>CAVRPD010000001.1:0-182798 GCA_963723075.1 uncultured Solirubrobacterales bacterium
GCGCATGCGGGGGGTCGATGTCATCTATCTATCCCTCCGAGAATCGGATCCAGCATCGCGGTGGTCGCGATCATGTCCGCGATGTAGGCACCCTCGGTCATCGGCCCCAGCGCCTGCAGGTTGACGAAGCTTGGGTCGCGCATGTGCACCCTCGCCGGCTTCGAGCTGCCGTCCGAGCGCACGTAGCATCCGAGCTCGCCGCGCGGCGACTCGATCGGGTTGTACGCCTCTCCCGGCGGCACCCGGAACCCCTCCGTCACGAGCTTGAAATGGTGGATCAGGGCCTCCATCGACGTCGCCAGCTCGTGCCGGGGCGGCAGCGCGACCTTGCGGTCCTCGGTGATGTGCGGCCCCTCCGGCAGCCCCTCGAGCGCCTGTTCGATGATCTTCACCGACTCGTAGATCTCCGCCAGGCGCACCGCGAAGCGGTCGTAGTTGTCACCCACCGTGCCGACCGGGATCTTGAACTGGAAGTGGTCGTATGAGCTGTACGGCGCGGCCTTGCGCAGGTCCCACGGGTTGCCCGCCGCGCGCAGCAGCGGCCCGGTCACGCCCAGCCCCAGCAGCGTCTCCGCGTCCAGCGGGCAGACGCCACGCAACCGCTGCAGCACGATCTCGTTCGCGTTCAGGATCGCGCCGTACTCGTCGGCCCGCTTGGGCATGATCTTCAGGAACTCGCGCAGCTTCGCCGCGAACCCTGTCGGGATGTCCTCGATCACGCCCCCGACCTGGATGTAGCGCGTGTGCATGCGCGCGCCGGAGGACATCTCGAACAGGTCGAGGATCAGCTCGCGCTCGCGCAGGCAGTACAGGAAGATCGACGTCGCGCCGAGATCGAGCACGCTCGTGCCGAGCCAGATCAGATGCGAGGCGATCCGGTTCAACTCGAGGTGGATCACGCGCAGGTACTGCGCGCGCTTCGGAACCTCGACCTCGACGAGCGTCTCGACCGCGCCGCAATATGCCATCGCGTTGAAGTAGTACGACAGGTAGTCCATCCGCTCGACGACGGGGATCACCTTCCAGTAGGCCTTGTCCTCGGCGGTCTTCTCGATCCCCGTGTGCACGTACCCGATGATCGGTTTCAGGTCGCGCACGACCTCGCCCTGCAGCGTCACCAGCAGGCGCAGCACGCCGTGCGTCGCCGGGTGGTGCGGCCCGAAGTTGAGCGTCAGCAGCTCTTCGCTCGACTCCTCGCCGGCCGACCCGTCCGGACGCTCGACCGGGGAGAGCGTGATGCTCTCCTCCTGTCGGCGGTACTCGGAGATCGTCGGGGTCTCGGTCATGATGCAAGTCCCGTCGCGCTGATCGGGGTCTCGGTCATGCCGCAGGTCCCGTCGCGGTGGTGGCATGCTCGGTCATGCCCGGTCCCCGGTCGCCGCGGCCGCATCTGCGCCCTCACCCGTCACGCGCGCCTCGAGCCATTTCGTCTCGTCGCGCGTGAAGATCACGGGTTCCCCGCCGATCGGGAAGTCGCGCCGCTGGGGGTGGCCCTCGTAGTCCTCCGGCATCAGGATCCTGCGCAGGTCGGGATGGCCCTCGAACACGACCCCGAACATGTCATACACCTCGCGCTCCTGATGGTTGGCCGTCGGCCAGTCCGCTGTCACCGACTCGACTCTTGGCGCGCCGACCCCCACGCGCAGCTTGACCGCGACCCGGTCTACCCGCGCCATGTCCAGCAGCTCGTACACCACGCCCAGCCGTGGCTCCTCCGGGTAGTGGTCGACGCCGTGCAAGCTCGCCAGGAACCCGTACCCCTTGCCGCGCAGCGTCCTTAGCACCTCGCGAATCCGCGCCGGGTCGACCACGATGCTCGCCCGCTCGCGAAAGTACACGGTCTCGATCGCCGCGTCCCCAAGCTCCTGGGCGAGCAGCTCCAAGCCCGTGGCGTCAGGCATCTGGCGGACTCTCCTCGGTGCCGACCGCGTCGTAGCGCTCGCGCCAGCCCACATCCGGGTCGTCCTGCACCAGCTTGCGCAGCTTCAGCACGCCGTGCATCAGCGCCTCCGGGCGCGGCGGGCAGCCTGGCACGTGCACGTCGATCGGCATGAACTTGTCCGCCGGCACGAGCGCGTAGTTGTTGAACACGCCCATCGAGCTGCAGCACGCCCCCATCGAGATCGCCCACTTCGGCTCGAGCATCTGGTCGTACAGCCGGCGGATGATCGGCGCCATCTTGATCGACACCCTCCCCGCCAGGATGATCAGGTCCGACTGGCGCGGGCTCGCGCGGAACGCCTCCCAGCCGAAGCGCGCGATGTCCATCCGCGGACCCGCCGCCTGGAACTGCTCCATCGCGCAGCACGCCAGCCCGAACCCCAGCGGGAAGAACGAGTTCGACCGCGCCCACGCGACCGCCTTCTCGACGGTCGTCGTCATCACCCGTTCCTGCACGTAGCGCTCGAGCTCCTCGCCCTCCAGGTGCGCCGGCTGGTTCGCGCCTTCGATCTCTCCTCCGCGCAGCAGCTGGTGCGCGTTCAGTCCGCTCACGCGCAGGTCGGCGCGCCCGGCCGGCCGGTCCTTGCCTTTGCTCGCCGGTCCCAGCCGCTCGCGTTTCACCTCCACTCGAGCGCCCCCCTTCTCCAGACGTATACGAGCGCGACGAACAGCAGCACGATGAACGTGATCGTCTCGGCCAGCGCATAGCTCCCGTACGCGCGCAGCTCGATCGCGATCGGGTACAGGAAGACCACCTCGATGTCGAACAGGATGAACAGCATCGCCATCAGGTAGAAGCTGATCCCGAACCGCATCCCCTGCCTGACCTCCGACGGCAGCCCGCACTCGTACGGGTCCTGCTTGTGCCGGGCCGCGCGGCGCGGGCCGATATACGTGTTCAGCACCGCGAACGCCACGCCGACGGCGCCGCCGAGAAAGAGGAAGACGATCGCCGGGAGATAGCTGCGCAGCACCGTCGGCTGTTATATCACCGCTTGTGGCAAGGTGTTACATAGTGGCAATCGGCTCGATATGTCGGGCGAGGGGCGGCGCGTGCCTGCGGCCGGCTTCTTCAATGCCTTTCTCAAAAGGTTGCATTGCGTGCGCGCGCGTGCGCGCGTGCGTGTGCGCGCGCGAGCGAGGACCGCGAGGAACGGTCCGTTGACCGCTGCTGTCGTCGCCGGCACGCTCGCGGTCGCCGCCTTCAACGCGCTCCCGACCCTGCTCGGCGCCCTGCGCTGGCTCCGCGGCGAAGCCTCCCAGGCCTTCTGGATCATGCTGCGCGTCGGCCAGGGCTCGGCCCTCGCGCTCGCGATCGCCGTCGGCTCGCTCGCCGCCGCCGGCCACTACTCGCGGGAACACCTCTTCTATCTCTACGCCCTGCTCCCGCTCGCCGTCGCCTTCGTCGCCGAGCAGCTGCGTGTCGCCTCCGCCCAGACGATCCTCGACCACCGCGATCTCCCCGATGCGCAGGCCGTCGGCGCGCTCCCCGAGTCCGAGCAGCAGGTTCTCGTCGCGGCGATCCTCGCGCGCGAGATGGGTGTCATGACGCTCTCCGCGCTCGTCGTCGTCTTCCTCGCGCTGCGCGCGGCCTCGACCGCGCACGGCTTCTGATCGGCGCTTGCGCGGGGTGGAGTCCGGCTCGGCCGCAAGGCGGCCCCGGCCTCTGAGGAGGCACGGCCTCTGAGCGGGGCTATATATTCTCGGCGCATGAAGCTCGCCGCCACGACGCTGATCCTGCTCGCCTGCGCCGTCGTCTTCGGCGCCTGCGGCTCGCAGGGCATCTCGATCGCCAAGACCAGCCCCTACTACCGCGGCGCCGTCCTCTTCCGCGACCACTGCTCTGGCTGTCACACGCTGTCGGTCGTCGGCGCCGAGGGGTCGGCCTCCTCGATCAAGAACCGCGTGCGCACGAACGGGCCGAACTTCAACAACCGCAAGGAGGACCCCGAACAGGTCCTCTACGCGATCCGCAACGGCGGCTTCTCCGGCGCGATCATGCCCGAGAACATCGTCCTCGGCGACGACGCCCGCGACGTCGCCGCGTTCCTTGCCGAGTATTCAGGGCGCCAGGCGCAGCACGTGCCGTCTGTGAACATCACGCTGTCTACTAAATAGGCTTTGGAAACAGGGTCGGTTGTGGGGCCGACACAGGCTCCGGGAATCTCTTGCCGGCCGGGAATACCAGCTTCGCGGGCCGGCCGGCAAGAGATTCCGGACCTGCTTTGGCCTGACCACGGTTTTGGAGTTGCTCATTTGGGCGACCGGGGATGGGTAGGCTCCCAGACTTGATTGACCTCAAGCTGATCCGTGACAGCCCCGATGGGGTGCGCGCTGCGCTGTTGCGGCGCGGGGCCGAGGTCGCCGGTGGTCTCGATCGGGTGATCGAGCTGGACGGGCGGCGCCGTGCGCTGCTGCCCGAGCTCGAGGGGCTGCGCGCCGAGCAGAACGCGGCCAACGCACGCATCCAGGGGGCGACGGACCCGGGCGAGCGCGAGGAGGAGATCGCGGCGATGCGCGAGGTCGCCACGCGCGCGAAGGAGCTCGAGCGCGAGCTGGCCGTCGTCGAAGAGGAGCTTCAAACAGCGCTCGTGCCGCTGCCGAACCTGCCCGATCCGACCGCCGCGCCCGGGCCCGAGGATGAGCTCGTGCGCGAGGTGGGGGAGATCGCCGCCCCCCCATTCGAGCCGCGGGACCACCTCGAGCTGGCGGGCGAGCGGATCGACATGGATCGCGCCGCGCGGCTGTCCGGGTCGCGCTTTGCCTATCTCAAAGGCGATCTCGTGTTCCTCGAGCTTGCGCTCGTGCGCTGGGCGCTCGAGAAGCTGCGCGGCCATGGCTTCGAGCCGGTGATTCCGCCCGTGCTCGTGCGCGAGCAGGCGCTCTACGGCACCGGCTTCCTGCCCGACACCGAGCAGCAGATCTACTCGCTTCCCGCGGACGATCTCTACCTCGTCGGCACCTCCGAGGTCGCGCTCGCCTCCCTGCACGCCGAGGAGATCCTCGACTGCGAACGGCTGCCGCTGCGCTATGCGGGGTTCTCGCCCTGCTTTCGCCGTGAGGCTGGAGCGGCCGGCAAGGACACGCGCGGGATCTTCCGCGTGCACCAGTTCGACAAGGTGGAGATGTTCAGCTTCGTCCCGTCCTCGGAGTCGGCCTCCGAGCACGAGCGGATCCTCGCGATCGAGGAGGAGATCCTCGGCGAGCTCTCCCTGCCCTACAGGGTCGTCAACATCGCGGTCACCGACCTCGGCGCCTCGGCCGCGAAGAAGTACGACTGCGAGGCGTGGCTGCCGAGCCAGTCGCGCTACCGCGAGCTGACGTCGTGCTCCAACACGACCGACTACCAGGCGCGCCGCCTCAACATCCGCGCCCGCGGCGAGCGCGGAAACGAAGTCCTGCACACGCTCAACGGCACCGCCGTCGCGGTCGGGCGCACGCTCGTCGCCCTGCTCGAGAACGGCCAGCGCGCCGACGGCTCCGTGGCGCTGCCCGAATGCCTCGTGCCCTACGGCGCGCCCACCGAGCTTTCCGCAGCCTGAGAGCCGAGCCGCCCGCGGCTGCTGCCAACTCAAAATTTTACGCGCTGCTATTCAGGCGTGCCTCGCTCAGTAGCGACTGCCCAATAGCTGTATGTGGTCGGCCTCCGCGGCGCCCGGGAACGGGCGGATCAGGCCGAAGCGGGCGAGCGTCGCCTGAGGGACGCCCTCGACGCCGGGGGTGTCCGAGGCTTCGCCGCGCGTGTGCGGGTCGTTGGCGAAACCGCCGACCTCGAGCGAGTGCTCCGGGGTGCGATAGCCGGAGATGCCGATCAAATGCAGGTGCAGCGCGATCCCCAGCGCGTTCAGGTGGGCGACCAGCGTAGGCTCCTCGCCGACGCTGTAGTCGGTGCCCGAGCCCTGAAAGAAGCCGTATTCGCCTTGCGGCGTGGCAGTGAATTCGCCGACCGGGCCCGTGTATGCGTAGGCGACCCCGCGGGCGGCGAGTTCGCTCGTCGCGAGCTTCGCCAGCTCGTGTTCGAGCGAATGCCTGTGTGCCTGCAGGGGGCCCAGCTTCGAGCTCTTGCGATCGCGCGCGCGTACGAACTCGAGCTGGCGGTCGATCAGCGCGAGGTGCAGCTGAGAGACCTCGTCGCGCTGCACGAGCACTGCGCTCGTCTCATGCGCGTGGCTCGCCTCGAGCCTTGCCAGCCGCGCGGCTTCGACGGTCACCGCCTTCTGCTCTGCCGCCACGTGCACCGTCGCCGAAGCGTTTTCGCGCGAGATCGCCTGCAGATCCTCGACGCGCTCGATCAGGTCGGCGAAGCCGTGGGCCTGCATTACGACCGTGACGATGCTCGGCGGCGGCGTCTCGTACGCCGCGATCACCTGGGCCACGAGCACGTGGCGGTCGCGCCCGAGCTGGATCTGCAGCGAGTCCAGCCGTGTCCGCGCCGCGCTCAGCTGCGAGCGCAGGCTCGCCAGCACGCCACGCTCGACCGTGAGCGAGGATTCGAGCGCGCTCAGCCGCGTCTGCAGGTCTTCGATGCTGCCCTGGAATCCCTCGATCCGGTGGGTGTCGTTGCCGATCCCCGAGCTCAGCTCGCCTTCGCGCGCCTGCGTTGCGGCGATCCGCCCTTCGAGCGTGCCCGCGCTCGAGCCCACGGCCACGGAGCCGGCGGCGACCGTCGCGGCGCAGGCCAGCGCGACAGCGGCGGCTGCGCGCGTAAAGCGATGGGGATTCGCGGGCATGAAGCAGCCAAGCTAGCTACACGCGTCCGGTGGCGGTTCTGCTGCAGGACGGCTTGCAAAGACGATTTGCCCCTGCGCAACCCCTTTACACAGGCGAATAGATGTCCATCGCCGGCGTTTGCGCAGAACGTCACGGCGCCCGTTCGGGCGCGCTGACTAGACATTAAGAAGATAATCTCTAATGGGACTATCAAGCTTGTACAAGGGGACGACACGAGCGTGGAGGAGAGGCAGCGAACGAGGATCCTCGAGGCGTTGGCCGACGAGGTCGCCGAACGAGACGGCCCCATCGGCACGGTCACCGCGACGCACGTCATCGCCCGCGCCGGCGTCTCGCGGAGGACCTTCTACGAGCTGTTCGTCGATCGCGAAGCCTGCCTGCTCGCCGCGCTCGACCTCGGCGTCGAACGCGCGGCTGCCCGGATGACGCCCGCCTTCGCGGCCGAGTCGCGCTGGCGCGACGGGATCAGGGTGGCGCTGGCGGAGTTCCTCGGCTTCCTCGAAGACGAGCCCAACCTCGGGCGCCTGTGCGTGGTTCACACGCTCGGCGGTGGGACCGAGGTGCTGCGCCGGCGCGCCGCGGTGCTCAAGCAGGTCTGGCAGGTGGTCGACCGGGGGCGCAAGGAGAGCCCCGCCGGGCGCGCGCAGCCGAGCGACGTCATCGCCGAGGGGGTCGTCGGCGCGGTGCTCTCGGTCCTCCACACGCGCCTGCAAGCCCAAGACGGACAGCCCCTGATGCAGCTGTACGGGCCGCTGATGAGCATCATCGTGCTGCCCTACCTCGGGTCGAGCGTCGCCCGCCGGGAGCTTCGCCGCCCCGCCCCGAAGCTCCGTGCGCGCACGCGCTCGGCGTCCGCGCAGCCTGGGGTCGCGATCGAGGATCCCGGCGTCAGGCTCACCTACCGCACACTGCGCGTCCTCACCGAGATCGCCGAGCGCCCCGGCGCAAGCAACCGCGAGATCGCCGAACGGGCCGGCATCGTCGACCAGGGCCAGATCTCAAAGCTCCTCGCCCGCCTGCACAGCGAGGAGCTGATCGCGAACATGGGCGAGGGCTCGACGCGTGGCGCCCCCAACGCCTGGCGCCTGACCGAGCGTGGCGAGCTCGTGCTGCAGGCCGCCGGCTCGCGCTCGCAGGAGGCGAAAGGGCTCAGCCGATCCGGCGGATGAGCCTGAGCGTCGCTACCCTGCGCTGCCGGACCAGGCGACCCTAAGGCGCGCCTCAGCCGATCGAGAAGACGAGCGTTCGCGCGATGCCGCGCGCCGGTGCGAGCGTCAGCCGGTAGCGTCCTCGCGCGAGCGCTGCACGGGCGCGCAGACGCCCGCTGTCGCGCCCTTTCGCCGCCGCGATCGTGATCGTGTCCGGCAGCGCCTGCCAGCGGATCCGCCCGTGCACGCGGATCTCCCTTGCCAGCGTGACGCGAACGCGCGCGGGCGCGCTCAGCGTGAACACGAACGCCAACCGCATCGCCTGCGGCTGCGCGTGGCTCAACGCGGCGATCGCACCGCGCGTCAGCGCCAATCCCGAGAGCACCGGCACGAGCTCGCTCGCCGCGTCGGACGTACCCGTCGCGCCGGCGCTCGCGGTCCCGCCGCCGCCAGACCCGCTCGCCGCTTCGCCGCTCGGCGTTCCCGTGCTCGAAGTCCCGCCGCCGCCCGTCCCGCTCGTGCCGGGCCCGCTCCCGGAGCCACCCGACCCCGATCCTCCGGGCCCGCTCCCGCCGGAGCCCGTTTCATCTGCGCCCGACCCGGCCTCCCGCTTTTCTTCTGCTTCCTTTTCCTGCTTGCGCTTCGCTTCCTCTTCGCGCTGCGTTTCTTCGGCCTTCTGCGTTTCTTCCGTCTGGCGCTTGCCTTCTTCGCCGCCGCCGGGCTGGAACGCGCCGATCCCGTCGGGAGAGCCGACGCCGCTGGGGCCGTCGTAGCCGACGCCCGCCAGGCATCTCAGTTCCGCCGAGCAGCTCGAGTTGGCCGCCTCTTCCGTGGCGGTGCAGCCGGACAGGCCTTTGGCCTGGAACGCCTTCGCGCACTTGCCGTTCGACCCCGTCGTGATGTCGTGACGCGAGCCGAGCCCCGCCACCTCGTTTTCATACAGCGTCTGCGCCGGGTATTCGACGCTGTGCGCGCCGCCAGCCAGCGCGAACATCGCGGCGACGATCGGCGAGGCGAGGCTCGTCCCGCCGATCGTGCACCACGGGCCCTTCACGCCTGTTTCGTCTTCGCATTCCCCGGTCGAGTCGTACACCGCCATGCCCGTATACGGGTCGCCGTCGGCGGACACGTCCGCGACCGCGCGTCTCGTGCCGCAGCCGACTTTCGACCAGCTCGCCACGCTCTGCTGCCACGCCGCCGCCGCGAGCGCCGTGCTGCAGCCGCCGCCGGTGGCGCCGTACCCGTCCCACACGGTCTCGCCTTCCCACGCAGCACCGGCGTTGCTCAGCGTCAGATGCGTGCCGCCGACGGCGACCACGTGCGGCGAGGTGGCCGGGTAGTCGGCGTAACCCCGTTCGGAGGCTTTTTCCGCGTCCCAATCGAGATAGCCGTCGTCGCCGGCCGCCGCCGTGATCACCAAGCCGGGCTGGTTGAACGCGCTCGCGTCGTCTTCCGCGGTGCTCACGCCCTGCTCGGAACCGCCCCACGAGTCCGATATCTCCGTCGCTCCGAGCCCCCCGTCGGCCACGGGCTCACCGGCGATCGCCTCGGCCGCTTCGAGGTCCACGAAAGACGGCGTTTCGGCCTCGACGAGCACGATTCGGCAGTTTTTCCGGCAGATGCTGTGCGCGGCCTCGATGTCGGTCGAGATCTCCACCGCCCACCCGGCGGCTTCGGCGCCGCTCGAGGACGGCAGCGGCGTCTTCGCGCCGAGCTGGTTGACCTTGAGAAAGCAGCCATTGGCTTCGGTGCAGGCGGACAGGCCGAACTCCTGGTCGAACGTCGCCAGGTCGGCTTCCGCGTGAGGGTCGTCGTAAGCGTCCACGAGCGCGATCGTCTGCGGCGTCGCGGCGGGAGCTTCCGGCTGTTCGTTCGGGAAGTAAGCGCTCTTCAGGTCTTGCGGCCTCAGACCGAAGCCGCCTTCGGCGGGCGAGGACGCTTTGATCGGCGCTGCGCGCGTCATCCCGAGTGGATGGGTGTGCGCGCTCGCCGCTCCCGTCTCCGGCACCAACTGCAGCGCGAGGCAGCCGGCGTCGCCGGGGGTCGGCGGCCCGCAGGCGGGGCGCACCCCGTAGTCGGAGGGCGGCAGTGGCGCGACGGGTCCAGCGCCGGCGCTCGCGGCGGCCGGCGAGGCGCACGACACGAGCACGGTGGCGATCGCCACCGCGCCCGTCACGGCCCGGCGCGAAACGGGGGCGGCGCCTCTATGTCCCGGCTTCGATCCCATGCTCATCTTCCGGCTCTCGGCGGCCCGCGATCGCCTCACGCGGCGGCCCGCGAATCGTCTCTACGGCCATGCTCGTCACACGGCCGGCGCTGCTGAAGCGATCGAGCTCGCCTCAGACGAACAACCCAGAGCCTATCCAGTCCGTGGGACCGTGCCAGCCGAGAGGCCTCGCCAAGCAGGGCGCACGAACGGGACGCGAGTCCCGCCCCCTTCGCCATTAGGCTGAAGCGGTATGCGCCCGTTTGGCTTTCTGCTGGCCGCTGCGCCGCCGAACCGGCGGGTGGGGCTGCTCGTCGCGATCGCCGCCGTGGCGGTGTGCACGCTGCTGGTATATCCGCTGAAGCAGATCGCGCCGGTCGTCTCGCTCGGTGTCGTGTACCTGCTGGCGGTGCTCGTCGTGTCGGCTGTCTGGGGAGCGTGGCTGGGTGTCCTCACCGCGGTTCTGAGCGCGGCGGCCTTCAACTTCTTTCATCTGCCTCCCGTGGGGCGCTTCACGATCTCGAGCTCGGAGAACTGGGTGGCGCTGATCGCGTTCCTCGTCGCCGCCTCGCTGGCGAGCTCGGTCGCCGAGGTGACGCGCGCCCGCACGCGCGAGGCCGAGGAGCGCCGCCGCGAGGCCGATCTGGCCGCCGAGATGGCGCGCTTGCTGCTGCGCGGCGACAACCTGGCGGAGGCGTTGCCGACGGCCGCCGCACGCCTCGCGCACGTGCTGGGGCTGCATTCGGCGGCGATCGAGATGGACGCCATCGAAGGCGACGAGCGCCGGGTGGCGTTCCCGCTGCGCGAAGGCACCCGCCGGCTGGGCACGTTGCTCGTCGGCGCCGACACCCCCGAGGCGAGCCTGCGCCGGCTGCAGGAGCGCGTCGTGCCGGCCCTGGAGGCGCTGCTCACGGCGGCGCGCGAGCGCGACGCGCTGCTCGGCGAGGTGGTCGAGACGGCGTCGCTGCGCCGCGCCGACGTCGTCAAGACCGCGGTCCTGCGCGCTGTCTCCCACGACCTGCGCTCGCCGCTGACCGCGATCTCCGCCGCTGGCGAGGCGGTCGCCCTGCCCGGTCTGTCGGCGCCCGAGCGCGAGGAGCTCGCGTCGGTGATCCAGCAGGAGACGCGCCGCCTGTCGCGCCTGGTGGAGAACCTGCTCGACCAGTCGCGTCTGGAGGCCGGCGTGGCGGAGCCCCATCGCGAGTGGACCTCGGTCGAGGAGGTGCTCACCGTCGCCGTCGAGGAGCTCGCCGGCGAGGGGGAGGAGTACTCGCTCTCGATCGATCGCGACCTGCCGCTCGTGCGCGCGGACTCCGCCCAGCTGGAGCGCGCGTTCGCGAACGTGCTCGAGAACGCGCGCCGGCACTCCGGCGGGCATCCCGTGTCCGTGCGCGCCCGCGCCGTGCGCACGCACGGAGGCGGAAACGACCGCGTGATCGTGCGGATCGTCGACCGCGGCCCCGGCGTCCCGCCGCTACAGCTGGAGCGCGTGTTCGAGCCGTTCTACCGCGCCGGCACCGCGAGCGGCGGCCACCGCGGCTCGGGGCTCGGCCTCGCGATCGCGCGGGGCTTCGTGCAGGCCAACGGCGGCAAGCTCCACGTCGAGTCGCTGCCCGGCCAGGGGGCTACGTTCGTGTTCGAGCTGCCGCTCGACCCTGTCGTGCCCGCCGCCGAGGACACGGGGGAGGCGCCGGCCGGGGTCGCTCATGGCGAGGTCGACGCGCGCGGCGAGGTCGGTGCTCGCGCGGACACCCGCGCGGCGGACGATCTCGATGGCCACTGACGCGCTGCCGCGCGTGCTGGTCGTCGACGACGAGCTGCAGATCGTGCGCGCGCTGCGCGTCGTGCTGCGCGAGGCCGGTTTCGAGATGGTCGCGGCGCAGACGGCCGCCGAGGCGCTCGATCGCGCCGCGGTGCGTCCGCCGCAGGCGGCGATCGTCGACCTGGTGCTGCCCGACGGCGACGGCATCGAGGTGACGCGCCGGCTGCGCGAATGGAGCGAGATGCCGATCCTCGTGCTGTCGGCGATCGGCGAGGAGGAGCAGAAGGTCAGGGCGCTGGAGGCGGGCGCGGACGACTACGTGACCAAGCCGTTCGGCACGCGCGAGCTGGTCGCGCGGCTGCAGGCGGCATTGCGCCGCGCCGCGGGGACGGCCGGGGGAGAGGAGTCTCGCATCGCGGTCGAGGGCCTGGAGCTCGACTTCGCCGCGCGCACCGTGCGCCGCGACTCGCAGTCGATCCACCTGACCCCGATCGAGTTCGACCTGCTGCGCGTGCTCGCGCGCAACCGCGGGCGGCTGATGACCCATCGCGCGCTGCTCACCGAGGTCTGGGGCCCCGGCTATGCCGACGACGTGCAGGCGCTGCGCACGCACATCGCGCGGCTACGCGCGAAGATCGAGCCGGGCGAGGCGGCGGGACCGCGCTACATCGTCACCGACCCCGGGGTCGGGTATCGCTTCGCGGGGTAAGGTCACCGACCCCGGGTCGGGTATCGCTTCGCGGGGTAAGCGTGATGCACGTGATGCGCTAGACTACGCATCATGCGCACCACAGTGGCTGTCGACGATAATCTGCTGGTGGCGGCCAAGCGCCGCGCGCGCGCCCGCGGGCAGACACTCGGCCAGGTCGTAGAGGACGCGCTACGCCGTGAGCTGGCGGAGCCCGGCGAGGCCGACCCTGTGGAGGTGCCCGTGTTTCGCGGCGGCGGTGGTCCGCTTCCCGGCGTGGACCTGACGTCTAACCGCGCGCTGCGCGAAGCATTGGATCGTGGCGTCGAGCTCGATGCCCTGAGGTGAGGCTGCTTGACGTAAACGTCGTACTCGCCGCGCACCGCGAAGACCATCCGCACTTCAAGGCCGCACGGACATGGCTCGACCACGCGCTTGCGACCCGGTCTCCATTCAGCGTCCCCGACCTCGTCGCCGGCTCATTCCTGCGGGTGGCGACAAACAGGCGCATCCTTTCCCTTCCTACGCCGGTCAATGAGGCGTTCAACTATCTGCGGGCACTGCGCGACCAACCGAGTCACGTGATGCTGGGACCGGGACCGCTGCATCTCGAGATCCTGGAACGGCTGTGTGTGAATGCCGACGCCCAGGGCGATCTCATCCCCGATGCCCAACTCGCCGCGATAGCGATCGAGCATGCAAGCGAGCTCGTGTCCTTTGATCGCGACTTCGCACGTTTCGCGGATCTGCGTTGGATACGGCCTGAATAACCAGCTGTCCTCGGTGTCGTAACGAAATCGTTATACCGGAGGTCTTGATCGTCACGTGGCCGTGATGGCCGCCGATCGATAGTGCAGGCATGGACGCCGTCGCCGTACTCGTCGGGATCGCGATCTTCCTGATCCTGCTGCTCCTGATCGAGGGGATCGACCGGGTATGACGCTCTCACTTCCCCTGGGCTTCTTCGTCGCACACATGAGCGGCGCCGACTTCTTTGGGTTGGTCGTCTCGCTGCTGGTGATCGCCTACCTCTTTTACGCCCTTATCCGCGGGGAGAAACTCTAGTGACCTTCGCGGGCTGGCTCACGATCGCTCTGTTCGTGGTCATCCTGACCGCGCTGGCGTGGCCGCTCGGTCAGTACATGGCGAGCGTGTACACCGGCAAGCGGGTGTTCCTCACACCTTTGCTCGCCGGCCCCGAGCGGTTCTTGTACAGGGTTCTATGCGTCGATCCGGCGCGCGAGCAAGACTGGAAGTCCTATGCGAAAAGCCTGATCCTCTTCTCGCTCGCCGGCTGGCTGTTGCTGTATCTGATCCTGCGCACGCAGACGCTGTGGAACTTCACCGGGCTCAACCCGCTCGGCTACCACTCCGGCCCCTGGAACGTGACGTTCAACACGGTGTCGTCGTTCATGACGAACACCAACTGGCAGTTCTACTCGGGCGAGACGACGATGAGCTACTTCAGCCAGATGGTCGGGCTGACGGTGCAGAACTGGCTCTCGGCCGGCGTCGGGATCGTCGCCGCGGTCGCCCTGATCCGCGGCATCGTCTCGCCGGCGCCGCGCCGGGACGGCGCGGTGGGTAAGAGCCTCGGCAACTTCTGGCAGGACCTCGTACGCACGATCCTCTACCTGCTGGCGCCGCTGTCGGCGATCGCCGCGCTCGTGCTCGTCTCCCAGGGCGTGCTGCAGAACTTCGCCAACCACCTCACCGCGCACACGATCACCGGGCTGACCCAGACGATCGCGATGGGGCCGGTCGCCTCACAGGAGGCGATCAAGCTGCTCGGCACCAACGGTGGTGGGTTCTTCAACACCAACTCCGCGCACCCGTTCGAGAACCCCACCGCGTTCACCAACTTCTTCGAGATGCTGCTCGTGCTGATCATCCCCGCGGCGCTCGTGTTCGCCTACGGGCGCATGAGCGGCAACCGCCGCCAGGGGTATGCGATCTACGGGGCGATGACGGCGATGTTCCTCGGCGCCGTCTGCGTCGCCTACATCGCCGAGGCGCACGGCTCGCCCGCTCAGCACGCGGCCGGCCTTCACACCGGGGCGATCCATGGCTCCACTGGCGGCAACATGGAAGGCAAGGAGCAGCGTTTCGGGATCGCCGGCTCGGCGCTGTTCGACGTCGTCACGACCGCCACCTCCTGCGGCGCCGTCAACAGCGCGCTCGAGTCGTTCACCGGCATCGGCGGAGCCGTGCCGTTCGCGAACCTGTCCGCCAGCGAGGTGATCTTCGGCGGCGTCGGCACGGGGCTGTACTCGATTCTTTTGTATGTGCTGCTGGCGGTGTTCCTCGGCGGGCTGATGGTCGGGCGCACGCCCGAGTGGCTCGGCAAGAAGCTCGAGGCGCGCGAAATCAAGCTCGCCGGCCTCGGCATTCTGATCACGCCGCTGGCGGCCCTCCTCTGCACGGCGCTCGCGGCCGCCTCCAAGTCCGGGCGCACGTCGATCTCCGAAGTCGCCACCTCCGCCAAGCTCGGCGTGCACACCCCGCAGGCCTTCTCCGAGACGTTCTACGCATATCTCTCCCAAGCCGACAACAACGGCTCCGCGTTCGCCGGCTACACCGGCTACATCCAGCCGAACGCCGGCAACCTCGGCGCTCGTGGCATCACCTTCGGCGACCTGCTCGGCGGCTTCGACATGCTGTTTGCCCGCTACGCGCCGATTCTGTTCGCGCTCGCCGTGGCCGGCGCGCTCGCGGGCAAGCGCGTCACGCCCGCGGGCCTCGGCACGATGCGAACCGACAACCCCACGTTCGTCGTGCTGCTGATCGGCGTGATCGTGCTCGTCGGCGCGCTCACCTTCTTTCCCGCCCTGTTGCTCGGACCGATCGTCCAGGGCCTCGCCGGACATCTGTACTGACATGCGCCGCGAAATCCTCACATCGGCAATCGCCGTCGTCGTCTTCACCGTCCTGCTCGGGATCGTCTACCCGCTCGCGATCACCGGTGTCAGCCAGGTCGCGTTCCCGGGCGACGCCAACGGGCAGAGGCTGTATGTGAACGGCAAGCTCGTCGGCTCGAAGCTGATCGGGCAGAGCTTCTCCACGCCCGTGCTCGAAGAGAACGGCAAGCCAAAGGAAGTCAAAGGCGCTGTCGTAACCGAGGCCGACCCGCGCTACTTCCAGACACGCCCCTCGGCGACCGAAGGCGGCGCGGACAACGCGGCCGCGAGCACGTTCTCCAACAAAGGGCCCAACAGCGTCAAGACCAAGGAAGCAGACGAAGGAGACATCAAGGCCTATCTGGAATTGAACAAGGCGCCGAACAAGCGGCCGTACGACCCCAACCTGACCGAGGCGAAGATCCCAGTCGACGCCGTCAACACCTCGGCCTCTGGCCTCGACCCCGAAATCTCTCAGGCCAACGCCTGGATCCAGGCCTACCGCGTGGCGGCCGTGCGCCGGCTGTCGCTCGCTGCCGTGGACGAGCTGATCGCCAGGTACACCTCCGACCGCGGACTCGGGTTCTCCGGCGAGCAGGGCGTGAACGTGCTCGAGCTGAACCTCGCACTCGATCGGGGGCACACAGTGCGAAGCACTGGGTCAGGAGGTGAGGGCTGATGTCAGCGCAGATCCCGGCCGCGCACGAGCGCCGCGCGATCTCGCTGTTCCAGCGCGCGATCGTAAGACGCGCGTTGACCGACAGCTTCAAGAAGCTCGACCCGCGCGTGCAGGTCCGCAACCCTGTGATGTTCGTCGTGGAGATCGGCTCGGTGATCACGACCGTAACGTGGCTGATCCAGGTGTTCGGCGGGAAGCCGACCAACGCCGTCGGCGTCGGTGCCCGCGTCGGACATGAGCCAGCCTGGTACACGTTCACGATCGCGGTCTGGCTGTGGCTGACGGTCGTGTTCGCGAACATGGCCGAGGCGTTCGCCGAGGGCCGCGGCCGTGCGCAGGCGGACACGCTGCGCTCGATGCGCAAGGAGACCGTGGCGAGCATGCGCGACGGCTCGACCAAGGCGGCGTCTGAGCTCACGCGCGGCGATGTCGTCATCGTGCCCGCGGGCGAGCTGATCCCCGGCGACGGCACCGTGATCGAGGGCATCGCGACCGTCGACGAGTCGGCGATCACCGGCGAGTCCGCGCCGGTGATCCGCGAGTCCGGCGGCGACCGCAGCGCTGTCACGGGCGGCACGCGCGTGACCTCCGATCGGATCGTCGTCGAAATCACACAGGAGCCCGGCCAGTCGTTCCTCGAGCGGATGATCGCGCTCGTCGAGGGGGCCGAGCGGCGCAAGACGCCGAACGAGATCGCGCTGAACATCCTGCTCGCGGCGCTCACGCTGATCTTCGTGATCGTCGTCGCGACGCTGCGCCCATTCGGCCTGTTCGCCGGCACCGCGGTCTCCGAGACCACGCTGATTGCGCTGCTCGTCGCCCTGATCCCGACCACGATCGGGGCGCTGCTGTCAGCGATCGGGATCGCCGGGATGGACCGGCTGGTGCGCCGCAACGTGCTCGCCCTGTCCGGCCGCGCGGTCGAGGCCTCCGGCGACGTCGACGTGCTGCTGCTCGACAAGACCGGCACGATCACGATCGGCAACCGGCTCGCCTCCGAGCTCGTGCCGATGCCGGGCGTGCCCGAGTCCGAGCTCGCCGAGGTCGCGCAACTGGCCTCGCTCGCCGACGAGACGCCCGAGGGCCGCTCGATCGTGGTGCTGGCCAAGCAGTACGGCATTCGTGAGCACGACATGTCGACGCTGAACGCCGAGTTCGTCC
This sequence comes from uncultured Solirubrobacterales bacterium, assembly GCA_963723075.1. GTDB lineage: Bacteria > Actinomycetota > Thermoleophilia > Solirubrobacterales > Solirubrobacteraceae > Palsa-744. Next base: position 17,214 of record CAVRPD010000001.1, read on the forward strand.
CGTTCACCGCGCAGACGCGGATGAGCGGCGTCGACATCGACGGCCGCCGGCTGCGCAAGGGCGCGGGCGACGCGATCGTCCAGCTCGTCTCTCGCGAAGGCGGCTCCCCGCCACCCGAGCTTCAGGCCCAGCTCGATCGCATCTCCAACGAGGGCGGCACGCCGCTCGCGGTCGCGCGCGACAACCAGGTGCTCGGCGTCGTCTACCTGAAGGACACGATCAAGGAGGGCATGGCCGCCCGCTTCGAGCAGCTGCGCGCGATGGGCATCAAAACCGTGATGGTCACCGGCGACAACCGCCTGACCGCCGCCAAGATCGCGCAGGAGTCGGGCGTCGACGACTTCCTCGCCGAAGCCACACCCGAGCGCAAGCTCGCTTTGATCCGCGAGCAGCAGGGGAGCGGCCGGCTCGTGGCGATGACCGGCGACGGCACCAACGACGCGCCCGCGCTCGCCCAGGCCGACGTCGGCGTGGCGATGAACACCGGCACCCAGGCCGCGCGCGAGGCCGGGAACATGGTCGACCTCGACTCCAACCCGACCAAGCTGATCGAGATCGTCGAGGTCGGCAAGCAGCTGCTAATCACGCGCGGCGCCCTCACCACCTTCTCGATCGCCAACGACGTCGCCAAGTACTTCGCGATCCTGCCCGCCGTGTTCGTCGCGACCTATGCCACGTCGCCTGGCGGCAAGGGGCCTTTGCACGTGCTCAACATCATGGACCTCGGCACGCCGCAGTCGGCGATCGTCTCGGCGATCATCTTCAACGCGATCGTCATCCCCTTGCTGATCCCGCTCTCGCTGCGCGGGGTTCGCTACCGGCCGATCGGCGCGTCCGCGCTGTTGCGACGCAACCTCTGGATCTATGGGCTCGGCGGGATCGTGGCTCCGTTCATCGGCATCAAGCTGATCGACCTGATCGTGCACAACCTGCTTGGCGCCTGATCGGGTCGGACCGGCCACCCTGTTTTCGGCCGACGCAGGATCTCGGACATCATTCTGGCCGGCAAGTGCCCGGCCAGAATGATGTCCGGACCTGCTCTGGCCTACTTCGACGCCGTGTTTGACCGGCGTCTACGACAATGTCTCGATGGCGGCTGAGCGTGGGCACCTGAAGGTCTTCATCGGGATGGCTCCCGGAGTCGGGAAGACCTACCGGATGTTGCAGGAGGGGGTTGCCGAAGCTGACAACGGCCGTGATGTCGCGGTCGGCTATCTCGAGTCGCATGGGCGTGCCGAGACCGTCGCTCAGGGGGACGGGCTCGAGCCCATTCCTCGCCGAACCGTTGTGTATCGGGGGACGTCGCTCGAGGAGATGGATCTGCCGGCCGTGCTTGCGCGCAAGCCCGAGCTGTGCTTGATCGACGAGCTCGCGCATACCAACGCGCCCGGGGTCGAGCACGAGAAGCGCTACGAGGACGTGCGCGACGTGCTGGAGGCGGGGATCGACGTGTTCTCGACCGTCAACGTCCAGCACCTCGAGTCGCTCAACGACCAGGTCAGGCAGCTGACCGGGTCGGTCACGCGCGAGACGATCCCCGACGAGGTGCTGTCGATGGCCGATGAGATCGTGCTGATCGACCTGACCCCCGAGGCCTTGATCGGGCGGTTGCGGGCCGGCAAGGTGTATCCCGCTGAGCGCGTGCCGGCGGCTTTGAACAACTTCTTCAAGATCGAGAACCTCGCCGCTCTGCGCGAGACCGCTTTGCGCCAGGTCGCCGAGGACGTCGAGGTCAAGCGGCTCGTGCGTCCGCCGAGTTCCGAGCCGGCTATCTCGAGCTTGCGCCGCGAGGAAGAGGGGCTCGAGCGCGGGCCCGAGGTCCCGCTGCAGGCGATCGCCGAGCGGCTGCTTGCGCTGGTGACGCTCGAGCCGCATTCCGAGCGTGTCGTGCGGCGCGCGTGGCGCTCGGCCCAGCGCCTCGACGGGGAGCTCGACGTGCTCGTCGTGCGTCCCCCCGGCCGCGAGCCTAGCGCTCAGGCGCGCGAGCGGCTGGAGGCGCTGCGGCGGCTCACCTCGATGCTGGGCGCGCGCCTGCGCGTCGAGGAGGGCGAAGACGTCGCGGCCGTCGCGATCTCGGTCGCTCGCTCGCTCGGCTCCACCTACGTGCTGATGGGCGCCCCCGCGCCGCGCCGCGGCCTGGGCCGGTTGAGCTGGCCGATCTCCGATCGGTCGCTGCTGAGACGCCTGTTGCGGGGCCTGCCCGGGGTGGACGTCCGCATCGTCGCCGACCCGACGCTGCGCGAGCAGGCTCCGAGGTAGGGATCTGATGGAGCGAGCCGGCGTTGGCTGTGGGGAAGGGCCAACGCCGAAGCGTCGGTCGTGCGAAGGTGTCAGTGGCTCAGGAGCGTAGCTATGCCAGCAGCGTCGGGCACGATGTGAGTCAGGTCGCCGGCCTCGGCGAATGCGGTGTCGGCCGATATCAAGGCGCTTGCGCCGCAGTCGATCGCCGCGGCTGCGAGCACGGTGTCGAAGGCGCCCAGGCGCTGGGTTTGCTCGAATAGGGACAGCCCGCGTCTGAGGTGCTCGGCTGTCACGACCAGCAGGGGTGAGAGTAGCTCGACGTAGTCGCTCCCGAGTGCGGCGGCGTCGGTGCGATCGCGTCGTCGTGCGCGCACATGCACGAACTCCTGGATGACCTCAACCGTGGTGGTTGCCTCGATCTGACGGTCTGCGATCGCGGTAATCAGCCGGCGACAGGAGTCCCGCAGGGGGTGATCGGCGCCCTTTGCATATACCAGGACGGTCGTATCGAGGACGATCATGCCCGGCGACCGCGCAGGGCGTCGAGCTCGGCGCGGAGTTCTTCAGGCTCGGGAACCGGCATATCCGGTGCTTTCAGCAGTCGCCGGCCGGCCGCGGCGCGTTGCGTGTCGGTGTTTGTCACACCGCGGTCTATAGCTTCCCGGACCACTGTTGCCACCGAAACCCCACGCTCATTGGCGACCGCCACGATCCGCTGGTGGCGCTCCTCGTCGATCAGCACCTGCAAACGATGTACCAGAGGCATGCTCATACTGTAGCATGAGTCATAAAGGGTCACGGCCCGTCGAGCCAGGGCATCGGTTCGAGGCCAATCGGAGCCAGCCCTGGTAAAGGTCGCCTAAAGCGGCAGGACCCCACGTAAGGGCGGCGTAAAGCTAGGAGGGAGCGCGCAACCCTGCGCCTCGCCCGCTGTTCCAGGAACGATATGAGACGACTACGCCGATCCGCACTCCCTCGCCTGCTTGCCGCCGTCGCGATCCCCCTCGTGCTGGCGCTCGGTCTGCTGATCGCGCCGATCGCCGCCGGCAAGGCCCAGGCGCCGCGCGCGCGGGCGGCCTCCTCCTACACCACCGGCATCGGCGACGAGCACCCGCAGATGTTCAGCGAGCCGCTCTACCAGCAGCTGCACACGAAGATCGTCCGCTACATCGCCCCCTACGATGCGGTCGTCCACTCCTACTCGCTCGACCAGGCGATCGTCTTCATCCGCGCCGCCGAAGCCCAGCACGAGCAGGTGCTGGTCGCCTTCTACCACTCCGAGTACACCCCCCTGAAGATGCCGAGCGTGGCGCAGTACAAGCACGACGTGGAAAAATTCGTCCGGCGCTTTCCCTATGTGAAGCAGTACCAATCGTGGGACGAGGCCAACCGCGGCTACATCTCCGGCGTGCTCGCCAGTCCCTCCGGGTCGGCGTCCGCGCAGTACTACCAGACGCTGATCCGCGTGTGCAAAGGCTGCACTGTGCTCGGCCTCGACGTGCTCGACGCGCAGGACATCGGCCCCACGCTCGAATACATCTCCGAATTCAAGCGCGAGATCGGGCGCCTGCGCACGGTCATGCCGAAGATCTGGGGGCTTCACAACTACTCCGACATCAACCGCCTGGAAAGCTGGCGCACACGCGACCTCGTGCGCGCGCTCGGCGGGCAGGTGTGGCTCACCGAGACCGGCGGGATCGTGCAGTTCGGCGGGTCCTTCCCCAACAGGAACGGCTCCGGGCTGGCCCGCTCGGCGAAGGTGCTCAAGTACATGTTCTCCGTCGCCGCCTCCCAGCCGCAGATCAGGCGGCTGTACGTCTATGACTGGACGGGGGGAAACAGCAGGACGCGCTTCGACGCCGGGCTGATGAACGCCCATGACCAGCCCCGCCCCGGCTACGTCGTCGTCTGCAAGCAGCTGCACGGGTCGAAATGCAACGTCAAGACCGTCAAGAGCTGACGAACACGGTCAGCGGGGATGAGCCCGTCTTGAAAGCGCTTCGCTCCGAGCACGCGTCCGGCCGCGGTCACCCCGCCGGGAGCTGGCGCCCGCGCGGACTCGGCGCCACTCCCACGCGCGGGCGCGACTCCGGTGCGTTTCGCAGCAACCGCATCGCGCACAGTGCCAGCAGGCCGGCGGCGCCCGCGATCGCCGCGAGCTTCTTCAGCGGATAGCGGGCGCCCGAGTGCAGGGGCAGGTTGAAAGCGGTGTGGTCGCCCGCTTTGTAGATGCTCTCAAGGCCCGCATGGTCGATCCCGAGCACGGTCGGCGCGAGCGCCGCGAACAGCGCCCAGCCGACGACCGCCACAAGGCCCCACCCCAGCGTCGCCGGTGACAGGCGCAGGCGCGGCGTCGCCCAGGCCACGACCAGCACCGCCCCGGCGGCGGCGAGGAAGAACGGCCAGATCCCGCCCCAACCGCGCCCCAGGCCATAGGCCGAGGCGATCGTGGGCTGGAACAGGCCTTTGGAGAGGTAGCGCACCCACGTGACGGTCTCGTTCTCATAGCCGACCAGCGGGTGCGTGACGGTGGCGATCGCCATCGTCGCGATCGAGATCGCCGCCAGCGCGATCGTCGGGCCGGGGAAGCGCCTCAGCGCGAGCGCGATCGGGAAGGCGAGGAACGGCAGCATCGTGTCGAGGAAGCGCGGGCCGACCGAGCCGCCGCCGAACGGCAGGTAGTAGCCCGAGTTGTAGCCGAGGAAGCAGAGGCAGATGCCGCCGATCGTGAGCGCCTCGGCGCGCCGGCCGCGGCGGTAGAGCAGCACCGTGCCGATCGCGCCCATGATCAGCACCGGGGCGAGCGTCAGCAGGCCGCGCGAGTCCAGCAGCAGCGTGCTCAGAACCCGCAGGCTCGGCGCGCCGATCCCGAAGAAGCCTTTCTGCTGGCGCGGCACGTCGGAGTAGGCCAGGTGCGTCCAGGAGTGAAACGCGTAGTGGTTGTACAGCAGCAGCGGAACGATGCCCACGAGGCCGCCCGCCACATAGGCGCCGCCGCGGCGCAGGACCCCGCCCGGCGTGAGCGAGTCCCTGCGCGAGAGCAGCAACAGGCCGAGCACGATCGCCGCGAAGAACGTCGGATACTCCGAAGAGAACGCGTAGCCCATCGCCAGGCCCGCCAGTCCCAGCAGCATCGGGCTGGGCGGCCCCTCGCGCTCGCGCAGCATCAGCCAGAAGGCGGCGAAGCTGAGGAACGTCGTGAACACGTGGCTGAACAGCATCTGCGAGAACGGCAGCACGATCGTTCCCAGTCCGAGCACGACCGCCGCCGCGGCGCCGTAGCCGGGCTCGTAGCGCTCGGCTACGCGCCAGACGAGCACGAGCAGCAGCAGCCCGGGCAGCACGCTGCCCCACAGGCCGATCAGGTAGATCATCTCGTCGCCCTGGTGATCCGGCGGCGCCACGTGCGCGTTCGTCCACGATTCCGCGTTCACGAGGTTCAGCGCATCGTAGAAGGGCAGCACGAACAGCGCCAGCCCCGGCGCACGCGCGGAGTAGGTGTGGCCCTTGTATTCGACCTTGTCGCCGGTGTTCGCGGCGTAGGAGTCGATCGTCGTCCTGTCCTGGTTCAGCGCTCGTGTGAGGTCGTAATGGGAGGTCTGATTCCAGGAGAAGCTCTGGATCATCGTCGCGTTGGCGAGCCCGACGAGCAGGATCGCCGCGAGCGCGAGACGTTTCTTCGTGAGCGTCCCGTTGCGCGCGCGCGTACGCGCGGGGGCGCGCCCGCGCGCGACGGGGCCTGCGTCGAGCGATTCCCCGTGCAGCGGCTCCGCGTCCGAGGCGGGCTCGACGGCGCTCATCAGTCGTGCCCGTGCAATGTCGCCGCCACGACCGAGCCGACCTGGCGCTTGGTGATGACGAGGCTCATCAGTCGTGCCCGTGCAATGTCGCCGGGCCCGGCCCGATCTCATAGATCACGACCGAGCCGACCTGGCGCCTGGTGACGCCGAGGCCCGCGATCGGCTTGCTCGCGGCGGCCGCCGGGTTCGGGGGCTCGGCGTAGACCCAGCCCCGCTCGGGCGGCAGGCCCTTCGGGGTGATCGTGTGCAGCACGACCGTACGCACATGGTAGTAGCGGAGCTTCTCGACGCTCGCATTATCGGGGAAGCCGTTCATGCCCCCGCGCAGGTCGTCTACCGCGGGGATGTCGAACGTGCTCTCGCCGACCGGGATCTTGTAGAAGCCGTCCGTCGAGAAGTACTGCCAGATGCGGTCGAGCGCGCCGTCGGTCGGCAGGTCGAGCACCGGGCCGGGCAGGCCGATCTCCGCTTTCGCCGGCTGGGGCACGAGCGGGTGGCCGAGGTGCCCCGCCCCTTCGCCGACAAGCCCGATCAACAGCACCGCGCCGAGCAGTCCCGGCAGCGCGCGCACCGAGCGCCGCGCTCCCCACGCGCCCGCAAGCGCAGCCAGCAGCTGCGCGCCCGCGCCCGCGAGCAGCGCATAGAACAGCGTCGCGAGCGTGAAGATCCTCCCCGGCACGCGCACGCCGTTCCAGCCCGGGGCGTAGTCGAACAGCAGGCGGTAGGGGTATCCCGCTCCGGTCAGCCCGAAGCCGAGCGCGAGGATTGAGCAGGTCAGGATCCCGAACGCGAGCGCCCAGCGCAATCGCCGCGTGTACACGGACCCGCCGATCAACCCGATCAGCGCGAGCACGAGCACGAGGCCGCCCGGGAAGAACACGCTCTCGTTCTTCGAATGCACTTTCGCGCGCATCCCCGACGTCGCGCTTCCCCACACGCGGTTCTCCGACGACGCCGCGAGCAGCGCCGAGGGACCGGCCGAGTAGGTTTCGACTTCCTTGATCGTCCGCTTCGCCGTCGGATACTCGTCGGCGACCTTCAAATACGGGCGCGCCTGGTAGACGACGACCACGCCGAGCGTCGCCACCCCGATCAGCGTCACCGCCAGCAGCCGCCGCGGGATCAGCGCTCCGCGCGGGTTACGGCGGCCGGGGGGGAGGGGGCTGTTCCACCGGTCGGTGGTCCTGTTGCGCTTGTGCGCGATGCGCCGTCACGATCACTGCCGTAACGCTGCGCCTGCTCTCCCCACGCGGGGCCCGGGGTCAGGCGCCGGAACCACCAGTGCACGAGCACGAGCAGGGCGAGCAGGAGCAGCAGATAGGCGTACTGCAGGCCGAGCGTGAAGCCGAGTGAGACCTGCCAGGCGGAGACGAGCCAGCCGGCGAGCACGAGCCTGCGGGAGTCGCGGCGGTAGCCGCGCAGGAGCAGGAACATCCCCAGCGCGAGACCACCGGAGGAGATCACCTGAAAATGGCCGGCCTCGGTCACGCGGTAGTCCGCGTAGGCGAAGGCGGCGGCGGCGACGGCGGCGCCGATCCAGCGCAGCCCGAGCTCGCGGGCGAGCAGATAGGCCCCGACGAAGCAGAGCGACCATATCCACAGGAACAGCAGGTTGTAGCGGACGAGCGCTGCCACCGTGCCCGAGCCGAAGAACGCCGCCGGGCCGTAGCCGAGCAGCGAGTCCGAGAAGGCGAGGCTCAGCGGGTGGGGGTAGAAGGCGTTCGAGTCGAACAGGTGCAGCGGGTCGTGCAGCATCGCGTGACCGACGTAGGCGACCTGCCACGCCGTGCGCACCGGGTCGCCGAGGTCTGGGGCGATCCGGCTCCCCATGTGCAGGATCAGCGGCCAGCTCGTGAGGATCGCGAGCGCGACCCCCGCGAGCGCGACCCACGCGATCTCGCTTGCGCGCAGCGTCGGGGAGGGCGCCCAGCGGCGCGCGCGTGCGACCGCCGCCGTCCCGCGGTCACGCCTGACGTTGCTCGTGTCCGGCGGGGGAGAGGGTGTGGTGGTCTGCGGAGGAGCGCTCGTCATGCGCCGGGTGTCGGGGCGACGGGGATCGGCGCAGCATACGTGAGGCGGGCGATGGCGCGCAGTGGTTCTCCCCCGCGGCGAGCGCGTGGCGGCCGCTCGGCGACGCGCGCGCGGAGATGTCCGATCCGGCAGACGCGAGGCGTGCGGTTGCGCCGTTCGGAGATGTTGATCTACGTCACACTGAGCGCATGAGGGTTCTTGTCGTCGGAGCGGGGGGTGTAGGGGCGGCGTTTGCCGCGATCGCGCAGCGACGGCCCCGGTTCGAGCGGGTGGTGCTGGCCGACGTCGCGCTCGAGCGCGCGCAGTCGGTCGCCGCGCGGCTGGGCGAGCCCGACCGGTTCGCCGCCGAGCGCGTGGACGCCTCCGACCGGGGTGACCTCGTCGAGCTGGTCGGCCGGGTGCGGCCCGACGCGGTGCTGAACGCGTGCGACCCTCGCTTCAACGAGCCGATCTTCGCGGCGGCGTTCGAGTCGCGGGTCACCTATCTCGACATGGCGATGACTTTGTCGCACCCGCATCCCGAGCGCCCGCACGAGCTGCCGGGGGAGATGCTCGGCGATCTGCAGCTCGCGCAGAGCGAGGCGTGGGAGCGGGCCGGCCTGCTCGCGCTCGTCGGGATCGGCGTCGAGCCCGGCCTGTCCGACGTGTTCGCGCGCTACGCCGCCGATGAGCTGTTCTCCGAGGTGCGCGAAGTCGGCGTGCGCGACGGCGCCGACCTCGTCGTCGAGGGCTATGACTTCGCGCCGACGTTCTCGATCTGGACGACGATCGAGGAGTGTCTGAACCCGCCGCTGATCTGGGAGCGCGAGCGCGGCTTCTACACGACCGCCCCGTTCTCGGAGCCCGAGGTGTTCGAGTTCCCCGAGGGGATCGGCCCAGTCGAGTGCGTAAACGTCGAGCACGAGGAGGTCGTGCTGATCCCCCGCTGGGTGACCTGCGAGCGGGTCACGTTCAAGTACGGGCTCGGCGCGGAGTTCATCGACGTGCTGCGCACTTTGCACAAGCTCGGGCTCGACTCGACCGCACCAGTGCGCGTGCGCGGGGTGGAGGTGGCGCCGCGCGACGTGGTCGCCGCCGCGCTGCCCGACCCGGCGACGCTCGGCGAGCGGATGACGGGGCGCACGTGTGCGGGGACCTGGGTGACGGGGACCGGCATGGACGGGAATCCCCGCTCGACCTACCTCTATCACGTGGTCGACAACGAGTGGACGATGCGCGAGTACTCCAGCCAGGCGGTGGTGTGGCAGACAGCGGTCAACCCCGTGGTCGCGCTCGAGCTGCTCGACGAGGGCGTGTGGCGGGGTGTCGGCGTGCTCGGGCCGGAGGCGTTTCCCCCGGGGCCGTTCCTCGAGCGGCTCGGTGAGCTGGGGTCGCCGCACGGGGTGATGGAGCTGCCGCCGGGTTGAGCGCTCGCGCGCTTGGCACGCCCCGTTCGCGGGTTGTGGGTTGACAGTTCTGCGACAGATCATTGCCTTACGTCTTTTGGCTTTGCAGTGCGCTTTTGTCCAGTTCTCACGGGTGTCTGCGCTTTGGGGGGTTGACGGCTGGTCTCGCGTGTGCTTATCTAAAAGCAAGAGGTGCTCCTTTGCGAAGGGGCGCCGTGATAGATCGGGTTTGGGTCGGTCTTCTGATCGATGTCAAGCGCTTGTAGGGGACTGTCGGGGAGAGGGTCTGATCGGATGATGAGGGGTTGTGTTCGCGTGAGTCCGTTTGGGAACAGATGGTGGAGGGTCGTTGCGTGCTCGGGTGTGCCCGTAGCTAGATGCGTCAGCGTCGCTGACACATCTCTCTCTCTCTCTCTCTCTCTCTGCTCCGCTTCCGCTCGGCCTGATTCTCATCGACTAGTCTCGGTTTCTCCCCGGACGGCGCGCCGCCGGGCGCGCCCTTCGGGGATGGGGTGTCGCGATGGGTGTTGAGCCCCGCTCGGAGGCCCGCCCAGCGCGCGCAGTAGTGAACGGGGCGGCGAGCGCGGCCGCGCGTCGACGTGGCGGGCCCATGAAAAGGGCGCGTGCGGGTGGGGTGGCTGAGATGCAGCGCACGCGCCTGTTGGGTGCGGCGGTGCCGCTCGTGGATGAGTTGGGCTGGTCGGGTGTGAGCGTGGCTGATATCGCGACGCGTGCAAGGGTGTCGCGGCGCACGTTCTATGACCTGTTCTCAAACCGTGAGGACTGTCTGCTAGCGGTGCTGGACGACGCGGTGAAACGTGTCGAGGGGGACCTCGACGCTGCGAATCTCGCGGAGTGTTCGTGGGTTGAGCGTGTCCGTAGGGGTTTGTGGACGATCTTGTGTTTTTTGGATCGCGATCCGGTGTTGGCGCGGGTGTGTGTGGTGCAGAGCGCGCGCGGGTCGAGGCGGGTTTTGTATGCACGAGAGGAGCTCGTCGCGCGATTCGTGGGCGTGCTCGAAGGTGGGCGATCACAGGGGGCGCGTGACTCGCAGGAGCAGCCGTTGACGGCAGAGGGCTTGGTTGGCGCGGCGCTGGCGATCGTTTACAAGCGCCTGCTCGCGGGTGAGCGCTCCCCCCTCAGCGATCTGCACGGCGACCTGATGGGCCTGATCGTACTGCCCTATCTCGGGTCTGCAGCGGCTGCCAAGGAGCGTAAGCGCCGCCCGCCACGAACGGTAGAGCACGACGCCGCGGGAGCAGTCCTTCGTCGCGTGAGTGTGCGCGAGGAAGACCCGCTGAGTGAGGTCCCGATGCGACTCACCTACAGAACCGCGCGGGTATTGCAAACCGCCGCACGGTACTCCGGCGGCAGCAACAGGCTGCTCGGCGAGGGCGCCGGGATCGCCGACCAGGGACAGGTCTCAAAGCTGCTCGCACGCTTGCAACGCCTCGGCTTGCTCGAGAACACGGGAGAAGGACAGGCCAGGGGAGAGCGCAACGCCTGGAAGCTCACTCCACTCGGGGAGCGCGTCAGTGAGCAGCTCAGCCTCGGTACCGCCGCTTCGAACGACACCACGACAAGGAGACAAGGTGAATAACACGTCGCTTTCGACGAAGACGCCATCCGCTAAGACCGATGGTCTCTTCGTGGCGCTCCGTGGCCTGCTCGGTCTCAGCGGGAGTGGTATGTCCAAATCCAGCCCGCGTAAGCTAATCCTGCCGGTTTTCACCGCGCTGCTTGGGGGTTCGCTCTGATGAGCGCTCCCGCCTTTGCCGCCAAGGAATACGTCGCGGCCGGCTCCTTTGGCGAACCGTGCTCGACCAGCCCTTGCGGCGAAGGACAGTTCAACGAACCGGTGGGAGTCGCGGCCAACGACTCCAAAGAACCTTTGACCCAGCCGGCGGCCGGCGATGTGTACGTGGTCGGCCGACGTGACAACCGCGTCGAGCGCTTCAGCTCCACGGATACCTATATCGGCCAGTTCGACGGCAGCGGGCTGCTCTCCGGGGAGGCAAAGCGGCGGGCAGTGGTGGGCTGGCAGGTTGAAGTTCCCACCGGCCAGTTCGTCTCGCCCGACGAGATCGCGGTGGACAACTCGACCTCGCTGGCCGACCCCTCCGCCGGCGATGTCTACGTCGAGGACGTCGGTAACGACGTGATCGACAAGTTCAGCTCCACCGGCGAATACAAGGGACAGCTGACCGAAACCACAGGCGGCGCTCGGCTGGGCGCGCCGACAGGGGTGGCGTGATGGGCGCCCAACCCCAGCCGGACCGAGCCTCGCTGTCCGCCGACACCGTCTTCCGCCTGCAGACGACCAGATTGAGCCGGGTCGCCGGCCGCCCCCGCGCGCTCGCGCCGAAGTGGTCGCGGGCCGCGCTGTCGCTCGTGCCGCAGTCAGAGCAACCCAAGCCTTCAGATCAACCAGCCACACCGAAAGAGGAGACAAGGTGAAAACCACAGGCCAGGCCGCGAAGTCCGTTTCCAGCTCGAAGACGGGTCTGGGCGCGACGCTCCGTGGTCTGCTTCATTTCGGTGGGAGTGGTGCGCCCAAATCCAGGCCCGGTAAGTTGATCCTGCCAGTCCTCGCCACGATGCTTGGCGTTCTGGCCTTCTCGAGCGCTCCGGCGTTCGCCGCGGCGCCGGAAACCCCGCTCACCGAACCCCCGAGCGAAGTCTCGCCGGCTCGCGCCGTATTGCATGGCGTGCTGAACTCGGGCAAGCCGGGGGAACCTGGCGAGACCTACGAATTTCTCTACCGCGAAGGTCCGTCCTGCGCCGGCGGTAGCAAGGGCACGTCAGGACTCTCGCTCGACCTCGAAAAGGAAGAAGTCAGCGAAGAAGTCACCGGCCTCAAAGCGGGCACCGAATACACGGTGTGTCTGCTCGCCCGCAGCGGCAAAGGCGAAGCGAGCGGCGCAAGCCCGGCGCACTTCACGACCCCGCGCCTGATCGAAACGCCCGAAACGCTCGCGGCGAACGAAGTGGCTCCCGGCACGTGGAAGCTCAGAGGGGTGCTCAACCCATCCCACGAAGGCGAGCCCGATACATACCACTTCAACTACGGGGCTAACGGCACCTGCAGCGGCGCAGAAACGCCCGAAACATCGACGCCTGGTCACATCCACGAAGAAGTGACGGCCGAAGTCGCCGGCCTGCTGCCGGACACCACGTACACCTTCTGTCTCCGTACAAGGGATGAATGGGAACACTTCGAAAGCGCGCCCCGCAGTTTTACCACCCCAATCGCCGCGCCGGCAATCACCGACTCGGCGGTCTTCCACCTTGGATCCACCGAAGCAACTGTCACCGCGCAGATCAACCCGGGCGGCGAACTATCGACCTACCAGCTCGAATACGAACCGGGGCGCCTCACCGCGGCGCAGAGTCTTCCGCCTGCCACGACATCGGTTGGAGTCTCGGTGACGGTGAGGGGGCTCAGCCCTGAGACGGAATATCACATTCGCTTCCTCGCGACCAACGGACACGGTCAGGCCGACGGCTCCTCGATTTCGCTGACGACCCCGGCGCCTGGCTCCGCGACAGGTGCATCGCTGCCGGATGGGCGTCGGTACGAGCTCGTCTCGCCCTCTTCCGAAAACGCGGAAGTGTATACGCCGGTATACAACGAGCCTTATGGGCAGGAAAGCGAAAGTGGTGAAACCTCCGGCGTGGAGACGCTCGGTCTGGAAGAAGTGCGTCGTTCCTATCAGGCTGCGGCCGACGGCAACGCTGTGACCTATGTCGGGGATCCACCCGCCTCCGGGGTCGGCGGTTCCGGCGCCACCGGTTCAGGCTCCGGCAACCAGTGGATCGCGGGCCGCAGCGCTAGCGGCTGGACAGCCACAAATATTGAACTGTCCACAGGAGGAAGCGAAGGCCTCCCAGCATTCGAATCCTTTTCTCCGGATCTGTCGGCCTACACGCTGAAAACACAGGATTCCCTCCCCGCTGAACCTGCCGTGGCTTCGGGCTGCGTCAGCTCTCCCGCTCACCTGATCAATAACCTGTACTCGCATACTGGAGACGCGTTCCACGCGCTCGTACCGCCTAGCGAACCGGAAGGAAACTGCTTCGGTTTCGGCTCTGGGGGAATTTCGGCCAACGATAGTCACTTTCTCATTTTCAGTCCGCATGCCTTCGTTCCGGGCGCCGTCTCCGCCGAATTCCCTGACTACAACCTCTACGACTCCCATGAAGGCCACCTTTACCAGGTCAATATTCTCCCGAGTGGCCAACCCCAATCACGACCAAACGCGATGTTCGGCTTCCGCGAAGGGGAAGGAGAACATGAAGGCGACTTTATCGGCGATGTTTCTAACGATGGCTCGCGTATTTTCTGGACTGACGAGAACACCGAAATCACGACAGAAGATCCCGCGGGCACCCGGCGGCTGTTTGTGCGGCTCAACGACACCGAGCCGCAAAGCCCTATCGCCGAAGGGCATTGCACCGCTTCTGCAGATGCTTGCACCGTGCAAGTGGACGCGGCCCGCGGCGGATCCGGCAGCTCTGGTGGCGGGCAGTACCGGGGTGCGAGCGCCGACGGTTCACGCGTGTTCTTCACCGATGAAAGTCAACTCACAGCCGGATCCTCCGCCGACCCCAACGAACCCGACCTCTACGAATTCAACGTAAACACTGGGGCACTCGTGGATCTCACGGGGCTCGAATCGGGACACGCCGACGTCCTGGGTGTGCTCGGCGCCAGCGAAGACGGTTCGTACGTGTACTTCGCGGCCGACGGGATCCTTGCCTCAAACGCCACCGACGGCCGCTCGGCGCAGGCTGGGCAACCCAATGTGTACGAGTACCACGCGGGGACGATCACGTTCGTCGCCACGGTCAGTCTCGAAGACGGCACAAACATCTTTCCGCTCACGACTAACGTCGAGCCGCGACAGGGGGACTGGGCGGTCTCGCCGGGTAACCGCACCGCCCAGGTGGCAGGCAGCGGGGAAGCCCTCGTGTTCTCGTCGCGTACCTCCCTCACCGGTTACGACAACACGGGAATTCAGACGTTTGTGAACTCCGAACCTGGCGTTCAGCCGACGCCAGAATATGCTCCGCTGCCCGAGGTGTTCATGTATCAAGCCGGCGCCAAGCAGCTCCTTTGTGTCTCATGCAATCGCACTGGCGTTCCGCCCCAGCCCTCCGCGGAAGCATGGGAAGACTCAAATGGAGGCAATCTTGCCGAGAGTCGCCACCCGACGTATCAACCGCGGTCGATCAACACAGCCGGCACGGAGGTCTTCTTCATGAGCAACCAAGCCCTCGTGCAAAGCGACACCAGCGACCATCAGCAGGTCTATGAGTGGGAGGAGAACGGCACGGGTGACTGTACCGAAGTCGGCGGATGCATCGCGCCGATCTCGAGCGTTACCACACCCCACGCTGCCTACTTCACCGACGCCAGCGCCGACGGTAGCGACGTCTTCTTCACCCAGCGCGCGGACCTCACCGGCGCGGCGATCGATGAAAACGTCAAGCTGTATGACGCCCGGGTCGGCGGGGGCTTTCCCGAAACGAGCCTCGCCTGCACGGGAACTGGCTGCCAAGGCGTACCGCCGGCGGCACCGAGCTTCGCGACGCCGGCGAGCTCGACGTTCAGTGGCAGCGGCAATTTCTCCTCCTCACCGCCGCCGGCCCTCAAACCGAAGGCGCTGACGAACGCGCAAAAGCTTGCGGTTGCGCTGAAGGCATGCAAGCGCAAGCCAAAGAAGCAGCGTGCGGGTTGTGAGAAGCAGGCCAGAAAACGCTATGCGGCCACGCCGAAGAAGAAGCAGCGCGCCAAGAAAGCCACCACCAACCGGAGGGCACGCTAATGACGACCCCAAGAGCCCTTTTCCTCGCTGTAATCGTGGCAGCTCTCTCAGTTGGCGCCTCGACCGCACATGCGGCTGTCCAGCCGGCGCCCGGTTGGGCGCTTCAGGCGCGGACCATCCCGACCTATCTCAAACCGCACGGCCACGGGGCGATCATCATACGGGTCCTCGACGTTGGAGCCGCCAACAGCGAAGGCTCGGTAACGGTCACCGACACACTGCCGGCCGGACTCGTCGCGACCGGAGCGGGCGCCTTCGCCAAAGCGCGCCATCCCGCGCCCGCCGAATACGAACCTGGCTTCGGTGAAGAAGAAGAGCCTGAACCTTGGGCTTGCACCGGCAACGGCGGTGGCCCCGTCGCTGGCGCGACGGTCGTGACCTGTGTCAACGACGAACGTTTGACGCACCTCGCCGGGGGCGGAGGCACGCCCACGCCTGCCAAGTACACCTCGCTCTACGATCCTAACGAGGCGGACCCCCAGATCGCGATCGCCGTCGAAGTCCCGGCGGCGGAAGGCGTGTTGGCACCGAACCACGTCGTCATCGCCGGTGGCGGCGCCAGCCAGGCGGCCGCCACGACAGACTCCATCACGGTCAGTGAGAACCCGGCTCCCTTCGGCCTGGAAAGCGTCGACGCTTGGTTCAGCAACGCCGACGGGACAACCGACTTTCGGGCTGGCTCGCACCCCTACGAGGCGACGTTCTCCTTTGACGAGAACAAGGTGGTCTTAGGACCGGAATCCTTCGAAGGGGTATTAGATGCGGGCGCTGATGAGCGCAACCTCACGTTCGCCTTACCCCCCGGCCTCGTGGGTGACCCCACAGCAATCCCGCGCTGCACACAGCAGCAGTTCAACGGGACCGAGTGTCCCTCGGACACGCAGGTGGGCATGATCGCCGCCGAAGTCCTCGGTACCAATCTCCTGAGCAACGCCAAAATTCCTGGATTCGGCAACCAGCCGGTCTATAACCTCGTCCCTCCGGCCGGAGAGCCGGCGGCGATCGGCTTTCAGATCTCCGGCATCAACACGGTCGTCAACACGTCAGTGCGCAGCGGCGGCGACTACGGCCTCAACACGACCGCCGCGAACATCGCCGAGCGCGACGTGACCAGCAGCGTGCTCGTCCTGTGGGGCAATCCCGGCGACCCGAGCCATGCGCCCTGGCACGTGGGCGGCGCCGTGAACGTCGGCAACGCACCGTTCCTCACGCTGCCCACCGCGTGCGGGGCCCCACAACGCTTCGACGTATCCGCCGACTCGTGGGAAGGCGGCTTTACTGACCACAAAAGCTTCACGACGCACGACTTCGACGGCAACGAAGAGGGCTTCACGGGCTGCGAAAACCTCGGGTTCGCGCCCGGCATCTCGATTGCGCCCGACACCGCTAGGTCGGACACGCCGGCCGGGCTGACGGTGGAGGTGAAGCCCCCGGTTGGCGGGCTTGAAGCTCCGGACGGTGTCTCGACGGCGGATATCCAGAACACGACCGTCACGTTGCCGCGGGGCCTGGTCATCAATCCTGGGCAGGCGGCCGGGTTGCAGGCCTGTGGGCCTGCTGAAGACGGGCTGACGACGGAAGCCGAACGCGCGAGCGGCGAGGAAGACAACAGTCCCGCGCACTGCCCAAACGCTTCGAAGGTCGGGACGGATGAAATCGAAACGCCGCTATTGCAGCATCCTCTGCGCGGCAGCGTGTACGTGTTGCAGTCTAACCCCCCGGAACTGAAGCTGCTGGTGACGGCCGAAGGCGAAGGCGTGTTCCTGAAGCTTGTGGGCGTGGTGCACTTGAATGAAGCGACCGGACAGCTGACGACGACGTTCTCGAACACGCCGGAGCTGCCGTACACGGACTTCAAGCTGTCGTTCAGTGGCGGTCCCCAGGCTGCTCTGGATACGCCGGCGCAGTGCGGGGCGTACGGTCCTGGCCAGGGGTTCGCTGCCGATTTCACGTCGTGGGCCGGCATGCCCGGTTCCAGCGCGAATTTCCTTTCGGATGCATTCCCCACGGCGGAATTCGGCTTGTCCGAAGGCCCGGGTGGCAGCGCCTGCCCGTTGAGCCCGCTGCCGTTCAGCCCGTCGCTGACCGCTGGTTCGACGACCGATCAGGCGGGCGGGTTCGCGGACTTCAGCATGTTGTTGCAGCGCGGCGATGGGCAGCAGCGGATCGAAAGGCTCCAGTTCAAGGCGCCTGAGGGTCTGTCGGGGATGCTCTCGAACGTCCCGCTGTGCGATGAAGCGGAGGCGAACGCGGGGACGTGTCCGAAGACGTCGCAGATCGGTCACGCGAGCGTGAGCTCCGGGCCGGGCCCCTACCCACTCGTGCTGCCCCAGCCTGGCGAGCCGGAACTGCCGATCTACCTGACCGGCCCGTACATGGGCGCCCCATTTGGTTTGTCGATCGTCACACCCGTGTTGGCGGGCCCGTTCTACCTCGGCACGGTCGTGACGCGGGCCTCGATCGCGGTCGACCCCCACACCGCGCAGATCACCATTACGACCGATCCCCTGCCGCAGGTCGTCGCGGGCGTGCCGACGGATCTGCGCTCGGTCGACGCGGTGATCGACCGGCCCGACTTCATGTTCAACCCGACGAACTGCAACGTGCAGTCGTTCTCGGGCACTGCGTACGGCACGCCACCGCCAGGGGCGGGAGGCCCCAGTGCGACCGCGGCGATCTCCAGCCCGTTTGGGATGGGTTCGTGTCGCAGCCTCGAATTCAAGCCAAAATTCGCGGTCTCGACGCCCGGCTACACGACCAAAGCAAACGGCGCCGGGTTGACCGCGAAGCTGTCCTATCCCGTGGCGGCGCAGGGCACGCAGTCGAACATCACACGGGTGAAGGTCGACCTGCCGAAGCAGCTCCCGTCCAGGTTGACGACGCTGCAGAAGGCATGCACGAACGCGCAGTTCGAAGCGAACCCCGCCAACTGCCCGAAGGAATCGAAGATCGGCTACGCGACCGTCCATACGCCGCTGTTGCCGGTCCCGGTATCGGGCCCGGCGATCTTTGTCTCGCATGGTGGGGAAGCGTTCCCGTCGCTGACGATGGTGCTGCAGGGCGACAACGTCACCGTCGATCTCGTCGGCACGACGAACATCAGCCACGCGGGGATCACCTCGACGACGTTCAAGACGGTTCCCGATGTCCCCTTCAGCAGCTTTGAACTGAGGTTGGGTCAGGGCAAGTTCTCGGCTTTGGCGGCGAACCTGCCCGCCAAGGACCACGGCAGCTTCTGTGGTCAGACGTTGAAGATGCCGACCGCGTTCCTCGCCCAGAACGGCGCCGAAATCCACCAGAGCACGAAGATCGCCGTCTCGGGGTGTGCGAAGAGAAAGAAGGGAGCGAAGAAGACAAAAAAGAAGAAGTGACGGATATTCGGGGTGCGAGGTGCGCGGAGAGGTGCGCTGTGCTCGCCCCGTGGTCGTGATCGTTCCTATTCAGCGTACTAACAAGGAGGATGTGTATGTTCGAGTATCAGGGGGTGCGTGTGGCGAGCGCGTGTAGGCGTAGGCTGGTCGTTGCCATCGTGTCGGTCGTGCCACTGCTGGGCGGCCTGGGGGTGGCGTCGCCCGCGTCGGCGAAGGAACCGACGGGCGACTTTGCCGCTTTCAAGCAGTGTCCAAGGTTTGCGGCGGGTGTGGAACTGTGTATGTATACGCAGACGTTGAGTGGGGAAGTGGTGCTCGGTAAGCAGGTCGTGCCTTTCGTCAGCCCGATCACGCTGCAGGGCGGAATCACCGCCGCGGGCTCGAGCTCGGAGGGATTCGTGGGGGCGTTGAACGGCGAAACGCTGTCGAGGACGCCGCAGAAGGTTCCCGGCGGCCTGCTCGGTGTCGTCAACTGCGCCGAAATCAAGGGGAGCGGATTCTTTGAACGGATCAGGCGCAGGACGTGCGAAGCGGTCTTCGAAAGCCGCGTGACGAGCGTGAGCGCGACCACGGAACTGGCGCGTCCCGCGAGTGAAATCGGGATCAGCACGAACAACCTGGCCAATCAGGAAGGCGCGGCGGTGACGATGCCGGTCCGGATCCATCTCGAAAACCCATTGTTGGGCCGCGAATGCTATATCGGCTCGAGCGCGAACCCGGTCGTCCTGAACCTCACGAGCGGCACCACCAGCCCGCCCGCCCCGAACACCCCGATCTCGGGAAAGGTCGGCGAAATCAAGTTCAAAGACAGCTACGAACTGATCGAAGTCACGAACAGCAAGCTGGTCGACAACTCGTTCTCCGCTCCCGAAGCAACCGGCTGCGGCGGACCCCTCTCATTCCTCGTCGATCCCCTCATCAACCGCAAACTCGGCCTGCCCTCACCCGGCGGGACCAACACGATCATCCAGAACAACAACATCAAAGAGGCCACGACGATCGGCGTCATCGACAGCGAAAAATAACCCCGTCGCGATGAGCCTCCGCTTCAGAACTCAACTCGTGCCGGCGCCGGCTCTGCCGGCGCCGGCCGCTCGACCGCCCCCGGCGGCGCGGTTTCCCACCGGCGCGAGAAGTAGTCGCGGAAGAACGGGCGCGAGGCGAGCATGATCACGAAGCCGAGCAACATGCCGCCGATGCCCATCCACAGCGGCAGCGTGATGCCGAGGATCGGCTTGGACGAGACGTTTTCCGCGTGGCCGTAGTAGACCGCCGCCTTGATCCCGATCCCGAACAGCATCAGCCCGCCGAGCAGCGGGCCGAGGCCGAGCAGCAGGAGGTTGCGCGCGCTTTTGAGCAGGTCGTGACGGAAGTAGAATCCGCAGGCGACCCCGGTGAAGCCGTAGTAGAAGCAGATCGGAAAGCCGATCGCGGTGAGCGAGTCTTCGAGGACGCTTTCGGACAGCAGCAGCAGCAGGACCGTGACGATGATCGACAGCAGGCCGAAGCCGAGCGTCGAGACGGTCGGGGTCAGGTAGCGTTTGTGTACGCGCGCGAGTAGGGTCGTGACCGCTTTCCAGTGCGCCATCGACAGCGTCGTGCGCGCGGTCGGCAGGATCGTCGTCTGCGTGGAGGCCGACGCCGAGGTGAGCACCGCGACGATCAGCAGCTTGTCGAGCCCGCTTCCCAGCACGCCGCCGCCGAGCGCGTTGAGGATGTCGGCCTGGTTTTCCTTGCCGGTCAGGAAGCCGACCCCGTGGAAGGACTGCGCGGCGGCGGTGACGAGCACGTAGACCAGCACGAGCAGGATCGTCGAGACGACCGCCGCCTTGCCGGGGCCCTCGGCCGGGTCCTCGGACTCCTCGTTGACGGCCACGCCGGAGTCCCAGCCCCAGTAGATGAAGACCGCGAGCAGCAACGCGACGACGAGGTCGGAGAAGCGCATCGCGAAGGGGTTGATCCAGTCGAGCGACGGCTTGATCGAGCCGGCTGGGGGATGGCTGCCGTAGACCTTGACGAACGCCACGACGGAGAACAGCCCGAGGATGAACACCTCCGCGCTGAGCAGGAACTGCTGGATGCGCGCCGAGAGCTCGATGCCGCGGTAGCAGATCCAGGTCATCAGGGCAATCCACAGGACGGCGGCGGCGATGATCGCCGCTTTGGATTCGCCGAGTTCGGTGAAGCCGAAGAGCTTGAACGTGTAGATCGCCGCGATCGCCGCCAAAGAGGCCATCACGATCACGTCGGAGAGGAAGATCGCCCAGCCGTTCATCCAGCCCGCCGTCGGGCCGAACGTGCGCGTGACCCAAGCGAATGTCGTGCCCGCGTCGGGGTCGGCGCGGTTGAAGTACTTGTAGGCGGCGGCGACGAGCAGCATCGGGATGAACGCCACGAGCATCACCGCGGGCGCGTGCACGCCGACGCCTTTGACGGCGACGATGAACCCCAGTGTCGCGGCCAGCGAGTAGGCGGGCGCGGTCGAGGCGACGCCGATCACGATGTTCGAGAGGTAGCCGATCGCGCCCCGCTTGAGGCCCTTGTCGACGACGCGTGAGGAGGCCGGTGCGCCAGATGGTGGTAGGGCTCCCCCGGGTGCGACGGCGCTGTCGGTGGCCATGATGTGTCCCCCTTCAATCGACGTGACGGGTGAGCCGTGACACGCTCCCCGAGCGATTCGATGCTCGTGACAGAAGCTACGTCCTGGCGCGACAGATACCAAGAGGCGGAATCCCCAAAACGAACAGCCGCAGTTGTACGGGTCGTACAATGAGATGGAAGGTTGTTGAACGAGTGGCCGCTTGAGCCATACATAGTGGAGGAGTAGCGTTGTCCTCGATGTCTAGCGATGGAGCCACCAGCGAGCTGCAAGAGCAGGCAAAGCGTCACCTGTGGATGCACTTCACGCGCATGGGCTCATACGACGCCGAGCACGAGGTGCCGGTGATCGTCAGGGGTGAGGGGTGCTACGTGTACGACGAGCACGGCAAGCGCTATCTCGACGGGCTATCGGCGCTGTACTGCGTGAACATCGGCCACGGCCGCACAGAGCTGGGAGAGGCGGCCGCCAGGCAGGCGGGGGAGCTCGGGTTCTACACGAACTGGAGCTACGCGCACCCGCGCGCGATCGAGCTGGCGACGCGCATCGCCAAGCTCGCGCCCGGGGAGCTGAACCGCGTGTTCTTCACGAGCGGCGGCTCGGAGGCGGTCGAGTCGGCGTGGAAGCTCGCCAAGGCCTATCACGCCGCCAACGGCGAGCCCACCAGGCACAAGCTGATCTCGCGGAGACTGGCCTACCACGGGACCTCGATGGGGGCGCTGACGGCGACGGGCGTGCCCGCGCTGAGGACGCCGTTCGAGCCGCTCACCCCGGGCGGCAACCACGTGCCGAACACGAACTCATACCGCTGGGCCGAGGACCGCGATCCGCTGTGGGCGGCTGAGGCGATCGAGGAGGCGATCCTGTTCGAGGGGGAGCAGACGGTCGCGGCGGTGATTCTCGAGCCGGTGCAGAACAGCGGCGGCTGCTTCGTGCCCCAGGAGGGCTACTTCCAGCGCGTGCGCGAGATCTGCGACAAGCACGGCGTGCTGCTGATCTCCGACGAGGTGATCTGCGCGTGGGGGAGGCTCGGGCACTGGTTCGGGTGCGAACGGTTCGACTACGAGCCGGACATGATCACGATGGCCAAGGGCCTCACCTCCGCCTACGCGCCGCTCGGCGCGGTGCTCGCGTCGGACCGGATCGCCGAGCCGTTCCTGCACGGGAACGAGACCTTCATTCACGGCTTCACCTTCGGCGGGCACCCGATGGCGTGCGCGGTGGGGCTGGCGAACATCGACGTGATGGAGCGCGAGGATCTGTGCGCGCGCGTGCGCGCGAACGAGGGGGGCTTCCGGGAGATGCTCGACGGCCTGCGCGACCTGCCGATCGTCGGCGACGTGCGCGGCGCGGGGTACTTCCAGGCGATCGAGCTGGTGAAGGACAGGGAGACCAAGGAGACGTTCACCCATGAGGAGGCCGAGCACCTGCTGCGCGGCTTCCTCTCCGGCGAGCTGTACAGCCGCGGGCTGATCTGCCGCACCGACGATCGCGGCGATCCGGTCGTGCAGCTCTCGCCGCCGCTGATCGCGGGCGAGGAGCAGTTCGAGGAGATCGAGTCGATCCTGAGACCGGTCTTGAGCGAGGCTTCGGAACGGGTGGAGGGATGGAGCTCACTGTCGCGAGCCTGATCGCCGAGCTCGGGCTGACGCTCGTCTCGGGGGAGGAGTCGGCGCAGGCACACGTGCGCTGGGTGCACAGCACCGAGCTGACCGACCCCACGCCGTGGCTGAAAGGGGGCGAGCTGCTGCTGACGATGGGAATCCAGCTGGACGGGCCGAAGGCGCAGCGCGAGCTGATCGAGCGGCTGGCAGACCATGAGATCGCGGGGCTGGGGTTCGGGACGGGCTTCACCCACAAGCGTATCCCGACGGCGCTCGTGACGGCCGCGCGCAAGCGCTCCTTCCCCGTGTTCGAGGTGCCGTACGAGCTGCCGTTCATCGCGATCACCGAGCGCGCGTTCGCGCAATTGGTGAACGAGCGCTATGAAATGCTGCAGCGCAACATGGTCGGCGACGTGCTCGCGGAGGCGCTGACCGGGCATCTGTACCCGGAGGAGCTGCAGGCGCGGCTGCGCCCGTTCGGGATCGGCGAGCAGGCGGCGGTGCTGGCGTTCAGGCTGCCCGACCCGAGCGCCGCGGCGCCGCTGCTGGAACGGCTGCTCGAGCGCGAGCAGCGCCCGAGCCTCGTGGCGATCCGCGCGGGGCTGTTGTGCGCGGTGCTCGACGGCAGGGAGCTCGAACCGATCGAGCTGGCACGCAAGCTGAGGAGCGAGCTGGCAGCGCGCTTCGGCGAGACGGCGGTCGCCGCCGCGGCGAGCCGCGTCGCGCCGACGCACTCGCTGCGGCTGAGCTTTCACGAGGCGCGCTGCGCCCTGGAGGCCGTGCGCCTGCAGAACGGCGACGCGCCCGACGTCGCCTCATACGAGGACCTGGGCGCGTTTCAACTGCTGCTGTCGCTGCAGGACGACGACGCGCTGATCTCCTACTGCCGCGGCGTGCTCGGGCCGGTGGAGCAGGGGGAGGGCGACTACGGCGATGAGCTGCTGCGCTCGCTGGACGTGTTCATCGAGCACAACGGCCACTGGGAGAAGGCGGCGAGCGCGCTCTACTGCCACCGCCACACGCTGCGCTACCGGATTCGCCGCGTCGAACAGCTGACCGGGCGCGACTTCTCCCACGCCCGCGACCGCATCGAGTTCTGGCTCGCGCTGCGTGGCAGGGAGCTGGCAAGGTGAGGAACGACTTTTTTGAGGGGTCTCCCTCCGGGAGTCTGGCGTGCGCAGCGCCGGGGGCGCACGCGCGCGTGAGGGGTATTCGGCTCGGAGGCAAGCCGAGGGTGGCATGCGGGGCGGGTCGAGGATGAGGATCGGGGTGCCGAGCGAGATCAAGGCGGACGAGTACCGCGTCGCGATCACACCGGCGGGGGTAAGAGAGCTGAGCGCGCGTGGGCACGAGGTGCTCGTGCAGGCGGGCGCCGGCGCGGGCAGCGCGATGAGCGACGAGCAGTTCGCGGCGCAGGGAGCGGAGATCGTCGATGACGCACAGGCGGTGTTCGCGCGCGCGGAGCTGGTGTTGAAGGTGAAGGAGCCCCAGCCGGTCGAGGTGGAGATGCTGCGCGAGGGACAGACGTTGTTCACCTACCTGCATCTCGCCGCCGAGCCCGAACTCGCGCGCGGACTGCGGGAGTCGGGGGCGACGTGCATCGCGTATGAGACGGTCGAGGACTCCGACGGCCGGCTGCCGCTGCTCGCGCCGATGAGCGAGGTGGCGGGCAAGATCGCCACGCAGGCGGGCGCGTTCATGCTCGAGAAGCCGCTCGGCGGGCGGGGGATCCTGCTTGGCGGCGTGCCGGGTGTGGCCGCCGCCACCGTGCTCGTGATCGGCGGCGGCGTGGTGGGGATGAACGCGGCGGTGATCGCGATCGGGATGCAGGCCGACGTGTTCGTGTTCGACCGCTCGATCGACCGGCTGCGGGAGCTTGAAGTCGCGTTCGCGGGCAGAGCCTCGACGGTGTACTCATCGACGCTCGCGATCGAGGAGATGCTGCCGAGCGCCGATCTCGTGATCGGCGCGGTGCTCGTGCACGGCGGGCGCGCGCCGCGGATCGTGACGCGCGAGCAGCTGAAGCTGATGAAGCGCAACGCGGTGCTGGTCGACGTGTCGATCGACCAGGGTGGCTGTTTTGAGACCTCGCGCCCGACGACGCACTCCGAGCCGACGTTCGAGGTCGAGGGGATCACGCACTACTGCGTGACGAACATGCCCGGCGCGGTGCCGATCACCTCGACGTACGCGCTGACGAACGCCACGCTGCCGTACGCGATCGAGCTGGCCGAGCACGGCGTGAGCGATGCCCTGAAGCGCAGTCCCGCGCTGCGGTCGGGGTTGAACGTCGCCGGCGGTGAGATCGTCCACCCGGCGGTCGCCGAGGCGCTGGGCGTGACCGCGATGGACGGAGTCGGTCTCCCGGGCTCGGCCCCGCGCGTGCGGTCGCTCGGATGACGTATCCGGGTCCGACCGAGAGAGGGCCGTTCCCGGATCCGAACGAAAGAGGGCGAGCATGACAACCGAGACAGTCGACACGCTGAAGAACTTCATCGACGGTGAGCAGCTCGCCTCCGACGGCGACAGCGATCCGGTGCTGAACCCGGCTACCGGAGAGGAGCTGGCGCGGGCGTCGCGATCGACCCCCGAGGACGTGGACCGCGCGGTGAGGGCCGCGCGGCGAGCGTTCGCGGGCTGGTCGCAGACGACGCCCGCCCAGCGGGCGCAGGCGCTGCTCGCGCTGGCGGCGAAGGTGGAGGAGCACGGCGAGGAGCTCGCGCGCATGGAGGCGCTGAACGCGGGCAAGCCGATCGAAGCCGTGCGAAACGACGAGCTGGGAGTGATGGCCGACAACCTGCGCTTCTTCGCCGGGGCCGCGCGCTGCCTGGAGGGGAGGGCGGCGGGGGAGTACATGGAGGGCTACACCTCGTTCACCCGCCGCGAGGCGGTCGGGGTGGTCGCGCAGATCACGCCGTGGAACTACCCGCTGATGATGGCGATCTGGAAGATCGCCCCGGCGCTCGCGGCGGGCAACACGATCGTGCTGAAACCGGCGGAGACGACGCCGCTGACGACGGTCCGCTTCGCCGAGCTGGCCGCGGACGTGCTGCCGCCCGGCGTGCTGAACGTCGTGACCGGGCCGGGAGAGCCGACCGGCGAGGCGCTGATCGGCCATCCCGACGTGGACATGGTCTCGCTGACGGGGTCGGTGCAGACCGGCAAGCACATCGCCCGCACGGCGGCGGAGACGCTCAAGCGCGTGCACCTCGAGCTCGGCGGCAAGGCGCCCGTGGTGGTGTTCGACGACGTCAGCCTCGAGTCGGCGCTCGAGACGATCGCGGGGACGGGCTACTACAACGCCGGGCAGGACTGCACCGCGGCCACGCGCGTGCTGGCGGGGAGCGGTGTGTATGAGGACGTGGTCAACGGCCTGGCCGAGCAGGCGCAGGGGCTCGTGCTCGGTGACACGCTCGCGTCCGAGACGACGCTCGGCCCGGTCAACTCGGCGCGCCAGCGCGAGCGCGTGGAGGGCTTTCTGGAGCGCAGGCCCGACCATGCCGAGGTCGTGACCGGCGGGACGCAGCCGCAGCGACCGGGGTTCTTCCTCGCTCCGACGGTTGTCGCCGGGCTCGAGCAGGATGACGAGATGATCCAGAGAGAGATCTTCGGCCCGGTGATCACCGTGCAGCGGTTCAGCGACGAGGCGCAGGCGATCGAGTGGGCGAACGCCACCCGCTACGGGCTCGCCTCCTCGGTCTGGACACGCGACGTGGGCCGCGCGCTGCGCGTGTCGAAGGCGCTCCGGTTCGGGTGCGTATGGATCAACGACCACATCCCGCTCGTCTCGGAGATGCCCCACGGCGGGTTCAAGGAGTCGGGATACGGCAAGGATCTGAGCGTTTATTCACTGGAGGACTACACGGTCATAAAGCATGTGATGGCAAGTTTGGAGTGAGGCAGGGCGGCACGCGTATTGCAAGAGGTCGGACGAAAGTCTGATACGGTCCGAATACGGACGGCGACGTCGTCCGCGAGGTTCTTTGTCTTGTTGGCGCTCGCAACGCGCGGATGGGGTCAGTTCAGGGAATCTCCATCCGTATCAGCGACCACAGGGTCGCAAGAAGGAGCACCAACAACATGAAGCAAGAGACTTTCGCCGACCTCGGCGTGTCCGAGGTCGTCACCGGTGAGCTCGCCAAGCGCGGGATCGCCACGCCGTTCGCCGTCCAGAAGATGGTAATCCCGGACGTGCTCGCGGGCCACGACGTGCTCGCCCAGTCACCGACCGGCTCGGGCAAGACGCTCGCCTTCGGCGTACCGCTCGTCGAGCGGCTGCGCGACTCCGACCCGCGGCCGTCCGCGCTCGTGCTCGCGCCGACGCGCGAGCTGGCGCTGCAGATCGTCGAGGACCTGCGCCCGCTCGCACACGCCCGCGCGCTGTCGATCGCAGCGGTGTACGGTGGCGCCGGGATCGTCAAGCAGGCGCGCAACGCCTCACGCGCGCACATCCTCGTCGCCACGCCGGGCCGTCTGCTCGACCTGATCGACCGCCGCGACGTGACGCTCGATCGCATCCGGCTGCTCGTGCTCGACGAGGCCGACAGGATGCTCGACATGGGCTTTCGCCCGGTCGTCGACAAAATCGTGAAGATGACCGCGCGCGAGCGCCAGACGATGCTGTTCTCGGCCACGCTGCAGGGCGAGGTCGGGCGCATCGCCAACGCCTACACCACCGATCCGCGCCGCCACGAGCACGCGCACTCCGCCGAGCGCAAGGGCGACGTGGAGCACCGTTTCGTGACCGTCTCCCACGAGGGCAAGGTCGCGCGGCTGATCACCGAGCTGAAGGACTCAGAGCGCGGGTTGACGCTCGTGTTCGTGCGCACCAAGCGCGGCGCCGACCGGCTCGTCAAGCGGCTCGGCGCGAGCAGCGTGCGGGCGGTTGCGATGCACGGCGACAAGTCCCAGGGCCAGCGCGAGCGAGCGCTCGCCAACTTCGAGGCGGGCGTGGTCGACACGCTCGTGGCGACGGACGTCGCCGCGCGCGGGATCGACGTCGCGGGGATCACCCATGTCATCAACTACGACATCCCGGCCACGCGCGAGGACTACGTGCACCGCATCGGGCGCACCGCCCGCGCCGGCGCGAGCGGCGTCGGCGTCACGCTCGTAGCGCACGATCAGGCGCGCGAACTGGTGGGCATGGTCGGCAGCCTGGGACTGCGTCGCGAGCTCGATCTGGGCGGCTTGCCGAGCGATGCGACAAGGGGCGACGGGGCGCGAAAGCACGCTTCCAAGGGCGGCGCGAGAAGGCCCCGCAGGTCGAGGTAGGCACAGCGAGCCGTCATTCACTCCGCCTTCTCAGCTAACGTCGCGCGCGTGACCACACCGCTTCCACCCGATACACCGCTCCCGCCGGATTCAGATGCGGAGGCTTCGGCGATCGAGGCCGAATCCGACGCGGACCTCCTGGCGCACTACGACATCCTGCGAATTCGCGCCCCGAACCCGGGATTGTTCACGCTGTCGGGCACCAACACGTGGGTCGTCGGCCGCCGCCCGACGTGGATCGTCGACCCGGGTCCGCTGCGCGATGAGCACATCAAGCGCATGCTCGCCGCGATCGACGAGCGCGGCGGGCTCGGCGGCATCGTGCTCACGCACGACCACCTCGACCACACCGAGGCCGTGGAGACGATGCTCGAACAGCATCCCGCACCGCTCGCGGGCGCTCGCGGCGAGGTCGACGTCAGGCTGGAGGAGGATCTCCGCTTCGGCCCGTTCCAGGCCGTCTCGACGCCCGGGCACGCCCCCGACCACTTCGCGCTGATCGGCGAGGGCGCGTGCTTCACGGGCGACGCCGTGCTCGGCGACGGCAGCGTCTTCATCTCCCCGCACGAGGACGCGATGGCCGGCTACATGCTCTCGCTCACGCGCCTGACCATGCGCGAAGACTTCAACGTGCTGTGCCCCGGTCACGGCCCTCCGGTGTGGGACGCCCACGCCAAGCTCAAGGAGTACCTCGGTCATCGCATCGATCGCGAAAACCGTCTGCTGCTGGCGCTCGGCGAAGGCGCGCGCACGGTCGAGCAGATGCTCGACTCGGCGTGGCCCGACGTGCCCGACGCGATGCGCCCGCTGGCGACCGCGACGCTCGCCGCCTATCTCGACAAGTTCGCCGAGGAGCAGATCCTGCCGGCGGGTGTCCAGCGGCCCAAGTTCGACCGCACCGACTGGTGAAGCCCGGGGTGGCGAAGCCCGAGGTGGCGTCCGCGGCCGCCGGGCGCTCCCCTGCTCCCGTGGCTCGTACGACCGGCTCCTCGCTCGACTCGCCGTTCCCGCCGATCGCCGACTACGGCTTTCTCTCCGACTGTCACACCGGCGCGCTGGTCGCCTCGGACGGCTCGATCGAGTGGATGTGCCTGCCGTACTTCGACTCGCCGTCGGTGTTCGGCGCGCTGCTCGACCGCGGCGCCGGCAGCTGGCGCGTCGGGCCCTACGGGCTGTACGTGCCGGCCGGACGGCGCTACGTGCCGGGCACGAACATGATCGAGACGACGTGGATGACCCCGCAGGGATGGATCCGCGTCGTCGACGCGCTGGCGATGGGCGAATGGCACGACAACGAGCACGGCTCCAGCCACACGCGCCCGCCGACCGACTTCGACGCCGACCACCTGCTGGTACGCATGATCGAATGCGTCCAGGGACAGGTGCAGGTGGAGGTCGTGTGCGAGCCGATGTTCGACTACGGCGCCACTCCGGCGAACTGGCAGAGGGTCGAGCTCGACACGGCGCCGCACGATGCGCACGACGCGTGCGAGATGGATGCGACCGACGGCGCGACGATGTTCAGGCTGTTCAGCGACATCCGCATGGGCATCGAGGGCAACCGCACGCACGGCCGTCACACGATGGTCGAGGGCGAGAAACGCTTCTGTGCGATCTCCTGGACGGAGTCGCGCGGCGGCCCGCACACGGCCGAGGAAGCCGAGCGGATCCTCGAGAAGACGGGCCACTTCTGGCGCGGCTGGCTCGCCGAAGGCACCTATCCCGATCATCCCTGGCGCGCGCACCTGCAGCGCTCGGCGCTCGTGCTGAAGGGACTGACGTTCATGCCCACCGGCGCCCTGGTGGCCGCGCCGACGACATCGCTGCCCGAGACGCCGGGCGGCGAGCGCAATTGGGACTACCGCTACTGCTGGATGCGCGACGCCTCGTTCACGCTGTGGGCGCTGCACGCGCTCGGCCTCGACTGGGAGGCCGACGATTTCATCGAGTACGTGGCGGAAGTCCCGCGCAACGAGGACGGCTCGTTGCAGATCATGTACGGGGTGCGCGGCGAGAAAGATCTGAAGGAGTCGACGCTCGATCATCTCAGCGGCTATGAGGGATCCAAGCCCGTGCGCCTCGGCAACGGCGCTTACAACCAGCGCCAGAACGACGTGTTCGGCGCGGTGCTCGACTCGGTGTACCTGCATTCCAAGCAGCGCGACCACATCCCCGAGCGGTTGTGGCCGGTGCTGATCGACCAGGTCAGATGCGCGGCCGCCGTGTGGCGGGAACCCGACCAGGGGATCTGGGAGGCGCGCGGGGAGCCCCGGCACTACGTCTCCTCGAAGCTCATGTGCTGGGTCGCGCTGGACCGTGGCGCGCGACTGGCCGAACGGCGCGGCAACAAGGATCACGCCGAGGAGTTCCAGGCGCTAGCCGAGGAGATGCGCGAGGACATCCTCGCCAACGGCGTCGACTCGCGCGGCGTCTTTCGCCAGCACTACGACACCGACGCACTCGACGCTTCGACGCTGCTCGTCCCGCTCCTGCGCTTTCTGCCGCCTGAGGATGAACGCGTGTGTGCGACGGTGCGTACGATCCGCGACGAGCTGACCGAGAACGGGCTCGTGCTGCGCTACCGCACCGACGAGACCGACGACGGCCTGCACGGCAAGGAGGGGACCTTCCTGATCTGCTCGTTCTGGCTCGTCTCGGCGCTGTCGGAGATCGGCGACGACCGCGACGCCGAACACCTCTGCGAGCGCCTGCTCTCGTACTCCTCGAAGCTGGAGCTGTACGGCGAGGAGCTCGAAGCCTCGAGCGGGCGCCACCTCGGCAACTACCCGCAGGCGTTTACCCATCTGGCGCTGATCAACGCGGTCACGCACGTGATCGACGCCCAGCGGCGCCAAAGCTGACTCCCGGCAACCTATTCAAAACCGGATTCCCTCTCGGCGTGAATTATTTCGTTGCGGACGTTCGTCTTTTCGAGAACTAATATCCCGGCTCGCCCGGCAGGAGTACGCGGGCGACCTCGCCGTCCATGAACACCTTCGGCTGAATCGGCTGCACGTCGCGCCCGCGCGCGTGCGCGAGCAGGTCGTCGACGGAAGCGAACTCGAGCAGCTGCTCGCAGTGCTTGATCGTGGGGAAGACGAGCACGATCTCTCCGGCCGCGTGGGCGCCGAGCGCCGCCCGGGGCGTGAACCAGCCGAGATCGACACACTCCTCGCCGTCGACCTGTGGCTCTTGCCCGACCGGGAGGGGGGCGAGGAAGAAGTGGGTGTCAAAGCGCGTGCGCACGGCCGCCGGCGTGATCCAACGCGAGAACTCGACGAGCTCTGCCGGGTCGGCCAGCGCGATCCCCGCCTCCTCGCGCAGCTCGCGGACCGCGGCCGCGCGGTGGGCGCCCTCGCCGTCGCCCTCACCGGCGTCGACGGCGCCACCGGGAAACACCCATACGCCGGCCATGAAGCGAGCATGGGGAGTGCGCCTGACCAGCAGCACCTCGAGCGCGTCTGAGCCGCCGCGCAGCAGGATCACCGTGGCGGCCTTGCGCGGCGGGTTCTCCGGACCGGGGTTGTACTCGTCCACCTCGGGTGGGAGATCGCCCCCCTCGGGCGGGGCCTGGTCGTTGTCGCCGGGCACGTGCATCGGTGGACCCTACCGGCGCGCGGAGCGGTCGGTAGTCTTTCGTGAATGAGCGCCACGACAAAGACCCTTCAGCGCTGGATCTGCGAGTCATGCGGATACATCTATGACCCGGAGGAGGGCGATCCCGACGGCGGGATCCCGATGGGCACCGCTTTCGAGGACATCCCCGACACGTGGTTCTGCCCCGTTTGCGGAGCGCGCAAGCGAGACTTCACCCTGTACGAGGACTGACCAGGGCGTCGCTGGCCGGCGCGAGGCGGCGTCCTCAGTCGTTCGCCTGCGAAGCAGGCCACGCTCCCTGCGTCCTTGCCTCGCTTGACCAGCGACGCCCTGGCGGCGACGATTGCACAAAAGGTATGAAAAATGACTGACTGGGACGCGCTGCTCGCGCTCGACCGCGAGCGCGTGTGGCATCCCTACGGCGCGCTGCCCGCGGCGCTGCCCTCGCTACCTGTGGTCTCGGCCGAGGGCGTGCGGCTGAAGCTGACGGACGGGCGCGAACTGATCGACGGGATGGCGTCCTGGTGGTGCGCGATCCACGGCTACCGCCATCCCGCGCTCGACGCTGCCGTGTGCGAGCAGTTGGGAAAGATGGCGCACGTGATGTTCGGCGGGCTCACGCACGAGCCGGGGGTGCTGCTGGCCGAGCGGTTGGTCGAGCTGTCTCCGGACGGGCTCGAGCGCGTGTTCTTCGCCGACTCCGGCTCGGTCTCGGTCGAGGTCGCGATCAAGCTGTGTCTGCAGTTCCAGCGCGCCGCCGGACGGCCCGAGCGCACGCGCCTATTGACCGTCAGGGGCGGCTACCACGGCGATACCTTCGGCGCGATGGCGGTGTGCGATCCGGTCGGGGGGATGCACAGCATGTTCACGGGCGTGCTGGCGCAGCACGTGTTCGCCGAGCGCCCGCCCGACGGCTTCGGCGGGGGGCTCGACGACGCTTGGGCGGCGCACGTGCGCGAGCTGATCGCCACGCACGGGCACGAGCTGGCGGGTGTGATCGTCGAGCCCGTCGTGCAGGGGGCGGGGGGGATGCGCTTTCACGCGCCCGCCTGCGTCGCGCTGCTGCGCGAGCTGTGCGACGAGCACGGGCTGCTGCTCGTGCTCGACGAGATCGCCACGGGCTTCGGGCGCACCGGCGCGATGTTCGCTTCAGAGCACGCCGGGATCGCCCCGGACGTGATGTGCGTGGGCAAGGCGCTCACCGGCGGCTACATGACGCTCGCCGCGACGCTCTGCACGCGCGCGGTGGCCGATGCGGTGTCGAGCGGCGAGGGCGGCGGGCTGATGCACGGCCCGACGTTCATGGCCAACCCGCTTGCTTGCGCGGTTGCGCTGGCCTCGCTCGATCTACTCGCCGACGGCGACTGGCGCGCGCGCGTGAGCGCGATCGAACGCGGGCTGCGCGCCGGGCTCGCGCCCGCCCGCGAGCTGCCGGGGGTCGCAGACGTGCGCGTGCTGGGCGCGATCGGGGTCGTGCAGCTCGATCATGAGGTGAACATCGCGACCGCGACCGCGGCCGCGGTCGAGCGCGGCGTGTGGCTGCGGCCGTTCCGCGACCTGATCTACACGATGCCGCCGTATGTGATTGGCGAGGACGATCTGGCGCGGGTGACCAGGGCTGTGGTGGCTGCGGCCAGCGGCTGATTAAGGCAGCAGTTGAGTTGCATCAAGTTATGGGTTACGATGACATCGGCTAGTGCATTGAATGCTGAATTCGGTGCCTCCGAGGAGCCCGGGTGACCGGGCTCCCTCCGGTTAAGAGTCCCTGACGGCCGCCGGGGCCGTCTTGGCTGCGACCGCCAGGGCGCACTGCTACCTCGTTAGCCGGTCGATGACCAGCACGGAAATCAGCAGCGCGATGGCTAGTGCAGACAATGCAGAACTCATGGCAACTCCTTTCTCCGGGGATACGACCCCGGAACCCGCCGGATAGGAGGTGCGTCTGCAGCATCATGCGACTAACCATCCATCGATGCTAAGAGTCACTTGGGACGCAATTCTCAGGCGCACTCCAGCGCCGCCATGGAAGGGTGTCTCCGACGCTCGCAAGGTCGGGCGCGGTAGGACTCGACACATGACCCAGCCCTGCGACCTCGACGTTGCCGAGCCGCGCGATCGTCTCGCGGTTGGAGCGCTCGAGGACAGAAGGCTCGGTCGGCCATGGCGTGAGCACGACCGCGCGCACGTCGAGTCCGACCGTGCGCGCCGCCTCGAGCGTCAGCAGCGTGTGGTTGATCGTGCCCAAACCGGGGCGAGCCGCGATCAGCACGGGTAGGCCGAGCGCGACCGCGAGGTCGCGCACCGCATAGTCATCGGCCAAGGGTGTCAGCAGCCCGCCGACGCCCTCCACGATCAGCGACACGTCGCCCTCGCCTGCCCTCCGCGCGCGCGACACAAGGTCCTCCGGGTCGATCTGCTCGCCCGCGAGCCGCGCGGCCAGGTGGGGCGAGACCGCCGGTCCATAGCGCAGCGGGGAGACCTCCTCGGGCGTCATGCCCGCGGCGGCAGCGGCCAGCAGCACGTGGTCGGGCGGCCAGTGCTCCCCTGGCGGCTCGTCCAATCCGGTGACGACCGGCTTGTGCGCGCGCACAGGCTCGCCGGCGGCCGACATCGCCGCGAGCAGGGCGGCGCTCAGGATCGTCTTGCCGACGCCGGTGTCCGTCCCGGTGACGAACAACCCTCGCACGCTCGCTCCCCGCCAGCCGGCGGGCTAGGCCGCGCGCGAGACCGGCCGGGCGACGGCGGTCTCGCGCTGACCGTCGAACGGCGCGTTCGGCGCGGGCTCGCCGACGCCGACGGATACTTGTGTCCCAAGGTCCTCTC
This sequence comes from uncultured Solirubrobacterales bacterium, assembly GCA_963723075.1. GTDB lineage: Bacteria > Actinomycetota > Thermoleophilia > Solirubrobacterales > Solirubrobacteraceae > Palsa-744. Next base: position 51,767 of record CAVRPD010000001.1, read on the forward strand.
CCGTACTTGGGCGACGCTCGTCGGGTGTTGTGCCCGTTCTCATCGCGTCCAGCAGCTCCAGCTCGCGCGCCGCCTCGCCGAGCACGCCCGCCGCCATGCGCAGGTCCGAGGCGGTGTGCGAGGCCATCGTCGCCAGGCGCAGCCGCGAGGTCCCCGCCGGCACAGTCGGAGGGCGGATCGCCTGGGCGAACACGCCCCGCTCGATCGCACGCTCGCACAACCGCATCGCGGCCCGCTCCTCGCCCACGATCAGCGGCACGATGTGCATCTCGCCGTCCGTCACTGCAAAGCCCTCGGCGGCGAGCGCGCGGCGCAGCACGCGCGCGTTTGCGCGCAGACGCTCGACCCGGTGTGGGCGCTCCTGCAGCAGCTCGAGCGCGGCCAGCGCCCCGGCGACGGCGGGGGGGCCGGGAGCGGTGGAGAAGATCAGCGAGCGCGCCGTGTTGAGCAGGTAGCGGATCATCTCCTCCTCGGCGCACACATACGCGCCGTAGGAGCCGAGCGCCTTCCCGAGCGTGCCCACGATCACGTCGACCTCCTCCTCCAAGCCCCCCTCTGCCACCGCGCCGCGCCCGTCGGGGCCGAGCGCGCCGGTGGCGTGCGCCTCATCGACCATCAACCGCGCGCCGTGCGCTTTCGCGAGCTCCGCGATCTCCTGCAGCGGTGCGATGTCGCCGTCCATCGAGAACACGCTGTCGGTGACGATCAGCCGGCCGCCTTCGCCCGGGCGCCCCCGCTCGCCGGCGCTCCGGGCTGCACGCGCCGGCGGGCTTCCGTGGCGGCGCAAGCACCAGGCGAGGTGCTCCGTATCGAGATGGCGATACACGACGACCTCGGCGCGCGACAACCGGCAGCCGTCGACGATCGAAGCGTGGTTCAGCTCGTCGGAGAAGACCGTCCCACCGCGACCGGCAAGCGCGCCGATCACGCCCAGGTTCGCCAGGTAGCCGGACCCGAACAGCAGGCACGCCTCGCTCTGCTCGAACGCCGCCAAGCGCTCCTCCAAGCGGCGGTGGATCGTCATCGTGCCCGACACCAGCCGCGAGGCGCCCGCGCCCACACCCCAGCGCATCGCCGCATCCGCCGCCGCCTCGCGCACGCGCGGATGGTCGGCCAAGCCGAGATAGTTGTTCGAGCACAGCACCAGCATCGGCTTGCCGTCGAGCAGCACCGTCGGTCCCTGTGGCCCGCTCACCAGCCGTGTACGGCGGCTGAGGCCGAGTCGCTCGAGCTCCTCCAGACGGCTCTCGATCTCGCTCATCGCGACACTAGCCCACTGCGATCTTGTTCTCCGCCCCGTCGGGCCGGGGCGGGATCGAGCGCTTGGCGCGATAGCGCAGCTGCGTCGATGGGTCCCACAGCCGCACCTGCAGGTCGACCTGCTCGGCCGGCGACACCCCCTCCAGCAGCTCCTCGACCACGTCCGGCGTCTCGCCCGCGAGCCAGCCCGAGCGATTGTCGGGACGCGGGTTGATGGCGTTGTCGGGCTGGCGCGCGACGTTCAGGCCGTGCTCCTCGAACATCGCCCTGTCCTGCTCGGGCTCGTTGCCGAGCGTCGTCAGGAAGTTGCCCATCATCACGCCGTTGATACCCGCCCTGACCGCCAGCTCCTGCAGCTCGCCGAGGTTCTCCACGCGGCCGCCGCACAGCCGGAACAGGGCGTTCGGCAGGATCAGGCGGAAGATCGCGATCCACTTGACCGCCTCCCACGGGTCCATGAACTCGCGGTCGCCGAACTTCGTGCCGGGACGCGGGTTGAGCATGTTTATCGGCACGCTCGTCGGGTCGATCGCCGCCAGCTCGAACGCCATCTCCACGCGCTGCTCGCGCGTCTCGCCGAGGTTGAGGATGCCTCCGACGCACGTCTCCAAGCCGGCCTCGCGCACGGCCTGGATCGTGCGCAGGCGGCCCTCGTAGCGGACCGTGCTCGTGACCTCGTCGTAGTAGCTCGAGGCCGTCTCGACGTTGTGGTGCACGCGCTGGATCCCCGCGTCTTTCAGCGCCTGCGCCCGTGCCGCGGACATGTGTCCGATCGAGGCGCAGCGCTTCAGGTTGGTGTGCTCTGAGACGAGCTTCACCCCTTCGAGGTACTTCTCGAAGTCGCGCTTGCTCAGCCCCTGGCCCTGCGTGACCATGCAAAAGCGGTGTGCGCCCGCCGCCTCGGCCGCGCGCGCGTGCTCGAGCACCTGCTCAGGATCCATCAGCGCGTGCATCGGCGTCTCCGCCTCGGCAAACCGCGACTGGGCGCAGAAGCCGCAGTCCTCGGCGCAGCCGCCCGACTTGGCGTTGACCAGCGAGCACATGTCGGTCGAGTCCGCGAACCGCTCCACGCGCGCTTCCCACGCGCGCTCGATCAGCGCTTCGATCTGCGCGTGATCCTCGAGCTCGCCCAGCGACAGGGCCTCCTCACGGGTTATGAGCGACGCTGACATCTGCCGCACCTTATATGGCGCGCCGCGGACGGCACTTCACGGTGTCCGCCCGCGCGCGACGGAGACTTCGAGGCGCGGCGGGTTTCGTCGCGCGCCTCGCTACTCCCCGCGCCAGCTCGGGGCCCGTTTCTCGGCGAACGCACGGATCCCCTCGCGCATGTCCTGCGACGCGAACGACGCGGCGCGCAGCGCGATCAGCTCTCTTTCCACCTCGTCTGACAGCTCCCCCTCGGCGTTCAGCAGCGCCGCGATCACGCGCTTGTTACCCGTCTGCGACAGCGGCGCGTTGCCCGCCAGCTCGCCCGCCAGCTCGAGCGCCGTGTCCTCGAGCTCCGCCGCCGCCACGACACGATTGACGAGCCCCCAGCCGAGCGCCGTGGGCGCGTCGATGTAGCGGCCGAGCAGGAACAGCTCGCGTGTGCGCGCGGCGCCGACCGTGTCGATGAAGCGCCGCATGCCCGTATGCGAGTAGACCAGCCCGAGCTTGGCCGGCGGCATGCCAAGCTTGATGTCGTCCTTGGCGACGCGCAAATCGCACGCCAGCGCCAGCTCCAGGCCGCCGCCGATCGTGTGGCCCGACAGCGCCGCCAGCGTGGGGTAGGGGCAGGCTTCGAGCGCTTCGATCGCTTCGGTGAACGGGTGCGCCACCAGGCGCTCGGCGCGCTGCTCGAACTCCTCGCCGGGGATCTCGCCGATGTCGTAGCCGGCGGAGAACATGCCGTGCGCGCCGGTGATCGTCACGCATCCCGCGCCCTCGCCGGTGTCCGTCAGCTCTGTCAGGGTGGCGGTGATCGCGTCCAGGATCGGATGGTCGAGCGCATTGCGCTTCTCCGGGTTTGAGATCGTCAGACGGACGACGCCGGCGCATGGCTCGTCGACGAGCAGCTTGCCGCCGGCCAGCTCACGTGGGGGAGCGCTGGGAGACACGGGAGCGCAAGGGTAGCGGTTGCTTGGCGCCCGACCCGCCTCGGCTCGGCGGATATCTTGACGCGAGCCCTCGCCGATGCTCCCCCGTGCCGGCCGACAAGTTAGGATTGGGATGAGTTGGCCTCCTCGACAGACCAACGCTCCTCGGGTGGGGATCGAGCACGCGAGCCGCGCGCGGCGCAGTCGTCGCTGCTCTATCGCTGGGGTGCGACGATCGCTCGCCACAGACGGTTCGTGCTCGTGCTCGGCGTGGTCGTGCTCGTCTGCTCCGTGCTGCTCTACCCGCGGCTCGAAAGCGCGTTGAACGCGCCCGAATACGGCGTGAAGGGGACCGACTCCTCGCGCGTCGAAGCGCTGCTCGAAAAGCGCTTCCCCGGCGTCGGCAGCGAGGACGACGGGCTCGTGTTCTACTCCCCCCACCGGCTCGCGAGCGCAAGCGCCTTCCACCAGGTGGTCGCCGCGGTGCTCGCGGTGGCCAGCCGCCAGCCCGGCGTGCGCAACGTGCTGAGCCCGTACGATCCGAACTCGGTCGGGCAGATCTCCTCCGACGAACACGCGGCGGTCGCGGCGCTCACGCTCGGCGGCTCCACCCACCAGCGCTTCGTCCGCGCCCGCACGATGCAGGCCGCCGTCGGGCAGGAGGCGCGCGACGGCGTCCACGTGTGGCTGACCGGCTTCTCGCCGATCGCGCGGGATCTCAGCGACGTCGAGCGGACCGACACCGAGCGGGCCGAGGCGATCGGCGTGCCGGTGGCCCTCGCGATCCTGCTGTTCGCGCTGGGCACGGCGGTCGCGGCGCTGGCGCCGCTGCTGATGGCCGGCGCCGGGCTGCTGCTCACCTACGGCGCGCTGGCGCTGCTCACCTCGCTGTTTCACTTCGACAACCTGCTGCTCGCGATCGTGACGATGATCGGCGTCGGCATCGGCATCGACTACGGGCTGTTCATCGTCAGCCGCTTCCGCGAGGAGCTCGCGCGCTCCGAGCGGGCGCTCGGCTTACAGGCACATGGCGGCAACGCGACATCGGGCGACGCGGAGGACGCCGGCGGGGGGCGGGCCCTCGGCGGCGGACAGACGCGCGGGGAGGAGCGCGACCGGGTGACCGACGCCGTCGCCACCGCGCTTGCGACATCCGGCCGCACGATCCTCTTCTCGGGGGCGATCGTCGCGCTGGCGCTGGCGTCTTTGCTCGTCGTCGACTCGCCGATCTTCCGCGAGGTCGCCGTCGGCTCGGTGACGGTCGTTGCGTGCATGCTGATCGTCGCGACGACGTTGTTGCCCGCACTGCTTGCCCAGCTCGGCGCCGGCATCAATCGCGGGGCGCTCCCCGCGCGCTTCCATCCGGCGGACGCGCGGGCGCAAGGGGGCGGCGCGCGCGGGGGGTGGGCGCGGTGGGCGCTGTTGATCATGCGCCGCCCGGTCTCGGCGGCGATCCTCGCGGCCGGCGTCCTGATCCTGGTTGCGATCCCCGTGACCGGCTTGCGCTACGGGATCAACCTGGGCGTTCTCTCGGTGTCGAGCACCGCCTCCGGCAAAGGCGAGAGCGTGCTCGCGCGCTCGTTCAGCCCGGGCGCCGTGGCCCCGATCCAGGTCGTCCTCACGAGCGCCGACGGCTCGCGCGACAGTGCGGTCACGGCGGGCGCCGCGAAGCTGACCCAGGAGCTGGAAGGCGATCACCACGTCACGGGCGTGGCCGAACGCAGCAGCTCTTACGGCGTGCTGTTGACCGTCGTCTCCGCCGCCCGCATCGACTCGCCTGCGACCGTCGCGCTCGTGCGACACATCCGCCGCGACCTCGCGCCCCCGATTCACGCCCACGGCGGCCCGACGGTGCTCGTCGGCGGCGCCACGGCGATCACGGTCGACTTCTCCGCGGAGATGCGCTCGAACCTGCCGCTGGTGGTGGGGCTGATCCTCGGCCTCTCGCTGCTCTGCCTGTTGGGCGCCTTCCGCTCGATCGTGCTCCCGCTCAAGGCCGTCCTCATGAACCTGCTCGTCACCGGCGCGGCGCTGGGGCTCGTCGTGTGGATCTTCCAACAGGGCCACGGCGAGCATCTATTGCACTTCACCAACCCGGGCTTCATCCAAGCCTACGTGCCGCTCGGCATGTTCGCGCTGCTGTTCGGCCTGTCGATGGACTACGAGATCTTCCTGATCCGGCGCGTGCGCGAGGAGTGGCGCCGGACGCACGACAACCGGCTCGCGGTAGCGACCGGGATCGAGCACACGGCGCGCCCGATCTCGGCGGCGGCGGCGATCATGGTTGCCGTCTTCGGCAGCTTCCTCAGCGCGAACCTCCTGGAACTCAAACAGATCGGCTTCGCCCTGGCCGTTGCGATCGCGCTCGACGCGAGCCTCGTCAGGCTGATCCTCGTGCCCGCGACCATGCGTCTGCTGGGCAGGTGGAATTGGTGGTTGCCCGGTCCGCTGGAGCGGGCGCTGCCCGACGTCGAGGCCGACTGAGGACTGCCGAGCTCGAGTGAAGCTGCCCGTTATCGAGGCGGGCTGAGATTTCGAGGCGGCGAAGCTCTGCTGAGCTACTCGAGCACGACGAGCGCGTCACCCTCGTTGACGGCCTGACCCTCCGCACAGAGGATCTCGCTGACGACGCCGGAGTCCTCCGCCTCGACCGGCATCTCCATCTTCATCGACTCGAGGATCGCGACCGTGTCGCCCTCCTCGATCCGATCGCCGACCGCGCACTCGATCTTCCACACGGTTCCTGTGATGTGAGCCTCTACCCGGGTCGCCATGACGAGCGAGAAGATACCCGAGCCACCGGCGGCTCGCACACATACCGGCTACCGGCGGCTCGTCCGCGACGACGGGCACGGCACGGTGCGCCTGCTCGCGACCGTGTCGCCGTCCTGGAAGCGCAGCACCGCGCGGAACGGGAAGCCCCCGCGGGGGCACTTCGCGGGAATCGCCACGCCCTGCGGGTGATAGCCCACGGTGCGTTCGTGCACGACCTTCTCATAGCGCAGGCCCGGGGGATCGATGTTCAGCTTCATCGCCGTCATCGCGGCGTCGTCCGCGCCGGGCAGCGTGGCGGTCACCGGCACGGTGCTCGCCAGCCGCTCGCCGAACACGCCGGAGTCGGGCAGCAACTCGCCCGGCAGGATCAGCTGCGCGAGGATCGGCGTCTTGGCTTCGGCGTACAGGAGCGTCACCACCTGTTCGTGCACGGGCGGCCCCATCACGGCGACGATGTTGGCATGCTCCCGCACGAGTTCAGGGCCGAACGGCACCGTCACGATCGCGCTCCCTGATCCGATCTGCGCGTTGGCGGGGCAGTCTTCCGGGCCGCCGGCGGCGAGGACGGCCGCGCTGCAAATTGCCAGCCCCAGCGAGCTCGAGCCGATTTCGGCGCCGGCCGGGAGATACAGCTCGAAGCTCGTCACCGGCGAGGGCGTCGTGCCGGCGGCGGCGTCTGCGATCTGCAGTTCGGTTGCGATCGAGGCGTATGCGCCGAGCCGGTCGGGCACGAACGACACGCTCAGCCGCACATGCTCGCTCGCGCCGCTTGCCGACACGCCCGCCGGCCACCCGAGGACCGCCGTCAGCAGAACTGCCGTCAGCAGGACCGCCGCCAGCAGCGCCCGAGTAGGCCGGTTGCTACAGGCGCACGTTGCCGTGCAGCTGCGCCTTGACACGGAAGTTCTGCCGATCCAGCGTGCCGCTGAAGTGCAAGCCCGAGCCGGAGGCGTGCGCGTAGCTGCCGCTGCCGCCGGTGATCGTCATGCTGCCTTCGAAGTACGCCGTCGGGCCCACCACGTGCCCGCGCGTCGGCGCACGGCCACTGAGCGTGCCTTTGCTCAGATACAGTGTGATCGTGGCTTGCCCGTTGTTGGAGGCGATCGTTTCGACATGGGCCGTCATCGTGCCGGACAGCGTCCCCGTCACCTGGCCCTTCTCGACGAACGAGTGCCCGGGAGGGCCGAAGCGCGTCCCGTTCAGCGACTCGTTCAGCGACGTCTCACTCGACGCCGCCGTGGTGCGTGGGGGCGGCTGCTGGGCCGCCGCGGCGCTCGCCCCTCCGGCGACGCTCAAAGCCAGCACGGACGCGAGCATCACCCGTGTGGATTTCCGCCTTCTCGACAAGTCGATACCCATTTGACCCCTCCTCCTCAGACGCCGTCGTCGATCGCCGCGTGCCGTGATTTGCGTCGTGTTTGCACCGTAGCAGCAACCGTATGAGCAGTGACGAGGTCGCTCGCGCGGACGATGTCGCGGTGATCGTCGCCGCCTGCGAGGAGGCGGAGCGCATCTCCTCCACGCTGATCGCGCTCGCGCGTGCGTTTCCCGGCGCCGAGGTGTGGGTGGCCGACGACGGCTCCACCGACGCCACGCCCGCGCTCGCGCGCGCCGCGGGCGCGCGCGTGGTGCGCAGCGAGCTGACGATCGGCAAGGGCGAGATGGTGACACGGGCCGCTCGCGATGCTCTCCGTGAGGCTTCCTCACGTGCGCGCGCGCCCGCGCGCGCGGGCAGCGTCTCTGACACATACACAGATCGAGCGTCCGCCCTGAGCGTCGAGCGGGCCGATGGCGGGCCGATCTTCGTCCTCTGCGACGGCGACCTCGGCGAGTCGGCCGCGAGCCTCGCACCGCTCGTCGACGCCGTGCGACGCGAGGCGGGGGATCTGGCGGTGGCGAGGTTCGCCCGCCGCGTCGGCGGCGGCGTCGGGCTCGCCGTCGGCTTCGCGCGCTTTGCGATTCGCCGGCGGTGCGGGCTGCACGCGCAGGCGCCGATCTCCGGACAGCGGGCGTTGCGTGCCCACACGTTGGAGCAGACGCTGCCGTTCGCGCACGGCTTCGGGATGGAGATCGGCATGACGATCGACGCGGTACGCGCCGGCCTGCGCGTCGTCGAGGTCGAGCTCGACCTCACCCATCGCGCCACCGGGCGCACGCTCGGCGGGTTCCTCCACCGCGGCCGCCAGCTGCTCGACTTCGTGCGTGTCTACCTCGCGCGGCGCTGAGACCCTACGCTCAGCGCATGATCCTCGCCATCGATCAGGGCACCACGGGGACGACCTGCATCGTGTTCGACGAGCGCGCCGAGCCGATCGGCCGCGCCCATCGCGAGATCACTGCCCACTTCCCGCGCCCCGGCTGGGTCGAGCACGACGCGGGCGAGATCTGGGCGGTCACCCAGGCGGTCGCCGGTGAGGCGCTCGCGGACGCGTGCGTGCGCGCGGGCGAGCTCGCCGCCGTCGGGATCTCAAACCAGCGCGAGACCGTCTGCGTGTGGGACCCGGCGAGCGGGGAGCCGCTGCACCGCGCGATCGTCTGGCAGGACCGGCGCACCACCGCGCGCTGCGAAGAGCTGCGCGCCGGCGGGCACGAGGGGCTCGTGCGCGCGCGCACCGGTCTCGTGCTCGACCCGTACTTCTCCGCCACCAAGATCGAGTGGCTGCTCGACAACGTCGACGGGCTGCGCGAGCGCGCGCGCGCCGGCACGGCGGTGTTCGGCACGGTCGACTCCTGGCTGATCTTCAAGCTCACCGGCGAGCACCTCACCGACGTCTCCAACGCGTCCAGAACGATGCTCTTCGACATCGCCGCCTGCCGCTGGGACCCGGCGCTGCTCGACCTGTTCTCCGTACCCGAGCGGGCGCTCCCTCGCGTGCGGGCGACCGCGGGCGTTCTCGGCCCGACGCGACCCGCGGCGCTGCATGGCCACGCGGCCCCCGTCGCGGGCGTCGCGGGCGATCAGCAGGCGGCGCTGTTCGGCCACGCGTGCGTCGATCCGGGCATGGGCAAGAGCACCTACGGCACGGGCTCGTTCGTGCTGCTCAACACCGGCTTCGCCCCGCCCGCGGAGCCACCGCCAGGGCTGCTCGCGACCGTCGCCTGGGGGATCGGCCCTGCCCCTCCCGCCGGCTCGATCGCCTACGCGCTCGAGGCGTCGATCTTCGTCACCGGCGCCGCCGTGCAATGGCTGCGCGACGGGCTCGGCGTGATCGCGCGCGCCGAGGAGACCGAGGCGCTCGCGGCCTCGCTGGACGGCAACGACGGCGTCTACTTCGTGCCGGCCCTCACCGGCCTGGGCTCGCCGCACTGGGACCCGCACGCGCGCGGCACGATCGTGGGACTGACGCGGGGCGCCGGTCGCGCGCACCTTGCGCGCGCGACGCTCGAGGCGATCGCCTACCAGACCGTCGATGCCGTGCGCGCGATGGAGGGGGCCGCGGGACAGCCGCTCGGCGAGCTGCGCGCCGACGGCGGGGCGAGCGCGAACGGCTGGCTGATGCAGTTCCAGGCCGACGTGCTCGGCGTTCCCGTCGCTGTCGCGCACGGCGCCGAGACGACCGCGCTCGGCGCCGCCTATCTGGCCGGCGTGGGTGTGGGCGCGTGGACGGTCAGCGACCTCCTCGCGCGCGCGCGCGAGGAGGAGCCCGGGCGACGCTATGAGCCGCGGATGGGCGCCGAGCAGCGCGCGACCCTGCTCGCGGGCTGGAGCGACGCGCTGGCCCGCGCGCGCGGCGGTCGGTCGGTCGGGGGCGAGTGACCGCGAGAGCGCGACCGGGTGCGAATGAGAACGAGAGCTCGACCGGGGCGTAACCTTGGCGCGCCGGTGAGGTAAACACGCCAGATGAGCGATCTCGCCCCGATGCGCGAGCAGGTCTACGCCGACCCCCGGCCGAAGGAGCACTTCGACCGCTTTCACGAGCGCTCGCGCACGCGCGAGCCCGACTGGGCGTATGAGCTCACGCGCACGATCACCTCGCTGTACGCGTACGCGTTCCTGCGCACGCGCGCGATCTCCACGGAGAAGGTGCCGGGCGCGGGCGCGGTGATCCTCGCGCCGAACCATTTCTCGTTCATGGACCACTTCCTGATGGGCTGCTACATCCGGCGCAAGGTCCGCTTCATGGCCAAGTCGCAGTTGTTCAAACCGGGACCGATGCAATACATCTACACCCATGGCGGCGTCTTCCCGGTGCGCCGCGGCGCGCGCGACGAGGAGACGTTCATCACCGCCGAGACGATCCTCGCGCGCGGCGGCGCGATCACGATGTACTGCGAGGGCGGGCGCTCGCGCACCGGCAACGTCGCCGAGCAGGCCAAGCGCGGGATCGGGCGCCTCGCCCTGGAGACCGGCGCGCCGGTCGTGCCGATCGCGATCCACGGCTCCTCGCGCATTCGCAACTGGAAGCGGTTGCAGTTCCCCAAGGTCACCGTCCAGTACGGGGACGCGCTGCGCTGGGAGCGCACCGAGCATCCCACCCGCGAGCAGCAGCAGGAGGTGGCGGATGAGATCCTCACGCAGATCCGCGCGCTCTACGCCGGCCTCGAGGAGCACGGCCGCAAGGGCGTCCTCGAGCGCGTGCGCGAGCAGCGTCGGTCCCGTCGCGTATCGTTCGGGCCCACGCCGGAATAATGGCTTGAACCCTTAGCTCGCCGTCACCAGCAAGCGACTCCCGGGAGGAGCGTCATGAGCCGTTCGATCGATGTCGGTTCGGTCATCAGCCGCACGTTCAGCATCTACGCCGACCAGGCCTCGGTGCTGCTGCCGGCCGCGGCCGCCGTGTTCATCGTGATCGGGGTGATCACCGCCCTGCTCGTCGTGATCGCGCCGGTCCTCGCGATCCTCGCGTTCGTCGTGATCCTCGTCGGCACGACGCTGTACACGGGCATGGTGGTCGAGCTCGTGGCCGACGTCCAGGATGGACGCCGCGATGCAACCGTCGGCCAGTTGCTCAATGCGGCGACGCCGGTGATCGGCCAGCTGATCCTGGTCGGGATCGTCACCGGCATCGGGATCGCGATCGGCTTCGTCCTGATCATCGTTCCCGGGCTGATCCTGATCACGATCTGGTCGGTGGTCGCGCCGATAGTCGTGCTCGAGCGCCCGGGTGGCCTTGCGCCGCTGGGGCGCAGCCGCGAGCTCGTGCGGGGCAACGGCTGGCAGGTGTTCGGGGTGATCGCCGTGCTCGTGATCGGCGTCGGCATCGTCTCCGCGATCATCGAGGCGGCCGCCGGCTCGGGCGGCACGGGCGTCGGCATCGTCGTACGGGTGATCGTCGAGATCTTGACGGCGCCGCTGTCGGCGCTCGCCGCCGCGGTGCTCTACTTCGAGCTGCGCGGCCCCACCGCCGAGGCCACGCCCGGAGAGCGGGCGGTCGAGGGGACTCTCTGATGTGGCGCCTCGCTCGAATCGCCTGACCGCCGTGAGTGAGACGACCGGGTTGCTGCGTCCCGGGCTGCTGGCGGGGGTCTCCGTCCTGGTGGCGGGCGCTCCCGAGCCGACAGGGACGCTTGGGGGCGCCGTGAGCGTCGCCTGCGCGGAGTTGGGTGCGCGCGTGGGCGGGTGCGCTGTGGATGCTTTCGCTGACGAGACCGCTGTGGAAGGGACGTTGGGCGCGGCGCTCGCCGAGGTCGGCGGTCCCGATCTGCTGGTGGTGGACGGCGGCGGTCTATTCGCCCAGGGGTCGGCGCGCGAGACTGAGGCGGGTGAGGAGGATGCGGAGGGGGATGGCGGCACCGGCGGGGAGGATGCTCGGGTCGCGCTGAGCGCGTGCCTGGACGCAACCTGGAACGTGACGCGCGCCGTGACGAACCGCGCGTTTCTCGTGGATGAGCCGGGTTTGACCGGTGGGCGCGTCGTCTTCCTCGCGCCTGCACCCGGCGCGGGTCCGCATGCCGAGGCGGCCCGCGCGGGCCTCGAGAACCTCGCGCGCACCCTGTCGATCGAGTGGGCGCGCCATGGGGTCACGCTCGTGACGATTGCGCCGGGCGAGATGACCCCGGCGGGCGAGGTGGCGGCGCTGTGCGCCTACCTCGCCTCGCCCGCCGGAGCCTACTTCTCAGGGTGTCTGCTCGACCTCAGAGGACCCTGAGCGCCCCGTCGCCGTCCCGGTCTCGGTCCGTGGGCTCTCAGCCTCAGCCCGACATTCCGCCGAACAGGCCGCCCGTGATGTGCAGGGTCTGCCCGTGCACGTAGTTAGACCAGGGGGTGCACAGGAAGAAGATCCCCCCTGCCGCCTCCTCCGGCGTCGCAGGGCGGCCGAGCGGGATCAGCATCGCGGCCATCTGGCGCATCTGCTCGGGGATGCCGAGCTGGATCTTCTCGCCGTCCTTCTCCATCGTGTTCTCGTCGTCCTTCGCCTGCGTCAGGCGCGTGTCGATGAAGCCGAACGCGACCGCGTTGACGTTGACCTTGAACTGGCCCCACTCCTTGGCGATCGTTTTCGTCAGGCCGACCACGCCCGCCTTGCCGGCGGAGTAGTTGGCCTGGCCGGCGTTTCCGAACGTGCCCGAGGTGGAGGAGACGTTGACGATCTTGCGGAACACCTCCTTGCCTTCCTCGCGCTCCTTCTTCGCCGGCTCGCGCAGGTGCGGCGCCGCCGCGCGGATCACGCGGAACGGAACGACGGTGTGGATGTCGAGCATCGCCTGGAAGTGCTCGTCGGTCATCTTGTGCACAGGCGCGTCGATCGTGTAGCCGGCGTTGTTGACGATGATGTCGATCTTGCCGAACGCGTCGATCGCCTTGCGCACGAGCTGCTCCGGTGCGTCGCCCTTGGTCAGGTCGCCGGCGAAGACGGCCGTCTCGCCCGCGATCTCGCCGGCCGCCTGCTCGGCGACGTCGCCGTCGAGGTCGTTGATCAGGACCTGCGCGCCCTGCGCGACGAGCAGCTCAGCGGTTGCGCGCCCGATCCCGCGCGCCGAACCGGTGACGATCGCCGACTTGCCGTCTAGTACTCCCATGTCTGTCCGTCTCCTTGTCGCCTTGTCGATGTGGTGCGGAGACTATCCAAGCGCCTGCCCGGCGCGGCCCGGGGCCGGGAAGGCACGCCTACGGCCGTGACGGGCCCCAGGTTGCATCTTCAAGCGCAGGCTCGTTCGACCGAGAGCCCGGACGGGGATCCTCACCCGGAGATGATCACGCCGAAGTCCTGCGTGTAGATCGCCCCGGCCTGACCGTGCGCGAGCGCGGCGGGCGCGTGCGGGGAGACGCCGATCGCGGTGTCGCGGAAGTGCGCGTCGAGGATGTTCGCGCGATGGCCGGGCGAGGCCATCCAGGCGGCGACGATCGCGTCGGGGGTGGCCAGCCACAGCGTGCCCCAGCCGATGTTCTCGCCGACTTCATAGCCGACCTGCGAGCTGTAGATGTAGTCCGCGGCGATCATGCGGCTGAGCGGTGTGTCGCCGCTCGGGCTCACGTGTTCGAAGTAATCCCCGTTCACCATGCTCTCGGTGTGGCCCTGGGCGGCCTGTTGGAGCTGCGCGTTGGGCTGCAGAGCGCCCTCGCCGTTCTCGGTCCGTTCGCGGTTGACGAGACACAGCGTGGCGGCGCGGATCGTTTCGAGGTTTTCCTCGTCGGGCGTGAGGCTCGCCCCAGGACAGCTGTCGCTTTTGGCTGCGGCCGGGTTGGGCCGAGCGTGGCTGTGGCGGTTCGTCGCGCGGCGCTTGACGGGCCGGTGTTTATGGGGATGCCGCGTTGCGGGGCGCGGCTGCGCGCAGCGCGCTCCGCCGTGTCGCCGGCGGCGGGCGTGGCGCTTGCTCGCGTGAAAGCTGCTGCGTTTGGCGCAGGCGGGGCCGCGGTGGGCATGCTTGCGTCCCGTGCTCGCCCTTGCGCCCGCGATTGGGGCGAAAAGGGCGCACAGGCAACAGGCCAACAGCGCGATCGTAAACGTGCAGCGGAATCGAGCCACGTCCAGGCATCGGCCGGTGAGCGGGCGAACATGAGCCCCGGCAGCGGTGTTGGACCGCTTCCCGGTCCTCCGCACAGACCTGCTTGAGCGAAGCTAGACTCGCAGCGTTTATGACCCGCAAGCGGGACATCGAGCAGTTTCGGCAGGCCTGCAAGGAGGCTGGATTGACCGTCCGTGAGCGCTACGAGGCTAGCCAGGCACTGCATGCCGAGAAGGAGGCCGGCGGTGGGCAGGATGACATGAGCTATGGAGAACTGCTGGCATGGCTGCGACAATGGAAGGACTCATGGCGACCGTCGTAGCCCTGGATACCTCACCGACAACTGTTCTGCGCTCGATGCGTGGCGCGATCGTCGATGCGGGTATCGCCTATCCAGATGTTCTCCACGTTGAAGTTCGCGACTCGAGCGGAGAGATCTGGCGTCTCGCTACCCAAGATGCCGAGTTCTCGCCGTCTGACCCGGCTCAGCTGGTCGGGCGCTCGATCGACGACGCTGACATCGACGAGGAGTCCGGTGAGCTGCGTTGCGGACTGTCCGACGGTTCAGTGCTCGACATCAAGCCCGCCGCCTCCGAGACAGATGAAGACCCGCCCTATTGGGAGCTGATCAGCCCCGCTGGAGTCGTCCTCGAGTTCGGCCCAGGAGTTCGCTGGCAGATCAGCGGCGCTGACGCGCCGGTCTCGCGTCGCTGAAGAGCCTCGCGTCGCTGAAGAGCCGGCCTCGCGTCGCTGAGCTCTACAGGCTGAGGACGCGACCGAGGATCTCGCGCATGATCTCGTCGCTGCCCCCGCCGATCGGGCCGAGGCGGGAGTCGCGCGCCGCGCGCTCGACCCAGTACTCCTTCATGTAGCCGGCGCCGCCGTGGATCTGCAGGCACTCATCCATCAGCTCGAAAGAGGCGCGCTGGGTCAGGAGCTTGGCCATCGTGACCTCCTTCAGCGGTTCCTCTCCGGCGACGAAGCGGCGCAGCGCGTCGTATGTGACGCAGCGCGCGGTGTGAGCGCTGGTGGCGAGGTCGGCGAGCTTGTGTCTGATCGCCTGATGCTTTGACAGGGGGCGGCCGAAGGCTGTGCGCTCACGCGCGAACTCGGCCGTGCGCTCCCACGCGAGCGCCATCGCGCCGACCGCGCCGAGCGCCATCGCCAGACGCTCCCACTGGAAGTTGGCCATGATCTGCTTGAAGCCCTCGTGCTCCTCTCCGAGCAGGTTCTCCGCAGGGACGAACACGTCCTCGAAGGCGATCGTCGCCGTGTCGGAGGCATGCCAGCCGAGCTTCTCGAGCTTTGCCGACGTGACGCCCTCGCCGCGATCGACGATCAGGAACGAGATCCCATGGTGGCCGCCCTCGGCGGTCGTCTTCACGGCGGTGACGATGAAGTCCGCGCGGACGCCGTTGGTGATGTAGGTCTTCTCGCCGTTCACCACCCAGCCGCCGTCGACCCGCTCGGCACGCGTGGAGAGCGCCGCGACGTCCGAGCCCGCGCCCGGCTCGGTGATCCCGAGCGCGCCGATCTTCTCACCCCTGATCGCGGGCACGAGATAGCGCCGGTGGTGATCCTCGGTGCCGAACTTCCAGATCGGCGGCGTGGCGATGTTGATGTGCGCGCCGATCCCCGCGGCCGTCCCGCCCGAGCCGATCCGCGCGAGCTCCTCCACCAGCACCGCCTCGTGCAGGTAGTCGCCGCCCTGCCCGCCGAGCTCCTCTGGGTACTTCAACCCGAGCAATCCCTGCCCGGCGAGCTTTTCAAAGACCTCATTCGGGAACCAGCGCGCGTCCTCCCACGCCTGCGCGTGCGGGGCAAGCTCACGGTCGAGGAAGCCGCGGATGGAGGTGCGCAGCTCCTCGTGCTCGTCGGTGAAGGGGGGCGTCGGCGGCAAAGAATCAGAGGCCGTAGGAGCGCCCGATCACGTCGAGCATGATCTCGTCGGTGCCCGCGCCGATGCGGTTCAGCCGTGCGTCGCGCCAGACGCGCTCGACGCCGTACTCGCGCATGTAGCCCGCGCCGCCGTGGATCTGGATGCATTCGTCGGCCACTTCGCAGAGCACGCGCGAAGCGTGCAGCTTCGCCATCGAGATCTCGCGCACGGGGTACTCGCCGTTGTTGAAGCGCCACGCCGTGATGTAGGTCATCTGCCGCGCCGACTCGATTTTGGTGGCCATCTCGGCGAACTTGTGGCGGATCACCTGGAACTTGCCGATTTCGCGGCCGAACGCCTTGCGCTCGTGCGCATACTGCAGCGTGCGCTCGAAGCACTTCTGCGCGCCCGCCACCATCCCGGCCGCGCCGATCAGCCGCTCGCCCTGGAGCTCCCACATGATGTGGTAGAAGCCCTTGCCCACCTGGCCGAGCACGGCGGAGGCCGGCACGCGCACGTCCTGGAAGGCCAAGAGCGCCGTGTCGGAGGCGTGCATGCCGAGCTTCTCCAACCGCTTCTCGCGGATCACGCCGGGCGCGTCCATCGGCACGAGGAACAGCGTGAAGCCGTCATAGCCGGCGTCCGTATCGGTCTTCGTCACGAGCACGATCACGTCGGCGCGGTGGCCGTTCGTGATGTACGTCTTCGAGCCGTTGATCACGTAGTCCTCGCCGTCCTTGACAGCGCGCGTCTTGATCCCTTTCACGTCCGAGCCGGCGTCGGGCTCGGTGATGCCGAGACAGAGGATCTTCTCGCCCTTGATCGCCGGCACCACCCACTCCTGCTTCTGCTCCTCCGAGCCGAACGCGAGGATCGGCGGCATCGCCATGTCGGTGTGGACCGCGATGCCCATCGCCAGGCCGCCGGAGTTGCCGTTGGTGATCTCCTCCGCCAGCACCAGCGCGCTGTAGTAGTCGCCGCCCTGCCCGCCGTACTGCTCGGGCTTGTCGAGGCCGAGGAAGCCGAGCTCGCCCATGCGCGCGAACACCGAGTCGGGGAACGTCGTCTCCTCCCACTCCTCCGCGTGCGGGGCGAGCTCTTTGATCGCGAAGTTGCGGATCGACTCGCGCAGCTGTTCGTGCTCGTCGGTGAAGATGAAGTGCTTGCGCTGGCTCTGATGGTCGGGCTTGCGCACGCTCTCGGCGGTGGCGGCCATTGGGGGATCTCTCCTCGGGTTCTGTGAAGTTGGCGGGGCGGGAAGGTAAGACGGAGCTGCTCGACGGGACTGCGCCGGGACTGCGCGCCGGGGACTGCGCGACGGGACTTGTGCACGCGAGCGCGCGACGCGACGCCAGGGGGAGGCTAACGGAGTCCTCAGAGAAAGTAAACAGTAGAGCTGCTTACTTCCCACGAGCGGCGAGATCCGGTTAGGATGGCGTTCGTGGGCGACACCTCCGACGAACCGGTCCTCTATGGCCTCGCCGACGGCGTGGCGACGATCACGCTGAACGAGCCCGACACGCGCAACGCGCTGTCGGCCGAGCTGCTCGCCGGGCTGCTCGCCGCCTTCGAGCGCGCCGAGCACGATTCCGGCGCGCGCTGTGTCGTGCTCTGCTCCGCGCACGAGCGCACCTTCTCCTCCGGCGCCAACCTCGGCGGGTTCGCCGGCGACGCGGCGCTCGTGCACAAGCACTTCGCGTCCGAGCGCTTCGTCGCCCTGTTTCGCCGGATCGGCTCGCTGACGAAGCCGACCTTGTGCGCGGTGCGCGGCCACGTGCTCGCGGGCGCGCTCGGGATCGCGCTCGCGTGCGATTTGATCGTCGCCTCCGAGGACGCCACGTTCGGCACGCCCGAGATCAACATCGGCACGTTCCCGTTCATGATCATGGCGCTGATCTATCGCAACGTTCCCCGCAAGAAGGCCAACGAGCTGCTCCTGCTCGGCGAGCGCTGCTCAGCGCAGGAGGCGCTCGCGGCCGGGATCGTCAACAAGGTGGTGCCGGCGGAGGCGTTTGACGCGGCGGTTGCCGAGTGGGCGGCCAAGCTCGCGTCGAAGTCGCCCGCGATCATGCGTCTCGGCAAGGAAGCGATGCGCCGCCAGCTCGACATGCCCTTGGACGACGCGCTCGACTACCTGCGCGCACAGCTCTCGCTCGCGCTCTCGACCGAGGACATCGTCGAGGGCGTGACCGCGTTCTTCGAGAAGCGCGAGCCCGTTTGGAAAGGACGATGAGCACCTCCTTGCTGCGCCCGCTGGTCGAAGATCTCGAGGCGCGCCGCGCGCAGATCTCACTCGGCGGGGGGGAGGAGAAGATCGCAAAGCAGCACGCGCGCGAGAAGCTCACCGCGCGCGAGCGGATCGCGCTGCTCGTGGACGATGGGACGTTCGTCGAGCTCGGCATCCATGCCCGGCCGCACTTCTCCCAGCGCTCGATGGACGGCGTGGACGCGCCCGCGGACGGCGTGATCACCGGCTACGGCAAGGTCGCCGGCCGGCTGACGGCGGTGTGCGCGTATGACTTCACCGTGATGGCCGGCTCGATGGGGATGACCGGCGAGATCAAGGTCACGCGCCTGCGCGAGCTGGCGCTGACGAAGCGCCTTCCCTTCGTCTGGCTGCTCGACTCCGCCGGCGCGCGCGTGCAGGAGGCGGCCGGGTCGCTGTTCGCGGGCTCCGGGCACCTGTTCCGCGAGGAGGTGATCATGAGCGGCGTGATCCCGCAGGTCGCGGCGCTGATGGGACCGTGTGCGGCCGGCACCGCCTACATCCCGGGCCTCGCGGACTTCGTGCCGATGGTCAAGGGTCGCGGCTCGATGGCGCTCGCCGGCCCGCACCTCGTGCGTGCCGCCGTCGGCGAGGACGTGACCCAGGAGGAGCTCGGCGGCTCGCGCGTGCACTGCCGCAAGTCGGGCGTCGGCGACATGGAAGTGGACGACGATGAGCACTGCATCGAGCAGATCAAGCGCTACCTGTCGTTCATGCCGCAGAGCTGTGAAGAGACGCCGCCGATCCTGCCGCTCAGCGACCCGATCGACCGGCGCGAGGAGGACCTGCTCGACGTGCTGCCCGAGTCGAACCGCAAGCCGTATGACATGTACGAGGTGATCCGCCGAATCGTCGACGACGGCGACTACTTCGACATCAAGGGTCAGTGGGCCAAGACGATCATCACGTGCTTCGCCCGCTTCGGCGGCCGTCCCGTGGGGATCGTCGCCAATCAGCCCAAGCAGCTCGGCGGCATCCTCGACAACGACTCGGCCGACAAGGCCGCGCGCTTCGTGAACCTGTGCAACGCCTTCGCGATCCCGCTCGTCTTCCTGCAGGACGTGCCGGGCTTCATGGTCGGCACGAAGGTCGAGGCGGCCGGCATCATCCGTCACGGCGCGAAGATGCTCTACGCGGTCGCCAACGCGACCGTGCCGAAGATCACCGTGATCACGCGCAAGGCCTACGGCGCCGGCTACTACGTGATGAACGGCCGCGCCTACGAACCGGACCTGATCGTCGCCTGGCCGTCCGCCGAGATCAGCGTGATGGGCGCCGAGGGGGTTGTGGAGATCGCCTTCCGCAAACAGGTCGACGAGGCCGAGGATCCCGAGGCGAAGAAGGCGGAGCTGATCGAGGGCTTTCGCAAGATCTTCGATGTGTACATCGCCGCCGGCAACGATCTGATCGACGACGTGATCGATCCGCGCGAGACCCGCGAGACGATCTGCCGCGCGCTCGAGATGTCGGCCGGGAAGAAGGTCGAGCGGCCATGGAAGCGCCACGGAGTGGTACCCGTATGAGGCCCGTATGCCTGCGCGCTACGGCGTCCTCAGTCGCTCGTGTGCGGAGCACACTTCGCGAATTGCCTGTGCCCGTCAGGGTGCGTCCTTGTATCGCTTGGCCTACGGGCCTCATACCGCGTAATGATTCAGCCGAGGTGAGTCATGAGTCTTGACCATCCGGTAGTCATCACCTGCTCGATCTCCGGCGCGATCGCCAACCGTGCGCAGTGCCCGGCGATCCCGTATACGCCGGCCGAGTACGCGGCGGAGGCGCGGCGGATCGTGGACGAGGGTGGCGTGATGATCCACATCCACGCGCGCAAACCGGACGGTACGCCGTCGTATGAGATCGAGGATTTCGCCGCGATCAGCGAGGCGATCCGCGCGGAGGTGGGCGACGCGGCGATCGTGAACTTCTCGACGGGCACGATCGGCGTCCCGGTGGAGAAGCGGGTCGAGTACCTGCGCGCCTGCCGGCCGGAGGTGGCGGCGCTGAACATGGGCTCGATGAACTACGCGAAGTATTCGCGCACGCGCAAAGAGTTCGTTTTCAAGATGGTGTTCGCCAACCCGTTCGACGAGATCATCGAGCTGCTGGAAGCGATGAACGAGCTGGGAATCAAACCTGAGCACGAGTGCTTCGACATCGGCCACGTCGGCTCGCTCGCGCCGCTGATCGACATGGGCGTGCTGAAGACGCCGCTGCACGTCGACTGCGTGATGGGCGTCGTCGGCGGCATCCCGCCGAGCGCGCGCAACCTCGCGGCGATGGTCGAGAACCTGCCGGCGGGCTCGCACTGGGGCGTGATCGGGATCTCGCGCGAGCAGTGGATGCTCGTGTCGGCGGCGCTGACGCTCGGCGGATCGATCCGCGTGGGCCTGGAGGACAACCTGTATCTGCCGAACGGCGAGATGGCGAAGTCGAACGGCGAGCTGATCGCCAAGGCGCGGCAGATGACCGAAGATGTCGGCCGCCGCCCTGCGACCGTGGCGGAGGCCCGCGCGATGCTGCACGTGACCCAGCGTGCGGGGAGCACGGCGTGAGGACCGCGCTTAGAAGGCGGCCCACCGGCCGCTGCGGGCGTGCGCGTGGGGGACCGCGGTGAGCCTGCCTCTACAGGGCGTCCGCGTGCTCGACCTCTCGCGCCTGCTGCCGGGCGGCTTCTGCTCGCTGCTGCTCGCAGACTTCGGCGCGGACGTGGTGAAGGTCGAGGACACCGGCATGGGCGACTACATCCGCTTCTCCCCGCCCTACTACGAAGGCGCGCACGACAGCGCCAAGTCGGCGCTGTTCCTGTCGCTGAACCGCAACAAGCGCTCGATCCGCCTCGACCTCAAGCAGGAGCCGGCCCGCGAGGCGCTGCTGGCGCTCGTGCGCGAGCACGACGTCGTGCTCGAGTCGTTCCGCCCCGGCGTGCTCGACCGGCTGGGCGTGGGCTACGAGCGGATGCGCGATGAGAACCCGGGAATCGTCTACTGCGCGATCAGCGGCTACGGACAGGACGGCCCGCGCAGGGGCGCAGCCGGCCACGACATGAACTATCTCGGCCTGGTCGGCCTGCTGGGTCTCACCGGCGAGCGCGGCGGCGAGCCGGTGCAGGCCGCGGGCCAGATCGCCGACCTCGGCGGCGGCGCGCTGATGGCGGCGTTCGGGATCATGGCCGCGCTGCGCGAGCGCGACGGAGGGCCGGGACAGCCCGGCTCCGGCGAAGGGCAGGTCGTCGACGTGTCGATGGCCGACGGGGCGCTGTCGTGGCTTGCGATGGTCGCGGGCGCCTACTTCGCCGACGGGACCGTGCCGCGGCGGGGCGATCTGCCGCTCGCGGGCTCGCTGGTCTGCTACCGGCCGTACGAGTGCGCCGACGGCTGGGTGTCGCTCGGCGCGCTCGAGCCGAAGTTCTGGCAGGCGTGGTGTCAGGGCGTCGGCCGCGCGGACCTGATCGCCAAGCAGTTCGAGCGCCCGGGCTCGGTCGCGCACGGCGACGTGCAGGAGATCTTCAGGCAGCGCACGCGGGATCAGTGGGAGGCGTTCGCGCGCGAGCACGACTGCTGTCTGGAGCCGGTGCTGGAGCTGGACGAGGCGCTCGACTCCGAGCTCGTACGTGCGCGCGAGATGGTCGTCGAGATCGAGCAGCCGGGGGCAGAGCGCCCCGTGCGACAGCTCGGGGTTCCGGTGAAGCTGACGCGCACGCCGGGCGATCACGCGCGACTGCCGGGGCCGGCGCTGGGCGAGCACACCGAGGAGGTGCTGCTCGCGGCCGGCTACTCCGAGGCGCAGGTCGCCGAGCTGTTGCGGGTGGGCGCGGCTGCCGGGGCCGCCGGTCCTGCGGAGTCCCAGCAGCCGGGCACGACGACGTTCCGGGCGTGAGCCGGTCCGTCGGGGCTCGGGGCGCACAGCGCAGGCGGGTATAGCGAGGACGAGCATAAAGAGCATGGCGACAACGAGCATGAAGACAAAGGTACCCACCGCTTGGGACGGCAATCGAGATCGTGAGCAGCCGCCGCTGCTGAAGATGAGCGAGCTCGCGGAGCGCTCGGGCGTGAGCGCCGGGACGATCAGACACTACTTGCGCGAGGGTCTGCTCGGCGACGGCGCAGACATCGTCAGAACCAGCCGCAATATGGCCTATTACCCGCCCGCGTACGTGCAGCGGATCGAGCTGATCAAGCAGCTGCAGGAGGAGCGGTTCATGCCACTGCGCGTGATCAAGGGCGCGCTCGCGGAGGACCCGGAGCGCGTGCGCGCGTTGATCGAGCTCGAGGATCGCATCCTCGAGAGCGCGCGAGCGGGAGCCGAGGAGCGTAGGCGCGTGCCCGCAAAGGAGCTGCGCGAACGCTACGAGATCCCGCGCAACGTGCTGCAGCGGCTGGCTGAGATCGGCGTGCTGACGCCAAATCGCAACGGCTATGACCAGGACGACGTGAAGATCGTCGAGGCGATCGCGAGCTTCCGCGCGGGCGGCTACGACGAGGCGTTGGGGTTCACGGTGTACGACACGCTGCGCTATCGCGAGGCGCTTCAACCGCTCGTGCAGGCGGAGGTGCGCGCGCTGCTGGAGCGGCTGGCGGGCGAGGTCGAGGTCGAGCGCGCGATGGAGATCGTCGCGGCCGGCGTCGAGCCGCTCAGGGAGCTGATCGGCGCGATGCACTCGAAGCTGCTGCTGGCGGAGCTGCGCGAGCACCGCGCGCGCGGGCGTTGAGGCGGGCTACCAGCGTGCGCGGTGGTGCTCGGTGACGCCGAGACCGTGAGCGAGGACGATATCGCCGGGGAGCGTGCCCGAGAAGGCGCCGAACGGCGCGCGGTAGTCGCTGCTCACGACCAGCAGGTTCTCGTGCCGGCGGCGCTCGGCCTCGGCGACGAAGCGCAGCTCGGAGCCGTCCTCTGCGCAGCGGACACAAGAGAGGTCCGGCGCGAAGCTGACGGGGGATACCTCGTGCGCGACACCGTCTACCCACACCGCGCGCTCCGAGCCCGTCGGCGGGTCGTTGACGCCCGCCACCAGATTCCACGCGAGGGCCGCTCCGTCAGGGCTCTTGCCGACGCCGGCGCTCCACCACCACTCGGTGTGGCGGGCGTGATAGCCGGCGGTGTCGTCGATCGCCGCCAGGGCCTCGATCTTGCGCGGCGACTCGCCGTCGAGCGCGATCAGCCCCCGGGCGGGGACGCCGGCCTGCTTGCGCGTCCACACCTGTCCGCGCCCGTGCGTACAGCGCGCTTGGATGCCTGCGCTCTCCACGAGCGAGAGATCGAGCAGGACGCCACCGTCGCGCACGCGCAACCGTCCGGGGCCCAGCTCGACCGCCCCGGGGCGTGGCAGCAGGCGGGTGCGCTCGCGCAGGCGCCCGTCAGCGCGGGAGAAGACCGCCCAGAAGGACTGTCGCGCCGGCCCGACTTGGATCAGCGCCGCGCAAGCCATCAGCTCCTCGCAGAACACGCCGACGTAGCGCCAGCGCTTCAGCGGTCGTCCGGCGCGCATGAGACGCATCCGGGCGCCGTGCCGTGGTGACGCGTCCACAGCCGCCGCGCCGGCCACGGACGTTATGCTTGGAGTTGTTGACTGACCAGTCAATCTATTCTGCGGATGGAGCTTCGGCGGGGCCTGAGGGATCTGCGGTGAGATGTCTTTGGGAGGAGGGGCGTTTGTGAAGGTCGCGGCAGTACAGCTCAACTCCACCGCCGATCGCGCCGCGAACCTGGCCGGCGCCGATCGCATCGCGCGCGCCGCGGCGGCCGCTGGCGCGAAGCTGATCGTACTCCCCGAGAAGTGGTCGGTCATCGGCTCCGCGGAGGATCTGCGCGCCGGCGCCGAGGAACTGGGCGCGGGGGAGGGCGATCGCGGTGGGTCGGCCGATGGGCCGGCGATCGCGTGGGCGCGTGACCTTGCGCGCGAGCTGCAAGTCGACCTGGTCGCGGGCTCGATCGCCGAGCGCGTGCCCGGCCGGAAGAAGCTCGCCAACACCTCCGTGCACGTCGATCCGCGTGGAGAGATCAAGGCGGTGTACCGCAAGGTGCACATGTTCGACGTCGAAATCGACGGCAAGGCCTATCGCGAGTCCGACGTAGAGGAGCCGGGCGGGGAGATCGTCGTCTCGCGGACCGTCGACGGCGTCGAGCTGGGAATGTCGATCTGCTACGACCTGCGCTTCCCCGAGCTGTTCCGGATCCTGGCCGTGCGCGGCGCGCGCGTGATCGCGCTGCCTGCGGCGTTCACGCTGCCGACCACGCGCGCGCACTGGGAGACGCTCGTGAAGGCGCGCGCGATCGAGAACCAGGCGTTCGTGATCGCGGCAAACCAGATCGGCCCCCATCCAGGCGGGATGCGCTCGGGCGGGCGCTCGATGATCGTCGACCCGTGGGGCATCGTGCTGGCGCAGGCGCCCGACGGCGAGGGTCACATCGTCGCCGAGCTCGATCTCGCGCGCCAGCTTCAGATCCGCACAGAGCTGCCGTCGCTCGCCAACCGTCGCCCGGCGGCCTACCGCTGGCCTGAGGGGGTGCAGGCGTGAGCGCCGCACGCGCAAAGGCCACGCGGGACAAGCGGCGCCTGATCCTCGACGCGGCCGTGCGCGTATTCGCGCGTCAGGGCTTTCACGCCTGCCGGGTCGCGGACATCGCCGACGAGGCAGGCGTCGCCTACGGCCTCGTGTATCACTATTTCGCCTCCAAGGACGAGATCCTCGACACGCTTTTCCTCGAGCGCTGGAACGTGATGCTCGAGACGATCCGGGAGGTCGATTCGAAGGCGATCCCGGTGCGCGAGAAGCTCGAGGCGATCGCCTCGTTCATCGTCGACAGCTATCGCCACGACCCCGACCTGATGAAGGTCATCATCGTCGAGGTCACGCGCGCGGCGAACTCGTTCGGTCAGACCCATCTTGGCCAGATCCGCGAGGCGTACGAGCTGATCGGCGAGATCGTCGTCAAGGCCCAGGCGGAAGGCGTGTTTCGCCCGGAGATCGACGCGCAGTTCGCGGCGATGGCTTTCTACGGCGCGATCGAGCAGATGCTCACCGGCTGGATCTTCGGCCTGCTGCCGCAGGGGGAGGAGCAGTTCGAGCGCGCGAAGTGGCTGGTGCTCGAAACCGTCTGCGGAGGCCTCGAGCGTGATGCGGTGGGTGAGGCGCCCGCCGGATGACCCCCGTGGCCCGGCCGCGGGCGGGGGAGGAGGATTGGATGCGACCTCCGCGGGGAATAGACTGACGCAGATGAAGGAGAACGAGATGGCCAAGCGCCTCATGTGGTCGGCCCTGCTCGCGGGGATCGGTGCACTGACGAGCATCCTCGCCAACCGCGCCGCGGGCCTGATCTGGCAGCGCGTCTTCAACGAGGAACCGCCCGAGTGAGCGCCCACTCCTCGCCGCCCCCGGGGCGTCCCCCGGTCGATCCGAGCCCGCCGCACAACATCGCGACGGCCATCACCGAGGTCTCCGAGCGGGCGACGCTGCTGGTCCGCGAAGAGATCGAGCTGGCCAAGGCCGAGGTCGCCGAGAAGGCGGCGAAACTCGTCAAGGGCGCGATCGTCGGCGCGGCCGCCGGGATCTTCTTCGTGATGGCCCTGATCTTCGCGCTCGTCGGCTGCGCGTGGCTGCTCTACTACTTCCTGCCCGGCAACGACTGGACGTTCTTCTGGGGCTTCTTCGCGATGGCCGTGATTCTGCTCGTGCTGGGCGTCCTCGCCGGCCTGATCGCCGCCAGGGCGGTCAAAAAAGGCTCGCCGCCGGTGCCGAGCATGGCGATCGAGGAGGCTCGCAAGATCCGCGAGTCCGTCAGCGCCGCCGGGCCGGCCTCCGCTGTCGCCGACACACCGATGGCGCAGGCCTCACCCGTGGCCTCCACGCCCGCGTCGACTGCGCAGGGAAAGAGCTGATGGCGCAGCGCTCGCCGGCGGAGATCCGCAGCTCGATCGAGAGCAACCGCATGGAGCTGGCGGTCTCGGTCGAGCGCCTGCGCGGAGAGGTCACCCACCTGACCGACTGGCGCGGGCACGTGCAGCGCCACCAGCGCGAGCTGACGATCGGCGCGGCCGTTTTGGGCCTCGCCATCGGTGTGCGCTTCATGCGTCGCCGACGCCGGTCCTGAGAGCCGCCTGGCGCCGACAGCTGTGGTGACCGGCGCCGGCAGCGCTGGACGAAGGCGCGCGCGCACGTGTCTCCCGTAAAAACCCCTCCGGCTATGCCAGAAGGGTTCGCGGCACCGCTCCGACGCCGATCAGCCCGGGGCCCGTGTAGGTCCCGATCACCGGGCCGACCTCGGAGGTGAAGACGGGCTCGGAGTCGAAGATCTCACGGCAGCGGTCGATCAGGCGCTGCGCCTGCTCGGGCGCCTGGATGTGCTGCACCACCCACCCGTCGGACCCGTTCGCGTGCAGCTCCTGCGCGTATCGGACCATGCGCTCGAACGCGCGTCCGGCCGTACGTACGCGCTCGACCGGCACGATCTCGTACTCGAGCGACAGGATCGGCTTGATCTTCAGCGTCCCGCCGATCCAAGCCTGGGCCTTGCCGACGCGCCCGCCGCGCCGCAGGTACTCGAGCGTGTCCAGGCAGAACCAGATTTTCAGTGCCCTGCGCGTCTCGCGCACGCGCGCGACCACGGCGTCTTTGTCCCCCTCCGCGCGGGCCGCCGCGCATGCGGCGAGCGCCAGCAGGCCGGTCCCGCCGCATGCGGTCTCGCCGTCGATCACCTCCACCCGCTCGCCCAGCCCGCGCTCGGCCAGCAGCCCGTGCGCCTGGCGCGCGGCCTCGCATGTGCCAGAGATGCCGCCCGCCAGATGGATCGACACGACGTCCTTTCCCGCCTCGATCAGCGGCTCCCACACGGTCAGGAAGTCGCCGATCGAAGGCTGCGAGGTGGTCGGCAGCTCCGTGTCCGAGCGCAACCGCTCGTAGAACCCGTCGAACTCGCCCGCCAGCTCGAGCTCGCGCTCGGAGGCCTCCTGCCAGCCGACGTACAGGCTGACCTGATGGATGCCTTCCCTGTCCGCGAGCGCACGCGGCAGGTAATGCGTGCTGTCGGTCGCGACCGCTACAGAGGGCATTCGGCGCGGGACGCTACACCAACGCCTTACGCCAACGCCTGAGCGAGCTCTCCCGACTCGTACATCTCGGTGACGATGTCGCACCCGCCGATCAGCTCGCCCTTCGCGAACAGCTGGGGGATCGTAGGCCAGTTGGAGATCGCCGAGAGTTCCTGGCGGATGCGCGGGTCGGGCAGGACGTCGACGGCGGCGAACGGCACGTCCAACTCCTGCAGCGCGGCGACCGTGCGCGCGGAGAAGCCACATGCCGGCGCCTCGGGTGTGCCCTTCATGAACAGGATCACCTTGTGCTCTGCGATCGCCTCTGAGATCGCGTCGCGGATCGGGTTCTGCTCGCCGGCCGGCGGCGACTCGGCGACGGGGCTGGACTGGTTGCTCGACATCGGAAGGTCTCGCATGGTGCTGGGCTCGCTGTTTGGCATGAGAAGGCTCCTGGCTTTGCTGTGGGGGGGTCTGCTCTCTTGGCTTTGCTGTGGGGGTCTGCTGAAGCGCTGGTCGTGGAGGTGAGGCTGGGTCGTCAGTGCGTCGGGGCCCGGGCGGGGGCCTGCGTCTTCAGCGACAGCGCGTGGATCGCGCCGCCGATCTCCGCGCCGAAGACGTCGTAGACGAGGCGGTGCTGCGCGATGCGGCTCAGCCCCGCGAACGCCGCCGCGGTGACGGTCGCACGAAAGTGGTCGCCGCCGCCGGTGTAGTCCTCGACTTCGGCTTGCGCCCCGGGAATCGCGGCCTCGATGCGCTGCTTGATCTGCTCTGGATCCGGCATTTCACCTTCAGCTTAGCCGCTATACTTTGGAAAGTCTTGAAGCCGTCCACAGGAGCGAAGCGATGATCGAGATCAGCGACAAGGGTGCCGAGAAGGTCCACGAGTTCCTCACCTCGCAAGCGGCGGACGTGAGCGTGGCGGGCCTGCGCGTGGGCGTCCGCGGCGGCGGCTGCTCCGGCTTTCAGTACCAGCTGGCCTTCGACGAGCAGCGCTCCGACGACGTCGTCTTCCAGAGCCACGGGCTGAAGCTGCTCGTGGACAAAGAGAGCCTGCCGTTCGTCAGCGGCTCGACGATCGACTACGAGGAAAGCCTCCAGGGCGCAGGCTTCAAGGTGTCGAATCCCAACGTCGTCGCCGCCTGCGGCTGCGGCTCGTCGTTCAGGGTGGCCGAGGAGGAGCAGGTCTCAGCCGTCTGACGGCCGTCAGACGGTGTGAGTAGGGTGCGGCTCGCCGTGTCCTATGCATTGCCCGGCTCTTTCCGCCGCCTGATCCCCGATCGCCTGCGCGACGACGTGCGGCTGCGTGCGCTCGCCGTCGGGCTCGGCCTGATCCCACCGCGCACGATGCACTCGGCCGAGGATGCCCGCGTGCTACTGGACGCCGCGCGTGGCGCGCGGCGCGTGGTCGAGATCGGCGTCTACGAGGGCTCCTCCGCGCTTGCGCTCTGCGACGCGCTGGAGGCGGACGCGGAGCTGCACCTCGTCGACCCCTTCGGCCGTCATCCCGATGCGCTTCCCTCGGGATGGGGCGCGACCGAGTGGGCCACGCGACGCGTCGTCGCGCGCGCGGCGCGGCGGCGCGGGAGACGGGCGCCGAGCGTCCATTGGCACGTCATGCTCTCCGCAGAGCTCGCCTCGCGCTGGTCGGGCGAGGCCGACCTGGTGTTCGTCGACGGGGACCACTCCGAGTCCGGCTGCGAGCTCGACTGGGACCGCTGGAGCCCCTTCGTCCCCGTCGGCGGCCACGTCGTCTTTCACGACGCACGTGCCGACCAGCCCGGCGGCCGGGGGCTGCCAGGCCCCACTGCGGTCCTCACGCGCCGCTTCCGCGCGGGCTCGCCCCCGCCGGGCTGGGAGATCGCCGCCGAGGCCGATCGCACGGTCGCAGTGCGGCGGATGTCCTGAAAATGATTATGTCTACAAGGATAATCTCTTCTGGCATGTGATTTATTATGTTGACAGACATAATGTAATGTGGCATAATCACCCACGGTGCCTGCCGACCGCGACTCGATCAACCCCTTCAGCTTCGGCGCGCTGGCGCTCGACGAGGCGTTCACCGATCGTGAAAGCGAGATCGGCGAGCTGACCGCGGACATGCGCAATGGTCAGGACGTCGTCCTGTTCGCGCCTCGCCGCTACGGCAAGTCCTCGCTGCTCTGGCGCGTAGCCCAGCAGCTCGTGACCGAGGACGTGCTGGTGGCCCAGGTCGACCTGATGCGCACGCCGACCAAGGAGAAGCTCGCGGAGAAGCTCGCCAAGACGATCCACGAGGAGATCGCCTCGCGCCTGATTCGCGCGCGCGAGCGCGTGCGCGTGTTCGCGGGGCTGCGGATCAAACCGACGGTGACCGTCGATCCTGACGACGGTTCGCTCTCGTTCAGCTTCGACGCGCGCGCGAGCAAGCAGGACATCGACGCCACGCTCGAAGGGCTGCTCGCCCTGCCTGGCCGTCTCGCGGCGGAGCGCGACCGGCGGGTCGCGCTTGTGCTCGACGAGTTCCAGGAGGTCGTCGAGATCGACCCCGGCCTGCCAAAGCTGATGCGCTCCGTCTTCCAAGAGCAGCCGGAGGTCGCCCACGTCTATCTCGGCAGCAAGCGCCACATGATGGAGCGGATCTTCAACGACGAGAACGAGCCGTTCTGGCGCAGCGCCAAGCAGATCGAGCTGGGCGTGATCCCGCCGGACCTGTTCGCGCGCTACGCGAGCGAGCAGTTCGCGCGCACCGGCAAGGCGCTCGACCCGCAGGCGTGCTCGCATCTGCTCGAGCTGACCGGCGGTCACCCCTATGCCACGCAGGAGGCGCTGTACTTCCTGTGGGAGGAGACGCCGACCGGACAGGCCGCGAACGAGGCGCGCCTCGAGCAGGCGCTCACGGCGCTGCTGCGCTCCGAGCACGCCCACTTCAGCCTGCTCTGGTCGCGCGCCGCCGCCGCTCAGCGGATGGTGCTGTCCGCGCTGGCCTCAGAGCAGCCCGGTCGCCCGCTCAGCAGCGACTACCAGCAGCGACACGCCCTGCCTGTCACCGCTACCGTGCAGACCGCGCTCGGGGCGCTGACCGAGGGGGAGCTGGTCAGCAGGATCGGCCGCGGAGAGTACCGCATCGCCGAGCCGTTCCTGGCCGAGTGGATCGTGCGCAACGAGAGCTGATCTCGACCCGCCGCACCGAGCACCACGCATAATCTTCTACGCGTCCGTCGTCGCTTGCATGACTCCTCTCGCATGAACGTCTCTCGCCCGTCGTCGAAGCCCACTCTCTGGGCGCCGGTCGCGGCGCTCGCGCTCGTCTGGGCGTGCGGCTGTGGGGCCGCGAGCTCCAGACATCCCGCGCCGGCGAGCCTCTCTCCCGGACAGGGATCGCTGCTCACTGCGGACGGTCCCGCTTTCGGATTGACCGAGGACAACGCCGACCTGCTGTGGGATCCAGGCGTCCGCTCCGGACCGGCGCGGTTCCTGACGGCCCGCCGTGAGCTGACGGCGCTACACCCCACGTACCTGCGACTACTCGTCGACTGGGCGGTGCTGCAGCCCGATCCCGATCGTCCGCCGACGCTCGGAGCACGCGTGAGCGGCTGTGCGCGCGACGTCGGCCCGTGCGGCGCCTACGCCGGGATCAGTGCCGAGCTGGACGCGATCGTCACGCAGCAGCGGGCGGGCGGCGGTGGTCTCGGCGGCGATTTCAACGTTGTGATCGACATCTTCGGTGTCCCCGCCTGGGCGGCTGCTTCGCCCTCGGGCTGTGAGCTCGCCGGGACCACCTCCTTCTCACGGCCGCTGCGCCCAGCGGCGATCGCCGGCTATCGCGCGCTGATCCGCTCGCTGCTCGCGCTCGCCGCGCGCGTGGGCGTGAGCCTCGAATGGTGGAGCCCGTGGAACGAGCCGAACAACCCGCTCTTCATCAGCCCCCAACGGTCCGCCTGCGCCGCCAATTCGCCGACCGCCTCGCCCGCCGTCTACGCCCAGCTCGCCCGGGCGATGGCCGCCGAGCTGAACGAGGACGCGGGCGTACACCACCTGCTGCTCGGCGAGCTCGACGACTACCCCACCGATACGCCGCACCGCACGAGCATCGCGAGCTTCCTCGCGGCGCTGCCCGCCGACGTTCTCTGCCTCGCCGGTGCGTGGTCCGTCCACGACTACGCCGCCCGAGGCGCACTTGCCTCCGCCGTCGATCCGGTGGAAGCGCTCGAGTCGGCGCTCGACTCGCGCGGCGCGTGTGCGCGCGAAGCCCCGATCTGGGTGACCGAGACCGGCGCCGGCGCTCCCCGCCCCGGCTTTCCGCGCCCCGCGGGCGCCGTCGACGAACGCGCGGGCTGCGAAGCCCTGGCCGCTCAGTTGATCCGCTGGTACGGCGACCCGCGCGTGCAGGCCGTGTTTCAATACACCTTCCGCGAGGATCCCGCCTTCCCTGTGGGCCTGCTCAGCGCGGACCTCTCACATATCTATCCCACCTACGACCTGTGGCTCGACTGGTCGCGCCTGCGCGCCGCCGGTGAGCCGCCGCCGACGCCGGCGGTCGGGTGTGACTGAGTCCTCAGGCGTCGGCGAGCCGCCTGAGATCCTCTTGGTCCTGTGGCCTGTCCGCGGCTCGCTTCATCGCTCGCAGGTGCTCGAGGCTGCAGACCTGGATCTGTGCGTCCCTGAATTGGACGGACAGAGCCTGAGGCGCGAGCTCCGAGTATGCGAGGTCGGCCTCGACGCCGGCTACCCATTGCAGTATGTCCAGCCCCCCATGGCTGGTATCCAGACGGAAGTTGGCGCCTTCGGCAAGCTGAGCGGGATCCGTTGGATCGTAGGGGAACTCCTCGGGCGAGAAGTCACCGACGCCCACCTGTTGAGCCTCTATCTCGACCAGGACGCGGGCCAGTCGGGCCAAGTTCTCCGGGGCCGGGTCGGGGACGATGTCGAGATCCTTGGTTGCCCGCACGAAGCCGTGCACGCCAACGGCCAGTCCGCCGATGACGACGAAGTCGATCTGCGCGTTCGTCAGCGCCAGCAGCAGGTCATCGGGCTCGAACATCGCCGGAGACGCCCTGTCTCAACTCGCTGATGAAACGACTGAGACGCAGTGTCTCCTCCAGGCGCTCCTCCGGAGCTTTCCTTTGATCGCTCACTGCCCGCGCCCGGTTGGCCCGCTCGTTGCGTGCGATCTCCGCGGGTGTCCACGGCCCGCGTGGCTTGGATCTGGGGGTCTTCGCCATGAGGGTATTGTAGGTTGGCCGGCGGCTACCCCGGCTCGTTCGCCAGCGAGCGCCACAGATATCGGCAGGCGAGCGTGCGGTGCGGTCGCCACGGCACGGCGATCTCCTCCATCGCGGCAGGGTCGGGCAGCCCCTCGAGGCCGTAGGCGCGTTCGATCGCGCGGCGAATGCCGAGGTCGCCGGTTGGCAGCACGTCGGGCCGTTCGAGCTGGAACATCAAGAACATCTGCGCGGTCCACAGGCCGAGGCCCTTGACCGCTACCAGCTCGGCGATCACCCGCTCGTCCTCCAGCTCGTCCAGTCGCTCGAGCTCGATCTGGCCGGAGAGCACGTGCTCGGCGAGCGAGCGCAGATAGCTCACCTTCGCGCGCGACAGCCCCGCGGCGGCGCGCAGCTCTTCCGGGTCGTCCGCAAGGATCTCCCGCGGCGTGGGCGCGCGATCCCCGAAGCGCGCGGTCAGCCGTCCGTAGATCGACCGCGCGGCGAGCACCGACAGCTGCTGGCCGGTGATCGAGCGCACGAGCGCGCCGTAGTGGTCATGACGCTCAGGGCGGCCCTCACGGTGGTTCGGCAGCGCGCCGACCGCGTCGATCACGCCCGCGAGCACCGGGTCCGCCCGGCGGAGGTAGGCGCGACCCTTAGGCAGTTGGGAGCGCTGCCTCAGAGGAGATTGCGGACTCTGCCGCGGCCGGGGTTGGCGACCCCGGCTCGGAGGCGACCGGTTGCTCGGCCTCGGCCGCGGCGCGCGTGCCCGCCTCGGACGGCCGCTCGAGCCTGACCGGCTCGCCGTCGAGCGCGTTCAGCGCGCGCTCGAGCGACATCGCCAGGCAGGTGAAGCTCGGCGTGTCGCGCACCGTGTACTTCGACGCCTCGGTCGTGCGCAGCCGCTGCACGAGGTCGAGAAAAGTGCCGACGTCGTCGGTGTCGAAGGCGACCACGAACTCCTGGTCGTCGAGCCCGAACGAGTACGTCGTGTGGTTGTCCACCCCCGGATATTCGCGCCCGACCTCGATGTGCCCCTGCATGATCCGCCAGCGCTCCTGCGCCGGCAGCGCGTACCACTCGCGCGACTTGACGAACGGGTACACGAACACATACTTGCCGCGAAAGCCGCGCGGGGCGACGCGCTCGTCTTCGGAGTACTCCGAGCTCTTCCTCATCCCCAGAAACGAGTGCGGGATATGCGCCCATTGCATCAGCCCGCTCTGTGACAGCACCACGTGCAGCTCGTGGATGCGGTCGAGATTCTCGGCCTCTGAGATCAGCAACAGCTCCGCGTCGCCGCGCGTGCCCACGAGCGAGAACGCCTGCAGCATGTGCCCGTCGGCGAAGTCCTCGCACCCCGCCATGAACTCGCGCTTGTCCTGCTCGCGCAGACCGTCCTCGCGCCGCCGCCACGCCGGGTCCAGCTGCAGGAACGTGTACTTGACGAAGTGGCGCTTGCTCACGCCGAGGATTATCGCACCGGCAGGGGTCTTCCGCCCCGAAGAGGTTATGAGCGTGCGTTCCGATAACCTCCGCGCGTGACCCGCCGTCCACAGTTCCTTTGGGTTATGTGCGCGTGCGTTGTCGCCTATTCGGTGCTCCTCGCGGGACTGAGGGCCGAAGTCGGCGCCGCAGAAGCAAACGGCGGCCCATGGTGTGTTCCTTACGAAGGGAACGGGATACCGCCCGGCAGCGGCATCCCACCGTGGGGATTTCACGCTACGGAGTCGTTCAGGCACGGGGTCAACGGCTCCTCGCACGGTTGGGGGGACATCAACCTGAACACCAACTGGATCTCCGGCAAAATTTGTCAAACACTCGACGGCGGCGGTCAGCCTGGCCGCATGATCTCGGTGAGGCTCGGGCCGCGCATTCTTTATCACTCACACGTTGCCGTCATGTGGGGGTATCCGGGCAACGTCATCAAGGCTCCTATAAAGGTCATCTCAAGCACGGACTCCAAATGCAAGGTCGGGACGCCGGGTCACGTGACGATGTACACGAGCTACAACAACGTCAAATCCGACAGCATCCAGTTCTTCTTCGGCAGCGGGTGCCTGGATGGTAGCCGTCTGTACCACGGTGGGGCTCAAACAGTGAACGCGCAGGTCCCACCGCTGTAGGGCGTCCGTGCCCCCCGCGAGTGGACGTCACTCCGCGCACGTGTCTTAAACGCGGCAGCCCCCTTAAGCAGATCAACGCCTGGACGCTCACGACCAAGGGCCACCAGGTCGAGCAGGCAGCCAGGACGGGGACCAGCCCGTAGAGCGAGGGCGACAGCGGTACAGTTGACCCGTGCGGATCGCGCTGCTGTCGCCGTACTCATGGACCTATCCGGGTGGCGTCACACGCCACATCGAGGCGCTCGCGCACGAGCTGAACTCAAGCGGCGAGCACGAAGCGCGCATCCTCGCGCCGTTCGACCCCGACGACGCGCTCTCGCGCCGGCTGCACCGCGGCGCGCGCCCGCAGCCGCGCGAGCCCCCCGCCGGCTTCGTCTCGCTCGGTCGCACCGTCGGGCTGCCAGCCAACGGCGCGGTCTCGAACATGGCGATCTTCCCCGGCGCCGTGTTCGCGCTGCGCGACGAGCTGCGCCACGGCGGCTACGACGTCGCGCACATCCACGAGCCGGTCGTGCCGTACGTCGGCTGGGACGCGCTCTGCTCCGCCGGCGAGCTGCCGCTCGTCGGCACCTTCCACACCTACTCCGAGAACGTCCTCTCAAACGGCTTCGCCGCCGGCCCGCTCGGCGCGCGGCGGCGAATGAATCGCCTGCACGCGCGCATCGCCGTCTCCGAAGCGGCCGCCTGGACCGCCCGGCGCTTCTACGGCGGGCGCTACCGCGTGATCCCCAACGGCGTCCACCTCCCCGAGGACGCACGCGCGCTCGCGTACGCGCAACAGCGCCCTCAATCGAGCGGCGCAGACAACCCTCCCCTCCCCAACCTCTCCCCATCGAGGATCGACGCGGCCGACCCGCCCGACTCCCGCGCCCCGTTGCGCATCCTGTTCGTGGGGCAGGCCGTCGAACGCAAGGGGCTGCCGGTGCTGCTGCGCGCGTTCGAAGCGCTGCGCGACCACGTCCCCGCGACGCTTACGCTCGTCGGCGCCTCGCTCGAGGAGGTCGCTCCGATGATGCTCGACGACCGCGGCGTGCAGGCGCTCGGCAAGGTCTCCGAGCCGCGCAAGCTCGCAGAGCTCGCGCGCGCCGAGGTGCTGTGCGCGCCCTCGCTGCACGGCGAGAGCTTCGGCATGGTCCTGACCGAGGCGTTCGCCGCCTCCACACCCGTCGTCGCCTCGGACATCCCCGGCTACCGTGACGTCGTCCATGACGGCGTCGAGGGTCTGCTCGTCGTCCCCGGCGACGCGCTCGCACTGGCCGAGTCGCTGCGCCGGCTCGCGCTCGACGAAGACCTGCGCCGGCGGATGGCGCTCGCCGCCCGCGCCCGCGCCGAGCGCTTCGCCTGGCCCGCCGTCGCCGCCGAGGTGCTCGACTGCTATGAGCGGGCTCGTGCCGTCGGGCGGCCGGTCACCCCGCTGGGACGCGCCGCCGTGCGCCACGGCCTGATGCCCGCCGACCTGCTCCCGCGCATTCCCGCGCAGCGCCTTGCCACGCTCGAGCCCGCGCCGCGCCCGGGATCGCATCCGGCGGCCACCGCGACCGGCCGTGGCGCGCGCGCGCTGCGCCGTCTCGCCCTGCTGCTCGCCTGCGCCGGCGGTCTTGCCCTCGCGTTGCTCGCGCTCGCGCGCATCGGCGTCGACCGTGTCGCCGCCTCCCTGCTCGCCTCGAGCCCCGGCCTGCTCGCCGCCGGGCTCGGGCTGATGTGCGCCGCGATGTTCGCCCGCGCGATCGCCTGGCACGCGATCCTCGCCGCCGCGCCGACCTGGCGCAAGGCCAAACGCCGCGACGCGATGCAGGGCACGTTCATCGGCGTGCTCATGTCCGCCACCCTGCCCGCGCGTCTCGGGGAGCCCTCGCGTGCGCTGATCGTCGCCCGCCGGCTCGGCCGCGCGCGCGAGACGCTGCCGGTCGTGCTCGGCACGATGGTCTCCCAGACGCTGCTCAACCTGCTCGCGCTCTCCCTGCTCGGCATCGCGATGTTCTCGTCCGTCGACCTGCTCAACGGCCACCACGGCCTGTTGATCGCCGCCGCGCTGGCCCCGCTCGGCGCGCTGCTCGTGGTGTTGCTCGCGCCGGTGCTCGTCCCCCGTGCCGCTGTCTCGCGCTCGCGCCGCCTGGCGACCCTGATGTCCGCGCTGCGCGCCTCGCTCATGCGCGTGCGCGACGGGCTACGCGTCTTTCGCCATCCCCGCCAGGCCTTGGTCGCGACAGTCCTTCAGCTCTCCGCCTGGGCCCTTCAATGGATGTCCTGCTGGCTTCTGCTGATGGCGCTCGGCCTCGACACCGTCGGCGTCGCCGACGCCGCTGCGGTGCTGTTCGCCGTCAACGTCACCGCCGTCGTGCCCGCCACGCCCGCGAACGTCGGCGTGTTCCAGGCAGCCTGTGTTGCGGTGCTCGCCGGCGCTTACCACGTCTCCACGCCCGACGCGCTCGCCTACGGGATCGTGCTGCAGGTCGTCGAGGTCGCGACCGCGCTGATCATGGGTCTGCCCGCGCTCGTCAACGAGGGGCTCTCCTGGAAGGACGTGCGTCTGCGCACGATGCACGCTGCCCCTGTCGAGCTCGGGCCGCTGCCCGACGGTGGCGGGGTGCGATCGTCAGGTACGGCATGATGGGGGTACATGTCCTCGCGCCCTACAGCCCGTAGCGTCAAGATCGACAAGGACGAGCGGACCGGCTGGTCCTCCGACGGCCCCCGCCGCGACGGGACGCCACCGCGTCCCCCGGACCTGACCGTCCACTGTCGCGTGCTGCGCCCGGCCGACCGTCTGCGCTACTCGCCCGGCAGCCTGCTGATCGTCGTCTCCGCCTCTACCGCCGATCGTGACGGCTTCGTCGAGCGTCTGATCGAGGATCGCGCTTCGCTGCTGTCGCTCGGCAAGGTCCGCTCCCTGCTGGCCGGGCGCGTCGCCGAGGAGGAGGTCGAGTCGCGCGCGTCTGAGCTGCTCACGGCGGCCGTCACGAAGCGCCTGGAGAGCAAAGAGACGGTCGTGATCGCCGCAGAGACGCTCGCCGCTTCAGAGCGCGAGCCGTTCCTGCGCATGGCCGCCGCGCTCAAACGGCCGCGCCACCTGATTTTGCTCGAGACCGCGCGCGACCAAGTCTCCGAGGAGGATCTCACCACGCTCAACGACCTGCGCCGGGCGCTGGACGCGGGCGAGCTCGGCGCGGAGGGCTTTCAGACGGTGCTGCGCCTCGGCGGCGGGTCGGCCGCGGAGGTCAAGCGGATCTTCTTCCGCCCGCCCCCTCGCGAAGACGACTAGGGTCGTGGACGCGGCGCGGGTCGGCGTGTCTTAGGAGGTGAGGACCGGCTCATCCTCGGCTTCCACGGCTCCGTCCGGCGGATCCTCGTCGTCGAGGTCGGCGAACAGGGACGGGTCGCGAGCGGAGCCGCGGATCAGGTCGTCGGGCGAGCCGTCGGGGAGGAGGCGGCCCTGGCGCGTGCCGAAGTAGATCGCCTGCGGGTGGTGGGCGATCAGCGCGAGCGTCGACTGCTCGGGAATCGGCGCGTAGCCGTCGGTGATCTTCATCCCGATCTGCTCGAGTGAGAGCAGCTGCTCGACCTTCAGGTGCTCGGCCTGCTCGGGCACCGCCGGGTAGCCCCACGAATAGCGCCGCCCCTGGGTGTCGGGGATCTCGAGCATGTTGCGGACCTTCCAGTGCAGCCACTCGGCAAGCCCCTCGGCGGTCTGCACGCCGAGGCCGTGCACGAACAGCTGCTCGGCGAACTCGCCGTCTGACTCGAGCTTGGCCATCAGCTCGGTCACCTCCGAGCCGACCGTCACCGCCTGCACGGCGATCGTGTCGAGCTCCGCGGGCGGCTCGGCGATCCAGCCGTCTGGGCCGCGTTTGCCGCCGGGGCGGTAGAAGTCGGCGAGGCAGATGCGGTCGCCCTTGGGCTGGCGCGGGCAGACGAAGCGCGTGAGCTCGCTTGCGGGGTCGCTCGGGTCGAGCGTCGCGTCTGGTCCAGCCACCCGCGGGTCGAGCACGACGATCTCGTTGCCGAGCGCGTAGCAGGGGAAGAAGCCGAGCAGCGCGCGGGGATGCAGGTAGGTCTGCTCTTGCCACATGCGCTCCAACCGCGGGCGGAAGTCGTCGCGCAGCAGCTTCTGCCAGGCCTCGCCTTTGACGCCGCGACCGCCCCAGTGCAGCTTGAACAGGACGTGCGTGTCGAGATGGCGATAGACCTCGTCGAGATCGACCCCGATCTCTTTGACACCCCAGAACGGCGGAGTGGGAACGGGTGCGTCGGTGCGCGCGGGCGAGCGCACGGAGTCGTCCGCGAAGTTGAGATCCTCGACCGGCTCTTCGCCCTTTTCGCGGAACGCGGTTGCGCCCGCGCGGAGCTTCTCCACCAGCGCCGTGTGCGCGTCTGTGTCGATCAGCTGGTCCATTACGGACAACCCCTCGAACGCGTCCTTGCAGTAGAACACGCCGGGCTCGTACTGCTCCTCGGAGTCTTTCCCGCCTGGATAGAGCGCGCGGTAGGAGAACGCGCGGTTGATCGCCGCGCCGCCGATCAGCACGGGGTAGGAGAGCTTCTTCGAGTGCAGCTCCTGGATGCAGGCGGGCATCTGCTTGGACGTCGACACGAGCAACGCTGACAGCCCGATCGCCGTCGCGTCGTGCTCCTGCGCGGCGTCGAGGATCGTCTGGATCGGCACCTGCTTGCCGAGGTCGACGACGGTGTAGCCGTTGTTCGTGAGGATCGTGTTCACCAGCGACTTGCCGATGTCGTGCACGTCGCCGAACACGGTCGCGAGCACCACGGTTCCCTTCGTGTAGCCCTCGATCTTGTCCAGATATTTCTCGAGCTGGGCGACCGCCTTCTTCATCACCTCGGCCGACTGCAGCACGAACGGCAGGATCAGCTCGCCCGCGCCGAACTTGTCGCCGACCTCTTTCATCGCCGGCAGCAGCACCTCGTTG
This sequence comes from uncultured Solirubrobacterales bacterium, assembly GCA_963723075.1. Lineage (GTDB taxonomy): Bacteria > Actinomycetota > Thermoleophilia > Solirubrobacterales > Solirubrobacteraceae > Palsa-744. The sequence goes on from CAVRPD010000001.1 coordinate 91,174, forward strand.
AGGGTGGGAACCGCGCCGATCTTCTCGACGCTTGCGTCGATCTGCGCCTCCACGCCGTCCTTGCGCCGGCGCAGGATGTGGAAGTGCAGCGCCTCCTCGGGCTCCATCCCCTCCGTAGGGTCGGCCGCGCCCTGGCCGGCGGTTTCGTCCTCGCCTTTGGACTCGAAATGCGCGATGAACCGCTCGAGCGCGTCCTCGCGGCGGTTGTACACGAGGTCGTCGGCCAGCTCGCGCTCCGTGTCGGAGATCTCCGAGTAGGGGGTGATGTGGTTGGGGTTGACCATCGCCAGGTCGAGCCCCGCCTGGACGCAGTGGTGCAGGAACGTCGAGTTGAGCACCGCGCGCGCGCCTGGGGAGACGCCGAAGGAGACGTTCGACACCCCGAGCGAGGTCTTCACGTGAGGAATCTGCTCCTTGATCGCTTTGATCCCCGCGATCGTCTCTACGGCTGAAGGGCGCCACTCCTCGTCGCCGGTCGTGAGCGTGAACGTGAGGCAGTCGAAGATCAGCAGCTCGGGGTCGAGGCCGTGCTCCTCGCAGCACAGGTCGCGAATCCGCTTTGCGATCTCGACCTTCCTATCGGCCGTCTTCGCCATCCCGACCTCGTCGATCGTCAGCGCGATCAGCGCCGCGCCGTGCGCGAGCGCGAGCGGCACGACCCGGTCGAGCTTGTCGCGCCCGGCCTCGAGGTTGACCGAGTTGACGATCGCCCGGCCCGGGATCTGGTCGAGCGCGGTCGCGATCACCTCGGGCTCGGTCGAGTCGATCTGGATCGGCGCGGGCTGCGTCAGCGAGACCTTCTTCGCGACCAGCCGCATCTGCTCGTCCTCGTCGGAGCGCTCGGTCAGGGCCACGCACAGGTCGAGCACGTGCGCGCCGCCTGTGACCTGGTCCTCGGCGATCTGCACGAGCCCGTCGTAGTCGTCGGCCAGCAGCAGCTCCTTGGCCTTGCGCGAGCCCTGCGAGTTGACGCGCTCGCCGACCATGCTCGGGCGCGGCTCCTGCACGAGCGGGGTGGCGGCGATCATCGAGGAGAGATGGGGCGGCCGTGGAGCCGGCCGGGCGGCGACCGGATAGCCGTCGGGGCGCTCGGCGGTGCGTCCGACACGCTCGACGATCGCGCGGATGTGCTCGGGCGTCGTGCCGCAACAACCGCCGACGACACCGACGCCGTAGCGCTCGACGAACTCCTGCAGCGCTTGGGCCAGCGGCTCCGGCTTCTCCGGGAAGATCGTCTCGCCGTCGGGGCCCTGCAGCGGCAGGCCGGCGTTGGGGATGCACGCGACCGGCACGGGGCAGAACTCGCCGAGGAAGCGGATCGCGTCGCGCATGTCCTCCGGCCCGGTCGAGCAGTTCAACCCGATCACGTCGACCTTCAGCGCCTCCAGCGTGGCGAGCACGGCGGAGATGTCGGTGCCGAGCAACATCTTGCCGCCGTTCGGCAGCAGCGACACGGAGGTGTGGATCGGCAGCGTGCGCCCGGTCGCGGCGAACGCCTCGCGCGCGCCGAACACCGCGGCCTTGACCTCGAGGATGTCCTGCGCGGTCTCGACGATGATCAGGTCCGCGCCGCCGTCGATCAGCCCGGCGGCCTGCTCGGCGAACACCTCGACCAGCTCGCGGAAGCGGATCTGCCCTAGCGAGGGATCCTCCGAGGCGGGCAGATACCCGGTCGGACCGATCGAGCCGGCGACGAAGCGGCTCTCACCGGCCGCTTTACGCGCGATTTCGGCGGCTTTGGTGTTGATCTCGACCGTGTACTCGGCCAGACCCCACTCCTCGAGCTTGATCCGCGACGCCTGAAACGTGTCGGTCTCGAGCACTTCCGCGCCGGCTTCGAGCATCGATGAGTGCACACCCTCGATCACATCCGGCCGGTTGAGCACGAGCGCCTCGTGGCACTTGCCCTGCAGCCCGCCGTAGTCCTCCTGCGTGAGGTCGAACTGCTCGAGCGTCGCGCCCATGCCGCCGTCGTAGACGACGACGTGCTCGGAGATGGCTTTCAGGTAGTCGCACGGCATTCAAGCCATGCTATCGACGGACTACTTGATAAAGAGCATCTCCGAGTACTTCGGCAAAGGCCACAGGTCGTCCGCAACCAGCTTCTCCAGCCGGTCGGCCACATCCCGCACGTCGTCCATCGCGGGGATGACCGTGTCGCGGATGTAGACAGCCCACTTGGCGGGCGTGGAGTCGGGCTGGTTCTCGGCGAGGTTCGCGTCCTCGAGCTTGAGCTGGGCGAAGTGGAGCTCTTTGATCAGCGGCTCGACCTCGCCGATGAGGTCCTCGAGGCCACTGGCGCGGAGCTCGTTCAGATAGCGCACGGCCGCCGGCAGGATCATCGTGCGGGAGATGCCCGAGGCGGTCTCGGACTCGATGTTGATGTTGACCGCGTACTGCTCCATGAAGACCTCGAAACGTGACTCGAGCTCGCGCTTGGAGAGGACCTTGTATTTCTTGAATGCCGCGATCGTCTGCTTGTCGACGAGCCACGGCAGCGCGTCGGGGGTCGTGCGCAGGTTGAAGAGACCTCGCCTCTCGGCCTCTGTGTGCCACGCCTCGGAGTAGCCGTCGCCGTCGAAGACGACCTGCTTGTTGGCGGTCCACGCATCCTTGACGACCTTCGTGACCGCCTTCTCGAGCGTCGCGCCGGCGCCTTTGAGCGCGGCTTTGAGCTGATCCGCGAGCTCGTCCACCGATTCGGCGACGATCGTGTTCAGCACCGTGTTCGGCCATGCCGGCGAGGCGCTCGAGCCGAGCGCGCGGAACTCGAACTTGTTGCCGGTGAACGCGAACGGGCTCGTGCGGTTGCGGTCGCCGCCGTGCAGCGGCAGCGGCGGCAGCACCGGCGTGCCGAGTCCCAGGAAGGAGCCGGGCTTGGAGGCCTGCACCTTGCCGGCCTCGATCGCGGAGAAGACCTTCTCGAGCTCGGCGCCGAGGAAGATCGAGATGATCGCCGGTGGCGCCTCGTTGGCGCCGAGGCGGTGGTCCTGGCCGGCCGAGGCGATCGACGCGCGCAGCAGCGCCTGGTGCTTGTTGACGGCCTGGATGACGGCCGCGCAGAAGAACAGGAACTGCAGGTTCTCCGAGGGCGTGTCGCCCGGGTCGAGCAGGTTCAGGCCGGTGTCGGTGCCCATCGACCAGTTGTTGTGCTTGCCGGAGCCGTTGACGCCCGCGAACGGCTTCTCGTGCAGCAGGCAGACGAGGCCGTAGCGGCGGGCGGTGTTCTGCATGATCTGCATCGTCACCATCTGGTGGTCGGAGCCGACGTTCGAGTTCTCGAAGATCGGCGCGACCTCGAACTGGTTGGGCGCGACCTCGTTGTGGCGCGTCTTGATCGGGATGCCGAGCTTGGCCAGCTCGAGCTCGACCTCGAGCATGTACGCGAGCACGCGCTCGGGGATCGAGCCGAAGTAGTGGTCGTCGAGCTCGTGGCCCTTCGGCGGTTTGGCGCCGAACAGCGTGCGCCCGGTGGTGACGAGGTCGGGGCGTTCGAAGAAGTACTGCTCGTCGATCAGGAAGTACTCCTGCTCGCAGCCCGTCGTCGTGAACACGCGCTGGGCGTCCTCTGTGCCGAGCAGCTCCAGGGCACGGACGGCCGCGCCGGAGAGCGCGTCCATCGAGCGCAGCAGCGGGATCTTGTGGTCGAGGGCCTCGCCCGTCCACGATGTGAACGCCGTGGGGATGCACAGCAGCGCGCCGTTCGGGTTCTCGAGCACGAAAGCGGGCGAGGTCGGGTCCCAGGCGGTGTAGCCGCGGGCCTCGAACGTCGCGCGGATGCCGCCGGTGGGGAAGGAGGAGGCATCGGGCTCGCCCTGGATCAGCTCCTTGCCGGAGAAGTCGGCGATCGCGGTGCCGTCGTCGGCGGGGCCGTAGAAGGAGTCGTGCTTCTCGGCGGTCGACCCGGTCAGCGGCTGGAACCAGTGGGTGTAGTGGGTGGCGCCCTTCTCCATCGCCCACTCCTTCATCGCCTGCGCGACCGCGTCGGCGAGCGAGGTGTCGAGCGCCTCGCCGCGCGCGAGCGTCTTCTGCAGCGCCTTGTAGACGTGCTTGGGCAGTCGCTGGCGCTGGACGGCCGGTGAGAACACGTTCGAGGCGAACACCTGGTTGCCGGGAAGGGTCAGGTCGGGCGAGCCGAGCCCGCTCCCGTTGGCGCTCCACTGGGCGGCGGTGACGTTCTGCTGGCGGGTCCGGGGCATGAGCGGGGTCGATTCCTCCTGGAAGAAAAAAGGGTGGGATGAGCCCTCTGTAGGGCAGCGAAAGGCCGCACGCAATCGTAGTGGCAAAACCGCGCGAGCGGGCATCACCGTTTGGCGAAATCAGGGGCGGGATCTTTCGACACCAGGCCAACGCGATCCGGTGGGGAGACGATGGGAGACACGTTCGCGTGTCTCTCCACAACGCAGCCGGCGCCGGTCACCGCAGCTGTCGGCGACGCGGAGGTGCTTCTACTGCCCGGACGGGTAGGTCCCGGCCACGATCCGGCCGGTGACCGGGTCGATGTGCTTGCTCGGTGGAGCGGGGGCGATGTCGGCGGTGAAGCTCCCGCGCACGGGGCCGCCGGAGGCGAGCCGGGCTTTGGCCTTGCCGGCGAGGCCGGCGGCGATGGTGAAGTGGACCGTGTGCATGCCGGCCGTCACGGGCGTCACCTGCCAGCGGAAGATCGCGGTGTGCTTCGCCGCGAGCGGGCCGAGCGCCCAGGTGTCGACGTAGGCCGTCTGGGCGCCGCCGGCCGGGCTGACGGCTTCGCTCGGCACGGGCGGGTTGGCGCGCTTGCCGGGCCCTTGTTCGACGATCCACACGGGACGCTGGTCGGAAGCGAGGTGGGGGTAGTCGGATGTGTAGGCGAAGGAGTCGACGGAGACCGCCACGTTCGGCGCCGCGTGGGCGCCCGTGTTGCGGATCTCGAGCGCGAAGGTCGCCGGGCGGACCATCGACTGCTTGGCGGGGAAGCTCGCGTGGAGGACCTTCAACGTGAACGTGGCGGCGTGTTCGTGCGCGTCCTGGCGCGCGAGGCCGCCGCAGCCGGCCGCGCCGAGCACGGCGCAAGCACCGAGAAGCACTGCTGGAAAGACCCGCCCCCTCACGATGACGCCACGATACAACAGAGAGTGGCGTGCAGGGGGCCCATGGGACACCACCGAGGGTGGCGCGCACGGGGCGCATGGCGTAGAGTTCGCCGAAGCACCGATCGCGAACGGGAGGGAGGGGTCGAGGACGATGGTTCGCAGCACAGCCGAGCGGGCGTTCCTTCCGGCGAGGCATCTGCTCGAGGAATTCGGGGACATGATGATCCTCACGGGCAGGACCGTCTGGTCCGCCCTGCGCCCTCCGTATCCATACGGCGGCGAGCTCGTCTCCCAGTTCCTGTTCGCGCTGCGGCTGGTGTGGCTGCCGCTGATGATCTCGACGATCGCGATCAACTACGGGGCACCAGGGCTGCAGGCTGCCAACTTCCTGACGATCCTCGGCGCCGTGGACCGCCTCGGCGGCTTCTTCGTGCTCGCCGCGATCCGCGAAATCGGCCCGCTGATCACCGCGATCGTGCTTGCCGGGGTGGCGGGCACTGCGATCACGGCCGATCTGGGCGCGCGCAAGGTCAGGGAGGAGCTCGACGCGCTGCAGGTGCTCGGTGTCGACCCGGTCAAGAACCTGGTCGTGCCGCGGTTTCTCGCGTTGATGGTGGTGACGGGCCTGTTCGACATCTACGCGCTGCTGTTCGGCATCTTCGGAGGACTGCTCGCGGCGATCATCAACCATCAGCCGCTGGGACCGTTCTGGGTCACGCTGTTCGCGAACGCGTCGGTGACGGACCTGTGGGGCTCGGTGCTGAAGACGACGATCTTCGGGGCGATCATCGCGATCGTGTGCTGCTACAAGGGCATGACCGCCTCCGGGGGCGCCGAGGGCGTCGGCCGCGCGGTCAACCAGGCCGTCGTGACCTCGTTCCTGGGGATCGGCGCGTTCAACTACGTCTTCACGCAGACCTTGCTGGCAACCCATCCACAGATATTGGTGATCAAGTGATGGCCGGTCTGCGGCGCTATCCGCCACCCGCGATGCTCGCCGTGCAACCAGCACGGCTGCGCTCGCGTGCGACGCCTAGCATCCACAGGCCGACCATCACTGTGTTTGTGCTCGGAGGGGACCGATGAACGAAATGTTTGCGATGCCGCGCGAATGGCTCGCCTCGACCGGCGAAATCGGCGGCTTTGCGCGCCACATGATCCGTGACGTGTGGGGCCTGCGGGTGTTTCGCTTCTTCGGCGAGGCGCTGCGCCAGTCGGGGATCCTGATCGTCGGCTCGACCGCGGTGATCTGGGCGCTGGTGTTCATCACCGGCCTTGGCACGTGCGGGATCGAGGGCGCGTACTTCACGCAGGCTCAGGGAGCGCCCGCGTATGCGGGCGTGTTCACGGCGTGGTGCAACCTGCGCGAGGCGGTGCCGTACGCATTCGGGTACATGATGGCCGCGAAGGTCGGCACGGGCATCGTGGCCGAGCTCGGCGCGATGCGGATCAGCGAGGAGATCGACGCGCTCGAGGTGATGGGGATCGACTCGATGACGTTCCTGTGCGCGACGCGCCTGCTGGCCACCTGGATCGTGCTGCCGTTCATGTACATCTCGGCGATCGGGGTCGCCTATCTGGCGTCCTATCTCGCGGTGGTGGATCAGATCGGGTACACCTCCGCGGGAGGGTATCTGCTGATCTTCTGGCAGTTCCAGAACCCGCTGGACTTCCTGTACAGCGTGATCAAGGGCATGAGCATGGCCACGGCGATCGTGCTCGTGGCGTGCTACTACGGCTACAACGCCAGTGGTGGGCCCGTGGGCGTGGGTACGGCGACGGCGAAGTCGATGGTGCTCAACCTTGTGCTCGTGAACCTGATCGGAATGCTCGGCACGCAGGTGTTCTGGGGCGCCAATCCGCGAGCTCCGATCGGAGGCTGAGAGCCGTGACGGACTCGCGGGAACGCCCAGACGAGGAGCAGCGCGACCTCCAGCCTCAAAGCGCTGGAGATGTGCCGGGCGGAGCGGGTGGGGATCCTTCGTCACCGATCGCCGCGGAGGCGGGCGGAGGGGATGGAGCCGGGGAGGTGGCCAACGCCGGGGTGGTGCTCAATCCGCCCTCGCGCGAGGGCGAGGAGGAGGAGTTCCGCTACCACACGGGCACGATCCGGCCGTCGAAGGAGCCCGACGCGATCGAGTTCATCGACGTGCACAAGTCATTCGGGCGCAACCACGTGCTGCGCGGCCTGAGCATGGGTCTGCCGGAGAACAAGATCTCGATGATCATCGGGCCTTCAGGCACGGGCAAGTCGGTGTGCATCAAGCACATCGTCGGCCTGCTGTATCCCGACGAGGGCGACGTGCTCGTGCACGGCCGGTCGATCCCGGCTCTGCCTGACTCTGAGCTGTTCGAGATCCGCAAGAAGTTCGGCGTGCTGTTTCAGGACGGCGCGCTGTTCGGGTCGCTGAACCTGTACGACAACATCGCGTTTCCGTTGCGCCAGCACACCGAGAAGGGCGAGGAGGAGATCGCGGAGATCGTCAATCGCCGCATGCGCGAGGTCGGCCTGGGAGGGGAGGGCACGAAGATGCCCAACCAGCTCTCCGGCGGCATGCGCAAGCGCGCCGGGTTCGCGCGCGCGCTCGTGCTCGACCCCGAGATCGTGCTGTTCGACGAGCCCGACTCAGGGCTCGACCCCGTACGCACGGCGTTGCTGTGCGAGCTGATCAAGGAAGTCCACGCCGAGAACGGCGGTTGCTATGTGGTGATCACGCACGACATCATGAGCGCGCGGCGCGTCGCCGAGCACATCTCGGTCCTGTGGAAGGGCCGGATCGTCGAATCGGGGCCGGCGGAAGAGCTTTTCGCGTCAGAGAACCCGTTCGTTCGCCAGTTCTTGTCTGGTGAATCGGCTGGGCCCCTCGGAATGGAGTGAACCCGGCTCGAATTCTCGCGGCCCTGGTCGCAGGGGCGATTCGCCGGCCGCGGCTGACGGTCGCGCTTGCGATCGTGCTGGGGCTCGGGGGGGCGGCGTTCGCGTCGCGGTTGCACCCGAGCGCGGCGACGAGCACGTTCGTGTCGAGCTCGAGCTCGCAGTACAAGGAAACCCAGCGCTACTACAAGAACTTCGGCGAAGAGCCGATCGTGGTGCTGGTGAAAGGGAGCCTGCAGCAGCTCGTGCTCAGCTCGGACATCGACCGGCTGGTCGGGTTGGAGGGCTGCCTGTCGGGCAATGTCCCCGCCGCCGCGCTGCCTCACGAGGGTGGGCGGAGCGGACCCTGCGGGCAGCTCGCTCGAGCGCGGACGGTGAAGGTCGTGTTCGGGCCGGGCACGTTCATCAACGAGGCCGCGACCCAAATCGACGAACAGCTCGCCGCGCAGTCCAGGCAGGCGGAAGCCCAGGCCAAGCAGGCGCAGCGGGTCGTGACCCAGGCCGCGCTTCAGCGCGGGCTGACGGCGGCCGAAGCGCAGGCGCTCGGCAAGCAGGCGAGCAAGATCACGACGGCGCGCTTTCAGGAGAACCTCGCGACGCTTGCGCTGCAGTACGGCCTCACCTCCCAGCCGAGCCTGAACGATCCCAACTTCGTCTCGACGCTCGTGTTCGACTCGAGCAAGCCGGCCGGCACGCCGAAGCAGCGCTTCGCGTACCTGTTCCCCAGCAGCGACTCGGCGGTCGTCTCCGTGCGGATGAAGGCGGGTCTGTCCGAACGCGCGCGGACGCGCACGATCGCGCTGATCCGCGAAGCGGTGCGGATGAAGCAGTGGCGGCTGCAGCATGGCGAGGCGTACCTGGTGACGGGCGAGCCGGTGATCGTCGCCGACCTCAACAACGCGATCGGGCACGCGATCGAGCTGCTGCTGGTGGCGGTGCTGCTGGTGATGGCGGGCGCGCTCGGCCTGGTCTTCTCCGGGCGCCCGCGGCTGCTGCCGCTTGCGGTGGCGCTGCTCGCCGCGGCCCTCACGTTCGGCGCGCTGTCGATCGTCGGCGCGTCGCTGACGATGGCGTCGATTGCCGTCTTGCCCGTGCTCGTGGGGCTTGCGGTGGACTACGCGATCCAGTTCCAGTCGCGCGTGCACGAGGCCGGTGAGGAAGGCGGCGGGGACGACATGCGGACGGTCGTTCGGCGTGCGGCGGTCCTCGGCGGCCCGGCGATCGCCACGGCCGGCGCCGCCAGCGCGGGCGCGATGGTCGTGCTGGCATTGTCGCCGGTGCCGATGGTCCGCGGCTTTGGGCTGCTGCTGGTGGTGGGGGTGGCGATCGCGTTCCTGTGCGTGCTGACAGCGGGCGCGGCGATGCTCGTGCTGGCAGGCGATGGGCGAGGGCATGACCGCCGCCGGTCCCTGGCGTACGCGTCGGAGGGATGGCTGGGATCCGCGTGGCGCGGAGCGCGCGAGCTCTTGCTCGACAATTTCGCGACCCGCTTCGTCTCACGGGCTGCGCTGGTCGGAGCCGTGCGCCGCCCAGGGAGGATGCTCGGCGTCGGTCTCGCGCTGGCGGTGCTCGGCTGGGGCCTCGATACGCAGACTCAGGTGCAGACCGACATCACCAGGTTGGTCCCTCAGAGCTCGAGCTCGTTGCGGAGCCTGAACACGCTCGAGCGGATTACCGGCGTGGGGGGCGAAATCGACCTGATGGTGTCCGCCAAGGATCTGGCCAAGCCGGCGACGGTCGAATGGATGAGCTCATACGAGAGCGCGATGCTGAAACGTTTCGGCTACAGCGACGCGGGCGGTTGCCGTAAGGCACGGCTGTGCCCGGCGTTCTCTCTGCCGGATCTGTTCCACGTCCAGGCCGGCGCCACGTCCAAGGCGCCGAAGCTCAAGCAGGCGGAAATAAGCGGTCTGCTCAGTGCGATCCCGCCGTACTTCTCCCAGGATGTGATCGCTCCCGGCAGGCGCGTGGCCGCGCTTGCGTTCGGCATCCGTCTGATGGGGCTCGGCCGCCAGCAGCAGCTGATCGAGGAGATGCGCTCGAGCCTGCACCCGCCGGCAGGGGTGAGAGCTCGGCTCGTGGGTCTGGGAGTGCTGGCGGCCCAGTCGGGCGCGGAGGTGGCCTCTCCCTGGCGCCGGATCGAGTCGCTGATCGCCGGCCTGGCCGCGGTGGCGCTGGTGCTGCTGATCGCCTTCCGCGGAGACCGCCGCCGGGCGCTCGTGCCGCTTGTGCCGATCGTGCTGGCAACGGGATGGTCGTCGCTGATCCTGTTCGCGGTGCGTGTGCCGCTGAACCCGATGTCGATCACGCTGGGATCACTGGTGATCGCGATCTCGACCGAGTTCAGCGTGCTGCTGTCCGAGCGCCACCGTCAGGAGCGGTTGGCCGGCTACGGCACGGTCGAGGCGCTGCGCCGCAGCTACCGCCGCACGGGGGCCGCGGTGGCGGCCTCGGGGGTGACGGCGATAGCGGGCTTCGGGGTGCTGGCGCTGTCGGATATCGCGATGCTGCGCGACTTCGGGCTGGTCACGCTGATCGACCTGAGTGCGTCCTTGGTGGGGGTCCTCGTGGCGCTGCCGGCGGCTTTGACGATCGCCGAAGGCGACGAGGAGCCGGCAAGGATACGGCGAGCGCTCGTGCACGCGCTCGCCGGCGTACGGTCCCGCGGCCGGGGTCGCACACGCCATGAGCCCGTCTAGCAGGGAGCGGCCGATGGGGGCCCAGCGCTATGGCCCATACCTGGCGGTGCTGGGACTCGTGATCCTCGTGCTGGTCGCGATCAACACGGCGCTGACCAAGCCCACCGGCGTGGCCGGCGTGCAGCCGGGCAGCGGGCTGCCGCCGTTCGCGGTGCCGCTTGCGACGGGGATCATGAAGGGGGACGCGAACATCGCCACACGGGCCGACGAGGGGGAAGCGGGCACGCACCCGGCCTGCTCGGTGAGGGGGGCCGGGATACTCAACGTGTGTCAGCTCTACGAACAGGGCCCGGTGGTGCTCGCGCTGTTCGTCGACCTCGGCTCCTGCCCGGCGGTCTTGACCGATATGGAGGCGCTCGCGCCCTCCTTCCCCGGCGTGCGGTTCGCGGCGGTTGCGATCAAAGGTGACCGTGGCCCTCTGCGCAAGCTGATTCGCACTCGCGGTCTCGTGCATGTCGCGGTCGGGATCGACGAGGACGGAGCGCTGGCAACGCTCTACAAGGTTGCGAGCTGTCCACAGGTGACGTTTGCCTATCCGGGAGGCGTCGTGCAGAGCAGAGCGCTGCTGGCCACGCCGTCGTCCGCCACGCTGCGGGCGCGCGTGCAGGCGCTGGTGGCCGACGCGCGTGCAAGAGGCTGGAAGGAGCCAAGCCGGGGATGAGCAGCGATGCTCAGCCGGCCCCGGGGTGGCGTGCTCGCGAGATCGAGGAGGAGTTGCCAGAGCTTGAGATCCTCGTGATCGAGGCTCGGTTTACGGGGGATGGAGCGCTGACCGGCGACTCTCCGCGGGAGGTCCAAGATCGCCTGCGCGATCTGTCCAACCGCTTCCGCGGCGCCCAGGCCGTCGCCATGCGCCGCGAGCCGGTCCCGGCCGCCTACCGTGTCTTCTTCCGTCACATCGGGCTCGATCCCGATGTCGTGCGCACGCCGATCGAGGCTGCGGTGCTCGAGCGGATGGTGCATGGAGGCTTTCGCACGGGTGGCCTGCTGGAGGACGTGTTGAGGATCGCCCTGCTCGACACCGGCGTGCCGGTGTGGGCGCTCGACGCGAGCACCGTGGAGGGCCCGCTCGGAATCCGTCCCAGCAGCGAGGGCGAGCCGCTCGGACGCGGCGCGGGGGCGCCGTTGCTGCCGGCCGGTCGCCTGGTCGTCGCCGACGCCTCGGCGGCTCTCGCCGTCCTGTTCGGCGGGCTCGCCCCCAAGCACGAGCCCGTGGCCGGCACCCGCCGGTTGGAGCTGTTCGCCGTGCGTGTGGCCGGGGTCCCGGCGCTGTACGCCGAGGAGGCGCTGTGGAGTTGTCAGGCAGCGCTCGAGCGGATGTGAGTGGTGCTCGGGCGGCTGCCACGGCGTGCTCGAGCGATTTTCGGAGGAACGTTTCGGAACATCTTTGGAGGGCCATGAGCGACGGCATCGGCGCTGGTAGAATCTCTGGCTCTGACGTTATGGGAGGAGTCGGGTGTGATAGCCCAGTCCGAGCAGCCAGTAGTCATCGCAGGCGAAGCATCGAACGCGGAGCAGCAGGCTCGTCGTGCTCTGCGCGGACAGATCGCGAGAATGGAGCGAGAGCTGTCGGGGATCGTCGCCGGCGCCTTCCCGCACATCTCGCCGATCTCAGACCCCGCCGGAGAGGTTTTCACGGCGGGTGAGGCTCGCTGCGCGGATCACATGCGCTCCGGTCCGTGCCTGCTCACGCTGGCGGAGCTCGAGCGGATGCGCGACAGTCTCGCCGGCCGGGTACAGGACCTACGCAGGCTGGCGGTCGAGCGGGACGAGCACGAGCGGCGCTCGCATGAGCTGTTGAAGCGCATGAAGCTCGAACCCGGGCGCTACAAGTTCGCGCGCCTGCCCGTGAAAGACCTCGGCGAAGGGGGCTGTGGGGTTTGGGAGGTGCGCCCGCGGCTCGGTCTGATCGGCATGCTCGCGGGCTGGTGGCACGTCAAGCTCTCCTCGGGCTGCCCGTTACCCAGGGGCCACGCTGCGGCGTGGCCCTCTCCATGGCACTCTCCCATGGTCCCACTCCGGCGTGGCCCTCTCCATGGCCGTGGTCCTCTCACTCTTCTGCGAAACCTAACATCACCGCAAGCGTGTGACGCTGACGATCGGTCATCGATCCGATCGTCTTCTTCTCCGGCATCGGTATCTGCGCCAGGACCTTGCGGCAGCGGGCCTGCCCCCAGCGACGCTGACTCATCAGCAGGTCGACGATCGCCATGCTGCGCGCTTCCCACGGACACTCGAGGATCACCGTGGCGACATTGATCTCGCCCGTCGCCACCCGGCGCTTGAGCTCGGCTCGGGCGAGACGGACCTCGTTGGCTCGTTCCAGGGCACGCATGTACTGCGGACCGGCAGGGGCGATCGTCGCTGTCGCGTTCATGTGGGCACTCTCCCCGTTGCCGTCGCGAGCTCTCTCGCTACCGGCAACATGCTTGCTCGATTTTTGACGGGTGGGCGTTCGTCACGACCGTCCGAGCCCCATTCGCGACGGGTTGCGGCCTGTCTCGAAACTTAATCGCCCCGATCCCGGCGGTGGGTGGGGCGAGCTCGAACGGTCATGCAAAGCGCCTCCCCAAGCTATGTCAGCGTGGGGCTCGCGGTCAACACCGCGCTCGAAGTTCGTGCGCTAGAAGCGGCCTTTTTTATTGTCGTGAGGACTTGTGAAGAAATGGACAAGGCTCCGGCGGCGGGGTGCTCGGCCTCAGCCCACCGAGCTGTGGGAGGGCCCCGGCAACGGCCCGTGCTCGGCCTCGAACTCGAGTTTGACGCGTGCGAACACTTCCAGCGCCCGGTCGAGCGTGGGAGTGTCGTGCGTGGCCATCACGCTGGTGCGCAACAGCGCGCCGCCGGGCGGGACCGCCGGGTGCAGGGCACAGTTCGTGAACACGCCGCCGTCATACAGCGCGCGCCAGAGCAGCGCGGCCTTCCAGTCGTCGCCGACGAGCAAGGGGACGATTGGCGTGACGATCGTCCCCGTGGGAGCGTCCTCGCCCGGACCGAGTCGCACGGGCTCGCCGCTCAACACCTGAAAGCCGAGCGCGCGCAGCCCGTCGGCCAGGTAGCGCGCCTGCTCGAGTACCGCCGCAAGCAGCGCGGGCCCCTCCGGGGAGCGGATGATGCGCAGGGCGGCCAGGGCCGCCCCCAGGGCCGCTGGGACGGCGGAGGCGGTGAACAGGAACGCGCGCGAGGAGATCCGCAGGTAGTCGATCACATCGGCCGGCCCGGCGAGGAAACCGCCACAGGAGGCGAAGGACTTCGAGAAGGTGCCCATGCGCAGGTCGACGCGGGCCTCGACCCCCAGCAGCTCGGCTGCTCCCGCGCCACGCGCGCCGAGCACACCTGCGCCGTGGGCTTCGTCCACCATCAGACGGGCGCCGTAGCGGGCGCACAGCTCGGTGATGTCCACGAGCGGCGCGACATCGCCCTCCATCGAGAAGACGCCGTCGACGACCACCATGACGCCGCCCCCGTCCTGCTGTGCTCGCGACAGGGCTCGCTCCAGCTTGTCGAGGCGGCCGTGGCGAAAGGGCCGCATCTTGGCCTTCGACAGCAGCACGCCGTCGAGGATCGAGGCGTGGTCGGCAGAGTCGACGATCACCGTGTCGGCGGGACCGAGCAGCGTGCCGAGCGTGCCCACGTTCGCCTGATGGCCGGTGGTGAAGACGATCGCGTCGTCGGTGTCCATCCATTCGGCGAGCTCGCGCTCGAGCTCGAGGTGCAGGGGGGTGGTGCCGTTGAGCAGGCGCGAGCCGGTGAGGCCGGTGCCATAGCGGTGCAGCGCGTCCTCGGCGCCCTTCATCACGCGCTCGTCGGCGGTCAGCCCGAGGTAGTTGTTCGACGCGAGCATGATCCGCGGCGCGCCCTCCATCTCGACGACCGGCATCGCGGGCGACTCGACCGTGCGGAAGTAGGGCAGCAGCCCCTCCTCGCGCGCCGCCCGCAGCAGCTGCTCGCGCTCATGGCCGCGGACCTTGGCGAAGACGTCGGGCGGCTGTGCGCCGGGCAGGGCTTCGACGGGCCTTGCGTAGTCGTCCGTCGGAGGCTCGCCGGGCAAGTCCTCGGCCGGTCTCGCGGAGTCGTCTGTCGAAGTGGGCATATAAGGTTGGATCAGTGAGCGTGTCTGAGCGAACGGGCGTCCAGGTCACACCGGTATCCGGCAGGGCGGACCTGAAAGCCTTCATCCACCTGCCGTTCCGGCTGCATGCTAACCATCCGCTGTGGGTTCCCCTGCCGAAGCTCGAGCGCTGGGTGTTCTTGAACCGCCGGCTGAACGCTTTCTTCAGCCATGGCGAAGCCGAGTACTTCCTCGCTCGGCGCGACGGGCGGGTCGTGGGGCGGATCACAGCCCAGGTCAACCATGCGTTCAACGACTACCAGAAGAAGCGCTGGGGCTGGTACGGGTTCCTGGAGCTCGAGGACGACCAGGAGGTCCTCGACGCGTTGCTCGCGGCCGCCGAGGCGTGGTTGCGCGCGCGGGGCATGGAGCGCATGGTGGGCCCGGCCGACTTTTCGATGAACGAAGAGAGTGGCATCCTGATCGAGGGCTTCGAGCTGCGGCCGATGATCAAGCAGCCCTGGCACCCGCCCTACTATCAGCAGCGCATGGAGCAGGCGGGGATGAGCAAGGCGATGGACCTGCTGATGTGGAAACTCGAGGTGTCCGACCGCAAGAAGGTGCTGCCCGTGATTTGGGAGCTCGCGGAGAAGGTGCAGTCCGAGCACGGGATCAGGGTGCGCCCGATGCGCCGCTCCCAGCTGCGCAAAGACATGGACGCCTTCGCCGAGGTCTACAACGCCGCGTGGTCTCAGAACTGGGACTTCGTGCCGTACTCGAAGAAGGACCTCGACGCCTACGCCCAGGAGATCCAGCTGGTGTTCGACAAGCACTGGTGCTTCATCGCCGAGCGCGAAGACACCGGCGAGGTGGTCGGCATGGCGATGACCTTCCCCGACATCAATCAGGTGCTCGAAAAAATGAACGGCCGCTTCTTCCCGCTCGGCTGGTGGCATTTTCTGCGCAAGGGCAAGGTCACCGACCGCGTGCGCGTCGGCTTTCTGGGCGTCAAGCCCGAGTACCAGCACACGGGCGTGGCGGCGAGGCTCTACCAACTGCATTTCGACGCGGCCGAGCATCGCCCGCAGAAGGGCGGGGAGATGGGCTGGATCCTCGAGACCAACACCCCGATGAACCGCGGCATGGAAGCGATGGGGGCAGAGGTGGTCAAGCGCTACCGGGTTTACGAGCGGCTGCTCGAGGCAGGGGCCTAGCACCCGGCCCGATGGCGCCGCTTCGATCAGGGCCAAGCAGCCAGCCTATCCTCGCCGCTCCGATCAGCCGCTCGCCGGCGGCCCAACGCCGCCGCCCCTATCTCTAGACTCGTCAGGGTGAGCGAGCCCGCAGAGCCAGAGGCGGTTACCGGGGACACCGAGGAAGTCGACGCGCTCGTGGTGCTCCCCGAGGCTCAGGTGCTCGTGGCGCAGACGCCCTCACGGGCGATGGTCCCTGTCGCCCAGGCCGCGGCGGTGGCGGCCGGAGGGTTCGTAGCGGGCGCCGCCGTGGTCGGTCTCGTGGGCCGTCACCGGGCCAGGAGATCGCGCGGGCTGGCCGCACGTCGGCGAGGCGGGGGGAAGGAGCGCATGCGTGGTGCGGAGCTGCTGCAGATCGTAGGCAGCCGCTCGCTGCTGGTAGACGTGCACCTGCTCGGTGGACGCGGCGGTGTTGGACAGTAGGACGCACACGTGCTCGGTGGACGCGGCGGCTCCGGACAGCAGGACTGCTGCTACTCGGGACGGCAAGGACAGGTCTGCGGGTCTGCGGGAGGTGCGCCGTGAGGTGAGGCCGGCAAGCGTGTTTCGGCTACCACAGCGTCTCGGTATGGACGGCGTGACACGCAGACGGGGAGGCGTGATCGAGCGGTTGCTGCACGACGAGCACGGCGAGCCCGTTGTCGTGCGAGTAGCGCAGACTGCGCCCGACGCGGTGCTGTTCGGCGCGTGCGCAGCGAGCCGACGGAGCGCCGAGCACGGGATCGCGCGCATGCGCTTCGCACTGGGCGTCGACGACGATCTGCGCGCGTTCTGCAAGCGTCATGCGGGAGATCCGCTGATCGGCGCCTCGCTGCGGCGCCGGCCGTGGCTGCGGGTGGGCCGCAGGCCCGAGCCGTTCGAGGCGCTTGTGTGGGCCGTGTGTGAGCAGCTGATTGAGTACGAGCGAGCGGCCGCGATCCAGAGCCGGCTGGTGAGGCGCTGCGGGCGGCGCTGGAGCAGCGCGGACGCCGCGAGCTGGGCAGCGGGGCTGCGCGACCTGCCGACGGCGGTGACGCTCGCTGGGATGGCGCCGGCGCTGCTCGAGTCGTGCGACCTTGCGGGCGCGCGCGCTCTCGCGCTGAGAAAGGCGGCGGGTGAGGTCGCCTGCGGACGGATCGACCTGCACGGGGTGGAGCACGAGCGTGGATGGAAGCGGCTGCGCGCGATTCCCGGGATCGGAGCGTGGACGGTCGAGATACTGGCGCTGCGCGGGCAGGGCCGCTACGACCAACTGCCGGCCGGAGACATCGGGCTGCTGAAGCTCGCCGGGCGCGTTCTCAGTGGCGGCGATCCCCGCGCGCGCGCAAGCAAAGACGAAGTGCGAGAGCTGTTCGCGCCCTACGGCGAGTGGGCGGGACTGGCCGCGGTGCACGCCGCCGGCCTGTAGTGCTTCACCACTCGACAAGCCTGCGGTGACAACTGAAGCTTTGGCTCGGGCGAGTTGGCCTGCCTCTATGGCCCCATGGTCTCGTCGAAGTGGCGAATGAACGCTGCGAGGCAGCCCGCGAACACGATGATCGCTGCCGTCCACAAGGGTGCGCCGAGGACGAGTGCGCCTGCAATCACGGCATCGAGCAGCAGCCACATGACGAGGTCGTAGCGGTCAAAGATGTCGAAGCCGGTCACGTGATAACCCTATCAATGAAGACAAAGAGCGTCGGTGGGCCGAGAAGCATCCCGACCAGTAGGCCCTGTCCAAGTCCACGGTTGATCCGTCGCACCAGCGAGTCGGACCGGCTCGGGATGAACAGCGCCACGGTCGCCGGCAGTCCCGAGAAGAGCACGGTGGCACCCCCCAAGACGCCTGTCCAAGCGAGCAGGCCGTTGACGGCGGCTGTCCCCAGAGAAGGGTTGGTCTCGCAGAGGATGCGAATTGTGGCGCTTGCGTTCACGGCCGACAAAACTACGCATCGCTTGAGACGGGAGGGGTGACTTGGCCTCCCTGCGACCGCGAAACGCCTGCAAATCACCCACCGAACTGGCAGGCCCGGAAGCGGTCAGGGAAAGCGAATAGGGGTCCGGTCGCGTTCGAGCAGCAGCGCGAACGTGGGGCAGGCCAGGGCCGCACGCCGGGCGTGGTCGACCAGGGCGTCCGGCACGGGGCGGCCGTCGATTACGGGATAGCCCCACTCGTCGAGTGAGATGTGCTCCGGCAGCAGCTCGGCGCACATGCCGTGCGCCTCGCAGGCGATCGGGTTCACGCGCAGGCGGTGGCTCATGGGAGGCGCCGTCCTGTTCGTGGGACTCCGGCCGGACGACCGACGCCGGTGGCGCGAGGGGATTCGGCTCCGGCCCGCAGAGGCAGCGGCAGCTCGCTGGGCCGCTCGCAGGCCTCGCAGTGTCCGTGCCGGGCGTGATCGGCGAGCTCCGCGGCGAACGTCTCGACCGCGCTGAGCACGAACTTGACGGCGCCGTCGGGATGGCGGCAGGCGCCGCGACCCCGCGCGAGCGAGGCAAGTTGGGCGATGCGCTCCGTGGCCCCGGCCTGGGCGACGCCGCCCGCGAGCTCCTGAACGGTGGCGGCGATCGTGTCGAGGCCGTGCACGCACGGGCCGCACTGCCCGGCGCTCTCCTCCGCGAGCCAGCGCGCCGCGCGGGCGGTCTCGGCGACCGGGCAGGCGTGCTCGGACAGCAGCAGCACCACACCGGCGCCCAGCGAGGCGCCGTATGGAGCCAGATGTTCGTTCGACAGTGAAAGATCCTCCAAGTGCTCTCGGCCGATCCATGTGCCGCCGTAGCCACCGAGCAGCGCGGCGCGCACACGCGCGGTCGTATCTCCGCCGGCTTCGATCAGCGAGGCGAGCGAGGCGCCGTGCTCGATCTCATACACCCCCGGGTAGGCCACCGTGCCCGTGAGGGTCACGAGCGCGGAGCCGGGCTGGGAGGGCGTGCCGAGCCGGCGAAACCAGTCGGCGCCGTGACGCGCGATCAAAGCGATGTGCGCGAGCGTCTCGACGTTGTCGACGAGCGTCGGCCTGCGCCCGACCCCGGCTTCGAACGGCAGCGGCGGGGTGAACGTCGGTTTGGCGGCGCCGCCGTTCAGCCGGCTGACGAGCGCCGACTCCTGACCTGCGACATAGCCCGCGGGAACGGTGCTCAGATGCACGCGCGGCGAACGATCGGAGGACGTTGGCGCTGCGGACCGTTCCTCGATCGCGCACGCGAGGCTCTCATAGCTCGCGAACGCCGACTCGCACACGCACAGGATCAGCTCCTCTGCGCCGACGGCCTGCGCGGCGAGGACGCCACCATCGAGCACCAGATGAGGCGCTGTCTCCAGCAGCGTGCGGTCCTTGAGGCTCGCGGGCTCCCCCTCGGCCCCGTTGGCCACCACGACAGCTCGACGACCGCGTTCGGTGACCGCGCGCATCTTCCTGGCGGTCGGGAACGCCGCACCACCGCGACCGAGCAGGCCGGCGCGCTCGACCTCCTCGATCAACGCGCTTGCGCCCTCGCGCCGGCGCCGCCGTCGGCGCTCGTGTGCGGAGGGGGGCGGTCCGTGCGCTTCGAGATGGGCGGCGAGCCCCAGCGGGCCGTCGTGCGCCTGGACGCCCAGCAGCAGGCGCGGCAGCGCGGGCACGGCGCGCTCCTGAGCGATCCTCGGGGGCTCGATCGTCCTCGACGGCGCCTCGCTCATCGCCGGCTCCCGCTCTTGACGGCTGTCTTTGAGCGGGCGAGCAGCGCGGTGGGCGTGCCCGAGCGACGCGCCCATTCCGACCCGAGCGGACCACTGGGGAGCCACAGCAGCAGGAACACGGCGAACAGCCCCGTGCCGCCGACGGCAGCACCGCGCAGCCGCGCGCGCTTGGGACCTGGTCCGGTCAGCACCCGCGCGAGCGTCGCGGCCGCCACGATCGCCACGCAGGCGAGGCTGAGCGCAAGCAACCACGCGCTTTGCACGTCGCTGCCCGTGCCCAGCCCGTGCAGCAGCGCGATCGGCCAGCTCGCGTACGTGAGCCAGTGGATCGCACGCCAGCTCGTGTAGCCGATGCGCTGGCGCAGCAGGCTCGTGATCGTCACCGCCAGCAGCAGATCGAACGCGAGCGCTCCCAGCCCGAGCCAGAAAGGACGGTAGGAGCCGACAAACGGCACGAACGCGTCGATCAGCGGGATCGACGCGAAGCTGTCGAGCACCGAGGTGAGGATGTGCAGGACAAGGAAGGCCATCGCCAGCAGCGAGACGTTGCGGTGCAGCGAGTCCACCACGAAACGCGGCCATCGCGGGGTGCTCCAGCGTTTGACGTCCACCACGCCGAGGGCGATCGCGAGCGTCAGCAGCAACAGCGCCATCGCTCCGGTCGAGCGCGTCAGATACCAGTAGGCGCTCCCCCCGGCGGCTGTCGCCAAGGGCGTCATTGCGCGGGCCAGCCTCCCACCGTGGTCACGTTTCCGCCACGGTCGAGCAGCCGCGCCGGCAGGCCCAGCTGCTCGAGCCACGGGGCCGCCCTGCGCGAGCGTACGAGCGCGGCGGTCGTCGCGATGTTCGCGTCCGCACAGCACGCCGCCGCGACGCTCACCGTGCGCCAGACGGTCCCCACGGGCGCCTGGCTCACGGGATCGATGATGTGGTGCATCGTCCGGCCGCCGTGGCTCCAGCGCCGCACCGCCGTGCTCGAGGTCGCCAGGCCGCCGGAGGCGATCGAGACGGTCTGCCCCGGCGCCGAAGGATCGCCGCGGCAGTCGTCGGTGACCCGTATCCGCCAGCCGCCGGCGGGCGCCTCACCGCAGGTGGCGATGTCGCCGCCGATCGAGACCAGCACTCCGCAGCCGCTCGCTCGCGCGGCGCGCTCGGCCGCACGATCGGCGGCCCAGGCTTTGGCGCTCGCCCCGAGGTCGAGCCGGATCGGGCTCGGCACGCGCACGGTCGATCGTACGTGGTCGAGAACCACCGAGCGCCAGCCGCTGATCGCGCGCGCCGCGATCGCTGCACGGTGCCCAGGCTCGCCGCGCCGGGCGGGCTCGCCGTGCGACTCGAGGGTGCCATGGCGTTCGTACGTGGCGTACGGCGGGGGCTCACCGTGTGGCGGGGCCAGGAGCAGCCGATCGCGATCGTACCCGGCAAGCTCCAGCGCCCGGCCGAGCGTCGGATCGACGTCGCCGTCCGTGAGCTCGGCTCCGCGCAGGGCCACCGTGAGCGCCTCCACCAGCAGCGGGCTGATCCGGACCGGGCGGCCGCCTGCTCGGTTCACTCGCGAGAGCTCGGAGTCCGCGCGAAAGCGGCTGCACGCGCGGTCGATCGCGTCCAACTCGTGCTCGACCGTCGCGCGCGCGATCTCGAGCGCGTCAGGGTCGGCCAAACGCAGCACGACGCTCGTGCCCAGCGCCTCCCACCTCGCGGTGTCAGGCTTCGCTGTGATTCCCGATGCTTCCCTCATCTAACTCTCACGATCCACCGGAGACGACCGGGGCGGAGGCTTCCTGGGAGGGAGCCGTTTCGGATTCTTTGGCCTGTGAGGATTCCTGTGCGGCTGCCGCTTCTTTGGTTCGCGCGGCTTCCTGTGCGGCTGCCGCTTCTTTGGTTCGCGCGGCTTCCTGTGCGGCCGTGGCTTCTTTGGTTCGCGCGGCTTCCTGTGCGGCCGTGGCTTCTTTGGTTCGCGCGGCTTCCTGTGCGGCCGTGGCTTCTTTGGTTCGCGCGGCTTCCTGTGCGGCCGCGGCTTCTTTGGCCGCACTTGATTCCTGCGCCGATGTCGATTCCTTGGCCGTTGTCGATTCTTTGGCTGTGGTCGATTCCGAAGCGGTCCGCGGGGCCTCGGCAGGGGAGTGCAGCGCTTTGGTCGTGGACGAGTGGTCGGTCGAGGAGGAGGCGCCTGTGCGCCCACTCGCCTGCCCGCGCGCGCTTTTCGCCTTGGCCGCCGTTGCCGAACCGCTCTTCACAACGGTCTTACCGGGAAAAGCGTGCGCCGCGACATCGGTCAGCACGCCGGTTGCGAGGACGCTCCCCGCAATCACTATTCGATTGACACGGCTGAGCCTGTGCAGGGCGGCGTCGCGAGCCCTGGTTGTGTGACTGCTGGCACTCGTCGGTTTACGCTTGCGTGTCATGCCAAGAGTTTGTGCAGTGTGGCTAAGGATCGGATAACCGCTTGGTGAGAAAGCTCATCGAAAATCCGCGCCTAGAAGATCGTGCGCTTATCCTTTGGCCGATGAGCTCGGCTTTGGACCCCGGCCGCGAACAGGGGGGACGAGGGCGGAGCGGATCGCCGCCGGTCGCCGTGCACAGGGACGCCGACCTGGCGGGCAAGTCCGCCCGCGTGCTCCTGATCGAGGACGAGCCCGGGATCGTCGACTTCGTCAAACGGGGCTTGGAAGCGGAGGGCTTCGCGGTCGAGGCGGCGCTTGACGGGGTCGAGGGTGAGCGGCTCGCGCTGCGGGAGGACTTCGACGGGATCGTGCTCGACCTGATGCTTCCGGGCCGCTCCGGCCTGCAGATCCTCGCCGCCGTGCGCCGCGCCAAGCCGAGCGTGCCCGTGATCGTGCTGACCGCGCGCGGCGAGATCGAGGATCGCGTCGCGGGACTGGACGCGGGCGCCGTCGACTATCTCGTCAAGCCCTTCTCCCTGGCCGAGCTGCTCGCGCGTGTGCGCGCACAGCTGCGCGTCCTCGCGGAGGCCTCCTCGAGCGTCCTCACCGCCGAGGGGATCGAAGCGAACCTGATCACACGCAAGGTGCGACGCGGTAAACGGATGATCCAGCTATCGACGACGGAGTTCGAGCTGCTGGTCTACCTGATGCGCCACGACGGGCAGGCGCTCTCACGCGAGCAGATCCTCGGCGCCGTATGGGGCTACGAGCACGATCCGGCGACGAACGTGGTGGACGTCTACGTCGGCTACCTGCGTCGCAAGCTCGCCGGTCCCGAGGAGCCGGCGCCGATCCACACGGTGCGCGCCGTCGGCTATCGCCTCGGCGGCAAGGCCTAGTGCCCCGAGCCCTACGGCGATTCATGCCCGTCGGTCGTCTGCCCGAGCGATGAGGCGGCTCCGCGATCGCCCGAGGGCACTCGGGCTGCGCTGGCGCCTGGCGGGGTGGATAGCCGTCGTGACGTTGATCTGCATCGGGATCGTCTTCGTCGCGGTCTATCGCGGCACCGGCACTCAGCTGCGCGGGCAGATCGACCGGGAGATCGGCGGCGACGCGCGCGAGCTCGCCCACAACCTCCTCGACAGTCGCGCGCGCACCGCACGAGCGCTCTCCGAGACCGCCGCCCGGTATGTGCGCGACCAGCCGTTCAGCGCCAGCTCGACGCTGCTGTTCGCGATCGTGCCAGGCGCGCCCACCAGCACGAACCGTCCCGAGCTGCTCTCGCCCTCGGCCCCCGACAACGGCGAGACGGTCGCCGAGCAAGGCCAGGAGAACCGCCTTTCGGCGCGGATCCTCGCTGCGCCGGAGACCTACTCGACGCTGCCGCTGCCGGACGTCGGCAATCTGCGCCTGCTCAAGCGCATCGTGCGCGTGGGCGGTGGGCTCAGTGCGACGATCGGGGTGGGGGAGCCGCTCGCCGCCGTGGCGCACGCCCAGAGCGGGGTGGCCCGTACGTTCGTGCTCGCCGGCGCCCTCGCGCTCGCCGGCGCCCTGCTCGCAGCCTACGTGGTCGGCACCCGTGTGTCGGGCCCGCTGCGCCGTATGGCCGCCGTCGCCGCCCGCGTCGACGCGGGAGACCTGCACCCACGCATTCACGACGTCCGCGGTCAGGGCGAGGAGGTGAAGGTCATGGCCGACTCCTTCAACCACATGCTCGACCGCCTCACCGACGCGTTCGCCGGTCAGCGCGCCTTCGTCGCCGATGCCTCGCATGAGCTGCGCACGCCGCTGACGGTGATCCGCGGCCAGCTCGAGCTGCTCCTCGCCCAGGAAAGTCCTGCCGATGAGGAGCTGCGCCGCGTCGAGCGTCTCGTGCAGGCCGAGATCGCGCGGATGGGGAGGCTCCTCGACGACCTGTTGCTGCTGGCCAAGACCGAGCAGGCTCAATCGCTGCGATTGGAGCCGATCGATCTGCCCACCTACGTGGGCGAGCTGTGGGACGGCACGAGCCTGCTCGCCCGGCGCCGCTTCGAGCTGGGACCGATCCCGGCGGGCCGGCTGACCGCCGATCCCGATCGATTGGCGCAGGCGTTGCGCAACCTGATCGCCAACGCGATCGCCCACACCGACCCCGAGCACGGGCTGGTGCGCATGCGTGTCGAGCGGATCGAGCGCCCTGGGCGCGAGTACCCCTCCGCGGGCGGGGTCGTGGCGAAAACGGGCGTTCGCTTCCTGGTCGAAGACGACGGGCCCGGCATCCCGGTCGATCAGCGCGAGCGGGTCTTCGACCGTTTTCACCGCACCGACGCCGCCCGCGATCGCGCCTCTGGCGGGGCGGGCTTGGGGCTGGCGATCGTGCGGGCGATAGCTGAGGCTCATGGCGGTCGCGTGACGGCGGGAGCCTCGGCCGAGGAAGGTGCTCGCATCGCTCTCGAGCTGCCCCGCTTCGCGCCCGCACGCGCGAGCGTCTGAGTGGTTATCGACCGAGCAAGCGCGTGAAGCCGGGCCTACTGCTCGTCGTCGCGACGGTAGCCGAGCCGGGCGGAGATGCGGTCGGCGGTGGCGATCAGATGGGGGCCGAGATGCTCCACGAGCTCCTCGAGTGCGATCGTCGAGGAGTGAGCCGAGATGCTGACGGCGGCGATGACGTCACGGTCGACGCTGCGCACGGGGGCGGCGATCGCGTGAAGCTCGGGCGCAAGCTCCTGGTCGTTGATCGCGAGTCCCTCCTCCACGACGCTCGCCAGCTCCTCTTCGAGCGCCCGCTTGCCGACGATCGTGTTTGGGCCTCTCCTCGTCCGCGTCGTCTGTGCGATCAGCTCGTGCCGCTCGCGCGCGGGCAGGTGGGCGAGCAGGATCTTGCCCATCGCCGTGCAATAGGCCGGCACGCGGGAGCCTGCGCTCAAGCCGAGGTCGACCTTCAGCTGGGCGCGGCGCAGCCCCCGCACGCGGTCTACGTAGAGGATCTCCGTGCCTTCGAGCACGGCCAAGCTCACGGTGTAGGCGCTCTGCCTGCTCAGCTCCTCCAGATACTGGTGGGCATGCTCACGCAGAGACGTGGAGCTGAGCGCCGCCATGCCCAGGTTCGTCACGCCAAGCCCCAGCCGGTACTTGCGCGAGGCGCCCTGCTGCAGATAGCCAAGCGCGACGAGCGTGATCACGTAGCGATGAGTGGTGCTGCGACTCATGCCGAGCTCGTCGGCGATCGCGGCGATGCCGAGCACCGGGCGAGCGGGCGTGAAGCAGCTGAGGATCGCAAGGCCACGCTCAAGCGATTGCGAATAGCGGGGCTCGCGCAGGCTGGGGATCGACCAGGAGAGCTCCTCTGCGGTCATCGTCCGCGTTCTAGGCATGACGCGCTCGCCCCCCCTCGGAGCATTGGCCTTTGAACGTGGCGGCAGCCGGGCTCATCCCGCCACCGGCCGGCGATATCCGCGGGTGCGTGGGTCCTGCTCGAGCAGCCCGACAGCCAGAAGGGTCGTCATGTAGCGGTGCGTGGTGCTCGGGCTCATGCCGATCTTGTGAGCGACGTCCGTCACGGCCAGCTCCGTCCCGTCGGAGGGGAAGCAGCTGAGCACCAATAGGCCCAGCAGGAGCGAGCGCGAATGGCGTGGGCTCTCCGACAGGGCGAGATATCTGGATGTGAACGTGCGCTGGTCGCTCAACCCGCGCAACAGGCCGGCCACGCCGTTGTCTCCCGAGACCCCGCGGACCACATCGTTGATCTGGGCCTTGGAGAGCTCGATTGAGATTCCGCTCTTGGTCATGTCGATCCTGAGGTCAGACGCATAAGGTGCGAGCCGAACGTCTGAGCAGACGCTCGGCTCGCCCATTGGCGAGACAAAGCGGGATTCAGGGACAGGCACATGTGTGCTCGATCCATCATCACGCACGAGCGATTATGTCCAAGGCGCAGATGGTTCAACAAGTAGAAAGTTGAATGTTCTAATTTAGAGCAATCCATTCGAATGTCCTGTCTCGTCCTAGATGTAGCCCTTTGTCAGAGACTACTAAATGGCGCCTGCTTGCACGCGTGCAATGAGAGGGTGTATCTAAGTGCCGGTGGCGCTCGCTTGACGTGTCAGGCGCCCAGCGGCGCGCCGGGCGCCCATCACCAGCATGGTCGGCGCCGCGAGATCGCCCATCGTCGCCAGCACCCGTTGCTTGGCCAGGCGCGCGTCTGGCATCGATGCCTGGGGGTCCGACAGATAGAGGCTGGCCATCGCCGCGAGAATCATCGCGTGATGGTTGGCGCGGGGAAGAGATCGCGCGTGGCGTACGGCCTGCGCGGCGATCATCTCCAGGCGCGCAGCAGTTTCAGCCGGTGAGAGATAGCAGTCGATCAGGCTGCGATGCCCGGCGGAGGTGGTGTCCTCGCGTCGATCGATTAAGCTGTCCAACAGTGTGTGAAGCGCGCCGATCCACGGGTAGTAGGCATCTTCCAGAGCAGTGGTCTGCTCCCCCGTCAGCAAAGGGTCCGCGGCTGCGGTGATCAGCGCGAGCACGGCCAGCGAGGACCCGGCCGCCGCCCCCGTCTCCCACCATCTGAGCCCCGTCTTCGGCTGGGTTTCCTCGCTTGCCCACCGTGCGAACGCTTCATGCGACCCGTGTGCGTCGCCGTGGTTCAGGCTCTGGTAGGCCACTATGCGCTCGGTCGCCCGGCGCACCGACGCGGCTGTAGCGGCGTAGGAGGGGAGCGTTCCGAGCGTCGCGCGGCAGACCCGCACGAGCTCCTCGAGGTAGCCGTCGTCGTTGCGGTGGGAGTGGTGCGCGTAGTAGTCCAAGCTCGAGCCCTGCGGTTGCACCGCGGTGAGCAGCGCTTGGTTGAGCTGGCGGCCGTTGACGATCGGATCGGCGTTGGGCTGCTCAGACAGCGTGTCCAGGTAATCGAAAATCACCTGATATGCAGTCAGCGCGCGGATCACCGGCCGGCGGCCCGGGCGTGGGACGAACGCTGCGAACGCCACGGCTCCCTCGAGGCTTTTGCGCTTTGCGTGCTGTGAGTCGAGCGCCAGCCGCCGCAGGACCGGGTCGCGAATTTCGCTCGCTCGCGACTGCCAGCGGCGCACCTCGCAGCCGAGGCAGGGGAAGACGCTGAGCCAGTATCGCCGCGCCGCTCCCGCAAACGTCGTCGCCAGAGCCAGGTGGCGTCCGGCTGGTGCCCTCTGCATGGGAACAGCTTCGCGCGAAACTACGAACATCCGAACCGATCATTGGATTACTCCTGAAAACTGGCACGTGCCGGAACCCTCGCCGCCCGCAGCCCCGGCACCGCGATGACCACCATCGCGATGCCGGACACGAGTCCCAGGGTGATGAATATTCGTAGGGATCCGAACGAGAACGGCGCCGGGAAACCGGTCGTCAACCGCAGCGCCCTGGAGGCCAAGGCGTGCCCGTAGACCCCGAACACGGCTCCGACCACGCAGCCGATGCCCAGTACGATCACGCTCTCCAGCAGCAGCGCCCGCCACAGCTGGTCGCGGTCATATCCTTGGATCTTCAGCGATGCGAGGCGAGGGCGTCGCTGCAGGATGACCGCGCTGAGCGCCGATGCAACCGCCAGCGCGGCGGCGATCAGCAGCAGCGTCGCGATCTGGCTGAGGCTCTTCACCCCCTGGCCGACCGTGTTCTCCACCTCGGCGATGCGTTCGCCGGATGTCAGCACACGCAGCCCCCGCTGATAGCCGAGCGCCCTTTCGACCACGCGCCTGCCCGCCTCGGGCATGAGACCCGGCCTCAGGCCGATCGCCAGCGTGGTCGGCTCTGTGGTCTGCCACCAGCGGCTGTAATCGTTGGTGTTCATCGTGATCGTCCCCGACGGCCAGCCGATGTTCGTCGTGACTGCCGCCACCCCGAGCCGTACGGGTCCCGACGGGGTGGGCAGGTAGAAGAAGTCGCCGGGCCGCAGCCCCCGTTCGCCGGCAAAGCCGCTCGACACCGTGGCCCAGCCGCCTTGGCGCAGGAGCGCGGTTGCGTGCGCCAGGCCGCCTTCCAGCAGTTGGCTCGAGAGGATCATCGTCCTGTTGGCGACCGGCGTGGCGCGGATCCACAGCCGGCGCCGGCCAACGTCCAGGAATCCGCCCTGATGAGCGCGCACCGAGGCGATTCCGGGGGCTCGTGCGATCGCTTCGAATGGGGTGTCGGTGTGGAAGCTGTCGGCATCGAAGATGTTCGCGCTCGGCGTCACCCATACCTCGGCCGTGCCCCACTCCTGGACGATCGCCTGGTCGAGGCCGTGGAGAAGGTCTTGCTGGGCGCCTCCGACCGCGACGCTGCCATAGACGGCCAGCGCGGCGATGCCCGCCAGGGCGATCGAGCGTGTGGGGGCGGCGCCGAGCTCGCGCGCGCTGAGCAGCAGCGCGCTGCTGCGAACGTGCTCGCTCAGATGAGCAAGGCAGCGGGCCGCTCCCGCGAACACGATCGGAATCGCGCACAGCGTCGCGAGCGCCAGCGCCACTCCTCCGGCGATCGTCAGGCTCGGGGCGATCAACACCAGGGCGCTCACAAGCAGCACGAGCAGGACGCCCGCGCCACCGAGCGCGAGCATCGCGCGCCCGTCGAAGCTCTCGCTGCCGCTGCCCGTCGTGCGATAGACGGCGTCGCGCGGGCGACTCGCGCGCAGATCGAAGACCGGCAGCAGCGATGCGAGCAGCGTGGCGAGCACGCCACATCCGAGCGCGAACACGACGGCCGCCGGATGGACGGTCTGCTGTGAGCCGATCGGAAACGCGAATGCCAGATAGGCGGGTACCTGGTGGAAGAGCGTCCTCGACAGCACCTCGCCGAGCACCACACCGACCGCCGAGGCGATCGCTCCGAGCGCCAGGGCCTCCGTGCCCAGGATCATGAGGACCTGGCGCCAGTCATAGCCGTGCATACGCAGATCGGCTGTGAAGCGACGGCGCTCTGGCACGGTCAGCAGCATCGCGCAGAGCGCGAGCAGGAACCCGACCATCACGCTGATCGCAGAGAACAGCGTCGTCGACTGGTCGTTGGGCTTGGCCGCTGCTTCGAGCAGGCGCAGCTCGTTGTCGGCCGGCACGACGTCCAGGCGGTTGCCCGCGATTCGCGTGAGCTCGCTGCGCACCAGCCGATCCGCGCCGGGGCGCGGCCTGACGAGGATCAGCGTGACTCGTCGGGTGAGCCCCGTCAATCGTTGCGCGGTCGCGATCGGCGCGATCGCGACCGGGCTCGAGGCCAGCGCGCCGAACAGGGAGCTGACCAGCACCCCGCCCGTTTTGATCTCCTGCGCAGCGCCGGAGGCGAGCACGGCGATCCCCGTGTTCGGCTGTGCGCCGATCGCCGCGGCGATGGTGCTCGGGAGGATGATGCCGCCGGCGAACCGCAGGCCGCCCTGCCCGAAATCGCGCGTG
Organism: uncultured Solirubrobacterales bacterium; assembly: GCA_963723075.1. Taxonomy (GTDB): domain Bacteria; phylum Actinomycetota; class Thermoleophilia; order Solirubrobacterales; family Solirubrobacteraceae; genus Palsa-744. The sequence continues at coordinate 120,518 of CAVRPD010000001.1, forward strand.
CCGAGGCTGCCGAGCGTGATGACGCCCGGTGTCAACCCAAGCAGCTGGACCGACTGACGACCGTGAGGGCCGACGAGTGCGACGTTCTCACGCAGCACGGCGGCCGAGGCCTGTACGCCGGGCAGCTGCTCGACGGTTCTCGCCAGGCGCTGGTCGAATCCGGCGGGGGAGCGGGCCGCGATCTGCAGGCGCGCGGAGCCGACCACCTGGTGGACCAGCTCGCCGGCTGAGCTCGTCAGGCTAGCGTTGGCGACGAGCACGCCGAACACGAGCGCGACTCCCACCGCGATGCCACTGCCGGCCAGGAGCTCTTGGCCTGTATGAAGGCGCAGCCGCCGGCCGCAGAGATGCAGCAGCATGCTCAGGCGGATACCCAAGATCTTGGGGTTCAGCCGCTTGCTCACAGCTGTGTCGCTGCCGGCTCCGCGTCTGCGAGGCGTCCGTCGCGAAGGGTGTGAACGCGATCGGCGAAGGATCTGGCGTCGACGTCGTGCGTCACCAGGAGCCCGGGTATCTGGCGCTCGTGGCAGATGTCGCGCAGCAGCGCGAGCGTTTCGCGGCTGCGCTGGGAGTCGAGATTGCCGGTCGGCTCGTCTGCGAGCAGCAGCCGTGGCTCGTTGACCAGCGCGCGCGCGATCGCGACGCGCTGGCGCTCACCCATCGAGAGCCGCTCCGGTGTGTGTTCGGCCCGTGCGCCGAGACCGACCCGCTCGAGCCAGGGTCGCGCCTTGCGTCGCGCATCGCCCACGGTGTAGCCGGCGCCGGTCAGCTTGATCGTCGCGTTGTCGAGCGCCGAGGTGTTCGCCATCAGATGAAAGGACTGAAACACGAAGCCCACGTCTTGCAGGCGGTAGCGCGCGCACGCGCGCTCGGACAGGGCGCCCAAGTCCTGCCCGTCGAACAACACGCGGCCGTCGTCGGGCGACATCAAGGCTGCCGCCAGCAGCAGCAGCGTCGTCTTGCCCGAGCCGCTCGGGCCGTACAACGCCACCAGCTCGCCCTCGGCGACGGTGAGGGAAACGCCGTCGACCGCCTTTACGATCTCTTCGCCGCTTGAATAGTGCTTGACGACATCGAGCAGCTCGAGCGCGCTCACCGCCCGCGACGCTCCGCTCCGGCCACGCTTCGCCTGGGGAACCGCACGACCGTGCCGCGCTCATCGGTCGAGCACAGCTCGCCGTCGGCGATCGACATCAACACCCTGGCGCCATGCAGCGGAGCCATCTCTTCAGAAGCGATCATCAGGGTCATGTTCCGCTCGCGCGAGATCAGCCGCATGAGCGCATACAGCTCCTCGCGCTCGGTCAGGCTCGGCATCACGGCCGGCTCGTCCACCAGCAACATGCGTGGCTCGCGGACGAGCGCCTGTGCGAGGACGATACGCGTACGCTCGCCGATCGACAGCGACCTGGCGAGCGCATCCGCGCCGTGGGTCATGCCCACGAGCGCGAGCACCTCACGTGCGCGGCGTCTGGCGTCGCGCAGGGAGGGGCCGTCGCTGCCGAGCGACAGGGCCACATAGTCGATGACGCGCTCCTTCGGGCTCGGCCGCCAATCGTCCGCCGAGACGAAGCCGATCGCCGTGCGCAGCAGACGTTCACGGCCGACCACCGACATCTCGGCGAGGTTCTCGCCGGCGAACCGCACCGTCCCTGCGCTTGGCTCCTCGACGCCCGCCGCGAGTCGCAGCAGCGTCGACTTGCCCGAACGGCGGACGCCGAACACCCCTACGAACGTTCCCTGCTCGACGTCGAACGACTCTTCGTCGAGCACGACGATCTCGCGGTTGCCGTCGGGGTAGCGCTTGCTCACGTTCACGAACGACAGCAGTGGCGTCTCCGGATCCGTGGCGCTACTCGGTGGTCGCATGTTCCTTGATCCGTCTGCGGGTCCGCTGCGACCAGGCGATCTCCTGTCGAAGCTGCCCGTCGACGGCCTCACGCGTACAGTCCATGAACAGGGCCTTCCACGAGCGCCGGTCGCCGGGGGCCGCAGCGGGCGCGAGCTTCAAGAGATCGAGGCATTCACGCTCGTACTGGTGCAATGCCGCCAGCAGTCGCGGCGCGTCCTCCTCGCGTGCCACGGCGAGCTTGGCTTGCAGCCCGACCCGCACCGGCCCTCTCGGCAGGAGAGTTTCCATCCACCGCGTCAGGGCCTCGGCGGTGAGCTCGGTCGGATAGTAGACGGAATGCGTGCCGCGCTGATTGCCCCGCTTCGGCTCCTCGTTGGCGGAGGCCAGCCCTCCGTCCTCGAGCTGTTTCAACAGCCGGTAGACGTCGTTGGGGTTGATCCTCCACGTCTCTCCCAGACGCGTGAGCAGGCGATTCGCAAGCTCATAGCTGTGGCCGGGGCGCTCGAGCAGCAGCCCGAGCAGCGCTCCTCGCAGGGACGCCGATGTCCCCCGCATCCACTCAGTCTTCTCTGGGCTCCCCCGCGACATCGCTCCTCGTCTCAAAGATCCGACCGTAAAAACAATACTCAACTTTGCGACGGAACGCTGAATCATTCCGATACATCGGCAAAGCTGTCCAAATCTCCCCGGCGCGCGGACGGTTCGAGCGGGGCGTCAGCGTTGTCTCGAGGTGCTCGAGCGGGGCCGGCGGGCGCCCGGCTTCCCCGCGATCAGCCGAAGAACAGCTCGGCCGTCTCATACAGAGCCGGATCGAGCAGCTTCGGCTCCCGTAGCGCAACGGCCAGTGAGACCTCGCCGATCTCGGTCCCCCGCAATCCCACCATCGTCCCGAAGCGGCCGGCCGCGCTCGCCGCCATCGCCGCCACGCCGAAGCGAGTCGCGAGCACGCGGTCGAACGCCACCGGCGTGCCGCCGCGCTGCACGTGGCCGAGAATCGTCACGCGGCTCTCGTATCCGGTCCGGCGCTCGATCTCTTGCTCGAGCGTCACGCCGATTCCGCCGAGTCGCGCATGCCCGAATGCGTCCATGGTGGACGCAGGAATGGTCTCCATGGTGGAGGCTTGCGGCAGCGCACCCTCGGCGACGACCACGATCGAGAAGCTGCGACCGCGCTCATGGCGGCGGCGCAGGTGCGCGCAGACCTGCTCGATGTCGAACGGCCGCTCCGGCACGAGGATCGCATCGGCTCCTCCGGCGATCCCCGCGTGGGTGGCAATCCAGCCCGCGTGCCTGCCCATCACCTCGACGACCATCACGCGGTTGTGCGACTCCGCCGTGGTGTGCAGACGGTCGATCGCGTCCGTGACGATCTGCACGGCGGTCTGAAAGCCGAACGTGACGTCGGTCCCGCCGAGGTCGTTGTCGATCGTCTTCGGCACCCCGACGATCGGGATCCCCGCTTCGTGCAGGCGCAGCGCCACGCCGAGCGTGTCCTCGCCGCCGATCGGGATCAGCGCGTCGACGCCGCGCGCTTGCAGCGTCCGGCGGATCTCGGGCGTGCCGTCGCGATCTTCGGCGAACGGGTTCGTGCGCGAGGTGCCGAGAATCGTCCCTCCGCGGGGCAGGATGCCGGCGGTGCTCTCCAACGTCAGCTCGATCGCGTCGTCCGCGAGCACGCCGGCCCAGCCGTGCAGGAAGCCGACGAAGCTGTGCTCGTTGCCATCGGCGAGCCCTCTGCGCACGACCGCGCGGATCACCGCGTTCAGGCCGGGGCAGTCGCCTCCTCCGGTCAGTATTCCGACGCGAGCCATGTGCCAGCGTCCTAGATGCCTTCTCCGGGGAGGAACTCGTTGGTGAAGGGTGGCAGGCCCGCGTTCGGTTCGTTGTGAAGCAGCTTGTGCGAGTACATCCAGTCGCCGAACGCCGCCCATGCGGTGGGGCTCTGATAGCCATATCCCTTGCCGCTCCCGGCGGGCAACGTGGACGGGAGCGTCTGCGCGATCGAGGTCAGCTGGAGCTTTGGCTCCAGCGACGGGTTGGCCTTGACGACCAGGGCAGCCGCGGCCGCCGGGTCGGCTCGCACCTCGTGCTCGCCGCGCGTCAACGCCTGCAGGAACGCGCGCAGATCCTGACCGCGGGTGCGTGCCTCGTCTTCGCGTACCACCAGCACCAGCTCGTCGTAGGTGGGCACGCCCGCTCGATCGACGGGGATCGTGAGCGGGTGCTTGTGCTGCATCTGCAGTTGCAGCGCCTCGTAGTTCCAATAGCCGCCGAGCGTGGCCGCCACCTTGCCGGAGAGCAGCGCGGGGACGATGTTGAAGCCGACGTTCACTTCGCGCACCGTCGCAGGGTTTACGCCGGCCGCCTGCAGGGCGGTCTTCAGCTCGGCCGCCTGGTAGGGGATGCCGGCGGTGCCGACGGTCTTGCCGGCGAGGTCTGCGACGCTCGACACATGCTTGCCGGGCAGTGCGATGATCGAGGTCAGGGGCCGCTGCACGAGCGCCGCTATCGACACCAGCTTCAACCCTTCGTCGCGCGCGAGCAGCAGCTCGGGCTCGTAGGAGATCGCCATGTCCACCTTGCCCGCCGCGAGCAGCTTCAGCGGTTCGGCGGTTTCTGAGGGGACCACCGGACGGACGTCCAGCCCGACGGAACGGAAGTCGCCGTTGGCGATCGCCGAGTAGAGCGGCGCGTGATCGGCGTTGGGGAACCAGTCGAGCATCACCGTGAACGGCTTCGTGCGAGCCGTCGAGACCGTGTCCTGCTTGGCGCCACAGGCGGACATGGCCACGGCGAGAGCGAACAGAACGCCAGGTACGAGGACGATGCGGCGGACGGCGGGCGAAACGCTCAACTGGCGCCTCCTCTTGATCGGTTGGCCCACGGCGCGAGCCGGCGCTCGGCGAGGGAGAGGGTGTAGAAGCAGAAGATCGCGAACACGAACAAGACCACCGCGGCCGCGTACGCGCGCGGGGTCTGCAGGGCGGTGAGGTCGGAGTTGATCTCGCGTCCCAGGCCCGCGTAGGCGCCGGTGGTGGCGGTCTGCGACTCGGCGATGTAGGCGCCGATCACCCCGACGGTGACGGCGATCCGCGCGCCGCTGATCGCGGCCGGGAGCGCCGCCGGCAGCTCGGCGAAGCGAAACGACTGCCAGCGCGAGGCGTCGAGCGTGCGCAGCAGCTTCAGCTGGTCGGGGTCGACGGCGGCGAGCCCGTCGACGGTCGTGACGAGGACCGGGAAGAAGCAGATCAGCACGATCACGACGAGCTTCGGCAGCAGGCCAAAGCCCCACGAGAGCACGAGCAGTGGCGCGATCACGGCGATCGGCACCGCCTGGGAGCCGACCGCGAGCGGGTAGAAGGAGCGTCGCAACAGCGGTGAGAGATGGATCAGCACCGCGAGCATAAAGCCGAGCGCCAGCGCCAGCGCCAGCCCGATGCCGACCTCCTCGGCGGTGATCGCGAGGTTGTGTCCGAGCAGGGAGGCGTTGCCCCACAGCGCTTCGGCGATCGCATGGGGAGCCGGCAGGATCGAGGAGCTGGTCGAGCCTGAGTCGGCGTAGATCTCCCACGCGCCGAGCACCGCGACCGCGAGCAGCACGGGGGGGAGCACGTCGGTGGTCTGCCGCCCTCGGCTCACGGGGCCACCCGCGTGTCCATGCCTTGCGTGTCCGGGCCCCTAGCGTCCAGCCCTTGCGTGTCCAGCCCCAGCGCGAGTAGCGCCCGCTCGCGCAGCGCGATCACCTCGGCGTCGGTGCGCGAGCGCGGGCGGGGCAGGCTCACCTTGAGGTTCGCGCGCACGTGCCCGGGACGGGGCGAGAGCACCGCCACGCGGTCGGCGAGCACGACCGCCTCCTCGACATCGTGGGTGACGAGCACCACCGTGCGCGGCTCCTGTGCGAGGGCCCGATCCAGCCACCCCTGCATCTCCGCGCGCGTGATCGCGTCGAGCGCGCCGAACGGCTCGTCGAGGCACAGGACGGGCTTGCCCGCGAGCAGCGTGCGCAGGAACGCCACACGCTGGCGCATGCCCCCCGAGAGCTCGTGCGGATGGGCCTGCTCGAAGCCGTCCAGCCCCAACTCGGCGAACAGCCTGCGCGCGCGCGTGCGCGCCGCGGTGCGGGACCGTCCCGCGATGCGCAGCGCGAGCGCCGCGTTGTCGATCGCGCTCAGCCACGGCAGCAGCAGGTCGCGCTGGGGCATCAGCGCCGCCGGCGCGCACACGATCGACCCCCGCTCGGGGGACTGCAGGCCGCAGATCAGCTCGAGCAGGGTCGTCTTGCCGCAGCCGCTCGCTCCCACCACCGCGAGCAGCTCACCGTGGGCGGCGTGCAGCGAGACGCCGGCGAGCGCCCGCACGACGCCGTCGTGGCGGTCGCGGTAGGAATGGCTCACGTCGTTGACATGCACGCTCGTCTTGGACACGTCCGTCTTGGGCGGGCCTGTCTCCGGCGATCTACGAGCGGGCTTGAACCCTGCCTGCAGCACGTCTCTCCCTCCGCGGGCATTACCCCACAGGTTCAAAGGGTCGGCGCCGGGGGAATCGCTTCCTGGGCGCCATCTCAGCCGGCCTGCATCCCGCCAGCCCCCCTGGTTATTGCTCTGTAACGATGCTACCGCCCCGCGGCGACGACCGGGCGGGTCAGTGCCCGTACGAAGTCCTCGAGCTGCGCGGTGGTCCAGCACTCGAACGCCGTGCAGTGCTCCTCGTAGGCGGCGATCACCGAGTCGCCGTAGTTCCAATACAGGCGCGGCTCGGGGTTCAGCCAGAACGTGCGCCCGGCGCGGGCGGCGATCTGGGCGAAGATGTCGGCGCGGGGGTCGCGCCCGTTGGTGCGCGCGTCGCCGAGCACGATCACGGTCGCGCGAGGGTGCAGATCGTCCTGCACCTGCGCGAGGAACTCCGACCAGACGCGCCCGTAGTCGGTGTAGCCGGAGATGTCGGCCACGCCCGCGTCGCCGGCGATCCGCTCGCTGACCGCTTTGAAGTTGCGCTCTCCTGCGAAGATGTCGGTGACCTCGGAGATGCGCTCGATGAACACGAACGAGCGCATCTTGCGGAACGTGTCGTGCAGCGCGTGCAGCACCGAGAGGAAGAACACCGACGCCGAGGTGACGCTCGTGGAGACGTCGCAGAGCACGTAGATCTCGGGCCGTTTCGGGCGGCGCGGACGGTACTTGAGGACGACGGGAACGCCGCCGGTCTGAAGCGACGCGCGCATCGTGCGGCGCACGTCTACGTGCGCGTGGCGGCGGTGGCCGCGATTCTGCATGCCCTGCGTCGCCAGCCGCCGGCGCAGCTGGGCGACGACGCGATGCACGGCCGCGAGGTCCGCGAGCGGGCCGGACGGCAGGGCGCGGTCCAGCTCGCCGAGCGCGCGCGCGGGCGGGAGGGAGCCGGTGCGCTCGATCTGCTCGCGTTCGAGCTCGCGGCGCAGCAGCGCCTCGAAGCGGCGCAGCGCCGCGCGCGGCAGGCCGTCGCGGCGCGGGTCCTCGGGCGGCAGCTCGGGCTGGGGCTCGGCGCGCAGCCCGAGCGCGCGGCGGATGCGCTGGACGTCGACACCGATCACGCCCGAGCCCTCCTGGCGGCGGCCGAAGGCGGCGATCGCCATCCGCGCGAGGTCGCGCATCGCGCCCTCCGAGCCACCGCCTTCGGCGTCCAGCAGGGCGGCGGCGATCTGGGCGCGCAGCGCTTCGAGCTGTTCGTTGGTCAGCTCGTCCAGGTCGAGGCTCGTGCCGCTCGCGTCGTCCTGCTCGCGGATGCCCTGCTGCGCCGCGGCGAGCTCGACGGCGCGGAAGAAGAAGCGGTCGAACACGAGCTCGAACACGCGCCTGTCCTCCTGGCTCTTGGCGAGCGTGGCTGCGAGCGCCTCGCGGAAGTCCTCCTGCTCGGTCCAGCCGATCTCGCCGAGCACGGCAAAAGCGTCGAGCAGCTCGGAGGTGCCGACCGCGACGCCTTCGCGGCGCAACTCCTCGCCGAGCTGCAGCACGCGTGCAGAGAAGCCTTCCGTCGCGTCGCCCGCCGCGAGACCACCCAGGGTGGGATTCCCGGGGCTGGAGCCCGTCCTCAAGGGGCCCGGCGGGGTGGGCGTGAGCTCCGCCTCAGAGGACATCGGCGGGCGAACCCAGCTTCAGCCCGACCCGCTCGGCCACGACGTCCATGTCGGTACGGTGCTTGACGATCACCGACATCGTCTCGGTGAAGGTCGCCTGGTCGATGTCGTCTGCGCCGAGCAGCAGCAGCGCGCGCGCCCAGTCGATCGACTCGGCGATCGACGGCGGCTTCTTCAGATCGAGCGCGCGGACCATGCCGATCACCTCGACCAGCTTGCGCGCCACCGTCTCTGGCAGCTCGGGGGCGTGCAACCGCACGATCTCGAGCTCGTGCTCGAGCTCGGGGTAGTCGAGCCACAGGTACAGGCAGCGGCGCTTGAGCGCCTCGGTCAGCTCGCGCGAGTTGTTCGAGGTGAGCAGCACGATCGGATGCGTGCGCGAGCGCACGAGCCCGAGCTCGGGGATCGAGATCTGAAAATCGGAGAGCACCTCGAGCAGCATCGCCTCGAACTCCTGGTCGGTCTTGTCGATCTCGTCGATCAGCAGCACGACCGGCTGCTCGGATGCGATCGCCGCCATCAACGGTCGCGCGAGCAGGAACTCCTCGCCGAAGATGTCCTCCTGCACCGCATCCCAGCCGGTGTCGGATGCCTCGGCCTGGATGCGCAGCAGCTGCTTGCGATAGTTCCACTCGTACAGCGCCTTGGCCTCGTCCAGCCCCTCGTAGCACTGCAACCGCACGAGCTCGCGGCCGAGATACGACGCGAGCGACTTGGCGAGCTCGGTCTTGCCGACGCCGGCCGGGCCCTCGACCAGCACGGGCTTGCCCAGGCGGGTCGCCAGATAGGAGACGAGCGCGGTCGACTCGCCGGGCAGATAGCCGACCGCGCGCAGGCCCTCGGCGACTTCTGCGACGGAGGTGGGCGCCGAGGACGGAGGAGCGGGCATGCTGGTGCGCAATGATACGGGGGTCGGTTGGACGATCTCAGCTTGGGTCGGGCGGGGACTCCTCAAAGGACAGCTGCTCGGTCGTCTCCGTGGCGGCCACGGGTCGCCGTGCGGCCGGCTGTGGCGGTACGTGTCGCGGCTGCGGCTGCGAGCTCGGTTGAGGCGGCTGTGGCCTCGACTCGGGAGGCGGCTGTGAGCTCGGTTGAGGCAGCTGTGGCTGTGGTCTCGGCTCGGGCGGGCGCGACGGTGGCGGAGGGTGCCGCCGGCGTCGCAGCGGAGGCTCGGGGCGGGCTGTCGCGCGCATCCGCGAGCCGGTGTAGGCCAGCAGGCCGGCGGCCGCCAGCGCGAAGAAGATGCCCCACTGCACGCCGACGTTCGCGGCGACACCGTGGCTGTTGATGCCGGGCTTGTCGAACAGCCTGAGCACCAGCAGCAGGGCCGTCCAGATCCCCCCCGCGAACACCACCGCGCCGTCGCCGCCGGGCATGTGGAACTCGCGACCTTCCGCGCGCGCGTACAGCAGGTAGAGCACGGCCACCGCGACCAGCAGCACGGCCGCCTCGACGAACGAGAAGACCTGGAACGCGTTCAGGTTGCGGCTCTGTAGCGGCGCCGTGCGCGGCTCGTTGACGACCGCGTTCTGCTGGTACCACGGCAGCAGCATCGTCACGAACAGCGCCAGCGCGGCGCCTCCCGCCAGACGCTGATCGGGCCCGAGCGCGCGCCAATTGCGCGTCAGGCCCGCCATCGGCTGGGGGCGCCTTCCTGGTCGGTCGTGACGGGGGGGCCCATGGACCTCAGTCTAGGCTCCACGCGCCGGGATCCTCCGTGACCGGCGATTGCAGCAGATCGATCTGGGCGTCAGTGCGCCTTCGCGCCCTTGGCAAGCGTGACCGTGCCGGTCGCCGTGGAGAAGTTCCCGGCGAGGTCGGTGGCGGTGAGCGTGACCGCGTAGCTGCCCGCCCTGGCGGGTGTCGTCCACAGCAGTCGCGGCTTGCCGCGTTCGACGGTGGCGCTGTTCGTCCACACGACGTGGCCGCCCTGGCGCACGGTCAGGGAGACGGTCGAGATCTTCGACAGCGACAGCTGCACGCCCGTGCGCGCGCTCGTGGGCAGCGTGGTCGTGATCAGCGACACGACCGGCGGGGTGTGCAGATCGGTCGTGAAGTGCTGGGCGGTCGTGCAGTAGATCGCGTCCCCCGGGATCGGAGTCGCCGCGGGCGCGTTCGCCGCGGCGGAGGCGCGCACCGGGAGACCGGCGCTCGCCATCGAGACAACGCTCCCCGCACGCTTGACGGCCGCGGTCGAGGCGGCGGCCGCGCTCGCGCCGCCCGTTTCGGAGGCGCTGCCGCCGGTGCTCGGTGGGTTTGCCGGCGCGGGAGCGGGCGTCGGCGCGGTGGTCGTCGTCGTCGGCGGCATCGGTGTCGAGGGGGGAGTGGAGGCCAGGGGCGCCCCTTTTCCCGTGCGTTCGCACAGGTGCTGTAGGAATTCGGTGAGCAGTTCGTGGTAGTTGAGGTTCGATTCCCCGAACTGGTCGTACAGCGACCAGGAGCCGGTGTCGTAATGCGGGGTCTCGGCCCGCGCCTCGGCGTCGCCGGCTTCGAACAGCTGCAGGCCGAGCGGGTCTTTGGTGATCGAGGTGTAGTCGTAGAGGCCGACCAGCGATTGGACGAAGCCGTTGAGAATTCTGTCGCTCGGCGCGTAGGTGTACTCCGCGTACTCCGCGCCCGCCGCCGTCTTCACGCGCACGCCTTCGGGCGGGGCGGTCTGGAAGACGCCGAGCGCCTGCTGGGCGGCGGTCAGGTCGGCCGGTTCCTTGAAGCGCGACCACGCGCGGGAGAGGACCTGCAGCGCCGTGCCCTGCGAGAGGCCGCTCGTCCACGGCGGGGAGCCGCCGTCGAAGTGGAACATGTACTCCCACGCGATCCCGCCCGCGCGGTCGGTGGCGAGCGGCAGGACTTCGCTCAGCAACTGCTTGAGGTTTTCGTTTTCGTGGCCTGTCAGGTAGTAGCCGTTGGCCTCGCCGAAGGTCCCCAGCCACTGGATCTGGATGCCCTGCCCGACGTAGTACTCCCAGACGAGCTTGCTCGGCGGGAAGCTCACGCGCTCTCTGCTGGAGATCAGCGGTTCGGTCGTCCACCACTGGCGGTTGCGTTCGAGCGTGAGGAAGACGACCGCGAGCCGTGTGGGCGTTAGCTCGTTCGCGGCGGCCATCTGCTGCGTGTTTGAGATCACCGCGGCGAGCTCCGTGTGGCGTGTGCCGGTGAGCTTCTTCAGCGAGCGCAACGCCGCGGTGTAGGCGGAGGCGTCCTGGGTGTACACGGCTTCGGTGATCGCTCCGCTGCGCTTCAGCGCGAGCAGCGCCGCGGGGACGCTCGGGCCATGCGCGGCGGTGGCGGCGGACGCCGGGAGGATCGCGGCGGCGGCTCCGCTCGCGGCGAGCAGGCTGAGAGCGAGAACGATGCGAAGACGCGGGGCGCGCATCGTGCCGATGCTACTCGGGATCGAGGTCCAGCTCGTCCGGTTCGAGCTCGTCCTCGTCGTCTTCGTCCAGGTCGAGGTCGTCGCTCTCGACCAGGCGGTCTCCGCCGGGCTGGTAGGCGACCTGGAAGCGCTCGATCAGCTCGTCGCGGCGCGCCTCGTCGAGCGGTGAGTCATCGGAGATGAGCACCCATTCGGCGCCCTCGAGCTCGTCGCTTTTGAAGATCTCGTGGTCGACGTCGGGCGAGTCGTCGACGACGATCAGCACCTCGGTCTGGGGGTTGAAGTAGGTGCCGGGACGGATCGTGAGCTCGTCGAGCTGAAAGCGGCGGGGGTCGGTCATGGCGCGTTTATACCCGACGGCGGGGACGGCGACCGAGCGTCTACGGGTTCAGTGCGCCTAGGGGTTCAATTCTTTCAGCGTGCGCGCGACCTCGGCCTCGACGTCGACGGGGTCGAGGCCTTTGCGCAGGCGGCGTTCGTTGCGCGCGACGACGAGCTGGCGCACCTCGTCGGTGAGACCGGCGTCGTGGGCTTGTGGCGCAGCCGACTCGAGCAGGCGGGCGACCTCGGCGTCGATGTCGAGCGCCGGCTTGCCGCTGCGCACGAGCCGGGCGCTGCGCGCGCTGAGCATCTGGCGGATCTCCCGCTCCTGCTCGGCGCGCCCGGCCGTGGAGTCGAGCGAGGGCGTGCCCGCCCCCTCCATCGAGGAGGGACCGTCGCCCGAGAGGCCGCCCTGCCCGATCTGGTCGTACAGGCTGTCGTGGCCGCGAGCGGTGACGGCGAACAGCAGCGCCATCAGCAGCGAGAACGCCACGGAGCCGAAGACCACGAAGTTGAGGCCGTCAATCGCCATCCCGGGCGCCACGGTCGGGAGCGCGTGGTGCACAGCCAGATTGTTGCCGATCGCGCCGCTCTCCGCTACCCTCTGGAGAATCTGCGACATTGACTGACCAGTCAATCTATTTTTCCGCGCAGGCGCTCAAAGCCAGACGCGGGCGCTCAAAAGCCAGTCAGGAGATCACGAGAATGGTCGATTTCACGCTCACCGACGAGCAGAAGAACCTGCGCGAGATGGCGCACGACTTCGCCGTCAAGGAGATTCGCCCCGTCGCCTGGGAGTACGACAAGGACGGGACATGGCCGCAGGACATCATCGAGAAGGCGTGGGACGTGGGCCTGATGAACTCGCACATCCCCGAGGAGTACGGCGGCTCGGGCGCCGGCTATCTCGACGGCTGCCTGATCGAGGAGGAGCTCTCGTGGGGCTGCTCCGGGATCCAGACCTCGCTCGGCTGCAACGGGCTGGCGACCGCGCCGATCATGCTCGGCGGCTCGGAGGAGATCAAGAGGAAGTATCTCGGCATGCTGACCGAGGCGCCGAAGCTCGCGTCCTTCTGCCTGACCGAGCCCGACGCCGGCTCGGACGTGTCGGGGATGCGCACGACCGCCGTCAAGCAGGGCGACAAGTACGTGATCAACGGCTCGAAGTGCTTCATCACCAACGGCGGCTACGCCGACTACTACACGGTCTATGCGAAGACCGACAAGGACGCGGGACACCGCGGCATCTCCGCGTTCGTGGTCGAGCGCGACTGGGGCGTGGTGGTGGACAAGAAGGAGGACAAGCTCGGCCAGCGCGCGTCGAACACGGCGACGATCTCCTTCAACGACGTGGAGGTCCCCGCCGAGAACCTGCTGGGCGAGGAAAACGCCGGGTTCAAGCTGGCGATGATGACGCTCGACCGCACCCGCCCCGGCGTCGCCGCGATGGCGACCGGGATCGCGCGCGCGGCGTTCGAGTTCGCGACCGACTACTCGAAGGAACGCGTCCAGTTCGGCGTGCCGATCGCGATGCACCAGGGGATCCAGTTCATGATCGCCGACATGGCGACCGAAATCGAGGCGGCGCGCCTGTTGACATGGAAGTCGGCGTTCATGCTCGACAACGGCGAACGCAACTCGCTGGTGTCTTCGCACGCCAAGCGCTTCGCCGCCGACGCGGCGATGAAAATCGCGACCGACGCCGTGCAGGTGTACGGCGGGTACGGCTTCATCAAGGAGTATCCCGTGGAGAAGCTGTTTCGCGACGCGAAGATCATGCAGCTGTACGAGGGCACCTCGCAGATCCAGCGGCTCGTGATCGCGCGCGAAACGCTGCTGCCGCGGCGCGCGGAGGAGCCGGCGGCCGTCGCCGTGTAGGGCTCGGCGGCGGGCTCTCCAGGCTCGCGCGTCGAAGGATGTAAGAAAAACCTAAAGTAGTTTGCCTGGGCTGCCGATCCGTTCGACTATGTCGGGTCAACGCACGAGCGTGCGAAGCGAACGGATCGGCGATCACGGGCAGGCGGCCGGGGCGGCGATACCGGCGGTTGAGCTCAACGGTCAGCCCCTGCCGGCGCCGCTCGACCCCGCGCACGATCTGAGACGCCTGGGCGAGGCGTTGAAAGCGCGGACAGAGGACGTCGTCGAGGCGATGGTCAGGCGCTCGGAGGAGTCGGGCCACATGCTTGACGAGGTGGTCGAAGAGAGCTTTGCGCGGGTCGGCGCGGTCTCCACGATCGCGGTCGCGCGGTGGATGGCCGGCGAGGGGGCGGACGTCGCGCGCGAGGTCGGGCAGGAGTCGTGGTCCATCTTCGGGCAGCTCGCGGCGCAGCGGGCGGCGCCGCTGAACGAGGTCACCAAGCGCTGTTTGCGCTGGCGCGATGCGGCGGACGACGTCGTGCGCGAGACCGCGATCCGCTTGGAGCTCTCGCCGGAGGTGTTGAAGTGGGCGCTCGGCATGCTGCAGCGCAGCCTCGACGTGACGCTGGTACGCATGTGCCAGTCCTTCGAGGAGGAGCGGTGGAAGGCGCACGAGGAGCTGACCCGCCGCCAGGAGGAGCTGGCGTTCCTGGCGACCCACGACGCGCTGACGGGACTGCCGAACCGCACGCTGATCCTGGACAGGGTCGAGCAGATGCTCGTGCGCTCGCGCCGCAGCCAGGCGCCGGTGGCCGCGCTGTTCATCGATCTGGACAACTTCAAGGGCATCAACGACACGCTCGGCCACGGTGCGGGGGATGAGCTGCTGAGGACCGTCGCCGCGCGGCTGCAGGGGGTCGTGCGCGACATCGACGCGCTCGGACGACTGGGCGGGGACGAGTTCGTGGTGGTCGCCGAAGGGATGTCGCTCGACGCGGGCCCCGAGCTGATCGCCGAGCGGTTGCTCGAAGCGCTCAAACAGCCGTTCGAGCTGCAGGGATCCGACAGCAACCGGCTGCTGGTGACCGCCAGCGTCGGCATCGCCGCGGGCGACCGCGCCTCAGCGGAAGAGCTGCTACGCGACGCCGACATCGCGATGTATCGCGCGAAGTGGTCGGGCAAGAACCGCTACGTGGTGTTCGAGGCGGGGATGCAGGACGCGGTGCAGACACGGATGGAACTGGAGATGGACCTGCGCGACGCGCTGGAGAAGGAGGAGTTCTTCCTCGTGTACCAGCCGACGTTCGACCTGCGCACGATGAGCCCGACGGGGATGGAGGCGCTGATTCGCTGGCGCCACCCGGTCCGCGGCGTCGTCCAGCCGGACGACTTCGTGCCGCTGCTGGAGGAGATCGGCGTGATCGCGGAAGTGGGGAAGTGGGTGCTGCGCGAGGCCTGCCGCCAGGGCGCCGCGTGGCGCGCCGGCGGCTACATGGTCGGCATGGCGGTGAACGTCTCTGCGCTGCAGATCGACACGGACGAGTTCGTCGCGGAGATCGAGGACGCGCTCGCGACGAGTGGCCTCGAGCCGAGCGCGCTGACGATCGAGATCACCGAGACCGCGCTGATGGGCAACGCCGATGAGACCGCGGGGCGGCTGGAGGCGGTCAAGCGGTTGGGTGTGCGGATCGCGATCGACGACTTCGGCACCGGCTACTCCTCGCTCGCCTATCTGCAGCGGTTCCCGGTCGACGCGTTGAAGATCGATCGCTCGTTCATCTCGCGGCTGACACACGATCAGGAGGGCGAGACGCTGATCCGCACGCTCGTGCAGCTCGGCAAGTCGCTCTCGATCGAGACGCTGGCCGAGGGGATCGAGGAGTCCTCGGAGCTGTCGCTGCTGAAGGAGGAGCAGTGCGACAGCGGGCAGGGCTTCCTGTTCGCGCGCCCGCTCGAGGTGGACGCTTGCGAGACGTTCCTGAGCGACTGGATCGGCGGCAAGGGCTCGCTCGCGCAGGACGCGCTCAAGCCTCGCGCTCAGGCCTGACGCTCAGGCCTGATCTGCTCGCGGGGCGCCGTTCGCGCGCGCGTGCGGGCAGTCTTTGGGAGACAACTACGCCCCGCCCCCGAACCGCCGGCCGGTGTCGCCGGTCACCCCGCGCGCTGGTCGCGCAAGCGCGCTTTCAGCGTGTCCTAGTAGGCTCCGCGACTGCAAGCAGGCCCCTCGCAGAGATATAGGAGACCGTCAAGCATGTTCGTGTTCAAGGCCGCTGTCGTAGGTGCCGGGACGATGGGCGGGCAGATCGCCCAGACGATCGCGGCCGCCGGGGTGCCGGTCGTGTTGAAGGACATCGACGACGCCCTCGTGCAGGCGGGCCTCACGGAGGCGCGCAACGTGACCGCCGGCCAGGTGGGCAAGTTGGTGGAGCGGGGCAAGCTGACGGCCGAGCAGGGGGAGGCGCAGATCGAGGAGGTCCTCGCGCGCATCGACGGCACTACGTCTTACGGGGGCTTCGGCGACGTCGACTTCGTGATCGAGGCGGTGCCGGAGCGGATGGCGATCAAGCAGAGCGTGTTCGCCGAGCTCGACGCGGCCACGCCGGGGCACGCGATCCTCGCGTCGAACACCTCCTCGCTGTCGATCACGGAGATCGGCGAAGCGACCTTGCGGCCGGAGAAGGTCGTCGGCTTTCACTACTTCTACCCCGCTTCGATCATGCCGCTGATCGAGATCGTCGAGGGCGAGGAGACATCCGCGGAGACGGTCGGCGCGGCGGTCACGTTCGCGCAGATGATCCGCAAGCAGCCGATCACGTGCGGCGAGGTGCCGGGGTTCGTGGTCAACCGCATCCTCAACTCGGGGATCGCCGAGGTCTGGCGCGCGCAGGAGGAGAAGGGGCTGTCGATCAAGCAGATCGACGAGGGCGTCGGCGCGGCCGGTGTGGTGCCGATGGGGCCGTACCTGCTGGTCAACCTGCTCGGCCTCGACACGGTCCTGCACGTGGCCGAGCATCTCGTCGAGTCATACGGCGAGGAACGGTTCTACGTGCCGAAGGGCATGCAGAAGCTGGTCGCCGACGGCAAGCTCGGCGCGAAGAGCGGCGGCGACGGGTTCTACGACCCGCAGGGCGAGCCGAACATCGAGGGCGACGCGACGCCGGACGTCGATGAGCTGGTCGAGCTGCTGTCGTTGAAGACGCTGCTCGAGGCGTGTCTGGTGCTCGAGGAGGGCGTCGCGACCCACCGCGACATCGACTTCGGGATGATGGCCGGCGCCGGTCTCGACCCGCGGCGCGGGCTGTTGCCGCCGTTCATGAAGGCGGACGTGGAAGGGCTGGACAAGGTGCTCGAGCGGATGGAGAACGCGCAGGAGCGCTACGGCGAGCGCTTCGATCCGCCGCGGATCCTGCGCCGCCTGGTTGCTCAGGGCCGGCTCGGGCAGCAGAGCGGGCAGGGCTTCTACGCCTATCCCCAGGCCGATGCGGAGCAGCCGGCCGAGGTCGTAAAGCTCGAGACACGCGCTGACGGCGTCGCGATCGCGTGGCTCGCGAACGGCCAGATGAACTCGATCTCGCCGCAGGTGATCGAGGATCTGGGGAAGGTGTGGGAGCGGGTCAAGGCAACGTCCGAGACCCCGGTGCGGGCGCTCGTGATCGCCTCGTCGAACCCGTTCCTGTACTGCGCGGGCGCGGACATCAAGGCGTTTACGACGATGGACGAGGCCGGCGGCGAGCGGCTGATCCACGCCGCGCACGCGCTGTTCCGCGAGCTCGGCTCCGAGGGTGTCGCCACGATCGCGGCCGTCAACGGCCTCGCGTTCGGCGGCGGCTGCGAGCTCGCGATGGCGTGCGACGTGCGGATCGCGGCGCGCTCGGCGATCTTCGGCCAGCCGGAGATCAAGCTCGGGATCATCCCCGGCTTCGGCGGCACGCAGCGGCTGCCGCGGCTGGTGGGGACGAACAAGGCGCTGGAGATGAACCTCGTCGGCGATCCGATCCTCGCCGAGGAAGCGTTCGAGCTCGGCCTCGTCAACCGCGTGGTCGAGGATCACGAGCTGCTCGACACGGCGCTCGCGTGGGCGCGCAAGCTGGCGGGTCAGGCGCCGATCGCGATGGAGCAGATCAAGCGCGTCTCCGGCGCAGGCGACCTGGACGAGGGGATCGAGGCGGAGAAGCGCGCCTTCGCCGCGGTGTTCGCGAGCGGCGACGCGAAGGAGGGCATCACAGCCTTCCTCGGCAAACGAGCGCCGAGCTTCAAGGGCGCCTAGCGGGAGGATCGTCAGTGCGCTTGCGCGCCACGCCACCGTCGGAGGTCGACCGCCTGGCGAAGCTGGTCCGCGGCGCGGGCTCGGTCGTCGCGTTGACGGGCGCGGGCATCTCGGTGCCGTCGGGGATCCCCGACTTCCGCTCTCCCGGGGAAGGGCTGTGGGAGAACGTCGATCCGATGGAGGTCGCCCACATCGACACCTTCCACAACGATCCCGCCGGGTTCTGGCGCTTCTACGGCGATCGTTTCTCCTCGCTCGGCAGCAAGCGGCCGAACGAGGCGCATCGCGCGCTCGCGGAGATGGAACGGCGAGGGCTGCTCGACGGCGTGATCACCCAGAACATCGACATGCTGCACCGCAAGGCGGGCACGGCTCAGCTGGTCGAGGTGCACGGCTCGATCGCGCGCAGCTACTGCCTCGTCTGCGGCGGGAACGTGCCCCAGCTGGAGGTGCGCGCGCGCGCGCTGGGCGACCCGGACGGCGTGCCGCGCTGCGCGACCTGCGGCGATCCATTGAAGCCGGACGTGGTGCTGTTCGGCGAGGCCCTCTCCGACAAGGCGCTGGAGCGGGCGCGGGAGCTGTGCGAGGGGGCGGACCTGCTGCTGTGCATCGGCTCCTCGCTCGAGGTGTACCCGGTTGCGGGGCTGCCACAGCTCACCCACGAGGCGGGCGGCGCGGTGGCGATCGTCACCCAGGGACCGACCCCGCTTGACGGGCTCGCGAGCGTGCGGCTGAACGGCGACGTGGTGGACGAGCTGACCGCGCTTGCGAAAGCGCTGAAGATCACCTGAGCCGCCGAGCCGCCGCCGGGCGGCGGCGTCGCGGACGGACGGCACGGTGGGCGATCCGGCGGGCGGGTCGGCGGGACGAGTCGGGCTGAGCTTGGACTGTCGAGCGCGCTGTAGAGCCGTTTCTGGAACCTTGACATTTACCGCTTGCTTTTGGCGGCGGTTTGTGTATATATTTGTTAGTAGAGGTGCTCTCGTGGTTTGGGGGGCACGGAAAATAGGCTGGGTTTGGGTCGGTCTTTGGGTTGACTTGAGCGCGCTGTAGGGGATGTCGGGGAGAGGGACCGGGTCTGAATGATGAGGGGTTGTGTTCGCGTGAGTCCGGTAAGGACAGATGTGATGGGGGTCGTTGCGTGCCCGGTGGGGCCCGTAGCTAGATGCGTCAGCGTCGCTGACACATTCTCTCTCTCTCTCTCTCTCTCTGCTCCGGGTCTTGTAGGCGAGAGCCTGCTCCTGGCGCCGTCGATAGCGCCTTTCTCGGTCTTTTAGCCGGCTCTTCTTCCGCTCTCTGTGAGAGGGAGAGCTGATGTCCGCCGCCGGGTCACATCCCGGGGAGGGTCGTGTCACACGCGCCCGAGCGGGGAAGGCGCGACCTGGGCGCTCGCGCGGCAGTGCGAGGAAAGGGACCTCCGCCGGTGGCGAGGTCTCACAGATTCAGCGCGCGCGGCTGCTTGGCGCGGCGGTGCCGGTGGTCGACGAGCTGGGCTGGCCGGGTGTGACGGTGTCTGATATCGCCGCGCGGGCGCGGGTGTCGCGGCGCACGTTCTACGAGCTGTTCGCCAACCGCGAAGAGTGCCTGCTCGCGGTGCTCGAAGACGCCGCGGCGCGTCTCCAGAGGGACCTCGAAGTGGAGGGCTTCGACCGCGCTGCATGGATCGAGCGTGTCCGCGGGGGGCTGTGGAGGATCCTGTGCTTCCTCGACTCCGATCCTGCGCTCGCGCGGGTATGCGTGGTGCAGAGCGCGCGGGGCAGCAGGCGAGTGTTGCAGGCGCGCGAGGCGCTCCTCACCCGCCTGGCGGCAACGATCGCGCAGGGCCGCTCCCAGAGAGTGCGCGAGAGCGAGGTCCCGGCTGTCACCGCGGAGGGCCTTGTCGGCGCGGCCGTGGCGATCGTATACAAGCGCCTGCTGAACGGCGCGCAGGCACCGCTGACAGACCTGTTTGGGGATCTGATGGGGATGATCGTGCTGCCGTATCTCGGCTCGGCCGCGGCCGCCAGGGAGCGCAAGCGCCGTCCCCCAGAGCGCTCTGAGGGAACCGCGGCCGGGGATCCGGCCGCAGGGGTGAGCGTCCGCGACGGCGATCCTCTGCGCGAGGTGCCGATGCGCTTGACGTACAGGACCGCGCGCGTGCTGCGCGCGGTCGCGCAGAGCCCGGGCGTGAGCAACCGCCTCGTGGGAGAGCACGCCGGCATCACTGACCAGGGCCAGGTCTCAAAGCTCATGGCCCGCCTGCAGCGCCTCGGGCTGCTCGCAAACACCGGCGAGGGCCACACCCGCGGCGAGCGCAACGCCTGGCAGCTCACACCGCTCGGAGAACGCGTCATCCAACAGCTCAGCCTCGACTCACCCCCGGCACGCCAACAGAGCGCATGAGCACCGCACACCACCAGAAAGGCAGAACAGTGAAACCGATGGAGAACAACGCGAAGCCGTCTTCCCCGCCGAGGACAGGTCTGTTCGCGCTGCTCTGGAGCCTGCTCCACGTCCAAGGGAGCGGTATGCCCAAAGCCGATCGAGGGATCGGTGCGCTGTCGGCCTTTCGCCGCTTCGCCCCCGCGACCTTCACAACCCTTTGCGCCTTGGCCGGGGGGCTGCTGTTCTGCGTCGCGCCGGCGCTCGCGAGCAGGGAATATTCCGTCGGTCCCACGTTCGGCGCGCCGGGTTCGGGGGCCGGCCAGCTGGAGAGTCCTGGAGGTGACGCCGTCAACGACGCGACGGGCGACGTGTATGTCGCGGATACGGGCAATCATCGGGTGGACGAGTTCACCGCCACGGGCGAATTCGCGATGGCGTTCGGGAAGGAAGTCGGTCCGCTGGGCGAAGCGGACTGCACGACCCTGTCCACGTGCAAGGTCGGCACGGCAGGCGCGGAAGCGGGGGAGCTCGACAACGCCAACGGGGTCGCGGTGGACAACTCGACGGGGAGCTCCAAAGAAGACGTGTACGTCAGCGATCCCGGAAACGACCGCGTCGACAAGTTCTCCGCCGCGGGCGCCTACCTGGGCGAACTGACGGGGAGGTGCGCAAAAACGGGAGAAACTCCGCCGGCGTGCGCGGGGTTCGCGGTCTTTCACGACGTGCTCGATGTGGCGGTCGGTCCGGCGGGCGAAGTTTGGGTGGAGGAACTGGAAGCGGAAGGGCAGATCGCGCTCGACGAGTTCAGCTCCAGCGCCCAATTCGAGCAGACGTTCAACACCGGTCGCCGCCTCGAAGAAGCTCCTCCGGCGCTTGCCGTCGACTCCGCCGGTGAGCTGTACGTGAACACTCGTCCTCCTGGCGGCCACCGAGGCGTGATCGAGAAGTTCGATTCTGCGACGGACATGCCGGTCGCGGGCACGGAAGGCGAAGCGTTCGGTAAGGAAGCATCGGCAGTAGCGGTCGATCCGGTGACGAGCGAAGTGCTCGTTGATCACGGGTATGAATATGAAGGTTCCATCACTTTGTTCGGCGCCTTTGGCGAACCGTATGGAGAATCGCGGCAGACCTTTGACGAAACTAGAAATAACCACTCTTATGGTATTGCGGTGAACGGCCCGAGTGGCACTGCTTACGTGACCCGCGTGGCCGGGGACGTCGAAATTCTCCCCGCCATCTCGTATCCGACCGCGGTCACCGACTCGGCGTCGTCGGTCAGCTCGACGGCGGCCGCGCTGCGTGGGAGCGTCAACCCCACGGGCGAAAAGCTCACCGAATGCGCGTTCGAATACACGACCGAAAGCGCTTATCGGGAAGCGGCCTTCAGCGGGGCGTCCACGGTCTCCTGCGAACAGGGGCTCGGCAACGGGCATGGTGAAGTCGGCGAAGGCTTCGCGCCCGTGCCCGTGAGCGCAAAGGTCGCGGGCCTGCAGCCGCGCACCGCGTACCGCTTCCGACTGCACACCGCGAACGCGCACGGCACCGGCTCGAGCGGCAACGGCGCGGGCGAACGGCTGTACACGATCGGCGGCCCGGCGATCGCCGAAGAATCCGTCTCCAACGTGGGTCCTACGTTTGCGACGATCGGCGCGCGGGTGAACCCGGCCGGGCTGCCGAGCTCCTATCGCGTGGAATACGCGACGAGCGACGAGGAAGCCTGCTTTGCGACCGCGAGCTGTCCCGCCACGCCGGAGGTGAGCGCCGGCGCCGCCCAGGAAGCGATCGGTGTGCAGATACGGCTGAGCGGCCTGCAGCCAGAGACCGCCTACCGCGCGCGCGTCGTCGCGGAAAACGCGCTCGGCGCCAGTTCCGGCCCGGGCGTCGCCTTTACGTCCGCGCGCGCCGGCGTGTCCTCCTCGCAGCTTCCGGACGGTCGCGTCTATGAAGACGTTTCTCTGCCCGCCCACACCGGCGCGGAAGTCTACCATCCGATCACGGGTCTCGAACCGAAACACACCCATCAGACGTTTACACTCGACCCGGTGCGGGCCGGCGCCGACGGAAACTCCGTCGCCTATACCGCCGAAGCCCCGCCCACGGGCGGGTCGGGAAGCAAAGCCGAAGGAAAAGGCGACGTCTTTTTGGCGACACGCGGCGCAGGAGGCTGGGACCCTATCGATATTACGCCACCGATCGAGGCAGGATCCGAAGCATATGATGGTTTTTCGGCTGATCTTTCGCTTGCCTTCCTCTCCGAGTACGAACTTTCATTGGCCTCCGAAGCGCCGTCCCCCCCGTGTGACGTGCTGTATGCGCGTAGCACCAGCGATAGCACCTATCACCCGCTCTTTAGTTCGACCGAAACTCCGGGGCACTGTGGTACCCCTAGATTCGCGGGGGTATCGGCCGACAATTCGTCGATGATCTTCGAATCCGAAGCACGCCTGACACCGGAAGCGATCGAAGGTCGTGTGGCGGGAGAAGAAAGTACGTACAACCTGTACGACTCGGTAAATGGTCGCCCGTATTTGGTGAACGTTCTGCCGGACCGTACTCCCGATGTGAACGCGGCGTTTGGTGGCGTGACGCTCGGTGAACGCCAGAGCATACCGGGCTACCATCACTATGGCGGTGCAATCAATTCGAACGGCTCGAGCATCGTGTGGACCGACCTCAATACAGGTAACCTGTATGTGCGTGAGGACCCCGCAAGCCCCGACGCGAGCACGGTGCCGATCGCGGAAGGAGGATATTTCCGAGGCGCGAGCAGCGACGGCTCCAAGGTGCTCTTCACCGACGAACACCGGCTGACGAGCGACTCGACCGCCGAACCGGGTATGCCCGACCTCTACGAGTGCGAATTGCCCGGATTCGGTCAGCCCTGCAGAATGACCGATCTCACCCCTGACTCGGCCGAACCGGCCGATGTGCAGGGTGTGCTGGGCAACAGCGAAGATGGCTCGTATGTGTATTTCGTCGCCGATGGCGCGCTCGCGCCAGGCGCCGTGCCGCAGCTGTGCAGAGCGGAAACAGAAGGCGAAAAAAAAGGACAAGAACAGAAAACACCAAATCTGGGATGCAATCTGTATCTGTGGCATAGCGGTGAACCGCGCTTTATCGCGACGCTGGCAGCAACGGATAACACTATGGCCAGCTCCTCGGAAATATTCGAAGTCTTTGGCGATTGGCGCACCGGCTTGGCTACGCGTACGGCGGAGGTGACGCCCGATGGGCGGACCGTCGCGTTTGTCTCACACCTTCCCCTGACGGGCTATCAGACGACGAATGACTGCCGTGAAGTTGGGGGAGATAAAAGTAATTCTGGTGAACTGCAGCCGTGCCTTGAGGTGTTCACCTATGACGTGAACACGGGACGCGTATCCTGCGTTTCGTGTAATCCCACCGGCGCGCCACCTGACCTGTACGGCCAGAACCTGTACGGCCAGATTTCGGGTCGAGCGTTCATGCCGACCCCGACCGGAGCTATTGGCGAGACACAAGAAGCCTCCTATCAGTTGCGGACGGTTTCCGAAGATGGCGGCCGGGTCTTCTTCGACAGCCCTCAGCCGCTCGTGTCACAGGCGAAAAGCGGGGTCGAAGGTGTGTATGAGTGGGAGCGCGAAGGCGAAGGCAGTTGCACCGCGCAGGAGTCCTCCCCGGTCAATGGCGGCTGTGTGTTTCTGCTCTCCAGCGGCCTCTCAGACGAAGAAGCCGTCTTCCTCGACGCGGACGCGACGGGAGACAACGTCTTCTTCACCACGCGCGCGCAACTCGTCCCCGAAGACCACAACGAACTCGTCGATCTGTACGACGCGCGCGTCGGCGGTGGCTTTCCGCATCTGGCGACGGCGTGCACCGGCACGGGCTGTCAGGGTGCGCCGCCAGCCTCGCCGGCCTTTGCGACGCCATCGAGCGTGACGTTCAACGGCGTCGGGAACTTCCCGCCGCCATCCCCACCCGCAAAGAAGGTCGTCAAGAAGGCGGTCAAATGCTCCAACGGCAAGCATCGTAATTCCAAGGGCAGATGCGTCAAGAACAAGAAATCTAGGAAAGCCAAGAAAACAAAACGAGCCGGCTCCGGACGGAGGGTGGGACGATGAGAATTCCTCAGCTCTTGAAGTCGATCCTTCTACTCGGGACGCTGGGCCTTGCGCTGAGCGCACTGGTCTCCCCCGCGCTCGCGTTCGAAGGCATCGAATGCGCCAACGGCGGAGAAGCGACCGGATTGTGCGCTCCCGGCTGGGAGGTCACATCGCACTCCAACCCCACCGACATACCGCCCGGTGGACGGGGATACGTCGTCCTCGACGTTTTCAACGTCGGTGCGGCAAACAGCGTGGAAGGCGACCCGGTCACGGTCACCGACGTGCTGCCCGCGGGTGTCACGGCGCTTTATGCCGGCGGCGCCTTTCGTAAATCGTCTCAGCAGACGTGGGATTGCACGGGCAACGGGGGCGGCGCCGCGCCGGGTGTGGTGGGCGCCTCGGTCGTGACGTGCACGAACGATCCCTTGAACCAGAGCACGGTCCCCGGCGCCGGCGCGCCCCTGAGTGAGTTCGGTCTTACAGGAAGTCAGGGCTCTGACCGCTTTACGCATGGTGTTTATATCGAAGTGGCGGCTGAAGGGCCGCCACGCACCGTGATCAATCGGGCGACCGTCGCGGGCGGGGGCGCAGCGGTCGCCGCGTCGACGAGCAGCCCGCTGCAGATCAACTCCGAACCCGCGAAGTTCGGTATCGCCAACTGGGACGCCTGGTTCAGCAACGCGGACGGCACGCTCGATACGCAGGCCGGGTCGCATCCATATGAGGCGACATTCGACCTGGAAATCAACACCGGCAAAGGCAACAACGAATCTGAAGAATCGGGACAGCCTTTGAATCCCGGATATGGTGACAATCCGGCCGGGGGAGAACTGCGCGACGTGACCGTCGATCTACCCCCCGGCTTTGTCGGCAATCCGACGGCGGTGCCGCAATGCCCGCGGGAAAAGTTCGATGACGAGGATAAAAGTGGCAACGACTCAACGGGCTGCCCTTCCAGCACGATCATCGGTAACGTGTCCTCCATAATCGCGGCGGAGGGTGTAGAAGTCCAGCCGATATACAATCTCGTGCCGCCGCCGGGGGTAGCCGCGGAGTTTGGATTCATAGAACTAGATAATCCGATTCTGCTCGATTCGAGCGTGCGCACGGGCGGTGACAGCGGGATCGTGACACATGTCGACAATCTTCCCCAGGCCCGGGGAGTATCGGGCGCCGTGACCACGCTGTGGGGAGTCCCGGGCGATCCCAGCTTCGACCCGTCGCGCTGTGATCGTGAATCGACAGCGGAAGAATGCCCGTCGGGGGCGGGTACCGCCCCGCTGCTGACGCTGCCGACGGCCTGCCGGCGAGCGGGAGAACCCGCTCCGCACGTCACCGTTCACGTCAGCGAGTGGCAGGACCCCAGCGTGAGCGCCGAAAAGACGGTCGTGTTGCACGACAGCGACGACAACGAAACCGGCTTCGACGGCTGCGAACACCTGAGCTTCGCCCCGACGATCTCCACCGAACCCGACACCACCAAGGCCGACACCCCCGCCGGTCTCACGGTCGAAGTCAAGCCACCGCTCGGCGGCCTGTCGAGCGAGGAAGGCCTCTCGACCGCCGACATCCAGAACACGACGGTCACGCTGCCCGAAGGGATGGTGATCAACCCCGGCCAGGCCGCGGGCTTGCAGGCCTGCCAGGCGGGGAACGTCGAAGGCGGCGACGATCTGCCGCTCCCCGGTGAAAACGGCGAAGAAGAACAGTTCGCCGGCCCCGCGAAATGCCCGAGCGCCTCGAAAGTCGGGACGGTCACGATCAAAACGCCGCTGATCGAAGGCGGCGCCGAAAAGCAGCTCGAAGGCAACGTGTACGTGCTGCAATCCAACCCCCCCGAAATCAAGCTGCTCGTAACGGCCTCCGCGGACGGCGTCAACGTCAAGCTCGATCGGGGTCGTGCACCTCGACGAACAGACCGGACAGCTGACGACGAAGTTCGAAGGCACCCCGGAGCTCCCGTTCACGCGACTTCAAGCTGGCGTTCAGTGGTGGCGCGCAGGCGGCGCTGGACACGCCGACGCAGTGCGGGATCTATGACACGACGTCTGACTTCACGCCGTGGAGCAGCCCGCTCGTGAGCGATGTGTTCCCGACGCGGCGAATTCGCGATCAGCGAGGGTCCGGGTGGGGGCGCGTGTCCGTCGTATCCGTTGCCGTTCAGTCCGTCGTTGACGGCGGGTGCGACGACTGATCAGGCGGGTGGGTTCACGAACTTTTCGATGTTGTTGCAGCGTGGCGATGGGCAGCAGCGGATCGGTGAGCTGCAGTTCAAAGCGCCGTTGGGTCTGACGGGCGAGCTGTCGAAAGTCCCGTTGTGTACGAACGCGCAGGCGGAAACGAACACGTGTCCGGACGCGTCGAAGATCGGGCACACGGTCGTCGAGTCCGGTCCGGGCCCGTATCCGTTGGTCGTCCCTGAACCTGGCCAGCCGCCGGCCGCCGATCTACTTGACCGAAGCCTATGGTGGCGCGCCGTTTGGCCTGTCGATCGTCGTGCCGTTGCACGTCGGTCCGTTCGTGCTGCCGACCCAGCGCGTCGAGGGCGACGGATCGAAATCAACCCGATCACGACGCAGTTGACGGTCACGACCGATCCATTGCCGCAGATCGTCGCCGGTGTCCCGACCGATCTGCGCGAGGTCGACGCGGTGATCGAACGTCCGGAATTCATGGTCAACCCGACCAACTGCAACGCGCAGGAATTCTCGGGCACGGCCTATGGCACTCCCCGCTCCGGGCGTCGGTGGCTCGGGAACGAGCGCCCCGATCTCGAGCCATTTCCAGGTCGGGTCGTGTCAGTCGTTGAAGTTCGCGCCGAAATTCGCGGTCTCCACACCGGGAGGACATCAAAGCGAATGGTGCCGGCTTGACCGCGAAGCTCACGTATCCGGTGGCTGTGCAGGGTACGCAGTCGAACATCACGCGGGTGAAGGTGGATCTTCCGAAGCAGTTGCCGTCACGGTTGACGACGTTGCAGAAGGCGTGCACGAACATGCAGTTTGAAGCGAACCCTGCGGATTGTCCGGCAGCGTCGAAGATCGGCTATCGCGACGGTGCACACGCCGTTGCTGCCGGTCCCGGTGGCGGGTCCTGCGATCTTCGTGTCGCATGGTGGGGAAGCGTTCCCGAGCCTTACGATGGTGCTGCAGGGTGATGGCGTGACCGTTGACTTGGTGGGTACGACGTTCATCAGCAAAGCGGGGATCACGAGCACGACGTTCAAGACGGTTCCCGACGTGCCCTTCAGCACGTTCGAACTGGTTTTGCCGCAGGGGAAGTACTCGGCGCTCGCAGCGAACGGGAACCTGTGCGCGAGCAAACTGGTGATGCCGACCGAATTCCTCGGCCAGAACGGGTTGAAGATCAACCAGAGCACGAGTATCGCGGTCACGGGGTGTGCGAAGAAGAAGGCGTTGACTCGGGCGCAGAAGCTCGCCGCGGCACTGAAGGTGTGTCATAAGAAGGCGAAGGGCAAGCGCGCAGCGTGCGAAAGCGCTGCACGCAAGCGGTACGGGCCCGTGAAGACGGCGAAGAAGAAGAAGAAGAAGAAGTCGTAGGCCGCGCGTCATAGTGGCGGCAGCATGGTAGCGGTAGGGGGCTCTGTTGGAACACAACGATAATGGAGGCTGCATGATCAAGGAGAGTGTCGTGACCAGCTTGAAGTGCGCGATGGGCAGTGAGCGCTGCTTCTGGGTGTGGGAGTGTTGGCTTGCCTGGGAGTTTTCGCGGCGCCTGTGTCGGCGCAACCGCTGAGCGGTCCGTTCGCGGTCTTCGATCAGTGCCCGCGGTTCGCGCAAGGGGTGAACTTCTGCTCGTTTGCGCAGATCGAAAGTGGTGGCTCAAGGATCGGGAACGGGGGCTTGCTGATCGTGAACCCGATCACGTTGCAGGGGGGCTATGAACGCAACGAAGAAAAAACGCCTGTCACGGAGAGGTTCGTCGGAGCACTCGACGGGGAAACGCTCTCACGAACACCACAACCGATCCCCGGCGGACTGTCCGCTCTGATCAACTGCGAAGAAATCACAGGCAAACGGTTCCTCGAAAGAGCGTTCCGCAGAGTCTGCAAAGCGATCCTCGCCAATCCCGCCCTGACGGGCCTGAACGCCACGACAGAACTCGCCGGGCCCGCCGAAAAGATCGGCTACAGCAGCGACAACCTCGTCAACGAAGAAGGCATAGCGCTGTCGTTGCCAGTGAAGATCCATCTCGAAAGCCCATTGCTCGGCAACGGGTGCTACATCGGCTCGGACCCAGACCCGATAGTCCTGAACCTGACCGACGCCACCACCAGCCCACCACCACCAAACACACCGATCTCAGGCAAACTCGGCGACCTCAATCAGCTCGAATATGAAAGCTACCCCTACGTCGAAATCACAGGAGCGACACTGGTCGACAACTCCTTCGCCGTACCCGGCGTAACTGGTTGCGGTGGGATCTTCTCATCACTGATAGACCCCATCCTCGACGCCAAGCTCGGACTACCAGCACCCGCGGGATACAACACCGTCCTCTACAACATCAGCGCAAAAGTCGCCACCGCCGAAGCACTACTCAAACTCGAAAAAGGGCAGACGACAACACCAACCGAAGGAGACAACCAAGAAGAAGAAAACGAACACGGTCGACATCACGAAAAATGGGACCACGACCACGACCATGGAAATGGCAACGAAGACTGGAACGGAAATCACCACCGCTGGTCGCACTGAGCAGTAAGTCCTGACAAGCCTCGCGTGGGAGGATCGCCGCAACACACGGCGATCCTCCCAGCCCGGCCGGCCTCTTAGGGAAACAGGTCCCTCGCGGCTGAGCTTCTGAAATCAGGCGCCTACCGGGGTGTCGCGGACGAGCTGACGGGCGGGGTCGATGTGCCAGCGGCCGGCGAGCGCCGAGAGCTCGTCGTCGAGGCTCCAGCGGTCGGCGCGGGGAGGACCTTGGTGTTCGACGCTCGCGCCCTTCAGCGCCATGCAGCCCCTGTTCTCGCCGATCGTCCGGATCTCGCGTAGCTCGGCGGCCGAGAGGCGCGCGTCGTCGCCCAGTGGGGTTAGCGCCGCCAGCTCGGCACGCTTGTCCTCGACCGGGCGTGCGTCCGGACCACTCTCCTGGATCAGGGTTGGCGCGACGCAGCGGACGGACGGTTGGGAGAGGTTCCAGGCGCAGGCGAGCTGCAGCATGCTCAGCCCGTGGCGCTCGGCGTAGGGGCGCAGCCGCTCGAGCCGCTCGCGCCCGTCTGAGACCCAGCCGTCGGGGCGGAACTTGCGGTGGTCGTGCTCCGCAAAGGCGTGGCCGGGGAGCACGTCGTCGTGGAACAGGCCGCCGTAGTCGACGACGCGCGTGATCAGGCTGACGTCGTAGGCGACGGCGGCGTCGAGCACGAGCTCGCCGGGCCACGGCTCGAGCGGGTTGAGGATGATCATCGCCCAGTCGATCAGTGAGGAGTTGCGCTCGAAGCAGTCGATCAAATCGAGCGTGAACCCGTTCGCCGGGCCCGGAGCGACGCCGAGCAGGCGGGTGAGGCCCTCGTCGCGGACCGCCCGCAGCCCCTCCCACACGGCGGGGCTCGAATAGCCGGTGCGGTCGGGGTTGTGCAGCAGCAGCAGGTCGAAGCGCTCGACCCCGAGGCGCTGCAGGCTGCGCTCGGTTGCCATGCGGATGTAGGCCGCGAACTGCTCCGGCGCGCGCAGGCGCGGGTCGGTGAAGCGGGGGAAGCCCTTCGCGCCTTCGCGCTCGCCGTCGTAGAAGTCGTGGCCGATCGCACCGATCAGGCAGTAGCCGTCGCGCTCGACCCCGCCCAGCGCGCGGCCGAGCAGACTGTCGGCCTCGCCGGCGCCGTAGGCGTCGGCGGTGATCACCGTGTCGATGCCGTCTCCCGGGCGCAGCAGCGCCTGCAGGCGCGTATCGTCGAGCGGCTCGCCGAAGTGCATGAAGCGCCCGCCGCTCCAGGTGCCGATCGCTGTCGTGGTGGGGTCCATCGTCACTGCTCAGGGTAACGGCCCGGCCGGCATGGCCGAGGACACCAGTCGGCGTAGGTCTGGGGTCCGGCGGTGTGGTTTGAGGGCGCCGATCGACATATGACTTGACCCGGTCTGTGTTCGTTCGGCGGCGATCGAGCCTGAGGAGACCGCTCAGAAGCCGGCTGCGGTGCGTGCGCGCAGGGCTGCCTCCAGCCGCTCGAGCGCGTGGCGGACGACCTCCTCGTCGGGCGTCTTTGAGCTGCCCGGGAGCGCGGTACGGGCCTGCACGGAGACGGGGCCGCGCAGCTGCTCGAGCTCGGCGATCCGGATCGCGAGGTCCTGGCGATTCTCCTCGCGCAGCTCGATCAGGGCCGCTGCGTACGCCAGCTGCAGCTCGGCGGCCCCGTGCGCGAGCCGTCCCTGATCGAGGTCCAAGCGCGCGCGCAGCGTGTGCTCCTCGCACTGCAACGGCCGTTCGCGCGCGGCGAGCAGGCGCGCGAGCCGCTCGTCGACGCGAAGCGTCGTGGCGCGGCGGTGCTTGCGCTTCAGGGGCCGCTTCCAGGGAAGCTCGACGGCGTGCAGCCAGCGGCCGTCGGCGACCTGCTCGCCTTCGCCCCAGCCGACCCGCAGGGTCATGGCCTGCTCGGGGGAGACCTCGCGCGCGTAGGGATCGGCGGAGGCGACGCGCTGGGCGTGAAGGACGCGGTTGAGCACGGCGAAGGCCCCGTTCACCTCGCGCTCGGAGTCGAGTTCTGAGAGCCATGCCCGCGCCTGGCGCTCGGCCGACAGCGATACGGGATCGACGATCGTAGCCCGCGCGGTCAGCACCGGCGTGGGCTCGGGCTCGGGCGCAACGGCGCGTGCGCGGGTGATGGCTCTGCGCCGCAGGATGCCCGCGTTCGGCCCGAGCGCCGCGCGAGCGGCGGGGAGCGTTGAGAGGACGACCACCCGCTCGGGCTCGCCGTCGGCCTCGGAGCGCAGCAGATAGCGCCCGTCGGCCGGCCCGAGCGCCCAGGGGAACTCGCATTGGACGAACAGGAACAGCCGCTCGGGACCATCGGGCATCGCTGCACCGTATCCTTCCTGTCGCGTCGGAGTCCGCAGACGGACGGATCGCCTCGCGCCGCAAACGGATTCTGCCGCGACCTGTCAACGAGCACGAGCGACCTGGGAGCCACATGTCAGACGCGAGCAACGCCGTCAAGAACCTGCGCGAGCGCCTCGCCGGCGCGGGCGAAGACCACCTCGGCAAGGCGCTGTCGGACCTGCTCGACAACCCGCTGCTGACGGGCACGATCGGGCGCGCGTTCGACGCGCGCGAGAAGGCCGCCCAGGCGCAGGAGCTGGCGATGGGCGTGCTGAACATTCCCTCGGCGGCCGATATCGAACGGCTGACTCGGCGACTGCGCTCGGTGTCACAGCGCTTGGAGGGGATCGAGGACGGCGTCCACCGCCTCGACCGCGCGCTCGCTACGCACGGGGTCGAGTCGCGGCTGTCGAGGATCGAGGAGCAGCTGGGCACGATCACGAAGAAGCTCGGCGACGCGGCGCCGTCGGCGCGCAAGCCCGCTGCGCCGGCGGCCAAAGGACGCAAACCGGCGGCGGCGAAATCCTCAAAGCCCCGCGCGGATCGGGCTGTGGCTTCGGCTCGCACGGTCAAATCGAAGAACGCCTGAGTCATCGGGTCAGCCCGCGGCAGCTGACTGTCAGGGAGGCATCACTCGCGCAGCGCGGCGACCGCGGCCTCGCCCATCGACTCCGCTGTGGCGAGCAATGCGTGGTCGTCGATGCGGGCGCGCTCTCCGCGGGGAGAGAACGTGTCGGAGACGGCGAGCACGCACGCGACGGAGATCCCCGCGCGCGTGCCGACGGCGAATAGGGTCGCGGACTCCATCTCGATCGCGATCGCATCCGGCGGATGGCTGCGCTCGCGCGCGTCGTCGTAGAACAGGTCGACGCTCACGACCGGCCCGGCGTGCGCTCCCGGCGCCGCCTCGCCCAGCGCGCGCGTGAGCATCGGATCGCCGGCCACACGCTCCCCGGCGCCGAGCGCGCGCGAGGCGCCGTCCGCGCAGATCGCTTCGCGTGCGATCACGAGCTCGCCGAGGGCGATGTCGGGACGCAGCGCGCCACAGGTGCCGACGCGGATCGCGCGGCGCGCGCCGAGGGCGATCAGCTCGGTGAGGACGATCGCGGCGGACGGGCCGCCCATGCCGGTGCTCTGGATCGTCAGCGGCTCGCCGTCGGTGAGTGCGGGGCCGGTGTAGCCCCACAGGCCGCGATGGTGGTTGAACATGCGCGGCGCGGTGATCAGCGTCTGCGCGAGCGCAAGCGCGCGACCGGGGTCGCCCGGCAGCAGCACGCGCTCGGCGAGCTCGGCGGTGGGGCGCAGGTGCAGCGGCTGTGGATGCGCAGGCGCGTCCGCGGGGCTGGGCTCGGCGGGGTCCGGTGGTGTCACGGGCGGCGACTTTAGACTGCTGCCGATGGCGACGACACCCTCCGCCGACCCTCCCGAGGATCACCCGGGCGGCGAGCTCACGCTCGCGCAGGTCGCCGCCCGGGCGGGCGTCACGCCGGCGACCGTGCGGCGCTGGGTGAAGGAGGGGCTCGTGCCGCAGTTCGGCGGGACGTGGACGCCGGCGGCGGCCTCGCACGTGCGGATCGTCGCACGGCTGCGCGAACGCGGGCATACGGTGCAGCGGATCAAAGAGGCGAGCCAGAGCGGGAAGCTCGCGTTCGGGTACATCGACGAACTGCTGCCGAGCACCGAGGCGCGCTATACGCTGCGCCAGGCGGCGCGCCAGCTCGACATCGACGAGGCGCTGATCGAACGCATGGTAGGCGCGATGGGCCAGAACGCGCTGTCGAGCGAGGAGATCACAGAGGAAGACCTGCAGGTGCTGCGCTACGGCGCGGAGGTGCTCGCCGCGGGACTGCCGCTGCCGGCGCTGCTTCAGATCGTGCGCGTATACGGGCAGGCGATGGCGCAAATCGCCGACGCCGAGGTGCGGCTGTTCCACCTGTACCTGCACGAGCCGCTGATGCGCGACGGCGTGCCCGGCGTCGAGGTCGCGCAGGCGATGGAGGGGATGACGCGCGAGATGCTGCCGTTCGCGGCGCCGTTCATCAACTACCTGCACGGACGGATGCTCGGGTACTTCGTCGAGCAGGACGTGATCGGGCACATCGAGGCCGATCTCGGCGAGGAGGAGGTCGAGGAGGGGCGGATGCGCGTGGCGATCGCCTTCGCCGACCTGGCGGGCTACACGAGGCTGACCGAGGAGCGCGGCGAGGCGGAGGCGATCGGCGCGGTCGAGCGGTTCGTGGAGACGGTCGAGCACACGCTGCCGATCGACGCGCGCGTGATCAAGACGCTGGGGGACGAGACGATGATCGTCGGCGCCGACACGGCCGCGCTGACCGGCTGGGCGGTCGGGCTGGGAGCGGAGCTTCCGCCGGGCTCGCCGCCGCCGCGGATCGGCATTCACAGCGGCGCCGCGCTGTACCGCGACGGCGACTACTACGGCCGCGAGGTCAACCGCGCGGCGCGCGTGGTCGCGCGCGCAGGGGGCGGCGAGGTGCTCGTGACGCGCCCAGTCGTAGACACGGCCGGCCGGGCCGACGGCCTCGTGTTCGAGCGTATCGGCGAGGTGGTGCTGAAGGGCTTCAACGAGCCGACCGAGCTGTTCTTGGCCGCCGCGAAGCGGGAGTAAGGGTGACGCCCGAGGAGCTGCGCGAGCAGGTGCGACGCGAGGGGCTGGTCGGGGAGGGGCAGATCGTGGCGATGCTCTCGGGCGGGCGGGACTCCGTCTGCCTGCTGGACGTGGCGGTGGCGGTCAGGGGCGCCGAGCACGTGCGGGCGCTGCATGTGAACTACGGCCTGCGCGGCGAGGACTCCGCTGGGGACGAGGGGCATTGCGCCGAGCTGTGCGCGACGCTGGGAGTCGAGCTGGAGATCGTCAGGGCGGATTCGAGCGCGCGCGAGCCCGGCAATCTGCACGCCTGGGCCCGTGAGCTTCGCTACGGCGCGGCGATGCGGCTCGCGGAGGAGCTGGACGGGCTCAAAGATCGAGCGCAGGGGCTGTCGGGGTCACGAGAGCCGTCAGGGTCGCCTGGGTCGCCCGGATCACGAGAGCCGTCAGGGTTGCCCGGATCACGAGAGCCGCGAGGGTCGCCTGGGTTGCCCGGATCGCCGGGCCGGACGCGCGTCGCGGCCGGGCACACGGCAAGCGATCAGGTCGAGACGATCCTCTACCGCCTCGCCGCCTCGCCCGGGCGCCGCGCGCTGCTCGGCATGGCGCCGCGCGAGGGGCGCCTCGTCCGCCCGCTGCTGGGCGTCACACGCGAGCAGACGACCGCCTACTGCGAAGTCCGCGGTCTCGCCTGGCGCGAGGATCGCAGCAACGACAACGAGCTGTTCGCACGCGCGCGTGTGCGCAGCGGCTTGGCGAAGGCGTTGCGCGCCGTGCATCCCGCCGCCGAGGCCAATGTGCTGCGGACCGCCGTGCTGCTGCGCGAGGAGACCGTCCTGTTCGACGGGCTCGTCGACGCGGAGCTCGCCGGCGAGCGGCGCATCGCAATCGCGCGCCTGCGCGAGCTGCCCGAGGCACTGCGGCGCATGCTCGTCGTGCGCCTCGCCGAGGATGCCGCCGGCGACTACGTGCCGCAGGCGGGCTCGCGCGTGGGGGAGATCCTCGCGCTGGCCGCGCGCGGCGGCCGCGCCGATCTGCACGTCGGCGGCGGTGTCAGCGCCGTGATCGAGCGGGGCTATCTGACGATGGCCAAGCTCCCCTCCGAATAGCCACCTCGGCGCCGCTCTGCAGCGCGGCGGATCGCGAAGCGCCAACCTGCGGCGTCCCCCAGGCTCTCCGCGCGACCGCCCCGTGAGAATGGCCGACTCCCGTGTAGCCGCTCGGACCCGGTGGAGCAGCCGCGCGTCGGGCGGAGCCCCGAGCTGCCCGCCTGCCGCCCTACGGGCGGCCCCTTCAAAGCCTTACACTCCTCGATGTGGCCACTCCCGCGCGCGTTGCAGCCGAGCCTGGAGTCGGGGAGGTGCTGATCAGCGCCGAGGACCTGCAGCGGCGGGTCGCCGAGCTGGGCGAGGAGATCTCGCGCGCCTACGCCGGCAAGCCGCTCCTGCTCGTGGGCGTGCTCAAGGGCGCGGTGTTCTTTCTCAGCGACCTGATGCGCTTCATCGACATCCCCGTCGAGGTCGACTTCATGGCCGTCGCCTCCTACGGCTCGGCGACCGACTCCTCCGGCGTCGTGCGGATCCTCAAGGACCTCGACGCCTCGATCGAAGGCCGCGACGTGCTGATCGTCGAGGACATCGTCGACTCCGGGCTGACGCTCCAGTACCTGTTGCGCAACCTCGGCTCGCGCAACCCGCGCACGCTCGAGGTGTGCGCGCTGCTGATCAAGCCGGAGCGGCGCAAGGTCGAGCTGCCGATCGGCTACGTCGGCTTCGAGATACCCGACCGCTTCGTCGTCGGCTACGGCCTCGACTACGCCGAGCGCTATCGCAACCTCCCGTTCGTGGCCGCGCTCGAGCGCTGAGCCGGAGCGACGGGCCACGACGGCCGGAACGCCGGGCCACGTGTACTAGGGTCCGCGGATCGAACCTCTCACGTCCCGCTCCCGGCAGGCCTGCGCATGGGGCGCAACCGCCCGAAAGCCGGGTATCTCATGGTACGCTAGGGGACTGGTGGCCACAACTTCAGACGGCGCCAAAACTCCCAGGATCTCGTTATGAGCCGTTTTTTCAAGAGCGCCGCGTTCCCGATCCTCATCGTTGTGGTGTTGGCGTTCCTCGCCGTCAAACTCATCAACCCGGGATCGCCCAACCACCGCAAACACAGCTATCAGACGCTCGTAGGCAAAGAGCTCCCCGCCCGTGAAGTCGAATCGGTCGAGTTCAAGAACAAGGGCAAAGCGCTCGAAGTCAAGCTCAAAAACAAGGAAACCTACGAAGTCGGCTACATCGACCAGGCCGCGCCCGAACTGATCAAGGAACTGCGCACCGACGGCGTCAGCTACAACGTCGAATCGGAAAAGTCCTCCGCGCTCTTGAGCCTGCTCGAGTACGTCCTGCCGTTCGTGATCTTCCTCGGCTTCTGGATCTTCCTGATGAACCAGGTCCAGGGCGGGGGCTCGAAAGTCATGTCGTTCGGCAAGTCGCGCGCCAAGCGCCTCTCCGCCGACTCGCCCAAGATCACCTTCCGCGACGTCGCCGGCGTCGACGAGGCCGTCGAGGAGCTGCACGAGATCAAGGAGTTCCTCGAGAACCCCAAGAAGTTCCAGGCGCTCGGCGCGCGCATTCCCACCGGCGTGCTGCTGTACGGGCCGCCCGGCACCGGCAAGACGCTGCTCGCGCGCGCCGTCGCCGGCGAGGCGGGCGTGCCGTTCTTCTCGATCTCCGGCTCCGACTTCGTCGAGATGTTCGTCGGCGTCGGCGCCTCACGCGTGCGCGACCTGTTCGAGCAGGCCAAGCAGAACTCCCCCTGCATCATCTTCATGGACGAGATCGACGCCGTCGGGCGCCATCGCGGCGCCGGCCTCGGCGGCGGTCACGACGAGCGCGAGCAGACCCTCAACCAGCTGCTCGTCGAGATGGACGGCTTCGAGGCGAAGGACAACATCATCATGATCGCCGCCACCAACCGGCCCGACATCCTCGACCCCGCGCTGCTGCGCCCCGGCCGCTTCGACCGCCAGATCGCCGTCGACCGCCCCGACCGCAAGGGCCGCGCGAAGATCCTCGAGGTCCACACCCGCGGCAAGCCGCTCGCGAAGATCATCGACATCGACGCGCTCGCCGGGCAGACCCCCGGCTTCACGGGCGCCGACCTCTCGAACCTGATCAACGAGGCCGCGCTGCTCTCCGCGCGCACCGGCAAGCGCGAGATCGGCCAGGTCGAGCTCGAGGAGGGGATCATGCGCGTGATCGCCGGCCCCGAGAAGAAGA
Organism: uncultured Solirubrobacterales bacterium; assembly: GCA_963723075.1. GTDB lineage: Bacteria > Actinomycetota > Thermoleophilia > Solirubrobacterales > Solirubrobacteraceae > Palsa-744. The sequence continues at coordinate 157,676 of CAVRPD010000001.1, forward strand.
CGCGCGTGATGAGCGAGAAGGAGCGTCTGATCACCGCCTACCACGAGATGGGCCACGCGCTCGTCGGCCACTTCCTCGAGCACTCGGACCCCGTCCACAAGATCTCCGTCATCTCCCGCGGCCAGGCGCTCGGCTACACGATCTCGATGCCCCAGGAGGACCGCTTCCTGACGACGCGCGCCGAGCTCAAAGACACGATGGCGATGACCCTCGGCGGCCGCGCCGCCGAGGAACTCGTCTTCTCAGAGATCACCACCGGCGCCTCCAACGACATCGAGAAGGTGACCGCCACCGCCAAGCAGATGGTGATGCGCTTCGGCATGTCCGAGCGGCTCGGCCCGCGCGTCTTCGGCCACGACCACGGCCAGCCGTTCCTCGGCCGCGAGTTCTCCACCGAGCCCGACTACTCCGACGAGATCGCCCGCGAGATCGATGACGAGGTCCGCCGCATCATCGAGTCCGCCCACCAGCGCGCGCGCGACATCCTCACCGAGCACCAGCACGATTTGACCAAGATCTCCGAGATCCTCGTCAAACGCGAGACGATCGAGAAGGAGGAGTTCCTCGCGCTGCTCGCCGGCAAGAGCGAGGAGGAGGTGTTCGGCGTGGCCGACGACTCCGCCGCCAAGCCCGAGCTGCCGGCGCCGCCCGCGCCCGCCGACCGCGCCGAGCGCGAAGCCCCGCGCACCGTTCCCCGCCCCGGGCTGGCCGGTGGCACGGCGGAGCTACGCGGCACCGATCCCGAGCGCCCGGAGCTGGCCTGAGCGCTGAGCCTGTCCGTCGGGGCGGTTTTCGTCTGATGGGCATCGTCAACGTCACGCCCGACTCGTTCTCCGACGGCGGGCTGTTCCTCGACCCCGGCGCGGCGATCGCGCATGGACTGGAGCTGGTGGCGCAGGGCGCCGACATCCTCGACATCGGCGGCGAGTCGACGCGCCCGGGAGCCGAGCCGGTGGGTGTCGAGGAGGAGCTGCGCCGGGTGGGGCCCGTGCTGGAGGGCATCGCGGGCGCGTCCACGGGCGTGCAGGTCTCGATCGACACGTCCAAGGCGGTCGTGGCCGAGGCGGCGCTGACGGCCGGGGCGAGCCTGGTCAACGACGTGAGCGCGTTCCGCGCCGACCCCGCGATGGCCGGCCTGGTAGCGGACAGCGGGGCGGAGTGCTGCCTGATGCACATGCTCGGCTCGCCGCGCACGATGCAGCGGGCGGGCGGGCCCAAATACGGAGATGTCGTCGACGACGTCAAGGCGTTCCTCGAGGAGCGCCTCCGCTTCGCGGTGGGGGAGGGGGTGCGCGAGGAGCTGATCATGCTCGACCCCGGCATCGGCTTCGGGAAGACTGTCGCGCACAACCTCACCCTGCTGCGCCGTCTCGACGAGCTGACCGCGCTCGGGCGCCCGCTCGTGGTCGGCACCTCGCGCAAGAGCTTCCTCGGCCGCGTCGCGCCTGTCGGGAGGGGTGCGGGGAGGGGTGCGATCGAGTCGTCGGCGAGCGCGGCGCCGGCTGTGGGGCGCGTGGGGTCTGCCGAGACGGCGTCAGGCGCGACGGACGCCGCGAGCCGCCTGCCGGGCACGATCGCCACGAACGTGCTCGCGTTCGAGCGCGGTGCGAGCGTGTTTCGCGTGCACGACATCGCGCCCGCGCGCGAGGCGCTCGCTGTTGCGGCTGCTACGTTGGACCCGCGATGGACCCCACCAGCGGCGAGGACCCCGACGAACTAGACGACGACGCCGAGGACGCTGAGGACGGCGCGGGCTACGACGAGGATGGGGGGGACGACCGGGACGAGGACCGCGAGGAGGCGGTCGAGGCGGTCACGATCGAGATCACCGGCCTGTCGCTGTACACCCATCACGGGGTCAGCGAGGCCGAGCGCGAGGTCGGCCAGCGGCTGGTGCTCGACCTGCGCCTCGACATCGGCGAGACCGACGCGACCGTGACGGACGCACTCGAGGACACGGTCGACTATGCGGAGGTCTGCCAGCTCGTCGCGCTGATCGCTCAGCAGCGCTCGCACAAGACGCTCGAGCGGCTGTGCTCCACGATCGCCGACCGCCTGCTCGCCGACTACGACCTGGAAGGGGTGTGGGTCAAGGCCGCCAAGCCCGAGCCGCCGATCGCGCTGAGCGTGGATGAGGTCTCCGTCGAGGTTTGGCGCGAGGCGGAGGGGTAGCCCCGGTCGGCGCCGGCCATCTCGCCCTTGACAAATTAGTTAGCAGTCACTCATAATGTCGATCGTGCTGCGACAGGCGTCACAAGAGCAGGTGAGCGGATCGTGATCGACCGTCTGTCCGCGCTCGCGACAGGCCACACGCGGCGCGTGTTGATCCTCGCGGCCGTGCTGTTCCTCGTCGCGGCGGTCGTCGGCCTGCCGATCGTTTCGCTGCTCAAGAGCGAATCCTCGGATTTTCAGGACCCGCACGCGCAGAACCAGCAGGTGCTGCGGGTGATCGAACACGCCACCGGGCAGTCGGCCACCTATGGCGTGGCCGCGCTCGTGGGGAGCGCCTCCAACGTTCGCACCGACGCGGCCGCGCAGAGCCTTGCCATACGTGTCGCCGCGCTGCTGTCCAGGCAGCCGGGCTTTCAGCGCGCGCTCGACTACCCCGCCACGCACCTTGCGGAGCTCGTCTCGCGCGACGGCCGCCAGACGCTCGTGCTCGCCGCCTTCGCCTCGCGCGAACGCTCCACCGCGGCGGTCGAACACATTCGCCCCGCGCTGGCCGGCAGCGGCGTGCGCCTGGGAGGCGGCGACATCGTCTTCGACGAACTCAACAAACGCACCTCTTCAGATCTGCGGCGAGCGGAGATGTTCGCCTTCCCGATCCTGCTGCTGCTCTCCTTCTGGGTCTTCCGCGGCCTGATCGCCGCCGCGCTGCCGCTGATCGTCGGCGGCTTTGCGATCGTCCTCACGTTCCTTCTGCTGCGCATAGTCGACCAGTTCCTAGGCCTGTCGATCTTCGCCGTCAACCTCGTCACCGGCCTCGGCCTCGGCCTCGCGATCGACTACAGCCTGTTCGTGCTCTCCCGCTACCGCGAGGAGCTCGCGAGCGGCGCCGACACGCGCGGCGCGATCGCCCGCACGCTGCAGACCGCCGGGCGCACCGTTCTCTACAGCTCGCTCGCGGTCGCCGGCGCGGCCGCCTCGATGCTCGTATTCCCGCTGCGCTTCCTCTATTCGATGGGTGTCGGCGGCGCGCTCGTGGCGCTCTCCGCGGGGGCCGTCTCGCTGGTCGTGCTTCCCGCCGTGCTCGTCGCGCTCGGCCCGCGCATCAACGCGCTCGCGCCCGCGCGGCTGCAGCGCAGCGCGGCACGCTCGGCACAGGCGACCGACCATGGCGCCTGGTTCCGCCTCGCGCGCGGCGTCATGCGCCGTCCCGGTCTCGTCGCGCTCGTCACCGCGCTCGCGCTGATCGTGCTCGCGCTGCCCGCGTTGAACCTGCAGCTGGCCCCGGCCGACGCGCACGTGCTGCCATCCTCCTCCGAACCGCGCCAGGTGGCGGAAACGATCACCCACGACTTCGCAGTCGACGGGTCCCAAGCGGTCACGATCGTCGCCCAAGCGCCCTCCACCGGCGCTCTGCAGATGGCCGCGCTCGCGCATCGGGCGCAGCTCACGGCCGCCGGCCAGGCGAGCCTCGCGGGACCGCCGCGCTATCTCGGCCGCGACACCTGGGAGCTCGAACTGCTGCCGACCACCGGCTTCGCCGGCGGTGCCAGCATCGGCGGAGCGCCCGCCAACCAGCAGCTCGTCCACCGGCTGCGCGCGCTGGCTTCTCCACCGGCGCTGCTCGTCGGCGGGGCGACCGCCTGGTTCGTCGACCAGAAGTCGGCGATCGCCGCGCACACGCCGCTCACGCTCGTGATCCTCGTGCTCGTCACCGGCGGCTTCCTGTTCCTGATGACCGGCTCGCTCGTGCTGCCACTGATGGCGTTGACGATGAACCTGCTGACGGTTGCGGTCGGCGCCGGGCTGCTCGTGCTGGTCTTCCAGGACGGCCACTTCTCGAGCCTGCTCGGCTTCAGCCCGATCGGCGGCCTCGAGGAGTCGAACCTCGTGCTGCTGTTCATCGTCGCGTTCGCGCTCTCGACCGACTACGGCGTGTTCCTGTTCGCGCGCATCAAGGAGGCGCACGACAGCGGCCTGCCCACGCGCGAGGCGGTCGCCCAGGGGCTCGAGCGCACCGGCCGCCTGGTCACCGCCGCGGCGCTCCTGTTCTGCGTCGCGATCGGCGCGTTCGTGACCTCCCACATCTTCTTCATCAAGGAGCTCGGCTTCGGCTCGGCGCTCGCCGTGGCGATCGACGCCACGGTCGTGCGCGCGCTGCTCGTCCCCGCGCTGATGGGCCGCCTCGGCGAGCGCACCTGGTGGGCGCCGCGGCCGCTGCGCCGCCTGCACGCGCGCATCGGCCTGCGCGAGGGCCCCGGACGACGCGATGGCGGCGCCCCGGCCGGCGACGGTGGCCTGGGGGAGGCGCCCGCATGAGCGCGGCGCCGAGCACGGCCGAGCTGTTCCGGGCGGCGATCGAGCGCAAAGACATCGGTGGTCTCAGGGAGCTGTTCGCGGAGAAGATCGTCTTTCACAGCCCGGTGACCTTCCACCCGTTCATCGGCCGTGAGACCGTGACCCAGCTGCTCGGCCTGGTCGCGCAGGTCTTCGAAGGCTTCCGCTACACCGACGAGCTGCAGGCAGACGGGACGTACGGCCTGATCTTCCGCGCGATGGTGGGCGATCGCGAGATCGAGGGCATCGACCTGCTGCGCTTCGACGAGCAGGGCCTGATCGCCGACTTCACCGTCATGCTCCGCCCGCTCTCCGCGCTCGTGCCGTTCGCGCAGGCGATGGGCGAGAAGGCGACGGCCGCCGGGCTGCAGACGACGCGTTCCTAGGGCGTTCCTAGGCTATCGGCAGGGGGATGGCGGGCCCTGGGCGACGGTCCCGGCAGGGATGACGCCTCCGTGAAGGTTGCCGGCGACGCGCGACAGGTAGCGTCCCGGCGATGGTCAGGCGAATCGGACTGCTCGGGCTCGGCTCGAACCTCGGCGATCGTCGCGCCCACCTGCAGGGTGCGCTCGACGCGCTGGCAGCGGGGGGCGTGACGGTGCTCGCCAGCTCGTCCGTCTATGACACCGATCCCGTCGGCGAGGTGCTCGACCAGCCGAGCTTCCTCAACGCCTGCCTGCGAATCGAGACCGACCTGGGAGCGCTCGGGCTGCTCGATGCGGCCAAGCGCACGGAGCGCCGGCTGGGTCGCACAGACACGGAGGTCCGGCATGGCCCGCGCGCGATCGACATCGACATCCTGCTGCTCGGCGAGCTGGAGCTGAGCGAGGAGCGCATGCAGCTGCCGCACGAGCAACTGCTGTGCCGGCGCTTCGTCCTGGTCCCGGCGCTCGAGCTCGACTTCGAGCTCGCGACACCCCGCGGCGCGCGGCTGGCGGACGCGCTCGCGGCGCTGGCGCTCGACGAAGGCGTGCGCTGGGCCGGTCCGCCGCTCGATCTGCCGGCGGCGTCTTGAACGGCTCATGCGGGGCCGGCCGCTCGTCTGACGGTCCGATCGTCTGACGGTCCGTAGAAGGCGGGTGGACGATCGCCTTCAGGGGTCCGCACGAGCCTCAGCGGACGACGATCCTGCCCTTCATCCCTTCGCTCACGTGAAGCGTGCAGTTGTAGTCGAACGTGCCTGCCTGCGTGAACCTCACGGTGTAGGAGCCTCTTGCCATCGTGCGCGAATGGAAAGCGCGAAAGGTCACGTTGTGTTCGGTGGCCGCGTCCTCCCACGCCCACCTGACGCTTTCACCGCGTCTGATGCTCAGCGTGGCGGGACGAAAGCGGTTGTCCTTCAGTATCACCGTGTGGCCGACGGCCGCTCGCGCCCCGGCGAAGGCGCCGGCGCTGGAGATCCCCGCCATGATCCCGGCCGTCGCGAGGACCGCCGACAGAATCGAGGCTTTCCCGCTCACGCGGGCTCGCCCCAGTCGGCGAGTTGCAGCAGCGTCGCGCCCGAGACGCCGCGGCCGGACAGCACGCACATGTGCCCCTCACGTCGCCACGTCACGACCGGAGCCCCGTCCGCGAAGGACAGGCGGTAGCGCGTCCTCCCGCGCGAGGCGACGGTGCCGCCGCCGACTCGTGGCGCAGCGCCGGCGATGATCGCGTAGCCGATCCGATGGCCATGAGCGTCGGCGTAGAAGACGGTCGTCATCGTATGTCCGCCGATACGGTCGCTGCGAGCCCCGGTAGAGCGCCAGCCGAGGCGCTGCCAGGAGGGAAAGGAGATGCCGTCGACGGCGACTGCGAGCTGCGCGCGGTCGCCTGTGCGCTGGGACGGCGCCGGCGCAGTCGCCGGGCGCAAGGTTGGTGCGGATGCCTCGCGCAGGCTCATCGTCGAAGCGCCGCTGCTGCCGCCGCCGCTCAGCGCGATCACGAGCACGGCCGCGAGGACCGCGGCGAGCGCAGCGCTCGCCAGGAGGCCGCGAACGAGCAGAGGCCGTCCGGCGGCGTGGCCTGTGGAGCTGCGGCGGGCGGATATGAGCGCGCGCACCTCGCGGTGCAGCGCCTCGGGCGCGGGCGCGTCGATCGAGCGTACGTGCTCGATCAGCTCCGGTTCGTTGCGTGGACGCGGCTCGCTCATGATGTGCTCCTACTCGGCAAGACTCCGCCGGGCTTCGTCTCTTCCCGGCGGGCCCGCGCGCTCGCGTCCCCGTGCGCCTCGTCTGAAGCGGCCGGGTCGGCCACGAGGAGCTGCTTGGCGAGCTGCCGCCGCGCCCGGAACAGCCTGGTCGTGAGCGTAGCCTCGCGCACGCGCAGCGCACGAGCGGCTTCCCGATAGGAGAGGCCGAGCACGTCGACGGCGACCAACGCCAGGCGAAACCCCTCCGGCAGGGTGGCGATCGTCGCGTAGAGCTCCTGCATCTCCAAGGCCTGCTCGGGCCGGCCCGTCGGGCGGGAGTCGGCCACGACGACGTCCTCGAGCGTCGCGACCGTGACCGGCCTGCGCCCGGCGGTGCGACGGCCGGTGAAGTACGTGTTGCGCAGCACACGCATCAGGTAGTGGAGCTCGTCGTCCCCACGCAGCACGCGCGGGCGCGCGAGCACGCGAGCGAACGTCTCCTGCACGAGATCCTCCGCGTCCTCGCGCGCGCCGCACAGCGCCCATGCGGCGCGATAGAGGCGATCCACGTGGCGGGCAAGGGACTGTGGGTCCAGGGTACGCATCGAGCTGACGGCCAGGCTCGCTCGCAGACGGCGCGAGCGGCGCAGGAGCCGTCGTGCGACTGTAGCGCCGCGGCCTACGCGGGCGCGCCCGCGGGCGCCTCGCCGGCAGGAAACCACTCGGCGGGCAGCAGCCCCGCTTCGATCTCGCCGACCATCGGCGGGAAGTAGCGCGTGAGCCGAGCGGCGGGACGGGAGGCGATCAGCGGGCGCACGTCGCCGACCGACATCAGCAGGCGGATCGTGCTGCCGATCTGCAGGTCGGCCGCGTTTGGCCGATCGCCGCCGAGCAGGCCGTCGGCGATCCATCCGTCGATGCGGTCGAGCTGCCCCGCGAGCGCAGCGAGATCGGCGCGGGCGGTCTCGTCGCGCGCCTTGTTCTTGCCCGCCATCAGCCTGGCGGTGAGCGGCAGGGCGGGGCGCATGAGCGCGGTGGGAAGCGGCAGCTTCGCGTCTCCCACATAGCTCTCCATCGCCGCCGGGCGGCGCAGGAAGGCCACGTCGACGATGCGGCGCGGCACGCTCTGAAAGACCTCGTCGCCCCAGCGCTCGGCCTCGAGCACCCCGGCACGGGCGGGATCTTGCTCGGGCGGTAGCAGCGCGGGCGTGGGGACGAGCTCGTCGAGGCGGCGCATGATCGTGCGCGAGCCGACGATGCGCTCGCCGTCGAGGCGCATGCCGGGCACGGTGCTGCCGCCGTAGCGCAGCGGGCCGATCAGCATCTGGGTCATCGGCAGCAGGTCGACGCGGTCGAAGGCGATCGACTTCATCCGCAGCGCGACTTCGACTGCCGCACATGGATGGGAGCCCGGCAGGACGTAGAGCTTCGCGTTCATTGTCTCGAATGCTCCGCCCGCGGGCGATCGTCGAGCGCGACGGAACTGGTCACGGGCGAATCCGAACCGGTCGCTGTCGAATGGGTGGAACGCGTCGTCCTCACGTTGCCGAGCATAATGGTCGGCCATGCTGCTCGTCGTCGACGTCGGAAACACGCAGACCCATTTCGGGGTGTACAGCCACGAGGATCTGCTCGAGCACTGGCGCTTTGCGACCGTGCGCCAGTCGACCGCCGACCAGCTCGGCGCGGCGCTGCGCAACCTGCTGGAGCTGCGCGGGTACGGGTTCGCCGACGTGGAGGCGTCGATCGTCTCCTCGACCGTCCCGCAGCTCGAGCCGGAGTGGACGGCGATGGCGAGTCGCTATCTGGGGCACGAGATGCACGCCGTCGGTCCGGGGACGAAGACGGGCATGGCGATCCGCTACGACAACCCGCGCGAGATCGGCGCAGACCGGCTGGTCAACGCAGTCGCGATTCGCGAGCGCTTCGGCGGCCCGGCCGTGTGCGTCGACTTCGGCACGGCGACGACGTTCGACGTGATCTCGCGCGGAGGCGAGTATCTCGGCGGCTCGCTGATGACGGGCATCGAGATCTCACTCGACGCGTTGTCCGAGCGCGGCGCGCGACTGCCGAAGGTCGATCTCGCGCCGCCGAAGAGCGTGATCGGCAAGAACACGATCGACGCGATCCGCTCGGGTGTCGTGTATGGGTACGCGGGCGCGATCGACGCGATCCTGCGGCGGTTGTACGACGAGCTGGGCGGACCCGCCGCCGTCGTCGCCACCGGTGGGCTCGCGCACCTGGTCGTTCCCTACACGGAGGAGCTCGAGGAGATCGACGACCTGCTGACGCTCACGGGTTTGCGGTTGCTGCACGAGCGCAACGTCTAGATCGAGGGCAACGTCTAGATCGAGGGCAACGTCTAGATCGAGGCGTCGTGCGCAATCATGCGGCGATGACGAAGTCGCTCTCCGACTCCTGGATGCTCGGCCCGCTGGAGGTGCCCAACCGCGTCCTGCTGGCGCCACTGGCGGGGATCGGCAACTGGTTCGTGCGGTTGCAGGCCAAGCGGTTCGGCGCGGGGATGGCGGTCTCGGAGATGGTCTCCTCCCACGCGATCCGACACGGGAACGAGAAGACGTGCACGGAGATGCTGCGCATCGACCCGCGCGAGCGCGCGAGCGGCCCGGTGTCGATCCAGCTGTTCGGCGAGGACCCGGCGACGATGCGACTGGCGGCGGCGCACGTGGCCGCGCGGGGGGCGGATGCGATCGACATCAACATGGGCTGCCCCGTGCCGAAGGTCCAGAAGACGGGAGCCGGCGCCGCGCTGCTGGCCGACCCCGACCGGGCGGTGGCGGTGGCGCGCGCCGCGCGCGAGGGGGCCGCTCGCGGCCGCGACGGCGGGCTGCCGGTGACGGTCAAGCTGCGCTCCGGCCTGCGCACCGGGGAGAGCAGCGGCGTCGCGCTCGCGCATCGCCTGGTGGAGGAGGCGGGCGTGGCCGCAATCGCCTTCCACCCCCGGTCGGCCGCGGTGCATCACAAGGGCGTTCCCGACTACGACCTGGCGGCCCGGCTGGTGGAGTCGCTGGGGGCGCCGGTGATCCTGACGGGCGGGCTGAGCGACGCCGCGCACGTGCGCGACGCCTTCGAGCGCACGGGCGCCGCCGCGGTGATGCTCGCGCGCGGGGCGCTCGGCAATCCGTGGCTGTTCTCGCAACTGCTCGCGCCTGGCTCGCACGCGAGCGAGCCCACGCGCGAGGAGGTCGTGCGGGAGCTCGCTTGGACGATCGACTGTGCCGTCGAGCACCTCGGCGAGCCACGTGCGACTCGCTACCTGCGCAAGTTCTATCCCTGGTACGTGGCTCGTCTGAACCTCGACTCGGTACGCGCCAAGCACCTGAACGCGTCGCTGCAGACGACCGCAACGCTGGCTCAGGCCAGGACCCTGCTCGAGCCGTTAGCTCTCGCCGTCCCCGCCTGAGCCACCCCCAACCATCAGCCGCGGAGGGCGGACATTCTCAGCCGGCCGACCGCGAAGCGGTTGGTGGTCGGCTGAGAATGCCGTCCCGGAGCTATACTGCTGCGCTCTTTGCCGCCCCCGGCCGCGAAGTCCCCGCTGTCAGGCGGGGTTTTTGTGTGCGTCGGCGGCCGACCACCAACCCCGCGAACGAGGGTCACATGCCGAAGGACGTAATCCTCACCCCCGAAGGACTGGACAAGCTCAAGGACGAGCTCGAGCTGCTGTCCACCGAGAAGCGGCGTGAGGTGGCGCAGCGCATCAAGGAAGCGCGGGAATTCGGAGACATCGCCGAGAACGCGGAGTACGACGACGCCAAGAACGAGCAGGCGATGCTCGAGAGCCGGATCGCGACGCTGCAGGAGAAGCTGCGCATGGCGACCGTGATCGAGACGAAGGACCTCTCGACCGACGTCGTGCAGATCGGCTCGGTCGTGCACGTCAAGGACGAAAAGACGGGCAAGTCGGTCAAGTACACGATCGTCGGCTCGGCCGAGGCCAAGCCGGAAGAGCACAAGCTCTCCAACGAGTCGCCCGTCGGGCGCGCGCTGATCGGGCACAAGCGCAACGAGACGGTCGCGGTGAAGGTCCCGCGCGGCCCCGCGCGCAAGCTGAAGATCACGAAGATCGACGTCGGCCTCAAGTAGCCTCCCGCGATGGGCGGAACCGAGGAGGAGCGCGCCGCGGGGTCCGGGCCCGCGGGCGGGGAGACCGTGGACTGCGAGCCCGCCGGGATCGATCCCACGAGCGCGGGCGCCGACAGCGCCGCGCCTGCGGGCGACGGACATGGCAGGCACGGCCTGGCGGAGCTGATCGCCGAGCGGCGCGCGAAGGCGCAGCGGCTGAAGGAGTCAGACGCCGAGGCGTTTCCCTACGCGTTTCCCGGCGTGGCGCCGATCGCGACGATCCTCGACGCCTACGGCCGTCTCACCGCCGGCGAGGAGACCGAGGAGGTACACCGGGTGGCGGGCCGCGTGGCCGCGCGGCGCGGCTCCGGCAAGGCCGCGTTCCTCGACCTGGTCGACCGCTCCGGCAAGATCCAGCTGCACGCGCGCGTTGACGTGCTCGGCGGGGAGCCGTTCGCGCGGCTGACCTCGCTCGACCTCGGCGACCTGGTCGGGATCGACGGCGCGGCGCTGCGCTCGCGCCGGGGCGAGCTGTCGCTGCGCGTCGAGCGCTTCCAGGTGCTCGCCAAGGCGCTGCGCCCCCCGCCGGACAAGCACGCGGGCCTGAGCGACGTGCAGACCCGCTATCGCCGCCGCGAGCTCGACCTGATCGCGAACGCGGACACGCGCCGGCTGTTTCTCGACCGCGCGAAGATCGTCTCGGCCGTGCGCGCCTATCTCGACGGGCAGGGCTTCGTCGAGGTCGAGACGCCGGTGCTGCAGCCCCTGTACGGCGGTGCGCTGGCGCGCCCGTTCACGACCCACCACAACGAGCTGGACCGCGACCTGTACCTGCGGATCGCGACCGAGCTGTATCTGAAGCGGCTGCTGGTGGGGGGTCTCGAGCGGGTGTATGAGCTGGGCAAGGACTTCCGCAACGAGGGGGTCTCGACCAGGCACAATCCCGAGTTCACGATGGTCGAGTGGTATGAGGCCTACGCCGACTACTCCGCCGAGGCCGTCCGCCTGGAAGAGCTGGTGCGCGCGGCGGCCGCGGCGGTCGGCTACGCGGGGGAGGCCGACTTCACGCGGGAGTGGCGGCGGGTGAGCTTCGTCGCGGCGGTCGCACGGGCGACGGGCATCGACCTGGCGGCGCTCGGCGAGGAGGATGCGCTCGCGGCGGCGATCGCCGAGCGCGATCTCGAGATTCGCACGGACGGCGCCAGCTGGCCGCAGATGGCCGACGACCTGCTGTCGAAGTTCGTCGAGCCCTCCCTGCAGGAGCCGACGTTCGTGCTCGACTACCCGATCGCGCTGTCACCGTTCGCGCGCGAGCACCGCTCGACTCCGGGCCTGGCCGAGCGCTGGGAGGCGTTCGTCGGCGGCATGGAGATCGCCAACGCCTTCTCCGAGCTCGCCGACGCCGACGCCCAGCGCGAGCGGTTCGAGGCGCAGCGGCGGCTGGCGGCGGGCGGCGACGAGGAGACGCAGCCCTACGACGAGGCGTTCGTCGAGGCGCTCGAGCAGGGCATGCCTCCGGCGGGGGGCGTCGGCGTCGGCATCGACCGGCTCGTGATGCTGCTCACCGGCCGCGACTCGATTCGCGAGGTCGTGCTGTTCCCGGCGATGCGCGACTGAGACAGGTTCTGAGTAGTTCCCACGCCGCATGCGGCGTGGGGGGAGGGCCGCATGCGGCCCTCCCTCGGGGGCGTGCATGCACGCCCCCGCCGGTCGGCGCATGCGCCGACCGGAACAGAGTTCCTCCGCACGACCCGCGCTACCCGTGGAGGCCCGGACAGCGGTTGGTAGACTGCCGGGAAGGCGTCGATAGGACCACACACACATAGAGGTGGAGAGGCGTAACCGTCCTCGCAGGAAGGAATCAACACCATGTTCGAGCGATTCACAGAACGAGCCCGGCAGGTGGTCGTTCTCGCGCAGGAGGAGGCGCGGACGCTCAAGCACAACTACATCGGCACCGAGCACATCCTGCTCGGCCTGCTCCGCGAGGAGGAGGGCCTGGCCGCGCGCGTGCTGGAGAGCCTCGACATCACCGTCGAGCGGGTGCGCGCGCAGGTCGTGCGGATCGTCGGCTCCGGCGAGGAGGTCACCTCCGGGCAGATCCCGTTCACGCCGCGCGCGAAGAAGGTGCTCGAGCTGGCGCTGCGCGAGGCGCTCAGCCTGGGGCACAACTACATCGGCACGGAGCACATCCTGCTCGGTCTGGTCCGTGAGAACGAGGGCGTCGCCGCCCGCATCCTGCTCGACTTCGACGCCGACTCGGAGAAGATCCGCAACGAGGTCATCCGCATGCTCTCCGGTCCCGGCGGACGCCGCCAGGGCCAGTCCGGCGGCTCCGGCTCCGGCTCGAGCGCGGGGCCGGGCGAGGGCAAGAAGTCATCGAAGCTGCTCGACCAGTTCGGACGCAACCTGACGAAGCTCGCAGCGGAGGGCAAGCTCGACCCGGTCGTGGGCCGTGAGACGGAGATCGAGCGGATCATGCAGATCCTCTCCCGCCGCACGAAGAACAACCCGGTGCTGATCGGCGAGCCCGGCGTGGGCAAGACCGCCGTGGTCGAGGGGTTGGCGCAGCGCATCACGAACTCCGACGTGCCGGAGCTGCTCAAGAACAAGCAGATCTACACGCTCGACCTGGCCGCGCTCGTCGCCGGGTCTAAGTACCGCGGCGAGTTCGAGGAGCGGCTGAAGAAGGTGATGAAGGAGATCACCCAGCGCGGCGACATCATCCTGTTCATCGACGAGCTTCACAACCTGGTCGGCGCGGGCGCGGCCGAGGGCGCGATCGACGCCGCCTCGATCCTCAAGCCGGCGCTGGCGCGCGGCGAGCTGCAGACGATCGGGGCGACGACGCTCGACGAGTACCGCAAGTACCTGGAGCGCGACTCGGCGCTCGAGCGGCGCTTCCAGCAGATCCGCGTGGAGGAGCCGACGATCGACCAGACGGTCGAAATCCTCAAGGGGCTGCGCGACCGCTACGAGCAGCACCACAAGGTGCAGATCACCGACGAGGCGCTGCGCGCCGCCGGCGAACTGGCCAGTCGCTACATCTCCGACCGCTTCCTGCCCGACAAGGCGATCGACCTGATCGACGAGGCGGCCTCGCGGATGCGGATCAAGTCGATGACCTCGCCGCCCGCCAACCGCGAGCTCGAGGGTGAAGTCGAGACCACGCGCCGCGAGAAGGAGGCGGCGATCGAGGCTCAGGAGTTCGAGAAGGCGGCGGCGCTGCGCGACAAGGAGCGCAAGCTGACGAACAAGAAACGCGAGCTCGAGCAGGAGTGGGAATCGGGCGAGACCGGCGATCGCCCGGCGATCGGCGAGGAGGAGATCGCCGACATCGTCTCGATGTGGACCGGCATCCCCGTGTTCAAGCTGACCGAGGCCGAGACGCAGAAGCTGATGCGCATGGAGGACGAACTGCACAAGCGCGTGATCGGCCAGCACCCCGCCGTCGAGGTCATCTCCAAGGCGATCCGCCGCTCGCGCGCCGGCCTGAAGGACCCGAAGCGGCCGACCGGCTCGTTCATCTTCCTGGGTCCCTCCGGCGTCGGCAAGACCGAGCTCGCGCGCACGCTCGCCGAGTTCCTGTTCGGCGACGACGACGCGATGATCCGGATCGACATGAGCGAGTACATGGAGAAGCACGCCGTCTCGCGCCTGGTCGGCTCGCCTCCCGGCTATATCGGCTACGACGAGGGCGGCCAGCTGACCGAGGCGGTCAGGCGCAAGCCCTACTCCGTGCTGCTGCTCGACGAGATCGAGAAGGCGCACCCCGACGTGTTCAACATCCTCCTGCAGATCCTCGAGGACGGCCGGCTGACAGACGCGCAGGGCCGCACGGTCGACTTCCGCCACGCGATCGTGATCATGACCTCGAACATCGGCGCCGCGGAGATCGCGCGCAACACGCCGCTCGGCTTTGCCGTATCCGACGATGAGACGGGCATCACCTACGAGGACATGAAGAACCGCATCATGGGCGAGCTGAAGAAGGTCTTCCGTCCCGAGTTCCTCAACCGGATCGACGACGTGATCGTCTTCCACAAGCTGCAGAAGGAGGAGATCAAGCAGATCGTCGAGCTGCTCCTGCTGCGCATCCGCGAGTCGATGGCCGAACGCGAGCTGCAGCTCGAGCTCACCGACGAGGCGAAGGACCTGCTCGTCGAGAAGGGCTGGGACCCGTCGATGGGCGCACGCCCGCTGCGCCGGGCGATCCAGCGCTACATCGAGGACCCGCTCGCCGACTTCGTCCTGCGCGAGCAGCTGACGCCGGGCGCGACCGTCGTGATCGACCCCACCCCGGAGGACGAGGAGGGCGAGGTGCGCCTGACGATCGTCAAGCCGAAGAAGCAGAAGACGCCGGTCGGCGTCGGCGCCGCCGAAGAGCTCGCCGCGGACGAGGGCGACACGCCCGAGGACGCCGGCGAGCCGGGCGACGAGCCGGCTTAGGGCTTCTCTGCGCAAAACCGGGCGGTCCCCGCCCGGACGCGTCCGTGGCGCGGTGCTGGATCGGCGCGTGACGGGCACGCGCCGCCGCGACGTCGCCGCCGTCGAGGGCAAGTGCCGTCCCCGGCGGCGCGTAGGCTCAGAAGATGGCTCGCGGAACCATCCAGGTGTGCTCGGAGTGCGGCTTTCAGACCGCGCAATGGCTCGGGCAGTGCCCCGGCTGCGAGGCGTGGAACACGCTCGTGGAGGAGCGCATCCCGACCGCACGTGCGGCGGGGGGCGGCGCGGGTGGGGCCAGGCGAGCGGGCAGAGGCGCTCCTCGGGCGAGCGGCGATGGCGGCCCCGACGGCGCCGCGCGCGCCCTCGGCTTTGGCCCGCGGCTCGCGCCCCGTCCGCTGCGAGACGTCGGCGCGTCGCCGATCGCGCGCATGTCGAGCGGCATCGGCGAGCTCGACCGGGTGCTCGGCGGAGGGTTGGTGCCCGGCTCGCTCGTGCTGCTCGGAGGCTCGCCCGGCATCGGCAAGTCGACGCTCACGAACATGGTCCTCGGGCACCTGCAGGACTCCGGTCGCAAGACGCTGTACGTGAGCGGCGAGGAGTCGGCCGAGCAGGTCAGGCTGCGCGCCGAGCGGCTCGCGCCCGGAGCGCTGAAGGTGCCGATCCTCGCCGAGACGGACCTCGACACCGTGCTCGACACGCTCGCGGGAGAAGCGCCGCACGCGTGCGTGATCGACTCGGTGCAGACGCTGAGCTCCGGCGAGCTGTCCGGCGCGCCGGGCTCGGTCGGGCAGGTTCGCGAGGTCGCGGGCCGGATCATGGAGCTGGCGAAGGCGCGCCGGATCGCGGTGATCCTCGTCGGGCACGTGACCAAGGACGGGGCGCTCGCCGGGCCGCGCGTGCTCGAGCACCTGGTCGACTGCGTGCTGCAGTTCGAGGGCGAGCGCGAGCGGCCGTATCGCGAGCTGCGCGCGCTGAAGAACCGCTTCGGCTCGACGAGCGAGTCCGGGCTGTTCGAGATGCGCCAGGGTGGCCTCGTCGAGGTGCTGGACGCCTCGGCCAGGTTCGTGGCCGAGGCCACGCGCGCCCCCGGGAGCGTGGTGCTCGCGGCGATGGAGGGCTCACGGCCGCTGCTCGTGGAGGTTCAGGCGCTCGTCGCGCCCTCAGAGCTCGAGCAGCCGCGCCGGGTGGTGTCCGGTCTCGATCGCAACCGGCTCGCGCTGGTGCTGGCGATCCTCGGCCGTCACGGCCGCGTCGGCACGGGCGGCTCGGACGTGTTCGTGAACGTCGTCGGCGGCGTGCGCGTGGACGAGCCCGGATGCGACCTGGCGGTCGCGCTGGCGGTGGCGAGCGCGAGCCGCGGGGCGCCGCTGAGCGGGACACCGCGCGCGTGCTTCGGCGAGCTGGGGCTGACCGGCGAGCTGCGCTGGGTGGGCCACCCCGAGCGCCGTCTGGAAGAGGCCGCAAAGCATGGGTTGAGCGCCACGATCGCGCCGCCGCAGAGCGGCCCGGGCGCGTGCGAGGCGGCTACGCTGCGCGAGGCGCTGGCGGCGGCGCTGGGAGCCCCGGCGAGGCGCCCGGAACGGGCGGTGGCCTGAGGTCTTCCCGGGCCTGGGCTCGGCTTGTCCCGCATTTGGCGTCGAAAGTCGCCCCTGCGCAGGTCTCGGCGCGTCGTTCTTCAGTCCAGGAGCCGAAGAATAAAGGCCCGATGCTTTAGAATGGGTTGTCGTGGCTCCACGATCCGGCGAAGATTTAGACAATGAAGTAAGACCGGAGCCGGGGCTGATGAAGGCGCTGGAGATGATCGCCCCCGGTACGGCGCTGCGGGAGGGGATCGAGTCCATTCTGCACGCCCGCACAGGAGGGTTGATCGTGATCGGCGAGCCGGATGACCTCAGTTTCTTGAACAGCGGCGGGATCAAGCTCGAGATCGATTACACCCCTGCGTTCCTCTATCAAGTGGCGAAGATGGACGGCGCGATCATCCTCAACGCGAACGCGACCAAGATCACGATGGCAAACGTCCAGCTGATGCCCGACCCGACGATCCTCTCGCACGAGACGGGCACCCGCCATCGCACGGCCGAGCGCGTCTCCAAGCAGACCGATGCGCTCGTGATCGCTGTCTCACAGCGGCGCGAGGTCGTCTCGGTGTATGTGGACGGCGCGAAGTACATCCTGCAGGACATCCCCGTGGTGCTCGCCAAGGCCAACCAGGCGCTGGCGACGCTCGACAAGTACCGCACCCGCCTGGACCAGGTCTCCACGCGGCTGACGGCGCTCGAGTTCGAGGGCGGGGCCACGCTGCACGACGTGCTGACCGTGCTGCAGCGCGCCGAGCTGGTGACGCGCATGGCGGTCGAGATCGAGCGCTACATCGTCGAGCTGGGCTCGGAGGGCCGCCTGATCGAGATGCAGCTCGAGGAGACGATGGTGGGCACCGCGGCCGAGAAGGCGGCGCTCGTGCGCGATTACCTGTACGGGCACTCCGACGAGGCGTTCGCAGCCGCGCTCGAGGAGATCGGGCGGCTGGCCCACCAGGACCTGCTCGACTTCGGCCGCATGGCCGAGCTGCTCGGGTACGACCGCAAGCTGAACACGCTCGACTATCCAGTATCGCCACGCGGCTACCGCGTGTTGGGGCGCATCCCCCGCCTGCCGAAGCTGGTGGTCGCTCAGATCGTGGGCGAGTTCGGGGGCTTGGACGAGCTGCTGGCCGCGACCGACGCGGAGCTCGAGGCGGTCGAGGGCGTGGGGGAGATCAGGGCGAAGGACATTCGCGAGGGGCTGCGCAGGCTGCAGGAGCTCAACCTCGTGGACCGCTACCTGCAGACGTAGCTGAGCTAGAGCACACATCTGACACGGGCCGCCAACCGGCCGGCCGCAACGAAGGAGGACACCATTCCCGCACAGGCAATTGAAGACGCAACGGCATTGATCGAGGAGCTCGAGGCGACCCGCGAGGTCGAGTTCATCGAGTTCGAGCTCGGCGATCATGTCGTCTATCCCCATCACGGAGCGGGGAAGGTGCTGAAGAAGGAGGAGATGGAGATGCTCGGCGAGCGGCGCGAGTATCTGACGATCAAGATCCTGCACAACGACATGACGGTGAGGGTCCCCACCGAGAACGCCGCCCTGGCCGGCCTGCGCCGAGTGATCGACGAGGAAACCGTGCAGAAGGTGCTCGACGTGCTCCGCGCCACGGTCTCGGAGATGCCGAAGAACTGGAACCGCCGGTTCAAGCACAACCGCGACAAGATCAAGACCGGCGACATCTACGAGCTGGCCGAGGTCGTGCGCAACCTGTCGCTGCGCGAGTCCGAGAAGGGGCTGTCGACCGGCGAGAAGCAGATGTTCACGCGCGCCAAGAAGATCCTCGCCTCGGAGCTCATGTATGCGCTCGACAAGGACGAGGAAGACGCCGAGAGCTACCTCGACGAGCTGCTCGCCAACTCGGCCACCAGCCAGATGGCCGTGGCCAAGTAGGAGCCTTTCGCGCACGCGGCAGCAGCGCCCCGCGCGGTGCGCATGCCGCGTGCGCGACAGGCCCTCGGGCGAAGAAGACCTCCTGAACGATGGCCGTAGCCCTGATCGTGGCCGCCGGGCGCGGCGAGCGCCTGGGAGCCGCCCGCCCGAAGGCGCTCGTCGAGCTGGCCGGTGTCTCGTTGGTGCAGTGGAGCGTGACCGCGCTGCGCGAGGTGGACGGGATCGAGAGGATCGTGCTCGCGCTGCCACCGGCGATCCCGATTGGCGGCGATGACGCCGGAGTGGGCGGCGGGAGGATTATTGCCCCATCGCAGGGGGGGTTGCACGGGCCGGTGGCGGTCACGGTCCTAGAGGGTGGCGCGTCGCGTTCGGAGTCCGTACGCCTGGCGCTCGCGGCGGCCGGCCCGGGTGATCCGGTGGTGGTGCACGACGCCGCCCGTCCGCTGGTCACGGCCGAGCTGGCGCAGAGGGTGATAGCGACGCTCGAAGCCGACGTTGGGGCCGACGCTGCGATCGCCGCAACACCTGTGAAGGATACGGTCAAGCGGGTGGGGGAGGGCGGCGTCGTGAGCGAGACGCTCGAGCGCTCGAGCCTGTGGGCGGTGCAGACGCCCCAGGTCTTCCGTCGCGCGGCGCTCGAGCGCGCTCTGGACGTCTCCGCGGAGGTGCTCGCCGAAGCGACCGACGACGCCTGGCTGATCGAGCGAGCCGGAGGCAGGGTGCTGGTGGTGGGGGCGAGCGATGAGAACCTCAAGATCACCACGTCGCTCGATCTGCAGGTCGCCGAGCTGCTGCTGGCTCGGCGCGCGCACGCGCGATCTCCCCCCGGGCCTGCTTGAATCAGCGCCCCGATGCTCACCGACTACCACCTCCATCTCCGCCCCGACGACGTCGAGGCCACCGCCGCCGAGCACTTCACCGAGGCCAACGTCGAGCGCTACCGCACGGTGGCGAGCGAGCGCGGGATCGCCGAGCTGGGCGTCTCCGAGCACGTGTACCGCTTCGAGCAGGCGCTCGAGGTCTGGTCCCATCCGTTCTGGCTCGCGAACGCGCGCGACGATCTCGACGCCTACTGCGCGTTCGTGCGCGAGCGCACCGACCTGCGGCTGGGAATCGAGGCCGACTTCGTGATCGGTGGCGAGGACCGCATGGCCAACCTGCTGGCGGCGTACGACTTCGACTATGTGATCGGCTCGGTGCACTTCCTGCGCGACGAAGCCGTCGACATGGACGATTACAGCGTGTGGGACAGGGGTCACAGCGCGGAGGACGTGTGGCGGCGCTACTTCCAGACGCTGGGCGAGGCCGCGCGCAGCGGGCTGTTCGACGTGCTCGCACATCCCGACCTGGTGAAGGTATGGGGCGGCGAGCGGCCGCGGCCGGAGGGCGATCTGCGCCGCTATTACGAGCTGGCGATCGACGGGATCGCGGAGGGGGGCATCGCCGTGGAGGTCTCGACCGCAGGCCTGCGCAAGCGCGCCGGGGAGCTGTATCCGGCGCCGGCGTTCCTCGAGATGTGCCTCGAGGCCGGTGCGCCCGTGGCGCTCTCCAGCGACGCGCACCGCCCGCACGACGTGGGCGCCGACTATGAGCGGGCGCTCGAGCTGCTGGGCGAGCTGGGGGTGCGGGAGCTGTGCGTGTTCGAGCAGCGCGAGCGGCGCCTGGAGCCGATCGGGGCGAGCGAGACGGCCGGCCCGAGCCAAGCCGCCGGCCCGAGCGGGATGGCCGGCGCGGGACGGTCGGCCGCGGTGGGCGAGGCGGACGGGCGGGGCGGGGCGAGTCGCGGATGACGCCGGTCGGGATCGGCTATGACTCGCATCGTCTGAGCGAGGACCGTCCGCTGATCCTCGGCGGCGTGCAGATCCCTCACGAGCGTGGTCTCGACGGCCATTCCGACGCGGATGTGCTCACCCATGCGGTGATCGACGCGCTGCTCGGGGCGGCCGGGCTGGGAGATATCGGCGAGCACTTTCCCAATACCGACGCGCGTTTCAAGGATGCCGACTCGCTGCATCTGCTCGGGATCGTCGTGACGAGCGTGATCGCCGCGGGGTTCGCGATCGTGAACGTCGACTGCACAGTCGTGATGGAGCGTCCGAAGCTCGCGCAGCACCGTCAGGCGATCCGTGCCCGTCTGGCAGAGGCGCTCGAGCTGTCGCCCGAGCGCGTGAACGTGAAGGCGAGCACCGGCGAGGGGATCGGGTTCGTCGGGCGCGGCGAGGGCGTGGTCGCGCTCGCCGTCGCCGGCCTGGAGCTGGCGTGACGGCGCGCGAGATCCGCCTGCACGACACCCGCTCCGGCGAGCTTCAGCCGCTGCGCCCGCGCGATCCCGGGCGTGTCGGCATATACGCATGCGGGCCGACCGTGTACAGCCGCATCCACATCGGCAACGCGCGGCCGTTCGTCGTGTTCAGCCTGCTCAAGCGATTTCTCGAGCACGAGGGATATGGCGTAACCCTTGTGGTCAACGTGACGGATGTCAATGACAAGATCTACGAAGCCGCGCGCGCCCAGGACCGGGCGAGCGCCGAGCTGGCCGCGGAGATGACCGCGCGCTACCGCGCCGACACCGACGCGCTGCGCCTCGGCCGCCCCGATCACGAGCCGCTGGCGTCTGAGACGATCGGCCCGATCGTCGACTACATCCAGACGCTGATCGGCCGGGACCACGCTTACGCCATCGACGGAGACGTCTACTTTCGCGTGCGCTCCGACGAGCGCTACGGCAGCCTATCCCATCGCCGCCTGGAGCACATGGATCAGGGCGAGGGGGGAGAGGGCGCGGAGCGCAAGCAGGACCCGCTCGACTTCGCGCTGTGGAAGGGGCACAAGCAGGGCGAGGACACGAGCTGGGAGGCGCCGTGGGGCTCGGGGCGCCCGGGGTGGCACATCGAGTGCTCGGCGATGGCCGAGCGGCTGCTCGGCGTCGGCTTCGACATCCACGGCGGGGGCTCCGATCTGGTCTTCCCCCACCACGAGAACGAGGCCGCGCAGACCCGCAGCGCGCGTGGCGGGGAGCTGGCGAGGCTGTGGATGCACAACGGCATGATCCAGCTAACCGGCGAGAAGATGGCCAAGTCGGCGGGCAACATCGCGCCGCTGGGAGGGGTGATCGAGCGCTACGGCCGGGACGCGGTCGTGATGTATTTGGCCTCGGGCCACTACCGCCAGCCGCTGGCGTTCTCCGACTCCGAGCTCAGAGATGCAGAGCGCCGGGTGCAGCGCATCCGCGACGCGCTCAGACGGCTCGCTCGCGGCGTTGCGAGCCCACCGGACATGGCCCATCACAAGCGCGCGTTCTTCGACGCGCTGGCGGGGGACTTCAACACGCCGGCCGCGCTGGCCTCGCTGTTCGAATGGGTGCGCGAGGCCAACCGTCGCGATGGGGGAGTCGGCGACGGGGACCTGCGCGAGATGCTGAGCGTGCTCGGGCTCGAGGGGCTCACACCGCTCGAGGCCGTCGGCGACGTGGCCGCGAGCGACCCCGAGGCGCTTACGTTGCTCGAGCAGCGCGAGCTGGCGCGCGAGACGCGAGATTTTCAGACCGCCGATCGCGTGCGCGAGGAGCTGCGCGAGCGTGGCTGGGAGATCCGCGACGGGCCCTCCGGCCCCGAGCTGATCCCGGCGCCGGCGACGCCGTGATCGCCGCACCGTGATCCTCTATGGTCGCAATCCCGTGAAGGAGGCGTTGCGCGGGCGCCGCAAACACGCGATTAAAGAGGTATGGGCGACGGCGGGCGTCGCGGGTGAGCCGTGGCTGCGGGGCACGCGAGTGCGGAGCGCCTCCGCCGAGGAAGTGGAGCGGCGTTGCGGCTCGAGCGCCCACCAGGGAGTCTGCGCGGACGCCGGCGCCTACCCCTATACGGGAGCCGGTGAGTTGCTGTCGGGCGAAAATCCCCTGATCGTCGCGCTCGACCAGGTGCAGGACCCGCAGAACCTGGGCTCGATCTGCCGCACGGCGGAGTGCGTCGGCGCCGCCGGCGTCGCGATTCCCGAGCGCCGCGCCGCCGAGGTCACGCCGGCGGTGTGCAAGGCCTCCGCGGGCGCCGTCGAGCATCTGCGGGTGGCGAAGGTGCGCAACATGGCGGACTTCCTCGCCGACGCCCGCCGCGCCGGCTGCTGGTGCTACGGCGCCGGTGGCGAGGCGAAGGTGGCCTACGACGCGCCGGATTACGGGGACGGCGGCGTGGTGCTCGTGTTGGGCAGCGAGGGCGCCGGCCTGCGCCCGCGAGTGGCCGGTGCGTGCGACGAGCTGATCGCCCTGCCGCTGCTCGGGAAGGTCGAGTCGCTGGGTGTGAGCGCCGCGGCGGCGGCCCTGCTGTATGAGATTTTGCAGAATCGGGGAGAGACGTCTTGACAACGGTTCATAACTGTGCAAGGCTCGCGCCGACATAACTCTGAACCTAAGGTTGATGAAGCCTTGGCGCAGACAACATGAAACAGCTTTGGCGCCGGGGGAGGAGTGCGCCACTGAGCAAATTTGGGCCTGCCCTGACACGGGCATCCCGAGAAAGGATCTGCTCGTGGCACGAATCACCAGCAACTCTAACTCTGAAGTCAAGGTCGAGGATGGGTTCTTGATCGCGTTGGCGAAGCAGGGCGATCGCAACGCATATGACAGTCTCGTCAGGCGCTACCACGGGTTCGTGCGCCTGAAGGCCTCCTCCTACTTCCTGGCGGGCGGCGACTCCGAAGATCTCATCCAAGAGGGGCTGGTCGGCCTGTACAAGGCGATCCGCGACTTCCGCACAGACCGCGAGTCGAGCTTTCGCAACTTCGCCGAGCTGTGCATCACCCGCCAGATCATCACCGCGGTGAAGACCGCCACACGCAACAAGCACACGCCGCTGAACCAGTACGTCTCGTTCTCCTCCACCCCGGCGGGCGCGGGCGACGACGTGCCCACACTCGACCAGATGCTGCCCGGCCCGACCGTGCACGACCCGGTCAACCAGGTGATCTCCTCCGAGGAGCTGCGCTCGCTCGTGGGCTGCCTGTCGACCGCGCTGTCAGAGCTCGAGAGCCGGGTGCTGGGCCTGTACCTCGACGGCTACTCCTACGAGCAGGTCGGCATGCGCCTGCAGTGCGACACGAAGACCGTGGACAACGCGCTGCAGCGGGTCAAGCGCAAGGTCGGCACGCACCTCGACTCGCGCGCGGTGGCCGCCTGAATCCTGAATCCTGCGACGCGTCCAGGCTGGTCGGCTGCCTGAGCAGGTTCTTGAAGACCTGTGGCCGCCCCCGAAGGGACGGCCACAGACCGATGGTGCTCTGGCGGGTCTTCCGAGCGCCGGCCGGGGCTGAGAGCCAGCCACGCCGCCCTTCAGCCCCTATTCACTGAGCGGCGTTTCCGCTTCCGATCCGCTCGTCGCGCCTTCGCCGGGCGTCGATGAGTTGCCCGGAGACTCGGGTGTGAGCGCGGACGCCGGCGCCGGCGTCACCTGGACGGTGAACAGCTGGCTGACCGCGCGGCCGTTGTCCGGACCGCCGGGGATCTCGATCCGGAAGACCTTCGTCCCCGGAACGTAGACCTGGTGGATGATCGTGTAGGTCGATCCCGGCAGCACACGCCCGACCTGCACGACGTGAAAGCCCGAGCCCGTGGCGTCCTGGCGCTCGAGGTAGATCACGTGGCCGGAGTGGTCTGGCGCGACCGTGCCCTTGAATTCAAGCGCCTGCCCCGCCTGGACCGTGGTGGCGGAAACTTCGGCGGTGAGCACGTCTTTCACGCCCTCATACAGCACCGCGGACTTCGCGCCGGGCAGGGTGGCGCATCTGGTCGCCGCTCTTCACCCTGTAAAGGGTGCTGTTCACCGGCGACTGCGCCGGGAAGGTGTAGTTGCCACCCGAGCCGGTGCTGACCTCGGCGACCGGGGCGAAGCCCTGCTGATGGACCGTACGCGCCAGCAGCGTCACCGTCTGGCTCGTCGTGGCGCCCGCGAGCGTGCCGGAGATCGTCACCGACTGCCCGTAAGTGATCGGGTCGGCTGAGCTCGAGATCGTGAGACTCGGGTTCTGCGCCTGAGAGATGTCGTAGTCGAGCGGAGTCGAGGCGCTCGGGACGTTGAGCCCGTCGCTTCGCACCAGCACCCGGATGCTCGCGTCGCCGGGCACGCGGAAGATGTGCGTGATCGAATAGGTCCCGCCAGCCAGCACTTGGCCGACGCCGATCCGGTGCCATTCTTCGCCGCTTATAGCGTTCTGGCGTTGCAGGATCACGCGCGCGCCGACGTCCGTGCCGGGCGTGACGGTGCCGCTGAACGTCTCCCTGTGGGGGGCGCCCGTTTCGATCTGGGTGCCTTCGGGCGGTCCGGTGAGCGTCACCTGTGCGGCGACCCTCAACCGCCTGCGTCCGCTCTGCGCGCCGAGCGAGCGAACGTAGAAGCTGACGTTCGTGTTCTCGGGCGCCGTCGAGAACTTATATGCGCCGCTTGCTTCCGTCGTCGTGCTCTGCGCCGGGACGAAGCCCGCTGTTCCGGCTACGTGCGCGTACAG
>CAVRPD010000002.1:0-111687 GCA_963723075.1 uncultured Solirubrobacterales bacterium
CCGACCTGCGCGTGGACGTCGTGCGCAGGAACCTGGCCGAGGTGCGTGAGCGGATCGCGACCGCGGCCACCCGCGCGGGGCGCGATCCCGACGGGGTGCAGGTGCTCGCCGCGACCAAGTACGTCGCCCTCGAGCACCTGCCGATGCTCGCCGAGGCGGGCATCGGGCTCGTCGGCGAGAACCGCGCGCAGGACCTCGCAAGCGAAGGTCGCCGCCCACGGCGAGCTGTTCGAGTGGGACTTCATCGGCCAGCTGCAGAGCCGGCGCGTGCGCCTGATCGTGCCGCACGTGCGCCTGATCCACTCGGTCGCCTCGCGAGTCTGCGCTGCGCGAGCTCGACCGCCACCGCGATCTGGCGCGTCCCGGCCTGCGCGATCCTGATCGAGGTCAACGTCGCCGCGCGAGCACGGCAAGGCGGGTGTCGCGCCCGAGGAGCTCGACGCGTTCATCGCGCGCCTCGCCCGTTCCCGTCGCGGGACTGATGACGATGCCGCCGCTCGCCGCCGAGGACCCGCAGCGAGAGCCGCCGCTGGTTCGCCGCGCTGCGCGAGCTGGCCGAGCGGCACGGGCTCGAGCACCTGTCGATGGGCACCTCCCAGGACTACCTCGTCGCCGTCGAAGAGGGCGCGACGATCGTGCGAATCGGCACGAGACTGTACGATTAGTGTCCCGGCGACTCTCGGCTCACGACCGGCGAATCGCTAGCATGAGCAGGGAATCCGGCTCGCCGGGCGAACACGCATCTACACCGATGGCTTTCCGCGATTCCTGGCACAGCGCGCTCGTCTACTTCGGCCTCGCCGAGGAGTATCACGACGACTACGACGACGACCCGCCGCCCGAGGCGGAGATCGAGGATCGCTACCGCGAGCGGCCGAACGTGCGCCGCCTGCGCCGCCGGCGCGACGAGTTCGACGACATCTTCGCCGAGGACGAGCCCGAGGCGGCGGCACGCGCGGCGGCGGCGCGCGCCGCTCGCTCGACGCGCCGTGCGCAACCGGTCGGCAACGGCGACGTCCGCGTGCACCTCGTCGTGCCGAAGTCGTTCAACGACGCCCAGCAGATCGCCGACAAGTTCAAGGACTCGATCCCGGTGATCCTCAACCTGCAGGGCTCCGACACCGATCTCTCCAAGCGCCTGATCGACTTCGCCTCCGGTCTCACCTACGCGCTCGACGGCGGCATGCAGCGGATCGCCGACAAGGTCTTCATGCTCACGCCGCGCAACGTCGAGATCTCCGCCGAGGAGCGCGCACGCTTGATCGAGAAGGGCTTCTTCAACCAGAGCTAGCGCATCCGTCGCCCTCGACGCCGGCCCAGGCCTCGCAGGCGCACGGAGCGTCGCGTGCTTCGCACGCGAGCGACCGAGGACACAGCGAGGCGCCGGGTATCGTGCGACGATGCAGATAGGTCTCATCGGCGCCGGCAACATGGCGCGCGCGCTGGCGCGAGGGTGGGGACGGCCGGTGCTGTGCGCCGACCCGCTGGCGGTGCGTGCTCGCAGGCGCTCGCCGCGGAGGTGCGGGGCGAGGCGCTCGCGTCCAACGCCGAGGTCGCCGAGCAGCGCCGATCTCGTCGTGCTCTGCCACAAGCCCGCCCAGCTCGGCCGAGGTCGCGCTCGAAGTGGCGCCGCACGCGAAGGCGGTCGCGTCGATCCTCGCCGCGACGCCGCTCGCAGACGCTCGCGCGACGGCCTACCCCGACCGGCCGGTCTACCGCTTCATCCCCTCGCTGCCCGTCGAGGTGCGCCAGGGCGCCGTCGTCCAGGCCGCCGACGGCGCAGCAGGACGCCCGCGACTCGACGCCGACGGTCGCCGAGCTGTTCGCCGAGCTCGGCACGCTCGTCGTGCTCGCCCGACGCGCTCGTCGACGTCGCGATGGGTCTGATGTCGTGCGCTCCCGCCTACGTCGCGCTCGTCGCCGAGGCGCAGGTCGACGCCGGCGTGCGCCACGGCATTCCCGCCGCGCAGGGCGCCGAGCTCGTCGTGCAGACCCTCGCCGGCACCGCCGAGCTGCTGCGCCGCCGCGACTACGACACGCTCGCCGTGCGCCGCGAGGTCTCCTCGCCGGGCGGCGCTCACCGCGCGCGGCCTCGACGCGCTCGAGCGCGGCGGCCTGCGCGCAGCTTCAGCGACGCGCTCGACGCGGTGCTCGCTCCGACGGGCCCGGTCGATGATCCTCGCCACCGCCCGCACCCAGATCGCCGACTACCTCTCGACGCTGATCTACGTCTACACGCTGCTGATCATCCTCTACATCGTCATCCAGCTGCTGTTCTCCGTCGGTCTGCGCCCGCCATACTCGCGCGCCACCGACGTCGTGCTCGGCTTCCTGCGCGACGTCTGCGAGCCGTTCCTGCGCGTCTTTCGCCGTCTGCTTCCCAGCTTCGGTGGCATCGACCTCAGCCCGATCCTCGCCATCATCACGCTCGAGCTCGTCAACAGCGTGATCGTGCAAGGCATCATCCACGGCTGAGTCCGGTGGCGGCGAAACCAGATGCGCAGCACTGTCGCCTGGGTTCGTGCGCGGCCTGCGTCCTGATCGCCGTGATCGCCGCCGACCAGCTGAGCAAGCGCGCGATCGAACACTCGATCGTGCCCGGCGAAGAACGCAAGCTGCTGCCCGGCATCGAGCTCGTCAACACGCGCAACCACGGCGTCGCCTTCGGCTTCCTGCCCGGCAACCACATCGCCGTCACGATCCTGATCGCGCGTCGCGCTCCTCGCTGCTGCTCGCCTACTTCGCCCGCCACACCGCCCTGCGCGCTATCTGGCTGCCGACCGGCATGCTGCTCGGCGGCGCGCTCGGCAACATCCTCGACCGCCTGCGCACGGCTCGGTCACCGACTTCGTCAAGCTCCCGCTCGGCTGGCCGCCGTTCAACCTGGCCGACACCGCGATCACGCTCGGCATACTGATCCTGTTCCTGCTGATCGATCACGCTCGCCACATCGCCGAGCGGCACCCATGATGCGTGAGCGTTCGGCCGCACATGCGTCGCCGGACTGTGGTGACCGGCGCCGGCGACGTTGTTCGGCGAACGACGCACACGGGTCTCCCATAAAAAGACTCCTGACGTGAGCGCTGAGCCCGCGTTCACGATCGCCTACGAAGACGAGCATCTGCTCGTTGTCGACAAGGGGCCCGCCCTCGTCGTCCACCCGGCGCGCGGGCACCGCGAGGGGACGCTCTCCCAGTTGCTCGCCGACGCTGCGGCCGGCGGCGATCCCGAGCGCGCCGGAATCGTGCACCGGCTGGACCGCGACACCTCGGGCCTGCTCGTCGTCTCGCGCTCCGAGGAGGCCCACCGACTGCTGCAGGCCGCGCTCGCGCAGCGGCTGATCGAGCGGGAGTACCTCGCGCTCGTGCAAGGCCGCCCGCCGGCGCGCACCGGCACGATCGAGGCGCCGATCGGCCGCGACGCAGCGCGTCCGCACGCGCATGACCGTGGGCGGCGCCCATCCGCGCGAGGCCCGTACGCACTTCACGCTCGACCGCGCGCTCGGAGCACCTCGCTGCTGCGCCTGCGGCTGGACACCGGGCGCACCCATCAGATCCGTGTCCACCTGCAGGCGATCGGTCATCCCGTCGTGCGGCGACCCCGAGTACGGCGGCGCCCGGCGTGCTCGGGTCTGAAGCGCCAGTTCCTGCACGCCACCCGGCTCGCGTTCCCGCATCCGCTCACCGGCGAGCCGATCGAGGTCCGCTCGCCGCTGCCGGCCGATCTGCGGCACGCGCTCGCGCTCGCCGAACAACGGCTATCCTGACGTCCTCAACCGGATCTTCTATCCCGTGCGGGAGCCCGGATCGCGGCCCTGCCCGGAGATTTGCGACGCACGGTCGCTTTGCCTCCGGGTCCGCTCCGCCCGCACGGACCTCAATCTCGCACCATCACATAAGGGAGTAATCGTGGCTCAAGTTGGCATCGCGGAGCTGCTGGAGGCCGGCGTGCATTTCGGCCACCAGACGCGTCGCTGGAACCCCAAGATGCGCCGTTTCATCTACGGTGAGCGCGGCGGCATCTACATCATCGACCTGCTCAAGACCTCCGCGGCTGCTCAACACCGCGCAGGAGTTCGCCGGCACGCTCGCCCATCGCGGCGGCACGGTGCTGTTCGTCGGCACGAAGAAGCAGGCGCGCGACACGGTCAAGGACGTAGCCGAAGCGTCAGGCATGCCGTTCGTCAACCACCGCTGGCTCGGCGGGCTGCTGACCAACTTCCAGACGATCAGCCTGCGCATCCGCCGGCTGCACGACCTCGAACGCTACGAGGCCGACGGCCAGCTCGCGCTGCTGCCGACCCGCGAGCGGATGGCCGCTCAGGCCGATCTCGCCAAGCTGCGCGCGAACCTCGGCGGTGTCAAGAACATGCAGCGCGTGCCCGACGCGATGTTCGTGATCGACCTCAAAACCGAGGAGATCGCCGTCAAAGAGGCTCGCCGCCTGCGGATCCCGATCATCGGCCTGGTCGACACCAACTGCGACCCGGACGGGATCGACTTCGTCGTCCCCGGCAACGACGACGCGATCCGCTCGTGCGCGCTGATCACCCAGGCGATCGGTCAGGTCGTGGCCGAGGGGCACTCCGTGTTCCGCGCCGAGGAGGAACGCGCCCGCCAGGAGGCCGAAGAGAAAGCCCGGCTCGAGGCCGAGGCCCGCGCAAAGCGCGAAGCCGAGGAACAGGCCAAGCGCGACGCCGAGGAGCAGGCCAAGAAAGAGGCAGCCGAGCGCGAGGCTGCGGCCGCCGCCCAGGCAGCCGCGGCGGCTCAGCCTGCACCCGCGCAGTCGGCTCCCGCGCCGGACAAAGGGGCGCCCGCGCCCCCGCCGGCGCCGAAGCAGCCCGCACCGGCCCCTAAGGCTGCTGCGCCATCCCCAGAGACCGCATCGGCATCCGTGGCGGAGCAGGCTCCGCCCGTGCCGGAGTCCGCGCCCCCCGAGTCCGCTGTCGCGTCCGCAGCGGAGGCTTCCGAGGCGCCAGCTCCCGCCGAGGGGGCCGAGCCGGCGGCTGTCGCCGCCACGGAGGAGACGAGCTCGTCATGAGCACCGTCGAGATCTCCGCCAAGGACGTGAAGGCTCTGCGCGAGCGCACCGGCGCGGGCATGATGGATTGCAAGAAGGCGCTCACCGAGGCGCAGGGCGACATCGACAAAGCGATCGAGATCCTGCGTCTGAAGCAGGGCAAGAAGATCCAGGACCTCGGCGAGCGCCTGGCCACCGAGGGCACCGTCCAGGCGTACGTCCACGCGGGCGCCAAGGTGGGAGTGCTGATCGAGGTCGACTGCAACACCGACTTCGTCGCCACCAACGAGGACTTCGTCTCCTTCGCCCGCGACATCGCCATGCAGATCGCCGCGACGCCGAGCGTCGCCTACGTCAGCCGCGAGGACGTCCCCGCCGAGCGTCGCGACGCCGAGGCGCGCATCTACGAGCAGGAGGCGTCGAACGCCGAGAAGCCCGAGAACGTCCGCGAGAAGATCGTCTCCGGCAAGCTCGACGCCTGGTATCGCACGATCGTGCTGCTCGAGCAGGAGATGCACAACCCCAAGTTCGACGGCAAGACCGTCCAGCAGCTGCGCGACGAGCTGACCGCCAAGACCGGCGAGAACGTCGTCATCCGTCGCTTCACGCGGTTCGCAGTAGGTCAGTAGGCTCCGACCGGATGTCCGGTCCCGCCTTCAAACGCATCCTGCTCAAGCTCTCCGGCGAGGCGCTGATGGGCGAGCTCGACTACGGCACCGACCCCGAGCGCGTGATCGCCGTCGCGCGGCAGGTCACCGCCGTGCGCGACCAGGGCGTGGAGGTCGCGATCGTCGTTGGCGCGGGCAACATCTACCGCGGCATGCAAGGCGCCGCCGCGGGGATGGACCGTGCGACCGCCGACTACATGGGGATGGTCGCGACCGTGCTCAACGCGCTGCCGCTGCAGGATGCCCTGGAGAAGATGGGCACGAATACGCGCGTGCAGTCCGCCCTCGGCATCTCCGAGGTCGCCGAGCCCTACATCCGCCGCCGTGCGATGCGCCATCTGGAGAAGGGACGCGTCGTGATCTTCGCGGCCGGCACCGGCAACCCGTTCTTCACGACCGACACCGCCGCGGCGTTGCGCGCGGCGGAGATCCACGCGGAGATCATCCTGATGGCAAAGAACGGGGTCGAGGGCGTCTACACGGCCGACCCCGCGGTCGACCCGACAGCGACGTTCATCCCCGAGATCACCCACATGGAAGCGATCGAGCGGCGGTTGCGCGTGATGGACTCGACCGCGCTCGCCCTGTGCATGGACAATGGGATGCCGTTGAACGTCTTCAACATGGACGATCAGCACAGCCTCGCGCGGATAATCTCGGGCGAGCGCGTCGGCACGCTTGTATCTACCGCGACAGGAGATGGCGATGGCAGCTGATGAGAGCAACATGATCGATGACCTGCTCGCGGATGCGCGCGAGCGGATGTCCAAGTCGGTCGAGTCCGCTCAGCACGAGTTCTCCTCGGTGCGTACCGGCCGGGCCAGCCCCTCGCATCTGGATCGCGTGGTCGTCGACTACTACGGCGCGATGACGCCGCTCAACCAGCTCGCGACGATCTCCGCGCCGGAAGCCCGCCTGTTGACGGTCCAGCCGTATGACAAGTCCTCGATCAAGATGATCGAGAAGGCGATCAACGAGTCCGACGTCGGGCTGAACCCGTCGAACGACGGCAACGTCGTGCGTCTGGTCGTGCCCGAGCTGAACGAAGAGCGTCGCCGCGACCTCGTCAAGGTCGTGCGTAACCTCGCCGAGGAGGGGCGCGTCGCGATTCGCAACGTGCGCCGCGACACGATGCAGCAGCTGCGCGAGATGAAGGCCGAGGGAGAGGCCTCCTCCGACGACGAGCACCGCGCCGAGGTCGAGCTGCAGAAGCTGACCGACATGCGCATCGGCGAGCTCGACGGCGTGCTGAAGGTCAAGGAAGACGAGATCCTCGAAGTCTGATGGGCGCCGCCGAGCAACGGGCGTCGGCGGCCGATTCGAGATCGGCGGGTGACACTCAGGTCGCGCGGTACGTCGCGATCATCACCGACGGCAACGGCCGCTGGGCGCGCGCGCGGGGAGTGCCGGTGAACGAAGGCCACAGCGCGGGGGCGGACACGGTCAAGGCGCGTCTTCGCGACGCCGCCGAGCTCGGCATCGAGGAGCTGACCGTCTACTCGTTCTCGACCGAGAACTGGTCGCGTCCCGCGGCCGAGGTGCAGGGCCTGATGGAGATGTTCTCCCGGCGAATCGCCGGCGAGACCCCGGAGCTCCACGACGAGGGCGTTCGCATGCGCTTCATCGGCCGCCGCGCGGGTGTCTCGCCGGAGTTGGTCGCGCAGATGGAGTGGGCCGAAGCGCTGACCGGCGCCAACGAGCGCATCACCCTGTTCGTCGCCTTCAACTACGGTGGGCGCGCCGAGATCCTCGACGCCGCCAGGCGCTTTGCGGGAGAGACCGAGGAGGAGTTCCGCGCCTGCCTGTACGCGCCCGAGATGCACGACCCCGACCTGATCATCCGCACCAGCGGCGAGCGACGGCTGTCCAACTACCTGCTGTGGCAGTCGGCTTACTCAGAGCTCGTCTTCCGCGAGGAGCTGTGGCCCGACTTCACGCGCGTCGCACTCGAGCAATCGCTGGCCGAGTTCGCGGCCCGTCGCCGGCGTTTCGGCGGGCGCTGAGCACACGCGATGGCCGGTGGCCCGCACACATCCGCAGGCGGCTCACGGGGCTCGGTCTCCGACCATCCGTCTCGACACTCTTTCGACGGCACGATCCGTCGCACCGGCCGGCGCGCTCCTGCCCGCACGCGCACGAACAGGCCGGCGGAGCGTCGCCAGCAGCGGTCTGACCTGAACGCGCGGCTGCTCGCCGCCGCGCCCGCGATCGCCGTCGCGCTGTTCCTCGTGATCGAGGGCGGCGCGGTCTTTGCGCTCGGATTGTTCGCGCTCGGGTGCATTTGCATGCACGAGCTCTACGGAATGTACGACCGCGCCCACCCTGTTCGCCTGGCCGGCTTCCTCGCGCTCGCGGCCCTGCTTGCTGCGGCGCTGTACGGCAGCCAGTTCCAAGTGCTGCTCGTCGCCGTCGCGGCCCTGCCGGTGCTGTTCGGGCTGACGCTCGCCCAGAGCCGCCCGAGCCTGGGGGGGATGGCGGTGACGCTGCTCGGCATCTACTGGATCGGCTTCGCCCTCGCGCACGCAGTGCTCTTGCGCGGGTTGCCACACGGCCTCGGCATCGTGATCGACGTGCTCGTGGGCACGTTCCTCGGCGACACCGGCGCCTATCTCGGGGGGCGCCTGTTCGGCCGCCGCCCGCTGGCCCGGCAGATCTCGCCGAACAAGACCGTCGAGGGCCTCGCCATCGGCATGGTCTGCGCCGTCCTCGGCGTGTGGTTCGCCGGGCGCTATCAGGACTGGCTGCCCGGCTCGCACGCGCTCGTGCTCGGCCTCGGTGTGGCGCTGGTCGCGCCCGTCGGAGACCTGTTCGAGTC
This sequence comes from uncultured Solirubrobacterales bacterium, assembly GCA_963723075.1. Classification (GTDB taxonomy): domain Bacteria; phylum Actinomycetota; class Thermoleophilia; order Solirubrobacterales; family Solirubrobacteraceae; genus Palsa-744. The sequence continues at coordinate 8,503 of CAVRPD010000002.1, forward strand.
GTTCGTCAAGCGCGAGGCTCGCACGAAGGACTCCGGCCGCCTGTTCGGCGCTCACGGCGGCGCGCTCGATCGTCTCGACGCGGTCCTGTTCGCGGCGGTCGTCGGCTATTACATCTGGGGCGCGTATGTCTAGCCCCAAGCGGCTTCTCGTCCTTGGCTCGACCGGCTCGATCGGTGTGCAGGCGCTCGACGTCGTCGCGCGCAGCGAGGAGCTCGAGCTCGTCGGCCTGTCGGCCGAGCGCTCGTGGGAGGGCCTGATCGAGCAGGCGTGTGCTCACGGCGTGGACAGGGTCGCGCTCGTCGACGAGCACGCCGCGGCGCGCGCCTCGGAGGCATGGACCGACGGAGAGGTGCTGACAGGGCCGGAGGGACTCGTGGAGCTGGTCGTGGAGTCGGGCGCGGAGCTGGTGCTGAACGCGCTCGTCGGCTCCGCCGGCCTGGGGCCTACCGTGGCGACGCTCGGCGAGGGGATCGATCTCGCGCTGGCCAACAAGGAGTCGCTGGTGGTCGGCGGCGAGCTCGTGACCGCGCTGGCCGAGGCCACGGGCGCGCGGATCGTGCCGGTCGACTCCGAGCACACGGCCCTGCATCAATTGCTCGCGGGTCAGCCACCTGGGAGTGTCGAGCGCCTCACGATCACCGCCAGCGGAGGGCCGTTTCGAGGACGCACGCACGCGCAGCTTCAGGGAGTGACGGTTGAGCAGGCGCTCGCGCATCCGACCTGGACGATGGGGAGCATGAACACGATCGGCTCGGCGACACTGATGAACAAGGGCCTCGAGCTGATGGAGGCCCATCATCTCTTCGGCACGCCCTACGAGCGCATCGATGTGGTGGTCCACCCGCAGTCGCTTGTCCATGGGTTGATCCAGCTCGCCGACGGAGCGCTGCTTGCCCACATCGGCCCCCCCGATATGCGCGTGGCTATCTCATACGCGCTGCACGGTGGCGAGAGTGTGGATCTCCCGATCGCGCCGCTGGATCTGGTGAGTGTTGGGGCGTTGACCTTCGAGGAGGTCGACAACAACGCTTTCCCTTGCCTGGGCCTAGCGCGCGCGGCGGCGCAGGCGGGGGGTACCGCGCCGTGCGTGCTGAACGCCGCCAACGAGGTGGCCGTGTACGCGTTCATGAACGAGCGCCTAGCCTTCAACGGTATACCGGCGGTGATCGAGCAGACCCTCTCGGAGCTTCCGAGCACTCCCATTCGCGCGTTTGAGTCCCTCTACGAAGCCGATCGTGAAGCCCGAGAGGTGGCCGCGACCGTTGTGGAGAGCTTGAAGATCCTTTGACCGGAACCGCCCGCCACGTAGGTGTCCCGTTGAGCGGAGGGCGTCGGATGGGGAGGCATGGATCTACGAGCGGCTCGAGAAAGAGGGGTCGGCGCGGCCGGATACCGCAATCTCGATTCTAAGCGCAACGTTTTATGTTGCGCTAAAATGGAGGCATGCCCGTGAGCACAGCGGAGAAGGTGGTGGCGTTGAGCGAGGACTTTCGCTCGCAACGGCGGCTTGCCGAGCTGCTGGAGGTGAGTCCGGCGCAGGTGACACGCTGGCGGCAGGGTCGTGGGATCGACGAGGCCAACGCCATGCGGGTCGATCTTCTGGAGCTGACGATGTCGAGCCTTTTGCGGCTGTACTCGTCCGAGGCAGCCGAGCTGTGGCTCCTCGGCGTGAACCCGCATCTGGGCGATCGCCGGCCGATCGATCTCGTCCGCGCCGGACGCGCGCATGCGCTGCTCGACGCGATTGCGCAGGAGCGCGCCGGCAGCTTCGCGTGATCCTCTGGCGACTGTTGCCGCGGGCGCCGGACGTTGCTCCGAGTACTCCCGGCGGAGCGTTGTGGTTTCCGCGTGAGCTGCAGGGCACCGGACGTCACGACAACCCAGACCTGTACGGCTGTCTGTACGCGTCCGAGAGCCCGGTGTCGGCGGTAGCCGAGGCACTGGCGCCGTTTCGCGGCACGGGGGCGCTCTCCAGTGCAATGCTGTTTCGCGCGAGCCTGCCGCTCGCGCTTGCTCGCCTCGAGCTCGAGGACGGAAGCGAGCTGGTCGACCTGGACGATCCGCGTGTCCTTGCTCGTACGCGGTTACGGCCCTCGCGGGTGGCTACGAAAGCGCGCGTCACCACGCAGGAGTACGCCGCGCGCCTCTTCGGCGAACATCGTACGGCGGCCGGCCTGCGCTGGTGGTCGACGCTCGAGGCGAGCTTTGCGAACGTGACGCTCTACGACCGCGCTGCCTCCGGTCTGCGCTTGATCGACCTGGAGCCGCTCACGCTCGATCGCTCGTCCACGCGAGAGGCGGCGGACCTGCTCGGGCTGGCAATCGCACGGGGTTGAAGCGGGGCCGGCTCGGGTGGCGCCTGTCAGACTGGGCGCATGAGCTGGATCCTCACCATCCTCGGCATCGTCGTGCTGATCGTGCTGCACGAGCTCGGTCACTTCGCCGTCGCCAAGGCCGTCGGCATGCGGGTGGAGCGCTTCTCGCTGTTCTTCCCGCCGACGCTCTTGCGCATGCGCCGCGGCGAGACCGAGTACGCGCTCGGCGCAATCCCGGCGGGGGGCTACGTGAAGATCACGGGCATGAACCCCGAGGAGATCGCGGGGCTCGAGCCGGACGTCGCCGCGCGCGCCTACTACACGCAGGCGCCGTGGAAGCGCATCGTCGTAATCCTGGCCGGGCCGGGGGTGAACATCGCGATCGCGTTCTTCCTCTTCTGGATGATCCTCTTCAGCGGCAACCTCAACGGCGCGACCGCGCTCGGTAACCTCGATCCGTCGGTGCAGACGCTCGTGCCGACGACGTCGATTCAGGCGGTCGAGAAAGGCAGGCCGGCCGACGGCGCCCTGCGCCGGGGCGATCGGATCGTCACAGTCGACGGGCAGCGTGCGACGGTCGCCTCGGCGATGCGCCTGATCGCCACCCACCGCTGCGCGGGATCGCTCACCGACGGCTGTCGCGCCGCCACGCCGGTCGGACTGACCGTGCGTCGCGCGGGCCGCGAGGTGAAGCTGTCGATCTACCCCCGCTACAGCAAGGAAGTCGGGCGGATGCTGATCGGCTTCGACTTCGGCGCGGCGACCAAACCCTTCGGTGTGCTCGCCGCCGCCGGGGCGTCCGTGAGTGAGATGTGGCATGTGACCACCCAGACGCTGACCGGCTTCTTCAAAGCACTCACGAGCTCCAAGAGCCGCAAGCAGGTCTCGAGCATTGTCGGCATCACGCAGGACGCCCACGAAACGGTCGTCGCCGGGGCCGGCTACGCGCTGGCGTTCCTCGGCTTCCTCTCGCTGATCCTCGCGGTCATCAACCTGTTCCCGTTCCTACCGCTCGACGGCGGCCACGTGCTGTGGTCGGTGGCCGAGAAGCTGCGCGGGCGGCGGATCTCGCTCGCGGCGATGTACCGCTACAGCTCGGTCGGCATCTTCCTGTTGCTGTTCCTCGTGATCAACGGCGTCAGCAACGACATCGGCCGCCTTGGCGGATAGCCCGCTCGTTCATCACGGCGAGGGCCGCTCGCTCCGCAACGGGCCGCGGCCGCCGCGGCTCACGGATCGCTCACTCCACTGGCTCCGGCCCTGTGTGCCGCTGCTCACCCGGCGGGCGCACGCACACCCAGCTCTTGACCAGCGGCCCGACCCACTCGGCCAGGGCGGGTCCGAACAGAGCCTCCAGCTCGCCGCGGCGCAGCAGCGAGATCTCTTCCCAGCCGCCGGCGGCGCCGAGACGCCAGTAGGGCTTGCGCAGGCGCACCGGCAGCCAGTGCGCGCCCGGCAGCAACGAATGCGGCTCGAGGGGGAACGAAAACGCGGGTGTCTGCACGAACCAGCCTTTGCCCACGCGCCGGACCTCCGCAGCGAACGCCGCGCGGCGCGGCGGGGGGACGTGCTCGATCACGCTGGAGCAGTACACGAGATCGAACTCTCCGTCCGCGAATGGCAGGCCCTCGGAGGCGTCGGCGCGCACGAACGGCCCGGGGTAGCCGGGACACTCGGCGAGGTCGACGCCGGTTATGTCGAGATCCGGCTCCAGAGCTCGCAATCCAAGCTGTCCGCATCCCACATCGAGCACGCGCGCCCCGGCAGGCAGGCGCGTGAGCGCGAATAGGCGAGCGTGTCGGCGCGTACGAGCGCGCGCGGCTATCGGCGACGCCACGCGCGAGGCGACGCGCGCGAGCGGGCCGCGTGCGGTGGAGTAGACGTCGGGCATCGTAGAATCAGCCTATGTCTTCCTCCCGCCAGATCCACGTAGGTCCCGTTCCGATCGGCGGCGGCGCGCCGGTGGCGGTGCAGACGATGACGAAGACCGAGACCGCGAACCTGTCCGCGACCATGGATCAGATTCGCACCGTGGCCGAGGCGGGCGCGGACATCGTGCGCGTGGCGGTGCCTCGCGAGCAGGACGCCGAGGCGCTGAAGACGATCGTCGAGCAGTCGCCGATCCCGGTGATCGCCGACATCCACTTCAACCACACGCTCGCTTTGAAGGCGATCGAGGCGGGCGCGCACTGCGTGCGGCTGAACCCCGGCAACATCGGCGGCCCGGAGAAGGTCGCGGAGGTGATCGCGCTGGCAAAGCTCCACGGCACGCCGCTGCGCGTCGGCGTGAACAGCGGCTCGCTGCCCAAGCATTTGCGCCAGCTCGAGTACGACAACCCCGTCGAGGCGCTCGTCACCGCGGCGATCGAGACGGTGGAGCTGATGGAGAGCCTCGACTTCGAGAACTTCAAGGTCTCGATGAAGTCGACCTCCGTGCCGAACACGATCGCCTCCAACCGCATGCTCTCAGAGCGCGTCCCCTACCCGTTGCACCTCGGCGTGACCGAGGCGGGGACGAAGTGGGCGGGCTCGCTGAAGTCGGCCGTCGGACTCGGCACGCTGCTCGCGGACGGGATCGGCGACACGATCCGCATCTCCCTCTCCACCTTCCACGCCGAGGAGGAGGTGAAGGTCGCCTGGGAGATCCTCAAGGCGCTGAAGCTGCGCGAGCGCGGCCCCGACCTGATCGCCTGCCCGACCTGTGGGCGATTGCAGTTCGACATGGACTCCGTCGTCGTCGAGGTCGAGCGCCGCCTGGAAGCCTACGAGGACCCGATCGAGGTTTCGGTGCTCGGCTGCGCGGTCAACGGCATCGGCGAGGCGCGCCACGCCGACTTCGGCATCACCGGAGCGAAAGACATGGGGATGATCTACTCCAAGGGCGAGCCGCTGAAGAAGGTTCCGACCGAGCAGTTGGTGGACGAGCTGTTCAAGGAGATCGACCGCTACTACGCCTCCGGCAAGACCGTCCAGCGCGACGAGACCGCCGCCGCGGAGGCGCGCGCGTGGCTCGCCGAGAACGAGGACGACACGCAGATGACGCCCGAGCGGATCGCCGCGATGGAGGCCGCCGCGGCGCGTGACGCCGAGAACGTGCTCGACTCGATGCTCACACCGGCTGCCGCCGGACCGGCGCTGGACGAGGACGTCTCGCCTGTGGCCGGCCGGCGCTTCAGCAGGGGGTAGTTCCGGTCGGCGCATGCGCCGACCGGCGGGGTCGCACATGTGCGACCCCGTGGACGGGCCGCATGCGGCCCGTCCCGACCTGCCGCATGCGGCAGGTCGAACAGCAAGACGATCAGCTCGCGGCTGCGAACCGCTCGGCGACCTTCGACCAGTCGACGACGTTCCACCACGCGTCGATGTAGTCGGGACGGCGGTTCTGGTACTTCAGGTAGTAGGCGTGCTCCCACACGTCGACGCCGAGCAGCGGCGTGCTGCCGTTGGAGATCGGGTTGTCCTGGTTGGGCGTGCTCACGATCGCGACCTCCGAGCCGTTGTGCACGAGCCAGGACCAGCCCGAGCCGAAACGGTTGACGCCGGCTTCCTTGAGGCTCGACTGAAACGCCTCGAACGAGCCGAACACCGAGTCGATCGCCTGCGCCAACTCCCCCTCGGGAGCGCCACCGCCGTCCGGGCTCATGCTCTCCCAGAAGAGGCTGTGGTTGTAGTGGCCACCGCCGTTGTTCTGCACCGCGGTGCGCTTGTCCTCGGGGACCTGGCTCAGGTCCTTCAGCACGTCCTCGATCGCCGCGCCGGCGAGCGACGTGCCCTCCAGGGCGGCGTTGGCCTTGTCCACGTACGCCTGATGGTGCTTGTCGTGGTGGACCTTCATCGTCGCCTCGTCGATGTGCGGCTCGAGCGCGTCGTAAGCGTAGGGAAGCGGCGGGACTGTGTAGGCCATTGCAGAGACTCCTTAGTCGGTGATTTTCATTCGCAGTCTGGAAGCGAGACCCTTGATGGCCCCACGGGGCTGTTGTATCAGAGCGATCACTAGGCTCTGTTTCCCCGATGGCACGCCTTTCCAACTACCTCCTGCCGACCGAGAAGCAGGCGCCCGCCGACGCCGAGGCGACCTCGCACAAGCTGATGGTCCGCGCCGGCCTGGTCCGCCAGCTGGGCGCCGGCATGTGGACGTGGCTACCCGCCGGCTGGCGCGTGCACCAGCGAGCCGTGCAGATCATCCGTGAGGAGATGGACGCGATCGGCGGCCAGGAGATGTTGATGCCGGTCCTGCAGCCGGCCGAGCCGTGGCGCAAGACCGGTCGCCTGGAGATCGACGAGCTGTTCAAGCTGACCGACCGCAAGGGATCTGAGCTCGTGCTCGCAATGACCCACGAGGAGGCCGTCACCACCCATATCGCCCAGATCGTGCGCTCCTATCGCGACCTGCCTATCGTCGTTTACCACTTCCAGGTCAAGGAGCGAGACGAGCCACGCCCGCGCGCGGGCGTGCTGCGCACGCGCGAGTTCATCATGAAGGACGCCTACTCCTTCGACCGCGACCAGGCTGGGATGGAGGAGAGCTACGAGCTCCACGTCGGCGCGTACGACCGCATGATGGACCGCACCGGGTTGCGCTGGTACCGGGTCGAGGGCGATGTCGGGATGATGGGCGGTCTCGGCGCGCACGAGTACATGGCGCCGTGCGCCGCGGGCGAGGACGACGTCGTGCTGGGCGATGGCTACGCCGCGAACGTCGAGGCCGCGCTGCAGAGCCCCGACGTGGAGCAGGTGGGGGAGGAGTACTTTCGGGGTGGCGAGCGACTGAGCGTCGAGCCGGCGATCGAGATCGGCAACATCTTCAAGCTCGGCACGCGCTACTCCGAGCCGCTTGGCGCGCGCTACCTCGATGAGACCGGCGCCGAGCACCCGGCGTGGATGGCCTGCTACGGGATCGGCCCGGCGCGGATCGTGGCGGCGGCCGTCGAGCAGTTCGCGGATGAGCACGGCATCTCCTGGCCGAAAGCGCTGGCGCCGTTCGCGGTGCACCTCGTCGGGATCGGCAAGACGGGGACACCGGAGCGCGATGCCGCCGAGCAGCTGTATGAGACGTTGTGCGACAGCGCTATCGAGGTGCTCTACGACGACCGCGAGCTCGGCCCGGGGGAGAAGTTCGCCGACGCCGAGCTGCTCGGCTGCCCGTTGCGCCTGACGGTCGGCCGGCGCGCGCTCGAGTCCGGCGAGATCGAGGTGCAGGTACGCCGCGGTCGCCGGACGGTCGCGGGCTTGCCGCTCGACGGTGAGCCGGACGAGCTGTTGCGGGCGGTGGACGAGCTGTGGCGGAGCCTCCCCTAGAAGGCTCCCCGTCCGGCGCCGGGGAGGATCCGCACGAGCCTGTAAAGGTAAGCCCGCGACGGTCGCCAGAGGGCCCGCCGTTGACGGTACGGCGACTGTTCGGGCTGGACCGCTCGGGGCCGCCACCGCCGCAGACGCTGTCCGGGGCGCCGCTGCGGCCGTGGACGGTGCCAAACGCGGTCGGCTTCCTGCGCCTCGCCCTGATCCCCGTGTTCCTGATCGTGGCGCTCTCCAGCCGCGACGGGACAGGCTTCTGGCCCGCGGTGCTGTTCGGAGCGATCGGCTGGGGCGACTACGCCGACGGGATCGCCGCGCGCGTGACCCGCCAGTACAGCCGCCTGGGCACGCTGATGGATCCCGTGACCGACAGACTGCTCGTGATCTCCGGCGTCGTCGTGTGCTGGCGCTTCGCGCTATTGCCGCGGTGGGCGCTCGCGGTGCTCGCGGCGCGCGAGCTCTTGATGCTGGTTCTTGGGCGCTACGGGCAAAAGCGCGGCGTCGAGCTGCGCATCAACTGGCCGGGACGGATCGCGGTGGCGCCGGTGCTCGGCTCGTTCTTCTTCGCGATGGCCGGCCTTGAAGGGTTTGCCACCGTGCTCTTGCTCGTCGGCCTGGCGCTCACGCTCCTCGCCAGCGGGCTGTACGCGCGCTCGGGCGCCCGCCAGCTGCGGGCGACACGCGCTCGTTGACGGCAGCTCGACGGACACGGCCAGGCAGCCGGTCACATCCCAACGCACTCTCAAGCTCAGCTTTACCTTTTGGTCTATAGTGGAGGTGCAATCGATCTGGCGACGCCACCGTCTCGACAGGGGTCGGCGGCGCAAAACACACACCGTCGCAAGAGGAGATAGGCCCGAGATGGACGACACGTTTCCCGACCTTGGCTCGCTGACGGACGTCGAACTGAAAGATGTCATCAGGCAGTTGACCGAGGAGGAGACCGAGGTCTCCTACAAGCGGCGCATCTTGCACGGCAAGATCGACATCCTGCGCGCGGAGCTGGTCAACCGCCTGCGCAAGAAGCACGACGGCGGCGAGGTGATGATCACCGGCGACGACGTCCAGCAGCTCACAGACATCCTCGCCCATCGTCAGCAGGACACCTCCACGCAGGACGGCCAGTCGTGAGACGGCGCTCCCTGGCTCGCGCGCGCGAGCCGTGGCGGCGGGCCGCCTAGATCGGAGCGGATCGCGGTCATGGCCCTGCACTGCACCGAGTGCGGCTTCGTCAACGTCGAGGGCGCCAACTACTGCCAGCGCTGCGGCGCGCTGCTCGTGCGCGCCGAGTCCGTGGGCGGGCCCGACGGGGATCCGGTGACGGCGACCTATCGCATCGACGACGCCGGCGAGCTGGTGCCGCTCGAGCCGGACGAGGTCGCGGCACGAGGACCGGCGCTCGTGATCCGTGCCGGCGGGGGCCGTGTGGGTGAGAGCTTCGCGGTGGACCGCGAGCGGATGAGCATCGGCCGGCGCCCGGACGCCGAGGTGTTCCTCGACGACGTGACGGTCTCGCGCGACCACGCGCTGTTGATTCGCCGCGGCGAGCAGTGGCACCTCGACGACTGCGGCTCGCTGAACGGCACCTACGTGAACCGCTCGCGGATCGAGTCTCAGCGCCTGGAGGAGGGCGACGAGGTGCAGATCGGCAAGTACAAGCTGACGTTCCACGCCCGCTGATGGCCGCGCAGACGCCACCGGCCGACGTCGGCGAGCTGCAGGACACGCTGCAGGCCGACGGGGGCGTGGCGCCGCGCCAGAAGTCGATCACGATCGGCGCGGTGTGCAAGGCGCTCGTGCAGGAGTTCCCCGACATCTCGATCTCGAAGATCCGCTACCTGGAGGACCAGAAGCTTCTGACGCCGCGGCGCACACCGGGCGGCTACCGCCTCTACACCCAGGGCGACGTCGCGCGCCTGCGCACGATCCTGCGCATGCAGCGCGACGAGTTCCTGCCGCTGCGCGTGATCCGCCAGGAGCTCGCGGCGGGACGCTCGGGGCAGGACACGCCCGCGCCGGGGGGCTCGGGCCGCGACGGGATGCGGCCGTGGCGCCCGAGCGTGAGCGTGCGCGAGGTCACCGGCGCGCTGTACTCGATGGAAGACGTGCTCGACGAGACGAAGGCCGACGACAAGCTCGTGCGCGAGCTCGAGGAGTACGGCGTCGTCAAGGGCGAGCTGCGTGGCGGCGTGCGCTACTTCGACGAGACCGAGCGCGAGATCATCGGCGCGGTCGCGGAGCTTGCGCGCTACGGGGTCGGTGGTCGCAACCTGCGCGTGTTCCGCTCCTCGGCCGACCGCGAGGCGAACCTGCTCCAGCAGATCCTCGCGCCGGCGCTGCGCTCGCGCAACCCGCAGCGGCGCAAAGAGGCCGTCGAGGCGCTCGAGAACCTCGCGGCGGTCGCCACCCACCTGAAGCATCTGCTGTTGGTCCGCGATCTGCGCAAGATCTTGCGCTGACGCCCGATGACCTGCGCATCTCTGCGTCCTCAGTCGCTCGCGTGCGAAGCACGCCACGCTCCTTGCATCCTTGATCTGCATGGTCCTCGGACGTCAGGGCTATGAGCCGGACAGCGACCGATCTGCGGGCGCTCGTTCGCGAGATCCCGGACTTTCCCCGACCGGGGATCTCCTTCAAGGACATCACGCCGCTGCTGGCCGAACCGCGCGCGCTCGCGCAAGCGGTGAGCGGTCTGGCCGCGTACGCGCGGCCATTGCATGTCGACTGCGTGGTGGCTGCGGAGGCGCGCGGCTTTCTGCTCGGGCCGGCGCTGGCGCTCGAGCTGGGCGCCGGCTTCGTGCTCGCGCGCAAGCCGGGCAAGCTTCCGTATGAGACGGTACGCGCCGAGTACCTGCTCGAGTACGGCGCGAACGAGCTCGAGCTGCACACCGACGCGGTGCACGAGGGCAAGCGCGTGCTGGTGCACGACGACCTGCTCGCGACGGGCGGAACGGCCGGCGCGCTGTGCGATCTGGTCGAGCAGCTCGGGGGTGAGGTGGTCGGCTGCGGGTTCCTGATCGAGCTGACGTTCCTGAACGGGCGCGAGCGGCTTGCGCCGCACGCGGCTCACGCGCTGCTCAGCTACGACTCTTGAGACCGTAACGCCAGACGTGCGGCCCTACCGGGATAGGCCTTAGGCTCTCCGCTCATGCCCACCGCGCGCGCCAGCCGCATGATCGCCGCTCCGGTAGACGAGCTGTGGGAGCTGATCGGTGACCCGCACCACCTCCCGCGCTGGTGGCCGCGGGTGAGCAGGGTCGAGGACGTCACCCTCATGGGTACAGGCGAGCAGGCGGCCTTCACCGAGGTGATGAAGACCGCGAAGGGCAAAACGGTGCGCGCCGACTTCGAGCTCGTGGAGGCGAAAGGAGGCGAGTGGTCGCTGCGCTGGCGCCAGCGGATCGCCGGCACGCCGTTCGCGCGCGTGCTGAAGACCGCCGAGACCGAAGTCAGCCTGCGGCCCGCGCCCGCTGGCTCGCCGCCGCTTGTCGGCGCTCCCGCGGATGGCTCCAGCGGTTCCAACGGTGTGAGCGAGGCGACCGGGCCGACCGAGGTGACAATCGAGTTGCACCAGACGTTGAGCGGGTTCTTCCCGCGCTTCGGCGGGCACATGGTGCGTCGTGCGGCGCGCGCCACGATCGAAGAGGCGCTCGACGGCCTCCAGCGGATACACGGCCGATGACTGACGCGATCGACGCGCCCACGATGCGCTGGTGGGGCTGGGGCGACCCCGAGCATCCTCCTGGCTTGCCGCCGCATGCGTTGGACTACCTGCGCGAGACCGTCGGCATCGCGTCGCGCCCGCGCCCGCCCGTGGCGCTCGAGCGGGTGCGGATCGCTCCCTCCACGCTGTCTACCTCGTCGCTGGCGGCGCTGCGCGAGGCCGTCGGGGACGACGGCGTGCGCGACGATCACGCAGCGCGCGTCCTGCACGCCGCCGGCAAGGGCTACCCGGATCTCGTACGCCTGCGCGCGGGCGAGCCCGAGGGGGCCCCCGACGCGATCGTCTATCCGGCCGGCCATGCGCAGGTGCGCGCCGTGCTCGAGCGCTGCGCCCGCGACTCGATCGCCGTCGTTCCCTTCGGCGGAGGCACGAGCGTCGTCGGCGGCGTCGCGCCGCTGCGCGGCGAGCACGCGGGCGTGATCGCGCTCGACATGCGTCGCATGGGCAACGTCGTCGAGCTCGACCGCGAGTCGCTGACCGTCGTCGCGCAGGGGGGCATGCGCGCCCCCGTCCTGGAGCGGTATCTGGGCGCGCGCGGCCTGACGCTCGGCCACCATCCGCAGTCCTTCGAGTACGTCTCGCTCGGCGGCTGTGCGGCGACACGCTCGGCCGGGCAGGCCTCGAGCGGATATGGCTCGATCGAGAAGATGATCCTCGGGCTGCGCCTCGCGGCGCCCACGGGCGACATCGCGCTTCAGGCGGTGCCGGCCAGCGCGGCCGGCCCGGAGCTGCGGCGGCTGCTGGTGGGCTCGGAGGGCACGTGCGGCGTGATCGACGAGCTCTCCTTGCGCGTGCGCGTGGCGCCCGAGGAGCGAATCTACGAGGGAGTTTTCTTCGCGGACTTCGCCGCTGGCGTGGGCGCGCTGCGCGCGCTCGCCCAGCAGCACGCCATGCCCGACGTCGCGCGGCTCTCAGACGTTCAGGAGACGCGCATGTCGCTCGCGCTCGCCGGCACGGGCGGAATCAAGGGGCGGCTGGGACGCGCCTATCTCGGGTTGCGCGGACGCGGCGACGGGGCGTGCCTGGCGATCCTCGGCTTCGAGGGGGAGCGCGTCGAGGTCGCGATCAGACGCAAGCGCGCGCTCGACCTGGTGAGTGGCGGCGGCGGCGTGCGGGTAGGACGCTCACCTGGAGAGGCGTGGCTTCACGGGCGCTACTCCGCTCCCTATCTGCGCGACGAGCTGCTCACGCAGGGCGTGCTGGTCGAGACGCTCGAGACCGCCACGCAATGGTCGAACCTGAGACGGCTGCACCGTGCGGTGGGGGGCGCGATTGCCGCCGCGCTCGAGGCGCAGGACACGCCAGGGCTCGTCATGTGTCACGTCTCGCACCTCTATGAGACCGGCGCTTCGCTCTACTTCACGTTCATCGCCCGCCAGCGCGACGGCGATGAGATCGGCCAGTGGCGCGCGGTCAAGGAAGCCGCCAGCCGGGCGATCCTCGACGGCGGCGGCACGATCACCCACCACCACGCGGTCGGGCGCGACCACGCGCCGTGGCTTGAGCGCGAGGTGGGGCCCGAGGGGATGGCGGCGCTGCGCGCGTTGAAGGGAGAGCTCGATCCCAGCGGGATCATGAACCCGGGCAAGCTGGTGGGCTGAGGCGCGCCGAGCGGCCCCGTGCCTTGTAAAGTCGACTGATCGGACAGTTATCGAAGAAGGAACTGACGCCTTTCGTCTGCATCTGATAGAACCCGGCCAACGGGTCGACACAAACGGGAGGCTGGCGTGGGCGGCATACGGTTCGGCAGGGCACGGCTGAAGATTCGCACGGGAGGATCGTGTCGCCTCCGGGCTGGCGTTCTCGCGGCGACGAGCATCGGTTGCTTGGTGATGTCGCTCGTGGCGGTCTTAGCTTTGGCGCCGGCCGCTTCCGCAGAATCGCTCTGTACGGACACTTGGTCAGGGCCGGCCGAAGGGGAATGGACGGCTGCGGAAGATTGGTCTACGGGTAAAGTGCCTACGTCTAGTAGTGTCGCGTGTATTGGATCGGGCAAGATAGTCGATGTCACATCGGGCGCCAACCAGACCGGCGTGGTTCAGGGTGCAGGTACGCTTCTGCTCTCGAGAGGGTCGATGGAAGTTGCAAACGACTTGGAACCGTCGAGTATCGCTGGTCTCTTCGTTGAGGGTGGTGTCTTGACGAGCTCAGCTGAGATCGATGTGACGGGGACTTTCAAGGGAGGGGAGAACGGATGGATCGAAGGCGCGGGCTCGGTCGTGATCGAGTCGGGCGCTACCGGTACGGTTTCTCCTGAAGACGGGACGCACATCACGCTCGAAAGTGCCACGCTAAAGAACGAAGGGTCGTTGACCGTCGGGAAAACCGGTGGGATTGGTGGTAAAAGGCATGCGCAGATCGTAAATAGCGGTACGTTGACAGTGAATGGGGAAACCGTTGAAGAAGATCATGGGCTCTTCGCGCCGTCTGAAGGAGCTACTCTCACGAACACGGGTACTGTGCGCAAGACCGAAGGCACCGGCTTGACGACCGTTGGGTTCGCAGTCGATAACGAAGGTTCGGTGTCCGATACTTCAGGGAAGTTGGAATTCGACGGTGGGGGTGCGTCCGGCGTACATGCTGTGGGGACGTGGTCGAGTTCGGGCGCGGGGACCGGGATCGTACTCAGTTCGGAAGGAGGCACATTGTCGCTGGGTGCGACCGTGCCGATGTCGGGCCCGATACAAGTGCAGAATGGCACTGTCCAGGCTGGAAAGGTGGAAGGCGCTGCTGCGGACATCACTGTCGGAGGTAGTAGCCCGGACCTGGAAGTAACGGGTCCTGGCGTATCGACAGTTGAAACTCTAACGTTCGCTCATGCCACATTGCTTGGGTCGGCTCAAATCGACGTTACGCATTCATTGGGCACTGGCGGCTTCAACTATTTCAATGGCAGTGGCTCAATCGTAATCGAGCCCGCAGCAACGGGCAACATCACGTCTAGCGCGGGCGACGAAGGACTATTGCTGGAAGGCTGGACGTTGAACAATGCGGGCACCCTTACAGTGGGAAAACAGAGTCGCCTACAGGGAGAAAAACACGCGCACCTCATCAATAGCGGCACGCTCATCGTTAATGGGGAACCGGGAGGCGAAAACCGTGGCTTGATCGCCCCTGAAAAAGGGGCCGTGCTCACGAACCTAGGCACCCTAAAGAAGACCGAAGGGGCCGGGGAAACGGCGATCGAGTTCGAAGTCGATAACCTCGGAGCGATTCTGGAAGAAACAGGGCACTTTACGTTCTACTATCCGGTCTCTAACAGAGAAGCATCAACGCAGTACGGCGGAGCGGAAGACCTCGCGCCCGGACAGTCGCACGCCAGCTGCGGCGACCCAGTGAGCTGCGCGACGGGCAACTACTCGGAGACGCAGACCGACTTCGCCGTCGGCAGTCGCGGCGTGGGTTTAAACCTGACGCGAACATATAACTCCCAGGCCGGAGCCGAAGGCGCGAAAGGTCTGTTCGGCTACGGTTGGACGAGCTCCTTCAGTGACCATCTCGTGGTCAACAAAACGAGCAAAGTGACCACGCTCTACCAGGCCAACGGCAGCACCGTGCCGTTTACCGAAGGGACTGGCGGCTCTTTCACCGCGCCCGTTTGGACGCAGGACACCTTGAGCGGCACGGAAACCAGCGGCTACACGCTGACGCTGGCCAACCAGGTCAAATACAAGTTCGCCGGCGCCGGCGGTCGCTTGGAAAGCGTGACCGATCGCGACGGCAACGCGACGACGCTCACGTACAACGAAGCCGGCCAGCTGACGACGATCACCGATCCCACGAGTCGCAAGATCAAACTGACCTACAACGGCGAAGGGCTCGTCGAAAGCGCCGAAGATCCGATGAAACACGTGGTCAAATACACCTATGAAGGCGGGAATCTCACGAGCGTTACACAGCCGGCGGAAGCGGGCTTGCGCTGGCAGTTCAAATACGACGGCTCGCACCAGCTCACCGAACTGACCGACGGACGAGGCGGGAAAACGCTCAACGAATACAACGGCTCTCATCAGGTGACATTCCAGAAGGACCCGGCGGGACACGAACTGAGCTTCGAATACGAAATGTTCCGCACGAAAATCACGAACAAAACGACCGGCAGCGTCACCGATGAGCGCTTTACGAGCAACGACGAGCCCGCCTCGATCACGCGCGGCTACGGCACCTCCAGCGCGACGAGCGAATCCTTCACGTACAACGAAGGCGGCTACATCACGAGCGTGACCGACGGGGACGGGCACACGACCACATACGGCTATAGCGCAGCGAACGACCGTACGAGCATGGTCGACGCGAACAAAAACGAAACGAAATGGACCTACGACTCGACTCACGACGTGGCAACGACGACCTCCCCGAAGGGCGAGACGACGACGATCAAACGCGAAGCCCACGGCAACCCGGAAACGATCGAACGGCCGGCCCCGGAAAGCAAAACGCAGACGACGAAATACAAATACAAGACCACGGGCGAACTGGAAAGCGTCGAAGATCCCCTCAAACGCGTGTGGAAATACGAATATGACGCGCACGGGAACCGGACCGCCGAAATCGATCCCTTGACCGACAAGCGGACGTGGGAATACAACGAAGACTCTCAGCAGATCGCGACGGTCAGCCCGCGAGGCAATATCACGGGCGGGAAACCCGCGGAATTCACGACCAAAACCGAACGCGACAGCCAGGGCCGTCCGCTGAAGATCACCGATCCCCTCGGACACACCACGAAATACACCTATGACGGCGACGGCAACGTGGCAACCGTGATCGACGGCAACTCGCACACGACGAAATACACCTACAACGGGGATAACCAGCCGATCAAGGTCGAAGCGCCCAACAAAGCGATCACCGAAACCGAATATGACGGCGCCGGCCGGGTCATCAGCCAGACCGACGGCAACAAAAACGTCACCAAATACAAACGGAATCCCGTCGGGGAGGTCACCGAAGTCACCGCCCCCCTTGGCCACGTGACCAAGAAGGAATACGACGCGGCGGGCAACCTGAAAAAACTGGAAGACCCCGCGAAACGCACCACGACCTATAAATACGACCCGGCCAACCGGCTCACCGAAGTCAGCTACTCAAGCGGCAAACCGGCGACGGTCACCTACGAATACGACAAAGACGGCGACCGGATCAAGATGATCGACGGGACGGGCACGACGAAATACACCTATGACCAGCTGGACCGCTTGAGCGAAAGCGAAAACGGCCACAAAGAAGTCAGCAAGTACGGCTACGACCTCGCCGACGAGCAGACGAAAATCACCTATCCCAACACGAAAAGCGTGACGCGCGCCTTCGACAACGCCGGACGGCTGGAAAAGATCACCGACTGGTCCTCGAACGTGACCAAATTCACGTACAACAACGACTCGCAGCAGGCGACGACGCTGTTCCCGAGCGCGACCACAGACGAAGACAAGTACGCCTACAACGACGCCGACCAGATGACCGAAGCGAAGATGCTCAAAGGCACCGAAACGCTCGCGTCGCTCCTCTACACCCGCGACAACGACGGACAGCTCAAAAAGACGACGTCCAAAGGGCTGCCCGGCGCTGAAGTCACGGAAAACACCTACGACGAAAACAACCGCCTCACGAAATCCGGCAGCGAATACAAATACGATCCCGCGAACAACGCAACGACGATCGGGACCGGGACCTACAAATACAACAAAGGCGACGAGCTGGAAACCGGACCCAGCCTGGCCTACACCTACGACGAACTCGGCGAGCGCACCAAAACCAAACCCACCAGCGGCCCCGCCACCACCTATGGCTATGACCAGGCGGGGGACCTGACCTCCGTCGAACGTCCCAAAGAAGGCGAAGTCAGCGAAATCAAAGACACCTACGCCTACAACGGCGAAGGCCTCAGGACCTCACAGACGATCGCGGGCACGACGACTTACTTGGCCTGGGACATGACCGAAGGCCTGCCGCTGATCCTCAGCGACGGGACCAACAGCTACATCTACGGGCCGAGCGGCCTGCCTGTGGAGCAGGTTTCAAGTGGAGGAACGGTCACATACCTGCATCACGACCAGCAGGGCTCCACGCGCCTGCTGACCGGCTCGACGGGCACCGTGACCGGGAAATGCACCTACGGGGCATACGGAGCCCCCACCTGCGAAGGGGCCACGACCACCCCGCTCGGCTACGACGGGCAGTACACGAGCTCCGACACCGGGCTGATCTACCTCAGGAAGCGCACATATGACCCCGCGACCGCGCAGTTCGTGAGTGTTGATCCAGATGTGGGTTTGACCCGAGCGCCCTATAACTATACGTTGAATAATCCTCTGAATTTCTCTGATCCAAACGGGTTGACCACGGTCGGTACTTGCATTCACGTTGGAGGTCTGATCGGGGAGATTGTGGGTTATCAGGGACAGGCATGTGTCGTCGTCAGCTCTAGTGGTGATGTTGGTGCAACAACTGGGGGCGGCCCGACGCTCAGTGGTGGAACAGGCGCGATAGATGTCGGTCCGTCTATTCAAGTATCGAACGCCAATCAGATATCACAGCTATACGGTCCATTCGCCCAGGCTGGAGGCAGCGGTGCGTTCGGCGTTGGAGGCTTCGGCGATGCCTTTACAGGCACCGATAGCTGCGGTCAGCAAATTAGTGGTGGCGATTTGGGAATTGCCGCTGGCATAGGGGCAGAGGCCCACGTAGGGCCTACGGAGACCGTGGGAGTGAGCGTCAATGTGCCGTCGGTCCTAAACGAACTTTACGAATTCCCGGCAAACGCAGCCAAGGAAATTGACGGCGGTCTCTGATGACATTGCGGACCATACTGTCGATTGCCATTGTGACCATACTTGCGGTTGGTCTTATTTATGGAGCCAGGGCGGGCACTATCCGGCCGACGAGGAGGCCGGCTAAGTTGCCGTCTACACCGTGGGTGGTTGCTGCATGGGTCGTGGTCGTAGTGGTGATCGTGGCTTTGGGTCGATGAGCTTACCGGCACTGCTCGATTGGAAAAGGCGGGTTTTACTGCCTCGCGCTGAGGGGTGGTGTGGTGGTGTTTCCTTCATGCTTGTTGGATCGCACGGCTAGCAGCAGAGAGCTGGATTGCAGCGCACCTGTGTTTGGCGCGGGCGCCTCGATAGATTCGACGGACTCACCAGTGCCGCGGACGGGACAGACCTTCCGTACTGAGGGCTCGGTACGCGTTGGTGCAGCATGCGGTCTGCTCGGCTCAATCGTGCTGGTTATCTATGGGGCTACCGCACACGGTGCTAGTAGTAATAGTACTACTGTTGGAGAGCGGTAGCATTTGTAGGGGCTGGACTCATGATAATGTTCAGCATCCGGACGTTTACTCTAGGCGTATATGTCACCAAAGATCGAGTTCGGATACGCAATATCCTCATAACTCGGTGGGTACCACTAGCTGACGTTGAGAAATTCTCATTCGGGCAGTTGCGTGTCTTTCCCGCCGTCGGTATCGCGACGCTAAGTGATGGAAGAAAGCTCGCGATGACCGGCATCGCCGTTGGTCACGGGGCTCGGAAGCGAGCGCGTGGGAACGCGGCATCGGTGGTCGCCGAGCTGAACGATTTGCTCAAGGAGCACCGCGCGGACCCTAGTCTCGGAAGGTAGCGGTCGGCATGCTGCTCCCCGGCGACCCGACTTCTCTCCCCTGCTCGGATGCTAAGTGGTGATCTCGTTTGCCTAGTGATGATGTGAGGAGGGTGGCGAGGGCCAAAGTGAAGCTGCTTACAGAGATGCCCTCTGCTGAGCTCGCGGCAGCGATCATGCCGGTCTTTGGACCGGATGGGCCTCAAGCCCGAAAACTTTGGTGGGGTGGGCAAGGCATCGAAGTGCTTCAGATCTGCGACTGGCTTATGCGGGATCACACCCGGGGATATCGTGAACGTCCGCGTGTGCGGAACGCCGTTACACGAGCCCTTCACTTACTCGATGAGGCTGGTCTAATCGAAAACACCCGGCGATGGGTGCGCCTCGGAGCACTAGCCGCAACGTTGCGACCAACTGCGCTCGGTCAGGCGGCACTCGTAGAAGGTACCGTACGGAAGCATCTCGGCATCTCGTGACTCCGCCACGGCATACGGCTACGACCAGGCGGGGAACCTGACCTCGGTCGAACGGACCAAAGAAGGCGAAGTCAGCGAAATCAAAGACATCTACGCCTACAACGGCGAAGGGCTCAGGACCTCCCAGACGATCTCCGGGACCACGACCTTCCTCGCCTGGGACTGACCGAAGGCCTGCCGCTGATCTCAGCGACGGAACGAACAGCTACATCTACGGGTCGGGCGGCGTCCCGGTAGAGCAGGTCTCAAGCGGAGGCACCGTCACCTACATGCACCACGACCAGCAGGGCTCGACTCGCCCTGCTGACTAGGTCGACCGGCGCCGTCAAACCGGGCGGCGGTCGCCTGCGTTGGTAGCCGGTCGCACGCACACCCAGCTCTTGACCAGCGGCCCGGCCCGCTCGGCCAGGGCGGGCCCGAACAGCGCCTCCAGCTCGCCGCGGCGCAGCAGCGAGATCTCTTCCCACCCCCCGGCGGCGCCGAGACGCCAGTAGGGCTTGCGCAAGCGCACCGGCAGCCAGTGCGCGCCCGGCAGCAATGAATGCGGCTCGAGGGGGAACGAAAAGGCGGGTGTCTGCACGAACCAGCCGCGACCCACGCGGCGGATCTCCGCGGCGAACGCGGCGCGGCGCGGCGGCGGGACGTGCTCGATCACGCTCGAGCAGTAGACCAGGTCGAACTCGTCGTCCGCGAACGGCAGCCCGTCGGCGGCGTCGGCGCGCACGAACGGCCCGGGGTAGCCGGGACACTCGGCGAGGTCGACGCCGGTTATGTCGAGATCCGGCTCCAGGGCTCGCAATCCAAGCTGTCCACAACCCACGTCGAGCACGCGCGCCCCGGCGGGCAGGCGCGTGAGCGCGAACAGGCGAGCGTGTCGGCGCATACGCGCACGCGCGGCGATCGGCGACGCCACGCGCGAGGCGACACGCGCCAACGGGCCGCCTGCGGTGGAGTAGACGTCGGGCATCGTAGAATCAGCCTATGTCCTCAGAGCGTCAGATCCACGTCGGTCCCGTTCCGATCGGCGGCGGCGCGCCGGTGGCGGTGCAGACGATGACGAAGACCGAGACCGCCAACCTGCGGGCAACTATGGACCAGATCCGCACCGTGGCCGATGCCGGCGCCGATATCGTGCGCGTCGCGGTGCCCCGCGAGCAGGACGTCGAGGCGCTGAAGACGATCGTCGCGCAATCCCCGATCCCGGTGATCGCCGACATCCACTTCAACCACACGCTCGCGCTGAAGGCGATCGAGGCGGGGGCGCACTGCGTGCGGCTGAACCCGGGCAACATCGGCGGCCCGGAGAAGGTCGCCGAGGTGATCGCGCTGGCCAAGCGCCACGGCACGCCGCTGCGCGTAGGCGTTAACTCCGGCTCGCTGCCCAAGCATCTGCGCCAGCTCGAGTACGACAACCCCGTGGAGGCGCTCGTTACCGCGGCGATCGAGACGGTGGAGCTGATGGAGAGCCTCGACTTCGAGAACTTCAAGGTCTCGATGAAGTCGACCTCCGTGCCGAACACGATCGCCTCAAACCGGATGCTCTCCGAGCGCATCCCCTACCCGCTGCATCTCGGGGTGACAGAGGCGGGCACCAAGTGGTCAGGCTCGCTGAAGTCGGCCGTCGGGCTCGGCACGCTGCTCGCGGACGGGATCGGCGACACGATCCGCATCTCCCTCTCAACGTTCCACGCCGAGGAGGAGGTGAAGGTCGCCTGGGAGATCCTCAAGGCGCTGAAGCTGCGCGAGCGCGGCCCCGACCTGATCGCCTGCCCGACCTGTGGGCGATTGCAGTTCGACATGGACTCCGTCGTCGTCGAGGTCGAGCGGCGCCTGGAAGCCTACGAGGACCCGATCGAGGTCTCGGTGCTCGGCTGCGCGGTCAACGGCATCGGCGAGGCCCGCCACGCCGACTTCGGGATTACCGGAGCGAAAGACATGGGGATGATCTACTCCAAGGGCGAGCCGCTGAAGAAGGTCCCGACCGAGCAGCTGGTGGACGAGCTGTTCAAGGAGATCGACCGCTACTACGCCGCCGGCAAGACCGTCCAGCGCGACGAGGCCGCCGCCGCCGAGGCGCGCGCGTGGCTCGCCGAGAACGAGGACGACACGCAGCTGACACCGGAGCGGATCGCCGCGATGGAGGCCGCCGCGGCGCGGGACGCCGAGGACGTGCTGGACTCGATGCTCGAGCCCTCCGCGCTGCCTGCCGACGCGGGTCCGCTGTCCACCGCTCGCGCCGAACCGGCGACGGTGCTCGACGAGGCAGTCTCGCCGGTCGCCGGCCGGCGCTTCTCCCGAGGCTGAGCCCGAAGGAGTTGATGCTGTTCGGGGTGGCGCATGCGCCACCCCGTAGACGGGCCGCATGCGGCCCGTCTCGGGCCTGCACATGTGCAGGCCCGCCGGTCGGCGTTTACGCCGACCGGAACCACATCAGCTATTTACAAGCATGCGACAGGTCGAGCGAAAGATCAGCTCGCGGCTGCGAACCGCTCGGCGACCTTCGACCAGTCGACGACGTTCCACCACGCGTCGATGTAGTCGGGACGGCGGTTCTGGTACTTCAGGTAGTAGGCGTGCTCCCACACGTCGACGCCGAGCAGCGGCGTGCTGCCGTTGGAGATCGGGTTGTCCTGGTTGGGCGTGCTCACGATCGCGACCTCCGAGCCGTTGTGCACGAGCCACGACCAGCCCGAGCCGAAACGGTTGACGCCGGCTTCCTTGAGGCTCGACTGAAACGCCTCGAACGAGCCGAACACCGAGTCGATCGCCTGCGCCAACTCCCCCTCGGGAGCGCCACCGCCGTCCGGGCTCATGCTCTCCCAGAAGAGGCTGTGGTTGTAGTGGCCACCGCCGTTGTTCTGCACCGCGGTGCGCTTGTCCTCGGGGACCTGGCTCAGGTCCTTCAGCACGTCCTCGATCGCCGCGCCGGCGAGCGACGTGCCCTCCAGGGCGGCGTTGGCCTTGTCCACGTACGCCTGATGGTGCTTGTCGTGGTGGACCTTCATCGTCGCCTCGTCGATGTGCGGCTCGAGCGCGTCGTAAGCGTAGGGAAGCGGCGGGACTGTGTAGGCCATTGCAGAGACTCCTTAGTCGGTGATTTTCATTCGCAGTCTGGAAGCGAGACCCTTGATGGCCCCACGGGGCTGTTGTATCAGAGCGATCACTAGGCTCTGTTTCCCCGATGGCACGCCTTTCCAACTACCTCCTGCCGACCGAGAAGCAGGCGCCCGCCGACGCCGAGGCGACATCGCACAAGCTGATGGTCCGCGCCGGCCTGGTCCGCCAGCTGGGCGCCGGCATGTGGACGTGGCTACCCGCCGGCTGGCGCGTGCACCAGCGAGCCGTGCAGATCATCCGTGAGGAGATGGACGCGATCGGCGGCCAGGAGATGTTGATGCCGGTCCTGCAGCCGGCCGAGCCGTGGCGCAAGACCGGTCGCCTGGAGATCGACGAGCTGTTCAAGCTGACCGACCGCAAGGGCTCTGAGCTCGTGCTCGCAATGACCCACGAGGAGGCCGTCACCACCCATATCGCCCAGATCGTGCGCTCCTATCGCGACCTGCCTATCGTCGTTTACCACTTCCAGGTCAAGGAGCGAGACGAGCCACGCCCGCGCGCGGGCGTGCTGCGCACGCGCGAGTTCATCATGAAGGACGCCTACTCCTTCGACCGCGACCAGGCTGGGATGGAGGAGAGCTACGAGCTCCACGTCGGCGCGTACGACCGCATGATGGACCGCACCGGGTTGCGCTGGTACCGGGTCGAAGGCGATGTCGGGATGATGGGCGGTCTCGGCGCGCACGAGTACATGGCGCCGTGCGCCGCGGGCGAGGACGAGGTCGTGCTGGGGGATGGCTACGCCGCGAACGTCGAGGCCGCTCTCGCCGCGCCCGGGGTGGAGAAGGTGGGCGAGGAGTACTTCAAGGACGGTGAGCGCCTGACGCGTGAGCCGGCGATCGAGATCGGCAACATCTTCAAGCTCGGCACGCGCTACTCCGAGCCGCTTGGCGCGCGCTACCTCGATGAGACCGGCGCCGAGCACCCGGCGTGGATGGCCTGCTACGGGATCGGCCCGGCGCGGATCGTGGCGGCAGCCGTCGAGCAGTTCGCGGATGAGCACGGCATCTCCTGGCCGAAAGCGCTGGCGCCGTTCGCGGTACACCTCGTCGGGATCGGCAAGACGGGGACACCGGAGCGCGATGCCGCCGAGCAGCTGTATGAGACGTTGTGCGACAGCGCTATCGAGGTGCTCTACGACGACCGCGAGCTCGGCCCGGGGGAGAAGTTCGCCGACGCCGAGCTGCTCGGCTGCCCGTTGCGCCTGACGGTCGGCCGGCGCGCGCTCGAGTCCGGCGAGATCGAGGTGCAGGTACGCCGCGGCCGCCAGACGGTCGCGGGCTTGCCGCTCGACGGTGAGCCGGACGAGCTGTTGCGGGCGGTGGACGAGCTGTGGCGGAGCCTCCCCTAGAAGGCTCCCCGTCCGGCGCCGGGGAGGATCCGCACGAGCCTGTAAAGGTAAGCCCGCGACGGTCGCCAGAGGGCCCGCCGTTGACGGTACGGCGACTGTTCGGGCTTGACCGCTCGGGGCCGCCACCGCCGCAGACGCTGTCCGGGGCGCCGCTGCGGCCGTGGACGGTGCCAAACGCGGTCGGCTTCCTGCGCCTCGCCCTGATCCCCGTGTTCCTGATCGTGGCGCTCTCCAGCCGCGACGGGACAGGCTTCTGGCCGGCGGCGCTGTTCGGGACGATCGGCTGGGGCGACTACGCCGACGGGATCGCGGCGCGCGTGACGCGCCAGTACAGCCGCCTGGGCACGCTGATGGATCCCGTGACCGACAGACTGCTCGTGATCTCCGGCGTCGTCGTGTGCTGGCGCTTCGCGCTATTGCCGCGGTGGGCGCTCGCGGTGCTCGCGGCGCGCGAGCTCTTGATGCTGGTTCTTGGGCGCTACGGGCAAAAGCGCGGCGTCGAGCTGCGCATCAACTGGCCGGGACGGATCGCGGTGGCGCCGGTGCTCGGCTCGTTCTTCTTCGCGATGGCCGGCCTTGAAGGGTTTGCCACCGTGCTCTTGCTCGTCGGCCTGGCGCTCACGCTCCTCGCCAGCGGGCTGTACGCGCGCTCGGGCGCCCGCCAGCTGCGGGCGACACGCGCTCGTTGACGGCAGCTCGACGGACACGGCCAGGCAGCCGGTCACATCCCAACGCACTCTCAAGCTCAGCTTTACCTTTTGGTCTATAGTGGAGGTGCAATCGATCTGGCGACGCCACCGTCTCGACAGGGGTCGGCGGCGCAAAACACACACCGTCGCAAGAGGAGATAGGCCCGAGATGGACGACACGTTTCCCGACCTTGGCTCGCTGACGGACGTCGAACTGAAAGATGTCATCAGGCAGTTGACCGAGGAGGAGACCGAGGTCTCCTACAAGCGGCGCATCTTGCACGGCAAGATCGACATCCTGCGCGCGGAGCTGGTCAACCGCCTGCGCAAGAAGCACGACGGCGGCGAGGTGATGATCACCGGCGACGACGTCCAGCAGCTCACAGACATCCTCGCCCATCGTCAGCAGGACACCTCCACGCAGGACGGCCAGTCGTGAGACGGCGCTCCCTGGCTCGCGCGCGCGAGCCGTGGCGGCGGGCCGCCTAGATCGGAGCGGATCGCGGTCATGGCCCTGCACTGCACCGAGTGCGGCTTCGTCAACGTCGAGGGCGCCAACTACTGCCAGCGCTGCGGCGCGCTGCTCGTGCGCGCCGAGTCCGTGGGCGGGCCCGACGGGGATCCGGTGACGGCGACCTATCGCATCGACGACGCCGGCGAGCTGGTGCCGCTCGAGCCGGACGAGGTCGCGGCACGAGGACCGGCGCTCGTGATCCGTGCCGGCGGGGGCCGTGTGGGTGAGAGCTTCGCGGTGGACCGCGAGCGGATGAGCATCGGCCGGCGCCCGGACGCCGAGGTGTTCCTCGACGACGTGACGGTCTCGCGCGACCACGCGCTGTTGATTCGCCGCGGCGAGCAGTGGCACCTCGACGACTGCGGCTCGCTGAACGGCACCTACGTGAACCGCTCGCGGATCGAGTCTCAGCGCCTGGAGGAGGGCGACGAGGTGCAGATCGGCAAGTACAAGCTGACGTTCCACGCCCGCTGATGGCCGCGCAGACGCCACCGGCCGACGTCGGCGAGCTGCAGGACACGCTGCAGGCCGACGGGGGCGTGGCGCCGCGCCAGAAGTCGATCACGATCGGCGCGGTGTGCAAGGCGCTCGTGCAGGAGTTCCCCGACATCTCGATCTCGAAGATCCGCTACCTGGAGGACCAGAAGCTTCTGACGCCGCGGCGCACACCGGGCGGCTACCGCCTCTACACCCAGGGCGACGTCGCGCGCCTGCGCACGATCCTGCGCATGCAGCGCGACGAGTTCCTGCCGCTGCGCGTGATCCGCCAGGAGCTCGCGGCGGGACGCTCGGGGCAGGACACGCCCGCGCCGGGGGGCTCGGGCCGCGACGGGATGCGGCCGTGGCGCCCGAGCGTGAGCGTGCGCGAGGTCACCGGCGCGCTGTACTCGATGGAAGACGTGCTCGACGAGACGAAGGCCGACGACAAGCTCGTGCGCGAGCTCGAGGAGTACGGCGTCGTCAAGGGCGAGCTGCGTGGCGGCGTGCGCTACTTCGACGAGACCGAGCGCGAGATCATCGGCGCGGTCGCGGAGCTTGCGCGCTACGGGGTCGGTGGTCGCAACCTGCGCGTGTTCCGCTCCTCGGCCGACCGCGAGGCGAACCTGCTCCAGCAGATCCTCGCGCCGGCGCTGCGCTCGCGCAACCCGCAGCGGCGCAAAGAGGCCGTCGAGGCGCTCGAGAACCTCGCGGCGGTCGCCACCCACCTGAAGCATCTGCTGTTGGTCCGCGATCTGCGCAAGATCTTGCGCTGACGCCCGATGACCTGCGCCTATCTGCGTCCTCGGACGTCAGGGCTATGACCCAGACAGCAACCGATCTGCGGGCGCTCGTTCGCGAGATCCCGGACTTTCCCAAGCCCGGGATCGGGTTCAAGGACATCACGCCGCTCCTGGCCGACCCGCGCGCGCTCGCGCAGGCGGTCAACGCGCTGGCCGAGTATGCGCGGCCGCTGCATGTCGACTGCGTGGTGGCGGCGGAGGCGCGCGGGTTCCTCCTCGGGCCCGCGCTCGCGCTCGAGCTGGGCGCCGGCTTCGTGCTCGCGCGCAAGCCCGGCAAGCTTCCGTATGAGACGGTGCGCGCTGAGTACCTGCTCGAGTACGGCGCGAACGAGCTCGAGCTGCACACCGACGCTGTGCACGCGGGCAAGCGCGTGCTCGTGCACGACGACCTGCTCGCCACCGGGGGAACGGCGAGCGCGCTGTGCGACCTGGTCGAGCAGCTCGGGGGTGAGGTCGTCGGCTGCGGGTTCCTGATCGAGCTTGCGTTCCTGAACGGCCGCGAGCGACTCACACCGCACACGGCACACGCGCTGCTCAGCTACGACTCTTGAGACCGTAAGGCCAGACGTGCGGCCCTACGGGCCTAGGCCCTAAGCTCCCCGACATGCCCACCGCGCGCGCCAGTCGCACGATCGCCGCTCCGGTAGACGAGCTGTGGGAGCTGATCGGTGACCCGCACCACCTCCCGCGCTGGTGGCCGCGGGTGAGCAGGGTCGAGGACGTCACCCTTAGGAGTACAGGCGAGCAGACCGCCTTCACCGAGGTGATGAAGACCGCGAAGGGCAAAACGGTGCGCGCAGACTTCGAGCTAGTGGAGGCGAAGGGAGGCGAGCGGTCGCTGCGCTGGCGCCAGCGGATCGCCGGCACGCCGTTCGCTCGCGTGCTGAAGACCGCCGAGACCGAAGTCAGCCTGCGCCCGGCGTCCGCGAGCTCGCCGCCGCTTGTCGGCGCTCCCGTGGCTGGCTCCAGCGGCTCTGGCGGCGTGAGCGAGGCGACCGGGCCGACCGAGGTGACAATCGAGTTGCACCAGACGTTGAGCGGGTTCTTCCCGCGCTTCGGCGGGCACATGGTGCGTCGTGCGGCGCGCGCCACGATCGAAGAGGCGCTCGACGGCCTCCAGCGGATACACGGCCGATGACTGACGCGATCGACGCGCCCACGATGCGCTGGTGGGGCTGGGGCGACCCCGAGCATCCTCCTGGCTTGCCGCCGCATGCGTTGGACTACCTGCGCGAGACCGTCGGCATCGCGTCGCGCCCGCGCCCGCCCGTGGCGCTCGAGCGGGTGCGGATCGCTCCCTCCACGCTGTCTACCTCGTCGCTGGCGGCGCTGCGCGAGGCCGTCGGGGACGACGGCGTGCGCGACGATCACGCAGCGCGCGTCCTGCACGCCGCCGGCAAGGGCTACCCGGATCTCGTACGCCTGCGCGCGGGCGAGCCCGAGGGGGCCCCCGACGCGATCGTCTATCCGGCCGGCCATGCGCAGGTGCGCGCCGTGCTCGAGCGCTGCGCCCGCGACTCGATCGCCGTCGTTCCCTTCGGCGGAGGCACGAGCGTCGTCGGCGGCGTCGCGCCGCTGCGCGGCGAGCACGCGGGCGTGATCGCGCTCGACATGCGTCGCATGGGCAACGTCGTCGAGCTCGACCGCGAGTCGCTGACCGTCGTCGCGCAGGGGGGCATGCGCGCCCCCGTCCTGGAGCGGTATCTGGGCGCGCGCGGCCTGACGCTCGGCCACCATCCGCAGTCCTTCGAGTACGTCTCGCTCGGCGGCTGTGCGGCGACACGCTCGGCCGGGCAGGCCTCGAGCGGATATGGCTCGATCGAGAAGATGATCCTCGGGCTGCGCCTCGCGGCGCCCACGGGCGACATCGCGCTTCAGGCGGTGCCGGCCAGCGCGGCCGGCCCGGAGCTGCGGCGGCTGCTGGTGGGCTCGGAGGGCACGTGCGGCGTGATCGACGAGCTCTCCTTGCGCGTGCGCGTGGCGCCCGAGGAGCGAATCTACGAGGGCGTCTTCTTCGCGGACTTCGCCGCTGGCGTGGGCGCGCTGCGCGCGCTCGCCCAGCAGCACGCCATGCCCGACGTCGCGCGGCTCTCAGACGTTCAGGAGACGCGCATGTCGCTCGCGCTCGCCGGCACGGGCGGAATCAAGGGGCGGCTGGGACGCGCCTATCTCGGGTTGCGCGGACGCGGCGACGGGGCGTGCCTGGCGATCCTCGGCTTCGAGGGGGAGCGCGTCGAGGTCGCGATCAGACGCAAGCGCGCGCTCGACCTGGTGCGGGACAACGGCGGCGTGCGGGTAGGACGCTCACCTGGAGAGGCATGGCTCCACGGGCGCTACTCCGCTCCCTATCTGCGCGACGAGCTGCTCACGCAGGGCGTGCTCGTCGAGACGCTCGAGACCGCCACGCAATGGTCGAACCTGCGGCGGCTGCACCGCGCGGTTGGGAGCGCGATTGCCGCCGCGCTCGAGGCGCAGGGCACGCCAGGGCTCGTCATGTGTCACGTCTCACACCTGTATGAGACCGGCGCGTCGCTCTACTTCACGTTCGTCGCCCGCCAGCGCGACGGCGATGAGATCGGCCAGTGGCGCGCGGTCAAGGAAGCCGCCAGCCGGGCGATCCTCGACGGCGGCGGCACGATCACCCACCACCACGCGGTCGGGCGCGACCACGCGCCGTGGATGGAGCGCGAGGTCGGGCCAGAAGGCGTGGCGACGCTGCGCGCGTTGAAGGGAGAGCTCGATCCTGCGGGGATCATGAACCCGGGCAAGCTGCTGGGGTGAGGCTCAGTGCAGCGCAAATGCGCCCTTGAGCACAACGGGCCCCGGCGTGGTGGGATCCGAGCTCGTCTCACGTGTGAGCAGCATCTCGTGGTATTTGCCCGCGTCGGCGGGCAGCAGCGCGCCGCCCTGCAGGCGACCGTCGGAGCCGACGTTCGGCGCCTTGCTGACCGCCTCGTGGCTCGTGGGCGAGTTGTAGAGCCAGACCGCGTAGAAGAAGCCTTTGGACGGGGGCAGGTTGGTCGCGGCGATGTAGTAGGCGTATTTGCCGCCTTCGGAGAGAACCTCGACCGCGCCGATCGATTTACTCGACGGTTCGGGGGAGCTGAGCGTGATGCGCTTGTCTTCGGTCGGTTTTGACGCGGTAGACGTCTTTGAGGAGGTCGAGCTCGTGGAGGAGGCATTCGAGCCGGTGCTCGAGGCTTTGCCGGAGCCGCTCCCGCCGCCTGATATCAGCACGACCGCAACGATCACAATGGCGAGTAGCGCGAGCAACAGCAGCGCTCCGGCACGACGCGAAGAGGGCGGCGCCGCGGCTGCGCGGGCGCGCGCGGTTGACGGGGGCGGAGGGGAGTCGGAGCTCGGCGCACGGGAGGGAGGGCTTGAGGAGCGAGGGGTCCGGGTTGAACGCTCACTCGGCGATGTCCCGCGTGAGGAACCCGGCCCGCTGACGCCCGAACGGGCCGTGGCTGGGCCGGCGGAGAGCGCGTCGAGCGCCGCATGGGCGCGGTCGCGCACGGTGCTCTCGGGGATGGCGAGCATGTCTGCGATCTCGGCGTAGCTCTTGCCACGGTCGAGCAGCAGCGAGAGGGTCGCACGCAGGTCAGGGGGCAGGTCGTCGAGTCGGCTCATGAATGGATGCCCGGCAGGCCGGACGGCTCGTAGGCTATCGTGGCGCGGCGATGGAGATGCGGAGCATCGAGCAGCTGAACAGCGGGGGGATGGTCGGCTTCGACCGTTTGTACGGCCTCGAGCTCGTCGAGATCTCCGACACAGACGTACACGCGAAGGTGGCGGTGCGCGACGAGATCCGCCAGCCATACGGCCTGATTCACGGCGGCGTGTATGCGTCGCTGGCAGAGTCGATGACCTCCCTTGCAACCGCGCTCGGCGTGTTCGAAGACGGCAAGATCGCGATGGGCCTGTCGAACAACACGAGCTTCCTGCGCCCGATCACGGAGGGGTTCGTCAACGCGCATGCCGAGCGGCTGCACAAGGGCCGTACGACGTGGGTTTGGGACGTCCGCTTCACGGACGACGCGGGGCGGATGTGCGCGCTGACGCGCATGACGATCGCGGTGCGCGATCAGGCCAAAGCCTGACTCGGATCAGCGCGCGTGCGCCACGCGCGCACACTGGCACAAGGCTTCATGGTCCCTGACGCAGCGCGCGCAGCGGCGAAGGCATCTGGCTCGGCAGGGGCGTTTCCGCAAAGGCGGTCGCTGGAAGCGCCGCGGGCAGTCTGCCTTTCGGCACGCCCACTTCATCGATCGGCACCACGGTGGCGGCGGCCTCGGCAGCCAGGCCAGGATTGCGGGCATAGACGCTGAGCACGACTCCGGCGGTCGGGATCTCGATCGTGTCGCCACCCTGCGCCACGACCGCCGCGACGCCGCGGATGTGAGTGCGCCTGGTCGTGGTGGAACCGCCCGGCACGAAACTGTTGTCGGGGGAGGTGACGATCCGCAGCGGCGGCACGCAGGTGCTCTGCCCGCCCCGCACGCAGTCGCCGTACTGGACGCTGAACGCCCCGCCCGGATCGTGGGTGGCTTCAGAGATCTGCAGATCGCGAAAGACGCCGCCCACCCAATACACCGGGAATGGCGCCACGATCAGTCCCTCAAGCGTGTTGTGCGGGATCGGCTGGTCCTGCAGGGTGTTCCCGCAGGCGGTGAGCGCGAGCGGGCAGAGCGCGGCGAGAGCCGAGGCGAGCAGTCGGAGGCGCAGATGCACGCTCGCAGGGTATCCGTGCACCTTCCAGGCGGTCGCCGAGCGAGCGTGGAATGGGCGGCTGCGCCAAGCTCAGCCGCGATCTTGGTAGCGGTTGGTGATCGGCATGCGCCGATCGCGCCCGAAAGCGCGCGTGGTGACCTTGATGCCCGGCGGCGCTTGGCGGCGCTTGTACTCGGCAAGGTCCACAAGCCGGATCGTGGCGTCGACCTCGGTTGCGGGCAGCCCTTCGGCGAGCAGTTGCTCGCGTCCGTGGTCGAGCTCGATGTAGCCCTGCAGGATGCGGTCGAGCAGCTCGTATGGCGCCAGCGAGTCCTCGTCGCGCTGGTCGTGGCGCAGCTCGGCCGACGGAGCGCGCTCGAGGATCGACGCCGGGATCGGTTCCGACGCGGCTCCGGCGACCGCCCCGATGGCGGAGTTGCGCCACTGACAGAGGCGGTAGACGAGCGTCTTCGGCACGTCCTTGATCACGGCGAGCCCCCCGGCAAGGTCACCGTAGAGCGTCGTGTAGCCGACCGACATCTCCGACTTGTTGCCGGTTGTGAGCACGAGCCAACCAAACTTGTTCGACAGCGCCATCAGCAGGTTGCCGCGGATGCGTGCCTGCAGGTTCTCCTCCGCAAGCCCCGCCGGCAGACCGTGGAAGTCCTCGCGCAGGGTCTGCTCGTAGGCGTGCATCGCCGGCTCGATCGCCAGCTCGTGTGCGCGCACGCCGAGCGCCGCCGCCAGCGCGCGGGCGTCCCCCTGAGTCGAGGCGGAGGAGTAGGGAGAGGGCATGATCGCGACGTTCACACGCTCGGGGCCGAGCGCGTCCGCGGCAAGGCAGGCGACGAGCGCCGAGTCGATCCCGCCGGAGAGACCGAGCACGACCTGTTGAAAGCCGTTCTTCTCCACGTAGTCGTGCAGGCCGAGCTCAAGTGCGCCGTACACCTCGGCTTCGAGCGGGGTAAGGGCCGCCCGCAGAGACCGGTGGGCCGGCATCGAGGACGGAGTGTCGAGGTCGCAGACGAGCAGGTCCTCCTCAAACTGTGCTGCGCGCGCGATCGTCTCCCCGGCCGGGTCGAGCACGAAGGAGTGGCCATCGAAGACAAGCTCGTCCTGGCCACCGACCAGCCCGCAGAAGGCGACGTAAGTGCCGTTTTCACGCGCTCGCTGCGCGAACAGTCGCTCGCGTTCGGCCCCCTTGCCCGCGTGATAGGGAGAGGCGGAGATGTTCGCGATCAAGCTCGCACCGGCGGCGGCCTGCGCGGAGGCCGGGGCGCCCGGTGTCCACAGGTCCTCGCACACCGACACGCCCACGCGGACAGAGGCGACGTCGATCACGAGCGGGTCCGAGCCGGCCGTGAAATAGCGACGCTCGTCGAACACGCCGTAGTTGGGGAGGTGAAACTTGCGATAGACCGTTTGCACAACGCCCTCGGCGATCACTGCCGCGGAGTTGTAGACACAGGTGGCTGGCGTGACGGGGGAGGAGGAGGAGGAGGAGGAGGAGGAGGGCGCGGACTCGGGGAAGCCGACGATCGCGGTCGGCCCGTCGATCTCGCGGGCCAGCGCCCGCAGCGCGATGGCGGCGTCGCGCAGGAAGTGCTCGCGCAGGAGCAGGTCCTCGGGCGGATAGCCGGTGAGGGCCAGCTCGGGGAACAGCACGAGGTCCGCGCCCGCCTCGCGCGCGGCCCGAGCGCCCGCGCGGATGCGCTCGGCGTTGCCGGCGATGTCGCCAACGGTGGCGTTCAGCTGGCAGAGGGCCAGGCGCACCTCAGGTGGTTGATTTGGCTGCGGCCTTGGGGGCGGCGCTGGGCGAGGACGAGGACCGCTCGGCCCGGGCGCGGCGAGTGGTTTTGCGCGGTGCGGCGGCTTTTCGTGGGACGGCGGCCTTGCGCGGAGCGGCGGCTGTTTTCGCGGGCGCACGCGAAACGCCGGCCGCGCGCGCAAGCGAGGCAATCGCCCGGCGCAGGTCCTGAACGATCGACTCGAGCTCGGGCAGCGCGTCATAGTCGCCGAGCAGCCCGAAGCCGAGATGGCCGTCATAGCTCATGACCGCGATCCCGAGCGCTTGGCGGCGCGCGAGGGGAACGACCGGATACAGCACCTGCAGGCGGCGCCCGAGCAGGTACAGCGGAAACTGTGGCCCCGGCACGTTCGTGACGACGAGGTTGAAGAAGCGCTGGCGCGCCTGCAGCCGCGCGGCCTGGCTGAGGATCGTCGGCGGGGCAAACCCGGCGAGGTTGACGAGCACCTGTGCGCCGACCGCCTGGCCGGATTCCTTCAGGTCCTCCATCGCGACGCGGATCTGCTGCAGGCAGTCCGCCGGGTTCTCGACGCCGACCGGCAGCGGCGCCCACATCGCCGCGACCTGATTGCCGAGCGCCGGTGGGTCGGATCTCTTGCGATCGGCGCCGGCACGCACCGAGACCGGCACCATCGCCTTCAGCACGAGCCCCTCGGTGTCCTGGCCGTGGGAGCGCAGGTAGCGTCCGAGCGCGAGGCTGACCGAGGTGAGCACGACGTCGTTGAGCGTGCCGCCGAGCGAGTCCTTGATCGCCTTGAACTGGGCGAGGTCCGCGTCGAGGAAGCCGTAGCGGCGGTGCGGTCCGATATCGACGTTGAACGGGCTTGGCGGGGCGGGCGCGCTGATGCCGGCGAGCGTCGTCGAGCCGAGGCTAGCCAGGTTGTCCTTGAGCTGTGAGAGCGCTCTACGCGGAGCGCGCAGTAAAGCGCGCGTGCCGCGCCCCATCTCCGCGGGCACGGTCGTGCGCTCGAGCAGCGCCTCGCCGAGCAGCTTGGCCTGCCCTGGCAGCGGCTTGGCCGTCCAGGGCATCGCCGGGCGGGGCGCGATCAGGGGCTCGGCGGCGGTGTCGAACAGGACGGTCGTGATGTCCACGCCGGAGATGCCGTCGACGAGCGCGTGATGGGTCTTTGCGATCAGCGCAAAACGTCCGCCCGCCATGCGCTGCACCAGCCAGATCTCCCACAACGGCTTCGAGCGATCCAGGCGCTGGGAGAACAGGCGCCCTGCGAGCTGCTTCAGCGCGGCCTCGTCCGCCGGCTTGGGCAGTGCGGTGTGACGGATGTGGTAGCGCGGGTTGAAGTGCGGATCGTCGGTCCACACAGGCCGGCCCTGGCCGAGCGGGACGTAGGCCAGTCGCTGGCGGTAGCGCGGCACGAGGTGCAGGCGGTTGAGGACGTGCTCGACGAGCTCCTGCGGCGTCGGCGCCTTGCCATCGAAGATCATCACCGACGCCACGTGCATGTGCGCGGTCGAGTCGTCCTCGAGGTGCAGGAACGTGGAATCGAGCGCCGTCAGGCGGTCAGGGTTGGCCATGGCGTCGATTGTCGCTGCTGAGAGGCGTGCCGTCAATGTCGGCGGACGAGCGATCGTCAATCGTCTTCGGAGGGCTCCCCGCGCATGCCGCTGAGCGCCATCTGCTCGGCCAGCCGCAGCAGCCCGATCAGGGCATGCGGACGCGTGTCGCCGCTCGGCCGGATCGCCACCTGCGAGCCGTGCGGTCCCAGCACCTCGACGATCGTGCATACGTCGCCGATCACGCAGTCGTCTCCGAAGCGATCTTCGAGCGCCTCCATCTGATCTGCCACCACCTGCCCGATCTTCGTCGCGTCCAGAGCCATATGGCGAGCCTCCTCTTGGGTTGAACGGGAGTTGGATCATGCCCGAACCCGCCAAGCGCGGGCTATGGTGGGGGACGGGAAGCTCCCGTCCGCCCGTCAAAGGAGATCGAATGTCCCGTTTCGCCACCGTCAACCTGCTGGACGTCGAGGACTCGATCGGGGAGCGCGCGCCGGGGATCGAGGGTAAATTCGCTCGCAAGCACCTCGACTCGCGCGACCTCGGGGTCAGCCTGTTTCGCTACGCGCCGGACCTGCGCAGCCCGATGGCGCACAGTCACCGCGAGCAGGAGGAGGCCTACGTGATCGTGTCCGGCTCAGGGCGGGTACTGCTCGACGGCGAGCTGCACGAGTTGCGTCAGTGGGACGTGCTGCGCGTGGCCCCCGAGGTCGTGCGCGCGTTCGAGGCCGGCCCCGACGGCCTGGATATCGTTGCCGTTGGCGGCCCCAAGCCGACCGACGGCGACGGCGTGATGGGCGCTGCGGAGTGGCCCGACGAGGCCGAGTAGCGCCGCGCGCCGCTAATCTCGCGCAGATGACCGCTGACGGGGACCCAAGGACCGCGCGAGGTTGCGCCCGAGGGCCAAGATGATCCTCGCCCTGACCTTCTGGAGCCAGCCGCAGGTCTTCACCGACAGCTGGGTCGAACTCGCCAGCACGATCACGCTGATCGCCTTCGTCCTCGGCGTCTACAAGCACCTCGAATGTCACAAGACCGGCTGCCACCGCCTCGGACGTTTCGTCCACGGCCGCTACAAACTCTGTCACGTCCACCACCCGAACGTGCCCACCGACGGCAAGATCACGCAGGAGCACATCGACGGGGCTAAAGGCGGCGAATAGTGTGGTTTGGGCACTCTGGGCACTGCTTGATCGGCTGATCAACCCGGATCGCGGCTTGGACCGCGACACGTATGCGCGGCGTATGCGTCGCGCGCGACTCGAGCGGCTGAAGTCGAAACTGCGGCGCTGACTACTGCTCAGCCCGTGGGCCGCTTCGCGGGGATCGTCTGCGTAGATTCAGACTCGCTGCTCGTGCTCAGCTCTTTCCGTGCTGGGCGTCAACCATCAGCCGCGACCCTAGCGCGTGCGGCCTCCGAGACTGCTTGTGCGGAGATGACCCATGTGTGTCCTCCGTCACACATATGCCGTCCAAGAACCCTTTAGCGTGTCACCAACCGTCTGACCCTGCCGAGTCGTCTCCGTGGATGGAGGCGAGCGGGGGACCCACTGCCAGATCGCTGAGAACGCGGTCTGGATGGGGCGAATCGGCCGTTGCTATGGCCGTAACGCCCGGCTGATCCGCGTTTCTTTGGCGCGCTCGGTCGCGTGTGAGCCCGACAGCTAACCCCGTAGGCGGTAAACAAGGAGGTTGCCGTACATGTACGTCCCTGCGACGCCCCCGACGTCGCCCGCTGTGCCGTTGCTCGCGCCCCTTTCCATCTCTTTAAGGGCTTCGGCGCCGATCGCACCGGCCGCCGACACCGCGCTCGCGGTCCGGCGCGCGAGGCTGAACGTGCTCGCCGGCCGGGCGGCTTCCGTCACCGGCTCGCTGCGCCCGGGGCTCTCGGGACGGCTGGTAGCGCTGCAGGCGCTCGGTCGTCACGGCTGGAGCACGCTGGCTGAGACACGCACGCGCACCGGTGGGCGCTTTCGGCTGCGCTACGTGCCGCGGCACACGCTCAGCGAGCTCGTGCGCCTGCGCTTTGCCGGCGACTCCTACGACCTGTCCTCGCACCGCAGGCTCGGCCGACTGGATGCGTATCGCCTTGCGGAGGCGTCGTGGTACGGAGGCGGCGGCAACCTGGCGTGCGGCGGATCGCTCACGAGCGCCACAATGGGGGTGGCAAACAAGACGCTGCCTTGCGGCGCGCTGGTCACGCTGCGCTACGACGGGCGCGCGGTCCGCGTACCGGTGATCGACCGGGGGCCGTATGTCGCCGGGCGCGAATTCGATCTCACCGAAGCGACCAAGCGCGCGCTCGGGTTCGGAGACACAGGCGAGGTCTGGAGCACGCTCTGATCGGCAGGCGGGCGAGCGCCGCCCGGGCGAGCATCGCCGGGATGAGCAGGTAGTGCGCGAGCCCGCGCCGAGCGAGGTCCTTAGCGACGCAAGCCCGATTGCGGATTGGGAGCGTTTGTGCAGGGGTTGGCTTTCCGGCTCCGGGCTCCTTCAATGCACGTGATGCCTGTCAGCTTTAGAGCTTCCCGCGCGCACACTTGGCTCGAGGGTGCGGGGGACTGGACGTGGCCCGGCCAGGGGGGTGCAGCGGTGGTCGAGCTGCTGCCGCCCCCGTGGGTGCCTGCGTTCCCGCGACGCGTCGAGTCGGCGGTCGCGGAGCCGCTCGCGCGCGGGCGCCGCAGCGGCGCGGCGCGGCGCCTGCTCATAAGCGTGCTGCTGCTGAGCTTGGCGGCCGTCTCGGCGGCGCTTGCGCTGAACGGGCGACTTGGCGTCGAGCATCTCCTCCACATACGCGCCGCGTCACGGCCAGTGTCGGCCGTCTCGGCTGCCGCCGCTGCACAGCCGCAGCCTTTGCCGACGCTCGCCGTCAAGAGCCACGACGCGTCCGGCAGCTCGATCGACACGGCGAGCTACACCTCCCCGGCGCTGCGTGGGCCAGGCTCGTTCATCGCCTATCTGCCCTCCGGCTTTGCCGGCACGACACGCCACTACCCGGTGCTGTATCTGCTCGACGGCAACGACCAGCCGGCGAGCGCGTTCCTCGAAATCGGCCTGCAGGGGGAGCTCGACACGCTGATCGCGCGCCGCACGATCCCGCCGCTGATCGCGGTGATGATCCAGGGTGGGCCGGGGGCCAACAACTGGCGCAATGTCGACGGCCTGCACTACGAAAGCTACGTGCTCGAAGCACAGGAGCTGGTCGACCGGATGCTGCCCACGGTGGCCGATCGCGCCGGACGCGCAATCGCCGGCGACTCGATGGGCGGCTACGGCTCGATGAACGTGGCGCTGTCTCACCCCGAACGCTTCTCGACCGTGGAGAGCTGGCTGGGCTTCTTCAACGGCCTGGAAGGCAGGCTGCGCGCCGACCGCCCATACCTCGCGCGCCATCCCCTGCACGCCTTCGTCTACGGCGGCGAGTCCGACGACATCGCCGACCCCGGCGAGGACGCGCCGTTCGCGGCTGCGCTGCGCGCGGCGGGAGCCGACGCGAAGGGCGCCGTGTATCCCGGCGGCCACAGCCTGGAAACGGTTCACGCCCATCTTGCGAGCCAGCTCGTCTTTGCGGGCCGCGCGCTCGCCCAGGGCTGAGCAACCCGGTCTTCGCTGTCACCGCCCGCTCGAGACAGCTCCGCGGACTCCGGACACTTGCTGCGATCAGGCGCCTCCATAGGAGGGGGGCGGGGACGGGTCATCGCGAATGTCGGCGATCTGTGTGAGCAGCGCTTCGGGCGAGGTGCCGCCGAGCACGCGCAATCGAGGCAGGCGGTACGGGTCGTCATCCGGGTGCGCCCAGCCGGGGACGACCGTCGTCGAGCCGGTGTAGCCGGCCGCCTTGACCGCTTCGAGGACCGTCGCGTCGTAGTGTCCGGACGGGTAGCAGAACCAGTTCACGGGAACGTGGTAGCGCTGCTGAACGACCGTACGCGCGATGGCGACCTGGTAGTGCAGCTCCTGCGCGTCGAGCGTGATCAGGTCGGCGTGGCTGAAGCCCTGGGTGTCCAGCTCCCAGCCCGCGGCGAGCAGGCCGTGCACCTGTGCCTGGCTGAGGCCGCCCTGAGAGGGGGGCAGCCCGGTGAGCTGGATGTTCTCGTCGCCCACCCATCCCTGTCGGCGCAGCACGGGCAGCGCCTGGGTGTACTGGGACTGATAGCCGTTGTCGAAGCTGAGGACGATCGGCTTGCCCGCTCCCAACGGCACGCCCTTGCGCCAGTGAGCCTCGACCTGGTCGAGCGTGACGGCGTGCCAGCCGGCGCCCTTCAACGCCAGCATCTGGGCCGCGAACTCTGCGGGCGGCACATACAGGCCCGGGAACGGGGCTCCCGCGGGCGGGGCGGCGATCACGTGGTACATCAGGATCGGCACCGGATCGATACCGGGTTTGCCGGTCGGTCGATCCGTCGCGACCGTGCTCGCCAGGGACGATCCGCCGTGCCGCCCTCGCGAGTTGCCCGCAGCGGTGCGAGCGGTGCCTTTGTGCGGTGAGGAGATGGGCCTTGATGTGTCCCCCGGGCGCTCAGCGAGGACGGCGATCGCCACTGCGACGATCGCGATCGTGAGCGCCGCCAGCGCCGTGAGCCGCCGCCGGCGTAGGCTCAGTCGAGCGGCCTCGCGGCGAGCGTGTCGGGTCTCGCGGTCCATGGGGCCTAGGGTGCCACACCGCCACGACGGTCACATCGCCTGCCGTCGTCTGCCTCGGGCGTGATCGCGCTTGAAATTCGGCGCGCTCTCTCTTGCCTCACAGCAGGGCCGGCATCTGCTCGCCGGCGGCCTCCGGGGTGTTACCGTATTCACCTGCGATTCGCTCCCACGCTCGGATCGAGGTTTCGACATGGTCGATTCCGACCTGGAGCGTCTGGCGGGGGCCGTTGGGACCCTCGCCGGTGTCCTTGGCGCGCATCTCCTCGAACTTCGCGAGCAGGGGTCGCAGGGTGGACAGCTGTGCGGCGGCCATCGCCTGTGGATCTGCTCCGAAGAAGATCTTCAGCAGGCTGGGGTCTCGCAGCTCGGGGTAGTCGTAGGTGGGCTCATCGGTCCAGTGGCGCAGCACGTGAGAGCCTCGCGCGGTGAGTGCGTAGCGCTTGCGCCGGCGCCCGCTCTGCTCCTGCTCCTCAGACAGATACCCCGCTCGCGCAAGGCGCGCGGGCTCGGCATACAGCTGCGAGCGCGGCAGCGACCAGAAGTTGCCCACGGAGAGGTCGACCAGGCGGTTCAGCTCGTACGGGGTCGCCACGCCGGCGCGGTCGAGCAGCCCGAGGACGATGTATGAGGTGGGGGTGAGCTGGATGTCTTGCATGAGGGTCCAGACCATGATACAACACAGACCGTCCATCTTAGACGGTATAATCCAGACTTTGGAGGTCGGATGTCCGGCACCGCTCCGAGCCCGACGAAGGACTCGCCCACCGCCAGCCATGTGCCGGAGCGCAAGCACAACCCGTTCGTGCGGTCGAAAGGCGGGGGGCGCGTCCTCAGCGCATTGATGCTGCCCGCGTTCCTGGCGCTGCCGCCGAAAGGCTGGGGCGTCCTCGAGACGACCGGGCGCAGGACCGGCAAGACGCGACGCAAATGTGTGCGCGCCGTACGCAGCGGCAACCAGGTGTACATCGTCTCGATCCGCCCGTCGAGCGTGGGACGGGTCGAAACGGCCGCATGGGTGCTGAACATCCGCGCGAACTCGCAGGTGCGCCTGCGAATTCGGGGCGGCACGTTCACCGGAGTGGCGCGTGAGCTCGCCGAGGCCGAGGAGATCGAGCGGGCCGAAGATGCGTACTGCGAGACGGTGAACCCGTTCGACTACGACTCGTGCGCCATCCATCGCCGCGGTATGCCGACCCGCGCGAAGGTCAAGGCGCTGCACCGCAGCTGGTTCGACAAAGGGATCCGGCTCGCGGTCGAGCTCGACGCATAGCATGCGCCGATTCCGTCGTTCCCCGAGCCTATTTGCACCCCTCCTCGCACAGGCCGATCGATGAGCGGCTCGCCGATCATGCGTCGCGCGACGGCGGCGGACGTGCCCGCACTCGCGCGAACGCTTGCACACGCGTTCCTTGACGATCCGGTAGCTGAATGGGCTTGGAGAGCCGACTCGCTGCGGCTGCAGGCGCTCGAGCGCTTCCACGCGGCCCGCCTGCGCCAGACCGTCGTAGACGAAGAGGTCTGGACGACGGATGCCCTCGACTGTGCCGCGCTGTGGGCGCCCCCGAAGCGCTGGCGGAAAGCGCCCCGCGAGGAGATGGCGCTCGCCCGCAGCTTTCTCGATCCGCGCCTGATCGCGCGCATGCCCCTGGTCGCCCTCGGCTGGCACAACCTCGAGCGCGTTCACCCGGCCGACCCTCCGCACTGGTATCTGGCCGTGCTCGGCGTCGAGCCGGACCGCCAGGGGCAGGGGCTCGGATCGGCCGTGCTCAGGCCCGTGCTCGAGCAGTGTGACGCCGACGGCGTCTGCGCCTATGTCGAGTCCTCCAAGGAGCGCAACATCGACTTCTACGCCCGTCACGGCTTCCGCGTCACGGCTGAGCCGCGCCTGTTGCGCGGTCCGACCGTGTGGGCGATGTGGCGCGAGCCGCGTTGAGCTAACGCGTCGGCCGATCCCTCACGCCGTCTCAACTCCTTGCGCGCCCGAAGGCTCGTAGAACTCATCGATGCAGGCCCGATATCCCGCCGCTCACGCGGCGAAGTGCTTGGCGGCGATCTGCTCGACGGTGTTCTTGGTCCTCGTCGTGCCGACGCCGAGCAGCTTCGCGATCGTCTTGAGGTCGAGAGCCGAGTCGAGGATGCCCCCGCTCGGCAGCCAGTAGAGCTCGCGACCATCCAGCGCGAGCAAGTCCTCCTGCGTGGACAACGCGAGCGCATCCTTGAGGGCTCGCTTCGTGGGGGCCCGTGGCAACATCGTCACCTGCAGCTTGCCCTTGGACGCCTGTATCAAGGACGAGTCGAACGGCTGCGCCGCGGCGATCGCGCGCACCTCCTTGGCGGTGCGCATGAACGTAGGGACCGCATAGCCCAGCGCCCTCTCCAGTCCCTCCTCGACCCGCGCGGTCAGCTCCGCGACCGGCTCGCGCGCGGCGGTGAACACGACGTTGCCGCTTGCGCGAAAGACGCCTACGTCCGCGAAGCCGAGCGCCTCGCACAGCGAGCGCAGCTCCTCGCTCTTGACGCGATGGCCGCCGACGTTCATCCCGCGCAGAAATGCCGCGTATCTGGATGTCCCGGCGCTGGTCATGGGGCCTCACCTTATCCCGGCCGCTGCCGATCCCAGTCGCCGACGATCCGACTGCCGATCGCGGCGGGTCCTGGAACGCAGCGGAGATCCGGCGACGGCAGCTCAGCTCGCGAGGTAGCGGACTACATCCTTCGCATCGGCGTTCAGCGCGGCGGCGTCCTTGCGGGTCAAGCGGTCGAACGGATCCTCTAGGGCTACCTCGCCCGCAGACATTTTCCACGTGGCCACGGCGCGGCCGCGGACGAGCGCGAACGGGCGGAACAACCCGTTAACGGTCACTATGCGCTGATGATGAGCCGCCAGGATCGCCTCGCGCGAGGCCCAGCCCAGGAGCAGGGGATCGAACGCGCCCAGCAGGCGGGGAGGAGGCAGGTTCGCCGCAGGTAGGCGGCTCGCGAGGTCGAGGAGCCCATCCGGGCGTATGTGCAGCTCGGAGGCGATCGCGTTAAGCCCTGCACGCACGTCTCGCAGCGGCAGGCCCGTCCACTTGGCGAGGTCGCGCTCGTCCGCCGGACCGTGGCCCGCGAGATAGCGCCGCGCGAGCTCGGCCAGCGCCCGCTCACGATCGATCGCCGCGGCCGGCCTGCCCAGCCAGTCGTCCACCAGCACGTAGGCGTGTTGGCGCCCGACCATCGGCCCGCGCACCGCTACCCCGCGCAGGGTCGCGAGCATCAGCAGGTGTACGAGCGCCTGACCCTCGGTGCGGACGTCGGCGGATGCGATCCGCTCGCGGAGCTGGACTCGGGTCAGCGGGCCCTCCTCGGCGAGCGACCGTTCGATGACCTTGACGCCTCGCTCGGCTCTGCTCGGCGTGACGCCCTCTTGCGCGAGCCGCCGGGCGTTGCCGGTCAGGAGCGGAGCAGTGGTCAGGGCGTGCAGCCACGGATAGTCCTCGCGGCCGACGAGGTGCAGCGTGCCGCGGTTGAGCCAGGTGATCAGCAGCGAGCGATCCTCGCTCAGCGCGCGATCGACGCCCGTGGCGCCGAGACCCGTGGTTCGCGCACGAATCGCCAGGCGCGCGCCGCGGGGGTCCTGACCCTGGACCGCCAGCAGCCGCTCGACGACCGCCGCCGGCTCGCGGGCGGGTGCTCCCGCGAGCAGCTGCGCGGTGAGACGCTCGGCGATCATCGAGGCCGGGCGCGAGAACCGACGACCGGCGCCGGCCGTTATGCGCGCTGCGCGCGCAGGTTGTCGTCTTTGCGAAAGGCACCAACGATGCCCTCGTCGCCACCCTCGGGCA
The DNA here is from genome assembly GCA_963723075.1 of uncultured Solirubrobacterales bacterium. GTDB lineage: Bacteria > Actinomycetota > Thermoleophilia > Solirubrobacterales > Solirubrobacteraceae > Palsa-744. The sequence goes on from CAVRPD010000002.1 coordinate 51,361, forward strand.
CCGGCGCGAACGGGTGGCGCGTCGCCACCCCGACGGTGTCCGTCTCCGGGTAGATCACGACGTCCGGCGAGTTCGCCGTCGAGACCGCGAGCACGAGCGCGGGCTCGGCCGAGCGGTTGGCGATCGTGTGCATCCCCTCGCGCCCGCGCGGGCAGGCCACGACCTCGCCGGGCGCGAGCTCATCCTCGCCGTCCGCCGTTCGCAGCGTGGGGGTGCCGCGCAGGACGACGAACAGCTCCTCGTTGCCGTAGTGGGCGTGCAGGTTGAAGCCGCTCGCCCCGGGCGCGAGCTCGTACACGCTCGCGCCGAGCTCGCGGGCGCCCGCCGCCGGTGCGAGCCGGCTGCCGCGAACCCCCATCTCCTCGCGTTCCATCTGAAACTCGCCCGCGTATACGTTCGGTCGGCTCATCTCGCTCCTTTCTGTTTGCAATCGCCTACTCAGCAGCGTACTTCGCGGCTTGGCTTTTCAATGCTTGGCGCGACGCGACGCTAGATTCGACGGGAATGTCATCTGCGAATGAGAAACGCACGGGGGCCGCCGAGCTGACCTTGCGCCCGCTGGTCAGGGACGACGAGGCCCAGCTGTTGCGGATTCACGCCACCCCAGAGGTCGCGCGTTGGTGGGATCTCCCGGAGGAGGGCTTCCCGTGGACCGACGAGCCCGAGGCGACCCGCATGACGATCGAGGTGGACGGGGCGGTCGCGGGCATGATCCAGTTCACGGAGGAGCTCACACCCCGCTACCGCCACGCCGCCATCGATCTGTTCTTGGACCCAGCTCTGCACGGCCGCGGTCTCGGCACGGAGGCGGTGAGGCGCGTCGCGCGCCGGCTGATCGAGGAACGTGGCCACCATCGGATCACGATCGACCCGGCGACCGCGAACGCGGCGGCCATCCGCTCGTATGAGAAGGTCGGCTTCCGACCCGTGGGAGTCATGCGTCGCCACGAGCGTGACGTCGACGGCGACGACTGGCACGACAGCCTGCTGATGGAGCTGCTGGCCGGCGAAAGCGACTGAGCCTGGACCCTCGTCGGTCGCGCCGCGCACGGCGCTAGATTCAACGATGTGTCCCCAGAGCCGAGCCAGCTCGGCGTCGCCCATCTCGACGCCGACGCGTTCTACGTCTCGATCGAGCTGTGTCGCCGGCCGGAGCTGCGCGGCAAGCCCGTGATCGTCGCGGGAAGCGGCCCGCGCGCGGTGGTGACAACCGCGAGCTATGAGGCCAGGCGCTTCGGCGTGGGCTCGGCGATGCCCGCGGCGAAGGCTCGGCGCCTGTGTCCCGACGCGATCGTGCTCCCGCCGGACTTCCCGGCCTATCGAGAGGTCTCCCGGCAGGTGATGGACATCGTGCGCGCGCACGTCGAGCGGGTCGAGGTGGTCGGGCTCGACGAGGCCTACCTGGATCTGAGCGGGCTCTACTCGCCGCGCGCGGCGATGCGCCGGCTGCTCGCGGAGATCCGGGCGGCGACCGAGCTCGTCTGCTCGGTCGGCATCGGCCCGAACAAGCTCGTCGCGAAGGTCGCCTCCGACGCGGAGAAGCCCGCCGGCTTCGTCGTGCTCACGCGCGAGCAGGCGTGCGCCCGCTTCGCTCAGGCCCCGCCCGGCCTGGTGCCCGGCATCGGACCGAAGACGGTTGCGCGCTTGGCGGCGCTGGGCCTGACCACGCTCGCCGCCGTCGGCGCGGCCCCCGAGCGGGTGCTCGTCGAGCGTTTCGGCCCGAACCTCGGTGTCGAGCTGGGGCGGCGCGCGCGCTTCGAGCACGACGGTATCGTCGGCGCGGCGCGCAAGGTCGTCTCGGAGTCGCGCGAGCGGACGTTCGACTACGACGTCGACGATCACGCGCAGCTGCGCGAGGCGCTGAGCACGATGTCCGAGGAGCTGTGCGCGAGCCTGCTCGCGCACGCGCGCAGCGGGCGTACGGTCGGGATCAAGGTCCGCCTCGACGACTTCACGACGGTCACGCGCGCCCATACGCTCAAGGCGCCGACGAGCGACGTGCGGCAGGTGACCGCCGTGGCGCTGCGCCTGCTCGCGGAGTACTCGCCCGCCCGGCCGGTGCGGCTGCTCGGCGTGCGCGTCGCGGGATTGAGCTCGGGCGCCCCGGCCGCACCCGAGCCCGAGCCCGCGAGGAAGCAATCGGGACACCCGGACCAGCTGCTGCTTCAGGTATAGGATCGACAGATGCCCCTGATCGGTGCCGGAGAGATCGAGCTCAGCTATGACCGCGCCGGCTCAGGTCCGCCGCTGCTGTTGATCATGGGGATGAGCGGCACCTTCGACCACTGGGACGTGGATTTCCTCGCCGGCCTGCGCAGTGCCTTCGACGTGATCGTCTATGACCATCGCGGTGTCGGCTCGAGCTCCCGGCTGAACGGGTCCGGGTCGCTCTCGATCGCCCAGCTCGCCGAGGATGCGGCGGCGCTGCTGAGCGCGCTGGAGATCGACTCCGCGCACGTGCTCGGCATCTCGATGGGCGGCATGGTCGCTCAGGAGCTCGCGCTGGCTCACCCCGCGCGGATCCGCACGCTGGCCCTCGGCTGCACCTACTGCGGCGGCGCCGGCAGCGCGCTCGCCTCCGAGGAGACGATGCGCAAGCTCGCCGAGGCGATGGCCTCCGGCGACCGTGAGCGGGCGATCCGCGCCGGTTGGGAGGTCAACGTATCCCCCGACTTCGCCGCGAACGACGATGCCTACGCGCGTTTCCTTCAGATCGGACGCCGCCGTGGCGTGGCGGTCGAGGTGATCATGGAGCAGATGCGCGCGATCACCGAACACGACACCTCGGCCCGCCTGCCCGAGATCGGGCTGCCGACGCTCGTCCTGCATGGCACGCTCGATCAGCTGCTCCCCGTCCAGAACGGCCGCCTGATCGCGGAGCTGATCCCCGGCGCGCGCCTCGAGATCTTCGACGGTGTCGGCCATCTGTTCTTCTGGGAGCAGGCCGCGCGCTCGGCCGAGCTCCTGCGGGCGCACGCCGCCGTGCATGCCTGAGCGTACCGAGCCGACAGAGCCGAGAGACGCCCTGAACGTCCTCACCGACGACGGGGTCGAGCTTGCGGGACAGCAGACGGGGGAGGGCGCCGGCTCCACCGCGATCGTCCTGCTCCACGGCCTGACCGCCACCCGCCGCTATGTGGTGATGGGCTCGCGCACGCTCGAGCGCGACGGCTTTCGCGTAGTGAGCTATGACGCGCGCGGGCACGGGCGCTCGGGGGCCGCTCCCGATCCGGTTGCTTACGGCTATGACCGACTCGCGCACGACCTGGAAGCGGTGCTGGACGCGCTCGAGCTCGATCGTGCCGTGCTGGCGGGCGCTTCGATGGGCGCGCACACCGCTGTGCGCTTCGTCCTGCGCCACCCCGAGCGGGTCGCGGCGCTGGGGCTGATCACCCCGTCCTTCGACCCCGACCTGCCGCTCGGCGCGAGCGCGCTCGCCGAATGGGACGCGCTCGCCGACGGGTTGCGCGAGGGCGGAGTGGAGGGATTCGTGGCCGCCTATGACTTCTCCGTGCTGCCGGGCGAGTGGCGGGATACCGTCGAGCGGGTGGTGCGCCAGCGGCTCGCCGCCCATGAGCATCCCGAGGCGGTGGCCGACGCGCTCGAAGTCGTGCCGCGCTCGCGTCCGTTCGAGTCCATCGCCGAGCTGGCGTCCATCGGTGTGCCTGCGGTCGTCGTCGCCAGCCGGGACGAGGCCGACCCCGGTCATCCACTGGCCGTGGGCGAGCGCTACGTCCGGGCGATCCCGCGCGCGCGGCTCGTCGTCGAGGACGCGGGACCGCCGCTTCGCTCGCCGATCGCCTGGCAGGGGGGACAGCTCTCCAAGGTGCTGGCCGAGCTCGCAGCGCAAGCACGGTAGGCGTGAGACCTGCGACACGCGCACCGTAGGAAAGCGGCTTTCGACGCGCACGCACGCACGAGGCGGCCGCGGGTGAGAGGACTCCGACGGGCGGGCGCGATCAAGGCAGGCGACCCCTCGTGCGTGATAACGTACACACGTATGCCAGATGTGCGCAAGTGGGACGGGCAGAGCTACGATCGCATCTCCGGGCCGATGGAGGCGCTGGGGCTCGAGGTGCTGGCACGGCTGGAGCTCTCAGGCGAGGAGACCGTGCTCGACGGGGGCTGCGGATCGGGCCGGGTCACGCAGGCGCTGATCGAACGGCTGCCGCGCGGTCGCGTGATCGCGCTTGACGCCTCGCCATCGATGGCGAGGGCCGCCGCCGAGCGGCTCGGCTCCGAGGCCGACGTGCGCGTGGGGGACCTGCTCGAGCTCGAGCTGGAGGAGCCGGTGGACGCGGTCTTCTCGACCGCCACGTTCCACTGGATCGCAGACCACGAGCGGCTGTTCCGACGTCTGCGCGCGGCGCTTGCACCCGGCGGGCAATTGGTGGCGCAGTGTGGGGGAGAGGGCAACATCACCCGACTGCGCGGCCGGGCCGCCGAGGTCGTCGCCCGCGCTCCCTACGCCGAGCATTTCGCGGACTTCCAGCCACCGTGGAACTACGCCGGAGCTGAGGAGACCCGCGAGCGTCTGCTCACCGCGGGCTTCGCCGCCGCCGAGTGCTGGCTTCAGCCGGCGCCAAAGCAGCCCGAGCACCCGCGCGAGTTTCTCGCCACGATCGTCCTCGGCCCGCACGTCCAGCACCTGCCCGAGGACCTGCGCGAGCCGTTCGTGGACGAGGTGCTCGCCGCGCTGGGCGAGCCGCTGGTCGTCGACTACGTGCGTCTCAACATCGACGCCACGGCATAGCGGCGCTCACGCATGTCCGATGGCGCGCGGCGAGGTGGGCGAGTCGCGGCGTGCTCGGCAGGCGGACGGCCGTCGAGACCGCCGGGCTCGGCGAGTCGCGCGCTCAGGCCAGCGCGGCGGGAGAGCCGGCGTCCGCCTCCGGACGGTCCTCGGCGTCGGCCGCGCCCCTGAGCAGCGCGAAGTAGCGTCCGCCCAGCTCGAGCAGCTCCTCGTGGGTGCCGCGCTCCGCGATCCGTCCGTCGTCGAGCACGAGGATCTGATCGGCGTCGCGGATCGTCGACAGCCGGTGGGCGATCGCGATCGTCGTGCGCCCGCGCGAGAGGTCGTCGAGCGCGAGCTGCACGGCGCGCTCGGTCTCGGTGTCCAAAGCGGAGGTCGCCTCGTCGAGGATCAGCACGGGCGGGTTGCGCAGCACCGTGCGCGCGATCGCGATCCGCTGCTTCTCCCCGCCGGAGAAGCGGTAGCCGCGCTCTCCGACCGGCGTGTCATAGCCCTCCGGCAAGGAGGAGATCAGCTCGTGGATCTGCGCCGCGCGGGCCGCGTCTTCGATCTCCCCGTCGCTCGCCTCCGGGCAGGAGAAGCGCAGGTTCTCGCGGATCGAGGCGTGGAACAGGTAGGTCTCCTGGGAGACCAGCCCGACGGTGTGCGCGAGCGACTGCAGCGTCATGTCGCGGATGTCGACCCCGTCGATGCTCACGCACCCCTCCTGCGCCTCGTACAGGCGCGCGACCAGATACGCGAGCGTGGTCTTGCCCGAGCCCGTCTCGCCGACCAGCGCGGTGCGCGTGCCGGCCGGGATCTCCACAGAGATGTCCTCGAGCGTCCATGGAGCCGCGGGCGTGTAGCGGAAAGAGACGTTCTCGAGGCGCACGTCGCCGCGCACACCGCTCAGCTCGCGCGCGTTCGGACGCTCGACGATGTCGACCGGCAGGTCGAGGTACTCGAAGATCCGCCCGAACAGTGCCAGCGAGGTCTGCACTTCGAGGCCCACCGACAGCAGCTGCTGCATCGGGAACAGCAACCGCGTCTGCAGCGCCGTGAACGCGACGATCGTGCCGATCGAGATCGGGTTGTGGCTGTGGGAGATGTTGTAGCCCGCGTACCAGTACACCGCGGCCGGCATGATCGCGAAGCTCATCTGCACCGAGGCCATCCGCCAGCGCCCGGCCATCCGCGCGCGGACCTCGAGGTCGGCCAGCTCGCTCGACTCCGAGCTGAAGCGCTCGACCAGCTCGTGCGAGCGGCCCATCGTCTTGCCGAGCAGAATCCCCGACACCGACAGCGACTCCTCCACCAGCGTCGACATGTCGGCCAGCCGTCCCTGGCGCACCGACTGGATGCGGCGGCGCTCATTGCCCACCCGGCGTGTCAGCCACACGAAGAACGGCAGCAATATCAGCGAGAACGCCGTCAGCCGCCAGCTCAGCGCGAACATCGCCACGACCGTCGCCGTGACGGTCGCAACCGTCGAGACGGTCGAGGTCGCGGTGCTCGTCACCACGTCGTCGATCCCGCCGATGTCGTACGCGATCCTTGCCTGCACCTCGCCCGAGCGGGTGCGCGTGAAGAACGCCAGCGACATTCTCTGCAGGTGCGCGTACACCGCCGCGCGCAGGTCGTGCATCACGCGCTGTCCCACCTCGTTTGAGATCCACGTCTGCGCGACGCTGATCACCCCCGTGATGATCGCCAGCGCGATCATCCCCCCGACCAGCCACGACAACAGCGTCAGGTCGTGCTTGATGATCCCCTTGTTAACCGCTTCGCGCAGCAGGAACGGCGAGGCCACGCTCAGCACCGAGCCGAGCACGATCAGGCCGAGCAGCAGGCCGAGGCGCAGCCGGTAGGGATTGAACAGCCGCGCCACGCGCCGCAGCGAGACCGGCCGGTCGGGCAGGTCCTCGGGCTTCAGCTCCCGCGGCTCGCGCCCGTGCGGACCTTCGCCTGAGGATCGTCCTCGCCCGGATGGACGACTGCTCAAGAAAGCACGCGCACGGTCGATTCGCTCACCCGTCGGATTTTACCGCTGCTCCTGCCCTGCCACGCGAACCCCTCCGGGTCCCCGCGAGGGGGCCAATCAAAAATACGTACGCTATGGCCATGAACCTTTCCGCTTCGGAGACGCGCGTGCTGGGCTGCTTGATCGAGAAGCACCGCACGACGCCGGACATGTACCCGCTGACGCTGAACTCGCTGCGCCTGGCGTGCAACCAGTCGACGAACCGCGATCCTGTCCTCGACTATGACGACGCGATCGTCCGCGACGCGCTGCACCGGCTCGAGCGCCGCGGCCTCACGCGCCTGGCGAGCGGACGGGGGCGCTCGCCGAAGTACCGCCACCTGCTGAGCGAAGCGCTGCCGATGGACTCCGCCGAGGAGGCGATCGCGTGTGTACTGATGCTGCGTGGGCCGCAAACCCCCGGCGAGCTCAAGCAGCGCGCCGAGCGCATGCACGCGTTCGCCGGTCTCGACGAGGTGCACGAAACGCTTGCTCGGCTGATCGATCGCGGGCTCGCCGCGCGGCTCGACCGCCGGCCCGGGCAGAAGGAGGAGCGCTACTCACAGCTGCTCGAGGACCAGGACGCGGACTCGGAGGATCGACCGCCGAACATGGGGCCGCCATCAACCGTCTCGACCCCCTCTGTCGCACCATTGGAGGAGCGCGTGACGAGGCTCGAGCGGGAAGTCCTCGAGCTGCGCGAGATGGTGCAATCGTGAGTCACGCCCACCTGGTCCTGTCCGCCGCTTCCACGTCCGACACCGCGACCGGCGTCGGCATTCCGCTCGCGCTCGCCGCCGGGCTCGTCTCGTTCCTCTCCCCATGCGTGCTGCCGCTCGTGCCCGGCTACCTCTCGACGGTCATCGGGGTCACGCCCGCCGACCTGAAGGAGGGCGTCGGCGCACGGCGCGTGCTCGTGCCGAGCCTGCTGTTCATCGCGAGCTTCTCGCTGATCTTCATCCTGCTCGGCATGAGCGCCACCGTGATCGGCTCCTCGCTCAACGCCCACAAACAGACCCTCCAGCAGGTCGGGGGCGCGCTGATCGTCGCGATGGGGCTGTTCTTCCTCGCGACCCCCTTCGTGCGCCTGTTCAACCGCGAGTGGCACTCGGAGTCGTTGCTGCGCCTCGCCGGCCGCGGCGGCCCGCTGGTCGCGGGCGCCGCGTTCGCGATCGCCTGGACCCCCTGCACGAGCATCACCCTCGGCGCGATCCTCACCCAGGCCGCGGTCTCCAGCTCGGCCGCGCACGGGGCGCTGCTGCTCGCCTTCTACTCCGCCGGCCTCGCGATCCCGTTCCTGCTGATCGCGCTCGCGTTCGAGCGGATGACGAGCGCGCTGGCGGTCGTCAAGCGCCATTTCCCGGTGATCATCGGGGTCGGCGGCGCCGTCATGATCGTGCTCGGCCTGCTGATCCTCACGGGTGAGTTCACGACGCTCAACGCGCACGCGAACACGCTGCTTCAGGGCACGGGGCTCGACGTCTCCTCGGTCTGAGCGCTGCGCGTCGCGCCGGCGCGTCGCTGTGCTTCATAGCGCCGTTCCCACGCCTGCTGGTTGCGCTTCGCGTCGAGCACGAACGGCGAGTAGCCGATCGCCTTGACGATCGCCCTGTTGACCTGCTCCCAAGGGGAGGGGAGGGGGCGCAGCACGTCGACGAACAGCACGACCCGCGTCTCGTCCGTGTCGTTCCACACCTCGTGGTTGAACGTGTCGTCGAAGATCATGCTCCTGCCCTCTTCCCAATGGCGGTAATCGTCGCCGACGCGGATCCGGCACGCCTCCCTGTCCTCGGGCACGATCAGGCCGAGGTGGTAGCGCAGCACGCCCTTGTACGGGCCGCGGTGGTCGAGGATGTGCTTGCGCGGCGAAAGAATCGAGAACATCGCCGTCTTCATCCCGGGGATCTGCTCCATCAGCGCCGCCGTCCGCGGACACATCTTGGTGGGCAGCTCGGCCTTGAAGCCGTATCCGTACAAGAACAGCGTCTTCCATCGGTCGTCGCCGGTGATCTCGATCTGGTCCTTGGAGATGTCCTGGAAGTTCGGCAGCGCCGCTCGGTCCTCGAGCACGCGCTCCAACTCCTCGCGAATCACACTCCAGTTGTCCTCCACCTGCTCGACCCACGGAAAGCGCTCCACCGGGAAGAACGTCTCGTCGCCGACGAGCGAGCGCCGCCCGATGAATCGCTCCACCGGGGCGAGCGCCCGTTCGCCGACGGCGATCGTCAGCTCGACCGTCCGCTCCCACAACGTCTTCTCAGCCATTTAGCCTCCTCCTAGTTCTCCCAGTTGCTGGAACTAGTGTCTGGAGAAGTCAGCCTACAAACCGGTTAGGCGGCCTCGCGCAAAGCGGCCAGCTCCGGCGACTCGGCGAGCTTCTTCAGCGCGCGCTGCTCCAACTGCGAAGCCCGCTCGGCCGAGAACCCGAGCCGTTTGCCGATCGCGGTGAGCGTCTGCGGCTCCTCGCGGCCGGTGCCGAAGCGCAGCGTCAGCACGGTCCGCTCGGTGTCGGGCAGCTGCTCGATCGCGCGGTGCACGATCCGCTCGCGCTCGTTGTCCCAGGCCGTCTCCTCGGGCGCCTCGGCGTCCGAGGGCAGCAGGTCTCCGAGGGCGGTGTCGCCGTCTTCGCCGATCTGCTGGTCGAGGCTGACGAGCGCGGCGCGCTGGTGGCGCACCTCCTCGACCTGCTCGATCTCGAGGCCAGTCTCCGCCGCGAGCTCCTCCACCGTGGGCTCGCGCCCGAGGCGGACGGACAGCTCGCGCTCGACGCGCCCGACCTTGCGCGAGCGCTGTGCCACGTGCACGGGCAGGCGGATCGTGCGCCCGGAGTTCTCCAGGCCGCGCTGGATCGCCTGGCGGATCCACAAGGTGGCGTAGGTCGAGAAGCGAAAGCCCTTGCGCCAGTCGAACTTCTCGCTGGCGCGGATCAGGCCGAGCATGCCCTCCTGCACGAGGTCGGCGAGCGGCAGGCCCTGGTTCTGGTAGCGCCTTGCGTTGGATGCGACCAGTCGCAGGTTTGAGTTGACGAGCATTTCCTTGGCGTGCAGGTCGCCGCGCTCGATCCGCTTGGCCAGGTCGATCTCCTGGGCGGGGGCGAGCAGGGGGTAGCGGCGCGAGTGCGCGAGCAGCTGGTCGACCGCCTCGGGGATGAACGTCTCGGGCGTGCTCAGATCGAGCCGCTCCACCGGGCTGTCCAAACGCCCGGCGACCGGCGCGACGGTGGCCTCACCGGCGGGGTCCGCGGCCGTATCCGTGGTGGTGTTCGGCTCCGCCTCGCCGCCCTGGACGAGCGTGAGGGGATCCAGTGTGGGGGTTGAGCTTGCTGGGGAGTCTGACATGAGCGTCCTTCTTAATCCGATGCTTGGAGTCGGAATTATACGTCGCGATAGTTGCGTTGTCAATTATTCTTGTGGGCGGGTTCCCGGGGGACTCGTTCGACACTGTGTACGGCCCCACCTGCCCGCCGGACTACCGCAAAGATCGACTCCGTGACTACCTCAACCCGCGGGCAGGGCAAAAGGCTTGCCAAGGCTGTACCCGCTCAGAGCGTCTTTCAATAGGGGGCTTGCCGTCGTGGCGGTGCGATCTCCAGCAGCTCGCCGCCAAGATGATCGACCTGCAGCGTCGTGTGGTCGAGCCCGAAGCGCTCGTGCAGCATCGACTCCATCGCACGCCGCGCCGCGTGACAGTCGTTTTCGGCGCCGACGAGCACATGCGCGGACAGCGCCGGGAAGCCGCTCGTGATTTCCCACACGTGCAGGTCATGCACCTCGACCACGCCCGGCGCGCCGACGAGCGCCTCGCCGATCGTTCGAGGATCGAGGCCCTCGGGCGCGGCCTCCATGAAGATCCGTCCCGACGCCTTCACGAGCACGACGCCGGCATGGGTCATCAGCGCGGCGATCAGCAGCGAGACGAGCGGATCGGCGCGCTGGAAGCCGCTCAGCAGGATGATCCCGGCGGCGATCGCGGTGCCGACGAAGCCATACAGGTCGCTCAGCACGTGGCGGTAGCTGCCCTCCACGTTCAGGCTCTTGCGATTGGCGCGGGCCAGCAGTCGGGCGGCGGCGAGGTTGACGAGGATGCCGACCAGCGCGACGGCCAGGATCAGGGAGCCGTGCACGCGCGGCGGATCGAACAGGCGGCGCACGGCGGTGTAGGCGATGAACGCGGCGAGCACGAGCAGCGTCACGCCGTTGGCCTGCGCCGAGAGGATCTCCGCGCGCTTGAAGCCGAACGTCATCGCGCCTCTGGCCGGACGGGCGGCCAGCCGCAGCGCGAGCAGCGAGCAGCCGAGCGCGAACGCGTCGGTGAGCATGTGCCCGGCGTCCGACAGCAGCGCGAGCGAGTGCGCGACCACGCCGGCCGCCACCTCGACCGCCATGAAGCCGACGATCAAAGCCAGGGCGACGGCCAGCTTGCTCGTGTCCGCGTCGGCGGCGACGGTGTGCGCGTGGGCTCCGTGGTCGTGGTGGGCGCGGCTGTGAGACATCGATCTCACGATACGCCGCATCCCGTCACGGGCCCATAGTCTCTGACGATGGACCGGCAGGAGGAAGACGGCGAGGAGATCCTCACACCGCGGCGCACGACGCTCGTCTCGATCGCCGCGGCCTCCCTGCTCGTGGCGCTGAAGCTGGGTGTGGGCCTCGCGAGCGGCAGCCTCGGCCTGCTCTCCTCCGGGATCGAGTCGAGCGGCGACGTGATCGCCGCGATCCTCACGTTCTTCGCGGTGCGGCTCGGCGGGCGGCCCGCCGACCCCGAGCACCCGTACGGCCATCGCCGCGCCGAGAACCTCGGCGCACTGGGCGAGTCGGCGATCCTGCTGGGCGGCGGGACGCTCGTCACCGTCGCGGCCCTCGGCCACCTGCTCACCGGCGCCAGAGCGCCTCGGGTCCACTGGTACGAGCTCGCCGTGATCGCGGTCGCGCTCGTCGTCGACCTCAGTCGCACGGCGGTGTCGCTGCGCACCGCCCGGCGCTACGACAGCGCCGCCCTGCGGGCCAACGCCTTTCACTTCGCCGGTGACATGGCGGGCTCGCTGGCGGTGCTGGCGGGCCTGCTCGCCGTGCACGGCGGCTTCGCCCAGGGCGACTCGGTCGCGGCGCTCGTCGTGGCGGCGATCATCTTCCTCGCCGCGGCGCGCCTGATCTCCGAGAACGCGAACGTGCTGATGGACCGCACGCCCGCGGAGGCGCGCGAGGCCGCCGAGCGCGCGATCGCGGACCTCGGCGCCGACATCGAGCTGAGCCGGCTGCGCTTGCGCGAGTCCGCGGGTCGCTACTTCGCGGACGTCGTCGTGACCGTCCCGCCCGGGCAGGCGGTCGTCGAGAGCCACCAGGCCGCCGACCTGATCGAGTCCGCCGTCGAGGACGCGCTGCCCGGCAGCGACGTCGTCGTGCACGTCGAGCCACGCGACCGCGGGCTCGACCTGCGCGAGCGGGTGCTCGCGATCGCCCTGGCCGAGCCGCTGGTGCTGGAGGCGCACGACATCACGATCTTCGAGCAGGACGGGTCGGCCAGTGTCTCGCTGCACCTGAAGTTCCCCGCCGACGTGGACCTCGGCTCCGCGCACGAGATCGCCGAGCGCGTCGAGCGGGCGATCTGCGCGCGACCCGGAGTGGGGGAGGCGCAGACCCATCTCGAGCCGCTCGAGCGCAGGCTCGCGGCGCGCTCGGTCGACGGTGGCGAGGAGCGCCCGACGATCGGCGAGATCGAGCGCCTCGTGTGCGCTCGCGCCGAGGTCACGTCGTTGCCCGCCGAGCAGGTCAAGCTGCTCTCGACAGCCGGGGGGCGCGTGCTGTTCCTCACGCTCGGAGTCGATCCCGGCGAGTCGCTCGTCGATGCCCACCGGCTCGCGAGCGAGCTCGAGGAGGAGCTGCGCCGGCGAATCCCCGATCTTGCCGACGTGGTCATCCACACCGAGCCGCGTGCGCGTCGCGAGACCCCCTGAGAGCCCGTCTCGAGCGCGTGCCGTCGGAGCGTGTCGGCAATAGGCTTACACTGACCGCATGGCCGTGTGCAGCCATGTCGATCAGGTGCAGCTGCTCGAACTGCCGGTCGAGATCGCCGGCTGCGAGGAGTGCCTGGCCACCGGTGGTCGCTGGGTGCACCTGCGGATGTGCCAGACCTGCGGTCACATCGGCTGCTGCGACAGCTCGCCCGGGCGGCATGCGACCGCGCACCACCATTCGAGCGGGCATCCGATCATCCGCTCGGCCGAGCCCGGCGAGGAGTGGAGCTGGTGCTTCATCGACGAGGTTCCGCTCAGCCTGATGGCGTGATCGCGGCGGCGGCGCCGACGCCGCGTACCATGAAGCCGAACAGCGCGATGACGCCGATCGCCTGTATACCGGGAAGGATCCGCCGCGGGCGGCGTCCTACCGAGCGATGGCCCCGACAACGGAGGATCGACCGTGAGGCTCAAAGCAGCAGCAGATCTCTTGAAGACGCAAAGCTCCATGCCCAAGGCCTCGGCGCTGACGCTGGCCGTCGGCCTGCTCGCCTTGGCCGGCTGCGGCGGCTCGTCGAACAGCACGAGCTCCTCCGCGTCCACGCCGGCAAGCGCGGCCGAAACACCGACGACGTCGAGCTCCGCCGCCTCGTCGACCCCGACACCCGCGAGCAGTGAAGGGCCCGAACAGAAGCTCAGCCTGGAAGCGAACCCGGAAGGCCAGCTGAAATACAACACGACCTCGCTCAGCGCCAAAGCCGGCAAGGTGTCGATCGACTTCACGAACACGGCGCCGCTCGGCCACAACGTGACGATCGCCTCGTCCTCGGGCGCGGTCGTGGGCGCCACACCTACTTTCCAGGGGGGGTCCAAGACGGTCTCGCTGAACCTCAAACCCGGCACCTACAAGTTCTACTGCTCGGTTCCCGGACACCGGATGGCGGGGATGGAAGGCACGCTGACCGTCAAGTAAGGCGCGCCGCTGGACGGTGCCATCGGCCGCGCAAGACTTCGCGCTGGGCGAGCGCAGCGCTCTGAGGCTCGTCTTCATAGCCCGGCCGCCTGTCGGTGTGTGCGCAAACGCACACATAGGACCTAGAGCGGGCAAAAGAATGTGCGTATCGCTACGACGAACGCTCATCTCAAGCAGCCGGCGGCGCGGGAGGCATAGCCGCAATGACCGCGTTGGCCAGGTTCGTACTGCGCAATCCCAGGAAGATCTTGGTGTTCTGGCTGGTGGTGTTGCTGCTCAGTGGCGGGTTTGCCGCGAAACTGGGCGACCGGGTGCAGAACGGCGGATATGTCGCCGCCGGGTCCCAGTCCCAGCGGGCGATCGTGCTCGGAGAACGGTATTTCAAGCACGCGGCGGCGGCGCCGCAGGCGTACCTGTCGGTGCTCGCCGGCCAGGGCGCGCCGCGACTGTCACCGCACGACGTCGCGCTCGCGGCGCAGACGGCTCGCTCCGTGCAGGGCGTCAAGCAGGTCGGCCCGCCGGCGATCGCGGCGAACGGCCGCGCCGCACTGCTTGCGATCGTCTTCGCCGGCGACGTCGGCTACGCCCAGACGCGCGTGCCGGACGTCGACACGGCGCTCGCACACGCCCGGCTGGTCTCCGCAAAGGCGCTCCTGGTCGGCGAAAGCGGCATCTATCAGCGCTACATGGTGCAGTCGAAGAAGAGCTTGCAGACCTCCTCGCTGATCTCATTCCCGGTGACGCTCGCGATCCTGCTGGTCGCGTTCCTGTCGCTGGCGGCGGCGGTGCTGCCGCTGGGCCTGGCGGCGGTGTGCGTGGGCGTGACGTTCGGATTTTTGTATCTGCTCTCGTATGTCGTGCAGCTGAGCGTGTTCGTGGAGGACACGGTGCTCGTGCTCGGTCTGGGGCTGAGCATCGACTTCTCGCTGTTCATGGTCACGCGGGTGCGCGAGGCGATGGCGCGCGAGGGTGTGACGGTCGAGCAGGCGATTACCGAGGCGCTGCAGACGACGGGGCGCGCGATCACGGTCTCCGGCCTGACGGTCGCCACGGCGCTCGCCGGGCTGTATGTGACGGGCCTCGGCGTGTTCGAGTCGCTGGCGACCGGCGCGATCGGAGCCGCGCTGATCGCGGTCGCCGCGGCCCTGACGATGACCCCCGCAGCGCTCGTGCTGCTCGGCGGGCGGCTCGATCGCTTCTCGATCAAAGCGGCTGTGAGCGCCGCCCAGAGCGGCCGGTTCTGGCACAGGCTCGCGGACTTCGTCGTGCGCCGCCGGGTCGCGGTGGTGGCGACGGTGGTGCCGATCATGGTCGTGCTGTCGGTGCCGATCGGCGGTATGCGCATCACGTTGAAGTCGATCAGCGTGCTGCCGAGCTCAGACCCCGTGCGCGTCGCGACCGGACGGGTGTCGAACAGCTTCGGACTGGGCGCCGGAACACCGGCGATCGTGATCGCGCACGGGCCACCGGCGAAGCTGAGAGCGCTGCTCGCCGCGCAACCGGGCGTCGTTGAGGTCGGCCCGGCGGAGCTCGGCGCGCAGGGATGGGTACGGATGACGGCCACGCTCGCCGCGTTTGGGGACAGCACGAAGGCGGACACGATCGTGCGCGACCTGCGTGCGACGCTGGGCCGGGCGTACGGCTCGCAGGCGGTGGTCGGTGGCGCGACCGCGGTCGGGCTAGATTTGATCAGCCGCATCGACGAACGCACGCCGCTCGTCGTGCTGGTGGTGCTGCTCGCGGAGATCCTCGTCCTGACGGTCATCTTCGCGGCGCCGCTGATCGCGCTGAAGGCCGCGCTGACGACGCTTTTGTCGGTGTCGGCTGCACTCGGGATCATGACCTTCTGCTTCCGCGGAACGGGCGACATCGGCTACTTCGTGCCGCTGTTCCTGTTCGCGACGATCTTCGGGCTGTCGACCGACTACGAGGTGTTCCTGCTGTCACGCGTGCGCGAGCACCATCGCGAAGGCGAAAGCAACACGGCGAGCCTCAAGCGCGCGCTGATCGGCTCCTCGCGCTCGATCACGCTCGCCGGGATCACGATGGGGGTGGTGTTCTTCTCGTTCGCCGTCTCCCCGCTCGTGCCGTTCCAGGAGCTTGGCGTCGGCATGGGCCTCGCGATCGTGCTCGACGTGACGGTCGTGCGCGGTCTGCTGGTACCCGCCACGGTCGCGCTGCTGGGCGAGCTCAACTGGTGGCGGCCGGGCCGGGCGCTGCCGCGGCGTGGCGAGCGTGCTCCGGCTGCGCAAGAGGCGTGAGCGTGAGAAGCGGCGGCTGAATATGTGGGAGACGCGTGGGCGGGTAGCTGCGTCCAACCGTAGTGGCGCCGGTCATAACACCTGCTGGCATTGAGATCGTCATGATGCGCGAGCCCACACCCGAAGGGTGGCCCTTGACCCAAGGAGAACCAGGATGACGTCCTCTCTGACCCGCGACGGCGATGTGTTCGTGCTCGACCTCGGCGACGGCGAGAACCGCTTCAACGGCGACTCGCTGACGGCGATCGAAGGTCATCTCGACGAGGTCGAAGCGGCCCCGGCGCCGCGCGCGCTGGTCACGACCGCCACGGGCAAGTTCTGGTCGATCGGGCTGGATCTCGACTGGCTGGGACAGCAGGGCGAGGGGGTGGGACCGTTCGTCACCCGCCTGAACGAGCTGCTGGCCCGCGTGCTCGAGCTCGGCGTGCCGTGTGTGGCGGCGCTGCAGGGACACACGTTCGCGGGCGGGGCGATGCTCGCGCTGGCCCACGACGAGCGCGTGATGCGCGCCGATCGCGGCTATTTCTGCCTGCCGGAGATCGACATCAAGATCCCGTTCACTCCAGGGATGACGGCGCTGATCGCATCGCGGCTGCCGAGCCGCACGGCGCACGAGGCGATGACGACGGGTAAGCGCTACGGGGGAGAGGACGCGGTGCGCGCCGGGATCGTCGAGGAGGCGGTCCCCGAGGACGAGGTCCTGCCGCGCGCGATCGCCCGCGCCGCGGCGCTCGCCGACAAGGACCCGGCGACATTTCAGACGATCAAGCAGCGCATCTACGTGGATGCGCTCGCGGCGCTGCGCGCTCCGCTGGAGGGTTTCTGAGGGTCCTGAGACGGCGGGGCAAGCCGCCTCGAGCTAGATGATGCAGCCACGCGTACCGCGGCCGGATTCACCGGCGGCTGACAGAGATCAGCCCTCGACGTCGACGATGTCGCCGAGCGAAAGCATGCCGTAGACGGTGTGAGCAGCCGTGATCGGCAGCTCGACGCAGCCGTTGGACTGGGGAGAGCCGTACGAGCCGCGTTCATAGCCGTGAACCGCGTCACCGCCGTTGAAGTAGTTGACCCACGGCACGTCTTCGACTTTGTATTTGGTGCCGTCGACGTCTTCGCCGGTCATCGTCGTGGACGTCAGGCGTGAGTAGATCGGGAAGATCCCCCGTGCCGTTTCGGCGCCTGGCACACCGGTGTTGGCGGGCGTGCTGAACGCGACCCGATCGCCGACGTGCACCCGGAGCGTCTCCGGTGAGGACTCGGACACCGTCACCCACGTGTACGGGTGGGGAGCGCGGCGGTAGACCGTCTCGGAGGCAAGCAGTGAGGCCCAGGTCGCGTAGTTCGGTTCGCCGGTCGCTTCGAGGCCGCGATCGGACTGGTACACCGTGAGGGCGCCTTTGGTCGTCTCGTCCAGCCGGCCGGTCTCGATCGCGGGGGCGTCGGAGGGGTCGGGGACGAGCGCGCCGCGCGGCGGGTGAAACGCGTGTTCGGCGGCTTCGCGGCGCGTCTCGGGGCCGGACGCGATGTGGACGTTGTAGAGGGGGTGGAAGGCCGCGCCCATGTAGCCGAGGCGAGCCAGCGCCTGCTGCAGGGCGGCGATCGGCGGGCAGGCCACCTGCAACGGGATCGTCTGGCGCTTGCCGATGGGCGAGTGGCCGGTTGCGATCGTGCCGGACCAGACCGTGAGCGTGTAGGTCGAGCAGGGTTGCAGGGTGGAGGTGGGGGTGAAGACGGTGGAGTTGCCGACGGGGGCCCACGCGCCCGAGACCGCGGGCCTCAGCATCGGCACGGGCGAGTTGGACGCCGGGGCCGCCGACAGGGTCACGGTCAGCGGCTGAGTCCCGTTGGCGATCGTGCGCGGCGGCAGGGCCAGCAGACGCGTAGGGGGTAGGGGTGTCGTGGGTGTCGCAGGCGTCGGCGAGGCGGCGCTGGCCGAGCCCGAGGCGAGTAGCCCCCCGCCGTGGCGGGCGCCTCCGAGTCCAATCGCCGCCCCCGTGATCGCAACCGCCAGGGCGATACCAATCGCAAGCGCTTTGGCGCGCGGGACGATCGAACCTCCGCGGATGGTGTTTGCCAAATGCGTGCGGATGACTTCTGCGCCGGCAAGCGGGTGGGGGAGGTGGGCGAGGAAACGTCCCCTGTCCGGTTTCGCGTTATCGGAATGCGCTCGCATCCGGCTGAGATTAACGCATTTTGCGAGGAATCCAACCGTCTTTTCGTCCGAGCGTCAGGCCCGACATACCGATCGCGACTATCGCTTGCCGTGCGCCTTGGCCCGTTCGAGCAGCAGCGAGAACAGCTGCTGCTCGACCTTCGCCGGGAACGGGCGCAGCGCGCCGGAGCTGACGAGCGAGACCTCGGCGGAGCCGTAGACGAAGCCGAGCATGTCCTGGTAGAAGGGCAGCTTGACGCCGCGCGTGGCGACCGTCGCGGTGATCCGCCAACCGAAGCTTCCGGCCGCCCCAGGCGCCGGCGGAGTGCCCTGCACGATCGAGATCGGCCCGACCGTCGTGCCTGGACGATCCTGCTCTTTGAAGAGCAGGTCGAGGTAGCGGGTGAGGCACGCGCGAAAATGGGTGGAGCGGATCGTCGCCAGCTCCTTGGCGGCCAGCGCCGGAGTTCGCGCGACGCTGACTTCGGAGTTGACGCTCAGGTCGAGGATGCCGCGCTCGAGCTTGAAATCGGGCGAGCTCTCCTGCGCGACGCTCTCGCCGGCTTCCAATCCTGTGCCGGTGCAACTCTGGAGTTCGCGCTCGCGCAGCTTTTCGGTACCAGTTTCGCTGTGATGTTCGGTGGACGGCTTGAAGCCGGGCACGTCCGCCGCGGTCAGGTTCACCGCGCGCGCGAACGCGAGCGCCTGCGTCTTGGCAGCCGACCCGCCGCCGCCTGCCGGCGGCGCCCCCTGCGTTCCGGTATGCGGCCCGCTCGTCGCCGCCTGCACCGTCACGGTGGAGACGGCGGTGGGATCACTGCGTCCGCACGCGCCGAGCAGCGCTCCTGTAGCGAGGAGCGCAAGGGTGACGGTCAGTCGGCGCATCGCCGGGCGCAGTATGTCAAGAGCCCATCGCGCCCGGCGTGCCCCGCGGAACACTTACATGACTTTGATCGTTTCGTAGACCTCGACGGAGCCGCCGTTCGCGAGGACCGGACAGCCCTTCGCGAGCTCCGTGGCCGCGGCGAGGTTCTCGGCGTCGAGGATCGAGTAGCCGGTCAGCGCAGAGGCGCCGCCGTCGCTGATCGTGCCCCCGTCGGTGACGGTCGCCGAGGCCCCGAACGGGTTGCCGACATCCACGAGCGAGGAGCCGAGGGCGCCCATCCACTCGCCCCAGGCGGCCATCACGCGCTCGCGCTCCTCGTCGGTCTCGGCCATTTTGCCGCCGCTGTAAGCCAGTGCGTAGTTCGCCATGCGATTTCTCCTTGCGTTGATTTGGTTTGGGTTCTGCTGGTTGCTCGGGGTACTGCATGTGACGGTCCTTTTGGTTGCTACGCCTCGGCGCGCGCGGCGTCCCCGTCTGCGGTCGCGCCGTTCGCCCACGAATCGGGCCCGGGGTCGCCGCCGCCAGCCACGACGCGCAGACGCTCGAGGTAGTGGTCCCAACCCACGCCATGAGACTCGACCGACTCGCGGCTCGGAAGGTCGCTGTGGACGAGGCGCACGATCGTATGATCGCCGTCCGGGATGAGGGTTATGTGAACGGTCGAAGATCCCGGTGGAACGGGGCTGTCCTCGGCCTCCCAGCCCCAGGTGAACGTCACGCTGCGGGGTGGGTCGACGGTGACGTACTCGCCGCGGGCGATGTTCTTGCCGTCGACGTCGCTGCGGAAGATCCCGCCCGGCCTGGGATCGAGCGTCGCGACGCCGCTCCAGCGCCCGAACAACTCGGGGTCGGTGAAAAACGGGAAGATCGTCTCCGGTCGCGCTTGGATGCGAACCTCTCGCTCGATCGCGCTGGTCTCGGTGGTGGGCGTCATCGTGTGCGTCCTTTCTCTGTTTTGGCAGTTCGCTCGGCAAGCTCGGCGGCGCTCTTCAGGCGGTCGAGCCCCGCGGCCCAGAACTCGTCCAGGAAGCCCCGCAGCTCGGCCAGCCCGTCCGGCCGAGCGCGGTAGATCCGGCGGGTGCCCTCGCGCCGTTCGACGACCAGCCCCGCCTGCTTGAGCACGGTCAGATGTTGGGAGATAGCCGGGCGCGTGACCTCGAAGCACGCGGCAATTTCTCCCGCGCTCAGCTCCTGCGAGCTGACGAGTTGGAGGATCCTGCGCCGGCGAGGCTCGGCGATCGCGCGGAGGACGGCTTCCATGGGCAACAGTATAAGCGATGACTAACGTTAGCGTCCAATGACGGCGTCGAGATCTGCCGCTGAGGCGTAGGAGCGTCACCGACGCTGCCGGAGAGGGCGTGGTCGTGTGACTAGGTGTCGCAGTCAGTCGAGGTAGGTGACGATCTCGGCGACGGGCGCGCGCTCGGGCACGCGCTGCTCCTGGACGGCGCGGCCGAGATAGAGCAGCCCGACGGGCGTCTCCTGCGACGTCAGCCCGAGGACCGCGCGTCCTTGATGCTCGTCGAGCAGCGCGACAGAGCGCCAGTAGCCCGCCAGACCACGTGCGTGCGCACCCAGCAGCACGATGTAGGCGGCGACCGCGCTCGCGAGCAGATCCTCGCGGTCCTGCGCAGGCTCTCCCGTGAGGTGCGCCGTGACGGCAACAAGGGTGGGGGCCCGGCGCAGCTTGACGGCCGCACCCGGCTGTTTGGACTCCGCCAGTTGCATCAGCCGCTCGCGCGTGCGCGCGCCGAGGACGCGGAACCGCCACGGGTTGGTGAGGTGATGGTTGGGCGCCCAGCGGGCGAGGTCGAAGAGGCCTTCGAGGGTCGCGGCGTCGAGCGCCTCGGGACCGAAGGCCTTATGGGTGCGGCGCGTGCGGACGGCCTGCTCGAGATCCATGACACGCACACGGTAGAAGGACCGGCCGCTCCATGCCGGAGGCGGACAGGAGCAGCCGTCGAATCGTGCCGGAGACGAACAGGAGCGCCGTCGAGTCGTGCGGCAGCAGCGTCGAATGCGACGATACGGGCGATGAGCGTAGAACTCGATCGACGCGTCCGATCTGAGCAGTGAGCGTCGGCGAAGCTCTCGCGATCGCCCTCGCGGGCCTGGCGGCGGGAACGATCAACACGGTGGTGGGAAGCGGGACGCTGATCACGTTTCCGGTATTGCTCGCCTTCGGGTACGCGCCGGTGACCGCGAACGTGTCCAACACCGTCGGCCTCGTGCCCGGCTCGGTCTCGGGCGCGATCGGCTACCGGCGCGAGCTCGTCGGGCAGGGCGCGCGCCTGGTGCGCCTCGGCGCCTGCTCGTTGCTCGGCGGCATCACGGGCGCCGTGCTGCTGCTGGTGCTGCCGGCCGCGGCCTTCAAGGACATAGTCCCCGCCTTCATCGCGCTCGCGCTCCTGCTGATCGTCTTTCAACCGCGGTTGAATCGAATGCTCGCAAGGCGCGAGATCGATCGCACGGGCGAGGGGGGCGTGGCGACGCTGGTGGGCGTCTACCTGACCGGCGTCTACGGCGGCTATTTCGGCGCCGCCCAAGGCATCCTGCTGCTGGGGATACTCGGCGTGGCGCTGACGCAGGATCTGCACCGCACGAACGCGTTGAAGAACGTCTTGGCGGGCCTGGTGAACGGCGTGGCCGGGGTGTACTTCATCGCGGCAACGCACATCGAGTGGGCGCCGGCGGGGATCATCGCCGGCGCGTCGATCGTCGGTGGCCAGCTCGGCGCGCGCTACGGCCGGCGGTTGCCCCCGGCCGTGCTGCGAGCGCTGATCGTCGCGGTCGGCGTGTTCGCGATCGTGCGGCTGCTCGCCTGAGATCGTGCTCGAGCGCCCGAAACCGGCGTGGGTGCCGGCGATTCGTGCACGCCGATCGGCGACACTGATATCCTGACACCGTATGCGGTGTAGGACGAACGCGTCAACCTTGCTGCGCGAGGCAAGGGCCCGGCAGGGCATCAGCCAGCGACGGCTGGCGCTACGCGCCGGGACCAGTCAGGATGCGATCAGCCGCATCGAGCGTGGGGTGGAGTCGCCAACGCTCGAGCGGCTCATCCACCTGCTGATGGTGCTCGGGGAGCGCCTCGAGATCGAAGCCGTGCCGGTGGCCGGCGAGACAGAGCGTGATATCGCGATGCCTACCGCCCGCGAACGCCTGCGTGAGGCAGCCTCGTGGAACCTGGTGGCGAGCAAGCTCGAGCTCGCGGGCGCGCAGGCGCGAAAGGCCGGCGATCCCGCGACCCTTTACGTGTCGTCGTGAGCGACACCGCGGAACGCCCGTTGGACCTCAAAGAGCTGTTTCGGGTGCTCGACGAGCACGGCGTGGACTACCTGATCATCGGCGGGGTCGCCGCCCAGGTGCACGGACGCCGCCGCACAACAAAGGACCTGGACGTCACGCCTGCGCCCGAGGCGGAGAACTTCGAGCGATTGGCAGCCGCCCTCGTGGCCCTCGACGCCCATCCGACCGAGCTCGGACCGAACGCGCCGACCCCGAGCGCAGATCAGCTTCGACTTGCGCCGGTCGTACCGCCTCTAACCACGCGCCATGGGGAGCTGCACATCTTGAACGAGGTCCCCGGCGCCGGTGAGTACACGGGGATGCGCGGCCGCGCGCTGCAGATCGACCTCGACGGGATCGCCATGCGCATCGTCAGCGTGGATGACCTCATCCGGATGAAGCGGACGATTGGGAGGCCGAGCGACATCGAGGACATCGAGGCCCTGACGACGATCGCGCGACGAGAGGGATCTGCCGGGCGCGAGTGACGGTAGTGTGTTGCTCGTGCCCACCGGGCTTCGGTTCCTCGATCACGTGGCGTTCGACGTTGCCGATCTTCCGACAAGCCGGCGCTTCTACCTGGCGGCTTTAGCTCCTTGGGGGGCGCGGGAGGCCCAGGTGGAAAGCGCCTTCGGCTATGGGCCTGAGGGAAGCGAGGACCTGTGGATCGCTCAAGGCGTGCCCGGGCCGCTACTACATCTCGCCTTGGCGGCCCCGAATCGGGCGACGGTCGACGCTTTCTACGCCGCCGCGCTTGCTGCGGGCGGACGCGACAACGGCGCTCCAGG
This sequence comes from uncultured Solirubrobacterales bacterium, assembly GCA_963723075.1. Taxonomy (GTDB): domain Bacteria; phylum Actinomycetota; class Thermoleophilia; order Solirubrobacterales; family Solirubrobacteraceae; genus Palsa-744. The sequence goes on from CAVRPD010000002.1 coordinate 74,414, forward strand.
CCTGCGACCGCGCTACCACGCGGCTTATTACGCGGCGTTCGTGCTCGATCCCGATGGCAACAACATCGAGGCCGTACACCACGGCGGCCGTCCTCAAGGCTTTGCCGCGTCATGAACGCCCGGCGGTACGGGACGGTTCAGCCGATCTGCTCCGCCAGCTCGACGAGGATTCCCTCGGGGCCACGGACATAGCAGAGCCTGTAGCTGTCCCGGTAGCGTTCCAGCTCGCCGACGAGCTCTGCGCCGCGGGCGCGGAGACGAGCGAGGGCGGCATCGATGTCGTCGACGGCGAACGCGACGTGACGGATCCCCGAAGCATTCGCCGGTGCGCGCTGATAGCCACCTTCGGCTGGCGGCGTGTGGAACTTACTCAGCTCGAGTCGTCCGTGCCCGTCCGGGGTTTGCAGCATCGCGATCTGCGCCCGTACTCCGTCGAGCGCGACGACACGGTCCACCCAGTCGCCCTCGACCTGGGCTTCTCCCTGCAACTCGAGCCCGAGCTCGATGAAGAACGCCACAGCCTCCTCGAGGTCGTCGACGATAATGCCCACGTGGTCCATCCGCTGGATTGTCATGTGCTCGATGGTAGGCGCAGATCTCGTTCGCGTCCCGTCATCTGTGCCGGGGCCGGCGTCGTGCCATCACCAGGCAGGCAACCGTGCTGGAGCGGATCGGCCGGCCGACCCGCTGGTGGAATGCTTGGTTCTCGGCGACGAGAGCGTCGCGCTGTCGAGGCGACAAACCTGCCCAGAACGACATCGTCCCCAGTAGGGCGTTGAGCTCGTCGGCGGTGTGCTCCAGCTGCATCGGCTTCGCGATGACCTGCGCGTCGTCGAACAGGTCCGCCGCATACCCACGTGCGATCTCATAGCCGCCCAGCCACGCCCACACCTCCGAGAGGTTCTCGCGCCGGGCGGCAACGCCGGCGAGGGTGGCGGCGAGGTCGCGGTAGGTAGGCCAATCGGCGGCAAAGTCAGGGGAGATCGTCGCCATGCCCGCACGCAGCGCCTGCTGATCGTCGGCGCTGCGGGGATCGTGGAGCCCGAAGTAGGAGACCAGAGCAATGCGCCCGTCGTCCACCAGCGCGTCGGCCGCCTTGCGCCAGCTCACATCCGGATCGATCCAATGGATCGCCGACGCCGAGAACACGGCCGAGTACCGGGCACGCGCCGTCGAGACGTCCTCCAGACGCGCGTTGACGAACTGCACATCGCCGAGGCCGTTCAACCGCTCGCGAGCCCGCACGATCAGTTGCCGTCCCGGCTCAACGGCTGTCACCCGCAGTCCCCGGGCCAACAGGCTGCGCGTGAGCTGTCCCGTGCCGCAGCCGATCTCGAGCACTGCGGCGCCGGGTTCGATGCCCTCGCACGCCCGGTCGACGAGCACGTCCGGATAGGTCGGGCGATGACGGTCATAGTCCTCGGCGACCTCGTCGAAGACGCGTCCGTAGCTGCGGGCGTCGGGCTGGCGCGGCACGGGCTCACCGTAGATGACCTGCAGGCCAAGACGTACGCTTGCTGCTAATGCTGATGGTGCCTACTACACGCTACGTTCGCAGCGGCGATGCGACGGTCGCTTATCAGCTCGCGGGCGAGGGCAAGTTGGACCTGTTGTTCCTGCCGGGGTGGATCTCCCAGATCGAGCAGTTGTGGGACTCCTCCGCCGTGCGTCGTTTCCTCGAGCGCCTGGCCGTGTTCAGCCGCCTGATCTTGTTCGACCGCCGCGGCAGCGGACTGTCCGGCAGTGTCGGTGAGCCGTACACCCTCGAGCAGGAGGCGCGCGACGCGCTCGCGGTACTCGATGCGGCGAACAGCGAGCGGGCAGCGCTGTTCACTTACGGCTTGGGCGGGCCGGTCGGCGCCCTACTCGCCGCCGATCACCCGGAGCGCGTCGGCGCGCTGATCATGTATGCGTGTATCGCGCGCACCTCATGGGCTCCGGACTACGACTGGGCGATGACCGTCGAGGATCGTGCCCAGTGGACGGAGCGGACCGTCGCTGCCTGGGGCGAGCCCGACGGCCCTGGGCTTCCGGTGCTGGCGCCCTCGGTGGCCGACGACCCTGCGTTCGCAGCATGGTTCGCGCGCCTCCAGCGCCTGGCGGCGAGCCCGAGCCAGGCCCGTATCCTCCTGCGCGCCGCAGCCGACCTCGACGCGCGCGACGCACTGCCCCGCATCCGGGTCCCAACGCTGGTCATGCACCGATCCCGCGACAGTGCCTGGGATCCACGCCACTCGCGTTACCTGGCCGAGCACATAGCCGGCGCGCGCTACGTCGAGCTGGAAGGTGTCGACTCGTTTCCGTTCCTGGGCGACAGCGACTCGATCGTCGAAGAGATCGAGGAGTTCCTCACTGGTGGGCGCAGTGGCGGGGAGCTCGCGCGAGCCTTGCTTACGGTGATGTTCACCGACATCGTGAATGCGACAGCGCGCGCCGCGATGCTCGGCGATGGCCGCTGGCGCGATCTGCTCGCGAACCACGATGCGCAGGTGCGCGAGCAGCTCGCCCGCTTCGGCGGTCGTGAGGTGAAGACCGTGGGCGACGGCTTTCTGGCGACCTTCGAGGGGCCACCATCGCGGGCGTTGCGCTGCGCTCTGGCGATCACCAGCGCGGCGAGCGAGCTCGGGGTCGAGATTCGCGTTGGTGTGCACACAGGGGAGTGTGAGCTGATCGGTGACGATGTGGGGGGCATGGCTGTCCACATCGCATCGCGCGTCAACGCGCTCGCCGGACCCGGAGAGGTGCTCGTCTCAGGCACCGTGTTCGGAACGGTCGTGGGCGGCCCGTTCGCGTTCGAGGACCGCGGCTTTCACGAGCTCAAAGGCGTGCCGGGGCGCTGGCCGCTCTTTACGCTGAAGAGCGCGCTGAGTGTTCTCGCGCGCTAGTGACGGGACGCTGAGTGTTCTCGCGTGCTAGTGACGGGTACGGCAACCGTGCAACCCCGAATCAAACCAAACTGACCCACTACGGAACAACGGGTGGTGTCTCAGTTTGAAAATCCGCGCCTGCGGGGGTCTGAAGGGTTTACGCTGCTGGCGTTCTGATTCATTGTTGCCCCCCGCGCCGCGCTAACGGCCGGGGGGCGTGACACCAGGAGGTTGAGTCCTGATGCAGTCCCAAGATACCCCTACCCCTGCTCAAAGGATTGGGTGGGCCGAACGACGTGTGCTGTACCTGCTCACCGAGGAGCAGCCTGTTTGGTCGATGGATGACCTTTCCCGCGAGGTCGAAAGCGTCGAAGACACTCGCAGCGCAGTTCAGGAACTGCTCGGGGCTGGGCTCGTGGCGAAGGCTGGCGAGGATTGTGTGTTCGCCACGCGAGCGACTGTGCGGCTCGTGGAGTTGATCGGCGGCACGATCGACGTCTGACCTATGCCGACGAACACTGACCTCGGCCGGGCGATTCGCCGCCTGCGCCGAGAACAACATCGGACAATCGAAACGCTTGCGCTGGATGCAGACATGCACCCGACCTATCTCTCGGGTATCGAGCGCGGCATCCGCAACCCGACGTGGAGCAAGGTCAACGACCTCACACGAGCGCTCGGCGTGACCGTCACCGCTGTCGTGCGAGCGGCAGAGGACGAGGCCGAAGTCGCCCGAGTCATGCGCGAGGCACGGGCACACCTCGACCTTGCACGACGCTACGATGGTTAGCCGATGCCTGACCGCTCCCGCAAACGGCCGCGCGACCCGAATCAGCTCGCCAAGCTGATCGTGGACATCGCCACGGGCGATGTCGAGGACACCGCCCCGGATGAGGGCAAGAATCCCGCTGCTGTCGAGCTGGGGCGCAAAGGGGGCCTCAAGGGCGGGAAGGCCAGGGCTAAAAATATGACCGCGGCGCAACGCAAAGAGTCAGCCCAGCGGGCCGCGCAGGCCCGCTGGGGCAAGAAGCCTTAGAGGATGCTGGCGAGGTAGTCCAGCTCTCGCTGATAGCGAGTTACGGATGCGTTGACCTGGAGGCGCTTACCGTCAACGGTGTGAAACGTCCCGATCTTGAGCTTGGCAATGGGGATGCTCTTCGCGCCGCTGATTCGGCCTGACGATACGAAGTCATCGGTGATCGCAAAGGCAGCCGCCGGATCTTCGTTATCGAAGAGTTGCGGGTATTTGGCAGCAATCTCGAGCGCTCGCTCGATATACATGACCGATGCGCGGTCAGGCGTCGCGCGAATCCGACTCTTCGCGCCGACCATCGTCATTGCGATCGCAGCGACCTTGGGTGTGGGCCGCCCACCGGCGCGTGCATTCCAGACCTGGAAGTCCTTCGCCGGATCGGACAACAGTCCGAGCGTCAACTCCAGCGATTCGATCGAGTGCTCGTCCACCCTCACCGGGATCACCAGAGCATCCGCAGCGCACCATGCGAGATGTGTGCCACCGGCGTAAAAGGGGCTCGTATCCATGAGGATCGCCTGGGCCTTGGTTTCTTTTGCCTGCCCCTCAAGCACACTTTGGAGTGACGTCAACAGGCGGCCCACCGCCTTGGGGTTGGACTGCGCATTGGCGATCTGGAGCTGCTGATAAAGGGTTGAAGGGAAGGCAAACATTTCTGGTGATCCAGGGATGATCCAGGCGCTCTTGACGGTTTTGAAGGGGTCGCAGTATCGGGACACTCGGTAGACGAGATCAGCGGGAGCTTCGCCAAATGCTGGTCCAAGGAGGACAGGTTGCAGTGCATGCTCAATCGTGACTTCGGCATGTGCGTCACGAAGCAGCGTCTCGGTGAGATTGCACTGAGCACATAGGTCGGCAATCAGCAGCGTCTTTTGGGCGGCCAACTCGTAGGCCAAGTTGAAGGCGAGAGTTGACTTACCTACCCCTCCTCGCAGCGTGGAGATCGCGTAGTTCCGGTAGCGAAGGCCTCCTTTCTGCGTGAAGCCTTCCTCGACCACCTTCTGATGCGTTTCCAGAACCTTCGTTACGTCTTCTTGCATTACGTTGGCCCCTCCCGATCGGTGCAGGTGCTAGGTAGATCTGCAGGTGTAATACAAAATAGCAGGTGCGGCTCAATTGTGCAGGAGCTTCGCTAATCTGCAGGGGATGCAGGTGCGTGTCAAAAGTGCAGGTGTTCCGTCCGACCGCTCACGCATAATGTTCAGTATGAACAGGCTAAGCATTGAGCGGCGTGCGCAGATCCTTGTGATGCTCGCGGAGGGGAACAGCATGCGCGCCACGGCCCGCATGGCGGGCTGCTCGATCAACACTGTCTCAAAGCTCCTGCTCGACGTGGGCGAGGCGTGCGCGGAGTATCAGGACCGGACGCTACGGGACCTGCCGTGCAAGACAATTGAGGCAGACGAGATTTGGTCGTTCGTGTACTCGAAGGCCAAAAACGTCCCCAAGGACCATGAGGGCGAGCATCGCGGCGATGTCTGGACGTGGGTCGCGTTGGACGCCGACTCGAAGCTCGCCGTGACGTGGCTCGTCGGCGAGCGCAAGCTGAACGACTGCTGGACCTTCATCGCAGACCTGAAGGGGCGTGTATCAGGACGCATCCAGCTCAGCACGGACGCCCACCAAGCCTATGTCGGCGTCGTCGGGCTTGTCTTCAGCAAAGGCGAGGTTGATTGGGCGCAGCTCGTCAAGCAGTACAAGACCCAGGCAGTTGGCCAGGGCCGTTACAGCCCGCCCGTCTGCGTCGGGACCAAGGCCAAAGCCGGTACGGCGATCCCGATCCGGCCAAGGTCTCAACGAGCTACGTGGAGCGGCAGAACCTCACGATGCGGATGGGGATGCGCCGATTCACGCGTCTCACGAACGGCTTCTCGAAGAAGATCGAGAACCACACGGCCGCCGTGGCGATCCACTTCATGCACTACAACTTCGCCCGCCCGCACAAGACGCTCGCCAACCCATACCCACGCACCCCGGCGATGGCCGTTGGCGTCGCCGATCACGTCTGGAGCCTGACGGAGATCGCGGAACTGGCAGGCTAGGGTCGGCCGGTCAGTCGAGCCAGCAGACTCCCAAAGCGCCCCAGCGTGCGATGACTGCGCTGACGCCGCCGTATGGCCGCCTCGCGCTCAGCTCGACGCGCATGACGCGACTCTCGCGACTCTCGACCGCCGGGACCGGAAGCCCACGCGTTACGCCCAGGCCAGAGATTCCGATTGAGACCCATTCACGCAGATCGTACTCGCGCCAAACCCAAACTGAGACACCACCGAACAACGCTCGATAATGTATGTTATGTAAAGTAAGAAGAAGAAAAGCTGGCTAGCTCCCCGGCCAGCGACACGCCAGCCAACTCGTAACAGCGCAAGCAGCGCGGCAACCGCTCCGACAAACAGCGCTACTGCGGCCAGCCGGAGGATCGACGGCGTCGCGCTGAAGTCACCCAGCTCGCTGTCCGTGGTCTTCGGCGGCCTGCTGGTCTGGACGGATCGTCTCGTTCGGAGACTGCTCGGCGTGCTCCTTTTCCGCCATCCGGGAAAACAATATCGGGTAGCGATATTTACTTGGCTTGAGCCGTGATAGTCTCGCCCGCCTTCGGTGGGAGGAGTGGCCCCCGTGAAATCGGCTGTCCGGGCCTGTCCGTCCCGGACGTCTTGCGTCAGGGAGGAGCGGACCGTGCAGCTCGTGATCGCCATCGTGCGCCCCGAGAAGGTGAACGACGTGCTGGAGGCGCTGTACCGCGCCGAGGTGCGCGGCATCTCCATGAGCCGCGTCCAGGGTCACGGCGGCGAGCTCGACCGGGTCGAGACCTACCGTGGCACGACCGTGAAGATGGGCCTGTCGGAGAAGGTTCGCTTCGAGGTGGCGGTCTCCGACGATTTCGTGCAGACCACTATCGACGCTCTCTGTGCGGGTGCTCGAACAGGTCAGGTCGGCGATGGCAAGATCTTCGTCGTGCCGTTGGCGCAGGCGGTCCGTATCCGTACCGGCGAGACCGACGAAGGCGCCGTCACCCCGGTGGAGAAATGATCGCAGCGGTCGAGCCGGGCACGCTCGCCGGCGTGAACACGGGCGATACCGCCTGGATGCTCGTCGCGACCGCGATGGTCCTGCTGATGACGCCCGCGCTCGGTCTGTTCTACGCAGGTCTGGTGCGCTCGAAGAACACGCTCAACACGTTCATGATGTCGATCGCCGCGCTTGCCGTGGCGACGGTCACGTGGGCGCTCGTCGGCTATTCGCTGGCCTTCGCCAAGGGCGACGGGTTCGTCGGCGGGCTGGGCTACGCGTTCCTGCACGGCGTCGCGTTCTCCCCGCGGGCCGGAACCGCGATTCCGCAGCTGGTCTTCTTCGCCTTCCAGGCCACGTTCTGCATCGTCACGGTCGCGCTCGTGTCAGGGGCCGTCGTCGAGCGGATGCGGTTCGCTCCCTTTCTCGTATTCGCGGCCCTGTGGTCGGTCTTCGTCTATGCCGTACTGGCCCACTGGGCCTTCGGCGGCGGCTGGCTGCAAGCTCATGGCACGCTCGACTTCGCGGGCGGCGTGCCGGTTGAGATGGGCTCGGGTTTCTCCGCCCTGGCGGCTGCGCTTGTGGTGGGAGCGCGCAAGGACTACGGTCGCCAAGCGCTACTGCCACACAACGCGGTCTATGTGCTGCTCGGCGCCGGCCTGCTCTGGTTCGGGTGGTTCGGCTTCAACGGCGGCAGCGGCTTCTCGACCGGGCACTCCGCCGTCCTGGCCTTCACCAACACGCTGTTGACACCGGCGTGCACTCTCGTGACGTGGTTCGCACTCGACCTGCTGCGAGGACGACAGGTGACCGCGATCGGCGCGGCCACGGCGATCATCGTAGGCTGCGTAGGGATCACGCCGGCCGCCGGCTACATCAGCCCGACCTGGGCGATGGCGCTGGGCGCGGTTGCCGCTCTGCCTAGCTACGCCATGATCGTCTGGCGACCTCGCACGCGCATCGACGAGACTCTCGACGTGCTCGCGGCCCACGGGATGGCGGGCTTCACCGGCATCCTGTTCATCGGCCTCGTCGCACAGCTGTCTTGGAACCGCAAGGCGAACGGCCTGCTATATGGCGACGCGCACCAGCTCGGATGGCAGGCTGTCGCGGCTGTCGCCGGTCCCGTCTACGCGTTTACCGCCACGTTCGCGCTCTTGCGACTGATTGGGCTTGTGATGCCGTTGCGAGCCAGCGAACACGAGGAGGCGCTCGGCATGGATATCGTCCAGCACGGCGAGGAGGCGTACGCCACCGGTGAGGGCGCGATCCTCGTCTCGACCGAGGCCGGCTTGGAGACGCCGATGGCGGTCGCGCAACCTTGATGGGCGTACACGTGTCATGGTGAGCTTCGTCAGAAGCAATGCGACTCGTGATCGTCAAGCGAAGCAGGAAGGGCTATGTCGAGACGGTCGAGGCGCTCGTCGCGGCGATCGAGCGACGTGGGTTGACGTTGTTCGCCCGCATCGATCACACCGCCGCCGCGCGCGAGGTCGGCCTCGAGCTCGCCGACGAGGAGGTCGTGCTGTTCGGAAACCCACGCGGTGGAACGCCGCTGATGCAATCGCGCGGCGCTCAGCTCAGCGCGTATACGAGCGAGACCTGCGTCGAGAGCGTGCAGGTGGCTGCGGACGCCTTCTTGGCGGCGCCCTTCTTCTTGCGCTTTGGCTTGCGCGGCGGCTTCACCACCGGCTTGGACACGCCGGGCGCCGCCTTGGCGGCCGCCCTGGGAGCGACATCGGGCGCCGCATAGTTCCCAGTCGAGCCAAAGTCGGGCTCTTCTCCCAGATAGCCTTCTTCACTCCCGGCGCACTGAATGTAGCCGCCGCCTTCGGCCACGCTCTGCACCTGTCCGAGCGTCGCGCCGGCCTGGCTTGCCAGGAACTGAGCCTTCGCCTGACCGTCGCTGACGGCAGCCGCCATCGCCTGGCGATAGACGCCCGTTGCCGTTGCGGCACTCGCGCTCTGTTCGATCGGCTCGATCGCCACGCCCTGCACGCTCACCGTACGTAACGGTGGGCCGGTGGTAGTTGCCGTTGTCGGCGTGGTCGTGGTCGATGTGCTCGTCGTCGTTTCCGCGCTCGCCACGCCCAGCACGCCGACGAGAATCAGACTCGCTGCGGCGACTACGGTTGCTGCGACAGCGATCCTCATGTCGACCTCCTCGCGTGGGTTTTGACGGTTGCTCCGACTCCAGGCTAGTACACGCGGCCCCGGCCGTTCGACTCTCGCTAGCTTTCTATCGACTCGCGGCCAAAGCGCACGCGCGCGACAACACCGAGTCGATCATCTCCTCGGTCAGCCTGCCGGTGAACGTGTTCTGCTGGCTCGGGTGGTAACAACCGAGCAGCGTGTAGCGCTCGCCCGCCCACTCCGCGCCATGACCGAATCGCGGTCGCGGTCGCGGTGGGGGGACTCCCGGAGTCTCCACAGCCGAAGTTATTCGCAGCCCCCCATCCCACGCGAAGGCACCGAGGCATAGCACTACCCTCACCTCGCCCAGCAGCGTCAGCTCGCGCGCGCTCCACGGCAGGCACGTGTCACGCTCGCGTGGCGTCGGCCGGTTGGCCGGCGGCGCGCAGCGCACCGTGGCCGACACCCATGCGTCGCGGAGCTTCAATCCGTCGTCGCGTCCGATCGAGGTCGGCTGATTGGCGAAGCCTGCGCGCCAGAGCGCAGCGAACAGGAAGTCGCCGGAGCGATCGCCCGTGAACATGCGCCCGGTGCGGTTCGCACCGTGAGCGGCCGGCGCGAGTCCCAGAACGAGCACGCGCGCAGCCGGGTCGCCGAATCCTGGTAGTGGGCGGCCCCAGTACTCCTGATCGGCGAACGCCGCCCGGCGCTCATGCGCGACCTCCTCGCGCCATGCGACCAGTCGTGGGCAGCGCCGACAGTCGGCGATCTCCTGGCCCAGGCCCCCCAACTCGCTCTTGCTATGAGTTTCCACAACGCAGTAGTAGCATCGCGTGGAGATGTCGCTATGGCTTCTGATCCTGCTGTTTGGGCTGATCAAACTCCCGCTTGCCGCAGTGATGCTGTGGATTCCGTTCCGCCACGACGAGGCGATGCGCGTCCCGGGCGACACGCGATCCGACGAGTCCGAGTCCGAGGACGACGGCGGCAGCCGCACGCTCCCTGGCGGTCCCCACACCCCCCATCCGCACCGACCGTTCCCGCGCCCGCCCCACGTCCCCGGCGGCGGCGCGCGCCGCGACCCACACGGCACCCCCTCCCCTCCGTCTCCGCCCCGAATCCGCACCGGCGACGCCCGCCCGCGCCGCGTCACAGGCGTTTAGCGGCGCACTAGCGGCGGGTGCGTTTGCGCTGGCGGCGCGCTGCCTTGGCTTTGGCGCGTCGCTTACGCATCTGCGCTGCGGTATCGCGTGCCGGAGCGCCTGTCAGCGTCCCGTCCTCGACGGGCGCCACTCTCCGAGCATCGCGCACGATCACGAACGCGATCCCGACCAGCAGCGCGACCGCTGCCACCAGCGCGAGCAGGACCACTTTGCTCGAGTTCGAGCTCGAGGTCGTGCTCGCTTCCGTCGTGGCGGTGGTGGCGGTCGTCGTCGGCGTCGTTTCCTGTCCCCCCTGGGTCAGTTCGCTGAAGGCGTTGCCGCCTCCGACCGCCGTCGCCGACATCGCCGACGGAGCCGCCGCAGCGGAGAGCGTGAGGACGCCCAAGACACATAGACATGCGAGGACACTGCGGCGCGGGGATTCGATGCGGCGGCTGCTGCTCGACACGCACGCGAGCATAGCGCCTGCCCACATGGGCGTAGGAGAGCTCGACCGCTTCCCCGGACGCTCGTGCGCGGCCCATCCGCAAACCATAGAATGGCGAGCGATGGCCCCCAAACAACGCCAGATCCGGATCGAGCAGCGCGGCGGCCTCGAGGCCATCCAGGCGCTGGAGCAGCGCTCCGACGAGGAGCTCGAGAACGAGACCAAATACAAGTCGGCAGCGCTCGCGATCCTTGGCGCGCGCGCGTCGGAGCGCTTCGACGCCGAGCAGGCGCGCGCCTACTTTCAACGCGCGATCGCCGCCTCCCGCCCGCAGGAGCGAATGCAGCTCAGGCGCATGGCCGACGCTTCGCTCGCGCTCGCCGAACGGCGCGCGGGCGATCTGAAGGACGCCGTCGAGCGGCTCGGGCAGACGCCTCCGAGCGGACGTCAGATGTTCGCGCTGCGCGCGATGGGATTGCTCGTTCCCCCCGCCTCTGCCGGCGTCCTCGCGCGCGTGCGCGGCGTCCTGCTGATCATCGCCTTGATACTCGTGCTGCTCGCCCTCGGCCTCGGCATAGTCGAGCTCGTCTCGCTGCCATTCGGCGGTCTCGGTCTCGCGCCGGGGATCCTGCTCGGCCTGTTCGTGGTAATCGCCGCGCTCGCGATCGTCGCGGCGATCGGACGACGGCGGCGCGACCGCGCCAAAGCCGCGGCCGAGTCTAAATAAGGACTGGTCACACCGGCCGCGCTACCCGGCGGTGTTCTTCAACGTCAGGGCTCGCGTGGGGTCAAGTTGCGCCAAGATGTCTCCAATGGCGAAACAGACCCACCACAAGCACTCTTCGACCAAGGGCTACCGCCGAATGCTCGACCGTCTCGCAGAGCACGAGGCGGTACACCGTCTCGCCACCGGGCGCGTTACGCCGCGCATGGGCTCCGGTCGTCCGATCGCCCCAATCTCAAAGGTGAGAAAGGTCGACTCGGGGCTGTCGATCACGATCAACACCTCTGGTGCGATCGTCGACGCCTATGTCGTGACCGACCGGCCCGACGACGTGATTGCGTTCATGCGCGAGCAGCGGTGGACGCGATAGCGCCGTATCGACGAACACCGTCGCGGCCATGGCCTGGGCCGTGACCGGTCAGACCGACGCGCTCGAGCGCGAAGCGGCGACGGCCGCGACAGGCCAATACGCTTGCTCGATGCCAGCCACCGAGCGCCCCGTCTGTCTGATCGTCAACCCAGCCGCCGGCGGCGGCCGGGCCGGCCGCATCGCGCCCGTTGCCGAAAGCGCTCTGCGCAGACGCGAGCTGGAGGTGCGCCGCGTCGATACGCGCGACCTCGATCACGCTCGCGAGCTCGCCGCTGAGGCCACGGCCCGGGGCGAGACGGTCGTGGCGCTCAGCGGCGACGGACTGATCGGAGCGCTCGCCGACGTGCTGCGCGACATCCCGGGAGCGGTGTTGGGAGCGATCCCCGGCGGCCGCGGCAATGACCTCGCGCGCGTGCTCTCGATCCCGGACGACGCCGACAGGGCGGCCGCGATCGTCGCCGACGGTCATGCTCGTCCGGTCGATCTGGGGATCGTGCACCGACAGGGCTCCGACGACGAGGGCCACGCGTTCGTGGGCATCGCGTCGGCCGGCTTCGACAGCGAAGCGAACCGCATCGCCAACGAGGCGCCGTCCTGGCTCGGCGGGCTCGTATATGCGTACGGCGCGTTGAGGGCACTGCTCGCCTGGAAGTCCGCACGCTTCGAGATCGAGCTCGACCCCCCGGGGGAGCGGTTGAGCTTCACGGCCTACACGGTCGGGGCCGCCAACTCGAAGACCTACGGCGGCGGTATGCGCGCGGCGCCCGGCGCGATGCTCGACGACGGGCTACTCGAGGTGATGGTTCTGGAAGATGTCGGCAAGCTCGCCTTCCTTACGAAGATCCTGCCGAAGGTGTTCAGGGGCACTCATATCAACGAGCCGAGCGTGCGCGTGTTTCGCGCCCGCGAAGTGCTCGTCAGCGCCGAGCGGCCGTTCACGATGTACGCCGATGGCGATCCGATCGGGGAGCTGCCTGTCCGCGTGAGGGCACTACAGGGCGCCGTGACGATGCTCGTGCCTCGTGCCGGAGTCGAGGACTCTCCGTTCTCCGCAGACCCGCTTCTGTCGCACGAGCCGAACGCATCCGAAACGGCTCGTCAGGCGCGCCCGGTAGCCGGCGAGAACCTTCCAGACCGTTGATGGAGGGCTCGGCGCTCGCGCCCAAGCTGGTCCTGGCGCGCGCCGTCGGCGCGCTCTCCCGCCTGCGTGGCGGCGGCGCGACGAGCGCTCCCGGCAAGGTGCTCCTGCGCCTCGACCCGCACGCCCTCGCCACCCTCGCCGCCCGTTTGCCGCGCGGCAGCGTGCTGGTGTCGGCCACCAACGGCAAGACCACCACCGCAGTCCTCGCCGCGGGCATCCTCGCGCGGGCCTCGATCCCGCTCGTGCACAACCAGGCGGGCGCGAACATGGCGGGTGGAATCGCCACCACGCTGCTCGCGGCCGCACAACCACATGGACGCATCGCGGGCGAGCTCGGCCTGTTCGAGGTCGACGAGTTCTGGCTCGCCTCGATCGCAGCAGAGCTGGGCCCGCGCGCGATCCTGCTCGGCAACCTCTTTCGCGACCAGCTCGACCGTTACGGCGAGCTCGACACGATCGCCGACCGCTGGGCGCAGGCGCTGAGCGCCGGTCCGGCGGCCGCTTCCCGCCTGGTTCTAAATGCGGACGACCCGCTGATCGCCGACCTCGGTCGCGAGCGGGGTGATGCGCTCTTCTTCGGCGTAGAAGACGACTCGCTAGCCCTCCCTGGCATGGCGCACGCCGCCGACGCCAAGCACTGCCGTAACTGCGGCGCGCCGTACACGTTCGACGCGATCTACCTCGGCCACCTCGGCCACTATCGCTGTGAGAGCTGCGGACGCAGCCGACCGCGACCGACGGTCACCGCGACACGCGTCGCGCTCGAAGGCGTCCGCGGCGCGCGCTTCACCTTGAGCACCCCGGCCGGCACGGCTGAGGTGGCGCTGACGCTACCGGGCCTCTACAACGTCTACAACGCGCTCGCCGCCGCCGCGCTCGCCACCGCGCTGGACGTCGGGCTCGAGCACATCGTCGGCGGGTTGGAGCGCACGAAGGCCGCGTTCGGCCGCTCAGAGACGGTGCGGCTGCACCCCGCCGCTCCCACCCCACCCTTCACCGTCGCCGGCACGGGCGACGCGTCGGCGGAGTCCTCGTCGAGCGCGGGCAGAGAGCTGCGGATCATGCTCGTAAAGAACCCTGCCGGTGCGAACGAGGTGCTGCGCACGCTCGCGCTCGAGCCCGGCGAGCACGACCTGCTCGGCGTGCTCAACGACAACATCGCCGACGGGCGCGACGTCTCCTGGATCTGGGACGCCGACTTCGAGCTGCTGAGCGGGCGCGTCCGGCGGGTCACGTGCAGCGGGACCCGCGCGCCCGAGCTGGCGGTGCGGCTGAAGTACGCGGGCATCGACCCCGGCCGCATTCACGTGCAGCAGGAGCTCTCCCCCGCCCTGCGCGAGGCGGCCGCGGACAGCCCCGGCGGCGATGCACCTCTTTATGCACTGCCGACCTACACCGCGATGCTGTCACTGCGCGAGCTGCTCGTCGCGCGCGGGGAGGCTCACAGCGCATGGTCGTGACCTCGAGGCACTTGGTCGATGTCGTCTGGCACGACCTGGAGTGCGGCGCCTACAACGCCGACCTGTCGCTGTGGCGCGCGCTGGCCGATCGCGCCCGGGATCGCGACCGCCCCGCGCGCGTTCTCGACGTCGGCGCCGGCACCGGCCGCGTGAGCCTCGACCTCGCGCGCGCCGGGCACGACGTCACCGCGCTCGACCTCGAGCCCGAGCTGCTCAGCGCGCTGCGCGAGCGCGCTGTCGATCTGCCGGTGCGGACGGTCTGCGCGGACGCCCGCTCGTTCGAGCTCGACCAGCGCGACTTCGACCTGTGTCTCGTGCCGATGCAGACGCTCCAACTTCTTCGCGGCTCCTTTGAGCGCGTCGCCTTCATGCGCTGTGCCCACACTCACCTGCGGCCCGGCGGCCTGCTCGCCTGCGCGCTCGTTATCCATCTCGACCCGTTCGATTGCGCCGCCGGCGATACCGGGCCCACGCAGGAGACCGTCTGGATCGGGGAGACCCTCTTCTCCAGCCGCGCCACGCGCGTGAGCGTGCTCGAGCGCGCGGTCGTGATCGAACGCGAGCGCCGGATCGCCCACCCGGACATCGAGCCAAAGATCGAACGTAATCTCGTCGAGCTCGATCGCGTGTCTGTGTCCGCGCTCGGACGCGAGGCGAGCGCGGTCGGCTTTCAGTCCCTCCCCCATCGCGAGATATCCCCGACCGACGATCACGTCGGCAGCACGGTCGTGATGCTCGGTGCCTGACTCCCCCGTTACCGGTCCCTCTCCCCTCCGCCGGCTGCGCGTCTGCGCGTTGTATCCCGACCTGATGAACATCTACGCCGACCGCGGCAACCTGCTCGTGCTGCAGCGGCGCTGCGCCTGGCGCGGGATCGGCTTCGAGCTGTCCTCGAGCGGACTCGGCGAGCCGCTCGATCCCGACGCCAGTGACCTCTTCTACCTCGGCGGCGGCCAGGACCGCGACCAGCGTCTGTGCGCCGAGGATCTGATCGCGACCAAGCGCGCCTCGCTGCACGCCGCCGCCGCCCGCAACGCGCTCGTCCTCGGTGTCTGCGGTGGTTACCAGCTGCTCGGAGGCTCCTACGCGCTCGGTGAGGAGGAGATCCCCGGGGTCGGACTGCTCGACGTGCGCACGGTTCGCGACCCCGGACCACGCCTGATCGGCAACGTCGCGATCGAGGTCTCGCTCGAAGGCGATGGCAAGACGAGCGTGCTCGCCGGATTCGAGAACCACGGCGGGCGCACCTATCTCGGCGAGGACGCCCAACCGTTCGGGCGCGTGCTCAAAGGACACGGCAATGACGGGCGCTCGGGCTTTGAGGGCGCGCGACGCGGCAACACGATCGGTACCTACCTCCACGGGCCGCTTCTGCCGAAGAATGTGTGGTTCGCCGACTGGCTGATCGCCCGCGCGCTTGGCATCGGCGTTGACGAGCTGGCGCCGCTCGACGATGCCTTGGAGTTCGCGGCGCACCTCAGCGCGCGCCACGCCGCGGGGGTGTAAATCGAGAAAAACGTCCCAACCTCTTGCTAGCATCGACTTTGGGTGACAACCCGTTCGGAGGTAGCTCCTCCTACACCCGTACCCGACCCGCTTCTGGCGGGTCGAGTCGTTAAAGTCGGTTCGTGGACTTCTCCGAGTATCAACGTCTGTCGCGTCGCACCGCCGAGTACCCGCGCGATGCGTGGCTCGCCTATCCGGCGCTCGGTCTCGCGGGCGAGGCGGGCGAGGTGGCCGAGCACGCCAAGAAGGCGATCCGCGACGATCATGGCCAGGTCTCCGATGAACGCCGTGCCGCGATGGCGAAGGAGCTTGGGGACGTGCTCTGGTACGTGGCCCAGCTGGCCAGCGAGCTGAAGCTCGACCTCGACGAGATCGCGCAGGCCAACCTCGACAAGCTCCTCTCCCGCCAGCAGCGCGGGGTCTTGTCGGGCAGCGGGGACGACCGCTAGACCTTCGACGTGCGGCGTCTGGCGGTCAGGACGCGACCGCGAAACGGGCGAAGCGGTCGGCCAGACGCGCGGGGACTAACGCGCGCACGCGCACACCCTCCGGTGTGTCCTTGCGGTCGACTTCGCCCGCCGCCTCGTGCAGCTCCGCGAGGCTGCCGCCGTCGGCGTATGGCACGAGCAGCTCGACCGCTCGCAGCGTGTGTGCCAACTCGTGCTCCATCCGCGCGCGCAGCTCGTCCAACCCCTCGCCGCTCACGCCGCTTGAGAGCACCGCGTCGGGGTGACGCAGTCGCAGCTCGTCCCTTGCCTCCTCGTCAAGCAGGTCGATCTTGTTCAGCACGAGCAGCCGCGGGCTCTCGCCCGCGCCGATCTCCTCGAGCGTCTGCTCGACCGCGTGGCGCATGATCTCGATCTGCTTCTCTTCGGCCGAACCGTCGAGCACGTGCAGCAGCAGGTCCGCGCGGCGCGTCTCCTCGAGCGTCGCCCCGAACGCGTCGACCACCTGGTGGGGCAGCTTGCTGATGAAGCCGACCGTGTCGGTCAGCAGGTGCGCCCTCCCGCCCAGCGTGAGCGTGCGCGTCGTCGGGTCGAGCGTGTGGAACAGCCGGTCGCGCACACCGACCTCCGCGCCCGTGAGCGCGTTCAGCAGCGTCGACTTGCCCGCGTTCGTGTATCCGGCGAGGGCGACCGTCGGCAGCGCCGCGCGCTCGCGCTCGGCGCGCTGCACGTCGCGCGTACCCTTCACGTGCTCGAGGCGGCGGCGCAGCACCGCGATTCGGTCACGCGCGAGACGACGATCGGTCTCGATCTGCGTCTCCCCCGGCCCCCTCGTCCCGATCCCGCCGCCGAGGCGCTCGAGGTGGGTCCACAGCCCGCGCATCCGTGCGAGGTTGTACTCGAGCTGCGCGAGCTCCACCTGCAGCTTGCCCTCCGCGCTGTTCGCGTGGGCGGCGAAGATGTCGAGGATCACCGTGGTGCGGTCGACCACCGGCAGGCCCACCGCCTCCTCGAGGTTGCGCTCCTGGCGCGCCGTCAGCTCGTCGTCGCAGGCGATCACGTTCGCGTCGCACGCCTTCGCCGCCTCCTTCGCCTCGGTCACCTTGCCCGGGCCGAGATACGTGTTCGGGTGGGGCTGCTCGCGGCGCTGCACCATCTCCCCCACGACCGCCACCCCGGCGGTGCGCAACAGCTCGCCCAGCTCCGCCAGGTCATCTCCGTCGGGCAGCGCAGCTATGCAGAAGGCGCGCTGTCGCGCGCGCTGGGTCTGTTCCATTATCTCCAGTCTAGGCCCCGAGCTTGCCCAGCCGCTCGACCGCCTCCACCAGCCGGTCGTCCGGTGTCGTCAGCGAGATCCGGAACCAGCCCTCGCCCGCGGGCCCGTATACGGCGCCCGGGGTGAGCACCACGCCGGTACGCTCGAGCACGTGCTCGCAGTACGCCTCCGAGCTTGCAAACCCCTCCGGCACCGACGCCCACACGTAGATCGTGCTGTGCGGCGGGCGCACGTCGACGCCGATCTTCTTCAGCGCGTCGCACACGAGATCGCGCCGGCGCAGGTACAGCTCGTTCATCGAGGCCACCTCCGCGTCCGCGTCCGGCGACAGCGCCGCCACGCCCGCGAGCTGCACCGCCTCGAACAGGCCCGAGTCGATGTTCGTCTTCAGCCGCCAATACGTCTCCAGCGCCTCCGCGTTTCCGACCGCCACCGCGCAGCGCCAGCCCGTCATGTTGTAGCCCTTCGACAACGAGAACACCTCGATCCCGACCTCCTTCGCGCCGGGCGTGGCGAGGAACGAGGGCGCGCGGTAGCCGTCGAACACAATCTCCGAGTACGCGTTGTCGTGAACGACCAAGATCTCGTGCTCGCGCGCGAACTCGACCACCTGCTCGAAGAACCCCGCCGGCGCGACCGCCCCTGTGGGGTTGTTCGGGTAGTTCAAGAACATCAGCTTCGCCCGCTTCGCCACCTCTGCATCGATCTTGTCGAGGTCCGGCACGAACCCGAGCTTCGGCTCGAGCGCCATCAGCACCGGCTCGCCGCCCGCCAGCCATGGACCGCCCGTGTAGACCGGGTAGCCCGGGTCGGCCGCCAGCGCGTAGTCACCCGGGTCGAGAAACGCGAGGTTGAGGTTGAAGATCGCCTCCTTCGCGCCGATCGCCGGGATGATCTCCCGCTCGGGGTCGAGCTTCACGTCGAATCGCCGCTCGTAGAAGTCGCGCACCGCGGCGCGGAAGTCCTCGCGGCCACGGTTGCTCGGGTAGCGGTGCGTCTCGGGCTCGGTCACGGCCTCCTGCATCGCCTCAACCACGAGCGCCGGCGTCGGCCGATCGGGGTCGCCGATGCCGAGGCTGATCACATCCACTCCCGCGGCGCGCTTCTCGGCGATCTTCCGCTCCAGCTCGGCGAACGCGTACGGCGGAATACGGTCCAGGCGTTTACTCGGTTTCATGCAGCTCCTTTACGAACTCCTCGCTCAGCCGGCCCTCGAACACGGGCCGCGCCCAGCCTGTCAAATGCACGCGCAGATTCTCTCCCACCTCGACCTCCAGCTCCCCCCCGTCCAGCACGACGACGATAACGCGCGTGCCGCCCGTCTCGGGCCCTCCCCGTCCGAGCGTGCAGGCGATTGCCGCTCCCGTCGCGCCCGTCCCGGACGACAGCGTCTCCCCCACACCACGCTCGAAGATCCGCGCGCGGATACGACCCGGACCGCCCGGCTGGACCTCTGTGTACCACGACACGTTCGTCCGATTCGGGAACTGCGCGTCCCCTTCGATCGCCGGGCCGATCCTCCCCAGGTCGAGCGCCTCGAGCGCGTCCTCCGAATCGACGTGAATCGCGCATTGGGGGTTGCCGATCGACACGTGCCTGAAGTCCCACGAACGCTCGCCTGAGATGACCGCGCCCCGGCCGTCATCCGGTCCGGTGGGAAAGTCCTCGGATGTAAGGCTCGCCCTGCCCATGTCGACGCGACAGGTCTCCGGCCCGGTGATCGTCGGGCGGATCCTCCCTGCGACCGTGTGGATCGAGAACTCGTCCTCTTCCGTCCACCCGCGCCGACGCAGATACAGGATCGCCTCGCGCGCGCCGTTGCCCGACAGCTGCGCCTCCGAGCCGTCAGGGTTGAAGATGCGCAGGTCGGCCACATCGGCGACGTCCGCCGGCGGGGACAGCTCGAGCACGCCGTCGGCGAACACGCCGAAATGGCCCTCGCACAGCCTTCGCACGCGCGCAGGCGTAAGCGCGAACGGGAGCCCGTCGCGCTCGACGATCAGATAGTCGTTGCCCAGTGCCTGCCACTTCTCGAATCTCATCTTCGCGCGGAGTCTATGTAGCCGAGGACCTCCTCCGCCACACCGGCCGGGCCGCGCCCGGTGACGTCGATCGTGCTCACGCCCGCCAGCTTGCGCATCCACGTGAGCTGGCGCTTTGCGTAGTTGCGCGTGCGTCGCTTCATCGCCTCCACCTCGCCCGTCAACAGCTCCTCGAACCCCAGCGCCTTGCGCGCCGTCGTCGAAGCGCCGGCTGCGTGCGCGCGACGCACCTCCTCCTGCGCGCCCGCTGCGAGCATCTCCTCCACGCGCGCGTCGATCCGCTCGTACAGCGCCTCGCGCGCCATCGTCAGGCCCGCCAGCACGGTCGGACGGCGCAGCTCCTCGCTCCACAGCTGTGACGGCCTCGCGGGCGGCTCGCCGGTACCCGGATGAGGCAGCTCGCCCTCGCCGAGCGACTCGAGCGCGCGCACGATCCGCTGGCGATCGTTCGGGTCGATGCGCTCCGCCGCCCACGCTGCGCGCGCGGCGAGCTCGGCATGCAGCGCGGGCGCCCCGCGCCGCTGCAATTCTGCGGTCCAGTGCTCGCGCACGCCCTCCGGCGGCGGCGGGCGCAGATCGAGCTCGGCCAGCGCCGCGCGCAGATACAGCCCAGTGCCCCCAACCACGATCGGCCGCCTGCCCGCCGCGAGCAGCCCGTCGATCTCCGCGTGCGCGAGCTCCGCGTACTGCCCGGCGCTGAAAGTCGCGTCGACCGGCAAAAAAGACACCAGCCGGTGTTCGAGCGAGGCGCGTTCACCCGGCGAGGCGACACCCGTGAGCGTCTCCAGTCCCGCGTACACCTGCAGCGCGTCGGCGGACACGGCGACCGGGTCCTCTCCCTGCGCGCGCAGCAACTCCGCCAGCGCCACCGCGACGGCGGTCTTGCCCACCCCGGTGGGTCCGAACAGCGCGACGATCTGCATCGGCGTAGGCTCCCAGCTCGTGCGGATCTCCGGCTCCACCATCCTGCTCACCGGCGCGACCGGCGGCATCGGCCAGGCGATCGCCCGCGCGCTCGACGAGCGCGGCGGCCAGCTGATCCTCACCGGCCGCCGCACCGAGGTGCTCGAGCCGCTCGCCGCCGAGCTTCACGCGCGCACGCTCGCAGTCGATCTCTCAGACCCCGCCGAGATCGATCGCCTCGTCCAGGAGGCGGGCGAGGTTGACATCCTGGTCGCGAACGCCGCCCTGCCCGCCGCCGGACGTCTCGAGACGTTCACGATGCAGGAGATCGACCGCGCGCTCGACGTCAACCTGCGCGCCCCGATCGCGCTCGCACACGCGCTCGCTCCCGCGATGATCGCGCGCGGCAGCGGGCACCTGCTGTTCATGTCCTCGCTCGCCGGCAAGTCCGCCACCCCCGGCACCGCGATCTACAACGCGACCAAGTTCGGCCTGCGAGGCTTCACCTCCGCGCTGCGCGCCGATCTTCACTCGAGCGGCGTCGGCGTCTCCGCGATCTTCCCCGGCTTCATCCGCGACGCCGGCATGTTCGCCGACGCGGGCGTCGAGCTGCCCACGGGCGTCGGCACCTCGAGCCCCGAGGACGTCGCCCGCGCGACCGTCCAGGCGATCGAGCGCAACCGCGCGGAGGTCGACGTCGCCCCGATCCCAATGCGCGTCGGCGCCGCCTTCTCCGGTCTCGCCCCGGCGCTCTCGGCGCGCGTCGCGCGCAAGCTCGGCGCGGACAGCATCTCTGAGCAGATGCACGCCGGGCAGCGCGAGAAGCGCTGAGAACCTGAGACAGGTTCTCAGCGCCTACGGTCAGACCACCGTCACCGGCACATTGAGGCGTGGCGCTTTGCTCAGCGCGATATCGGTCGTCAGCAATTCGCACCGGTGCTCTCGCGCGAGAGCGACGTAACACGCATCGTAGGCCGTGAGGTTGTCGTGCATGGACCACGCATCCTCCAGAAGTGCCAGCGTCGAAAATCTCGAGATCTGACTTTCGACGAGCCTTGAGACGGCCGTGCTCGCGCGCTCCCTTGTCAACTTGCCGCGCAGCTCGAACCTACGCAGTACTTGCATGACCTCGAGGTTCACGAGATCGGGCGCGATCAGCTCGGCGTCGCCAATCGCTTGTTCGATCTTCTTCGCCTTCTCCGATTGCAGCAGTAGCTCGACGAGCGCCGAAGCGTCAATCACCAGCCGAGTAGGCGCGTCCGATCTTCTCATCGCGCTCGGCGCGCTCGTCGTGAATCGTGCTCACGATCTCCTCCGGGGAGATACCTGTCACCGGAGGATCCTGCCGCAAGCGTTCGAGCCACTCGCTCGTGTTCGGCGGTGCCGACAGCTCCTTGATCTGGGTCGCGTTCACTGCATGATCGTAACACGCATATAGCCTATAAAGAAGGCTTTTTACGTGCTTGCAGACTAGAGATGACTTGCGGGAGAGGCTCCTGGGTCTGTTCTCTCTGGTCATTACGGCGGCCTCAAAACAGCCTCTCCTGCCGCGGGACAGGAGAGTTCCTAGCACCCTCCCGAGTGACGACTGGCTCGCCGGCCGGCGCTCCTAACGGTCTGAAGCCCCGCGGCAGTCCTCGTCTATGCACCAGCTTCGCGAGACGTTCCCGTTCCTCGCGGGGCGCATATGCCTCCCTGGCGTATAACTCCCGGTAGCGCTTAACGAGATCAGGACGCTCGGCGCGTAGCCAGTCCAGGAACAGGCCCTTGACGTCGCCGCGCAGGTGCAGCGTGACGCCGCCGACGCTCGTAGCCCCTGCATCGATCGCGCCCTGCAGTAGAGGCTCGATCTGTTGGGGTGCGTCGTTGATCCCCGGCATTAGCGGAGCGATCAGCACGCCCGTCGGGATGCCGACGCGGTTGAGCTCGGCGACCGCCTCCAACCGTGCGCGGGGGTTCGGTGTGTGCGGCTCGGTGGCTCGCCACGCCTTCTCGTCGAGCGTCGGGATCGACAGGCACGCGCTAAAGTCGGCGCGCGCTGCGATCTGCAGCATCAGTGGCAGGTCGCGCAGCAACAGCGGCGACTTCGTCAGCACCGAGCACGGGTTGGCGAAATCTCGCATCGCCTCCCAGATCCCCACCATCAGCCTGTAGCGGCCCTCGACCCACTGGTACGGGTCGGTGTTCGTCCCGAGCGCCACGTGCTCGCCCTTCCACGACGGGCGCGCCAGCTCCGCGCGCAGCGCCTCGGGCGCGTTGACCTTCACGACGATCTCCCGCTCGAAGTCGCGACCCGCATCGAAGTCGAGGTACTTGTGTGTGGGGCGAGCGAAGCAGTTATGGCTCACCACGCCGTTTGCAATGAAATCTTCCGTGCCGGTCGTGATGTCATACATGGGAATGCGAATCCCCAACGACTCGACCGACGCAACACGCAGTTTCGCGAAGGTCTTGACCATCTGACCCTCGATCGAGCGCTTACGGGTGATCGCCGGGTCCGTGAGATGGAAAAAGCGCAGATGCTCGGACAGGCCACCGCGGATACGTACGTTGGTAAGCCCGTTCGGGTTGTGCGTGCGGTCACAGGCTACGTCGAAGCCAAATCGCTTAAGGCAATTTGCGGTCCACGTGATGATTTGCTCATCACAATTGGCTATACGCAAGGCAAAGACGCTCCTGCTGCCCTCGGCATCGAAGATGCCGGCCAGGAAACCCTTCATCCATGACACACTGGGCAGAGTCGGCCAGTCGATCAGCTCGACGATTTGCGCGACGTTCTGCTGGGCCTGGGTGCGTATCGCCGTCATCGCCCTGTGATCCTCTGTCGCCTTGACAAACGCGAAGGCGGTTGTGGCAACACCGAATCTGGAGAGATACTCGCCGGCTCGATTCAGAGCCTCGCTATCTGAAAGAGCGAGACGAAAGCGATGCACCGTGCCGGTCTTTCGACCTGATCGGGTGTAGTGATGAGAGCCGAGGTGACCATCGCCGCGAATCAGGCCACAGAGGTAGCCCCGTCGGTACTCGGGCGTCTCAACTGGCTGCGGAACGAACGATCCGGTCCCCACCAGCGAGACTCCCGTCGTGAGATACGGACGTTGCAGTGGTCCTTGCTCGGCTCCGCGCACATGCTTCCATCCCCGACTCGTAAGGAAACGGTGGTCGCCGCTGGCGATGATCTCTGTGCCGTTCTCGAGCGTTACCCGATAAGCGCTCCTTAGGGTTGTCCACTTCGCCAGCACGGTCGTGTGGGCATAGCGACGATATTGACCGCGCTGAATAGTGCCGTAGATCGCATCCCCAACCTCCAAATCGGCAAGCTCGCAGTGCCGTCCATCGGCCCTCAGAATCTTCGTTCCTCCCCAGCTGCAGTAAACGCAGGCATGAGAACAGCCGCGATACGGATTAATGGTCCAGCGGAACGGCATGCGCGATTTGGCCGGTACGCGGTTGAGCACCGAGCGCGCGCGCACCTCGTAGAAGCGGGTCTCGAGCGCCTCGGGCGCGTCGAAGCGACGTACTACCGCCTCCTCGCGGTATCCCGGCAGGCGTCGCTGCTCCTCTTCGGCCAATGTCAGGTTACTCCAGCGCACGAACATATGTTCCCATAGGCCCCGGACGCCGACGCGCGAACACGCCTCTTCTTCAGCGCGGACTTGCCCGGCGCTTACCTCCTCCATACAAAGGTCTACGAAAGCCCTTACGCGCCTGTAGAGGTCTGCTTAGACGGGGAGCGCAGGATGGTTGGCGTCATCTCGCCAACCGACCCAGGAGGTTCGACCTAAATGAATACGTCAAAACTGCTCGGCGCAACGATGGTCGCGGGCGCGCTCGCCGCGGGAGGAGCCGTCTCCGGTATCGCAGGGGCAGCCGCGGCGCCCAGCTCCACGAGCACGACCGCGACCAGCCCCCCACTCTCGACGGCAACAACGCCGGCGGCGGCCACACCCACGACATCGACATCCACCTCCACCACCCCGTCGGCGCCGTCGCCGGCGCCGAAATCGGGCTCGCCGCCCACTTCCGGCACGCCGGGCGACGGTCCATGTCCAAACATGGGCTCGGGCTCGAAAGGCAACTCAGGGTCGGGCTCCAACTCGGGCTCGAGCGATCCGGGTGGCCGCGCCCCCAGAGCCTCCTACCAGTAGCACCGAGTAGCACCGGGCTCTGGCCGAGCTCGCGATCGACAGTCAAGGGCCAAGCCGCGCGGCGGGGAAGCGTCTCCCGCCCCGCGGAGAGCCCTGGCTCAGCTCTCCACCCGTGCGAGCAGGCGTTCCGATCCGGACAGCGTCTGACTGGTGGCGGCGGCGATCTCCACCTCCACCAGCTCGCCCGGCGTGGCGAGGCCCGTGAAGTTGACGGCCTTGTTGTGTCGCGTGCGGCCACGCAACCGCTCGGGGTCGGTGCGCGACGGGCCTTCGACGAGCACCTCGACCGTGCGCCCGACGAACCGCTCGGCGCGCTCGCGCGCGTGGCGGCGGACGACCTCGAGCAGACGCTCCATGCGCTCGACCTTCACCGGGTGGGGCACGAGGCCCTCGGTCAGCTCGGCCGCCTCGGTGCCGCGGCGGGCGGAGAAGACGAACGTGAACGCGCTGTCGTAGCCGACGAGCTCCGCGACTTCGAGCGTTTCCGCGAAGTCCTCCTCGGTCTCCCCGGGGAAGCCGACGATGATGTCGGTCGTGATCGACGCATCGGGTACGTGCTCGCGAATCAGCGCGACACGGTCGAGATAGCGCCGGCGGTCATACGTGCGCCGCATCGCCTTGAGGATTCGGGAGGAGCCAGATTGCAGCGGAAGGTGGATGTGCTCGCAGACGCTCTCGAGCTCTGCATGGGCGCGAATCACGTCCTCGCGCATGTCCTTCGGATGCGGGCTCGTGTAGCGGATGCGGTCGAGCCCCTCGATCCCGTCGATGGCCGTGAGCAGCTCGGCGAACGTCGCCGGCTCGTGCCCGGCGCTGCGCAGGTCGCGCCCGTAGGAGTTGACGTTCTGCCCGAGCAGCGTGACCTCGCGCACGCCGTCTGTCGCCATCGCCTCGACCTCCTCTACGAGCTCTCCCAGCGGGCGGCTGACCTCGCGCCCGCGTGTGGAGGGCACGATGCAGTAGGAGCACGCGCAGTTGCAGCCGACGGAGATCTGCAGCCACGCCTGGAAGGGTCGCGCGCGGCGCGCCGGCAGGTGGCCGGTGAAGCCCTCGAACTCGAAGTACCCCTGGGCGGTGAGCGAGTCGCTGGTGAGGAACTCGGCGAGCTTGTGTACCTGACCGGGTCCGAACGCAACGTCGACGAACGGAAAGCGCTCGAACACCTCCTCCTTGACCGACTGCGCCCAGCAGCCGCCGACGCCGACCACGCGTTCTGGCCGTTCCCGCTTGAGCCGCTTGGCCTCTCCGAGGTGGGAGAGGAAGCGGCTGTCGGCGGTCTCGCGTATCGAGCAGGTGTTGAACAGGATCAGGTCGGCCCCGTCGCGCTCGGGCGCTTCTGAGTACCCGAGCGACTCGAGCATCCCCTTCATCCGCTCGGAATCGTGCTCATTCATCTGGCAGCCGAAGGTTGTGAGGTGGTAGCGCTTCATCGCCCCCACAGCGTAGCCGCGACCGTCAGGCGCCGCCCTAGGCTCAGGCGGCTGCCACCGCCGCTACCGGTTCGGTTGCTATCGGGGCAGGCACGTCCTTGTCGCGGTCGATCGGGGTCACAAGGTCTTGCGGCGCCGACCCGGTCGGGCCGATGCCGATCGCGGCGTAGATCTTCTCCTCGATCTCCTTCGCCATCGCGGGGTTCTGGTCGAGGTGGGCCTTGGCGTTGCCGCGGCCCTGGCCGAGGCGGTCGTTGCCGTAGGAGAAGAACGAGCCGGACTTGGAGACGATGTTGTGCTCGAGGCCGAGGTCGATCAGGCAGCCGGAGGTTGAGATGCCCTTGCCGTACTCGATGTCGAACTCGGCTTGGCGGAAGGGAGCGGCGACCTTGTTCTTGACGACCTTCACGCGGACCTTGTTGCCGACCGCCTCGGTGCCGTCCTTGAGCGTCTCTATCCGGCGGATGTCGAGGCGCTGGGAGGCGTAGAACTTCAGCGCGCGACCGCCCGGCTGAGTCTCGGGCGAACCGAACATCACGCCGACCTTTTCGCGAATCTGGTTGGTGAGGATGCAGAGCGTTTGCGTGCGGTTCAGGTTGCCGGCGAGCTTGCGCATCGCCTGGGACATCATCCGCGCCTGCGCGCCGACCGTCTGGTCGCCCATCTGACCCTCGAGCTCGACGCGCGGGGTGAGCGCGGCGACCGAGTCGATCGCGACGACATCGACGGCGCCGGAGCGCACGAGCATGTCGGCGATCTCCAGAGCCTGCTCGCCGTAGTCGGGCTGAGAGACGAGCAGCTCGTCGATGTCGACGCCGATCTCCTTCGCGTACAGCGGATCCATCGCGTGCTCGGCATCGATGAACGCGCACACACCACCGAGCTTCTGCGCCTCGGCGAGCACGTGGTAGATCAGCGTCGTCTTACCCGAAGACTCGGGACCGAAGACCTCGACGATGCGCCCGCGTGGCACGCCGCCGATGCCGAGCGCGAGATCGAGCGAGAGCGCCCCCGTGGGGATCGCGTCGCAGCGCACCTGCGCGCCCTCGTCGCCCATGCGCATGACCGTGCCCTTGCCGAACTCGCGCTCGATCTGCGTGAGCGCTCCCTGAAGGGCGGCGTCGCGAGCCTTGGCGGCCTTCTCCTGATCGGTCACGGGCATGGTCTTGCTCCTCCTGTCGAAGATGGACCGAGAAAGCTAGAGGTCGCCTCGGACGGAACGTCTGTTCGTGTCGCTTGGACGGCGAGAAGGCTCGAACCAGCGCGGCGAAGCGACCACACGGTCACCTACGAGCACCCGGCGGCGTGGTCGCGATCATGCCGCGCAGCCGCGCCCCGACCGCTCAAAGGTCCAGCAGCGCGCGGCGGATCATGTGCATCGCGACCGTCGTCGCGCGGTCGCGCACGTCGACCCGCCCGCCCGGAAGGTCGACCGAGCGGGCGACGGGCTCACCGTCGCCGGTGGCCACGCTCAGCCACACAAGGCCGACCGGCTTCTCCTCGGTGGCGCCGCCTGGTCCGGCGATGCCTGTGATTCCTATCCCCACGTCCGTGCCAAGGCGAGATCTTACCCCTTCTGCCAGCGCCACGGCCACCTGGGAGGAGACGGCCCCGTGACGCTCGATCAGCTCGGCGGGAACACCAGCCTGGGAGACCTTGACGTCGTCGGCATAGACGACGAGCCCGCCCTTCACGTAATCCGAAGCGCCCGCAGGATCGGTCAGCCGCGCCGCGAGCAGCCCGCCCGTGCACGACTCGGCCGTGGCGATCGTCCGCGACGAACTCGCTGCACTTCGCGGCTCGGCGTCCTCAGTCGCTCGCGTGCGTAGCACGCCACGCTCCTTGCGTCCTTGATCCGCTCGTCCATCGGGCCCGTCGAGCGCAAGGATTTCCCCGCGCAGCAGCGCCGCAACCTGCTGATCGACGGTGCTGCCGTCCTCGGAGAACAGCGTGTCCGCGTGACGCCTCCTGACGACGTCCACGAAAGCGCCGTACACACCTTCAACCTCA
The DNA here is from genome assembly GCA_963723075.1 of uncultured Solirubrobacterales bacterium. Lineage (GTDB taxonomy): Bacteria > Actinomycetota > Thermoleophilia > Solirubrobacterales > Solirubrobacteraceae > Palsa-744. The sequence continues at coordinate 102,502 of CAVRPD010000002.1, forward strand.
GGCTCATAACGCGTGACGACCTCGACCTCGCCCCGTTTCAAGCAGGTAGTGACCTCGAGACGGTCGAGCGCGACACCCTCGCGTTCGGCGACACGCAGCGTCTCAACGATCTCAGACTCGGGGATGCCGAACAGCCGCAGCGTCCGCTGCCGGTACTCCGTCGCGCCCCGCAACGCCTCGCGCAGCGCATGCGTCGCCACCGCCTGCTGCCACATCGGTTGCAGCTCGCGGGGCGGCCCGGGCAGCACCACGATGGTCGGCCCCTCTTCCCCCTCGACGGGCGCGACCACAAGCCCGGGCGCGGTGCCGACCGGCTCGAGCACGCTCGCGCCACGGGGAACCATCGCCTGCTTGCGCGTCCCAGCCGCCATCGCCGCTCGATCGAGGTCCGGCCAGCGCTCGGCCAGCGGCCGCACGATCTCGGCGATCCTCTCCTCGAGCCCAACATTCAGCTCGAGCAAGCGCCCCTGAAAGCGCCCCACAACCTCAGCCGTGAGGTCATCAGCAGTAGGTCCGAGACCCCCGCTGGTAAGGATCAAATCCACCTTCTCCTCAGCCATGAAGCGAAGCGCCCGCTCCATATCCAAAGGCCTGTCTCCCACGATCGTCACATAGGCCAGCTCCACCCCAAGCTCGAGCAGCCGCTCAGCCAGCCAAGGACCGTTGCGATCGGCAACCCGGCCCGAGAGCACCTCCGTGCCCGTGACGACGATCCCAGCACGAGCGCTCACAGCGACCACCCTGTAAAGCCTTCGTCCACCATTAGCCTAGGTACACGTAGGCAGCTTTCCGGCAGGCAGCGGTTTACGACCGCCCCCCTTCGTGATCGAGTAGCCAATCGCCTGACTGGAGGGAGGCACAGTCCGAGCCCGACCGTCTACGAACATCGTCACCGAGGCGTTGCCGAGCGTGATCTCGAAGCGCTTGGCATGGAACGTCGGCGTGGTCGCTCCCGGCTGCAACTCGGCGCCCGGGATCAGCTTGCGCCCGAAGTCGCCGATCAGGCACACGTATACGGCGGAGGTGGGCCGCAGCGACAGCGCCACGAACGTTGAAGCGGTCGCCGTGGCGTGATGGATCGTGGTGGCATGCGTAGCGGCGGGGTGACGAGCGGCGTGCTTGGCGGGGACGCTCGCCGAGGTGGAGGTCGTATGCGTCCCACCGCCGCTGCCGCCACCGGACACGAGGCCGACGATCAGCAACACGATCACGACCGCGACGATGCCGACCACGACCATGTAGGCGCGCGACGGTCGCGCACCGGGAACGCGCACGCGCGAACGAGCGCTTTGGGGCGTGGAGACGATCGGCTCGAGCGCCGCCTCGCTCGGGCGCTCGTGGTGCAGGCGGTATTCCTCCACGAGCGCCTTGCCGTCAAGGCCGAGCGCCTGGGCGTAGGTGCGCAGGAAGCTCTTGACGAACGTGGGCCCGGGAAGCAGGCTCCACTCTTCGTTCTCCAGCGCACGCAGGTACTTGGCGCGGATCTTGGTCTGGGCCTCAATCTCGGATACGTCGATGCGCGCGTGCATGCGTGCCTCGCGTAGCGTTGATCCGATCTCGGGCATGTCGGTCAAGAGGCTATCGCTCGACCGAGCTCACTCAGTCGCTGAGCGTGGTGGCCGGCTGAGCGGACGGAGACTCGAGCGCGGCGAGCACGCGGGGAAGGTCCGCCTCGGCGATCAGCACCTGTCGCGGCTTCGAGCCCTCATAGCCCGAGATGACACCGCGCCGCTCGAGCATGTCGATCATGCGACCGGCGCGCGTATAACCCAGGCGCAGGCGGCGCTGGAGCATCGACGTCGAGGCGGTCTGCATCTCCGCGACGAGCGTGATCGCATCGCGCAGCAGCGGGTCCTCGTCGGGGTCGAACTCGTCCGGGGCGCTCTCGGGCTCCGCGGGCTCGACCTCCTCGAGCAGCTCCTCGCGCAGCTCGGGCTCGCCCTGTTTGCGCCATAGCTCCGTCAGCTTTGCGATCTGGGCCTCGTCGATGTAGGCGCCCTGGATGCGCTGCAATCGCGAGGAGCCGACGGGGTTGAACAGCATGTCGCCCTGCCCGAGCAGCGACTCGGCGCCGTTCTGGTCGAGGATCACGCGCGAGTCGGTCTGCGAGGAGACCGCGAAGGCGATTCGCGATGGCACGTTCGCCTTGATCATGCCCGTGATCACGTCGACGCGCGGGCTCTGGGTCGCGAGCACGAGGTGGATGCCGACGGCACGCGCCTTCTGCGCGAGGCGGATGATCGAGTCCTCGACGTCGGCCGGCGCGACCATCATCAGGTCGGCGAGCTCGTCGATCACGCAGAGGATGTAGGGCAGCGGTGCTTCGCCGCGCTTGGCGCGTGCTTTGTTGAGCTCGACGAGGGAGCGGGTGCGCGCCATCGACATGATCCCGTAGCGCTGCTCCATCTCCTTGACGAGGTTCTGAAGCGCGTTCGCAGCCATCCGCGGGCTCGTGATCACGGGCGTCAGGAGGTGCGGGATCGACTCGTAGTGGTTCAGCTCCACCTGCTTGGGGTCGACCAGCACGAGGCGCACCTCGTGCGGGGTCGCGCGCAACAGGACGCTCGAGAGCATCGCGTTGATCGCGCCCGACTTGCCGGCGCCGGTCGTGCCCGCGACCAGCAGGTGGGGCATCTTTGCCAGGTCCGCGCCGATCGCCTTGCCGGCGACGTCCTTGCCGAGCCACACCGTCAGCGGCGACCAGTCCTTCGGCGGCTCCTGGTAGACGTCGCCGAGACGAACCATCTTGCGGTGGGCGTTGGGTACCTCCACTCCGACCGCCTGCTTGCCCGGGATCGGCGCGAGGATGCGGATGTCGGTCGCCGCCAGCGCGTAGGCGAGGTCGTCCTTCAGCTGCGCCACCTTCGCGACCTTCGTGCCCGGTGCGAGGCGCAGCTCATAGCGCGTGATATGCGGGCCCGCGACCGTGCCGATCACCTTCGCCTGCACACCGAAGTGCCCGAGCGCCTCGGTCAGGCTCGTCGCGGTGCGCTCCTGCCCGGCGGTGTCGGGGCGCGTCTGCTCGTTGGTCGAGCGCGTCAGCAGCCTGTTCGTGTCCGGCAGCTGCCATACGAAGTCCGGATCGTCGGTGACCGCGCCGCGCAGCCGGCCCTGCGGGGTGAGCGTGCTCGGATCGACATCGCCGGCCGGCTCCGCACGGGCGACGCCCTCCGTCTGCGGCTCCTCCGCTTCGCCGGCAAGATCCTCCGCGACCGCCTCGCCCGCGAGATCGGCCGCCGCGATGTCCACGTCCTCCCCCCCGCTCCCTTCGTCGCCGAGATCCGCTTCCCACGACTCCTGCTGCGCGTGCGCGGCGAGGTCACGCGGGGGCGCCTCCACGTGCGTCGAGCGTACGATCAGCTCCCCTTCATCGGGCTCAGGGGGCGCGAGCATCGGGGTCTCGGTCTGGGCCGGGGAAGTGGAGTCGGCCAACCGGTGCTCGGCTGTAGCGACACGCGCGCGCACCATCCGTGTCGTGTCGATCAGCCCGCTACCGGTCGCACGCAGCGCGGTCGCGAGCGAGGCTCCGGTCAGCAGCGTCACACCGACCAGGAACAGGAAGACCACGAGGATGTCGACGCCAAGACTCTGCACGAGCCGGTGCGACGCTTGATAGAGCGCCTCGCCCGCGACGCCGCCATGTGCCTGCAGGAACGCCGACGACCACGAGCTCGCCTGACCCACGCCCGATCGCTCAGGGTCCGAGCTGACGCCGAGGGTGCCGGCCGACAGCGCCAGCACGATCGATGCCGACAGGCAGATCACACCGGTGCGAAGCGGGCGAAGCGCCGGCCACACGGGGCGCAACAGCAGCGCCCCGCCGCTGCCAGCGAGCACGACCGGCGCCAGACCCCGCGCCCTGCCGACCGCCCAGCCGAGCGCGACCGCAAGCCCGTGACCCGCGCGTCCACCATTCCAGCCGCCCCACAGCACGAAGGCCATGAACACGCCCACGGCGACAAGCGCGAGACCGATCACGTCGCGCTGGCGCTGGTTCAGCTCAGGCATGCGTGGCATTCCGTGTGGCAGTGAGATCCCGCCGCCTCCCCATCCGCCCCGGCGGCCGCGGGCGCGCGAGCCCGCCTTGCGCCGCGCCGGCCCCCTGCTGATCGCCGATCGGGTGGGGGTCTTCGTTTTTTTGCGCGCGGGCGCGCGCTTGCGGGCGGAAGCCATCTCGCGCAACTTCGACGCCGCCGCACGAGAACCTCCTCGCGGCCGGGGGTGATCGACACGTCTTCCTCCGAAAAGGCCCGCCCGCTCCCTTACGATTGCTTTACTCCGCATCGCTTACATAAAGAGCAAGCTCATGAACGACTTCTCCCGTGCACCACGCGTCCTGGTCGTCGAGGACGACGAGGACATCGCCCAGGCGCTCCAGCGCTCGCTGCGCATGGAGGGCTATGAGGTTCACACCGTCGCCGACGGGCGCGCCGCGCTCGAGCACGAGCGCACGTTCGCGCCCGACCTCGTGATTCTCGACCTTGGCCTGCCCGAGATCGATGGCATCGACGTCGCCCGCTCGCTGCGCGACGGCGACGACGTGCCGATCCTGATCCTCACCGCCCGCGACGCGCTCGAGTCCCGCGTCGAGGGCCTCGACGCCGGCGCCGACGACTACCTGGTCAAGCCATTCGAGCGCCAGGAGCTGCTCGCGCGCATGCGCGCGCTCCTGCGCCGCCGTCCTCCCCGTGGCTCGGCGCCGCTGCGCGTCTCGGATCTGTCTCTCAACGTCGACACGCACGAGGTGGTGCGCGGCGAGCGCACGATCGAGCTCACCCAGCGCGAGTTCGAGCTGCTCGAGTACCTGATGCGCAACGAGCGGATCGTGATCTCACGCCAGCGCCTGCTCGACGAGGTATGGGGCTATGACCCGTTCTCCACGACCAACACGATCGAGGTGTTCGTCTCGAACCTGCGCCGCAAGCTCGAGGCCGAGGACGAGCCGAGACTGCTGCACACGATCAGAGGAGCGGGCTACGTCCTACGCGCGTAGCGTGCGCCGCGGCGCAGAGCGCCTGTCGAGCAGCTTCGACCGGCTGCCAATCCGCGTGCGCGTGGCCGGCGTCTCGGCGCTGCTGACGTTCGTCATCCTGTGCGCGTTCGCGATCGCGATCGGCTCGCTGACCGTGCACCGCATCCGCGCGGACTTCAACCGCGACGTGCAGGAGACCGCCGAACAGCTGCCCTCACAGCTGAATATACGGGTCAACGCCGCTTTCCAGATTGTCGCGATCCAGCCGCCGCTGTCGGACTTCGCATCGGCTCCAGACCACACGGCGATCAAGATCTTCACCCTCGGCGGCGCCACCGTCGCCGAGGAACCGAAGAAAGTGCCCTCGCTCGGACCTCCCCAAGCCGAGGCGACAACCGTGCACGGCTACCGCGTCCTGTCCCGCCCTGCGATCGTGCGATTCAACAACACCGGTGAGCCGATCGGCCAGGTGATCGTGCAATACGGCCGCCGCGTGTCCGACACCGAGGCGACCGTCAAGCGCGTCGAGCTGTTCCTGCTGCTCGGCGTGTTCGCCGGCACCGGCCTCGCGCTGCTCGCGGGCATGGCGATCGCGCGCCGCGCGATGGCGCCGATAGCGCTGCTCACCACCGCGGCAGCCGAGATCGCGCGCACGCGCGACCCGTCGCGCAAAGTCCCCCAGCCCGAGGCCGAGGACGAGGTCTCAGAGCTCGCGCGCACGCTCGAGGGGATGCTCCGCGAGCTCGACGCCGCACGCGCGGAGACCGAGTCGATGCTCGCCCGACAGCGGCGCTTCGTCGCCGACGCCTCGCACGAGCTGCGCACCCCGCTGACGAGCGTGCTTGCGAACCTCGAGCTGCTGGCGGAATCGCTGCACGGCGAGCAGGGCGAAGCCGCGAGCTCGGCGCTGCGCTCCTCACAGCGGATGCGCCGGCTGGTCGCCGACCTGCTGCTGCTCGCGCGCACCGACGTCGGGCGGGTCGTGGCGCACGAGCCGTGCGATATCGCCCAGATCGTCGTCGAGGCCGCCGGCGAGCTCGGCCCGGTCAGCGCGGCGCACGACATCTCCCTCAACGTCCATCCCGCCGTCGTCGAGGCCTCGCGCGACGAGCTTCACCGCCTCACGATCAACCTGCTCGAGAACGCCCTGCGACACACCCCGCCCGGCACCGAGATCCGCGTGCTGACCGCCGCCGAGGACGGCTGGGCCAGGTTGATCGTCGAAGACGACGGTCCCGGCGTCTCGCCCGAGCTCGCGCCAACCCTGTTCGAGCGCTTCGTACGCGGCGCCGGCGATCGCGGCGGCTCCTTCGGACTTGGGCTCGCGATCGTCAAGGCGGTCGCCGAGTCCCACGGCGGCAACATCACGCTCGAGACGGTGACCCGGGCACACGGCCCGGATGGCTGGGTCGGAGCGCGCTTCGTGGTACGGCTGCCGGCGGTCGCAAGACGTACCCTGCCCGGCGATGAAAACGCTCCAGGTCGAGGACGCGCCGAGGACGGTCACGCCCCCGTCGTGAGCTGACGCCGCCCGGGCTCGCCCCAAAAGACGCGCTCGGCTAAACCTCTACGACAACCGGCAGCACCATCGGCCGGCGCTTCAGCCGGTCGTAGACCAGCTTCGCGAGGTCGTCGTGCAGCTCCTGCTGGAGCACGTCCACCTCACGGATGTCCTCCTTCGCCGCGCGCGCGAGCGTCGTGTCGACCGTCGCGCGGATCTCCTCCAGCAGCTCGTCGGCCTGGTCGAGGAACGGCACGCCACGGAAGATCACCTCGGGATCGACGACCGAGCGTCCGTCCTGCTCGGCGATCGTGACGACCACGATGAAGATCCCGTCGGCCGACAGCATCCGCCTGTCGCGCAGCGCGACGTCGGCCATGTCGCCGATCTCGACGCCGTCGACGAAGATCATCCCCGCCTGCTCCGCCGCTCCGAAGCGCGCGCCGCGCGCGTCGATCTCGAGCGGCAGTCCGTTCTCGCCCTGGAAGATGTCCTTCGGGTCGACCCCCACCGCCTCGGCCAACTGGGCGTGCAGCCGCAGTCGCTTGAAGTCGCCGTGGAACGGCATCACGTAGTGGGGCTTGGTCAGGTTCAGCATCAGCTTGACCTCCTCCGCGTAGCCGTGGCCGGAGGCGTGCACAGGCGCATCACGCGGCGTGATCACGTCACAGCCGATGTGGTAGAGCCGGTCGATCGTCTCGTTCACCGCGCGCTCGTTGCCGGGGATCGGCGTGGCGGAGAACACGACCGTGTCGCCGCTCTTCAGCTCGACCTGGCGGTGATCGCGGTAGGCCATCCGTCGCAGCGCGCTGAGCGGCTCGCCCTGGGACCCGGTCGAGATGATCACGACGCGATCGTCGGGCAGGTCTGAGATCTCGCGCGGCCCCACGAGCATCCCGTCGGGGACCTCGATGTGGCCGAGCGTGCGCCCGATGCCGACGTTCTTGCGCATCGAGCGCCCGACCAGCGCGACCTTGCGCCCAAGCGCCTCGGCTGCGTCGACGACCTGTTGCACACGGTGGATGTTCGACGCGAAGCTCGTCACCACGATCCGGCCCTCGCAGCGGGCGAACGCCTCCTCCAGGTGCGGGCCGACGACCGACTCCGACGGGGAGAACCCCGGCCTGTCGACGTTCGTCGAGTCACCGCACAACAGCAGCACACCCTCGCGCCCGAGCTCGGCCAGGCGCGAGACGTCCGCCGGCTCGCCGTCCACCGGGGTCTGGTCGAACTTGTAGTCGCCCGTGATCAGCACCGTCCCGAGCTCGGTCCCGAGCGCGACCGCGGAGGAGTCGGGGATCGAGTGCGTCATGTGCACCATCTCCAGCTCGAACGGGCCGAGCTCGAACGCCTCGCCGGGGGAAACCTCGTTCAGCTCCGAGTCGCGCAGCTTGTGCTCGTCGAGCTTCGACCTCGCCATCGCGATCGTCAGCCCACCCCCGTACACCGGCGGGGAGTGACCCTCGGCACTGAGCTCGCGCAGCACCCACGGCAGCGCGCCGAGATGGTCCTCGTGGCCGTGCGTGATCACGATCGCCTCGATGTCCTTCGCGCGCTCGCGCAGATACGCGAAATCCGGCAGCACGAGATCGATGCCGACCATCTCCGGGGTGGGGAAGCGCAGGCCGACGTCGACGACCACGATCCGGCCGTCCTGCTCGACAACCGTCATGTTCTTGCCGATCTCTCCAAGCCCTCCGAGGGGCAGGACGCGCAGTGGGCTCACGCGTGCGGCGCCTGGGTCGAGGCGTTGCTCGGCGAACGCCGCGTCGCGCTTGCGCCATCGTCGTCGGCGGCGAGCAGACCGTGGCGTTCGAGCATCGCGCGGACCGCCGCGAGCTCCTCGTCGGTCGCCTCAACGATCGGCAGGCGCACCCCGCCGACGTCGTGGCCGAGCAGGTTCAGCGCCGCCTTCACGCACGTGGGGCTCGACGTCAGGAACAGCGTCTCGTACACGTCCCTGAGCGACTCGTCGATCTCCTGGCGGCGGCCGGGCTCGTCGATCATCCGCCGCTGCTCGGGCCCGACGACATGGCTCGCGACGAGGATCCCGCCGGCGCCGCCCATGTCGAGCGTGCGTGCGAACGTCGCGTCGTCGCCCGCGTAGATCTCGAGGCCGTCGATCGGCTGGAGCTCCGTCGGATTGGCCTGCTTGACGCCTTCGATCCCGTCGATCTGTGCGAGCTCGGCGAGCAGCTCGGGCGGGATGTTCGTCCCCGTGCGTCCTGGATGGTTGTAGAGCAGGATCGGTTTGTCGGTCGCCTTAGCGATCTCCTCGTAGTGGCGCTTCAAACCACGCGGGCTCGGCCTGTTGTAGTAGGGCGTGATCGACAGGATCGCGTCGGCCCCCAGCTCGGTGGCGCGCTCGGTGAGCGCCACCGCGTGGCGGGTGTCGTTCGTGCCGGTGCCCGCCACGATCGTCGTATGGGCACCGCGCCCTCCGGGCAGGGTCGGCCGCTCGGCCACGGCCAGGCCGATCAGGTCGAGCTGCTCGGCGTCGGTCAGCGTCGAGGCCTCGCCGGTCGTCCCAGCGACGACAAACCCTTCCGAGCAGTTGTCGGCGAGGTGGACCATCAAAGCGACGAACGCCTCCTCGTCGACGTCGCCGCGAGCGTCGAACGGGGTGACGATCGCCGTCAGCATCATTCCGAGGTCCAACATGCCTTGCAGTATTCCACGCCCGCGCTCGGCGGGATGAGCGTGCGGTCATAGA
>CAVRPD010000003.1:0-92068 GCA_963723075.1 uncultured Solirubrobacterales bacterium
CCGTACAGATGCTGAAATTCCTGCGCCCAATACGCCTCCAGCGGGGCAACCAACGTCGAGCCCGCCCCGGTGAGCGAACCGGCCGCTACGGCACTATTGGAGATGATGCCCGTCGCCAAGCAGGCTATAACCGCCGCGAGGGCGATCTTTCGGTGTCTTGCGCGTGTCAAATGTCCTCCTGGGTTCAGTATCGGTTATCGTCGCGCAGAGCATCCACCATGCGTTCAGCCGGGCTGTGGCGATCTTGTGAACATATTCGAAGAGAAGGTGTGAACATCGGAGCACAATGTGTAAAAATTGTAAAATGAGATGTGTAGATGTTGTGAATCATGAACGTCGCGTGACACCTCGGCGTTAAGCTCCCGCCCGCATGGGCTTCGGCGTCAAACCAGCAACTCTCAAACCAGCAACTCCCCAAGTCGCCAAGGTCGGCTCGCGCGCGCCGTCGGCCTCAGGTCGTCGCGCACGAGCACGTTCGCTCGATCGACTCGGGGACGGCCTCCTTTACGGTCTTTGCGCGCTCGCATCGCTTCTGGGAGTCGCGGTGATCGCTGCGATCGCCTATCAACTGACCAGCGGCGCGAGCCAGGCCATGACGAGGTTCGGTCTGGGCTTTCTCACCCACAGCGAATGGAAGCCCAACTTCAACGTCTTCGGCGCGGCGTCGCTGCTGTACGGCACCGCCGCCACCTCGCTTGGCGCGCTGGTGCTGGCGGTCCCGCTCGGGATCTCGATCGGCCTGTACCTGAGCACCGTCGCCCCGCGACGCGTGAGCGGCGTGATCGGGCCGCTGGTCGAGATGCTGGCGGCGATCCCCAGCGTCATTCTCGGGTTCTGGGGCATAGTGGTGCTGGCGCCGTTCCTGCAGAGGCGCCTCGAGCCTTTTCTCCACAGCGCGTTCGGCGGCCTGCCGATCTTCGGGCCGGCGCAGACCACCGGCACCGGGCTGTTCAACGCCAGCCTGATCTTGACGATCATGGTGGTCCCGATCGTCGCCTCGATCAGCCGCGACCTGTTCTTGACCGTTCCACTCGAGTTGCGAGACGGAGCGACGGCGTTGGGCGCGACGCGCTGGGAGGTGGTGCGCGGCGTCGTGCTTCCCGCGACCGGCTCGGGCTTGGTGGCCGCGACGTTCCTGGGGCTGGGCCGCGCGCTGGGCGAGGCGATCGCCGTCACGCAGGTGGTCGGCGCCGGCAACGCCATCCACGCTTCGCTGTTTCGGACCGGCGATACGCTGGCGAGCCGCATCGCCAACCAGTACCAGGGAGCCACGACGAAGCTGCAGGTCGCTTCGCTGTTTTACCTCGGTGTGCTGCTGCTGGTGATCGGGCTGCTGGCGAACCTGGCGGCGCAGATCATCGTTCGTCGCTTCACCGTGGGCTCGGCTTCCGCACGATGAGCGATCGGCCAGATCCGTCGAGGCCGCTGACCGCCTCGGGCCGCCTGCGCCGCCGCCAGCTGGTCAGTCGCCTGGTCGAAACCGGCCACACGGCCTCGGCGCTGCTGGCAGTGGCGATGCTGGCGGTCGTCGTCTACTCCGTGGCCGCACGCGGCGCGGACGCCCTGAGCATCGACTTCTTCATCAAGAGCCCACCCGCGCTGCCTGACACTCCCGGCGGCGGGATCGCGCCTGAGATCCTCGGCACCGCCTTGCTGATGGCGATGGCGACCGTGATCGCGATGCCCGTTGGCATTCTGATCGCGCTCTACCTGACGGAGTTCGCCAGGCCGAAGGCAGGCCATGCGATCAGGCTCGCCCTCGACCTCCTGAACGGGCTGCCCACGATCGTCGTGGGCCTTTTCGTCTTCGGGCTGCTCGTGGTGGGTAACTATCAGAGCGGCTTTGCCGGCGCCATCGCGCTCGCGATCATCATGCTGCCATTGATCGCGCGCGCCACCCAGGAGGTGCTGCTACGCGTGCCGAGCGACCTGCGCGAAGCGGCCGACGCACTTGGCGTGAGCCGCTGGCGTACCGCGCGCGGCGTCATCCTGCCGACCGCGCGCGGGGGGATCCTGACCGCCACGGTGCTGGCCGTCGCGCGCGCGTCGGGCGAGACCGCACCGCTGATCTTCACGTGCTCGATCTTCAGCAGCACGGTGTCGCTGCGTGTCTTCGGCCAGGCTCTCCCCAACATCCCCGTGTACATCTTCAACGCGTCCGAGGCGGCCGATCCGTACGGGTTCGCCCGTGCGTGGGGAGCGGGGCTCGTGCTTCTGCTCTTCATACTCCTGGTCAGCCTCGCCGCCAGAATGCTGTCAAATCGCGGGGCCATGCCGGTGCGATGAAAGGACTCGTGATGACTGAGACCGCCGACCCTGTCAAACAGGCGCCTCGGAGCCGAGTGCGAATCCAGACCGCTCCGCTCGTGCCACGGGATGTGGCTTCGCCGGAAAACGGCGGCGCCCTTGCGCCCTCGTTCACACCCGCCGGCGCGACCCCCGGCAAAGCCGCACGCCAAGCCGTCTTCGACGTGCAGGACGTGTCGGTCTCCTATGGCGACAACCGCGTGCTCACCGACGTCACAATGCAGATCCAGCGGAACCTGATCACCGCCATCATCGGTCCCTCGGGCTGCGGTAAGAGCACGTTCCTGCGCAGCCTCAACCGCATGAACGATTCGGTGCCCGGCTTTGAGATCGGCGGGGAGATTCTCTACTACGGCCACGACGTCTACGGCAGCCACGTCGACCCGGTCGAGGTCCGCCGGCGCATCGGAATGGTCTTTCAGCGACCCAACCCGTTTCCAAAGTCGATCTATGACAACGTCGCCTGGGCGCCGCGCAACCTGAAGCTGAAAGCGCAACTCGACGAGCGCGTCGAGCGCGCGCTGCGCAGCGCTGCGTTGTGGGAGGAGGTCAAGGACAGGCTGCACCGGAGCGCTCTCGGCCTATCGGGGGGACAGCAGCAACGCCTGTGCATCGCTCGCGCGATCGCGATCGAGCCGGATGTGCTGCTGCTGGATGAGCCGGCCTCGGCGCTTGACCCGGTAGCGACCAACTCGATCGAGGAGTTGATGCTGACGCTCAAGCACCGCTACACGATCGCGATCGTCACCCACAACATGCAACAGGCCGCGCGCATCGCCGACCGGACGGCGTTCTTCAGCCTCGATGAGAGCTCGCAGGGCGTGGCCGGCGTGCTTGTCGAGCACGACGACACGAACGTGATCTTCACCCGCCCACGGGATCCTCGCACCAGCGATTACGTGACCGGTCGTTTCGGATAAGCCCGAGCAGTGGGGATAAGTCCGAGCCAACAGGACGAGTCCGAGCCAACAGGGACAAGTCCGAGCAATGGCGTTCGCCCCGCCGCCGGCGCGCCCGTGGACACGTACGCCCATTGCAGAGGTGCGATTCCACTGAGGGACGAGCACTTCAGGGATGACTCCCGCGCCCTGCTTGAAGGTGCGATTCGCTAGACGCGAAGGTGCAAATACGCTGATTCGCTAGAGCGAAGGTGCGATTCGCTGCTAGACGCCGATCGCTAGGAGGAGGCTAGACGCCGATCGCGTGACTGGGGACGTGCTCGAGCAGCGGCTGGCCACATTGCCAGCAGTACGCGGCGCCCCTGCTGTGCGGAGCGTTGCACGAGACGCACTGACCGGCCGCGCCCGTCTCCTGCAGGCGCAGGATGCGCACGATCTCGCCAAGCTCGCCATCGACCTCCTGCAGCACGGCCGCGCGGCGCACCAGCACGTCGACCCGAATGTGGTTACGGGTCGCCATCTCGTACACGAGACCGCCGAGATCCCACTGCAACTCGGCCAGATGCGCCGTCAGCTCCTCCTGGCGCTGCGCCAGGTCGACCGGCGCGGGAAGCTCCGCCCGCGTCTCGATCGTCGTGAACGCGTCGCTTGTCATTCGCCGAAGAAGTTGCCGGTGAAGTGACCCTTTTGATACCCGGCTCCCTTGCCGGGAGACCCAACCTTCACCGTTTTTGCCGGCGCCGGAGGGTTCTTCTTCGCAGCCACGCCGGTGGATTTCGCGGCAGAGGCGCCACTTGTGCCCTTGGATCCCGGCGGCCCGGCGGTGCTCGCCTGAGCCTGAGGTTCGGCGCTTGACGTCGCCGCGCCCGCGGCGGCGGGCGCCGTCACCACCTGGACGGTCGGACTGCCCGCGCTCCTGACCTCCGCACCGGAGCCCGAGCGTCCGATCAGGACGCCGACCGCCATCGCCAGCAGCAGCGTGCCGACGCCGGCGATCAACGCGCTGTTGACCGACGAGCGCGTCCGCCTCGATCGGGGGTGCGAGCTCGACGCCTGCCGAGCGCCCCGTGTCGCGCCTCCGGTGAACGGCATTCGGGGAGCGCCGCGGCGCTCCCCACACTCAACGCAGTAACGCTGGTCGAAGGCGAGCGTCACGCCGCACGCGGGACATCCATCGTGTCCGACCGCCGGTAGTGGAGACGGCTCCAGATTTGCTGTCGCGACGTGCACCTGCGGCATGCGGCCAGTATCTGCTTGCGGCGCCAAGCAATTGTGAAGAGCCCGTTATCGCATGGTCGCCGCCCTGCGCCACTCCCCGCAGGCATTCCCGCGACACCAGCTTTTTCACACAAGAGAGCCCGGACACCAGCTTTTTCACACGAGAGAGCCCGTCAGCCTGGACACTGCGCGACGATGACCTCATCGCCGAGCGCCGATTCGCCGGAGACCGAGCAGGTCCTTGACGTGTCGATGCCGGCGCCGTGGGCGGCTGCCGTCGCGGTGGTGGCGTTCCTCGTCTTTGGCGTGCTCGTAGGAGCGGCGGTCAGCCCTGTGGCGCCCCGCCGCGGCGCACCGCTGCTGCTGGCGCTCACGCCGGCGGCAAAGACCGTCATTCCGGCCATTGAGCCGCCCCACGTGCGCGAAGCCCAAACGCCCGCAGCGGCGATGCCGGCCGCCTCGAGCGCGGGCATCGCCGCGCCAGGCACCGCCCCAAAGACCTTCCCGTCGCGCACCGGCAAGTCGCGCACCGGCAAGTCGCGCACAGGCAAGTCGCGTGGCGGCACAGGAGGAGGAGGAGGAGGAGGAGGAGGAGCCGCGACCCCCAACGAACCGACGAAGCTGCCGCCCATCAAGCACGTGTTCTTGATCGTGCTATCCGATCAGGACGCCGAAACGGCCTTTGGCCCGGGCTCGCCGGCTCCCTACCTCGCCAAGACCCTGCTGGGCGAAGGCGAGTTGTTGGAGAACTACTACGCGACCAGCGAAGGAGAGCTAGCCAATGCGATCGCTTTGATCAGCGGTCAAGGGCCGACTCCTCAGACGGCGAGCGACTGCCCCCGGTACACAGACATCGCTCCCGGCACGCTGGGCGCCGAAGGCCAGGTGCTCGGAAGCGGCTGTGCATACCCCCGCCGGACACTCACGATCGCCGATCAGCTCACGAACGCGGGCAAGACATGGAAGGCATATGTGGAGGGCATCGAATCGGGAGCGACGGCAGACCCGGCGAGCTGCCGCCACCCTGACCCCGGTGGGAGCGACACCGACAACGCTCCGAGCTCCGCCGATTCCTACGTGGCGTGGCGCAACCCGTTTGTTTACTTCCACTCGCTGCTCGACAGCGGCAGGTGCGCGCAGGACGACGTCGGGCTGGGTCGGCTGACGTCAGATCTGAAGAGGACCGCCACGACCCCGGCGCTTGCCTATGTAGGGCCCGACCGCTGCGACGACGGCTCTGATTCGACGTGCATTTCCGGACAGCAGACAGGCCTCCAGGCAGTTGAAGCCTTCCTGCGCAGGGTCGTGCCGGAGATCGAGGCCGCACCGGCATACAGGTCAGGCGGCCTGATCGCGATCACCTTCGACCAGAGCGCTCGGACCGGTCAGGAAGCGGACTCGGCTGGCTGCTGCGTCACCTCTCCCTATCCCAACCTCCCGACCACGGCCTCGCCCCCGCCAACGCCTTCCAGCACCGCGCCTACGACCGGTTCCGCCCCACCGTCGACCCCGCCCTCGACCCAGATGAGCACTGGCCCCGGCACGAGCGGCACGAGCACGAGCGAGGTGAACGGCGCCTCGACACCGGCGCCCACCGGCGGCGGCCGCGTGGGGCTGCTGCTGATCTCCAAGTACGTCAAGCCCGGCACCCTGAACGTGACGGGCGAATACAACCACTTCGCGCTTCTGCGCAGCCTCGAGAACCTGTTCGACCTGAGTCCCCTCGGCTACGCCGGCGCCCCCGGCCTGCTCGCGTTCGACAGCAGCGTGTTCAACGCTTATAAGTGATCCTCCTACCCAACCTCACCGCCGGCCGCGCTTGAGCATGACGCCCTCGATTATGTGCGCGACCGTCTCGCACGCGTCGACGGCCGCCTCGAGCGACTCGAATATGTCCTTCCAGCGGATCACCACCATCGGATCGATGCCGCCCGCGAACAGTGAGGTCACGGCGTCGCGCTGCAGGCGATCGCCCTCGTTCTCCAAACGGTGGATCTCGACGAGGTGCGGGCTCGGATCCCCACCGCTGTGCAGGCGGCGCAGCGACGCGCGGATCTCTCCGCCGGCGGCGAGGAGCACGACGGCGAACTCGACGGCCTGCTCCATCGGCGCCTCCACCCCGTATAGGTCGAGCTGCGCCGCGGCCTGCTCGGTGTGGTCGACGATGTCATCGAGCGCGGTGGCGAGCGCATGGCCGTCACCGGCGTCGAATGGCGCACGCACACGCTTGCCGCCGCCGATGCGATGGATGATGTCGTGGGTGATGCGATCGCCCTCCCGCTCGCACGCGGCCAGCTCCGCGGCCGGCGCGGCGTGCTCGGGGAACGCGGCCAAGAGCTCGCGCAGCAGCAAAGCGGAGCGCTCGACGTTGGCTCCCGCTTCTTCGACGAGGGTGCTCAGGACCGTATCGATGCGAGGGCTCAGCCAGCTCATCCGGGGAGAGTATGGATACCGGCCGGCCGGCGGGATCTCCTTCACGAGTTTTTCACGACTCGATCACGAGTTGGCAACCCACGCAGGGAGCCGCGACGCGACCCTGTGCGACGGTGGAGGCTTCGGCGGAAAACGCGAGCACCCTGTACGCCGGCGAACTGGAGATCAGGCTGGGCGAGGGTCTCGTGCTCGCGACCGGCCGCGCGCTGACGCTGTCGGTGCGGGAGTTCGAGCTGCTCGCGGCGATGGCCCGGCGCGCCGGCGCGATCGTCACGCGCGAGGAGCTCTACAGCGCGGTCTGGGGCGGGGAGCTGCGGGCGGGCGACCGCTCGGTCGACGTGTACGTGAGCAAGCTGCGCGGCAAGCTCGAAGCGGCGATGCCCGACCGCCGCTTCATCCACACCCACCCCGGGTTCGGCTATCGCTTCCAGCCCCAGCCCGCGCGGGGAAGCGTGAGCGGGCCCTCGCCGAGCACCGCCGGCGGCGCGACCGCGAGCGCGAGCGCGGACGGCGAGCCGGGCACGAGCGCCAAAACCGATGTTTCCGACCCTTCACGAGATGTTCACATCGCGGCGCCCGGCACTTAACAGACTGCACTACGCAACACCGGACCGGCGGAGGGCTCACGCCAGCCTCCTCAGCCGTCGACAAGCAAATCCAGCAGAGGAGACGTCTCAGTGTTCAAGAACAAGATCGGCGCGCTCGCGGGCGTTGCAGTGCTCGCGCTCGGCCTCGCCGCGTGCGGCAGCAGCAACTCCACGACGACCAGCGGCTCGAGCGGCGCCTCGAGCTCCACCGGCACGACCTCTTCGAGCACGGGCGGGGCGACGGGGACGATCTCCGGAGCCGGCTCGACGTTCGCCGCTCCCGTCTATCAGCAGTGGGCCTCCTCGCAGTCGGGCCTGACCGTCAACTATCAGGCCGTCGGCTCCGGCGCGGGCATCACCTCGCTCGAGTCGAAGACCGTCGACTTCGGAGCGAGCGACCCGCCGCTGAAGCCCGCAGACGAAGCGACGATCGCAAAGAACGGCAGCCCGGCGGTGCAGGTCCCGATGTTCCTGGGCGCGATCACCGTCTCCTACAATCTGCCCGGCGTGAAGACCGGTCTGAAGCTCGACGGCAAGACGATCGCCGACATCTACCTCGGCAAGGTCAAGAGCTGGAACGACCCCGAGATCGCGGCGCTGAACCCGGGGGTCACGCTGCCGAGCACGGCGGTCACCGTGATCCACCGCTCCGACTCCTCGGGCACGACCGCCGGCTTCACCGGCTTCCTGGCCGCGGTCGACCCGGAATTCAAGAGCAAGGTCGGCGAAGGCAAGGACGTGCAGTGGCCGACGGGCACCGGTGCGAAGGGCAACGCGGGCGTGGCCGGCGCGGTCCAGCAGACCGCGGGCGCGGTCGGCTACGTCGAGCAGGCATACGCCCTGCAGCACAACTTCACCTACGCCTCGGTGAAGAACGCGGCGGGACAGTTCGTCGCTCCGACGCTTGCCTCCGCGAGCGCCGCGGCCCAGGGAGTGACGGTGCCGGCGAACCTCGGCTTCGCGATCAAGAACCCGGCGGGGGCGACGGCCTACCCGATCACCTCGCAGACGTTCATCGTGGTCAACAAGGATCTCTGCAAGGCGGGCACCCCGGGCGGCGAAGCCGCGGCCAAGGGCGTCGTGAGCTTCCTCGACTACGGGCTCGGCCAGGGTCAGTCGATCCTCTCCCAGGCCGACTACGCGGCGCTGCCGGCCGCGATCCTGGCCAAGGCCAAGGAAGCGGTGGCGGGCCTTCAATGCAACGGGAAGCCGCTCGGCGGCTGAGGACGTGGAGCGCGCGGCCCCAATCGGCGATGATCCGCCGATGGGCCGCGCCCGTTTCCGCAACTGCCTCGAGAACGGATAGAGAAGAACGGCATGGAGGCAGCATCGATTCCCGGCGGTGAGCGCTCGATTCTCGCGCGCTCACCGCTCGCGCGGCTTCCCGACCGCGCGCTGAAGTACGGGCTGACGGCGCTCGCGGGGCTGATCCTCGCGCTGATCGTCTACTTCTTCATTCGCCTCGTGGGCGAGGCCCGCCCGGCGTTCGCAAGGACGGGCGTGCTCGGGTTCACGTTCGACAACGACTGGAACGTCAGCGCGGAACGGTTCGGCGCGCTGCCGCTTGTCGTGGGGACGCTGATCACCTCCGGCCTGGCGCTGCTGATCGGCGTGCCGGTGGCGGTCGCCACCGCGATCTACGCGACCGAGCTGTGCCCGTTGCGCCTGCGCGCCCCGCTGACGGTGCTGGTCGAGCTGCTGGCCGCGGTGCCCTCCGTCGTGTACGGGCTGTGGGGCATCTTCTTCCTTGCACCGAAGCTGCAGCCGGCCGAGCAGTGGGTCGCCGAACGACTGTCGTTCGTCCCCTTCATCGGCGGCGGGATCGTGACGATCCCCAACTACTTCATCACCGGCCTCGTGCTCGCGATCATGATCCTGCCGATCGTCAGCGCGATCAGTCGCGAGGTGATGAGCACCGTGCCCGCCGATCACAAGGAGGCCGCGCTGGGGCTGGGCGCCACGCGCTGGGAGATGATCCGCACCGCGGTGCTGCCATATTGCCGCTCCGGCATCGTCGGCGGCGCGATGCTCGGCCTCGGCCGCGCGATCGGCGAGACGATCGCGGTGACGATCCTGATCGGCGACGCGCCCCAGCTCGGCGGCCACCTGTTCGGGCAGGGCTACAGCCTCGCGGCGGTGATCGCCAACGAGTTCGGCGAGGCGCAGGGGCTGCACCGCTCGGCGCTGTTCGCCGCCGGCCTGGTGCTGTTCGTGCTGACGCTGCTCGTCAACGGCGTGGCGCGACTGCTGGTGGTGCGAGCCTCGCGGCCGAGCCGGCCGAGGCGGAACGCGAGAGACCGTCTGGCCGGCGGCGCCTTGCCGGTCGCTGGGACGGGCGCATGAACACGCAAAGCCCCCCATCGGTACCGCCGGCGCGCTTCGCGGGAGCGGACACATGAACACGCAAAGCCCCCCATCGGTACCGCCGGCGCGCTTCGCGGGAGCGGACACATGAACACACAGAGCCCCCCAGCGACGCAGCTGGCGCGCTTTGCGGTCAGCCCGGCGCGCAGGCGCAAGGACGCGTTCGCTCGCGGAGCGATCCTCGCGGGCACCGTGCTCGCGCTGATCCCGCTCGCGCTGATCGTCTACTACCTGCTGCGCAAGGGCCTGGGCTCGTGGAGCGTCGACTTCTTCACGACCGACCCGACCGGCAACACGTTCTTCAAGAGCTCGAGTATCGGCGGGATCAAGAGCGCGATCCTCGGCACGATCGAGATCGTCGCGCTGGCCTCGGTGATCGCGGTCCCGATCGGCATCGGCGTGGCGGTCTGGCTGGTCGAGTACGGCAAGGGCAGCTGGTTCGCGGCGACGGTGCGCTTCTTCGTCGACGTGCTCACCGGCGTGCCGTCGATCGTGTTCGGCCTGTTCGTCTACATCGTGCTCGTCGTCGGCACCGGCTCCTCCTACGCCGGCTACAAGGGCTCGTTCGCGCTCGCGCTGCTGATGCTGCCGGTCGTGATCCGCTCCGCGGAGGTGATTCTGCTGCTGATCCCCGGCGCGCTGCGCGAGTCGGCGCTCGCGCTCGGCGCGCCGCGCTGGCGGGTGATCGCAAGCATCGTGATGCCGACGGCGCTGCCGGGGATGGTCACCGGCGTGCTGCTCGCGATCGCGCGCGCCGCCGGAGAGACCGCGCCGCTGCTGTTCACCGCCGCGGCGACGCTGAAGACGAGCTTCGACCTCGGTCAGTTCATGAACTCGCTGCCCGTGCAAATCTACAGCGACGTCACATCTCCGACCACAGCGGTGGTAAACCGTGCGTGGGGCGCCGCGCTGACCCTGGTAGTCATGATCCTGTTGCTGAACCTCGTCGCCCGCCTGATCTCACGAAGGAGCCGCCTTGCATGAACGAACAACCGATCGGGCAGACGGCTGAGATGGAGCCCGACGATCTGCTCCAGGGCTCGTCCCACTCCCCTCCCTCTCCCGCGCCCGCAAGGACGCGGGCCGAGGCCCCGAGCGTGAGTGCGGCGGGGACTCTGCCAGCCAAGGCTGGGTTGAGCGTGAGGCTCGAGCAGCTGCGCGCGTTCTACGGCGAGGCCGAGCAGGTCAAGGGCATCGACCTCGACTTCCGCGCCAACGAGGTGACCGCGATCATCGGGCCGTCGGGCTGCGGCAAGTCGACGATGGTGCGCTGCATCAACCGCATGCACGAGGAGATCCCCGGCGCCCGCGCCGAGGGGCGCGTGCTGCTCGACGACCTGGACGTGTACGACTCGGCGGTGGACGTCGTGGCGGTGCGCCGCGCGATCGGCATGGTCTTTCAGAAGCCGAACCCGTTCCCGACGATGTCGATCTTCGACAACGTCGCCGCGGGGCTGCGCCTCAGCGCCCGCGGGCGCGGCGACCTGCGGCCCAAGGTCGAGGCGGCGCTGCGCAGCGCGGGCCTGTGGGAGGAGGTCTCAGAGCGACTGCACGAGCCCGGCGCCGGGCTCTCGGGCGGCCAGCAGCAGCGGCTGTGCATCGCCCGCTCGCTGGCGGTCGACCCCGAGGTGATCCTGATGGACGAGCCCTGCTCGGCGCTCGACCCGATCGCGACGCTGAAGATCGAGGAGCTGATCGATCAGCTGAAGGCGCGGGTGACGATCGTGATCGTGACCCACAACATGCAGCAGGCCGCGCGCGTCGCCGACCGCACAGCGTTCATGCTCGGCGGGCAGCTCGTCGAGGTGGGACCGACGCAGGAGATCTTCACCAACCCGACCGACTCACGAACCGAGGAATATGTCACCGGAAAGTTCGGCTAACTCCGACAGTGGCCGGTTGCGCTCGTCCACCGGCGTAAGCGCCCCCGGGCGCGTTCAGCAGGGGCGAGCGCACTTCCAGCAGCAGCTGCATGAGCTCGAAGCCCGCGCGCTCGGCGGGCTCGATCTGATCGTCGAGCAGCTCGACCGCGTGCTCGAGGCGCTCGGCCACCAGGACGTCGAGCTCGCGCAGATGGTGATCGCCGACGACGACCGCGTCGACGGGCGCTACCTGGAGGTCCACCAGGGCATTCTCTCGCTGCTCGCGCTGCAGGCGCCGGTCGCCGGCGACCTGAGGCTGGTGGCAGCCCTGCTGCACACGATCAAGCACATCGAGCGGATGGGCGACCAGTGCGTGAACATCGCCAAGCTGATCCCCCTCTCCGGCCACGAGCCGCCGGTGCGCCGGGAGGTGCTCGAGGCGCTCGCGAAGATGGGCGCGCACGCGCGCTCTGAGATCGTGCAGTCCAAGGCGGCGTTCGCCGAGCGCGACGTCGGCCTGGCCGAAGACCTGGTGCGCCAGGACCGCGAGATCAACCGCCTCAACCGCGAGATCTTCCGCACGGCGATCGAGATCGGCGACGACCCGGACACGCGCGAGTGGGCGATGCACATGATCCTGGTGGCGCGCGCTCTCGAGCGGATCGGCGACAACGCGGTCGACATCGGCGAGCAGGTGGCGTTCGTGGTCACCGGCTTATTCCGCGAGTTCTCGGACTCGTCTCATCCCGCGGGCGTGCCCGCGGACGCGGCGCCCGATGCGCGCCCCGAGCAGCTCTGAGCGAGCGTGGAGTCGTCCGCAAACAGCGTATTTCTCCTGTGAACATCCTGTAACCATTTACGGCAGGGCACACCTGGGTCTGATTGTTCCCCTAGACTTCTGAGAGATGACGGAGAGCGGGATTCGCGCCAGGGACGAGGCGGCGCCGGCACCGACGGCGGGGGGCGGCACTTCCTCGGCGTCACGCATCGCCGTGCTTGACCGCGACAGCGGCTTCATCCAGGTCTTGAGCAAGCGCTTGGACCGGCTGGACTGGGAGCACCGCGTGCTCGGCAGTCCAGTGCCGACCGAGGCCGTGGCCTCGATGCGGTTGAGCGCGCTCGTCGTCGACCTCGCCGTGCTCGGCCCGCAGGCGTGGGAGTGGCTCGAGCGGCTGTGCGGCGCGCTGCCGGAGCTCGCGGTGGTCGTCTGCACCGGCCCCTCGACGGTCGCGCAACGGGTGCGCGGGCTGCGCTTGGGCGCCGACGACTGGATCACCAAGCCGTGCCATCCCGAGGAGGTGATCGCCCGCGTGCAGGGCGTCGCCCGCCGCCGCCGGCGCGCGACCGGCCGGACGGAGTCCAAGCCGCTGACCGCGGGCGACGTCGAGATCCGCTGCGACCGCTTCCAGGCGTTCGTGCGCGACGCGAGCCTCGACCTCACGCGCCGCGAGTTCGAGCTGATCGAGCTGCTCGCGGCGGCCGAGGGACGTGTGCTCGAGCGCGAGGAGATCTACTCGCGGCTGTGGGGCTATGCGATGGTGCGCGGCGACCGCTCGGTCGACGTGTTCGTGCGCAAGCTGCGCCAGAAGCTCGAGAAGGCCTCGCCGCGGTGGCGCTACATCCACACGCACTTCGGCATCGGCTACCGCTTCGCGGCCGAATCGCTCGAGACGATCGACGTCGACGTCCCCGCCTCGATCCCCGCCGATTGGGATCCCGCCCCGCCGGCGCAGCCGGCCGCCCCTTCCATCCGGCCCCGTATCTCAGCGCGAACGCACGGCGGCAGCGATCAGGACAAGCTCGCGGGGGCGCATCAGGACCGCGAGCTCGCCGCGGGAACCCTCTAGTCGCACGACCGCGAGCCCACCCTTCTTCAGGTCGACGAGACCGCCCGTCAGCGCACCGGCGACGCCCGACAGGTCGGGCTCGTGACCGACGAGCAGCAGGTGAGCGTCGGCGGGGAGCTCGTTCAACAGCCTCAGCGCCTGGGCCGCATCGAAGCGCCCGGCCAGCGGCGGGTGGACCGCCATCCGCTCGCGCACGTCCTCGCTCCACCGCTCGGCGGCCAGCTCCGCCGTCTGGCGGCCCCGCGCCTTGGGGCTGAACAGCACCCCGTCGAAGTCCGCGCCGAGCTGTCGCAGGGCGAGACCGGCGGTGCGGGCCTGGTCCTCCCCGCGCGCGGTCAGCCGCCGCTCGGAATCGGCGCGCGCGCCATGAGGCTCCGCCTCGGCGTGACGTAGTAGCCAGAGCTGTCGGGGCATACCTCTCGCTGTTCACACTACCGAGTGCGATCACCCTGTAGCGTGATGATTCGATGACCGATCTGCACGATCCCGCGCTGTATCTCAACCGCGAGCTGTCCTGGCTCGACTTCAACGAGCGCGTGCTGCAGTTGGCCGAGGACGGGCGGATCCCGCTGCTCGAGCGGGTGAAGTTCTGCGCGATCTACACGACCAACCTCGACGAGTTCTACATGGTGCGCGTCGCCGGCCTGCGCGACCAGATCGACGCCGGTGTCGAGCAGCGCGGCCAGGACGGGCGCGTCCCCTCGGAGACGATCGCGCTGATCCGCGAGCGCGCGCTCGCGCTGGGAGCGCGGCTGACCGGCTGCTTCGAAGGGCGGCTGCGGGGAGCGCTGAGCGACGAGGACATCCACGTGGTCGGCGTGCGCGAGCTCGACGACGAGCGCCGCGCGGAGCTGGCGCGGCACTTCCAGAAGACGATCTTCCCGGCGCTGACGCCGCTCGCGGTGGCGCCCGGGCGCCCCTTCCCCTACATCTCCAACCTGTCCCTCAGCCTGGCCGTGCTCGTGCGCGACCCGCTGACCGATCAGACGGTGTTCGCGCGCGTGAAGGTCCCGACCGAGATCCTGCCCCGCTTCGTGACGCTCAAGCAGCCCGCGCCCGACCCGGTGCTGCTGGTGCCGCTGGAGGACGTGATCGCACACCATCTCGACGCGCTGTTCCCCGGCATGGAGATCGTCGACTACGACGTCTTCCGCGTCACCCGCGACGCCGATCTCGAGGTATCGGACGACGCCGCCGACCTGCTGCAGGCGGTCGAGGACGAGCTGCGTCGTCGCCGCTTCGGCGAGATCGTGCGCGTGGAGATCGGCGCCCGCTGCTCGGATCGCCTGCGCGAGGAGCTGGCCGGCCTGCTGGGCGTGCAGGACGAGGAGGTCTACCCGGTCGACGGGCTGCTCGACATGGGCGCGCTGTGGCAGATCGTCAAGCTGTCGGGTCATACAGAGCTGCACGAGGAGCCGCTCGCCGGGATCACCCACCCCCGGCTGCTGCGCCACGAGGGCGAGCGCCCCGACGTGCTCGGGGCGATGCGCGAAGGCGACCTGCTCGTGCACCATCCCTACGTCTCCTTCTCGACGTCGGTCGAGCGTTTCGTCGAGCAGGCGGTCGCGGACCCGAACGTGCTCGCGATCAAGCAGACCGTCTACCGCACGAGCGATGACTCGCCGCTCGTGCCGGCGCTGATCGACGCGACCGAGCGGGGCAAGCAGGCGGTCGCTCTGGTCGAGCTGAAGGCCAGGTTCGACGAGCGTATGAACATTCACTGGGCGAAGGCGATGGAGGAGGCCGGCGTGCACGTGGTGTACGGCCAGCCGGCGTTGAAGACCCACGCCAAGTGCGTGCTGGTGGTGCGCCGCGAGGGCGACGGGGTGCGCAACTACGTGCACATCGGCACCGGCAACTACCACTCGGCGACCGCGCGGCTGTACACCGATTTCGGGCTGTTCACGACCGACGAGCAGATCGGCGCGGACGTGGCCGACATGTTCAACTACCTCACCGGCTACGGGCGACCTCTGCACTACCGCAAGGTGCTGATGGCGCCCAACCACCTGCGCGACGGGATCCTTCAGCAGATCGAGCGAACGATCGAGGCGCACTCCGCGGAAACGCCTGCGCGGATCGCGATGAAGATGAACTCGCTCGTCGACGGGCGCTGCATCCGCGCGCTGTACCGAGCCTCGCAGGCGGGCGTGCGGGTGGAGCTGAACGTGCGCGGCATCTGCTGCCTGCGCCCCGGCGTGCCCGATGTCTCGGAGAACATCCGGGTGGTCTCGATCGTCGGGCGGCTGCTCGAGCACTCGCGTGTGTACGCGTTCGAGCGCGGCGGCGGGCACACGATCTACATCGCCTCCGCCGACCTGATGCCGCGCAACCTCGACCACCGCGTTGAGCTGGCGGTGCCGATCGAGTCGGCCGAGCTGCGCGCCGAGCTGCTCGACACGCTGCAGCGCGGGTTCGCCGACAACCAGAGCTCGTGGGAGCTCGATCGCGAGGGCGCCTGGCACAGGCGCGCGCCGGGTCCCGGCGAGCGTCCGCGCAGCCTACAGCTGGAGCTGGCCGAGCTCTACGCGACCGGCGGTGGCGTGCCTTCGGCGCTCGCGGCGAGCGCCGGGTCCCAGTCGCACACCGCGCACGCGTGAAGAAAAGCCGAGCGCGCGAACTCGAGCGCGAGCGCATGCGGGTCAGGGCTCGCGCGGACGTCGTCCCAGTCGAGGATGTACTCGCCGAGCGTCGCATCCCAGCGCGCGGCGGACGGAGCGAGCGTCGCTCCCCCGAACCCATCCGGCGCCGGATGGGCGTAGGCATAGAACGCCGCGTTGTCCGATCGCGGATCGCCGGGCCACCATCCGACCGCGACCTCCTGCGCGTCCATCGCGTTGCGCATGATGAAGTCGTCCGACGGTGGGTCGGCGGGAAGTCCGGAGAACAGGCTCACCGCGAGATCGAACGATCCCCACCACGCGTTGACCGGGGTCGAGCGTCCGCGAAACGGCGCGCGGAACTCGGCGAGGACGAGCGCTGCGCGAGTCGCCGCGGCGAAGTAGCAGGCGACCTGCGCAGGGTCGTACCGCGCGTGCTCGTCGTCCTCGTCGAGCGCCACGCTCCAGGGCACCTCCTGCGGCCGCGGGTCGATCTCGACCGCGCCGGCCAGCTCGCGGACGGCGCCCAGCAGCTCGCGCGTCACCTCGCCCACCGCTCGATCGGAAGCGAGCGCGATGCGTCGAGCACCGCCCGCGCTGTGCTCGACCACGGCCTCGTGCGTGCGCAGGTCGAGGACGGCGACGAACGCGCCCGACCCGTCGGGAGCGCGCAGCGGAGCGGTCTCCCACCCGCGGGCGGTCAGGCGCAACGCCGCGTGCTGCAGCTGCGGCTCGGGCGGCGCGAGCGCGACCGCAAGCTTGCCGAGGACCTGGGTGTGCGCGTGGAGCGTGTCGCACGTCTCGCTCCACCGCTCGTAGGAAAGCGCGGGCCACGCGGAGGGCATGGTCACACGCTAGCGGCTGCGTCCCCCCGGCGCCTATCGCCTGCTCGAAGGCCAGGCCTCGACCCCTGCGCGGTTGCTGGCGTAGGGGTCGAGGTTTCAGCCTGGTCTTGTTCGGCTGGTTTTACTGTTCGCTGTTGATGACGCCTTTGGTTGTGGCCTCGTAGATGTTGGTGTTTTGGATGGTGGTGTTGTTGCCGTCGGGTGAGGGTAGGCCGATCTTGTGGTTGATGAGGGGGTCGATGAGGAACGAGAGGATGCCGCCGCAGCCTGTGGCTTCCGGTGCGGCGAATTCGTTGTTCACGAGGATCGTGCCTGGTACTTCTACGAATTCGAATTCGTCTTTGGCGGCGATCTGGCCGATAGCGCCGGTGATGGGTTCGTTAGGCTTCTGCGGACTGGTGGTCCCGGTCGTGAGGTTCAGCACTATCGGTGTGGTGCTCGACCCGATATAGCAGTGGTTGCCGAGCAGGGGACCTTCGAGATGGATCTTGACCGGCAACGACAGCCCGGTCCCTTCACCAGCGACCAGGTTCCTCTTGCTGATGGTGATATCGCTCGCGGGCAACGCCAGTTCCGTCGTCGCACGCAGCCCTCCAGCCCCACGGTTACGGAGCAGCAGCGCCCTGCAGAGCGCTCGCGCCAAGCCCCCCAAGAACCCTCGATACCCGATTTCCTGACAGTTCACGAGACCACCAAGACCACCAGGAACATCCTGAGGAGTCCTCGAGAGCGTTTCCCCGTTCAATGCCCCGACGAATGTTTCCGCGAACGGCGGTTCTTCCTGCTGGACGATACCACCCTGCATGATCACTTCGTGCTGACCATCCGCGTTGATCGGCACCGTCTGCTTACCCAACGTCACGCTCCCACCGGTAAGACGAGAATACAAACACAAGTTCACACCCGGCGAAAACCGCGGACACTGCTTGAAAAGCGCAAAATCCCCCGACGGTTCCTTAGCCAACGCCGAAGACACACCCACCACGCCAAACACCACGAACACCACCAACACCACCAACGAACGCCCTCTCACGCCTAGCGAACTCACCATCTCACTCTCGAACATAGCCTGCCTTTCCTCTCCATTGACAAAACACACACGCACGATAAGCAGGACGGGCACGCTGCGGTAAGGGGGGCGCGCTGCGGTAAGCCCCCTGGCATCCCACACCCCCCTCCTCCCACAGCTCTGCCCCCTACTTCTTCCTGGCCTTCCTACTGCCCTTCTTCGTCTTCGTCTTCTTGCTCGCCTTCTTCGCCTTCTTCGCCTTCTTGCACCCCGACACCGAGATCTTCGTCGACTCGTTGATCTTCAAACCGTTCTGCCCCAGGAATTCCGTCGGCATCGCAAGCGACTGACCACAGAAGCTGCCATGATCCTTCACGGGCAGGTCCGCCGCGAGCGCCGAGAACTTCCCCTGCCCCAACGTCAGTTCAAAACTGCTGAAGGGAACATCAGGAACAGTCTTGAACGTCGTCGACGTCACCCCAGCTTTGCTGATGAACGTCGTCCCGACCAAGTCGACCGTCACGTTGTCGCCCTGCAACACCATCGTCAAGC
This sequence comes from uncultured Solirubrobacterales bacterium, assembly GCA_963723075.1. GTDB lineage: Bacteria > Actinomycetota > Thermoleophilia > Solirubrobacterales > Solirubrobacteraceae > Palsa-744. The sequence continues at coordinate 18,524 of CAVRPD010000003.1, forward strand.
TCGGGAACGCTTCTCCACCATGCGACACGAAGATCGCCGGACCACTGACCGGGACCGGCAGCAGCGGCGTGTGGACGGTCGCGTAGCCGATCTTCGATTCCTTGGGACAGTCAGCCGGGTTCAGTTCGAACTGCTTGTTCGTGCACGCCTTCTGCAACGTCGTCAACCTGGACGGCAGCTGCTTCGGGAGATCCACCTTGACCCTTGTGATGTTCGCCTGCGTACCCTGCGCCGCCGCCGGGTACGTCACCTTTGCGGTCAACCCGGCACCATTGGCTTTGCTCGTCCGCCCGAGTGTGGAGACCGCGAACTTCGGCTTGAATTCGAGGCTGCGACACGAGCCAACCTGGAAGTGGCTGCTGATCGGGGCGCCGGCGCCCGCACCACCACCACCGGGAGGAGGCGTACCCGTGGCGGTGCCCGAGAATTCCTGCGGGTTGCAGTTGGTGGGGTTGACCATGAATTCGGGGCGTTCGATGACCGCGTCGATCTCACGCAGGTCTGTTGGGACACCGGCGACGATCTGTGGGAGTTCGTTCGTGGTGATCGTCAGCTGCGTCGTGATCGGGTTAATCTCGATCTTCGCGCGCACGCGCTGCGTGGGCAGCACGAACGGCCCGACGTGCAACGGCACCACGATCGACAGGCCGAACGGCGCACCGCCGTAGGATTCGGTCAGGTAGATCGGCGCCGGAGGCTGGCCCGGTTCGGGGACGACCAACGGGTAAGGGCCGGGGCCGGACTCCACGACCGTGTGCCCGATCTTCGACGCTTCCGGACACGCGTTTGCTTCCGCCTGCGCGTTCGTGCACAACGGAACTTTCGACAGCTCGCCCGTGAGGCCCAGGGGCGCTTTGAACTGCAACCCCGAGATCCGCTGCTGCCCATCGCCACGCTGCAACAGCAGGCTGAAGTCCGTGAAGCCGCCGGCCTGGTCGGTCGTCGCACCCGCCGTAAGCGACGGGCTGAACGGCAACGGGTTGGATGGGCACGGTCCGCCGCCGGGACCGTGAGTGACCGCGAATTCCGCGGTCGGGAACACATCTGAGACGAATGGGTCAGCCCACGGCGTGAAGTCCGCGAAGAAGCCCTCCCCCGTCCCATAGGTCCCGCACTGCGTGGGGGTATCCAGGGCGGCCTGCGCGCCACCGCTGAAGGAGAACTTGGCGTCGGTGAACGGCAGCTGTGGCGTGCCTTCCAATTTTGTCGTCAACTGGCCCGTCTGTTCGTTCAGATGCACGACCCCGACGAGCTTCAGGTTCACACCGTCCGCGGAAGCCGCGAACAAGAGCTTCAGTTCCGGGGGATTGGACCGCAGAACATAGATACTGCCTTCGAACTGCTTTTCCGCCGAGCTTTCAATCAGGGGAGACCTGATCGTCACCGTTCCCACTTTCGACGCGTTCGGGCACGATGCCGCACCGTCGTTCTCCTTGCCTTCGGCTCCTTCGGCTTCCGTGGTCAGCCCGTCTTCAGCGGGCCCGCACGCCGCGAGACCCGCGGCTTGACCCGGATTGATGACAACACCCTGAGGCAACGTCACCGTTGTGTTTTGAATGTCGGAGGTGCCCAGGCCTTCCTGGTCTTCCAGGCCGCCCACAGGAGGAGTGACATCGACCGTCAACCCGGCCGGCGTGTCCGCGTTCGTCGTGTCAGGGGAAGTCGTGACCGTCGGACCGAAGCTCAGGTGTTCACAGCCCGTGAACCCCGTCGGGGTGTGATTGCTGTCGTGAGAGAGCACCGTCAACGGTCGTGTCCACGTTCCCGGGTGTTCCCAAGTATTCGCACTGATCGTAAACGGCTGCGGCGCTCCACACGAAGTCGGCAGAGTAAGGAACGGCTTCAGCCCTTTCCCGACCGTTTGAGAGGGAGCTTCACAGACACCTGTTTCAACGTCATGTGGCGAGCAACCCCCCGTTTTGTAGCTCCCGCGCCAGATGTCGTGGTTGGATTCGCCCGGCACGCCCCACAGCGTCAGGACTGCGGCTGTGACCGCCTTCTCCGGAATGTTGAGGGTGTGGGAGGCCAGCCCGTAGTCGCCGCCGGTACGCACCCCGGTGTTGATGAGGGTCGGGATGTCTTGGATGGTGAAGCCGATCTGATCCGCGACCCCGGCTGGGGGAACCATGTTGTACACGGGCGCGCGAAACAAACCGCCAAGGACGACCGTGACGGATACGAGCCCGATCTGGCTCGATCTGGGACAATTTTCTTGGTCGAGCTCGGCGCTTGTGCACTGAGGAGACACGTTGGGGTTGCCGGCGAAGCCGGGGGGGAAGTTGACGTCGATTTCTCTCGCATTGCCCCCCACGGGATAGCTTCCTGCCTGTTCAAGGTTGTCTTCGTTGGCGAGATTGAGGCTTACCGTCGCCGCATAGGGATGTGAGCCCGCTTGCGTGTCGATCGTTCCATTCGCGTTTGAGAGCCAGACGTCCCAATTGGTGAAGCGAAACGCGCCGGGAGTGGAGCTGACCACGATCGGATCTTGCGTGCTCGCGCTACCCAGCGCGCCACCACCCGCGATTGCGACACGGTTGGGTTCTGAGATCGCGCCTTCAACGCCGGGCGCGCCAACCACAATGCCGATCTGAGCATCGCGATACGGCCGATCACCGCTCGAGTTGATGTTGCCCCCGCCGCCGGCGATCGCCGGCATGGTCGCAGGGTTGTTTGTACAGGTGACGGTGCTCGCTCCCTTGACGGCGTCGCCTGGCCCGTTGCCCGCACAGTTCCAATCTTCATGGTCAGTTGTCAGAAGCGTACCGTCACCGCCCAGGACAAGGAAATCGCCGGCTTCCTTCGCGGTAACGCCCCGAGGCAGTGTGTCTGTCACGGTGACGACTCCAGTGCTGGATGCCGCGCCGATATTGACGACGTTGATCACGACGGTTCCCGTGCCCCCCGGTGCGATGCTGGAGGGATCGGTGCTCGCCGTGAGTGCCCAGCCCGCGCGTTCTTCGGCCAAGGCGGGGACCGCGCTGAAAGCCGTCACGACAGCGACCATGCTTGCCGCACTGAGACAGAATCGAATAAGAACCCGCATCACTTGCCCCTCCGCTTGTTGCCGACTTTCTTACGCCTGGTCTTCTTCTTATGCTTGATCTTTGCCTTGACGCACCTGTTGTGCTTCTTCGCGAAACCCCTTTTACATTTGACGGTGGTTACCAGCGGCGCTGGCGGTTGGAAGTTGCCGGTCCCGTTGAAGGTGACACTCGAGGGGGTCGCGAAAATCGGCGGGCTGGGTGGAACGCCCTGACAGCCCGTGCCCGTGCATGCGGTCGAGGTTTCCGAAAAGCCGCCACCAACACGCGCGTCATAGAGCGCCATGTTTTCATTGCGGGCCTCGGGGACCAGCTTGGCACGAGTGCGGAAGAACACATCGTTGCCGTTCGCGCTCGCATCCAGGAAATAGGACTCGTCGGTGCTCGTTCCCCCCGAGAGCAGATAGATGCATCCCTGTGGTCGCCCGGCCGGACAGGTGCCTTCGTCTTCGCGCTCCCACTCATATACGTTCTGCAGACCGTTGACGGCCTGGGGCGCGAGCGGCTGGCCCGTGACGAAGAACACACGACCGCCGTCTTCGGAGATCAGACGCGGAAGGAACGTGTCGTTGTTACTCAGAGGCAGAAAAGCGCCATTGGCAAGCAGTTCGCTGGGTGTGCCGCCTTCACCCATCGAGGCCGCCGGCAACTTGAGATTCGATGTCGGAGGTGTCCCGTGGGGGTTGCAAGAAGCACAGACGATGCGGCCGCTGTCCGCGTCGTAGACGAACACCTCAGGCACAGGTTCGGAGCGTTTTGTCCCGGGGTTGACGGCCTGATTGTCATAGCCGGTGAGCGGTCGCACCGAGCGGAACAACACGCTGTGACCGTCAGGGGTCACCTGTGCAGTGCGACCCCCGGCTTCGAGTACCCAGTCGCCGAACGCCGGGCCAATGCTGAGATTTCTTTCGCCGATGCTGTCTTTTGGCGAGAGCGTCGCGATGAAGCTCGTCTTGCCGCTATGTAGCAGGTAGAGGTTGCAGCCGCGGCCTGGAGGAGCCTTCCCTTCCTGTTCTTCTGCCGCTTCTTTTTCTTCCTGCGCATTTTTAGTACCTGCTTGCTGGCATTTGCGAACTTCGCTGCCGGGCGCGAGCGCCCCACCGGCGACGAAATAGACGTATTCGCCGTTTTCGCTTGTCCCGAGCACTCCCTGCACGTCGGCGCGCAGCGGATCGCCGGCGTTTTCGTCAATCGTCAGATCGCTCAACCTGCCACTGGCCGTGTCGTATTCGTAAAGATCGTTGCCTGTGACCACCGCCTGTTCTGGGTGTCCCCCCAGGGCTGACGCTTCGTGCGCGCAGCCTTCGGTGGACACCGCGGTCGATTCGGTCGTCAATCTGTTGCAGTCGGTGAAATAGACCTTGGAGCCGTCCGGGCTGGCGTCCCGCCACGCACCGTCGCCGCCCACCCCGCCGGTCTGGGAGGCATCGATCTGGACGGTGCACGCCTTCGCCGGTTCAGCGCACTGCTCACCGTTTACCAGGGAGCTACCCGCGACGATCGCGCTCTGTTCGCGATCAGGGTTCTCGCGCACATACAGATCGCCGGTTTTCAGGCTCCTCCAGAACACGCGCGACCCGTCGGCCGAGATGTCGTTGGGGGCACCCAGCGTAGCCGGGCCAATCGGGGACTCTCTTCCTTCGCCTTCGGGAAAAATGATCGATGTCGGAGGGAACTGCGCGTCAGGACCCGGTTCAGGTTCCCCGTCGGGCAGCACGTTGACCAAGTGCAACCGGCCCCCCACCGAATCGTAGAGATTTTGGTACGGACCCGCTCGAGCGGCTTCCGATGTCAGCGCGTATTGGCTTTGAAAAAGAAGATCGCTGTACTGCGGGACCGTGCCGGTCCCAGCATTCCCACCGGCAAATTCACCAGTGCAATCGGTCGGAGCCTGTGTCGGGGTGCTGCTGAGAAGCGCGTGATAACCACGATCGTCGCTCGTGTACGAGAACAGTGGAGGAGGAGCGGGAGGAACGATGCAGTTTTCTGGCGCCGCCGGGCTCGCCGCCGAGAGGCTCGTGATCGGTGCGATCGGTTCTTCCGGACTGAGAACGCCCACCGACAGGTCGCTGGAGAAGCCCTGATACCACAGTGCGCTTGATAGTTGAAGGTCGGACTGCGTCCAGCCGCCCGGACCGCGTTTGGCGATGTACTCGTTACCGTTGCGCCCGCCGATATCGCCCGCGCCCGCGCCTTCGGGCGGAGGATCTCCCAGGTAGACCACCGCGTCGCCCGCCGAGGACGCGCGGACGAGACGGTAAGTGCGATTTGCGAGCGCCACGAATTCGCCCTCTGGGGGATAGACGTTCGCGTTTGAGCTCGGGGAGGACACGAGCTCGTAGGCGCGGTTATCTGGCAGCGTCGAAGCCGACGCCCCAGTCGAGGCCGCCGCGGTGACCGACACTCCTTCCCCGAGGACCGTGCCGACGATATTGGTCGCGACGAAACGGAAATGGTATTCGACACCGGCCTGCAGCCCGGTCAGGGCCTGTTGCACACCGACGGCGCCCAGCGCCCCGGCGACGCTCTCCTGTGGCGTGGAGGAGCCATACGCGCTGCTGGGACATGTCGCCGGTGTCGCGCAGGGACCGTATTCGACGCGGTAGCTCGTCGGCGCCCCTCCGGGATTGATCTGCGCTCCCACCGTCGCGCTGCTCGATTCCAGATTCGATACCACCTCGGCTCCAATCCGCGGGCGCGCTGGAGCGATGAAAGTGTAGGCTTCTCCCTTGGTTTCACCGTTGTCGAGTTCGTGGTCCGCGTTGCCCGCGAGGAGCCGGTAGTGATAGAGCGTGTCAGCCGTCAATCCCGCGACGTTGGCACTCACGCTCACCGCGCCCGAGCCCGTGGGAGCTTTGCTCGCTTCGGGAGCGCACGCTTCCGCGGCGGCGGCTTCCCAGCCATCACCGCCTTCGACCGCCACCGCAACCGTGACCTGCGCGCCGGGAGGCGTAAGCCCCGAAGAGTTGGCGGTAAGCGGGGGCAGCTTGGTGTCCCCCCGCGCGCCCGTGAATTCGATCTTGTAGGGACCGCCGACGGGACCGCTGACTTTGACGTTTTCAAACCGATGACCGCCGACAGACGGCAGCGCCGCGAGGGCGCTCGCGATGTTTTCAGGAAATCCTTCTTCCTGGGAGGGGGAATATGGAATGGGCGCGGTGGTGTCGCCCTCAAACGTGAGGGTGAAGGTTCCACCTTCGCCCTCACGAGTGCCGGTGAAGGCGAGCATCTGGACGGCGTTGACACGACTGGCGCCGTACGCTTCGTCGGTCACGTATTCGAACTTGCAGGACGTAAGCGGAACGCCTTCCGGGTCGACCGTGCCCCCAAGTGTCGCCGTATCTTCACCGGGAGTCCCAACCGGTTCGGTGACGTTTGTGGCCGAGCCAGTGGTGACGGTTGGCAGGATCACCGCCCTGTAAGCCTTCACTGCGTTGGCGGCGCTGTCGCTGGCATATGCGACGTTGCTGGCGGCATTCACGGCCACACCGCGACTATCGGTCAGTTGTTCAGAGCCAAAGCGCTCCAGGAGCGATCCCGCCGGAGTGAACGCGGCGATCGAATTCACATTATCGACGTAGACGTTATTCGTAGAAAGATCGACCGCGGCCGCGCTCGACGGTTCCCCGTCAACCGCTTCGATCAGCACTCCGCCGGAGCTGCTCAGCTTGCCGAATTCTTCGCTGCCCCTATTTACGTAAAGGTCGTCCTCGGAATCGACGGTGAAGCCGGCGCTTGATCCAAAGGGAGATTTGCGAGTCGCGACGAACTGATTTGGTTCTTCATGAGTGTAATCGTCGATCTCGCCGCTTGACTGGTAGACCCAGACCCTGCCTTCGGGATCGACCGCGACACCGTAGAGCGTTTCCAGGGAAGCGCCCCCGGACCCTTTGGTGATCTGACCGAGATACGTGCCGCTCGCGCTGAACTTATCGACGATGTTGTGGCCCTTATCGGTGACGTATACGTCTTCTTTGGAAGGGTCGAGCGCGTCCCCAGAGTTATCGACCGCGATCGCTTCAGGATCTTCAAACGCACCGGACGGCGCGACAGCGCCGTTGAACTCCGCGAGTACCGTCGTTCCGGTCGAGTTGAACTCCTGCACACGGTTATTGCCTTTATCGACCACATACACGTCGCCGGTCGCATCGTTCACCGCGACCCCAGACGGTTCTTTGAATTGGCCCGGACCCGAGCCTTCGCCACCGAAGGAGGAACTATAGACATGCGCTTTCAGAGCGAGGGCCGGCACGACGGTGAAAGCGAGCACACCCACGACAGCGCAGAGCAGGACAGGGACGCAACGTTTCAGCCGTGAGAACGGGTGAGATGCGCGCCCCGGCCGGCACACGGAAGACCCACCATTCCCACGGCCACAGAGCAGCCCACAGAGCATCGCGAAGAGACCGGTCTTCGGCGTAAAAGCGGTGTTCGCACTGCGATCTGTGGGTTTCACTGTCTTACCTTCTTTCTCAGGAATGTCATACGTGTGTTAGTTGATGTGAATGATGAGGTGATGTCGCATCACGCGTCACCCTCTTGTGCGGGAGGGTCAAGGCTGAGCTGCTCAGTGACCCGTTCCCCGAGCGGGGTTAGGTTCCAGGCGTTGCTCTCGCCACGGGATTGACCTTCACCGCTGTTGTGGAGCAGTCCCAGGCGTTGCAAGCGCGCGAGCAGCTTTGAGATCTGGCCCTGGTCGTAGAGATCGGCGTGTTCGCCGAGGAGGCGGTTGCTCGCGCCGGGATGCTCTCCGGCGGCCTGCAGCGCTCGGGCGGTCCTGTAGGTCACGCGCATCGGGATCTCCCGCAACGGGTCACGATCCCTCGACGACTTCGCGGACGGTTGGTGTGAGCTGTCCGCGACGGCGGGAGCGGCGCGGTGCTGCTCGCGCCGCGCCGCCGCGGGTCCGAGGTAGGGCAGCACGATCATGCCCATCAGCTCGCCTGCAAGGTCCGTCAAGGGCTCGCGCTCGCCCCGCAACAGTCGTGCCTGGACGATCGTGAACGCCGCGCCGACCAAACCCTCGGCTGTCAGGCGTGAGGTCCCCTCGCGCGGGCTCTGCGCACGGCCATCCTTGAGGATGCGTGCAATGCGCGCGAAGATCTCCGCGCGACGCTCCAACACTCGCGGACCGCCGCGCAACGCCTCGACGACACACACCCGCGCCAGCACGGGCTCGCGATCCAAGAAGGAGAGGATCGTCCACAAGCCGACACGAACACGCGCACACCACGACGATGACGACGCGGGCGCCTGGGCCGCCGTGAGCGCGAGCTCCTGCTCGATCCGCGCGACCGCATCGTCCAACATCGCGAGCAGACAGTCGTCGCGGTCTGCGAACAGGTCGTAGAACGTGCGACGCGACACCCGCGCGCGCGCTGCGATCTGGGCGACGGTGACAGCGGACCACCCCACCTCGTCCACCACCGGCACAGCCGCGGCGATCAGTCGCGCACGTTGCATCTGAGAGACAGGCCCGCGCGCGGAGCGTCCCCGCTTACGACCACTCGCACCCTTGCGCACGCGCACGCGCTCAGCGTCAACGAGCGCGCCCATCAGGACCGGCCCCCCACAAGCGCAGCCCCGCACGTGGCGGAACGCCAAGAGCCGCGCCCACAGACGCGGCGGGACGAGATTGCTAGAGGATCAAGAGAAGCGCCGCAAAAGGCGCCAGAACTAGGCTCAGCGCCTAATAAACCCGGTGCAGAGAGAGAGAGAGAGAGAGAGAGATGTGTCAGCGACGCTGACGCATCTAGCTACGGCGCCGTCACGGCGCGCAACGACCCCCATCACACCTGTCCCGTACGGACTCACGCGAACACAACCCCTCATCATCCGACCCGGCCCCTCTCCCCTGCATCCCCTGCTGCAAGCGCTTGACGTCAACCCAGAAGATCGACCCAAACCCAGTCTATTTTCGTGCCCCCAAACCGGGAGCACCTCTACGAACATATTTATACACAACCCGTTTGTCTTTTGCAAGCCCAAACCGCAATCCGCCCAGACCCGGGCTCCGGGCCTCTTGGTTTCGGAACCCCTTGACTAAAGTTTTGGTATGCCATATTCTCTTTCCATGCCTACCAAAGAGTTATTGCGCTCACCGGCGGACGAGGCGCGCTCACCGGCGGTCGAGGACTACGCGAAGGCGATCTTCTCGCTTCAGTCGCGCAGCGAGGCGCCGGTGTCGACCAACGCTCTGGCCGAGCGCCTGGGCATCACCCCGGGGTCGGTCTCGGCGATGCTCAAGAAGCTCGGCGAGCTGGGGCTGACGGCGCATGTCCCCTACCGGGGGGTGCGCCTGACGGCAGACGGGCGGCGCGTGGCGCTGGAGGTGATCCGCCATCACCGGCTGATCGAGAGCTTCCTCGCCGATGCGCTGGGAATGCCCTGGGATCGGGTCCATGCCGAGGCCGAGGTGCTAGAGCACGTGCTCTCGGAGGATCTCGAGGAGCTGATCGCGGCCAAGCTCGGCCATCCCACGGTCGATCCGCACGGCGATCCGATCCCGAGCGCCGAGCTCGAGCTCGAGGAGCGTTTGACGCACAGCATGGAGAGCTTGCAGGTCGGCGAGGAGGGGGTGTTCGTGCGCGTCTCGGACTCCGACCCGGAGATGTTGCGCTATCTCGCCGGCCGCGGGATCTCGCCGGGAGACCGCTTCGCGGTCCGCGAGCGCCAGCCGTTCGGCGGTCCGCTGTTCGTGCGCTTCGGAGAGCACGAGCACGCGATCGGTGGTGAGCTCGCCAGCGCCATGCGCGTCGAGGTCGACCGCGCGCCGACGCAGAGACGCGAACCCTCCTCGCAGACGAACCGACCTTCCTCGCAGACGCGCAAACCCTCCTCGCGGACGAGCCATAGCATCGGAAAGGAGCCGGCCGATGGCGACAGCTGAGGGGGCCGCCACTCCAGGCGTCGCCCTGCCGCCGCTGACCGAGGAGGACACCGTCCGGTCGCGGGACCGCTCGCGCGTGCATCATGCTCGCAGGCACAGCAAGCGCTGGCGGCTGTTGTGGCTGCTCGTGGGCCCTGGGATCCTCGCGATGCTCGGCGAGAACGACGGGCCGAGCATGATCGCCTACGCCGCCGACGGGGCGCAGTACGGGCTCGGGTTGTTCGTGCCGCTCATCCCGATCCTGTTCGCGATGGCGTATGTCTGCCAGGAGATGTGCATGCGCGTCGGCGCGGTCACCCATCGCGGCTATGGCGAGCTGGTGCTGCAGCGCTACGGCCGCGTGTGGGGCCTGTTCGGCGCCGGCGATCTCACCCTCACCAACCTCGTCACGCTCGTCGCCGAGTTCGTCTCGATTCGCGTCGGGTTGGCCTACTTCCACCTCGGCTCCGGTGTGGCTGTCGCGCTCGGGCTGGCGCTGGTCGCGTTCACCCTCAGCGGCGGGCGCTACTGGCGCTGGGAGCGGATCGTGCTCGGCCTGGCGCTCTTCAACGGCCTGTTCCTAGTGGCTGCGATCCTCGTCAAACCCGACGTGGGCGCGGTGGCGAGCTCGTTTGACTTCGGCTCGTTTCCCGGCGGGGGCTTCAACACTCTGCTGCTGCTGCTGGCCTCCACGATCGGCGCCACGGTGACGCCGTGGATGATCTTCTTCCAGCAGAGCGCCTCCGCCGACAAGGGCATGACTCCCCGCGACGTCAAGCACGGCCGCTATGACACCGCCACCGGCGCCGTGCTGGCGGCGATCTTCGGCATCGGCGCGCTGATCGCCGGGGCGGCGCTGCGGGTCGGTGGGCACCGGATCTACTCGGGCATCGAGGGGTTCGCGGGCGCCGGCTTCCCCGCCGCGCTCGAGCACGTCGCGGGCGGCGGGGTCGGCACGGTGTTCGCGCTCGGATTGATCGAGGCCGGCGCGGTGGCGATCCTGACGATCTCCGCCTCCACCGCCTACGCCGCCGGAGAATGCGTCGGTGTATCCCACAGCTTCAACAGCTCGCCGCGCAACGCCTCCGTGTTCTATGCCGCCAACGCCGGCATCGCGCTGCTCGCCGCGGCGGTCATCCTGATCCCCGGCGCGCCGCTGCTCTCGATCGCGCTCAACGCAAACGTGCTCGCCACCGTGCTGCTGCCTGTCAGTCTGGTCTTCATGGTGATGCTCGCCAACGACAGAGGCCTGATGGGCGCGTGGGCGAACAAGCGCTCGACGAACGTGGTCGGGATCGGCGTGATCGCGTTCGTCGGGCTTTGCGGAGCCGCATACGGCATCGACTCCTTCCTGCAGACGATCCATCTCATCGGCTCGTGAGCAGCGCCGGCCCTGTCATGAACGACGCACACGACAGCCCCGCCCTGCGGGAGCGCGACCTGCAGTCACAGGAGCGCTTCGAGGACGAGCTGATCATGCACCTCGAGCGCGACCAGTTCGTGGCCGAGACCTCCCGGCCCGTACCGCGCGCCGCGCTCAGCCCGCACGCCGTCACCGGCCTGTGGGCATTGCGCGTGTTCGTGGTGCTCGTCAGCCTGATGGTCATCTACACGTTCGTCGACCAGTTGCACTGAGCGATCTCCGCTGGATCTCAATCTAGATCGAAGGCGGCCTGGATCGCATCGCTGAGAGCCCGCTCTTGAGGGTCGAGCAGAACGCCGATCTGCGCTCCCACGGCGCGCACGGGAATCGTCGTGATGTTGTCGCAGCTCACGACAGAGGAGCCGGCGAGCCCGTTGGTCGTGTCGACGGGCACCTCGGTCGAGAGGCCGCGGATCGTGGTGGTGATCGGAGCGACGGTCACCGTCGTCATATGAGCTCGCACGAGATCGCGCGTGAGAACCAGCACCGGTCGTGCCTTGTCGAGTCGCGCGAGATGGATCGGCCGCATCAGGCAAGCTCGGAGGGCAATCCGATCGCATGCTCGGCCAGTCCCGCCAGCTCGGGGTCGGGCCCTGTGCGAGCGAGGATCTGGGCATCGCGCGCGGCGACGACACGCCGACGCTGGCGCTCGAGCGCCTCGCTGACGACCGCCGCCCGGCTGCGTACTACGCCCGAGTCGACCAGCTCGTCGACGAAGGCCACCAGCTCGTCGGGAAGCCGCACCGCGATTTGCTTGCTCATCCCATTATGGTAGTAAAACGGGAGCAGAGGTTGGCGGTCGGGTGATTGTCAGCTACCTCGGATTATCCGAGCGATCGGGACCGAGCGCTGCGAACGGTGTGACATTACGCTCGCAGCGATGCCTCGTCGAGCTCGATCTCGACGACACCCGCAACGCGGTCCATGTCCACATCGTGGGAGAGCAACCTCGCGCCCGTGCGCCACGCGACCGCGGCGATCATGCAGTCGAGCATCCCCCGCGGGGTCACGCCCGCCGCCCGGCAGCGCCGATAGATCGCCACAGCGCCGTCGAAGTCACTCACCGCATCGAAGCCAAGCAGCTCGAAGCGCAGCAACAGCCGGCGCAGGTCGGCCTCCCGCCGCTCGTCGCGTGCTCCCGCCACGACCTCCATGATCACGGGCTCGGTGACCGCGACCGGGCCGCCGATCTCGATCAACCCCCGGAGACGACGATGCACAGAGCTGCCGGTCGCGCGGTCGTACTCGATCCACGCGGAGCTGTCGGCGAGAATCACGCGGCCGCGGGCGGCGGCGCATCCGCCGGCAGCTCGGCGATCGCGTGGGCTCCTCCCATCGCAAGGGCTTCCTCACGCGTCATCGGCTGTCCCGCGAGATGGCGCAGCGCGAGATCGACGGCCGCGGTCTTCGTACGTAGGCCATAGCGCGCCATGACCTTCTGCACGTAGGTGTCCTCGATCTCGATGTTCGTCCGCACGGTGCTTATACACCAATCATACACCACGGTCCGACCGTTGCGCACCGCGACGCAGCCTTCGACGCAGAAAATGACTCGCGCTTCGCCGCCGCCTCGATAGTAAAAAACGAGGAGCTCGGGGCAGCCGACTTTCAGATCGCCTCCTCGGTTCGGGTGCTGAGCGCGATGGGAGACGTAAGCCGTCTCCCAGCTGGACGTCCGGCCGAGTCCTTCGCACGCCGGGTCGTGCCCGACTATCCCGAGGTTCCCGCCGCGCTGCCGGCGGACTGGCTACCTGCGGTCGGCTGATACACGCGCCGTCCCGGCGCTTGCCTTCGGCCAGCTCCTTCAAACCCGGCGCACACTCGAACTCGACCGATCCGCCATGTCCTTCACGTAGCAAACGACGAGACATTTTAGGTTTTTCACGCCTCTCCCGAAAGCCGCTGGGGCCGACGCCACCCTCAGGCAGGCGGACTGGGCACGGTATCCAGCGCCGCCTTCAGATCGTCCACCGACTGGTAGTCGAGCCCGAGCAGGTGATCATGACGGTGACGAACGATCCCCTCCTCGTCGATCACGATCGCCGCGCGTTTGACGCCGAGGCGCGAGGAGAACGCGCTGTAGGACCTGGCCACCTGCTTGTCGGTGTCGGCGAGGAGCGGCACGTTGAGCGAGTGCTTGGCGGCGAACTCCTCGTGCGAGGCGAGATCCTGTGAGGAGATGCCGACGACCGTCGCATTCAGCGTGGCGAAGTCCTCGGCGTGATCGCGGTAGGAGCAGAACTGCTTGGTGCAGACCATCGTGTTGTCACCTGGATAGAACAGCAGCACGAGGCGCTCACCGCGATGGTCGGAGAGCCGGAACGAGCCGTTTGTGCCGGGCAGCTCGAAGTCCGGGGCCTGCTCGCCAACCTGGGGGGTCTTTGCCATGCGATTCAGCATATCGGGCACGGACGGTCGGTGGGCGCTCGGCACAGACCCGTGGGCGGATGCGTTAGAACACGTCTCATGCGCGCACGCCAGCTCATGCGCCTCGCGTCGATGGCGTCGCTCTGCGCGCTGCTCGCCGCGTGCGGGAGCAGCGCTCCGGCCGACGTGTCCACCCCGACGGCAACCCCCGCGGCGATCCCTCGCTCCTCGGCGTCGCGGTCCGTCGCCGCGCGGCTGCTCGATTGGCCCGAGTTCGGATTGAACCCTCAGCGCAGCGATGTCAGCGAAGACACGACCGGCATCACGAGTGCAAACGTGGGTCACCTGCGACGCGTGACCGTCTCGCTGCCCGGCACGGTCGACTCATCGCCGATCTACCTGCACGGCGCCTCGGTCGATGGCGCGGTGCACAACACGATCGTGGTGAGCACGACCTATGGCAGGACGCTCGCGATCGACGCAGACAGCGGCAAGGTCCTGTGGACGTTCACCGCGCCCGGATACTCGAGCTGGGCGGGCAGCGGGCAGATATCGGTCTCGAGCCCGCTGGCCGATCCGGACGGACGGTTCGTCTATGCCACCTCGCCGAACGGGCTGATCCACAAGCTAATGCTCACCGACGGCAGCGAGGCGCCAGGCTGGCCGGTGAGCATTACCCGCGACGCCACGCACGAGAAGCTCGGGTCGGCGCTCAATATCGACGGCCCGGACATCGTGGTCGCCACGAGCGGCTACCTGGGCGATACCCCTCCCTACCAGGGCCATGTCGTCCTGATCGACCGCGCGAGCGGGCGGTTGCAGACCGTGTTCAACACGCTGTGCGCGAACCGCCGCAAGCTGATTGTCCCGCGCAGCTGCTCTGCCAGCGACTCGGCGATCCTCTCCCGAGGCGGCCCGGTGGTCGAGCCCGGCGGCAGGCGAATCCTGCTCGACACCGGCAACGGACCGTGGAACGGGAGGACGGACTTCGGCGACAGCGTGATCGAGCTCACGTTCCCCGCGCTGAACCTGCGCCAGTCGTTCACGCCGGTCGACCAGGAACACCTCGACACGAGCGATCTCGATCTCGGCTCGAGCGCCCCCGCGCTGCTCGGCGACGATCGGATCGTGCTGGCGGGCAAGGACGGGATCATGCGAGTGCTGAAGCTTTCCCGTCTGGACGGCCACACCCCCTCAGCCCCGCGCACGTTCGGCGGAGAAGTCCAGCAGCTCGAGATACCCGGCGGCGGCGAGCTGTTCACCGTACCCGCGGTGTGGCGCAGCGACGGCCGCACCACCACTTTCGTGGCCGGCGAAAACGGGACCGCTGCCTACGTGCTGCGCGGTGGGAGGCTGTATCGGGCGTGGGAGAACAGCACGCCGGGGACGAGCCCGGTGATGGCCGGCGGCCTGCTCTACGTCTACGACCCGTCAGCCGGCAGAATCTACGTCTACCGGCCCCGATCGTCCCGGCCGATCGCCAAGCTGGCGGGCGAGCCGGGGCACTGGAACAGCCCGATCGTGGTCGACGGGCACGTGGTCGAGCCCGAGGGCAACACCAACGAACACAAGCTCACGGGCACGCTCGAGATCTTCTCGACCACGTAGCGCCTAATACACGCTGCCCGCTCAATACACGCTGCCCGCTCAATACACGCTGCCGCGACGCCCTCCACCGACGAAAACAACAAGCGCAAGCAGAGCGATCAGAAACAGCAGGGGATTGACAGCGATGCCCCCCGCGAGAGCGATTATCAGCAGTAGGACAGCAAGAGCTACAAGCATGACTGTTCTCCTTTCGCATACTGAGTGTCGGTTCTTTAATATAGATGTGAAAAACAACCCGTATTGGATGGTAGAGTCAGTCAGAGCGCTGATTGATGGCGAGAGCTTCGTCTTGACCGCTGTCACTCATATCCGGGTCAACCTCACGGGCTTCGTCGTGATGCGCACGCGCGGACTCGCTCAGGCGCTCCGCCTTCATCGCCTCGCGATCGGCGTCAACACGACCCTGCCGGGCCTTTGCCGCCCGTTCCTCGGCTTCAGCCTGAGCGCGCTTGGCTTCGGCTGCGCTCTCCTCGGCCGTGGCCCGCGCGCTTTCCGCCTGAATTGAACGGCTCCTGGCCTGTGTTCGCAGCTCTCCGGCCCGCTCCCGCCGACGATCGGCGCGCCTACGGCTCGCGATACGCGCAGCTACCGCGACAAGCAGCACCACCACGATGACGCCCACGACAATTGCGATGATCGTACCAGTGCCCACCATTACCTCCCTGAATCATTTGTCAACGGAGGTTGTATTACCCCGTGACTCGAGCGCCAAACATGCCGTGATTTCACCTGCTATCAGAAACAGGTTTTTGAAACCAGCTTTGGAGTTGCGTCGCTCTGAAAGACTGGAAACTCGAGCTTCTGTGCCGATCAGGCAGTCAATGAGTGGGACCGGGACTACAGGCCATACGCTTCGAGCAGGTTGAGCCACAGCTCGCTGCGTGTCGGGAAACACGGGACCGCATGCCACAGGCGATCGAGCGAGACCTCGCCGATCACGGCGATCGTGGCGGCGTGCAGCGACTCTGCGACCTCGACGCCGGTGAAGGTGGCGCCGACGATCACGCGGCGGTCCTCGTCGACGACGATCCGGGCGGTGCCTGGAGCGCCGTGCCCGACGAAGCTGCCGCCGGCGTTGCCCTCGAGCGAGGTATCGACCGCGCGCACGTTCAGGCCCGCGTCCTCGGCGCTCTGCAGCGTGTGCCCCACAGCCGCGACCTGCGGCTCGGTGAAGATCACGCGCGGGGACAGCCGCCCGTCCGAGCGCAGGAACGTGGTCGCGCCCTTCCGCTCGAGGATGTGGTCGGCCGCGAGGCGCGCCTGGTACTTGCCCATGTGCGTGAGCAGCACGCGGCCGTTCGCGTCGCCCACGACATACAGCCACTCGTGGCCGGGCACGCGCATCCGCTCGTCGACCTCGACCGGCTTGCCGGGCTCCAAGCCGAGCGTCTCCAGTCCGAGACCGTCGGTGTGGGGCGTGCGCCCGATCGCGACCAGCAGCTCCTCGCCGGTGAACGAGCGGCCGGTCTCGAGCTCGAGTGTGACCGGGCCATTGCCGTCCTCGCGCTGTACCGCCGTGGCCTTCGTGCCGAGCACGACCTCCACGCCCAATCCCTCCAGCGCCTCCTTGAGCTGGCCCGAGGCGAACTCCTCCTCGCCTGAGACCAGCCGCGGCAGGGCCTCGACGACCGTGACCTGCGCGCCCAGCGAGGCGTAGGCGAAGGCCATCTCCACGCCGACGACACCGCCGCCGAGCACGAGCAGCGAGCCGGGAATCGCCTTGGCCGCCGTCACCTCGCGGCTGGTCCACGGGCGCGCCTCGCGCAGACCTGGGATCGGTGGGATTGCCGCGCCGGTTCCGGGAGCGAGAATCACGGCTTTGCGCGCGCGCAGCAGTTCCTCCCCAACCCGTATCTCGCGTTCGCCGCCGAGCACGCCCTGGCCGCGGACGAGCTCGATCGAGCGCTCTTCGATCCATGGCATCTGGGCGTCGTCGCTCAGGTCGTGGACCGCCTCGTCGCGCCGGCGCAGCACGGCGGGCACGTCGATATCTCCCGTGATCGCCTCGGCCGCCCCCGGTACGCGGCGCGCCTCGGCGAGCGCCTGCGCGGGCCGCAGGAGCGCCTTTGAGGGCATGCAGGCGTAGAACGAGCACTCGCCACCGACCAGCTCGCGCTCGACCAGGGCGACGGACAACCCGTTGTCGGCCAAGCGCCCAGCGCAGACCTCGCCGGCCGGCCCGGCGCCGAGGACGATCACATCGAAGTCTCGCGCGCTCACAGGCAGCTCCTTCTCATCGGTCCAGTGGGTCATCCATACATGACGCTCCAACCATCCATACACGACGCTCCAACTCTCACATATCCGGCCGCGCACATCCCCGCCGAGATACGTCTTGGCGGCGGACCGCGCGAGCGGTAGCCTCAACAGATCATGGAGGAATCGCTCACCGGCCAGCTGCTGCTCGCGTCGCCGGCGCTGCACGACCCCAACTTCAGGCGTGCGGTGGTGCTGGTGAGCGTGCACAGCGAGGAGGGCGCGATGGGCGTCGTGCTCAATCGGCCCTCGGCGGTGACGGTCGGGGAGGCGGTGCCGCAGCTGGAGCAGACGGTCGCCGAGGAGGAGCCCGTGTACGTCGGCGGTCCGGTGCAGCCCAGCTCGATCGTGTTCCTCGCCGAGTTCCTCGACCCGACGCCCGCGGGGCTGCTGGTGCTCGGGCGCATCGGCTTTCCCGCGCCGGACGCCGGCATCGAGGAGCTGACCGAGGCCACCGCGCGCCGGCGCGTGTTCGCCGGGTATGCCGGCTGGGGCGAGGGACAGCTCGATGCGGAGGTGCAGGACGGCGACTGGATCGCGCACACGGCGCTGCCCGAAGACGTGTTCACCGACGTGCCGGATGAGCTGTGGAGCAGGGTGCTCACGCGCAAGGGTGGAAGCTACGCGCTGATCGCGCGCATGCCGGCCGATCCGAGCGTGAACTGACCGCCGCGCGAGCGCAGACCACTACCCGGGGCGAGCCACGAGAGCACATCTCGGCCCGTGGGCTGGCCTCGTCAACCGAAGAGCGAGCTACTCTTCTCCGAAGTCCCCCTCCCCTCCCTGCGGGACTCCCATTCCCCGACAGACCAGGATCCGCCCATGCTCAAGCTCGCCCGCTGGTCGACAACCCATCGCAAGTACGTCGTGATCGGATGGGTCGCGCTGCTGATCCTCGTCAACGTCTTCGCGCAGTCCGCCGGCACCAGCTACTCCAACAACTTCACGCTGCCCAACTCCGACGCCCAGCGCGCGGCCGACCTGCTGGAAAAGAGCTTCCCCGCGCAGGCGGGCGATCGCGACACGATCGTCTACAAGGTCTCCTCCGGCAGCGTCACGAGCCCGGCGGTGCGCTCGCGGATGACCGCGATGTTCGCGCAGGTCGCAAAGCTGCCGCACGTCTCGAGCGTGATCAGCCCATATGCACGCGCGGGCAAGGCGATCTCGGCGAACGGCAAGATCGCGTTCGCGACGGTCGTGTTCAACGAAAAAGCCAACCTGCTCCCGAAAAGCGCGCCCGAACGCGTCGTCAAGACGGCCCGCGCAGCGGGGCAGCCAGGGCTGCAGGTGGAGCTCGGCGGCCAGGCGATCGAGGCGACCGAGCAGGCGGGCTTCGGCATCTCCACCGCGGTCGGCCTGCTCGCGGCGATCGTCGTGCTGCTGCTGACGTTCGGCTCGCTCGTCGCGATGGGCCTGCCGATCGTCACGGCGCTGTTCGGTCTCGGCACCGGGCTCGGCGCGATCGCGCTGTTCACGCACGTGGTCGACACGCCGAACTTCTCATCCGAGCTCGCGGCGATGATCGGGCTCGGCGTCGGGATCGACTATTCGCTATTCATCCTCACCCGCTTCCGCGAGGCCTACCGTACTCCCGGGCCCACGCACGGCGACGCACGCGAGTCGGTCGTGCAGGCGATGGACACCGCCGGGCGCGCGGTCCTGTTCGCGGGCGCGACCGTCGTGATCGCGCTGCTCGGGATGATGCTGCTCGGCGTCGACTTCCTCTACGGCGTGGCGACCGCCGCCTCGATCGGGGTGCTGCTGGTGATGCTCGCCTCGCTGACGCTGCTGCCCGCGCTGTTGACGATCGCCGGCGCCCGCGTCGCCAGGCCGAGCCGCCGCGCGCGCAGGGGCGAAGCTCGCGCCGCGCAAGCGTCCTCGATCGAGCGGACCGGCGAGGGCGCCACAGTCGGAGCCAAGGCCGGAACCGGAACTCCGGCCACGCAGACGACCGCGGAGACGATCTTGACCGCGAGCGATACGCCGCATGCCGGCTCGACATGGCTGCGTTGGAGCGCGTTCGTGCAGCGCCGGCCATGGACGATCGCGGTCTGCGCCACGGTGGTGATGCTGCTGATCGCCGCTCCCGCCACCGCGCTGCGGCTCGGGTCGAGCGACGCCTCCAACGATCCCGCGAGCCAGACGACTCACCGCGCGTATGAGCTGCTGGCGGAAGGCTTCGGCGAAGGCTTCAACGGCCCGCTGTTGGTCGTGGCCAAAGTCCCGCCGTACGCCACCGTGCCGGTCCAGGCAAACCGGCCCCACCCCCACCTGCTGCCGAATGCCGAACCGCAGAGACCGGGCGCGAACGGTACGCCGCAGGGCGGCGGTCCCAGCTCGCTGCAGATGGCCGAGGTCGAACAGCTGCGCGCGGCGATCGCGGCCACGTCCGGCGTGGTGTCGGTCGCCCCGGCGAAGCTCAACCCGAGCGGGGAAGTGGCGACGATCACGGTCTACCCACACTCCTCCCCGCAGGCCTACGCCACCACACAGCTGGTCTCGCGTCTGCGCGCGAGCGTGGTCCCGCCGATCACCAAGCGCACCGGCATGAGCGTGTACGTCGGCGGCGTGACCGCGGGCGCGGTCGACTTCGCGACCGTGCTCGGCCACAAGCTGCCGCTGTTCATCGGCGTGGTCGTGCTGCTGAGCGCGCTGCTGCTGATGGTCGTGTTCCGCTCGCTCGTAATCCCGCTGCAGGCGGCGATCATGAACCTGCTCTCGATCAGCGCCGCACTCGGCGTGATTGTCGCGATCTTCCAATGGGGCTGGCTCGGCTCCGTGTTCGGCGTCCAACAGGGACCGATCGAGTCGTTCATCCCGGTGATGCTGTTCGCGATCGTGTTCGGCCTGTCGATGGACTACGAGGTGTTCCTCGTCTCGCGCATGCACGAGCGCTGGGTGCACACACGTGACAACTCCCACGCAGTCGCCGAGGGGCTCGCGCTGACCGGACGCGTGGTGACGGCGGCCGCGGCGATCATGGTGTGCGTGTTCCTGTCGTTCATGCTCGGCGAAGACCGCATCATCAAGGAGTTCGGTCTGAGCCTCGCGAGCGCCGTGTTCCTCGACGCGCTCGTCGTCCGCTGCCTGCTGTTGCCGGCGGTGCTGCACATCGTCGGCAAGCGCACCTGGGCGATTCCGGCGTGGCTCGACAGGGCGCTGCCGAAGCTGAACGTCGAGGGCACCGTGCTGCCGTCGCCACCCGCGGGCGACGACGGGCGCACCGGCCCAGGAGCTCCGGCAGGGGCGCCTCGTGCTCGGCGAGGCATAGCTGCTGAGGGAGCGGAGGGCTGAAGCCATTTGGCCGGGGGGTGTGGTTGGCTCCCCTCTGCGCCGCGGCATTCCTCGGTGTCTGCGCGTGGAGCCCCGCGGCGAGCCAGGCTCACGACGGTCATAGCCCGGTCGGCCGGAGCGTGGCCGGTCAGCGCTCAGGCGCTCGAAGCTCGGGCAGTCGAAGCGCGGCCGGTCAGCGCTCAGGCGCTCGAAGCTCGGGCGGTCAGAGCTTGGCCGGCCGGAGCTCCGTCGTACTGGCCTTCCTGCCGGGCACCTCTGCACCGTCCTCGAGCGGCGCCCGAGCCGGCTCCGAGAGCGACGCGTTGGAGCGCGAGCTTGCAAGCGTGAAGGGCCTGTCCGTCGGGATCATGAGCGCAACGCAGGGCGCATACTCAGCGACGCAGTTACTGCTCGACATCACCCAGGGAGCGCGAATCGCCTCCTCGGGCTACTCCCACTCGAGGCCGCCGGCCCTGTCGCTGCGTGGGGGCTCCACGGGGGCCGTGGTCACAGGCTGGCGGGCTGCGCTCGAGCGCGCCGAAGGCGCTCCCCAACTGCTGCGCCCCGGGCTGTTGGCAGCACAGATCCCGGGCGGCGCCGCGTATGCAGGGATCGCCGGCACGAACGACATCGACGGGATCGCCGCCGCAAACCGCTCGGGACACATTGCCGCCGTCTCCATGGGCTCGGCGCCCACGCTGCTCGAGCGGATCGCGAAGCTGCGTGCGAGCAGCCGTCTCGTGGTCGCCGACCTGCCGGGCGGCGCGGAAGGGCAGGCCGACCTACGCGCGCTGAGTAGCGAGCGCGAAGCGGGAGAGCTGCTGCTTGTCATCCAGCGCGCGCGCGCCGCACGCGGAGACGAACTGCTGTGGGCAGCTGCGGCGGGACTGCCGGGAGGCGGAAGCAAGACGCTCACCTCGCAGACGACGAACGAGCGCGGCCTGATCGCGGCGGTCGACATCGCCCCGACGATCCTGCACCGCCTCGGCCTGACGCCGATCCCCGCCGACATGCGTGGCGATCCGCTCCACACCGACGGCGCGCTCGACTCCGCGAGCCTGCGCGCGCTGATGGCGCGTCTGCACGTGATCGCCGGGCGGCGGCTGAAGGCGCTGGGATTCCTGCTGGGCGCGTGGACGCTGCTGCTCCTGCTCGCGTTCCTACCGTGGCCGAGCCGCGGTCGATCGCGTGCGCGCGCATGGGCGATGCGGACAGGTGCGATCGGCGTGCTGTGGGCGCCGATCGCGGTGCTGATCCCCGCGGCGATCGAGCCAAGCGCGGCCGTCGAGTATGCGACGATCGCGATCGCCTGCCTCGCGCTCGGCACGCTCACCGACCTGCTGCTGCCATGGCCGCGTGCCCCGCTCGCGCCCGCGCTCGCCGCCGTGGTCGTGCTGAGCATCGACGCGCTCGCGGGAACCCAGCTGCTGATGCGCTCCCTGCTCGGCCCCGACCCGGTCCTCGGCGCCCGCTTCTACGGCATCGGCAACGAGCTCAAGTCGGGCCTGGCGGTGCTGGTGCTGGCGGCGATCGCCGCCACGCTGCACCCCGGCGCGCGGCGGGGCCGCCGGCCGGCGATCGCGACGATGGCACTCGCGGGAGTGGTGCTGGCGGCGGTCGAGGGTTCGGCGCGGATCGGCGCGGGCGTCGGCGGCGTGATCCTTGTCGTGGCCGGGTTCGCGGTGGCGATCGTGATGCTGTTGCCCGGCGCGCTGACCAGGAAGCGCGCGCTGAGCGTGCTCACGGCCCCCGTCCTCGCACTGCTCGCGCTCGCAGCGCTGGACCTCGCAACCGCCCACGGCGCGGGTCATTTCACCGGCAGCATCCTCCACGCCCGCTCGGCCGGGGACCTGCGCGATGTGATCGTCCGCCGCTACGGCGCCGCGTGGGAGGAGCTGAAGAACCACGCGATGCCGCTCGCCACGGCCTTCGCGCTGCTCGCCGCGGGGCTCGGCCTGCGCCGACGAGACCTCATGCTCGCCCCTGTCGCGGGTGATCCGGTGTGGCGGGCAGCCTTCGCCGGCGGTCTCACCGCGGGTGTGATCGGCGCCCTGGTGGAGGACTCAGGCCCGGTGCTGCTCGTCGTCGCGGTCTTCGTGCTCGGCTGCGTGATGACCTATCTATGGGGCCATCACGGCGCGATGCCGGCTGGATCGCCGCCTCATGCGCGCCCCGTGCAGAACTTGCCTCCAGAGAAGGCTCGATCCTCAGCCATCGCTGCACTCCCGGCACGCACCGTGCAACACGATCTCGTGCTCTGAAACATCGAGCGGCACCCGCTCGCTGAGCTTGTCGATCGCGCGCTCGAGCGCCGGGTCGGAGAATGGCATCACGAGGCCGCACGCGTCGCATACGAGGTGGTGATGGTGGTGCTCGTCGCGGTCATGCGCGCGCTCGTAGCGCACCATCGCCTGGCCGGTCTCCACCCGCTGCACGAGCCGCAGGTGCTCGAGCTCGTCGAGCACCCGGTAGACGCTCGCGCGGCTCACGCGCCGCTCGCCGGCGCGCAGCGCGTCCTCGATCTCGACCGCCGTGAGCGCGCATGTCTGCCCGTCGAGCAGCTCGAGCACCGCGCGCCGGGCGCCGCCGCGCTTGTGGCCGGCTTGCGCGAGCTGCGCCTCGGCGCGCTCGATCCATGTCTCGGTGCGGGCGTGCGCGCTCATACCGCGATGGTAGAGGCCCTGATCCGCCCCGCTCTACCGGCGATCGATGCGAGCGTATATGCGACGACGAGCAGGCCTACGATCGCCGTGCTCGGCGGCAGCGTCGGCACGGCGTAGCTGAGCGCGAGCCCGCCCCACATCGCCGCGAGCGCGATCGCGGTCGAGATCGCCATGCCGCGGTAGGGGCGCGCGGTGAGCCGTACCGCGGCGCCCGCCGGCGCGGCGATCAGCCCGAGCACGAGCAGCGCGCCGATCGCCTGCGTGCCCTCGGCGGTGACCGCGCCGAGCGCGAGCAGCAGAGCGACGCCGAGCGCGCGCACCGGCACGCCGTGCAGCGCGGCGAGCTCGGGGTCGACCGAGGCGAACAACAGCGGCCGCGCGATCGCGAACGTGGCGCACACCACCCCGATGCCCACGACGGCCGCGACGGCGCCCTGCCCGGCGTCGAGGCCGAAGATCGTGCCGAACAGCGTATTGGCGACGATCAGCCCGTCCCCGCCCGCGGCGCCCGTGCTGCTGAGCACGGCGATCAGCAGCACGCCGATGCCGAGCACCCACGAGAACACGACGCCGACCGTCACGTCGTCGGCGCGCGCGCGCTGGCCCAGCCCCGCCATCGCCGCGGCGAGCACGAGCGTCAGCGCGAACAGGCCGACGCGCTCGTCGATGCCGACGACGGCCGCGGCGATCGCGCCGACGAACGCCACATGGCCGAGCGCATCGCCCGCGAACACCTGACCTCGCAGCACGACGAACCAGCCGACGGCGCCGCACGCGAGCGCGATGAACGTGCCGGCGAGGTAGGCGTTGCGGATGAACTCGTGCGCGAACATCAGCTCTCTGTCGCGATCGCCGGCGAGACGGTGCGGATGTGGCGCACCAGCCGCGCGAGCGCGTAGAGGGCGAACGCGAAGGACGTGACGAAGAACCCGAGCGGGTAGATCGAGAAGTAGGAGACGCCCAGCCCGGCCCAGGTGACGAGCAGCGCGAGCAGGACGCTCAGCACGAGGCTGCGACCGGGCCGTGGTGTGAGCGTTTGCGCCGTCGCCGCCGGGGCGACGAGCAGCGCGAACACGAGCAGCGCGCCGGTGATCTGGCTCGTGGCCGCCACCGCCAGACCGAGCAGCAGCAGGAAGCCGGCATCGAGCGCGCGCACCGGCACGCCGCGCGCGCGCGCGACCTCGGGGTCGAGCGAGGCGAGCAGCAGCGGCCGCCCGATCGCGGCGAGCGCCGCGAGCACCACCACCGCGACGATCAGCAGCGTCAGCACCTGGTTGCGGTCGATTCCCAGGAACGTGCCGAACAGGAGCGTCTCGAGCTGTTCGAGCACGCCGCTGTAGAGGCTCAAGAACAGGAAGCCCATGGCGAGCCCGGCGACCTGCACGACCGCGATCGTCGCCGACTCGGAGTCGCGCGTACTCACGCGCGCACGATGGGAGCCGGCGCGACCGATGCTCAGCGCGGCGATTCCGCACGCGAGGTAGTAGCCGAGCGCCGCCGGCAGGCCCGCGAGCGCCGCGCCGGAGGCGCCGGGGAACGCCATCACGGCGATCGTGTGTCCGGCGAAGCTCTGCCGGCGCAGCACCATGTACCAGCCCACCACACCGGCCATCACCGCCACGATCGTGCCCGCCTGCAGCGCGTTGACCATGAACGGGTATTCGAGCAGCTCGTGCACGTCGGACACGAGGTTCCAGCTGAGGGTCGGACTACCCACGGGCGTCGACCTGCTCAGTCGTTACGAGGCCGGCGACCCGCTCAGTCATGACGGTGTCCGTGAACGTGCGGGGCCTCGGGCTGGCCGACGACGACGAGCCGCCCGTCGCGTGTGCGCAGCACCTCGATCGGCGCCCCGTACAGCTCACTCAGCTTCGCGTCGGTGATCACCTGCTCGACCGGGCCCTGCAGCGCCCGCCCGCCGGCGAGGTAGATCACCTGGTCGAGATATGACAGCAGCGGGTTGACGTCGTGCGCGACTAGCAGCACCGCGACGCCCTCGGCTCGGCAGACGCGCTGCACGAGCGCGCTCACGGCCGCCTGGTTGGGCAGGTCGAGGCTGTCGAGCGGCTCGTCGAGCATCAGGATGCGCGGCCGGCGCACGAGCGCTTGGGCGATCAGGATGCGCTGCTGCTCGCCGCCGGAGAGCTCGCCGAGCGTGCGCTCGGCGTAGGCGCTCGCGCCGACCAGCTCGATCACCTCGTGTACGCGGGCCTTCGTCGCGCGCGCGCGCGAGGAAGCGTTGTTTTTTCGATTCGCCTTGCCGCCCCGGCCCGCGCCGATGCCGCGGGCTGAGCCGAACGGGGACGGGAGCCCCCAGCGCGCGCCGTCGAGTCCGAGGCGCACGAGGTCGACGCCGCGGATCGGCAGCGCCGCGTCGTAGCCGTGGCGCTGAGGCAGGTAGCCGATCTCGCGGTTGGCGCCGCCGGCCGGTCCGCCGAGCACGGTCACCGCTCCGGGTGCGGTCGCCACCAGGCCGAGGATCGCCTTCAGCAGCGTCGACTTGCCGCTGCCGTTGGGGCCGAGCACGGCGACGAACTCGCCCGGCTGCACGCGCAGGTCGACGCCCCGCCAGACGTCGCGGCCGCCGATGCGTGCGCGCGCGTCGCGCAGCTCGACCGCCGGGCTCACGTCGCCGCAGGCAGGCAAGCCGGCGGGCGGCCGACCGGGAGAGGAGGAGGAGGAGGAGGAGGAGGAGGAGGAGGAGGAGGAGGAGTTCGTCGTCATCGTCCCGTCGCCTCGTGCAGCGCCCGCTCGAGCTGTTCGAGCTCGGCGACCTGCCATTGCTCGAAGCTGTCGCTCGCGGACGAGAGCGTCTCGGTGACCGTCGCGATCGGGATGCGGGCGGCGCGCGCGAGCTCGTTCACGCGCTGCACGTCCGGGGTGAGGTTCTGGCTGTTGAACACCCACACCGCGATTTCCCGCTCGGAAGCCTCGCGATCGACGGTCTGCTTGTCCTGCGCGCTCACTTCCCCTCCCTCGGCGATCGCCTTGGCGAAGGAGTACGGCGTGAGCAGTCGCAGCCCGAGCGCTTCGCCGAGCGGTTGGAAGATGCTCTCGCTGTAGCCCACGGGCACACCCGCGTAGCGCGCGCGGATCTGCGCGATCAGCGCGTCGTAGCGCCGCAGGCCGACCGTTTCGAACGCGCGCCGGCGCTCGGCGAAGTAGCCGGCGTCGGCCGGCGCCAGCCGGTCGTAGTCGGCCACGATCGACCCGATCACGGTGCGCACATACGTGGGCGAGTACCACTGATGGGGGTTCTCGCCCGCCTTCAGCCCCAGCAGGCTCCCGACGTCGAGCAGCCCGCGCCCGCTCGAAGAGTCGGCGGCCAGGAGATGCGAGGCCCATTCGTCGTAGCCGATCCCGTTGACGATCGCGAGCTGGGCGCCCGCCATCGTGCGCGCGTCCTGCGCGCTCGGCTCGTAGCTGTGCGGATCGGTGTCCGGGTTGACGATGATGCTCTGCACCTGCACCCGCGTGCCACCGAGCTGCGCGGCGATGGAGCCCCAGAAGTTCTCCGCCGCGACCACCCGCAGGCGGCCACCTCCGCTCATACCGCCCGTGCCGGTGGCCCCGCTGCCACAGCCCGCCGCGAACGCGGCCGTCAGCGCCAGCAAAACGACAACCGCAGTGCGTGGACGCCTCGCGCGCGCGCCCCACCCGGTTGAGCGGGAGCTCCTCCCTCGACGTGGACGGTCACAGCGCACAGCCAAAACATATCAAGACTGAGTCTCATTCTTTGATTCATTGGGACCGCCACCCGCGGAGACAGGCGTATGATCGCGGCGCATGCCCTCTCACCCCCAGAGCGACGGCGAGCAGCGGTCAGACGGCCCTCCGCCTGAGCTCACGCGCGAGCAGATCGAGCGACTCGAGCGGCGCTACGGCAACCGCTACCTGCTCGAGCCCGCCCCCGACGGCAGGCTGCCAAAGGTCGGCATGTCCGCCGAGGAAGCCCAGGGATTGATCGAAAAGGAGATGGTGCTCGACGGCATCCCGATGCGCAACCTGGCGACGTTCGTCACCACCTGGATGGAGCCCGAGGCCGACCAGCTGATCGCGCAGAACCTGCACACGAACTTCATCGACCACGCCGAGTACCCGCAGACCGCGGAGATCGAGCAGCGCTGCATCCGCATCCTCGCCGACCTGTTCCACGCGCCCGCCAAGACGACCGGCGCGCGCACGCAGGGCTCCTCCGAGGCGATCATGCTCGGCGCGCTGTCTTTGAAGTGGAAGTGGCGCGCGCGCCGCGAGGCGGCCGGCAAGGGGACCGAGCGTCCGAACCTCGTGTTCGGCGGCGACGTGCACGTCGTGTGGGAGAAGTTCTGCCGCTACTTCGACGTCGAGCCGCGGATCGTGCCGCTCGCGCCCGAGAAGTACACGATCGGCCCCGACGACGTGGCGGGGCACATCGACGAGAACACGATCGGCGTGGCCGCCGTGCTCGGCACGACCTTCACCGGGCATTCGGACGACATCCGCGGGATCAACTCACACCTCGTCACGCTCAAGCACGAGCAGGGCCTGGACGTGCCGCTGCACGTCGACGCGGCCAGCGGCGGCTTCGTGTGGCCGTTCCTCTACCCCGACTCCGAGTGGGACTTCCGCCTCGAGCAGGTCCGCTCGATCAACGTCTCCGGCCACAAGTTCGGCCTCGTCTACCCCGGCATCGGCTGGCTCGTGTTCCGCGAGGAGTCCGACCTCGCGGAGGATCTCGTCTTCTACGAGAACTACCTCGGCAAGCGCGACGCCACCTTCACCCTGAACTTCTCCACCGGCTCGGCGATGGTGCTCGCGCAGTACTACAACTTCGCGCGCCTCGGCCACTCCGGCTATCGCTATGTGATGGAGACGATGAAGTACAACGCCCGCACGCTCGCCCGCGAGATCGCCGCGATCGGCGAGTTCGAGATCGTCGGCGCCGCCGAGCAAGAGCAGCTCCCGCTGGTCGCCTTCAAATTGACCGACGGCCACGATTACGACGAGTTCGACGTCGCCGCCCAGCTCGCCGCCGAGCGCGGGTGGATGGTGCCCGCGTACACGCTCCCGCCGAACGCCGAACACGTCAAGATCATGCGCGCGCTCGTCAAGCAGACGCTCTCCTACTCGATGACCGTCACGCTCGGCCAGGACATCGCCCAGGCGTGCGCCACGCTCGCGAAGAAGGGCGGGCTGCACCCGGCAGATCGTAAGCGGGCAAAGACGAACACCGGCTTCTGAGCCCTTTTCGAGACGGGCCTACGTCATTTCGAGAGGGGCTCCGTTGGAGCCGGGCCTATGTCGCCGAATCGCTCGGCGCGGGCGCGGTCCCCGATGCGCCTTCGTTCAGCTTGCGCCGGCGATCGACCAGCAGAACGGCCGCCACGACGAGGATCACGACGATCACGATCCCACCTGCGATGTAGCGCAGCGTGTGATGCGCTTTTGCGGCCGCTTTCGGTTTGGCCACGGCGACCGTGTAACGCGCGCCGTTCGCGTGCGCGAGCACGACGAGCTGCGGCTGTTCGGCGGCGCTGTAGACGACCGTGAAATGTCGCTTGTCGTTCATCGACACGTGAATGTGCCCCGGCGCGGGCGCAGGATGGAACGTCAGCGCGTGCACTTCACGATGGCTCAGCTGTGCCTTCAGCGCGGGCAGCCCCTCGGGCTGGAAATGGACCGTGGTCGCCGCGGATGCGCTCGCGGCGAACGCCAAGCTCAGAAGCGCGCCCAGCAGGATGATGCGTACAGCTCTTGTCGATCTGTTGTTCATCTGCGCCACCCTACCGGGGCGGGCCGACGGGATAGCGCTACACGCACGAGGGACAGTCCTACCCAGGCCCGCTTCCAGCGGGTCTCGCGCTTTAAACCCTGCCCGTGTCGCGCCTGTATGCGCGTGCGGCGATCGCGCTCAGCACGATCGTCCAGGCGGCCGTCACGATCCATGCCTTCGCCGGCCACGGCTGCCCGCCCAAGCCGATATGACCGGCCTGCACGAGCCAGTACGACGGTATGAACTGCGCCAGGTCATGGAGGAAGCCGTGGCCGCCAATCGGAAACCACGTGCCGCCGAGCAGCGCGAGCAGCGAGATCCCGCCACCCATGGCGGGGCCGATCGAGTCGGGCGTGAGCATGTGCCCGAGCAGGACACCGAGGGCCGCGAACGGCACCAGCCCGACGAGTATCAGCCCGGTCATCTTCAGCCACTCGTCGGCCGTCAGGCTGACGCCGAGGGAGGTGCCGGCCGCATACAGCGCGAGCAGGCTGATCAGCGCCATCATGTAGCCCGTGAGCACCTTCACCCGGAAGTAGGCCCGCGGGCGCAGCGGGGTGATCCGCAGCTGGCGGTTCCAGCCGACCGCGCGCTCGGCGGCGATGCGGGCGCCACACGAGAGCATCGCGCTCATCGTCCCGAACGACGCCAGCCCGACCATGTAGTAGAGCGGGAACGAGATGCCGCTCCCGTTGAAGTTCTGAACGTGGCGATTTGGACTGACGATGACGAAGTACAGGATCAGCGGAAAGCCGAGTGAGAGCAGGAAGAAGCGCCGATTGCGAAGCGTGCGCAACAGCTCGTAGCGGACGTAGAGAAACGGCATCAGCTATCGCCGGTCAGCGCCAGGAATGCCTGCTCGAGACCGGCCGCGTTGATCTCGATGTCGCGCGCGGCGGGGTGCGCCGCGAGCAGTGCCCTGATTGTCGCGTCGGAGTCCGTGCAGTGCATGACCACCGCTTCGCCGCGACGCTCGGCGCTGTTCACCCCCGGCAGCGCCGTGAGCTGCTCGACGTCGACCGCCGGCAGCGTCGCACGGATCGTGCGCGTGCCGACCATCGCCTTGATCTCGTTCGTCGGTCCGTCGGCGACGATCGCGCCGTGCGCCATCAGGACCGCGCGATCGGCGTACGCGTCGGCCTCCTCTAGATAGTGCGTCGCGAACACGATCGTCTTGCCGCGCGCGGCATAGGCCCGCATCGTCGTCCAAAACGCCTGGCGTCCCTCGACGTCGAGCGCGACGGTCGGCTCGTCGAGCACGAGCAGCTCGGCGTCGCTTACGAGCGCGACGGCGAGGCGCACCCGCTGGGTCTGCCCGCCGGAGAGCTTGTTCGTGCGCTGGGCGGCGATCTCGCTCACACCCGCGAGCTCGAGCGTCTCCTCGACGTCCAGCGGAGCGGGGTAGAGCGAGGCCATCATCGTGACCAGCTCACGAACGGTGAGGTCCCTGATCAGCTGGCCGGTCTGCAGCATCCCGCCGACCGCGCCGCGTGCGACCGCATCGGCGGGGTCGGAGCCGAATACCGAGACGGTGCCCTCGTCGGGCGCGAGCAGGCCGAGCAGCATGTCGATCGTCGTCGACTTGCCCGCACCGTTGGGCCCGAGCAGCGCGACCGTCTCGCCCGCGGCGATTCGCACGTCGATGCCGCGCACCGCCCGGATCGGGCCGTCGGACCCGTGAAAGGACTTGACCAGCCCGTCGAGCTCGATCTGCCCGGGCGACCCATTCGCGACGCCCGTGCGCGCGCGCCCGAAGGCACCGGGCACTGTTGCGCCGGAAGCGTGCCCGACGGGCTCGATCCCGCGGGTGTCGCCACGGTCGCTCATTTACGGGCCTGCCTTGCGGTCTTCATACGCTCCGTCTTCCCCAGCACCACCTTGCGCATGCGCACGTTCGCGGGCGTGACCTCGACGCACTCGTCCTCGCGCACGAACTCGAGCGCCTCGTCGAGCGTGAGCTTGCGGTGAGCGTCCAAGCGCACGAGCACGTCGGAGGTCGAGGAGCGCATGTTCGTCAGGTGCTTCTCCTTCACCGGGTTCACGTCCAGGTCCTCGGAGCGGGCGTTCTCGCCGATGATCATCCCCTCGTACACGTCCTCGCCGGGCCCGACGAACAGCGAGCCGCGCTCCTGCAAGGTGAACAGCGAGAAGGTGACCGTCGCGCCACGGCGGTCGGCCACGAGCGCGCCGCTCTGGCGCCGGGTGATCGTGCCCGCCCACGGCTCCCAGCGGTCGAACACGTGGTGCATGATCCCCGTGCCGCGCGTCTCGGTGAGAAACTCCGTGCGAAACCCGATCAGCCCCCGCGCGGGGACGAGGTAGTCGAGGCGCACCCAGCCCGTCCCGTGGTTGATCATGTGCTCCATCCGCCCTTTGCGCGCGGCCAGCAGCTGCGTGACGGTGCCGACGTGCTCCTCGGGCACGTCAATCGACAGGCGCTCCACCGGCTCGTGGCGCTTGCCGTCGATCTCGCGCTCGACCACGTGCGGCTGTCCCACGGTCAGCTCGAAGCCCTCGCGGCGCATCATCTCCACGAGCACCGCCAGCTGCAGCTCGCCGCGGCCCTGCACCTCGTACGTGTCGGGCCGCGCGGTCTCGCGCACACGCAGCGAGACATTTCCGACGAGCTCCTGGCTCAGCCTTGCCTCGATCTGGCGAGCCGTCAGCTTGCTTCCGTCTTTGCCCGCCAGCGGCGAGGTGTTGACACCGAGCGTGATCGACATCGCCGGCTCGTCGACGGTGATCACCGGCAGTGGGCGGGGATCGTCGGGATCGGCGAGCGTCTCGCCGATCGTGACCTCGGCGATCCCGGCCACGGCGATGATCTCGCCCGGGCCCGCTTCCGGCGCGTCGACACGGTCGAGCGCGTCGGTCACGTACAGCTCGGCGACCTGTGCTTTCTGGATCGTCCCGTCGGCGCGGCACCACGCGATCTGCTGGCCCTTCTTGATGTTCCCGTGGCGCACGCGACAGAGCGCGAGGCGGCCGACGTAGGGCGAGGCGTCGAGGTTCGTCACGAGCGCCTGCAGCGGGTGCTCGGGGTCATACAGCGGCGCCGGTATGCGCTCGAGCAGCAGATCGAGCAGGGGCGCGAGGTCGCGCTCCTCGATCGGCTTGCCCGGGTCGTGCGTCAGCGAGGCGACCCCCGCCTTCGCGTTGCAGTAGACGATCGGGAAGTCGATCTGCTGCTCATCGGCGTCGAGGTCGAGGAACAGCTCGTACACCTCGTCGACCACCTCGCTCACGCGCGCGTCGGGACGATCGACCTTGTTGATCACGAGGATCACCGGCAGCTTCGCCTCGAGCGCCTTGCGCAGCACGAACCTGGTCTGCGGCAGCGGGCCCTCGGAGGCGTCGACCAGCAGCAGTACCCCGTCGACCATCGTCAGCCCGCGCTCGACCTCTCCCCCGAAGTCGGCGTGCCCGGGCGTGTCGATGATGTTGAGCTTCACATCGCGGTAGCGCAGCGAGGTGTTCTTGGCGAGGATCGTGATCCCCTTCTCGCGCTCGAGGTCCATCGAGTCGAGCACGCGCGTGGCGACGTCCTGCCCGACGCGGAACGCGCCCGACTGCCACAGCATCGCGTCGACGAGCGTCGTCTTGCCGTGGTCTACGTGCGCGACGATCGCGACGTTGCGTATGTCATCTCTGGGGGTAAGCACGGGCGGACAGGCTAGCGGGGTGGGCGTGCGACCCTGAGGCCGGTGCGTAAACCGAAGCGCGCCATCGCGCGCGGATAATGCTCGGCGCTCGCGATCGTCTCCTCCAGGGCGGCGGCGAAGCGCCTGATCTCCTCCTCCTCGATCGTGAGCGGGGGCAGCGCCTTGATCACGTTCATGCGGTGGCCTGCCACCTGGCAGAAGATGCGGTGTTTATGAAACAGCGGCACGGTGATCAGCTGCGAGAACAGCCCCGGCTGGCGCCGCTCGACCCGCTCCCATAACGCCCTGCCCGCGCGAGCGGAGGGTGGGCCGAGCTCGATCGCCCACATCAGACCGAGGCCGCGCACATCGGTAACGACCTCATAGCGCTCGACAAGTGGCGTGGTCAGCTCCAGCAGCAGCGCGCCCGCCCGCTCAGCGCGCACGACGAGGTCCTCCCGGTCGAGCACACGCAGCGTCGCCAGCGCGGCGGCCGCCGCGAGGTCGTTGCCGCCGAACGTCGAGCCGTGTCTGACCGCGCGCTCCATCCCGTCGAACACACGGTCGAACGCCGCCCGTGAGACGAGCACCGCGCCGATCGGCACCAGGCCGCCCGAGAGCGCCTTGGCCACGCAGACCATGTCCGGCTGCAGATCCCAGTGCTCGAGCGCAAAGAACCGCCCTGTACGCCCGATGCCGGTCTGCACCTCGTCGCAGACGAGGAGCGCGCCCGCGCCGCGGCACAGCGCCTGGGCGCGCTGCAGGTAGCCGTCGGGAGGCAGGTTGACGCCCTTGCCCTGCACCGGCTCGACCACGAACGCGGCCACGTCACCGCGTTCCAGCTCGCGCGCGAGCGCGTCGATGTCGCCGAACCCGACCGGTTCGCAGCCCGGCAGCAGCGGGCCGAACCCGTCACGGAACTCGGCGTTGCCGTTGAGCGACAGCGCGCCGAGCGTAAGGCCGTGGAAGGCGTGCTCCGCGTACAGCACGCGCGGGCGGCCGGTGGCGGCACGGGCGATCTTGATCGCCGCCTCGACCGCCTCCGTGCCGGTGTTCGCGGGCACCATTGCCGCGACCGACTCGGGCGCGCGCGCGAGCAGCTGCTCGGCCAGCACACCGCTGAGCAGAGTCACGCCGAGCTGGGGCAGGTTGCCGGTGCGTGCCGCCATGACCTCCTCGACCGCCGCGATCGCCTCAGGATGGTTGCGGCCGATCGCGAACACGCCGTAGCCACCGAACAGGTCGAGATAGCGCTCGCCGTCCGCGTCGATCAGGTGCGCGCCCTCGCCTCCCGTCCAGGTCTTGTCGAACCCGAGCGTGCGCAGGATGCGGCCCATCTGAGGGTTCAGATAGCGGTCGTTGAGCGAAAGCTCCTCACCTGCGCGCGCGGCGAGGATGTCGCGCACGGTGGGCAATGAATGATCGATTGGCACGGCTTGAGCCTAGCTCGCCGATCGATGAAGACTGCGCCGATATACCCTCATCTATGTGACAACTTCCGCGCATATATGCTGGGCTTTCCGGGGGGAGCCGTCCAGCTTCAGACAGATGGAAAATTCTGCATGGCGGATGTAGATCGACAATCGTCTGAATCCGTCCCCATCTGTTCAAGCACGCGTGCGAACGAACCGAAGCGAATATATGAGCAAGGGATCTTGGCTCTGCCCCACCGAGCTGGACCGCGGCCGTGTCATCGACGCGAGTGACCGCGTGCGCACGATCCGCCGCGTGGGCTCCGCCGCCGTGGGCGTCGCGCTGATCGCCACCGGCCCGTGGATCGGCTGGTGGACGCTCGTCCTGTTCGCGCTCTCGGGGTTGAACTTCGCGAATGTCGAGCACCGCATCCGCACGAGCCCCCGTCCCGAGCGCGTGAGCGCCTACGCGATCGTGATCACGCTCGGGCTGATCGCGGGCGGCGTCGCGATCAGCGGCGGTCCACGCAGCCCCGCGCTGGCGTGGATGGTGCTGCCCGCGGGAATGGTCGCCGCGCGCTTCCGCCCCCGCGTCGTGATCGCAGCGCTGATCCTGACGGTCGCGCTGATCCTGCTCGCCACCCTCGGCGTAGACCCCCGCGCGACGATCCACGATCCGGTGGCGGTAATCGCGACGCTTGCGCTGCTCGCCGGCGTCGTGTCGATCGTATGGGCGCTGCAGGCGGCCGAGCTGCACCATCGCGATGAAGCGATCCTCGACCCGTTGACCGGGCTGCTCAACCGTCATGCGCTGATCCCCCGCTTCACCGAGATCTCCCAGCAGGCGCGGCTGGCCGACCAGCCTGTGTGCATGGTCCTGTGCGACGTCGACGGCTTCAAGGCGGTCAACGACGAGCACGGCCACGACCGCGGCGACGCCGCGCTGCGCGACATCGCCTATGAGCTGCGCAAGCGCCTGCGCTCGTTCGAGCTCGTATACCGGCTCGGCGGCGAGGAGTTCCTGATCGTGCTCCCCGGGATCGAGCTGCACGCCGCCAGTGACACCGCCGAGCGCTTGCGCTCGGCGGTCGAGGAGGCGCAGCCGACCGGCATCCCGATCACGATCTCCCTCGGCGTAAGCGCAGCGCGCGGGGCGCAGGTCGACTACGACGCGCTGTTCAAGGCAGCCGACGAGGCCCTGTACGAGGCCAAGCGAGCCGGCCGCAACCGTGTGATCGCCGCGTCTTGGCCGGCGGCGACGAGGAACGACGAGATCGAAGCCCCGATCGAGAGCACGCTTGCGGGGAGCACATTCGCCGTCGAGGAGCCCGATGACGGCGCACGTGCCGGCCACGCCCTCGCCGAGAGTGGTGGCAGCGCATTGGCGGCACAGCCGGCCGCGTAGCGCCACTCTGGTCGACCTCGCCGAGAGCGGCGAGGAGGTCGTCATCCAACGCTCCGGGCGCCCCGCCGCTCGACTGGTCGCTGTGCAGCGCCGTCGTCCGATCGCACAGGCCTTCGGCGCACCGCGCGGCCAGATAGACCCGGCCGACGATTTCGACGAGCTGCCCGCCGATTTCGCGACGGAGACCTCGCCCTACCTGCACGACAGACCCGACCCAGAGCCAAATCCCGAAGCCAGCCCACCCCAGCATCCACCAGCCAAACAATCGCCCTAACCGGACGGTATCTGAACCACGAGACGGTTGAGGCGATCGGGCGGTTGCATAGGATGTTGTAGCGGGACTTGCCAGGTAAGTCAGTGTTTACTATAGTGATGTTTGATCTATGGCTGACGTTGCTCTACATCCCGACGGTCCGGCGCTGCACCGCCTCGCCTATTCCCAGGAGGGCCTGTTCACGGCCCGGCAGGCTCAGGAGCGGGGCTACAGCGCACAGCTGCTCGCCCACCACGCACGAACAGGACGGTTCGCGCGCGTGCGGCGCGGGCTCTACCGCCTCAGCGACTACCCCACAGGAGAGCACGAGGAGATCCGCGCCGCGTGGCTCACACTCGGAACAGATCGCACCGTCGTCTCGCACGAGAGCGCACTCGTGCTGCACGAACTCTCCGACGTGCTGCCCGACACCGTGCACCTGCTCGTCTCCCGCGAGCACCGCGGAATCCGCCCACCCGCCGGAGTGACCCTCCACACCGCCACGGCGGCCATTCCGGACGACAAGATCACAACCCGCAACGGCATCCGCGTAAGCACCCCATCGCAAGCGATCGCCGACGCGGCCGGTTCGGGCACGGCGCCCGAGCAGATCCAGATGGCAATCCGCCAAGCCCTGCAGCAGGGACGCACTACACCCAGCCAGCTCACAGACCAGGCAGAACGCCACGGCGGCCAGGTCGCTGCCCTCATACGACGCACGATCCAAGAAGCCACAACCGCATGAAGTACGCCGCCCCCGAGGCATTTCGCGCCGCGCTGGATCAGCGCATCCGCAACGAGGCAGTCGCCAGCGGCGTACCCGTGATGCGGCTGCGCAAGCGCGTAACGTTCGAGCGCTTCCTCGCCAGGCTCGCCATCGTGGACCCGCAACGCTGGGTGCTCAAGGGAGCGTTCGCGCTCGACCTGAGACTCGGCCTGCGAACACGCACAACCAAGGACATCGACCTCGCGGGAGCCGACGACGAGCAGATCGCAACCGCCGACCTCATCGCAGCCCAGGCGATCGACCTGCACGACCACTTTAGCTTCGACGTGACACGAACCCCCGCGCTGGACCGCGCCGAGGCATTCCGCGCCGTGCGCTACAACGTGACCGCCGAACTCGCCGGACGCCGCTTCGAGCAGTTCCCCGTCGACGTGGCGCTCAGCGAGCACCCAACCGCTCCGTCTGAACGGCTGCCAATTCCGAGTCTTCTTCACTTCGCTGACATCCCGCCGATCGAGATGCCCGTGATTGCCCTGGAGCAGCACATCGCCGAGAAGGTTCACGCATACACCGCCACCTACGGGCCACAACAACAGCCGAGCACCAGAATCAAGGACCTGATCGACCTCCTCCTGATAGCCGATCTCGCCACGCCCAACGCAGACCGCCTACGCGACAGCCTCGACGCCACTTTTCGCAGCCGAACGCGCCAACCCCTCCCCTCCGCGCTCCCCGCACCCCCGCCAGGATGGACGACCACCTACGCCCGCGCCGCCGAAGCAGTCGAGCTCCCCACCGATCTCGACACCGCGTATGCCGACGTCGCGACCTTCCTCGACCCGGTGCTCGCCAGCACCGCCACAGGTCGCTGGAACCACACGCAGAAGCGCTGGACCGCTACCTAAAACCACCGCTGTCCGCGCGGTTCAAAGGCTCGTTTCCTGCGGTTTGAAGCGGATGCACTTCCGCTACGAGGCGATCACGCGACTGCACCGGACACTGTCAGACATGCGTCTCGGCGGGTCGGGTCGCGGTCGCTACGTGGGCGCGGTTGGCGCGCGAGCTTCTACGGGCTCGCGGTCGATGCCGGCAATGCGAGAGATCGCCAACGACGCTGCTACGCGAGGACGAGCACGCGCGCCATCAGACTCACTCGATCACGGCCACCGCATCCGAGCCGCGCGCACTGCCTCGTACCTACGGGGAGCGCGTCTTCGGGCCTCAGGAGCTGATGGGTCGGGCCTTCCGTGTCTTCGCGGAGTTGGCGGGGCATTCACCGAGGCTTGCGGGGACGCTTCGCCTTGTGCCAGCCACCGAGGGGAACTCGCGGCCAAGAGAAGCCGAACGATGTGAGCATGGCGCAACGCCAGTTCCGGTTGCGAAACGCGCTGCTGGTGAACGTGATCTCGAAGTAGCGGCCGTTGAATGTGCCGGTGCTGCTGACATGGCCCGTGTAGCCGCGAAGCGTCGCTTCGCCCGTGACGCCGCCGAATTCTTCGCCGAGTAGCCCCGCGCGTTTCGGTCTGGCGCTCATGTTCGCGCTGAATTCGGGAGAATGGAACAGGCTTTCGTCGTAGCTGAGGCATTTCGGGCCCAGCTTGAAGCTTTCGCCAATCTGTTCGCCCCAAAGAGTTGGATCGAAGACTTCTGCACGGAGACTGACGGTGCCGGCGCTCGCGTTGTATCGAATGATGACTTCGCGCGTGGACTCTTTCGTCTGGACCGCAGGAGGCGGCGGCACGCCGATGCTCGGAGAATTGTGCGGTCCGGGGAACACGATGCGGCCAGTGTGAATCATCGCGCTGGCTACGCCTGGTGCCATCAGCCCAAACGCGGCGGCGAGCGCGGTGATCCTGACGACACGGATGCGAAGTGTGGGTCGCCAACGGCCGGGGTCAGCGTCCTCTAGACCGCTCACGCAACGCACGAAGTCGCTCCGCCCCACGCTCACTCCTCGCGCCTTGCGTTGAAAGTCGGATACACGCCCACGAGTGTGAGACCTCTTATGCTGGGCCTCGCAGCTTGCGACGATGAGCCACAGCGCTGCGCTGGCAGAAGGCGGCTCGGTGTCCTCCTCATGCAGGTCACGGCTACATCTCTTTCGGGTCTTCTTCGGCCCATGCCTCAACTTCAGCAGCCCACGGGACATCGACGTCTATCGATGCCCCGAAAACAGCCAACCCAGCGAGAAATAGCTTTTGGAAGTATCCGTATGCTCCCATAGCGGCAAGCTCGACAGCTGCAAAGAGCAGTTGCCCGAACACCCAGTAGTTCGCAGCCAGAATCAAGAACGGACTAGGCAGGGCAATCGCAACTGGGAAGCGATCGGGCTCCGTGAATCTCAACTCCATTCCGGCTGCGGTGTGGTGGAGCGCTTGGGTCCAAGCCTTGTGCTGAAAGGTATAGAACTGTTCGAGGATAGGAGCCTCCCCTTTCAAGCGTGGCTGAAACATCTCGGCGTCAGCAAGCCGCTTTACGAGCTGAGGCATGGATACCTGATTGCCGTGGCGATCTTGGCCCCACCAATCCTTCTGTGCAAAACGACCGAACTCGTGCTTGAGCTGGTCTTTCTTTGGCAGAATGTCAGAGACATCGTCCGGTTCCTCGCTCCATCCGAATTCGGAGCGCGATTCGTGAGCGAGTAGACGCATCCCGTCGCGGTGGCGATCAAAGCGATCAAGTAACCAGTCGGGATCATCTCGGTGGAGAACCAGCCAGTGAGCAACGGCCGTGTCCTCGAACAGAGAACGGCTTAGCATCGCTGCCTGAAGGCTTTTGTCGTTGACTATGAGGTCGACGACCGTTTCGTACGTGCCGCGGCCACGAGCAACGGTGCGGAACACGACATTCTCGAGGCGTGTAACGGGCCGCCACTGCCCTTTGTCGATGAACGACGGGAGATGGCCGCAGACGACAGCGAGCATCTCAAGCTCCTGTGACCCATGCTCCCCTCCTTTCTCGCTCGAAGACATGACAGCTCGCCTACCTCATTCGTAAGTTTATTAGCCTGCGAATTTCGCTTTCATTGATGCGAGGCCCGCTTCGCGCCGAGCGTGAGCGTGACTCCGTCTCCAGCTGGAAGCGTCTCACCGGGGCGAGGGTCCTGGCGGGTCACGATGATCGTCCCGTGGTGGCGCCGGGGGCGGCTGACCTTGCCGAGATGGCAGTGGGCGTAAGCGAGCGCACGGTCGGCGGCGGGGAGAGTGTCGCCCTTTAGCGAGGGCACGATGCACGTGCGGGCTCGCTGCTGGACAGCGGCGGAAGCGGCCTTTTCGGCTTCCCTCTGTTGACGTTCTGCTGCTTCGGCGGCGAGCCGGACGCCTTCTTCAGCCCTCTGCGCTTCCTGTTCTTTGGTGTGCTGTTCGGCTTGTTCTCTGGCGTGCTGTTCAGCGATCGCTTTGAGCTGGCCACTGGCTTCCCCCAGGTACGGCGCCCGGACGACTTCGACCGGGGCGGTGCCGTTGGGGAAGGGAGCTGGGGATGCCGGGACTTCGAGGATGTCACTGCGCTGAGATGCTTCGCCAGCGGTGTTGCGGGCGAGCACTGCGAACCAGTAACGGCCGGGCTGCAGACCGCTCAGCACAAGGGTGACAGCGCGGGTTTCATTGACCGCGGGCAGGAGCCCTGCGGCTTTTTGTTCGCTCGAGTCGCATGAGGGGCATTCCAACCAGATTTTGTAGGTTGTTTCGAGGCCCTCCGGGTTGATGTTCGCACCAACCACGATTTCGCCGCCCGCTGATGCCGACATGCTCTCGATGACGGGTGGCCCATTGGTCGCTAGT
This sequence comes from uncultured Solirubrobacterales bacterium, assembly GCA_963723075.1. GTDB lineage: Bacteria > Actinomycetota > Thermoleophilia > Solirubrobacterales > Solirubrobacteraceae > Palsa-744. The sequence goes on from CAVRPD010000003.1 coordinate 58,995, forward strand.
GCCGGGGCGGCAAAGAGCACACCGGTGCCGAGGATCGCAGCCGTGAACAGCGCGAGGCGGCGACTGCAAGTCAGCCAATAGGCCCCGAGCGGGCGACGAGCGCCTTGTCTGCTTGTTCCCCGAGCCATCCTGAGCTTTGGAATGATAACGGGCCTGCCGGCCATGGATGATCGTCCGCAATGCCACGCTAGCTTTGGTGCAGGATCACCGCGACGATGAGGCCGCCCGCGATAGCGACAGAGGGCAACGGCGACGGCGACGATCTTGCCTTTCACCCGCTGGTACTTCGGCTTGGCACCTGGAGCGAGCAGCTCCATTCCGGGCAGTCGAAGCACCACCACTACCTCAAGGCACTCTCTACTGCGGACGCTGCGACTCCCGCATGAGCCTCACCCACGCCAAAGGCAACGGCGGCACCTACCCCTACTTCTTCTGCATCGGCCGCACCCGCCGCAACGGCTGCCAACAGCCCTACATTCCCCACCGACTTGATCGAGCGCGCCGTGGAGCGCACCTACGCCCACCTCGCGCCGCCCACCGCACACATCCAGACCATCCGCTCAAAGCTCGACCACGCCCTCGCCGGGATGCGCACCCAGGCCGAACAGGAGGCAGCCCGCCAGCAACGCCGGCTCGCCAAGCTGACCGACGAGCGCACGAAGCTCCTGCACGCCTACTACCAGAACGCGATCCCCCTCGACCTCCTCCATCAGAAGCAGGAGCGCATCAGCACACAAACCGCCAACGCCGAAGCGCAGCTTCAGACCGCGCACCGCTCCGCGACCGACGTGCAAGCCACCCTCCAGAAGGCGCTCGACCTCCTCGCCGCCAGCCCCGACGCCTACGCGAACGCGCCCGGGCACCTGCGCCGCCAGTGGAACCAGGCGCTATTCCTACGCCTCCTCGTCCACGACCAAGACATGCAGCACGCCGAGATCGCCGAGCCCTTCGCCACGCTCACCACGCCAAGCCTCCCCGACGAGCTCGACCACCCCGAGCACGAGCCACGCCACACGCCCGCGCAGAACCCGCAGGACGCCGCCGCCGCTTCCAACGGCCACGGTTCAAATAAGGGTCAAACAATCGGGGCGCCCGGATTCGAACCGGGGACCTCGCCGACCCGAACGGCGCGCGCTACCAGGCTGCGCCACGCCCCGACGCAGGGACCAGTATCCCATACCGCCCGCTATCGTCGCCCGGCGCCCATGACGACAACGACAGCGGAGATCCTTACAGAGCTCGATCGGCTGCTCGAGCCGGCACGGTTCGACGACTACTGCCCGAACGGCCTGCAGGTGCCCGGCCCGGCGACGGTCACGACCATCGCCACCGGCGTGAGCGCGCATGTCGAGCTGTTCGAGCTGGCCGCCGCCGAGCGCGCCGAGCTGCTGATCGTCCACCACGGCATCTTCTGGGGCTCCTCCCCCGGTCCGCTCGACGCGCTGCTGAAGCGCCGACTGCAGAAGCTCTTCGACGCGAACATCGCGCTAGCGGCCTACCATCTCCCGCTCGACGCACAGCCCGAGATCGGAAACAACGCGCTGCTCGCACGCGCGCTCGGTGCGGAGCCGATCGAGCCGTTCGCATTGCATCACGGCGAGCCGATCGGCTGCCTTGCGCGCCTGCCCGGCGATGGGATACCCGCAAGTGAGCTGTTCGCGCGGGTGCGTGAGGCAACGTCGAGAGAGCCGCTCGTGTTCGACTCGGGACCGGCGCTCGTGCGCACCCTCGCAATCGTCACCGGCGCGGGCGCCGACTATCTCGCCGACGCCGCCGCGGCCGGGGCCGACGCGCTCCTCACAGGTGAGCCCGCGGAGCGCGTGATGGCGCAGGCGCGCGAGACCGGCCTGCACTTCATCGCGGCAGGCCACTACGCCACGGAGACATTCGGAGTGAAGCGCCTTGGCGAGCACCTGGCCGAGCGTTTTTCTCTGCGCCACCTCTTCCTCGACGTGCCGAATCCGGTGTAAGGCCGCGACTCGGCCGGTGTCGAAGAGGGGCCTCGCGGATCGGGTCGGCCGGCGCCAGGTCCGTGTCGGCCTCGACAGGAACGCGCTCGGGGCGCCGGGCCCGTGCCGACCACGACAGGCGCCACTCGGGACACCGCTCCGCGCGCCTGAGACCTACGCAAAATTGCGCCAATAAGACCGGAGCACTAAGATTTGACGGTCGGGTTCCGGAGGATCGATCGAGGAGGAGTGCTGCTGTCATGGAGGCCACCGCTACGGCGTCGCAAACGATCGCCGACCTGATCCCGCGCGCCGCGGCGACTCATGGTGAGCGTACCGCGATCCGCTACAAGCACGACGGCGCCTGGCGGGACGTTACCTATTCTCAGCTCGCCGACATCGTGCAGGAGATCGCGCTCGGCCTGATCGACCTCGGCGTCGAGTCGGGCGAGCGCGTGTGCATCCTCGCCAACACCCGCCCGGAGTGGTCTTACGCGGACCTCGCCGCCACCTCCGTCGGCACGGTGGTCGTGCCGATCTACCAGACCAACTCGCCGGAGGAGTGCCTGTGGGTGATCTCCGATTCCGACGCCTGCGCGATCGTCTGCGAGGACGCTTCGCAGCTTGCCAAGCTCGCCGCCGTGCGCGAGCAGCTGCCGCATCTGCGCACCGTGATCGTGATCGACCCGCCGTCCGCGGAGGAGACCACGCCGGAGATCGCCGCGCTGCAGGCGATCTCGCTGCAGGACGTCCGCGCTCGCGCGTCGTCGCGCACGCGCGAGGAGCTCGATGCGCGCCGTGCGGCGGTGCGCCCGGAGGACCCGTACACGTTCATCTACACGTCCGGCACGACCGGCCCGCCGAAGGGCTGCGTGCTGTCGCACGGCAACTACCGCGCGATCATCGAGATGGTCGAGAGCCGTGCCGCGCTCGACGCGGAGGCCGGCGACGTCGTCTACCTGTACCTTCCGCTCGCGCACTCGTTTGCGCTGCTGTTGCAGCTGCTCGTGTTCGACCTCGGTGTCACGATGGCGTACTTCGGCGGCGATACCAAGCAGATCATCGTCGAGCTGGCGGAGGTCAGACCGACCTACCTGCCGTCCGTGCCGCGCATCTTCGAGAAGATCTACACGCTCGTCTCCGCCAACGCCGATCCCGAGGAGCTTGCCGGGGCGGTGCGGGTGGGAATGCAGGTGCGCGAGCTGCAGCACGCCGGGCAGCCGATCCCCGCCGAGCTGCAGGGCCAGTTCGAGGAGGCCGACGAGCGGCTGTTCAAAAACGTGCGCGCGGCCTTCGGCGGGCGGTTGCGGGAGGCTGTCAGCGGCGCCGCGCCGATCGCCAAAGAGATCCTCGAATTCTTCTATGCCTGCGGCGTGCCCGTGATGGAGGGCTACGGCATGACCGAGACGGCCACGGCCGCCACCGCGTGCAGCCCTGACGACCACCGCTTCGGCAGCGTCGGCAAGCCGTTCCCCGGCGTCGAGGTGCGGATCGCCGCGGATGGCGAGCTCTTGATCAAGGGGCCGAACATCTTCCAGGGCTACCACAACAACGCCGACGCGTCGTTCGGCGCGGTCGAGGACGGCTGGCTGCACACCGGCGACCTCGGGCGCATCGACGAGGACGGCTTCGTGTACATCGTCGGGCGTAAGAAGGACATCATCATCACCGCCGGCGGCAAGAACCTGACGCCGGCCAACATCGAGAACGACCTCAAGCAGTGCCGGTGGATCTCCCAGGCTGTCATGCACGGCGATCAGCGTCCTTTCCCGGTCGCGCTGATCACGCTCGACGAGGAGGAGATCCCCGCGTACGCGCGCGAGCACAACCTGCCCGAGGACATCCCCTCGCTCGCCCGTGAGCCACAGGTCAGGGCCCTGATCCAGGAAGCGCTCGACCGCGCGAACGCCAAATACGCGCAGGTCGAGCAGGTCAAGAAGTTCGCGATCCTCGACCACGACCTGTCGCAGGAGACGGGCGAGCTGACGCCGACGCTGAAGGTCAAGCGCAACGTCGTCAACGAGAAGTACGCCGACTTGCTCGACTCGCTTTACGCCGCATAGCGTGTAAGCGCTCGTCGAACTGCGAACATAGACAGATGGCGAGCTCGGACCCAAGCGACAACGGCGGCCTGTTCGTCGGGCGCAGGCCCGGCACGGCGCCCGTGCGCTTCCGCAAGCTGCCCCTCCGCGGCGATCAGGCCCGCCAGCGCATCGACAGCTCGCTGGCCGGGTTGCTGGTTGCCGCGATGGTCGTGCTCAGCCTGCTCTGCTGGGGTCCGATCCCGATCGCGTGCCTGTGGCTGGGATCGCAGGCCAACTACCTCTCCGGGAGCGTCAGCCTCGGCATCCTCGTCTCGTTCGCGGCGCTGTTCGCGCTGCTGTTCGGCACGCTGTCGCTGCTGCGCCGCCTCGACCAGGCCTGGATCCTCGTGCGCCGCGCAGCCGGGCACGACCAGCGCACGGGCGTGATGGGCAGGATCTTCGCGGCTGCCGTGGTCGTATGCGCAGGCGCCTTCTTGCTGTGGTTCCTCGTCATCCACGGACCGGGTACGAGCCTGGTAAGCAAGGGCGAAGGCGGATGAGCGCGCATGGCTGCGCTGGATCGCCGACGGCGGGTATGAGAGTCGATCTACACCAGCGCTGCTAGACCGGGCGTTGCCATGGGTCTGCTCGATTACTACCGCCAGTTCGAAGGGATGTCCGAGGAGGAGGTCAACGCCGGGCTGCGCGAGCAGGCGGCCGAGCGCAGGCGCAAGGCGCTCACGCGTGTGGAGACGATCGACCTGTCGCAGACGACGTGGCCGAAGCTGCCGCACACGCGGATCGTCAACGCGATCACGTTCGTGGCCAGGCGCGGCTTGCAGCGCTATCCGCACCTGCGCGGGTCGGACCTGCGCAACGAGCTGGCCGAGCGCCACGGAATCGACACTCCGGCGCGCCTGATCCTGGGCAACGGCGCCGCCGAACTACTGAGCTCCGCTACGCGCGCGCTGATCGAGCCGGGACAGCAACTGCTGACGTCGTGGCCGTCATACCCGCTGTATCCGATCATGGCGCGCCGTGCTCACGGCCGCGCGGTCCCGGTCTCGGGCGGGGTCGACGCGCTACTCGCGGCCGCGAGCGAGAACGAGGACACGCGCGTGGTCGCGCTCGCGAGCCCGAACGACCCCACGGGCGAGCTGCTGCCCACGGCAGAGCTCGAGCGGCTGCTCGCCGGCCTACCCACGAATGTGGCGGTGCTGCTGGACGAGTCGCTCGTCGAGTTCGCCGACGCCCAGCCGGCGGAGGGCTCGATACGGCTGCTGGAGAGCCATCCACGACTGCTCGTGTTCCGCAGCTTCTCCAAGGCATGGGGGTTGGCGGGGCTGCGCGTCGGCTACGCGCTCGGCGGCCCTGGCGCCGAGAACCTGTTGGCCGAGCTCGAGCCCGACCTCGGCGTCTCGGAGGTCTCCCAGGCGGGCGCGCTCGAGGCGCTGCGCACCTGCTCGGAGCTGGTCGAACGCCGCGTGGCGGAGATCGCCGCGGAGCGCGTGCGGCTGATCACGGCACTGCGCATACGCCGCTTCGACGTGACCGACAGCCAGGCCAACTTCGTGTGGGCCGCCCACCCCGTGGTCGAAGGCGACGACCTCGCCGCGCGGCTGGCGCGCGCGGGTGTGCTGGTCGCGGCGGGCTCAGCGTTGGGCGAGCCGCGACACGTGCGTGTCGCCGTGCACGACGACGCCTCATCCGAGCGCCTGCTCGCCGCGCTCGATAAAACGCTGTAGCACCCAATCCCGGCGATGCCGGCCCGGACGCCCCCGGTCAGCCTGCGGTGGAGCCTGACTGGCGCAGCAGCGCGCCGGTGGTCTCTTCGAGGATCTTGCGCCAGCCGCTGACCTGCTCGCGTTGATCGTCGAAATGTTCGACGACCTTGCGCACACGCTTGGCCGAGATCTCCAGGCCGTGGCGCTCGGCGACCTCCCGGTAGCGCTCGTATTCGCCCGCGAGCTGCACGGTCACCGACTGGAAGCCGTGGCGCGCGATCTCGACGCGCGAGGCGAAGTTCATCATCGAGGTCTGGAACATCAGCTCGTCGGAGGGCTGCGGCTCGATCAGCACGATGTCGACGCCGGGATAGCGCTCCTCCCAGTTCTTGGCCAGCTCGTGCAGACGCTGGTAGGCGAGCAGCTTGAACGCCTGATAGCCGATCTGCGGGAAGCCCATGTCGGAGACCCGCTGAGGGCGGCTGCCGCGCAAGGTTCTGACGGTACCGGAGAAGTCGTTGACGAACGGGGCGATCGGGTTGATCACGAGGACGAGCTTTGCGCCCTGCTCGACCGCGATGTCGAGGTTGGTGGTCGACACGATGCCGCCGTCGATCAGCTCGCGCTCGCCGACGCGCACGGGCGCATAGACCATCGGCAGCGCGCCGGACGCGCGCACCGCGGTCGAGATCGGCACGTCGTCGAAGCCTTCAGAGCCGAACACGATCCGCTCGCACGTGTCGAGGTCGGTGGCCGTAAGGTACAGCTCGTTGTCGAGCTCTCTGAAATCGTCGCTGCGCCCGGGCTCGTCGAGCACCTTGTGCAGGTAGTTCTCGATCCCCGCGCCGGTGTACGCGCCCGAGGGGAGGCCCTCGGCGATCCCGAGGATCATGTCCATCAGCGACACCTGTCCGCGCTGGGCGATCGCGTTGCGCGCGAGCGAGGCGATGCGCAGCGGCATCAGCGCGCCCTTGCGCGCGAACTCGAGCAGGTTGAGGTGGAGCAGGTCTTCGATGTCGATGTCCCGGAAGGGAGCTTTGCCTTGGCGGGTGACGACGCGCATCATTTCCTCTGGCGTGACCCCGTTGGCGCACAGCGCCGCGATGAACGACCCGGCGGAGGTGCCGACGTAGACGTCGAACTGGTTGACGGTGCTGTTGACCGCGAGCAGGTCGAGCGCGCGCAGCGCGCCGATCTCATAGACCCCGCCGGTGAAGCCGCCGCCGCCCAGCACGAGCGCGGTCTTGCTGGGCCTCCGTGCGCGGCGCGTCCGCCGCACGCCGGCCGCGCCTGCGCGCGTCGAGCCGGCCGCCCGAGCCCCGCCCTTGGCGGGCCTGTTTCGCGCCCTTGCCGTCGGTTCCAGCTTGACAACCTTGCCCATGCTCGATTCATTTTACGGGCAAGTGCCCCGGAATAACCTGCCACGGCTTTCAGCGCTCCTCTGCGCGGGCGTTTGTGCGAGCGTGTTGTGCGCGCCCGCGACCGCAAGCGCCGCAGGCGGGCCGGCAGCGCTGCAGGCAGACCTCGGCCACCAGCTCGCGCTCGCCGGCCCGGCCGACGGCGCCTACGTGTACGACCTGACCGCGCACCAGGCGCTGTTTTCGGAGCGCGCCACGACGATGCGCCCGCCGGCGTCGGTGGAGAAGCTCTACACGGCGACGACCGCGCTCGAGCGGATCGGCGCGACGGCGCGCCTGCCGACGACGGTGCTCGGCGCCGGACAGCTGCTGCCGGGCGGCGTGTGGGAAGGCAACCTGTACCTGCGCGGCGGGGGTGATCCGACGTTCGGGTCGGCGTCGTTTATCGAACATCATTACGGCGGCATCGGCACGAGCGTCGCCGGGCTCGCGTCACAGCTCGTGCAGGTTGGCGGCATCCATCGCATCACCGGCTCGGTGTACGGCGATGAAAGCTGGTTCGACTCGCTGCGTGGCGAGCCCTCCTCGAACTACGGACCCGACCCGTTCCTCGAAGGCACGCTCTCGGGGCTGGCGTTCAACCGCGGCGCGAGCGGCTCGGAACGGGGCCCGCACGCGCCGGCCGCGTATGCGGCGCGCGAGCTGTGGGCGGCGCTGAAGGGCGACGGCGTGGCGATCCACGGCGCGCCCGGCGCCGCGCAGACACCGGCTGGGGCGCTACAGCTGGCGCAGGTGCAGTCGCCGACGGTGACGCAGCTGCTAGGGCTGATGCTGCCGCCGTCGGACAACTTCTTCGCGGAGACGCTGGTCAAGGACCTCGGCGCGTTGTACGGCGGCGCCGGCACAACCGCGGCGGGAGCGTCGGTCGTGAGCGCGACGATCGCCTCGGTGCTGGGCATCCACCCGCACGTGGTCGACGGGTCGGGACTGTCGGAAGCAGACCGAACCTCGCCCTACCAGGTCGCCGATCTGCTGGTGGAGCTGGCCGCGACCCCGCTCGGCCCGGTTCTGCGGGGCAATCTGGCGATCGCCGGGCACACCGGCACGCTCGCCACGCGCATGCGCAACACGGGCGCCTCGGGGCGCTGTCAGGGCAAGACCGGCACGCTGACAGGCGTGTCAAACCTGGTCGGGTACTGCAACGCCGCCGACGGGCACACGCTCGCGTTCGCGATCTTCACCGACGGCGTCGCGACAGAAACCGCGCATATGTTCCAGGACCACATGACGATCACGATCGCGGACTACTGACCAGACCTCGTCGCGTGCTTGCTCGTATGACTGATGGGGGACCTCGCCGCATGCGGCGAGGTCGGCAGGGTCGCATGCGACCCTGCCTGGGACCCGCACATGTGCGGGTCCCACCGGGCGGTGCATGCACCGCCCGGCCGGTAGGCGCATGCGCCTACCGGAACAACTACTTCTCCAGCAGCTCGCGCAATCCAGCCTCGTCCAGCACCGCCACCCCCAACCGCTCGGCCTTCGCGAGCTTCGACCCGGCGGACTCGCCCGCGACGAGGTAGTCGGTGTTCTTCGACACCGACCCGGTCACGCGCCCGCCCGCGGCCATGATCTGCTCGGTCGCGTGCTCGCGCGTCCAGTGCGGCAGAGTGCCCGTCAGCACGAGCGTCTTGTCCGCCAGCGGGCCCTCCGACGGCGGCGGTCCCTCCTCGCTCAGCTGCAATCCAAGCGCGCGCAGGTCGGCGATCAGCGCGCGCATGCGCTCGTCGGCGAGCTGGTCTGAGATCGTGCGCGCCATCTTCTCGCCGATCCCCGGCGTCTGCGCGATCTCCTCGGGCGTGGCGGCTAAAAGCGTGTCGATGTCGCGGAAGCGCATCGCAAGGTTGCGCGCGGTCACCTCGCCGACCTCCTCGATGCCGAGCCCGAACAGCACGCGCGCGAACGGCCGCTGCTTGGACGCGGCGATCGCGTCGACGAGGTTGCGCGCCGACTGCTCGGCGAAGCCCTCCAGCTCTGTCAGCTGCTCGGCCGTGAGCCGGTAGTAGTCGCCGTCGGTGCGCACCAGACCGCGCTGCTGCAGCAGTGCCACCTGCTTCTCCCCCAACCCCTCGATGTCCAGCGCGCCTTGGGAGACGAAGTGCTTGAGCAGCTGCCACGCGCGCGCGGGACAATCGCGGTTGGGGCACTTCGTGAACACCGCGTCGCGCCCCTTGACCGTCTTCGTGTCACAGAACGGGCACCGCGACGGCGGGCGCGGGCGCGGCGGGCGCTTGCCGGCGCGATCGACCACGTGCGGCGCGGGCGAGACCACCTGTGGGATCACGTCGCCCGCGCGCATCACGATCACCTCCTCGCCTTGGCGCAGATCCTTGCGGCGCAGGTCCTCCTCGTTGTGCAGCGTCGCGAGCTTGATGCTCACGCCGCCGACCGCCACCGGCCTCAGCATCGCGTAGGGGCGCAGGTCACCGAACTTGCCGACGTTCCACATCACCTTCTCGAGCGTCGTCACCGCGGTGGTGGGCGGGAACTTCCAGGCGACCGCCCAGCGCGGGTCGCGCCCGACCGAGCCGAGGCGGCGCTGAAGCTGCAAGTCGTCGACCTTGATCACGACCCCGTCGATCTCGAAGTCGAGCTCGCCGCGGCGCTCCTGCCAGGCGAGGCACTGCGCGATCACCTCCTCCTCGCTGTCGAGCACCCTGATGTCGCGGTTCACCCTGAATCGGTGCTCGCGGAGCCAGTCGAGCGCTTCGGAGTGCTTGGCAAACGACAGTCCCTCGACGACGCCCACCTGGTAGCACCACATCGACAGCGGCCGCTGCGCGGCATCGGCCGGGTCCAGCTGGCGGATCGTGCCGGCGGCCGAGTTGCGCGGGTTCATGAACGTCGACTCGCCCGCCTGCGCGCGGCGCTCGTTCAGCTCGGCGAAGTCCTTCAGCGACATGTACACCTCGCCGCGCACCTCGAGCAGCGGCGGCACGTCCTCGACGCGCAACGGGATCTGGCCGATCGTGCGCAGGTTGTGGGTGACGTCCTCGCCGATCTCGCCGTTGCCGCGCGTGGCGCCGCGCTGCAGCACGCCGTCGCGATAGACGAGGCTGATCGCCAGGCCGTCGATCTTCGGCTCGACGACGAACTTGAACCTGGGCTCCACGATCCCCTCACGCGCGAGGTGGGTGCGCATCCGCTCCACCCACGCGCGCAGCTCGGTCTCGGAGCGGACGTTGCCGAGCGACAGCATCGGCTCGAGGTGGGTGACCTTCTCCAGGCGGCCGACCGGCTCGCCGCCGACCCGCTGGGTGGGCGAGTCGGGCGTGACCAGCTCGGGATGCTCCCCCTCGAGCCGTCGCAGCTCGTCGAGCAGCGCGTCGTAGGCGTCGTCGCCGATGACGGGATCGTCGAGCACGTAGTAGCGGTGCGCGTGCTCATCCAGCTCGGCGCGCAATCCGCGCGCGCGCGCGAGCAGATCCTCCGAAGGCGAGTCCGCGGCGCTCATCACGCGCTCCTGCGACCGGCGGCGCTCGAGCTCACGAGGCCCCGGCTCGGCCCCCTTCGGCGGGCGGGCGCTCACGACGCGCTGGGCGCCGGCCGATCCAGGATCGTCGGCCTGAGCAGCTCTTCGAGGTCGAAGCTTCTCAAAGCCTCCAACCCGGGACGGTCGGTCAGGTCGAAGTGAATCGGCGTCACGGCCACCCGCCCGGCCGCCACGGCGGCGAGGTCCGTGCCGGGCTCGTCGTGGAAGCCGGGGTCCGAGCCGTAGATCCAGTAGCGGCGGCGGCCTTCCTCCTCGCGCTCGAGCTTCAGCTCGTCGCGATATATGCGCTTGCCGAGGCTCGTCACCTCCACCCCGGTCGGCTCGCCCGCGGGCACGTTCACGTTGAGCAGCGTCGTCGCCGGCAGCGGCACGTCCTCGATCCGTTCCACCAGGCGCGCGACAAACCCGGCCGCCACCTCGAAGCCGAAGCCGCCGTCGAAGCGGTAGTCGAGCGCCCGCGCGCCCGACTGCTGGGAGACGGCGATCGAGGGCAGACCCAGCACGACCCCCTCGAGCGCGGCCGCGACCGTACCCGAATAGGTGATGTCATCGCCGAGGTTCGCCCCGTGGTTGATGCCCGCCACGACCAGATCGGCCGTGAAATCCTCGACCAGGCCGAGGCTCGAGAGCCGCACGCAGTCGACCGGCGTGCCGTCGGTCGCATACCCGACGGTGCCGTCTGGAAACGGGGTCTCGGCCACCCACAACGGCCGCCGCGTGGTGATCGACCGCGCCATCGCCGAGCGGTTCCCGTCCGGAGCGATCACCGCCAGGCGCACACCCGCGACGTCGCTCAGCGCGCGCCGCATCGCCTGCAGCCCCTCAGCCTCGATCCCGTCGTCGTTTGTAAGCAGCACGTTCAACATCCGACTTCCCAGCATAGGGGGCTCCTCGGCCCCTCTCGACTCCGAGGTGTTACGCCCTTACACAGAAGCGTTGTATCTGACCGAGGCCAGCGCCAGCCCGTGCGCCGGCGCGGTTCTGCCAGCGCATACGCGCGGACGACCTTCCAGCAGGCGCTCGAACTCCGCGACCGTGCTGCGACCGGAGGCGACGTCCAGCATCGTGCCCACCAAGATCCGGTTCATGTGTCGCATGAACGTGTTCGCCTCGATCCAGAACTCAAGCATGTCGCCCGCCTGCGCTCGCCATTCGGCGCGCCGTACGACGCGATCGAAGCGCGTGTGCTCGGTCTCGGTGGGCGTGAACGCCGTGAAGTCATGCTCACCCACCACCGCCGCGGCGCATTCCTCGAGCGCGTCATGGTCCAGCTCGCCGGGCCACCAGAGCGCACGTCCGCGCTCGAGCACGGAACGCGCACGGCGCGAGATCACTCGATAGCAGTAGGTCCTGCTGCGAGCGTCGCGCCTCGCGTCGAAGCCGTCGGGGGCGGGCTCTGATGCGAGCACGGCGATGTCGTCGTCGAGCAGCCCGTTCAGCCGCAGCGGATCGACCGCCTCGTGCTCGTAGCTGACCACCTGGCCCCACGCGTGAACGCCCCGGTCGGTGCGGCCGGCGACAGTCACCGTCAGCGGCTCGCGCAGCACGGTCTGCAGCGCCCGCTCGAGCACCTCCTGCACGGTGCGCTCTCCCGGCTGGCGCGCCCACCCGGCGAAATGCGTGCCGTCGTACTCGAGCGTCAACTTGGTGACCATCACCAACCTGTCTAGCGGCTCGATGGCCAAGCCAGGCAAGGACGCAGTGAGCGTAGCGTGCTAGGCACGTGAGCGATCGAGGACGCAGCCTGGCGCCGTGCCAGCGGGCCGCTAGACGAGCTCGATGAAGACCATCTCGGTTGCGTCGCTGCGGCGCGGGCCGAGCTTCAGGATGCGGGTGTACCCACCCGGGCGCTCGGCATAGCGGGGCGCGAGGTCCTCGAACAGCTTGTGTACCGCGAACTTGTCCTGCGACAGCGTCGACAATGCTTGGCGGCGCGCGTGCAGATCGCCGCGCTTGGCGAGCGTGATCAGCTTCTCGACCTCGGGCTTGACCGCCTTGGCCTTGGCCTGGGTGGTCTTGATCCGCTCGTGCTCGATGATCTCCTTGCTCAGGTTCATGAGCAGGGACTTACGGTGCGCGGAGTCGCGGCTGAGCTTGTTGCGTGTCTTCTGATGGCGCATGGGCTGATGAAGTCTAGGGGGTCCCTAATCCTGGCGGAGGTTCAATCCGCGGGCATGAAGCGTCTCGATCACCTCGTCGATCGACTTTTTGCCGAAGTTCGGGATCGCGTTCAGCTCGGCCTCGGACTTCGAGATCAGATCGCCGACGGTCTGGATGCCGGCCCGCTTGAGGCAGTTGTAGGAGCGCACGCCGAGCTCGAGCTCCTCGATCAGGATCGACCACTCCTCGCCCTGCAGCGCCGCCGGGGCGCCGCCGGCGCCGACCGCGAGGCCGTGCCCGTCGAGCTGGCCGCCGGGGCTCGCGCGCAGCTCCTGGATGCGATCGGCGTCGGTGAAGATCGCCAGCTGTGAGATCAACAGCTCGGCCGCCTCACGGAGCGCCGCCTGCGAATCGATCGACCCGTCGGTCTCGATGTCGAGCGTGAGCTTGTCGAAGTCCGTCTTCTGCCCCACGCGCGCCTGCTCGACCGCGTAGGCGACACGGCGCACCGGCGAGAAGATCGAGTCGATCGGGATCACGCCGATCGGCTGGTCGGCGGACTTGTTCTCCTCCGCCGGGCGGTAGCCGCGGCCGCGGCCGATCGTCATGTACAGCTCGAGCTTGGTTTTCTTCTCGAGCGTCGCGATGTGCACCTCGGGGTTGAGGATCTCGACGCCCGCCGGCAGGTCGATGTCCTTCGCGGCGATCTCGCCCGGTCCGGTGACGACGAGCGGCGCCTCGACCTCGGTCGCGTCGGAGTGCATCCGGCAGACAACGCCCTTCAGGTTCAGCACGATGTCCGTCACGTCCTCCTTGACCCCTTGGATCGTGGAGAACTCGTGCGCCACCCCCTCGATGCGCACGCTCGTGACGGCGGCGCCGGCCAGGGAGGAGAGCAACACGCGCCGCAGCGAGTTGCCGAAGGTGTAGCCGAACCCGCGATCGAGCGGCTCGATGGTGAACGTGCCACGGTTCTGCTCCACGGACTCACTGGTGATCCGGGGGATTTGGAAGTCGAGCATCTGAGTCCTAACGTCGTTTTGGTGTGGCGCCGGCGTCGCCCGGACGCCGGCTCTGAAGCGCCGCCGCCGAGATCGGCCGCGGCAGGGGCAAAGCTGTTGCTGCTACTTCGAGTACAGCTCGACGATGAGCTGCTCCTGCACCGGCGCGGCGACCTCGCGCCGCTCCGGCTTGCGCAGCACCTTGGCCGTGAGCGACTCGTGGTCGGCCTGCAGCCACGCGGGTATCTGTCCGGTGAGCTCGGTCGCGTCCCTGACCACCTGCGTGGCGGCGGTGTCCGCCTTGATGGCGATCACCTCACCCGGGCGCACCTGATAGCTGGGTATGTTCACCCGCCGGCCGTTGACCGTCCAGTGGCCGTGCCGGATCAGCTGGCGGGCCTGCCGGCGCGAGGCGGCGAAGCCCAGGCGCACGAGGACGTTGTCCAAGCGCGACTCGAGCAGCGCGAGCAGGTTCTCGCCGGTGATACCCGGCTGGCGGGAGGCCTTCTCGTAGTAGCCGGCGAACTGCTTCTCCAGCACGCCGTAATAGCGGCGGGCCTTCTGCTTCTCGCGCAGCTGCAGCCGGTACTCGCTCTGTTTCATCCGCCCGCGGCCGTGCTCGCCCGGCGGGTAGGAGCGGCGCTCGACGCCGCACTTGTCGGTCAGGCAGCGCTCACCCTTGAGGAACAGCTTCTGTCCCTCGCGGCGGCACTGCTTGCACTGGGGTCCTGTGTCTCTCGCCATTTTTGTGTTGTTGCTCTTCTGCTCGTGTTTGGTGGCCGAATGAAGGTGCTAGACGCGCCGGCGCTTACGCGGGCGACAGCCGTTGTGAGCCTGCGGGGTGACGTCCTTGACGCCCGTGACCTCGAGGCCGGCGGCCTGGAGGGAGCGGATCGCGGTCTCGCGGCCCGAGCCGGGCCCCTTGACGTAGACCTCGACCTTCTGCAATCCCTGTTCGAGTCCCTTGCGCGCCGCCGCGTCGGCCGTCACCTGGGCGGCGAACGGGGTCGACTTGCGCGAGCCCTTGAAGCCGGCGCCGCCCGCGGACTCCCAGGCGATCACGTTGCCGGTGGTGTCGGTGAGCGAGACGATCGTGTTGTTGAACGAGGTCTTGATGTGCGCCTGCCCGATCGGGATGTTCTTCTTCGGCTTGCGCCGGCCGCGACCGGGACGTTTGGGAGCGGGGGGCACTACTTCTTACCGACTTTCTTGCGACCGGCGACCTGCATGCGCTTGGGGCCCTTGCGCGTGCGTGCGTTGGTCTTCGTCTTCTGCCCGCGCACCGGCAGGCCGCGACGGTGTCGCAGGCCGCGATAGCACGCGATCTCCTGCAGCCGCTTGATGTCCTGCGAGCGCTCGCGGCGCAGATCGCCCTCGACCATCAAGCCGCTGTCGATCGCGTCGCGCAGCTTTGAGACCTCTTCCTCGGTGAGGTCTCGTATGTAGGTGTCGGGGCTTACCCCGACCTCCTTCAAGATCTTGTTCGAGGTCGAGCGGCCGATCCCGTAGATGTAGGTCAGCCCGATCTCCGAGCGCTTGTTCAGGGGGAGGTTGACCCCGGCGATTCTTGCCATACGTTCGCTAGCCCTGCCTTTGCTTGTGACGCTTGTTCTGGCAGATGACCAGCACCGCTCCGTGGCGGCGGATGATCTTGCACTTCTCGCACATCGGCTTGACCGACGGTCTTACCTTCATGATCCCTTTCGGCTGGTCCCGGCGACCCGGCTCTGGCTGCCGTTGCGGCCGCCGCTACCTGGTCGTGGAGAAGCTCTCGTGCGTGGCAGAACACCTCGCATCCGAGCAGAAGCGAGGATGGTAGCACTACTTCGCGGAGGACCGGCGTCTCGCTCTCAGGCGGGCACAGCCTCGGTCGCGCGCACCGCGCGATCGAGATGCCACGGCGTGAGGATGCGCGGCCCCGCGGCTGTGATCGCGACCGTGAACTCGAAGTGCGCGGCCGGGGAGCCGTCCTGGGAGAAGATCGCCCAATGGTCGCCGCCCACGCGCACGGTGGGGCGCCCGGCGGTCGTCATCGGCTCTACCGCGATCACCATGCCCTCCTTCAGGAGGGGACCCTTGCCGGGGGTGCCGTAGTTGGGCACCTGCGGATCCTCGTGCATGTTGCGCCCGACCCCGTGACCCACGAGCGAGCGCACGACCGACAGGCCGGCGCCCTCCGCCACTCGCTGGACCGCGCTCGAGACGTCACCCATGCGGTTGCCCGGCCGGCATTGGGCGACGCCCGCGTGCAGCGACTCCTCGGTGGCGCTCAGCAGGTTGCGCGCCTGCGGGCTCACCTCCTCCACCGCGAACGTGCGCGCGGCGTCCGCCACCCAGCCGTCGAGCGTGACGCCGACGTCGATCGAGACGATGTCCCCCGGCTCGAGTCGGTATGGGCCGGGGATGCCGTGCACGATCATCGCGTTCGGCGAGGCGCAGATCGAGCCGGGAAAGCCGCGATAGCCCTTGAACGTGGGTGTGGCTCCCCGCGAGCGGATGTAGCGCTCGGCGACGGAGTCGAGCTCGGCGGTGCTGACGCCGGGCCGGACCTTGCCCTCGAGCAGCTCGAGCGTCGCGACGAGGATCTCCCCCGCCTGCGCCATCTTCTCGATCTCCTCGGGGGACTTCTTGATGATCACCCTGAGAGCTTAGCTGCCGTCAGTCGCCCGGCGACGGTGCATGACAGTATGCCGATCGACTACAGGGTCTCCTCCAGGCGGAGGGTCGCCAGCGTGGCGCGAATGTGGGCGTGCACCTCGTCGGCGGTGCGCCGCCCGTCGAAGCGGTGCAGCAGGCCGGCGCGATCGTAGTGGCCGATCAGCGGCTCGGTCTGGGAGTGGTAGACCTCGAGGCGACGGCGGATCGTCTCCTCCTCGTCGTCGTCGCGCTGCATCAGTCGTGCGCCGTCCTGGTCGCAGACGCCCTCGTGCTTGGGCGGGTCGAACTCGACGTGGTAGATGTGGCCGGCGTTCTTCACGCACACGCGCCGTCCCGCCAGCCGGCGCACGATCTCCTCGTCGGGCACCTCGATCAGCAGCGCGGCGCTCAACTCGCGGTCGAGGCCGCCCAGCGCGCTCGCGAGCGCGCCGGCCTGCTCCTCATTGCGCGGGAAGCCGTCGAGCAGGAAGCCGTCGCGGGCGTCCTCGTCGCCGATCCGCTGCACGATCATCCCCACGATCACCTCGTCCGGGACCAGATCGCCTGCGTCCATGTAGCGCTTGGCCTCGTTGCCGAGGTTCGTGCCCGCAGCCAGTTGGGCGCGCAGCATGTCTCCGGTGGAGATGTGCGGCAGCCCGAAGTCTCCGCGCAGACGATCGGCCTGCGTCCCCTTGCCGGCGCCCGGCGGGCCGAGCAGGATCAGGTTTAACTCGGACACGTCGAGGCAGCCTACCCGCTCTGCGCCGATTCGTAGCGTCGCGACAGTGCAGCTCTCGCGAATTACTTCAGGAACCCCTCGTAACTTCGCATCATCAGCTGGGCCTCGAGCTGCTTCATCGTTTCCAGCGCGACGCCGATCACGATTAGGATCGAGGTTCCACCGAGCGGGATGTTCTGGTGGGTGCGTGCGATCAGGATCGTCGGCAGCGCCGCGACCGCGGCGAGGAACAGCGCGCCGGGGAAGGTCAGGCGCGCGAGGATGCGGTCGAGGAATTCGGCCGTCGGGCGCCCGGGTCGCACGCCCGGGATGAAGCCGCCGTACTTCTTCAGGTTGTCGGCCTGGTCGACCGGGTTGAACGTGACAGCCGTGTAGAAGTAGGTGAAGACGAGGATGAACAGCGACTCGCCGACGACGTAGTGCCAGCCGTTGGGCGAGAAGAAGTCGGAGATCTGCTGGCCCCAGTGCGTTTTGACGAGCTGCCCGACCGTCGGCGGGAAGGCCATGATGCTCGCGGCGAAGATCACCGGGATCACGCCGGCCATGTTCACGCGCAGCGGCAGATAGGTCTGCCCGCCCTCGGACATGCGCCTGCCGATCACGCGCTTTGCGTACTGCACCGGGATGCGCCGCTGACCCTCCTGCACGAACACGATGCCGGCGACGACCGCGAGCACGAGGAACGGCATCATCACCTTGAAGACCTGGTTCTGGGTGGTCCACCATGCCTGGATGCCGGTGGGCAGGCGCGAGACGATCGAGGCGAAGATCAGCAGCGAGATGCCGTTGCCGATGCCGCGCTGGGTGATCAGCTCGCCGATCCACATCAGCAGCACGCAGCCGGTCGTCAGGCAGATCACGATCAGGAAGATGTGGGGCACGTCGAAGTGGGTGACGACCGATTCGCCGGCTTTGGCCTGCAGCGTGTGGAACAGGAAGACGTAGCCGATCGACTGCGCGAAGGCGAGCCCCACGGTCAGGTAGCGGGTGTATTGCGTGATCCGCGCCTGTCCGACCTCGCCTTCCTTGGAGAGCTTCTCCAGCGACGGTACGGCCACCTGCAGCAGCTGCAGGATGATCGAGGAGGTGATGTACGGCATGATGCCCAGCGCGAACAGCGCGATCCGCGCGAGGCCGCCCCCCGAGAAGAGGTTGAGCAGGCCGAGAATGTTCGAGCCGCCGAACTCCTTCTGGATGTTGTTGACGGCCGACAGGTTGACGCCCGGCACCGGGATGTGCGAGCCGAGGCGGTAGATCAGCAGCATGCTCGCCGTGAAGGCGAGTTTCTTGCGGATGTCCGCTACCTGGAAGGCGTTGAGGATCGTTGAGAGCATGAGCTTTAGACCGCTGGACGAGTGCCGTCCGCGGAGCGCCCGATTCTAGCTCTCGACGATGGTGGCGGTTCCGCCAGCAGCTTCGATCTGCTCGCGAGCGCTCGCGGAGAAGGCGTGAGCGTGCACGGTGAGCGCCTTGGACAGCTCACCCTTGGCAAGAATCTTGATGGGGATGTTCTTGCGCGTGCCGAGGCCCTTGGCCTGCATCGACTCGACCGTCACCTCGGCGCCGGCGTCGAAGCGCTGCTCGAGATCTGAGATGTTGACGGGCTGGGTGTGGGTGCGGAACATCTCGAAAGGCATCGACTTCTTCATGTGCGGGCCGCGCAGCTTGCGCATGCGCATGTGGATCGGCATCTGCCCGCCCTCGAAGCGCGCACGGCGCTTGGAGCCCGAGCGCGAGCCGGCGCCCTTCTGTCCGCGACCGGAGGTCTTGCCGGTGCCGGAGCCTTCGCCGCGCCCGATCCGCTTGCGCGGGCGGCGGCTGCCGGGGGCCGGCGCGAGGCTGTGCAGCCCGATGAGCTCGCCGTTCTGTGAGCGCTCGTCGGCGCTGGCGTCGGTCTCGGCAGGTTTGCGCGCCGATTTGCGCGCGGCCGGTTTGCGCGCCGATTTGCGCGCGGCCGGTTTGCGCGCAGCCGGGCTCACTTGGACTTGCCCTTCTCGACCTCGACCAAGTGGCGCACCGCGTGCAGCATTCCTCGGGCCTGCTCTGAGTCCTTGACCTGCACCGTATGTCCGATGCGACGCAGGCCGAGCGAGCGCAGCGTGTCGAGCTGTTTCTGGTTGGCGCCGTTGCGCGAGCGCAGCTGGGTGACGGTGAGGGCGCTCATCAGGCCGGGGCCTCCTCGACGGCGCTTGCCGTCTCCGGAGCGGCCTCGGGTGTCCCTGCTGTCTCCGTCTCGGGCGCGTTCGTGGTGGACAGGGTCTTCGGAGCGTCGTCGGCGGGCGCGGTCTCGGCCGCGGCGCGGTCCGCTGCCGGCGTGCCGGGCTCGATGGTGCCGTTGGCGGTCTCGCCGCCACCCAGGCCGAGCACCTGGTTGATCGTCAGCCCGCGCAGCTTGGCGACCTCCTCGGGGGTGCGCAGCCCGCGCAGGCCCGCAACGGTCGCCTTGACGAGGTTGATCGGGTTCTGGGTGCCGAGGCTCTTGGAGAGGATGTCGTGGATCCCGGCGAGCTCGAGCACCGCGCGCACGCCGCCGCCGGCGATCACGCCGGTACCGGGTGAGGCGGGCTTCAGGAACACGCGACCGGCCCCGAACACGCCTGTCGTCTGATGGGTGATCGTCGAGCCGTGCTTGGGTACACGGAAGAGATCCTTCTTGGCCCGCTCGACGCCCTTCTGGATCGCGAGCGGCACCTCGTTGGCCTTGCCGTAGCCCACGCCCACGACTTCGCGTTCGTCTCCGACCACGACCAGCGCGGTGAACGAGAAGCGCCGGCCGCCCTTGACGACCTTGGCGACGCGGTTGATCTCGACGACGCGCTCTTGCAGGTCGAGCCCGGACTGACTGACTGAGCGATCTTGGGTTATTGCCATAGGGAAGTGGAGGGTAGCGGTAGGAAGCAGGTGGTCTGGGGCAGACGCTGCTACTAGACGGTGATGCCGGTCTCGCGGATCGCCTCGGCAAAGGCGCGAACATGGCCGTGGTACTGGTAGCCGCCGCGGTCGAACACGGCCTCTGAGATGCCGGCCGCTTTGGCCCGCTCGGCGAGCGCCACGCCCGAGCGCTTGGTCCGCTCCAGCGGCGAGAGGTCGCGCAGCTCGGGCTCGTACCAGTTGACCGCCGCCAGCGTACGGGCGGAGACGTCGTCGATCAGCTGCGCGCTCAGACCCCGATTCGAGCGGAACACGGAGATCCGTGGCCGCGTGGCCGTGCCAGAGATCTTCGCCCGCACCCTGCGGCGGCGCTTCAGGCGGCGATTGCCCTTGGTGATGACAGCCATCGCTAGGCCCTCTTCCCCACCTTGCGCTGGACGTACTCGCCCTCGTAGCGGATGCCCTTGCCCTTGTACGGCTCGGGGGGCCGCTGCTTGCGGATGATCGCGGCGGTCTCGCCGACGAGCTGCTTGGAGATGCCCTTGACGACGACGCGGGTGGGCTGGGGCACTTCGAACTCGATCCCGTCGGGCGCGTGGATCGGCACCGGGTGGGAGTAGCCGACGGCGAGCTCGAGGTTCTTGCCCTTCAGCTGAGCGCGGTAGCCGACGCCCTGAATCTCCAGGCGCTTCTCGTAGCCATCGGTCACGCCCTGGACCATGTTGGCCACCAGCGAGCGGGTGAGGCCGTGCAGCGCGCGGTGCTCGCCGCGGTCGGTGGGACGCGTGACCGTCAGCTGCTCGCCGTCTTGGGTGACCTCGATGTCGCGGTGGATCCGCTCTGAAAGTTCGCCTTTGGGTCCGTTCACGCGCACCGACTCGGGCTCGATCGCGACGGTCACGCCGGCGGGCACGGGGATGGGCTGTCTACCGATTCTCGACATGGCTCACCAGACCTGCGCGAGGATCTCGCCGCCGACGCCGGCGGCACGCGCGTCATGGCCGGTCATCACACCGCGCGAGGTGGAGACGATCGAGGTGCCCATGCCGCCGAGCACCTTGGGGATGTGCTTGGCGTCGGCATAGGTGCGCCGCCCGGGGCGGGATACGCGGCGCAGGCCGGAGATCGCCGAGCGGCGGTCCTCGGTGTACTTCAAGCGGATCTGGATCAGCTGCCCGGCGCCGTCCTCGGGCGTGGGGACGATCGACCAGGACTCGATGTAGCCCTGCTCGGCGAGGATCCGCGCGAGCTCGCCCTTGAGCTTCGAGGCGGGGATGTCGACGGTCTCGTGGGCGGCGTGAATCGCATTGCGCACGCGCGTCAGGAAGTCGGCTATGGGATCGGTCATCGACATTGCTAAATGGTCACTCGGAGATCGTGGTTGCTACCAGGAGGACTTCGTCATCCCGGGTATCTGGCCGTTGTGGGCGAGCTCGCGCAGACAGATGCGGCACACCCCGAACTTGCGATACACCGCGCGCGGACGGCCACAGCGGTTGCAGCGAGTATAGGCGCGCGTCTTGAACTTCGGAGTCCGCGCCTGCTTGACGCGCTGAGATGTCTTGGCCATCAGTCGGTGCTCTCTTTCTCGGTGTTCCCTGCGCCCCCGTCGTCGGGGGCGCCCTCCTGCTCGGCCTCGGGCGCCGCCGCAGCCTCGGGCGCCGCCGCAGCCTCGGACTCTGCCGCCGCCTCTGACTCTGCCTCCGCCTCCGCCTCGGGCGCCTCAGCCTCACTCGGCGCCTCGTCCTCGGCGTCCTCGATCCCACCGGTGGCTTGCTCCGTCGAGACGCTGGCGGTGGATACCCTTGCGCCGTCGTCGTCCGTCGGCTCCGAGGTCACGCCGATCGCTTCGTCGAAGCCTTTGGGGCGCCATTTGGCCGAGAAGGGCATGCCGAAGGCCATGAGCAGGGCGAACGCCTCCACGTCGGTGGCGGCGGTGGTCGTGATCGTGATGTCCAGACCGCGGACCTGGTCGATCGCGTCGTAGTCGATCTCGGGGAAGATGATCTGCTCTTTGACGCCGAGCGAGTAGTTGCCGCGGCCGTCGAACGAGCGCGGGTTCAGCCCGCGGAAGTCGCGGATGCGGGGAATCGCGATCGAGACGAGACGGTCGAGGAACTCGTAGCCGCGCTCGGCGCGCAGGGTGACGGTCACGCCGACGGGCATGCCCTCGCGCAGTTTGAACGCGGCGATCGACTTGCGCGCGCGGCGCACGTTCGGCTGCTGCCCGGCGATCGTGGCGAGCTGCTCGGTCGCGGCCTTCAGCATTTTGGAGTCCTGCTTGGCGAGCCCGACGCCCATGTTGAGGACGATCTTCTCGATCTTCGGCGCCTGCATCGGCGAGGAGTAGCCGAAGCGCTCGACCAGCGCGGGGCGGATCTCCTGCAGGTAGCGGGCCTTCAGGCGGGCCGGGGGGGCTGTGGTGGTCTCGCTCATCGTTCGCTCAGTCCAGCTCCGCGCCCGAGCTCTTGGCGACGCGCACGCGCTTGCCGTTCTCGCGCTTGATCTGAACGCGGGTGGGATTGCCTTTGGCGTCCAGGAGCATCACGTTCGAGATGTGGATCGGACCCTCGCGCTCGATCACGCCGCCGATCTGGGCTTCGCTCTGCGCGCCCGCGACCTGCTGGGGACGGGTGTGGCGCTTGACCAGGTTCAACCCCTCGACGAACACGCGCTCCTTCGTCGGTTCCACGCGCAGCACGCGGCCGCTCTTGCCGCGGTCCTTGCCGGCCGTCACCTTGACGTGGTCGCCGGAGCGGATCTTCAGCGTACGGCGCTTGACGACGACGGCGGAGCGGCCCATCAGAGCACCTCCGGGGCGAGGGAGACGATCTTCATGAAGTTGCGCTCGCGCAGTTCGCGCGCGACGGGCCCGAACACGCGGGTTCCACGCGGGTTGTTCTGGTCGTCGATGATGACCGCGGCGTTCTCGTCGAAGGCGATGTAGGTGCCATCCTCGCGGCCGATCGGCTTCTTCGTGCGAACCACCACGGCGGTGACGACGTCGCCCTTTTTGACCGACCCCTGCGGGTTGGCGTGCTTGACGGTGGCGGTGATCACGTCACCGACGAACGCATAGCGGCGCTTGGAGCCGCCCTTGACGCGGATGCAGAGGATCTCGCGCGCGCCGGTGTTGTCGGCGACGCGCAGCCTGGTCTCGTTCTGGATCATCGCGCCCGCTCCAGCACGTCGACGAGCCGCCAACGCTTGGTGCGCGACAGCGGCCGACTCTCGACCACCCGCACGACGTCGCCCTCGTGCGCATCGTTGTTCTCGTCGTGGGCGTGCAGGGTGCTCGAGCTGCGCACGATCTTCTCGTAGCGCCGGTGGCGCCGAGCGGTGTCGATGCGCACGACGATCGTCTTCTCGGCCTTGTCGGAGACGACGATCCCCTGGCGCTCACGGCGAGCACCCTCGACGGCGGCGTGCACGGGGGCCAACGGCTCGGGCGCGGGCGCGGCGGCTCTGCGCTCGGCCGCTTTGGCGCGTTCCTGCAAGCGGCGGGTGCGGCGGCGTGCCGCCTTGTCGCGACGTGCAGCGACCCGCTCCGCGTGGCGCTCCTCGGGCGAGCGCGAAGGACGAGCGTCGGTGCCCGCACGCGCGGCGCGCGCCTTGCGGCGGCGCTCCTTGGGCGAGAGCTGCTCGGCCGGCTCGCTCGCGGCGGCGGGAGCGGACGCCGCCGGGCTCGACGCGGTCTGCGCGGGCTCCGCCTCGGGCGTCTGCGTGTCGGCGGCGGCCGTGTCCCTCTCGTCGGTCGCGGCCGCGACAGCCTCGGTGGCCTGCTCGTCCCCGTTCTCGGGGGTGCTGGGTGCATCGTTGTCTGGTTGATCAGCCATTTCGTTCTTTCTCACGTGCAACGGTCAGTGCTCGGGCGAGGTCGCGTCTGGCACGGCCCACCCCGGCGGTGTCGTCGAGCTCGCCGGTCGCGTTGGCGAAGCGCAGGCCGAAGACGTCCTTGCGCAGCGTCGCGATCCGCTTGGCCAGCTCGTCGTCCTTGAGGTCTCGCATCTCCTTGGCTTGCATCGCGATCAATCCTCGCGCAGCACGAACTTGGACTTCACCGGCAGCTTGTGCGCCGCCAGCCGGATCGCGTCGCGGGCGAGTGGCTCGGGCACGCCGGCCAGCTCGAACATCACCCGGCCGGGCTTGACCACGGCGACCCAGCCTTCGGGCGCCCCCTTGCCGGAGCCCATGCGGGTCTCGGCCGGCTTCTTCGTGACGGGCTTGTCGGGAAACACATTGATCCAGACCTTGCCGCCACGCTTGATCTTGCGCGTCATCGCGATTCGGGCGGCCTCGATCTGACGGTTGGTGAGCCAGCCCTGCTCGAGCGACTTCAGGCCGTACTCGCCGAACTGGACCTTGACCTGGCCGCGCGACATCCCGCGCCGACGGCCGCGGTGCTGCTTGCGATGCTTGACACGCTTGGGGGACAGCATCAGCGCGCACCTCCGCCGCCGCCCGGCCGGGGGCCGCCGCGACCGCCGCCGCCGCCGCCTGGCCCGCCGGGACCACGCCCGCCACCACCGGGACCGCCGCCGCGTCCGCCGCCGCCGCGACTGCCCTGGCCACCGAATGATCCGGGCCCACCTGCCCCACGCCCTCCGCCCCCGGGGCCGCCGCCGGGGCCGCGTCCGCGTCCACCGCCGCCGGGACCGCCGCCACCGCGACCGCGTCCACGACCGTCGCGCCCGTCCCGTCCGCCGCGTCCGTCGCGGTCGGAGTTGGGCGCCGCTGGAGCGGTCATGTCGGTGAGGTCCGCGCCGGTGTAGCCCTCGGGCATGATCTCGCCCTTGTTGACCCAGCACTTGACGCCGATCCGCCCGAAGGTGGTGCGCGCCTCGTAGAAGCCGTAGTCGATGTCGGCGCGCATCGTGTGCAGGGGGACGCGGCCGTCGGAGTAGCTTTCGGTGCGCGCCATCTCGGCGCCGCCGAGGCGCCCGGCGACCTGCACCTTCACGCCCTTGGCGCCGGAGCGCATCGCGCTGGTGAGCGCGCGCTTCATCGCGCGGCGGAAGGCGACGCGGTTCTGCAGCTGCTCGGCGATCGACTGAGCGACGAGCTTGGCGTCGAGCTCGGGACGCTTGATCTCGTGGATGTTGACCTTGATCTGCTTCTGGGTCATGCGGTGCAGATCGCGGCGCAGAGCGTCGACTTCGGTGCCGGACTTGCCGATCACGATGCCGGGCCGAGCCGTGTGGATGTTGACCTCGAGCTCGTTCGAGTCCTTGCGGATCGTGATGTCGGAGAGGCCGGCGTGGGAGAGCTTGCGCACGATGTGCTCACGGATGCGGACGTCCTCGGCCAGATACGCCGCGAAGTTCTTCTCGTTGAACCAGTTCGACTTCCAGTCGTGGATGTAACCCACGCGCATGGCCTCTGGATGAACCTTCTGTCCCATTTCCTTGTGTCTCTCAGCTCTGTTCTTGGTGTGTGTATGCGGCTCTAGGAGCCCGGGGTCAGCGTGATCGTCAGGTGGCTGGTGCGCTTGCGGATCGGGCTCGCCCGTCCCATCGCGCGCGGGCGGAAGCGCTTGATCGTCGGTCCTTCGTCGGCGTAGGCCTCACGGATGATCAGATCGTCCTCGAGCAGCTCGTGGTTGCTCTCGGCGTTGGCCACGGCCGACTCGAGCAGCTTGCTCCAGTCACGCGCCACCTCACGCGGTGTGAAGGCGAGGATAGCGCGTGCCTCTTGAACAGACTTGCCGCGCAGGTGCACGCAGACCATGCGGGCCTTGCGCGCGGAGGTGCGGACGTAGCGCGCGTGCGCGCGAACGACCCTGCGCCTGGGCGCGCCTTTGACATCGGCGGCCGCGCGACGGGCGAGTTTCCGCGTGGGCTTCTGCTCGACCTCGGCCTTCGCCAGCTCCTGTGCCTCCTCGGCATCGCCCAGAGCCGCCGCTTCAGCGCTCGCAGCTTTCTTGGCGCCGCGTTTTTTCGTGGCGGACCTGCCGGAGGCCTGCGGTTCACCGTCGCCGGATCCAGCAGCCGCTTTCTCAGCAGCCGGTTTTTTCTCCGCGGCGGCTTTCTCGCCGGCCGGCTTTTTCGCAGCGGCTTTTTTCTCGCCAGTCGGTTTCTCGGCTGCTTTTTTCTCAGCAGCAGGCTTTTTCTCGGCGGCTTTCTCGGCCGGAGGCTTTTTCTGCGCAGCCGGTTTCGCAGCCGCTTTTTTGGCGGCAGCGGGTTTCTCGGCGGACGTCTCGCCGGACGGCACGTCCTTCTCGTCCTCGGCGCTCATTTAGCGGACCCTCCCGGACCCGGCGTGGCCGCGGAACATGCGCGTGGGGGCGAACTCGCCGAGCTTGTGGCCGACCATCGACTCGGAGATGAACACGGGAACGTGCTTCTTGCCGTCGTGCACGGCGATCGTGTGGCCGACCATCTCGGGGAAGATCGTCGACGCGCGCGACCAGGTGCGCAGCATTTTTTTGTTGTTCTCCGCGTTCAGGGCTTCGATGCGCGCCATCAGGCGCTCTTCCACCCACGGGCCCTTCTTGCTCGATCTACTCATCGTCGTCTCTCCCGTCCCCGGCTCATCTTTGCTTGCCCTTTCCACGCCTGCGCCCGCGGACGATGTAGCGGTCGGAGGTCTTGTTCTGCTTGCGCGTGCGATAGCCCAACGTGGGAACGCCCCAGGGGGTGACCGGGTGGCGGCCGGCGGTGGTCGAGCCCTCGCCGCCGCCGTGGGGATGGTCGACGGGGTTCATCGCGACGCCACGGGTCTGCGGGCGCACGCCCATGTGGCGCTTGCGGCCGGCCTTGCCGACCTTCACGTTCTGGTGCTCGGAGTTGCCGATCGTGCCGACGGTCGCGCGGCACTCGGCGCGCACGAGGCGCATCTCGCCGGAGGGCAGGCGCAATGTCGCCATGTCGCCGTCCTTGGCCATCAGCTGGACGGAGGCGCCGGCGGAGCGCGCCATCTGACCGCCGCGGCCGGGCTGGAGCTCGACGTTGTGGACGACGGTGCCGACCGGCATGCGGGCGAGCGCGAGCGAGTTGCCGACGGCGATGTCGGCCTGCTCGCCGGAGGCGACGGTCATGCCGACAGTCAAGCGCTGCGGGGCGAGGATGTAGCGCTTCTCGCCGTCTGCGTAGTGCAGCAGGGCGATGTAGGCAGAGCGGTTGGGGTCGTACTCGATCGCTGCGACCTTCGCGGGAACGCCGTCCTTGCGGCGCTTGAAGTCGATCCGCCGGTAGGCGCGCTTGGCGCCGCCACCGCGGTGGCGCGAGGTCTTGCGCCCGTGCGCGTTGCGACCGCCGCTCTTCTTGAGCCCTTCGACGAGGGTCTTCTCGGGCTTTGACTTGGTGACCTCGGCGAAGTCCGGGTAGGACACGAAGCGCATTCCGGGACTGGTGGGCTTGGGCTTGCGGATGGGCATGGTCTAGCTCTCTCGCTTATGACTCAAGGGCTTGCAAGCCCTGGAAGATCGGAATTGACTCGCCGGCGCGGATCTGCACGATCGCCTTCTTCCAGATGCGCGTGTGACCGCGTGTGACGCCGCGGCGCTTGGGCTTGGACTTGACGGACAGCGTACGGACCTCGACGACGTGCACCTCAAACAACGCTTCGACGGCTTGGCGGATCTGGGTCTTGTGCGCGTCGGGGTGGACGCGGAAGGTGTACTTGTGGGCGGCCGAGAGGACGTAGCTCTTCTCGGAGACGACCGGGCGGATGATCACCTGAGAGTGGTCCATCAGGCTTGACCCTCCTTGACGGGAGCGCTCGCGCGTGCGCTCAGCGCGTCGAGCGCCGGTTGGGAGACGAGCAGCGAGGCGGCTCCGACGAGGTCGGCGACGCCGACGTTCTCGCTGGTGAGGACGGCGACGCGGGCCAGGTTGCGAAAGGACAGCGCGGCGTTCGACTCCTCGGCGGTGAGCACGACGAGCGTGGAGCTCACGTGCCGCGACTCGCCCCAGCCCTGCAGGAGGTCGAGCGCTTGACGCGTCTTCGGCGCGGCGAAGGCGGCGGCGTCGAGGATCGCGATCGAGCCGCGCTCGGCGTGCAGCGACAGCGCGGAGCGGAGCGCCGCGCGCTGCTCCTTGCGGTTGACCTTGAAGGTGTAGGAGCGCGGGTGCGGCCCGAAGGCGATGCCACCGCCGGTCCAGATCGGAGAGCGGTTGGAGCCCGCGCGGGCTCGGCCGGTGCCCTTCTGACGCCAGGGCTTGGCGCCGCCGCCGGAGACCATGCCACGCGTCTTGGTGGCCGCGGTGCCACGCCTGCGCGCGGCCTGCTCGGCGCGGACGCTCTGGTGGACCAGTGGCCCGGAGAAGCGCGCGCCGAAGGCGGCGTCGTCGAGCTTGACCTTCTTCTGGGAGGCGGCGCCTGAGCCACCGCCGAGCAGAGGAGCGTCAGGCATCGGTCCGCACCTCCACGAGACCGCCGCGCGGGCCGGGCACCGAGCCGCGCACGAGCAGGAGATTCTGTCGAGCGTCGACCGAGACGATCTGAAGGCCCTTCTGGGTGACGCGCTTGTTGCCCATCTGGCCCGGTCCGCGGATGCCCTTCATCACGCGTGCGGGCCAGGCCGAGGCGCCGATCGAGCCGGGGGCGCGGACGTTGTGCGAGCCGTGCGACTTGGGACCCGAGGCGAAGTTGTGGCGCTTGATCGTGCCTTGGAAGCCCTTGCCCTTGGAGGTGCCGGAGATCTTCACGCGCGCGCCCGGGGAGAACGCCTCGACGGTGACGGTCTCACCGAGCTGTAGCTCGCCTGCCTCGTCGCGGAACTCGACGACGTGGCGCAGCGGTCCGGCGTCTGCCTTGCGCAGGTGGCCGAGCTCGGCTTTGGTGAGGTGCTTCTCCTTGGTCTGGCCAAAGGCGAGCTGGACGGCGTCATAGCCGTCGCGCTCGGGCGTGCGGATCGCCGTGACCGGGCACGGGCCGGCCTCGAGCACGGTGACGCGCGCGACGCTTCCGTCCTCCTGGAAGACCTGGGTCATTCCGAGCTTCTTGGCAAGAATTGCGGGCATCGTGGAAGGTGGGTGTCTGGTTCTCGTGAGTGGTGGGAAGGGTGTCTCGGGCGGATGCGGCTCAGGTGGCGAGCCGGATCTCGATGTCGACGCCGGCCGGCAGGTGGTCGAGGCGCTGGAGCGAGTCGACGGTCTTGGGGGTCGGCTGGTGGATGTCGATCAGGCGCTTGTGCGTGCGGATCTCGAAGTGCTCGCGCGAGTCCTTGTCCTTGAAGGGCGAGCGGATCACGCAGTAGACGTTCTTCTCGGTCGGCAGCGGCACCGGCCCGGAGACGGTCGCGCCCGTGCGCGTGGCCGTCTCGACGATCTCCTTCGCGGCGGACTCGATCGCGGAGGTGTCGTAGGCCTTCAGGCGGATGCGGATCTTGTTTTGGTTGGTCGATGCCATGGGGTGTGGGTTTCGTTTCAGCTCGAGGCTGGTCGGGGCGCGGCGGGAAAGAGCGGATCGCCCCATGGTGGGGATCGATCCCTCGCCACTGCACTAATACGCCTCTCCGAGAGAGGGACGTGTTGGTCGTATCGGACTGCCAATGACGCGACGCCCTCGCAAAAGCGAGGGCGTCAGCGGTGCTACTGAATGATCTCGGTGACCACGCCCGAGCCGACCGTGCGGCCACCCTCGCGGATGGCGAAACGCAGGCCCTGGTCCATGGCGATCGGCTGGATCAGCTCGATCTCCATCTGGACGTTGTCGCCGGGCATGACCATCTCGACGCCGTCGGGCAGCTTGGCCACGCCGGTGACGTCGGTGGTGCGGAAGTAGAACTGCGGCCTGTAGCCGGTGAAGAACGGGGTGTGACGTCCACCCTCCTCCTTCTTGAGCACGTAGACCTCTGACTTGTACTTGGTGTGGGGTGTGATCGAGCCGGGCTTGCACAGCACCTGGCCGCGCTCGATCTCCTCGCGCTTGGTGCCGCGCAGGAGGCAGCCGACGTTGTCGCCGGCCTGTCCCTGGTCGAGGATCTTGCGGAACATCTCGACGCCGGTGACGACGGTCGAGGTGGAGTCGTGGACGCCGACGATTTCGACGGTGTCGCCGGTGTTGACGATGCCCTGCTCGACGCGGCCGGTGGCGACGGTGCCGCGGCCGGTGATCGAGAAGACGTCCTCGACGGGCATCAGAAACGGCTTGTCGAGCTCGCGGACGGGCTCGGGGATGTAGGAGTCGAGGGCGGCGGCGAGCTCGAGGATCTTCTCCTTGTAGGCGTCGTCGCCTTCGAGCGCCTTCAGCGCGGAGCCGGTGATGAAGGGGATGTCGTCGCCGGGGAAGTCGTACTCGGAGAGCAGCTCGCGGACCTCGACCTCGACGAGCTCGAGCAGCTCCTCGTCGTCGACCATGTCGGCCTTGTTGAGGAAGACGACGATGTAGGGGACGCCGACCTGGCGGGCGAGCAGGATGTGCTCGCGCGTCTGGGGCATCGGGCCGTCGGCGGCGGAGACGACGAGGATCGCGCCGTCCATCTGGGCGGCGCCGGTGATCATGTTCTTGACGTAGTCGGCGTGACCGGGACAGTCCACGTGCGCGTAGTGGCGGTTCTCGGTCTGGTACTCGACGTGGGAGGTCGCGATCGTGATGCCGCGTTCCTTCTCCTCCGGGGCGTTGTCGATCTCCGCGAAGGTGCGGGCTTCCGCGCCTCCGTGCTCGGCCAGAACGGTGGTGATGGCAGCGGTCAGCGTCGTCTTGCCATGATCGATGTGACCGATGGTCCCGACGTTGACGTGCGGCTTGTCGCGCTCGAACTTCTCCTTCGCCACTTTTTACTCGCTCCTGTATCGACTTGTATGTGCGCCTCGGTGGAGGCGAACCTGGGAAACCTATCTAAATACTGGCTTTCGTGCCTGCCGCCGTCCGACTACGCCGCCACCGGCTCCCCCGTGCGTTGTTCGACGATCTTCTCACCGATGTTCGGGGGGACCTCCTCGTAGGCCTCGAACTGCATCGTGTAGTTGGCTCGCCCCTGCGTGTTGGAGCGCAGGTCCGTGGCGTAGCCGAACATCTCCGAGAGCGGCACGCGGGCGGTGACGACGAGCGCGTTGCCGCGGCGCTCTTGGCCCTCGACGCGACCGCGACGGCGGGAGAGGTCGCCGATCACGTCGCCGAGGAAGTCCTCGGGCGTGACGACCTCGACCGCGAAGATCGGCTCCAGCAGGACGGGCTTGGCGCGTTTGGCCGCCTCTTTGAAGGCGAGCGAGCCGGCGACCTTGAAGGCGATCTCGGAGGAGTCGACGTCGTGGTACTTGCCGTCGACGAGAGTGACGCGCATGTCGACCATCGGGTAGCCGGCCTTGACGCCGTTCTCGAGCGCCTCTTCGATCCCCTTCTTGACGGCGGGGATGTATTCGGAGGGGACGTTGCCGCCCTTGATCTTGTTGATGAACTCGAAGCCCTCGCCGGGCGCGGGCTCGAGGTTGATGAAGACGACGCCGAACTGACCCGAGCCTCCGGTCTGGCGGACGAACTTGCCTTCGATCTTCTCGACGGTGCCACGAACGGTCTCGCGATAGGAGACCTGCGGGCGCCCGACGTTCGCCTCGACGCCGAACTCGCGCTTCATGCGGTCGACGAGCACCTCGAGGTGCAGCTCGCCCATGCCGGAGATCTCGGTCTGGCCGGTCTCCTCGTTGGTGCGGACCTGGAAGGTCGGGTCCTCCTCGGCGAGGCGGCCGAGCGCGACCGACATCTTCTCCTGGTCGACCTTCGTCTTGGGCTCGACGGCGACCTTGATGACGGGCTCGGGGAAGGTGATGTTCTCGAGGTGAATCGGGTGGGCGGGGTCGGCGAGCGTGTCGCCGGTGATCACCTGCTTGATGCCGACGGCCGCGGCGATGTCGCCGGCGTAGACCTGCTCGACCTCCTCGCGCTCATTGGCGTGCATCATCAGGATGCGCCCGATCCGCTCGGTGCGCCCTGAGCCGACGTTGAGGACCTTGGAGCCGGCCTCGAGCCGGCCGGAATAGACGCGGAAGTAGGTGAGCTTGCCGACGTAGGGGTCGGCGGCGATCTTGAAGGCGAGCGCGGCGAACGGCTCGGAGTCGTCGGCGTGGCGCTCGACCTGACGCTCCTCCTCCTCGCCACGGATCAGTTCGGTGCCGAGCACGGGCGGCACGTCGAGCGGCGAGGGCAGGTAGTCGATGACCGCGTCGAGCAGGGGCTGGACGCCCTTGTTCTTGAACGAGGAGCCGCATAGCACCGGGGTGAGCTTGGTCGAGAGGGTCGCCTTGCGGATCGCGTTCTTGAGCACCTCCACGGGGACCTCGGCCTCCTCGAGCATCAGTTCGAGCAGCGCGTCGTCGTAATGGGAGACCTCCTCGAGCAGGTGCTCGCGCGCGCCACCGGCCGCTTCGAGGAGGTGCTCGGGAATCTCGATCTCGTCGACTTCCTTGCCGAGCTCGTCCTTGTAGACGATCGCTTTCATCGCGACGAGGTCGACGACGCCGAGGAAGCCGCCCTCCGAGCCGATCGGCAGCTGGATCGGCACGGGGTGCGCGCCGAGGCGGTCGATCATCGTCTGCACGCCCATGTCGAAGTCGGCGCCGATGCGGTCCATCTTGTTGATGTAGGCGATGCGCGGAACGTGGTACTTGTCGGCCTGGCGCCAGACCGTCTCCGACTGGGGCTCGACGCCGGCGACCGAGTCGAACAGCGCGATCGCGCCGTCGAGCACGCGCAGAGAGCGCTCGACCTCGACCGTGAAGTCGACGTGGCCGGGCGTGTCGATGATGTTGATGCGGTGGTCTTTCCACTGCGCGGTGGTGGCGGCGGAGGTGATCGTGATGCCGCGCTCCTGCTCCTGCTCCATCCAGTCCATGACGGCGGCGCCCTCGTGGACCTCGCCGATCTTGTAGGTGCGCCCGGTGTAGTAGAGGATGCGCTCGGTCGTCGTCGTCTTACCGGCGTCGATGTGCGCCATGATCCCGATGTTGCGGGTGTTTTGGAGTGAGAACTTACGTGGCATGTCGATCTGGGGGCGTTGCGAAAGAGCGGATTCGGGCAAAAAAAGAGGCCCCTCGGGCCCACACGCACTACTGGTCTATGGACCGGTCCGCGTTATCTGCTCGAGAGAAGCTCCATGTGGTTTGCCTTCGCGGGGGACAGTGCTCGCACGACCGCGCCCACCCGCGGCGCGAGGCCGACTATAGCAGAGGATTTCGGGC
>CAVRPD010000004.1:0-495447 GCA_963723075.1 uncultured Solirubrobacterales bacterium
TCCACGTCACGCCGTCGTGCGAGCGCCTCCCCCCGCGCTAAAAGCTCCCCCCGCGCTAAAAGCTCCTCCAGCGCTAAAAGCTCCTCCAGCGCTAAAAGCTCCCCCAGCGCTAAAAGCTCTGTTCGCTCTAAAGGCTCCGCTCGCGCCAAAAGCTCTCCCCGCGCGAAAAGCTCCGCCCGCTCTACAAGCACCTCCCGCTCGAGGAGGGCGTGAGGTGAGAATCGGTTATTTCCTCTCCAGCGAGGAGTTCGCTCCCCGCGAGCTCCTCAGGCAGTCACAGCTGGCCGAGCAGGCGGGATTCGAGGGGCTGTGGATCTCCGACCATTTTCACCCGTGGAACGACGAGCAGGGCCACAGTGGCTTTGTGTGGTCGACGATCGGCGCGATCGCCGAGGCCACCTCGGGGATGAAGCTCACAACGGCCGTGACATGTCCGACCATGCGGATTCATCCAGCGATCATCGCCCACGCCGCCGCCACCTCGGCGGTGCTCCTGGAAGGCCGCTTCGCGCTGGGACTCGGCACCGGAGAGGCGCTCAACGAGCACATTCTGGGCGACCATTGGCCGGCGGTGGACACGCGCCTGGAGATGCTCGAGGAGGCGGTGGAGGTGATTCGCACGCTCTGGGAGGGCGGTATGCAGAGCCACCGCGGGCGCCATTACCAGGTCGAGAACGCGCGCATCTATGACCTGCCCGAGCAGACGCCACCGATCCTGATCTCCGGGTTCGGCTCGAAGTCCACGCGCCTCGCGGCCCGCATCGGCGATGGCTATTGCACGGTCGGTCCCGATGCAGAGGCCGTTGAGTCGTTTCGCAGCGAGGCGGGCGCGGGCAAGCTCGTCGCGGGTGGCATGAAGGCGTGCGTGGCCGAGGATGAGCAGCAGGCGCGCGAGACCGTGCACCGGCTGTGGCCCAACGAGGCGCTGCCCGGCGAGCTGGCGCAGATCCTGCCGACGCCGGCGCATTTCGAACAGGCGTGCGAGCTGGTCTCCGCCGAGCAGGCAAGCGAAGACGTGCCCTGCGGGCCAGACCCTGAACGTCAGCTCGAAGCGATCCAAGCGTATGCGGACGCGGGCTTCGACGAGCTTTACGTCCAGCAGATCGGGGCCGAGCAGGAGCGCTTCTTCGAGCTGTACGCACGCGAGATCCTGCCCCGGTTCAACAGCGACAGCGAGCGAGAGTCGAGGGGAGCGCTTGCGGGCAATGGAGCGCGCTCGTGAGCGCGCCATGAGCCTCGCGATCCTCGACGTCGACGGCACGCTGGTAGACACCAACTACCAGCACACGCTCGCCTGGTATCGCGCGTTGTGCGAGCACGACCTGGTGCTTCCCGTATGGCGAATTCACCGCCACATCGGCATGGGCGGCGACCAGCTCGTACCCTCGCTCACCGACGAGCAGGTCGAGCGTGAACGCGGCGATGATATCCGGGAGGCCGAGAGCCGCCACTATCGCAAGCTGATCGACGAAGTACGACCGACGAGCGAAGCTCGGCGTCTGATCGAGGATCTTCACGAGCGCGGGCACACGGTGCTGCTGGCAAGCTCCGCCAAGCAGCAGGAGCTCGACCACTATCTCGAGCTGCTCGACGCTCGCGACCTCGTGGATGGATGGACCAGCTCGGCCGATGTCGAGGCGACCAAGCCCGCCCCCGACATCGTCCAGGCCGCCTTGGACCGCGCCGAGGCGGATGCGGGTGAGGCGGTCATGATCGGCGACTCGCCATGGGATGCCGAGGCGGCCGCGCGCGCGGGGGTTGAGACGATCGCCGTGATGACCGGCGGCTTCTCAGAGGAAGAGCTCAAGGACGCCGGCGCGACCGCGGTCTATCAGTCCGTCGCCGAGCTGCGGCGCGATCTGGACGCCACGCCTCTGCGCTAGAGGCGCGGAGCCGAGGAGCTCCGCGCGATCCCCTGCTCTGTGGTGCCTGCAAGCTCGCCTTCGGCATGCGCATCGGTGCTCGCGCCGACCGATCGGGGTGGCACGCTGTCGAACCCCCCGCGCGCGTTGCGCTGCACGAGCGTGCCGCTCCAGCCGCGCAGCGGGTGGCGCTCCCCGCGCAACAGCTCCCGGCAGGTCCTGCGTGTCAGCGTGAAGACGAGCGGGGGCAGGATCAGGAAGGTGCCTCTGAAGAACCAGATCGCGCCTTCGTAGCCGAAGCCGAACTGGAAGAACAGGCGGTCGGCCGAGCCCGCCGCGAACACGACCAGCACCGCGCTGAGGACCGCCGCGGCGAGCGCCGTTCGCCGCGGATTGTCGCGAGGCCGCTCGAGCAGGTCGTGGCGCGCGTAGTCACGGCTGATCAGGCGTCGGTCGATCCACGGCAGCGCATAGAGCAAGCCGAAGACCGCCGCGGGGAACAGCACCCCGCCAAAGAACGGGTTGGGGACGAGCGTATGCCCGAAGACGTGGATCTCCAGGTTGGGCATGATGCGAAGCGCGCCTATCAGCCAGCCGAGATACCAGTCCGGCTGCGCGCCGTTGGTGCCGATGTAAGGGTGGTACGGCCCCCACAGCCAGATCGGGTTGATCTGAATCAAGCCGCCCATCAGCACGAGCACCGCCGCGACGGCCGCGAGCAGCCCCAGCGAGCGCAGCGCGTAGCCGGGCCACATCGGCGTGCCCACCACGTTGTCCTCGCGCCGTCCCGGGCCGGGGAACTGCGAGTGGCGCTGGATCATGATGATCGTCAGGTGCACGGCGATCAGCCCGGCGAGCAGGGTGGGGATGATGAACACGTGGGCGATGTACAGCCTCGACTCGAACGTCGTCGCGCCGGGGAAGCGCCCGCCCCACAGCGCGAAGGCGAGCGGGCCGCCGACCAGCGGCAGTGCCATCGCGACGCCCCAGGCGATCGCGAGGCCCATCCCGGAGAGCAGGTCGTCGGGCAGCGAGTAGCCCGCGAACCCCTCGAGGATCGCGAGGATCAGCAGCGTCAGGCCGATGAAGTAGTTGATGTCGCGGGGCTTGCGAAACGCGCCGGTGAAGATGATTCGCAGCAGGTGCAGCGTGATCGCGGCGACGAACACGAGCGCGGCCCAATGGTGGGTTTGGCGCATCAGCAGGCCGCCGGAGACATGGAACGACAGGCGCAGCGTCGAGCTGTAGGCCGCCGAGACGTTCTGGCCCTGCAGTGCGGTGTAGCTGCCGTGGTAGAGGGTCTGAGCGGTGCTGGGGTCGAAGAACAGCGCCAGGAACGTGCCGGTGAGGACCAGCACGACAAAGGAGTACAGCGCGATCTCCCCGAGCAGAAAGCTCCAGTGGTCGGGAAACACGTAGCTCATCAGGAACCGCAGGCCGCGTGCGGCTCCGAGACGCTCGTCGAGGAAGCCGACCGCGTCGACCGCGGCGCCGCCGGGGCGCGAGGAGGGCTTCATCACCTGCTGTCTCCCCACCAGGAAGGGCCGACGGGCCCGGACATCCGACCGGCCGCGCGCAGGGCACCGGATGCGTCGATCCGCAGCGGCAGCTGCGGCAGCGGACGCCCGGCGGGACCGAACTCGACGCTGCCGCCGTCGAGCACGTCGAAGGTCGAATAGTGACAGGGGCAGACGAGCGCGGGGCCGCGCGACTGCGTGGTGGGGCTCAACGGAGAGCGAAACAGCGAGATCGCGCAGGCGGCGTGGGTGCAGATCTTCGAGTAGGCGAGGATCCCCCGCGGCGCCCACGAGGCCCTTCCTGGCGGCAGCTCGAGGGTGGCGGGGTCGACGCGGACGACCACCACGGGCGAGCCCAGATCGTCCTTGTCGGCGTTCTCGGGAAAGGCCGTCAGGAAGCTCCCTTCGTTCACGTTCGCGGCCAGGATCGGGTTGCCTTCGTCGTCGACGAGCGCGCGACCCGGATGCCACGGGGTATCGCTCAGCTGCCGCTCGATGCCCGGGCCGAGAGCGACCACCGGTATCGCCACCGCCGCGGTCAGGCCGGCGCCCGCCACGCCCGCCGCTCCCGCGATCAGCCTGCGGCGCGTGATTCCCTCGAGACCCGCGCGCGCCTGCTCGGATACCTGCTCGACGGCTTCGGGGTCGCCGTGACGGGGACGATCCTCGACCTTCGTCTCCTGTGGAACCAGCCGGCGCCCGGCGAGGATCAGCGCGCCGGCCAGCAGCGCCAGCGCCGCGCCCAGGCACAGCCCGAGCAGCCGCGTGCTCGGATCGAGGATGAACAGGGCGAGGAACCCGAAGCCGGCGAGCGCCGTGAGCGCCAGCAGCGCCGGGACGAGGCGCTCGGCCCAGTCCGGTGCGCCCGTCTCGCGACGCGACGGATTCTCCCGCCGATCCTCCTCGGGCAGTCCGCACCCGCGTCGCAGCGCTCCGAGCCGCCACAACGTGAGCATCAGGACCGCCTGTCCCAGGCGGTGAAGGACACCTCCTCGCTTGTCGGCGGGCTCGTTCATGTTCGATCTCCTCCTCGGGTGGCGGAGCCATGCTCAGGGTCGGAGGCGCGCTCTCCGATCAGCCGCGCGATCAGCAGCAGCGCGCCGGCCGCGAGCAGCCATGCGACCATGCCCTCCGGTATCGGGCCGATCCGCCCGATACCCCAGCCGCCGCGATCATCGGGGGACTGGGTGCTGCGCACGTAGCGCGCGATCGAGTCGATATCCGCCGCGGAGAGCTCCCCGGGGCCGAAGCGCGGCATCACGTATGGCCCGATGCGAATCGCCTCGGCGATCTGCCTCGGCGTCGCGACGTTCAGCGAGGGCACCACTGCCCCGGTCACGATCCCCCCCGACCCCTGGATCGAGTGGCAGCCGGCGCAGTTCAGCGCGAACAGGCTCTGACCCTTCCCAAGCGAGCCGCGCCTGGCCTCGACGGTGGGGATCGCGGGCCCGCCGAAGGACGCGACGTAGTCGATCAGCGCTTGGATCTTCGTCTGGGAGAACGCCGGGCGGGTGCGCAGCGGCTGCGCGCGCGAGGACGGCAGCGGCATCCTCCCGGTCTGCAGATAGAAGTCCGCGGCGAGCGCGCCCACGCCGTGCAGGCTCGGCGCTCGGCCGGAGATTCCCTGGGCGCTCATGCCGTGGCAGGCCGCGCACGAGGAGAGAAACAGATCGTGCCCCGCGGAGACGAGCGCGGCGCTCGGGACGGCCGCTGCGCGCGCGAGCGTCCCTGCGGACGAGGGCTGGCTTTCCCCGTGCGCGGCGAGGTCGAGCAGCGCGAGCCCGCCGCACAGGATCGCCGCAAGCGTCAGGAGACCGCGCCTCATGCGCCCACGATCTCTCCGGCGAGGCCCGCGGGCGGGTTGCGCGGCTCCTCGCCGTCCACGTAGAGATAGGAGTCGCGGCGCGACTGGCGTCGCTCTTCGAGGATCATCGCTTCCATCGCCACGAGGATCGCCAGCGCCGCCATCGCGACTCCTCCCGCGATGAGCATGATCATCCCCGCCGCGTGCTGATCGGCCAGCGCTGAGACGTGCAGCGCGTGTGCCGGGGCGAGGTAGAACGGGTAGCGCACGTGCCCGTCGAACATGAGCACCGCGGCCGGCAGGAACATCACGGTCATCGCGGCCATCAGCCAGGAGAACCGCGCGATCGCGCCCGGCGGATGGGGGACAGGGTCGGCCGCGAGGATCGGAAGCAGGAAGACGGCGCCCGACCAGAAGTAGGCGGCGTGCTCGAATGCGTGGACCGTCTGGTCTTCGAGCGCCACTTCGTACAGGCCCGTCAGATGAGTCGAGAGCACCACGATCGTGAACAACGTGAACCCGCATGCCGGCCGCGTCAGGACCCTCACCCAGGGCCGGCGCAGAACCGCGCCGATCGTGCTCCGTCCCGCGGGGGAGCACGCGCCGAGCGCCAGCCGCACCGGCGCGCCCCAGAGCAGCAGCGTCGGCGCGAGCACGATCAGGAGCAGGTGCTGAACGACATGGACCGAGAGCAGCTCATCGCCATAGGCGTCGATTCCCGAAAGCAGCGCCGTCATCAACACGAGCAGACCGGCCATGAAAGAAGCGCCCCGCCACAGCGGCCAGCGCCCGCGAGCGCGCCGCCTGGCGCGAACGAGGCCGTACGCGTAGAGCGCGGCCGTGGCCGCGCACACCGCGAGCACGCCGGGGTCGAGCTGCCAGCTGCCGAGCATCCGGGCGAGCGTGGGCGCGGCCGTTCTCATCGTGTGCCTCCTCCGCGCAGCGCTCGCGCGCGTGCGCGCTGCTCGCGCACGACGCCCCCGAGCCCGAGCG
Organism: uncultured Solirubrobacterales bacterium; assembly: GCA_963723075.1. Classification (GTDB taxonomy): domain Bacteria; phylum Actinomycetota; class Thermoleophilia; order Solirubrobacterales; family Solirubrobacteraceae; genus Palsa-744. The sequence continues at coordinate 6,177 of CAVRPD010000004.1, forward strand.
CCCCGATACCGACGCCGATCAAGATCAGCCACAGCCCGAAGCCCGCCCCCACCACGGTCACGGCCACACCGATCGTGAGTGTGGCTGTCGCCACCGAGCTGTCGCTGATCGGTCGAGCCTGCGCGTCGCGCCTGTGCTGGCTCTCAGCCGCCCACAGCGCGAGTCCACATACGATGCACGCCGCCGACGCCACGCCCGGGATCGCGAACTGGATCGGTTTCGGCTCGAACGCGGCCTGCACCGCCGTCAGCGCGCCGAGCCACGAGCCCCACGCGAGCAGCCAGATCGCGGCGCGCTTCATGCTCCCACCCGCGCGGCGGCGATGCTCGGATCCACGGCTGCGTGGCGCTCGGCGGCTTCGCGTATGTCCAGCAGCGGCGCGTAGGAGCGGATCGGCGGCAACGCCGTGAAGTTGTGCCTGGGCGGCGGGGAGCTCGTGGCCCACTCGAGCGTGTGCGCCTCCCAGGGATCGTCCCCCGCGGGGCGGGCGTGGCGCAGGGAGATCACGACGTTGGCGATGAAGACGAGCACCGAGGCCGCGATCACGAAGGAGCCCACCGTCGCCACGATGTTCAGTCCCTGCCAGCCACTGGAAGCCGGGTAGCGGGCGATCCTGCGAACCATGCCCTCGGCGCCGAGAAAGAACATCGGGAAGAACGTGAGATTCGCGCCGATCGCCATCAGCACGAAGTTCAGCTTGCCGAGGCGCTCGCGCAACATCACCCCGGCGATCTTCGGAAACCAGTAGTAGATGCCGCCGAACAGACCGAAGGCGCTGCCCGCGAAGATCGTGTAATGGAAGTGCGCGACCACGAAGTAGGACATGTTCAGCCCGTAGTCGAGCGGCGGCGAGGCGAGGACGATTCCGGTCAGGCCGCCGATCAGAAACTGCACGAGGAACCCGAGCGCGAACAGGAACGCGGTGGTGAAGCGCAGCCGCCCGCGCCAGATCGTCGCGAGGAAGTCGAAGTACTCGATCCCGGCCGGGACGATCAGCGCCGTGGAGGTGAGCGCGAAGTACTTGTTCGAGAGCACCCCGAACGTGAACATGTGGTGCGCCCAGACCGTCATCGACAGGCCGGAGAAGATCAGCAGCGCGACGATGAACGCGGAATAGCCGAAGAACCGCCGCGCCGAGAACGTCGCGATTATCTCTCCCACCATTCCGACGAACGGGAAGAACATGACGTAGACGACGGGGTGCCCGTAGAACCAGAACAGCGCCTGGTAATCGATGGCCCCCGCGCCGCCGATCAGCACGCCGCCCAGGTGTCGTTGCGCCCACAGCAGCCCCAGCGCGAGGATCAAAGCGGGAAACCCGAACACCGTCATCGTGCACGTCGCGACCATCGTCCACGTGAACACCGGCATCCGCATCAACGTCATCCCGGGCGCGCGCCGGCGCAGCGCGGTGGCGAGGACGCACCCCGCCCACAGGATCTGCCCGAGCGTCGCGAGCATCACGCCGAAGATCCACAGATCCATGCCGCTGCCGGGCGAGTGGATCGATTCCGAGAGCGGATCGAAGCCCCACCACGACGCGCTCGCCGCGCCTCCGCTCGTGAGGAAGCCCGACCACATGCACACCCCGCCCAGCAGATACAGCCACAGTCCCGCCAGCGCGACCCGCGGCCCCGCGATCTCGGCGGCTCCGACCTGCAGCGGCACGAAGTACAGCCCCACGGCGAGCGCCACCGGCACGATCACCAGATAGACCATCGTCGACCCGTGCATCGTGAACAGCTCGTTGTAGGTGTTCTGGGAGACCACCCCGCCATCGGCGGCGAGCTGGCTGCGCATCAACAGCGCGAGCAGCCCGCCGGCGAGGAAGAACACGAACGCGATCACGCACGCCGCGCCGGCGATGCGCTTGTGATCGGTCGATGCCAGCGTGCGCGTCGAGCCTGCACGGTTGGGTATCGCGACGACGGCGCTCACGCTTGCGGTCCTCTCGCCGCGCCGGTCGCCGCCCGTGCGGATGAGCCCGCGCCGGTCGCCGCCCGTGCGGATGCGCCTCGATCGACTCGCCCGCCTTCACGCGTCAGCCATTCACGAAAGCTCGCCGGGCTGACCGCCTGCAGCGCGAAGTGCATCTCTGAGTGCTGCTCCCCGCAGAGGACCGAGCACTCCCCCTGATAGCGCCCGGCGCTGTCGAAGATGAGATCGAAATGGGTGGTGTAACCCGGCAGGACCTGACGCTGATAGTGAAGCGCGGGTACCAGGAAGCCGTGGATCACGTCCTCGGAAGTCCCGCTGAATTCGATCTCGGTACCGGTCGGGACATACGCCGGTGCCGGGTGCCAGGTGTCGATGTCCGCGACCTGCACCCCATTGGAGTAGACAAAGCGCCAGCTCCACTGGGCGGCGATCACCTTGATGCGCAGACCCGGGTGAGCGACGAGCCGGTCGATCGGGGCCTCCGCCCGGAAGGTGACCCACAGGAGAAACGCCGCCGCACATGCCAGCACGAACGCATAGGCGATCTCCACCCGCAGGGCCCCCGAGCGCCGTCCCGGCTGTGAGCGCCGGGCGCCCGCCACCAGCAAGACGAGCAGGGTCCCGACGACGAGCGCGAACACGGCGATCGCGATCGGGAAATAGATGCCTTCGACGTGCCGATAGGCGTGAAGCGTGTCGGCATCAGCGCTCAAACCGCTCGGCCTCGCGCTCGCGCAACGTCAGCCCGAGCCCCGGGCTGTGCGGATCCGGTCGCAGCGCCCCGTCCACGAGCACAGGAGCCCCGTCGAGGAGCATCTGCTCGATCCGCGCGTGATCGTGGAAGTACTCGACGTGGGCAAGCGGCGCGATCGCCGAGCACACGTGCGCGTGGATGGTCGGGCTCGTGTGCGCGGAGAGCAGCACGCCATGCGAGGCGCACAGCGCGGCGACCTGAAGCAGCTGCGTGATGCCGCCACAGCGGGTGACATCCGCCTGCAACACGTCCACCGCGCCGGCATCGAGCATCCGGCGGAAGTAAAAGAGGTCATAGCCATACTCGCCCGCTGCGACGTCCATCTCGGCAGGTGCGCGGTCGCGCAGCAGCCGCAGGCCCTCCAGGTCGTCGGAGGAGACGGGCTCCTCGAACCAGCTCGCATCCGCCTCTTGAACGAACACCTCGGCCAGTCGCAGCGCCTGCTTTCGCTCATAGGCGCCGTTCGCGTCCACGAACAGCCCCACGCCCTCGCCGATCGCGGCGCGCGCGCGGCGCACGCGCTCAGGATCGCGCGCGGGGTCCGAGCCGACCTTCATCTTCACGTTCGAGATTCCCTGTCCGACCCAGGCGGCGAGCTGGCGCTCCAGCTGGGCATCGGCATAGGAGGTGAAGCCACCGCTGCCATATACCGGCACCGCCTCGCGTACGCGCCCGAGCAACTCGGAGAGGGGCAGCTCCAGCAGACGCGCCTTCAGGTCCCACAAGGCGATATCGACGGCCGAGATCGCGCTCGCGGCGACTCCCGGGTAGCCGATGTTGCGCACCGCGCTGCGCATCCGCTGCCATGCGGCCGGCGGAGAAAGCGCGTCCATGCCCACCACCGCGTCGCGCAGCAGCTCCTGCACGAGCGTGCCAGCCGCCCCGGCCGCGTAGCTGTACCCGAGTCCCGCCCGCCCGCCGCCGCCGACCTCGACGAGCACGAGCGTTGTCGAGCTCCACCTCAACGTGCCATCCGCCTCAGGCGCGTCCGTGGGGATGGTGAACACGCGTGCGCGCACGCTCTCGACGGAGACCTCGTGCGCGCTTGGGGAGAGAGCCGATCGCGTGTGTCCCTCGACGCCGCCGCTCCCGAGCCCCCGTACCGTCATTTTCCCGCCTCTATTGAGTGCCGACGAAACGAGCGTTCTGCTCGGTATCCACCTCGACGTGCTCCGGTCGCGCCTGCTGCTCGCCGTCACCCGATCCTGCGAGCGGCTCGCCCGCCGGGCCGAGCTGCTTGTGGCGCAGCCGGGCCGCGATCAGGTACACGCCCCCGCCGAGCACAGCCACGACGGCGAGCACGATCACCAGAATGAAGAAGGCTCCGATTTCCATGTCTGAGTCAATACCCAAAGCGGGGCTGTGCAAACCCTCACTGTCCGTCGAAGCGGTCGTGGACGGATTCGCCGGAGACCGTGGCGGCGCTCTGGCTCAGCGCGAGCGCCGCCTCGATGTGGGAGAGGTGGGTGAGCGTCTGCGGGAAATTGCCGAGCAGCTCGCCGCTGTCGGGATCGACCTGCTCGGAGAACAACCCTTGCGGGCTCGCGGCGCTCATCGCGCGATCGAACACCTCGCGCGCGTCCTGCAGCGCATCCTGGCGCGCGTAGCACTCCGCCAGCCAGAAAGAGCACGCCAGGAATGCGCCCTCCTCACCCGCCAGGCCGTCGTCGCGCCGGTAGCGGCGTACGAAGCCCTGGGCCCCGAGCTCCTCGTGTATCGCTCGAGCGGTGCTCGCCATCCGCGCGTCGTCGAACTCCACGAAGCCGACCCTCGGCAGCAGGAGCAGCGCCGCGTCCAGCTCCGGCTCGTCGAAGCACTGCACGAACACGCCACGCTCGCGATCGAACCCGTGCTCTTCGATCGCCTCGCGGATCTCCTTGCGCGCCTTCTCCCAGCGGCGCACGGGCGCCTTGCGCATGCACTCCTCGGCGAGCGTCAGCCCGCGCTCCACGGCCGCCCAGCAGCAGGCCTTGGAGTGCACGAAGTGGCGCGGCTCGCCACGCCACTCCCAGATCCCGTGATCGGGCTGCTGCCAGCGCTCGACCGCCGTCTCGACGAGCTCGGAGAAGAACCGCCACTCATCGTCGTCGGGGGAGCGCCCGCGCCGGTGCCAGCGCCAAGCGAGGTTCAGTATCTCCCCGAGCGCGTCCAGTTGCAGCTGGCGAGCCGCTTCGTTGCCGACGCGCACCGGGCGCGAGTCGCGGTAGCCCGCCAGCTCGAGCTCCTGCTCGAGCACGCGTCGCTCCCCGCCGATCCCAAACAGGATCTGCAGATCGTCCGCGTGCCCGGCGGAGCTGCGCACGATGAAGTGCCGGAACCGTTCAGCCTCTCGGCCACAGCCCATCTCCGCCAGCGCATTCGCCGTCAATGTCGAGTCTCTGATCCAGCTGAAGCGGTAGTCCCAGTTGCGCTCTCCGCCGAGCGTCTCCGGCAGCGAGGCGGTGGGAGCGGCGACGATCGCGCCCGTCGGCGCATACGTGAGCGCCTTCAGTGTCAGCGCCGAGCGGACCACGGCCTCCTGATCGACCCCGTCGCGGCGCAGCCGCTCGCGCCAGCGCTGCCACCACGCGATCGTCTCCGCCAGGCGCCCGTCGATGGCGTCCCCGTCGAGATCGGAGGTCTGCTCGCGCTCCAGCATGTGTGGTCTGACGAACCGCATCAGCAGCCGCAGCCGCTCGCCCGCGTGCAGGGACGCGCGCGTACAGAGACTCTCGCCGTCGCTGTCGAGCTCCCCGTCGCTCCAGATCAAGAGGCCGTCGTCGCCGCCGATCGCGCTGAACAGGCGGCTGCCCGAGCGGCGCAGCCACGGTCGCACAGACCCATAGTCAAAGCGCGGCGCGATCGCAACCTCGACGCTCGCGCTTCCCTGCCGGCACTCGATGATCCTGACGATCTCGCGACGCGGCTGCTGGGCGCCCTGCTCACGCATCGCAAAGCAGTCGAGCACATGCAGCGATCCTTCCTCCCCCTGCAGGACCGTCTCGAGCACCAGCGTATCCTTCATATACGAGCTGCCGCCGGTATGGGTGGGTCCCTCGGCGAAGCGCACAGCGCAGTGCCCGCCGCTCTCCCAATCGAGCAGGCGCCCGAAGCAGCTGCCGCTGTCGAAGCGTGGAAGGCAGCACCAGTCGATCGAAGCCGCGTCGGAGACGAGCGCTGAGCTGTGACAATCACCGATCAAGCTGTATTGCGCGAGCGGCGGCGCTCCGGCGTCTGCGCTCATCCTCGCCGCCGATGAGCGCCGAGCGCGCCTGCGAGCGCGGCAACCCCCAGACCGCCGAGCGCGACCCTGTGGCGGGTCGCGAGCCACTGCGCGCTGCGAGCGTGCGCCTGTGCGTCGAAGTCGCCGTGGGCGCCGCGGTCGCCCGGGAGCGGCTCATAGAGGTTGTCCGCCCGCCCAGAGGGCACCGGCTCCTTGGTCTGCTGGGCGTCATAGCCGGTGCGGGCCAGATAACGGTCGGCGAAGCCGGGTGCGATCGCGTTGCCGATCATCGTGAAAGCCGTGGAGGCGCCGACCCACCACTCGCGCCGCGACGGCTGCTCGGCGGCGGCGAGGACCGCGCGCGCCGCGACCTCGGGCTGATAGATCGGGGGGACCGGCTGGGGGTGGCGCGGCAGCCGCGTGCGTACCACGTCGAACTGTGGAGTGTTCAGCGCCGGCAGCTGGACCATCGTCACGCGGACGTGGCTGCCTTCATGCATCAACTCGCTGCGCAGCGACTCGGTGAACCCCTGGATCGCGTGCTTGGACGCGCAGTAGGCGCTCTGCAAGGGGATCCCGCGATACGCGAGCGCCGAGCCGACCTGCACGATCACGCCCGCCTGGCGTGGGCGCATCCGTCGCAGGGCGCAGAGAGTGCCGTACACCACCCCGAGATAGGTGACTTCCGTGACTCGGCGAAACTCCTCCGGGGCGATCTCGCTCACCGGGGCGAACACCGACGCCATCGCGTTGTTGACCCACACGTCGATCGGGCCGAGCGCCCGTTCGATCGCCTCGGCCGCCTGCTCGAGCGCCTGCGCATCCGCGACATCGGCGGGGGCCGCCAGCGCCCGGCCCCCGAGCGAGCGGACCTCCGCCTCGGTTGCCTGCAGGGCGTCCACGCCACGGGCGATCAGTCCGACGGCGGCGCCCTTGCGCGCAAAGGCTTGAGCGCTCGCGCGACCCACGCCCGAGCTGGCTCCGGTGACAGCTACGACGAGCCGGCGGTCAGGCGTCATTGCAAACTGCTCTACCCACATGCCCCTCGCGTCAATCTTTATCCTCCGCGCGCACATTCCTCCCGCCATCCGCAGCGCACGATCCGAGCCTGGTTTTGGGAAGCGACGCGTTGGGTAATTGCCGAGCACGATGAGCGAAAACGTGGCCGACTATCTGCTTGGACGCCTAGCGGGGGAGTGGGGAGTAAAGCGAATCTACGGTTACCCGGGAGACGGGATCAACGGGATCATGGGCGCCTTCGGGCGCGGCGGAGACGCGGTCCCCGAGTTCATCCAGGTCCGCCACGAGGAGATGGCCGCGTTCATGGCCTGTGCTCACGCGAAGTTCACGGGTGAGGCCGGAGTGTGCCTGGCGACCTCCGGCCCGGGCGCGATCCACCTGCTCAACGGCCTGTATGACGCCAAGCTCGACCACCAGCCGGTCGTTGCGATCGTCGGCCAGCAGGCCCGTCTCGGGCTCGGCGGCAACTACCAGCAGGAGGTCGACCTCACGACCCTGTTCAAGGACGTGGCGCATGAGTACGTGCAGATGGCCACCGAGGCCGGGCAGATACGACACTTGATCGACCGCGCGATGCGGATCGCTCTCTCAGAGCGCACCGTCACGTGTGTGATCGTGCCCAACGACCTGCAGATGGAAGACGCGGTGCCGACTCCGCCTCACGCCCATGGGACGGTCCACTCCGGCGCCGGCTATGAGCGCCCGCGCGTGGTGCCGGAGGACGAGCAGCTGCGCCGAGCCGCCGAGATCCTCAACGCCGGGAAGAAGGTCGCGATGCTCGTCGGCGCCGGTGCGCTGCACGCCACCCAGGAGGTGATCGAGGTCGCCGACACGCTCGGCGCGGGGGTGGCCAAGGCGCTGCTCGGCAAGGCGGCCGTGCCCGATGACCTCCCATTCGTGACGGGCTCGATCGGCCTGCTGGGCACCAAGCCGAGCTGGGAGCTGATGCAGGACTGCGACACGCTGCTGATGGTTGGATCGAGCTTCCCTTACTCCGAGTTCCTGCCCGAAGAGGGCGCGGCCCGCGGCGTGCAGATCGACCTCGACGGTCGGATGCTCGGCATTCGCTATCCGATGGAGATCAACCTCGTCGGCGACAGCGCGCTGACCCTGCGCGCGCTGTTGCCGCTGCTGGAGCGCAAGGAGGATCGCTCCTGGCGCGAGACGATCGAGCGGGGCAACGCCGCCTGGTGGCGGCTGATGGAGGACCGCGCGCTCGCGCCGGCCGATCCCGTCAATCCACAGCTCATCTTTCACGAGCTCTCAAAGCGCCTGCCCGACGGGGCGATCCTGACCTCCGACTCCGGTTCGGCGGCCAACTGGTACGCGCGCGACGTGCGTCTGCGCGCCGGGATGCTCGCCTCGCTCTCCGGCACGCTCGCGACGATGGGACCCGGCGTTCCCTACGCGATCGCTGCGAAGTTCGCCTACCCCGAGCGTCCTGTGATCGCGCTCGTGGGCGACGGCGCGATGCAGATGAACGGTCTCGCGGAGCTGATCACGATCGCCAAGTACCGCGAGCGTTGGCCAGACCAGCGGCTGATCGTCCTCGTGCTGAACAACCGCGATCTCAACCAGGTGACGTGGGAGCAGCGCGCGATGTCCGGCGACCCGAAGTTCGTCGAGTCCCAGGAACTGCCGGACGTGCCATACGCGCGGTGGGCGCAGCTGCTCGGCCTGAACGGCATCCGCACCGACGATCCGGACGCGATCGGAGAGTGCTGGGATCGCGCCCTCGAAAGCGACCGGCCCACGGTGCTCGAGGTGGTCTGCGACCCGGAGGTCCCGCCGCTGCCGCCGCACATCACGATCGAGCAGGCCCGCTCCTTCGCCTCGGCGATCGCCCACGGCGACCCCGCCCGCCGGCAGATCATCGCCCAGGCGATCCGCCAGAAGCTCCCCGAGCTCCTGCACGGCCGCTCAGGTAGATGACCCGTCGTCTCCTGCGCAACGTGCGCTGCGGGCGGCTGCAGCGCGCGCTTTCGGCAGCGACCGCGCTCAGCGCGCTGCCGCTCGGCCTGGAGATCTACTTCGAGCACTTCCGCGGCTCATTCGGCGACAAGTGGATGTGGACCCCCGTCGCGCTCTCCCCCCTGCTGAGCGTCGCGGGCGTGGCCGGCGTGCGCTCGCAACGGGCCGCCACGACCCTCCTGCCCGCGATCTCGGCGCTCTATTGCCTCGATGGGCTGATCGGCGTCTATACGCATGTGCAGGGTGTCAGGAAGCGTCCCGGCGGCTTCTCAGAGCCCCTGTACAACATCGTGATGGGACCGCCTCTGCTCGCCCCGGGATCGCTCGCCCTCGTCGGTGGCATGGGACTGATGGCCGCAGTGGCCAAGCGGGAGCGTTGAGAAGGAATGCCCCGCGGCTCGAGCACCTCCGACGGAGCGGGGCACCTGCCCAAGCGGGGCGGACATACCGGGCCGGGTCCCCCGCCGGGACTGCCCCGCCAGCGTCGCGGCACGACGCCGCAGATGCTCGGGCGCTACCCCGACTACGACGTGCTCACCACGACCGAGCACTGGGACCCGCTCACCCGCCGGGTCGTGCTCGAGCGCGTCGCAAACGTGCCACAGCTGCGATTCTTCTCCGAGTCCGAGGCCCGCACGCTGCGTGCGTTCTGCGACCTCGTCACCGGCCAGGACTCAGAGCCGCGCATTCCCGTGCTCGAGATGGTCGACTCCAAGCTCTCCGCGGGACAGCTCGACGGGTTCCGCTACCACGACATGCCCCCAGACCCCGAGACCTGGCGGCAGGTCGCTGCCAACCTCGACGAGAGCGCCCGCCGGGCGGGCTGCGAGCAGGGGTTTGCGCCAGCCGACAGCGAGCTCCAGCACGAGCTGATCGAGCGCTTCTCAAAAGGCGAGCTGGAATGGGAGAAGCTGCCGGTAGCCAGGGCGTGGGCCGTCGTGATGCGCCTGGTGCTGGGCGCCTTCTATTCCCATCCCTGGGCATGGAACGAGATCGGCTTTGGAGGGCCCGCCTACCCCCGAGGGTTCGCGCGTCTGGCTCCCGGGCAGCGCGAGCACTGGGAGAGGCCTCCCGAGTTCGACCTCGACCCGGTCTCCGACGTACGCGATCGGGGCCTGGAGTGAAGGAGCACCTGCGGGTGGCGCTCAAGGGCGCGCTGCGCCCGCCCGAGAACGACTCCGCGTTCCTGCTCGACCGGCACAAACGCGGGGTGCCGGGCCGCGAGCGGATGCGCCGCTACAAAGGCGAGGATCCCATCGACATGCTGATCGTGGGGGCCGGCGCCGGCGGCGCGACCCTCGCTCAGCGCCTGGCCCGCAAGGGATGGAAGATCCTCGTGCTGGAGGCCGGGCCGTTCTGGGACCCGGACGAGGATTGGGTCTCCGACGAGGCCGGCTCCCACGGGCTCTACTGGACCGAGCCGCGGATCATCGGCGGCGAGGACCCGGTCGAGCTCGGCAAGAACAACTGCGGGCGGGGAGTCGGCGGCTCGATGATCCACTACGCCGGTTACACGCCCCGCTTTCACCCCTCGGACTTCGAGGTCGCAAGCCGCGACGGCGTCGCCGCGGACTGGCCGATCTCCTACCGCGAGCTCAAGCCTCACTACGAACGGCTGGAGCACGAGCTCCCGGTCGCGGGCGAATGGTGGCCGTGGGGCGACCCCCACGGCTATCCCCATGGGCCGCACCCGGTAGGAGGCGGCGCCCTGCGCGCCTGGGAAGGAGCGCGGCGATGCGGTATCGAGATGCGCGTCGGGCCGGTCGGAATCGCAAACGGCTCCTTCGGGCACCGGCCCCATTGCATCTACCGGGGCTACTGCCTGCAGGGCTGCAAGGTGAACGCCAAGGCATCGCCGCTGGTCACGCACGTTCCCGACGCGCTCGAGCACGGCGTGGAGATCCGCGCCGACTGCATGGTCACGCGCGTCGAGACCGACGAGCGTGGACGCTGCACCGGCGTCACCTATGTCCACGACGGTCGAGAGCACTTCCAGGCCGCCGACATCGTGACGATCGCGGGTTACTCGATCGAGACGCCGAGGCTGCTCCTCCACTCCACGAGCAGGCGTTTCCCGAACGGGTTGGCCAACGAGAACGACCAGGTCGGGCGCGGGATCATGGTGCAGGGGGCGCCGCAGGTCGCCGGCCGCTTCGGGGAAGAGCTGCGCATGTACAAGGCGCCGCCGCCGGAGATCTGCTGCGAGCAGTTCTATGAGACCGACCCGGGCCGCGGTTTCGCGCGCGGCTTCTCGATCCAGACCGTCGGGCCGCTGCCGATCGGCTGGGCCGAGCACGTCCTCGCCGATGGACACTGGGGACAGTCGCTGCGGGAGTACATGCGCGACTACAACCACTGGTACACGATCGGCGTCCTCTGCGAGCTGCTCCCGCGCGCGGAGAACCGGGTGACGCTCGCTGACGAGCACGACCGCAACGGTATGCCGATCGCACGTCTGGACTACACACAGTGCGAGAACGATCGCGCGAACATCGCCTACGCGAAGGACAAGCTCCATCAGATCCTGCAGGCGGCCGAGGCCCAGGACACGCTCGTCATCGATCGCTACGCCCACCTCGTCGGAGGCTGTGCGATGTCCGCCTCATCCGAGCATGGGGTGATCGACGCAGACCATCGCGCCTGGGGAGTGCCCAACCTGTTCATCGCCGACGGCAGCGTCATGCCCACCCAGGGCTCGGCGAACCCCGCGCTCACGATCATGGCGCTTGCCTCGCGACTGGGCGAGCGGCTCACCGACAAGCGCGTGGACGCTTCCAGTGGAGGGCGGCGACAGCCGGCTCGACGAGCTCGAGCATGAGGCCGGCGTGCGCGAGCAGCTCTGACGCAGCCATGCAGGAGACGGCGAGAAAGTAGACTCCGACCGGGTTATGGGCTCGGGGAGACGCTTACGATGAGTGCTCGTGCTATGACGGCCGGATCGACCGCGCCTCTCGAGGACTTCGCAGAGGTGCCGCAGACCTCCGCCGAGGCGATCCGGCGCTGGCGGCCATCGCTGGCCGCGGGCGTCGCGCTGGTCACGGGACTGGCTGTGACCGCGGCGCTGGTGCTGACCTCCTCCGGTTTGTACGATCGCAACGAGAACCGGTTGTTGAGCTTGCGCGCCCGTGAGGTCGGACTGGTCTTGACGGCCGTCGTCCCCTCGATTCAGACGCCGCTCGCATCCGCCGCCGAGCTGGCGGATACGACGCAGGGGGACCCTCGGAAATTCAGGGCCTTCATGTCCTCCTATGTTGGTGTGGGCCGTCAGTTCATCTCCGCGTCGCTATGGCCGCTGGGAGCCTTCAAGCCGGCGCCGGCGGTGGTGGTGGGACGGACTCCGGCTTTGGTGTCACTGCCCGAGCGGACCCGCGATCTGTTTGCGCGCGCCAAGCACACGCGGCTGCTGAACGTCACGGGGATCCTCGGCTCGGTCCCTGCGAGCCTGGGCTACGAGTTCAGTACGCCGGGTGTCAAGCGTGGCTTTGCGGTCTATGCGGAAAGCCTGCTGCCCACGGACCGGCGCTCGAGGCTCTCGGGCGATTCCGCGTTCTCGGATCTCAACTACGCGCTGTACCTGGGGCGTTCCCGAGATCCCGGCGACCTGCTTGTCACCAATATGCAGCACTTCCCGGTCAAAGGGCGCCAAGCGTCGGATGTCGTGCCGTTCGGGGACAGCACGTTCACCTTGGTTGTCACCCCCCATGGCTCGCTCGGCGGGTCGTTCTTTCAGAAGCTGCCCTGGATCATCGGTGTCCTTGGCGTCCTGCTCACGCTGGCGGCGGCGCTGGTGACCGATCGTCTGGTGCGCCGCCGACGCTACGCCGAGCAGCTCGTCGGGGTGCTCGACCGCGTGGCCGCCGAGAATCGGGAGATGTATACCGAGCAGCGCAGCATCGCTGAAACGCTTCAACACGCCCTGCTGCCGGAAGAGCTGCCTCGATTCGACGGGCTCGAAGTCGGCGCCCGCTACATACCGGCGGCCTCGACGATCGATATCGGTGGCGACTGGTATGACGTGATCGCCGCCGGCGAGAACGGGGTGCTCGTCATGATCGGCGACGTATCCGGCCACGGTCTTCGCGCCGCGACCACGATGGCCTCGCTACGACACGCAGCGCTGGCGTACGCCGCGGAGGACCATAGCCCGGGAAGCGTGCTGGCGAGGCTCTCAGATTTCGTCAACAGCGCCGCCCACAACTATTTCGCGACGATGCTCTGCGTCTTGATCGACGTGCGGGCACGACGCCTGACGGTCGCGAGCGCCGGTCACCTCGCGCCACTGCTGCTCGACGGTGACGGTGGACAGTTCCTCGAGTTCGATGTCAACGTGCCGATCGGCGTCGCACGCGAGGAGCCGTATCACGAGACAATCGTGTCGGTTGCTCCACAGACGACGCTGATCGCATTCACCGACGGGCTGGTGGAGCGGCGCGGCGAGATCCTCGACACGGGCTTGGCGCGGCTGCGCGACATCGCCGGCGCCCACCTGGCGCTCGAGGACCTGCTGGCAAGTCTCGCCCGCGATCTCACCTCCGAGGACCATCACGACGATACGGCGATAGTGGGCATCCGATGGCAGAGCTAGGCCGACCAGAGGACAATCTGTCTACGGCCGTTCTGATCGACGTCCAGCTCGATCTGAACGGTGCACGGATCGTGGCTCTCTCAGGTGAGCTCGACAGCTCGAACGTCGCTCAACTGGAAGCGAAGCTCGCCTCGATCACAGCCGAGTCCTCGCGGCCGCTGATCTTCGATCTCAGCGACCTGCAATTCATGGACAGCGCCGGGATCGCGGTGCTGATCGGCGCCGCGACGACGACGAGCGTGTCACTGCGCAATCCCTCACCCGTCATCCGCCGTGTCCTTGCGATCACGGGTCTCGCTGGCGTGCTTGCGATCGAGCCATGAGGAGCGTACGCCAATTCAGCGGCGAGGTCGACTCGCCGGCGGCCGCGCGCCACTTCGTCAGGGGACTTCTGCGTGACCAGCCCGAGGGGATCGTGGAAGCCGTCGAGCTGATGACCTCCGAGCTTGCCACCAACTCCGTCCGCCACGCACACAGTGGCTTCGAGCTCGTGCTCGACGACTCGCGGGAGCAGATTCGCGTGGAGGTGAGCGACACCGGGCGAGGTCAGCCGCTGCTGCGCTCCCCTACGATCCGCGAGCGATCGGGACGGGGACTGCGTATCGTCCAAGCGCTCTCGGACGCCTGGGGCAGCGTGCCATCGGCGAACGGCAAGACGGTGTGGTTCACGCTGCCCACGGGGACGCACGCAACCGAGCGCGAAGCCCCCTCCGGCGTCTCTTCCGAGGAGCCTGATGACACCGGCGATCCGAGCGTCGAGTTGCGGGGACCCACCGCTGTCCCTCCGCTCGAGCGCCCAGGGGACGGTCCTTCGGCGGCAGGCCGATCCGGAGACCAGGGGCGGGCGCTACGATGCGAACGCCATGCCGACGTAGCTCAGCTGGCAGAGCGCCGCTCTTGTAAAGCGGAGGTCGCCGGTTCGATCCCGGCCGTCGGCTCTCGTGAGCCGGCCTGTAACCCGGCTCGCAGGCGCGGGTATCGAATGGTGTGGAGCATCACGGCGCGCAGCAGCGACTTCTCGCGGGCCGGGACCCCGGCGCTCGTGGCCCCGATCCGGACGCGGGCGCGCCCGCCGGGACGGATCGCCGCCACGGCGGAGCGGATCTGAGCGGCTTTCGCGAGCGCGCCCTGTCGCGTGGTGTGAACCCCGTCCTCTACTGGACGTTGCGCGCGCTTCTCGTGCCGTTCTTCCTCGTCTACTTCCGGCTCGAGCGCATCGGCCGCGAGCATCTGCCGCGCAGCGGCCCGCTGCTGCTGGCCGCCAACCATCGCAGCTTTCTCGACCCGTTCGTGATCGGCACGCTCGTTCGCCGCCCCGTCTATTACATGGCCAAGCGCGAGCTGTTCGAGAAGCGCTGGCAGGCGTGGCTGCTGAACGGCCTCGGCGCCTTTCCCGTCGATCGCGGCGCCGGAGATGCTCAGGCGATGGACACCGCCCGCGCGATCCTTGCGCGGGGGGACTGCGTCGTGATCTTCCCCGAGGGCACCCGCGTGCGTCCCGGGCCGCTCGGCGAGCCTCACCGCGGCGTCGGCCGGCTCGCGCTCGAAAGCGGCGCGCCCGTGGCGCCGGTCGCGGCGATCGGCACCGAGGACGTTCGTCGTGGCTGGCGCATCCGCCCGCGCAAGGTTCGCCTACGCGTCGGCCGGCCGTTGCTGTTCCCGACGGTCGAGCGCCCCTCGCCGCCCCTGGCCGCCGGCGTCACCGCTCGCATCTGGGCCTGCGTCTGCCTGCAATGGGAGTGGCTGGGCGGTGTGGGAGTCAGGCGCGAGGACGTAGACCGGCCGCGCCGCACCCCGGCGCGCCGCAGGCGCGCCCCCCGAAGATCCCCCTCCGCGCACGAGGAGGCCCGCGCCGCCTGAGTCCTTCCAGATCGGCCTGCGGCGACAGGTCGGGTGGGGGGAAGCCGGTGGATAGGGTGTGCGATGAGTGGACGAAACCCCGCAGAAGTCAAAGGTGCAGCTCGACGCGGAGTTCTCCGACCTCTACCGCGCCCATCTGCGCGACGTCTACAGCTACGCCTATTACCGCGTCGGCGATCACCACGACGCCGAGGATCTGACCGAGCAGACTTTCCTGCAGGCATACCGTCACTTCGAGCGCGCCCAGCGCGAATCGCACGGACGCCCGCTGCGGCCATGGCTGATCCGCATCGCCCACAACCTCGCCGCCAACCTCTACCGCGACCGCTCGCGCAGGCCGGCCTCGCCGATCGACGACACCACACCCCTTCAGGCGCTGCACACGACCGAGCAGCTGGTCGAGGGGCGCGACGAGCTCAGCCGTGTGCTCGACGGGGTGCGCGAGCTTCCCGACGATCGCCGCGAGGCGCTGATCATGCGCTTTGCCCTGGGCATGGACAACCGCGAGATCGCCCGTGCCATGGGGCGCTCCGACGGCGCCACCAAGGTGCTGATCCATCGCGCGATCAAGCAGCTCGAGGAGATCGTCGGCGACCGCGGCGAGGGCGACTGCGATGAGTGAGGCGCTGCCCAGCTTCGAGCGTCTGCTGCGCGAAGCGCTCGCGCCCGTGGAGCCGCCGGCGCACCTCGCCGATCGGCTCGAGGGCACGCTCACCAGCATCACCGAGCTCGCCGCCGGGGAGCTCGAGGCGTGGGAGCTCTCGGCGATGCGCGACCCGCGCAACTGGGCGCGCCCGGCCGCGGCGCTCGTGGCCGGTGGCGCCGCCGGTACGGCGCTCGTGCTCCTGCGCGCCCGCCATCGCGCGCACGACCGTGGCGGCGGGCCCGCCGCCGGGCTGACGATCGCGCGTGACGCCGCCGAGCGCGCGATCCACGATCTCGGCCGTGAGACGCGCAAGCTGCTCGGCGATCGCTGAACGCCGCCTGATGTGCTGAGCCCCGCCTGACAGCATAGAACGCCAGTCGCCCGGATTGCGAATAGTTCCGCCAGCGGGCATTCCGACCGCAAGGAGTGATTGAATGCCTGCGCGTCGGTTTTCGTGGCTCTGATCCACGGCAACCAGGTCGCACGTATCAATGTCTGACATGGCCCGCTACAAGCGTTCGGTGGAGTCCGCCTCCGCCTCTCTGCATCGGCTCGCCGACGAGGATCTGATGCGGCTCGTCGCCGAGAACGACTCTGCCGCGTTCGCGATCGTCTACGACCGCCATTCGACCGTCGCGTTCTCGCTCGCCTTCCGCATGTGCGGCAAGCGCGCGATCGCCGAAGAGGTCGTCCAGGAGGCCTTCCTCTCCGCCTGGCGCGGCGGCACGCGTTATGACCGTACGCGTGGCAGCGTGCGCACGTGGGTGCTCGGCATCGTGCACAACCGCGCGATCGACGCGCTGCGCCGCGGCATCGTGCAGGATCGCGGCCGGGTCAGCGACGAGGGCATCGAGGAGCGCGTGGAGGCGCCCGAGCGCACCGACCGGGAGGTCGGGCGCCGCGACGAGGCGCGCGAGATTCGCGCCGCGATGGAAGATCTGCCCTCCGAGCAGAGTCGTGTAATTGAGCTGGCCTACTACGGCGGCTTCACCCACACCGAGATCGCCACAATGCTCGACACGCCGATCGGCACAGTCAAGGGACGCATGCGCTTGGGCTTGCAAAAGCTGCGCTCTCAGCTCGGCTATATGCAGGTGACCTCATGAACGAGCCCGAGGCCATGAACGAGCCCGAGCCCACGCGTCCCTGCGAGCGCATCGACGATGCCGCCGCCTATGTGCTCGGGGCGCTCGCGGAGTCGGAGCTCGACGCCTATCGCGGCCACCTGGCCGGCTGTGCCGCCTGTCGCGAGGAGGTCCTGCACCTGCAGCCCGTCGTCGACTCGCTCGCGGTCGGCGTGCCGGTCGTGCCTGCGCCCGGCGGCCTGCGCGCGCGGTTGATGGCGGTCGTGCACGGGGAGGCCGAACTGCTGCGCGCCGCCGGCCGCGAGGCCGACCGCCCGGCGCGCGGGCGGCCTCGCCGTTTCTGGCTGCTGCCCTCGCTGGCCTCCGCGGGAGCCCTGGCCGCGGGGCTCTTGATCGGCGCGCTCGCGATCGGCGGCAGCTCGAGCGTGCGCACGCGCGTGGTGCAGGCGACCGTCCTCGCCCCCGGCACACACGCCGACGCCGCGCTGCATCAGAGCGGCTCGCACGTCGTGCTGCAACTGGTCGGCTTCCCGCCTCCGCCGCGCGGGCGTATCTACGAGGTGTGGCTCGAGCGCGGCACCCAGCCGCCGCAGCCCACCGACGTGCTGTTCTCGGTCACGCTCCATGGCAACGGCTCGGTCGTCGTGCCGGGCGATTTGCAGGGTGTGACCAAAGTGCTCGTCACCGACGAGCCGCTCGGCGGCAGCCCGCACCCGACGCGCAACCCGGTCATCGTCGCGCCGATATAGACGCTCGACCGCGCCGCGCTCGTTCGTCTGCTTGGAAGGGATGCGGTGTGCCTGGGCCGGCCGAGCCACTCCGAAGGCGCTCTCGGTCCGGCGGTGGAGCCGAGTAGAGATACGCTCTGCCCGCACCATGGCCACCTGCTACCGCCATCCGTCGCGCGAGACGGGAGTCTCCTGCTCCAACTGCGGGCGTCCGATCTGCCCCGACTGCATGACCCCGACGCCAGTCGGCATGCGCTGCCCTGAGTGCTCGAGCCAGCGCACCCGTGTGACGAGGATGCGCAACATGGCCAAGGTCCCGCGTGTCACCTATGCGTTGATTGCGATCAACGTCGTCGCGTTCCTCACCGAGCAGGGGCAGTTCACGCTGTTCGGGTCGGAAATTCACGGTGCCGTGGTCGACGAAGGCGTGATCGACCGCTTCGACGTGTCCGTCAACCACCAGTACTGGCGGCTCCTCTCGAGCGCGTTCCTGCACGAGAACTTCATTCACATCGGCTTCAACATGTACCTGCTCTACCTGCTCGGCCTGATGCTCGAGCCGGCGGTCGGCTCGATCAGGTTCGCCGCCATCTACTGCACCGCGCTGCTCGCCGGCTCCTTCGGCGCGCTGTTTGCGACCGCCGCGCCGAGCCTCGGCGCCTCCGGGGCGATCTTCGGACTGATGGGAGCGGCCGTGGTCGAGCTGCGCTCGCGCAACCTGTCGGTGATGGAGTCGGGCATCGGCGGCCTGATCCTGATCAACCTGGTGCTCAGCTTCAGCCTCGCCAACATCTCCGTCGGCGCGCACGTGGGCGGCCTGCTCGGCGGCTTCCTGACGGGATACGCGATCCGCTCCGCCGATCGGCGCCGGATACCCGCGCTCGGGCTCCTGGCCTGCCTGGCGCTCGGCGTGGCGGCCGTCGCCGGGGCGCTCGCCGCCGCCGGTGCGAGCGGCTCGGGCCTGGCGTGAGCTGCCTACAGGGCCTTGGCGTGAGCTGCCTGCAGGGCGGTCGCCGAGACGGGCGATGAGCGGCTCACCGGCGCCCCCGCGGTAGGAGCATCGCGACACGCGCGCGCGATGCGACGGCGCGATCATCTATTCTCGCCTTGCCCACGATGACGGTTCTCAGCGATCAGGAGATCGAACAACGCCTCGCCGGCAGTGAATGGCTTCGTGAGCGTGGGCGCGCCGGCGAGGACGACGTGATCGCGCGCGAGCTGAAGTTCGAGGGCTTCTCCGCGGCGATCGCGTTCGTCGATCTGCTCGCCGTCGCGGCCGAGGAGGCCAATCATCATCCCGACATCCTCGTGCACGGCTGGAACAAAGTGCGCGTGGAGCTCTCGACCCACTCCGAGGGCGGCCTGACAGCGGCCGACTTCGACCTGGCAGCGCGCATCGACCAGCTCGCGTGAACGGCCTGAAGCTCATCTTCGCGGTCGTGCTGATCGCGATCAACGCGTTCTTCGTGATCGCCGAGTACGCGCTCGTGCGCTCCCGTCGCGCGCGCTTGGAAGTCATGCGCGAGGAGCGCGTCAAAGGGGCCGCTCTGGCGCTCGAGCAGCTGGCGAGCATCAACGAGTACATCTCCGCCGTGCAGATCGGCGTGACGATGACCTCGATCGGCATCGGCGCGCTCGGCGAGCCCGCGCTCGCCGAGATCCTCAAGGGGGCGCTCGGCAACGGGCTCGGTCACGGCTTCGCCGTTGCGATCGCGGTGATCGTCGCCTTCCTGATCATCGCCTCCGCGCAGCTCGTCGCGGGCGAGATGGTGCCGAAGTTCTACGCGATCGACCGTGCCGAGTCGGTCGCCCGGCGGGTGGCCCGCCCGCTGCGCGCGTTCGCCGTGCTGTTTCGCCCGTTCATCGTCGTGCTCACCGCCGTCTCCGACCGGATCCTGCGGATGCTCGGGGTCGACATGAGCCTCGAGCGCCGCGGCGGCTCCCCGGACGAGCTCAAGCGGCTGATCGCCGAGTCCCACGCGGGCGGGCAGATCGACCCGGGCGAGGCGGGCATGCTGACAGGCGTCTTTCATCTGCACGAGCAGGAGGCGCGTCAGGTGATGACGCCGATCCCGGCGGTCGTCACGATCGACGTCTCTCAAGACGTCGAGGCGGCGCTGCAGCTGTGCGTCTCCAGCGGCCACACCCGCTTGGTGGTCACCGAGGAGGACAATCGCGACCGTGTGCGCGGGATCGTCCATGCCTCGACGCTCGCCCGGCAGCTGCTGCAGGAGGGCCCGCACGCGTCGGTGGCGCCGCTCGTGCACGACGCGCCGATCGTGCCCGAGACCAAGCCGCTGGACGACCTGCTCGCCGACCTGCAGCGCGAGCGGACCTCGATGGCGGTGGTCGTCGACGAGTACGGCCGCGTCGCGGGGATCGTCACGGTCGAGGACATCATCGAGGAGGTGGTCGGCGAGATCGCCGACGAAACCGACCCGGCCGCGGGGGAGGTGCGAAAGCTCGCCGGGGGCGACTGGTTCGTGCGCGGGCACGTCGCGGTGACAGACCTCGCCGACTACGGCCTCGACCTGCCTGTGGACAGCGACGCGTACAACTCCGTCGGCGGCTTCGTCTTCGCCGAGCTCGGGCGTCTGCCACGCCGCGGGGACACCGTCAACGCGGACGGCTTCTCGATCCGGGTCGAGTCCGTGCGCGACAATCGCATCGAGGCGGTGCGCATCCGCGAGCGCCGCCGCCCGCCCGCGCCGCCGCCGGGCGACCGCGCCGACCGCACCGGCAGCGCGGCGGGGATTCCTAGACCGGCCCGAAGGATTCCTAGACCGGCCCGAAGGATTCCTAGACCGGCGCGAAGATTTGCAGAGTGTCCAAAGACACGTCCGGCCCGCGGGGGGAGCGGGCCGGAGCGTGTGCACTGGGAGGAGGCGGGTGTGCGTTTGCGACTTATCCACGTCGCATAGAGAAGTATCTCCACCGGGATGAACGCCAGCTAAAACTCGGCTCAGGCGAAATAAAAATTCTCACGAACCGGGTCAGGGGGGGAGGGGTCAGTACGCGTGGAACCCGCGCCCGCTCTTGCGCCCGAGGGCGCCCTCGGCGAGCAGCTCTTGAATGCGCGCCGGCACCGGCTCGCCGATCGTCTCGCCGATCGAGGCCGACACGTCGAGCCCGACGAGGTCGAGCAGTGCCAGCGGGCCCATCGGGTGGGCGGCGCCGAGCTGCATGCAGCGGTCGACGTCGGCCGCCTCCATGCCGGTCTCTTCGAGCAGGCGCACCGCACTGAACAGGTAGGGGAAGAGCAGGCGGTTGACGACGAACCCGGGCACGTCGGGGACGATCACGGGCGTCTTCTCGAACGTCTCGCACAACGCGATCGCGCGCGCGCGCGTCTGCTCGCTCGCGGCCGCAGGGAAGATCAGCTCGACGAGCTGCATCCTGGTGACGGGGTTGAACACGTGCAGCCCCACGAACCGCTCCGCGCGCCCGCTCGCCTCGGCGAGGCGCTCGACCGAAAGCGAGGAGGTGGTGCTCGCGAGGATCGCGTCGCGATCGACGATCTCATTCAACTCGCCCAGCAGCCCGGCCTTGACGTCGTAGTCCTCCACGACCGCCTCGACCACGAACGTGGCGGCTGCAAGCGCGTGCGGGTCGGTCACGACCTGGACGTGCTCGGGGTCGACCTCGGCCCCCACCCGCGCGAGCGTCTGCTCGACCTTCGCGCGCGCGCGCTCGGCGGAGTCGACGGATCGCGCCAGCAGCAGCACCGGGCCATGGTGGGCCGCGGTGGCGGCCAGGCCGCAGGCGATCGCGCCGCTGCCGGCGATCGCGAGGCGCTCGCCGCTCATCGCTGTGTCTCTTCGCTTGTTCCGCTCATTGTGCAGCAGCTCGTTGGGTGATCGATGTGCTCGTGGTCGACGATGGCGATGTCCGCCGCCCGGCGGCGACCGCCGGCCCGGATGGGAAGGCATGCCTGCCGGGTCGGGCAGATGTTGACTGACTGGTCAATCTATTCTCGGTGAGGCGCGGTAGAGTAAGGGATACCCCATCAACATGCCGCGCAAGACCTTAGGAGGACTGTTCAGTCATGAGGCAATCAGAGGGCCGCGAGGTCGTCATCGTCGAGGCGGTGCGCACGCCGATCGGGCGCGGGCACAAGGAGAAGGGCTACTACAAGGACACCCATCCCAACGAGCTGCTCGGCACGGTCTACTCCGAGGTGATCGCCCGCTCCGGCATCGACGCGAGCGAGGTCGAGGATGTGATCGCGGGCTGCGTGCAGCAGTTCGGCGAGCAGGGCTTCAACATCGCCCGCAACGCCTGGCTGCAGGAGGGCCTCCCGATCGAGACCCCTGGCACGACCGTCGATCGTCAGTGCGGCTCCGCGCAGCAGGCCGTCAACTTCTCCGCGGCGCTGATCGCCGCGGGCGTGCACGACGCGATGATCGGCTCCGGCGTCGAGCACATGGGCCATTTCCCGTTCTCCGCCGGGATGAAGACGCAGGAGGATTTCGGCTTCGCGTTCACACCGGAGCTGATGGCCAAGCACAACATCGTCGGCCAGGGACTCGGCGCCGAGATGATCGCCGACCAGTGGGAGATCTCTCGCTCAGAGCTCGACGAGCTCGCCGTGCGCTCCCACCGTCTGGCCAACCAGGCCACGCAGGAGGGCCGCTTCGAGCGCGAGATCGTGCCGATGACCGTGGACGGGCAGGAGTTCGTCGCCGACCAGGGCATCCGCCCCGACACGAGCCTCGAGACGCTGTCACAGCTGAAGCCCGCGTTCAAGCCCGACGGCAAGATCACCGCCGGCAACGCCTCGCAGATCTCAGACGGCGCGGCGGCGGTGCTGCTGATGAGCGCCGAGAAGGCCTCCCAGCTCGGGTTGAAACCGCGTGCGCGGATCGTCGACCAGACGACCGTCGGTTGCGATCCGGTGAAAATGCTCGAGGGGCCGATCCCCGCGACGAGCAAGATTCTCGAGCGCAACGGCATGCAGATCGACGACATCGACCTGATCGAGATCAACGAGGCGTTCGCACCGGTGGTCGCGGCCTGGCGTCGGGAGCACAACCCGGACATGGACCGCGTGAACGTCAACGGCGGCGCGATGGCGCTCGGGCATCCGCTCGGCTCCACCGGCGCGCGGCTGATCACAACGCTGCTGCACGAGCTCGAGCGCTCCGACAAGGAGATCGGGTTCGTGACGATGTGCTGCGGCGGCGGTCTCGGCACCGGTACCTTGATTCAACGCGTCTGATTCCAGCCCTCGCGGCCCGCCTCCCCGTCCAATTCACAGCGACGGGGGCAGGGCCAACAGCGCCTGCCACGTGGCCGCTTCGGTCTTGCCTGTAGGGGCGATGCCGTGCGCGGTCTGGAACTGGGCGAGGTTGGCGGCGGTGGTCGCGTCGAAGATGCCCGTCGTCGCCTGCGCGGGGATCGCGGCCGCGAGGTGCTCCTGCATCCACAGCACCGGATCGCCCCTGTTGCCCTGTTCAAGTTCTGTGTAGCCGGGGTTCGGCGTGACGCTCGTCAGCGGGCTGAGCGCCGCCGCCATCGAGCTCCAGCCGGTGGAGGAGGTTTCCTGCCAGTCCCACCACGACAGGCCGGTGGCGCCGTAGTCGACGGCCTCCTCACGGAAGCGCACCAGTTCTGCGCTCGACGGGCTCTCATACGTCTGCCCGAGCGGGAAGATCGGCCGCCCGTACACGCGGTTTGAGATGTAGGTGTTGGCATAGGCGGTGTCGACCGAGTTGCCGATGTCCTTCCAATACATCTGCGGCACGTCGAACTGCGCCCCGTTCGGTCCGAGGAACACGGAGTAGGGGAACGACTCGTGGTCATACACATAGGGGAAGGAAGCGAGCCCCAGCGGGTAGGTCGCGCCGATCTTCGCGCGCAGATCGGCGATGTAGGTCTGCGCGGCGCCGTAATGGCCTTCGTATTCGCCCTCGGCGTCGATCACCAGGCATTCGGCGCCGTTGGCGACCGCCTCGGCGCCGAGGTTGGCCTCGCCTTCGGGCTTCGTGCCGTACACGTACTGCCACGCGCACACTTTCAGCCCGTTTGAGTGCAGTTCGGCCACGAGCTGCGGGGAGAACTGGCTCCAGTAGTTGCTCGAGCCGTCGGAGCTCTTGACGAACAGCGTCGTCACGCCCGCGGCGTGGGCCTGGGCCACGATCGAGGCGACGTTGCCGCCGTCTGACTGGCTCACGTACCAGATCCACATGCCCTGCCCTTCGAACGGGCTCCCGCTCGGGGCGGTACCGACGGCGCTCGGCGCGGCGGCCGGCGGCGGGTCCTTCGGCGGCGGTGGGTGAAGCGCGTGGTTGTACACGTAGATCGGGCCATAGGAGCTCGTGTAGCGCGAGTGGCTCAGCAGCACCATGATGTGGCCCGAGTGGGCGCTCTTCGGGACGGTCACCTCGAGGCCCGCCACTTTCGTGGCCTTGCGCAGGTGACCGTACGGCGAGGCGCTCGAGATCCGCGCGCCGGGAGAGTGGGGAAAGGCCACGGCCATCCCCGAGGCAAGGCCTTTGCCGACGATCAGCAGGGTGCCGTGGGTGGAGACCTGATGGGGGTTGCCGCTGCAGCTCGGCGTCGGCGTGCAGCTGACACTCGTGATGCGCACCGTCGTCACATGCAGGCTGGGGGAGACCGTGCTCGGAGCGGTCCGGTCGCCCGTTCCGCCGGCCGCGGCGCCGCCGGTGGCAGCCATGGCGGCCGGCGGCGACAGGGCGCTCAAGCATCCCAGCGCCACGGCGATGGTTGCGAATGCGGCTGAGAAAAACGTGAATCGCTTCTCGTGAACGCCTGTGCTCATCAAGAAAAACCCCTCCTACGCTGGAACACTCGCGTGCGCCGCTCGGCGACAGCCGAGGGTAATCGTTCTGTCCGCGCAAACCGACCGGCGGGACAGAAGTTGCGACTCGGAGCGGTTTAGACCTTAACCCCAGCGGAAGCCCGTCGGCGGAGGGCGCCGGCGTGAGGGGGCTTGCGGGCAGCTCGGCGGGAGGTTCGGGCAGGTTGTAGCCGGCGGGCGCGACATCGTTGGGCGTGTCCGGATGAAACAGCGAGGCCATGTACTGGATCTGCCCGCGTCCCGGTCCGAGCTCGGACTGGCCGCCACCGTAGGTGGAGATGTCCTGGGCGGCGCAGTAGTCGTAGGTGTCGAGCAGCGAGCGCAGCCCGCCGAGGCGCGAGGGCTTGATGTTCAGCGTCCGCGGCTTGAACGGCAGCGCTTCGATGTCCGCGACGGAGTGGATCGGCGCGTCCCACGTGATCCGCTCGTGGTGGGCCGCGAGGATCGGCTCGGTCTCCTCCGTCAGCTTGGGGTCCTCGATCCACGCGTCCGGAAACGCCTCCACGATGCGCTCATACAGCGCGGGATCGGCCGGGTTGTCGACGATCGTGCCCTCGTACTGGCCCTTCAAGTCGACCGAGTCGACCGCGCCGAGCGCCACGAGCGCTGAGATCAGCCGATCGTCCCACGAGGGCGTAGGGTCGAGCTTGAAGCGCAGCCCCGGCGCGATCTCAAGGCGCCGCATGACCGGCTCGAGCGAGGGCGGCTCGCCGAGGCGCAGCGAGGCGACGAACGTGACCGGCCGCGGCTCGCGTGCGAGCGCCGCGTGCAGCGTCGTGCCCGCCTGGCGCAGCGCGAGGTCGAGCGCGGCCGAGTCGAACGCCCAGTTGCGATACAGCCGGAACTCGGGCCGCGCGGTGGGCTGCGGGAACAGGTCGAGCGAGCGCACCCGCTCGGCGAAGCTCTCGAGCGTGAAGTCGCCGGTCAGCGGCAGCGTCGTGGGCGAGCGCTGCAGCGCCTCCTGATCCTCGACCGCGTAGGTGACGTCCTCGCCGACGCCCTCCTCGCCGTCCCCATGCAGGTGGATGACGGTCGTCTTGCGCACGAACTCGCTCGAGAACGCGCTCTGCAGCGGCTCGAGCTCATAGCCGTCGATCTGCACCGGCAGCTCGGCGAGCAGCTCCCACGTGGCGCTCACGAGCCTGACTCGCCTTCCAGGCGGATTACCAGCTCGTCGAGGCGCAGCTCCTCGAGCGCGTCGCCGACCGCCGCGAGCTCGCGCGCGCACAGCTCGATCAAGCCCTTGCCCTCGGCGACCAGCGCAAGCGTCTCGTTGAGGCTTGCATCGCCCGAGTCCAACCTGCGGATGATCTCCTCCACGCGCGCAGCCGCCGCCTCGTAGGTCTGAGGGGGCTCGGTTGGGAGGGGCTCCGTCTGAGGAGGGCCGGTCCGGGAAGCGTCCGCTTCTGAGGCCGGCGCTCGGGGATCGGTCGGCGGGTAGTCGGTCATGGCTTGACGATCTCGGCAGGAACCGCGCCGTCGGCGAATCGCAGCCGCACTTTCCGGTTCGCGCGAGCGCTCGCGGCGGTGGTGACGGGCTTCCCATCGGCGCTCTGCACGAGCGCATAGCCGCGCTCGAGGGTGCGCTGCGGGTCGTGGGCGGCGAGCGCGAGCGCGAGCCGCTCGAGCTCGCGCGGCTTGCGTCGGCGGCAGTCGAGCAGCGAGGAGTCGCCCTTGCGCTGCAGCACGAGCGCGCGCCGCTCGGTCAGCTCTCGCTCCGACTGCGCGCGCCTCCGTGCGCCGGCGCGTATCTCGCGCAGCTGCTGGTGCAGGCGTGTGCGCTGGCGGGCGAGATGCTCGGAGGGGGCGCGCGAGAGCGTCGCGAGCACGCGGGCGCGAGCGAGCACGGCGCGGCGGCCGTGCTCGCGAAGGCGCGACGCCGAAGCCGGCAGGCCCGCGCGCGGCTGGAGCGCTCTGCGTGCGTGATCGCGCAGGCGCGCGGCGGCGGCGGCGGTATCGGCGCGGGCGCGCCGGCAATCGATTCCCACAGCGGCCTCCGCCGCGTGCGTGGGGGTTGAGCAGCTGACGGCGGCGACGTCGTCGAGCAGTGTGCGATCGGTGTGATGGCCGACCGAGGAGATCACCGGCACCCCCAGCAACGCGACCGTGCGGCACAGCGTCTCGTCGCAGAAGCACAGCAGGTCCGCGAGCGAGCCGCCGCCGCGCGCCACGATCGCCACCTCGACCCCGCCCACCGCGGCGAGGTCGCCGAGCGCGCGCACGATCGCGGGTGCGGCATGGCGATCCTGCACCGGCGCAAAGCCCCACACCAGACGCCCTGACCAGCCACGCCGGGAGAGGCCCGCGAGGATGTCGTCGCGAGCCTTGCCCCCCTCGCCGGTGATCACCCCGATCGTGCGCGGAAGCGGGGGCAGCTGAAGGAGCTTCTGCGGCTCGAGCAACCCCTCGGCGGCCAGCTGCCTGCGCAGGCGCTCGATCCGTGCGAGCAGATCGCCCTCGCCGGCCACGCGCAGGTCGGCGACCGCGAAGGAGAAGCCGGGGGAGGAGGTCGCGCTGCCCGGGTAGTAGTCGCAGCCGCCGCTCACCACCACCTGCATGCCGTCCGCGGGCGGCCCCGCCGCGTGGGCGCAGACCGCCTCCCAGTCCTTCAGCCAGATCGCGCAGGGGATCGATCCGGTGGGGTCGCGCAGCTCGAAGTACACACGTGCCCGTGACGGCCTCAAGTTCACGAGCTCCCCGACGAGCTGCACGTGCGCGAACGAACGTAGACGGCCGCGCAGGGCGCGGGCGTACTCCCCGACGGGGAACGGCCCGGCGAGCCGGCTCCCCGGTATCCCCTCGCCCGAGTCGCCGGTGCCGTCGGCGGGCGGCGCCGCGGAGGAAAACGTGGACATCTGAATGAGGTTAGTCGCTACGATCGACGGCAATGTGGCGCATCCAGCCAAGCTCCCACTGCTGAGGCCGTGGCCGGTCGCAGCAAGAGCCGTCCTGGCCATGGCCGGGGCCGGGGGCGCTCCCGCAAGCGGCGCCCCTCCTCGTCGCCCGCGTCCGCCCCGGCGCCCCCGCGGGTTGCAGCGTCGCCCAAGCCACCCCCGGTAGACGGTCGTCCCCAGGCCCCGTGGCACCCGCTGCCGCTGTCGGAGCTATTGATCCTGATCGGCGCGATCGGCACCCTCGTCGGCCTCGCCCGCCTGGGCGACGGAGCCTCCCAGGATGCACCGCTGCTGTTCGCGGGCCTCGCGGCGGTGATGATCGGCACGATCGAGGTGACCCTGCGCGAGCACCGCAGCGGCTACCGCTCGCACATCCTGCTGCTCGCGCTGCTGCCCACGATCCTGTTCCACACCGCGACGATCCTGATCGTGTCCGCCTTCACGCCGGCGCCGCGCGCGCTGAACGTCGGGCTGCTGATCGTCGATGCGGCGATCTTCGCGGTCCTGTTCAAACTGCTGCGTGCGGGCTTCGCCGACGCCCGTCGCGAGCGCACCTTCGCCACGCGGCGATAAGTCGGTCGTCCAGCAGTCAGGCGTCCAGCGCAAGCGACGGCAGCGGGCGCAGGTCGACCCTGGCCGGGTCCTCGCCGCGAAGCTCGCCGTCGAAGCCAAGTCGCTGCAGGCGCGCGATCTCGCGCTCGCCTTCGACCCGCGCGGGGTGGCCGGCCGGCAGGGGGGCGATCAGCTTTGCGATGCGGTTGCGCAGCTGCAGCGCGAAGTGCGGGGTCGAGGCGCCCATCAGCTGGCGCACGTCCTCGACGGTCACCTCGTAGGCGTCCTGCCCGTCCGGCAGCCGGCGGGGGTCCTCGGCCTGGCTCACTCGGCTCGGCCCGATCTCGTCGGTGTGGCTTGAGACATGCCCTCGATGGAGGAGATCGTTCGGAGGAGGGAGGTCATTCGGCGGGTGTTGCGGCGGCGGAGGCTTCTTCTTCGGTGGCGGCTTTGCCCGGAGCCCTGCTGGGGGAGATCTCGAGCAGCGAGTCGATTTCGGCTTGGACCACGGGGGAGATCGAGCTTCCGATCAGCCAGCCGTGATTGTAGAAGCCGCGGACCGGCGGTGCGCTCGCGCCGTAGCCCGGCTGGATGTCGCCGAGGTAGGTTTTCAACGGGGGCGGTATCGAGGCGGGGCTTTCGAGCAGCAGCAGCGGCGCGTAGTCGCCGTGGGCGGACAGCGGCGCGGCCGCCGGCGCGTCGAGCGGGTCGGAGGCGAGCGCGAACACGAGCCCGTGTCCGGCTTCGTGAATGCCCCAGCCGAAGGATCCGTCGGCGAAGCGCGACACGGCGATCGCGTTGGCGGCTGGACTGTCACGTTCACTCGGCGACGCCACGGCAATTGGCACGACGGGGCCGAAACGCGCGAGCGCCGCCAGCGCGCGAGCGCTGATCGCCGAGGGCCCGACGGTGTAGATCGTGGGCCGGTGCAGGCTCGAGAGGACCTTCGCCGTCGCCGCGGGCACGCCGGCGGCGGTGACGAACAGGATCGGAGCGCCACTCTCGGCGGACAGGCCGGCCGCCCCCATCGCGAGCGCGGGCGGCCCGTCGGCGGCGGTCACGATCACCTGCCGCGGCGCCGCGCCGCGGACGGCGCTGGCGAGGCGCTCGATCGCCGCGGCAACGGCCGCGGGTTCCCCGGCGGACACGGCGAGCGTGCGATCGCCCTCGGGCACCGCCGCGGAGGTCGCGACGCGGATGACCTGCGCACCGCCGGCGGCGGCCGCCCCGCGGGGGCGCAGCGCTTCGAGCGCTTCTCGGCTCACCACCGGGAGCGCTTCGCCTTCGCTGTACAGGAGCGGTGCGCCGAGCGGAGCGCTCGCGAGCGAGGCCGCCGCGAGCGAGGCCGTCCAGTCGCGCTCGTCCACCAGCACGACCGCGCTCGGCCGTGAAGCGGTCGTGACCCCGGGATACACCGCGCGGGCGACCGCCGCCGCATCGCTCGCCGGGTCCGCGCCGCCGAGGCGGACGGTGTTCTTCGTGGCGACTCCCGCCGCGCCGCTCGCTTCCGGCGCCGCGCCGGCGGAGCCGCCGGCGGAGGGTCGCAGCGGGGTGGCCTTGCCGCAGCCCGCGAGCGCCGCGCCGCAGGCAAGGAGCGCCACGACAGACGGCCGTGGCGGGGGGCATCGCATGGCGGGGACCCTAACGAATTGCCCGCAATTGCGAGGAAATCGCGGGAAAGGCGGTGCATGTCGTGCAAGCGTCATTGCACTTTGCTAGCCTGCCGCCGAGAACGCCGAATCCTTGACCAGATGTCAGGGAACGGGGGACCCAAGTTGTTGGGGCGAATCCCACGGTAGACCCGTGAGAAGCGCAGGCTCTTTCAGCGCTAGCCCGTCAGCTAACCCCGCAGGCCGACGAAAGAGGTTGTGGTTGTGCGGGTGCGAACCCTCAGCAGCGCGATTGTCTGCAGTTTGACGGCCATGGCCGTCCTCGCCGCATCGGCGCTTGCGGGCGGCACAGGTGGTGTCTCGGCCGCGACGCCGACGCCGGCCAAGCCGGCCAAGCCGGCGGTACCGCTCCACGCGGCCCCGATCACGGCGCGCACCGCGAACGTCGCCTACAGCGGGCCCGTGTACGAGAAGACGACCACGGGCGAAGTCGTCCCCTACCAGGCGCCGTCGGTGCCCGGTCAGACGACCGCCTCGACCGCCTCGAACCCCACCGGTGGCAGTCCCGTGGCCCCTGCGCCCGGCGCCCCGAGCCCCGCTGCGAGCGCCGAAGCCAAGCCCGACCTGCTCGTCCCGGGCACGCTCGCGCGCTACGTCGACGGTCTCGCGGCGGCGCCGATGTCAGCGCCGGCGGCCGTGCAGCAGATCGTCTGGGCCGGCAACCAGCTGATCGGCCTGCCCTACATCTACGGGGGCGGCCACGCGTCGTTCACCTCACCGGGCTACGACTGCTCGGGCACGGTCTCCTTCGCGCTGCACGGCGCCGACCTGCTCCAGGCGCCCGAGGACTCCTCCGAATTCGAAACCTGGGGCTCGCACGGCGAGGGACGCTGGGTGACGATCTTCTCCAACCCCGGCCATGCCTACATGACGGTCGCCGGCCTGCGGCTGGACACGAGCGCAGCCGACGACCCCACCAACGAGCAGGGCCCGCGCTGGCGCCCGCTGCGCCAGGGCAACGAAGGCTTCGTCGTCCGTCACCCGCTCGGGCTCTGAGACGCCCCGGCCAGACGAGCATGGGTTGCTGGAGCGGCGACGGCCGGTCCCGCGTCGGCTACGCTTGAGCCTGCCGGCCGATCGCCGATCGGCCGCCCCGTCGTGGCAACGCAATAGGAGGATCAGATGGCCGGTTTGACCGGGCGCATGTCGACAGTCGTGAAGGCGAAGGTCTCGAAACTGCTCGACCGAGCCGAAGATCCCGCCGAGACGCTGGACTACAGCTATCAGAAGCAGGTCGAACAGCTGCAGAACGTGAAGAAGGGCATCGCCGACGTGGTGACGGCCAAGAAGCGGCTGCAGATGCAGGAGGCGACGCTGAAGCAGAGCGTCGTCAAGCTCGACACGCAGGCCCGCCAGGCGCTCGCGGGCGGCCAGGAGGATCTGGCGCGCACGGCGCTCGAGCGCAAGAACGTCGCTCAGACCGAGCTGCAGGGGCTCGACACGCAGGTCTCAGAACTCGAAGACCAGCAGCAGAAGCTGACCGACTCAGAGCAGAAGCTGCGCGCGAAGATCGAGTCCTTCCGCACGAAGAAGGAGGTCATCAAGGCCCAGTACTCCGCGGCGGAGGCCCAGGTGAAGATCTCCGAGGCGGCGACCGGGGTGGGCGAGCAGATGGCCGACGTCGGCCTCGCGATGCAGCGCGCGGTCGACAAGACCGAAAACATGAAAGCCCGCGCGGACGCCGTGTCCGAGCTGGAAGCCGCCGGCACGTTCGACGACGTCACGGCGCTCGGCTCCGGCGAAGACGACATCGACCGCCAGCTCAAGCAGCTGTCGAGCCAGCCCGAAGTCGACGACGAGCTGGCCAAGATGAAGGGCGAACTGGGACAGGGGGGCACGCCCGAGCCCGCGGCTCAGATCGCCGCGCCGGGCGATCCGTCCGCCGCGCCGCCCGCCGACGGCGGCGAGTCTCAGCCCCCGGCCGAGGGCGGGCAGTCATGATCGTGCGCATCTCCGGCGAGGACCAGTACGTCCTCGCCGACAGCGACTCAGAGCGGCTGAACGAGCTCGAGAACGCGGTCGTCTCCGTGGTTGAGGGCGGCCGCGAAGACGACTTCGAGGACGCCTACAAGGATCTGCTCGACTATGTGCGGACGCACGGTGAGCGCGTCGGCGACGAGGAGATCGAGACCTCCGACCTGATCCTGCCCCCGCCCGACCTCACGTTCGCCGAGGCCGGCAAGGAGTTCACAGGCGAGGGCTTGATTCCCGACTGAGGGCCCGCGTCACGCGGACCCTGCTTAGATCGGGATGCCCCAGAGTGGGAACCATCGCTCCAGCTCGGGCTCCATCGGCAGCTCTGAGGCCATCTGCGCCTTGATCTGCAGCTCGCGCTCGGTGTCGCGCTGCTGCTCGCCCGCGGCCGGCACGAAGGGGTACCAGAAGCCGCGCTTGTAGTTGTAGATGAAGTAGATGCGCCGTTTCTGGGCGTCGAGGAACGAAAACACCGCGCACAGCAGCCGCTCGCCGTGTCCGGCGGTCTCGATCGAGCCGGACACCGCGTTGATGCCGACCGCGAGATCTTCGACCGACGGCGCGCCATCGGGGTTGCGCAGCACCATCCAGCGGTAGCCGAAGCTGTCGTCCTGCGTCGCGACCCGCGTGCCGGAGTCGCCGCCGGTCGCCGTCACGACTTCTTCCATGTCGCGCAGCGTCGCTTCGAACTCGCTCGTGGCGAGCGCCTGAAAGACGATCGCGGCGGTCCCGGTGGGATCGATCTGGTGGGCGGACTCGAGCGTCACATACGCGGTCGAGATCGCGAACAGGCGGTCGGGCGCCGGCCCCTTGACCGTGTGGCGGCCCGTGAGAGCGTCGAGCAGGCCCATGGTCAGGCGTTGCTCTGCAGCTGCGACTCGAGTCGCTCGAGCGCCGCCAGGCGCTGCTCCAGGGGGGGATGGTCGGCGAAGATGTTCATCAGCGACTTCTTCGTGCGCGCCGGCAGGATGAAGAAGGCGCTCATGCCCTCCGCCTTGCGCAGGTCCTGCGTGGGCACGCGCTCCATCGTGCCGTTGATCTTCAGCAGCGCCGAGGCCAGCGCGCTGGGACGGCCGGTGAGCACGGCCGAGCCGCGGTCGGCGGCGAACTCGCGGTAGCGCGAGAGCGCGCGCAGGAGCAGAAAAGAGATCGCGTAGACGAGCGCGGAGACGAGCAGCACGATCATGATGTCCTCCTCCTCTTCGCGCCCGCGCCCGTATCCGCCGCCGAAGCCGCCGCCGAAGAACAGCGCGAACTGGGCGATCATCGACGCGAGCGTGGCGAAGAAGCTCGCGAGCGTCATCACCATCACGTCGCGGTTGATCACGTGCGTCAGCTCGTGCGCCATCACCCCTTCGAGCTCCGCGGGGGAGAGCAGCTGGAGGATCCCGCGGGTCGCGCACACGGTCGCCGACTTCTGCGATTTGCCCATCGCACAGGCGTTCGGCATCGAGGTCTCGATCACGGCCACCCGCGGCTTCGGCAGGTCGGCCTGTACGCACAACCGCTCGATGATCCCGTGCAGCTCGGGCTCATCGGCCGGCGAGACCTCTTTGACGCCCATCGTCGCCATCGCGATCTTGTCCGAGCCGAACAGCTGGATCACCAGCAGCACGAGCGCCACGACGACGATGATCCCGGCGCCGGCGCCGGCGGCGATCAACACACCGACGAACACCACATAGACGAGCCCGAGCAGGGCCATCGTCAGGAGCATCCGCGCCTGCAGGCCCGTGTCTTTGCCGAAGCTCGAATGTCGTTTGGCCATCGGTGCTGATTGTCGCAGAAGGCGGCTAGAGTCTCCCGCGGTGAAGCCCGAAGTAGAACTGCTTGGCATCTCGATCAAGACCTTCGGCGTGATGTTCGCCCTTGGGTTCCTAGCCTGTGGGGCGGTCGTCGCGCGGCGGCTGCGCGAGCTGGGGCGCCCGGTCGACTGGGCGTATGAGATCGTCTTCTCGGCACTGCTCGGCGGCGTGATCGGTGCGCGCGGCTACTACGTGATCCAGAACTACGGCCAGGTCAAGCACGACCTGCTCGGCTCGATCTTCTCCGGCTCGGGCCTCGTCTGGTACGGCGGCGCGATCGGCGGCGCGATCGGTGTGATCGCGTGGATGCACCGTCGCAAGGTGCTCGAGCTGCAGATGTTCGACATGTGCGCCACCGCGCTCGCGCTCGGCTATGCGATCGGGCGCATCGGCTGTCAGGTCTCCGGCGACGGCGACTACGGGATTCGCTCGCACCTGCCATGGGCGATGGGCTACCCGCACGGCACGGTGCCGACCCCGCCGGGCGTCACGGTGCAGCCGACGCCGATCTACGAGACGGTCGCGATGTGTCTGGTGGCGTACCTGCTGTGGCACCTGCGCGACCGTGTTCGCCCGGGCGCGGTGTTCGCGCTGTATCTGGTGCTGAGCGGGCTGGAGCGCTTCCTGGTCGAGTTCATCCGTCGCAACAAGGAGATCCTCCTCGGCCTCACCGCGCCGCAGGTCGAGAGCGTCGGTCTGCTCCTGATCGGGCTGGTGTTGCTGGCGCTGATGGCGCGCTCGGGCGAGGGGCTGAGTGGTCTGCGCGCGAAGGCTGCCGCCCCTCCTCCCACTCCGGCCTGAGGACGAGGTGGGGGGAGGGGAGGGAGACGACGGGATCAGAGCATCAGATGGTGGGTTCGGTTCCGTAGTGAGTCGTCATTGGGGTGATGGTCGATCAACTGCGCCAGTACTTGCACCCATTGTGGGATTGTGTTCTTGGTGCGAGGCATAGTTGTGTCGAACGTGAAGATCATCCCCGAGTGTTCCTCCTCGGTGGCCAGGAACCGATCATGGATCGTGTGGAAGTCCGCGATGTCGTTGGTGACGATCGCCCGACGCTCCGCTGCCATCTGGCGGACGATCTCGCGGTCGCTACGACTGGCGAGATCGGGCCGGTCCTTCTTCACTGCATGTACGTCGTGACCGTGCTCTCGTAGCTCGCGAGCTACACGGGGGGAGATCATCTCGTCGAGTAGCAGTTTCACGCGAGCGCATGCTGGCGACGCTGCCAGCGCTCGCGCTCCCGTTCGGCGACCGCGCGAGAGCGCTCGATCCAGGTGTCGATCTCATTCTTGTAGTCAACGTAATAGCCCAGACAGGCATCGACGTGCTCGACTGGGATCTCCAGGTACTCGGCGGTCTCTCGGACTGAGTTTCCGTTCTGCTTGATGGTCGTCACGATCTCCGCTACGTCCAGTCGCGTGCCGAGCAGTGCGGGCCTTCGGCCAGTCTCGCCATCGCGGAAGTAGACGAGTGGGTGCTCGTCGTGGCGGAGACCCTCCTCGATATAGCGCTCGGCAAGTGTTGTCTGAGCGGCGTGGGTGTCTTGGGCGCGCTGCTTCAAGCGCGCTGCCGTAATGCGATTGAAGCGAAACGCCACGCTCTTCTTGGTTGGATTGGCAGCCATTACTATACAAGTATAGCGATGTATGGCACACAAAGCCGATGGTCGACGCGACGCCGTCGCGACCGACGCACCAGCCATGACAAGTCACATCTACTCCGCCCGGTCGCCCTCCCTTGCCGCAGGCGCGGGTTGGGCCGCGGCGGCGGCGTGGGAGCCCAGAGCGCCGATCACACCGGCGCCCAGCGCGGCGAGCGTCCAGCCGGGGCCGGTGCGCTCCCGGTCGCGGGCCCCGTCGAGCGAGAGCGCGCCCGGCCCGGCGTCGACCAGCGCGAGCGCCGCGGCGATCAGGACGAGGTTGTACTCATAGCCGCCGTTCGTGACCCACGGGCCATTGCTCGCGTGCACGCGATGGATCGCGGTCAGCATCGTCGCGATCAGCACCGATGCGGCCAGGGGCGTTTGCAGGCCGAGCGCCAGCAGCGCGCCGCCACCCGCCTCGGCGGAGCCGGCGGCGATCGCGTTCGGTCGTCCCGGGCGCAGGCCGAGCTGCTCGAACCCTTGCGCCGTCGCGTCGAGGCCGTTGCCGCCGAACCAGCCAAACAGCTTCTGCGTGCCGTGCCCGACGAACAGCCCGCCCACGACCAACCTCAGCAGCAATCGTCCGATCTTCATCTCTCGACCTCCGTTTGGTTTCTCGCCCGACTGAGTATGCCCACCGGTTACCCCGTCCCGGGCAGCTTCAACGCGCATCGCCCCCTCGGGCTCTCGACGCGATCTGGATCGCTTCGGTGGCTCCGTCCGACGACTCCCTCGACCGCAGGCGATAATCCCCGGATGGCCACCGGGACGATCCTCTCGCACGTGTTTCCCCTCGGCAGCAGGCTGGACGAGCGAGGGCGCCTGGAGATCGGCGGCTGCGACATGGTCGAGCTGGCGCGCGAGCTCGGCACGCCCGCCTATGTCGTGGCGGAGGACGACCTGCGCGAGCGTGCGCGTGCGTTCCTGCGGGCCGGTGAGGAGCACGGTCACGGCGCCGCCTTCCATGTGGTGTTCGCGTCCAAGGCGTTTCCCTGCACCGCCGTGCTGCGGCTCCTCGCCGAAGAGGGCCTGTGGTGCGACGTCGCCTCCGGCGGCGAGCTGCACCTCGCGCTGAACGCAGGCTTCGCGCCCGAGCGGATCGTCGTGCACGGTAACGCCAAGTCCGAGTCGGAGCTGCGCGCGGCGCTCGAGGCGCGCGTGGGCCTGATCGTGATCGACAACTTCGACGAGATCGACCGCCTCGAGCGCGTCTCGTCAGAGCGCGACCACGCCCAGGACGTGCTGATCCGGGTGACGCCGGACGTTCGAGGGGAGACGCACGAGAAGATCTCGACCGGCCAGGCCGACTCGAAGTTCGGCTTCGCAATGGCGGACGTCCCTGCGGCGATCGAGCGGATCGAAAACGTCGACGGGCTCGCACTCGCAGGGCTGCACGCGCACATCGGCTCGCAGCTGCTCGAGCTGGAGCCGTTTCGTCGTGAGGTGGCAGAGCTCGCAAAGCTCGGCGACGGGTGGGGCGGGTTCTCGACCTATGACTTGGGCGGCGGCCTCGGCGTCGCCTACGCCGATGCTCAAGCGCGGCCGCCGGCGATCGAGGACTACGTCGGCACGCTGCTACGCGCGGCCGCGGATCACGGGATGGGCGACGCGGGCAAGCGCCTGCTGATCGAGCCCGGCCGAGCCCTGACCGCTAACGCGGGGGTGACGCTGTACACGGCCGAGAGCGTCAAGCGCAACGTCTCGACCTGGGTCGCCGTCGATGGCGGCATGTCCGACAACCTGCGGCCGATGCTCTACGGCGCGAGCTATGAAGCGCACGTCGCCGATCGTTTTGGGGGGTCGACGCGGTGCGTGCTCGCGGGCAAGCACTGCGAGTCCGGCGACGTGATCGTGCGCGAGGCCCTGCTCGACGATCCGCGCCCCGGCGACGTGATCGTGACGCCCGCCACCGGCGCGTACGGCTACGCGATGTCCTCCAACTACAACGGGGTGCCCCGCCCACCGGTCGTGTTCTGCAAGGACGGCGACGCGCGTGTGGTCGTGCGACGCGAGCGCTTCGACGATCTGATCGCGCGCGATGTCCTCTGAGCCGATGAAGGCCGAGCCCTTCAAAGTCGGCCTGCTCGGCCACGGCACGGTCGGCTCCGCGTTCGCCGGCCTGCTCGACGAGCGCGCCGCGGAGATCGAGCGCTTCAACGGCCGCACGCCGGTGATCTGCGGCGTGCTCACGCGCACGCGCGGGGACTTCGCGGAGATCCTCTCAGGCGCCGATTTGATCGTCGAGGTGATGGGTGGGATCGAGCCCGCCCGGGAGCACCTGCTCGCGGCGATGCGCGCCGGGCGTGACGTGGTCAGCGCGAACAAGCAGCTGCTGTCCCAGCACGGCGAGGAGCTGTTCGGCGTCGCGCGCGAGCACGACGTGCACCTGCGCTTCGAGGCCGCCGTCGCCGGCGCGGTGCCGGTCGTGCG
This sequence comes from uncultured Solirubrobacterales bacterium, assembly GCA_963723075.1. Lineage (GTDB taxonomy): Bacteria > Actinomycetota > Thermoleophilia > Solirubrobacterales > Solirubrobacteraceae > Palsa-744. Next base: position 43,756 of record CAVRPD010000004.1, read on the forward strand.
CCTGCTGGAGGAGTCGCTGGCCGCAACGCCGATCGAGCGCATCCACGGGATCGTCAACGGCACGACCAACTTCATCCTCTCCGAGATGGCTCACGGCAGCACCTATGTGCAGGCGCTCGCCGAGGCACAGCGCCTTGGCTATGCCGAGGCGGACCCGAGCGAGGACGTCTCCGGCCGCGACGCGGCCGCGAAGATGGCGATCCTCGCGCGCCTCGCGTTCGGCGCGCCGGTGCACCTCGACGACGTTCCCTACGAAGGGATCGAGCACCTGCAGAGCGATGACCTCGAGTACGCCCGCGAGCTGGGGTTGGGGTTGAAGCTGATCGGAACCGCCGAGCGCCGCGACGGCGGGCTGTCGGTAGGTGTCTATCCCGCGTTCCTCTACGCCGGGCACCCGCTCTCGTCGGTCTCAGGCCCGTTCAACGCCATCACCGTCGAATCCGACGCGATTACTGAGATCACGATGTCCGGCCCGGGCGCCGGCGGCCTGCAGACGGCGAGCGCGGTCCTGGGCGACGTCGTGAGCGTTATGACCGGCGGCGCCCGCCCGCCGGCGCCGCCCTTGGAGCTGCGCCTGCTCGAGGACGTCGCCAGCGCGTTCTACGTGCACCTGGAGGTGGCCGACCGCCCGGGCGTGCTTGCGGCCGTGACGCGGGTGCTGGGCGAGCAGGGAGTGTCGATCAAGTCGATCGTCCAACGGGGCCTGCAGGAGAACGCGCGCCTCGTGATGGTCACCCACCAGGTCTCCGAATCGCGCCTGCGCGCGGCGATCGATCTGCTTCAAGCGTCGGAGTTCATACGCTCCACCCCGCGCACGATCCGCGTAATCGAAGAGGAGTTCACATGATGAGCGAGACGCCTCCCGTCCTTCCAGAGGTTCCGCGCGTGCCGCTGCCGCGTGTCGAAGGCGCGGCGTTCTCGGGCGTGCACGTGCCGCTGATCGAGCGCTATCACGAGCGCCTGCCGTTCGAGCCCGGCGACAAGCTCGTCAGCCTGCAGGAGGGCTCGACGCCCCTGTTGCGCGCGCCGGTGATCTCGGAGATCGTCGGCGCGACGGTGCGGTTGAAGCTCGAGGGCGCCAACCCGACCGGCTCGTTCAAGGACCGCGGGATGACGTGCGCGCTGTCGGCCGCCGTGCGCGATGGCGCCAAGGCCGTGATCTGCGCATCTACCGGCAACACGGCCGCGAGCGCCGCCGCCTATGCCGCGCGCGCCGGCATCACCTGTGCGGTGATCGTCCCCGACGGCAAGATCGCGCAGGGCAAGATGGCGCAGACGCTCGTGCACGGCGCGCGCGTGATCTCGCTCGCCGGCAACTTCGACCAGGCGCTGACGCTCGTGCGCGAGCTGACCGCGTCGCATCCGATCGTGCTCGTCAACTCCGTCAACGAGTACCGCATCGAAGGGCAGAAGACGGCCGCGTTCGAGATCGACGAGGCGCTTGGCGGCGAGCTCGAAGCGCTCTGCATCCCGGTTGGCAACGCCGGCAACATCACCTCCTACTGGCGCGGCTTCCGCGAGGTCGGCGCCGCGCCGCGGATGCTCGGCTTTCAGGCCGAGGGCGCGGCGCCGCTGGTGGAGGGCAAAGTGATCGAGCACCCGGAAACGGTCGCCAGCGCGATCAGGATCGGCAACCCCGTGCGCTGGGAGGACGCGATGGCGGCGGCGACCGACTCGCGCGGCGCGATTCGCGTAGTCAGCGACGCGGAGATCCTCACGGCCTACCGGCTGCTCGCCTCGCGCGAAGGGATGTTCTGCGAGCCGGCCTCCGCCGCGTCGGTCGCCGGGCTCCTGAAGTACGGCGCCGAAGGCGCCGAGCAGATCGTCTGCGTGCTGACGGGGCGCGGACTGAAGGACCCCGAGACGGCGATCGCCAACAACGACGGGATGGTGATCCAGTGCGCCGCCGAGACGGCCGCGATCGAGGAGGCGGTTTTGGGTGGTTCGTAGGCGCCTAGTGCGCGTGCCGGCCTCCTCGGCGAACCTCGGCCCCGGCTTCGACTGCATGGCGACGGCTCTCTCCCTGCACATGGAGCTCGAGGTGGTCGAGACCGGCGAGTTCGCCGTCGAGACGGACCTGCCGGTGGCGAAGGGCCGCGAGAACCTGTGCGTGCGGGCATTCGAGCGGCTGCACCCGGCGGACGGCTTCACGTTCAAGATCCGCTCGCAGATCCCGCTGGTGGGAGGTCTCGGGTCGAGCGCCGCCGCAGTCGTTGCCGGGCTGATGGCGGCCGACCACCTGTTCGAGCTGGACGTCAACCTGCTGGCGTTGGCAACCGGGATCGAGGGTCATCCCGACAACGCCGCGGCGGCGCTGCGCGGCGGGTTTGTCGTGTGCGCCGACGGCGATGCCGTGCGCTTCGATCCTCCCACGGGACTCGAGGCGCTCGCGGTCGTCCCCGAACGGCCCGTCCACACCCACCTGGCGCGCGAAGTCTTGGCGAAGGAGGTGCCGATCGAGGACGCCGTGTTCAACGTCGCCCACGGCGCGCTGCTGACGCTCGGCCTGCTCACCGGCGACTGGGACACGCTGGCACGCGGGCTGCAGGACCGTCTGCACGAGCAGCGCCGCGCGGACCTGTACCCCCGCTCCTACGCGCTCGCGCGCCGCGTGCGCGAACTGGGCGCGCTCGGTGCGACCATCTCCGGCGCGGGGCCCACGCTGCTCGTGTGGTGCTTCTACGAGCAGACCGGGGCAGTCGCCGAAGCGCTCGGGCCGGAGATCGACGGTTGGGCGCGGCTGGTGCGGACGCCGTTCGAGCCGCAGGGGGCTTACGTCAGCCAGCTCTAACCCAGCTGGGAGATTCGCTCCCGCGCCCCGTCCATCCCTCCCAGCCGCCCGACCACTTCGGCCGCGAGCGCGACGTAGTCCGCGCCCAGGTCGGGCCGGTGTTCGAGGATCGACTTGGCCCGCTCGGCTGACTCGGCGTAGGCGATCGAGGCGCGGATGACGGTGTCGAAGACCTGTCCGTCGAAGCGCTCCTTCAGTGAGACGAGCGCCTCACGTGAGTGGACGGTGCGCATGTCGGCGAGGTTGAGCAGCACGCCGAGCAGCGACAGTTGCGGGTTGAGGCTCTCGCGCGCGAGCTCGACGACCTCCATCGCCTGCTCGACGCCTTGCAGCGCGAAATACTGGGCCTCGGCCGTGACGAGCGCGTGGTCGGCGGCGACGAGCGCGTTGACGGTGAGCAGGCCAAGCGACGGCGGGCAGTCGATCAGGATCACGTCGTACTCGCCGCCCGGAAGCTTTGCCAGAGCGCGCCTGAGCGTGAGCTCGCGGCCCATCTTGCCGCCCAGCATCAACTCCGCCTCGGCGAGGCTGAGGTTGGCGGGGATCAGGTCCTCGTGGATCGCCTCTACGGCCTTGGCCCTCCCGGACAGCACATCGGCGATCGTGGGCTCGACGTCGGGTGGCAGGTCGAAATAGTCGGAGAGGTTGCCCTGTGGGTCGAGGTCGATCGCAAGCGTACGCACGCCACCACGGCGGAGCACGTCGGCGAGGGTGCGCACGGTGGTGGTCTTGCCGGTCCCCCCCTTTTGGGAGAGGACGGCAACGGTTTGAGTGGTGCTCGCCATCTGCGCAGGCGATACTACGCCGCGCGGTGCCTCGGCCGTCCGCCCCACGGCTCAGAAACCGCCGACGCGGGCCTCCGGACTGTGCCCGCGCGGGTCTCCTCTCCTGCGGCTCACAGCGAGCTCCAGGCCGCCAAGCGGCCGGCATCGGCCGTCAGTGGATGGCGTGCAGCGCCTTGGACGAGTCGGCTGCGGGCGCATCGCCGGCCGCGACGGATTGTGGCTGGATGCTGAGGAAGCTCAGCCGGTAGCGCCCGACGATGATCTCATCGCCGTCTTTCAGCAGCTTGCCTTCGATCCGCGCGCCGTTCACGAACACCCCGTTAAGGCTGCGATCGTCGAGCACACGAACGCCGTCGGGCCGGCGCACGATCAGCGCGTGCCGGCGGGAGACGGTCGGGTCGTCGAAGCGCACGTCGGCTGCCAGGCTGCGCCCGACGCGCGTCCACTCCCGCGTGAGCGCGATCGTCCGCAGCTCGCCGCCGTCTTCGTAGGAGATGTACTCGCCCGGCTGCTGAATCTGCTCCCTGGCCGACGCCAGCTGCGCGATGTGGTCGGCGGCGGACTCCGAGCGCCAGAGGGGGCTTCTGCCGGTCTGCGTGTCGGCCATGGCGCTCGCGTGCTCGCCGAGTGGACGCCCGGCGCCGGCGCGCCCGGCGCTGAACAGCGACGCGCGCACGAAGCTCCGGCCGCCGCAGCCCGGACAGTCGGCCAGGGGATCCGAGCCGGCCAGCGTCAATACGTATCCGCAGTCTCGGCAGCGAAACGACCCCGCCCCGACGATTGTGCCCGAAGTAAGTGAGCTCATCCTGCCGTCCCTTTCTTCCCGGCGCTTCCCGAAGCGCTGCCGATCGAGGTAAGCATGTGGATCATAACAAGCCTGTCAACGCCGACTACATCTCAAGTTCTGACCAACAAGATCTATCGCCGTAACCGCGTACGTGAACTGCCCGTACCGCTCGCTGGTGTTATACCCCCTGTCCTACGGCGCAAACTGTGAGGAGAGGACAGTTGGAGCGCCGCCGGTGAGGGTTGCGGTCGAGCCGGGCCCTGCCCGGCTCGACGAGCGACCGCAGGCGGTGCGCGTTCCTCGTCGTCCAGGAGGAAGCGGCGCCGTCACGGCGAAAACCGAGCGATCATGAGCCTGTCCCTTCCTCACGTGGAGCAGCTGGAGCGCTTCCTGCTGCGCCGCGGCGTCGGCGCGCTCGAGGCCGATCGCCACTGCTGCTCGGAGTGCGGGCGCACGCCGCTGACCGGCGAGCATGTCCATCTGTACAACGGGCGCAAGCAGGGGATCGTTTGCGAGCTGTGCCGGCCGCTGCGTCGGGAGGCGCCGGTCGCGAGCGAGATCGTGCGCCACTGCGAGCACGGCCATACGGTCCGCCTCACCGCCCGCGCGGCATAGCCCGGCCCCGCGCCGCTCTCAGACAAGCGCAGACCGAAGACGAACATTAGACTTGGCGCGCCCATGGACGCCATGACCGTTTCGATCGTCGTAGACGCCCCGCGCGAGCGGATCTTCGACTATTTGCAGGACATCGCCAACCACTCCGAGTTCACCGACCACTATCTGGTCGACTGGCACCTGACGCGGATCGACTCGGTCGGCCGCGGGGCGGGGGCGCGCTTTCGCGTGAAGGCGCCGGGCAACCGCTTCAGCTGGGCCGATGTGACGCTCGCCGAGGTCGAGCGCCCGCACCGGATCGTGGAGGTGGGGCGCGGCGGCAAGAACAACCGCATTCGCACGCTCGGCGTCTATGAGTTGGCCCCGGGAGCGCACGACACGACGCGTGTGCGCTACACGCTCGAGACCGAGCCGGCGAAGCTGTCCGATCGTCTGCTGGAGAGCTTCGGCGCGCGTGGCTGGCTGAAACGCAAGAACGAGCGCTCGCTGCGCCGGCTGCGCTCGATCATCGAGCGGGGCGAGAGCCGCGGACAGCGCGTCACGGTCGCCGCCGGATAGACTGCCGCGTCGCATGTCCAGCCGCCTGCGCAAGTACTCAATCGTCCTGCTCGCCCTGCTCGCTCCGCTTCTGCTCGGCGCGTGCGGCGACTCCCACACGAAGGTCACCACCGGGACCTACGCCGGAGAGTCCGGTCAGAACGCTCCCTACCTGAACGTCGGCCCGCTGATCTACGAGGTTCAGCTCTCGCGGGAGCTGAACCCGGCAAACGTCGAAGACGCCACCTACCTGCAGGGGCTGAGCCCGGCTCAGCGCAAGCTCGCGCCCGGCGAAGAGTGGTTCGGAGTGTTCGTCCAGGTCTACAACAACACCTCCCAAGCGCTGCCCGCCGCGACGAGCCTGACGATCGCCGACACCCAGGGCAACATCTACACGCCGCTGACCCCGGCGCAGTCCAACCCGTTCGTCTACACCGGCGGCCTCGTCCCGGCCAAAGGCCAGCTGCCCGGGGCCGGCTCGATCGCCGACGGCGATGCCGTCCAGGGGATGCTGCTGCTCTACAAGATCCAGATCGTCTCGCTCGACAACCGGCCGCTCGAGCTGAAGATCGTCGATCCTACGGACGCGGCGCAAACGGCCTCTGCAGAGCTTGATGTCTAGCCGGCTTGGCTAGCGACTCGCCTGCAGCCCCGCTTCGAGCACCTGGCGCGCGACGGGCGCCGCGGTGTCGCCGCCTGCGCCGTCTTTGACGAGCAGCACACCGACCGCGATGCGGGGGTGAAGCGCCGGGGCGAACGCGGCGAACCAGGCGTCGGTGTTGCTCGCTTCGCTCGTCGCGCCCTTGCAGCTTTCCTCCGCGCTTTCCGAGCTTTCGTTCGCGGCGTCTTCCTTTGCGCCCGCTTCTTCGCCGGCGCTCGAGCACGTGCTCGCCGTCTTCAATTCGGCCGTTCCGGTCTTACCGGCCACCGTGACACCCGGGATCGCAGCGGAGGTGCCCGTGCCCTCGCGCACGACGGCGATCATCAATTTGCGAACGGTGCGTGCCACCGAGGCGCTCGTCACCATCGGACCGGGCCGGGACGGCGATTCGAGGGCGAACGTCGGCTGCGGGCGGCGACCGCCGTCACCGATCGTGGCCGCCACCGTGACCATCTGCAGGGCGCTCGCCAGCACCTGCCCCTGGCCGATCGCGGTCGAGCCGAGGTCGAGTTCGCCCTGGATCTGAGTGGCGGCCGGCAGGGTGCTCTCGGCCGCGCCGGGGATTGAGGGCTCGTGGTTGAAGCCATAGCTTTCCGCCATCGCCACCAGCCGCGCCGCTCCGAGCTTGACACCGAGCGGCGCGAACACCGAGTTGCAGGAGACCGCGAACGCGAGCTCCAGCGTGCCGCCGCATTCCTCGCCGTTGGCGTTGTTCAGCTTGACGCCGTCGAGGGTCGCGTAGGTGCCGTAGGGGTAGGAGCTGTGCGGGGTTGCCAGCCCGGCCTGCAGCACGCCGCTGACGGTGACCATCTTGAACGTCGATCCCGGTGGCTGCAGGCTGTCCAGGCCGAGCCCGGCCACGGCCAGGATCTGCCCGGTGGAGGGCTGCATCGCGACGACGCCGCCGAGCTGCCCCCCGAGTGCGCTGACGGCGGCGCGCTGCACCGCCGGGGAGACGGTGCTGCGCACGGCGGGGGCCGCTGCCGGCGCCGCCGAGGCGAGCAGGCGCCGCCCGGCCAGCAGTTCCCCGCCGGGTGCGCCGCGCAGGCGCTCGTCCAACGCCTGCTCCACGCCGCTCACGCCGACGATCGCGTCCGAAGGCACGCCTTCGGCTTCGAGCGTCTGTCGTTGCGCCGCCGGGACCGGGCCGAGATCGCCGAGCACGCCGCCGGCGACTTCACCAAGCGGTGAGGCGCGCTCCCCGGCGCCCGTGGCGGCGCCTTCCGCCAGCACGCTCCCGTCGCGTGCGAGCAGCGTCGCGCGTCGCGGCAGCTCGGTGTGGCGGCTGAGCAGCTCGCCGGGGCGCAGGCCGGGAAAGGCGGCGGAGCGCGACCACGCGATGCGCGCCCCTTCGCCGCCCCCTTCGACGACCTTCAGGGCGAAATCGAGCGACAGCGTGCCGAACAGGCGGGTGCGCACGCGCACGGGCAGGCCGACGAGGCCTCCGGAGACGTTGCGAGGCCTGCCCACGACCTTCAGCTGGGTGGCGGTGGCCGTGGTCAGGGCGTTGCGATAGACGCTCGCAAACTCGCCGAGCGGGAGGCTCCGCCGGGAGGCCGCGTCGAGGTCCGCGTACATCGCCGCGTAGTTCCGCTGCGTCCACGCTGTGACGAAACGGGCGGCGAGCGTGTGCGCGGTGGAGGACCCGTGGCCGGCTCCTACGATCGCGCCGGCCACGAACGCCACGACCGCCAGGGCGATCATCGGGCGCGCGCGCCGCGCCCGCCGCGCCTGGCTGTCGCGCCGAGCCTGCTCGCCGGTCAAAGGGGCGCGCATGGTGACGAGGTGGGTCGGGTGAGGGCGGTCAGGCTCGTGTGGAAGGGCGTTAAGGCGCGCGCCTGGGCTCGCGCGCGCGATAGAACATGGCAGATGACGCAGCTCGACTGGATCATCGTCGCGTTCGCGGCCATCCTGGCCTCGTTCGGCTTCCGGCGGGGGTTCATCGTCGGTGTGCTCTCTTTTGGCGGGTTCGCACTCGGTGCATTCCTCGGAACCCGGCTAGGTCCTCTTCTGCTTCCCCAAGGCTCCGCCTCGCCGTATGCCCCGGCGTTCGGGCTGATCGGGGCTTTGCTCGCCGGTGCGATCCTCGCCAGCGGGCTGGAGGGGATCGGCTTCAAACTGCGTCGCTTTCTGATCGTCCCCGGCATGGGCGTGCTCGACGGCCTGCTCGGCGCGGCGCTCGGGGCGGCGCTCGGCCTCGGCATCGTCTGGATCCTCGCGGCCGTGGCGGCGCAGACGCCCGGGCAGGATCGACTGCGCGCGGACATCCAACGCTCGGCGATCCTGAGCGAGCTGAACGCCTTGATGCCCCCCTCGGGATCGGTCCTGAACGCGCTCGCGCGCCTGGATCCGCTGCCGCAGGTCGCCGGTCCTTCGCCGAACGTCGCTGCCCCCCAACCCGCGGTCGCGCGCGCGCCCGGGGTGGCGCGCGCCGCGCGCAGCGTCGTGCGGGTGCTCGGCACGGCGTGCGGCCTCGCGATCGAGGGCTCTGGTTGGGTGGCCGAGCCGGGTGTGGTCGTGACCAACGCGCACGTGGTCGCGGGCGAGCAGGACACGACCGTCGAGGTCGCCGGCTCCTCCCCGGGGCTGCCCGCCCGCCCGATCGTGTTCGACCCGACCCGCGACATCGCTCTGCTGAGGGTGCCCGACCTGAACGTCCCCTCGCTCGGCCTCGTGTCCGAGCCGCCCTCGGGCCGCGCCGGCGCGATCCTCGGCTATCCCGAGAACGGCTCGTTCGACGTCCAGCCGGGACGGATCGGGCGCACGCAGCCTGTGCTCACCGACAACGCCTACGGGCAGGGCCCGATCTCGCGCCTGCTCACGCCCCTGCGCGGCCTGGTGCGTCCCGGCAACTCTGGTGGGCCGCTGGTGGACGCGTACGGCAATGTGCTGACAACCGTCTTTGCCAGCACAGTCGGCGGCGGCGGCGGCCCGGCGGGCGGCTACGGGGTCGCCAACAGCTCGGTCGCCCACGCGGTCGCCGATGCGGGCAGCGGCCCGGTGTCCACCGGGCCGTGCGCTTCGGGATGAGCGAGGACCGAGGGCGGCGACCGCGGGCAGGGATCGAGCCTGGCGCCGGGCGTTTGCTCGCGCGCGCGTGACGCGGTCTTCGGCGTAGGGCCCGGCTCGGGTCCGTCTCGGCGTAGTCCGGCTCGGTTCCGGTCTGGGCGTAGGGGCCGGCTCAGGTGCCGGCCGGCGCCGGGCGTGTGCTCGCGCGCGGGCGCGCTGCGCGCTTCGGCACAACCGGGACCGCTGCCGCCGCGCCCTTGCTCGGGCGGGGTTTCGCCGGGCGGCGCTCGCGGGCCGCGGCGGCGCTCGCCCGTGCCTCGTCATGCTCTTCGGCGGCGATCTGTCCGAGGTGCGCGTCGATCGCCGCTTGAACCGCCGACAGGCGGCGCACCAGCAGGGTGCGCACCCGCTCGAGCTCCTCGGTTCCCAGCAGGGCCGGGCCGATGCCGGCCCCGGTCTGGGGGCTGGGGGGCGCGATGCCGGGATGCTCGGCTTCGATCTCGCCGAGCGCACGCTCGAGCGCGGCGATCTGCGTGCGCAAGAGCCGCCGTCGCTCGACGGCCTCGTCACCGAAGCGCGGCGCTTCGGGGGAGACGTACAGCGCGGCAGCGACCTCGCGCGGGTCGACGCCGGTCTCGTGGGCTTGGCGGGCGGCGTCGGCTGCGATCGTGCCGACCGCCGACGGCTGCCGCGGCGTTGGCCCGACGAACGTGCCGCTGCCCTGCTGGCTGTCGATCAGACCCTCCTGCTCCAGTCGCTGGAAGACGGTGCGAACGGTGTTCACGTTGACGCCGATCTCCTCGGCCACCTCGCGCAGGCCGGGAAGCCGCTGACCGGGCTTGAACCGGCCGTCCCCGATGCGCGTGCGCAGGGCCCACGCGAGCTGCACGCCGATCGGCACGTCGGCGCGACGATCGATGGCGATACCCAATTCGATCGACTCGAGTGGCGGTGACATGGCTTCCACGTTAGCGATTCGCGGGGCGGATTGACAGTGTTCTAGTCAACTAGTACTCTAGAGGAAAGTTGGAGTGAAAACAGCGAGATGGGAGCTGAGCCTATGGGTGCATCGACGTTTGCCCGATCGATCTGCGGCGCTCGCCACAGGCGGCGTCCCACGAGAGGATCGATCGCGGGTCTGCTCGCGCTCGCTTCAGCTGCGCTCATGCTCGCGCCCGCCGCCGCCGGCGCCGCCCCGGCTGCCACGCTCAAAGTGCAGGCGATCCCGATCCCCGGCTTTCCCAGGACCGGCAATCTCCTCGGCGCCGGAGCCGAGGTCGAAGCGGTGGTGACGATCAGCGGCACCGAATACGGCGGCTTTCCGTCGCCGCTCACGGGCGTGAACGTATATGCGCCCGCGGGGCTGAAGGTCAACCCCGTGGGCTTTCCCACCTGCGCTCCCTCCACCCTCGACGCCGACGGCGCCGCGGCGTGTCCGCGGAAGTCGAGCGCCGGGCCGCCCGGCGTCGGGCTCGGCGTCGTCACCTTCGGCGGCGAACGTGTCCCGGAGAGCGTCTCCATCCAGGACTTCTTCGCGCCCGCCGGCGGGCTGACCTTCTATGTCGAAGGCAAAACGCCCGCCTCTTTTCAGATTCTCGAAAAGGCGTACTGGACCAAGGCCGCCGCACCGTTTGGAGATGAGCTGCTCGTGGAAGTCCCGTTGATCGAAACGGTGCCGGGCGCCGACGACGCGTCGGTCACGTCTTTCAAAGTGAAGATCGGCGCCGCCTACAGAAGGGGCCGCAGGACGGTCTCCTATCTCACCCAGCCCAAAACCTGCCCTCGGGGCGGCTTTCCGGTGAAGATGGAACTGAAGTTCATGAGCGGTGAAACCGTCACGGTCACCGACGACGTGCCATGTCCCCGGCGCTGAAGCCGCAGCCGAGCGCCTCCGCACCGTCGCCCGCGGTCACCACACGAGGCCGCGAGCTGGCCGGACGGGCGTTCCTGCCTGTGCGAAATGTGCTCGAGGAACTGGGGGACATGATGCTGCTCGCCGGCAGGACGATCTCCTCCGCGCTGAAACCGCCCTACCCGTACGGGGGTGAGCTCGTCGCTCAGTTCCTGTTCGCGCTGCGTCTGGTGTGGCTGCCTTTGATGATCTCGACGATCGCGCTCAGTTACGGGGCGCCGGGGCTGCAGGGCGCGGACATCCTGTCGATCTTCGGCGCGGTCGACCGGCTCGGCGAGTTCTTCTTCATCTTCTCCGTGCGCGAAATCGGCCCGCTGATCACCGCGGTCGTGGTCGCCGGGGTCGCGGGCACGGCGATCACGGCCGATCTGGGCGCGCGCAAGGTGAGGGAGGAGCTCGACGCGCTGCAGGTGCTGGGTGTCGATCCGGTCAAGAACCTCGTCGTGCCGCGGTTTCTCGCGCTGATGGTCGTGACCGGCCTGTTCGATATCTATGCGCTGCTGTTCGGCATCTTCGGGGGGATCCTCGCGGCGCTCGTCAACCATCAGCCGCTTGGCCCGTTCTGGGACACGCTGTTCGCCAACGTCGACCTCACCGATCTCTGGGGGTCGGTGTTGAAGACGACGATCTTCGGCGCGATCATCGCGATCGTGTGCTGCTACAAGGGCATGTCGGCCTCGGGCGGCGCCGAGGGGGTCGGCCGCGCGGTCAACCAGGCGGTTGTGACCTCGTTCCTGATGTTCGGCTCGTTCAACACGATCTTCACGCAGACCCTGCTCGCCACGCATCCGCAGATCATCCTGTTCAAATGATCGCTCGCGATCCCGCTCGCACGCCGGGTGTCTCTCAGGACACCGGCGACGGCTCCCGCTCGCAACGCCGACGGCTGTGGCGACCGGCGCCGGCAGCGCTGTCGGAGGGACAGGCTTACGCGTCTCCCAAAAGTCGTTCCATGGGCCAACCGCTACGCTGAGCGCCATGTCGAAGACCCTGGTCATCGCCGAGAAGCCCTCCGTCGGGCAGGACCTGGCGCGCGTGCTGAAAGGCCCGTTCCAGAAGAAGGAGGGCTGGCTGGAGGGGCCCGAGCACGTGATCACGTGGGCGGTCGGCCATCTCGTGCAGCTGGCGGAACCGGACGAATACGATCCCAAGTTCAAGCGCTGGCGGATGGACGATCTGCCGATCGTGCCGGACAAGTTCAAGCTGATCGTGCGCGACGAGCGCTCGCGCAAGCAGATGACGGTCGTCACCAAACAGCTCGGGCGCGAGGACGTGGGCGATGTCGTCAACGCCTGCGACGCCGGGCGCGAGGGCGAGCTGATCTTCGCGTACCTGTATGAGAAGGCGAACGCGTCAAAGCCGGTGCGGCGGCTGTGGCTGAACTCGATGACGAACGCCGCGATGAAGGACGCGTTCGCAACGCTACGCCCCGCCGAGGAGTTCGCGCTGCTCGAGCAGGCCGCGCGCTCGCGCTCGGAGGCCGACTGGATCGTCGGCATGAACGCCACGCGCGCGGCGACGATCCGGCTGCGCAGCTCCTTCGACGGCGCCGTCTCGCTGGGACGCGTGCAGACGCCGACGCTCGCGATCGTCGCGCGCCGCGAGGAGGAGATCAAAGCGTTCAAGCCCGAGCCCTACTGGCTCGTCGACGCGACGTTCGCGGCGCCACCGTTGGACGGCGCGCACAACGGGGCGGGGGTGCAGGACGGCGAGGCGCAGAACGGGGTCGCAGCGGCGCAGGTCGGCGACGTGCAGAACGGTCTTCCCGACGCCGACGGCGCGCACGGCGAGAGCGGCGCGGAGCGCACCTACAAAGGCCGCTTCCACGCGGGCGCCAAGCCGCGGATCGCGACCGAGCAGGAGGCGGTGGCGATCGTCGAGGCGTGCACCGGCAGGCACGGGACGATCACGAAGCTCGAGAAGAAAGAGCAGCGCGAGAAAGCGCCGATGCTGTACGACCTGACGACGCTGCAGCGCGAGGCGAACAATCGCTACGGGTTCTCCGCGCGCAGGACGCTGTCGGCGGCGCAGCGTCTGTACGAGGAGCACAAGGCGCTCACGTATCCCCGTACGAACTCGCGCTACCTGACGAGCGACATGGTCGAGGAGATCAAGCCGATCGCCGAGCTCGTGGGCTCCCACGCCGAGTATCGAGCGGCCGCTGAATACGTGACCGGGCTCGACCTGCTGCCGCTGGGACGGGTGGTGAACAACGAGAAGGTGACAGACCACCACGCGATCATCCCCACGCGCTCCGAGCACATGCTCGACCGGATGGGCTCGGACGACAAACGGATCTACGACATGGCGGCACGCCGCTTCCTCGCTGTGTTCCACCCGGAGGCGGTGTTCGAGAACACCAAAGTCGAGACCACCGTGCCGGCGGGCGAGACCGAGAAGGACGGCGGCTACGTGTTCCGCACCCGCGGCAAGCTGCTGCTGACACCGGGCTGGCGCGGTGTGTACGACGAGGTCGCGGCGGAGGCCAGGCCGAAGGGCGAGGAGGACGAGGGCGTCGACCAGCAGCTGCCGCGGCTGCTCAAAGACGAGCAGGTCGACACGCGCGAGATCGAGAGTGCGCGCAAGGAAACCAAACCCCCGCGCCGCTACAGCGACGCGTCCCTCTTGGGCGCGATGGAGACGGCGGGCAAGCTCGTCGACGACGACGAGTTGCGCGAGGCGATGAAGGACTCCGGCATCGGCACGCCGGCCACGCGCGCGGCGATCATCGAGCGGCTGATCGCGGTCGGCTACATCGAGCGCGACGGACGGGCGCTGGTGGCCAGCGAGAAGGGGCTGAACGTGATCCGCCTGCTGAACGAGCACATGCTCACCTCGCCCGACCTGACCGGCAGCTGGGAGCACCGTCTCGGCAAGATCGAGCGCGGGGAAGACTCGCGCGAGAAGTTCATGGGCGACATCGCCGGCTTCGCGCAGGAGACCGTCAAAGAGCTCGACGAGGCTCTCAAAGACGTGAAAATACCCCGTGCGAAGCTCGGCCCGTGCCCGATCTGCGGGCACGAGATCGTCGAGAACCGCAAGGGCTACTCCTGCTGGGCGCGCAACGATCCCGGCTGCGGGTTCGTGATCTGGAAGGGCAAAGCCAGCAAGCAGCTGCCGATCGCGGTCGCGCGCGAACTGATCAAGACGGGCTACACCTCGCGCGCGGTCACCGGCTTCAAAGGCCGCTCCGGGCGCTCCTTCCGCGCGCATCTGGCGATGAGCCAGACCGAGGACGGCAAATGGCGGGTCGAGTTCAACGAGGAGTGGGCCAAGGAGGGCGCCAAGCCCCCCGAGGCCGACGGCGACGGTGAGGTCGTCGAGGGTGAGACGACGGAGGCGAAGGCGAAGGACGCGCCCAAGCCGAAGAAAGCAAAAAAAGCCGTGGCGGCGCGCAGCGCAGCGTAGAAGCATAGGTTCCTCCAGGGTCGTCGGGCCCGTGCGGGAGGATGGGTGTGTATGCCCATAACGCTGATCACAGGGCCCGCAAACGCGGGCAAGGCCCAGCTGGTGATGGACTCGGTGCGCCGGCACCTGGCGCACGGACAGGAGCCCCTGCTGATCGTGCCGACGCGCGCGGACGCAGACCACTACCGGCGCGAGCTGGCCGGAGATGGGGCGGCGATGGGCGCGCGGGTGGAGCGTTTCGAGGGGCTGATCGGCGAGGCCGTCGCTCGCGCGGGCGTGAGCAGCCCGGTGCTGGCGGGGCTCGCGCGCGAACGGGTGCTCGCCGCGATCGCCGCGAGCACCGGCGCGGCGGCCACGCCTGGGTACGTGCGCGCGCTGGCGGCGTTCGTCGCCGAACTGCAGCTGCGACGGGTGACGCCGGCGAGGCTGAGCCGGGCGCTGAGCGAGTGCGCGCTCGAGGTCGAGACGGCCAACGGCGTTGGCTTGCTGTTCGACGAGTACAGCCGCCGGCTGCGCGAGCTCGGGCGCGTCGATCTCGAGCAGCGCGCGATGCGCGCGCTCGATGCGCTGCGCCGTGAGCCGGCGCTGTGGGGAGTGACGCCGGTGCTGCTCTACGGGTTCGACGATCTCACACGGCTGCAGATCGACACGATCGAGACGCTCGGCGCGATCGTCGACGTGCCGGTCACGGTGTCGCTGACGTACGAGCCGGGACGGGCGGCGTTTGCGGGGCGCGCTAACGCGTTCCACGCGCTCGCGCCGCTCGCCGCCGAGCAGCGCGTGCTCGCGCCGCGCGCCGACTACTACGCTCCGCACGCGCGCGCCGCGCTGAGCCATCTCGAGCGTTCGCTGTTCGAGCCGAACGCCGTGCGCGTGGATCCCGCGGACGCGTTGCGGCTGCTGGAGGGAGGCGGGGAGCGGGCCGAGCTCGAGCTCGTCGCGCACGAGGTCGCCGCGCTGCTCGACGACGGTATGGCGGCCGAGGAGATCGCGGTCGTGCTGCGCGCGCCGGGCGCGGCAGCAGAGCTGATCGAAGAGGTGCTCGCCGCCGCGGACATCCCTTATGCGCTGCAGCGGCGCAGGCGGTTCGCCGACACGGCGATCGGACGGGCACTGATCGGATGGCTTCGTTGCGCGCCCGCGCGCGATCGCAACGCAGGGCCGGCGAGCCACGGGCAGGCGGCGGACCTGCTCGCGTGGTTGCGCGCGCCAGGCCTGCTCGAACGTCCCGAGCCGGCCGACTGGCTGGAGGCGGCGGCGCGACGCGCCGGTGCGACGAGCGCCGCTCATGCGCGCGCATTATGGGAGCGCAAGCACTGGCAGCTGCGAGCGATCGACCAGCTGGGAGAGGCCCAGGAACGTGGTGGGCGAGCCCTGATCGAGCGCGTCGTGCGCGAGCTCACCTGGCTGTTCAGCGCACCCCGGCGTGGGCAGGCGAGTGTGTTCGGGGACGAGCAGACCGAGCTCGACGAGGCACGCGCGCTCGTCGCGGGCACTCGTGCGCTGGGGGCGCTCGCCGAGCTCGAGCGCATCGCGCCCGCGGTGGCCGTCGGGGATGCGAGCGAGCTCGCGCGCGTGCTCGAAGGGGTCGAGATCGTGAGCGGCGAGCGAGCCGTACCGGGAAGGGTGGCGGTGCTCGACCCGCTGGCGCTGCGCGCGCGGCGGGTGCGCGCGCTGTTCGTGTGCGGCCTGCAGGAGGGTGTGTTCCCGGCGCCGGCGCGCCCACAGCCGTTTCTCTCCGAGGAGGAGCGGCGGCGGCTGGCGGAGACGTCGGGCCTGCGGCTGGGCGAGCACGAGGACGCGCTCGCGGCCGAGCGCTACCTGCTGTATGCGGCGGTCTCGCGCCCGCGCGAGCTGCTCGTGCTGAGCTGGCACATGGCCGACGACGACGGTGCGCCGGCGGCGAGGTCGCTGTTCGTGGACGACATCTGCGATCTGTTCGAGCACGATCTGAGCGAGCGGGTCGTGCGCCGTTCGCTGGGGGCGGTGGGTTGGCCGGCCGCTCGGCCGCAGACCGATCGGCACGCCGGCGACCTTTCCTCCGCGCTCGTATCCACCGCCGTGTCGAGCATCCCTTCCAGCTTGCCCTCCCCGTCGACGACGCCTGCGCCCGCGTTCGCGCGTGCGCAGGGCCCGGCGCCGTTGCGCGACGAGGAGCTGCTGGCGGAGCTGCGCGATCACACGTGGTCGGCGTCGTCGCTCGAGGTGTGGATGAGCTGCCCGATGCGATGGCTGGTGGAGCGGCTGCTGCGCGCGCGCGATCTCGACCCCGACCCCGAGCCGATCGCCCGCGGCGGGCTTGCGCACGCGGCGCTGAAGGACACGTTGGAAGCGTTGAAGCTCGAGACGGGGTCGGCCCGGCTGACGCCGGCGCGGCTGGAGCGGGCCCGCGCCCTGCTGCGGCTGGCACTCGCGGCCAACGAGGGCGAGTTCCCGCTGTCGGCGGCGCCGGAGCGACGCCCGGGGATGCGTCGCCGGCTGCAGGCGGACCTGGAGCGCTATCTACGCCATGCGGCCGAGTGCGAAAGCCCGCTCGAGCCCAGCCGCTTCGAGCTCGGCTTCGGCTTCCAGGTCGGCGACGAGCGCGGGGGAGAGGATCTTCACGCGGGGGAGGGTCTGCCCGCCTTCGATCTCGGCGACGGGACGATGCTGCGCGGGCGAATCGACCGCATCGACGTCGGCGCCGGCGGGGAGGCGGTCGTTTACGACTACAAGGGCCGCATCGCGCCGCCGGCGGCCAAGTGGGGGGCGAAGACGGCCAACGTGCAGGTCGCGCTGTACATGCGCGCGGTCGAGCAACTGCTCGGGCTCAGTGCAGTCGGCGGCTTCTACCAGCCGCTGGCGGGCGGGGATCTGCGCGCGCGCGGCGTGCTCGACGAGGACGGCGGCGTCGAGATCGAGTGCGTGCGCGGTGAGCGCCGCGAGCACGCAGAGACGCGCGAGATCCTGGACGGCGCGCTGGCGGCGGCGCGCGAGGCCGCCGCGCAGGCGGGGCGCGGCGAGCTGCGTGCGCAGCCACGCACCTGCGCGTACCGCGGGGGTTGCGCCTATCCCATCATCTGCCGCTGCGACGGCTGATTGTGGACATGCCGCCGAGTGCCCCGCCCATGTCGAGACGTGTGCTGACCGACGAGCAGGAGCAGGCGGTCGCGCGCCGGTCCGAGCCGCTGTTGCTGGCAGCGGGGGCGGGCACCGGCAAGACCTCGGTGCTGGTCGAGCGCTTCGTCAGGGCGGTGCGCGAGGACGGGGTCGCGCCGGGGAGGATCCTCGCGATCACGTTCACCGACCGTGCCGCGGGCGAGCTGCGCGAGCGGGTCAGGGAGCGCTTCGTCGAGCTCGGCGAGCGTGAGGCTGCGCGCGACACCGAGAAGGCGTTCGTGAGCACGTTCCACGGCTTCTGTGCGCGCCTGCTGCGCACGCACGCGCTCGCCGCCGGCCTGGAGCCGGAGTTCGAGATCCTCGACGAAGGACTCACGGGGCGGTTGCGCGAGAGGGCGTTCACGGTCGCACTCAGAGCTTTCGTCGCGGACGAGCGCGCCGCGGCGGTGGACCTGCTCGCGGCCTACGGACCCGATCGTGTGCGCGCGATCGTCGAGGATGTCTACGCGGAGCTGCGCAGCCGCGGCGAGCGCCTGCCGGCGCTCCCTCGGCCGGCGCTCGCACCCGACGCGGAGGGCGAGGATCTCGCCGGCGCACGCGCGTGCGCGCTGCTGGACGAGCTGCTGCAGGGATTCGGCCATGCCTATGACGCGCTGAAGCGCGCGCGCGGAGCGGTCGACTTCGACGACCTCGAGCTGTCCGCGGGCCGGCTGCTGCGAGAGCGCGCGGACGTGCGCGTGGCGTGGTCCGAGCGCTTCGAGTTGCTGATGGTCGACGAGTTCCAGGACACGAGCCCGCGCCAGCTCGCGATCCTGGCTGCGCTGGAGCGGGAGAACCTGTTCACGGTGGGCGACGAGCTGCAGTCGATCTACGGTTTCCGCCACGCCCAGGTGGGCCTGTTCCGCGCGCGCCGCGCCCAGCTGGACGAGCGCGGTGCGAGCTTGCGGCTGGTGCGCAACTTCCGCAGCCGCGCACCGATCCTCGAGGTGGTGAACCTGGTGTTCGCCCCCCGTTTCGCCCCCGGGTACATGGAGCTGATCGCCGCCCGCGAGGACGCCGGGGAGGAGAACGCCAAGGTCGAGGATGGAGAGGCCGAGGATGAGAAGGCCGAGCATGGGAACCTCGATCTCGAGCCGCGCGTGGAGCTGCTGTTGACCAGCCGCCGCGGCTGGGACGAGGAGGGCGAGCGCTCGGGCGCGTCCGCGGCGCCGCTCTGGCGCCATGCCGAGGCCGATGCGCTGGCCCAGCGGGTGGCGGACCTGGTGGCCGCCGGGCAGGCGCGCGCCGGGGAGGTGGCTGTGCTGCTGCGGGCAGTCGGCGACTTGGACGTGTACGAGCGGGCGCTGCAGGCGCGCGGCCTGCGCACGCTCGCGGCGGTCGGCGGCTTCTGGGGGCGCCAGGAGGTGGGGGACCTGCTCGCGTATCTGCGCGCGCTGGCCAACCCCCTGGACGAGCAGGCGCTGTACGGGACACTCGCCTCACCGCTGGCAGGATGCTCGAGCGACGCGCTCGCACTGCTCGCACGGGCGGCCGGCACGGCGAAGCTGAGCGTATGGGCGGTCGTGGAAGTGGGGGTCCTCGGTGCGAAGGCGGAGGAGGCTCGTGTGGCGCGTGACGTGCGCGATCCCGGTGCGGAGTCGTCGGCGGCACGGATCCTCGCCCGCCTGCCGGCGGAGGATCGCGCCGCGCTGAGGGCTTTTCATGCTCGCTTCGCAGGGGAGCGGCGGTCTGCCTCCCGGCGGACGATCTCTCAGCTGATCGAGCGGGCGGTCGCCGGCGGCGGCTATCGCGAGCACGTGCTCGCGCTCGACTGGGGGGAGCGGCGGCTGGCGAACGTGCACAAGCTGCTGCGCCTCGCCCGCCGCTTCGAAGCGAGCGAAGGCCGCGATTTGCGGGGCTTCCTAGATCATGTGGAACGCCGGCAAGAGCGGGCGAACGGGAGGTCGACGGTCATGGCCGAGCCCGACGCGCCCGTTGCGGGCGCCGAGCCCGACGCGGTGCGGCTGATGAGCATTCACGCCGCCAAGGGCCTCGAGTTTCCCGTGGTGTGCGTCGCCGACCTGGGCCGCGCGCCGAACCTGGGCGTGGGAGACCTGCTGCTCGATGGTGAGCGCATCGGCCTGCGGCTCGCCCGGCTCGACGGCGCGGAGGCGATACCGTCACTCGAATTCGACGAGCTCTGTCATGATCGCAAGCGCGCGCAGGCCGAGGAGGAGGAGCGCATCCTCTACGTGGCGATGACGCGCGCCCGCGAGCGGCTAATCCTGAGCGGGAGCTGTGACTTCGAGCGCTGGCCGGAGGCCCGCCAGGGCGCGCCCACGATCTCCTGGCTCGGCCCTGCGCTGGCGGCGGAGCTGCCGGCGCTGGTCAAGGAGCTGGAGCGTCCCGTTCACGATCTCGCCGTCGGCGTGAGCGGCCGGGCGACGGTGCGCTGCCGGCTGAAC
Source organism: uncultured Solirubrobacterales bacterium (assembly GCA_963723075.1). Lineage (GTDB taxonomy): Bacteria > Actinomycetota > Thermoleophilia > Solirubrobacterales > Solirubrobacteraceae > Palsa-744. The sequence continues at coordinate 63,804 of CAVRPD010000004.1, forward strand.
ACGCCGGCGAGCGGGGGCACGGTCTCGCGGGAGGGCACGGAGTGTGTCGAGCAGCCGGCGATCTCCGGTCAGCTGTCGCTTCTACAGCCACCCTCCTCTCCGCGGCAGCTTTCCCTCCTGCAGCCGGCTTCGTTCTTGCCGCACTCGTCGTCTCCGGTCACCACGGGCGGGCCGGGCCGTCCGGAGACGCTCAGCTACACGGCGCTCTCAGAGCTCGAGCGCTGCGGATATCGCTACTACCTCGAACGCGTCCTCGGACTGGCCGAGAATCGCGCCGCCGCGCGGCGCGAGCCCGGGCACGAAAGTCTCGATGCGCGCGCACGGGGCACGCTCGTGCACAGGATGCTGGAGAGGATCGACTTCGCTCGACCGGTTGCGCCTGAGCCCGAGGACGTCGCGCGGGCGGCACGCGCGCTCGGCGTGCGCGCCGGGGTGCAGGAGCGCGAGGAGATCGCGACCCTCGTGGGCGCGGTGACGGAGTCGGCACTGGCCGAGCGCATCGCGGCGGCGGACGACGTGCGCCGCGAGCATCCCTTCGCGTTCGCGTTCTCCTTGCTTCCGTCCTCCGGCGGCCCGTTGTCGGGCCCACACTTCTTGTGTCCGCCTTCCGCGGATGCCTCCTCCCCGAACGTGCCCGCCCCGGGCCCTTTGATCACCGGCGTCATCGACGTGCTCGCGCGAGAGGGGGGCGACGGCCGGCTGGTGGTGGACTACAAGAGCGATCGCGTCGGCCCCGAGGAGGATCTGCCCGCGCTCGTCGAGCGCGACTACGGTCTCCAGCGACTGATCTATGCGCTTGCCGTCCTGCGCGACGGGGCTCGGTGGGTGGAGATCGTCCACTGGTTCCTGCAGCGCCCGCACGAGTGGGTCATGGCCCGCTACGCGGAGGAGGATCGGCCGCGACTGGAAGAGAGCCTCGCGGAGCGGGCGATGCGCGCGTACACGTCCACGTTCGCGGTCAGCGAGCGCCCTCACCGAAGCCTGTGCCTGACGTGTCCCGGACGTGGGAGCCTGTGCTCGTGGAGCGACGCCGAGACGATGTCGGGGGAGTAGGGAGGACCATCGTGGCTCACGAACCCGTTCACGGGCCCTCCGACGGAGAGCTGTTCGCGCGCTGTCGCGAACATGCGGACGCGCGCGCACGCGAGCAGCTGGCCGAGCGCTATCTGCCGCTCGCCCGTCGGCTGGCCCGCCGCTACCAGCGTGCCGAGGAGCCGCTCGAGGACCTCGTGCAGGTCGCCTCGCTGGGCCTGCTCAAGGCGATCGACCGCTTCGACGCCACGCGCGACGTGGCCTTCTCGAGCTTCGCCGTCCCGACGGTGCTCGGCGAGCTGAAGCGTCACTTCCGCGATCGCACGTGGTCGGTGCGCGTGCCACGCGACCTGCAGGAACTCGCCCTGCGCGTCGATCGAACGGCCACCGAGCTCTCGCTTGCGAACGGCCGCGCACCGACGGTGGTCGAGCTGGCAAATGCTGTCGGCGTCTCGGAGGAGCAGGTGCTCGACGCGCTCCAGGCCTCCGGCGCCTATCGCGCCGGCTCGCTCGACGCGCCCCGCTCGACGCAGGGAGGCGACGATCCGGGCGAGCCGCTCGTGGGCGATGCGCTGGGTGTCGAGGAGACCGGCTTCGATCGCGCCGAGGAGCGCGCCGCGCTCGCGCCGCTGCTCGCGCGCATATCCCCTCGCGAACGCCTCGTCCTGAGGCTGCGCTTCGCGGAGGATCTCACCCAGGCCGAGATCGGCGAGCGCATCGGCGTTTCCCAGATGCAGGTCTCCCGCCTGATCCGCGCGGCGCTCGCGCGCCTGCGCGAGGGGCTCGACGAGGAGCCGGACCCCTCGCCGTAGCGTGCCCCTGGCGCCGGTGCCGCGCTCGACACGCGTCCTCAGGGCAAGACTTTAGTTGACAGCTCTTTACACAAAGGGTTGACATCTGGCAAATTCTTGTGAAACTTGACGTATGCCTCGCTCGATGTGGATGGGAACGCTGAACTTCGGTCTGGTCAGCATGCCGGTCAAGCTGTACGCGGTCACGGCGAGCAAGACCGTCCACTTCTGTCAGCTCCACGCCGGCGACAACGTCCGCGTCCAGACCAGGCGCTTCTGTCCCGTCGACGAGGCCGAGGTGCCCTTCGATGAAATCGTGCGGGGCTACGAGATCGCTCCCGAACGCTACGTGGTGATCGAGGACGAGGAGCTTGCCGCGATCGCGCCCGAGGTCACGCGCACGATCGAGATCGAGGACTTCGTCGACCTCGCGGAAATCGACCGGATCTACTTCGATCAGCCCTACTACATCGTGCCGCACCGCGGCGGCGCACGCTCCTACCGGCTGCTGCTGCAGGCCATGCGCGAAACCGGCAAGGTCGCGATCGCACGCGTGGTGCTCCGCTCGCGTGAGCGGCTGGTCGCGGTGCAGGCCTACGACGAGACGCTGTTGATGACGACGATGGCCTTCGGCGACGAAGTGCGGCCGGCGAGCGAGCTGAACGAGCTGCTGGCGGAGGTCGACGTGGGCGAGCGTGAGCTCGAGGTGGCGCGGCGGCTGGTGAGCTCGCTGGCCGAGCCGTTCGACATCTCCAAGTACCGCGACACCTACCGCGAAGCGGTGCTCGACCTGATCGACCGCAAGGCCAGCGGCGAGGAAATCGTCGTGCAGCCGGAGCTGCGCGAACGCGCGCCGGAGTCTCCGGACCTGATGAGCGCGCTCGAGGCCTCCCTCGTGCAGGCGCGCGAACGCACCGGCGAGGACGGTCGGCGCAGGGCTAGCAAGGGCTCCGCGCGCCGCCTGCCGCAGGGCTCGAACGGAAAGGCTCCCAATGGGGCCAAGGCGAGCAACGGCGCGAAGGTGAGCAACGACGCGAAGATGAGCAACGGCGCGAAGTCGCGACCTCTCAGCCGCGGGTCAGCGTGAGCACGAGCTTCTCTTCGGGCTCATCCTCGCCGCCGACCACGCGCAACTCGTTCGACATTCGCTCGAGCACGTTTCCCACCCCGGGGACGGTCGCGTCTTCGATCAGCCCGCGAGCCCCTCGCTCGGCGAGCGCTTCCACATGAAGCTCGACCCCGTGAGCATCGCTCGCCACAGTGAACGCGAGTTGCCCGTCGCGAACATGCGCGGGCGCGTGCGCCGCGATCACGTCACAGACCAACAATGCGTCGTTCAGCCGGTCCATCGGCCAATCGGCGCGAACGAGGACCATCGAAACCACTCGGCACAGCACAGGCCCGGCGAGTGGGCCCGCGGACAAGCGCAGCGAGACGAAGTTCTCCTTCGCGTCTTGCGTCTTCCCCCCGGCGGCGTCCGTCACGGCACGCTCGGGTCCGCCGTCGCGCTCTCCCGCCCTATGGGCTCCTGCTGAGTGGAGGGGTCGACGAGTGAGAAGGTCATGCAAACCTCTGTGCGCCCGTCCTCTGCGTGGCCGAGCTGCATCCCCTCGGCGAGCGAGGCGATCAGGGGCAGGCCCAGGCCGAGCCCGGGGCTGTCCGGCCGCGGGACGATCCCCGGGCCCTCGTCGCGCACGAGCACCGTCAACTCGTCGTCGGTCAACGTCGCCAACACCTCCAGCGGTCCCTCGCTGTCTGCAGGATAGGCGTGCACGACCACGTTCGTGCACGCCTCTGTGACCGCCAGCCGGATGTCGGAGACGACCTGCTCATCGATCGCGAGCGCCTCGCCCAACGCCCCGAAGGCATGGCGCACGATCGCTATGTTCTCGGCTCGTGCCGGAAGGGCCAGCTCCATGTTCGGCGTGGTGGGGCCCGGCGTCATCGGTGGCTCCTGTGATCCTGGAGTTCTCTTGTCATCGATGATGGTGCCCTGGACGGGCTCTTTTCACACATCGACGCCTTAAAACGTCTCGTCGTTCTCCATCAGGTCTTGCACAGGCGGCGAGAACGGTCTTCCACCCACCGGCAGCATAGCCCGCGAGCCGGTCGTCAGGGCCTTTCCCGGCGAGGCTGGCGAAGCCTGCTTGCCCGGGGGTCACGGGAGCCCTCGCGACCCCGGTCGGGCTCGCCGTCGAGATCCACCCGCGCGAGTGGTTTTCACGCGCTCCGCGCTGCTACGCTTTCTGGCTCCGCCTCAGGTGCCCGCCTGTGCCGCGCGGGGTGCGTCCACCCGTGCGGGACGCACCACCTCAAGGGAGCACTTCCATGACTTCGCACATCAAGCAGCCGCCAAAGGCCGTCGGACTCTACGACCCCCGCTTCGAGCACGACGCGTGCGGTGTGGGCATGGTCGCGCGCCTGGACAACCTGCCCACGCACGAGGTCGTCTCGCGCGCGATCACCGCCCTCGAGAACCTCGAGCACCGCGGAGCAAACGGCGCCGACCCGCGCACAGGCGACGGCGCGGGGATCCTCATGCAGATGCCCGATGAGCTGTTGCGTGGGGTGGTCGACTTCGAGCTTCCCCGGCCCGGGCGCTATGGCGTGCTGATGTGCTTCCTACCGCAAGACGACGGCGCCCGCGCGCGCCTGGAGGGGCTGCTGGAGCGGACCGTCGCGGCGGAGGGCCAGCGACTGCTGGGCTGGCGCGACGTGCCGGTGTGTGAGGAGCACACGGGCGAGGTCGCAGGCGCCTGCCGGCCGGTCATCCGCCAGTTGTTCGTCGGCGCCGGCCTCCACGGCGGGGACGTGCAGGCCACGGCCGGCGGGGGGGTGTTCGACCAGGACGCTTTCGAGCGCAAGCTGTACGTGATCCGGCGTGTCTGCGAGCTCACCGCGGAGGAGCCGGGCCTGTACGTCGCCTCGAGCTCCTCGCGCACGATCAACTACAAGGGCATGCTGATCAGCTTCCAGCTGGCCCAGTTCTACCCCGACCTGCGCGACGAGCGCTGCAAGAGCGCGCTGGCGCTGGTCCACTCGCGCTTCTCCACCAACACCTTCCCCAGCTGGGAGCTCGCCCACCCCTATCGCGTGATCTGCCACAACGGCGAGATCAACACGGTGATGGGCAACATCAACTGGATGCGCGCGCGCGAGTCCGAGCTGCGCTCAGAGCTCTTTGGCGCCGAGGACCTGCGCAAGATCCTGCCCGTCGTCAGCCCCGGCAACTCGGACTCGGCGACGTTCGACAACGTGCTCGAGCTGCTGCTCCTCGGCGGGCGCTCGCTGCCGCACGCCGCGATGATGATGATCCCCGAGGCGTATCGAGGTCGCGAAGACCTGCCCGAGGCGCTGAAGGGCTTCTACGCGTTTCACTCCTGCCTGATGGAGCCGTGGGACGGGCCCGCCTCGGTCGCGTTCACCGACGGGCGCGTGGTCGGCGCCACGCTCGACCGCAACGGGCTGCGTCCGGGCCGCTGGGTGGAGACGACCGACGGGCACGTCGTGCTCGGCTCAGAGGCCGGCCTGCTCGATTTCCCGCCCGCGCAGGTCAAGCGCCTCGGGCGGTTGCAGCCGGGCAAGCTGTTCCTCGTGGACCTGCAGCGCGGCTGCATCGTCGCCGACGAGGAGGTCAAGCGCGCGGTCTCCACGCGCCGGCCCTACGGCGAGTGGTACGAGCAGAGCGCGGTGCCGTTCGCCGCCCTTCGGCCCTCCGACCAGGTGACGCTCTCAGACCAGCCGCTGCGCACGCGCCAGCGTCTGTTCGGCTACTCCCAGGAGGACCTGCGTGTGCTGCTGGTCCCGATGGCCCGCGAGGGCGCCGAGCCGATCGGCTCGATGGGCAACGACCTCGCGCTGGCGGTCCTCTCCGAGCAGGCGCCGTCGCTGTTCTCCTACTTCAAGCAGCTGTTCGCCCAGGTCACCAACCCGCCGATCGACCCGATCCGCGAGGACATCGTGATGAGCCTCGCCACGAGCCTCGGCACCGAGCTCAACCTGTTTGCAGAGACGCCCGAGCACGCCCACAAGCTGGTGCTCGACCAGCCGATCCTGCTCAACCGCGAGCTCGAGACCCTGCGCCATGTCTCCCACGAGCTCCTCGCCGCACGCACGATCGACATCACCTGGCCGATCGCAGACGGTGTCGCGGGAATGGGCGAGGCGATCGCGCGCATCTGCCGTGAAGCGCAGGAGGCGATCGCCGAACGGGTCAACATCGTCGTCCTGTCAGACCGCATCGTCGGGCGCAACCGCGCGCCGATCCCCTCGCTGCTCGCGGTCGCGGCCGTCCACCACCATCTCGTGCGCGAAGGCACGCGTCTGCGCGCCGGCATCATCCTCGAGTCGGGTGAGCCGCGCGAGGTGCACCATTTCGCCACGCTGATCGGCTACGGCGCGAGCGCGATCAACCCCTATGTGATGCTCGAGACGCTCGACGAGCTCGTCTTCACGGGGCGCATCACGCGCGCCGGCAACGGTGGCGAGGAGACTCCGCTGAGCGCCGAGGAGGCCGCGCAGAACGTCGTCAAAGCGCTCGGCAAAGGCTTGCTCAAGACGATCTCCAAGATGGGCATCTCCACGATCCAGTCCTATTGCGGGGCGCAGATCTTCGAGGCCGTAGGCCTCGAGCGGGAGTTGATCGACAGTCACTTCACCGGCACCGCCTCGCGCATCGGCGGCGTCGGCTTGGAGGTGCTGGCGGCCGAGGCGCTCGAGCGCCACGCCCGCGCCTATCCGGTCCCGCACGACGGGCTGCTGCCGGTCGGCGGCGTCTACGCGTGGCGCCGCGACGGCGAGCAGCACATGTGGAACCCCGAGACGATCGCGCTCGTCCAGCACGCCGTGCGGGCGGCGAACGGGAATGTCGGCGCCGCTCTGCAGGGCGACCGCGAGGCGCACACCGCGGTGCGGGAGAGCGAGGCGTTTGCGAAGTACCGCGAGTACGCGCGCGCGATCAACGAGGACGCGGCGCGCAAGGCCACGCTGCGTGGGCTGCTTCAGCTCGGGCCCGAGCAGGAGGACGGGGGCGAGGGGTCAGGGCGCGAGGCGATCCCGCTCGAGGAGGTCGAGCCGGCGAGCGAGATCGTCAAGCGCTTCTGCACCGGCGCGATGAGCCTCGGGTCGATCTCGCGCGAGGCGCACGAGACGCTCGCGATCGCGATGAACCGCCTCGGCGGGCGTTCGAACACGGGCGAGGGGGGCGAGGATCCGGCGCGCTTTCAGCCCGACGCAAACGGCGACAGGCGGCGCTCGGCGATCAAGCAGGTGGCCTCGGGCCGCTTCGGCGTAACGATCCACTATCTCGTCAACGCGGATGAGCTGCAGATCAAGATGGCGCAGGGTGCGAAGCCCGGCGAGGGGGGCCAGCTGCCGGGCCACAAGGTCGACGCCTACATCGGCTCGATCCGCCACACGACCCCCGGTGTCGGCCTGATCTCGCCGCCGCCGCACCACGACATCTACTCGATTGAGGACCTCAAGCAGCTGATCTACGACCTGCGCTGCGCCAACCCGCAGGCGCAGGTCTCGGTCAAGCTCGTCTCCGAGGTCGGGGTCGGCACGGTCGCCGCGGGCGTGTCCAAGGCAAACGCCGACCGCGTGTTGATCGCCGGCCACGATGGCGGCACCGGCGCCTCACCGCTGTCCTCGATCCAGGCCGCGGGCATACCGTGGGAGATCGGCCTGGCCGAGACCCAGCAGACGCTGCTGCTCAACAACCTGCGCTCGCGCATCGTCGTGCAGACCGACGGACAGCTGAAGACCGGCCGCGACGTCGTCGTCGCCGCGCTGCTCGGCGCTGACGAGATGGGCTTCTCCACCGCGCCGCTGATCGCAACCGGCTGCATCATGATGCGTGCCTGCCACCTGAACACCTGCCCGGTGGGAATCGCCACCCAGGACCCGGAGCTGCGCAAGCGCTTCAAGGGCACGCCCGAGCACGTCGTCAACTTCTTCTTCTTCGTCGCCGAGGAAGTGCGCGAGATCCTCGCCTCGCTCGGCCTGCGCTCGCTGGACGACGCGATCGGCCGCGTCGATCTGCTGTCCGCGCGGGGGGCGATCGAGCACTGGAAGGCGCGCGGCGTCGACCTCACTCATATCTTGACCCACGTCGAGCTGTCCGAGGACGCGCCCCGCCACCGCGTGCAGCCGCCGCCGGCGGTGCTCGAGGACGCTCTCGACTGGCGTCTGGTGGAGCTGGCTCAGCCGGCGCTTGAGCGGGGCGAGCCGGTGCGGGCCGATCTCGAGATTCGCAACCGCAACCGCTGTGTCGGCGGCATCCTCTCCAGCCACATCGCGCGCGCACACGGCGCCGAAGGTTTGCCGGCAGACTCGATCGCCGTCGACTTCACCGGCTCGGCCGGCCAGAGCTTCGCCGGTTGGCTGGCGCCCGGTGTTACGTTCACGCTGCACGGCGACGCCAACGACTACGCCGGCAAGGGCCTTTCCGGCGGGGTCTTCGCGGTGCGCCCGCCGGCCGCGATGGCGGAGGACTTCGTCGCCGAGCAGAACGTGATCGTCGGCAACACCGTGCTCTACGGCGCGACCGCCGGTCGGGCCTTCTTCCGCGGCCTCGCGGGCGAGCGCTTCGCGGTGCGCAATTCGGGCGCGTGGACGGTCGTCGAGGGTGTGGGCGACCACGGCTGCGAGTACATGACCGGCGGGCGCGTCGTGGTGCTCGGGCCGACGGGACGGAACTTCGCGGCGGGCATGAGCGGCGGCGTGGCCTATGTGCTCGACGAGCAAGGAACGTTTGCGAAGCGCTGCAACATGGGCATGGTCGGCTTCGACGAGCTCGCGGCCGCGGACGCGATCGAGCTGCGCGCGATGATCGAAGAGCACCTCCAGCGCACCGATTCCCCGGTTGCCGCGCGCGTGCTGGCAGGGTGGGACGGACTGCTCGCGCGGGGAGCGTTCGTGAAGGTGATGCCCCACGACTACAAGCGCGTCCTGCAAGAGCTGGCCGATGAAGAGGCGCGCGCGGCGAGCGAGGGCGACGTAGACGCGGGCGACGTGTCCACCTCCGCTGGCAACGGCGCGTTGCCCGAGGACACCGTCGATGTGATCGGCGCCCCCCAAACGATCGGCGAGCCGGAAGAGGAGCATGCCTGATGGGCAAGCTCGGCGGGTTCCTGAAGATCGAGCGCCACGGGCCGCCCCAACGCGAGCCGGCCGAGCGCACGCACGACTATCGCGAGTTCGTGCTCACGCGGCCGGTTGGGGAGCTGCGCGAGCAGGGCGCTCGCTGCATGGACTGCGGCGTGCCGTTCTGCCACAACGGCTGTCCACTCGGGAACCTGATCCCCGACTGGAACGACCTCGTCTATCACGACCGCTTCAAGGACGCGATCGCGCAGCTGCATGCGACGAACAACTTTCCCGAGTTCACGGGCCGGCTCTGCCCGGCTCCGTGCGAGGCGGCGTGCGTGCTCGAGATCCGCGAGGGTGACGCGGTAACGATCAAGCAGATCGAGAACGCGATCGTCAACCGCGCATGGGAGGAGGGCTGGATCGCGCCCGAGCCGCCGCGGCGCGAGACCGGCCAGTCCGTCGCCGTCGTCGGCTCAGGTCCGGCGGGCATGGCCGCCGCCCAGCAGCTGCGCCGCGCCGGCCACCGCGTGACGCTGTTCGAGCGCGACGAGGCGATTGGTGGGCTGGTTCGCTTCGGCGTGCCCGACTTCAAGATCGAGAAGACCGTCGTCGAGCGCCGTGTCGAGCAGCTGCTCGCCGAGGGGGTCGAGCTGCGCTGCGGCGTCGAGGTCGGGGGAGACCCCACGAGCTTCGCCGACGATGGGGGCTCCGGGAACGGTGATCCCGGGTGGAAGGACGGCGCTCGACGTGAGTTCCTCACCGTCGCCGAGCTGCACGGCGGCTTCGACGCGGTCGTGCTCGCGACCGGCTCGCGCGTGCCCCGGGACCTGCAGGTCCCGGGCAGGGAGCTCGACGGGGTGCACTTCGCGATGGACTACCTCTACCAGCGCAACCGCTGGGTCGCGCGCGAGCTCGGCCCCCAGCCCCCCATGCCCCAGCCGGCGGTCGAGCGGACGATCACCGCGAAGGACAAGGACGTCGTCGTTATCGGCGGCGGAGACACGGGGGCCGACTGCGTCGGCAACGCGCTGCGCGAGGGCGCGCGCTCGATCGTCCAGCTCGAGCTGCTGCCAGAGCCGCCGGCACACCGTCCCGACGAGCGCACGCCGTGGCCCCAGTGGCCCGCGAAGTACCGCCTCAGCTATGCGATGGAGGAGGCGAAGGAGCTGCACGCAGGGGAGCAGGACTACTCGGTCACGACCACCCACTTCTCCGACGACGGCGTCGGCGCGCTCGCCGCCCTGCACATCGCCCAGGCCGAGCCCGCGCCGCCGTTCGGCCCGGTGGCGGGGACCGAGCGCGAGCTGCCGGCACAGCTGGTGCTGCTGGCGATGGGCTTCCTGCATCCCGAGCAGCAGCTGCTCGACCGGCTCGCCGTGGAGAAGGATCCCCGCGGCAACATCAAGGCAGTGAAGCCCTACACGACCTCGGTCGACGGCGTGTTCGCCGCCGGCGACGCCCGCCGCGGCCAGTCGCTGATCGTGTGGGCGATCAACGAGGGTCGCCAGTGCGCGCGCATGGTCGACCGCTATCTCCTCGCCAAGCGCAACGGCGCCGGCGTTCCCACCAGCGTTCCCCTGCACGAGGACGGCGGCATTGCCGGGCACGCCGACGCGGACGAGGGCCCGGAGGGCCCGCCAGAGCATGTAGGGCCAGGGATTGGGGCGGGTTAGCGCTCTCGCCGACTCGAGGCGGACGTAATCTCGGCCTCGCGGGCGGTTCGCTCGACAGGGGATCGTTTCTTCTACGCTGCTTGCATGGCGATGGCGACCACGAACGGACGCGATCTTCCTCGCGCCTGCATCATCGGCGCCGGTTCCTCCGGCATGGTCGCGGCGAAGGCGCTCGCCGAGCGCGGGATACCGTTCGACTGCTTCGAGAAGTCAGATCAGGTCGGCGGCAACTGGGTGTTCGGCAATCGCAACGGCATGTCCTCGGCCTATCGCGACCTGTACATCGACAGCTCGCGCGCGCGGATGGAGTACTCGGACTTCCCGATGCCCGCCTCCTACCCGGACTTCCCCCACCACACGCAGATCAGGGCCTACTTCGACGCCTACGTCGACCACTTCGGCCTGCGCGAGCAGATCACCTTTCAGACCGGCGTCGAGCACGCGCACAGGCGCGAGGACGGCGTCTGGGAGATCACGCTCGAGGGCGGGGAGACGCGCGAGTATGGGGCGCTGCTCGTAGCCAACGGCCACCACTGGGACCCGCGCTGGCCCGAACCGCCATTCCCGGGCGCGGACACGTTCGCGGGCGAGCAGCTGCACGCGCACTTCTACCGCGACAACTCGATCTTCACCGGCAAGAACGTCGTCGTGCTCGGCCTCGGCAACTCCGCGGTGGACATCGCCGTCGAGTCCTCCTACGCCGCCGCCCGCACCTACCTGGCCGCCCGCCGTGGGGCGTGGATCGTGCCCAAGTACCTATTCGGGCGCCCCCTCGACCAGCTGAACAACGACCCGCGCGTTCCCGTAAAGCTGCGCCAGCGGCTGGCCCACGCGCTCGTCAGGGCCTACACCGGGCCGCCCGAGCGCTACGGCCTGCCAAAGCCCGACCACCGCTTCGGCGAGGCTCACCCGACGGTCTCCGGACGGGTGCTCGACCGCATCCAGCACGGCACGATCGTGCCGAAGCCCAACATCGCCGCACTCGACGGCGGTCGGGTGCGCTTCCTCGACGGCAGCGCGGTCGACGCCGACGTCGTCGTCTACTGCACCGGGTACAAGATCTCCTTCCCGTTCTTCGATCCCGCTCTGCTGTCTGCGCCGGACAACCACATCGAGCTGTTTCGCCGCGTCTTTCACCCGGACATCCCCAACCTGTTCTTCATCGGCCTGCTGCAGCCGCTCGGCGCGATCATGCCACTCGCCGAGGCGCAGAGCGCTTGGGTAGGCGACTACCTGCTCGGGCGCTACGCGCCGCCTGACCGGGCGGCGCTGCGCGCGGACATCCAAGCCGACCAGGCCGCCCTGCGCAAGCGCTTCGTCGCCTCCAAGCGCCACACGATCCAGGTCGACTTCGACGATTACCTCTACGCGCTCGCCAAGGAGCGCCGCGCGGGCGCAGAGCGCGCGCGAGCGCGTGGCTTCCAACCGCTGACACCAGCAGCCCATGCCGACCTTCTGCCGTCATAACCGCTTCATAGAGCGCTGCCCGATCTGCAGCAAGACCCTGCCGGGAGTCGCCCCGGCGGCGCCGGCCGCCGCCGGGACGAGCGGCGGTCGTGGGCCCAAGCCGCCCGGCGGCGGCTCTGCACGCGTGCGTCCCCACGCGAGCGGCCCGCGCAAGATGCGCGTCGTGCACGAGGCCCGCGACGTCGACGACGGCTTTCGCTCACCGCTGCTGCCGGGCCTGCGCTCCTCCGCCGACGCCGAGCGGCTGGCCGAGGAGATCGCGTTCGCGAGCGCCCGCCTGCTGGCGCTCGGCGCCGCCCCGCCCGCGGTCTACGGCGAGATTCGCGCACGGGCCGAAGAGGATCTGGAGGAGGCCACCTGGATGTGCTTCCTCACCGCCTACCTCTCTCCGCTCGACCGCGAGGATTCCTTCTTCTTCATCCGCCAAGTGCTCCTCGCCACCGGCTCCAGCGGTTGGCGAAGTGGGTCGCTGCCCGATCTCGACGGTGCGCTGCTCGGGCCGCGCACCTCCCACGATCCCGCGCGTGGGGCGGAGACGCTGCTCGCCTACCGCCACTGGGTGGAGCGCTCCGGCGGCACGCAGGCCGAGGCCTTCGCGGGTGATCCGGGATGGAGCGCGCCGCGCCGCTTCGGGCGGCTGTTCGAGCGGCTCGCGCTCCCCGGCTTCGCGCGCATGGGGCGCTATGACCTGCTCGTCACCCTCGGGCGCCTCGGTCTGTACGAGCTGCGCGCCGACTCGCTGCACCTCACCGGCGCGCGCGGTCCTTCGGGGGAGGATCTCACGACACTGGCCGCCAAGCGCGTGTTCGCGATCGGAGACGAGCTGATCCTCGAGCGCCGCGCACTTGCGCTGGCTGAGGCGGTCGCCGTGCCGGTGGAAGCGCTCGACCTGGCGCTTGCCAACTGGGGCAAGGGCAGACGCGCGTCGCTCGGCTTTCGCACGGACATCTCCGATCGCCATGCGCTCGAACGCACGCGCGCCGCGCTCGAACTGCCCGCGGAGGAGGAGTCTTCGAGCTCCGCCGCGGAGATGTCCTGAAGATCGGTCGGTGGTCGAGGTGCTGGGTGCTGCGCGCCGGCCGGTCGGAAAAGTGCCGTCCACACCGTTACCTACAGTCCTTGAAATGCCGCTCTGCTTCATCGAGCCCCAGGACGCGATTCGCGTGATCGCGGAGTCGGTCGGCCGTGAGGCGCGCCGTCAGCTGGTGGGCGAGGTCGTGCGCGCGTGGGTCGACGACATCCCGGACAAGGAGCTGTCGGTCCACTACGCCAAGGCGATCGCCAGCCTCGACGAGGACGACCTGCACCTCCTGGCGGCCTGGCACGCATCGCTCGAGGTCGGCCAGCCGATTCCCAACACCGACTTCCTCGTCGGCGTGTTCCCGAGCCTCGGCGACAACCGCCGCGAGGCGCTGAAGATCGCCGCAGGCTTCCGCGGCGAGGAAGCCTTCCAGGCGGGCGTCTCCGAGGATCAGGCCCTGAACACCGTACTTCCCCGTCTCTCGCGCGAGCGCGCGATCGAGCTCGCTACCGAGTGCATCCAGCTGTACATGTGGGACCGCTTAGGCTGCGATAACTAGCGGGCCGTATGCCGGCGCGATGCTGCGTCCTCGGCGGCTCGCGTGCTGGACGATCGGCGATCCCATCGATCGTCGATCGGTACGCCACGCCAGACCTGCCTGTGCCCCGAAGGGGTACGTCCTTGCCTCGCTTGGCCTACGGCCCGCTAGTCGGCTATGGATCTAACGATCGTGCCATGCGAGGTAGACTCGGGACATGCCCAACGTCGATGATGTGATGGATGCCCTGTCGAACGTGATCGATCCCGAGCTGGGGTTGGACTTCGTCGAGCTTGGGTTGATCTACGGGGTCGAGGTCGACGACGGCAACGTGCGTGTGACGTTCACGCTGACGACGCCCGGCTGTCCGATCGGGCCGCAGGTCAACGAGCAGATCGAAGAGTTCGTCGGCGAACTCGAGGGTGTGAAGACAGTCGAGTCCGAGATGGTGTTCACGCCGCCGTGGTCTCCGGAGAAGATGTCGGAGGATGCGAAGTTCGCGCTCGGCTACTGAGGCCCTGGGGCGAGGACGGACTGCGACGGGGCGGCATGGGCAGGGCGGGTTACGCCGGGGTTTGAACGGCCTCGCGCGCGAGCGAGACGAGCGTTGCGAGCTCCGCGGCGATCGAGTCGCTGATCGTGTCGAGGTCGGGCAGCGCGTCGAAGTCGCCGAGCAGACCGAAGTTCATCTGGCCGTTGTATGACATGATCGCGATCGCCAGCGCGTGGTTCTCGGGCAGGAACGCGACCGGGTAGGCCTCGAGCATCTCGCGACCGAGCACGTACAGCGGGAACTGCGGGCCGGGGACGTTCGTCACGAGCAGGTTGAACAGGCGCGTGGAGAAGTTCAGGCGCGAGGCCTGCGCGAGGATCGTCGGCGGGGCGAAGTTCTGCACGCCGGCGATCACCTCCGCGCCGAGCGCCTGCTTGGACTCCTTCAGACCGTCCATCGCCTCCGAGACGAAGCGCAAACGCTGGACCGGGTCTGAGATGTAGACCGGCAGTGGCCCGCGCATCGCGACGATGCGGTTGCCGCCGTGGCCGTGCTCGTCCTCGGCGCGGACCGACACGGGCACGAGCGCGCGCAGCTCCATGCCCTCGGTGCGCACGCCGCGGGAGATCAGAAAGGTGCGCAGCGCGCCCGCGACCACGGCGAGCACGACGTCGTTGACGGTGCCGCCGAACGCGTTCTTGACGAGCTTGAAGTCCTCGAGGCGGCTGCCCACGCCGAAGAAGCGGCGGTGCGGGCCGATCGGCGTGTTCAGCGGGACGTCGGGCGCCGGGTTCAGGCCGGCCCATACGATCTCGCCGATCCCCTCGGCCGCCTCGCGGGCGCGCACGAGCGCGTGGTCGGGGTGGGCGAGCGCGTCGAGCGCGCCCTCCGCCAGCTCGATCCCGGCGCGCACCGCGCCGCGCAGCCCCGCGAGCAGCAGCTCGGCGGTGCCCGGCTCTGTGTGCGGTTGCCAAGCACGCCCGGAGTTGCGCAGCGGCGGTGGTTTCGGTGAGAGGTCGAACAGCACGGTCGCGAGGTCGATCCCGGCGATCCCGTCGATCAGCGCGTGGTGGCTCTTGGAGATCAGCGCGAAGCGATCGTCCTTCAAGCCCTCGATCAGCCACATCTCCCACAGCGGCTTCGAGCGGTCGAGCTGCTGGGAGAAGATCCGCGCGGTCAGCCCGCACAGCTGCTCCCAGCCTCCGGGTGTCGGCAGCGCGGTGTGGCGAATGTGGTACTCGAGGTTGAAGCTCGGGTCGTCCACCCACACGGGGCGCCCGCTGTCGATTGCGGTGAAGGCGAGCTTGTGGCGGTAGCGCGGCACGAGGTGCAGCCGCCGGCGGATCTGTTCGAGGAACTCCTCCATCCTCGGCGGCGGACCCTCGACGACCGTCAGCCCGCCGACGTGCATGTGCGACACCGGGCCCTCCTGATGCAGGAAGGAGGCGTCGATCGGGGTGAGCCTGTCGAGATGCCTTTGCGCCACGCGCTTAGGGTACCTGGGAGGCCCCTACAATGGGCAGCGTGACGAGCGCTGTTGCAAACACGGTCGAGAAGCTCCTGCTGGCCGCGCCGCGCGGTTACTGCGCGGGGGTGGATCGCGCCGTGCAGACGGTCGAACGGGCGCTCGAGCTGCACGGCGCGCCCGTGTACGTGCGCAAGGAGATCGTGCACAACAAGCACGTCGTCGATCAGCTGCGCGAGCGCGGTGTGATCTTCGTCGACGAGCAGACCGAGGTGCCGGAGGGCGCGGTGTGCGTGTTCTCCGCGCACGGCGTCGCGCCGAGCGTGCGCGCCGGGGCGGCGCAACGCGGCCTGCGCACGATCGACGCGACCTGCCCGCTCGTGACGAAGGTGCACCGCGAGGCAACGCGCTTCGCCGCGGAGGGCTACACGATCGTGCTCGTCGGTCATGAAGGCCACGAGGAGGTCGAAGGCACGATGGGCGAGGCGCCCGACCGGATCGTGCTCGTGCAGTCCGAGCAGGATGTCGACGCACTCGAGGTCGAGGATCCCGAGCGCGTCGCCTACATCACGCAGACGACGCTCTCGGTCGATGAAACCGGCTCGATCCTCGCGCGCCTGCGCGAGCGTTTCCCGAGCATCGCCGGTCCCCGCACCGACGACATCTGCTACGCCACCACCAACCGCCAGGCGGCCGTCAAGCAGATGGCGGACGCCTGCGATCTGATTCTCGTGATCGGCTCGCGCAACTCGTCGAACTCGGTGCGGCTCGTCGAGGTCGCGCGCGACTGCGGCACCGACGCCTACCTGATCGATCACGCCGGCGAGGTGCAGGAGGAGTGGCTGGCCGGCCGGCGCGTGGTGGGCATCTCCTCGGGCGCCAGCGCGCCCGACGACCTGGTGCAGGACCTGCTCGACTTCTTCCGCGCGCGCGGCGTCTCGGACATCTCCGAATTCCACGTCATCCGCGAGGACGTTCGCTTCATGCTGCCCAAGACCGTCCGTCCCGCGCGCGAAACCGCCCCCCTTGGCGGGGCGTCCTGAGCGCGAAAGCCTCCGCAGCGGCCATGTCCCACCGTCGATGCGAGTGTTGAGGGCCGGCGCGCCGCCGACCGCGATCCACCGTCTCTCCTAATGCGAACCCTGATCGTCTCTGACCTGCACCTCGGCGGCCTGTCCGGTGTCGACGTGCTGCGCTGTCCCGAGCTGCGCGCGCCGCTGCTGGCCGAGCTGGCCGACATCGATCGCCTGGTGCTGCTCGGCGACGTGCTCGAGCTGCGCCACGGGCCGCCGCACGAGGCGCTCGCCGCCGCGCGCCCTTTCTTCGAGGACGTCGGCCGCGCGCTCGACGGTCGCGAGCTGGTCGTGACGGCCGGCAACCACGACCACCTGCTCGTCACCTCCTGGCTCGACGCGCGCGCGCTGCAAGAGCCCGAGCCGCTGTGTCTCGAGCAGCGCTTCACGCCGGCCGACGGGTCGGCGATGCTCGCGCAGATCGCCGAGTGGGCGGCCCCGGCGCGCGTCAGTGGCGCCTACCCGGGGTTGTGGGTGCGCCCCGACGTGTATGCGATGCACGGCCATTTCCTCGACTGCCATCTGACGATCCCGACCCTCGAGCGCCTGGGCGTGGGCGTGATGGGCCGTCTGCTGGAACGGCCCGCGGGCACGCTCGCGAGCGTCGACGGCTACGAGGCCGTGACCGCCCCGATCTACGCCTGGCGCGACGCGATGGCTCGCTACGCGCGCACCGGTCCCGCTCTCAACGGCATCGCGACGACGAACGCGTGGCGCGCGCTCGGAGGTGGCGGCGGAAGCGAGTCAAACGGCTCCGGCGGTACGTTGAGCGCGCTCGCCCAGCGGCTGCGCCGGCGCGCGATCGCCGGTGGCTTTCCGCTTGCGATCGGCGCGGTGAATCGCGCCCGGCTCGGGCCGGTGAGCGCGAACATCTCGCTCGTGGAGCTGCGCCGCGCGGGCCTGCGCGCGGTCGGCGAGGTGGCGGCGCGACTGGACCTCGGCGACGCCCACGTGGTCTTCGGCCACACCCACCGCGCGGGTCCGTTGCCGGGAGACGACGCGCAGGAATGGCTCGGGCGCGGCGGCGCGCGCCTGGTCAACTCCGGCTCGTGGATCTACGACGTGAGCTTCGCCTCCGCCCCCGGCGAAAGTCCGTACTGGCCGGGCACGTGCGTGGTGGTGCAGGACAAGGGGCCGCCGGTGCTGAAGAGGTTGCTGATGGACCGCACGCACGCAGAGCTCGCGCAGATGCTCACGCCAAGCCCGGTGTGAAGCACGTCGCGTGGCACTCCACGCCCGCGCCGATCTCGAGGGCGAGCACGCCCGCGGTGTGGCGCTCGTGCGCGACCAATTGATACGCGCCCGGGTGGTCGACGGTCAGCTCGGTCGCGGGCGCGCCCGTGCTCTCTCCGGACGCGTCCGCGGTGACTCGCACCGTGCCGGCTCCGCCCAGCACCGCCCACACGCCGCCGGCCTCATACGGCCCTGAGTAGGCGCCCGGCTGGTCGGCGGTCTGAGGCGCGAGCTGCGCGTCGGGCCTGTCCTCGGGCCGCAGCGGCTCAAGTGGCTTGCGCTCGACTCCGAGCAGCTCCTGGATCGCCAGCTCGGTCTCCGCGTATCCACCCTCGCCGTAGTGATACTCGAACAGGCGCGCCCGCCCGTCGAACAGGTACCGGGCGGGCCAGCCCTGATTGCCGTAGTCCTCCCACACCTCCAGCTCGCTGTCGATCAGCACGGGATACTCGATGCCAAGGCGTGCAACCGCCTTGCGCACAGCTCCCGCCGCGCGCGAAGGATCAAAACCAGGGCAGTGCACCCCAATCACGCGCAGCCCGTCATCCTCATAACGCTCGTGCCACGCTTTCACATAAGGCAGCGTGCGCAGTGAGTTGGGACGGCAGAAGTCCCAGAACTCGACCAGCATCGGCCGGCCGCGCTGGATGATGCTCGCCTGGGATCCCACTACGTTCACCCAAGGAAGACGGACAGGGAAAAGTGGGGCGGCAATCGTGTCTACAGGTGCGCGCATGAGGATCGGGATGCTCGTAACTTCACGCAGCTCGTATCGCTACGCTCAATTCAAAACAACGAAATGCCGGCAAGCGAACAACGCGATTTGTGCTCAACCACAAGAGTGGCGTAGCTTGACGGCGCATTCCTTGTAATCGCGCCGCGCTTCGTGTCGCCTAGCCGATGGAACCCACCATCTCCAACTGAATAAGCCGGTTCAGCTCCACCGCGTACTCCATCGGCAGCTCCTTCGTCACCGGCTCGATGAAGCCGTTGACGATCATCGCCGCGGCCTCGTCCTCGGTGAAGCCGCGCGAGCCCATGTAGAAGAGCTGGTCGTCTGAGATGCGCCCGACGGTCGCCTCGTGTGCGACGGTGACGTGCGGGTTCTGGATCTGGATGTCGGGCCAGGTGTCCGATTTCGATTCGCCGTCCATCATCAGCCCGTCGCACTGCACGCGCGCTTTCGAGCCGGCTGAGTTGTGGCCCATCTTGACGAGGCCGCGGTAGCCCATGATCCCGCCGTCCTTGGAGATCGACTTGGCGAGGATGTTCGAGGTCGTGTTCGGCGCGAGGTGCACGACCTTCGCGCCCGTGTCCTTGTGCACGCCTTTGCCGGCGACGCCGACGTTGAGGTGGTCGGCGCGTGCGCCCTCGCCCATCAGGTAGGAGCCGGGGTAGAGCATCACGTACTTGGCGCCCATCGAGCCGCCGACCCACTCGACCGTGCCCTCGGCATCGACGACCGCGCGCTTGGTGTTGAGGTTGTAGACGTCCTTGCTCCAGTTCTGCACGGTCGTGTAGCGCGCCT
Organism: uncultured Solirubrobacterales bacterium; assembly: GCA_963723075.1. Classification (GTDB taxonomy): domain Bacteria; phylum Actinomycetota; class Thermoleophilia; order Solirubrobacterales; family Solirubrobacteraceae; genus Palsa-744. The sequence continues at coordinate 83,210 of CAVRPD010000004.1, forward strand.
TGGCGCCCTCGTGCACGAAGATCTCGACCACGGCGGAGTGCATCGAGTTGACGGAGTAGGTCTGCGCGGTGCAGCCCTCGATGTAGTTCACCTCGGCGCCCTCGTCGGCGACGATCAGGGTGTGCTCGAAGGTGCCCTCGCCTGCCCCCTCCATGCGGAAGTAGGACTGCAGCGGCAGGTCGCACTTGACGCCCTTGGGGATGTAGCAAAACGCGCCGCCGGACCAGACCGCGCCGTGCAGCGCTGAGAACTTGTTGTCCTGCGCGGGCACGCACTTGGTCATGAAGTATTTCTGCACGAGCTCGGGGTACTCGGTGATCGCCGTGTCCATCGAGCAGAACAGGATCCCCTGCTTGGCGTACTCCTCCTTCAGCCCCTCGTACACGGGCTCCTGGCGCCAGACGCCGACGACGCCGGCAAGATGCTCGCGCTCGGCCTGGGGGATGCCGAGGTCCTCGTAGGTCTGCTTCATGTCGGCGGGCACGTCGTCCCACGAGTTGAAGCGACCGGCGGTGGGGGGGGAGTAGAGGACGAGGTCGTCGAGGTTCAGACCGCTCAGATCGGGGCCCCAGGTGGGGACGGGCTTGCGTTCGAAGATCTCCAGCGACCTCAGCCGTTTCTCGGCCATCCAGTCGGGCTCGCCCTTGATCTTCGACAGCTCGCTCACGACCTCGCGCGAGATGCCCTGGCGCGCGTGCAGCTGTCCCTGATCGTCCTCGACGATCGGGCTGGGCTTGGCGATCTGGGTGCGGTCAATCGTGGCCATGAAGCTCCTCGCGGCGTGGCTTTGTGCGAATCCCGTGCTCTGCACTAGGGATTGTATCGAGTAGCGACGCACCTGTGCCACGTCGGCCTAGCCAAGCAGCAGGCGCGACGTGGGGGTCTTTGTCGGGCTTGACGTTTGGGACTTGACATTTGGTGCGTGGATGGATATGTTTGTTAGGCCGGTGCGGTCCGTTGTGTGTGGATCGTGGGGCGCGATAGATCGGGTTTGGGTCGGTTCTCTGGATCGATTTGAGCGCTTGTCAGGGATGTTTGGGGAGAGGGCCGGATCGGATGATGAGGGGTTGTATTCGCGTGAGTCCGTTGTGGACAGATGTGTTGGGGGTCTGTGGCGCCTGTGGGGCGGCTGTAGCTAGATGCGTCAGCGTCGCTGACACATTCTCTCTCTCTCTCTCTCTCTCTGCTCCGGGTCTGAGCTAGGCGGTAGGCTTGGTTTCGGCGCTTTTCGGGGCGCTGCCGGGGAGTTTGTAGCGGGTCGTGCGCGCGGGGTCGGGCGTGGTGTTTCGCGTGCCTTGATGGTTTTGCGGGCCGGTGGGGTGGTGTCGCGATGACGGTGCCTGTGCCTGTGCCTGTGTCTGAGGGTGTGCTGGGGCGCGTGCGGATGCGTCGTGCGGGTGTTCTGGGTCCGCGCGGGGGCGGGGTGTCGGTGTCGGGATTGCAGCGCACGCGGTTGTTGAACGCGACGTTCGCGGTCGTCTCTGAGTTGGGTTACAAGCGGATGACGGTGCGGCTCGTGGCCGGTCGCGCGGGCGTTTCGAACAAGACCTTCTATGACCTGTTCGCCGATCGTGAAGATTGTTTCTTCGCGGCGTTCGCGGAGGCTGTCGATTCGTTGAGCGGGGTCGTCGTCGCGGCGTGGGGTGGGGAGCGGGAGTGGGTCGAGCGTGTCCGTGCGGGATTGGCGGCGTTGTTGGGTTTCTTGGATCGTGAGCCGCAGCTGTGCTCGCTGGTGATGGTGGAGGCTCTCGGCGCTGGGCGATGCGTGCTTGAGCGTCGTGCGGAGGTGCTGGAGCATGCGCGTAGAGCGATCGATCTCGGCCGTACCGGTGTGAGGGCGGGCCGTGAGCTGCCGCCGCTGACGGCGGAGAGCGTCGTCGGCGCTGCGTTTGGTGTGATCCACACGCGACTGTTGCAAGACCGTGCCGGTCCGTTGCTTGGTTTGCTGGGCCCGCTGATGGCCACGATCGTGCTGCCTTATCGCGGGCACGCCGCCGCGGCGCGTGAGCTCTCACGCCCGATCGCTCTACCATCATCGCCCAGGGTATCCGCGGCCCTTGACGCCGAGCGGGATACGCTCGAGGCAGCGGCGGTGGCCGGGCGCCCGTCAGGTCTCGATTTTCGTCTCACCCAGCGCACGTATGTCGTGCTGCATGCGATCGGGGAGATCCCGGGCGCGAGCAACCGTCAGGTGGCCGGTCTCGCCGAGGTCATAGACCAGGGCCAGATCTCAAAGCTGCTCGCCCGCCTGGAGCGTCACGGGCTGGTGCTGAACACCGGTGGCGTGGCCCCCGGACTACCGAACGCCTGGCATCTCACGCCTCGAGGAGAGGACATCGTGTCCCTCTCCTCGATCAGACACGCACAACCACCAGTTCCCGTCAAAACGACAGAAGGAGCACCCGATGTTGCGTATTCGTAGTCTGTCATTGACGGGCTTGATCACCCTCCCCGTCCTGAGCGCCACGCTCATCGCCGCTGCCGCGCTCGGCGCTTTTCTGCCGGCAGCGGCGTCCGCGTACGCGACGGTCGCGCTGCCGAACGTCTACTCCACGGCTCCCGGTCTTCCCGACGGACGGGTCTACGAACAGGTCTCCCCGGCGAATAAGAACGGCAACCAGGCGGGCGCGAGCACCGACCCCGAGTTGGAATTGCAGGGCGATGAAACGCGTTACTCGGTCGCGTCGGGCGACGGTAACTCGGTATTGTTCGAAGGGACCGGTCCGATGGGTGAAACGGCGTCGCCGATCACGCTGTTCTTCGTGGCGAGCAAGAACGGGTCGGCCCCCGGATGGACGACGCGCTCGGTCATGCCACGCCCGAAAGAAACGGTCGAAGAAACCGGGGGTGCGCTCCTCTCTACACCGGGCTATATATATCCCTCGGCGGACCTTTCTCATGCGATCGTCGAGCCCGAGAGAGGGCGTTTCGCGACGACGAACTCCCCGTGTGGCTTCGGCCAAGGCGGCGATCAGCTGTACCTGGCGGGTCCCGATCCGTTTGTGCCGGCGACATGGCTGGATCAGCCGGAGATATCGAATCCACTTGAATTCTGTGCTAACAAAGCCGCGAGCGGAGCGCCCGTCGGTGGAACGTCAAACTTCAGCACTGTGTATTTCACCTTTCCCGGGACGTTGCTGCCTCAAGACGGGTCGCGGGCGCCGCATGTTCAGACGGAAACCTCCGAATCGAAAGCTTGGGGTTTCTATGAAGATCACGAAGGCGTCTTGCGTGAGGCCGGTGTGTTGCCTGGCGGGGGCCTTGACCAGTTTGGCGCGGTGCCTGCCGTTTCCGGGCATGGTCGCTCGCATGGCGGTAATCAGGTTTCGGCCGATGGGTCGCGCGCGTTCTTCGTCAGCCCCGATCCGTCGTCGTGTACCTATAACGGTGGTCAGAACGATTGTTCGGTCGATCCGCCCGAGCTGTATGTGCGTGAGCACGGCGAAAAGACGCTGCTCGTCTCGCGCGACACCCTTCTCCCTGAAGTCGGTGGGTTGCCAGCGCCCGCTCCCGACGGTGCGTTTCAAATGCCCGGCACAGCAAGGCAGGAAACGGAAGGGCCAAATGGGTCTGAGGTGTTCGCCTCGGCCGACGGCTCGCAAGCGTTCTTTCAGAGCGTGGACAGGCTCACCGCTGGAGCGCCCGAAGGCCCGCCCGGGAACACGAGCCCTAAGACGTATGACTTTGACGTCAGTACGGGCGCGTTGACGTATCTGCCGGGCGTTACCGGGCAGATCGTCGCGACGGGCGTGGATGGCTCCTCGTTTGCGTTCCTGGACTCGAGTCTGGTCCCGGCGCAGCTCGACCTGTGGTCGTCGGGTTCCGGTGGTGGGAGCGTCACCCCGATAGTGCAGCTCCCCGAAGGGGGTGGCGTGGAACCGGTGCGGATATCAAGCGACGGTTCGGCCGTTGTGTTCATGGCCAGCGGCCTGCCGGGTTTCAACGATGCGGGAATCTCGGAGATATTTCGCTACGACGTTGCCGGGAATACGCTCGGCTGCGTGTCGTGCGCGCCGCCCGGCGTCACCTCCGGGTACACGTCGAGCTCGCAGATGCAGTCGTGGGAAGCCTCTCCCATCGCCGATCCTCATCCCGGACTGGTCGACGAGCGTGGGATCTCCGCCGATGGCAGCCGTGTCTTCTTCGAAACGAGCGCGGCTCTGGTCCCCCAGGATACGAATACGAGGCCGCCAAAGTTCAACGGTGCTCTCCTTATAAATGGATATACCGATATCGATGTGTATGAGTGGGAGAACGGTGTCGTGTATCTGATCTCCTCCGGTAAGAGCACCCACAACGCGTACTTCTTCGACAACAGCGAAAACGGCAGCGACGTGTTCTTCGCGACGACCGAAGGTCTCGTTCCCGGTGACACCGACGGTGGCTACGACGTGTATGACGCGCGAGTCCCTCACGTAGGGGACAATCCGTCGCCTGGGGCCGTGCCGTGCCAGGGCGCGGTCTGTCAAGGTCCGCAGAATGTATCGGTGTCCCTTGGCGTGCCCGCGAGCGCGACGTTCTCCGGTCTCGGCAATCCCGAGCAAGCGTCCGCGGCGGCGCCTGCTGTCAAACCCAAGTCGACGTCCAAGGCGACGAAATGCAGGAAGGGCTTTGTGAGGAAGAAGAGCAAGTGCGTCAAAAAACAACGGGCCAAGCGGTCGAAGAAGGGTAGGAAGTAACAATGGTCAAGCGATTTGCACCCATCCTTCTCGCGATCCTCGCGCTGAGCATCCTCAGTTCCGCTGCTCGAGCCGAAACGGGCGGCCCGGTGTGGAAGATCATCTCGGTCACCACCCCGACGAACTTCAAGCCGGGCGACGAATCCGGCACCGATGCCGTGATGGTGGTGGCGACCAATGTCGGCGGCGCCTCGACCGGTTGCACCGCCGCACAGATCGAAGCGGAAAAGCTCAGAGAAGAAGCAGAAGCCGCGACCGGGGTAAGCTCTTTAAGCCGAAGCATGGTAACTGTCATCGCGCGTATAAACTGGAACACGGTGGCTCCTACCCCGAAAGCCCGATAGTGAGCCCGATTACCGTCAGCGATGCGCTGCCCCCCGGGCTGACCGCCGTCGAAGTCTTCGGAGACAACGCTTACAAGGATCCGCTGGGGGAGGTAGGGCCGACCGGGAGTGACGAACAAGGATACGGTGGTCTGAGTTGTTCGCTGTCGCCGGAGCCGCATTGCGTGACCTCTGAACCGGTCGACGAGGGTGACACGCTGGTCATGACAGTCAGGGTCGATGTAAAATCGCATACCGAAGGCGCAAGCGAAGTGAACGGCGCATCGGTTGCGGGCGGCGGCGCGACGAGCGCGTCTGCCGGCAGCTCCGTGAGCATCAGCTCCGCGACGCCCGCCTACGGCGTGGCGAGCGGGAGCGTGTTCGGCGCGACTTCCACCAGCCAGGCCGGGGCGCACCCGAACGTGACGACGGGCTTCTTCCTGAACACGATCAACCCTAAAGGAGAGGCAAACTTCGCCGGGGGCTACCAGCTGGAACCCAAGTACCTGCTTCTATCTGAACCGGTGGGCTATCCGAAGGATATCGGGTTCGACCTGTCGCCGGGTCTGGTCGGCACCACGGTCGGGATGGCGCGCTGCACGATGGCCGAAGTCGTCAATTTTGCCAACTGTTCGCGGGATACGATGGTGGGGACGGCGACGGTGATCGTGGGCAGCCATGGCAACCGCCTGGTGATCACGGTGCCGGTGTTCAATATCGCGCCGGCGCCGGGTGAGCCGGCCGCGTTCGCTTTCAACGCGCTCTATTTTTCGGTCAGGCTCGATACGAGCGTGCTCTCAGGTGGTGACTATGGGGTGCGTGTAACGGCCCCCAACATCACGGCTGGAGCAGGAACCTATGCGGCCTTCATCACGATCTGGGGGGTGCCCGCCGAACACAACGGGCCCGGAACCGACAACGCCGGCTTGAATTCGCTCGCTAACAAGTTTCTCGGAGAAGGTGAAACGCCGCAGTTGACTTTCGGCGGCCCCGGCATCGAAGAACGAGGCGAATATAACGGTACCGAAAGTGGAGAAAAGGTCGTCAAGACCCAGTTTGGGTCGAGGGTGCCGTTGCTGACGAACCCGTCGCAATGCTCGGAACCGCTCAAAGGCCGCCTTGAAACGGATTCGTGGGAAGCCGCGGGCTTCTTTCCGGGCGGCCCGGAATATGAAGCGTCGATGGGCACGGACACGGGTTGTAACCTGTTGTCGTTCAAGCCGTCGGTGTCGATGTTGCCGGATACGTTGGACGCGGGCGCTCCGGCGGGGTATGCGTTTGATTTGAAGGTTCCGCAGAACACGGAAGCCGAAAGCCTGGCTACGCCGAACGTGAAGAGGGTTGTTGCGACGTTGCCTGCGGGCACCGTGATCTCGCCGTCGGCGGCGGATGGCTTGGGTGATTGTTCGGATGCGGTGTTTGGTTTGCATTCGGGTGTGCCTGGTGGTTGTCCGCGCGATTCGCAAGTGGGTACCGTGCGTATCAAGACGCCGGCGCTTGAAGAAGCGTTGACAGGCGACGTGTTCTTGGCTTCCCCGTTGTGTAGTCCGTGTAGTCCGGCGGATGCGCAGGATGGGCGGATGGTGCGTTTGTTCGTGCAGGTCGTCGGCGAAGGCGAATCGGGGATCGTGGTGAAGCTTGAAGGCACGGGCCAGATCAACCAGCAGACGGGTCAGGTCACGACGACGTTCGATAATAATCCGCAGTTGCCGTTCAGCGAGTTCCAGTTGACGTTGCAGGGGGGTGAGCGTGCGACGCTGGCGAACCCGAGGACGTGCGGGTCTGTGTCGACGACGGTCGATTTGACGCCGTGGAGCTCGCCGTTCACGCCCGATGCGTCCCCGTCGAGCCAGTTCGATGTCGATGAAAACTGTTTTGGCGCGCAGTTCAAGCCGTCGTTCAGCGCGGGTACGACGAGCAACCAGGCGGGTGGCTACAGTCCGTTCACGGTCGCGTTTGGTCGCTCTGATTCGGATGAGTTCTTGAACGGCTTGCAGATGGCGTTCCCACCGGGGTTGCTTGCGAATGTAACGTCGGTACCGTTGTGCGGGGAACCGCAGGCCGCGGCGGGGACTTGCAGCGAAGCGAGCCGTATCGGCTCGACAGATGTGCAGACGGGTCCTGGCGCCGATCCGTTCCTCGTGACGGGCGGCAAGGTGTTCTTGACGGGCCCGTATAACGGCGCGCCGTACGGGTTGTCTGTCGTGGTGCCGGCGAAGGCCGGCCCGTACACCCTCGCTGGTACGACCGGTGCTGGCACTGTTGTTGTGCGGGCTGCGATCGCGATCGATCCGAGTACGGCGGCGATCACCGTCACGGCGGACCCGTTGCCTACGGAGCTTGACGGGATCCCGTTGCAGTTGAGGCTTGTGAATGTCACCGTCGACCGCCCTGGTTTCACGTTCAACCCGACGAGCTGCGACCCGCTCGCGATCAAGGGCGCGTTGACGAGCACCCAGGCCGCGAATATCGCGGTGTCATCGTCTTTTCAGGTTACGAACTGTCAGGCGCTCGCGTTCAAACCGGCGTTCGATGTCTCGACGTCGGGGAAGACCAGTAAAGCGAACGGCGCGAGCCTCGATGCGAGGGTGAGCTATCCGGTGGGATCGCAGGGCAAGGAGGCGAACATCGCGTCGGTGAAGGTCGATCTCCCGAAGCAGCTCCCGTCACGGTTGACGACGTTGCAGAAGGCGTGCACCGCCGCGGTGTTCGATGCTAACCCCGCGAACTGTCCCGCGGCGTCGGTGGTGGGTATCGTGAAGGCGAACACCCCGGTCTTGCCGGTGCAGTTGACGGGCCCCGTGTATTTCGTCAGTCATGGTGGGGAAGCGTTCCCGAGCCTTGAGATGATCTTGCAGGGCGACGGTGTCCGTGTCGATCTCGTCGGCTCGACGTTCATCAGCAAAGCAGGGATCACGAGCAGCACGTTCAAGACGGTGCCCGACGTTCCCGTGAACAGCTTTGAGCTGTACTTGCCCGAGGGGAAGTTTTCGGCGCTCGCGGCGAACGGGAGCTTGTGCGCGTCAAAGCTCGCGATGCCGACACTGTTCACGGCACAGAACGGGATGGTGCTCAAACAGTCCACAAAGATAGCGGTCACGGGCTGTCCCAAAGCAAAGGCGACGGTGAAGAAAAAGAAGAGGAAGACGAAAGCGAAGAAGGCGGGCTACGCGCGAAAGTCCACCATCGGCCGGGGGAGCAAGTCATGACGAACGCTCGCAAGCTGCTCACGACGGGCCTCCTCACGCTCGGCGTGCTGAGCGGTAGCGCACTGGCGGGGAGCGCGCCGGCCCTGGCTGGCGCTCCGGAAAAACCGTTGACCGAAGAAGCTACCGCGGTCACGGCGACGACGGCGATGTTGCACGGCCGGCCGGCGCCGCTCGTTGGAGCTACGGTCGGCTACTATTTCGCGTATAACACGAATGGGACGTGTGAACTTGGTGGTATTACCGAACCGGTAGCCGAAGCGGCGATCGCGGCCGGTATGCCTGTCACACCGGTGGAAGTTGGTGGTCTGCAACCGAACCAGAGCTACACTTACTGTCTGACCGCGACCAACCCTGAAGGTTCGACCACGGGGAACGTCGAGCCGTTCAAAACGCTTTCCGCGCCACCGAGGGTCGACGGCGAGTCCGCTTCAGGTGTGCAGTCATCCGGGGCGACCCTCGAAGCGCAGGTCAACCCTGACAATCAGGCGACGACAGGCTATCTGCAGTTCTCGACGAGCCCGGCGGTAGATGTCAACGGCGCGCTCGAAGGAGCGATTCCGACGGTGGTGCCGCCGGGCCCTGAAATCGGCTCAGATTATGCGGATCACCCCGTCGGTCCGGCAGTCCTCTCGGGGCTGACGGCGGATCGGAAATACTACTACCAAGCGGTCGCGACGAACGCGACGAGCACGACTTACGGTCCGGTCCAGGAATTCACGACGCTGGGCGCACCCACCGCCACGACAGGGGAAGCACAGAACATCACCCGTACCAGCGCGACGTTCTCAGGAACGGTCACCCCGAACGGCGCAGAAACGATATACCGTTTCGTATATATCACCCAAGCAGGCTACGAACGAGCGCTCGCGGGAAGCACGGCAGAAAAAGCCGACCCTTACGCGGAAGGCGACACGACGGCGTCCGCGAGCGCGGGATCGAGCCATGAACCGCAAGCGGTAGGCCCTGTCCCGACGGCGTCGCTGCTAGCGGAAACGACCTACCACTTCGCAATCGTCGTCAAGAGCGAAGTCGGTGTCACGATCGGGTCCGACAGAACCTTCACGACACCGTCGCGGACCCCTCCGACGGTGAGCACCGGTAGCTCGAGCGGTGTCAGCCAGAACACGGCGACGATCTCAGGCACCGTCGACACGAACAGCCTGCAGACCGCGTACGGTTTCGAGCTCGCGAGGACACCAGGCGACTACGGTCCGCCCACCGGCCTCGGCAGCATCGGCGGCGCCAGGATCGAAACGGTCAGCGTGACCCTCGGCGAACTGCAGCCCGATACGACCTATTACTACAGGGTCACCGCGACCAATGCGGACGGGACCAGTAACGGCGCGACGGGGTCGTTCACGACACCCGCGTTCCCCGTCCTGCTCATAGCGCCCGGCTCGCCGCCATTGATCGCGCCGCCGCAGGTCGCGTTCCCGACCGATACGAGCGCGAGCGTCACGGCGAGCGCGAAGGCGCTGACGAGCGCTCAGAAGCTCGCGGTGGCGTTGAGAGCGTGCGCGAAGAGGCCGAAGAGCAAGCGTGGCCAATGTCGCGCGAAGGCTCATAAGCAGTATTCACCCGCGAAGAACAGGAAGAAACGATGAGGAGAGGCATGCCCGATCGTGCGCTGTTACTGACGATGACCATCGCGATTGTATTGGGGGCGGTCGGTGTTACGGCCGCCGCGGCGACACCGATGGGAGAATACGCCGTGTTCGCTGAATGTCCCGTGAACAACACTGAAATAAGCGGGTGTCTCGCGTCGCAGATCACGGGCGGTGAAATTACTATCGGTCACGTCACCGTCCCGATCACGAGCACCCAGACGTTGCAGGGCGGACTGATCAACGAGTCCCTAGGCGCAATCAGGTTCGTCGCTGCTGCCGGGGGGAACACCCTCTCGAAAACGCCGCAGACCGTGCCCGGAGGGCTGCTCGGCGCTATGAAATGCGCCGAAATCAAATCGGTCCTAAAGCGCTTGGTCTGCAAACTTGCGTTCGAAAACAGCGCCACCACGGTCAGGGCGACCACGGAACTGGCGGCCCCCGCGGGCTCGATCGGTCTGAACGAGTACCTCCTGTTCTCCGGGATCGCGCCCGGCCTGCAGCTGCCCGTCAAGATCAAGCTCGAAAACCCGCTGCTCGGCAACGAATGTTACATCGGGTCAAACAGCCATCCGATCCTCCTGAACCTCACCACCGGAACAACGAACCCGCCCGCACCGAACAAACCGATCGCGGGCAACCCCGGCAAGGTCACGAGCAGAGCCGAAGGAGGAGTCCTCGTCGTCAGTGGCAACTCGCTCGTCGACAACGCCTTCGCGGCACCCGAAGCAACAGGCTGCGCCGGCCCACTCGCATTCCTCGTCGACCCGATCCTCAACACCAAGCTCGGCCTCCCCTCACCCGCGGGCCAAAACACCGCGATCCTCAATGGCACGATCGAACAAGCAAGCGCCGAACTCGTCAAAGAAAGCGAATAAACCCTCACAACACGCCATGGGGACGGGCCGGCTAAATGCCCGGCCCGTCCCCATGGGGGTGAGCGGACCGGGCCGCGGGGTAACTCGGGGGCCGTGTCACACCGGCCAAGCGTGGTCCCCTGTGACCGCGCCGCGCACGACCTTGAGGTTGAGCAGCGCGCACTTGCGCCGGGTGGCGGAGACGGGGATGCCGAGCAGCTCGATCATCCAGTCCGCGCCGAGCTCTGAGACCTCGGCCAGCTGCATGCCGATCAGCTCCTCCGAGGCGATCGACGCCGACGCTTGCGAGATCGCGCAGCCGTGGCCGTGGAAGCGCAGGTCCTCGATGCGCCCCTCGTGCACGCGGATGTGGACGCCGAGCTCGTCGCCGCACAGGGGGTTGTGCTCGAGCGCCTCGAGGTCGTGGGGCTCCAGCTCGCCGAAATTTCGGGGACGCTTGTAATGATCGAGGATGTAGTCGCGGTAGAGGTCGTCCACTAGCTCTTCCCGCCTACCCGTGTCGCTCAAACATGAAGGTTCCGGCCGCTGGACCGATGTTCGAGGGGCGAATCGTATGAGCCGGCGTCGTTGCCGCGGCCGTCGTCGTCGCGGTAGTCATTGCGGCGATCGCGGTTGCCGTCGGCCACCTCACAGCCCGAACACCTCGCGGCCGGCGAGCAGCGCGGCGACGAGCGCGTCGATGTCGCTCGGCTCGTTGTACACGCCGACGCTTGCACGCGCCGTGGCGCCGACGCCGAGGCAGCGCATCAACGGCTGCGCGCAGTGGTGGCCGGCGCGGATGCACACACCGCCGCGGTCGGCCAGCTCGGCGACGTCGTGGGGGTGGATGCCCTCGATCGTGAACGACGCCAGACCGCCGCGCTTCTCCGCCTCAGGCGGACCGGCGACGCGCAGGCCGGGCACCGTCGCCAGGCGCTCGAGCATGTACGCCGTCAACGCCTGCTCGTGCGCGCGCACGCGGTCGATGCCGAGTCGCGAGAGGTAGTCGACGGCCGCTCCCAGCCCGACCGCCTCGGCGATCGGCGGCGTGCCGGCCTCGAACTTGTACGGCAGCTCGTTCCACGTCGCGCTCTGAAAGTCGACCGCGGCGATCATGTCGCCGCCGGTCAGGAACGGCTCCATCTCATCGAGCAGCTCACGGCGGCCGTGCAGCACGCCGACGCCCGTCGGCCCGAGCGCCTTGTGGCCGGTCCACGCGTAGAAGTCCGCCCCGAGCGCCTCGACGTCGACCGCCATGTGGGGGACGGCCTGGGCGCCGTCGACGAGCGAGACCGCGCCCGCCGCGCGCACGCGCGCGGTCATCTCCGCGACGGGAACGATCGTGCCGAGCACGTTCGACACGTGCGTGAACGCGACGAGCTTCACGTCGCCCCGTTCGAGCTCCGCGTCCAGCTGCTCGAGCGACAGCTCGCCGCGCTCGTCGACCTCGAGGTAGCGCAGGGTCGCGCCGCGCTCGCGGCACAGCACCTGCCAGGGGACGATGTTCGCGTGGTGCTCCATCTGCGTGATCACCACCGCGTCGCCGGGGCCGACGTTCGCACGGCCCCCCGCGGTTGCGCTCCCCGGGGTCTCGCCGCGCCCCCACGCGTACGCGACGAGGTTGATCGCCTCAGTCACGTTCTTCGTGAAGATCGTCGTCTCCGGCCGCGCCCCCACGAATGTAGCGACTTGTCTGCGTGCGCCGTCATACGCTGCGTCGGCCTCCTGCGCGAGCGCGTACACGCCGCGGTGCACGTTCGCGTTGTGGTCACGCAGGTGGTCGGCGACCGCGTCGATCACCACTTGTGGCTTCTGCGACGTCGCGCCCGAGTCGAGGTAGATCAGGGGGCGGCCGTCGAATGTCCGCGCGAAGATCGGGAAGTCCGCCTTCACGTCGAGCGAGGCCAATCCGGCGCTCAGGTCATCGACGGCGGCGCGGGTGCCCATCGCGCTCGTCACGCCCGTCTGTGGGCCGCGACAAGATCGGTGAGGCGCGCACCGGCGCTCACGGCGACCCGTCCGCCCGCAACCGTGCCGACAGCTGTCGTGACCGGCGCCGACGGCGTTGTACGGGGGACAGGCGTATGTGTCTCCCCAAAATCGCTACCGACTGGTGGCATACGCCTCGATGTCCTCGCGCGCCGACTCGAGCTTCTTGGCGACCTTCGCGCGCACCAGCTCTTCCAGCGGCTCGTCTGCGAGCTCTGCGATCAGCGGCTCGAAGAAGCCCTCGACGATCACTCGTACCGCCGCGGGACGGTCGAGGCCGCGCGTCTGCATGTAGAAGATCGCGGCCTCGTCGAGCTCTCCGACCGTGCCTCCGTGCGAGGCGGAGACGTCGTCGGCGGACACCAGCACCGAGGGGATCGCGTCGACGCGGGCTTTCGGCGACAGCATCATCGTGTGGATCTGCAGGTAGGTGTGCGTCTGCTGCGCGCCCGGGTCGATCTGGATCAGACCCTCGAAGCTCGCGCGGCTCTCGCCCGTCGCCGCTCCGCGCCAGTGCACGTCGCCGCCGGACGGGCCGGTCTCGTGCAGGTCGACCGCGAACAGGTCGAGGTGCTCGTGCTCCTCGGCGAAGAACAGCCCGCGGAACGCCATATCGCCGCCGGGCTCGCTGACGGCCAGCTCGAGGTGCTGGCGCACGAGATGGCCGCCGAGAAGCGCCGGCAGCCAGTGGCAGTAGGCGTCACGCCCGACCCCGACGAAGCGCGTCGAGGCGTCGTACACCTCGCCTGAGCCCCAGTCCTGCACCTGCGCGAGGCGACAGCGCGCGCCGTCCTCGAGGTACAGCTCGAACGCGCCCGCGTGCAGCGACTGGCCGTCGCTGAAGTCCTCCGCCAGGTCGTACTCGTGCACGCGGAACTCGCTGCTCTCGCCGCCGAGCACGAGCGTGCGCGCGTACTGCGCGACGCCGGGGCCGTCGATCGCGTAGACGATCTCGAACGGGTCCTCGATCAGGACGCCCTTGGGGACGTGCAGGAACGCGCCGCCTGTCCAGAACGCCGCGTTCGCCGCCTCGAGCTTGTTGCGGTCGTGCGTCAGGCGCTTGGAGTACCAGGGCGCGACCAGCTCCGCGTGGTCGTTGAAGGCGTCCTCGAGCGAGCACAGGATCACGCCGCGCGCGGCGAGCGCGGGGTCGAGCTCTGAGTGGACGACCGTCCCGCCGCTCTGCACGAGCCGGCCCGCGCGCGCGCGATCGGGCAGCGTGCGCGTGACCACGTCCGGCACCTCGCCTCCGCCGGGCTCGCCGCCGGGAGGGGGAAGCTCGAGCGCGTCGAGGTCGAGCGCTTGCAGCGTCGTCGTCCAGAATCCCGAGCGCCGCCACACGGGCAGCTCCGAGGTCTCATAGACCTCCAGCGCCGCTTTGCGCAGGTCCGCGAGCGAGCGTCCGTCGCCCGCGCCCGCGCCGTGCAGCGCGTGGTAGAGCGTCGCCTCGCGGTGGCGGCCGGGCTTGGACTGCACGGGCGAGGCGCCGTTGGTGGACACCTCAGGCACGCGCGCCGACTTCTTGGCGGATCTCGTCGTATCCCTCGCGCTCCAGGCGCTCGACCAGCTCGACGCCGCCCTCGAGCACGATCCGGCCGTCCATCAGGATGTGCACGAACTCGGGCTTGACGTAATGGAGGATGCGCTGGTAGTGGGTGATGATCAGCGCGCCGAGGCCCTGCTCGTCGTGCAGCTTCTGCACGCCCTCGGCGACTGTCCGCAGCGCGTCGATGTCGAGACCGGAGTCGGTCTCGTCGAGGATCGCGACGTCGGGGGCGAGCATCGCCATCTGCAGGATCTCCGCGCGCTTCTTCTCGCCGCCGGAGAACCCGTCGTTGAGGTGGCGCGAGGTGAACGCGCGGTCGACGTCGAGCAGCTCGATCGCGTGCTGCAGCTGGTTGCGGAACTCCTTCACCTGGATCGGCTCCTCCCGCTTGGCGTTGATCGCCATGCGCAGGAAGTTCGCGACCGACACGCCGGGAATCGACACCGGGTACTGGAACGCGAGGAACAGTCCCGCCTTCGCGCGCTCGTGCGGTTCCTTCTCGGTGATGTCCTCGCCCTTGAACACGACCGACCCCTGGGTGATCTCATACGAGGGGTGGCCGAGCAGCGTGTTGGCGAGCGTCGACTTGCCCGAGCCGTTCGGGCCCATCAGCGCGTGGACCTCGCCGCGCGAGACATCCAAGTCGACGCCCTTGAGGATCTCGCGCTCCTCGATGCGCACGTGCAGGTCTCTGATCTCTAGGTCGGCCATGTTCGCTGTTCAAGCTCCAGTTGTCAGGGGTTGCATATCTAAGGTTGGCGCGGTCGGTGCGGTCAGCAGAGCGGGTGTGAGCAGCAGTTCTGAGAGGGTCGTCTCGCGCAGCGTGCGGACGATCGCGAAACGCACGCGCGTCCACAACAGCTTGGTGGGGCAGACGTGGGCGGGGTCGGACTCGCGCGAGCACACGATCGACCCGTCGGAGGCCTCGGAGATGCACTCGATCGGCGCGATCGACCCCTCGAGCGCCTCGACGACCTCGGCCATCGTGATCTCCGTGGGCGAGCGCGCGAGCAGGTAGCCGCCGCGCGAGCCGCGGCGCGAGTCGACGAGCCCGGCCTTGCGCAGGCGCGCCACGAGGTGCTCGAGATAGGCGAGCGGCAGCCCGTCGTGGGCGGCGATCTCCGCGAGCGGCACGGGATCCCCGCCCGCCCCGCCGCCCCGCCGAGCCAGCTCGACCATCACACGCACGCCGTACTCGGCCTTGGTTGAGAACATCATCTCCGCAAATACCTACCTGCGAGCTAGGGTATCAGCAGGCTCATGGCGTCCCGGTGCGGGCTTTTGCGGGAGACACGTTCGCGCGGTGACCGCGACAGCGTTGTCGGCGCCGGTCGACGCAGTCGTCGTTCGCGCGCGAGGACGTCGAGAACTCGCAGCTACGGCAGGGACTGCAGCTTACGGATGTCATGGGCGAGCCCTTCGGGCGTGAGCTGTTCGGACTGGAACAGCACCCGCTCGCGACCGGCGGTGTCGAGCAGGAAGACCGACGTGGAGTTGGCGAACGCGGCCGGTCCCGCGCTCGGGGGCGTGATCCCGTATGCGTGCCAGACCGCACGCAGCTGCGCGAGCGAGCCGGTCAGCCACTGCGCGCGCCCGGTGAGCGAGACCCGCGCGAGGAAGCTCCTCACGCGCGCCGGCGTGTCAGCCGCCGGGTCGGCGCTGACGATCAGGACCGGGGCGGGGTGGGCGCCCAGTTCGTCGACCGTGCCACGGATCTGCTGGGCGATCACGATGCACGGGGCGCCACACGTGGAGTACAGGAAGGCGAGGACCACTACCCGGCCGCGGTACTGGGATAGCGAGACCGTCCGGCCGTTGACGGTCACCTCGGCGAGCGTGAACCCGTGCGCGGTGGTTGCGGGCAGCGCCGCGCCATCGAAGCCCGAGGAGGAGCTCGTGGAGGCGGAGGCGTCCGTACCTGTGGAGGGGGGAGGGTTGGCTGGGGAGGACCCGCCCGAGCACCCGCCGAGCACGAGCGCGGCAGCGAGCGTGGCGACCAGGGCAGTCGCGACGGTGAGCAAGGCGGTCCATAGATGGGAGGGCACTGACGCAGGGTATGTGAGGAAGCTGTCTGGTCCCATCGCCCGTTTCGATCAACGACGGCGCTATACTTTGTGAAGTCTCCATGAATCCCGACCATGATTTAGGAGTTTCACGATGAGCCCGTCAGGCCCGGAGCTGCTCAGACAAGTCAAGAGCCAGATCGACGAGGTGGACCCCGCAGAGGTGCACGAGCTGATCGACGAGGGCGTGGCCGTGATCGACGTGCGCGAGACCGAGGAGCTGGCCGCCGGCCGGCTGCCCGGCGCCAAGCACGTGCCGCGCGGCTATCTCGAGTCGCGGATCGAGTCGATCGTCCCCGACAGGGCCACGCAGGTGATCGTCTACTGCGCCTCGGGCAACCGCTCGGCCTACGCCGCACGCACCCTCAAAGAGGACCTCGGCTACGAGCACGTGCGCTCGATGACCGGCGGCATCACGCTGTGGAAGGACCGCGGCTACGAGGTCGAGGTCCCGCGTACGCTCACCCCCGAGCAGCGCGACCGCTACTCCCGCCACCTGCTGATCCCCGAGATCGGCGAGGACGGTCAGCAGCAGCTGCTCGACGCCAAGGTGCTGCTGCTCGGCGCCGGCGGCCTCGGCTCGCCCACAGCCCTGTACCTGGCCGCGGCCGGCGTGGGCACGCTCGGGATCGTCGACGACGACGTCGTCGACCTCTCCAACCTCCAGCGCCAGGTGATCCACAACACCGAGCGCGTGGGAGTGCCGAAGGTCGACTCCGCCGAGGAGTCGATCAGAGCGCTGAACCCGGATGTGAAAGTCGTCAAGTACCAGACCCGGATCGACGCGTCGAACATCATGGAGATCATCGACGGCTACGACGTGATCGTCGACGGCGTCGACAACTTCCCCACGCGCTACCTGCTCAACGACGCCACCGTGCGCCTGAAGATCCCCGTGGTCTCCGCCTCGATCCTCGGCTTCGACGGCCAGCTGTCGGTGTTCAAACCGTACGACGGCCCCTGCTACCGCTGCCTGTTCCGCGAGCCGCCACCGGCCGAGCTCGCGCCCTCGTGCGGCGCCAACGGCGTGCTCGGCGTGCTGCCCGGCACGATGGGCCTGCTGCAGGCGACCGAGGTCGTCAAGCTGATCCTCGAGATCGGCGAGCCCGCGATCGGGCGCCTGCTCCTGTACGACGCGCTCGGCGCGACCCTCACCGAGGTCAAGGTCCACCGCGATCCCGAGTGCCCGATCTGCTCGCGCGACCCCGAGGACATCGCCGACGAGGAGCTCGGCGTGTTCCCCGATTACGAGGCATTCTGCGCCGCGGCAGGGTAGGCTGCGCGCTCACATGGCCACGATCAAGATCCCCCCGGTCCTGCGCGCTTCCGTCGGCGGCGAGAAGCAGGTCGACGCCTCCGGCGAGAACATCGGCGCCGTGCTGCGCGACCTCGCCGCCAACCACCCCGCGACCCAGGACCAGCTGTTCTCGGCCGACGGCGAGCTCAACCGCTACGTCAACGTCTATCTGAACGACGAGGACGTACGCGTGCTCGACGGGCTCGACACGGCCGTCGGCGAGGGCGACACGCTCGTAATTCTCCCGGCGATGGCCGGAGGCTAAGCGGCGGTCACGCCTACGGCCGGCTCGGAAGCCGCGGGCGCTCCGGCCGCCGGCACATGACTCATCGCGTGCTCGGCCAGCGCGGTGATCGTCAGAGACGGGTTGACGCCGACGTTCGCCGGGATCGCCGAGCCGTCGCAGACGAGCAGGTTCTCGTAGCCGAACACGCGCTGGCGCGCGTCGAGCACGCCCTGGGAGGGATCGGGCGCGATCACAGCGCCGCCGAGGATGTGGGCGGTCGTGGGGATGTTGAAGAGGGCCTCTGTGACGGAGCTCTGGGCGATGCCGCCGGTGCGCTTGGCGAACCACTCGGCCGCCTGGTTGGCGATCGGGATGAACGTCGGGTTGGGGCGCTCGGGATCCTGTTCGGTCTTCAGCCAGAACGACCCGAACGGGCCCTGGTGGGGACGGAGCGCGATCGCGTTGTCGAGCGTCTGCATCACGAGCACGATGATCGTGCGCCGCGACCAGTGCTTTGGAAACAGCACCTTCGCAAGGCGCCTGGGATGCAGGAGGATCTGCCACAGCAGCTTTAGCGGGCGGGTCAGTCGCGTGCCGTCGCCGACGAGCAGCGTGTACAGCCGGTGCATCGAGTCGCCGTCGTCGCCGTAGGTGACCGTCTCGATGTGGGTATTCGGGTCGGGGTAGATCGATGAGCTGATCGCCACCCGTTCGATCAGGTCGTCGTGGTAGTCCTCGGGCACCGTGACGGTCAGGATCGACTCGGAGTTCGTGCGCACCAGCTCGCCCAGCCGCGCCGAGACCCGGCTCAACGACCCGTTCAGACGGCAGCGCTGCAGCAGCTTGTTCGTGCCCAGCGGCCCGGCGGAGACGACCACGCCGCGCGCGCGCTGAACCCGGCGTTCCTTGCGCAGCCATGCGCCTGAGCGAACCGATTCGACCTCGTAGCCGTCCTTCCCGGAGCCGTCGCCGAGCGGGCGGACGTCGATCACGGTGCGTTCTGCCATCACCTGCGCGCCGCGCTTCTCGGCGAGGTAGAGGTAGTTCTTCACAAGCGTGTTCTTGGCGCCGTGCGGGCAGCCGACCATGCAGCGCCCGCACAGCCGGCAGCCGGTCCGCGCGGGACCCTCGCCGCCGAAGAAGGGATCCTCGACGGTCTGGCCCGCCTCGCCGAAGTAGACGCCGACCGGCGTCCGTCTGTAGGTGTCGCCGACCCCGAGCTCTTCGCCCAGCTCGCGCAGCAGCTGATCGGCGGGGTCCTCATGGGGGTTTTCGACGACGCCGAGCATGCGCTGCGCTTCGGCGTAGTGGGGCGCGAGCGCGCTCTCCCAGTCCTGCATGTCGGCCCATTGACGGTCCTCGAAGAACCGCTTCGGAGGCACGTACAGGGTGTTGGCGTAGCCGAGGCTGCCACCGCCGACGCCGCAGCCAGAGACGACCGAGACGTCTTTGAAGGTCGTCAGCCGGAAGATGCCCTTCATCCCGAGGCGAGGGTTCCAGAAGTAGCGTCTCAGGTCGGCCGTCGAGGTCGGCATCTCGTCGTCGGCGAAGCGCCGTCCGCACTCGAGCACGCCCACCGAGTAGCCCTTCTCGGACAGGCGCAGCGCCGAGACGCTGCCGCCGAAGCCGGAGCCGATTACCAGCCAGTCGAAGTCGAAGTCGCGCACGACGAGCACATCCTAATGGCTTGTCGCCGGGGGGCGCTATATTCCGTGAAGTAATGGCGGTGGAGCGGCTCAGGAACAGGCCCTGCGGAGGCCGGTACGCGGACCTCGTGCAGTCGATCGGTAATACGCCGCTGATCGAGCTGCCACGACTCTCGCCCAAGTCCGGCGTGCGCATCTGGGCAAAGCTCGAGTCGCGCAACCCGACCGGCTCGGTCAAGGACCGCGTGGCGAGGGCGTTGATCGAGGACGCCGAGGAGAAAGGGGCGATCGCCCCCGGGCAGACGATCCTCGAACCGACGTCGGGCAACACCGGCATCTCGCTGGCGATGATCTGCTCGCGCAAGGGCTACAAGCTGAAGGTCGTGATGCCCGAGAACGTCACCCCCGAGCGCACCCAGCTACTGCGTATGTACGGCGCGGAGATCGTCTACTCCTCAGGCTCGCTGGGCTCCAACGGCGCGGTCGAGAAGGCTCTGGAGATGGCCGCCGCGGACTCCTCGGTCTACATGCCCTACCAGTACGGCAACCAGGCCAATCCGAACGCCCACTACAACGGCACGGCGCTCGAGATATTGGAAGAGCTCGACGAGGTCTCCGCGTTCGTGGCCGGTCTCGGCACGGGCGGGACGCTGATGGGCAACGGCCGGCGGCTGAAGGAGACGTTCGGGGACGCTGTCAAGATCGTCGCCGCGGAGCCGATGCAGGGCGAGCCCGTCCAGGGGCTGCGCTCGCTGGACGACGGCTTCATCCCGCCGATCATCGACCTGTCACTGCTCGACCGCAAGATCTTCGTGACCAACAGCGACGCGATCGTCTGGACGCGCAAGCTGCTCGACGAGGAGGGCGTGTTCGCGGGTGTCTCGAGCGGCGCGATCGCGAACATCGCCGTGCGCATCGCGGGCGAGCTGGACGAGGGCAACGTCGTGTTCGTCGTCGCCGACGACGGCTGGAAGTACCTGTCGAGCGGCATATACACGCTGCCGGTCGAGGAGATCGAGAACCTCGATTCCACCGTCTGGTGGTAGCCGGTGCTGATCGCGCGCGCGCTGCTGGATGAGCTGATCGCGCACGCACGCGAGGATCCCGAGAACGAGGTCTGCGGAGTCGTCGCCGTCGAGCCCGACCCGCCCGGAAGGGCGCTGCGCGTCCTGCGAGCCACGAACGTCCACGCGAGCCCGCTGAAGTTCGAGATCGCGCCAAAGGAGCTGCTGGAGCTGTCGAACGCGTGCGAGGATCTCGGCAAGCTCGGCGCGATCTACCACTCGCATGTGCGCAGCCCGCCCTATCCGTCGCAGACCGACGTCAACTTCGCCGCGAACTGGCCGGGTGTCGAGTGGATCATCGTGGGGCTTTCGGGCAGCATGGAGCCCGAGCTTCGCTCCTACCTGATCGACGGCGGCGAGATCGAAGAGGTGGCGATCGAAGAGGCGCCGCGGTGAGCGACGGGCCGCTCGTGTGCCCGGACTGCGCCGGCTCCCATCCCGCCGGCGAGCGCTTCTGTGCGGCGTGCGGCATGCCGCTGGTGTACGCGCCGGGAACCGCGTCGCCGGCAGCCGGCGAGCGCGAGCGCAAGGCGCGCAAGATCAAGCCGCAGTACACCGAAGGAGCGCTGGTGGGAGTCGCCCGGACCGAGAACCTGGCGCAGGCAGAGTTGCTCCAGGGAATGCTGCTCGAGGAGGGTATCCCGAGCATGCTGCGCGGCTCGATCGCCGGCTACGCGCCGGTGATCGGCACGCGCGAGATCCTGGTCCCCGAGTCGGGCGCCGAAGCCGCACGCGAAGCGCTCGCGTGGGAGGCGCCCTAAACCAAAACCGGCTGGCCCGCCTCCCGGGTGATCGCGCGGATCTCTTCAGAGGCGCGCTCGAACTCGGCGTCGGAGAGGACGGGGGTGCCCTCGAACGGGAGGTCGCGTTGCAGCTCCACCCAGGCCTGGGCGCCGTTGTACTCGTCCTTGACCTTGACCGTCACCGGGCGGGGGATGCGGTAAGTGCGCAGCAGCAGCACGTGCAGCGGCTGGTGGCGGCGCCAGCCGAGACGCTTTTCGGCGTAGTCGGGCGTCCACACGTAGAAGGGGGAGAGCGCGTCGACGCAGCGCGGGTCGGCGATCGTGAAGTGGCCCGCGACTTCGGCCCAGGCGCGGATGCGCACGCGGTCGGGCTGCTGGACGGGCGCACCGGAGGTAAACGTGTGCAGTGGCGGCTCGCCGTCGCTCCAGACGCCCTCCTCGAGAGCGCGGCGCAGCTCGGGCTGATGGGACTCGCGCACGAGGTCGCCCGGCTGGTGGTCGAAGGTCGGGTAGAGGAAGAAACGCTCGTGGGCGAGCCGGAACGGCTTGCCGGGCTGGCGGATGCCGCCCTTGCGGAGGGTGATCAGCTGCTCGCCTTCCGCCAGAGCGCGGACGGTGACAGCCCATTCTTTGAAAGCAATTGGCATGAAAGTTGGAAACGAACGAGATGAAGGATGCGTCTGGTGCGTCTTACCGAATGCTGCACGCCACCCGGACCTGATGGGCGGCTGGTCCATTAAAGATACCGAAATCCAGGCGAAAACCCCAAATCGCCTGCAAATCGCCTGGTTTTTTTGGCTATCCCCAAGATCGGGCGGGGCCAAGACCTCCGTTATGGGCTTCACAGGCCGGTCATCGAGACGCCCCGCAGGCGCTCTGAAGAGGCCTCTCTACAGGCGCCGTCCCGCCAGCCCCTCGGCTGCCTCGATCATCGCGGCATAGTCCTCCTCGCCGTGGCCGCGACCCATCGTTGCCGACAGCAGGTCGCGCGCGTGGGCGGCCGAGGGGAAGGGCACGCCGGCCGCCTGTGCTTCCTCCAGGCAGAGGCGCACGTCCTTGAGCAGGTGCGCGGTCTTGAACAGCGTGGTGTAGTCGTGCTCGCGCATCGGTCCGGACTTCAGCTCCAGCTGGGCGGAGGCGCCGGAGCCGGTCGCGACGACCTCGGCGAACGCGTCGAGATCGACGTCGGCGGCGCTTGCAAGCAGCAACGCCTCGGCGAGTGCCGCTGCGTTGGCGGCGCCGAGGGCGTTGTTGATCAGCTTCAGCATCTCGCCCTGACCGAGCTCGCCGACGTGTACGACCAGCTCGCCCATCGCCTCGAGCAGCGGTTGCGCACGCGCGAAGTCGCTCGCCTCGCCGCCGGCCATGATCGTCAGCGTGCCCGCCTCGGCACGCGGTGAGGAGCCGGTGACGGGGGCGTCGAGCAGGTGCACGTCGCGCTCGCCCAGAGCGGCGCCGATTCGCCGCGTGTCCGCTGGAGCGATCGTGGACATGTCGATGCACAGAAGCCCGGGATCGGCCCCCGCGAGGACGCCGTCCTCGCCCAGCAGGATCCCCGCCACCTGCTCGCCGTCGACGACCATGCTGAGAACGATGTCGCTCGCGCGGGCGACCTCGGCGGGTGTCGCGTAAGCGCTCGCGCCGTCGTGGGAGGAGGCCCAGCGCTCGGCCTTGCCCGGGGTGTGCGTCCAGACGGACAGCGGAAAGCCGGCACGGGCGACGTTTGCGGCCATGCGCGAGCCCATGATCCCCAGGCCGAGAAAGCCGATTCGCTCAGTCATCAAGCAGCGGCGGCGGCGAGCTCGCGGTCCTCGGTGTCGGCCAGGTGTTGATGGGAGGGACAGTAGCCGTTGTGGGACAGCGGCATGCGCTGGCAGGCTGCGCCCTTGCGAGTCGTGGCTCGACATTGCGGGGCCGCGCCGCTCACCGCGGTGTAGCCCTCGAGCGGATGCTCGGCGAGGAACCGCTGCGCGTAGCCGATGTAGCGGCAGACGACCTGGTGGACGTGCTGCTGGGCGGACATCGGGAAGTAGCTGCGGATATCGCAGAACAGGGTGCGCTCGGGGCGCGCGAAGTAGTGGCGATCGGTGGCCAGCCGCTCGACCACCGCCTCGCAGGCTCGCAGCACGTGCTCGTGATTGCTCGTGGCGGCGATTCCGGGCGGGGGGGCAACGATCTGGGGCGCCAGCTCCCGGTAGATGGCTCTGCTGAACTGGTACATGGCAGCTATCCCCTTACCTTTCGGCTACTCGGTGGTTGGAGCGCACCCGCCATTCCCAAAGACTCCGACTGCCTCCAAGACCTTTCCAAGACAGACAACACGTGCACGATCCGAAAGGACCGAGATAAAGAGAAGAAGGGGATTTTTTTTAGGAACCAGCCCCGTGCGAGAGTTCTGCGTGGCGAGCGGGCTCGCGCCGAGCGTGTCCCGGAGCCACGGTCTGCGAAGCGCATCGGTCTGCGGAGCGCCTCACGCGGCGAAGAGATCAGGCCCAGGTCTGCCAGGCGATGCCCTCGCCGGCGATAACGACGTGGCGGTGGTCGAGGGCGGGATCGATGGCGGGCCGGTCCTCACGGCGATGGGCGCCACGGCTCTCCTCGCGGGCGAGCGCGCACCGCGCGATCAGCCTTGCCAGGGGATGGGCGTCGGCGAGCAGCCTGGTCAGGCCATCGCCGGAGCGGGAGATGCCCGCGTCCCGCCACAGGGCGGCGCGAGTCGATGCGTCGGCGAGCGGCACGGGGACGCTGGCGCGCAGCGCCTGCAGTTCCTCCGCGGAGCAGGGCGCGCCCGCAGGCTCAGGGTGGGAGAGGGCGTCGGCGACGGCGCGGCGGGCGAAGACGAAGCACTCCGACAGGGAGTTGGACGCGAGGCGGTTGGCGCCGTGCAGGCCGGTGCAGGAGGACTCTCCGACGGCGTACAGGCCGGGAAGGGTGGAGCGCGCGCTCAGATCGGTGAGGATGCCCCCCATCGTGTAGTGAGCTGCGGGCGCCACCGGGATCAGCTCGCGCGTCGGATCGAGGCCGGCGTCGCGCAGCGCCGAGACGACGTTCGGGAAGTGGGCGGGATCGACCGTGCGCATGTCCAGGCCGACCGATCGCACCCCGCTCCGCGCGAGACGCGCATGGATCGCGCGCGAGACCTCGTCGCGCGGAGCGAGCTCGTCGACGAAACGCTCGCCGGAGGTGGGGTCGTGGAGGGTCGCGCCCTCGCCGCGGATCGCCTCGGTGACGAGAAAGCCCTCGCGTCCCGGCAGCCCGATGACGGCGGTGGGATGGAACTGCAGCAGCTCCAGGTCGGCCAGAGCGGCTCCGGCCGCGTGGGCGAGGAGCAGGCCGATGCCCTGGGAGCCGGGTGGGTTGGTGGTGCGCTCCCACAGTGCCGCCGCGCCGCCGGTGCCGAGCACGACGGCGCGCGCGGCGAGGATGCGACCGTCATCGCAGATCAGGCCACGACAGCGACGGTCGGAGTCTCCGCTCCTCCACAGCGCGCGCGCGCGCGCGCCCTCGAGCACGGTTATGCGCGGCTCTTCGGCCGCCAGCGCCGAGAGCTGACGCACGACGCGCCGCCCGGTGGCGCTGCCGCCGGCATGCACCACCCGTCTGACCGAGTGGCCGCCCTCGAGGCCCAGCGCCAGGCGCCCGAAGCGGTCAGCGTCGAAGCGAACGCCGAGAGTCTGCAAGTCCTCGACGCATGCGGGCGCCTCGCGAACGAGGATCTCGGCAGCCGAATGCCGGACCAGGGCCCGGCCGGCCTGCTCGGTGTCGCGCAGATGCAGAGCGAAGCTGTCGTCCGCGGCGAGCGCGGCGGCCAAGCCGCCCTGCGCCCAGTAGGAGGCGGTCTGGGCGAGCGGAGTGGCCGAGACCAACGTGACGGTGGCGCCGGCTCGAGCCGCGCACAGCGCAGCGTAGAGCCCCGCTGCGCCCGCCCCGACAACGGCGATGTCGGCCTCGACGGAGGGACCGTCCTCCTGCGTCGAGATCACTGTTTCGGAGCGGGCGTGACGACGCGTCGTGTGGTTGGAAGCGGGATTTTCGTCCCTGGGAAGGTCGTGGGGGTTTTGGTTGCGCCCGCAGGCGTCGTGTGGCGAGTGCTCGTGCCGGGAGCCGCCGCTGCGGTTGTGGTTTTCGCTCCGCCTTGGGTTTTCGCTCCGGCGTTGGTCGTGGGGCCGGGAGTGGTGCTCGCCCCCGGGGTGATCGTTGTCCCTGGCGGGGTGCTCGCACCGGGTGTCGTGGTGGCGCCCGCTGTGGTCGTGGCGCCGCCGAGCGCGCTGCCCGTGCCCTGCGTTCCCGGTGTCGTCGTTGTGGGGATGGCGGCTGGTGAGCTCGTCACAGTTGTGGTGATCGCTGCCGTGGTGGTTGTGCCGGAGCCTCCCGCGAGCTTGACGAGCGCAGCTGTGAGGACCCCGAGCGACAGCGCGATCACCGCGGCGATCACGGCGATCGGCGCCTTCCAGTTGGGTGAGGCCGCCAGGCGCGTGCGCGCGGCGGCGCCGCAGCGCAGACACCACTCCTGCTCAGGATGAAGCGGAGCGCCGCACAGTGGACAGGTCTCGCCCACGGGCGCGCTGGGGACGGTGGCGGACGGCGGCGGCGAGGCGGCGACGCTCACGCGCCGGCGTCCGGTGGACGAACGATCTCGGTGGGCTGATCCACGTCGGAGGCGTCCGCGGACGCTCGTCGACCAGTGGGCGGCTCAGGTCGCGACGCCGAGTCGCTTGCAGGCGGTCCGGCGCCCGGGGGCGATGTGGGCGCCGTCGAGGCCGGTGTGGATGGCGGTGTCGGAGGGGGTCCTGCCATTGCGGTGGGCGGCGCGCTGGCCACCGGGCGCTCGGCGTGACGATCCATCGCCAGACCGCAGTTGGGGCAGAAGCGATCGTCGCTGCCGTGGATCGCCGCGCAGCGAGGGCACGCCGCGATGCCGGCCTCGCGCATGACCGTCACCGCCTGGCGCTCCTGCAGCGCGGTCTCGAGCGTGCGCAGCTCGCCGTCGATGTGGCTGAGGGTCGAGAGCTTGGCGATCACCAGCGCGTCGTTGCGCTGGCCGAAGCGATGCAGGTTGAAGACCAGCCCGCCCAGGTCGCGGTAGGCGAGCTCGCGCGCCTTGCGCAGAAAGCGTGCGCGCCGGCGCATGCGCCCGCGCGCGCCGAACCCGGGAGGCCCGGTGGGCGTGACAAGCTCGCCGTCGGCCGGCGGGCCGTCGTCGGGGGTCTTCGTGGGGGCGGCCACGGGAGCCGTTCCGGTCGTGCTCTTCTCCACCGCCGATTCATGCTACCCGGCGGATGGGTCGTTCGCGCGTTCGCAAGCGAACGGCACGCTCCCGCCGGGCTCAGGCGTACATCTGTCGGCTCAAGACGTGCGCTGCAGCGCGGAGCGCCATGCCCCGGCCACGCGTTCGGCCATGATCCGATCGGAGTAGCGCATCGCGCTCGCGCGACCGTCGATGCGTGGATCGGGCGCCTGCAGATGGGGTCGCAGGGCGTGCGCCCAGCGGGCAAGGTCGAACGGCGCGCACAGCGTGCCCGCGACTTCGGCGAGCGCCTCGGGATGGATGCCCACCGGCGTGGTCAGCACCGGCACGTCACAGGCGAGCGCCTCGAGCACCGCCAGCCCGAAGCCCTCGTGCCCGGAAGGCATCAAGACGGCGTTCACGGCGTTGAACCACAGGGGCGCACGGGCCGGATCGACGCCGCCGAGGACGAGCAGCTCGACGCCCACCTCGCGCGCCAGCGCGAGCGCGAGGTCGTAGCGCTTGATCGGGCGAGCGGGATCGGCCGCGAACAGCAGGTAGGGCCGCTCGAGATCGAGGCCGAGCTCGGTGCGCGCCCGGAAGCGTGGAATCGAGTGGAAGCGCGCGAGATCCACGCCGCAGGGCAGCACCTGCGCGCGGGCTCGCGCTTTGCGGCCCGGCAGTTCCTGGGCCAGCGAGCTCGACACGGCGGCGAGGAGGTCGATCCGGCCGAGCGCGGCGCCGGTGATCATCCGCGTGCGGGGGTGGCGCATGTCGTTGCCGTGCACGGTCAGCGCGTGCACGGGGGCGGGAACCGCGAACGAAGGCCACGCCGTGAGGCCGTAGTGGGCGTGAACGACATCGAAGCGCTCGGCGCGCCGAGCGCCGGATCGGCGGACGGCATGGCGACGGCGAAGGTCACGGGCCGCGCGCGCCAGCGCGCGCGCTCCCGGAGGGAACTCGTAGAGCTCGATGTCGAGCCCTCCCAAGCGCCGCAACGCGGACACCTGGTCGCGGACGAAGGTCCCGCGCTCCGGATGAACGGGGGAGGGAAGCATGTTGGAGACGACGAGCACGCGCACGAGCAACGCTGACCGTAGCGCCCCCGACCCTTCGGGCTCCTATGGAATGATGGCCCCGTGGCCGACGAGCAGACGAGCACGGCGCATGCGCCCGGACAGAGCAGCCGGCCGATCGGGGTGTTCGACTCCGGCGTGGGCGGCCTGACCGTGCTGCACGAGCTGCTCGTGCGGCTGCCGCACGAGGACTTCGTCTATCTAGGGGACACGGCGAGGTTCCCCTACGGCGAACGCTCACCCGAGGAGATCGAGCGCTTCGCGGCCGAGATCGCCGAGGAGCTGCTGCGCCGCCGCGCAAAGCTGTTGGTCGTCGCCTGCAACTCGGCGACCGCGGCCGCGCTGCCGAGCTTGAGCAGGCGCATGATGCAGACCACGCTCGGGCTGGACGTGCTCGGGGTGGTACGTCCAGAGGCGCTGCGCGCCGTGGCCAGCACGCGCAGCGGTCGCATCGGCCTGCTGGCAACCCCGACGACCGTGGCGAGCGGCGCGTACGAGCGGGCCGTGCACGCCGTCGACCCGCACGTGACGCTGCACGCGGTCGCATGCCCCGACCTCGCGGCGGTGATCCAGGCGGGCGAGCAGTTCGACGAGCGCGCCGTGGCGACCGTGCGCGAGGCCTGCCGTCCGTTGCGCGAGGCGAACGTCGATACGGCGATCCTCGGCTGCACGCACTACCCGCTGATCGGTCCGATGCTGCAGCGGATGCTCGGCCCGCGGGTGACGCTCGTCAGCTCCGGCGCGGCGCTCGCGCGCCAGGTCGAGCACGCACTGAGCACGCACGATCTGCGCAATCCCCGCGGCGAGGGAGCGGGCGAGGGCGAGTACCGCTTTCTCTGCACCGGCGACGTGGAGGCGTTCCGCGAGCTGGGGACGCGCTTCCTGCAGATGCCGCTCGGCGAGGTCGAGCATGTGGAGCTCGCCGCGGTGGAGGCGATCGCGTGAGCCGCAGCTACGGACGTGGCTCATGCGGCCTGCGGCCGACGAGCATCGAGCCGGGGTTCGTGCGTACCGCGACGGGCTCGGCGCTGATCTCGATGGGCGAGACGCGCGTGATCTGCACGGCCTCGGCGCAGGAGAGCGTGCCGCGTTGGATGGTGGGCAAGGGCAAGGGCTGGGTGACGGCCGAGTACGGCATGCTGCCCGCCTCCACGGGCGACCGCAAGCAACGCGACATCTCCAAGGGCAGAGCGGATGGGCGCGGCGTGGAGATCCAGCGCCTGATCGGGCGCGCGCTGCGCGGCACGGTCGACTTCCAGGCGCTCGGCGAACGGACGATCTACCTCGATTGCGACGTGCTGCAGGCGGACGGGGGCACGCGCTGCGCATCGATCACGGGCGCCTACGTCGCGCTGGCGCTGGCCTGCGCGCGCCTGCGGGAGAAGGGGCGGCTGGAGCGCTCGCCGCTGAGCGAGTCGGTGGCGGCGGTATCGTGCGGGATGGTCGCCGGCGCCGCGCTGCTGGACCTCGACTACGGCGAGGACTCGAACGCCGACGTGGACGCGAACGTCGTGATGACCGGCGCGGGAGGTCTGGTCGAGGTGCAGGCGACGGCCGAGCGCACGCCGCTGTCGCGCGCGCATCTGGATGAGCTGCTCGCGCTCGCGGGCGAAGGCATCGAGCAGCTGCGAGCGATTCAGGAGCAGGCGATCGGCGGGGCGATCGGCGGGGCGAGTGGCGGGGCGAGTGGCGGGGCGAGTGGCGGGTGACCGAGCGCGGAGTTGCCGGAAGGTCGTGGGTAGGCGAGGCGGTGTGGCGTGGGCCGTAAGCTTCTGCTCGCGACGCGCAACGAGCACAAGCGGCGCGAGTTCGCCCGGCTGCTGCCCGGCTGGGAGGTGGAGAAGCTGCCCGAGGAGGTGACGCTGCCGCCGGAGGACGGAGAGACGTTTGCCGAGAACGCGCTCGGCAAGGCTCGCGCCGCCGCGCGAGCGACGGGTCGCGCGACGATAGCCGATGACTCCGGCATCGAGGCGGCCGCGCTCGGTGGCGCGCCGGGGGTGCGCTCCGCGCGCTATGCGGGCGAGCAGGCAAGCGACGGGGAGAACCTCGCCAAGCTCCTGCGTGAGGCGCCCGCCGGCAGCGGGCTCGAGTATGTGTGCGCGATCGCCTACGTCGACCCGAGCACGGACGGGGAGCGTGTGTTCGAGGGTCGCTGCCCCGGGCGCGTGACGGAGAGGCCTCGCGGCGAGGGAGGCTTCGGATATGACCCGGCCTTCGTACCGGACGATGCGCCCTCCGCGGGCGCCGGGACAGCGGCGAGGATGACCATGGCCGAGCTGAGCGACGAGCAAAAGGACGCGATCAGTCACCGTGGGCGCGCAACGCGCGCGCTGCTGGCCGAGCTCGGAGGTCCTTGAGGTTCGCTGCACCAAGCTTTGCTCCACAAACGCTCGAAAAGCCACCGCTCGCCACTTCGAGAAGCGCGCCTACAGCAGCTCCGATCCCCGCTACAGCAGGTTGATCGCCGCCGAGATCGCGACCGCCAGGCCGAGACCGGCGTAGCCGTTGTAGCCGCTCAGCAGCAGCAGCAGGGCGGTGAGGAGCGCGACGAACACGGTCACGCTCCAGGCGATGCGGGTCACGGTCATCTCCTCGTATTCTCCCGTTCTTCGCGGCGCCCTGCGCGCCGGGCCGCGGATGGTGTGCCACGATTCCGTGGTGCGCGCCTGCCGCGCGGCTGTCCGCGCGCGGTGTTAGCTTCGGAGCAGGCAAGGTCTTACGAATGAGGAGGACGAGGTGACGAAGTCCGAGTTGGTCGATCAGGTGGCGGATCGTGCCGATCTGACCAAGCATGAGGCGGCACGGGCGGTCGACGCGGTATTGGCGACGGTCGAGGACGCGCTGCGCCGCGGCAGCGAGGTGACGGTGTCGGGGTTCGGCAAGTTCCATGTGGGTGAGCGTGGCGCGCGGCAGGGCGTGAATCCGCGCACCGGCGAGCGCATTCAGATCGCCGCCTCGCGCGTGCCGAGGTTCACCGCGGGCAGTGGCTTGAAGAGCGCGGTGAAGGGTCGCTGAAGACGCGCCCGGCGTCATTCGGGGACACGCTGGCCGCGCGAGTGCGCGAGCGCGAGTCCCAGATCGTCCTGGGTATCGACCCCGATCCCGGCGGGCTGTGGCCGGGCACGGGATCGGCTCGAGACGACCGCCAACCGATGGAGGTGCCGGGCGCGACGCCGGCGCAGCGAGCCGCGGACGCGATCGTCGGTCACTGTCGCTCGCTGATCGACGCGACCGCTGAGGCGTGCGTGGCGGTCAAGCTGCAGCTTGCGCGCTTCGAGGTGCTCGGCGAGGCGGGCGCCGGCGCGCTGAGCACCGTGGCCGAGCACGCCCGGGTTGCGGGCCTGCTCGTAATCGCGGACGGCAAGCGCGGCGACATCGACGTGAGCGCACAGGCGTATGCGCAGGCGCTGTTCGGGGGGGCCGAGACACCCTATGGAAGCGTTCGCGGTCTCGGCGCCGACCTGGCGACGGTCAACCCCCTGATGGGCAGAGACGCGGTCCGGCCGTTCGTGATGGCCGCGCGTGCCGCCGGGGCGGGCACGCTCGTGTTGGTACGCACATCGAATCCCGGCGCCGCCGACTTCGAGGACCTGCGACTGGCGAGCGGGGAGGCGCTTTGGGAGCGGGTTGGGGCGGTCGTCGACGAGCTGGGCGGGCCGGGCATCGGGGAGGCGGGCCTGAGTGACGTCGGTGCAGTGGTCGGAGCCACCGCACCGAGCCACCTGGCGCGCGCCCGCGAGCTGATGCCCAACGCCGTCTTCCTGCTGCCCGGCATCGGTGCCCAGGGCGGGCGCGTGGCGGGCCTGGCGCCGGCGTTCGCTCCCGGGCGTGCGGGCGGCCTCGTCACGGCGTCGCGCAGCATCGCAAACGCGCACGTGACGGCCGGAGGGTCTCCCGCCGATGCGGCGCGGGCCAAGGCGGAGCGCCTGCGCGCGGAGGCTTGGGCGCTGGGATAGCGCGGGCGCTGGGATAGCCCTCGAGGCGATCGAGCGTGGAAAGCGGAAAGCTGGGGTAAGGTGGTCGAGCATGATCATCACGGTCACGCTCAACGCGGCGATCGACAAGTCGCTGTCTGTTCCGAGCTTTCAGCTGGGGCGCCGTCACCGCACCGTCGAGCAGCGCACGATGGCCGGCGGCAAGGGCGTCAACATCGCGCGGACGTTGAAGGCGCTCGGCCAGCCCGTGATCGCCACCGGCTTCGCGGGCGGCGCGACGGGGACGCACATCGTCGAGCAGCTCACCGCGGAGTCGATCCTCAACGACTTCGTGCGGATACGCGAGGAGTCGCGCACGAACACGTCTGTGCTCGATCCTACGGACGGGCAGCAGACCGAGATCAACGAACGCGGTCCCGCCGTGTCCGAGCAGGAGGTCGAGCTGTTCCGCGACAAGCTTCTCTACCTCGCGCGCGGCGCCGCGATCGTGGTGTTCGCCGGCTCGCTCCCGCGCGCGGTTTCGGCGGACTTCTACGCCTCGCTGATCCGCGACCTGCAGCGCGCCGACGTCACGACAGTGATCGACACCGACGGCGAGCCTCTGCTGCTGGCGGCGCGCGCCGAGCCGGACGTGGTCTCGCCGAACGTGCTGGAGGCCGAGGAGCTGGTCGGGCACGAGTTCGCCGGCGAGGCGGAGCGGCTGCTGGCGGTACACGAGATGGCGGCACTCGGTCCACGCGAGGCGATCATGACGCTGCCGGACGGATGCTTCGCCCGGGTGCTCGTCGACGGCCAGCCGCGGTTGAAGCGCGCATATATAGAGCCGCGCGAGCCGATCGCAAAGCGCGGCTCGGGCGACGCGTTCCTCGCCGGCTACGTGGCCGCGCGCTACGAGGGTCGCGCCCCAGACCAGTGCCTGCGCTTCGGCGTGGCCTGCGGAGCGGAGTCCACGGGACGCTTCGGCGCCGGGCTGATCGACCCACGCGAGGCGCGGCGGCTGATGGGAGACGTCGAGCTCTCCGACGTGGAGCTGCCGGCGGGCAACGTGCAGACCGCGCTCTGAGTGCACTCTAAGGTAAGCTGAACGGCTTGAAGATCTGGAATCGCACATCTCTGGGCGCGGTCACCCTCGGCGCGGCGCTGCTGATCGCCGGCTGCGGGGGAGGGTCGAGCTCCACCTCCGGCAAAGCAGCGAGCGTTGCCACGACGGCGAGCACCCCGGCGACGACCGCCACCACGACCGCTACAGCCGCGAAGCCGCCATCGGGAAAGTCGCAGAAGAAACCGACGACGACGACCACCTCGAAACCGACGACGCAACCCGCGAAAGTCCCGCCCGCGAAAACGTCGAGCACGCCGAGCCCAACGTCGAAGGCGCTGGCAGCGCTGGGCAAGATCACACTCGCGAGCTCTGCGTTCAAGGCCGGTGGCGCGATCCCCAGCCGCTACACCTGTGACGGCGCGGACGTCTCGCCACCGCTGGAATGGCACGGCGTGCCGCACGGGACGGCCGAACTGTTCCTGCTCGCGATCGATCTGAGCGGCAGCTCGAGCGACGCGATCCAATGGGCCGTCGGCGGCATCCCTCCGAGTGCAAGCGGTCTGTCCGCCGGCAGTCTGCCCGCGGGTGCGGTCGCCGGGCTGAACAGCGCCGGCAAGGCCGGCTGGGGTGGCATCTGCGGCGCCCAAGGGCAGGTTCATCACGTCGCGTTCCTGTTCTACGCGCTGAAGCAGAAGCTCAACCTGAAGCCGGGGTTCAACCCGATCATCGCCCGCAACGCGCTGAAAGGCTCGACGCTCGGCACGGGATTGACCCTGGGCGTCTACAGCCGCGCCTGAGACGCTGTTTCATCCTCCGGCGACGTCGCGGCGCAGAAACACGAGATAGCCTGCGGCCAGCGCCGGGACGCCGTACAGCGCGCAGACCCATGCCGAATGGGCGATCGGGGCCCAGTCCGTCGGGGTGCGCAGCAGGCCCTGCCAATTCTGGAACTGTTCGGTGAGCAGATAGGGCTTGATGCCTTCGATGCCGGGGATCTGGGCGACGATGTAGAGCATGATCACGAGACCGACCGTGCCGACCACCGAGGCGGCGCTGTTACGGGTGGCGGTGGACAGCAGCACGCCGACCGCGACGACCGCCAGCAGAGGAATCAGGTAGCAGGCGTTGGCGGCGAACACCAGCAGCAGGCCTTCCGGCGCAGAGACGATCGACCCCGAGAAGGTGACGACGTGGTGAAAGCCCCACGACGCGACCCCTGCGACCGTCGCCACGATCGCCGAGAGGAACACCGCGATCGTGCCATAGGTCATCGCGGCGAGCGTCTTTGCGGCGAACACCTGACCGCGATCGACAGAGCGCGTGAGGATCGTCTTCAGCGTGCCGTTGCCGTCCTCGGCCGCGACGATGTCGCCCGCGACCAGCGAGGCGATCAGCGGCAGCATGAAGGCCGACAGGAACAGCAGCATCAGCACCGGGGTGGCGAGACCGGACTGGGTGATGTGCGAGGCGAAGATGTTCTCGTTGCCGCGGCCTCGGTGCTGATGCAGACCCTGGACGATCACGAAGATCACCGGCAGGATCGCCGCGAGCGCCAGCCCCAGGTAGGTCCGCTTTTGGGAGACGAGCTTGCGCAGCTCCCAGCGCCAGACCACGAGTGTCGAGGGCCTCATGCCTCGGTCAGTCGGAAGAACAGGTCCTCGAGCGTCGCGAGCTCCGGCGTCAACGCGAGAATGCCCACGCCGGCAGCGCCCAGCGCGAGCGACAGAGCTGCCACGTCTGTCTCTCGAGCCTGGAATCCAAGACCGTGCTCGCCGCTTACGGGATGATCGACTCCGGGCTGCATCCGCAGGATCTCGAGGGCGCGCGTATCGTCGGTGCTGCGCAGCCGATAGCCGGACCCGCCCTGGCGGCGCAGGTCGGAGAGCGCGCCCTCGTAGACGACGCGCCCCGCGTCGACGATCGCGACACGATCGCACAGCTCCTGCACCTCCGGCAGCTGGTGGCTGGACAGCAGCACTGTGATCCCTTCGTCTGCCAGACGGCGGATCAGCGCACGCATGTCGCGCATCCCCGCGGGGTCGAGGCCCGTGGCGGGCTCGTCGAGGATCAGCAGCCGCGGGCGGCGCAGCAGTGCCGCCGCGATGCCGAGGCGCTGGCGCATGCCGTGTGAGAAGCCACCGACGCGGTGGGCGGCGCGCGGGGTCAGCTCGACGATCTCGAGCACCTCGCCGATGCGCTCGCGGGCGCCGTCGCCGTCGAGGGCCGCGAGCAACTCGAGGTTCTTGCGCGCGCTCAAGTAGGGGTAGAAGCGCGGCGCCTCGACGAACCCGGCGACGCCCTCGAGCGCGCGGGCGCCGGCGCGCATCGGATCGCGGCCGAACAGCTCTACTACGCCCTCGGTGGGCATGATCAGGCCGAGGGCCATGCGCAGCGTCGTGGTCTTGCCCGCGCCGTTCGGCCCCAGGAACCCGTACACGTCGCCGGAGCGGACGTTCAGGTCGATGTGGTCGACCGCGAGGACCTCGTCGTAGCGCTTTACCAGTCCGCGCGCTGCTACCGGCGGGGCCTCGTCGCCCCTGACTGCGTCCTCAGTCGCTCGCGTGCGAAGCACGCCACGCTCCTTGCGTCCTTGCCAGGAGCGACGATCCCGCCGCCGGAGCGGCCTCCTCGGTCACTGTTACAGGCCCTTGGCGACCGCTTCGAGCGGGGCTGGGCCGACCGCGCCGGCGAGCAGGTAGCGCACGCCGGAGCTCTCGAAGCTGAGCAGCGTGCCCAGCTCGGTGGGCAGCTCGGTCGCTTCGACGCCGTTGATCTTGACCTTCTGCAGCCCTTCCGGCAGCGTGGTCTGAGAGGTTTGGCCGGCGTCAGCCTTGGCCTTGCCTTCGATCACCGCGATCGAGGTGATGCCGTGGCCCTGGCTGGTGACGTGCGGGCGCTTGCCCGACTGTGTGGAGGAGCCTGTGTCACCGCTGTGCTCGTGGGGGAGGACGACTTCTTCGACCTTGGCGTTCGCCGGCGGCGTGAACTCGAACACCGACGATTCGACAGGGCCGTATGAGATCGAGGTCGCCGCCAGTTCGAGCGCTGGTGAGGAGCTCGTCGAGGAGTAGATCGCCGCGCGCAGCGGTACGCCGTGGACCGCATCCCAGGAGAGCTCGGCGCCGCCGAGCAGGCTGCCGCTTTCGTTGGGCGAGACGTGCACCGTGTAGGCCGCCTGGCCGGCGATGTCCGTGGGCGACGCGCCGGAGACGCTCGCGTGCTTGCCCAGGTGAGCGATCGCTGCTTCGATCTTTGCCACGGTCGGGACTTCATGGCCCCCCTGAGCTGTGCCCGACGCCGAGCTGTCGCCGGACCCGCCTTCATGGGCTGGAATTGTGTAGCGGTAGAGCGTGTTGGACGACGCGTCGTACATCGAGACGGTGTGTTGCCCGTCGTAGTAGATCTGGGTGTCGCCCTTCTCCGACTGCAGTTCCAAGCGCACGCGTCCGTCCGTGGCGATCCACAGCCGTCCCGAGGCGCCGGTGAGGAGCGGGCTGGATGTGAGTCCGCCCACCGTCATTGCCGCCGCCGCTCGTGAGGTTGACTCCTTCCAGGAGATGGTCGGTCAGCTGGACGCTCGCGCTGACGCCTTCGACCGGGGACGCGCTCAGCGCGTCGTGGACCGCATCCGCCAGCGGCTTGGGTGGTGGCGTAGGACCGGTGCCCACCGCCAGCGCGATCGCGGTGGCGGATACGCCTAGAGCGATCACCAGCCCGCAGAGGAGCAGCAAACGGGAGAGTGGAAGGCGACGAAGAAGATTGCTCATGGGACTCCCTGACTCAAGGGTAGCGCCGTAGCTTGGGCGCAGCTAAAGGTGAGAGCCCTCTCACGAGGCGTGTGGCGGCGACACTCGATATCTTCCCGCCCGCATGCTCGTCGCCGCCGTCATCGTCTTTTGGGTCCTCGTCGGGCTCGGCGTGTTCTTCGTCGCGATGCGCGGTGGCCCTCGCGGCGCCCGCGAGTCGCTGCACACCGACTCGAAGGGGGGCCAGCGCCTGGTCATGCTCGGGGTGGTCGTGATGTTCGCCTTCGGCCTGATCGTGCCCGCCTTCGTGCTGGTGGACAACGGCGAGCACAAGGCGAGCGCGGCAATCGGCGGGGTGCATCTGAACGGGCGTGAGACCGAGGGCCGCGAACTGTTCGCCCGCGCGTGCACCGTCTGCCACACGCTGGCCGCGGTGAAGTCGGTCGGGCGCATCGGCCCGAACCTGGACGTGCGCGTCGGCGATGACATCTCCACCCCCGCGGGCCGCAAAGCGCTCGTGGAAAACGCGATCCAGGAAGGCCGCGCCCGCGGCTTGGGCCAGATGCCGGCGCTGCTCTACCAGGGCAGGGAAGCCGAAGACGTCGCGGACTTCGTAGCGGCCGTGGCAGGCCACTGAGAACCGACGGTTTGGCCATCCGTCGATAGCGGCGGGTGTAAGTCATGGGCTAAGGTCACGCGGGATGTCCTCGTCAGAACAGCCGAAGACCGCGGAGGACGTCAAGGCGCTCGTGGCAGAGCGCGACATCCGCTTCATCCGCTTCTGGTTCACGGATGTGCTGGGGCAGTTGAAGTCGTTCTCGATCAACGTGGCCGAGCTCGACGACGCGTTCGAGGCGGGGATGGGCTTCGACGGCAGCTCGATCACGGGGTTCAACGCGATCGAGGAGTCCGACATGATCGCGATGCCCGATCCCGCTACGTTCGCGGTGCTGCCGTGGCGCCCGGAGGAGCAGGGGGTGGGGAGGATGTTCTGCGACATCGTCACCCCCGAGCGCACCCCGTATGAGGGCGATCCCCGTCACGTGCTGCGCCGCGCCGTGGAGCGCGCTCGGGCGATGGGCTTCGACACGTTCAACGTCGGCCCGGAGCTCGAGTACTTCCTGTTTCGCGACAGCAAGGGCACGGAGGTGCTGGACGAAGGGGGCTACTTCGACCTGACGACGCTCGATGCTGGGTCCGACGTGCGGCGGGAGACGGTGATCGCGCTCGAGCGGCTGGGGATCCACGTGGAGTACACCCACCACGAGGTCGGTCCCTCGCAGCACGAGATCGACATGCGCTACGCCGATGCGCTGAAGATGGCCGACGACTGCATGACGTACCGGATCACGGTCAAGGAGTACGCGATGAAGTACGGCTGGCACGCGACGTTCATGCCGAAGCCGCTGTTCGGCGAGAACGGCTCGGGCATGCATACGCACCAGTCGCTGTTCAGCGAAGGCAAGAACGCCTTCTACGACCCCGACGACCAGTATTTCCTGTCGGACGTGGGCAAGGCGTTCATCGCCGGCCAGCTCAAGCATTCCCGGGAGATCTGCTCGATCTTCGCGCAGTGGGTGAACTCCTACAAGCGCCTGGTTCCGGGGTTCGAGGCGCCGGTGTACGTGGCATGGTCGCGGCGCAACCGCTCGGCGCTCGTGCGCGTGCCGCTGTATCACCCGGGCAACGAGCGCGCGACGCGCATGGAGCTGCGCTGCCCGGACCCGGCGTGCAACCCGTATCTGACGTTCGCGGTGCTCCTGCAGGCGGGGCTCGAGGGGATCGAGAAGGGATATGAGCTGCCGGAGCCGATGGAGAAGAACCTGTACCACCTCTCCAGCGAGGAGCGCCGGCGGCTCGGGGTCGAGCAGCTGCCGGAGAGCCTCGGCGAGGCGATCGAGCTGACCGCCCGGTCGGAGCTCGTGCTGCGCACGCTCGGCGAGCACATGTTCAACCGCTACGTGGAGATCAAGCGCCAGGAGTGGGACGACTACCGCGTGCAGGTGACGCAGTGGGAGCTCGACCGCTACCTGTCGATCATCTGATCAGGACGGCGGCGTCGAGGGCGCCTGGCCGTCGTTGCAGATCACGGTGTGCAACTCCTGCGTGAGCTTCGCCACCTGGCTGGTCAGCTCGGTGTTCTGGGCGAGCATGCGCAGATGTTGCTCGGCCAGATCCTTGTCCTGAACGAGCACGCGCGCCTGCTGGGCCTCGTACTCGGCGACGTGCTTGGCCTCCGCCTCACGGTGCTGCTGCAGCAGACCGTCGCGAACCTTGTCGCGGTCCGCCTGGCGCGTCTGGGCGAGCAGGATCAGGGGGGCGGCGTAGGCCGCCTGCAGCGAGAAGGCGAGGTTCAGGGCGATGAAGGGGTACTTGTCCCAGGCGATCGCCTGCGTGATGGCGAGCGCGTTGAGGATGATCCACAGGAGGACCAGCGCCGTCTGGGCGAGGATGAACTTGGGCGTGCCGAAGAAGCGCGCAAAACGCTCGGCCTGTACGCCGAACGTGTCGCCGCCGAACGGGCTGTGGTGGTCGGGTGGGATCGACGGGGAGGTTGGCTGCGCGGGAGTGCCCACCGGCAATCTTTCGGCTCACCGCGGGCATGTCCTGCCCGCGAGAGCCTCGGCCCTGTCGGGCTATGGCTGTTGGCGACTCGCTGGCGGTGGTCGAGAGGCCAGGACGAACATTTTCCGGCGTGGCCGCCGAAAAATGTTGCGATCCTGGCCTTGGGTCCGTAGGAAATAAATTTGGGTTTGAGGCGGCCCTTCCGTGGCACCAGTCGCCACCCACGATGCTCGACGTACAACCAGCACGCCTGCGCTCGCGTGCAGCGTCTGGCACTCACGGTCCGACCCCCTCAAACCCAAATTTATTTCCTACGAACCCTTACTCGATCGCCCCTGTGGACGGGACCTCGCAGGCGATTGGGCGGGCGGGGGCGAAGCTCCAGTAAAGGGCCTGCAATGCGTGTGCGAACGATGTCGGGTGGCGGGAGGCTATGTCTTGCAGCAGGCTCAGCACGCTCAGCGCCTGGCGTTCGTACTCGGCGTTGCCGGTTAGCTGGGAGAGACGCAGCAGACCCATCGCCGCGCTCGACTGTCCGGCTGGAATTGGCGTGTCCTCCAGGTCCTTGCGCCGTGTGATCAATGGTTCGTCGGCGTCTGCGGCGGTCGAGTAGAAGCCGCCGTGCTCGGGATCGGCGAAGCGGGCGATCAGTGTGTCTGCGAGCGTCGTCGCCTCGTTGAACCAGCGCTCCTCGCAGGTGGTTTCGAACATGACGATCAACGCCTCCAGCAGGTATGCGTGGTCCTCCAGGTAGGCGTCGATCTTGGCTCGGCCCTCGTTGTAGGTGCGCAGCAGCCGTCCGTCCGGGGTGCGCAGGTCGCGCAGGACGAACTCCGCGCAGGCGATTGCCGCCTCGCTGTAGCGAGGCTCCTCGAGCGCGGCGCCGGCCTCGGCGAGGGCGGCGATCAGCAGCGCGTTCCAGGAGGTCAGCCGCTTGTCGTCCAGGCCGGGGCGCACGCGGCGTTCGCGAACGCTCAGCAGGCGCGCGCGAATGCGTTCACGGACAGCGTCGCCGGGGCGCGGTCCGCGGTCCTCGAGCACGTTCAGCCCCGGAGCGGGGTGGTGGGGATCGACGAAGTTGCCCTGTGCGGTCGCGCCAAGCCACGCGATCGCGACGTCCGCGTCGCTCCCTTCCCTGGCGTCCGCGTTCGCGTCCTCTGCCCGGTATGCGTCCACGCCGAGCGCGTCGCGCAGCTCGCCGACCGTCCACACGTAGAAGCGTCCCTCGACGCCTTCGGAGTCGGCGTCGAGCGCCGAGTAGAACCCACCCTCCGGACCGCGCATCTCGCGCAGCGCCCAGTCGAGCGTGTCGCGGCAGACCTCGAGCAGGCGGCCATCGCCCGATGCCTGCCAGCCGTGCAGGTACGCGCGGGCGAGCAGAGCGTTGTCGTAGAGCATCTTCTCGAAATGGGGCACCGTCCAGGTCGCGTCGACGCTGTAGCGGGCGAAGCCGCCGCCGAGGAGGTCGTGGATGCCTCCCCGCGCCATTGCGCGCAGCGTGCCGAGTGCCATCTCGGACGCCGGGCTCAAGCTCGTTATGGACCCGGACGGCAAGCTCTCGGGGCCCGGGTGAGCGTGGTCTGCACACAGCAGCAGAAACTCGATGACGGAGGCCTGCGGGAACTTCGGAGCGCCGCCGAAGCCGCCATGGGCGGGGTCGAATAGCTCCGCGAGCCTCGCCACGGCAGCGTCGAGCGCGTTCACTGCGAGCGGTTGAGTGGAGGGCGCAAGCGACGCCCCGCCCGAAAGCCGCTCACGCAGACGCTCGCCGCCCGCGCGGATCTCCTCGCGGCTCTTCTCCCACGAGGCGGAGATCGCCTGCAGCACCTGTGTCCACGCCGGCATGCCGTGGCGCGGCTCGGGCGGGAAGTAGGTGCCGCCGTAGAACGGCAGCTGCTCCGGCGTGAGGAACACGTTCAGCGGCCAGCCGCCATGGCCGGTCATGCTCTGAACGGCCTCCATGTACAGCGCGTCGACGTCGGGACGCTCCTCGCGGTCGACCTTGACGCAGACGAAGCTCTCGTTCATCAGCTCGGCGGTGCGCCGGTCTTCGAAGGACTCGCGCTCCATCACGTGGCACCAGTGGCAGGAGGAGTAGCCGATCGAGACGAGCAGTGGCACGTCGCGCTCGCGCGCGCGCTCCAGCGCGGCGGGTCCCCACGGCAGCCAGTCGACAGGGTTCTCGGCGTGCTGGCGCAGGTACGGCGACGTCTCCGCGGCTAGGGCGTTGGGCATCTCTCAGGGCAGGGTAGTGGGCGTGGCCGCCGACCGATCGGACCGGCGGTGTGGTGGTGCGGGCTGGTCAGCGGGCGTGCGGACGGGCTTCGACCAGCCCCGCCAGCGGGAAGCTGACGGGCCGGGACGGCCATTCACTCGCGGCGGAGGTGACCCGCGAGAGCTTGACCGTGGCGAGGCTCACGTCAAAGCGCTTGCCCCCAAGCGTGCCGGTGACCTGCTTGCTCGTCGAGCCGACGGTGACCGTGCCGGAGGAAGCCGCAGTGCCCGTCACGCGGATCGTCGCGGTCTGGAGCGCTCCTTCCTTCACCGGGATCGTGCCGCTGAGCTGGACGCCGGGGACGAACACTAGCTTGCGCAAGGTGACCGTAGAGGCGCCGATCTTCGCGTATCCGCCATGCAGACCGCCGAAGCTCGATCCGCTGGGCAGTTCGCGGTCGGCCTGCAGCGTGGCTCCGATCACCTGACGGTTGAGGTCGACGATCGTGTCGAGCACCGCCGTGAGCGTGCGCCCGCGCACGCCGCCGAGTCCTGACGTGGCGTGCACGTAGGCGAGCTTCGTCGGGGTGAGCGGCGTTGGCGCAAAGAGGTCCTTGGTGGCTGTGCACGGCTGCACGGGCGCATTCGCGAAGAACGCGTCCACCGCCTGCTCGGCGCAGCCGCTGAAGTCGGCGCCGAGCACGGAATGTCCGGTGAACGGCACGACCAGCAGTTGCGCGTCGGGGATCTGCGCGGCCACCGTGAGGGCGTTCGTCGTCGGCGTCCGCAGGTCCTGCGCGCCGGAGAGGATCAGGGTCGGCACGTCCGGCAGCGCACTCGGCGGCGGCGGGGCGGGCGAGGCGTCGGGCCAGCCGGCGCAGAGGGAGACGAGGCTGTTGCTCAGCGCGGTGCTCGCGTCGAACGGGCTGAAGTCGGCGGCCGGCAGGGCGTGCAGCGCCGCGAGCGCTTCGGCCGTGCGGCTCGCGGGCGAGCCGGCTCGATTCCAAGGGAAGGGCGTCTCCTCGCAGCTGGTCGTCAGATACAGCGCTTCGTCGATCTCCTCCGAGCTTTCGCCCGGCGTGTTGCTCGGCACGTTCGGGATCAGTCCCTCGGAGAGCAAGTGCAGGCGCAGCAGCGGATCGGGGTCGTTGCGCAGAGCGGAGCGCACGGCCGCCGGCAGCAGCGCGCGCAGGGCCGGGTTGAGATCGCCGGCCTCCAGCACGCCGAGCAGCCCGACCTCGCTCAGCGTCGCGGCGTGACGGTGGCCGGACCCGTCGTAGACCGAGCCGTCGAGGACGTGCTTGCGCAGCCGCGCGTCCAAGCGCGCGAGATCCGCCAGCGGGTTGGACGCGATCCCTGCGCAGGCGCCGTTGGAGCACAGCTCCTGGAGGGCCGGTGCGATCGCCTGGAAGGTGGGAACCGCGAACGGTTCCGGCCCGTCGCTCGGAACGACCGAGTCGAGCACGAGCGCTTCGACGTGCTGGGGATAGCGCTCGGCGTACTCCTCGGCGACCTTCGTCCCGTAGGAGGTCCCGTAGAGCACGAGCTTTTCATAGCCGCCCGCCTGGCGGATCGACTCGATGTCTTCCACCGATTCCGGTGTGGTGAAGGCGCCGCGCGCGGGGCCGATCTGCAGCGCGCACCGTTCGGAGAGCCGGCTCGCCTCCGTGGCGAAGCTTTCCAGTGCGGCGCAGCTGAGCGGGTTCGACGCTCCGGTGCCGCGCTGGTCGAAGACGATCAGGTCGCGGTCGACGAGCGCCGGAGCCAGTGCCTTGGCGGCGAATTCGCCGAGCGGGAGCGCGGCCTGGCCCGGTCCGCCCGCCAGCGCGACCACGGCGCTGTGGCTCGGCGTGGGGCCCGCCGGTTTGAGCTCGAGGCTCAGCGAGATCGCTCCCGGCACTGCGCCCGAGCGCTCGAGTGGGACCGGCAGGCTCGAGCAGGCGAAGGCGGGGCTGCTCGCGCAGGGCGCAAACGTGAGCGCGCCGGCCGCCGGCACGCACGCCGCGCCCAAAGCGCCGATCGCGAGCGTCCCCGCGAGCGCCACGCCGAGCCGCTGCCTTCTTGACGGGTGGGCAGGCGGCATCCTTGACGGGTGGGCAGGCACGTCGCGCACGTTAGCGGCCGAGCTCGGCTGGTAGGCGAGCCGTGAGCTCGGTGGTCGATCCGGTCTGCGTCGCCGAGGCTTTCTTCAGCGCGGCGCTGAGCCGGGCGGCGCTTGCGCCGGGTTCGCCCGGCCGGCCACCGGCGAGACGCACGCGCCGGCCCCCGAGCGCGCCGGTCAGGGTCCTGCCCGGCCCCAACCGCAGGGCGCCGTGCGCGGCCGCTGTGCCACCGATGCTCAGCTGTACGGTTTCCGGACCGATCACACCCGAGACCGTGACGCCGGGCACGTAGGAGTAGGAGTGAAGCGCCAGCTTGCCCCCCGCGAAGGCGGCCCAGCCGCCGCGCAGGCCACCGACGTCGAGCGTCGTCGCCGACAGGGAGCCGGACTCGAGCTGCGTCAGCTCCTGCAGCGCCAGCT
This sequence comes from uncultured Solirubrobacterales bacterium, assembly GCA_963723075.1. Classification (GTDB taxonomy): domain Bacteria; phylum Actinomycetota; class Thermoleophilia; order Solirubrobacterales; family Solirubrobacteraceae; genus Palsa-744. The sequence goes on from CAVRPD010000004.1 coordinate 126,782, forward strand.
GGCGGTCAAAGTCGGCCAGGGTGAGCGCAACCGCTTGGATCGTTCGTCCGGGCTTACCGTGTGTTCCCTGTGCCGGAGCGACGTCGGCCAGGCGCTTCGGCGCGAGTGGGACCACGCGCAGCAGCGGCGAGGACTGCGCGGGCCGGCACGGCTTGATCGCGGTGTTCGCGAACAGGGCCAGCAGCGCGACGTGTGAGCAGCTGCTCGGGTCGGTGCCGAGCACCGAATGGCCGACGTTGGGCACCACCAGCAGGTGCGAGCCGGGGATCTGCGCCGCGACTTCGCGCGCGTTCGCGATTGGCGTGCGCAGATCGTCGGCGCCGCTGAAGATCAGCGTGGGGACAGCGGGCAGCGGTGCGTCCTGCAGCGCCGGGGCGGCGGCGGTGGGAAACGGCCAGAAGGCGCATGCCTGCATGTCGCTGAAGTCGAGCACGTTCGCTGCGCTGAACGGCGCGACCGAGCTCGGCGCGAGCTTGGCGATCTGTGCCTTCGCTTCGGCCAGCCGCCCGCGGGGACTGGAGGCACGACTCCACGGGAACCGCTCCTCTTCGCAGCTCGTCGCATAGTAGAGCGGCGTGTCGAAGCTCTCGCTCGGGCTTTCCGCTTCGCCTTCCCCGCTTTCGGCCCGCGCGAGCAGCCGCGCGAGCGACGCCGTATCGCCGCTCGCCGCCGCGTGGATCGCCGCCGGGAATTCGGCGCGCAGGATCGGTTCCAGATCGCCCGCCACGAGCACTCCGAGCAGACCGTCGGCGGCGATGGCGATCGTGTGCCCGTGCCCGTGGCCGTCGATCCACCGGCCACGCTCTGTGCCTCCTCCGAGGTGCGCGAGCAGCTTGGCGAGGTCGGCTATGGGGTTGCGGGTGATGTGCGCGCACGCCCGCGCGGCGCAGAGCTGGCGCAGGATGCGTGGCACAGCTGCGAAGGTCGCGCGGTTCAGCGGATCAGGGCCGTTCGGCGGCACGACCGAGTCGAGCACGAGCGCTTCGACGTGGCTCGGATATGCCTGCGCGTACTCCTCGGCGACCTTCGTCCCATAGGAGGTGCCGTACAGCACGAGCTTTTCATAGCCTCCCGCCGCCCGGATCGCCTCGATGTCGGCGACGGTGTCGGCCGAGGTGTAGTCACTGCGAGAAGGACCGAGCTGGGCAGCGCATTCGGCGATCGACTGGCCCGGTGGGCCGCCGCCGAGGGACTGTTCGAAGCGATGGCAGGACAGCGGATGGGAGAGGCCGATGCCGCGCTGGTCGAAGACGATCAAATCGCGCGTGGAGGCGATCGGGCCCAGCAGGGCGGCGAACTGTTCTGCGAACGGCAGGGCCGCCTGCCCGGGCCCGCCGGCCAGCGCGATGATCGCGCTGCGGGCTTCCCCGACGGGCGCCCGGTGGCGGCGGATCGCGAGGGTGATGGTTTCCGGGGAGCCGCTGTTCGGGTCCAGCGGCACGACGAGGTGGCCGCAGGCGAAATCGTTGCTGTCGCCACACGGCGCGAACGCGATCTGCGCCTGTGCGGTGGGGACAGCGCTCACGCCCAACGCGCAAAAGCTTGCCGTCAGAAGCATCGCAGCGATCTTCCCGACGGATCGTGGCATTGATCGGAATTTAGCCATTTCACTTGCGCGCCGCGCCGACCCGCTCGCCGATAAGGTCCTCGCAATGTCCGCAGATCGTGAGATCGTCGACGCTTCCGGTGCGCCGGCGGCGCTTGGCCCCTACAGCCACGCCGTCCGTGTGCAGGAGCTCCTGTTCTGCTCTGGGCAGATACCGCTCGACCCCGCCACCGGCGAGCTGGTGGGCGCGACGCCGGGCGAGCAGGCACGTCGCTGCCTGGAAAACCTGGACGCCGTCTGCGGGGCGGCGGGAGCGACGCTGCAGCGCGCCGCGCGCCTGACGATCTACCTGACCGACCTGGCGGCCTTCGCAGAGGTCAACGAGGTGTATGCGAGCTTCTTCCTGGACGATCCCCCGGCGCGCGTGACGGTCGGCGTGGCGCAGTTGCCGAAGGGCGCTCAAGTCGAGATCGACGCAGTGGTGGCGCTCTAGGCGCTATGAGTTGATGGCGCTGCTGGTGTAGGCCTCGTGCTGATCTTGCTCTGCGCCTGAGAGCGCGCGGGTCAAGAGCCTCCAGAGGGTTGCGCGTTCATCCGCGTCGAGCGCCTTCAGGACGTCGTCCTCGATCGCTTCCTGGGCGCGCTCGGCGAGCCCCAGCGCCTCGGCGCCCGCGGCGGTCAGCTGAACCACGTGGCGACGGCGATCGCCGGGGTCGCGCAGGCGCGTCACGTAGCCCAGCGGCTCGAGCTCGTTGAGCAGCAGAACGACGTTGTTGGCGTCCATGCAGAACGCCTCGGCTAGCTCGTGCTGGGGGCAGGCGTCGTGGTCGCGCACGTAGCTGAGCGCGACCAGATGACGCAGCTGCATCCCCAACAGCTCGTCGTTGCTGCGCCGGTAGACCTGCTTGGCCAGCCTGGTGAGCAGCACCATCGAGCCGGGAGCGCATGACGAGGCCCTCTCAGCACCCATGGCGCGTGATTTTACACCGTTCTCCATTGTCCTAATTCTAGCAGCGATCATAAATTTTATATAGATCATCTCTATAACAATGATGATCCATGATATGGTGTGCTACTTCGCCACTGCCGGAAGGAGCCACTCATGAGTCCCAGCACCGTCACCGAGAAGTCAGAGATCGACACGGCAGACGTCGCCGCCGCCCACGAGCGGTCCGCGGCCGAGTCCCACCGGAGCGCGATGGCCGCTGCGACCGGGGCCACGGCCGAGACCGGGAACGAGGCCACCGATCAGAGAGCGGCCGGCAAGCGCGAGCGCCGCCGCTGGATCGCGCTCGCCGTGCTGTGCCTCGGCCAGCTGATGATGGTCCTCGATGCGACGATCGTCAACGTCGCGCTGCCCTCGATCCAGCGCGATCTGCACTTCACCCAGGCGAACCTCACATGGGTGATCGACGGCTACCTGATCACGTTCGGCGGCTTCCTGCTGCTCGCCGGCAGGCTCGGCGACCTCGTCGGACGCAAGAAGATCTTTCTCTCGGGGCTCGTGCTGTTCACCGCGGCGTCGATCCTGTGCGGGGTGGCGGACAGCCAGGCGATGCTGATCGGCGCCCGCCTGATCCAGGGCGTCGGCGGGGCGGTGGCGTCGAGCGTGATCCTCGCGATCATCGTCACCGAGTTCCCGGAGCGCGCCGAGCAGGCCAAGGCGATGGGCATGTACGCGTTCGTCTCGGCCGGCGGCGGCTCGATCGGCCTGCTGGCCGGTGGCGCGCTCACGCAGTCGCTGAACTGGCACTGGATCTTCTTCGTCAACGTGCCGATCGGCGCGCTCGCCCTGCTGCTGGGCTGGGTGCTGATCGAGGAGAACGAGGGCATCGGCCTGGCCGGCGGCGTGGACGTGCTCGGCTCGGCGCTGATCACGCTCGCGACGATGTTCGGCGCGTTCGCGATCGTCAAGTCGAGCGACTACGGCCTGCTGTCCGCGCGCACGCTCGGCGCGGCCGGCGCCTCGCTGGTCCTGCTGGGCGCCTTCCTCGCCCTGGAGGCGCGCGTGGCCAATCCGATCATGCCGCTGCGGATCCTGCGCCTGCGCACGCTGATGGGCTCGAGCCTCGTGCGCGGGCTGCTGATCACGGGCATGTTCTCCGCGTTCTTTCTCGGCGCGCTGTATCTCGAGCGCGTGCTCGGCTACGACGCGATCGACACCGGGCTCGCGTTCATGCCGCTGACGATCGCGATCGCCACGATGTCGATGGGCGTCTCGGCGCGCGCTGTGGAGCGCTTCGGCTCGGTGCCGACGCTTGCGGCCGGCCTGCTCGGAATCGTCGTCGGCCTGCTGCTGCTGGCCGTCCAGGGCGTTCATGCGAGCTACTTCCCCGGCCTGTTCTTCGCCTTCCTGGCGCTCGGGCTCGGGGCAGGCGCCTCGTTCTTGCCGCTGCTGACGATCGGGATGGCCGATGCGCCCGCACGCGACGCCGGCCTCGCCTCGGGCATCATCAACGTCTCCGTACAGCTGTTCGGCGCGATCGGCCTGGCGACACTGGGCACGATCGCAACGGATCACACGAAAGCGCTGAGCTCGAGTGGGCATTCGCTCGCGAGCGCGCTGACCGGGGGCTACCACCTCGCCTACGTCGTCGCCGCCATCTGTGTCGGTCTCGGCATTCTCGCGGCGTTCCTGATCCTGCGTCCGCCCGCGACGGCGGTGCAGGAGGTCTCCCTTGCGGGGACAGACGAGCACGCCGTCGAGCGGGAGGCTGCCGGTATCAGGGACGCTGGGGCTCGGCCCGCAACGCAGCTCGCCTGATCTTGCCGCTCGGCGTCTTTGGCAGCTCGGTCACGAAGTCGACGATCCGTGGGTACTTGTAAGGGGCGGTCTCGCGCTTGACGTGCTCCTGCAGCTCGCGCGCGAGCTCGGGCGAGGGGTCATAACCCTCGCACAGCACGATTACCGCGCGCACGACCGCCCCGCGCATCTCGTCGGAGGCCGCCACCGCGGCGGCCTCCGCGACCGCCGCGTGGGCCACGAGCGCGGACTCCACCTCGAACGGCCCGATCCGGTAGCCGGCTGAGACGATCACGTCGTCACCGCGTCCCTCGAACCGCAGCCAGCCACCGCCGTCCTCCTGAACGCGGTCGCCCGTCCGCCACGGTCCTCCGCGGCGGCGGTCCTGGACGATCCAGCTGCCATCGCCCGCGCGGATCACCTCCTCGCCCATGTAGCCGAGGAAGAACGTCGGCACCGTCATCGGGTTCGCCGTCAGCTCGCCGTCTTTGATCAGCAGGCCCACGCCGGGCAGCGCCGTTCCCATCGACCCGGGCCTGGCCTGCGTCTCGAGCGGCGTGCCCGTCAGCTGTCCCGTCTCCGTCTGCCCGTAGCCGTCGCGGATCTGAAGACCCGTGGCCTGCTCCCATGTATGCAGCACCTCGGGGTTCAGCGCCTCGCCGGCTGCCACCATCCCGCGCAGCTCCTCAAACGGCTGAAGCGTCGCCTGCTTGGCGATCGCCCGGTACTCGGTCGGCGCCATGCACAGCACGTTGACCCGCTCGCGGGCGAGAATCTCCAGGCGCTCGTGCGGGTCGAAGCGTGCGTCGTGCAGTACGCCGCCGGCCCCCGAGAGCCATGGTGCGACGAACACGTTGCGCGCGCTCTTGCTCCACCCGCTCGCGGCGGTGCACCATACGAGCTCGCCTTTGCGTGCGCCGAGCCAGTGCTTGGCCTGCAGGTGCTGCCCGTGCAGGTAGCGCTGCCCGTGCACGACCGCCTTGGGCTCGCCCGCGGTGCCGCTCGTGAACGTGATCAGGCAGGGATCCTCCTCGCACAGCTCGACGAGCGGCGCGGGCTCGGCCTCGAGGAGCGTCTCGTCCGGTACGAGCGCCACCGGCACCCCATCGACTCCGGCCATCGCCGTCTCGAGCTCCGAGCGGTTGCGCTCGTCCGCGACCACGAGCGCCGGTCGCGCCACCGCCAGGCGCAGCCGCAGGTCCTTCGCGCGCAGCTGCTCGGTGCAGGGCAGCGCGACCGCCCCGATGCGAAAGCACGCGCACATCGCCAGCACCCACTCCGGCCGGTTGCCGATCAGCGTCATCACCACGTCGCCTCGCCTGACCCCGCGCGCCTGCAGTGTGCCCGCCAGGCGCGCGGAGCGCTCGCTGATCTCGCCGAAGGTCCACTCGCGGCGCGAGCCGTCGCGCGCGAGCTCGAGCAGCGCGAGCTCGTGCGGTGGCAGCCAGTCGAGTACGTCGCGCGCGAAGTTCACGCCGGTATTCTCCCTGAAGACCTTACATACGACCTTGGAGCATTGATCAGATGGCCGTAGCCGCCACGCCGTACACAGAGAAGACCGACGAGCAGCAGGCGATCACCGAGATGGTGCACCAGTTCGTCGACGAGCAGATCCTGCCGAACGCCGAGCACTACGACCACGAGGACGCCTTTCCCGAGCCGATCGTCGAGCAGATGAAGGAGCTCGGGCTGTTCGGAGTGACGATTCCCGAGGCGTACGGCGGCATGGAGCTCGACCTGGCGACGTACGCGATGATCGTCGAGGAGCTCTCGCGCGGATGGATCTCGATCTCGGGCGTCGTCAACACCCACTTCATCGGCTCCTACCTGCTGATGAACTTCGGCACCGAGGAGCAGAAGCAGAAGTACCTGCCGAAGATGGCGAGCGGCGAGATCCGGGCCGCCTTCTCGCTCTCAGAGCCCGAGCTCGGCTCCGACGTGCAGGCGATCAAGACCTCCGCCAAGAAGCAGGACGACGGCGCGTGGGAGATAAACGGTCAGAAGATGTGGGTCACCAACGGCCTGCGCTCTGCGCTCGTCTTCACGCTCGTCAAGACCGACCCGCAGGCCGACCCACGCTATCGGGGGATGACGTGCTTCATCTGCGAGAAAGAGCCGGGCGTCGCGGAGAACACGGGCGCGCTCGAGGGCTTCGACGTGCCGCCGCAGATCAAGAAGATGGGCTACAAGGGCGTCGAGTCCACCGAGCTCGTGTTCGACGGCTACCGTTGCCCCGCCGAGAACATCCTCGGTGGCGAAGAGGCGGGGCTGAACAAGGGCTTCGTGCAGATGATGGACGCCCTCGACCTCGGTCGCGTCAACGTCGCCGCGCGCGGCGTCGGCCTCGCCCAGCGCGCGCTGGAGCTGGCGCTGAAATACGCCCAGGAGCGCAAGACGTTCGGCAAGCCGATCGCCGAGCACCAGGCGATCCAGTTCAAGCTCGCCGACATGGCCACGCAGGTCGACGCGGCGCGGCTGCTCGTGCGCCGCGCGGCGGCGATGAAGGACGCCGGCGAGCGCTCCGACCTGGAGGCCGGGATGGCAAAGCTGTTCGCCTCCGAGGCCGGCCGCTTCTGCGCCGAGGAGTGCCTGCGAATCCACGGCGGCTATGGATACTCCAAGGAGTACGAGATCGAGCGCATCTATCGCGACGCGCCGCTGCTCTTGATCGGCGAGGGCACCTCGGAGATCCAGCGCATGGTGATCGGACGCAAGCTGCTGCAACGTCATAAGATTTGATTTTCTGGGTTGGTCCGCCAGACCGATATACGTTTGGGCGATAGCGGGGAGGGGATGGTGGTCGTATGGCCGAAGACGCCAAGGCTCTGATCGAACTTGCCACGCGCAGGTTCATCGGCGAGGTGCCCGCGCTCGAGCCGATCAAGCTGGTCGTCGGCGTCGAGCTGCGTGGCCGCGGCGACGTCCAGCACTTCCGGCTTGAGATGCCTGGCCTGAAAGTGACCAAGGGGCCGGCTGCGGACGCCCGCGTGCACGTGAACATGCGCCGCGAGTTCTTCAACGTGATGGCGCGCGAAGCGAAAGTGCCCGACTGGATCGAGGCGTTCGCCTACGGCCAGGCCAAGGCCACCGGGCCCGAGCAGTTCCTACGACTGATCATCAACGTCGTCGAGCGCCAGCAGGAACGCGAGCGGGTGCGTCACGCGCGCAAGCCGGGTTCGTAACGGCCGGCTAGTGGTAGGAAGTGAGCTGCTGCGCCAGGAACGCCAGCGAGGCCAGCAGGAACAGGCACATCGCGATGAGGGAGATGTTTTCGTTCATATCGTCGTAGCGCTCCTCTGCCAACGATAGTGCACCGCGCAGTCGACCGCCAGTCCCATCTGGCGGCTCAGACGAGGACGCCTCGGGGCGAGGACGGCGCTCAGGCGAGGACGGCGGAGTCGTCGTAGAGCTTGACGACCTTGACCGCCCCCGGCGGGGAGGCGTCGAGGCACAGGCGGCAGAGCACGCACTCGTCGAGGTTCTGCTCGACGATCTCCAAGCTGCCGTCGGGCTTCTGGCCATAGATGTCGACCGGGCAGGCCTCGGTCAGCGTCCTGGCGAGGTCGGTGTCGGCGGCTGCGGCGTCGTCGACTTCGACCGCGATGAAGATGGCGTCCTTCCTCACGCTCGGCTCCGCTCGGCGAGCTTGGCCTTGACGAGATCGGGGATCTCGTCGATCCGCTGCACGACGGGGATGCCGGCCGCCTCCAGACGCGCGATCTTCTCCGTCGCCGAGTCCTCCTTGCCCTCGACGATCGTGCCGGCATGGCCGAAGGACATGCCCTGCATCTCCTCGTCGTCCATGAACTTGCCGGCCATGAAGGCGATGATCGGCAGGCGCGAGTCGTTGTCCTTGACCCACTGGGACAGCTGGGCCTCCATGCGCCCACCGGGCTCGGTGTAGATCACGATCGCCTCGGTCTGCTCGTCGGCCTCGAAGTACGGCATCAGCTCGGCGTAGGTCGAGCCGATGATCGCGTCGCCGCCGATCGAAACCGCCGTGGAGACGCCGAGGCCCGCGGCGGTCAGCGTGGAGGAGATCTCCGTGGTCATGCCGCCGGAGCGGCTCATCACGCCGACCGGGCCGGGCTGGTAGGCGACGGAGGCGTTGCGTGCCGGGCCGCCGATGCCACCCATCTTGGCGACGCCCGGGACGATCACGCCGAGGCAGTTGGGGCCGATGATGCGCGCGCCCTTTATGTCGGCCAGCTCGACCATCATCGCGACGTCGCGGCGCGGGATGCGCTCGGTCACGATCACGACCGTCTTGATGCCGGCGTGCAGCGCCTCGAAGACGGCGTCGCGCGTGCCCGCGGGGGGGACGGTGACGACCGAGCCGTCCGGGACGACGCCGCCGTTGTGGGCTACGACCTGCTCGACCGTGTCGAACACCGGAACGCCGTGGACCTCGCGGCCCTTGCGGCCGGGGGTTACGCCGCCGACGATCTTCGAGCCGTAGTCGAGACACTCGCGGGTGAGGTTGACGGCCTCGCGCCCGGTGATGCCCTGGATGATGAACGTCGTGTCCTGGTCGATGAGGATCGACATGGCTAGGCCGTAGCTCCCTGGATCTTGGCTACCGCGCGACCGGCGGCCTCCCACAGCGACACGGAGCGGTCGCAGTACTCGATCCCGTAGGAGTCGAGGATCTTGAAGCCCTCCTCCTCCCACGCGCCGGGGATGCGGAAGATCGCGATCGTCTCGCCGGGGTCTCTGCCCAGCTCCAGGCAGGCCTTGATCACGCCGCGCGCGACGATGTCCACGCGGGTGTTGGAGACGATCGACATCATCACGGCGATCTTCTCCACGCCGTCTTTCTGGAGGACCTCCTTGGCCAGGCCGCAGGCCTTGGCGACGGACGGGTTGCCGCCGATCTCGGAGTAGTTGGCGGGTCTGCCGCCCTGCTGGCGCACGGCGTCGGTCAGCGTCAGCGAGCCGCCGCCCGCGCCGATCACGAGGCCGATGTCGCCGTTGAAGCCGGTGTCCTTGCCCTGGATCACGCCGCGATGGTCGGCCCCGTCGAGCGCCTTGACGGCCTCTTCGAACGGGGTGGAGGTGTGGCCCTCGCGGGTGCCCTCCTCCGCGCCGATGCCCAGCGCCTTCAGTAGGCCCTTCTGGCGGGGCATGCCCTCGTTCTCCATCTCCATGTGCGCGTCGAGCGCGACGAACGAGCCGTCCTTCAGCTGCGCCAGCGGGTTGATCTCGGCGAGCGTCATGTCCGCGTCGAGGAACAGCTGGGCCAGGCGGGCGAGCACCGGGGTGGCGCGCTGCAGGGCCCTGCCGGTGACGCCGGCGGCGGCGATCACCTGCTTGGCCTGGAAGTCGGAGAACGGCTCGAGCGTGGAGAAGTGGCCGCGGCCGACGTGGTCGGGGTGCTCTTCGGCGACCTGCTCGATGTCGATCCCGCCCATGTCGCTGAACAGCATCAGCGGCTTCTTGGCGGCGCCGTCCCAGACGACGCCCGCGTAATACTCCTGCTCGACGTCGGCCTTCGGGTCGACGAGCACGCCGCGCGGCATGTGCCCGCCGATCTCGAGCTGCAGGATGTCGCGCGCATAGGACTCGGCTTCGGCGGGGGTGTCGGCGAACTTGACGCCGCCGGCCTTCATCCGCCCGCCGGAGAGCACCTGCGACTTGATCACGGTCGGCCCGCCGATCCGCTCGGCGATCTCAGCGGCCTCGGCGGGGTCGGTCGTGAAGCCGTAGTCGGTGACGGGGATGCCGGCGCGCTTGACGATCTCGCGCGCCTCGAACTCGAAGAATCTCATGCGGTCGGGAACCCTACACGGAGCCTGGGAACTACGCCGCCGTCGGAACGAACCCGTAGGCCTCCGCCAGCTCCGGATCCTTGCGCGCGAGCATCTCCGCGAGCCGGACCATCACCTGACACTGCTTCCAGGTCGCGTCGTCCTGCATCTTGCCGTCGATCATGTGCACGCCGCGCCCGTCGGGGATCGCCGCGATCACCTTCTTGGCGAACGCGACCTCGTCGGGGTCGGGCGAGTAGACCTTCTTCGCGATCGCGATCTGGCCGGGGTGCAGCGACCAGGCGCCGACGCAGCCGAGCAGGAACGAGGCGCGGAACTGCGTCTCGCAGCCCTCCGAGTCGGAGATGTCGCCGTAGGGGCCGTAGAAGGGCAGGGCGCCGACGGAGGTGCAGGCGTCGACCATGCGCGCGATCGAGTAGTGCCAGGGGTCCTGCTGGTAGCTCGCGCGCGGCGCGTCCGGGCTGTCGGGGTCGGGGTCGGCGATCGTGCGGTAGCCGGGGTGCCCGCCGCCGACGCGGGTCGTCTTCATGCGGCGCGAGGCGGCGAGGTCGGCGGGGCCGAAGGACATGCCCTGGATGCGGGGGGAGGCGCTTGCGATCTCCTCGAGGTTGGCGACGCCCTGGGCGGTCTCGAGCACGCAGTGGATCAGGATCGGCCGCTCGATCCCGGCCTTCGCCTCCAGCTGCGCGAGCAGACGGTCGGCGTAGTGGATGTCCCACGGGCCCTCGACCTTCGGGATCATGATGACCTCGAGCTTGTTGCCGATCTCGGTCACGAGCTGCGTGAGGTCGTCGAGCACGTACGGCGAGGCGAGCTCGTTGACGCGCGTCCACAGCGCCGTCTCGCCAAGGTCCATCTCCCTGCCCACCTTGATCAGCCCGGCGCGCGCGGCCTCCTTCTTTTCAAGCGGCACCGCATCCTCGAGGTTGCCGAGCAGGATGTCCACCTTGGGCGCGAGATCCGGCGTCTTCTCGACCATTTTCGGGTTCGAGAAATCCATGAAATGGATCATTCGGGACGGCTTGAACGGAATCTCCCGAGCGGGCTCGGGGGCGTCGATCGCGAGGGGCTTGAAGAAGTCTCGGGGGTTGCGCAAGGCTGGTCTCCAGGGTCGGCTTTGAACGCTGAACCGTATCGTCATGTCTAGAGTTGCGCTGGCAATCACCCAAGGAGACCCATGAGCACAACCCAAACCGTCGAGACCGAGCAGGCCGCACGCGAGGCGAGCGGCGCCCATCCATATGGCCGCTACCTGGAGGAGTTCGAGGTCGGCGCCGTGTACAAGCACTGGCCCGCGAAGACCGTGACGGAGTCCGACGACCACCTGTTCTGCCTGATCACGATGAACCACCACCCGCTGCACCTGAACGACGTGTATGCAGGCAAATCGCAGCAGGGACGCAACGTCGTGGTCGGCCCGCTCGTGTACTCGCTCGCGCTCGGCATGTCGGTCTCGGACGTCAGCGGCAAGGCGATCGCCAACCTCGCGACCGAGGAGCTGAAGCACCCCGCGCCGGTGTTCCACGGCGACACGCTCTACTGCGAGTCGGAGGTGCTCGAGAAGAAGGAGTCGCAGTCCAAGCCCGACCGCGGCACGGTCAAGGTGCACACGCGCGTGCTCAACCAGGACGGCGTGCTCGTGGCGGAGTTCAAGCGGTTGGTGCTCGTCCCGCGCAAGACCCCTGGAACCGGCTCTGCAGAGGGAAACGTAGAGTAGTAGATCCGGGCTCCGGGCGGCACATGTGCCGCCCGGCGGGGCCGTGCATGCACGGCCCCCGGGAGACGCCGCATGCGGCGTCTCCTTCCGACCGGCGCATGCGCCGGTCGACGACCACGTACATGTACGTGGTCGTAGTCGTGCCGCATGCGGCACGACCTATAAAGCCGGGAATCGTGTTAACAACTACGATTTGCGGCGTGCGCTAGGCTTTTCCGATCGCCCCGCAAGGGCGTTTTTCCGTTTCCCGGAGCCTTCACGGCCCGGCAGCTGCGCCAAAGGATTGGCGCACGCCGATCACGTAAGCGAGATTTAGGAGCCGTTTGCATCTCATGAACACCACCGCTTCCGCCCCCACCAAGAACGAGCGCCTGCTGGCCTGGGTCGAGGAGGTCGCGGCGCTGACCCAGCCGGATGAGCTCCACTGGTGCGACGGCTCGGCCGAGGAGTACGACTCCCTCTGCCAGGGGCTCGTCGACGCGGGCACGTTCGAGAAGCTGTCCGAGGCCAAGCGGCCCAACTCCTATCTCGCGCTGTCGGACCCCGGGGACGTGGCGCGCGTGGAAGACCGCACGTTCATCTGCTCGGCGACCGAGGAGCAGGCGGGGCCGACGAACAACTGGCGCGACCCGGCGGAGATGCGCGAGACGCTGAACGAGCTCCTCGAAGGCGCGATGAAGGGCAGGACGATGTACGTGGTGCCGTTCTCGATGGGCCCGCTCGGCTCGGACAAGAGCCACGTGGGCGTGCAGCTGACCGACTCGCCGTACGTCGCCGTGAGCATGCGGATCATGACGCGCATGGGTCAGGGCGCTCTGGACGCGCTCGGTTCCGAAGGGGAGTTCGTGCCGTGCCTGCACTCTGTCGGCATGCCGCTCGAGGACGGGGCCGAAGACGTCTCGTGGCCGTGCAACGCCGAGAACAAGTACATCGTGCACTTCCCCGATACGCGCGAGATCACCTCCTACGGATCGGGCTACGGCGGGAACGCGCTGCTCGGCAAGAAGTGCTTCGCGCTGCGGATCGCCTCGGCGATGGCGCGCGACGAGGGCTGGATGGCCGAGCACATGCTGATCCTGAAGCTGACCTCGCCGGAGGGCGAGGTCAAGTACATCACCGGCGCGTTCCCGAGCGCGTGCGGCAAGACGAACCTGGCGATGCTGGTCCCGACGCTCGAGGGCTGGACGGTCGAGACGATCGGCGACGACATCGCGTGGATGAAGTTCGGCGAGGACGGCCGGCTGTACGCGATCAACCCCGAGTACGGCTTCTTCGGCGTGGCGCCCGGCACCGGCGAGGAGACCAACCCGAACGCGATCCACACGATCGAGCGCAACTCGATCTTCACCAACTGCGCCAAGACCGACGACGGCGACGTGTGGTGGGAGGGCTTGACGAAGGAGCCGCCCGCGCACCTGATCGACTGGCATGGCCACGACTGGACGCCGGACTCGGACAAGGCCGCTGCGCACCCGAACGCGCGCTTCACGACGCCGGCTTCGCAGGACCCGGCGATCGCGGCGGAGTGGGAGGACCCGGCCGGCGTGCCGATCGACGCGATGCTGTTCGGCGGCCGGCGCTCCACCGTCGTGCCGCTCGTGACCGAGGCGCTCGACTGGGAGCACGGCGTGTTCCTCGGCTCGGTGATGAGCTCGGAGAAGACCGCCGCGGCGGCCGGGACGGTCGGCGAGCTGCGCTTCGACCCGTTCGCGATGCTGCCGTTCTGCGGCTACAACATGGCCGACTACTTCGCCCACTGGCTCGAGATCGGCCGCACGAACGGCGCCAAGCTGCCGAAGATCTTCTACGTCAACTGGTTCCGCAAGGACGAGGGCGGGCGCTTTTTGTGGCCGGGCTTCGGCGAGAACTCGCGCGTGCTCTCATGGGTGTTCGCGCGCTGCGCCGGTCACGGCGCGGCGACGGAGACCTCGATCGGCCTGATCCCACCGGTCGGCGGCGAGGGCATCGACACGCACGGGCTCGACGTCTCCGACGAGGACATGGCCGAGCTCCTGCGAGTGGACGTCGAGGAGTGGAAGGCCCAGCTCCCCCAGTTCCGCGCGCACCTCGCGCAGTTCGAGAAGCTCCCGCGGGAGCTGAACGCCCAGCTCGACGCGCTCGAAGCCCGCTTGGGCTGAGCTCTATTCGTGTGAAGAATGAGGGCTTTCGCCCGCTGCCGCCGGCGGGCGCGACTCCTCGGCGAGCGAGGTGATCGTCAGCGCGCCGCGCGCCGAGGACTCGAGCACGTCGGTGGCCTCCTCGAGCGAGCGCGCGTACAGCTCGACCAGCAGGTGCACGATGATGCGGGCGTCCTCTTCGTGCTTGTGGAAGCGCACGTGGGTGAAGAACTCGCGCACGCCGTGATCGCCGAACGCGGCGTAGGACAGCGCGTCTCCCGCCTCCGGGCCTGAGCAGCTGTCGACGTCTTCGGCGTCGACAGCCACGGTGCACGAGGCGACCCAGGGGGTGCCGGCGATCATCCGTTCCCAGCGGTCCTCGATCGGCTCCACACGGCCGTTGGCGAAGCCGAGGTGAGGCTGGTCGTGCATGCAGTCCAAGCACTGCACGACGGCCTCCTGCAGCTCGTCGACGACCTCCGCGCGCTCACCCGTGTCGGCGTCGATCTTGTGGATCCCCTCGTAGTGGACCTGGACCTCGAGATCCTGCGACCAGCAGCGGTAGCAGCGCAGCCAGCTACGCGCGCTCGTTTCGGCCATCGAACCCTCCATGGGGTTCATTGTATGCACCTGCCTGTGGATGCCGGTCCGGCGCGCCGGTGGCGGGCTATCCGAAGGTGAACGCGTAGCCGGTGACGCCGGGCGCGAATCGCAGGCTCAGGCGGTGCTGCTCGTCGCGGGGAAGCGAGACGAGCGAGTAGAGACGCTCGCCGTGGACGGTGACGACGCCGTGATGGACGTCGGCACCGGCCTCGGTGGCGGGGATCGGCCGACCGTCGAGCAGCACCTGCACCGGTAGCGGGCGTTCGCCGGCCGAGCTCAGCACGAGATATACGTCCTTGGCCTCGAACTCCAGATCGACCCCCGCCGCGGCGACTGCGGTGGCGGGCTGCCCGGCGATGCTCCAGGTGCCGCTGTAGGCGAGGTCGTTCAGCGCCAGGCTCGCGGGCGGGTTAGACCCGTAGTCGTGCAGCCCCGCCTTCGGGCCGTTGACCCATCCCTGGGCGCGGGCGGTGCCGAGGTAGGTCTCGGGCGTGGCCTCTTCGCTCGGCACGACCACGTCCGTCGGGTGGCTCTTGCCGCCGAGGAGATGGCCCGCTTCGGCCAGCAGCGCGCGGATCGCCGTTTCGGTCTGGCCGTAGTCGCCCTCGCCGGTGGTCGCGTAGCGCACGTGGCCACTCGAGTCGATCAGATAGTCGGCGGGCCAGTCCTCGTTGCCGTAGGCGTTCCACGTGCCCATTTCGTTGTCCTGCACGACGGGATAGCGGATGGAGAACTGGTTGATCGCGTGGGCCACGTTCGAGGCCTCGTGCTCGAAGGCGAACTCGGGCGTCTCCACGCCCACGATCGTCAGGCCATCTTTGCGATAGGTCGCGTCCCAGGCCTTCAAGTAGGGCAGCGTGCGGATGCAGTTGATGCACGTGTAGGTCCAGAAATCGACGAGCACCACGCGCCCGTGCAGTCCTGAGAGCGTCAGCGGTCTGTCGCCCGGCGTGTTGAACCAGTCCTCGGTATCGGTGAATTCCGGCGCTTCGCCGAGATCTTTCAATCCCTGTGCGTCAGCGAGCAACGTGGCCTGGCTCGCGTCGGGCGCCGCCGTGTGTACCGATGTGGCCGAGCCGCCACAGGCCGAGGATCCGTTCGCCGGCTTGAACTTGACAACGTGTCCGCTGATCTGGTGCAGGCGGCTCGTGATCGTGTTCGAGCACTCGAGCGACGCGGTGAGGTTCACGTCCGGGATGTGCTGGGCCACGAACTGGTCGAAGTTGACGTCGAGGTTCGTGAGGATCGCGACCGCGGTGAGGACCATGATCGCGCCCAGCGCGCGCTGCAGTAGCGGCCCGCGCCCGGCCTGGCGCACACGGTCGAACAGGCGCCTGCCGCCGAGCGTGAGTGCGAGCAGCACGAGTGCCGAGCCGAGCGCGTAGGCGAGGGCGATCACGATCGTTTTCCCGGAGGCCGCGCTGACCGAGATGACCGCCGCGAGGATCGGGCTGGCGCACGGCGTGTAGACGAAGCCGAGCGCGCCGCCGACGAGCAGGCCCGAGCGAAAGCCCTCCCCACGCGTGCGCGGGCCCAGACGCGCGATCCGCGACAGCGGCGCCTCGATGCGCGCGGCCACGCTTGGCAGCAGTAGAACGACCCCGAACGCGAGCAAGACGACGACCGCGCCGGCGCGCAGTGGATCTGAGCCCAGGCCGACCCCGTCGACGACCTTGGCGACACCGACGATCGTGACGGTGAACGTGATCGACAGCCCGAGCACGATCCCAAGCGGACGCCGACGCCCGCCGACGCCGCCGGCGGACAGCAGCGCGGGCAGTACCGGGAGCACGCACGGGGACAGGGCTGTGCCGGCGCCGGCGAGGATGGCAAAGAGGATCAGTATCAGCATGGTCAGCGGGCAACGGCGAGCGAACGCTAACGCAGCGTCCTTAACTTCTATGACGCCGAACGGACGCCAGATATTCCGAAGCATGCCACCGACGTTCGAGAGTCAAGCGAGACGCCGATCGAAGATCTCCCAGCACCGAGCGAAGTGTGCTTGGCACACGAGCGAGGGAGGACGCAGACCGATCGAAGATCGTCCAGCGCCGGCTATCGGACGTCAGTCAGCGCCTGAGCAGCACATAGACCGTGCTCGCGGCGAACGCCATCTGGCCGAACGCGAGCGCCGTGCCGAGGTTCGTCGCGCCGAGTGCCCCGGCGAGTGCGCTGGCGAGGACGAACGCGCCGAACATCAGCAGCAGATTGCGCGCCATCTCAGCTTCCACCCGCGAAATGGCCGGCGATCGTGCTCAACTCGCGGCCCCTCCCTGCTCGAGGGCCGTCACGAGCGCCGCCGTGTCGAGCGCCGGATCCTGCGCCTCCAGCAGTCGCTCGGCCGCGCGCCTGCCGCCGAGCGCGCGCAGGCCGCGGTCGCCGTGCTCGTGCACGTAGTCAGACAGCGCGTTTGCTCGCCGCGCGCGCAATCGCCGCTGGCCCAGATCGATCGAGGCGCGATGCGCGTCGAAGGCGGCGATCAGCTCATCGATGCCCTGGGGCGGTGGCACCGAGGAGACGGCCACCGCCTTCGTCGCCGAAGAGCCCAGTGAGCGCAGCGCCGCGCTCACGTCGCGCCTGGCGCTGAGTGCAATCTGGCCGAGGTCGGCCTTGGTGACGACGAGCACATCCGGGATCTCCATGATGCCCGACTTCAGGAACTGCAGCACGTCGCCGCTCCCGGGCTGCACGACGACGGCGACCGTGTCGGCGACGTCCGCCACATCGGTCTCGGCCTGGCCGACGCCGACGGTCTCGATCACGACGATGTCGAACGCCGCCGCGAGCGCGTGCGCGGCGGCGCGTGTGGCCCACGCCAGGCCGCCGAGGCGCTCGCCGGTCGAGGTCGAGCGGATGAACACGCCCGCGTCGGCAGGGTCGAACTCGATCCGGGCCCGATCGCCGAGCAGCGAGCCTCCCGAGCGACGCGAGCTGGGATCGACGGCGAGCATCGCCACCGTGCGTCCCTGTTCGCTTCCGCCGGCAGCAGCAGCAGCAGCACTCTCTCCGGAGGCAGTACCCCGCCAGACGTGAAGCAGCGCCGACAGCAGCGTCGACTTACCCGCCCCTGGTGGCCCGGTCACGCCGATCACGTGCCCGGGCGCCTCACCGCCGAGCGCCGTGGGGGAGACCTCGGCGAGCAGCGCGGCCCCCTGCTCGCGGTCGGCGGCGGCCGTGCTCTCCAGCAGGTTCAACGTTGCCGGTGCCGCGCTCAGGTCCCGCGCGCGCAGGCGCGCGCCGAGGGCAGCCCCGTCCAGGCTCACGTGGGATCGCCGGCGACCGCGCCGTCGCCCGCGATCGCGGAGCGCTCGAGCATCGCCGCCGCCGCCTCCTCCTCCTCCGTCGCCGCCGCCGCGCCGGGCTCGTCGCCGGCCGCGCCGTCGGGGGCGATCTGAGCTTGCTCGGCGCCTGCTCCGACGAGCTCCACGATGTCGTGCATGATGCGTGTGATGTCGAAATCCTTCGGCGTGTACACGGCCGCCACACCCGCCTGCTCGAGTGCGGCGACATCCTGGTCGGGGATGATTCCGCCGACGACCACCGGGGCTGTCACGCCGGCCTCGTGCAGCGCCGCGAGCACGGCCGGGATCAGCTCGCGGTGTGAGCCCGAGAGGATCGACAGGCCGATCACGTGCACGCCCTCCTGCAGCGCCGAGGCGGCGATCTGGCTGGGGGTCAGGCGGATGCCTTCGTAGACCACGTCCATGCCCGAGTCGCGCGCGCGCACCGCGATCTGCTCGGCGCCGTTCGAATGCCCGTCGAGCCCGGGCTTGCCGACGAGGATCTTCGGCCGGCGCCCGAGCTGCTCCTGCAGCTGTGAGACCTTCTCGCGCAGCTCGCTCAGCTGCGCATCGGCCGGCGCCGCGCTCGCGTCGCCGACACCGGTGGGAGCGCGATAGCCGCCGAACACCTCGCGCAGGGTGCGCGCCCACTCGCCCGTAGTCGCGCCCGCGCGCGCCGCGGCGATCGTCGCGTCCATCAGGTTCTCGCCGTCCTGCGGCGCGCCCGCGACGCGCGCCAGCTCGGCGAGGGCGACGTCGACCGCCACCTGGTCGCGCTCTGCGCGCCAGCGGCGCACCGCCTCGATCTGAGCCGCCTCGACGGCGGGGTCGACCACGAGGATGCCGCCGTCGCCGCCGGCCGTGAGCGGGGAGTCCTCGGTCTCTGAGAAGCGGTTCTGCCCGACCACGATCTGCTCGCCCGCTTCGATCCGGCGGATGCGCTCGCGGTGGGAGTCGACCAGCGCCCCCTTCATATAGGGGACCGCCTCGACCGCGCCGCCGTGCTCGGCGACGACCGCCATCTCCGCTCGCGCGCCCTCCAGCAGCTCGGTGACGAGACCGTCCATCACCTTCGACCCCTCGAAGATGTCGGGGTACTCGAGGATGTCGGTTTCATACGCGAGCACCTGCTGGATGCGCAGCGACCACTGCTGGTCCCACGGGCGGGGCAGCCCGAGCGCCTCGTTCCAGGCGGGCAGCTGGATCGCGCGCGCCCGCGCGTCGCGTCCGAGCGTGACCGCGAGCGCCTCGAGCACGATCCGCTGCACGTTGTTCTCCGGCTGCGCCTCGGTCAGCCCGAGCGAGTTGACCTGCACGCCGTAGCGGAAGCGCAGGTGCTTGGCGCTCTGCACCCCGTAGCGCTCGCGCCCGAGCTCTTCCCACAGGACCGACATCGCTCGCAGCTTCGCGTGCTCCTCGACGAAGCGCACGCCGGCGTTGACGAAGAACGAGATGCGCCCGAACACCCGCTCCATCGGCGAGAGGCTCCCCTCGCCGGAGGGCGCGCCGATCCGCTCCTGCACGGCGTCCAGCACGGCGATCGCGTTGCTCATCGCGTAGGCGATCTCCTGCACCGGCGTGGCGCCCGCCTCCTGCAGGTGGTAGGAGCAGATGTTGATCGGGTTCCACTTCGGCACGTGCTCGACCGTGTAGGCGATCATGTCCGCGATCAGCCGCATCGAGGGGGCGGGGGGAAATGCGTAGGTGCCGCGCGCCAGGAACTCCTTGATGATGTCGTTCTGCGTCGTGCCCTGCAGTTGCTCCTGGGCGACGCCCTCCGCCTCGGCGGCGACGATGTACAGCGCGAGCAGCCATGCGGCCGTGGCGTTGATCGTCATCGAGGTGTTCATCTCCCCGAGCGGGATCCCGTCCATCAGCGCCGCCATGTCGCCGCGGTGGGAGATCGGCACGCCGACCTTGCCGACCTCGCCGCGGGCGAGCTCGTCGTCGGGGTCGTACCCGGTCTGGGTGGGCAGGTCGAAGGCGACCGACAGCCCGGTCTGCCCCTTGGCGAGATTGCCGCGGAACAGAACGTTTGAGTCCTTCGCCGTGGAGTGCCCTGCGTAGGTGCGCATCATCCAGGGCCGGTCGCGCTCGGGCAGGCGCGGGGAGTGATCTTTGCTCATACCCGCAATTGTACGGTCGAGCCGCGATCTTTATTCTTCGGTCTATGAGCCAGACGATCGAGGCGCCGCGAGCCGGAGGGCCCGGGCGCAGCCTGGGAGACTCCTGGAAGGTGATCGTCCGCAACGACGACCACAACACGTTCGACCACGTCGCGCGCACGCTGGCGCGCTTCATCCCCGGCGTCACGCTGGAACGCGGGCACGAGCTGGCCAACGCGATCCACACCGCCGGCAAGGCGATCGTCTACAGCGGCCATCAGGAGGCGGCCGAGCACTACTGGGAACAGCTCAAGGGGGCGGGCCTGACGATGGCCCCCCTCGAACACGGCTGAGAGCGCCGGTGGGCGCGGCGCGGATTTGCGCTATGCGCTCTCCCCGGTGGCGACGCCACCGTGACCATTCGCCGCTTGGCCGTTGGAGTGGCCGTTGCTGGCGGAGGTGATCGGCTCGGGCGCCACGGCGCCACTCGCGGTGTGGTCCCACCAGCCATACAGCACCGGCACCTGGTACCAGCTCGAGTGGGCCGCCCGGAAGTAGGTCATCTCCGGACCCTGCCAGTAGCGTTCCCAGTCGAGGTGATCGTCGAAGCTCGCGAGCTGCTGGAACTTGTAGCGATCGTCGCGCGCGCGGTACACGCCGTAGGAGCTCGCGCCGTAGCGCAGGGCGACCTGAGCGACCGCGTTCAGAGCCTCCTCGAACGCGTCGCCGCGAAAGCCGGTGGCGTACCACGGCACGATCACCGTGCCGGCCATCAGGCGCCGACCTCCGCGTGGATGGCTCCGGGTCCCTCGGCGGTCTTGCCCTGGCCCTCGGAGTCGGCCCCGACGAGGATCGAGATCTTGCCGAGGTGCTTGTTTTCGAGCATCAGCTGGTGCGCTTCCGCGACGCCGTCGAAGCCGAGCGTGCGCCACAGCACCGGACGGATCCGGCCGGACTCGATCAGCTCGTTGGCCTTCGTGCACTCGTACGCGTTGGCGAAGTGCGAGCCGAGGATCTCCTTCTGGCGCATCCACAGGATGGCAACGTTGAAGTCGACGTCGATGCCGGTGGTGCCGGCGCAGATGACGATTTTGCCAAACGTCTTGGCGGTGAACACGGACACCGGCAGCGTGGCTTTGCCGACGTGCTCGAAGACGATGTCGGGCGCATCGCCGAGGATCTCTTTGACGCGCTTGGCGAAGGCCAGCGCGACCTTGGAGCGCGCCTTCTCCTCCTCGGGCGTCTCGCCGCCCTTGCGCATCATGCCCGCGAACTCGCCCCGGTCGATGTAGTCGACGGCGCCGAGGCGCTTGACGAGCTCGCCCTTCTCGGCCGAGGAGACCACGCCGACGCAGTTGGCGCCCGCCGCCTGGCAGATCTGCGTGGCGAACACGCCGAGGCCGCCGGCGGCGCCCCAGATCAGCACGTTCGCGCCCGGCTGCAGCTTGCAGCGAGTGATCAGCATGCGGTAGGCGGTGAAGTAGACGAGGCCGTAGGAGGCCGCCTCCTCCCAGGTCAGGGCGTGCGGCTTGGGCAAGAGCTGTTGCGCCTGCACCTTCGTGAACTGGGCGAACGACCCCCAGGTCGTCTCATAGCCCCAGATCCTCTGCGACGGCGCGGCCATCGGGTCGAGGCCATGGACCTCGGGGTCCTCGTAGGAGGCCATGTTGCAATGCACGACGACCTCGTCGCCGACCTTCCAGCGCGTGACGCCGGCGCCGACCTTCCAGACGATGCCCGAGGCGTCCGAGCCACCGATGTGGTGGCCGAACTCGGGGTGGTCGCCGTACTTCATCACCGACACAGGCTTGCCGAGCGCGGCCCACACGTTGTTGTAGTTGACGCCCGCCGCCATCACGCGCACGATCACCTCGAACGCGCCCGGCTCGGGAACCTCGATCTCCTCGAGCTGGAAAGCGTCCTTGGGCTCGCCGTAGCGCTCCTCGCGGATGACCCACGCGGCCATCGTCGGGGGCAGCTCGCCGGGCTCGACGTCGACGGCGGAGACTTGTTGAAGATCGATCGCCACGTGCTGAAAACCTCACTGTCGGGGGACTGGATGGGAAGCAATCCTACCCGTCCGGCTGCGTGTCAGCTGAACGGCAACTCGACGACTTCGGCGCTGATGCCGTTCGATCCGACCGCCACCGCCGTACCCGGCTCGGCCTCGCGACGCATGAGCGCCAGGCCGATCGGGCCGAGCACTGGAGAGACGGCCGCGCTGGTAAGGCGCCCGACGACGCGCTCCCCGAGGCGCAGCTCCGCGCCCGGGGCAGTCGGCGCGGACAGTCGCAGGCCGCGCAAATGGCGGTTGGGCTTGCCTCGGTAGAAGAGGCGCGCGACCGTCTCCTGCCCGACGTAGCAGCCCTTCGTGAACGACACCGCGCGCTCGTTCAGTCCCGCCTCCTGAGGGATTGTCGTGTCGTCGAGGTCGATCCCGTAGCGCGGGCGGCCGTGCTCGATGCGCAGGCATTCGGCCCCTTCCTCGGAGACGGGCATCGCGCCGCGGGCACGCAGCGCGGCGGTCAAGCGCTCGCTGTCGGCCGCGTCGCAGAGGAGGTCCACGCCAACGTCGGTGCGTACGGCGAGGCCGCTCACGCCGTCGATCCCGACGGGCACGTTTGCGTGCTCCGTCTCGCCCAGGTCGGCGGCGGCTGCGATCCGCTCGGAGTCGGGCCCGATCAGCGACAGCAGGCCGCGCTCGAGCGTGCGCTTGTGCAGATCGACCTCGTAGCCGACCTTGAAGCGGCGGATCATGTCGAACAGCGCCTGCAGCGCCATGCGCTCGGTATCGAGAGACAGCTCTTCGCCGAGGTCGAGGACGCGCAGGTCGCCGAGCATCTTGCCCTTCGGGGTGAGAAACGCCGCGTAGCAGCCCTTCCCAGGGGTTAGCGCCTCGATGTCGTTCGTCGTCTGCCCGGCGAGGAACTCCTTCGCGCCGGAGCCGGTCAGGACGAGCTTGCCACGCTCGGAGCGGTCGACCAGACCACAGCCCTCGGTGAGTGCCCGGTGCTCGGCCTCGAGGCTGGACGTGTCGGTTGCGGCCACAAGTTCGAGGATAGCCACGCTAGGCTTCATCTCAGATGGGCTTGGCCGACACCTTTCAGCAGATCGTGGACTCGCTGCCCGACGACTGGACCGATCTCGAGCTCGACCTGCGGCTCGCGGATGAGTCGCGCTACGTCGAAGCGGCGGTCTACATGACCACCTGCAACGCGCGTCCCTACTCCAAGCACGACTGGCACTGGCGCCTGCTCGTAGCCCACCGCTTCGGCCACGCCGCCTCGGCGCCGACCGTGCACGGCACGTTGAGCCTGCTCGACGACGCGGGACTCGCGGGCGAGCTGGTCGTGCGCGAGGTGCGCAGCGGGCGTGTCGAGGTCACGCAGATGTGGGGCCGCCCGCAGTCGGCCCGCGAGGAGTTTCGCCGGCTGCGAGCGCAGTAACCAAATGGCGCGCGTGCTGGCGCTCGTCCCGGACCTCCTGTTCGGGTCGCGCGTGCAAGGCGCGCTTGCCGGCGCCGGGCACGACGTCGAGCTGATCGGCGGCGAGGGCCGGCTGAGGGAGCGGCTCGGGGATGGCGCCGCGCCTGCGGCCGCGGTGCTGGTGGTGGACCTGACGGACGCCGATCTGGACGGCGCCGGACTCCTGGAAGCGCTCTCGCGGGAAGGCGAGCTGCGGGACGTGCGCACGCTCGCGTTCTACTCGCACGTCGACGCGCCCGCGCGCGAGCGGGCCGAGCGGGCGGGCTTTGACCTGGTGGTGCCCCGCTCGCGGATGGCCCGTGAGGGCGCCGAGCTGGTCACGCGCCTGGTCGCCTTGGACTGAGGCCAGACGCAGGTAGCGCGCGCAAGGCGATCGCACGCCCCATCTGTGACTGTGCAGGCGTCAAGCCCGCGCTCGGGCGCCCCGCACTGGATCGGTCAGCTCTGCTGACCGATCCACGCGAAGATGGCGCGGGAATGGGTGATGACCGTCCCGTCTGGCAGCTTCAGCGCGGGTAGCTTCCTCGCTCCGGTGGCCTCGCGCAGCTCCTCGCGCGAGCCTTTGCGCAGGAAGGGCAACGGACTGCCATGAGCGGCGATCACCTTGTCGTACTCGATGCCGGCTGAACGGAGCGCTTCCTGCACGCGGCGGCAGGGATGGATTCGCGGGCCGTCGTCGTCGCCGTGGCAAACGAACAGCGTCGGGGTCTCAGTCACCTGCTCCTCCATTTCGCGGGCTTCGCGGGAGCTTAACTTCGCCGGAGCTTAACTCAGCTGGCCTGCGTAACTCAGCTGGCCTGCGTAACTCAGCTGGCCTGCGTAACTCAGCTGGCCTGCGTAACTCAGCTGGCCTGCGTAACTCAGCTGGCCTGCGTCGCATCTGCGCCGCCGAGATCTACGTCTTTGAGCTCGGCGGGGTCGAGCGGCACGAGCGCGCCGTTCGGCACTCGCTGCCCGTGTGGCAGCCAGTGGCCCGCACGGACCGACAAGGCTGCGCGGATGACCATCCCATGGCAGACGACGAGGGCGGGCAGCGCGCCCTGTTCGATCTCGTCGAGCGCCGCTCCCACGCGCTCCTCCTGCTGGGCGAACGACTCCCCGCCGGGAAACGCGAAGCTCGGGTCGCCCGCGATGAACTTGGCGAACAGCTCGGGCGCTTCCGCCTGTACCTCGCTGAACGGCCGGTCGGTCCAGTCGCCGGCGTTCGTCTCCCTCAGTCGTGGATCCGGTCTGGGCTGAAGTCCGATCCTGGCCGCTACGATCTCCGCTGTTTCGTGCGCTCTCAGCAGCGTGCTCGACCACAACGTCGCGAACCCGTGCATGGCGGCGCGCTCGGCCAGCTCATGCGCCTGCGTGCGTCCCAACTCGTCGAGCGGCACCGGCAGCTGGCCCTGAAAGCGACCCTCGAGGTTGTATGCCGTCTGGCCGTGACGGGCGAGGTATACGCCCTTGCCGGTCCCGGGCATCTGCGCGGACATCTGCGCGTCGCTCAGCGCGCTGTGGTGTCGCTGACGCCGGGCTCGAGCACACCCGTCTCGGGTGGGCCGTCCGGCTCGGAGGCGGATGGCCGCAGATACAGGAACTCGTAGAGCAGCGCCGCGACCGCGGCGCCCAATACCGGCCCCGCGTACCAGACCCAGCCGTTGGCCCAATGATCGCCGACGAGCTGTGGCCCGAACGCACGCGACGGGTTCATCGCCGCTCCCGTGAACGGGCCGCCGAAAAGCACGTCGATCGAGATCGTCAGGCCGATCGCAAGCCCAGCGACGGCGTTGAACGGACCGCGTTGGTCAACGGCTGCGCCGAATACGACGAGCACCAGGAAGAACGTCAGGATCGCCTCGAGCAGGAATCCCGAGCCGGCGTTCACGCCGTGCCCGAGCGCGGGCACGCCGAGGTGCACGGCTTCGGTGGTGGCCCGTGGCAGCAGCTCCTTGACAAGCAGTGCGGCGAGTGCGGCGCCGCCGAGCTGGAAGACCCAGTAGACGCCCGCCAGCGCCGGCTTGATCCGACGGGTGATCAGGAAGCCGAACGTGATCGCGGGGTTGAAATGCCCGCCCGAGATGTAGCCGAGCGCGCACACCATCACGCCGATCGCGAGCCCGTTCGCGATCGCCGCGCCGATCAGGGTGGGGTCGTGGGCGACGCCGGCGGCCGCGGCGGCGCCGGCTCCGACGAACGTGAGCGTGAATGCGCCGACCATCTCGGCGACCGCGCGACGCAGGGTGTCTTCGGACATGCCAGCAACTTACGATCCGGGCCGGACGGACCGACCGGGCTCCCGCATGTTGATGGCGGCCCGGATGAGAGGTCCGCTCTCGAACGCCGCACGCGCACGCGCACGCGCGTGCGCGTAAGCCGGCCGCGAGACCGACGCATTCCGTGGGCGAGCGGCGAATACGACATACACTGCATCGGGTGCGTCGCAGAGTCACCTTTTCGCGCAACCTGACACTGTCGTTGTCGCGAACGTGCCGGTGCTACTGCAAATACTGCGCGTTCGCGACGCACACGGCGCATCTGTATGCGCCCGAGGAGGTGCTCCAGATCCTCGACGGGGCGTCCAAGCGCCAAGTCAAGGAGCTGCTCGTGCTCACCGGCGAGCGTCCGGAGGTCAACCCGGAGGTGGCGTCACGGCTGTGCGAGTACGGCCACGAGGACTTCACGGCGTACGTGGTGTGGACGTGCGAGCGGGCGCTCGAACGGGGCCTGTTGCCGCATACGAACCTAGGCGTGCTTACGCGCGAGGATCTGGCGCGGTTGCGCGAGGTGACCGCGTCGCAGGGGCTGATGCTCGAGTCGGTCGCGGAGCGGCTGATGGAGACGGTGCACGCGGGCTCGCCGACGAAGCACCCGGCGCGGCGTCTGGAGACGATCCGCGCGGCGGGGGAGCTGAAGATCCCGTTTACGAGCGGCATCCTGGTGGGCATCGGCGAGACCGAGCAGGAGCGTGTCGAGTCGCTGAAGGCGATCGCCTCGGTGCACGCCGAGCACGGCCACATCCAGGAGGTGATTCTGCAGAACTTCGTGCCCCACCAGCGCTACTACGGGGAAGAGCCGGCGCAGATCGCCGACGCGGCCGCGCGGGAGTACTGGCGCACCGGCGTCGCCGACCATCGCCCCGACCTGCCGCTGCCGGAGTGGGCGTGTCCGGTGGGCATCGAGGACATGACGCGCTTGATCGCGGAGACGCGGCGGCTGATGCCGGACGTCGGGATTCAGATCCCGCCGAACCTGGCCGACTGGTGGGGCGAGCTCGTGGCCGCGGGCGCGACCGACCTGGGAGGACTGAGCGCGAACGGCGATCACATCTCTCCCGAGCACCCGTTTCCCTCGCCGCACCAGGTGCGCAAGGAGCTGCAGCGCGACGGCGTGGCGTTGACGGAGCGGTTGTGCGTGTACCCGAAGTACATCGACTCGGAGTGGGTCGCGCAGGGCGTGATGGACACGATCAAGGTCAAGTACTGGAGCTTCATCCCGCGCCGCGGCTCCGGTCGCACCGACCCGGCCGCCAGCGGTGCCCGGCCGATCCGCCCCGACCTCGTCGCCGGTGCGACCGAGCGCGCGCGCGACGGCGTGGTCCTGAACGCGGAGGAGCTGACGGCGATGTTCGCGGAGACGCGGCCGGAGGCGATCGAGGAGATGCGCGAAGCGGCCGACGGGCTGCGCGCGGAGCTGGCGGGAGAGACGGTCACGTTCGTGGTCAACCGCAACATCAACATCTCGAACGTCTGCACCGTGGGGTGCGCGTTCTGCGGCTTCGGCCAGGGCAAGCGCTCGCCGGACGCATACGAGCACGACGAGCAGGAGTTCGTCGCGCGCATCCACGACGCGCTCGAGTTCGGCGCCACCGAGCTGTGCATCCAGTCGGGCATTCATCCCGACTGGGCGCTCGAGGACTATCTGGGCTGGCTGCGCCTCGCGAAGGCAACCGCGGCGGACGTGGGTGCGGAGCTGCACCTGCAC
Organism: uncultured Solirubrobacterales bacterium; assembly: GCA_963723075.1. Lineage (GTDB taxonomy): Bacteria > Actinomycetota > Thermoleophilia > Solirubrobacterales > Solirubrobacteraceae > Palsa-744. The sequence continues at coordinate 154,113 of CAVRPD010000004.1, forward strand.
GCGTACAGCCCGATGGAGATCGCGCACATGTGCGACATCTCCGAGCTGCCGCCGGCGGAGGTGTTCGCGCGGCTGAAAGACGCGGGCCTCGGATCGACGCCGGGGACGGCCGCGGAGGTGCTGCACGACGGCGTTCGCGAACGGATCTCGCCGAACAAGCTGCCGGTCGCGCGCTGGGTGGAGATAATCGAGGCCTCGCACAACGCCGGGCTGCGCTCGACGGCGACGGTCATGTTCGGCCACATCGAGGAGCCGTGGGAGCTTGCCGAGCACATGCGCGTCGTGCGCGAGCTGCAGGAACGCACCGGCGGCATCACCGAGTTCGTACCGCTCTCCTTCATCCCGTTTCAGACGCTGCTCGGGCGCACGCACGGGGTGGAGGAGATCTCACGCGCGGAGAACCTCAAGCACACCGCGGTCTTCCGCCTCGCGCTCGGGCGCACCGTGCAGAGCGTGCAGGCCAGCTGGGTGAAGATGGGGCTGGACGCCGCGAGCGAGTCGCTGCGCTGGGGCGTCAACGACCTGGGGGGAACCCTGATGGAGGAGTCGATCAGCCGCCTCGCCGGCAGCTATCACGGCACTCGCCTGGAGCCCGAGCAGCTCATCGCCGCGGCGCACGAGGCCGGGCGGCCGGCGGCGGAGCGCACGACGCTGTACGGGATCAGGCGCGGCTACCCACTTCCGAGGGCAGGCGCGCTGCCCCTCGCCGTTTGAGGGCTCCGCGAGCGGGCGCGGGCTGAGGCGCCGCCGTGAGGGGCCGCGCGCTTGCAAGAGAGGCTTGGTCGCGCGTGCACGCGTAAGACGTCCACAGAGTAAGCATCATCACCGGAACAGATCCTCCTCCAGCGGCCGCAGCAGCGCCGCGGCGCCCGGGCCGTCCTCGGCGGTGACGAATCGCTCCAAGCCGTCGAGGATCACGACCGGTTCGCGCGAGTCCTTCGCGCGCGCGAGATCGGCGGTCGCGGCCGCGGCGTCGGCGACGGCGAGCCAGGTGGCGCGCAGCTGCAGGCCGCGCGCGTCGGTCCTTCCGCGCCAGTCGTCGAGCGGCTGCATGCCGGCGAGGCCGAGCGCGATGTCGACCTGACCATGGCGCCAGGCGCGTCCGAAGCTGTCTGTGATCAGGATCGCGGGTGCGACGCCGGTCAACTCGCGCAAGCGCGCGCGAAGACCGCGGGCGGAGGCGTCGGGGTCACGGGGAAGCGTCACGAGCGTCTCGACCCCATCGGGGGAGACGTTGGAGGCGTCGACACCGGCGTTCGCGCAGACGAAGCCGTGACGGGTGCGGCAGATGAGCACGCCGCGCTCGGCGCGCAGGACCTCCGCCGACTGGTCGAGCACGACCTGCACCACGCGCGGGTCGCGGCTTTCCCCGCCGTCGGGGTGCGCGGCCAGCTCGCGCGCGCGTGAGCTCGGTTGTACGCCGGCAAGCGCGACGACGGCACCCTCGGCCTTGGAGACGGCCTTGTGCGCGATCGAGACGACCTGCCCGTCCCGCAGGGGATCGTTGCCCAGCGAGGCGAAGATCAGCGCGGCGAGGTCGTCGCCGCTGGCGACCTCGGGAAGGCCGCTGAGGCCACGCGCGGAGAGAGTTGCCACGAGCGTTGGAGCTCAGGCGCCGGTGGGGAGGGGGAGATCGTCCGTACGTTCGGGCTGGCCGAGCACGGTGCGTGTTCGCTGCGCCCGAGTGTGTGTTCCCGCAAGCCTGTCTTGCAGCACGGCGAGGTCAGCCCCCGTGTCGATGTCGAGCAGCAACGAGGGCGGTCGCGCCACGTGGCAGGCGACGCCCGCGGCGAGCGCGAGCCCGCGGTGGCGCTCGCAGCTGCCGGGCCCAAAGCTGGGAGCGATCGCATCCGGCGGGGTAAGCAGCAGGCCGTTCGTGCCGGCGTCGTGACGATCCGGCACGATCGTGACCTCCGGCGCACGACCGCTGCCCGTCGCCGGATCCGCCGCGAGGCGGGCAGCCGCGGTGGGGAGAAGACCCTCGTCGTGGTGGTCGAAAAGGCCGGGGTCGGCGCCCAGCAGCTCGTCGAGCTCGGCGGGGTCGAGCGCGGGACAGTCGCCGGGAACGCAAAGCACGCGCTCGAAGCCCTCCGCGAGCGCGCGGCCGACACCGAGCGCCACCGCTGCGGACTGGCCATCGCCGATTCGGTCCTCCGCCACCACCAGCGCGCCCTGCGCGCGCGCCGACTCGGCGACGGACTGCTCGCAGGTGACGACGATCGTGCGCTCGATCGAGCTGGTGTCGTGCAGGGCCAGGAGCACGTCGGCGACCATCGCGCGCGCGAGCTCCAGTCGCAATGGATCGGCGACGGTAGCTCCGAGGCGCTGCTTGGCGCGAGCGAAGCGCTTGACGGGCAGGATCGCGGCGGTGCGCATATAGCTTCAGTAGGAGACTACCTTGGGATCGACCAGCAGCTCGCTTCTGGAACGTTCAAGAGGATGCGGCGCGACGCCGGTCGGCCACCTGGACCAAGACACCGACACCACCCCGCAAACGGGACCTTCGCCCCCTCGTGGACGGCTATCCGCCGAGCGCCTCGGCGAAGCTCAACACCTGCGCCGCGACCCTGGCGCGGTCCTCGGCGCTGTCCATGCGCGTGTCCGTGCGTAAGGTCGGAAGCCGCGCGACGTCCTCGTCGGCGACGATCCCATCGAGTAGCTCGCCGTAGAAGTCGGCGACGCCGTCGGCGTTGCATTCGAGCGCGGCGAACGCCATGAACGCGGCGGTCGGGCCCTTCAGCACCTCGCCGCCGACGATCGGACTGACGGCCACGACCGGGGCGTCGGTCGCCAGCAGCGCCTCGCGGATGGAGGGCACCGCGAGGATCGGGGCGATCGAGGCGAGCGGGTTGGAAGGACCGATCACGATCGCGCTCGCGCTCGCGATCGCCGCCAGCGCCTGCTCGCTCGCCCGCGCCTGCTCTGCGCCACGGAACTCGAGGCCCTCGACGATGCCCGTGGCTGCGTGGCTGATCATGAACTCCTGAAACGAATGCCAACCGGCGCTCGTGCGCACCCACGTGCGCACGGGGTCGTCGCTCATCGGCAACACGCGCGCGCGTACGCCGAGCGACTCGTTCAGCTGCGCGAGCGCCGCCGTGGGAGAGAGACCGTCCTCGGCCTGCATCCGCGCGCGCTCCAAGCACCACGCGAGGTCGCGGTCGCCGAGGTTGAACCACACCTCCACCCCGAGCTCTCTCAGCGCGTCCATCACCGCGAACGTGTCGCCCTTCAAGCCCCATCCGCGCGCATCGATCTCGTCCGCGAGCCAGAACGACACGAGGTCGGGATCGGGCGAGACGTGGGAGCCGTAGATCTCGATGTCGTCGCCCGTGTTCGCGATCACCGCAACCCGCTCGGGATCGGCTACCGCCGTGATGCCCCGCGCGAGCTTGGCGCCGCCGGTGCCGCCGGCAAGGACGATGATGTCAGTGTCCATCACTCCCAGAGTAGTTCAGGCAACCCCGTGAGGCGGATCCCCGCGTGGACCTTGTGACGGGCGTTCACCGCGATCAGCATCGCCGTCAGCGACTCGGTGATGCGGGCCATCTCCAGGCGTCCGCAGTCGACGCAGCGCAGACCGCCGATCCGCTCGATCAACGCCGCCGCTTCGCGCTTGTCCGCGCGTGAGTCGCCGCAGATGAGCACGTCCTCGCCGAGCGTGCGGTCGAGGTCGCCGAGCGCGGCCGCGCTGACCGTGTGCAGGGCGGAGACGACGCGCACGCCGTCGGGCGCCATCTCCAAGGTCTGCTGGGCGGCGGAGCCCTGCCACACGCCGAGCATCCGCGTCGCCCTGCCGCTCACGGCCGCCGCCAGCGGCACGGTCGCGTCGATCAGCAGCTGGCCGGACGTGAGCACGTCCTTCAAGTTGGTGAGCGTCTCGGACTGGTTGCGAAACGGGACGCTCATGACCACCGTCTCCGCGGCGCGCACCGCGCCCGCGTTGTCGTGGCCGGAAAACGCGCCCTCCGGGACCGCCGCCTGCGCGCGCGCGGCGGTCTCCTGTCCGCGCGCCGCCTCACGAGAGCCGATCGCGACCGGGACGCCCGCCCGCCCGAGCCGCAGCGCGAGCCCGAAGCCGAGCGCGCCCGAGCCGCCCACGATCGCGACCGGCCCGGTGGAGGATGCTGAGGTCACGGCGGCCGAGTATAGGTCCGCGCTCGGTCTGGGCCGCGTGCGGCGATCTCCGTGACGAGAGGCTCGCATGCCCGACGCAGTCTTTAGGGTTCCTTGGGTGACGATCCCCGCGGCGGTCAAGATCAGAGAGGTCGGTCCGCGCGACGGCTTTCAGAACGAGCCCGAGACGATCCCGACCGTGCGCAAGGTCGAACTGATCGACGCGCTCGCGCGCACCGGCCTGCGGCGCCTGGAGGTCACGAGCTTCGTCCGCCCCGACGTGATCCCCCAGCTCGCCGACGCGGTTGAGGTGCTCGCGTGTCTCGACGTGCCGCCTGAGGTTGCCGTGAGCGTGCTGATTCCCAACGAGCGTGGGTTGGACAACGCGCTCGCGCTGCGCGACGCGCACGAGGGGACACGGGCCCTGTTCGACGAGGTCAACGTCTTCCTGTCGGCTTCGGAGACGCACAACCGCAAGAACGTCAATCGCTCGATCGACGAGTCGCTGGACGGGCTGGAGCGCGTGCTCGACCGCGCTCGCGCCGGCGGGCTGCGCTGTGAGGGCGTGATCTCGACGTCGTTCGGCTGCCCCTATGAGGGCCACGTCCCGCCCGAGCGCGTGCTCGAGATCGCGACTCGCCTGCGCGACGCCGGCGCCCAGGAGATCGGGTTCGGTGACACCACAGGCATGGCCAACCCCAGGCAGGTGGGCGAGCTGTTCGCGCTCTGGCGAGACGGGCTGCCAAAGGTCGAGCTGACCGCGCACTTCCATAACACGCGCGGTCAGGGCCTCGCCAACGTGCTCGCGGCGCTGCACTCAGGGGTCGACAGCTTCGAGTCGAGCTTCGGCGAGCTCGGCGGTTGCCCCGTGCCGGCCGGCGCGACAGGGAACATCGCCAGCGAGGACCTGGTCTCGATGCTGCAGGAGATGGGGATCGAGACCGGGATCGACCTCGACGCGCTGCTCGCGTGCGCGAGACGGGTCCAGGAGATCCTTGGCCGTGCCCTGGGCAGCCACACGCTCGTGGCTGGCCCGATCGACTGGCACTGAAGCCGGGCTACGAGTCAGCCGGCCGCGACCGTCTCGGCCTCGTCCACCTCATCGGTGTTCGCAGCTTCCCCTGCCTCGCGCAGGCGCTCGCGCATCGCCGCTACGCAGTACTCCTGCACCGAGACCTCCATCTCCAGCGTCTGCCCGAGCGTGGGACGGGCCGAAGCGTCCATCACGCGCTTGGCGCGGCCGACCGCGACGGGGGAGTTGGCGAGCAGCTCCTCGACGAGCGCCTGACTGGCTGCCTCCAGTTCCTCGGCCGGGACGACGCGGTTGACGAGCCCGATGCGCTCGCCCTCGGCGGCGTCGATCGTCTTCGCGGTCATGATCAGCTCCTTCGCGCGACCGAGGCCGACGACCGCCGGCAGGCGCGAGGATCCGCCGACGTCGGGGATGATCCCGAACTTCACCTCCGGCAGGCCGAGCTGCGCGCCCGCGGCTGCGATGCGCAGGTCGCAGCCGAGCGCGACCTCGAGCGCGCCACCGAAGCACGCGCCGTGGATCTGGCAGATGACCGGCTTGACCATCGCTTCGCACAGGTTCGCGCACGCGAGGAACACGTTGCGAAACGGCCGCAGCACGGTCGGATCGCCCGCGAACGAGGCGAGCTCGCCGAGGTCGACGCCGGCGGAGAAGACCGTCCCTTCGCCGCGCAGCACGACGCAGTGCACGGAGCTGTCGTCCGCGGCGTCCTTGAGCGCCTCGCCGAGCTCAACGAGCAGCGCCTGGTTCATCGCGTTGCGCTTCTCCGGGCGGTTCAAGACGAGGTGGCGGACGGCGTCGCGGTCTTCGGTCTTGACGAGGCTCATGAAAGGTCCAGCACGGTCGTCGGGGCCTGGATCTCTTCGTCGTGGCCCTCGCGCGGGACGATCGCGGTGCCGACGGCGAAGAACTCGATCGTGTGGCTGCCCCAGCCGTGGCTCTTCTCCTCAAGGGCCACGCCGACGATCCCCTCGGCGCCGATTTCCTGCGCCTCCGACTGCATCCGCTCCATCGCCAGCTCGCGCGCGTCGTACAGCGCCTGGGTGAAGTTCGACAGCTCGACATTGCGCCCGGTCTGGGCCATCGACTGCAGCATCCCGCGGTGGGCGACGTGGTAGACGCAGCTGCCCATCACCATCCCCACCGGGCGGTGGCCCGTGCGCAAGAGCGTCCAGAAGTCCTGTCCGGACAGATCGCTCGTAAACGGCCGGCCGCTCGGGGCGCGGTGCATGACCCCGTCGCGATGCTTGACCGCGGTGCCGATCGCGATGAACTCGGCCATGTCCTGGCCCCACTCGTAGCGGCCGATGTCCAAGCGCACGCCCACCACGCCGTCGGCGCCGAGCTGGTCGGCCTCCTCCTCCATGCGCGTCATCGCGAGCTGGCGCGCGCCGTACATCGCCTCCGACAGGACGGTCATCTCCTGGCTTTTCTTCCACCCGGCCATCTGGATGCCGATGTGGTAGATCGAGCTGCCGACGACCAGGCCCATCGGCTCGAAGCCGGCCTGCTTGACGAGCAGGAACTCGTTCACGGACAGGTCCGAGGTGAACAGGCCCGCGCGGTTCTGCTCCAGGCGCGCGCGGCCCGCCTCGGGGACGCCCTCCAGGGAGGATGGGTCGTATGCGGTCTCGCGCTCCTCTGTCATGGGGTGATGCTCCTTCCGCGGGCCCTCGAAATGAGTGTCCTGGTCATGAGAATAGGTCTACGACGGGCTTGGGAGATGTGACGGTGGACTTGCTCTGCTGCTGGATCGCGGTGCCGACGGCCGTGAACGTCACCATCAGCCCCCTGACCTCGCGCATGCCGACGCCGCCGCCGAGCGTGTGCGGGCGCACGGTGTGGTCGATCTTCACGCCGACGACACCGGCGGCGCCGAGCGCGGCCCCCTGGCCGGTGATCTGCTGCATGACCGCCTCGCGCGCGCTGTACACGGCCTGGGTGAACTCGCGCAGCTCGTAGTTCTGAGCTCCCATCGTCAGCGAGCCGCCGCCGAGCATCCCCCCGCCGCCGGCCATCCCGAAGACGTAGCTCGTGAAAAACACCGCGCTCCAGGCGACGATCCCGACCGGCTCGAACCCGCCCTGCAGCAGCATCGCGTACTCCGCCACCGACAGCTCCGTCAGCACGGGATGCTGCGTCTTTGCGCCCTTCCGGCGCACGGCGGTGCCGACGACCATGTGCTCGAGCGCGAGCTGCCCGGCGCCCGCGCCCGACCCGAGCTCCGATTCGCCCGCGCGTGTTTCCACCCCGACGACGGCGTCGGCGCCGAGCAGCCGCGCCTCCTCGCCCAGGCGCACGAGCGCCCGCCCGCGGACCTCGTTCAACGCCTGCGACAGCGAGTCGAGCTCGAACAGGATTGTCGCCCCGTATCCCGCTCCCCATGAGGACTGGTATCCCATCTGGTAGATCGAGCTGCCCATCACCTGCGACAGCGGCGTCAACCCCAGCTGGCGACAGAGCGCGAAGCCGTTGATCGACAGGTCGGATGTGAACGACCCGATCCCGCCCCTCTCGCCATTCTGGCGCTGGGCGCCACTCAGCTCGCGCAGCCGCCGCTCGGCCGACAGCGGAATGCCTCCGGCCTCGATCCGCGCCAGCGACTCCGCCTGCTCGCGCTCCCGCGCCTCGTCCCGTTGCGGTTCGCTCATCTCGCTGACGCTCCCAGGTCTGTCGCGGTTGCGCTCATCCGGCCACGCCCACGGTCCTCGGCCGCTCGCTCATGCCCACGGGTCCTCGGCCGCTCGCTCATCTCAGCGGACCAATGCTTCCAGCGCTGAGCGAGCCTCGGAGCTGCGCTCGGCCTCGGCGCGCAGCTCGTCCGTGAGCGCCGCGACCCACTGGTCGGGGTCCAGCGGCTCGCGCTTGATCGAGATACCACCGGACTTGCGCTCGCGAAAGCCCTCCACCCGCTCGCCTTCGATCGTCAGCTCGTAGCGCATGCCGTTGTCCGTTCCGAGCTCGACCTGGATACGGCGCACGTGCTTCTCGCCGCGTCCGAGCAGACCGCCACCGCGACGCTCCACGCGCGTGCGACTCGGCAGCGTCGACTCGAGCTTTGCCGCCAGCACCGCGATCGCTACGCGCAGGTCGGCGCCGTCGGCGCGCAACGAGGCGGCCGGCAGGTCGATGTCGAGGTTCTCCTCCACGGCCATCCCTGCAGGCTACCCCTCTGTTACGGCTATCGGGACACCGCGGGGATCGTCGGTGATGCGAGCGGCAGTCGGCGGCCGGATGGCTCGCTGGGACACGGGGGCTCGTGACAGGTAGGCTCAGGGCTCGACCAGGGCGCGATGTAGCCGGCGACACGGACCGTCTTGCGGGGTCGCGCCGGATTGCTTCCCAAAAAAACGACAACCGAGGGGACGATGGCCGAGATCGAGAAAGTGGGCGTGCTTGGAGCCGGGCTGATGGGTCACGGCATCGCGCAGGTGGCGGCGCAGGCCGGCTATGAGGTCGTGCTGCGGGAGGTCGACGAGGCTACGCTCGCCAAGGGGATCGGCAAGATCGAGAAGCAGCTCGCGCGCGCCGTCGAGAAGGGCAAGTCAAGCCAAGAGGACGCGGACGGTGTCCGCGGGCGGATCCAGGGGACCGTTCACTATCGCGACCTCGCCGGCTGCGATCTTGTGATCGAGGCGATCACCGAGAGCCTTCAGCTGAAGCTCGAGATGTGGCGTGAGATCGACGAGATCGTCAAGCCCGACGCGGTGTTCGCCACGAACACCTCCTCGCTCGCGGTGATCGACCAAGCGGCTGCGACCGGCCGGCCGGGGCGGTTCGTCGGCCTGCACTACTTCAACCCCGCGCAGGTCATGAAGCTCGTCGAGGTCGTTCGCTGCGTCACCACCACCGACGCGGCCTTCGATCTCGCGCTCCAGTTCGCCAAGGCCGAGGGCAAGCTCGCGATTCCCACCAAGGACAAGGCCGGGTTCATCGTCAACCGCCTGCTCGTCCCCTACCTGCTCGACGGCATCCGCGCCTACGAAGAGGGCGTCGGCTCGATCGCCGAGATCGACGCCGCGATGAAGGCCGGCGCGGGCCATCCCATGGGCCCGCTCGAGCTCTCCGACTTCGTCGGGCTGGACACGCTCGCCTCGATCTGCGACGTCCTCTTCGACGAGTTCCGCGAGCGGCGCTTCGCCCGTCCGCCGACACTGCGCAAGATGATCTCCGCCGGCTGGTTCGGGCGCAAGTCCGGGATCGGCTTCTACGACTACTCCGGCGAGGCGGTCGTCTCGAATCCGGGTATCTGAATCACGGGTCAAACCATCATGAGGACTGCTTGTTGCGTTATACGGTGGTCTGCGGGCATCAAGCCCGCCGAGTCCGCTGTAGACCAACTAACCTTCCCGACGTGAGCAACCTGCCGAATCTGCGGATCGCGGATGCCGATCGTGAGCAGTTGATCGAGGAGCTGCGCGAGCATGCCGGCGCCGGCAGGTTGACCGCGGAGGAGCTCGAGGAGCGTGTAGGCGGCGCTTATAACGCATCTACCCAAGCAGATCTTGACGCGTTGCGAGCTGACCTCCCCGTCAGCCCCGCCTCGGTGAAGCTTGCGCTGGTCAAGCGCAAGGTCCGACTGCGCCGGCGCCTGCTCCAAGAGGGCGGCGGGTCGGTCGGTGTCTCGCTGCTCAGCGTCGGCATCTGGCTTGCCAGTGGGCCCGCCGGAACCTTCTGGCCGGGCTGGGTGATCGGAGTCACGCTGCTGCCGGTCGTGCGGGACGCCTGGGGTCTGCTCGGGCCAGGCTCGGACCTCGACGTTGTCGAGGCCAGGCTGCAGGTGCGCCATGAAAAGAATCTGGTGCGCGGGCATCGTCGCCATCGACATCGCGGGCTGCCGCGCCCGTGAACGCGCTAGGTGGGGCCATCGGGCGCGCGCTCGGTGGCGGCCCGGAGCGCCATCGCGAGAAGGCGCGAGAGCAGGGCAAGCTGCCCGTGCGCGAGCGGGTCGCGCTGCTGCTCGATACCCGCGAGGGCACAGGCGGCGGCTCGTTCGCCGAGGAGGCGCTGCTCGCCAACTGGCAGGACGACGGCCTCGGCGCCGACGGGGTCGTCACCGGGGTCGGGGAGGTCGCCGGACGCCCGGTCGCGCTGATGGCCAACGACCCCACCGTCAAGGCCGGGTCGTGGGGTCCGAAGACGGTCGAGAAGATCCTGCGCATCCAGGAACGCGCGCTCGCGCTGCAGATTCCGATGGTCTACCTCGTCGACTCCGCCGGCGCGCGGATCACCGAGCAGGTGCAGATGTTTCCCGGCCGCCGCGGCGCCGGCAAGATCTTCCACAACCAGGTCAAGCTTTCCGGCGTCGTGCCGCAGGTTTGCGTGCTGTTCGGCCCCTCGGCCGCCGGCGGCGCCTACATTCCGGCGTTCTGCGATCTGGTGATCATGCGCGAGGGCAACGCCTCGATGTACCTCGGCTCGCCGCGCATGGCCGCGATGGTGATCGGCGAGCAGGTCTCGCTCGAGGAGATGGGCGGCGCGCGCATGCACACCGGCGTCTCCGGCTGCGGCCACCAAATGGTCGCAAGCGACGAGGACGGGATCGCGCTGGTCAAGCGGTATCTGGACTACATGCCGGACAACTGGCAGCAGGCCCCTCCCGTGGCCTTGCCGCGCCCGCCGGCATCGCCTTCCGCCGCGGTTGACGGCGGCGAGGGCCCGGGCGGCGAGGCCGGGGGTGGCGAGGATGGGGGTGACGGCAGAGAGTCCGCGGGCGGCGTCTCCGCGCCGGGGCTGTCGATCGCCGAGCTGATCCCCGCCGACGAGAACAAGCCGTTCGACATGAAGCTGCTGATCGCGCGGCTCGCTGACGAGGAGACGTTCCTCGAGATTCACCCGCGCTGGGCCAAGGAGCTCGTCGTCGGCTACGCGCGCCTCGACGGGCACGCGGTCGGGATCGTCGCCAACCAGCCCAAGCACAAGGGCGGCGTGCTGTTCGGCGACTCCGCCGACAAGGCCGCGCGGTTCATCCAGACGTGCAACGCGTTCAACGTCCCCCTCCTGTTCCTCGCCGACGTGCCCGGCTTCATGATCGGCACGCAGGTCGAGCGCGAAGGCATCATCCGCCACGGCGCGAAGATGATCAGCGCCGTCTCCGAAGCGACCGTCCCCAAGATCTCCGTGATCGTGCGCAAGGCCTACGGCGCCGGGCTGTACGCGATGGCCGGGCCCGCGTTCGACCCCGACGCGTGCATCGCGCTGCCGAGCGCCTCGATCGCCGTGATGGGCCCCCAGGCGGCGATCAACGCCGTCTTCTACAACCAGCTCGCCGCGATCGCAGACGAGGATGAGCGGGCCGTCAAGACCGAGGAGCTGCGTCGCGAGTACGCGGAGGACATCGACATCCTGCACCTTGCCTCCGAGCTCGTGATCGACGCCGTAATCGAGCCCGGCGAGCTGCGCTCCGAGCTGATCCGCCGCTTCGCGCACGCCCAGAGCAAGCGGCGCGACTGGCCTGCCAAGCGCAATCCCGTGACACCCGTCTAGGATCATCTTTCGTGGACGCTCTTGACCTCGCCTATGCCGGGATCGCCAGGCAAGCGGAGCTGATCGCCGCGGGCGAGGTGACCTCGCGCGAGCTCATCGACCTGTATCTCGAGCGGATCGCCCGCCACAACCCGCAGTTGAACGCGTTCCGCGTGGTGTTCGCCGAGCGCGCGCGGATGGAGGCCGATCAGGCCGACGCGCGGCGCGGCGCGGGGGACAGTGCACGCCCGTTGCTGGGCGTGCCGATCGCGGTGAAGGACGAGCTCGACGTTGCGGGCGAGCTGACCACGTTCGGTACGAACGCCTACGGCGAGCCTGCCCGCGCCGACTCGGAGATCGTGCGCCGCACGCGTGCCGCGGGCGCGATCGTGATCGGCAAGACGCACATGCCGGAGCTGGGCGCGTTCCCGTGGACCGAGTCGCCCACGTGGGGAGTCACGCGCAACCCATGGCAGCTCGCGCACACACCCGGTGGCTCGAGCGGCGGCAGCGCGGCGGCGGTCGCCGCCGGCCTCGTCGGCGCCGCGTTCGCGGGCGACGGCGGCGGCTCGATCCGCTTCCCCTCGGCCTATTGCGGCTTCTTCGGCCTGAAGACCCAGCACGGGCGTGTGCCGCTCGCGCCGCACCTCGACGCCTGGCACGGGCTCGTCGTCAACGGCGTGTTCGCGCGTTCGGTGCGCGATACCGCCTTGCTCTACGACGCGATCGCCTCCGGCCCGGCCGACCCGGGCGCGCCCGTGGTGGAGCCGATCTCGTTCCTCGACGCGCTCGGCCCTGCCGGGGGAGCCCAACCCTCAGGCGAGTCGTCCAACGGAGGCTCCGAGTCGCGTCCGCTGCGGATCGCCGTGTCGAGCAAGCTGCCGCCGTCGCCGCTGACGAAGCTGCACCCCGAGAACCGCGTGGCGCTCGAGGAGACCGTCACGCTGCTGCGCGGTCTCGGCCACGAGGTCGAGGAGCGCCCCCTCAACCACGGCCCGCTCACACCCCCGCCTGAGTTCACCGCGATCTACCTGCGCAGCCTGCACGAGGAGGCGGCCACGTTCGCCCATCCCGAGCGTCTCGAACGGCGCATCCGCGCGCTCGCGCGCCTCGGCTCGATGCTGCCCGCGGGTGCCGTCGACTGGGCGCTCGGGCGCAAGCAGGCGTACGCCGAGCACATGAACGCGCCGTGGGCCGACTGTGACGTGCTGCTGACGCCCGTCACCCCCGCGCCACCACCGCTGATCGGCGCCGTCGAGGGCCGCGGTTGGCTACGCACGACGATGGCCGCGTCGGCGACTGTCTCCCACGCCGCGTGCTGGAACCTCACCGGCCAGCCCGCCTGCTCGGTGCCTGCGGGCTTCGACGCGGACGGCCTTCCCCGCGCGGTGCAACTCGTGGGTAAGCCATCCGGCGAGGCGACGCTGATCGCGCTCGCCGCGCAGATCGAAGCGGAGCGTCCCTGGACGCCGCACCGCCCGCCGCAGTTCTCGTGAGCGAGCCGCCTCGCGCGCAGGCGGGATCTGAGAGCGGCGCGCCTGAGTCCACGGGCGACGCGCGTGCGGAGACAGGCGGACCGCATGAGTCCTCGCCCGAGGGGACCGTCGTGGACGAGGAGCTGCTTGCGGTGGCGGTCGAGGCCGCGCGCATGGCCGGCGCGCTGCTGGCCGAACGCGCCCGCCATGGCGCGGAGCGCGCGGTCACGAGCAAGAGCACGCCGACCGACCTTGTCAGCGAAGCCGACACCGAGTCCGAGCGGGCGATCCGCGAGCTGCTCGCCGCGCGGCGGCCAGACGATGGGATCGTGGGGGAGGAGGGCTCAGACGAGCCCGGCTCGAGCGGCTTGCGCTGGGTCGTCGACCCGCTCGACGGCACCGTCAACTTCCTCTTTTCGATCCCGCAATGGTGCGTCAGCGTGGCCGTGCGCGACAGGCGGGAGACGATCGCAGGGGCCGTGTACGACCCGAACCGCGACGAGCTGTTCACCGCCACGCGCGGTGGTAGGGCATTGCTGAGCGGACCGGAAGGCACAAGCGAGCTGACCGGTCCGGAGCGTGAAGCCGAGCTGTCGAACGCGATGGTCGCCACAGGCCTGGCCTACAGCGCCGACGTGCGAGCGGCGCAGGCGAAGGTGCTCGCCCGGCTCGCACCGCGCGCGCGCGACATCCGCCGCTTCGGCAGCGCCGCGCTCGACCTGACGTGGACCGCCGCAGGACGCTACGACGCGTACTTCGAGCGCTCCGTCAAGCAGTGGGACATCGCCGCCGGACAGCTGATCTGCGAACGCGCTGCGCTGCGCGTGCTGGAGCTCGACGTATTCGAGAACCTGCCCTGGGGTCTGCTCGTCGCGCCTCCCGGCCTCGCGGAGGCGCTGCTGGAGGTCGTCGGAGGGCCTTGATGAGTTGCCGGGCTTCGCCGCGGGCGGGCTCGAATGCATTGGACCTGCGTAAGACAGGGACTTGGATCTTCAAAAACCTTGATGCGGCGGGTTCGTGGATATATGGCCTACGCCAAGCAGCCCGCGGAAGCCCCGACTCGTTGTGAGCTTGTCCGGCAGATGTATCTGGATCCCGAGGCGTGACGAGGTTGGTGTCTACGAACAGTCGTCGTTCGGACCCTTCGAGTCGAGGGTGATGATGATCCCCGGATATCGATGCGGCGGGTGGGAGTCGAACCCACACGCCCTTGCGGACAGAGGCTTTTGAGGCCTCCGCGTCTACCGTTCCGCCACCGCCGCACGCGGCGTCCAGTGTATGCGAGGCCGACTCAGGCGGGGTAGGGCGGCGCGTCGGGATAGTCGCCTGGCAGCGCATCGGGATCGCGCCGCTCGAGCTCGACGTTCCAGCCCTGTTTGAAACCGCGCATCGCAAACGCCACCAGCAGGATCTGCACGGGGACGATCAGCAGCGTGAACAGCCCCAGCAGGCCCGCGTCGATCGTTGGCTGGGCAAAGCCGCTCTGGTCGCGGTCGAACCAGCCGGGCCCGGCGACGAGGGCGAAGATCGCCATCAGCACGGCGAGCACCGCGGCGATCGGCAGCGCGCCGCGGTTCCAGCGCGCGGCCGTGAACGCCAACACGAGGTCGGCCGCGATCCACGCGATCTGGATCGGGATCATCCCGTCGAGCAGGGACCAGCCGCCGATCAGCACGATCAGGATCAGCCCGGCGGAGATGAGCAGCAACAGCACGACCGTCGCACGCGTGGCCTGCACGACCGCCTTGTCGCGGTTCGGGTGCGTGACGATCGTGCCGGGCGTCCTGTCGGTCCCCGCGGGACCTCGCGCGCCGGCTGTTGGGAACATCGCGGATGACATAGCACCCGTGACCATACAATCTTCAGTGGTCCTCGTGTTGTGCTGCAACGGCTGCAACGCGTTCGGGCCCTCCACGCGGGCGTGGTGGAATTGGTAGACACGCTGGCCTTAGGAGCCAGTGGGCGAAAGCCCTTGGGGGTTCGAGTCCCTCCGCCCGCATTTTTCGATGGCCTGCCTGGGCCCGGAAGCCCGGACTGATGGGGCCGCCGTAGCGGCATGCGCTTGGGATGAAAGTCGGTGCTACGGGGTGGGGGCCAAGGTCTCGCGCTGTACGTACCAAGCGGCCTGGATCGGGTTGAGGAAGTGGGGCGGCTCGGCGACCTCAAGGCGATTATCGTAGTTGAGATTATATCCATATCCGCTCAAAACGGTTTTGCCGCTGAACACGCCGGTCATCCCGTTGGTGAACTCGCCCGCGATCGCACCGTAGACCTTGAGTGGTTTGGAGAAGGGCGTGCCGCAGTCGAAGTTATCGACGATAAATGAATGTTTGAGGGCTAGGATCGCGGCGTAGATTTCCGGACCTTTGAGATCGTTGGCTTCTTCGTTTTCCGCGGTGCCACATTTGCGGAATTTCTGTTCCCGTTTTCCGGTTACTGGATGGTAGACACGCACGAAATTGTTTGCAATCAGACCGAGCATAGCGTTGGTCGATGGTTTTTCCCCGCTTAGGGGAGTAGTAATGTTGCCATTGATGATGACATCGTTTTGTGCGGCAATTGTCAAAGACTTCTTGTATTCGCCGTGTACGTATACGTCGCCGCATTCGGTATCTTCGGTATATCCTGGCTTGGGACCAAATGGCGAATATAGAACGTCGCAGCCACCTGCCACGTAGATCACGCCATCAGGCGGGAATGCTACGTTGGTTTTAACGACTTCTTTCTTCTTTTCTTCTTTTTCTTCTTCTTCGGCGGTAGGATGAGAGCCGACGTGTTCCGTGATGGTCATAGTTTCGCCGTTAAGCGCGACTTCTGTCTTGCCTTCGAACTTGTAATTCGTCGGCGTAGTTTCGACAATGTGTTCAAGTTCTTCATCCCCCGGTGGTGGCTGGATCGATCGTGTTTCATTCGGGGGTATCAGTTTGCCTTTGAATTTGGGTTCTGCCGTTCCTCCGCAAGACTCGCTGGAGTATCCTAGTTTTTCTTCTTTGTTCTTGCCGTTACCAAATTCGATCCGGTCATTTTCGTTGCGACCAAATTCCGGGTTGCCGCAAATTCCAACGTGATCCTCGGTGTGCATCGGGCCGTTGACGGTTTCGCCGGAAATAAAATAGTTATCGAACGAGCTACACGCCGGCCGTTCGCCATAATAGTGGTCGCATTCCGGACCGCCTTTCCCGTACAGCGACGAGTCACCTGTTTCGTATACGGTGTACCAGACGTAGCTGACAAAGTTCAGATTCTTGAACGTTGCTACAAGGGTACGCTCCTTGCCTTCCGCAAAGCCTGTCGACTCAAGCCTAAAAGTGCCCGCAGCGCCTCCCAATTTCTGTTCGATCATGCTTTCGACAACGTTACTCGTGTTGCATTTTGGAGAGGTTTCCGCTTTGTCGCTTTCCGCTGGCAAAAGCTGAATTGCATACTTCTCTCCTGTGCTTTTGCCTTCTGGACCTGGCACTTCGGCCGTTTTTAGTTCGGAGGCTTTCAAGGGCGTTTTGGTGCCTTCTTTATAGTACTGATTCAACGCTGGGTTGGCGGGGGAGGGCGAGGTGCAATAGTTCAGGTAGTTGCCATCCTGCGTGAGGTGGTACTCATAATCCTCGACCCCTGCCTGGGCGGCGTAGTAGGCTCTCTTCGCGGCTGCGTCGCTCTGGGTAAGATGGATGTCGCCTTCGGCACCGACGAAGGCCGCGGTCATCAACAGGCCACTGACGAGCAGGACGCCGAGCGTGACGATCAGCGTAAAGCCCTGCTCGGAGGACGGCTTGATGCGATTGTTTTTCGCTGTTTTCATAGCAGTTTTCCAGTAGTTTACGCGCATGGCAAGTTGGAGCCCGAGGCGGAGGCAGGACGAAAGCGTAGGACGGCGGTGTCGGCAAGATCCACCGTGCGATCACCCGCGATTTTACCGACGGTACCGGATTCGGGAGCGGCGGTAAAGCTGACGGTTATCGCAGCCGTTGCGTCGGCTTCGGCTTCTTTCAACGGTGTCCCCAACGGGGTTTTTGCAAGTTCAGTTCCTTCGTACTTATAGTACTGAAAGAGGGGAATAGTTTCTTTTTTGCTGTTTTCCGATTGTGTGACACCGGTGAGCAGGACCTGGGTGCTAGACGCCACTTTGGAGAATTCCCAATTGGGAGCGGGTTTTGCTTCGGTATTGAGATAGGAAGTATCCGTGAGCTTGCCTTCTTCCAGGGTGATCTTGTGTAGCGTAACTTTGGCAAGCGAAGCTTCGGAGCCGGTTTGACTGACGATTAGAAGCTTGGTGCCAGTGCTTTCTGGTTCCACCGGCGTCGTTTCCGGAGCTACGCAGCTGGAGTGGAGTTTGAGTATGACCTTTTCCATCGCAACCCGTCCGCGCTGATTTGCACTGATGCGATCGGCGGTGCGGGTGGACTGTTTGAGAGAGGTGTCCAAGATCGCGAACGCGGCTGAACTCACCACCAGCCCGATGACCATCGCGACAAGCAGCTCGATGAGCGTAAAGCCTCGCTCGTCACTAATGGAGGAATGTCGGCTCATGGACATGAGCTTCCAGTTTCCAGTTTGCCGGGGCTGGTAGGTGCCCCAGACCCCATATAGATGACGGCAAACTTCTTTTTCGCTTCTTCGATCATGCCGCCATTGGTCATTTTTGCTATTTCACTAGGACCGGTCGAGGTGTTGTTTTCAAAGGTGGTTCTGTAAACTCTTTCTTTGGCTAGGCCTTTGGTTGCCCCGTTGTTTCCTCCACTGACGCCGCCTGTCACGCAAAGCGTGTATTCGCTATATGGCATGCCTGGACGTGGCAGGTTGCCTTCTTTAGTGGTTACAAATTTGTGGGTCACGCCACAACCGTTTGGTTCTGCCGGTTCTTCAAGTGTTCCAGTGGCGTTTTCGATCTCAACACCTTCGGTGGATTTGCCGGCTTTAGTTCCGCTCATCACCCGGATGTTGATCGGAGGCTGTACTACTTTGCCTAGTGCTGATTTACCTGGTAGTACGGATACGGTTGACGGGGCAGCGTTTTTGGGATTTACGGTCTGAGGGTTGTTCTGTTCGCAAGTGCCGGCATACACGCTGTACTTGCCTTCTCCCGCAAACGGAAATACCGTCGCCGAGGTTTTAGGCTTTTTTTCGTACGTTCCCACAGTGCCGATTTGTCTATAAGCGGGAACTCCCATCAAACTATTGAAAGCGACGAACGTGTCGATTTCGCTGGTGCTGGATTCGGTTGTGGATTCGACTTCAAGCGTGCCTGCCTTGTCGAAACGATAGGGCTCCTTGACCGCGCTCTCAGCCGTGAGATAGACGCTATGGGCAGAATGGGGATCTTCTTCTGACTTCGAGAACCAGTTTTCGTCGACGTAACCGGTCTGGCTTACGTTGATGTTGTATTCGCCGGGCAGGAGCGCCAGGATCGCACAACCGTTCGAGGCTGTACTAAGCGTGGTCGCTGTCGTCGCCGGCGACGGGCCGGTGGCGGTCACACTCATTCCGGCGACTCCTTCGCTGGCGGCATTCGTGACCTGCA
This sequence comes from uncultured Solirubrobacterales bacterium, assembly GCA_963723075.1. Taxonomy (GTDB): domain Bacteria; phylum Actinomycetota; class Thermoleophilia; order Solirubrobacterales; family Solirubrobacteraceae; genus Palsa-744. The sequence goes on from CAVRPD010000004.1 coordinate 172,717, forward strand.
CGATGAGCGCGCTGCCTGGAGGAGGACTGATGATGCTGCTCTCCGTCACCGGCTTTCTCACGCCCAGCGACGCCCACGTCACGGTCGAAGTCGTCCGAATGTAGCTGCCGCTTGTCGCGCTCGAGTTGCAGCTGGCGGTGGCTGTTGCGTCGGTGACGTACTGCGCGGTTGAAGTGATCGTGTACTTCATTCCGTTCTCGGTCACTTCTTCGACCCGCGGTTTGGCTTCCAGTTCGGAGAGCGAGGAGACGGGCAGGCCACGTAGCTGGTCCTCGGCTTGCTGGGCGAGCGCGTCCGCCTGAGCGCGGGAACGCTCGCTGGCGGACGCACGGTTGGTGACATCGAAGCCGTTGAACATGGCGACCGCAATCAGAGCCACAAGGACCGCGCTTGCGAGAACCTCGAGCAACGTGTCGCCCCGCTCCGAGGCCAGCCGTCGGCGGGCGGGAAGGATCGTGCGGGCGATGACGGACGATCGCGTCATCCGCTCAAGCCGCGCGCGCGGGCGCCGCGACAGCAAGTGGCGGGCAATCCGGCGCGTAGAAGGGGACGTATCAATCATCACAAGCACATAGGTATAGGTTCCACCCAAGGCTTCGGCATTGGGGGTCTACGGCTTTAGGGCTGGGGGTTCTGCTCGGCACGTGCCCATCTGCCGGCCGCTCGAGCGCCTAGAATGGCCCGTCCCCGGGGGACTGGTGTATCGGTAACACGGTGGTCTCCAAAACCGCAACGCCAGGTTCGATTCCTGGGTCCCCCGCTTTGCTGGAAAGTCCGCCGGCCATGGGCATCCCGGCCCATGTAGGTGGCGTTACCGGCTGATGCGGCGCTCTCGGGCTGCTTGCAGCAGTCGCTCGGCTGCGCGTTCGGCTCGCTTGCACGCGTCTGGGCCGATGTGCTCATGGCTGTAGCCGGCGCGGGTCTTCATGCCCAGTAGCACACGCAGAGCCTTGCCGAGCTCTGCGCCGTCGGGGCGCGTCTTTGCGAGATGGGCTACCGCTTCGTTGTGGTCCTCGCCCTGAACGTAGGCTCCGAGCGCGATGCAGCAGACGACGTCGGCTGCGGCCACGCCACAATGCACGCATAGCGTCACGTACGCACCAGCGACATCTCGCTCGTACGCGGCGAACTCGCGGATGATCTCTGCGCCTTCCATGAACTGCTCGGCCTTGACGAGCCTGCCCGCGATCGTGCCCTCGTCGCATTTGCGCAGTCGCGGCGTCATCGTGCGTCCCGTGCTCTGGGACGGCGCAGTAGGTGCAGCGTGCCATAGAGCGCAATTCCGTCGCGGGCCGCGTCAGTGAGCACCTGTTGAGGGCTGTCGTCTTTGAGCTCTTGCTCGCCGAATTCGAGGACCCTAGTGTCGTTTCCCGTCCACGCGCTCGCGTGCTCCTGGAGCTTTGACACCTGCTCCTGCCATACCGGCTCATCAGGCTCACGGTCCGCGGGACGTATGACGAGCAGGTCCATATCGCTCTCCGCGTTAGCGTCGCCGCGGGCGATGGAGCCAAACAGTGCGACAAGCGTGGGGGGTTGTTCCCATCCGTTGATCTCATCGCGCAGCCGGCCGAGCACCTGCGCGGGAAGGTTCGCGAGCCCCTCGATCCACGATGCCGCGACGTGGTCTCGGTTGAGCGCATAAAGGTTGGCGTTGCCGGCTGAGCGGCGTGAGACGACGCCCAGTTCGGCCAAACGGTCGGCGGCGTTGCGAATCCCCTGATGGGAGCCGCGGCCGATGACCCGTTGAAGCTCGCGGCCGGTCATCTCGGCCTCCGCGCTTGCGAGCACGCTTAGCACGTCTCCGTCCAGTGTCGGCGTCACCACCTGCAGCGGCCTGCGAAAGTCCATAAACGAGACTATATCGGCAAGTATCTTTGACGCGTTGCAATAATACTTGTCAATTTCGACCCATGCTGGTGATTTCTTGGCCCTGGTCTCCACGCCCGGCTATGGCCGGGTGCTTTCGAAAAGCGGGCTCGTCAGGGCGGGCGAGCGGGTTGGCTGCCCACAGCTCGTGCAATCGCAGCTCAGGCAATTCATGCTCACATTTGCTAAAGTCCATAAAACTAATCGACAATCTCCAGATTGGGCTGGTATCGGGCTGAGGTGACTGGCCTGGAGAGACCACCCGCTATGACCTGCGAGGCATCGCCATGAAGACGGACATCCACCAACACCTCTGGACCGAGCCCCTCGTGCAAGCGCTTGCCTCCCGTGACGAGCTGCCGTTCGTGCGGCGCGAGCACGGGCTCACAGTCCTGTTTCTCGCCGGCGAGCGACCTTACGTGATCGACCTCTCCGCCGAGGAGCCCGCGCGCCGCGCCGAGCTGGTCGAGCTCGATGGTCTCGACCGGGCGCTCTTGTGCCTCTCGAGCCCGCTCGGCATCGAGTCTTTGCCGCGTGAGCAAGCGCTGCCCCTGATCGATGCCTACCACGAGGGGGCGCTCGCGCTCGGCGATCCCTTCGGCGTTTGGGGCACCCTCGCGCTCGACCGGCCCGATCCCGATGATGTCGACCGCGCGCTTTCCCTTGGCTGCGTCGGCGTCTCGCTGCCCGCCGGAGCGCTCGCCGACATCGATGGCCTCGTGCGCCTGCACGTGGTTCTCGAGCGCTTGGAGCTGCGCTCCGCGCCGCTGCTCGTCCATCCCGGTCCAGGTCCGCGTCCCGGCCTCGCATTCGGTGGTGGGCTTGGCGACCGACGGCCCGTGGGGGAGACCTCGCTCAGAGATCCCCTCTGGTGGCCCGCGCTCACCCGCTACGTCGCCGAGATGCACTCCGCCTGGCTGGCCTTCCTCCAGGCCGGCCGTCCAGCCCATCCGCGGCTCCGCGTCGTCTTCTCGATGCTCGCCGGCCTTGCTCCCCTGCATTCAGAGCGCCTCTGCTCGCGCGGCGGGCCCGCGGCCGAGCCCGATCCGCTCGTGTTCTACGACACCTCCTCCTACGGGCCCGCCGCCGTGCGCCTGCTCGAGCAGGCCGTCGGCTCCGACCAGCTGCTCTACGGCTCCGACCGGCCCGTCGTCGAGCCCTCCGAGCAGGGCATCCCCGGCTGGCTCGACTGGGACTCGCTCGTCGACACCACGCATCGCGCGCTGAGCCTCGAGGAGGCGGTGAGTCTCCGATGAGCTCCACCATCTCCTGCTCGCCGACCACGCCGCCCGAGCGCCTTGCGCTGCCCACCGTTCCCCGTCCCCGTGAACGCGACCTCTCCGGTCCCGAGCTCGAGACGTTCGTCTCCGAGCTCGCCGCCCAGCCCGAGCTGTGGATCGACCTCGTCAAGCACGACGCCACCCAGCGCATCTACTCCGAGCTGCTCTCCGACGCGCATCTCACCGCCTGGCTGATCTGCTAGATGGACGATCACGACACCGGCTTCCACGATCACGACACGTCCGCCGGCGCCGTCGCAGTCGTCAGCGGCGGCGTGCGCGAGCAGCGGCTCGCGATCGACGGACCTCCTCGCGACCGTGTCTTCGCGGCCGGCGACGCCTTCCACTTCTCGCCCGCCGACATCCACCGCGTGCGCCACTTCGGCGCTGACCCCGCCGTCACCCTCCACGTCTACTCGCCGCCGCTCCTGCGCATGGGCGCCTACGTCGTCGGCGAGGACGGCGTGCTCGCCCGCCACTCCGTCTCCTCCTCCGAAGAGCTCCGTCCCGTGAGCACAGACGTCAGAGCAGCAAGATCGAACTGAAATCGCGCTATATCGGCGCACGCGCTTTGACCGGGCCCTTCGCCCGAGAGATCACTCGCGGAGGCTCGTCCCATCGATCGCCCCTCCGGCCCGCTCTACGTCAGTAACTTGCCGCCCGCGCGTCGCTCCACTTCTTGTTCGCGCGCGATCAGCACCTCGCTGACCATCTCCGGCGCGAACAGCCCGTGCTCGACCACGCCCGGGATCGCGCTCAGCCGCGCCGACAGCTCCCTTGGATCGTCCACCGGGCCGAGATAGTCGGCGATCAGCCCCCCGTCCGGGCTCTCCGCGACCCCCCTCAACTTTGCCTGCCCGAGCGCGCTGAGCGTGCTCTCTGCGCCGAACCTGAGCACCTCCACAGGCACCGGCGGCCTCAGCGCCGCCACGACCTTCTCCGCCGAGACGATCACCACGAACCGCCTCGCCGCCGCCGCGACGATCTTCTCGCGCGTCTGCGCCCCGCCGCCGCCCTTCACCAGCCAGCCCTCCGAGTCGACCTGATCGGCGCCGTCGATCGCCACATCCAGCTCGCCCAGATCGTCCAACCCCTCCACCGTCAGCCCCAGCGCGCGCGCCTGCGCCTCCGTCGCCGGCGACGTCGCCACGCAGCGCAACCCCGTCAATCCGTGCGCCGCGATAGCCGGCAGGAGATACGCGACCGTCGAGCCCGTCCCCAACCCGACACGCATCCCGTCCTCCAGCAGCTCCGCCGCCGCCCTGCCGACCGCCTGCTTCTCGCGCTCGATGCTGTTCAGCGGGAGTGGTGCCTCAGGCGCGGAAAAGGAATCCATGGCGCGTGCGAGCGTATCGGCCCGAGCGGCTCCCGCCTCGTCAGCTCCCTGCGCAGCTCCTCGTCGAACAGCTCCAGCCGGTGCCCGCCCGCGCGCTTTGCCCTGTACATCGCGACATCCGCCTCCCTCAACAGATCTTCCGGGTCGGCCTCCGGATCGTGTGCCACCGACACGCCGACGCTCGCGAATATCGACACCTCGCTCGAGCCCACCTGAAACGGCTCGCCCAGCGCGTGTACCACCCGCTCGGCGACCGCCAGTGCTTCCGCGTCGGACTCGAGATCCTCGGCCAGCAGCACGAACTCGTCGCCGCCCAGCCGCGCGACCGTGTCGCTGTCCCTGAGCGTCTCCGCCAGCCGTTCCGCCACCGAGATCAGCAGATGGTCTCCCACCGCGTGACCGTGGTTGTCGTTGATCGCCTTGAACGTGTCCAAATCGATGAACAGCAGCGCGATCGGCCCTCTGCTGCGGTGCAACCGCGCGAGCGCCTGATGCGTGCGGTCCATCAGCAGCAGCCTGTTCGGCAGCTTCGTCAGCGGATCGTGCAGCGCCTGGCGCTCCAGCCACATCCTGTCGGTCACGTCCTTCGCCGCCGCGTACCACACCTCGCCGTCACACCGCGCGCTCCACAGCAGCCACCGCCACGAGCCGTCCTTGTGCCGGTAGCGGTTCGTGAAGTTCACCAGCTGCGCGCTCCGGTTGCGCCCCGCCTGCGTCAACGCCAACATCTGCTCGATGTCGTCCGGGTGCACCCGCTCGTGCATCGGCTGCTCGGTCAGCTCCGCGATGCTCCATCCCAGCAGATGCTCCCACGCGGGGTTCAGCAGCGTGAAGCGCCCATCCAACGAGATCGCCGCCAGCAGGTCGCTCGTCATCTCGAACAGTCGCGCGATCCCCGCCTCGTCCACCGGCGCTCCGCCGGCTACCGCCGTCGGGCCGGCCGGGTCCGTGGGGCCGCTCGCTGGAGCAGGCCCCGTGGTATGGGCAGGGTCGCTGCTGCTATCGGTTGACAGATGGGCGCGCATGATCGGCTGCCCATCACCTCGGCCCGCCCGCCGCTATTGCCCGGGCCGACTTTCTATCCCTGGACAGATGGTCGAGTTTGCGCCCCCGTCGCGGCGCGTGGAATCTCGCTCCGCAGAAACCGCCAGATCGACAGGCACGTCAAGATCGTCACGATCACGGCGCTCGACACGCACCACTCGCAGATTTTGTGCAGCGTGAACAGCTCGCGATACGTCAAGTAGAGGCTGAACCCGCACCCGCCGACGGTGAGCGCCGTGGTCGCGAACCGGGCCCGTTCGTCCTCCCCCGCGAGCAGCGAGCCGAGGATCAGGACGTAGCCGATCAGCCCGATCAGCGCCACCGGCACCCCGGCGAGCTCGGAGTAGCGCGATTTCTGCACCTGACTGCAGGGATTGCCTTTGATCGAGCACGGCGGCGTGATCCCCGAGTAGTGCACGTACGTCAGATAGCCGGCCACGCCCACGCCGATCACCGTCAGGACGATCATCGTCTTCCTGAGGGCGCTCATACAACCCCGAGCTAGCTCTTCAGGAGCTTTTCGATCGCTTCGTTGAACGACGTCGGGTCGGTCAGCGAAGCGTATTCGAGCTTCTGCATCGTCCCGCCCGTCTTGCCGATCAAAAACGACGGCGTGCCCGTGAAGCCCACGTTGCTGGCCGCCTGCGCGTCGCTCGCGACCTCGTTCGCGAGCGCAGATTCTCCGCGATCACCGGTCCACGTCGCCAGGTTCAGCCCCGGCACCTGCTGGGCGATGCCCTGGAGATAGCTTTCCGTCACATAGCCGCTGTCCTCTTCGCCCTGCTCGTGGTAGAAGGTCTCGATGAAGTCCCACGCTTTGTCCTGCTTGCCCGCCGCCAGCGCCGCGACCTGCTGCGTCTTGAAAACTTCCGGTTCGCGCGTCGCCGTCTCCAGCGAGTGGTATTCGATCCGCACCTTCCCCGCCTTCACCCACTTCTCGATGATCGCCGGCAGCGCCCCCAGCGTGAACTCCTTGCAGACCGGGCACTCCAAATCGCCGAAATACTGCAACGTCACCGGCGCCTTCGGATCCCCGAGCGTGTTTCCGCTCTGAGGTATCCCGCCGATCAGCGTCTTCACCGCCGCGACCGTGCTGTTCGCTTCAGCGCTGTGCGGAGCGACTTTCTTGGTTCCGCCGCCGCCGCCGCCCGTTGCGATCAGAATCACGATCACGACCGCCGCCACGATCGCCACGACGATTCCCAGCTGCGTCAAGCGCGTGCGGCGCACCGCCTTCGCAGCCTCCGCCTCCTCCAGCTCCCTGCGCTGCGTGCGTGCCTGCTCGCGCCGCTGCTTGCGTGTCAGGTCTGCTGCCTCGTCGTCCTCTTCTCCCGGGCTCATATGCCCACTTTCTACACGTTTTCGCTCAAGCCTGCCTAAGGATCCGTCGTGTCCGGGCGCTCGGCGCGCGCGGGCGGCGATTTGAGCGAGCGCCGTTCCTGCCGGTGGGCCGAGGCTACGGTCGGCCGAGGCTCCTCGCGCGCGCGAACGTGCCACGATCTACTGCTGATCGGCGTGCCGTCGCCGGCTTCGTCGATCGATCGCGTCCCGCGAGCGAGCGGGGCGGCGCGCCCTCGTAGCTCAGCTGGATAGAGCAGCGGACTTCTAATCCGCAGGTCGCTGGTTCGAATCCAGCCGGGGGCATTATAAAAGGCCAGCAAATCAATGGTTTCCTATTTCGGGCTCAGTAGGCTTATTGTCTACTTTGTCCCAAATCTGTCCCCGGCTTCCGGTAGGCTTCAGCGCTGAATCCGAAGGCCGATCCGACCTCTTTGCGGTCGTAGGGGATAGATGGCGACGAACACCACCAACATCAAGCCGGTCAGCGGTCACGTCTTTCGCGTCGAAGGCGCGCGTGGCCCGCGCTGGTACGCCAAGTACCGCCTGCCGGACGGGCGCCAGGTGCAGAAGGCGCTCGGGCCGGCGTGGACCGCGCGCGGGCGGCCGCCCGACGGCTACCTGACGAAGCGCACTGCCGACGCCTGGCTGCGCGAGGTGCTCGACCAGGCGCGGCGCGGCACGCTGCCGGGCATGGTCCGCACGGGCGCGACGTTCGCCGACGCGGCCGCCGAGTGGCTGCGCTACGTCGAGGAGGAGCGCGGGCGCAAGGCTTCGACGCTCAGGGACTACCGCTCGGTCGTCAACGCCCACTTTCTGCCCGCGTTCGGCGATCGGCCGCTCGAGCAGATCACGACGGAGACGATCGAGCGGTGGCTGTCTGCGCGGTTGCGCGAAGGCAAGCTCTCGCGGCGCAGCCTGCAGAAGATGGTCGTGCTGCTGAACGGCATCTTCAGGCGCGCGCGCAAGGTTTGGAAGCTGCCGTCCAATCCGGTCGCCGAGGTCGAGCGGCTGACGATCCAGAAGCGCTCCGGGATCGAGTTCTACTCGCCGGAGGAGGTTCACGCGCTCGTGCGCGCTTCGAGCAGCAAGCAGGACGGCGTTCTGTATCTGACGGCGGCGCTCACCGGCCTGCGGATGGGGGAGCTGCTCGCGTTGCGCTGGCGTGACGTCGATTTCTCGGCGCAGTCCGTTCGCGTGCTCGCGAACTACACCTCCGGGCGGCTCGGCACGCCGAAGTCGGGGCACGGGCGGGTGGTGCCGCTCGTCGAAGGGGCCGCGCAGGCACTCGCGCGGCTGGGCGCCCGCAAGCGTTGGAGCGGGCCTGACGATCTCGTGTTCGCCGGGCGGGATGGGGAGTACCTCGACGGGTCGGCTCTGCGGCGGCGTTTCAAGCGCGCGCGTGACGCGGCGGGGCTGCGGCCGTTGCGCTTCCACGATCTGCGCCATACGTTCGGCAGCGTCGCGATCCGCACGGCCGACCCGCGCGAGCTGCAGGAGTGGATGGGGCACTCGGACTTCTCCACCACCCAGCTCTACATGCACTACAAGCCGCGCGCGGACGCGGCGCGGCGGCTGTCGGCGGCGTTCGGGGCAGACACCGCCGATCAGCAGGACATCGCGGTGACGTCGGGGGCATCGTCGTGACGATTCGCGCGGCAATCGACGACCCCAACGGGAGGACGGTCGAGCTGACCGACGAGCGGTGGGATCACATCGTCGAGCGCCATCCCGATATCCAGACGCTCGATCAGGTCGTGCTGCAAGCCGTACAGGCCCCGGATCAGCACATGCCGGGCCGGTCGGCCAACGAGGAGTGGTACTACGTCGAGACGGACACGCCTAGCAATTGGCTGAAGGTCGTCGTAGCCTACGCTGAAGGGCGTGGGCACATCGTTACGGCCTACGCAAGGAGATCAATGCCATGACGATCACCATCGGCTCATCCACCTTCGACAACGTCTTCTATGACGCGGACGTCGACGTGCTCTACCTGCACGTGGGAGATCCCTCGTCTGCTGTGGACTTCGACGAGTCGCCCGAGGGCCACGCGCTTCGCTTCAACGGCGAAGGACGTCTTGTCGGCGTCACGATCGTCGGCGCCAAGTCCCTGATCGAGCGCGAGGGCGAGATTACGATCACGGTCCCGGAGATCGTCCACGTCGCTTCAGACACCGTGGCCCCCGCGCTCGTCGGCGCGTAGCTCCTTCTCGACGGCTCAGCGCCCTCGACCCACGTCACGGTCCGGCGTGCGCTCGCGAGTCCATAGCGGTCGCGTGAGCCACGATGTGGGGTGTAGGACTCGCATCGGGCCGCGGTCGAAGTTCGATCCCCAGCGTGGGTCGGGCCGCTCTGGGTGGGCGAGCGATGGCGTTTGCGCTCGGCTGCTGCGCATGGCGTCGGCGAGGCGTCTGATGCGTGTGGCGTCGTGTCCGTCGTGGCCGAGCTCGTCGCGGGCGATGAACCAGTCGGTGCCTTTGCGGGCGCGGCTGGCCTCGACGTAGGACGTCTCCTTGCTGGTCTGCCAGCCGCCGGTCACGACTACGGAGCGCTCCACGGTGGCGCCCTGCTGGCGGTAGACGTGCTGCGCGTAGGCGAGCCTCACCGAGTCGAGGTGCTGCTGGCCGAGCTGGACGTGTTGGTTGGACCCGTCGAGCGTGACCGATACGCCTCCGTGTTCGCCGATGGCGCTCACCTCACCGCGGGCGCCGTTCTCGACGCGTGGCTGTTCCGGTGGCCGGTGCTGGGCGGTGAACGCGATTAGGTCGCCCTCTCGCAGGCCATAGTGAACGCCGGGCAGCTTGGCCTCGCGGTTACCGAGTTCGCCGCGTTCGGCTCGTAGGTGTTGGGCGCGGGCGTTGAGGCGGTCGATCTCCTCGTTTGAGGCGTCGGCGATCAGCGCCACCTCGCGCAGATCATGTTGCTCGGTGAGCGCGCTCCAGCACTGCACGGCCGCCTCGCCGGCGTCGTCACGCGTGTCGGTCAGGTGGAGCTGTCCGCGGCTCAGGTAGTGGGCCATCGCACGCTCCGGCTGGCCGTCACGGAGCGCCGCCCACGCTTTTCGCTCGGCCGGGTCCGTGGTGCGGCGGATGTCGGCGAGCTCCGCCGTCGGTGCGTGTGTGGCGAGGCGGTCGAACATGCCGCCCGGACCGATCGAGGGGAGCTGCTTGCCGTCGCCGACAGCGATCAGCTTGGCTCCCGAGCGCTCCACCAGCTCGGTGAGCGCGTCGAGGCGCTTGTGATCGGACATGCCGGCCTCGTCGAGGAAGATCGTCGTGTCGGCACCCGTGTCGGGAGACACATCCGCTTCACGCGAGGCATGTTGGAAGGGTGGCTCAGGGAGCAGGTCGACGATTAGCGGTCTCGGCCTCGATGCGGGCTCGTGCGTTCTGCTCGATTCGAGCGATCTCCGCCTCCTTCTCGGCGTCATGGGCTACAGCCGACACTGGCACGCCGAGTGCGTCCGCCAAGTTCGAGAGCTTGCCCCAGGTCGGGTTGCGAATGCCCCGCTCGATGCCCGAGAGATATGTGGGGTGCATCCGCGCGTCGAATGCGAGGTCTTCGATCGTCAGGTGGTGTGCTCGGCGCAGGCGACGGATCGCCTGCCCCAAGTCCGTGTTTGTAGGCGACATGGTCAGATCGCGATAAGGCCGAGCGCGTCCAGGCACCTCGCGCATGGTGACGCCAGCACTCGGTCGCCGTCCAGTACTACGACGCCGTTGGCGGCGAGACGCGTCAGCGCGTCGCTGACCGCCGCCGGCTCGACGCCCGAGACGGCCTGCTCCAGCTCCGCCCGCGACCAACGCTCGTGATGGTCGCCGCGGAGCACCTGCAAGACGACGGCCCGCTCGGCCCTCGCCGGATCACTACGCTTTGCCTGCATGGGAAGGTTCCGCCTTTCCGTGCCACGGCCCCCGGCAGCTACAACTGCGCGGGGGCCAACTTTTTTAGGTTATGACCAGACAGCATACACGCCGATAGGACGTTATTGGTTCTGGACGTGATTGGCTGTGTAAAGGAGGATCGGCGCATGGAGGCAAAGCTCAAGGTCGGCCAGAACATCCGCGCGAACCGCCTCCGCCTCAAACTGACCCAAGAGGCGCTCGCCGAGCGCTGCGACATGCACCCCGTCGAGGTCGGCCGGGCCGAGCGCGGGGTGCGGGACCTGCGGGTATCCACCGTCGCGAAGCTTGCTCGGGGGTTGGGGGTGCCGGCGGGGGAGCTGTTGCGGGGGGTTTAGTCCATATAGCGACTTATCGGCCTGCTCGCCTTGGGGAGCGCTCATGCACGGGCAACGCTCAGCTCGCGTAGGGAAGGGTAGGGAGGGGGGTGCACCCGCGAATCGCACAGTGTTGACCATCGTGGTCCACAGTTGCTAATGTGGAAGCATGCCATCTCGGGAGCTAGCGGTCTTGCTGCGCGAAGTTAGAGAGTCGAAGGGGATCTCCCTAAGAGGCGCGGCCCGCGATCTCGACATCGATGCGTCGTATCTGTCGAAGGTTGAGCGTGGCGAGAAGAGTATCTCTCCCGCAGTCCTCGATCGAGCTTCCAACTATTACGAGATGCCGCGCGAGCAGTTCGAGTTCGCAAATGGCAAGCTTCCATCGGACATCGTCACGATTCTGCGGGCTCATCCCGAGATCGTCGCTCAGCTAAGAGAAACCTATGGAACCATCTGAACAGCAAATCTACCTTGGTGTCGTGCTGGGGGGCCGTTACATGGTGACCGCATATCTCGGCAGTGGCAATTTCTCTGGGGTCTTCCAGGCGACCGATCAGCACAGCGGCCGGGAGGTTGCCGTGAAGGTTCTGTCCTTCAAGAGTATTCACTCGGCAGAAGCACGTGTGGAGTTTGACGGCGAGAAAGCACTGCTTGAACTCCTTGCCAGATGCTCACACATCGTAAGGCTCCTTGATAACGGAATTCACCAGCTACAGATGCGCGTCACGCCAGGCGAAGGCACAGTTACGATCGACGTGCCGTATCTTGTACTCGATCTCGCCGACGCCAGTCTCTCTGAGCTCTTGCTCAATCGCGCAAGGCTTCCCTGGTATGCCCGCCTGGAGCTATTCCGCGATATCGTTAAGGGAGTCCACCAGATGCACCTAGAGCAGGTGGTGCATCGAGATATTAAGTCGGACAACTCGCTTGTGTACTCGGCCCCGCAGCAAGCAAGGATTGCAGATCTAGGTCGCAGCAAGGACACACGGGCTTCTTCACGCTTCATCGCAGAGGCTTATGTTGCGGGTCGGGGGGATCTTCGTTTTGCGCCTCCGGAGCTCATCTGGCGGTGTGGTAACGAGGAGGCGGCTGAGATGGCAAGGGTTGATCTATTCCTGTTGGGCTCGCTGCTCTTCGAGCTGGCGACTGGCGTGGGGATTACAGCGCTCGTCTTCGCAGATCTACGCGCTATTCACAACACGGCGATGCAGATGGCGCCGGCTGCACGCAAGGATGAGTTCGATAGTCGTCTTGGCGAGATGCGCCAGCAATTCCTTCCAGCCTATGATCTCTTCGAGCGTGAGGTTCCAGCGTACCTGCGAGAGCAGGCAAAGCTGCTTTTGAAGCAGCTCACCGATCCCGATCCCGCCAAGCGCGTTCCCGCGTTTCGCCGAGGCGCTCTCATTCCTTGGGACCTTCAATGGCTGTTGAGGAAAGTAGACATCCTCTTGAGGATCGATGCGTTTCATACCGGGAGGGGAAGCAGGATCACCAAGAGCACACAGCGAGGAAGACAAGCAAAGAAGAAAGTGCGGGCGTAAGAATGGGCATTCCCTGTGACACGGACAACCGTCTGGCTGGACCAGTCGGCACTACGCCGATCCAATGGATCTCCCCGCCCGGGGAGCCGCCGTCGACAAAGCTGCCGGCAGCATTCTCCTCTGAGCCTGGTGACTCTGGCACGCCGGGCTATCTGGCGACCGCCCGAGCGCAGGCGCAGAGGGCAAATGAGTCAGCGACTGCACTCGCCCGCCTCGCGCAGGCCGAGCTGAACGCCGGAGAGATCCAGGCAGCTCTTTCAGCCGCAAAGCAAGTTCTTGAGATCAATGACAGCGCTCGAGACTCTGCGGCGGAGTTCGCAGCCGTCCAGGTTATGCGCGCAGGCGGTGCCGCCTCGACAGCTCGCGAGCACCTACAAAGAACAAGCCCAAGTGACGAGATCGGACAGGGCATCCGGGCCCGGCTAGCGATCGAATGTGACGAGTTGGATGAGGCGAGGGGACTGGTCAAGCACTTGAGCACCTACGACGGTTTGCTGATGGGTGGCTGGCTCGCACTTCGTGCCTCAGAGCACGCACGTGCGATTGCTTTGTTTCGCGGCGCCACACGACTGGCTGGACAGACGCCCGATGTGCTCGTGAATACTGGCTACTCATACGCCGCACTCGGCCATATGGGTCATGCGATTAGGGCAACCCGAGAAGCGCAGGCACTAGCGCCACACCGCAGGCTGATCGCCTTCAACCTCGTCAATTTTTACCTCGCTGTCGGAGAGTATGAGCAGGCGAGCCGGGCGCTCGAGCCGCTGCGTCAACACAGTCCTGACGACGTAGAGATAGCGCTTGCGCGCGCGCACATCGCTCTGCGGGCGGGTGACCGCCGAGGAGCGCACAAAATCCTGCAACGCTCGCGCACATCGAGCAGCTGGGCAAGCGCTTCGCCAATCAGACGAGCAGAACTCGAAAGCAACCTTGCGGTGGTCCGCTGGATCAGTGGGCAGCGACCGCTCGCCGCTACTCGCAAGCTCGTGATTGAGCAGCTCGAGGCCAGCGACTACCAGAGCCTCTCGATGGCTTCGCTGCTGCCGAGCCTACTCCCGAAGTTCAGCGATCGCGAGCAGCTCGCGACCCTCCTTGCGCGGCTGGAATCCCACCATGAACCTGACAGCCTGCTGTTTCTGCGCGCCCGCGAAGCGCTGCTCAGAAGAGACGAGCAAGCGTCGATCTCCCTAGCCGTCAAGTGGAGTGAGACCCATCCGTTCAATCCGGTAGCAGCGGCGTTTGCGATGCAGATGCTCGGCAGTCTCTCCAACGAGCGTGAGCGGGCGATTGCACTCGGGCTAGAGGCAATCACGAGAGCTCCTGGGGACAAACTGCTCGTTAATAACGTTGCTTACGCTCTTGCTCTCGAGGGCCGTACCCGCGAGGCACGAACTGTGCTCGGCAAAATTGCGACAACCGAGACCACCCCTGCGGTGGTCGCAACGCGAGGGCTGGTCGAGATGATTAGTGGCAATGTACGAGTTGGGATCAAAGGGTATGCCGATGCTCGCGCGCTTGCCAGTAAGCAAGGAGATGAGGCCATCGCGCGGCTTGCTGAGCTGAATCTTGAACTCGCGCTTCTGCACATGGATCGTGACGTTCTCCTGAAGCTGGACATCGAGGCTCCCCAGGCGCTCCAGCTCAAAGGCTCGGCCGCTGATGACCCAGCCGTCTGGCTACTCGGAAAGCGAGCCGAGCACGAAGGCATCCCGGTATTTTGGGAGGAATGAAGAGAGTGACGGGTCCAGGTGGTGAGTAGCGAGCAGCCAGAATCGGGTCCCGCAAATGGATCGAACCTTCGTTAAATAGCCCTCGTATTCGCCAACATACACCACACCTATCGCTCCGACATCGAGCGAGGGCCACGCAGCCCCACCTGGAGCAAGCTCTGCAACCTCGCAGAAGCCCTCGGCCTCCGAGCTTCAGACCTCGTGGCAGAGGTCGAAACGACATTTACCCAGTCTTCGGGGCACCCAGCCCGCGAGTAGCCGTCTCGTGAAGGAGGCGCACAGTGGCACTTGTGCGTGCGACGTAGCTTAGCTGGAACTCGGCAACGTCCGAAGCCCGATTAGAGCCTGTGCTGCCTTCGCCAAGAGCTTGCTCCGATCGATCTTGAACGTTTCGTAGTCATCGTCGAACAAAGACTCAGGGCAGAGCGCACGTTCAAGGATTTGCGTCTCATGACTTGTCGGTATATGTGTGCGATAGCTGCTCGGGGCACCACCTCCCAAAACCTTATTGTCTGCGCTCGACATGAACACAAAATTGACGAGTCGGTTTATGTCAGTGGTCTCCCTGTCCCCGGCCTTCAGATATGCCTGTGGATAGCAATGGTGAAACTCGTTCCGATTGTAATCACGGAGCACTTGGCCGAGCGAGATGGCTTGTCCTGACACGAACGACATAGGCTGTTGCTGTGCAAGCAGCAATACGAACGTCTTTGTGTTTACGGTGCCTGAATAAAACGCGTTGTCCAGAAAAAAGGCTGGCTCCACGGTAGCGGGAAAGGCCGAGAGGCTAGAGTTGCCGTTCGTTCGAAGCGCAATCATTTGGTCGATGTCTGTCTTGAGCTTTCGCAAGACGCCGCTACTGTAGCGCCTGGAGAAGCACGATCGCCAGAACCACTGCAAGATATCCTCGCGCTGTGCACTGGTGATGGCTCCACTCTGTGGCTCCGCAAAGAAAACAGACAGCGGCACGAGTTGCGTACTGTAAGGAAGATTCTTGAGAGACTGCACGGAGCAGTTGGTCCGCAAGAAATCGATAGCGCCCATTATACCGTTGCGGATTTGTGGGAATGTGTTCCGAACGTCAGAGCCCTTGAGTGAAACGAGCGCGGAAGGAGACGCGTCCCGCGCTACAACAGCCGCGCAGCAGCGAAGCAAAAGATCGGTGTCCTCGCCGACATCGGCGAAGCCAAATGGCTGTAGATCGTCGGCAAGCTCACGAAACCGCTGCTGAAGATCAAAGTCCTCACTCCATGTCCAAGCAGTCAGAAGCTGAAGTGTGTCGAGCTCCACGCCTAGCCGGTTCACCCGCTCGAATACGATTGCGACACGCGTTTGATCGTCCGTTTCAAACGTCTGAGTAGGGACCCCGACCTCCTTGAAACGCTGCTGCATGTCGTCAATACGACTCAATGCATCCCCCGAAAAGGACTCAGTCGCGGACCGGTATGCTGTCGAGTCGAATAGGGTCTGGAGTGGAAAATGCCGTGTTGTATCTACTTCACTCAACGGGAGTGCGGCGAACTGCGGCTCCTGGACGTCGGGGTCGGCGTGGTGGTCGAAATAGATAGGAAGCCAACCCTCCGGATCCCCGACCTCCGTTAGCTCTGTTTGGAAGACTCCAAAGATCGAGGTGAGGCGCTGCTGACCGTCAAGGACGTAGTCGATCGGGTAATCCGGGTCACGCTCGGGAATCGTGTACGGCCCCAGGTCTCGCTCGGACTTCAGTGGCTGCTTTGTGCGCCAAAGCAAGATTGACCCAAAGGGATAGCTCTTGTAGAGCGAGTCCATGAAGTACGCGACCTTGTCTGGATCCCATACGAAGCCGCGTTGAAAGGCTGGAATACGTATGCGTCCTCCGTATACCTGGTCCAGCACTTGGCGGATGGATAGGTCAGCCATAAGTCCCCCGGTTCGATATTAGTTCCGAATCTCGGCATACTACCGACAACGCAACGCTATGATCACGTCGGGGGTGGACCATCCCGTGTTTGACGTAGACTCTGATCTGACCCAGCACCACGCGGGCAAGCCGATAGGTGGGCACAAAGAGCGTATGTGCCGACAGCGGGAATCCTTCAACTTCTCAGCTCCCGACGGCACCGTTGGGATATAGTGCCACTCCGGTTTTGCTTCGCCTCCACGCCAACCTACCCGGACCCACGGGTTTCGCGCTCGTCTTCATCCTCGCCCTCGCTTTCCAAGCGGGCGCACCTGCTGCCTACGCCACCGCGCGCAACCCTGCGGAATGCACGCGTAAGGCCGGTGAGTTCTCTCCCGGTGCCGCGGTCAAGCCAGCGATCACGCTGACGCCCGACCTGCCGACGCAGACGATCAACTTCGGCGGCGATCGTGGCTGGCAGTTCGCGGAAGTCGTGCTCAGCGCTTCACGGCCGCTCCCATGGGGCTTCAAGCCCTCGCAGCTCGCCATCGAGGTGCTGCGCCAGTTCGCGCGTCAAAGCGAAACGGACAGTTCGGCAACACTCGCGCCGCCGACGTTCACGCCACCGACGATCAACCCGTCTCGCAACACGATCACGTTCGCTGTTTGCTTCGACGGTTCCAGCCTCAGCGCCGGGCACTATACGGGTGCGGTGACAGTCGAGGGGCTCGAAGGGATTGGCCCCACGAGTCTCGCGTTTAACCTCAACGCCCAGAACCAAGCGCTGTTCCTCGTCGTGCTGTTCGTCACCGCCGCGCTCGCCCTGTTCCTGCTGTTTTGGCGCGGCGCGGCAATGGTTCAAAGCGACAACGCCAAAGCGGTCGTCGCGGAGGTCAACATGAGCCTTGCCGGAGGCACGAGCGTTGTGCCCGAGCAGGCGGCCGCCGACGCACAGAAGCCGATCAAGGCCCGTCAGCGGTTCGCACTCAAGGGCGAAGTTCTCCGCGACCCGATGTTCTGGATCGGGACATTGCTCTCGACCATCGCGGCCGTTGCGGCGGCTTGGGCGATCTATTCCGCGAACACTTCGTGGGGCGTGAACCCGGTGACCGAAGCGTTCGCGATCGTCTCTGCGGTCCTCGCAGCTGCAGGCTTTCAGAGTTTGCTCACCTCGGCCGCGGGCAAATAGCCACCCGCCAACGTGGGCGATCGGACGCGCGGGGCGATGACATATCTCCACGGCCGATGACGGGAGTTGCGAGAGGGTTGATCGGCGCGGACCCGATGACCTCGGCATCGGAGCCGCCGAGCAGTGCGTGGTTTCGATTGCGCGTGGCATCCAGGCCATGGCGGGCGTGACGTCATCAGCGAGGGGAGAGGCCCTCGTCGATCCAGAGTCTCATCGTCAAGCCGCGCCCGAGAGCCGCTGGAATAGCGCCGACCGACCCTCGTATTCACGCATCTGTCCCCAGGGCCGTCCCCGACTCGGCAAATCTGACCCCACCGACCCCCACCCAACCCGACCAAATCTGGCTCAACCAGGCCAAAAGCGGCCCCAAATGAGCGACTTCTAATCCGCAGGTCGCTGGTTCGAATCCAGCCGGGGGCATTACAAAAGACCAGCAAATCGATGGTTTCTTGTTTTAGGTGGTATGCCAAGTACCGCCTGCCCGATGGGCGCCAGGTGCAGAAGGCGCTCGGACCGGCGTGGACCGCCCGCGGCCGCCTGCCCGACGGCTACCTGACGAAGCGCACCGCCGATGCCCGGCTGCGCGAGGTGCTCGACAAGGCGCGGCGCTGCAGTTCTACTCGCCGGAGGAGGTCCACACGCTCGTGCGTGCCGCGAGCAGCAAGCAGGACGACGTTCTGTATTTGACTGCCGCGCTCACCGGCCTGCGGATGGGGGAGCTGCTCGCGCTGCGCTGGCGCGACGTCGATTTCACGGCGCAGTCCGTTCGCGTGCTCGCGAACTACACCTCCGGGCGGCTCGGCACGCCGAAGTCGGGTCACGGGCGGGTGGTGCCGCTCGTCGAGGAGGCCGCGCAGGCGCTCGCGCGGTTGGGTGCCCGCAAGCATTGGAGCGGGCCTCACGATCTTGTGTTCGTCGGTCGGGGCGGGGAGTACCAGGACGGGTCCGCTCTGCGGCGGCGCTTCAAGCGCGCGCGTGACGCGGCTGGGCTGTGGCTGTTGCGCTTCCACGACCTGCGCCATACGTTCGGCAGCGTCGCGATCCGCACGGCCGATCCGCGCGAGCTGCAGGAGTGGACGGGGCGCTCGGACTTCTCCACCACTCAGCTCTACATGCACTACAAGCCGCGCGCGGACGCGGCGCGGCGGCTGTCCGCGGCGTTTGGGGGCGGCGACGCGGAGGACGCTGGGCGCATGAGTCGTCCCGCGCAGGCATTCGTGTCGGAGGAGTAGATAATGGCGCGCACGCATGAGACGAACTACCGCTACGAACTCGACCTGGACGTCGCAATCGACGTTCGTTTCCTCGCCCAACTTGGAGAGGTCGTCGACTACGCGGTAGTGCTGCTCGTGGAGGAGCACACGAGTGGCATGCAGTGCGTGTCTACGACAACACTCATCAGATGCACGACATGCACCGATACAATCGAGCAGGCGAGAAGCAGGCGGCCGAGTTCTTTCATCGAGGCTCCGCGAGCGAGGCTCTACAGAGCGCGATCGAGACGGTTCGAAGCGGCTACAGTGAGATGGTCGAATCATGGCGACGGTAAGCAAAAACACTCGTACTCCGGGCAGCATCCTTGCTTCACAGCGGTTCGACGCCGCGATCGAGGACGGGATCGCGGAACGTCCGGCTCGATATCCGAATGGAGCCGCGTTCGTCGGCGCCGATCTCCCGGAGCTTGGGAAGATCCTCGCGCGCAACGCGCGCGAAGACCGAGCGGTAGTGCTCGTGTATCCCGACGGGGAAGAGTGGATCGTCGAGTCGCACAAGCCCGCGAGCGCTTCGCAAGCCGCGTAAGGCCTGCTCAGCGCCCTCGACCCACATCGCGGCTGAGCGCTCGCTCGCAACCCGTAGCGGTCGCGTGAGCCACGACATTGGGTGCAGGGCTCGCATCGGGCCGCGGTCGATGCCCGATCCCCAGTGTGGTTCGGGGTGAGCGACGGATGGTGTTTTGGGCTCGGCTGCCGCGCATGGCGTCGGCGAGGCGCCTTGCTCGGCTTTATCGTTGAAAAGGTCGCTTGATCGACTTCCATTTGACGCTTGCAAGCGACAGCACACGCGCGCCTTCTTGTGATGGGTCGGGGGAGTTTTGCAGTGTCCAGATCACGCCCGCGCCGAGTGGCGCCACCGCGTCCAGGGGGCCTTCGTCCTCGCCGGAGCCTTCTCGATTGCTAAAGCTGACCTGCGCCTGCTGCGCCCTGCCCCCAGTCAGGCTGTAGCGGACCCACGCGGGGTCGCCGTCTGCGCCGGTGAGCCCCTGTTCGTGGTACTGGCGATAGGCATACAGCCACGAGTCGGTGAGCGTTGGAGTGAGATAGGTGCGGGTGCCGGACCCAGCGCCGCCGCCAGTTTGGATGCTGTCGATCAGCTCAGGTTGCTGGCCGGGCCGCTGGACCCAGAGGTTCGAGATGGCCCATTCTCCCCACGGCGCTACTCGGGTGTAGGCGACCCGGGCGCCGTTGAGCGCCAGCGCGGTTATTTCCCCGATGTAGCCCTCGGTGCCGGCCAGTTCGGGCTGTTGGGCGAGCTCTGCGGCCGAGAGCTCGTTGCGAGGGAGGATGAGTGATCTCAGGTGCTTTGAGCCGGCGGTCCACTCGAACATTTCCACCGGATGGCGCTCACCGCCCTTCGGCACGGCGCGTAGAAACGCGACCGTGTCTTTCCACAGCGCGGGTCGAAAAAGCGACCCACCGCCAGGCACCGGCAGCCGCGTCTCGTGGGCGTCGGTAGGTCCGACCGCGAGCTGCTCGAGCCTGCACCCTCTGTGCTCTACGGCGTTGGCGCAGCGAGGGTACACCGCTCCCACCTCCTTGGAGGGAAGTGGCCCGAGGCTCACTTCAAACGGCTGCGGGCTCTCGGCGACATCCATCGCCGTGACCGCGCCATTTGCGTTTCGCGCCATCAGCCGATAGGCACGGTGCGTGAGGTCATAGCTGCTCCAGGCAGCCCACGCGCCATAGCTCGAGACGCTCGTCGGGCGTACGAGCGTTTCGAGCAGTTGCGCCTGCAAGGGATCCGGCTGACGAGTCGGCGACGAAAGCTCGCCCGCTCGACCCAAGCGCCCAGCATCAGCCGCGGCCGCAGCCGCAACGACGAGCATGCACATGAGCCCGAGAAGACCGGCCAGCAACCAAGCGCCGCCACCGGCCCGGTGAGCTCTGCGCAACTTCATGTTGGGTCTCCTCCAGACGTATCGCGAGGTGAGCAAAAGTTCACACGCTTGCGGCCTGGCTGCACGAGCGACTGCCAGCTCGCGATTGACCTCCGTCAGCATTGCCAGCTTATACGCTCTCGATCTCGGCGAAGACCGTCGAGGCGCATGTCTCCGCCGTGCTGCGCAAGCGCCAGCTATCGAGCCGTCACGAGCTGAGCCGCTGGGCGATCCACCGGCGGCTGATCGAGGAGTAGAAGCTTGGCGTGCTGAAATAGGACGGTCGGCGATAGGGCCGCCAAGTTGACAGGGAGCCCGGCGCATGAGCACCAGCCAGATCGCAAGGCCGCCTGTCGCGGCCGAGCCGGTAGACGAGCGCGAGCAGATCGAGCTCGACGTGACCGGCATGTCCTGCGGGTCCTGCGCGGCGCGGGTGCAAAGCGCGCTTGCCGCCGCGCCGGGAGTGGCCGAGGCGACGGTCAACTTCGCGACCGGACGCGCGACCGTGGACATCGATTTGGCGAGCGTCGATGCGCAGCAGCTGGTCACGCTCGTCGCACGCATCGGCTACGGCGCGAAGCCGTTTGGCGCCGTCGCGCGATCGCCGGCCGAGGCGGTGGCCCAGATCGAGGCGGCCGAGGCGACCGAGCGCGCCGGATGGCTGCGACGGGTGCTGCTGGTGGTCCCGCTGGCCGCTGTGGTCGTGGCGCTGACCTACTCCTTGCCCCATGACCCCACCGCCCGCTGGGTCGTGGCGGGGCTCACGGCGCCGATCCAGTTCTGGTGCGCCATGCCGTTCCTACACGGCGCCTGGGAGCGGGCGCGGGTGCGGACGACGAACATGGACACACTGGTCGCGCTCGCGACGTCGACCGCGTTCGTCTACGCGACGGTCGAGCTGTTGGTCGGGCCCGTCCACATGCACGGCGGACCGGGCGGCGAGCTCAACGGTCATCTGCACTACGACATCCCGGCCGTGATCATCGCGTTCCTGTGCGTCGGGCGTTGGTGCGAGGCGACCGCCCGCAACCGCGCGGGTCGCGCGGTGCGCGAGCTGACGATGCTCGGCGCGCAGCAGGCGCGGCTGCTCGACGCCGCCGATCCCGCCGCCGCGGAGCGGCTCGTCCCGGTCGAGGCGCTTCGCCGCGGCGACCTGTTCCTGGTGCGTCCGGGCGACAAGGTTCCCGTCGACGGCATCGTCCTATCCGGCTCCTCGGCGGTCGACGAGTCGATGCTGACAGGCGAGTCGCTGCCCGTCGAGAAGGGCGAGGGCGCCACGTTGACGGGCGCGACGGTGAACGTCGACGGTGTGCTGCGCGCCCGGGCCACAGCGGTCGGCGCCGATACCGCGCTTGCCAGGCTCGTCGAGCTGGTCGAACGGGCGCAGGCCTCCCAGCCTCAGATTCAACGCCTCGCCGATCGGATCGCGAGGGTGTTCGTGCCGGCGGTGCTCGTGCTCGCGTCGGCAACCGCGCTCGCCTGGGTGCTCGCCGGCCAGTCCGAGCGCGGGCTGTTCGCCGCCGTGGCCGTGCTCGTCGTCGCCTGCCCGTGCGCCTTGGGTCTGGCCACGCCGGTCGCGATTCTCGTCTGCACGGGGCGCGGGGCGCGCCTCGGGCTGCTGATCCGTGGCGCGGAGATCCTCGAGCGCAGCCAGGAGATCGACACGATCGTGCTCGACAAGACGGGCACGATCACGACCGGCGCGCTGTCGCTCGGCGACGTGTGGGCGGCGCCGGGAGAGCAACGCGATGCGGTGCTCGCGCTCGCCGCCGCCGCCGAGGTGGGCTCGGAGCATCCGGTGGCGATCGCGATCGTGGACTCCGTGCGAGCGCGGGGGCTTCAGATCGCCCCGGCGGTCGAGTTCCGGGCGCTTCCCGGTATCGGCGTGCGCGCCGATGTCGGCGGAGCCAAGGTGTGGGTCGGGCGCCCTCGGCAAACGGAAGATCCGGCACAGGGGAGCTCCGCTCCGCTTGCGGTGCTCGACGAATGGGAGGCGAGCGGGCGCACTGCTGTCGTGGTCGAGCGCGACGGGAAGCTCCTCGGGGCGCTCGCGCTTGCCGACACGATCAAGCCGGAGTCGGCGGCGGCGATCGCCGGACTCAAGCGGATGGGGATCGACGTCGCGATGCTCACCGGCGACAATACCCGTGCCGCCGCAGCGGTAGCGGGGCAGGTCGGCATCGCGCGCGTACTGGCCGGCGTCAGCCCGGACGCGAAGGTCGCCGAGGTGGTCCGCCTGCAGGACGCGGGACACCGCGTCGCGATGGTCGGCGACGGCGTGAACGACGCCGCCGCGCTCGTGCAAGCCGACTTGGGGATCGCGATGGGGACCGGGGTGGGCGCGGCGATCGAGGCGGCCGACATCAGCGTCGTCTCCGGCGATTTGCGCGGGGTCGCGCGCGCACTGGGACTCGCCCGCGAGACCTACTCGATCATCCTGCAGAATCTGGGCTGGGCGTTCGGCTACAACCTGATCGCGCTGCCGCTCGCGATCACGGGCCTGCTGAGCCCGACGCTGGCGGGCGCGGCGATGGGCGTCTCGAGCGTCGCCGTCGTGTTGAACAGCCTGCGCCTGCGGAGCTTCGGGCGCCCGGGCAAGCCCACACCCGCCCGCTCCCGCCGCCGACGACTCGCGAGCGTCGCGCTCGCCACGGTCATGCCCGCGGCGATCCTTGGCGCGCTGGTCATCGCCGACCCCGGCACGTTCGTCTAAGCGGCGGTAGTCGCTTCGATCCGCGAGCGAAGGTGAGCGGCCGAGGCTCGTAGACTGTGCTGCATGTCCGGGCATTCGAAGTGGGCCAGCATCAAGCACAAGAAGGCGATCGTCGACTCGCGCAGGGGCCAGCAGTTCACGAAGCTCGCGCGCTCGATCACGGTCGCGGCACGCGACGGCGGCGGCGATCCAGACACGAACGTGACGCTCGAGAACGCCATGCGCAAGGCCAAGGAAGCGAGCATGCCGAAGGAGAACATCGAGCGCGCGATCGCGAAGGGGACGGGGGAGGGCTCGGAGGGAGAGGCGATCGAGACGGTTCTGTACGAGGGGTACGGCCCGGGCGGGGTGGCGGTGCTTGTGGAGGCGCTGACCGACAACCGCAACCGCACCGGCGCGGATGTGAGGCACCTGTTCTCAAAGCACGGCGGCAGCCTCGGCGAGCCGGGCTCGGTGGCGTACCTGTTCGACAAGAAGGGCACGATCGTGGTGGACGCGAGCCGCTACGGCGAAGACGAGCTGATGGTCGCTGTCGAGGCCGGCGCCGAGGATATCTCGACCGACGAGGGCGTGTTCGAGGTGATCGCCGAGCCGGCTGACTTCATGCGCGTGCGCAAGGCGCTCGAGGAGGCGGGTGTGGAGATGGAGAGCGCCGAGATGGAATACCGCCCCTCGAGCCTCGTGCCGGTCGACGAGGCGCAGGCGGGCAAGCTGATGAAGCTCGTGGAAGCGCTCGAGGACAACGACGACGTGGGGGCGGTCCATGCGAACTTCGACATCCCCGCCGAGGTGCTCGAGCGCGTCGCGGGGTAGGGCCGGACGATGACTCACCACGTGGAGCTGCGCCAGTTTCCGCACAACATGTGCCGTTTCAACCTCTCCGATGGAGAGCTGCGTAGGATCGTCGAGCCGTGGGCGCATGGCGAGTGGGTGGAGCTCGGGGAACGGAAATGGAGCCCCCACCAGGCCAAGTTGACGGTGCTGGCGGGCCCGGAGCTGGCGATGGAGCAGCTGACGATGGGTCGTGGTTGGCGGGCGGCGCAGCGGCAGAGCGAGGACGTGACCGAGCATGTGTTGGAGGAGGCGAGGGCGGCCCGGAACGGCCCGGCGTCGGCGGATTTCCCCGGCGATCCGTCGGCGGCGAGTGGGCAGCGCCCCTCGTCGGGGGGTGGAACGGGGAAGGACGAGCTCGCGCGCGAGCTCGGATCGTTGCTGGGCGCTGACCCGATTGCGCTGCTGGCCGCGTGGCGGTTGCTGGCGGCGGCCGATCCCGGGAGGCGCCCGAGCGAGTGTCTTGCCGCGGCCGAACGGGCGGTTCCCACGGCGGCTGCAACCCCGAACTGAGCGACGCTAGACTGCGGGTGCCCGTGGTGGGCGTAGCTCAGTTGGTAGAGCTCCTGGTTGTGGTCCAGGCGGTCGGGGGTTCGAGTCCCCTCGCTCACCCTCACGCAATGCCGCTTCCCTCGGGTGGTTTGGCGCCGCTCAGTGGTATATGACTCACGCCCCAACGTATCCGTCAGAGGGAGGCAACGATGGCCGCGCCGTACACCCTGATGAAGCTCACCGACATCGAGGACTCGGCTCCCAAGTCGGGGTTTGGCGATGTCCAGGAGGCGCGATTCGCAAAAGACGCGCTCGACACCGAGGACACGGGCTTCAGCTATCACCGTGTGAAGGCCGGGCAGCGCCAGCCCTTCGCGCACAAGCACGAGCGGGCCGAGGAGGTCTACGTCGTCCTCGCCGGCGCCGGCCGCGTGAAGCTGGACGACGAGATCGTGGATCTGCAAGCGCTCGACGCGATCCGAGTCGCTCCAGAGGTCACCCGCGCTTTCGAGGCGGGACCCAACGGTCTCGACCTGCTCGCGTTCGGCCCACGACGCGAGGGAGACGGCGAGGTGCTGATGGGGTGGTGGACCGACTAGAGGGTCGGGGCAGCGGGCGCATGGCCAGGGCCCGGCACTGTCGTGCCTACTGCCCAGCGGGCGGCTGGTCGATGCGCACCATGTTGCCGGACGGATCGCGCACGGCGCAGTCCCGCGTGCCCCACGGCTGGTCGGTCGGCTCCTGCACGATCTCGGCGCCCGCCGCTTGGAGCTGAGCGAAGGTGGCGTCGAGGTCGTCGGTGTGGAAGTGGATGCCATTGAGGGCGCCCTTGGCGAGGAGGGCGGCGAGCGCGTCGCTGTCGGCGGGACTGCCGGCCAGGTAGTTCGTGAGGACGATCGCCACGTCCGGCTGGGAGGCGGCGCCGACTGTGATCCAGCGGAAGTCCTCGCGGGCGACGTCGTTGCGCAGCTCGAGGCTGAGCGTGTCGCGGTAGAAGGCGAGCGCGACCTCGGGGTCGTGGACGAGGACGAAGCATGTGGAGAGAGTTAGGTTCATGCCTCCAACACTAGGGAGCCGGCGCCCCGCGCGTTTCTCCGATCCTGCTTGGCTCGCGTGCCGCTCGTGCTCGGCTTGCGACTCGGTCGGACCAGGTCCCTGCTCGGCCCGAGGCTCGGGCGCGTGAGGTCCCTGGCGAGGCAGCCCGGCACGCTCGCGAGCGCGCTGTGGTCGCGCGCGCGGTAGGCCGTCGGCGTCTCGCCCACCACTTCGGTGAAGCGGGCGCTGAACGAGCCGAGCGATGTGCATCCGACCGCGAAGCAGACCTCGGTGACGCTGAGATCGCCGCCGCGCAGCAGCGCCTTCGCCCGCTCGATTCGTCGCGTCATCAGGTAGGCGTAGGGCGTCTCCCCGTACGCCGAGCGGAACTGCCGCGAGAAATGCGCGCTCGACATCAACGCAGCGCGCGCGAGCGCGGCGACGTCCAGCGGGCGCGCGTACTCACGGTCGATCAGATCGTGGGCGCGGCGCAGATGGGCGAGGTTGGCAAGATCATCCGGCGTCACGATTGGAGTGTAGGAGCGCGCCGGGAGCTCCGCTGGATGGAGGGACGGCGAGAGTCTCGGTGAGGCGCCGACAGCGGCCGTGAGTGCTTCGATCAGGCGCCGACGTAGCCGTGAGTGCTCTGCTCAGGCGCCGACGTAGGTCGCGAGATGCTCGCCGGTGAGGGTCGAGCGGGCGGCGAGGAGGTCGGCGGGGGTGCCCTCGAAGACGATCTCACCGCCGTCCTGGCCGGCGCCGGGGCCGAGGTCGACGATCCAGTCGGCGTGGGCCATCACCGCCTGATGGTGCTCGATCACGACCACCGACCTGCCCGAGTCGACGAGCCGGTCGAGCAGGCCGAGCAGCTGCTCGACGTCGGCGAGGTGCAGGCCGGCGGTGGGCTCGTCGAGGACGTAGATCTCGCCTTTCTCCGCCATGCGGGTGGCGAGCTTCAGCCGCTGGCGCTCGCCACCGGAGAGCGTCGGAAGCGGCTGGCCGAGGCGGAGGTAGCCGAGCCCGACATCGGCGAGTCGCTCGAGGATCTTGTGCGCGGCCGGTGTCTGCGCCTTGCCGGCGCCGAAGAACTTCTCGGCCTCGATCACGGACAGCTCGAGCACCTCGCTGATGTCCTTGCCGGCGAGCTCGTACTCGAGCACGCCGGCCTGGAAGCGCTTGCCTTCGCACACCTCGCAAGGGGCGGCGACCCCGGCCATGATCGCCAGGTCGGTGTAAATCACGCCGGCGCCGTTGCAGTTGGGGCAGGCGCCCTCGGAGTTGGAGCTGAACAGCGCCGGCTTGACACCGTTCTCCTTCGCGAACGCCTTGCGGATCGGGTCCAGCAGCCCCGTGTACGTCGCCGGGTTGCTGCGCCGCGAGCCCCGAATCGCCGTCTGATCGACCGACACCACTCCCTCGCGCCCGGACACCGAGCCCTCGATCAGCGAGCTCTTGCCCGAGCCGGCCACCCCGGTGACGACGACGAGCACACCGAGCGGGATGTCGACGTCGACATCCCGCAGGTTGTGGGTGCGGGCGCCACGGACCTCGAGCGCGCCCTCCGGCGAGCGCACCTCCAGCTTGAGCGTGGCCCGGTCGTCGAGATGGCGACCGGTAATCGTGTCACTCCCCCGCAGCCCCTCGACGGTGCCCTCGAACATCACCTCGCCGCCGTCGGTCCCGGCCCTCGGGCCGAGGTCGACGACGTGGTCGGCGATCGCGATCGTCTCCGGCTTGTGCTCCACGACGAGCACCGTGTTGCCCTTGTCGCGCAACTGCAGCAGCAGGTCGTTCATCCGCTCGATGTCGTGTGGGTGCAGCCCGATCGTCGGCTCGTCGAAGACGTAGGTGACGTCGGTCAGCGAGGACCCGAGCTGGCGGATCATCTTGACGCGCTGCGCCTCGCCGCCCGAGAGCGTGCCCGACGGCCGCTCGAGCGAGAGATAGCCGAGCCCGATCTCCACGAACGAGTCGAGCGTCGCCCCGAGCGCTTGCAGCAATGGCGCGACCGACTTGCTCTCGAGCTTGCTCACCCACGTGGCGAGGTCTGAGATCTGCATCGCGCAGGCATCGGCGATGTTGATCCCCTTGATCTTCGACGACCGAGCCTCCGCGCTGAGCCGGGTCCCGTCGCACTCGGGGCAGGTGCTGAAGGTGACAGCCCGCTCCACGAACGCGCGGATATGCGGCTGCAAGGAGTCGACGTCCTTGGAGAGCATCGACTTCTGAATCCGCGGAATCAGTCCTTCATAAGTCAGGTTGATCCCGTCGACCTTGATCTTCGTCGGCTCCTTGTAGAGCAGGTCGCCCAGTTCTTTCTTCGAGAGCTTCTCGATCGGCTTGTCCGGGTCGAAGAAGCCGCAGCCCAAGAAGATTCGCCCGTACCAGCCGTCCATGCTGTAGCCCGGGATCGTGAGCGCACCCTCCCTCAGTGACTTGCGCTCGTCGTACAGCTGCGTGAGGTCGATGTCATTCACCGAGCCGCGTCCCTCGCAGCGCGGGCACATGCCGCCGAGGACGCTGAAGCTTCGCTTCTCTTTCGTCTTGCGTCCGGCGCGCTCGAACGTGACCGCGCCGGCGCCCGAGATCGAGGCGACGTTGAAGGAGAACGCCTGCGGCGAGCCGATCTGCGGCTTGCCGAGCCGGCTGAACAGGATGCGCAGCATCGCGCCCGCGTCGGTCGCGGTGCCGACCATCGAGCGAGCGTCGGCGCCCAGCCGCTCCTGGTCGACGATGATCGCGGTCGTCAGCCCGTCGAGCACGTCGACCTCGGGCCGCGCCATCGTCGGCATGAAGCCCTGCACGAAGGCGCTGTAGGTCTCGTTGATCAGCCGCTGTGACTCCGCTGCGATCGTGCCGAACACCAGCGAGCTCTTGCCGGAGCCGGAGACGCCGGTGAACACCGTCAGCCGCCGCTTCGGGATCTCGACGCAGACGTCCTTGAGGTTGTTCACGCGCGCGCCGTGCACACGAATCACGCCGTGGCTGTCGGCGGCGTGATTCGCGGGTGATCGCTTGTCGGGCTTGGTGGCCATGCTCAACGTGTCTTCGGCTGTGAGACGAACCGTCTTGGGGCGTCCGCGCCGATCACTCTAGGCGAGGTCTGCAACAGGCGCTTCTCGATTCCTGATCGATCTGGTCCTCGTTTCGCCATGCACGACGGCGAGCCGGCCGGTGTGACTCCCCTCACAAGAGTGCGCCACACTGAACCGATGTACGTCAACCCGAACTACTCCGAGCGTGAGCTCCCCATCCTCCACGACATGATCGAGACCGCGCGCTTCGGCCTGCTCGTGCTCTGTGCCGACGGCCCGCTCGCAGCTCACATCCCGTTCGTGCTGCATCGCGATCAGGGTCGCTACGGGACTCTCGTCGCGCACGTCGCGCGCAACGACCCGCTCGCTCGCCACCTCGCCGCCGGGCAGGAGGCGCTCGCGATCTTCACCGGTCCCCGGGCGTATGTCTCACCGCGCTGGAGCGGCGGCCTGCCGACCTACAACTACCTCGCCGTCCACGCCTCCGGCCGTCCGCGCGTGCTGAGCGATCCCGACGCGGTGCTCGCGCACCTCACCGAGCTCGTCGCCGTCCACGAGCAGGCGTTCCCGGACCCGTGGACGCTCGCCGCCACTGAGCCCGGCGAAGTCGACGGCAAGGTGGGCGGTCTCACCGCGTTCACGCTCGAGCTCGACGCGATCCAGGGCAAGCGCAAGCTCAGCCAGAACCGCACCGCCGAGAAGCGCGAGCGCGTGATCCGCGGGCTGCGCGAGCGCGGGGGAGACGACGATCGCGCGATCGCCGCGACAATGAGCGACTATCCGTACGCCTGACAGGAATCGCCAGATTGCTTTGTGCGGAGCGTGCCGGACGATCTGCCCGGGGCAGCCGAGCGTGTGTCCGCGGGGTTGACGAGGAGCTGCCCGGGTTGGCGTGAGCGGTGCTCGGCTCGGGCGAGCCTCGGGACAATATTTAGAGCGTCCTCTCCAGCAGCGCGAACAGCGCATCGTAGTGGCGCTCGGCGGCGCCCTCGTCGTACATGGCGGTGTCGGCCATCGTATAGCCGTGGGCCGCGCCCTCATAGACCTCCGATCGGTAGGTCACGTCCGCCTCGTCCAGGGCCTGCTCGAGCGCGGCGATGTTCTCGGGCGTCATGCTGCGGTCGTTGTCGGCGTGGCCGAGATAGACCTCCGCCGTCAGCTCGCCGGCGCTGCGGTGCGGGCTATCCTCGTCGCCGGTGACGAGACCGCCGCCGTGGAAGCCGGCGAGCGCCCTCACCCGGTCCGGATGGGCGGTGGCGATCCGCCAGCCGAGCCGGGCGCCCATGCAATAGCCGGTGACGGCGAACGGGCCGCGGGCCACGCCGGCGAGGAAGTCGAGGTAGGCGCGACTGTCGCTCTCGATCAACTCGGGTGTGAGCTCCTGCATCATCGGCCTGATCTTCTCCATGAACGGGTCGCGTTGCCCGGGATCCTCGAGATCGGGCATAGGGAGCACGGGGGCTCGGCCGTGGCGATAGAAGACATTGGGAGCGAGCACCACGAAGCCGCGCTGCGCGATGCGCTCGGCCATCTGCTCGATCTGCGGACGCAGCCCGAACGCATCGACGAGGAACAGCACCCCCGGCCGCCGGCCGTCGTCGTCCGCCGGTCTCACCAGGTACCCGTCGGCGACGCCGTCCTCGGTCCTGATCTCAACCTGCTCTCCGCTCATGTTCCTCCTTGCGGCTCCCCGGTGGGGAAACCTGTCTCATGCGCTTGTTAGGCCAGCTCTCGAACCTATCATCGCGCCTGCGAGCTCCGAAAGCCCTATTACCCTGTCCAGCGCAGACATTGTGCTACGCTGCATACATGTCGGTCAACGTGTCGGTTCGCCTTGACGATGATCTGGCGGGACGTCTTCGCCTACGAGCGCGCGCCGCCGGTGAGACCCTCTCAGATCGTTTGCGTCGCTATGCCGAGGAAGGCGCTCGTCGTGAGGAGCATCCGCTGATCGTGTTTCGCGATGGGCCGACCGGTCGGCGCGCCGGGTTGCTCGGTGGTCCCGACGTGTGGGAGGTCGCGATGTGGGTCGACGAGCTCGCCGAAGAGGCCGATCCTATAGCGGCGCTCGTCGCGAATTCGGCGCTCACACGCTCTCTGGTGGACGCGGCGCTGCGCTATCGCGCCGCGTACCCCGATGAGGTTGCGGCTCGCGTCGAGCTTCACCAGCGCGAAACCTTGGTCGCCGAGAAGCATTGAGGCTGCTGCTCGACGAGATGTACTCGGCCGTCCACGCCGAGGCGCTGCAGGCCCGTGGCATGCAAGCTACGACGGTCCTCGAGCTCGGATTGGCGGGCAGCTCAGATCCGGAGGTCTTCGCGGCGGCGATCGTGAAGGGGTCTGTGCTGCTCACCGAGAACGTCGCTGACTTCACACGAATATCCGCCGAGCACTTGCTCGCCGGTCAACATCATCCGGGTGTCCTGATCGCACTTTCCTCCAGGTTTTCGCGCCGCCCAGTTGGCATACCGGCACTCGTCGAGGCCATCGCCGGTATCGCTGGACAGCCAGTTGCGGACTGTGTCCTCTACCTCCAAGCTCCAAGCAAGCGTTGACGTCGCAGCCGAATATCGATGGCCGGGCCAGGTATGCGCCAACCTGGACCCCGATCAAACCGTCAAGCACAGGTCGAGAGTATCGTACGACTTCTGCTTGATCCTGTCGAGCGCAGGGCGCGGCAGAAGCTACTTGGGCTGCTCGGTGCATAGAGTCCCGAGCACTGGGGCGTTCGGGACAACCTGCGAACCTCGACACGCCTTGGAGGCGCTACGGGAGCCGCAGGCCGCAAAGCACGGCGGAAGGCCGCCGACGCCATCAGGCGAGCGACCCCCGGTTTAGCGCCTGTGAAGACGGTGGACATGCTTCGATCATGCGCTTGAGGCCAGATCGCCGTCAAGACATCTCACAGGCAATGCCCCACTCCATGATTCGATCCACGAGGTCCTACCGGCGGCGAATCGGAGGCGAATTTCGTAATCTCGCGTCGAGTCGGTCGGTTGGGCCGGGTCAGATGGTGCCGAGCGAGCGATTAGGCTCTGAACCGTGAAGGTGCTCCTGCGGGAAACAGAGGTCGCGATCGGCACTGGAGATCGCGAGCGACTGACGACGCTCCTAAAGCAACTGCGGGACCTGTGTCCAAATGGCGCAGCTTTCGCCGCGATGGCAAGCGGTAGCGGGTTCTGGATCCATGCCAGCGAGTTGCAAGAGTTCGAGGCCGATCTAGCGACGGGCTCGTTTGACGAGCTCGAGACAGTTCGCGCAGAGGTCGTTGTGTCCCCTCCGGCAGAGGGGTTGCGCGGGGTAAATGTTTCGCTGCGACGAACCGAGGACGGCTGGGTCGGCTCCGGTGAGGCGCAGTCCACCGATGAGGGCACCGGGACGCGAACGCTTGACCACCTGCGACAACTCATGATCGCGTTCGGCGGCGTTCCTATAGAGAAATTGGTCAGCCAAGAGGCGAAGGATGCGCCCCGACGGGTGGATCGGTCGCACGAGCCCCGCGAGTGGTCTGATATCTCGCTCCGGCGAGCGGACTTTGCTGATCTCTTCACGCAACTGCGGGCGGTTATGGAAGCAGAGGACACCAGGCTGCTGTCGAAATTGATACCAGCGGCTTCGATGACTCGTTTCGGAGTGTCGACGACCTGCTGTTCAATGTTGACGAGCAGATTTGGCTTGAAGGGCGCACGAGTGAGATAACGATGCGGTGCGCCGCAGGCAGGCGCAATGGCATGTGGATGCGGCTGAGGGCGTCAAGCTACTCGGTCAGCTTGGGTGTTGGGGGTTCGACTAGGTCAGAGCGGAACGCCGTATTCCCAGACCTCGAGGCGGCCGTGAGTCGACTGAGACGTCCCGCTTCGGGTCTCCCGTGGGCACGGGCGGTGGAAGCCGCACCTAATGTCTTGACGGCACTGATGGCTGGGGCGTTCGTGACTGCCGGAGCACTGATCGCCGGCGCCGAGGGATTGGTGCTCGGTCTACTCGCCTTCGGCATCGTCCTGCTCCCGCTCTTTTACATGGAGGAGCGGTGGGAACGGATGGTCAGACGAGCTGCACCAACGATCGAGTTCCTGCCCGATGACGGCACTTCGCAGTGGGTGGAGCTGCTGAAGCGGATCGAGCGCATCCGCAACCGGCTTGTCGGATCAGTGCTGTTTCTAGCGGCGCTCGTGGGGATACTAAGCGCGTTCCATGTGATCTAGAGGGCTCGCTGGTAGCGCTGGTCTTGTGCTCCCTACCGAAGGCGACCCGCGCATCAATGCCGAGCCACTTGGCGGCATCCGGCCGGCCAAGCTGCCCGACAAGTATCTCCGCGAGCCAGCAGGACCAATGTCGCACAAGCGGCAGTGGGCGTTACCGCCGGGCTGCGACGGGCAGCTAGAGGACCGACGCGTATCGGCTAAATGCCAGTGCTCGTGTAACAGCTAGCGTGCCCGCTCACGAGCAGGTTATATGAACCTCCTACCTCCACGGTATTTGTGGCATGAAGTTGCCACGGACCGCCATCGAGTGTCGCATTGAGACTGCCAATCGTGTTGTCAGGGACCGACGCTGATATCGGATCAAGCGATGATTGATAGACCGCTAGTGATACGATGTCGCCTTGCTCTGCCTCCGTCTGCGCAATGCCAAACTGGAGTGCGATGGAGCGACAGGTCGTCTTGCTCGCTGTCAACGTCGTCAGACCGCCATCAGCATTTGAACTCAGATTCGCAACGTAGGGAAATGCGTTCTGCCCGATGGTGGCAACACCGTTATCTGCCTTACAGCTATTTATGTTGTCATCTGGGAGTGTAAAGCCCGAGCACATCGCAGACAGGGGGACTTCGCCGAAAACTCGGAGGGTGTGACTGTGTGCAGCCTCCACACGTGAGCCTAGGTAAAGAGCGACCCTCAGACTGTAGGCCCCTATCGCGAGAGGAGGTATCGCGCCCGATCCAGAGTCTCCCCTCAAACGCGCGACCGTCCGCCAGACCCGCTTCATCCCTTGCTGGCGCTGCAGCAAGGCATATGCAGGTGTGGATCCCCCTGAAACCGACCAGCTGAATCTTGTAGCGACATTGGCATTGCCAGTTGCTGGAAGCGAGAACACAACGGACGCGGCGAAGGTAGCGGGTGCAAGCACCAGCGTCATGATGAAAGCAAGTAGACCAATCTGAAGGGTTCGCATCTACGGCAGTTTATACCAGCGTCTCAGCTGATGTGGCTTGCAAGGCCGTCGACTGAGCCAATGGCTGTCGTACCCAAACCGCCGATGCGTGTCGCACAATCGGCGAGGGGCGAACCTGCTGACCTACGGCGGACGTGACACGGCGCATCGTCGTTATCCGGCGGGTGCAATTGCTTAAGCATCAAGGCGCGCTTCACCCTGGATGAGTTGAAGTGCGTCGCGGTAACGGAAAGGCACCCAGTAATCCGGGTCGTCGCCCGAGCCCCGAGGCTCGAAGAAGCCAATCGCCACGAGAGACTCCGCGATGGATCTTGCTTTACTCTGATCAACTTTCCATATTTGTGCGAGGGTTTCGGGGCTTTGCTGCGCCTTTTCTCCCTCTAGCGCTGAAACATAGTCACGAAGATGTGGATACTCGGCATAAAGAGTCTGCTTCAGCCGCACCTCGGACACCTCTCGAAGCGCATCCTTGAACGCTTGGCGGTCGAACGGACGCGGCCAGCACTGCGAAGCTCGCCACATACCGACCGACCAAGTCGAGCGAGCGGTTGAGCGCTACTACGACGCCGTGACGCTGACGGCCGCCCAGCGCAAGGCCATCCGTGACGAAGTCGAGCGCTACGCCGACACCTTGATGCAGAACGCCACGAACGAGTCAGCTCGCCACGCCTCTCGCCTGCGCGAGCTCCAGAAGCAGCAGCAGAAGCTCCTGCCCCTCGTCTACTCGGGGACGGTCGATGAGGAGGTCTGGCCGTTGAGCAAGCCCGCATCGACCGCGAGCGCGCAGAGGCGCACAAGTAGGCCGAGGCAGCCACACAGGATGGCGCCGAGGTCATGCAAGCCCTTGACGAGGCGCTCACGCTGCTCGCCGACCCGCGGGTCGCCTACGCCCAAGCGACGCCGCACACCCAGCGACTGCTCAACCAGACCCTCTTTACAGCGCGCTCCTCATCCGCGACGAGGAAGTCTCCGGGTCCGAGCAAACGCCTTGGGTGGCAGTCCCTGCACCGCCTGGCGCAGACCGCCAGCCAGCCGACCCTGGGGCACCAGAACGGCCAACAACCCCAACCGCGGCCCCGCAACGGCCGCGGCCCCCAAAAGGGGGGCCGCGATTTGAACGACGAAGAAATGGTGCGCTTGGTAGGACAGCTCTCAAACCTATCATCGAGCCTGGAGCAGGTGCTCAGTGTGCCGAGACCGCTACAGCGGCGAGCTTCGATACCGGCTCAGCCCCAGACTGGACGACTCGGCAACGGTGAGGTCGGCCGCGCCGTCGTCAAGGCCCTTGAAGCAGCCCCCGATCCGATGCGGGGCGTAGAGATCCATGCGGCCGTTGAGCGTCTGC
Source organism: uncultured Solirubrobacterales bacterium (assembly GCA_963723075.1). Taxonomy (GTDB): domain Bacteria; phylum Actinomycetota; class Thermoleophilia; order Solirubrobacterales; family Solirubrobacteraceae; genus Palsa-744. The sequence goes on from CAVRPD010000004.1 coordinate 207,917, forward strand.
TTGGATGTGTGGTGTCCAAGGACTCCGTGAGTTGGTCCCTGGCTGCGGATGTGCGATCGAGCAAGCCGCGATTCGAGCGCGTCTCCTACGGTCGCTATCGGCTCAAGAGCTGACACCTGGCAGCGGGCTATAGACTGCCCAGCCGTGCATAAGCGTCCCGATCCTCGACGGTCGGCCATGCGGCGGTGGGTGCTGCTGCCTCTTGTTGGCCTGCTCGCATGGCTACTGCCGAGCACTCTTGCCTTGGCGAACTGGAGTGTCCCGCTCCCCACAGAAGCCAACGGCAGTCTAACTGTCGCACCGGATACCACGGTGTTTGTTGGAAGCTGCACTGATCTCACGAGCGGGGGCAGTCAACTGTGGCAGTTGCCGGAAGTGCTCAACCGGACACCGGACTGCATGGACGCGGCGACTGATGGCGAAGGTAATACCTACACTTTGACCGAAGAAAGCGTGGGCCAGCTCGTCGTGGAGTCGCTGAGCCCAACTGGCACGATCCGCTGGTCAGTGCCTACCGATGGCTTTACTTCCTTTCGCACACAGCCAGTGCTTGGTGCGAAAGGCAGCGTGTTCTTCTCAATGTGGAATGGCGCCTATGCCAAGGTCGTCGGCTACGACGAGAAAACTGGGGCGATCACGCTCGAACATCAGTTTTACGATGTCACAGGGCTGCACGCCTACAGCGGCGGTCTTATTGTGGTCAATACAGATAGCCAAGTTATCTATCTTGGCTATGAAGGTACGGTGCTTGCGGAATACTCGACTGGCTCGCCCATTTCTGCATACGTGGCGTACAGCAATGCTTCGGGAGCAGATGGGACGTTGTTTGTCGCTGGCTATGACGAAGGTTGTGGCAGTGAAGGTCATGCCAGCGTTGAGAAGTTTTCGCCGACTGGACTGGCGTGGACTTGGACTGACCCTGCCAGCTACTGTACCCAAACAAGCCTTGCGGCGACGCCCGAAGGCGGCGTTATCTTCGCACGAAGTGAGGCCAATCCATCGGCCTACTTCACGTCGATCAGTGCAAGCGGTAGTGAACTGTGGACCGACGACATCCCCGGCCCGATCGGGCCTGCTAACGGTGCCGGTTATTTTCCGGTGCGTGTCGATGTGAACGGTGTTGTCGCCCTACCGGCCACCAACATCTACCGGTGTCCGGTACAGCCCGAAGAAGGATGCTTGGGGGCTCAGGTGGAACTTCGGTCGGCGCAAACAGAGGCAAGAGTCGGTGAACCGGTGCAGCTCCAAGGCGAGGGGGAATATGGCTTTGAGCTACGCGGCGATGCCATCGGCACGGAACGCCTCTACATCACTGGAGAAGTGCTGGAACCGTCTGCAACCCCGACGCTCCAGGCTTTCTCGATCCCTGGCCTTACCGAGGATTACCAGGTGGCATTGCAAGAACAACTTACGGGGCAGCCAAGGTCGCCGCCGCCGGCCGGTGGTACGGTTGGGAATAGTGGGGGCGGATCAGGGGCAGCCACAAATGGCGGTGGTGGTGGGAGCACTCCATCTCCAGTTCCTGTCATAAGTGCTTGCAAGCCGGTCAAGGGGAGCCTCTTGAGGCGTATCCTCGCAGGCTTGAAGTGCAAGGCAGCGGAGGCTTTGCTTGCTGCGAAGTGTGCAGGCGCTGTCGCATCTATTCTTTATCTGCCGCTCAAGCTACTCAAGGCTGTCGAGGTTGCCAAAAGCACAGAGGTTTTGGCGAAGATGCCGAAGAAGCTCTATCCAGTTGCCAAGTTCTTTTACGATCTTGCCCACGATAAGGTGCTATCGAGGGCGCCGGCTGGATATCGCAGCTTCGCAGAAATCTACGCCAAGCTCAAGAAAGCCAAGACGGCTTTGACGATTATCAAAACGCTGCCTGATCTCGTCCCGGCTCTTTTGAGAGTTAATGTGAGCGAGGTTGCACTCGACCTAGACAAGATCGTTGGGCTACAAGCTTGTGTACAGGTGGCTGCGAACGCGGGTGCTTCTTAGTCGATCCATGAGGCAGCCAGTAATTAGTGTCTGATACGGGCTACCAGGCGAGATATCATGGTGGACAGCATGGAGATTGCCCCACCCACAAGGACCATAACTAGGAAATAATTGGTGAAACCGAGTAGATACCAGTTCGGCACGACGAGCATGGGCATGATGGCGGATACCAAAAAGAACGGCAGGTAGTATCGTGGACGTATGCCCGGAATATGGTAATCCGTCGAGAGGATTTCCTTGAGGGCCTTTGGGTCTTTGGGTTTTTTAGGCATCATCCCCATTGTGCGCTGAGGGTGAAATATGTGTCAAGTCATGGCGACAAGATCCTGTTACTCGCGCGCACGAGCGGCACTAGGCGACACGGCAAATCTCCATGTTGTGCCGTATTGCTCCCGAAGCAACAAGGGCCGTGCTATTACTGTTTCCAACCATGACCGATTGGCGGACAGCATACGCATACCTCAATGTGGACGACCCGCTCGTCGCATGGCAGGTCTATCGGGCAGAGCTGGTATCTGCCGGTGAACTCCATGCAAGCGCCCTGAGCTTTTGGAGCGCAAGAATGCTCAGGAGCAGAAAGCAGTACACGCGGGAGTTGATGCTTGACCAGGTGCGCCAGGGCAGCTACGCAATCGCAGTCTCCCGATTGAGAGGCTTTTATCTGTTTCCGAACGAGGCATCAGCACGAGCTGCCGCAACACGTTGGGACGGCGGTGCGTTTCACCACGATTTCCTAGCGGAAGTGGCGATCAATCCGCGTAGTCGCGTTTCGCAATACGACGCCGAATGGATCACGCAGGATTTCCCAGCATCTGATTCATGGATGCACGCCTATTTCTCCGGGCAGGCTACGGCTGCTCCAGTGTGGGAGCTGGTAGTTGAGGGGCGGGCACTTATCCTAGGCACTGATTTGCGTGAGCGGGCCTATGCGACGGTCAAGGAGACGTGGCCACAGTCCCTTGCCGTATTGGAGTTGGCACGCCTCGCTGTTGAGGTCGGGTCCGATCTAGGAGCTATTACCGCGATGCTTTTCGATCGTGACGGACAGCTAGCGGTTGACTACGTTGTACGGTTCGACAACGATAACCCGGAGTTCATTGAGGGCATGAAGCACTTTAGTGGGGCGATAAATACGCAAGACCTCTATGCCGATGAGAACCTGGTAATCCCTGACCTACGGAGCCGACGCTTTGTTATTGATTAGCAGGACAAGTAGCTCGGGGCTTGGGTGTCGCACAAGTGCCATTATCGGTCAAATGACATGCTAGCTTCGTCATGGTCATGCGGGGCAGGTCTATTGACGGCTTCCGGCTCCGTTCGACCTCCGAAGGCTTACGTGCCACTCATGGCTTAGCGGGGTGCGCGTCTCTTGACGCCAACAGCGTCAGCGGGTCAAGTTCGAGCCGCCCGGCGATCCGTTCCAGGCTCTTGAGCGTCAGGTTGCGCTCGCCTCGCTCAATGCCGCCCATGTAGGTGCGGTGGACACCCAGGACGTCGGCGAACGCCTCTTGGCTCAGACCCTTGGCCTGGCGGTAAGCCCGCAGGTTGCGGCCCACGGTCTGCTGTAGATCGCCTTCCACGCCAGGGATACGCTCCCGGCTTGCTACTTGACGGTCTACAGACTTATAAGTAGCGTTCTGGTGCTTCATACCAACAGAGCTTGGGGGCGGGCCAGGCATCCCCATGAGACCCGTCCCCAAGCACTAAGCCGACCAAGGAGGGCAGTTCCCTATGCCAACTTCGTCCAACTACCAGCTCCGCCGATCCTCAGCCGGGGCCTATGTCGCGCTGTTCGTTCTCCCGATTGTGTTGGCCGCTGGCGCGATCCCGTCGCAGGCGCTCGCTAGCACGACGCATTGTTCTGGCCCGGTGTCCTCGCACTCGGGCGGGACCACCTACAAAGTCACCGACCTGAGTGTCAGCCATACCACTTGTGCGGTGGGTAAGAAGCTGAGCAGCAAAATCCCTGCCTCCATGGTGCCGAAACCAATCACGGTTGAAGGTTTCCGGTGTACCGCGACATTGCGCTACACCCATCCGGGAATTACTGTTGCAGGCGGCTCTGAGAATTACGTCTGTCATAAGCAACAGAAACTAGTGTCGTGGAGCCTTGAAGTTCCGGTAGAGGACTAGGGGGGCGACGTGGTAAGCGCGTCATTGGCTGGGCGGTGCTGCCGCCACCGGGCCAAACATCAGCAGCACCGGGCAGTACGCCGGTTTGTGCCAAACCGTAGTGGACCGGGAGTGAGGGAGATGAGCGACATGTTGACGCCCATACTCCACGTACGACGTCAAGCGGTTGTACGCTCTTTGCTTGTCAGCCTGGTAGTGGTGAGTCTGGGTGCAGCCATTGAGCCGCAGACCGTCCAGGCGGGCAGCCCGATCAGTCACCTGACCGCCACGTCAAGTGTCTACCTCAACGTACCGATGGCTCACCCGGAACGTCCGACCAACATCCCCAACTACGAACTGAACGACCCCGATGTGCATGATCCGGCCAAGTTCCTGAGCGTGCAGTCCCATGTGGACGGCGTTACGTGGGCAAGTTGGGGCGGCAGTACGGCCACGGGCAGCGGCAAGGTGGTGGTCAGCTCCAGCGACACCCGGCCAGGGCATACTCAGCCGTATGTCTCGCAATCTGCGGCGGTATCCATTGTCGCCAGTGATCTTGTGTCCTGCGGTGGGCAGCAGCTCTACACGGCCTACACCCTGACGCTCACCGGACCCGAAGCTGAACCGAGGGATTTCGTCTACATCAAGGATCGCTCCCTGCCGTGCCGGATGCAGGCACTCACGTACTACGCTGGCATTGAGAAGGTCGCCAACACGACGGGCGACTGTCTGTTTCACGGCGTCACCGAACAACTGCCCTCCGGCTTTGGCTACCTCGACTACTGTCGCATGGAGTGGCAGGGCTGGGGCAATAGCAGCACGGTCGGGACCGGCATTGCTCGGGCCGTCACGCTGCCTCGCAGTTGTGACGGCCATGAAGAGTGTGACTATGGCATCCGGGTTCAGCTCGATCAGCCAGAGTGGTGCCCGACTTACGGCATGAGCTACACGCGGGAGAAGCTAGAAGTCTTTGGGCCAGGCGTGCCGCTCAGCAGTGAGCCGCAGACAAAGACGGGCGTGATAGCGACCAGCGTAGAACGTCGGCTGCGGGCGACCGTAGGGCACGGTAGGACGCAGGTGTTTTATGACCATGCACGAGCGTCGCAGGGATGCGAGACCGGCATCCGGTAGTTGGTGTATAGGCACAAACTGCTGCGGCATCCGTACTACATGGGCCTGGTGCGCTATCGAGAGGTGCTCTACCCGGGCAGACACGAGCCGCTAACGACGCCCGAGACCTGGCATGAGGTGCAGCGGCTGCTCTCCGCTAAGAACTTCGCGGGCGAGAAGGACCGCGAGCACCCGCACTACCTCAAGGGCAGCATCTACTGCGGCCAGTGCGGCTCCCGTCTGATTGTCTGCCACGCCAAAGGGCGCGGCGGGACCTATCCCTACTTCATCTGCGTTGGACGGCAGCAGAAGCGCTCGGATTGCAAGCAGCGTGCCATCCGTATCGAGACCGCCGAGGCAGCCATCGCCGCCTACTACGTCACGGTTCAGCTCCCCGAGGCTGAGGTTGCCCGGCTGCGAGCCTATCTCGGAGACGAGCTGGCGACGCTCCGCAAGGACGTCGAACGGGAGCGCATGGTGCAGACTCGGAGGCTCGGGCAGCTCGAAGGCGAACGCAAGAAGCTCTTGGACGCCCACTACGCCGATGCGATCCCGCTCGACCTGCTCAAGAGCGAGCAGGACCGGCTCACGGCCGAGATCGCAAACGCGGAAGGCCGCTTGGCGGAGATCGAGGGCGACTTCCAGAAGGCCGAGGCCAACCTCGCCCGTGCCCTGACGCGGGCCGGCGACTGCGCCGCCGCCTATTGCGAGGCCAATGACCGGCTGCGGCGGCAGTTCAATATGGCGTTCTTCAAGCGCCTGCTGCTCAGCGACGAGGGCGAGGTCACGGGCGAGCTGGCGTCGCCCTTCGACGTGATCCTTGGAGAGGAGCTGCGTCGAGCGACCATCTCTCAGGCTGAGCATGAGCTGGGCGAGGCCATCAACGAGACGCTGCGTAAGCGGGCCGACGAGCTGGCCCAAAAAGACCAGCGCCCACAAGAACCAGATTGGCTCCTGTGGGCGCTAGACCTCCAGCCCTTGCGGGGCGTGGAGGTTTTAGTCCGACAATTTTGGTGCGCCCAAGTGGACTCGAACCACCACGGGGAAATCTCCCCACAAGGCCCTCAACCTTGCGCGTCTACCAATTCCGCCATGGGCGCAGAGCGGGCGAGTATATCCCCGCGCACACTCCGCCGACGGCCGTCCAGGGGGTTTGCCCTTGCGTCCGTCCCCCGCGCGCGCTACAGTACGAACACATGTTCGTTCAAGGCAACTGTCCACCCAAGCGGGGAGCGCAGGAGACATGGATCTGACCAAGCGCCAGCAGGAGATATTCGACTTCATTCGCAAGTACTCGGCCAAGTACGGCTATCCGCCGACGGTGCGCGACATCGGCAAAGCGGTGGGGCTTGCGTCGTCCTCGACCGTGCACGCGCATCTGGCGAACCTCGAGAAGATCGGCATGCTCAGGCGCGATCCGACGAAGCCGCGCGCGATCGAGCTGCTCGACCGTGTCGACCGCGCGGTCGGCAACGCGGTCGACAGCGTGCGCAGCATCGTCGCCGGCGAGGGACTGCCGCTGCTCGGCACGGTCGCCGCCGGCCAGCCGATGCTCGCCGAGGGGAACATCGAAGACTACGTCTCGGTCCCCGAGATCGCTGGGGGAGGAGACGGTCAGTATCTGCTGCGGATCCGCGGCGAATCGATGAAGGACGCCGGCATTCTCGAGGGCGACTTCGTGGTCGTGCGCTCGCAGGACACCGCCCGCGACGGCGACGTCGTCGTCGCGCTGCTGGGGGAGGAGGCGACCGTCAAGCGCTTCTTTCGCGAACCCGACCACATCAGGCTGCAGCCGGAGAACGAGACGATGGAGCCGATCCGCAGCCGCGAGGTCAAGGTGCTCGGCCGCGTCGTCGGGTTGCTCAGGAGCGTCTGAGCCGGTAACGTAATACGTGCAGGTCAGGCAGCCGCGGAGGCGAGAGCCTTCGAGGAAAGTCCGGACATCACAGGGCAGGGTGGTCGAGCGATCGACCCGGGGAAACCCGCGGGAAAGTGCCACAGAAACAAACCGCCTACGTCCGCCGTCCCACGTGAACGGCGGGCCGGCAAGGGTGAAATGGTGCGGTAAGAGCGCACCAGCGCCGCGGTGACGCGGCGGCTGGGCAAACCCCACTCGATGCAAGGTCAAACAGGACCGTTCGCAGGTAGCCCGCCAAGGTCCAGGTAGGCCGCTCAGATGGATGGCTGCTCAACGACAGAAACCGGCTTATCGACCTGCTAAGGAAAAGCCCCGCTCCGGCGGGGCTTTTCTATTCAGTCCGGCGGGTGCTCCTCGTCGGCCTCGCCGTAGACCGCTTCGCTCTCCTCCGGCTCCTCCTCGGCGGCCGCGTCGCGCATGATGCGCGCGGGCGTGTGGCCGTCGCCGTGGGAGGTGTGCTCGATCAGTTCCTGCTCGGCCAGCTCGAACCCCTCCGACTCACCGCCGCCCGCCTCCTCGACTGCCTCGCGCGCCTCGTGACGGCGTTTCTCGAGCTCGTGAATCGGATCGAACGGCGTGGGATCGTCCATACACCGACCGTACCCGATTCGAGGTCCTGCCATGCATCGCGCGCGTTGAGGCCGGTCCGGGCGTGGTGTCCGCGTGGGCGGTGTGGCGCCCTCGCGTCCGTGGTGTGGCGCCTGCGGAATCTGCGGCTCGTGCTTGCGGCGGTTCCTACCCCCGCAGCTGCGCGCGCGCCGTCTCCATCAGCGACGGGCCGCTTTTCAGCTGCTCGAGCGCCACACGCATCGGCTCCAGCTTGCAGTCGATCTTTTCCGGCCACGGCTTCTCGGGATGATCGTCGAGCGTCTTCAGCCCGTTGCCGGTGATCAGTGCGACGACCGTGTCGTCGGGTGCGAAGCGCCCGGCCGCGGCGAGCTTCTCGAGCACCGCGATCGTCGTGCCGCCCGCCGGCTCGGTCAGCAGGCCCTCGGTCGCCGCGAGCAGGTCGATGCCGGCGAAGATCTCCGGATCCGAGGCGAAGGCGGCGGTGCCACCGCGTTTGTGTACGGCGTCGATCACGAGGTAGCCGTCGCCCGGCGCGCCGATCGCGAGCGAGTGCGCGGCCGTCTCGGGCATCACCGCCACGACCTCCGCCTCCTCGGCGAGGATCGCCGAGGCGATCGGGTTGCAGCCGCTCGGCTGGGCGATGTGGATCTGCGTCGCCTCGGTCTCGGACAGGCCTAGCAGCTGCAGCTCGCCGAGCCCCTTGTGCATCCGCGAGGAGAGCGTGCCGCCGGCGGCCGGGCTGACGATGTGATCGGGCGAAATCCAGTCGAGCTGCTCGACGATCTCGAACGCCGCCGTCTTCGCGCCCTCGGCGTAGAACGGGCGCAGCGTGATGTTGGCGAAGTCCATGCCCGTCGCTTCGGCCAGCTCGCGGCAGCGGCGGTTGGCTTCGTCGTAGTTGCCCTCGACCTGCACCACCTTCGCGCCGAGCGCCATGCACGCGCGCGCCTTCGTGGCCTCCAGCGCGTTGGGGTAGAAGATGAACGCGTCGACCCCGGCCTTCGCCGCGAGCGAGGCCACAGCCGTGCCGACGTTGCCGGTGGAGACGCAGCCGATCTCTCCCTTGCCGCGCTCGAGCAGGTGCGCGACCGACATCGAGACGACACGGTCCTTGTAGGAGAGGCTCGGGCGGTTGGAGGAGTCGTCCTTCAAGAAGAGGTTCGAGAGGCCGAGCTCGGCGCCGAGCCGCTCGGCGCGGATCAGCGGCGTGTAGCCGGAGTGGCGGCCCACCCGCGCCTGCGCGCCCGCGTCGATGATCGGCAGCAGCTCCTCGAAGTGCCAGATGTTGCGGGGGCGCTCGCCGCTCGGGAAGTCGCGGAAATGGCCGGCGGCGAGCTCGTAGTCATAGACGACGTCGAGTCCCTTGCCGCAGTCGGGGCACGCGAAGATCGTGTCCTCGAGCGCGTACTGCTTGTCACAGCGATGGCAGGCGAGGCCCGTCGCGCACGAGCGCGTCCGCTGCCTCGATCCCTGTGCAGGACTCTCTACGGTCGAAAAACTCATGCCGGTACCCGAGACGATACGCCCGGCCACGGCGTTTGCGTCGAATCTCCGTGACCGAGCGCGATCCACAGCTCCTCGGCCAGGTGCGGGGTGAAGGGCCCGAGCAGCTGCACGAGCACGTTCAGCGCGTCGTTCAGCGCGTCGCGGTCGGCCGCGCCCAGCGCCGGCTGGCGCGCCAGCACGCGCTTCTCGAAGTCCTTTATCCGGTCGAACAGACGCATCACGTTGCGCACCGCGGAGTGCATCTCCAGATCGTCCATCTCCTCGGTGATCTTCTCAACAGCCGTCTCACACCATTTGCCGAGCTTCACCCGCAGGTGCTCGCTCGTGCTCTCTCTCCGGCTCCTCCGTCGCCGTGGCGAGGTGCGCCTGTGTGAAGTCCCACACCTGGTTCAGGAAGCGGTGGCAGCGCAGCACCGCCGAGTCGCTCCAATTCAGCGAGCGCTGCGGCCGGGCGGCGTACAGCGTCGCGAGCCGCACCGTGTCGGCGCCGTAGCGCTCCACCAGCTCGTCGGGGTCGACGACGTTGCCGAGGTGCTTTGACATCTTGCGCCCGTCGCGAATCACCATCTCGTGAAACAGGCAGCCGGCGAACGGCTCGCCGTCCGCGAGGAACGCGAGCGGGCCGATGTCGCGCAGCGCCTTCGTGACGATCCGCTGGTCGAACACGAAGTTGCCGCTGTCAGAGCCCGCCACCACGCGCTCCGACGGCAGCCAGTGACGCAGGTCTCCCAGCGCCAGGATCTGCTCGAGCGTCCCGTCGCGCTCCTGCGGCGGCACGCACACCGGCACCCACAGCCACAGCGCGTCGAAATGGCAGTCCAGCGTGTCGGTCTCGCGCCGCGCCGGCCCGCCGCAGCGCGGGCAGACGGTCCGCACGAAGTCCTCGCGCTCGGCCAATGGGTTGCCCGCGCCGGTCGGTTTCAAATCGAGCGGCAGCTCCACCGGGAGTCGCTCCTTCGGTACGGGCATGGCGCCGCACTCCTCGCAGTACACGATCGGGATCGGCGTGCCCCACGAGCGCTGGCGCGAGATCGAGAAGTCGTTGGCGCGATAACGCACCGCGGCACGGCCCGCCCCTACGGCCGCTCTTCCCGCCGCGACCGCTCGACCAGGCGCGCCGTCGGGCTCTGCGCCGCTGTCACCGCTCGCGGGGGCGGCCCCACTCGCCTGCCCCTCCTCCCGATCATCCTCCTCCTCAACCTCCGGATCGAGGCCCAGCCGGCGTGCGATCACGGCGTCGGTGCGATCGCGCGCGGGAATCCCGAGCACCGCCGTGACGCCGAAGCGCCCGTCGACGACCGGCGATATCAGCAGCGGCAGCGGATCGCCCCCCGCCGGCGCGGACAGCACCTGTCCGGTGTCGAGCAGCGGGAGCGCCTCCGCCTCGCGCGCGTCGCGCTCCAAGCCGCCGGAGCGCAGCTCCTCGAGCTGCTCGTCGGAGACCGAGTCGGCCCAGTGCTCGATGTCCGGGTGCTTCGGCGAGATCAGCACGAACCGCGCGCGCGCGAGCGCATCACCGTGCGGGGTGAACACGGTGAGGGGCCGCTCGTCCTCGCCGGCCCCCCCGGCGCCGTCAGCGGTGATCGACGTTCCGGCGGCCGACCGTGTCAGGTCGACCTCGACGCCGTCGACGCGCCCGAGCACGAACCGCTGGCTCGCGAGCGCACTCTCGTCCCAGATTCCGCTCTCTGCGAGTTCCTCCAGGCGGCGATCGTTCTCCTGCACGTAGGCGCTCACCCGCAGATACCACTGCGGCCGCCGGATCAGCCGCACCGGGTTGTGGCAGCGCCAACACAGCCCGTCCTCGACCTGGATCGTCGCGAGCGTCGTCTGACAGGTGTCGCACCAGTCGACGTTGCCCGAGCCGCGATAGATCAGCCCGGCGTCGAGCAGCGTGAGGAACAGCCACTGCGACCAGCGGTACATGATCGCGTCAGAGCTCACAAACGTGCGCTCCCAGTCGAACGAGAAGCCGAGGCGCCGCAGCTGGCCGGTCATGTGGGTCGCGCAGCGGGCGACCCAGTCGCTCGGGGAGACGCCGCCCGCGATCGCCCCCAGCTCGGCGGGCAGGCCGAAGGCGTCGAAGCCGAACGCGAACAGCACCGCGTCGCCGCGCGCGCGGCGATAGCGAGCGTAGGCGTCGCCGATCGAGTAGGAGCGGACGTGCCCGATGTGGACGTTGCCCGAGGTGAACGGGGCCGATGGCTTGATGTAGCGGTGGGGCGGCCCGTCGTCCGTCGGCACGGGCGTCGCGAACGCGTCGCGCTCGCGCCAAGCCGTCTGGCGGCGCGCCTCGATCGCGCGCGGGTCATAGCTTGTGCGCGCGCCGGAGGCCATGTCGTCGAGGATATCCAAGGCGCATCCGCCGGGGCGGGTTTACGCATGGCCTTGCGTGTCGCTATGAGTGCGTGTGCGGTGTCGGTGTGCAGTGCGCTCCGGCAGGCGCCGTTGCTATGCTCGAACTCACTTGGCATCACCCTTCGACAGCCTCTCGCCGGCACCGTGCCGGCCCCCAATCGGCCCCGCCTCGCGCGGGGTTTTTTCGTCCGCGGCGAGTGCGAGGATTTGACAATGGAAGTGGAGATCGGACGCGGCAAGAGCGCGCGACAGGCCTACGGATTCGACGACATCGCGATCGTGCCCTCGCGGCGCACGCGCGATCCCGACGACATCGACATCTCGTGGAAGCTCGGCCCGTACCAGTTCGAGCTGCCGCTGATGGCCTCGGCGATGGACGGCGTCGTCTCGCCCGCCACCGCCGGCATCGTCGGGCGGCTCGGTGGCCTGGCCGTGCTCAACCTCGAGGGGATCTTCACGCGCTACGAGGACGCCGAGGAGCAGCTCGAACGGATCTCCGAGCTGCCCAAGGAGGAGGCGACGCGCGAGATGCAGGAGATCTACTCAGAGCCCGTCAAGCCCGAGCTGATCTCACAGCGGATCCGCGAGATCAAGGAGCAGAAAGTGGTCGTCGCCGCGTCGCTGACCCCGCAGCGGGTGCGCGACTACTACGAGCTCGCGCTCGAGGCCGGCTTGGACGTGCTCGTGATCCAGGGCACCGTCGTCTCCGGCGAACACGTCTCGACGATCTCCGAGCCGTTGAACCTGAAGGAATTCATCCCCAGCCTCGACGTGCCGGTGGTCGTCGGCGGCTGCGCCTCCTACCACACGGGGCTGCACCTGATGCGCACCGGCGCCGCCGGCGTGCTCGTCGGCGTCGGCCCGGGCGCGGCCTGCACGACCAGAGGCGTGCTCGGGATCGGCGTGCCGCAGGCGACCGCGATCGCGGACGTCGCGCACGCGCGCTCGACGCACATGCTCGAGACCGGCGAGTACTGCCAGGTCGTGGCCGACGGCGGGATGCGCAACGGCGGCGACGTGTCGAAGGCGATCGCGCTCGGCGCCGACGCCGTGATGATCGGCTCGCCGCTCGCACGCGCGTACGAGGCGCCGGGACGCGGCTTTCACTGGGGCATGGCGACCTTCCACCCGTCCCTGCCGCGCGGCGCGCGCGTAGCGACCACGCAGAACGGCACGCTCGAGGAGATCCTCGTCGGGCCGGCGCGCGAGAACGACGGCACGTTCAACCTGTTCGGCGGCCTGCGCACGTCGATGGCCACCTGCGGGCACAAGGACCTCGCCGAGTTCAACCGCGCGGAGGTCGTGATCGCGCCCGCGCTGCAGACCGAGGGCAAGGCGCTGCAGCGCGACCAGCAGGTCGGCATGGGCGCCACCGGCGGGAAGGCTGCTGTCCTCGTAAATGACTGAACCGGCCGTACCGGCGCCGGCGCCTCCCGCGCCGCCGGAGGTTGGGGGGGACGGGCCGGCGAGCAGCACCGCATCCGATGGTCTCGGCGTCGCGCGTGCGGCGAGCGAAGAGATCGTGGTGCTCGACTACGGCGGTCAGTACAGCCAGCTGATCGCGCGCCGCGTGCGCGACTGCGGCGTCTTCTCGGAGCTGCTGCCGCACCACGTCTCGATCGACGAGGTGAAGAAGCGCAAACCGCGCGGGATCATCCTCTCCGGCGGTCCGGCCTCCGTCTACGCCGAGGGAGCGCCGAAGCTCGACCGCGGCCTGCTCGAGTTGGGCGTGCCGGTGATGGGGATCTGCTACGGCATGCAGCTGCTCGTGCACGAGCTCGGCGGCAAGGTCGAGCAGGCGGAGGTGGGGGAGTTCGGGCGCTCGGACCTGCGCGTGATCGAGCCCGGCCGGCTGCTGCGAGGAATGCCGAAGGAGCAGACGTGCTGGATGTCCCACCGCGACACCGTGTTCGAGCCGCCCCCGGGCTTCACCGCGCTCGCATCCTCGAGCGCCTCGCCGGTGGCTGCGATCGAGGACGTCGAGCGGCAGGTGTACGGGATCCAGTTTCACCCCGAGGTCGTGCACACGCCCTACGGCCAGGAGATCCTGACGCGCTTCCTGACGGAGGTGTGCGGCTGCGAGCGCACCTGGTCGGCGGCGTCGATCGTGGAGGACCAGATCGCGCGCATCCGCAAGCAGGTCGGCGACGGGCGCGTGATCTGCGGGCTCTCGGGCGGAGTCGACTCCTCGGTCGCCGCGCTGCTCGTGCACCGCGCGGTCGGCGAGCAGCTGACGTGCGTGTTCGTCGATCACGGGCTGATGCGCAAGGACGAGGGCGAGCAGGTCGTGAGCGCGTTCAGGGACACGTTCAAGGTCCCGCTCGTCGCGGTCGACGCCGAGACGCGGTTCTTGGAGAAGCTGCGCGGGGTGAGCGAGCCCGAGGCCAAGCGTAAGGCGATCGGCGCCGAGTTCATCCGGGTGTTCGAGGAGGAGGCCACGAAGCTCGCGGGCGACGGCGGGGAAGGGGCCCGGTTTCTCGTGCAGGGGACGCTCTACTCGGACGTGATCGAGTCGGGCGGTGGCACGGGCGCGGCGACGATCAAGAGCCACCACAACGTCGGCGGCCTGCCCGACGACCTGCAGTTCGAGCTGGTCGAGCCGCTGCGCGCATTGTTCAAGGACGAGGTCCGCGCCGTCGGCGCCGAGTTGGGACTGCCCGAGCGCCTCGTCTGGCGCCAGCCGTTCCCAGGGCCGGGCCTTGCGATCAGGATCGTCGGCGGCGAAGCGACCAAAGAGCGGCTGAACGTGCTGCGAGAGGCCGACTCCATCCTGCAGGAGGAGATCCGCAAGGCAGGGCTGTACCGCGAGCTGTGGCAGTCGTTCTGCGTGCTGCCCGACGTGCGCACCGTCGGCGTGCAGGGCGACGAGCGCACCTACGGCTACGTCGTCGTCGTGCGCGCGGTGACGAGCGACGACGCGATGACCGCCGACTGGGCGCGGCTGCCGTATGACCTGCTGGAGACGATCGCCTCGCGCATGATCAACGAGCTGCGCGAGGTCAACCGCGTGGTGCTGGACATAACCAGCAAGCCCCCCGGCACGATTGAGTGGGAGTAACAGGGTCGTATTTTTGGGAGACGCGTGGGCCGGCTTCCCGGACGGCCCTGTCGGCGCCGGTCACCACAGCAGCCGACGCTGCGAAAGCACACGACATCGCCTATGATGTCGCCAGCGCCGCGCGCTCTTGCGTGGCCTTTTTTGCGTCATGAACACTTCTACACCTTCAGCCAGGACCTACGTAGCCAAGCCAACCGAGCGCGAGCGCAACTGGGTGCTGGTCGATGCCAACGGCAAGACGCTGGGGCGGCTCGCGACGCAGATCGCCGACGTGCTGCGCGGCAAGCGCAAGCCTGAGTACACGCCGCACATCGACACCGGAGACTTCGTTGTGGTGGTGAACGCGGAGAAGATCCACGTGAGCGGGAACAAGCGCGCAGACAAGCGCTACTACCGCCACTCGGGCTATCCCGGCGGCCTGCGCTCGCGCACGTTCGAGGAGATGCAGGCGCGCCGGCCCGAGGAGATCATCAGGCTCGCCGTGAAGGGCATGATGCCGCGCAACCGGCTCGCGCGCAGGCAGATCACGAAGCTCAAGATCTACGCCGGCCCTGAGCACCCGCACGTCGCGCAGAAACCGCAAACTTTGGAGATCGAGGCGTGATGATGGCCGACGAGGAGAACCCTGAGACACCCGAGACGCCCGACGACGGCACGCAGAGCCCGGCCGAGAGCGCGGCGGGTCACGCCGTGCCGAGCGAGGAGGCGGCCGAGGTGGCCGGCTCCGCCGAGGACGTCGCCCTTGAGGCGTTCGAGGAGGCCCAGGAACACCCCAAAGCCGAGTCGGCGCCGGCTGAGCCGTTCGATCCGATCCCCGGCAACGCCGTCCCGAGCGAGGAGGCGACCGAGATCGCGGGCTCCGCCGAGGACGCGCCGCTGGAGGCCGCGCAGGAGCGCGCCGAGGTCGAGGAGGCCGTGGTCGAGGAGATCGTGGAGGAGGCAGTCGCTGAGGCCGTTGCCGAGGAGATCGTCGAGGAGGCGGTGGCAGAGGAGATTGTTGAGGAGATAGTCGCGGAGGAGATCGCCGCCGAGGGGGGGAGGAGCTCGAGGAGGAGGACGCCGCACCGCGCGTGAAGCCGGCCGTGCCGGGAGCGCACCTCGAGGTGGACATCGTCCCCGAGGGCGTCGACCCGCTGGGCCGCGACCAGGGCTACGTCGACCCGTACGCGATCGACGACGACTCAGAGCAGCAGGGTGAGACGGAGGAGCGCGACGACGAGGAGGCTCTCTCAGAGCCGATCTCCTCGGCCGCGATCGACCTCGCTTCTGGTGCGCGCTATCGGGCGACCGGCAAGCGCAAGACCGCGATCGCGCGCGTGACGCTGCGCCCCGGCAGCGGCTCCTATCTCGTCAACGGCCGCGCGCTGGAGGAGCATTTCCCGCGGATCACCCTGCAGCGCAACATCCGCCAACCGCTCGAGGCCGTGGGCTATCAGGAGCGGATGGACGTCGTCGCGAGGCTGCACGGCGGCGGCATCTCCGCACAGGCGGGAGCGCTGCGACATGGAGTGTCGCGGGCGCTGCTCGAGGCCGATCCGAACCTGCGCGGGGAGCTCAAGCGACGGGGCTTTCTGACCAGAGACTCGCGCGCGAAGGAGCGCAAGAAGGCCGGTTTGAAGAAGGCGCGCAAGCGTCCGCAGTTCTCGAAGAGATAGAACCCAAGGAAGGGGGAGACATGGCACGCAAGCTGTTCGGCACGGACGGGGTTCGTGGGGTCGCCGGCGAGCTGCTGACCGCGGAGCTGGCGCTTGCGCTTGCGCAAGCGGCCACCCGCCAGACACAGGCGGAGCGGCCGCAGGTGCTGGTGATCCGCGACACGCGCGAGTCGGGCGAGATGCTTCAGGCCGCGGTCGCGGCGGGGGTCGCCTCCGCCGGGGGAGACGCGCTGCTGGGCGGCGTGCTGCCGACGCCCGCCGCACCGCTGTTGATCGGCCGCTACGGGTTCGACCTCGCGATCGTGCTGTCGGCCTCGCACAATTCCTACGAGGACAACGGGATCAAGTTCTTCGCCGGTGACGGCTACAAGCTCTCCGACGAGACCGAGCTCGAGATCGAGCGCGAGCTGGAACGCACCACTGACCGCGGCGAAATGGCTCCTGGAGGCAAGCCCGCGATCGGGCGGATACGCGAGCTGCGCGGTGCGGGCGAGGACTACCTGCGCGAGCTGCACGCGCGCTTCTCCGCGCTCGACCTGAGCGGCGTCGACGTGCTGCTGGACTGCGCCAACGGCGCCACCCACGAGGTCGGCCCGGAGATCTTCCGGCGGCTCGGCGCGCAGGTGACCGTCACCGCGGACGCTCCCGACGGGCGCAATATCAACGCGGGCTGCGGCTCCACGCACGTGCAGGAGCTGGCCGAGCGGATGACCGGTGAGGGGCACGCGGTGGGCTTCGCGTTCGACGGCGACGGCGATCGCGTGCTCGCGATCGACCGCCGCGGCGACGTGGTCGACGGCGACGAGCTGATGGCGCTCGCGGCGCTTCACCTGCGCGACGCCGGGCGCCTGTCAGGCAACGGCGTGGCGGTGACGGTGATGACCAACTACGGCTTCCACTCGGCGATGGCGCGCGCGGGCGTCGACGTGGCGGTGGCGAACGTCGGCGATCGCTACGTGCTCGAGGAGCTGCGCGCCCGCGGCTGGGCGCTGGGGGGCGAGCAGTCCGGGCACATCATCGACATGGGCTTCAACCGCACCGGCGACGGTCTCGCCGGCGCGCTGCTCACGCTCGAGGCGCTCGCCGGACGCGACCTGGCCGCGCGCGACGCGATGAGCAAGCTGCCGCAACGGCTCGTGAACGTGCGCGTGCGCGACCGCGCTGCGCTCGAGCGGGCTTCAGACGTGCGCGCCGCGGTCAGCGCCGCGGACGAGGCGCTCGCGGGGCGGGGACGCGTGCTCGTGCGCCCGAGCGGGACCGAGCCGCTCGTGCGCGTGATGGTCGAGGCGCCGAGCGAGCAGGAGGCCGAGGACGTCTGCAACCGGCTGGTGGCGCTGGTGGAGCAGGAGCTGGCCTGAGCCGTCCACCTTCGCCGGCGGGACCGTACCGGACCTCCGAGCGCTGATATCTTCGACGCAATGTGCGGCATCGTCGGATATGTAGGTAAGCGCCCCGCTCGCGAGCTGCTGCTCGCCGGGCTGAGCAAGCTCGAGTACCGCGGCTATGACAGCGCGGGCATCTCCGTGATCGCCGAGGATCGCATCGAGTCGGTGCGCGCGGTGGGAAACCTGAGCGCGCTGCAGGCCAAGCTGGCGGGCGGCGACGGGCAGCGCGGGGACGGCGAGGGTGCCTCGGACGGGACGACTGCTGTCGCGGTCGCCGCGCCTCCCGCGACCACCGGCATCGGCCACACGCGCTGGGCCACGCACGGGCGCGTGAGCGAGGAGAACGCTCACCCGCACTTCGACACGACCAACGCCGTGCACGTGGTCGTCAACGGGATCGTCGAGAACTACGTGGTGCTGAAGCGCCGTCTGCAGGACTCGGGCGCGGTCTTCACGAGCGAGACCGACGCGGAGGTGATCGCGCACCTCGTGGCTCATCATTGCGCGGGCGGCGCGACCCTGGCCGAGGCGGTGCTGAGCGCGTTCAACGAGCTCGTCGGGCATTTCGCGTTCGTGGCGATGCGGCTGGACGAGCCCGACACGATCGTCGGTGCCCGCCTGGAGTGCCCGCTGGTGGTGGGTCGCGGCGAGGGGGAGACGTTTCTCGCCTCGGCGATCCCCGCCTTCCTGAACGAGACCCGCCGGGTGCAGCACATCGAGAACGAGGAGATCGTGATCGTCACCGCCGAGGCCGTGCGCTTCCTCGCCGCCGACGGCGCCGAGCGCGAGCGTGCGACCGAGGAGATCGACTGGAGCGAGGAGACCGCCGAGAAGGGTGGCTTCTCGACGTTCATGCTCAAGGAGATCCACGAGCAGGCCGACGCGATCGCGGACACTGTCGCCGATCGCACCGCCTCCGGCACGCACGTCGACCTCGACGATGTCGGCGCGCTCGACGAGGAGATGCTGCGCGGGATCAAACGGATCCTGATCACCGGCTGCGGCACCGCCTACCACGCCGGGCTGATGGGCCGCTACGCCCTGGAGGAGTGGGCGCAGATCCGCACCGACATCGACGTCGCCTCCGAGTACCGCTACCGCCGCCAGCTCGTCGGCCCCGGCGATCTGGTGATCGGCATGACGCAGTCGGGCGAGACGGCCGACACGCTCGCGGCGATGCGCGCCGCGCGGCGCGCCGGGGCGACGGTGCTCGCCGTCACGAACGTCGTCGGCTCGCAGGCCACGCGCGAAGCCAACGGTGTGCTCTACACGCGCGCGGGCCTCGAGATCGGGGTCGCCGCGACGAAGACGTTCGTCTGTCAGGTCGCCGTCATGTACCTGCTCGCGCTGAAGCTCGCCCAGCTGCGCGGCACGATGCGCCCCGTCACGCTCGAGAAACTGGTTGGCGACATCAAACGGCTTCCGCGTTCGATCGCCGAGGTGATCGAGGCGGCGACCGACCCCGAGACGGGCGAGCCTGCCGGGCCGGTGCTCGCGGCCGCCGAGCGCGATTGGAAAGCGGGCTTCTTCCTCTACCTCGGCCGCCACATCGGCCTCGCGGTCGCGCTCGAGGGCGCGCTGAAGCTGAAGGAGATCTCCTACATCAACACCGACGCTTACGCCGCCGGCGAGATGAAGCACGGTCCGATCGCGCTGCTCGAAGAGGGCACGCCCGTGGTCGTGGTGGCGACCGCCTCGCCGGTCAAGGACAAGGTCGTCTCCAACATGCAGGAGGTCGCCGCGCGCGGCGCCCACGTGATCGCCGTGGCCGCCCAGAGCGATCACGAGATCGACGCCCACGCCAAGCAGGTGCTGCGCGTGCCGGACGTCGACTGGATGCTGCAGCCGCTGCTCGGCACGATCCCGCTGCAGCTGCTCGCCTACGCGATCGCGCGCAAGCGGGGCCTGAACGTCGACCAGCCGCGAAATCTGGCCAAGACCGTCACCGTGGAGTAACCAGCGGCCCGCTGGTGCGCGCGGTGACCACTAGCATCGCTCGTCAGTGGATTCTCTTCCCGATTGGCTGACACCGTTGCCCGACGCTGCGAGCATGCGCGCGATCGACCGCTGGGCGATCGAGGAGCGCGGCGTGGCCGGGCTCGACCTGATGGAGCGCGCCGGAGCCGGGGTCGCACGGGCGGTCGAGCGGGTCGCGGCCGACGGCCCGGTGACGGTCGTGTGCGGCAAGGGCAACAATGGCGGCGACGGGCTGGTCCTCGCGCGTCTGCTGCGCGACGCGGGCCGCGAGGTGACGGTCGTGTGCGTCGCGCCGCCGGAGGACTTTGCGGGCGATGCGCGCACGAACCTGGATCGCCTGCCGGGAGATCCTCCGGTGCCATTGACCGAGGAAGCGTGTGCGGGGGCGGTGGTTGTCGTGGATGCCCTGCTCGGCACCGGCTTTGCAGGAGAGCCCCACGGTGGCGTGGCGGAGGCGATCGACGCGGTGAACGGAGGCGGCGCGCCCGTCGTGAGCGTGGATGTGCCGAGCGGCGTCGATGCCTCGACCGGCGTCGTGTCGGGCAAGGCCATACGGGCCGCGGTTACCGTCACCTTCCACGCGGCGAAGCCGGGCCAGTGGATCCATCCGGGCAAGGCGCACGCGGGGAAGGTCGAGACGATCGACATCGGGATTCCTCGCGGCGCTCCCGCGGAGGCGGACATCGGGCTGATCGGCCCCACCGTGCTGGATGCGCTCCCACGCCGGGGCGCGGACTCGACGAAGTTCTCCTCCGGTCACGTGCTCGTGGCGGGCGGCTCGCGCGGGCTGACCGGCGCACCGCGTATGGCCTCCTACGCCGCGATGCGCGCGGGCGCCGGCTACGTCACCGCCTGCGTGCCAGCGTCCCTGCAGACGGTCGTGGCGAGCGCGGGACCGTCCGAGCTGATGACGCGCGGGCTGCCCGACGACAACGGCGGCCTCTCAGCCGACGGTGCGGAGGGCGTGCTCGAAGCCGTCAAACGCGGTAGCGCGCTCGCGCTCGGTCCCGGATTGGGCCGCAGCGACGGTGCATTTGCGTTCGCGCGCCGCCTCGCGCACGAGGCCGATGTGGCGCTCGTGCTGGACGCCGACGGCCTGAACGCGCACGCGGGCCGCCTGAGCGAGCTGGCCGGCAGGAGCGCTTCGACCGTGCTCACCCCACACGCCGGCGAGCTGGGGCGGATGCTCGAGCTGGACAGCGAGGAGATCGAGCGCGAGCGGTTGCGCTACGTGCGCGCGACGGCCGAGCAGGCAGGCGCGGTGGTCGTGCTGAAGGGCGACGACACGCTGATCGCGGACCCCTCGGGGTGGGTCGCGGTCAGCTCCGGGGGCAGCCCGGCGCTGGCCACCGCCGGCACCGGGGACGTGCTCACAGGCGTGATCGCCGCGTTGCTCTCACAAGGGCTCGACCCGTTTACCGCCGCCGCCGCGGGCGTGTGGCTGCACGCGGCCGCGGGACGCGAGGCGGCCCGCCGGCAGGGCGCGGCGGAGGGCGTGATCGCCTCGGACGTGATCGCCGCCCTGCCCGCCGCGCGCGCGGGCAAGACGGGCGGACGTGGGCACCGCCGCGGCGCTCGCCACGGCGACGGCAGGCACAGCGGTAAGCCGAGCCGCCGTCGCGACGGAGGAGATCGTGGCGGGCGTGGTGGAGAGGGAGGGAGCGGGCTGTGAACGTGCGCGCGCAGGCGAGCGTGAACGTGGCCGCGATCGAGCGCAACTGCGCGCGCCTGCGCGCCGAGCTGCGTCCCACGGTCGCGCTGTGCGCGGTCGTGAAGGCCGACGGCTACGGCCACGGCGCCGCGCAGAGCGCGCGCTCAGCGCTTGCCGCGGGCGCGAGCCGGCTGGCGGTCGCCGCCGCGCGCGAGGCGCGCGAGCTGCGCGAGGCGGGTCTTGCCGACGGCGGCACGGGCGGGCAGGGCCTGCGCGACGCGCCGATACTGGTGATGGGCGCGCTCACCCCGCCCGAGCTCCGCGAGGCGCTTGCGGCCGACGCGGACGTGGTCGTGTGGCACGAGCGTGACATCGATGCGGTCGCCGTCGCCGGCGGTGGCCGCGTGCACGTCAAGCTCGACTCCGGCATGGGCCGGCTCGGCACGCGCGACCTCGCCGAGGCCTCGCGCGTGGTCGCCGCCGCGCGTTTCACCGACGGCGTGGAGCTCGCGGGCGTGATGACGCACTTCGCGACAGCGGACGATCTGAACGACGACGGGTTCTTCCTAGCACAGCTCGCGGTGTTCGCCGACTGGGCGCGCGAGATCAAGGCGGACCATCCGGAGATCGTGGTGCACGCGGCCAACAGCGCGGCGGTGCTGCGCGATGCGCGCGCGCACTTCGACATGGTGCGCTGCGGGATCGCGCTCTACGGGATGGACCCCTTCGGTGAGGATTCCGCCGCCCGAGCGCTCGAGCCCGCGCTCGAGCTGAGCTCCTACGTGGCGGAGGTCAAGCGCTGCGGGGCGGGCGAGAGCGCCGGCTACGGGCGACGGTTCGTGGCCGAGCACGCCACCTACCTCGGGGTGCTGCCGATCGGCTACGGCGACGGCTGGCGGCGCGGGCTGTCGAACAACGGGGACGTGCTCGTCGCCGGTGTTCGCCGTCCGCTGGTGGGGACGGTCAGCATGGACAACATCACCATCGACCTCGGTCCCGACCCGGCGGCACAGGAGCTGCTCGGCGCGCAGGCGATCCTGCTCGGCGGGCAGGGAGACGAGCTGATCACCGCCGAGGAGGTCGCGCGACGGCTGGGCACGATCGACTACGAGGTCAGCTGTGCGCTCACTCCACGTGTACCCCGGGTCTACCATCGCGACGGCGAGTCGCCCGAGCCGGAGGACGCGGCTTGGACACAGGACGCGCCGGAAGGCGACGGGGTGGAGGTCTCGCGGGACTCGGGAGCGGCGTGAGCGCCGACGCGCTGAACGCCGCCCGCGTTGCGCTCGCCGGCATGCCCGCCTGGCTCGTCGGGGGCGCCCCGCGCGATCGCGCGCTCGGGCGCGAGGTGCTGGACGTGGACGTGGTCATCGACGGCGACACCGCCGAGGCCGCACGCGCGGTCGCCCGCACGGCGGGGCGCGCGGCGTGCTTCGCGCTCTCGGAGGAGTTCGGCGCCTGGCGAGTGGTCGCGCGCGACCACTCCTGGCAGGTGGACGTCGAGCCGCTGCGCGGCGGCTCGCTCGAAGCCGACCTGGCGTTGCGCGACTTCACCGTCAACGCGATCGCCGAGCCGCTCGCGGGCGGTGCGCCGATCGACCCGCTGGGCGGCCTCGCGGACCTCGACGATCGCCGCCTGCGCATGGCCGGCCCGGGCGCCTTCGCCGACGATCCGCTGCGCGTGCTGCGCCTCGTGCGGATTGCGATCGAGCTCGACCTCAGCCCCGAGGCCTCCACGCTCCTCGCCGCCCGCGCACACGCCGGGGGACTGCACGGGGTCTCGGGCGAGCGCGTGTTCATGGAGCTGCGCCGGATCCTCGCCGCCCCGCTTGCGTTGCGCGGCCTCGAGCTGTTGACGGAGGTGGGGGCCACGGCCGCGGTGCTTCCCGAGATCGAGGCTCTGCGCGGTGTCGAGCAGAGCCGCTTTCACCATCGCGACGTCTACGGCCACACGCTCGAGGTGCTCGACCGCACGATCGCATTGCAGGCCGATCCTGCGGCGATCCTCGGCGCCGAGCACGGGGCGGAGGTGGCCACGCTGCTCGCGGAGCAGCTTGCGGACGGGCTCACCCGCGGCGAGGCGCTGCGCTGGGGCGCGCTCCTGCACGACGCCGCCAAGCCTCTCACGCGCGCCGTCAGGCCCGCCGACGGGCGCGTCACGTTCATCGGACACGACGTCCGTGGCGCCGAGCTGGCGCAGACGGTGTTCGGCCGGCTGCGCACGAGCGAGCGCCTGCGCACCTACGTCGCCGCGCTGGTCCGCCACCACCTGCGCGCCGGGTTTCTCGTCCACGAGCCCCAGCCGCTGTCCCGCCGCACGCTCTTCCGCTACCTGCGTGCCTGCTCGCCGGTCGAGGTGGACGTCACACTGCTGTCCGTCGCCGACCGCCTCGCCACCCGCGGGGACCGCGCGCAGGAGGCGATCGACGCGCACCTGCGGGTAGCCCGACAGCTGCTCGTACACGCGCTGCCCTACCGTGCCGGCGGTCCGCCCGACCCATTGCTGCGCGGCGACGAGCTGGCCCGTGCGCTGGGCATCGCTCTCGGCCCGCGCATCGGGGAGCTGCTGGAGGCGCTCGCCGAGGCGCAGTACGCGGGCGAGGTGCGTACGCGCGAGCAGGCGCTCGCCTGTGCACGCAACCTGAGCGAGACCGATTAGGCTTTCCCGAATGGCCGATCCCGATTGCATCTTCTGCAAGATCCTCGCCGGCGAGCTGCCGGCCACGATCGTCGACGAAGACGAGCGCACGATCGCGTTCATGGACATCGCGCCTGCCACCCGAGGCCACGCGCTCGTGATCCCGCGCGCACACACGCCCGACCTCTTGAGCGTCGATCCCGAGGACCTGCGCGCCGTCGCGGTCGCCGCGCAGCGCTTGGCGACGCGTGCCAAGGAGCGGCTCGCGGCCGACGGCGTCAACCTCCTCAACTCGTGCGGCGCGATCGCCTGGCAGACGATCTTCCACTTCCACGTCCACGTAATCCCGCGCTACGAGCACGATCCCCTGCGGTTGCCGTGGGTGCCCGCGCCGGGAGATCCCGAGGAGATCGCCGCCGCCGCGCAGGAACTCGCGCGGGGATAGCGAAATTATTCTGTGGTTCGTTTGGAAATTCGTTGAGGAAACAGCCGCTACATCCACGCTTCAGCCGTGTTGAATGGCCCACATGAGACGCACATCCACAGCGATCCTCCTCGCCGGCCTCACGCTTGCTCTCGCCCTGCCCGCGATGGCCCCGGCGACGCTGACCGAAGTCGGCGTGATCCCGCCTACGACCAACCCGGAAACCGTCCCCAGCTGTCCCTCGAGCCCGTGCCTGGCCGTGAGCCGAACGACCGGCTTCCAGGTCAAGGTTGCCACCGCCACCAACCTGCTTTCCACGCCCCGCGCGGGCACGATCGTGGCGTGGACGATCGACCTCGGCAAGCCCAATGCCACCCAGATCAAGTACTTCAACACCAACGAGGGCGGACCGCCCACGGCCGGCATCGCGGTGCTGGAACCGCAGCGCAAGCCGAACCTGACCTACAAGCTCGTCTCCCAGAGCCCGATCGTCAAGCTCGAACCGTACCTCGGCAAGAGCGCCCAGTTTCCGCTTGAAACGACGCTCGCGGTCAAGAAGGGCGACGTCGTCGCGCTGACAGTTCCCACCTGGGCACCTGCGCTGGCGCTCGGCTTCGGCAAGGACACTTCCTGGCGTGCGAGCCGCTCGAAGAGTCAATGCACGACCACGAGCGCCCAGACCACCGACACGCAGATCGGCGTCCCGGTCCAGTACTACTGCCTCTACCAGACCGCGCGCCTGGCCTACAGCGCGACCCTGATCTCTACACCCTAAGGCGCTCCTGCTCCGCCGGTGGGGCTCGAGGGGGCTGTTTCTTTACCGGCGCCTTCGCTCGCGGCTTTTTCTTTTTCACCGGCCGACGTCCCACCGGCTGCGCCACCGGTTCCGCTCGAACCACTGGAGCTTTCGCTGCTGGCCGGTTCTTCTTTCGATGCGCTGCTCTTTTCGGCTTCGCTGCTGCTCGCTTCAGAGCCGGAGCTTTCTGTCGTGCCGGTCTTGGGCGTCGTCGCCGTGGTCGACGTGGCGGTCGTCTGCGCGGCCGCCTTTTCGGCGCTCGTATCCGTGGGCGATGTGATTTCAGGCGTGGTCTTCGGCGTCGCATCAGATACGCTGCTCCCGCCGCCGCAGGCGGTGAAAGTCAGACCGGACACGAGCAGCAGCGCCGTCGTGGCGGTAGCGGCGAGTCTCGCGCGGGGTGCGGGCAGAGCGGGTACCCGGCTCACGCGCCGAGCGGTCCCATGCGCCGGCCGCAGGTGGGGCATTCGTTGAGATCCTTCTGCGCGAGCTGATCGCACCAGGGGCAGACGCGCAGGTTCTCGACCGCCCACGGCAGACGCGAGGTGGAGGGGGCGAGCGGCAGTACCTTGCCGACCACCTCGAGCTCCTCGCCGCTGTCGCGGTCGCGATAGATCTCGCCTGCCTCCGCCTCGATCACGATCTCCCGCCCGCTGGCGGGGTTGCGCAGGCGATAGCGCTGTTTGGTGCTCATCGCCGGCACTTTATCGGAGCGCCCGGCCGCGAGTGCGCGCGGCGCACGGTCGACCGCCACGGCCACGGGTAGGGTGAGGCTGGTGCGCATTCTCATCTTTCACGGCTACCTGCTCGGCGGCACGGGATCGAACGTCTACAACGCGCGTCTCGCCGAGGCGCTCGTGCGGCTCGGCCACGACGTGCACCTGCTCTCTCAGGACCGCCATCCGCAAGGGCATTCTTTCGTCACCGGGGTCGGCGACTGGGACAGCGGGGCTCTGCAGACCCGCACGGAGCGGCCGGCCGCGTCTTCGGGGAGCTGCACCGTCTACAGGCCCGATATCGGGTCGCTGCTGCCGGTCTACGTGGCCGACCGCTACGAGGGCATCGACGCGCGCACGTTCGCCGAATGCAGCGAAGCGGAGGTCGCGCGCTACATCGACGCGAACGTGGCGGCCCTGGTCGAGCTGGTCGAGCTCGTCGAGCCGCAGCTCGCCCTCGCCAACCATCTCGTCATGGGGCCGGTCATCCTCGCGCGCGCGCTCGCCGACAGCGACATTCCCTACGCGGTGACGGTGCACGGGAGCGCGCTCGAGTACACCGTCAAGGCGGACCCCGACCGCTTCCTGCCGTTTGCTCGCGAGGGCCTCGCGCGCGCGCGCGCGATCCTCGTCGGCTCTCGTCACACCGCCGCCAGCTTATGGCGGGCGCTCGAGGACCCCGGCGTGGTCGAACGCACACGCCTCGGGCCGCCGGGCGTCGACGTCGCGCGGTTCGCGCCCCGCGACCCCGACACGGCGGCGGACGGCGTGCGCGCGCTGGCGGCGCGCCTGCGAGCCGGCGCGGTCGGAAGGGAAGAGGAGGTCGCAGGAGCAGAGGAGGCAGGAGATGCGTTTGCCCGCGACGAGCAGGCCGCGGCACGCGCGCTCGAGCGCCTGCGCCCCGGCGAGGAGTGGCTGGTCGGGTTCGTCGGCAAGCTGATCTTCAACAAGGGCGTCGACCTGCTGCTCGCCGCCTGGCCGCTAGTGCTCGAGCGGGCGCCCCGCGCGCGGCTCGTGGTCGTCGGCTTCGGCGCCGATCGCGAGTCGCTCGAGGACCTGCTGCACGCCCTCGCCGCCGGTGAGATCGAGCGGGCACGGGACGGCGCGCTGCCCCATCTGCGGGCGTTCCTCGACACGCTGCGCGGCGCGGAGCGTGCCTCCTATGTCTCCGCGTCGCGCGCGCTGCGCGAGCAGGTCGTGTTCACCGGCCGTCTCGACCACGAGGAGCTCGCCGACCTGCTGCCCGCCTGCGAGGCGCTGGTCGTGCCGAGCACGTTCCCCGAGGCCTTCGGCATGGTCGCCGCCGAGGGCGCCGC
Organism: uncultured Solirubrobacterales bacterium; assembly: GCA_963723075.1. Classification (GTDB taxonomy): domain Bacteria; phylum Actinomycetota; class Thermoleophilia; order Solirubrobacterales; family Solirubrobacteraceae; genus Palsa-744. The sequence continues at coordinate 235,087 of CAVRPD010000004.1, forward strand.
CTGTGGGGCGCTGCCCGTCAGCGCGCGTCATTCGGGGCTCGCCGAGGTCAGTGAGACACTCGCGAACGCGGTGGACGCGCAGGTCGCCGCCTGGCTCTCGTTCCCGGTCGACGGCAACGCCGTGCGCGCCTTGGCCGATTGCGTGAGCGGCTGGCTGCAGGCGGATCCCGAGCTGCGCCGCCGGACCCGCCGGAGCCTTGTTGCGAGCGTACGCGAGCGCTGGTCGTGGGAGGGCGTGGCAAGCGGTGTGATCGCCGCGGCGTGCGGTGAGCTCGCGGGGCTGCAAAAGCCCTGAGGATCGTATGTTCGGAAAAAGTCCTGACAGCCGCCCGTTCGGATAGAGTTTCGCCCGCTTATGGGTCTGTTCATCGTCCGAGGAAGTCGTCGCGCCGGTCCGAGCCTGCGCAAGCTCGGCGCGCGTGCCGGGACGGGCTGCCTGCTGGTCGGCTTGGCGCTCGGCGGCGCCGGCTGCGCCGCGAGCAAGAACGCGGTAAACGCGAACCTGATCCTCGGCAAGCAGCAGTTCGTGGCCAAGTGCGGCTCCTGCCACACGCTCGCGCACGCGGACACGAAGGGGATCGTCGGCCCGAACCTCGACGAAGCCTTCCGCTACGCCGTCGGCGAAGCCGACGGCAGCGACACCATCCGCGCGGTCGTCGAACACCAGGTGCTCTATCCCAACCCCGACAACGTGATGCCCAAAGACCTGGCCGGCGGCACGAAGCTCACCGACATCGCCGCCTACGTGGCGGCCGTGGCCGCCAGGCCCGGCTCCGACACGGGCCTGCTCGCGAGCGCGGTCGCGGCGCCGGGCGCCGGCAAGCCCGCCGTGGAGAAGACGGGCAAGCTGGAAATCGACGCGAATCCCGCCGGCCAGCTCGCGTACACGACCACCAAGGCCACCGCCACGCCCGGGGCGGTCACGATCTCGATGGCGAACATGTCCGGCGTCTCGCACAACATCGCGATCGAACCCGGCGAAAACGGCGCGACCGGGAAGGGCGCGCCGGTCGGCGCGAGCTCGTTCATCACCAAGGGCACGACCTCAGTGACGGTCAACCTGAAGCCGGGGACCTATACGTTCTTCTGCCAGGCCCCAGGTCACCGGCCGGCCGGCATGTACGGGACCCTCACCGTGAAGTAGCGCGTACGCGCTTCGGCTCCGCGCTCAGAGCACTGCGCGCAGAGTCAGGATCAGGCCGGTGATCACGGCGATCACCACGATCGCGTAGAGCAGGAAGCGAAATGCCTCGTCCTCGCTGCGCAGCGGGTTGAGCAAGATCGTCTCTAGAGGACGTAGACGGTCGTGTATACGACCAGCCACATGATGTCGACGAAGTGCCAGTAGATGCCCGGGACCTCGACGCCGCGGTGCTCCTCCGGGCTGTAATGGCCGCGGAACGCTCTGACCGTCACGATCAGCAGCAGCACCAGCCCGATGAACACGTGCGCGCCGTGCAGTCCGGTGAGCGAGTAGAAGATCGTCTGCTGGGCGTGGTCCTGGGGCGCGAAGCCGATGTTCGCGTACTCGTTGATCTGGATGAACAGGAACGTGCAGCCGAGCAGGAACGTCGTCAGCATGCCCGCCTTCAGGCCGAAGCGGTTGCCCCGCTTGATCGAGGTCTGAGCCCAGTGGATCGTCATCGAGGAGGAGACGAGGATCAGCGTGTTGACACCTGCCACCGCCTCCGGCAGTTTCGTCCCGGGCGCCGGCCACGGCGCGCCCTGGGCGATGCGGATGAAGAAGTACGCGGTGAAGAACGCGCCGAACACCATCACCTCGGAGATGATGAACAGCAGCATCCCGAGCAGCTGGGGCTCGACCCGCGAGCTGCGGTTCGCCGCCGGCGGGCCGTGATGGTCGCCGTGGCCGGCCTCGTGCGCGGCGATGCTGGCTGCCTCCATCTCGCCTACCCCCTAGGACGCGACCGGCGCCGCGGTAGCTGGGTCGCGAAGGTCGACCACCACGTGCTCGACCTTCGCCGCGGTGGCGTGGCGGACGCGGTCGATCAGGTCTGAGCGCATCCACCCGGAGCGCTCGCCGGGGAGCGTGGAGATGACGATGTCGTCCACCCTGAACAGCTCGAGCGCGTTCAGCGTCGCCGTGTAGGGGTCGGGGTCGCCGATCATGCCCGAGCTCAGCAGGCCGGCCGCGTGCAGCCGGTCGAGCATCGCGGCGAGGCGGGCACGCGCCTCGCGCGGCGCCGTGCCCGCACGGTTCTGCTGGGGCACGACCGCGATGAACAGGTGACCCAGCCCTGCGGGCCCCCCGCCGTGCTCCGCCTTCTGCCTCAGGTGCTCGATCAGCTCTTCGCCGCTTGCGGTTTTGCTCGCGACCACGAGCGTCACCTTGAACGGGAGGCCCTCCTGCTCGATGTCGGTGACGATGTGCTCCACCGGCAGTCCCGACGCGTTTTCGATGCGCTCGATCAGGTCTCTACGCAGCCAGCCGGACTGCGTCGCGGGATGGGTGGAGACGACGATCTCGTCAGGCCGGCGCTCGGCGACCGCGTCCATCGTGGCCAGGAACGGGTCGGGGTCGCCGACCTCGCCGGTGGCGTCGATGCCCTCGCCGGTCACCGCCGACATCGCGAGATCGACCCGCACCTGCGCGGATTCGCGCACCGCCTCGTCGTAGATCACGAGTCCCGCGGCGGGCTTGGTCTGCGGTACGACCAGGCGGAAGCGGACGTCGCCGGCCGTGGCGCGGGCGCGGACGGCGTCGAGCAGCTTGACACCGCCGAGGGTGCGGTTGGCCACTACCAGGACTTCCCTCATCGCGTCTTCCTCCTGCCGCCGGTGTCCCGGATCATAAATTCGATGGTGTTTGCCGATTTGGGACTTAGGCCGCTGTTCAATGCCGTAACCGGGTTTCTTTCGATCATCCGCCCGGAGACCTCATGATGCTCGCCCCGGCGGTCGCCGTGACGGGCGCCGGCGCCGGCGCGAAGATGCCGTGCACCGCGCCGGGCACCCCGTACTCGTACGGGCCGCCGACAACGGTCGGCACGCGGTCGAAGTTGAAGATCGGCGGCGGCGAGCTCACCTGCCACTCGAGTGTCAGCCCGCGCCACGGGTTGGCGACGCTGCGCGGACCGCCACGCCAGCTCGTGATCATGTTGTAGACGAAGATCAGCGTGCTCAGCCCGAGGATCCAGCTCGCGATCGAGATGAACAGGTTCAGATCCGCGAACTGCGCGGCGTATGTCGCAACCCGCCGGGGCATCCCTTGAAGCCCGAGGATGTGCATCGGCCCGAACGTCAGGTTGAAGAAGATGAACGTGCTCCAGAAGTGCCATTTGCCCAGGCGCTCGTCGTACATGCGCCCGGTCATCTTCGGGAACCAGTAGTACACGCCCGCGAAGATCGTCATCAGCGAGCCGCCGAACAGCACGTAGTGAATGTGCGCGACGACGAAGTACGTGGCCGAGACGTGGATGTCGAACGGGATCATCGCGAGCATCACGCCGCTGATGCCGCCGAGCGTGAACGTCGTCAGGAAGCCGAGTGCGAACAGCATCGGCGTGTCCAGGTGCAGCACGCCGCGCCACAGCGTCGCCAGCCACGAGAAGATCTTGATCCCGGTCGGCACCGCGATGATGCAGGTGGTGATCGCCATCGGGATGCGGATCCACGCGGCCATCCCCGAGGTGAACATGTGGTGGGCCCAGACCGTGAAGCCGAGCACCACGATCGCCAGCAGCGAGAAGGCCATCATGCGGTAGCCGAAGATCGGCTTGCGCGACTTGACCGCGACGATCTCCGAGATGATCCCGAACCCCGGCAGCATCATGATGTAGACGGCCGGGTGGGAGTAGAACCAGAAGACGTGCTGGTACATCAGCACGTCGCCGCCCTTGGCGGCGTTGAAGAAGTTGAAGTGCAGGGCGCGGTCGAGCAGCACGAAGAACTGCGACGCGGCGATGAACGGCGTCGCGATCACGACCAGCAGCGAGGTCGCGAAGTTCGCCCACACGAGCAGCGGCAGGCGGAAGAAGCTCATCCCGGGCGCCCGCATCGTGATGATCGTGACGAGGAAGTTGAGCGCCGTCATGATCGAGGACGCGCCCGCGAACTGCACGCCGAGCGCGAAGAACGTCTGCCCGATCGGCGCGTTCGTCGACAGCGGCGCATATGCCGTCCAGCCGTCCGCGAACGCGCCGCCCGGCGCGAGGAAGCTGCCGAGCATCATCGCGCCCGCGACCGGGAGCAGCCAATAGGACAGCGCGTTCAGCCGCGGGAACGCCATGTCCGGCGCGCCGATCATCAGCGGCAGCACGAAGTTCGCGAGGCCCGCGAACACGGGGATCACGAACAGGAAGATCAGGATCGAGGCGTGCACCGAGAACAGGCCGTTGTACGTGTTCGCGCTCACGAACTGCGCGCCCGGCTGCGCGAGCTCGACGCGCATCAGCATCGCGATCAGCCCGCCGACGAGCAGGAAGAAGAACGAGGTGACCGTGTACTGGATGCCGATCACCTTGTGGTCGGTGTTGATGCGGAAGTAGTCCCTCCACGTGTACGCCCCGTGTCCGGAGTGGTCCTCCGGGCGCGTCGGTTTGCCCGCGGCCCAGTAGAACCAGTAGTCGAAGCCGCCGATCCCCACCAGAAAGGCGAGCGGCGCCGTGATCAGCGACACGGTCAGGATCGCTTCCGCGGAGAGAAAGTGATGGAAGGTGGTGTGGCCGGTCGACATCCGCACGAGCCACGTCAAGGCGGCGGCGAACGCCACGGCGAGCACGATCATCCAGGCGGCGCGGTAGAAGCCCGGCGAGCGCAGCTTCGCCCCGATCGACTTGTCGGGCGCGCCATGCGGCGTGGAGGGCCCCGCATGGGTGGAGCTCGGCGCTTGCAGCGTGGTTGCCATCAGATCGTCCCTTCGGCCGTCAGATCCATCGCTCGAAGATCATCCCCTGCCCGGACATTATCTGCAACCGTTCCCGCGCGGACGCCGGCCGCGCCTGCGGGTCCCGAGGCCGAGGCGGTGGCGACGGGCGCGCCGCCGCTCTCCTGGGTCTTCAGCCACGCCTGGAACCGAGCGGGCGGAACGACGTGGACCTGCGAGCGCATCAGCGAGTGCCCGGCGCCGCACAGCAGGTTGCAGACGACCGGATAGTCGCCGAGCCGGTCGGGTGTCGCGCGATAGTGGGTGGTGATGCCGGGCACGACATCCTCCTGCAGGCGGAACGCGGGGATCCAGAAGGCGTGGATCACGTCCTTGGAGCGCATGTTGAAGACCACCGTGTCGCCCTTCGGCAGGTACAGCTGATAGCTCTTCAGCGGTGCCCCGCCGGTGACCGACGACGGGTATTCGTAGGTCCAGAAGAACTGCTGGCCGGTCACGGCGACCTGGATTTCCGGTGCGCGGCTCGGCTTCTTTTCGTTGTCGTGCAAGATCACGAACGAGTAGGAGACGAGCCCGAGCAGCAGGACCGCCGGGACCGTCGTCCACAGCACCTCGAGACGCGTGTTGCCGTGAATCGGCGGGCCGTCCTTGAGCTCCTCGCCGGGCCTCATGCGGAACTGCCACACGGAGTAGAGGATCGCCGTGACCACGAGCACGAAGATCGGGATCGAGACGATCACGAGCACGTGATACAGCCGGTCGGTGTTCTTTGCCTGCGCGGAGGCCTGTACCGGGAACCAGTGGATCACGTAGCTGAGCGCGATCCCGACCGCGATCGCGATCATGGCGCAGACGCCGGCGACGAGCAGCGAGCGCTGTCTATGCATCGGGGGCGACTCGAAAATTTGCAACGATCCTCTCCATCCCGGGCGTGATCCTAATGCCTTCGTCAGATGAGTGGCGGGAGCTTCCTCACGGATGGGGCAGGAGCTTCCTCACGGGCGCAGGCGCGGACCGCTCGAGTCCTTGACGGCGCGCGCGCCTCTCGCTAGATTGAGGCAATCGTTGCAAATGGGCAAGCGGCCGTTTGTCCTGCGGACAGGCCGGGAAAGGAGAGGGCGATGGAGGTGCGCGAAGGCATGAGCTCGATGGTTCTCACCGCCGGCCCCGGCCACACGCTGCGAGAGGTCGCCTGCCTGATGTCCGAGCGCAAGGTGGGCGCGGCGGTGGTGATCGATCCCGACGATCCCGGGCCCGGGATCGTGACCGAGCGGGACATCCTGCTGTCGATCGCCGCCGGCGAGGATCCCGACGCAGAGCTCGTCGCCGAGCACCTCACCCGCGATGTCGTCTTCGCCGCGCCCGACTGGTCGCTCGAGGAGGCCGCGGCGGCGATGGTCCACGGGGGCTTTCGTCACCTGATCGTGCTCGACCGAGGCGAGATCGCAGGGATTCTCTCGGTGCGCGACATCGTGCGCTGCTGGACCGGCGACGGGGCGATCTGCCCGGTGCCGGCCAGCGCAGCGCTCGGTTAGGCCGCGCGCCAGGCGGGACCGTCAGTCCGTCGGGAGCTCGTCGATTTCGTGGCGGGTGTCTTTGATCCAGCGCACGACACAGCCGAACGTCAGCAGCACGCCGACGACGGTCAGCTCGATGAACGTCGTGACGCCGACGAGCGCCAGCGTGATCCCCACCGCGGTGAGCAGCGGCAGGATCGTCGGGGCGGGAAGGTGGATCTCCTCGCCGACGGGCGGAAGCTCAGGATCGAGCGGGCTCACGAGACGTATACAGCAGCAACGAGGAACGTGATGGCGAACATGAACATGCAGATCGCGCACACGATCAGTCCCGTGGTGATGTTCTTGCGTGCGAGTCGTCTGGTCATCATCGGCGGGCTCGCATTCTATAGATGCTTGTCGGCGACCATCGCGCAGAACAGCAGCGCGAGATAGGCGAGCGAGAACAGGTACAGCTGCAGCGCGCTGCGGCGGTCGGCGCGGCGGTACAGGCGGATCGCGCCGGCGATGAAGCCGAAGCCCAGCGCGATCGAGGCGAGGAGATAGACCGCGCCGAACCCGCCGGCGCAGAACGGCAGCTGGGTGACGGCGTAGAGGAGGACCGTGTAGAGCAGGATCTGCCGCCGGGTCTCCCTCTCGCCCCGCACGACCGGCAGCATCGGCACGTCGACCTTCGCGTACTCGTCCTTCATCAGCAGGCTGAGCGCCCAGAAGTGGGGGGGCGTCCAGAAGAAGACGATGAAGAACAGGATCAGCGCCGTGCCGCTCACCGATCCCGTGACGGCCGCCCAGCCGACGAGCGGCGGCACCGCGCCGGCGGCTCCGCCGATCACGATGTTCTGCGGCGTGCGCCGCTTCAGCCACATGGTGTAGACGAAGACATAGCCGAGGAAGCCCCCGAACGAGAGGGCGGCGGCCAGCGGATTGACGGCCAGCGAGAGCTCGAGCAGCGAGAGCGCCGCGAGTGTGCAGCCGAACGCAAGCGCCGCTCCCGGCGCCACGCGACCGGACGGGACGGGGCGGTTGGCGGTGCGCGCCATGCGCCCGTCGATGTCGCGGTCGAACCAATGGTTGACCGCGCCCGCCCCGCCGGCGGACAGATAGCCGCCCAGGCAGGTCAGCGCGACCAGCAGCGGCGAGGGGTCGCCGGCCACGTACATCGTGGTGATCGTGCTCAGCAGCAGCAGCGACTGGACCTTCGGCTTGGTCAGCTCGACGTAGTCGGCGACCAGCAGGCGGGCGCGAGGGGCGAGTCCGAGGCCGGGAGCCTCGATCGCCGGAGCCGCACCTGAGGCTCCGCGCGCGTTCATCGCGGCCGGTCCTCCGCGAAGACGGCCGGCACGGCTGCGAGTGCACGCGACTTCGACCTGTGTCGCGGCACCCTAGACCCCGACCTGCGTCGCTCCGCTGGGGATCGTGGCCCCGCCCGCGACCGGCGCTCCGCTGCTGCGCCGCTCGACCTCGCGGCGGATATCCTTCATCGGCTCCGCCGAGCGCACCAGCGGGACGACGTCGAAGTTGTTGACCGGCGGGGGCGAGGCCGTGAACCACTCGAGCGTGTTGGCTTTCCACGGGTCCGGTCCCGCGATCACCCCGACCTTGAGACTGCGCACGGCGTTGACGATCGTCACCAGCACGCCGGCGGCGAGGATGAACGAGCCGACCGTGGAGATCTGGTTGTACAGCGCCAGATGGCCGACGTTGTCGTACTCGTACACCCGCCTGGGCATCCCGTCGAGGCCCATCACGTGCTGGATCAGGAACGTGATCAGGAAGCCGAAGAACATCAGGTAGAAGCTCAGCTTGCCGAGTCCCTCGCTCATCATCCGCCCGGTGATCTTGGGAAACCAGTAGTAGATCGCGGCGAAGATCGTGAACACCGAGCCGCCCACGAGAACGAAGTGGATGTGCGCCACCACGAAGTAGGTTTCGTTCAGCTGCCAGTCGACGGGGAACACGGCGAGGAACACACCCGAGATGCCGCCGATCAGGAACAGCGCGAGAAAGCCCACGCAGAACAAGAGCGGCGTCTTGAACTCGATCGTGCCGTGCCACAGGGTCCCGATCCAGTTGAGCATCTTCACGCCCGTCGGGATCGCGATCAGGAACGAGCTGAGCATCACGAACACGAGGATGGCCTCGGGCAGCGGGGTCGTGAACATGTGGTGCGCCCACGTGAGGAAGCCGAGGAATGCGATCGCCACGGTCGAGGCCGCGATCGCCTTGTAGCCGAAGATCGGCTTGCGCGCGAACACCGGCAGGATCTCCGACACGAGGCCGAAGCCGGGCAGCACCATGATGTAGACCTCGGGATGGCCGAAGAACCAGAACAGGTTCTGCCACAGCAGCGGCGAGCCGCCATCGGCGGGGTCGAAGAAGTGGGTGCCGAAGTGCCTGTCGGTCAGCAGCATCGTCACCGCCGCCGCGATCACCGGCATCGCGAAGATGATCAGCACCGAGTAGGTCAGGATCGCCCACACGAACAGCGGCAGCCGGCCCCAGCTCATGCCGCGTGCGCGCATGTTCGCGATCGTCGCGTAGAAGTTGACGGCCCCCAAGATCGAGGACAGGCCGGTGAGGTGGATCAGGTAGATCCACGCGTCCTGCCCGCCGCTCGGCGAGTACAGCGCGTTCGACAGCGGCGCGTAGCTCGTCCAGCCGGCTTCCGGCGGGTTCCAGAAGATCGAGGCGTAGAAGACGATCCCGCCCGCGAGCAGCAGCCAGAACGACAGCGCGTTCAAGCGTGGGTAGGCCATGTCGCGCGCGCCGACCATCAGCGGGATGAAGTAGTTCGCGAGGCCCGCCATCATCGGCACGACGAACAGGAAGATCATCGTCGTGCCGTGCATGGTGAACAGCTGGTTGTACGTCTGCGGGGTGACCAGCGTGTTGTTCGGCGCGCCGAGCTGCAGGCGGATCATCAGCGCCTCGACGCCGCCGAGGCAGAAGAACACGAACGTCAGAACCATGTACATGATCCCGATCCGCTTGTGATCGGTGGTTGTGAGCCAGCTCGTCCAGCCCTGCGCCTCGCGCTCGACGCGACGGGTGCTCAGCTGGGGGACTGGGGCGACGTAGGTGGCCATGTTCGTGCGCTGGTCTCCTCGGGTGATCCTGTTAGGGGTTTTCGACCTGTCCGGCGCCGTTCTGGGAATTGAGTTTCGCTCGTGCGACCTTCGCGTCCGCGTTGGCTTCGGCGATCAGCTTCTTCTGGTAGGCGAGCCAGGCGTCGAACTGCGCGGGCGGTACCGCCCTGACGGTCGCGATCATGCGCGCGTGCCCGCGGCCGCACAGCGCCGCACACTGCCCGCGATAGATCCCCGGCTTGTAGACCTTGAACCAGGCGTAGTTGTGGTAGCCCGGCACGGCTTGGAACTTTCCGCCCAGTTCCGGAATCCACCACGAGTGCACGACGTCCTCGGAGGTGATGTCGAGCGTGACCGTGGTGTTCGTCGGCACCACCATCTCCTCGTAGGAGTACGGCGCGCCGAGGCCGTCCGGTTCGTTGGCGCCCGGATAGACGTACTGCCAGATGTACTGGCGCCCGATGACGTGGATGTTCAGCGATTTGCCGTTCGGCGGCAGCTTGCGGTCGGCGCTCGCGTACAGCAGGCCGCTGTCGCCTGTCAGCCGATCGCCGTTCGGACCGGAGTTCGACGGGTCCTGGATCGAGCTCAGCTTCGCGAACGTGAGCACGGCGAGGCCGACCAGGATCACGGCGGCGGCGACCGTCCAGCCGACCTCCAGGCGGGTGTTGCCGCGGATCTGCGCGGCCACGGCCCCCTTGCGTGCGCGGAACCTCCACAGCGCATAGCCCAGCGCGCCCTCGACCAGCACGAAGATGACGAGCGCGATGTAGAGCGTGACCTTGTACAGGCCGTCGATCTGATTCGCGCTCGGCGAGCCACCCGACTCGGGCGTGAAGAAGGCTAGCGTTGAGTTGAAGAGGTGGCCCAAGGCGGCGGGGATTCTATTCAGCCCGGGACGTGAAGCGCTTGATGACGTTTGCCACAAGTTGTTCGCGGGCTCGTCCAGAGGCGCATTCAGCGACCCGAGAAGTTGGCTTGGCGCTTCTCCAGGAAGGCCAGCGTCCCCTCGACGAAGTCATCGGAGCCGGCCATCTCCTGCTGGATGCGGGCCTCCAGCTCGAGCTGCTCGTCCATGCGCGAGTAGAGCCAGTTGTTCAGCAGCCGCTTGGCCCCGGCATAGGAGCGCGTCGGGCCGGCGGCCAGGCGCGCGGCCAGTGCGGTGGTCTCCCGCTCGAGCTCGCCGTCGGCGACGGCGCGATTGATGAGCCCCCATTCGAGTGCCTGTGTCGCGGGCAGGCGCTCCCCCAGCATCGCCAGCTCGCTCGCACGCGCGATGCCCACGCGAGCGGGCACGAACAGCGAGGAGCCGCCGTCGGGGACGAGGCCGATGTTGACGAACGCGAGCAGGAAGTACGCGCTCTCGGCGGCCACGATCAGGTCGCAGCACAGGGCAAGCGAGCAGCCGATGCCGACGGCCGCGCCGTTGACGGCAGCCACCACCGGCTTGGGCAGCTCGCGGACGGCGAGCATGATCGGGTGGTAGCACTCGTCGAGGCGCTTGCGCACATCGGGGCGGCCGTCGGGCGTGAGCTCGCCGGTCGTGTCCCGCAGGTCGGCGCCCGAAGAGAAGGCGCGTCCGGCGCCGGTGATCACCACCGCCCGCGCCGCGTCGTCCTCGGCCACCTGGCGCAGCGCGGCCAGCAGGTCGACGCCAAGCTGCTTGTTCCACGCGTTCAGCGCGTCGGGCCGGTTCAGCTCGATCGTGGCGACGCCATTCACGAGCGACAGGTTGACGGTATCGAGCTGGGTCGATGACTCGCTCACGCCGGTGATCCTATTCTGTGCCGATGGCGCGCCCCACGATCGGCATCTGCACCGCGCTCGAGCGCGCTCGCTGGAGCGTCTGGGATCAGCGGGCGGTGCTGCTGCCGAGCAACTACGTCGAAGCGGTGCAGCGCGCCGGCGGATTCGCGGTGCTGCTGCCGCCCGACCCGCATCTGGTCGAGCACCCGGACGAGGCGCTGGACGCGCTCGACGGCCTGATGCTCGCGGGCGGGGCCGACGTCGATCCCGGCGCCTACGGTCAGGCCGCGCATGTGGAGACGGTCGACACCGTGCCCGAGCGCGACGCCTTCGAGATCGCGCTCGTGCGCGCCGCGATCGATCGCGAGCTGCCGGTGCTCGGGATCTGCCGCGGGATGCAGCTGATCAACGTCGCGCTGGGCGGCACGCTCGAGCAGCACCTGCCCGACCGCTTCGGCCACGGGGATCATCGCCGTGCGATCGGCTCCTTCGACGGGGCCGACCACGACGTGAGCCTCGTCGAGGGCACGCTTGCGGCACGCGTGATCGGCGTCTCCAGGCACGCGACCAAGTCCCATCATCATCAGGGTGTGGACGAGCTCGGCGCGGGCCTGCGGGTCAGCGGCTCCTCGACGCTAGACGAGCTGCCCGAGGCGATCGAGCTGATCGATGAGGGCTCGCCCACCCGGTTCGTGCTCGGCGTGCAATGGCATCCCGAGGCGGACGCGGGAAGCCCTGTGGTGGGCGCGTTGGTGGAGGCGGCGAGCGCCTACGCGCGGGCGCGCGCGCCGCAGGGGACGCTCCCTTAGCTCGCAGCTTGTGTGTGCGCGTGCGTACACACACGAAGGAGTCGCACGGGACGCGGGCGCCGCCGGCGGAGGCCACGCGGGCGCCGCGGGAGGCGCCGCGAGCAGACATATACTCCGCAGCCTGTGCGGCGGTCCAGCGCGATTAGAGCAGCCGCCTGGGGGGTGGTGGTGGCGGGTGTCGCCGCGCCGCTGGTGCGCAAGCGTGTGAAGGCTCCGCCGATCATGGCCCAGGCGGTCGCGTTTGCCGCGCCGTTAGGCATCTGCGTGGCGATGCGACGATCGCGTACGCGCGACGTCGCCGCCTGTGGACTGCAGATGTGGGCCTACCTGGCCGCCTACAAGTCGCCCCACGACGACCCCTCAGCCCAGGAGCGGCGGGTGCACGTCGACTACCCGATATTCGTCGATCGCGTGCTCGGCGTCGGCGAGCTTCCGACCGTGCGCCTACAGCGTGGCCTGGCCCGTCACGGTCCGGACGGCGCCGAATGGCGGGTGCTCGACCGCGTGCTGGTGTGGGCGCACTGGACGTGGTTCATGGTGCCGCACGGCTCGCTGGCATACATCCTGATGCGCCACCGCGGCCGCTTCCCGCGCGCCGCGGCGATGACCTACGCGGTGTTCGACATCGGCGCGAGCGTCTACTGGCTGGCGCCGACCGCGCCCCCGTGGTACGCCGCGGATGCGGCTGGGCAGGAGACCTGGCGCCGGCCCGCGGTGCGCCGGATGATGGTCGAGTACGGCGAGCTGTTCTGGAGAGACGGCTGGGGTCCGCTCTACAGTGTGTTTGGAGGAAACCCACTGGCCGCGATGCCTTCATTGCACTTCGCCACATCCGTGATGGCCGCGCTCCTGCTCGCTGAGACGGGGCAGGTGGCCGGTGCCCTCGGCGCCTCCTACGCGGCGGTGCTCGGTTTCGCGCTCGTCTATCTCGGCGAGCACTACGTCGTGGACCTGCTCGCCGGGGCCGCGCTGACCATTGCGGTACGCCGGCTGGGGCCGCGTGCGGCGCCGGCACTCGAGTGGGTCGGCCGCGCCGTGTCGGGGTTGGAGGCGATCGCCCACGAGACGAGCTGAGCGAACGATGGCCGCGGGGGCGAGACGGGCTGAGCACGAGGCCGCCGCGGAGGCGATGGCGGTGGAGGTCCATGCCGGGCACGTCCCGTCCGGGGATGCTCCTCCCAGGGACGCTCGGTTCGAGGACGGTCCCTCCGCGCTCGTGAGGCCAGTGGGGAGGGGATCCCCCGAGGAGGAGATGCCGCGCGTGGTCGTCACGCGCCGGCGGGCGATCGTCTTCGGCCTGTTCATCCTCTCCGGCGTCGCCTTCCTGTACTTCGTGCTGCCAAAGCTCTCCGGGGTGGGCACGACGGTGCACCGCATCGAGGGCGGCGACAGCTGGTGGATCGCGATCGGAGTGTTCCTGGAGCTGCTGTCCTTCGCGGGCTACGTGGTGCTGTTCCGGTCGGTGTTCGTTCGCGGCGAGGGCCCGATCGGCTGGGGCGCGAGCTATGAGATCACGATGGCCGGCCTGGCCGCCACGCGCCTGTTCGCGGCCGCCGGCGCCGGCGGGGTCGCGCTGACCGCCTGGGCGCTGCGCCGCTCGGGCATGGAGCCGCGGCTGGTCGCCTGCCGGATGGTCGCGTTCATGGTGCTGCTGTACGTGATCTACGCGGGCTCGCTGCTGATCGACGGGCTGGGGCTGGGTATCGGCCTGTTCCCCGGGGGTGGCTCGTTCGCGATCACGATCGTTCCGGCGATCGTCGCCGCCGTGCTGTTCGCGCTCGCCGGCGCCATGGCCCTGCTGCCGGGCGATGTCGAGCGGCGTTTGGGGCGGTGGGCGGAAGGCTCAGGTCGCCTGGCGCATTGGATGGCCCGCGCGGTGACCGTGCCCGCGCTCGCGGCCAGCGGGGTGCGCACCGCGATCGACCTGATTCGCTCGCGCGACGTCGGCCTGCTCGGCGCGGCGGCCTGGTGGGGGTTTGACATCTGCGTGCTGTGGGCGATGTTCCATGCGTTCGGCTCCGCTCCGCCGTTCACCGTGATCCTGATGGCCTACTTCGTCGGGATGCTCGGCAACCTGCTGCCGCTGCCGGGCGGACTGGGAGGCGTCGAGGGGGGCATGATCGGCGCGTTCGCCGCGTTCGGCGTCGACTTCAACCTGGCTGTGCTCGCGGTGCTGTCCTATCGCGGCATCTCCTTCTGGCTGCCCACGCTGCCGGGCGCCGTCGCCTACTTCCAGCTGCGCCGCACCGTCGCGCGCTGGCGCGACGAGCAGAATGCACACCCGCCGGCGGACTCGAGCGCCGGCCCGGTCGGGGCCGTGGGAGCATTGTAGTGGCGCTGAAGCGCTATACTATACAAAGTAAAGCGACTAGGGAGATGAGATGGCAGAGGTCGAGAACACGATCGTGATCGGCAGCGGACCGGCCGGATACACCGCCGCGTTGTACACCTCCCGCGCCAACCTCGACCCGCTCGTGATCGAGGGCTTCGCCTGGGGTGGGCTGCTGCAGCAGACGACCGACGTCGAGAACTATCCGGGCTTCCCCGAGGGGATCATGGGCCCGGAGATGATGCAGAAGCTGCGCGACCAGGCCGACCGCTTCGGCGCGCGCCTGCTGACCGAGCAGGCCGACCGCGTCGAGCTCGCGAACGAGCCCGGAGGCATCCACAAGGTGTGGGTCGGCGACACCGAATACCGGGCGCGCACCGTCGTGCTGGCGATGGGCGCCGAGCACAAGAAGCTGGAGGTCCCCGGCGAGCTCGAGCTGAGCGGGCGCGGCGTCAGCTACTGCGCGACCTGCGACGCGGCGTTCTTTCGCGACACCCCGACCGTGATCGTCGGCGGCGGCGACTCGGCGATGGAGGAGGCGATCTTCCTGTCGAAGTTCTCCTCCAAGGTGACCGTCGTGCATCGGCGCAACGAGTTCCGAGCCTCGAAGATCATGCTCGATCGCGCGCGCGCGCAGGAGAACATCGAGCTGTTGACGCCGTACGCGGTGAAGGAGTTCGTCGCCGGTGAGAACGGCGCGCTGGGACATGCGGCGCTCGTCGACACCGAGACGGGCGAGGAGCGCACGCTGGAGGTCGCGGGCGCGTTCGTGGCGGTCGGCCACGAGCCCCAGTCGACGCTCGTGGACGGGCAGATCGACGTCGACGAGAGCGGCTACGTGGCGGTCGACGGACGCTCCACACGGACGAATCGCCCGGGCGTGTTCGCCGCGGGCGATCTCGTCGACCACACCTACCGCCAGGCGATCACGGCTGCCGGCTCCGGCTGTCAGGCGGCGCTCGACGCCGAGTGGTACCTGCGCGACACGCCCCAGGTACCCACCCCGGAGGGGATGCCGCTCGGCGATCTGGCCGAGGCGCAGTGGGCGCCCGCCGCGACTACCGCCGAGGCGTGAGGTCGCGGCGGCGAGCGTCGTTGGCCGGGTATGACGGCCGGCCGGCCGGCCGGGTGAGGGCGTGGCGTGGCGTGCGAGTCTGAGCGTCAGACGGTTGCTTCGTCGTACACGAAGAAGCCAGCTCCCGCCTTGGGCCCAATCTGTCCGGCGCGGACGCGGCGTCGTAGCTCCGGCGCCGCGCGGTAGCGCTCCTCGCGGTACTCCTCCCACAGGCCGTCCAGCACGCCCAGCACGCGATCGAGGCCGATCTCATCGGCCCACGCGAGCGGTCCGCGCGGATAGTTGAGTCCGAGCGTCATGCCCGTGTCGATGTCCTCCGCGCTGCCCACGCCCTCGCCGAGCGCGAACGCGCACTCGTTGATCACTTGGCAGAGGATCCGCTCGAGCACGCCGCCGGCCGCGGGAGAGGCCGGGGTGCCGGCCCCGTCCCGGGGCTGTGCCGGGATACCGGCGCCACCCTCCGAGGAATCCGGGTCCGGGGGGCGGTAGGGATCGCTTGAGTAGTCGTAATACCCGCGAGCGCTCTTGCGGCCGTAGCGTCCCGCCGCGACGTAGCGCGCGGTGATCTGCGATGGCCGCCAGCGCGGCTCGCCGAAGCTCTGCTCATAGAAGCTCTTCGAGATCTCAAACCCCGTGTCGATCCCGACGAGGTCCATCAGCTCGAACGGCCCCATGCGAAAGGAGCCCTCCATGCGCACGATCCGGTCGATCGTCTCGATATCGGCGATCCGCTCCTGCAAGATCCGCAATGCCTCCAGCCCGAACGGGCGGTTGCAGCGGTTGACCAGGAAGCCGGGCCCGTCCTTCGCCCGGACCACCGTCTTGCCCATCGCCTCGCCCGTCGCGTGCGCCAGCGCGAGCGCGCGCTCCTGCGACTGCTCGCCGGCGACCACCTCCAGCAGGCGCATGATCGGCGCCGGATTGAAGAAGTGCATGCCGACCACCCGCTCCGGATGTCTCGCCGCCGCCGCGATCGCGGTCACGAGCAGCGAAGAGGTGTTGCTCGCGAGCACGCACTCCTCGCCGACGATCTCCTCTGACAGACGCTTATACAGCTCGTGCTTGAGCTCGATTCGCTCCGGCGCCGCCTCGATCACCAGCTCGCACGGCGCGAGCGCCTCGAGCTCGCTCACGCCTGCCAGCTGCTCGGCCGCGGAGTCCGCCTGCTCGGGCGTGATCCGCCCCTTTGCAGCTTCCTTCTTCAAGCCCTCCCTCGCGCGGGTCCTACCGCGCTCGAGCGCCTCCGGAATCGGGTCGAACAACAGCGTCCGCGCGCCCGTGCGGGCGGCCAGCTGGGCGATGCCGGCACCCATGGTGCCGGCTCCGAGCACGCCGATGACGCTCGCTGCGCCGCCCGCCCGGCCGGCCCTGCCGGCCTGCTCATCCTTTTCGACCCGCTCTGTGTCTGCCATTCCCTGCTCCTCCAGCGCTCGCCTCAGGACGGGACGAGGGCGTTGATGCCCGTCATCGCGCGCCCGATGATCAGTTTCTGGATCTGGCTCGTGCCCTCGTACAGGGTCGTCACGCGCGCGTCGCGGAAGTAGCGCTCGACCGGGTGGTCGTCGACGTAGCCGGCGCCGCCGTGGACCTGGATCGCGAGGTTCGCGCACTCGAGCGACGCCTCGGTCGCGTGCAGCTTTGCGATCGAGGTCTCAAGCGTGTTCGGTCGCCCCTGGTCCTTCAGCCAGCCCGCGCGCCACACGAGCATCCGCGAGGCGTCGGTCTTCAGCACCATGTCGGCGATCATCGCCTGGACGAGCTGAAACGACGCGATCGGTTTGCCGAACTGCTCGCGCTCCTTCGCGTAGGAGACCGACTCCTCGACGCAGCCGCGGCAGATCCCGACGCACCCGGCGGCGACCGAGTAGCGCCCGGAGTCGAGGTTCGACATCGCGATTTTGAAGCCGTCGCCGACCCCGCCGAGCATGTCCTCGTCTGCGACCTCGACGTCTTCCAGTGAGATCGAGGCCGTGTCGGAGGCGTGCAATCCCATCTTGTGCTCGATCGTCTGCGCGGTGTATCCGGGCTGATCGGTGTCGAGGAGGAAGCACGCGATGCCCTTGTGCCCGAGCGCCGGATCGGTCTGGGCGAAGATCATCGCGACCTTCGCGTAGTTGCCCATCGAGATCCACATCTTCGCGCCGTTGAGGACCCAGCCGGAGTCGGTCTTGCGCGCGCGCGTCTTCTGGTTGGCCGCGTCGGAGCCCGTGTCCGGCTCGGTCAGCCCGAAGCAGCCGAGCCACTCGCCCGAGCAGAGCTTCGGCAGGTACTTGTGCTTCTGCTCCTCCGTGCCGAACTTGACGATCCCCGAGCAGACCAGCGAGGTCTGCACCGAGATCACCGTGCGGATCGCCGAGTCGCCGCGGCCGATCTCCTCGACGACGAGGCCGTAGCTGAAGTAGTCGAGGCCGGCGCCGCCGTACTCCTGCGGGACGATCGCGCCGAGGTAGCCCTGTGCGGCGACCTTCTTGACGAGGTCCGTGTCGAAGTGGTGGTTACGCGCGTTTTCTCGTGACTGGGAGATGATCTCGTTGTCGGTGAACTCGCGCGCGGTGCGCTGGATCAGCTGCTGCTCGTCGGTCAGGTCGAAGTCCATGTCTCTCCTATGTCCGCCTATGTCTTGGTCAGCTTCGGGGTGCGCCAGGGCGCGTTCACGCGCCGCTCGAGCTCCTCGGTGAGTCCCTCGATCGGCAGGCGCTCCTGCGTGAGCGAGTCGCGTTCTCGCAGCGTCACCGTCCGGTCCTCGAGGCTCTGGTGGTCGACGGTCAGGCAGAACGGCGTGCCGATCTCGTCTTGGCGGCGGTAGCGCTTGCCGATCGCGCCGCCGTCGTCGTACTCGACCATTCCCAGTCCCGGCCGGTCGCGCAGCGCGCGGTGGATCTCGCGTGCGAGCTCGGGCTGGCCGTCCTTCTTTACGAGCGGCAGCACCGCCGCCTTGATCGGCGCCAAGCGCGGGTGCAGGCGCAGGACTGTGCGCAGCTCGCCAACGCCTGCGCCTTCGCGCTCGACCAGTTCCTCGTCGTAGGCGTCGACCAGGAACGCGAGCGTCGCGCGGTCGGCGCCGGCGGCGGGCTCGATCACGTGCGGCACGTAGCGCTCGCCCGAGGCTTGGTCGAAGTACTCGAGCTTCTCGCCGGAGAATTCAGCGTGCTGGGTCAGATCGAAGTTCCCGCGGTTGGCGATCCCCTCGAGCTCCGACCAGCCGATGGGGAAGAGGTATTCGACGTCGCTCGTGCCCGAGGAGTAGTGGGAGAGCTCATCGGGGTCGTGCGCCCGCAGACGCAGCTGCTCGGGTCGGATACCCAGGTCGACATACCAGCGCTCGCGCTCTGTGAGCCAGTGCTCGAACCACCGCCCCGCCTCGGCGGGCGGGACGAAGAACTCCATCTCCATCTGCTCGAACTCGCGCGTGCGGAAGATGAAGTTGCCGGGGGTGATCTCGTTGCGGAAGGACTTGCCGATCTGGGCGATCCCGAAGGGGGGCTTCTTGCGCGAGAACTGCAGGACGTTCTTGAAGTTGATGAAGATCCCCTGCGCGGTCTCCGGCCTGAGGTACGCCGCCGAGCCTGACTCCTTGACGGGCCCGATCGTCGTCTCGAACATCAGGTTGAAGTCGCGTGCCTCGGTCAGCTCGCACTCGTCGGTCTCGCCCGGGTGCTTCGACGGTTTGTGCCCGCACGGAAGCTCGGCGAGGTGATCGGCGCGGAAGCGCTGACCGCAGGCCTTGCAGTCGACGAGTGGATCGGTGAACCCGGCGAGGTGGCCGGAGGCCTCCCACACGCGCGGGTGCTGGAGGATCGCCGAGTCGATCGCGACGATGTCGTCGCGCTCCTGCAGCATCGCGCGCCACCACTCGCCCTTCACGTTCCCCTTCAGCAGCACGCCGTAGTGGCCGTAGTCGTACGTCGAGCCGACCCCGCCGTAGATCTCCGAGGAGGGAAAGATGAAGCCGCGCCGCTTGCACAGCGCGACGATCTTCTCCATCGTGACCACGTCCGCGGCGGCGGCTGGGGTGTCCTGCGTCGGATGGTTCTCGCTCATCGTTCGCTGATGGTATTGGAGGCTTGGGACCTTGCTCTCGTGTGGGCCCCGGATCATGGGGTTGACAAATATTTGTCGCAAGTGCTTGACAGATGCTAAAAACTATGTTTTTCTTCATGGCAATGAACGGCACACACCCCACGAGGCGACGGATCGCGACAGGTGCGACGGATCGCGCCAAGGATGCTCGCCGGCACCTGCTCGAGCGCCGCTACCCATACCTCTCCGGTGGCGCTCGAGCAGGTTTCGGCACGTCGTCTCTCCGTGTCGTCCGTCTCAATCGGGCGCCGTGGCCAAGGTCGGCCACGGCGCCCACCGGGTCCGAGCTCCCGCGCGACGCCGCCTGATCGTCCCGCCGCGCCGGCTGGGCGTCTTGGAGGACGCCGGCGCGCTTGTCCCGCTCGCCGCGCTCTAACATCGCCGCCGTGGCGCGAATCCTGATCGTCGGCGGTGGCTGCAGGGGCAGGCGGCTGGCGTCGGCCTTGACGGGGGAGGGGCATCGCGGCGGCCACGCGGTGCGCATCACGACTCGCGCCGAGAGCGGCCGAGCGGCGATCGAGCAGGCCGGGGCGGAGTGCTGGGTCGGCACGCCCGCTCGCCTGGCGACGCTGCGTGGCGCGCTCGAGAGCGTCACGGTCGTCTGCTGGCTGCTGGGCTCAGCCGAAGGCTCCGCCGATCAGCTGCAAGCACTGCATTCCACCCGTCTGGAGTTCTTCCTCGGGCAGGCGATCGACACGACGATTCGCGGCTTCGTCTACGAGGCCACCGGCGTCACGGTTGCGCCGGAGGTCCTCGCCGCGGGCGAGCAGATCGTGCGGAGCGCCGGACAGCGTAACTCGATCCCGGTGGCGTTTCTCAGAGCCGCCATCGCGGAGCCCGATGCCTGGCAGACCGACGCTCGCGCCGCGGTGGCCGGGCTGCTCGCGGGGGAGTCGGAATAGCGGCAGGGACCCGCTATCCTCAAAAGCCAATCTCCCAAAAGCCGATCGGGATTTACAGAAGTACAGCTTTTCTCTGTCCGACTTTCTCTCACGACGGCTATCTGTCGAAAAAAGGAGCAACATCATGACGCTGCAACTAGGCGACACCGCCCCCGACTTCGAGGCCGACACCACCGAGGGCCGCATCAAATTCCACGACTGGATCGGCGACTCCTGGGCGGTGCTGTTCTCGCACCCCAAGGACTTCACCCCGGTCTGCACGACCGAGCTCGGCTACATGGCCAACGCCAAGCCCGAGTTCGACAGGCGGGGCGTGAAGATCATCGGCCTGTCGGTCGACGCGCTCGACAACCACGAGGCCTGGGCGAAGGACATCGAGGAGACGCAGGGCACGGCCCCCAACTACCCGATCGTCTCAGACGACGACTTCAACGTCTCAAAGCTCTACGGCATGCTTCCCGCGAGCACCTCCGGCGACCCGCTAGTGCGCACCCCGGCCGATAACCAGACGGTCCGCAACGTGTTCGTGATCGGTCCCGACAAGAAGGTCGAGCTGATCCTGATCTACCCGATGACGACCGGGCGCAACTTCGACGAGGTGCTGCGCGTGATCGACTCGCTGCAGCTGACCGCCAAGCACAAGGTCGCCACGCCCGTGAACTGGAAAGAGGGCGAGAAGGTGATCATCGCCGGCTCGGTCTCAAACGACGAGGCCAAGGAGAAGTACCCAGACGGGTGGGAGGAGCCGCGCCCCTACATCCGGCTCGTGCCCCAGCCGAGCTGAGGCTCTTCGCGCCGAAGGCTCGTTCGTCCCGGCTGGGCTGGGGCTGGCGCAAGCTTCTAGAATTCCATACATGGCTTGAAGCGAAGCTGTGGGCCCTACCGCTCAGGGCCCGCCGAGCCGGCGGCCGCCTCACGGGCTGGGGCGGCCGCCGAGCAACGCATCGAGCCGTTCCAGCAGCTCGTCCAGGATGCGCGCCGTGGCGCCCCAGATGAGGTGCTCGGCGACGACGTAGGCGTCGGTCTCGAAGGAGATCCCGCGGCGCTCCATCCGCGTGCGCGTCCTGCTCGCTCGCAGCTCCCGCACACTCAGCTCCAGCACGGCATCGACCTCCTCCACAGACATGCGCCAGGCCACGCCGGCGGGAATCAGGCCGACGAACGGGTGGATCTGGTAGTTGGTGACGAACGTCGATACCGGCGAGAGCTCTCCAAGCAGGCTCACGCGCCCGCGCGCCAGCCCGATCTCCTCCTCGGCCTCGCGCAGCGCCGTGTCCTGCAACTGCGCGTCCGTTGGGTCCCGACGGCCGCCGGGAAACGAGATCTCGCCGGCGTGACGGCGCAGGCCGGTGCCGCGCCTGGTGAAGACGACGTGCGGCTCTTCGTCTTCTGCCGCCAGGAACAGCGGCACGAGCACGGCCGCAGCGACTGGGTCGACCGTGTCTGGCGGCGATATGTCGACTCTGTCCGCCGGCGAGGTCGTGCCCTAAGCCGCCATATGCACGCGCTCGAGACGCTCCTGGAACATAACCTCGCCGTCGAGCACGCGGTGCACCGGGCACTTCGCGGCGATCACGCGCAGGCGCTCGGCCTGGTCCTCGGGCAGATCCTCCGGCAGGCGCATCACCAGCTCGAACCTGGTCGGACAGCCGCGCTCGGCCGGGCTGTACTGCACCTCCACCTCCACCCGCCCGATCTCCCAGCCCTTGCGCGCCGCGTACATCTCCATCGTGATCGCGGTGCACGAAGCGAGGCTCACGGCGAGCAGCTCCTGCGGGTCCGGGCCCGCGTCATGTCCCCCCAGCTCCGGCGGCTCGTCGACCGTCAGCTGATGTTCCCTTACCTGCACGGTGTGCTTGAACGTTCCGTCGTCACGTCGCACGGTGGCTCTCATCCTCGCCAGCCTTTCCGATTCATGGGTCACTCCATCCCTCCGCCTCCGATCGACCCTCTTCCCACATGGTACTCCGCAGACGGCGTCACGAAAGGGGGTTGAACAGCAGCCCGGTGAGCAGCTTGGGGAAGAAGTACGTCGACTTCGGCGGCATGTTCTCGCCCGCCGCCGCCACCTCGCGGACCTGAACGATCGGAGTCGGGCGCATCAGGAACGCCGCGTCGTACTCTCCGCTGGAGACCATCGCGAGCGCCTCGGCGGTGTCGCGCGCGTAGAACAGGCCGTTGAAATGTGAGATGTCATCGTCGCTCATGCCCAGCGCGCCCTTCAGCAGCAATGTCTCCAGCACTCCCGTGTCGAGCTGACGGTAGGCCTGTGAACGGCCCGCGAGAGCCGCATCGGCGATCGCCTGATCCCTCAGCGTCAAACGCAGCGGCCGTCGCTCGCGCGAGTCGATGTAGCCGAGCTCAAGCGGTCCGCCACCCGCCGTGGGCGCGATCTGCTCGAGCGGCGTCTCGGAGATCTCGAAGTCCCGGCGCAGCGCCTCCTCCAGCGCCGCGCGCCGCGCCTCGTCGAGCCCGCGCACGAGGCGATGTGTCGGGAACACCGTCAGGCCGGGATCCTCGAGTGCGACCAGGCACATGAGGATGTAGTCGTGCTCGCCGTGCTCCGCCGGTCCGGTCGCGCCGCCGCCGGTCTCGCGCGCGTATGACTGCATCGTCTCGTACCGATGGTGACCGTCGGCGATCAGCAGCTCCGCGTCCCTCGTGGCTGCCTGCACCGCCGCGATCGTCTCTGAGTCGCTTGTGCGCCACAGGCGATGCACGGTGCTGTCGGAGTCCGTGATCTCCGCCCACGGCGGTGTCTGCTCGGTCGTGTCCGCGAGCGCGCTCCACGCTGCATTCGTGGGGTCTGAGTAGAGCGAGAAGATCGGCGAGATGTTCGCGCGCGTCGCGCGCGTCAAACGCAGCCTGTCCTCCTTCGGCCCTGGATGCGTGCGCTCGTGCGGGCGCACGCGACCGGGCCCGTACTCCTCGATCCGCACGCGGCAGAAGAAGCCCCGTCGTGTGCGCGCCTGCCCGTCGGGGCCGGTGTAGTCCTGCGTGTGCGCCCAGATGGCTGGCTCGCGGTCGCGCGTCAGCGCGCCCTGCAGCTGCCAGCTCTCGAACAGCTCGCCCGCGGCTTGGTAGGGGTCACGAGCGTTTGGGTCGTGTTCGCCTCCGGCGTGAGGCAGGTCGATCGCCACGACGTTGAACGGTGAGCGCTCGATCAGCGCGGCGCGCTGAGCAAGGTCGATCACGTCGTACGGAGGCGCCACGACGTTCGCGAGCGAGCCCACGACGGCGGGGTCGTAATGCAGCGCGCGCAGTGGCTTGATCTCGGCCATGGGCGAGGGCTGAGGCTAGCAGCGAGACGGCCGGTTGTGCGAATGCCGGCTGGACCTCTACGCTTAGGGCAGACGGGACGTGGCGCAGCCTGGTAGCGCACCTGCTTTGGGAGCAGGGGGTCGCCGGTTCGAATCCGGCCGTCCCGATTCCTTCGCGTTCTGCGCAGGGCAGCGAGCACGGGCGAAAACCCCGATTCCAGTTCAGCCGCGTTGCGTCTCCCAGCGGCAGCGAGCGACTCCGCCCACTCCGCCCAACGCCGCTCCGATCGCGGCGCTGGCCAGCGCGATCAGCACCACGGGGTGGGGCACGTATGTGAGTGCGCGCTGGTCGGCGATCGCGTGAGCGCCCATCAGGCCGGCTCCGAACAGGGCGCCGGCGACCAGTCCACGACCTGCTCCGGCAGCCGGCCCGGAGTGCTCCATGCCGCCGGAGACGCCGCCCGCCGTGCCGGCAACCTGCACAGCCCAGTAACCGACTGCGCTGGTGTCCAGTAGAAAGCCGCTCAGAGCGCCGAGCAGCAGTGGACCCAGCACGGCGATCTGGACCTGGGCTGAACGCGGGAGCGTTGAGAGCAGGGACGGCAAGCTCACACCGCCTTGTTGTCCGCGGTTGTCTCTCGAGCGATGCCGTTGGAATAAGCGTCGGCGAGAGTTCCGAGAGGATCGTGCCTATGTCGGATACTCAGTCGGGTGCCCCTCGCGGGGACGAGGGTGATGTGCTGCGCCAGCGCCCACTCGCCAGGGGCGTTGGACGCCGAGAGCTCCACGCGCGCGAGGACCCGTTCGATCACCATGCGCATCTCCAATGTGGCGAAGGCGGCGCCAAGGCAGCGTCGACGGCCGCCGCCGAAAGGGATCCAGCCGTAGGGCGGAGGGGCGGTCTCGTCGAGGAAGCGCTCGGGTCGGAAGGCGTCGCGGTCGGGAAGGTCTCGCTCTGCTGGGCGAGACCGATGGAGGGCATCAACGTGACTCCCGCCGGGAGGTCATAGTCGGGGAGGGAGAACGGCTTGACCGCTACGCGCGCGACGTCGTATATCACTGGGCGCGATCGCAGCGTCTCCTTGACGACGGCATCGATGTAGTCCTGCTCGCCCTCATCGACGGCACGCTCGGCGCGCGCGAGCACAGACGGGTTGCGAGCCAGGCGCTCGAAGGGCCACGCCAGACCGGTGGCGGTCGTCTCGTGGCCCGCTAGCAGCATCGTCATGAGCTGGTCGCGCAACTCGTCGTCGTCCATCGCGCTGTCGTCGTCGTAGCGTGCGCAGATCAGCATCGAGAGGATGTCGCCACGCCGGTCGAGGTCGGGCGCCGCCCGTCGATTCGCGATCTCTTCGCTCAGCAGCGCTTCCGCGTCGGCCTGCCAGCAGAGCTGGCGGCGCCAGATCCCAACCCCGCCGAGCCTTGGCCAGACCCACATCAGCAGGACTCCGGGCGCAAGCTCGACGATCCGCCGCAGCACGATGCGAAGCCGCGCGAGGCGCGCCGGGTCCTCGACGCCGAGGACGGCGCGGAGGATGACCTCGAGTGTGATCGCCTGCATCCGCTTGTGCAGCCGGATCGGCTTTCCCTCAGGCCAGGTTGCGATCTCGGCGTCCGCGATCTCGCTGACGACCTCGGCGTAGCGGCGCACGCTGTCGCCGTGAAAGAAGGGCAGCATCAGGCGTCGGCGCCGCAGATGCTCCTCCTCGTCGGCCAGCAGAATCGAGCGTCGGCCGAGCACCGGGCCGAGGATCGTGTTGGCCTCGCCGGCGTGCAGGACGTCCGGATCGGCGGTGAAGACGGCCTTCAGATCGTCGGCCGCAGTGACGTAGACCGATGTCTCCCCGGGATAGGCGTGGATGGTGAACGTCGGTCCGTAGCGTCGGCGGCAGTAGCGCATGAACGGTCCCGTGCACTGCCACACCAGCAAGGTCTGCAGCGCGTAGGGCAGCTTTGGGCCCGGCGGTAGCCTGTGTCGGTCGAGCTCGGGCACAACCCCGTGTTGGCTCATCCCGATCCCCCGCGCCTGTAGCTGTGGCGCACCGCGATGTAGTGCGCCGCGAGTCCCGCGCCCCACCCGAGGAGCGGGTAAATAAACCAGGGGTATCCGGTGCCCCCGGTTCGCCATTGCAGCGCCCAAACCGCGACGATCACGATCTGAACGACGACAAAGACGGTGGCGTGGATTCGAAACCCCTTGCGCTGTCCCCGCGCCCAGCGTTCGCCACGCCGCCTCCTGGTCGCGACCTCGGCGCGCTCGGTGGCGCGTTCAAATGCGTCGGTCATCGGTCTTCTCCTTCTTGGTTGGATGTCCATTGAGGCTCTCGATCTCGATGGCCGCCCGCTCGAGCACCGCCGCTACTGCTTCGCGGTCCAGATGGCCCGACAGCTGCGCCAACCGGGCCTTGAAGCGAGCCAGCGCCGGCTCGATCGAGTCAGCGCGAGCAAGCCTCGCTCCGGTGCGCAGCTCGAGCGCGGCGAGGGCGTCACTGCGCGCGCTGAGCGCCGCCTCGCCTGCCGCCGTGGTGCGGTAGGTCGTCCTCCCATCGTCGACCTCGCCGATGATCAGTCCCTCGGCGTGGAGGGCCTCGATGGCCGGGTAGACGCTGCCCGGCGAGGGACGGTAGCCGGGTCCGAACAGGCGATCGAGCTCGCCCAGGATCTCATAGCCATGCCTCGGCTGCTCGGCAACGAGTGCCAACATCACGAGTGGCAGCTCGCCGTGGCGAAAGAATCGTCTGGACACCGTCCGTCTCCTAGCTAGCTGGCTGATGCGATTACGAAGCTGTTACGAAGACTATATCGAAACGCTTACGAAATAAATGCGCATCCCTGTGTTGGTTTCGTCGGGCGAGGTTTTATGGACTCAGTCGCCGAGTCTTCGCGGCTTTGCACACATCCCTATTGCGTTGGGTTACAGTTACGGCTACTTTGAAGCCTCCTAGCAGGCCAGGGCTTTGGCAGGCGTAGGCGCCGCGGGGGACCTTGAGGGCATCGGAGCGAGTCGAAATACGCGGTGGAGGGGCTATGCGATCAGCAGTTGCAGTGCAGGGGGTTTCCGTAGCCGGGCGCGATGCAGCGACACGAAGCGATTGGCTGCGCTGCTGGATCATGGTTCTGCTGGCGGGTGTCGTGGCGGCGAGCGGATGCGTGGCGGGGCTTACAGCGCTCTCGCGTGGGGGAGGCGCAGGGCGCGCAACGACGGCCCGTCATGGCCTCGAGAGCTTGCCGCTGAGCGCGCAGGGCAAGGTCTCGGCCGCGTTGGGGCACGACGAGCCGGCCTATCGCGTCACGGCTCTGCAGGCTGTCAATCCCGCGCAGCATTTGCGCGCCTCTTTCTCGCGTCGTGGTGTCACGGTCGCCTCGGGCAGGGTGCGGCTCGGTATGGCGCTCTCCGCGTACGGCTACGCGAATGCGCTCGAGCCGGTCGGGTCTGCCTCGCCCCGCATCAGCGCCAACCGTGTCGGCTACGCGCATGGCGCGCTCACGGAGTGGTACGCAAACGGCCCATTGGGTATCGAGCAGGGCTTTGACCTCGCGTCTCGTCCCGGTGGCGCCGCCGGCCCGCTGACGCTCTCGCTCGCTCTCTCCGGCAACCTCGCGGCGCGGCTGCAGCATGGCTCGGTGCTGCTCACAGGTCGGGATGGCGCGCTTCGCTACGGAGGCCTGGTCGCGACCGACGCGCGCGGGCGCGTGCTGCGCTCCTGGCTGCAACTGGTTA
The DNA here is from genome assembly GCA_963723075.1 of uncultured Solirubrobacterales bacterium. Lineage (GTDB taxonomy): Bacteria > Actinomycetota > Thermoleophilia > Solirubrobacterales > Solirubrobacteraceae > Palsa-744. Next base: position 262,458 of record CAVRPD010000004.1, read on the forward strand.
GGGGGCATGTGCTGATCCACGTCGACGATCGCGGCGCCACGTATCCATTGCGGATCGACCCGCTGATCCAGCAGGGCGAAAAGCTCACCGGCAGTGCCCAGACCGGAGGCGGCTACTTCGGCTATAGCGTCGCGCTGTCCGCCGATGGCGAAACGGCGCTGATCGGCGGGGATCAGGACAACGGTGGGATTGGGTCGGCGTGGGTATTTACGCGCTCCGGTTCGACGTGGACCCAGCAGGGCGGAAAGCTCAGCGGCTCGGGCGAGGTCGGAGGGGGCGCGTTTGGCACGAGTGTCGCGCTGTCCGCGAATGGCGACACGGCGCTGATCGGCGGCTGGAGCGACAAAGAATGGGATGGCGCGGCGTGGGTGTTCACGCGCTCCGGATCCACCTGGACCCAGCAGGGCGGAAAGCTTTCAGACCCCGGCCGCCACCGATCTCTCGACGAGTTCGGCACTAGCGTGGCGCTCTCCGCCGATGGCAACACGGCGCTGGTCGGTGCGCCGCGCGACAGCGAAAACGCCGGGGCGGCCTGGGTGTTCACGCGCTCGGGCGAAACCTGGAGCCAACAGGGCGCAAAGCTCACCGGGACAGGCGAGATCGAAGGCGGCTGGTTCGGCGACAGGGTGGCGCTGTCGGCCGATGGCAACACCGCGCTCGTCGGCGGACCCGATGACCACCACGACGTTGGCGCGGCGTGGGTGTTCACGCGGTCCGGCTCCACCTGGACCCAGCAGGGGGCGAAGCTGACCGGCGCGGGTGAGACGGCGGGAGAAGGCTATTTCGGCGAAAGCGTGGCGCTGTCGGGGCATGGCGAAACGGCACTGATCGGAGGGCCCCGCGACAACAACGACGCCGGGGCGGCGTGGGTGTTCACGCGCTCTGGGTCGACGTGGACTCAGCAAGGGGCGAAGCTCACCGGCAAAGAAGAGGCTGCACAGGGCAACTTCGGAACGAGCGTGGCACTGTCCGAAGACGGCGACACGGCGCTGATCGGCGCCGGCCTGATCGGTGGCATCGGGACGAGCGAAGCCGCAGCGTGGGTGTTTACCCGCTCTGGCTCGACGTGGGCTCAGCAGGGGGCGAAGCTGACCGGCGCGGGCAGGATCGGAGAAAATCATTTCGGTTGGAGCGTGGCGCTGTCCGCCGACGGTAAAACGGGGCTGATCGGCGGGCCCTGGGACAACGACTACGGCGGGGCGGCGTGGGTGTTCACGCGCTCAGGCGAAACCTGGAGCCAGGATGGAGAAAAGCTCACCGGCTCGGGCCAGACCGGCAACGGCGAATTCGGCTACAGCGTGGCGCTGTCCGCCGATGGGAACACTGCAGTGGTCGGAGGGCCTGAGGACAACGACTGGATCGGGTCGGCGTGGGTGTTCACGCGCTCGGGCGAAACCTGGACCCAGCAGGGCCCGAAGCTCGTCGGCGACTGTACGAGCGACTGTGCGGGCGAGGGCACCGGGGAGATCAAAGAAGGCCGGTTCGGCGAAAGCGTGGCGGTGTCCGCTGACGGCGACACGGCGCTGGTCGGCGCGCCCCGCGATGGGAGCAATGGGGCTGTGTGGGTCTTCACGCGCTCGGGCTCGATCTGGACTCAGCAGGGCGGCAAGCTCACAGGCAACGAAGGCGGAGGATTTTTCGGCGACGACGCGGCGTTGTCCGCTGATGGCAATACGGCGCTGATCGGCGCGCCCTCTGGCTTTGGGGCGGCTTACGTGTTCACGCGCTCTGGAGAAACCTGGGCGCAGCAGGGCTCGAAGCTGACCGGCACGGGCGAGACCGGACAAGGGAGCTTCGGCACGAGCGTGGCACTGTCCGAAGACGGTGACACGGCGCTGATCGGTAGGCCTTGCGATTACATCGAATCTGAAAATTGTCTAGGCGCGGCATGGGTGTTCACGCGCTCGGGCGCAATCTGGACTCAGCAGGGCGCAAAGCTCACCGGGACGGGCGAGACCGCGGCAAGCCGCTTCGGTGAAAGCGTGGCGCTGTCCGGGAACGGCAACACGGCGCTGATCGGTGATCCCAACGAACACGAACGCCACGGTGCGGCGTGGGTGTTCACGCGCTCTGGCGAAACCTGGGCTCAACAGGGCCCACGGCTCACCGCCGGCGACGACGAATATGGCGAATTCGGGGCGAGCGTGGCGCTGTCCGGCGACGGCGATGTGGCACTGATCGGCGAGCCCTGGGACGACGGCATCGCCGGGGCGGCGTGGCTGTTCACACGCTCGGGCGAAATCTGGACCCAACAGGGAGCGAAGCTCAGCGGCACGGGCGAGAATTTTTTGGGCAAGTTCGGCGCCAGTGTGGCGATCTCCAAAGATGGCGCCACCATGCTGATCGGCGGGCCTACCGACAACGGCAGCGGGGCGGTGTGGGCGTACCTCTTCCTGCAGATCTCGGTCCCGTCAGAACTGAGCTTCGGTTCACAGCCCGTCGGTCAGCAAGGTCCGGTGCAGTGGCTGTCGGTGCAGAACACCGGCCAGGCGCCGCTCACGTTCAGCGGCGAAGCGGCCCAGATTGCCGGGACCGCCGCCGGCGACTTTACGATCCCCAGCGGCGATGACCTCTGCGAGAATACGACGCTCGACCCAGGGCAGGCCTGCCGGATCGGCGTGCGGTTCACGGCCGCCGCCGGCGGAGCACGCTGGGCGACGTTGAGCTTCGCTACCGGCAATGCCCACTTCGTGGCCCCCACGGTGAGCCTCACGGGCACCGGTGTCGCTGAAAGTTCCCAGCCTGCCGGTGACGGCGCCGCAACAAGCGGTACTGGCAGCGCGCAGAGCTCGACCGGCACGCAAGGCTCGGCTGACGCCACCGTCACCCCTGGTTACGCAGGCCCTTCGGGTCAGGCGGGCAAGGTCGAGCTCGTGACCTGCAAGCCGGCCAGGGGCGAGCAGCGCTGCACGGCCAAGCTCGTCTCCGGCGCGATCAAGCTCGAAGTGGCCAGACTGACGGCGCGGGCCACGCTCTCCCGCAGGGGGCATGTCGTGGCAACGGGCACGGTGCGTACCGTCGATGGCCACCTGGAGTTCGTGTCGAGCAACTCGCGCATCCTGCCCCGTGGCCGCTACACGTTGACGATCACGCGCAAGAGCGACCGACACGTCACCGAGATCCGCGAGGCGATCACGATTACGTGAGCGGGTAGGGAGCCGCAGCGGGATCTCCGCTGTCAAATACTCAGTAGGGCACTTGGCTCAGGCGACGGTCTCGGTCATGCCGACTGAGGTGGTCTATGACGACGATTGGCATGGGGTGACCTCCTTGCGTGATGTGTTTGGAGCTTGACGGTACAGCTCGCACGCGTAACGCAGCCCGGCCTGTCGAGAACCGTCCCAAGCGCGCGGGATCATCGACTGACGCACCGTAAGCGGACCTTGTTCGGAGAGATTTATGTCTGACAGAAGTGCTAAGATCGCCCACAAGCGCGTCCGGTTTGCGCGCTCGGCAACCAAGCATCGCGTATCCAAGGAGCGCATCCGATATGTCATCGCTCATTGTGGCCTCGTTTTCGAGCAGCCGGCTCCCACATCAGACGCCGACGTGCTTGACGCCCGGCTCGTGTGTCTCGGCGACGATCCTGAAGGCCGAGCAGTCGAGGTCATAGTCGTGGAAGGCTCGAAAGACGAACTGATCGTGATCCATGCGATGGCGCTACGCGAGAAGTACAACGACCAATACGAGGAGGCCAAGCGATGGCGACCCTGAGAACCCGCGGCGGCACCAAGTTGACCAAGAGGGTCGTCGAGGCGCTGGCCGAGGAGGCAGAGCGTGGTTATGACCTGACGAAGGCCAAGTGCGTTCGCATGGGTCGTCCCGCCCTTGGAGACGTCGGCGAGTCACCACGCGTACAGGTGCGAGTGGATCCCCAGCTCGCCAAGGCGCTCAAGGTACGAGCTCGCGAGGAGTGCCGCTCGGTGAGCGAGATCGCCCGTACCGCGCTGCGTGAATATGTAGACCGCGCCGCTTGAAGCATGCGGTGGCGAGTGCCGCTACCGGCCGAGGCCGTCCAGCATGGCGTGGACGGCCAGTGACCAGCGATGGTGAGGTCGATCGGGTGGTCGAGACGCTGAAGCTCGAACGCACCTGTCTGAGCGAACGGGCTTGCGGGATCTTCGATGGTCAGCGCTGGCACCCCGGGCACCAATAGGTAGAGCGATTGTTATCTCCCTGGCCGCGCTGGCGGATGAGCGTTCCACAGCGGAAGCAGGGCAATCCGGCGCGCTTGTAGACGGCGCGAGGGCGTGCTTTGAAGCCGTCTCGGGCAGAGTGGCGCATCAGCTCGCGCGCCAGGTCGATCAGCTCGATCGCATCTTCATCGTCGACGGCTGCAAGCGCTCGCCACGGATCGATCCCGGCGGCGAAGCACAGCTCCGCCTTCCACAGGTTCCCGATCCCCGCAGCGATTTGCTGATCGAGCAGGGCGTCTCCGAGCGGGCGTGCGGGATCGCTCGACCGCAGGCGGGCAAGGAAGCGCTTCATGTCGAAGCTCTCGCCCAGCACATCCTGCCCGAGCGCCGCGAGGTGCGGGTCGCGGCGGAGGTGAGAGTCGCGTTGCAGCTCGAGCACGGGCCCGTCGAACTCAACCGCCTCCCAGTCGCCGCTGCGCAGCACGAGCCACGCTCGCCGAGGCGCCCGCCGCCACCGCACGCCCCGGCGGTAAACGCCCCATAGACCCGTCATGCGCAGATGGGAGTGCAGGGTCAGATCGCCGTCGAACCGCAGGAACAGATGCTTGCCATGGGCGTCGACCGAGCGCAGCGAGCGTCCTTGCAGCTGCTGTGGCCAGCGGTCGGCGCGATGGCGTGGCTGGGGCGTGAGGATCTCCTCGGGGACTCGTCCCTCGAACACCGCCCGGATGCGAGCGGCCGCGTGGTGGATCGTGTCGCCCTCGGGCATCGGCCGAGCCGCGACCTGACTCTCAGCCCCGTTGGCCGAGGCGCGTGGAGAGCGTGTCGATCGCCGCGAACAGGCTCCTGAGAGGCATGGTCAGCACGCGCGCCAGCGTTCCCTTGGCCGGGCTTTGCTTCGCCGCGAGGGGAGGGCCGGCGGCGGCGGCGAACGTCGCGATCGCGACGAGCGGGCGGATCAGGACGGTGATCTCGGTGATCTTGCCGTGCTCGTCATAGCTCAGGAGGTCTGTGCCCTCGATGCTTCGAGCGCCGAGCCGCGCGCGCCAGAAGAACGCGTGGGAGTGGCCGTCTGACAGCTCGTGCGTGATGTCGACGTCGCCGAAGACTTCAAACAGGACTCCGTAGAGCTCGACGGCCACGTCTCGCCCGACGAATGGTGCTTCGATCAGCGGCGAATGCAGTACTACGTCCAGTGCGAGCGCATCGGTCCAAGCGTCGAGGTCGCGGGTTCGCCAAGCCGTCCGGAAAGGATGGGCGTCCATAGGTCCGCCAAACTAGCTGACTGTCCCATCTGATGCACGCAACCGAACCGCAGGCCGCCGAAAACGAGGCCGACATCTCGATCCGGCGCTCAAAGGCGCTGACCCTCACCGCCATGACACTCGGCTTCGCCGTGGTGCAGCTCGATGTCGCCGTCGTAAATGTCGGTGTCAAGGCGATCGGCGCGTCGCTCGGGAGCTCGGTCTCCGCGCTGCAGTGGGTCGTGAGCTCATACACGCTGACCCTGGCGCGCTGATCCTCACGGCCGGGGCGCTCGGCGATCGAGTGGGGGCCAAGCGGATGTTTGTTGTCGGGTTCACGATCTTCACCACCTCATCGGTCGCCTGTGGGTTGGCGCCGAGCCTCGGCCTGTTGATCGCGGCGCGCACCATCCAGGGCGCCGGCGCGGCGATCCTGGTGCCGTGTTCGTTGGCGCTGCTCAACCACGCATACCACGAGGCGACCGAGCGCGTGCGGGCGGTCGGGCTGCTCGCCGCGGGCGCGAGCACCGCCCTGGCGGCGGGCCCGGTCGTTGGCGGCGCGTTGATCGCCCTGCTGGGGTGGCGCTCGATCTTCTTCATCAACCTGCCGATCGGGCTGGTCGGCATCTGGCTGACCGTTCGCTTCGCCACCGAGACACCGCTTAATCGGGAGCGTGGCCTCGACCTCGCGGGCCAGCTGACGGCGGTTCTGGCACTAACCTCGCTGGCGGCCGCGACGATCGAGGGCGGCGCGAGCGGCTGGACCGACAGTTGGGTCCTTGGCGGATTCGCCGTGTTCCTCCTCGCCGCTGCATGCTTCCTGCGGATCGAGGCCGGTGGGCGGGCTCCGATGTTGCCGCTGTCGCTCTTCCGAAGCCCCACATTCCGGGCGACCACGGTCATCGGCCTGTTGATCAACGTCGCGTTCTACGGACTGATCTTCATCTTCAGCCTGCTGTTCCAACGAGAGCAGGGCCTCTCGCCCCTGATGGCCGGGCTCGCCTTTCTGCCGATGACGGCATCGATCATGGTCGCAAATCTGATCGCCGGGCCGGCGACGCGGCGGTTCGGCGATCGCGGGGCGATTCTGCTGGGCCAGGGGCTGATGGCCGCGGCGTGTGTCGCGCTCCTGTGGATCGGGCGCGCCACGCCGTATTGGGCGATGGCGTTTCAGCTCGTGATCTTGGGCGGCGGTCTCGGCCTCGTCGTCCCGCCGATGACATCGTCGCTGCTGGGAAGCGTGGATCGCAGCCGCTCGGGTGTCGCGGCGGCGACGCTGTTTGCGATGCGCCAGACCGGCAGCGTGATCGGGGTGGCGCTGTTTGGGTCGCTGCTGGGAGGCCAGTTCGTGATGGGTCTGCACATCGCGCTGGCGATCTCGCTCGCCATGCTGCTGGGGGCGCCTGTGTCGGCCTTGCGATCACGCGGGAGAACGGGCGAGCGGTCGAGACGCCGGGCGATTCGTCGGCGCCTCGACCGGATGCAAGACGTTCTCAAGCAGACGCCGACGCCTGCGACTGATCGTCCGGGATCAGCCAGCGCAGCGAGCCGGGCGTGGTGAGCAGCTCGCCGGTCTCGAGCAGCGTCTTCAGGCCGGAGAGGATCATCGGCCAGCCGCCGTACAGCTCGCTGTTGGCATGCTCTCGCAGCCGATCGTGGGTGAGCGTCAGCCGGCAGGAGTCGCCGACCGGTTCGATCTCCCAGGTGACCCGTGAGGCGCCTTCGCCCTTGACCTCATCGCTCCACACGGCGGTGAAGCTGTGGACGAGCCGTCGCGGCGGATCGACCTCGAGGATCTCGCCCTCGCCGATCGCGATGCCGGCGTCGGGGTGGGAGGTCTCGATCGCGGAGCCGGTGGTCCAGTCCGATCTGACGCCGACGCCGAAGGAGTACTTGCGCCGCATCTGATCGTCGGTGATCGCCTCCCACAGACGCTCGGGCGTGGTTTTGATGTAGACCTCGAAGACCTTCTCGGTCGGGCCGGCCGTCCAGGGGCGCTTGCCGCTGCTCTGCGCCGTCGTCGTATCCGCCTGTGTCGTGTCCATCGTCGGTGTCTCCTCGATTCGTGTCTTCAGCTCGCTGAGCGTCGCCGCCCAGGGCTCTGCGTACTTGCTCACCCACCGGTCGTGGACGAGCCGGATGGGGACTGGGTTCAGGAAGTGCAGCTTCTCGCGCCCGCGTCGCTTGGTGGTGACGAGGCCCGCTTCTTGCAGCACCTTGAGGTGCTTCATCACGCCGAAACGCGTCATCGGCAGTCGCCGCTCCAGCGCGCCGAGGGTCTGCCCGTCCTGCGTGAACAGCTCGTCGAGCAGGTCGCGGCGGGTGGGGTCGGCGAGCGCCTTGAAAACTGCATCCATGCCAACACCATACGTGACCAAATAGTCACATGTCAAGCTTGCTCGCAAGTCTCCGTCGATTCCGCCATAGAGAGCAAGCCGGTCGCGGATACCGTGTGTCGATGCCCGCGCGCTCTACGTCGTCGGTCAAGCGCCTCACCCTGATCGCGTGCATCCTCGGCTCGGGGATCGCGTTGCTCGACGGCACGGTGGTGAACGTGGCGCTGCCGACGATTCAGCGCGCGCTCGGCGGCGGGCTGGCCGCGCAGCAGTGGGTGGTGAACGGCTATCTGCTGACGCTCGGGTCGCTGATCCTGATCGGCGGCTCGCTCGGGGACCTGTACGGCGAGCGACGCGTGTTCGCGCTCGGGGTCTCAGGCTTCGGCATCGCCTCGCTGGGGGCCGCCCTCGCGCCGAGCATCGGCGGGCTGGTGGCAGCGCGGGCGGTGCAGGGCGTGTTCGGCGCGCTGCTAGTGCCGAGTTCGCTGGCGGTGATCGTCAACACGTTTCCCGCGTCTGAGCGGGGCGGCGCGATCGGGAGTTGGACGGCGTGGGGGGCGATCTTCGGCGTGCTCGGCCCGCTCGCGGGCGGCGAGCTGCTGGCGGTCGCCTCGTGGCGGTGGATCTTCCTGATCAACATCCCGCTCGTGATCGGCTGCGCGTCGCTGATCCTGTTCGCGATCCCGCGCTCGGCCGCGCGCGAGGACGGCGCGCGCAGGGTCGACTACCCCGGCGCGGTGCTGTGCGCCGCCGGTCTCGGCGGGCCGGTGTTCGCGCTGATCGAGCAGCCACGGCTCGGGTGGTCGAGCCCCGCCGTGTTCGGGCCGTTGCTCGCGGGCGCGATCCTGCTGGGCGCGTTCACTTTGTACGAGGCGCATGCGCGCGAGCCGATGCTTCCGCTGAAGCTGTTTCGCCGCAGGAACTTCTCGGCGGGGAACGTCGAGACGTTCGCGATGTACGCGGGCCTCGCGATCCTGTTCTTCTTTTTGATCCTGTTCCTGCAGCAGATTGGCGGCTACTCGCCGTTGAAGAGCGGCCTGACGGTGCTGCCGGTGACCGTGCTCATGTTCCTGCTCTCACGCCGTTTTGGGGCGCTCGCGGACCGGTTTGGACCGCGCTTCTTCATGGGCGCGGGCCCGCTTGTGGCGGCGGTCGGGCTGCTGCTGTTTCAGCGGGTGGGGCTGAAAGCCGAATACGTGAACGAAGTGCTGCCGGCGCTGCTCGTGTTCTCGCTCGGCCTGTCGATGACAGTGGCGCCGCTGACCGCGGCCGTGCTTGCCGGATCCGAGCACGAGGCGGGCATCGCCTCGGGTGTCAACAACGCGATCGCGCGTGTCGCCGGCCTGCTCGGCACCGCCGCCGTGGGCGCGGCCGTCGCGACTTCGTTCGGCTCGGCGCTCGACCGTCGGCTGTCGGGCAAGACGCTCGGCGAGGCGGCACGAGCAGCTGTAGCGGCGGCCAAGAAGCTGCCGTTGGGGCGCCCGGATGTGCACGGATTGCCGACCGCGCAGGCGCGCGCGCTGACGCAAGCGGCCGAACAAGCGTCGCTGCACAGCTTCCATCTCGGCCTCGCGATCGCGGCTGTGCTCGTGGCCGTGGGGGGGATCGCCGGTGGGTTGGGAATCCGCAACCCACCTCGCCCCGAGACGATCAGCGCCGAGAGGTGCTCCGGCGGCCAGCTGGTCGGGGCCAGCTCGGCGATCTCCGCTCATTCCTCCGATCCCGGCGGCTCGGCCGTCGCGTCCTAGACCGGTTCCCCCGCATATGCGCGCATCGCCTCGATGATCGGCCCGAGACGGCGGCCGCGCTCGGTCAGGCGGTACTCGACGGTGGGCGGGCTCGAGGGAATTACCGTGCGCTCGACGAGGCCGGCGGACTCGAGGTCGCGCAGGCGCTCGGAGAGCATCCGCGGGGAGATGCCGGCGATGGCCTCGGCGAACTCGCTGAAGCGCAGCGCGCCGGTGAGGGCGGCGTAGATGATCGACAGCTGCCAGCGCCGCTCCAGGAGGTCCGCCGTCTGGCGGACCTCCGCTGGAACGGGCTTGCATCTAGGCGGAGTGCGCGACGACATCGCGTGCCGGCTCCAGTGCGCGGTCGAGCACCTCCTGGACGGTCATCACCGGGTGGAAGGTCATCTGCTCGCGGACCTCCTCGGGGATCTCGTCCAGGTCGCCGCGGTTGCGCTCGGGCAGGATCACGTCGGTCAGCCCGGCGGCGTTGGCGGCGAGCGCCTTCTGCTTGAACCCGCCGATCGGCAGCACGCGGCCCTGCAATGTGACCTCGCCGGTCATGCCGACGGTGTGCTTGACAGGGCGGTCGGACAGCAGCGAGGCGAGTGCCGTGACCATCGTCACGCCCGCGCTCGGACCGTCCTTGGGGATCGCGCCGGCGGGAACGTGCACGTGGAACTCGCGGTTCTCGAACACGCTCGGCTCGATGCCGAGCTCCTCGGCGTGGCCGCGCACGTAGGAGAGGGCGATCTGCGCGGACTCCTTCATGACGTCGCCGAGCTGCCCGGTCAGTACCAAGCCACCCCCCTTGGAGCCGCTCTTCATCGCGGTGGCCTCGACGAACAGCACGTCGCCGCCCGCGCCGGTCACGGCGAGACCGGTGGCGACGCCGGGCGTCGCGGTCCGCGCTGCGGACTCCTGGAAGAACTTCTGGCGCCCGAGCGCGTCGCGCACGACCTCCAGGTCGATCTTCACCGGCTTTGACTTGGCTGCCTTGGTTTTCTTCGCGGGCTTCTTCTTGTCGATGCCGGGAACCTTGCCGTTGCTCTCGGGGGAGGTCTTACCTCCGTCCGGCGCGTCCCCATCGGGCTTTGTGTCCGCATCGACCTTGGACTCCTTGGTCTGCCCGTCAGGCTCGGCTTGGGTCTGCAATGAGGCGATCTTGGTCGCGGTCTTGCGCAGCACCGTGCCGAGGTTGCGCTCGAGGTTGCGCACGCCGGCCTCGCGCGTGTACTCGGAGATGATCGTGCGCAGCATCTCGTCTGAGATCTCGACCTCGTCCTCGCGCAGGCCGTTGCGGTCGCGCTGGCGCGGCCACAGGTAGCCCTTGGCGATCGCGAGCTTCTCCTCGGAGGTGTAGCCGTCGAAGGCGATCACCTCCATGCGGTCGAGCAGCGGTCCGGGGATCGTGTCGGCGACGTTGGCGGTCGCGATGAACATCACCTGCGAGAGGTCGAGCTCGACGTCGAGGTAGTGGTCGCGGAAGGAGTGGTTCTGCGCGGGGTCGAGCACCTCGAGCAGCGCCGCGGAGGGGTCTCCGCGCCAGTCCGCGCCGACCTTGTCGACCTCGTCGAGCAGGATCACCGGGTTCATCGTGCCGGCGTCGCGGAGCGCCCTGACCAGCCGGCCGGGAAGCGCGCCGATGTAGGTGCGCCGGTGACCGCGGATCTCGGCCTCGTCGCGCACGCCGCCGAGCGACATGCGCACGAACTCGCGCCCGGTCGCGCGAGCGATCGACTCGCCGATCGACGTCTTGCCGGTGCCGGGAGGCCCGATCAGCGTGAGGATCGCGCCCGACTTGGGGTCGGCCTCGATGCCGCGGTCCTGGCGCAGCTTGCGCACGGCCAGGTACTCGGTCACGCGGTCCTTGACGTCCTCGAGGCCGGCGTGGTCTGAGTCGAGGACGGCGCGCGCCGCGACCGGGTCGAGGTGCTCCTCGGAGCGCTTGGACCACGGGACCGCGATCAGCCAGTCGAGGTAGGTGCGGATCATCGACGACTCGCCGGTCTGCTCGCCCATCCGCTCGAGGCGCGCGAGCTCCTTCAGCGCCTGCTCCTGCACCGGCTCGGGCATGTCGGCCGCCTCGATCTTCTTGCGGTACTCCTCGGCGACGGAGGCGTCGTCCTCGTCGAGCTCCTTGCGGATCGACTCCATCTGCTTGCGCAGGAAGTACTCGCGCTGCTGCTTCTCGGCGCCCTCCTGCACGTCCTCGCGGATGCGCTTGCGCACCTGCAGCTCGGCGAGGGACTCACGCTGGAGCTTGACGGCGAGCTCGAGGCGCGCGGTGACGTCGAGGGTGCGCAGCAGCTCGACCTTCTGCTCGTATGTCAGCTGGGGGGAGTAGCCGGCCGAGTCGGCCAGTGCGCCGGGCTCGACGATCGCGCGCAGGAACGCCGCGATGCGCCCGTCGTCGCCGCGCAGCTCGAGGATCTCCTCGACGATCGCGCGGTACTCGCGCTCGAGCTCGCGCGTGCGCCCGTCCACGGGGGTGTCGTCGGGACGCTCGTCGACCTCGACGCGCAGCTCACCTTCGGGGCCGGTCTGAGCGGCGCCGATCAGCGCGCGGTGCTCGCCGGAGATCGCGACGGCGCGGCCGCCACCGGGCAGGCGGATCTGCTCTGAGACCTCGGCGATCGTGCCGACCTCGAGGAACTCGTTCTCGTGGCGTGGAACCAGCACGACGCGCTCGTCCTCGCCGACGTCGATCGTCAGGGTGATGCCCATCGATGGGAACACGACGGTGTCGTCGAGCGGGATCAGCCGCAGGACCTGCTTGGGCTGGGAGGGGGGCGTGGGACGGGACTCTGAAGAGGAAGAAGGCATAGGTATCGGCTCCATATGAGCTTACGAAAGTTTAGTTAGTATAGCTCGCGATGGTTGCGGACGCAAGTAGTTGTGAGGTCATGGGGGAAACGGCGTCACAGAGCCATATTTGGGAGACAACTGTGCTCTGTTCCCGGATGGTGGTCGGTGTCGCCGGTCACTTGACGGGCTGATCGAGCCGTGCTGACGGTGCGCTTTAGTCGGGGTGCTTTCCCTCCATGGGCCCGTCGAAGTCGACCTCGACGTTCTCCTCGTGGATGCGCTCCTCGATCTCTGCCGAGGACGTGAGCGCGCGCTTGTCGGCGTCGAGCAACGGCTGAGAGAAGAAGCTGCGCGGCCACAGCTTGTGCGCGCGCACGACGTTGACCTCGGCGGCCAGCAGCGTCACCTGGGCGCCGAGGTAGAGCCAGGCGAGCAGGCCGAGCACGAACGCGAACAGGCCGGAGGTCTCCTTGGCGTGGCGTACGACGTGGTCGACGTAGTAGCCGCCGACGTGCTGCAGGATCGTCCACAGCACCGCTGCGACGATCACGCCGGAAACCAGGTCGCGGGTCTGTACTTCCGCGGCGGTCATCAGCCGGAAGGCGGCGAAGAACAGCAGCACGTTCACGAGCACGGCGACGAGCACGCCACCGACGATCGCGATGACGCCCTGCCCGCCGGCGGTGACGAAGCCGGCGGCGACGGTTGAGACGATCACGAGCAGCCCCAGGCCGAGGAGCAGCCCGATGCCGCGAAGGCGCGAGGTGAGGAAGTTGGGACGGTGCTTGTGGGGTACATACCAGACCTGGTTGAACGCGTTCTGGGTCGCGCCCGTCACGCCGAGGCCGGCCAGGAGCGAGCCGAACAGGCCGATCGCGAGGCCGACGCCTGAGCCTTTCAGCGAATGGACGTTGCTCTGCAGCTGGTTGCCGATCACCGGGAACTGGCTGAGCGTGGAGTGCAGGACGCTGCTCTGCGCGCTCGGGTTGCCCTGCAGCACGAAGCCGAGCACGGTCACGAACACGAGCAGCAGCGGGAACAGCGAGACGAACCCGTAGTAGGCGATCAGCGCCGCGAGCTGACCGGCCTGGTCGTCGCCGAACTTCTTGATCACGGCGGCGAGGAACGCCACCCGCGGGCGGCGCTGCTGACGACGATCCAGCGCATGCAGGCGCTCGCCGAGGCTCATCGCTTTGCGCACGCGAGCGCGAGATTCGAGGGGCGGGCAGGAAATTGGAGGGGGGGTCTGCGGGGCACTGGCTGCGACATACCTGTGTGTCTACCCGAACCGATGAGCAAAAACGAGCCCTGGGCGGCCGCTGGCCGCACGAGGGGCGGCCGAGCTGGGCACGTCGCGATCCCGCCGAGGAGGTCGCGCTCGTGGCGGAAGCAAGGCGCGAGTTGCTGTTGCGCGCGCATGGCCACCGGCTGGGACGAGAGGATCTCGAGGACTGCTACGCGCAGGCGACGCTCGAGCTGATCGTGCACGCGCGCAACCACGGAGCGCTCTCCTCGCGCGCGCATATGGCGAACGTGCTCGAGCAACGCTTCCGCTCGCGCGTGTTCGACCGCCGTCGCGCGCTCGTCGGGCGCAGCCCGATGCAGGCCGCACTGCACACGGCCGTCTCCCTCAGCGGAGGAGCCGAGGGCGAAATCGAGATCGTCGACGAGCGAGCCGATGTCGAGCGGCTCGCGATGCTGCGCTTCGAGTTGGAACTGCTGGAGCGCGTCGCTCCAGCGCTGAGCAGTGACCAACGGCTTGTGCTCGCCTGTCAGGTCGCCTTGCAGATGACGCGCGGCGAGTTCTGTCGCCGGTACGGCTGGTCTGCGGAGAAGTACCGGAAGGTCGCACAGCGGGCCCGTCGGCGACTCCGTCGGCTGCTGGCCGAGGCGGCCGGTGAGCCGTTCTCGCCCGAGGCGACGACCGAGGCGGCGACAGAGATCGAGGCCGGGCGCCCGGCGGAAAAGATTTTTCAACTCGACTGTCCCCCCTCGGGAGCGATGTCGGATTAGGGAGCAGGGACCCACCTATGAATAACTTTCCCCCCACTCATAGGCGCGTCCCTTGGGACGCCGGCAGTCGATTGAACGGACGACGGCACGGTGATTCCCATCCGCGCGCAAGCGATCGGAGGCCGGGTATCTCCCCACCTTGGCCTCCGGTCGCCCGCGTGCTTGCAACGGCTCGCCGGAGGACAGCCAGATGATGGTGCTGCGCCGCGCGCCGCGTGAGGTCTACCGCGTGTACAGCGAAGAAGAGTTCTTCGACGGCGCGGCCGACATGGCACCGTTCACACCTACCAATTCCTCTGGGGCGGGAGAGCGGCGGCTGCGGCGGCTCGCGGGCGCGGCGATGCTGGCGGGAGCAATGGGGACGATGGGAGGAGCGGTCCTGCTCGCGGGCTCACGCCCGACCCGAGGGCCCGACCGGCGAGCGGGCAACGGCGCGGCGCAAGCACTTGCGCGCGGCCGGCTCCTCGCGCGTGTCGGAGCGCAGCTGCGAACCCCCGCCGCTGGCGGCTCGGACGTCGCCCTGTACCCATCCGCTGCTGGTCGAGCACGTTCGATCGCACGCGCAGCAGCACCTCTCGCACTTACCGCCGAGCCCGCGTCTCACCCGAGGATCGCGCGGGAGGCCCGCGCCGAGCACGCCGAGCAGCGGGAGGAGCATGGTGGAGATGCGCGAGTGAGCGTGGGCACGCTTCCGGTGGACACCGCCTCGGGCTCCGCGCCTGTCCCGGCCGCGTCCGATGGGGCGTCCATCCCGGTTTCGGCAGCGGCGAGCTCCGACTCACCGTCAACGACCGCCACGACCCCGCCGCCTCCCGCGCCTTCGGCAGAGCGCGCCGAGTTTGGCTTCGAGCGCTGAATGACCACCGGCAAGCCTGCCAGCGCGCAAAGGGCCGCGGTCAGCATCCGCACGCTGCCGCTGTGGCGGATCCGTCTCGCACGCGAGCTGCCCCGCTACCTGCTGTGCGCGCTGTCGGTCGCAGGTCTGGCTGCGAGCGCACGCTTTGCGATCGCGCCGCCGCGGGCGGTGGCGATCAGGGCGGTGTCCTCTCATTCCGCCCCGCCGGACCCCGGCGCCGCGAGCTACGCGGCGATGTTCGCCCGCCGGTACCTGACCTGGAGCGCAGCCGAACCCGAAGCGAGCCGGCGGGCGCTGGAAGAGCTCGCGCAGCCCGGCATGGAACCCGAGGCCGGGCTGCGACCGCCGTCCAGCGGCGAGCAGCGGGTGGAATGGGCCGAAGTCGTGCAGGAACGCGAGCCCGTGCCGGGCGAGCACGTCTACACCGTGGCCGCACAGACGAACGCGGCCGGCCTCGTTTATCTGACGGTGAGCGTCGCGCGCGAGCCCGACGGGGGTCTCGCGCTTGCGGGATATCCCGCGTTCGTGGGCGCGCCGGCGATCGGTCAGGCGCACGCTCAGGCGCATCTGCGCGAAGTGCAGGAACCGGTGCTGCAGACGGTGGTGGAACGCGCTCTGCGCAACTACCTGGCGGGATCGGAGTCGGAGCTCCAGGCGGACCTGGCGAGCGGCGCGCGCGTCTCGTTGCCGCACATCGGTTTGAGCCTGCAGTCGCTGCAGCGCCTGGACTGGACGACGGGCGCCGGTGCGGTGCTCGCAGTCGTCCAGGCCGAAGACAGTCGCGGCGAGCAGTACACGCTCGCCTACGAACTGGACGTCACCCGCACCCAAGGGCGCTGGGAGATCGCCGCCGTGCAGATGGACCCGGACACCCCGTGAAAACCGAAATCGAGGAGACCTCATGCTGATCTGGCGCCGCACCTGGCCGCTTGCCGCCTTGCTCGCCTGCGCTTTGCTCGCCCCTGCGCTCGCGCCGCGCGTCGCTTGCGCCGCGGTCGACACGCAGACCTCGACGAATACGCCGCAGGCGGCGAGCAGCGAACAGACGGGCAGCTCGCTGGAAGCGGCCGCGGCGAAGGCGAGCAGCACCGGGCGCACGATCGCGATGAGCCTGATCGGGCTCGCGCTCGCGGTGGCCTCGATCGTGCTCGCGTTCCGGCGCGACTTCAAGGAGGCGGCGGGCGTGTTCGCGGTCGGGATCGTCGCGGTGCTGCTGGCGACCCCTACAGGTGTGAGCCTGTTGCAGGACACGGTCAGCTCGCTGTTCGGATCTCGCTCATGACGATCGAGATCCGCTCCTATCGCAGCGTGTTCGACCTCGAGCGGCGGATCTATCGCGTCGATCGGCTGCGGCTGAACCCAGGCGGCGTGCCGGTGCGGGGCCTCGTCTACTTCCTGGCGATCCTCACCATGGTGCTGATTGCCGACAGCCTGCCCGTGCTGGCGCTCGCGGTGAGGATGTTGCCGTGGTACCTGCGCGACGTGGCGCTGCCCGGCGCGAGCGCCGCGGTGCTGACCGTGATCCGGGTGGAGGGGCGACCGTTTCATCTGGCGGCGCAGGCGCTGCTGCGCTATCGAAGCGAGCCTTGCAGCGGGGCGGCCGCGTGCATGTTGGGATCGGGCCCGCGCTCGATCGCGCCGGAAGGGCGCTGGCGCATGGATGAGATCCTGGTGCTTCCAGACGGCTCCGACGGCAGGCTGCGGCGGCTGCGCTACACGGGTCCGGGCGCCGTGCTCGTGACGGTCGCGCACGAGCACGCCGACGGGCGGCGATGGAGGTCCCGTGTAGCGTTGGTCCTGCGCCCGGCGCCGAAAGACCATGACCGATGGGCTGGAGGCCGCGCGCCCGAGCGGAGGGATCACACCGGGGCGTCACGCACTCACGGTCTCGCACCGAGTAGCCAGCAAGCCCACGGCGATGGTCGGGTGATCGGTCTCGCCGCCGGTGCGCGCATGCTCGTGCGAGCGGACCGTCCCAGGAGAAGCGCCACGTGGGCAAGGCGGAGCGCCGCGAGCAGCGAGGCGCGGCGGTGAAGGCGCCGATCGGGTTCGTGTACGGCAACTGCGTGTTCGGGGACGGGCTCGACGACGGCTGGGCCACGTTCGCGGTCGAGTGCGAGTCCTATGGATGGCTCGGCGAGGAGGGCAAGCGCGCGCGTTTCTTCGCGCTGCTCGGCGGGCTCGAGGCGCTCGAAGCGGATGTGCAGATCCTGCGCGTCGGGCGGCGCTGGGAGGTCGAGGGCTACGTTCGCGAGCTGGATCAGTCGCTTGTGAGCGCGGAAGATGCCAACGCGCACACGCACGCACGTGCGCGCAGGAGCTACCTCGACGAGCAGCGTCGTCGCCTGAGCGAGATGGCGGTGGAGAGGCCGCAGGTGTTCCTGCTGGTCAGCCTGCGCGATCCCGAGCGCGACGTCGCCACGTATGTGTCGAAGGTCGCCGAGCAGCATCCGCGAGAGTGGCGGCAGGGGCTCAGGCGCGCGTTCTCGATGCGCGACAGGCGGCTGCTGAAGGTCTCAGAGCTCGAGCGTGCGCGAGTACGCGCCGACCAGGCCCACGCGCGCCTCGCCGACTTCCTGCCCGTGCGTCAGGCGCGCGGGGTGGAGCTGCAGTGGCTGATACGACGAACGTTCTGCCGCGGGCTTGGGGAGCCCGATGTCGACGGGCTGCACGAGCCGCGGGCGCTGATGTTCGAACGCAACGGCGAGGCGATGCTTGCGCCGTTGGAGGGCGACGTGCTGCGCTGGATGGACGGCTATGTCGAGCATCGCGGTCGGACGCTGAGGATCGAGTCGGAGCTGGGCACGAGCTGGCAGGCACAGCTGGTGGTGGGAGCCCTGCCCGAGCGGACGCACTTTCCAGGCGCGCGCGCCGAGCTGATGTTCGCACCGGCGGAAAGCCTGCCGTTCGGGATCGACCTGTCGCTGAACGCGCGCTTTCTGCCGAACGAGCTGGCGTTGCGGATCGCGCGGCGGCGGATTCAGGATGCCGACCAGATCCTGCGGGCGGAGTCCGACGGCGAGCAGGGGATCTCAGACCGCGGATATGCGCGCACGCAGGAGGCCCGCGATCTGCTCGCCTACCTGCAAGCATCGAGCAGACCGCCGCTGCTGCGCGCGACGCTCGCGATCGCGGTCGCCGCGGGCGGGCAGGAGGAGCTGGAGGAGCGGGTCGCGATGTGCCGGCGCGCTTACGGCGAGATCCGGCTGCACCGGCCGCTGGGGGACCAGCTGCGGCTGTTCGTGCAGCATCTGCCGGCGCAGCGCACGCGGGTGGCGGGCTACGACGACACGCTCACGCCGGAGCAGGTCGCGGCGATGATGCCGGCGGCCGCGCACGAGGTGGGCTCGCGCAGCGGCTTCTATCTCGGGTACACGCTGACGGGGTCCCGGCAGCCGGTCAGGTTCAACCTGCGTGAGGGGTCCGACAGCGACCGCAATACGGCGATCCTCAGCGTGGGGGCGCTCGGCTCGGGCAAGACGACGCTCGACCAGAAGCTCAAGTACGAGGGGTTCCTGCAGGGCGCGCGGGTGATCGACTGCGATCCAAAGGGCGATCATCGCTTTCACCTGCTCGAGGAGGTCGCCCCACATGTCGAGTGCATCACGCTCAAGCCCGACCCGAGCCTGCGTGGTGTGCTCGACCCGCTGCGGGTGGCGCCCGAGCACCTGCGTCAGGACACTGCGGTGTCGTTTCTGCGAGACCTGCTGCCGGGGCGGGCCGAGCCGGCGTGGGAGACGGCGGTCGTGGGCGCGGTCGATCGTGTGGTTCGGCGCGCGCACGAGCCGACCTGCCTGGAGGTGGTTGCGGCGCTGGCGGAGGGCGACGACACCGACCGGCAGGTTGCGAAGACGCTCGAGGTGTACGCCCGCTCGGGCCTCACCCAGCTCGGGTTCGCGGATCCCGAGGTGAAGCTGCCTCCGGTCGGGCAGAGTCAGGTGACGTATCTGCCGATCCGCGACCTTCCCGGGCCCGAGCCGGGGATGAGGCGCTCGGAGTACTCCCAGGCCGAGCGTGTGGGCGAGCAGATCGTGAGGCTGATCGCGATGTTCGCGATGCACCTGCTGAGCTCCGAGCGGGAACGGCTGAAGCTGTTCTCCTTCGACGAGGGCTGGCGGCTGCTGGGCGATCCGGCGGGCCGCGCGCTGCTGGCGTCGCTGCAGCGGATGGGCAGGTCGGAGCTGGCGGTGCCGATCGTCAGCACGCAGCTCGTGACCGACGCGCTGATCGGCGAGCGAGAGTCGCTTGAGAACCTGATCGGGGCGACGTTCGTGTTCGGGATGCGCTCCGAGTCAGAGGCGGGCCGCGCGCTCCAGCTGCTGGGACTCGACCCGGAGGACTCGCGAATGCGGCGGAGCCTGCTCGAGATGGAGAGGGGACGCTGCCTGTTTCGCGACCACAGCGGGCGCGTGGAGGCGATCCAAGTGGACGTGGTCGCGCCGCGGCTGCTGCACGCGTTCTCGACCACTCCGCGCCCGGCGGGACGGACTGCGACCAATCGGTGACGGTGGGAAGGCTCGCGGCCGTGGCGCTGCTCGCGCTTGCCTGGGGGCTTGGGCCGTCGGAGGCGAATGCAGCTGGCGCTCAGGCCGCCACTGCGACGCACATGGGCCGCGATCCGGCGGTCCCACCGCGTAAGGCGCCGAGCAAGCCCCCGCTCACGTCCGGCTCGATTGCGGCCGGCGGCGATGGTGAAGAAGAAGCTGGAGAGGGCCTGGCCGGCGTAGGCGATCCGCTGGTGAGCAACGGTCTCGGCAGCCCACTGTGTCGCGCCGGCACCGGAGAAGGAGAGCTCTCCTCGCAAGCCGTGAGCGACTGCCGGACGTCGGGGTTTGAGGCGGGACCCGTGCCGACCGGCAACTACGGGTTCGACGTGCACATCAACACCGGCGTGACGAAGGTGAACGCCGATCTGGACAACTACCTGCAGGACCTGCTCCAGCTGGGGTGGACGGTGCTCGTGGCGCTCGTTCACGGTCTGATCGTGATGTTCGAATGGTGCTACACGATCGATCTGCTACGCAGCGGCGCGATGAGCGGTGTGGCGCGGGCGCTGGGCACGATGAGAGTCACGCTCACGCAGCCGTGGATCGCGCTCGTGCTCGCGATCGCGGCGGTGCTCGCTCTGTATCACGGCCTCGTACGCCGGCGAGTGGCCGAGACGGTGGGCCAGGCGCTGACGATGCTCGCGATGATGGCGGGCGGGCTGTGGGTGATCGTGAATCCCCTCGGCACGGTCGGCGCGCTCGGTGAGATCTCAAACCAGGTCAGTCTCGGCACGCTCGGCGCCGTCGCCGGCGGAACGCCCGGCCATCCCGACCGGACGCTGGCAGAAAGCATGCGCGACCTGTTCAGCGGCGCGATCGAAGGGCCGTGGTGCTTCATGGAGTTCGGCAGCGTCGGCTGGTGCACGAACCCGTCCGAGCGTGACCGGCGTTTGTACGCGGCAGGTCTGAAGATCGCTGCGGCCGAGCAGGCGCGGATCGGCTGCAGGACCGGCCCCGAAACGATCGAAGTCGGCGGCGGTCTCGGTCCGTGCGTCCCTCCTGGCAGTGCGCAGGCACGGGCGCTGAGCTACAGCGCGGAGCTGTTGCGCGGCGCTCAAACCAACCGTGACCTGTTCCTCGCGCTTCCCGCCAACGGATTGGAGCGCAACTCGATCAACGATGCCGGGACGCTGTTCAACGTGCTGTGCGGTGGCGATGAAGAACCGTGCAAAGGGCCGACGGCCGCCGAGGCCGAGTTTCGCACGCAGGGCGGGACTTGGTGGCGGTGCATGGGGCTGTTCTTCATCTGGCTCGGCCTGCTCGGCCTGATCCTGACGCTTGGGTTCATCGTGCTGCATCTGCTCGGTGGGGCGACCGGCAGTCTGCTGTACCTGTTGCTTGCGCCGGTGGCCGTGCTCGCGCCGGCGCTGGGGGACGGTGGTCGAGCCGCGTTTCGGACATGGCTGACGCGACTGCTGGGCGCGGTCGTGTCGAAGACGATCTTCTCGTTCCTGCTCGGCGTCGTGCTGCTGATGGAGCGGGTTTTGACGGTCGACCTGACCGTGCTCGGCTGGTTCACCCAGTGGCTGCTCGTATCGACGATGTGGTGGGGCGCATATCTCCAGCGCCATCACGTGCTCGGGTATGTGCAAGGCACGCCCGGTCGAACGCACGAGGTGCGCTCGCTCGCGCGGCGCGTGAGCGGAGCGCTGGAGACACCGCGCGCAATCGCGCGCGGTGGCGGCCGGGTCAAAGACAAGCTGTCAAAGCCGCCGCCGAGCGTGGAGCAGCGCCAACAGCGCGCGCGCGCGAGCCGTGAGCGCGCCGAGAAGGAGATGGAGGAGCAGGTACTGCACACGCTCGAGCCCGAGCACAGCGATGCACGCGCAACGGTGGACGAAGCCACGGAGATACAGACGCGGATATCCGCCAAACGCGCACAGCAGGAGCGCGTCACACGCGAACAGGCAAAGGCGCAGGCCGGTGGCAACACGCGCAGAACGATCGAATTGGAGAACCGCGCGCGGCGCGTCGGCGGAGAGGTCGAGGACGAACAGGAACGGCTGAACACCGCTCGAGGGAAGGTGGACGACGGCAAGAAGGCGCACAAGGCGTCGGGCAAGGCCTACACTCGCGCGCAGTCCGAAGAGCGAGCTCGCTTCCTCGGCGAGCAGGCAGCGCTGCCCGCCGCCGGGGCGCGCGCGAAGTCGGGCGAGCGACGCGACTACGCCGCGATGGCCGGACTCGCGGGTTACGGGCGCAGAGAGTACAAACAGCTCGATGCCCGGAGCCGGCGTGCCGCCCGGCTCGAGATAGATCGCGAGCTGGCGCTGCGCAAGGAGCTGAGCAGGGCTGCGCAGGATCCGACAACGGAGGGCGAAGCGTCGCTGGGAGATCGTGAGCGGCGGCTGCTCGACAGGGACTTCGATCGCACGCTCGAGCAGGGGATGCGCGACGGCGGCCATACGATGCCCGCGTCGCGGCTTTCGAAGCTCGACAGCTGGCAGCAGGCGGGGCGCGCCGAGCGTAGCGCGCCCGAGGCGCACCCCCGGGCGGGGGAGGGGGAGTCGAGCGTGATGCGCGACGCGCGCGAGGTTGCCGCGCGGCGCAAACGCCAGCTCGGCCGGGATCGCCGTTGACGAGCCGCGCGGTGAGTCTCGCGGGCGCCGCCGCCGGCGGCCGGCTGAACCCAAGCCGACTCGCCGTGGCGGCCGTGCTCGCAACGGGGGCGGCAGTTTTGGCGGTCACGCTGCTGCTCGTGCTCTCGACCGCATCGTTCACGCTCGATACGGCTGGGGTGAGTGAACCGATTGCCGAGGAGAACGGTGTCTCGGCGCTGGCGCAACGAGAGATCCCCGCTGAATACCTGCGCCTCTATCAGGCGGCGGCTCGCCGCTATGGCTTGGATTGGGCGATGCTCGCGGGAATCGGCAGGGTCGAGTGCGATCACGGGCGTGACCCCGACCCCTCGTGCACGCACGAGGGCGCCGTCAATGGCGCGGGCGCCGGTGGCCCGATGCAGTTCCTCGCCTCGACGTGGGCGACATACGGCGTGGACGCCGACGGCCGCGCTGCGGCGGACCGCTGGGATCCCGCCGATGCGATCTACGGTGCCGCCAACTACCTGCGCGCATCAGGCGCGCCGCACGACTACAGAGCCGCGATCTACGCGTACAACCATGCGGGCTGGTACGTGGAGGAGGTCGAGGAGTGGGCCGCGAGATATAGCGCGCCGCCGGCTGCTGCCGGCACTACGCGCGCGGATGGGGAAGCGGTGGGCGAAAAAACGGGCGCCGGCGAAGGCGCCGACCATGCGCTGGAAGGCGAGAGCCCGACGGAGGTGCGGTTCCTCGCGGGCGAACGCGCCGTGCTCTCTCCGGGCGACGGCCATCTCGCGCTCGTGCCGGGCGGCGCGCCGGACACGGTGCAGGCGATGGTGGTGGCAGGCAACGAGCTGCAGGAGCTGCCCTATGGCCCGGGCGGCCATCCGGACCCGCGGGGAGCGTATGAAGAGGACTGCTCGAGCACGGTCAATTATGTGCTGTATCGCAGCGGCGTGCGCCCGATCGCGGAAATCCTGAAGGACAACCCGCTGGCCCAGGACTATGTCGACTGGGGCGCGCCTGGGCCCGGCCGGTGGGTGACGATCTATGCAACGACGGAACCGAGCGATCACGTGTTCATCGTGATCGCCGGGTTGCGGTTGGATACGAGCCACAACGGCACCGACGTCGGTCCGAACCGCGACGAAAACGGCCCACGCTGGCGCATCCTCGACCACATTCCGACGTGGGCGCACTGGTCTGTGCGCCATCCGCCGGGGCTATGAGTAAGCGTCCTCCTCTCAGTCAGAAGTCGGCCAGGAGCTGTTGCAAGAACATGGTTGGATTGAGGTTCGCGGCGGAAAGCATGTTGTGAAGATGGAGAAGCCTGGTAAACGACCGATCACCCTGCCGATGCACCGAGGCCGCGACTACAGCCAAGGTCTCCCGGCAGCGATCATGAGAGAGGCAGGTCTATGATGGGCTCTGTCTATAGAGGGTGAAACATGACCAAGCAACAGATCGAGATACATGCGTTGGTGCATGACGAGGATGGCGCTTTTTGGGCTGAGGTGCCCAGCTGTCCTGGGCTGTTTGCGACCGGCGAGACGCTCGACGAGTTGGTCGAGGCGCTGCGCGAGGCGTGGTCGCTCTATCACGATGTCGATCAGGACCGGTGCGAGAACGACTCGACGCGGCTGGAAGGGGCGGGAGCGACTTCCGAGCTGACGCTGCGAGTTCCCGCCGTCGCATAGATTGCGGTTATGCCCACGCGCAAGGTCGACTACCTGCTGATCGGCGGAGGCCTGGCCTCGGCGAACTGCGCGCGCTGGTTGCGCGAGGAGGGCGCGGAGGGAAGCGTGCTGCTGGTCGGGCGCGAGCCCGACGCGCCATACAACCGCCCGAACTGCTCGAAGGGCTACCTGCGGGGCGAGGAGGAGCGCGCGGAGGCGCTGTTCCGACCGGGGGAGTGGTGGGACGAGCAGGAGATCGAGCTGCTGACGCGCACGAGCGTGACGGCCTTGGATGTGGAGGCGCGAACGGTGAAGCTGTCGAGCAAGGAGGAGGTCGAGTTCGGCAAGGCGCTGATCGCGACCGGCGCGAACGTGCGGCGGCTGAACGTCGACGGGTGCGAGCTCGAGCAGATCCACTATCTGCGCACGCTCGGTAACGCCGATGCGATCCGCGAGGGGGTGAAGGACGCGCGGGAGGTCGTGCTGATCGGCGGCTCCTACATCGGCTGCGAGGTCGCCGCGTCGCTGACCGCGATGGGCAAGCGCTGCACGATCGTGATGCAGGAGCAGACCACGCTCGAACGGGGCTTCGGCGCGCACGCGGGACGGTTCTTTCAGGAGCTGCTTGAAGCGCACGGGGTGACCGTGCACGGCGAGGACGAGCTCGAGCGCTTCGAGGGCGACGGGCGGGTCGCGAAGGTCGTCACCCGCGGCGGCCTTGCGCTCCCAGCCGAAGCGGTGGTGATCGGCGCGGGGGTGACGCCCGACGTGCAGCTCGCGCAGAGAGCGGGCCTTGAGATCGGCGAGCGCGGCGGCGTACGCTGCTCATCGCGGCTCGAGACGTCCGCGCCGGGCGTGTTCGCGGCCGGAGACATCTGCGAGTACGACTCGGTCGTGCACGGGCAAACGCTTCGGATCGAGCATTGGGACGTCGCTTTCAACCACGGCAAGACCGCCGCGCTGAACATGCTCGGTAGAGATGTAGCCTACGAGGAGATCCCGTACTTCTTCTCGGTGCTCGCCGACTGGGGCGAGCTCGAGTACGTCGGGCCCGCGTATGAGTGGGACGAGGAGATCGTGCGCGGGTCGCTCGACGACAGAAAGTTCACGACCTGGTACCTGAAGGACGGGCGCGTGCAGGCGGCGCTGACGTTCGGCCGCTCCGACGATCTCGACCACGCGCGGCGGCTGATCGCCGCGAAGCCCGTCCTGGACGTCTCACACCGCGCGACGCTCGCGGACGCCGGCGGCGACCTGAGCGCCGTTGGGCGCTGAGCGGCGCGTCTCCGGACGGCCCTATCGCCAGGGTTCGGGACTGAAACCGGAGTGGGAGACAGGGCTGGTCTGTCGAGCGCCTTTCGAACATGCTGCTTCGCGGCGATGGCCGCGCGCAGATATCAAGGCTGCGTCTAATAGGGCGGAGAGAGAGTCGATCACATCATGGGGGGTGAGAAAGGACCAGTGACGGTTGTGCTGGGCCAGTTTGGGGCGGTGTTCGGTAATGATCTGCGCGAGGTCCTTCGCACGGGTCTCAGCCTGAGCATCGTGGCCGCCGGGCTCGATCAGGCCGAACTCGAGGTTGCCATCGCACGACACGCTCCGCGGGTGGTCGTCCTCCACGAGGATTATGCGGCCAGGCCGGTCCTGCTCAGGCGACTCAAGGCCATTCAGCCGGGACTCGGGCTTGTGCTGCTCACCGATCTACCAGCCTCGGGCAGTGCATCGACTTTGCCTGTCGCCAGCGCCGTCCGCGTGTCGCGGGACGCTGCCCTCGTAGACATCCGTGCCGCAATCCACCGCGCGGCCGGAGGTCGGGGCGTCGTCGCTGCCGACGCGCCGTCGCTCACCGCGCGCGAGACGGAAGTGATGGAACGGATCAGCTGGGGATATTCCCATGCAAAGATCGCGAGCTCGCTGTCGATCTCACCGGAGACAGCCCGCACGCATTCAGCCAATATTTGCCGCAAGCTCGGGGTCGACAACAAGTGGGAGCTGGTCGGTCTGCCGGTACCGGGGAGAGCCGGTGATCGACGCGATGCTCGGCAGGATCCTCGTAACCCTTACTTATAGTCCATAAAGTCACCCATACAGAGGATAAAATCACCCCTACAGGGGATAGACACGCGTCACAGGGTGCAGATACGGTAGCCGCAAGGTCATCCACCTGGGGAGGGGCGGGAAATGCGCGTTGCGCGGCGGTTGCTGCTCGGATGCTTGATGTGCTCTGTGGCCAGCGGCCTTGGGCCGTCGAGCATGGCGCTTGGCGATGGCTCCATCTCCGCGGGAGGACCTGGCGGGTCCTCTTCGTTCGGGGCTCCACTGGTGGTCGCGGGGTCGCCGACCGAAGGAGAACAGCAGCGGGCGCAAGAGGAAGCGAAGCTGTCGAGCCCGGAAGCGGTGGCTGCGCGTGAAGTGTCGCGCTCGAAGTTCAAAGGGCTCGACGCCGCAGAAGCGGGCGGGGTGGACAGCGCGGCGTTCCCGGGAATGATCGACAGCGTTTTGGGTGGGACGCCACAGCTACCGTCGGGGGCGAAGATCACCGGCTACGCGACCGACGACGTGGCGCAGGTCAATTTCGGCGGGACGATCCACGGCGTGGTCGAATCGTCAATCCCGCTCGCCGTGGAAGTCTCGCCCGGACAGCGAACGGCGCTGAATCTGGGTCTCACGCCCACCTCCGGGGCCTTCGAACCGCAGACCCCCGCTGTCAGCGTGCGGATCCCAAGGCAGCTAGGGGATGGCGTGACGCTGGGCGGCACCGGGGTGTCGATCACGCCCGTCGACGCGCAGGGGACGGCGCTGGGCGGCTCCGAAGGCATGGTGGACGGCGCGAGCGTGCTCTATGCGAACACGCAGACCGACACGGACACCGCGATCAGGCCCACGCCCGAGGGGGTCGAGGCGAGCATGATCCTACGTTCCCCGGAAAGCCCCGAACGATTGTTCTACCGGATCGGGCTGCCGGCTGGGGCCAAGCTCGTGCAGAGTATCGCCGGAGCTGGCCCGATCGAGGTCGAGGTCGAAGGGGTGACGCTCGCGCGTATCCTCCCGCCGGCGGCTGAAGATGCCGTGGGCACGCCGGTGCCGGTTGCGATGAGCGTCGCGAATGATGCGAGTGGCATCGTGACGCTCGCGGTCGACCGCGGCGCCAGTCAGGTGACTTATCCGATCGAGGTCGATCCAACGGCGTGGGATGAAGAACATCCCTTTGATAAAGGTGCGCATGGCCCCACCAACTGGCGCTGGAACGCCACGCCAAATGGGAAAATCCATACCCGAGGCACAATCAACGATGAAGGAGTGATCGAAGACTTTACGGAAGGTGGCTACAACGGCAACGAATTTGGCGCATATATGTATCCCATTCGTGAAGGGTCGGAAGCGAGGATTACTTCTCTCGGCGTGGAAACCTCAGGCGCCGACAACGGTGGAAACTTGGAAAACACCGAGCAGATCGTTAGCTCCAAAGGGGTGATCGAAGCAGAAAGCAAAAACCCTCTCAACTATGGCCGCGGGTCTATGGGCTTCATAAGCGCTGCCGGATCGCCTGGAAATGCGGCTCAATACGGCCAATGGACGACCGGTTCGGGAGAATCATTTGCGTACCAAATCTACGCGTCGCGCGTGCAGATCAAGCAGGAAAAAGGCGCCGAAGTCACTTTTGACAAAACAGATTCGACGGTGGATGGTGGCAGACCCAACGTCCTGTATGGAAATGGTGGCTGGCTCGGCCCCCGCTCTCTCGGCGCTGTCGAAATACACGCAAAGGACCCCGGCCTGGGGGTCAGTTTTGTCAATATCAGTAATAACGAGGGTTGGGGCGAAGAGTTTCAGATGTATGAACACGGAGAATGTGAGGGCGTGCAGTGCGCCCCCGAATTCAACAGAGGTTTCGGGTATAGCAGCCTGATGCCTGACGGTGAAGAGCAGTTCAGCTCGCTCGCGTGTGATGCCGGTGAGCAGCCAGGCGAATGCGACCAGGTGTTCCCGCAATATATTAAAGTCGACAGCACGCCACCACACGAATTCGTCCTGTCGGGTCTTCCCGCCAATAACGAAACCGGAAAAGGCCTGTATCAGATCAAGGCAGAAGCGATGGATGGAACGGGGTCCACCCCGAGTTCCGGCATAAAAACGATCACCCTGTCGTTGGACGGCAAAGAACTTGGATCCCCCGCTGGCTATTGCTCGCTCGGGCCCTGCAGGGCGAGCGGCGAATGGACGCTCAACACGACCGAATATAGCCCGGGCGTACACAAGCTCAGAGTATCGGCGACCGACAACGCCGAAAATGTCTCCTCTGAAGAATTTTCGTTCACAGTCGCTGCCGCCACGCCCGTCGATGTGGGGCCGGGCGCCGTCGAACCGAGTGGTGGCGAGTTCAATTTGAACTCGATGGACGTCTCGATGAGCGCGCCGGGGGCGTCCCTCACCGTCGGGCGCAACTACGAGTCGCGGCACCTGACCGTCGGCGGAATGGGTCCGCTCGGCCCGCAGTGGGGTATGAGCCTGGGCGGCGAGCAGAGCCTTTTGAAGCTGGGGAATGGCAGCGTGACGCTGAGTGCCGGAAACGGTAAGCAGACGACGTTCGCCAAGGCTCCCAAAGGCGCGTTCACTTCGCCCGTTGGCGATGAAAACCTCGTCCTCTCCGAAGTCGAAAAAGCGGGGATCACGGAATACTATCTGCTGAAGAACACGGCGCAGGGCACATCGACCAAGTTCACGAAGCCTACGGGAGGCAACGGGGAACTGTGGACGCCCTCGATTCAGGAAGGTCCCGTCTCGACCAACGAGACGACTTTCGCGTTCCAGACGGTGACGGTCGGGGAAAGCAAAATCACCGAGCCGACGGAGATGCTCGCGCCCGTGCCGGCCGGCGTGTCGTGCGCGCCAACGCTGAACCCCGGCTGCCGTGCGCTGACGTTCAAATACGCCTCGAGCACGACCGCGACCGGCGAAAACGAGAGCGAATGGAAAGAATACTCGGGGCGGCTCGCGCAGATATCGCTGACCGCGTACAACCCGACCACGAAAGCGATGCAGACGACGGCCGTCGCCGAATACGCCTATGACAAACAGGGACGGTTGCGCGCTGAGTGGGATCCACGCCTCTCCCCCGCGCTGAAGACGGTCTACGGCTACGACGCGGAAGGACATGTAAGCGCGTTCACGCGCCCTGGCCAGCAGCCATGGCTGCTGCACTACGGCGCGATTGTCGGGGATCTCGGTACGGGACGGCTGCTATCGGTCACTCGGCCGAGCGCGGCGACGGGTCCGTGGAGCGGCGAAGCGCTGAAAAACACGGCCGTCCCGACGCTCTCTAGTACGAGTCCCGCGATCGGGACCACGCTGAGCGTCGCGAGCAATGGGACCTGGAGCAACGGGCCGCTCGCGTATGCCTACCAGTGGGAGGACTGCAGCGGGTCACAGTGCACGGCGATCCCGGGCGCGACGAATCAGAGCTACACCCCGCAGGCCACCGACGCGGGCTATGCGCTCGTTGCGCAGGTATCGGCGATGAACGCGGGCGGGTCTCTCGTCGCGTCGAGTGCGGCGATGTCGGCAATAACGCTCCCCGCGCCGAAATACTCGCTCGCATTCGGCTCGAGCGGCGCGGGAGCCGGTCAGCTCAAAGAAGCGGTCAGCGATGCGGTAGATGGCAAAGGAAATATCTGGGCGACCGATGCTGCGAACAATCGAATCGACGAGTTTACCGCGAGCGGCGCATTTATCAAGACGATTGGCTTTGGTGTAAGTAACGGCGAATATAGATATGAGGAATGCACAAGTAGTTGTCGAGCTGGGATCGCCGGGACACAGCAGCTGCAATACGACGACCCCTGGGGAATCGCGATCAACCAATCCTCCGAAGACGTGTACGTCACGAACCAGGGGGACGCAGGGGTCACTGTGGAGAAGACCGGGGGCGGCTATGTCGCGTCCTTCGGCGGCTCGGGAACTGGGCCGGGACAGTTCGGGATCGTCGCCGGGGTGGCGCTCGATCCCAATGGCAACGTATGGGTGGCCGACTACAGCAACAACAGAATCGAGGAGTTTACCGCCACGGGCGGATTTATTCGAGCCGTCGGATCGACAGGCTCGGGTAACGGACAATTCTCCGGCCCGAGCAGCTTTGCGTTTGTGAATGGAAACATGTATGTTGCCGACTTCGGCAACAAACGCATCCAAGAGTTCTCCCTCTCTGGAGCGTACCTCGGGCAGTTCGCGTCGGTCGGCGAACCATATGAGATCGGTGGCAATTCGACTGCTGGCGAGATCTACGAGAGCGATTTCGCGGGGAAGGTCGACGAGTTCAACCAGGCCGGCGTGCTGGTCGGCTCGTTCGGCACGAAAGGAACGGGCAACGGGCAGTTCGAAAAACCCACCGGTCTGGCGGTCAACGCCGCAGGCGACGCCTATGTCGTCGACAACGGCAACAGCCGCATCCAGGAGTGGACACCCACCTATTCGACGAACAACCCGGTGCCCGAACCACCGGCGCTCGGGTCAAGCGCGGTGTCGACGATCGAGTACCACGTGCCCCTCTCGGGCACCGGCTTGCCAACGATGACGCCCGGCGAAGTCGCGAACTGGGGCCAGAAAGACGATCCCGCCGACGCGACGGCATTCTTCCCCCCGGACTCGCCCCAGGGCTGGCCCGCGAAAGACTACAAACGCGCGAGCATCTCCTACCTCGACAGCAGCGACCGCACGGTCAACGCGGCAGGACCGAGCGGCGCGATCTCCACCAGCGAATACAACTCGACCAACGACGTCGTCCGCGCGCTCAGCCCCCTCAACCGGGCGGCGGCGCTCAAAGAAGGCACGAAATCGGCCGAAGTCTCGAAACTCCTCGACTCTGAGAGTACGTACAACACCGAAGGCACGGAGCTACTGAGCACGCTCGGCCCCGAACACAAAATCAAGCTCGCGAGCGGCGCACAGGTCCAGGCGCGCCAGGACGTCCATTACAGCTACGACGAAGGCGCGCCCGCAGAAGGCGGGCCCTACCGGCTCGCGACCAAGGTTACAGAGGCCGCCTTGGTCTCCGGCAAAGAAGAAGAAGTCCGGACCACCGCGACCTCCTACAGCGGCCAGGAAAACCTCGGGTGGAAATTGCGCAAGCCCACCTCGGTAACGACCGATCCAGGCAAGCTGAACCTCACCCACACTACCCTCTACGAACCTAGCACTGGCAATGCCACCGAAACCAGGATGCCGGGTGGCAGCAGCGGCTTCCCAGCGGGAGGCTACGTGTATTCCACCAAGGCCGCAGCCACAGGTTTGGCGCCCGCCGCGTTCAACGCGCCTCGTGGTGTCGTCGTCGACCCCTCGGGTCATGTCTGGGTGGCTGATACTGAAGACAACAGTGTGGATGAGTTCTCGGCCACCGCTGAATACATCAATCACTTTGGTACTGAAGGAACGGGCAACGGGCAGTTCAAGAAGCCGCGAGGCATCGCAGTGGACGCGGAAGGACATATCTGGGTCGCAGATACCGGTAACAACCGGGTGGAGGAGCTCTCCTCGACAGGGACCTTCATGAAAGCGTTCGGCTCAGAAGGCAGTGAACTCGGCAAGTTCAAAGGACCGGCTGCGCTCGCAGTCGATTCCAGCGGGAATATATGGGTCGCCGACACCGGCAACAACCGAGTCGAGGAGTTCTCTTCCACCGGCGCATTCCTTCGGGAGTCCGAAACGGGGGATTTCAAAAGTCCTGAAGGTATCGCTGCTGATACGAAAGGCAACGTTTGGGCCTCGAGCACCGGAGAAGCCTATGTAATTGAGCTTTCCTCTACGGCAAAATTGACGGCGGTGTTTGGCGGGAAAGGGAGCGGAAACCGCCAATTCAAAGAACCGGCCGGGATCACGATCTTCGGTGAAGACGCGTATGTGGTCGATCGCGGCAACAATCGAGTGCAGGAGTTCAAGCTAAAAACAACATCAGCCGAATATCTGAGCCAGTTCGGCACGGCCGGGGCGGGTAATGGGCAGTTCAAAGAACCGCAGGGCATCGCCCGCGACCAGGAAGGCCATGTATGGGTTGCCGACACTGGCAACAGTCGCGCCCAAGAGCTCGGCGCAACGGGCCAATACATCACCCAAGCACATGCGCCGGCCACGGTCAAAGGGCCTGATGGCGTGGCGGCCGACTCGACGGGCCATGTCTGGGTGGCCGACACCAACAACAGCCGCGTTGATGAGTTCTCAGCGATTACGGGCGAATACCTAAGCCAGTTTGGCACGGAAGGCGCGGGCAACGGGCAGGTCCGCAAACCGCGCGGCATCGCCGTGGATGCTGAAGGCAATATCTGGCTTGCCGATACCGGCAATAATCGCGTCGAGGAGCTTTCGTCCGCTGGGGCGTTCGTGAGGGCTTTTGGCTCGGAAGGCACGGAAGCCGGGAAGCTCAAAAGCCCTACCGCGATCGCGATCGACTCCAGCGGCAACATATGGGTGGCCGATACCGGCAACAACCGAGTCCAGGAGTTCTCATCCACGGGCACATACCTTCGAGACTCGGCCAGCGGTGTGCTCGAAGGGCCTGAAGGCATCGCCGCCGATGCGAAAGGCGACGTATGGGTCTCCGATACCGTCGCCTCAAGCGTGGTCGAGCTTTCGTCCACGGCGACAAAGATCGGCCAGTTCGGAGCGGCGGGCACCGGCAACGGACAGTTCAAAGAACCGGCAGGCCTCGCGGTCTCCGGTGAAGCCGCTTATGTGGTCGATCGCGGCAACGCACGCGTACAGGAGTTCAAGCTGATCTCCGAAAAAGGGGAATCTACAGGGGAATTTGTCGCTCAGTTCGGGACGAGTGGCACCGGCAACGGGCAATTCAAAACACCACAGGGCATCGTGCTCGACCACCAGGGAAACGTATGGGTCGCAGACGCCGGCAACAACCGGATCGAGAAGTTCAGCGCTAAGGGCGCCGGCGCACATAACACGCAGACCATCTACTACACCACTGCGGCCAACTCCGAATACCCCGGCTGTGGTGGACACCCCGAATGGGCCAACCTGGTCTGCGAGACGAAGCCCGCATCGCAGCCGGAAACGAGCGGTCTGCCGGAAATCCCGGTTATGACGTACAGCGCGTACAACATCTGGGAGGAGCCGGAAAAAACCGTCGAAACCTCCGGCTCGACGACCCGTACGGCGACCGCGACCTACGATGCCAGTGGGCGTCTGCTGACCAGCGCGATCAGCTCGCCCGTCGATACGGCGCTGCCGACTGTCACCGACGAATACAACAAAGAAACCGGCGCGCTGACGATCCAGAGCACGATCGTGGAAGGCAAAACTAAGAAGGTCACGAGTGTCGACAACTCGCTCGGCGAGCTCGTGAGCTATACCGACGCGGACGAAAACACCGCGACCTACTCGTACGACGTCGATGGGCGGGTCGAACAGATGAACGATGGCAAGGGCACGCAGACCTACACCTATGACCCGATCACGGGCTTGCTGACGAAGCTGGTGGACTCGATGTCGGGCACGTTCACCGCGAGCTATGATGTCCAGGGTGACTTGCTCACCGAGGGTTACCCCAACGGTATGACCGCCACTGACACGTACAACCAGCTGGGACAACCCACGGGCGTGGAATACGTAAAGACGACCCACTGTACGTCCGGCTGCACGTGGTTCAGCGACACCGCGATCCCGTCGATCCACGACCAGTGGCTGTCGCAGGCAAGCAGCCTCTCCAGCCAGAGCTACACCTACGACAACGCCGGACGCCTCACCCAAGTCCAGGATACCCCCAGCGGCAAAGGCTGCACGACCCACATCTACGCCTATGACGAAGACACCAACCGCACGGGCCTGACGACCCGCGAACCGAACAGCAAAGGCGAATGCGCGAGCGAAGGCGGGACCGTCGAAAGCCACACCTACGATGCCGCCGACCGCCTCACCGATACGGGCACGACCTACGACGCGTTCGGCAACACCACGAGCCTCCCGGCCGCAGACGCCGGCGGCACGGTGCTGACGAGCACGTACTACACAAACGGCAAGCTCGCCACCCAGACCCAGAACGGCGAGACGATCGGCTACTACCCGGACCCGGCGGGGCGCACGCGCGAAACGGTCGCGACCGGCAAAACCAGCTCGGACGTCATCTCTCACTACGCGAGCGGTGGCGACACGCTGGCGTGGACGATCGAACCCGCGTCGGGTCACACGACGCGCAACATCCCCGGCATCAACGGGGCGCTGGCGGCGGTGCAGACCAACACCGAAGCACCCGTCCTGCAGATCACCAACCTTCACGGTGATGTGGTCGCCACCGCCGCGCTGAGCGAAACGGAAACAAAACTGCTGTCCACGAGCGACTCGACCGAGTATGGCGTCCCGCGCACGGGCACGACGCCGCCGAAGTACTCCTGGCTCGGCGCGGACGCGCTCCAGACCGAACTGCCGACGGGCGTGATTGCGATGGGGGCACGCTCCTACGTGCCGCAGGTCGGGCGTTTCCTGCAGACCGATCCGCGGCCCGGAGGCTCCGCCGACGCGTACGCCTACACGTTCGGAGACCCCGTCAACAGCTCTGACCCCAGCGGCGAATGGACGTTCGAAACGCCGGGCTGGCTGACCCAGTTCGACAGCGAATGGGCCGCCGGCGGAGAAGCACGCGAAGCCGCCCGCCTAGCCGCCGCCCGCGCCGAAGCAGAACGCCTCGCACGCCAAGCCGCCGAAGACGCCGCCTCCACCGCCGCCGCCAACGCAGCTAAAGAAGGGTCCGCTGGCGGGGGAGCGCCAGGGCCGCTGGGGGGTTCAGCAGCTTGGGAAGAAGAATACGCGTTCGAAACAGGACAATATGAAGTGACTACTTACGGTGGAGGGGGCACCACAGCAACAGCGGCCCATGCGATTGGTTGTTGGATAGTTGCCTATCATCGGCAGCACTGTGACTCGAATCCGAACGGTGGCCCGCAGTGTCTAGTAGATTTTGCCGGGCACATATCTACATGCCAGGAAATCCTTGATCGCTATCACCAGCAAGAGCACGATCAGCACGAAGAAACCAAAGAATGGCTCGATATCATTAAGTGCGCCGTGAAACAAGGGGCATGTCCTGGTGGGTAGGCCACTCCATGCACGTGGAATTCATCCCCGGAGGTTTTTGCCGGCAGCAAAGAGGCCCCGGGCACTGATTGCCGCACTCGCGGCCGTCAGTGTATGGGTTATAGTCGCTCGCATTGTAATCCTGTTTGGCGTTATGAAACCCCATGAGTATAGATTCCTGGTCGTCTGGACAACTGTGGCACTTTTGTCGCTGCTGGCCCTTAACTTGACTCGACGGGCCGTTGGCCTCTGGCGTGCGGCGCGTCTAGAGTCCACACGGCATTTGGGATGATTTTCGGTGCTGATGGGCATCTGTGCCGCGACGGAGTAATACTTGCGCGCGTAGAGCCTGGCGAGGACGGGGCGTTTGCTTGCGTTCTTGTCGGCAATGCGCGATATGACATTGTCCGTAAAGCTCGATCGGGATGGCATTTTGTTGTTGTTCGGCGAGCTAGCGGTGATACGGTATGTGAGTTTCTTCCGTTTCGTATTCGGAGCGGGGGTCGCTTGCGTTGGGGTAACCTGGACATCCAACTTCGACGTAGACCGCTCGGATCGTGGCAGTGGTACTTCAGGTCGGCTGCTAATCGCCGGATCTTGGCCGATGCCAGAGCGGGACCGGAGGATAGGAGGCTAGGAAGGGCGGGTATTGAGGTACGCCTGCGAGGGGAGCAGCCATTTGATTTGGCGTCAAGCGCATTACTTGCTCTTGTGTTTGGTTGCTGGCTAGTGACGCAGTGGGAAGCGATTCCTATTCGGCCCTCCGGCGGACCACCCGTTCTTGGGTAAGCTTGTAGTGAATGATGTCTGGCTTAGATGGGCTCTGCTGCTTACAGCCCTGCAATACTCAGGCGCACAGGTGTTTGATGCGCCTGTATAGGGCGACGGCGCCAGCGATGGGTGCTTGTATGCCCTGCTCTCTGCTCGAGGCATCACGTGCGACATCTCCGACTAGGAGAAAGCAATGGCCGGTGGAGAAGAATACATCGCCCGCAGCGCCGGACTTCCCGGTTTGAAACTGGTCGAGGCCTACAGAGTTCGGAATGGCTTGTACGTGAAACCGCCTGAGCCCATCTGCGGCGTGTGATTTTTGATCTTCCGCGAGAGTGGCTCTCAGCTCGTGCTTGGCGCTCTGATTCGACTCAAACACGAGCGCGTCAGACACCGCTTCGTTGTGTGGTCTGGCCAGGGTCTCCGACACACCCTCGATAAATCCCTCGTTTTGAAGGTGCGTAACTTCGACTTCGGCTTCTTCCGGAGTGTCGCCATTCTGCTGAGCGTATAGGAGCGCGGACGTTGCTGAGGAGAGGTTGCTCTTGGCATCAAAGAAGCCAGGTAGGTCATGCGGTTGGGCCACAAGCAAGATTGGCGGGATGGGAGTAGCAGCCAAAGCGGGAGAGGTCATAGCTATGATCCATCCCATCACAAGCGGCAGAGACCATCTGTGCACTGTCACGGTTCAACCCTACGCTATCTCGCCTTACCATCTCAAGGCCGCGCACACTGCAACTCCCGCGTGGGCCTCCACCGTTCTACCCGAGGCTGGCCATGGCGGGGTCCCTGGGGTCAGCTTTGCACGCACCGGCGCGTATTGCGCTTCACGCGTTGCCACGGCGCCCGGTTGTGGGCTCGAACGCGCTGATCGACATTGTGGAGCCGTTCGAGTGAGCAGATTGTCAAGGGTGTAGCCCGCGCCAGTACGGCGGTCGGAGAGGCGCGCCCGACGGCCGGCGCCGGAGCGCTGGGATGTGATCACAAGACGGGTCCTGCGAAAGGGGGGCCGGGGTCAGTCGCGCTGGGCGGAGCGCCCGGTCATGTCAATGCTTCCGTTTGGCCTACACCGCGCTCATTTGTCGAGCGATGTCAACGTCGCTGCTCGCTGCGGCTCCTGGGCGCCCCGACCGTCTCCAGGGTTGGCTGTATCTGCACACCGACGAATACAACAAAGAAACCGGCGCGCTTTCGACCCAAAGCACGATAGTGGAAGGCAAAACCAAGAAGGTCACGAGTGTCGCCAACTCGCTCGGCGAGCTCGTGGGCTACTGACGCGGACGAAAACACCGCGACCTACTCGTACGACATTGGCGCTGCGTCCTATCCAAGCGGGCTCACCCCCAGCAGGTCCACCCCCGACAGGTCCAACCCCAACGGGCTCCGGAAACAATGCGTCCAGCGCCGCCACTCCCACTTCGAGTGTCACCGCTCCGCCAGGTTATGTCACAGGAGCCACCGCGACCAGCACGGGCGAAATATCGCTTCCCGGCACAAGTATCCCAGTGCAGGGCGATAAGGCGCTCGTGAAGCTAAACTGCACCGCGAGCGGAGGCTTTGACGGCAAGCTCACGCTCACGGCGAAGAGCACGGTCAAGACAAAAGGCGGGAAGAAGACCAAAACGGTCACCATCGGAACAGAGAGCTTTTCGACCTCTGTCGCCGGGACGACGACAGTCGAGATCGATCTCGACGCCACGGGACGCGCCCTGCTCATCTCCGGTCACGGCCGGCTCACGGCCCACCTGGCGATTCTGGCACTTCAACCCGGCCCCAAGCGACCACGATCCGAGAGCGTACAACTCGTCCAGCGGAAGATCCACAGCAAAAAGAAGTAGCCCTTACGAAGTGCGAGACGTGAGATAAAACGCATGCAAGTGCAGAGACGATCCTTGAAGGCGAACTGCCATTGGACCTCAGTGCGCCGTACATGGCTTGCAAGCCTGCGTTCCGTCCCGGTGGGCTGCCAATGAGTGAGAGTCAGGTGGTTAGCTGTTGTTGCTGGCGAGGGGAGTGGTTATTTGCGCGCGAGGAAGAGCATCCAGCGTTCCGGGCGCTTCCACTTATTCTCAATCGGTCAGCTCAGGCTGGGTGTGGGAGGCGCGGTGCGTTCGATCGCCTCCCAGCCTCGATCATGTTCGCTCTCGGCCTCGGCGGCGGCGACACCGCCGTGCAGGCCGAACAGCCGCTTGGCGAGCAGCAGGTAGACGACGATCGCGAAGTTGATGACGAAGGCGAGAATCTTGAAGAGAGTTGGGCGGTTGGCGATCTCATAGATCTCCAGTGGCAGCAGCGATGTGGTGACGAGGAACGTGAGGTACTCGGCCCAGCGGCGCTGGTACCACAGGCCCAAGGCCTCGATTCCCTCGACGGCGCTATAGGCGAGCAGCACGGCTCCGAGCAGGTGCAGATGCGACGAAGATGTCGTGAAGGCGTCGTAGAGGTCGTGCCAGAGGCCGTGGGTGGCATGGGACTGTTCGAACGCGACGCCGCCCTGGAGGTCGGCGGCGACCTTGTAGAAGGTGTGGCGCAGCGTTCCGCGGTCGGCGGCAAATATCAGCACGAGCACGCCGAATGCACCGAGCACCATGAAGTGGAGCGCGCGGTCGATCGCGATCAGACGCAGCACGAGCTTGTCGCGCAGCGGCTTGCCCCGCAGCGGCAACTCGATCTCGCTGCGCTCAGGCGGATGAGGGTGCGCGGGGTGCTCGGGCGGTGCCAGCCAGAGCCAGCTGTCACAGCGCAGGCAGCGATGCCAGCGCGTGCCGCCTGCGTCCTCGCGGGCGAAGATCGCGTCCTGCGGATGCAGTTCGGCCGTGTCGACGCCGGCGAGCTGATGGCCCCTCACGCAGCAGACCAACAGCTCCCAGTTTGGATGCCGCCGGCTGGGATGCCGCAGTGGCTGTGTGCCGGGGGGATGCTCGGCCACCCTTTCTGCCTGCACAGTTCCCCAAATCCGGTTGCCGATTGTTGTATGCAGCATATCAAGCAGACGACGGAGCATTTATGGCACTCTGCTATCCTTACTCTCACGATTTAGTAAGGAGAAATGCTTTGGATGCTTCGGCACGCTTGACGTCAAAGGGGCAGGTCACGATTCCGAAGGCCGTGCGCGATGCGCTCGATCTGAACGAGGGCGACGAGCTTCTGTTCCGCGTGGAGCGTAAGCGGGCAGTGGTTGCCAAGACCCCGGACTTCATCGAGCTGGCCGCATCGGTCGCTGTGCCGCAGACCAAGCGGGGGACGCCGTGGGACGAGGTGTTGCGCCGCACGCGGCGGGCTCGCGCGGAGAAGTGGCGCTGACGGCGTTCCTCGACACGAATGTCCTGGTGCGCCATCTCACCGGAGACCCGCCGGAGATGGCTACTCGCGCGACCAAGGCGCTTGTGGGTGGGGAGCTTCTGCTGCTTGTGGATCTGGTGCTGGCGGAGTGCGTATACGTACTCGAATCCTTCTATGAGGTAGAGCGCGTACGGATCGCGGAGATGATGCGTGCCGCGATCGCGCTGCGCTCGATAGAGGTCGTCGATGAGGCGATGCTTCTTCGTGCGCTCGAGGTTTACGAGGTCGAGCGACTCGACTTCGCCGAGGCCTACCTCGTCGCCGCCGCAGAGACGACCGGGGTAGGAGTCGTGATGTCGTTCGACCGCGGGATCGACCGAGTTGCGACGGTCTCGCGCATCGAGCCGTAGTTCGGCGAGACAGGGCCCGCGACGCGGGCCCATAGCGCCGACGTGCAACTGGCGATCAGATCTCGCTCACGAAGCCGTCCACACCACGCTGAGCGGCCGACTCCACAGCCGCGAGGGTAGAGTAGGATGCAGACATTCAGACGGTCGGTGGTGAAGGGAAGCCGGTGGAAATCCGGCGCGGACCCGCCACTGTGACCGGGGATGCCCACCGCGGTGCGCCGAACAGACGGCGCGCAGCCACCGATCCGCCAACGGCGGGACGGGAAGGCGCGGAGGGGTAGGCCCGGGAGCCAGGAGACCTGCCTCCGACCGGAAGCCCACAAGCCCTCGTGGAAAGGGGTTGGCTCCATGCTCGTATCTCGTCGTATCTCTCTAGCAATATGCGCCGTTTGCCTGGCCTCGGCAGTGTTCGTCTCCTCAGCCCTTGCGGCCGAACCGGCGACGGTCACCGTCAGAGTGGAGGGCCTATCCGAAACAAAGCTTCCGGCGACACAGGTGACGACAACCGCGACACCGGTCGCCGCGGACGGCAAAGCCGAAGATTCATGTGCCGGGACGAGCGCCCTGGGTGCGCTGCAGCTCGCGACCGGCGGCAACTGGAGCGGACCTTGGAACGGTGAATTCAAACAGTATGAAATTTATACGATCGAGGGCGAGAGTCACGTCTTCGAAAAAGAAGCTCTGGCGAACTACTTCTGGTCGTTCTGGCTCGACAACAAGGAAGCGAGCACGGGCGCTTGTGAAGCCGAACTTCACAGCGGCGATCACGTGCTGTTCTTTCCCTCGTGTTACGGCACGACCTGCCCGCCGCCGCCGTTGCCGCTCGGCATCGAAGCGCCCACGACAGCCGCTGTCGGCGAATCGGTGCCGCTGACGGTCACCAGGTACAGCGCGAGCGGGGAAGGCTCTCCTGCGGCCGGCGCGACGATTGCGGGAGCGCAGGCGAGCGCGACCGCTGGCTCCACCGGCCACGCGACGGTTACGTTCGTTGCCCCAGGCACGTACACGCTGCAGGCCACGGCGCCCGAATCGGTCCGCACAGAGACGACCGTCTGCGTGCATACGGGTAACGACGGCACGTGTGGCACCACGAAGGCCCCGGGAGCCGGCACGTCCGCAGGCGGCACGACCACCGCTGCCGGCTCTGCGGCGGCTGCGCCGTACAAGGGCCCATACGCGGTGGTGGCAAAGGCGAGCAGCGTAAGCGAAGGGCATGTATACAAGCGCGGCAACGCGCCGCGCATTCTCAGCGGCAGCGTGCTTGCGCACACGACGGTCACCGCGACGAGCCTCGAGCTGCGCCGCGAGTACAGAGGTCGTTGCTACGCATACAACGGTGTCACGACGCGGTTTGCGCGCGCGCGCTGTGGCGCGGGTAGCTTCTTGAAGGTGTCGAGCAACGGCGTGTTCTCCTACCTGCTGCCGGCGGCGCTTGCGCCGGGACGCTACGTACTGGACATCGAGGCCACCGATGCGGCCGGCAATCGCACGACGCTGTCGAGAGGCACGACGCGGATCGTGTTCTATGTCGGCTAGCGCGCAACA
Source organism: uncultured Solirubrobacterales bacterium (assembly GCA_963723075.1). Taxonomy (GTDB): domain Bacteria; phylum Actinomycetota; class Thermoleophilia; order Solirubrobacterales; family Solirubrobacteraceae; genus Palsa-744. Next base: position 303,422 of record CAVRPD010000004.1, read on the forward strand.
AACGCGAAGTCGTGCGCGCGGGGATGTCGGCGAGGATGCGCGTTAAGCGCTCGCGGCCGCCCCGTCCCGCGACACGCTGGCCTGTGCGTGGCAGCGTGTCGCGGGCGCTCGGCTCGGTAGCGGTCGTCTGTTTCACGGCGGCTCTCCTCGCCGGTTGCGGGCTCGGCGCGGGACCGGCGCCGAGCGCCGTGCACCTGACCGTCACGCACGATTTCGGCGCGTCGCTGGTGCGCGCGTGGAGCGCGCCGCGGGTGGTGGGGCAGGAGACCGCGATGAGCTTGTTGATGCGCAACGCGAGGGTGACCACGCGCTACGGCGGAGGCTTCGTCGAGAGCGTCGATGGGCTCTCCGGCGGCGAAGCCGGTGGAGAGCCGAGCGACTGGTTCTACTACGTAAACGGGGTCGAGGCGTCGAAGGGGGCCGCGGCGAGGAACGTGCACCCGGGCGATCACATCTGGTGGGATTTGCACGACTGGAGCGAGACCGACAGCGTGCCCGCCGTGGTCGGCTCGTTTCCGGAGCCGTTTCTGAACGGCATCGACGGCAAGCGCCTGCCGGTGCGGATCGAGTGCGCCGTCGTCGCGGGCTACGCTTGCCGCACGGTGACCGAACGGCTGCGAGCGCTGGGAGTGCCCGCCGCGATCGCGGCGCTCGGAAGCGGTGGCGAGCCCGAAACTTTGCGCGTGATGGTGGGGCCGTGGATCGCGGTGGAGGGCGACCCGAGCACGCATCAGATCGGAAGCGGGCCAGGCGCGAGCGGTGTGTACGCGCGCTTCTCCACCGGCGGGCGGACGCTCACGCTGCTGAACGAACGCGGCTCGTCGGCCCGCACGTTCACGGCCGGCGCCGGGCTCGTGGCTGCGACTCGTCGCTCCGAAGAAGCGCCGGTGTGGGTTGTCACGGGAACGGATTCCGCTGGTGTCGAAGTGGCGGCGCGCGCGTTCGACGCGTCCGCCCTGCAGGACCATTTCGCGCTCGCGCTCGCGCCGGGGGGAGCGGAGTTGCCCGTGCCGGTTGTTGTGGGAGGGTGAGCGGGAGATGTTGGCGGCAACCCATTTCTTCTATCGCCGCCTCGCGAGTCCATTGCACGCCGCGCGTGCGGGTGTGGGCGCGGTTTGGACGCTCGCGCTGAGCGCGGCTGCGCTCACTCTGTTCCACCCGCTCGTCCTGCTTACGCTGCTGCTCGCCGTGCTCGGGGCAGGGTGTGCCGCGAGGATTGGGCGCGCGCTCACACGGACGATGCGCACAGCGGCGATCGTCGCGGTGCCGATCGTGGCGGTCAACGTGCTCGTCTCGCGCCAGGGCCTGACCGTCTTTGCCCGCCTCGGGAATCTCGGTCCGTTCGGCCAGGGAGACCTGACGCTCGAGGCGGCTGTCTACGGTGCGGTGATCGCGTTGAAGGTCACGCTGTTGATCGTCGTGACAACGGTCGCGGCGCTCTCGGTCGACCCCGATGAGCTGCTCCGAGGGCTGCGCCGGCTGTCGTTCCGCTCGGCTCTGACCGCATCGCTTTCGACCCGCATGATCCCGCTGCTGGCAGCCGACGCACAGCGTCTGGCCGAGGCCCAGCGCACGCGAGGAGCAGGCGCGCCGGAAGGTCCTCGTGCGCGTGTGGCGCTGCTCGGCGCCGTGATCGGAGGCTCGCTCGACCGTGCGATGGACGTCGCCGCAACGCTCGAGCTGCGCGGCTTCGCCGCCGCCCGCCGCCCCGCGCGACGAAGACGCCCGTGGTCGCGCCACGACATCGCCTTCGCGTGCTCTGCGATCGCGGTGTTCGCGCTGGCCGTCGTCGGGCGGCTCACCGACGCGGCCTCTTTTCAGTCCTACCCGTTGCTGCACGCGCCGGTGAACGGGGGAACGCTCGCACTGTGTGCGGCGCTGATCGCCGCCGTGGTCTTGCCATTCGCAGATAGAAGAGGAATCGAGCCATGACGGCGATCCTGTCGTTCGACCGCGTCACTTATCACTATCCGGGAGTCGAGACGCCGGCGCTGGACGATGTCAGCTTCGGGATCCAGCCGGGCGAGCTGTGTCTGCTGGCGGGGATGTCGGGACAGGGCAAGTCGACGCTGCTGCGCGCCGCGTGCGGGCTGGTCCCGCACTTCCACGGCGGGCGTTTCGCAGGGCACGTGACGCTCGCCGGGCTGGACACGCGCGAGCACGGTCCCGCGCGGCTCGGCACGATCGCGGGAGCGCTGTTTCAGGACCCCGAGACACAGCTCGTGACGAGCTCGGTGCGGGCAGAGCTCGCGCTTTCGCTCGAGAGCCGCGGCCACAGCGCGGCCGCTGTCGCGCGCGGGGTGGAGGAGGTGGCGCTCGCGCTCGGGATCGACGCGCTGCTCGATCGCTCCGTGCACGAGCTGTCCGGTGGCGAGCAGCAGCGGGTCGCGCTCGGTGCGGCGCTCGCCGGGCGCCCGCCCGTGATCCTGCTCGACGAGCCCACCTCGCAGCTCGACCCCGTCGCGGGCGATGAGCTGATCGGCCTGCTGCGCAGGCTGAACCAGGAGTGGGAGACGACGATCCTGCTCGCCGAGCACCGCTTGGAGCGCTGTCTGAGCGTCGCCGACCGGGTGATCGCGCTGGAGGCGGGGCGGGTCGCGTGCGATGGCGAGCCGCAGACGTTCCTCGAGTGGGCTGCCCGGCGGGCGCCTGCGCTTCAGACTCCCGGCGCCAAGCTGTTCGCGCTCGCGGGCCTGCATCCGGCGCCGGTGGGCGTCAGGCAGGCCCGTGCCACGCTGCGCGCGCGCGGCCTGCTGCCGGATGAGGCCCGGCCGGAGTCGAGCGATGATGCAGCGGGCGCACCGGCGTCCAGCTCCGCGGAGACGCCTGTCCGCGGCTCGGGCCGCGCTGGAGTGAGCTCGCACGGATCGAGCCCTGGAGGGGCGGGCGCCGGCTTGATGGCGAAAGCGCGCGGCCGCGCGCGCAAGTCCTCGGCCGCCCTGCGGATGCGCGACGTGTGGCACGAGCTGCACGACGGGCCGGCCATCCTGCGCGGCGTCACCCTGAGCGTCGAGCCCGGCGAGAGCGTCGCGCTGATGGGACGCAACGGCGCGGGCAAGTCGACGTTGCTGCGTCACGCCGCCGGTTTGCTGGCGCCCACCCGCGGACGGGTCGAGCGGAGCGGCCGGGTCGCGCTGATGCTGCAGAATCCCGGCGACTACTTCATCCACGAGCGCGTCGCCGAGGAGGCGTCCGCCGAGGCGCTCGCGGAGATGGGGCTGGCCGGATTGGCCGGACGCAATCCGCGCGACCTCTCCGGCGGCGAGCGCCAGCGTCTCGCACTCGCGATCGTCGCCGGCGCGGCGCTGCCGATCTCCGATTCCCCGCCGGCGGTGCTCGCGCTGGACGAGCCCACCCGCGGCATGGATCGCGAGGCCAAGGCCGAGCTGGCCCGCGAGCTGGGTCGCCGCGCGGACGCGGGCCAGGCGGTGATCGTGGCGACCCACGATCCCGAGTTCGCCGCCGCCTGCGCGGCGCGCACGGTCCTGCTCGCCGACGGGCGCGTGATCGCCGACGGACCCGCCGGTGAGCTGCTCGCGGGCGGCTGGTACTTCGCGACCGAGACCGCCCGCATCCTTGGCGGTGCGGCCGGCGCGCTGCTGCCCGAGCAGGGCGCCGCGCTGCTGTGCGCGGGCGCGGCGCTGGAGGCGGTCGCGTGAGACGCTCACCAGCCCGGCGATCAAACGTCGTCGTCCCATGAGCTGGCCGCTGGCCTCGTTCTTGCTCGTCGGCGTCGTTCTCGGCCTCGGCTGGCTCGCGTATGAGCGCCGCCGGCCCTCGACGCGGATGGTGGCGGTCGTGGCTACGCTCGCGGCCGTCGCCGCGCTCGGGCGCGACGCGTTCGTGGCGCTGCCCGACGTGAAGCCGATTACGGCGATCGCCTTCGTCGTGGGCTACGCGCTCGGGCCGCTGCCGGGATTCACGGTCGGCGCGATCGGGATGCTCGCCTCGAACGTGATGCTCGGACAGGGCCCGTACACCCCGTGGCAGATGGCGGCCTGGGGGCTCGTGGGGCTCGCAGGCGCGGGCCTGGGCGGGCTCACACGCAGGCGTTTGGGGCGTATTCCGCTTGCGCTCGCATGTGCGTTCGCGGCACTCGGCGCAAAGGAGATCATGAACTTCTACACGTGGACGATCGGCGCGAGCCATACTCCGGCGGCGTTGCTGATAGCGGTGGCCAACGGGCTGCCGTTCGACATCACCGACACGCTCGCCACGCTGCTGTTCGCGCTCGCCTTCGGTCCCGAGCTCGCGCGCCTGCTGGCACGCACGCGCGAGCGCATGACCGTGAGCTGGGAGGAGGCGCAGGCGCCGGGGACGGTGCTCGGCTCGCTGGCGATCCTCGCGCTCGTGTCGGGTTTGAGTCTCGCCATGTCCTCAGGTGGCACGAACGCTCTGGCGGCCACAACATCCGCGACGGGCACCGCCATGTACAAGGCGCCCTCGGCCCGGGCATCGACCGCCGCCGCCTTTGCGCCACGGGCCGCCGCTGCCTCGTTCTCACCCGAACTCTCCTATCTGGCCTCGGCGCAGAACAGCGACGGCGGCTACGGCGGCACGAGCGGGCAGGACTCCAGCGAGCTGTACACGGCCTGGGCGGCGATGGGTCTTGCGGCCGCCGGGCGCGACCCGGCGAGCGTGCGCCGCGACGGGCACTCGGTGCTCGACTCGCTGCGCGGCGAAGTCTCCACTCTGCGGGGCGTGGGCGACGAGGAGCGCACGATTCTCGCGGCACACGCGTGCGGGGTGTCGGCGTACTCCTTCGCCGGCCACGACCTCGTGGCGGAAATGCTGCGCGCCCGCGAGAGCGATGACTCTTTCGACAACCAGGTCAACCTCACCGCGTTTGCGATCTTCGCCCTGCGCGCGGTCGGCCACTCCGCCGGCTACGGTGCGATCCGCGAAGCGGCGGGGTGGATTGAGCACCAGCAGAACAGTGACGGCGGCTTCTCCTTCGGCGCCCAGGGCTCGTCCAGCGACGTCGACGACACGGGGGCCGCGCTGCAGGCGCTCGTGGATGCGGGCGCGCACGACACACGCGTGCTAGGTGCGGCGGCGGACTACCTGATCCGCTCGCAGAACCTCGACGGCGGCTTTCCGCAGCAGTACGGCGGCGAATCGAATGCCCAGTCGACCGCATGGGCGGTGCAGGGCCTGATCGCCTCCGGCCGCAACCCGGCCTCGGTGCGCCGTCACGGCAGTCGCTCGCCGGTCGGCTACCTCGAAAGCCTGCTCGCGCCCGGCGGTTCCATCCGCTACTCGCGTACCAGTTCGCAGACGCCGGTGTGGGTGACCGCCGAGGCGCTGATCGCGCTCGCGGGAAAGACGTTGCCGGTCGGGCTGTGATCTAGCGGGGGGGACCGGCGGTAGGCAGCAGGAGAACCGCTTATCCCTTGCTATCGCTTTGACTCCCGACGCAGGCGCCGGTGGGCTGCTTCCAACGATTCGATATCGATCAGGTCCTGCGGACGTCCGGCGGCGCGCTTCATGTCGAGCATGTCCTCGATAGACGCAATCCGGACACTCTGTCCGCCCAGATCCATAACGTCGGCGCGGCGGCGCAAAGATTGATACGAGGGCGCTCCCTCCGGGCTGACCAGCAGGTCTATATCGCCCGCGGGCGTTGTTAAGCACAGGATTTGCGTCTGGCGCAGGGTGCGCGCATCGGGTATGAATGGCACCGCCTCTGGAATTCCGCGCAGGCGGGCTTTTAGTTCCACCAGCACCTTGCCAAGCGCGTTCAGGTTGTCTCTTGCGGTCGAGTAGCAGATGTCGAGATCCTTGGTGAATCGCGGCATCGCCTGCAGGACGACTGCTACTCCACCGATGACCACGAAGTCGACGTCGCCCTCGACGAGGGCCTGTACGAGCGCCACGGGATGGTACTCACCCCAGCTCGCCACGTGACCTGGCTCCGGCGAGTGATAGGTCGCGACCCCATTCGTACATATTTTCCAGCTGCATGAGCCTTTGCTCAGGAGTCAATTTCAGTTGCTCAAAGACGAGCGTTTCGTCGATCCCAGGGGTCACCGGCTCCGAAACGAGCACGAGTCGATGTCCGGTCTCGTGCAGCGCATCTTCGAGCGTCGCGATCGTAGGGTTGGAGCGCGGCCGCTCGAGCTTGGCTACGGCAGCCTGGCTGACCCCAAGCCGCCGAGCGAGATCCGCCTGTGTGAGGCCAGCCCGAAGACGCGCGTCTTTGAGCAGCGCCGCTGAAACGAACATAACGCGATTATAACTCCTAAGTTATGCCCATGTCCTTCGACGCGCTGGATACGCTGCATCAGCTGTTCAGCAAGGTGTCGACCCGATGGTTGGCTTCAGCCGCCCTTTACAGATCCTCCTACGCTGTAGAGGTCATGTCGGGACACGTCTACACCGGGACCATGCCACGGCGATATGCGGCTGGAAACAGCGGCAGAAGGAAGCCCAGCGCCGCGAGCGCGCTCTCCATCGCCGCCATGTGCGTCGCCGGACTCGCGCTGACGTGGATCGTGGCCGCGCTCGTGCCCGCCGCGCACGTGCGCGACGCGGTCGCCCTGCACGATTTCACACTGCTCAGCCGCCCGTACGTCGACTCGGTGGCGAACTTCCTGCTCGACCTGCTCGATCCCGTGCTCTTCACGCTGTGGGCCGTGCTGCTGATCGCGTTCGCGCTCTCCCATGGCCGCCGGCGGGTGGCGCTCGCGGTCGCCTGCGTGATGGGCTTTGCGCCGCTGACGGCCGAGACGCTGAAGCCGCTGCTCGCCCATCCCCATGCCCAGATCGGCTACACCTACATCGGCCCGGCTTCGTGGCCGAGCGGACACGCGACCGCGGCCGCGGCCCTCGTGCTGTGCGCCGTGCTCGTCGCTCCGGTGTGGCTGCGCCCGGCCGTGGTGGCGCTCGGCGGCGTGTTCGCGGTCGCGGTCGGCTGCTCGCTGCTGATCCTCGCCTGGCACATGCCCAGCGACATCCTCGGCGGCTATCTGGTGGCGTCGCTGTGGATGGCGCTGGCTGTGGCGGGCCTACGCGCGGCCGATCGGCGCGAAGGGGCCCGCCGCGGCGAATCGGCGAGGATCAGGCAGAGCCCGCCGAGGCGGAGTGCGCGCCGGGATCCCACAGCTCCTCGGGCCCCTCGTTCGTCGCGCGGCTGAGGATGAACAGCAGGTCCGACAGCCGGTTCAGGTAGCGCACCACCTCAGGATTGGCCTCCTCGCCGACGGTGATCGCGCGGCGCTCGGCGCGGCGGCAGACGGTGCGAGCGACATGCAGGTGCGCCGCCGCCGGAGTGCCGCCGGGGATCACGAACGAGTGCAGCGGCTGGAGCTTTGCGTTGACCTCGTCACAGGCCTGCTCGAGCCATTCCGTATAGGAGGAATCGACACGCAATCGCGTGCGCGCCGGCTTCGCGGCCGGGTCTCGCTCGACGGGCTCGGATGATTGGCGCCCTGCGGGTGCGGGCACCGACAGGTCCGCCCCGACATCGAGCAGGTCGTTCTGCACGCGCTGCAGCCAGGCGCCGAAGGTCTCTGGAAGCCCCGGCTGGAGCAGGGCGAGGCCGATGGTCGCATTCAGCTCGTCGATCGTGCCGTAGGCCTCCACGCGCGGATGCAGCTTCGAGACCCTGCTCATGTCGCCCAGATGTGTCTCTCCGCCGTCGCCCAGCTTCGTGTAAATGCGCGTCAGGTTCACGGTCATCGTGTTTCGAGTCTCGCACACCGGACTGCCGCTCGTCCGTGGGATGGGATACGTTCTCGCACCTCATGCGGATCGGCGTACCGAAGGAGACCGCGGCGGGTGAGCATCGAGTGGCGCTCGTGCCGGAGGTCGTGAGCAAGCTGAAGGCCAAGGGCCTCGACGTCGTCGTGCAGAGCGGCGCGGGCGCGGACGCGCTGCTGCCCGACGAGGACTTCGCCTCGGCCGGCGCACAGGTGACGCGGGACGCGAGCGAGGTTTGGGGCTGCGACGTGGTCGTCACGATCGCGCCACCCGACGCCGAGGCGATCCGCGGGCTTGGGTCCGGGTCGATCCTGATCGGCTTTCTCGCGCCGCTGTCCAGCCCGCGGACGACGCGCGCGCTCGCCGACGCGCAGGCGACCGCGTTCGCGATGGAGGCGATCCCGCGCATCTCCCGCGCGCAGTCGATGGACGCGCTGTCCTCGCAGAGCAACGTCGCCGGCTACAAGGCGGCGCTGCTGGGAGCCGAGGAGATGGGCCGCTTCTATCCGATGCTGATGACGGCGGCCGGCACGATCCCGCCGGCGAAGGTGCTCGTGCTGGGCGTCGGGGTGGCGGGGCTGCAAGCGCTTGCGACCGCCAAGCGGCTGGGCGCGCGCACGACCGGCTATGACGTGCGCCCCGAGGTCGCCGAGCAGGTGCAGTCACTGGGCGCGCAGTGGCTCGACCTCGGTCTCGAGGCGAGCGGCGAGGGCGGCTATGCACGCGAGCTGACCGACGAGGAGCGCGCGCGTCAGCAGCAGGCGCTGACCGACGCGATCAAGGGCTTCGACGTAGTGATCACGACCGCGCTCGTGCCCGGCCGCCCGGCACCGGAGCTGGTGACCGCGGAGGCGGTCGAAGGCATGAAGCCGGGCTCTGTGATCGTCGACCTCGCGGGCGAGGCGGGCGGCAACTGCGCGCTCACCGAGCCCGGGGAGACGGTGGTCAGACACGACGTGAAGATCGTCTCCCCGCTGAACCTGCCGGCGAGCATGGCCGAGCACTCCTCGCAGCTGTTCGCCCGCAACGTGCAATCGCTGCTCGACCTGTTCGTCGGCGAGGACGGCGCGTTGAAGCTCGACTTCGACGATGAGATCGTGTCCGGCTCCTGCATCGTGCGCGACGGCGAGATCGTCCATCCTGGAGCGAAAGCAGCTGTGGAGGCGGCCCAATGATTCTTGCGAGCACACTCACGACCAACCTCGCGATCCTCGTGCTCGCCGGCTTCATCGGCTTCGTCGTGATCTCCAAGGTGCCGAACACGCTGCACACCCCGCTGATGTCGGGCACCAACGCCATCCACGGGATCGTCCTGCTCGGCGGCCTGCTGATCGTCGGCTTCTCCGGCGGCGGGACGTTCAACAAGATCATCCTCGTGATCGCGATCGCGTTCGGCACGATCAACGTCGTCGGCGGCTTCCTGGTCACCGATCGGATGCTCGAGATGTTCAAGTCGCGCCCGAAGCCCGTGGCCAAGGACGCAGGCGGCGGCGCAGGCTCGGGCGGCGGTACGGGCGCAGGCAGAGAAGGGGCAAGCATCGGCGGTGCGGGCGCTGCAAGCGCAGGCACACCGGACGGCGAGAAGCCAGGGGGAGTGTCGTGATCCACCCTGTGATAGGGACCTTCCTGCAGGACGTGAGCTTTCTCGACGTCCTCTACATCGTCGCCTTCGCGCTGTTCATCCAGGGTCTGCGCGGGCTGTCGGGGCCGACGACGGCTGTGCGCGGCAACCGCATCGCCGCCGTCGGCATGGCGATCGCGGTCATCGCCACACTGCTGCAGCCGAACGAGGGCAACTGGGGTCTGATCGTGCTGGGTGTAGCGCTCGGGACCGCCGTCGGGGTGCCGGCGGCGCGCCAGGTGAAGATGACCGCGATGCCGCAGATGGTCGCGCTGTTCAACGGCGTCGGCGGCGGCGCTGTGTTCCTGATCGCGTGGGCCGAGTTCCGCGACTACGGTTCGAGCTACAGCGGCGTGGCCACCTACGTGGCGATCTTCTCGGTGTTCGCGGCGATCGTCGGCTCGGTCTCCTTCTGGGGCTCGAACATCGCCTTCGGCAAGCTGCAGGAAGTCATCCCCGGCCGCCCGATCAGCTTCGGTCAGGCACAGCAGATCGTCAACCTCGTGCTGCTGATCCTCGCGTTGGCCGCGGGTATCGACCTGATCACGGGAGCACACTCGCAGGCGCTGTTCATCGGCATGCTGGTGGTCGCCGCGCTACTCGGCAACGCCGTCGTGCTGCCGATCGGCGGCGCCGACATGCCGGTGGTGATCTCGCTGCTGAACGCCTTCACCGGCCTTTCCGCGGCGGCGACGGGCGTGGCGCTCGACAACACCGCGCTGATCGTCGCAGGCATGATCGTGGGCGCGTCCGGCACGATCCTGACGAACCTGATGGCCACCGCGATGAACCGCTCGATCCCCTCGATCGTCGCCGGCGGCTTCGGCGGCGGTGGGGCGGTCGAGGGCGCCGAAGGCGCGGGTGCTCACGGCGGCACGGTGCGCTCGACGAGCGCCGCCGACGCGGCGATCCAGCTTGCCTACGCCAGCCGCGTGGTGATCGTCCCCGGCTACGGCATGGCCGTCGCCCAGGCTCAGCACGCGGTCCGCGAGCTGACCAAGGAGCTCGAGAAACGCCAGGTCGAGGTCAGCTACGCGATCCACCCGGTCGCGGGGCGGATGCCGGGGCACATGAACGTGCTGCTGGCCGAGGCCGACGTGCCGTACGACCAGCTCAAGGAGATGGACGACGCCAACCCTGAGTTCCAGCGCACCGACGTCTCGCTGGTGATCGGCGCAAACGACGTGACCAACCCGGCCGCCAAGAACACGCCGTCCTCGCCGATCTACGGCATGCCGATCCTCGAGGTCGCCGACAGCCGCTCGGTGATCGTGATCAAGCGTTCGATGAACCCCGGCTTCGCCGGCATCGAGAACGAGCTCTACTTCGATCCGAAGACGGCGATGCTGTTCGGTGACGCCAAGTCGGCCGTGAGCGAGATCACCGCCGAGCTCGCCAACATCTGAAGCGCATCTGAACGCACCGTCGAGACGTCGCACGCGGGCGCGCGTTGTCTATGTGTGGCATGGGCCTTCTGCCTGTGGCATGGGCCTTCTGCCGGGGGAGGAGGTCCCACGCACGATCCTCGGCCCTTACGTCTGAGCGCTGGACATCATTTTGTACCCGACGCACAACGGGTTTGGAGACCTTCCCCTTGTCTTGAAAATCAATGTTCTCTATAGTCAGATGAGGAGAGGAGACAGCACCAACTTCGCAGTTCCACTTCGGGGAGGCGTTTGTGGTGACAGCGGCCAATGGCCGGCGCCTCGGCGCCCGCCTGGCGCTCCTCTCGGGCGCCGCGCTCATCGCGCTGTGGGGACCGGCGCCCGCGACAGCGGCACGCGCGCCCTCGCCGCGGGCGCACGCGAGCATCGTCGGCGGCGCGGAAGCGTCGATCGCAGACTTCCCCTTCCAGGTCGCGCTGTATGACCCCCAGGCGGGCTCTCCCGCGACGGGCTTCTTCTGTGGCGGTGTGATCCTCGACGCCGATCACGTCGCCACCGCCGCCCACTGCCTGCTCGGCGGCGGCTCCGGGCGAAGGCTCAGCGCACCGGCCGAAATCGAGGTCCTGGCGGGCTCGAGCCGGCTCTCGCCCATCGATCCTGGCAGCGTCAGGGACCCGGTCGCGGGCGCCTCCTACGACCCTCGCTACAACCCGTTCACGAACGATTACGACGTGGGCGTGTTGACGCTTGCGCGGCGGCTGTGGAACGGTCCGGCGCCAAAGCTCGACGGCGCCGACACGATCGCGCCCCTGCCGGCAAGCATGGCACTGGCCGAAGGGTACGGAAACCCCAACGAAGAACAGACGATCGTGGCGACGACCAGCGGCTGGGGAGATACCAGCCCCGCTCCCAGCGAACCTCCCAGCTATCCCCTGGGCCTGCGCTCGGTGCACGTGTCGCTGACCTCCGAATGGCTCTGCGGCGAAGACTACGGGGCGATCGAACAGACGATCACACCACGCATGATCTGTGCCGGCGAGGCGTCTCATCGGACCGACTCCTGCTACGGGGACAGCGGAGGGCCGCTGGTGGTCGACCGCGACACACCTGCCGATCCTCCCTCCGATTACGTGCTGATCGGGCTCGTCGACTTCGGCAACGGCTGCGCCCAGGCCGGCTACCCCGGGGTGTACTCGCGGATCTCAAATCCTGAAATCGCCGGCTTTCTCAACTCCGGCGGCCTGAGCAAGGCGAGGCTCGCGTCGAAGCGGCCCGCACGGAGGAAGAAGCGCCGCCGCCGCTGAGCCCCTGCGCGGCGGAGTGCACCTCATACGGCCGGATCGCAGCTCAGCCGTATTCGAGCGTGGGTTGCTATGGCGTTCAACCGCGTCGGCTCTGAGAGACTGCGGTCGTGATCGGACGCAGCCAGGCACTCGCGGCGCTGTCGCGCAGCGAGTTCGACGTCGTCGTCGTGGGCGGTGGCATCACGGGCGCGGGCGTGGCACTGGATGCGGCGTCCCGCGGCTACAGCGTGGCGCTGCTCGAGCGGGCCGACTTCGCCTCGGGCACCTCGAGCCGCTCGAGCAAGCTCGTCCACGGCGGCTTGCGCTACCTGCAGAACTTCGACCTCGGGCTGGTACGCGAGGCGCTGCTGGAGCGCCGGCTGCTGGTGGCGCTGGCGCCGCACCTGGTGCGCCCGTTGCCGCTGGTGGTGCCTGCGTTCGAGGGCGCGCGCCCCGATCGCCTGCTGGGGGTCGGTCTGAACCTCTACGACGTGATGTCCGTCGATCGCGACCGTTTGCGCAGCGGCCGATCCGCGGTCGGTCGTGGCAGGCGCGCGCGCGCCGAGCGGGGCGGCCCCGTCGAGGACGAGCCCATGAGTACGGAGGAGAGCGAGTCCTGGAGCCCGGAGCGCCACCGCACGATCTCAGGCGAGGAAGTGCTCGAGCTGCTGCCGGCGCTCGGCGCGCGCGAGCCGACGAGCGGATATCTGTTCTACGACTGCCAGACCGACGACGTGCGCCTGGTGTTGACCGTCCTCGGAGAGGCCGAGCGCTTCGGCGCGGTCTGTGCCAATCGCATGGATGTCACCGGCCTGCTCGAGCACGATGGTCTCGCCTTCGGGGTGAAGGCCACGGACGCGGAGACAGGCGAGTGCTTTGAGGTGCGCGCCGCGAACGTCGTCAATGCCACGGGCGTATGGGCCGACCGGTTGCGTCCGCAGGAGCTCCACGACGAGGCTGAGCTGCCGCGCATCCGTCCCAGTCGCGGCACCCACATCACGCTCCACCACGACGACCTGCCGCTCGTCGGCGGCGCGATCGTCCCCGCCGGCGCAGGGCGCACGATCTTCGCGCTTCCCTGGCTGGGCCGCACGCTCGTGGGCACCACCGACAACGACTATGACGGTCCGCTGGAGCGTGTCGCGCCGTCCGCGGAGGATGTCGACTACCTGCTCACGGCTGTCAACGAGTTCTTCGCCTCCACGCTGACGCGCGCAGACCTGACCGGAGCCTATGCAGGCGTGCGCCCGCTGATCTCGACCGGCGACCCGAAGAAGTCGGTGGACATCTCGCGCAAGGCCGAGCTGTACGAGACGTCCTCCGGGATGATCACGATCACCGGCGGCAAGCTGACGACCTGGCGGCGGATGGCGAAGCTCGCGGTCGACCGGCTGGTCGAGCGCGAAGCTCGCGCGGCGCCCTGTCGCACGCATGAGATTCCGCTCGGGCAGGCGATCGCCGCGGAGGAGCTGCCGCGCGTGGAGGGCGTGGGGGAGGAGGCCTATCCGGCGCTGGCGGCCCGCTATGGCCATGGGGCCAAAGAGGTACTCGCGCTGGCTGGCCGAAACGGGGATTCTCGGCAAAGCCGAGTGTCTCCCGGCTTCGCCGAGCGAGGCGAGCTGGCCCAGCCGATCGTTCCCGGCCTGCCCGACCTGCTGGCCGAGGTCCTGCTGGCAGCCCGACGCGAGCAGGCGCGCTCGATCGGCGACGTGCTCTTGCGGCGCACGCGCCTGGGGCTGCTCGCGGCGAGCGCCCTGGAGTCGGATCGAGCCGGGGAGCCGCCCGCGCCGGTCCTACGGGTCGCGGACGTCCTGGCGGGAGAGCTGGGCTGGAGCTCTGAGCGCGTGGCCGTGGAGGTCGAGCGCTTCGCGCAGGAGGCCCGCGCCGAGGGGAGCTTCGCGCGGGAGGCGCAAGCCGAGGAGATCGAGCCCGCGTGAGCGTCGGTCACGCTGCCCCGCGGTACCGCCTGACCGCCGGAGCGCGAGTGCTCGAGCTGGGCGAGCGTCCGTGGTTGATGGGTATCGTCAACGCCTCCCCGGACTCCTTCAGCGACGGCGGGCGCCATGCGACGCCGGATGCCCAGTTGCGGCTCGCTCGCGAGCTGCTCGCGGCGGGAGCGGACATCCTCGACGTCGGCGGCGAGTCTGCGAGCACCGGCCGCCCGCCGGTGGGCCCCCAGGAGGAGATCGAGCGCGTGGCGCCGCTGATCGAGCGCATCGCGGGCGAGCTCGGCGCGGTCGTCTCGGTCGACACCTACAAGCCGGCGGTCGCGCGCGCCGCGATCGCCGCCGGCGCGGCGATCGTCAACGACGTCAGCGGCTTGCGCGATCCCGAGCTGGCCGAGGTGTGCGCCCGGACGGGCGCGGGCCTCGTCGTGATGCACACGCGCGCCGCTCCGCGCGAACGGCGGCAGGACCCCGGTCTGTACGGCGACATCGCCACCGAAGTGCTCGCCTTCCTGCGCGAGCGCATCGCCGTAGCGCTCGCGGCCGGGGTGGCGAGCGAGCAGCTGATCATCGATCCGGGGCCGGACTTCGCGAAGACGCCGGCGCAGACGATCCGCCTGCTGGCGCAGGTAGAGCGCCTGCACGAGCTTGGGCATCCGCTGCTGATGGCGATCTCGCGCAAGGACTTCATCGGCGCGCTCACCGGACGTGCGCCACGCGAGCGTCTCGCCGGCACGCTGGCCGCGCTGGCATACGGTGCGGACGCGGGCGCTCACATCTTCCGCGTGCACGATGTGCGCGAGGCCTGCGACTTCCTCGCGGTGCGCGCGGCGCTTGCCGGTGAGGTCGAGCCGGGCAGGGATCTCGCGCTCGACGATGAATTGCGCCACGAGGCTCCTGTCGGCTCCGAGGCTCCTGTCGGCTCCGAGGCTCCGGTCGTCCCCGAGGCCGATTGAGCTGCTTCGCAGCCGACCGAGGCGCTAGGCTGGAAATGCATGATGGGTGCCCGCCGCTGTCCAACGCGGAGGGACGCCAACCGCCCCAAACATCTAACGAGGAGAAGGATCACATGTCAGTACTCGAGCGCTCCGAGCTGGAGGCAAGTCCCCTGGCCGACCTGCACGCGATCGCCGACCAACTCGGACTCGACGGGTTTCGCCGGCTGCGCAAGGGGGATCTGATCGACGCGATCCTCGGCGAGCCGGGTGCGGGCGGCGGGAGCGGCTCTGCGGGCTCGGCCGATGGCGCAGCCGGTGGAGGGGACGAGGGGCCGGACGGCGGCGATCGGGAGCTCAGCTCACGCCCGCCGCGCCGGCGTCGCGCGCGCCGCTCTACGAAGGACAGCTCTGGCGAGAGCGACTCCGCGGAGGCTGCTGAGGCCAAAGACGGCGATAGTGAGGAGCCGAGCGCTTCGCCCGGCGCCAGAGCCGCGCGACCGCGACGCGCACGAAGCAGCAGCGCCAGGAGCGAGCGTGGGGAGGAGACCGGCGGGCGTGGACAGGACGGGCGCGCACGTGCCCCGCGACAGCGCAGCGAGCGTGCAGAGACCGACGCGGCTTCCGCTGAGGAGGAGGCTGCTGCGGACGCACGCGTCACCGAGGGTGTAGTCGAGCTGCTCGGCAACGGCTCCGCGTTCCTGCGCGTCTCTCCGCCCGAGCCCTCGGACGAGGACGTGTACATCTCCGCCGCCCAGGTGCGCCGCTGCGAGTTGGTCTCCGGCGACCGCGTCAGCGGCCCGGTGCGAACCCCCCGGCGCTCTGAGCGCTACTCGTCGCTGGTCCGCATCGACACGATCAACGGCGCCTCGGCCGACACCGTCTCGGAGGGCGCTCGCTATGACGATCTCCCGGTGGCCTATCCGAGCGAGCGGCTCGCGCTCGACTCCAAGGACCCGACGCTCGAGGCGATCGAGTGGCTCACCCCACTCGGTCGTGGCTCGCGAGCGGTGATCGTCGGCGCCTCCCGCTCCGGCAAGACCGAGACGCTCAGGCGACTGCTCGACGCGGTCTCGGGGCGCGAGGGCCTCGAGCTGACGGTGGTGCTCACCGGCGCCCGGCCCGAGGAGATCACGGCTTGGCGGGAGGGGCCCGTCCCGCCCGTGGCGGCGCTCAGTCTCGCCGCCTCGGCCGACTCCCAAGGACAGGCGGTCGAGCGCGCGATCGACGCCGCCAAGCGCGTCGCCGCGCGTGGAGGAGACGCGCTCGTGCTGATCGACAGCCTCGACGGCCTGCACCCTCACGCCGCGCGCAAGGCGCTCGTCGCGGCGCGCAACCTGCGGGAGGGCGGCTCGCTCACGGTGATCGCCACGGCCTCGCGGCCGTTTGGCGGAGAGACGACGGTGATCTCACTCGACGTCGCACTGACCTCGACCGGCCGCCAGCCGATCCTCAACCTGATCGACAGCGGCACCTTGAAGCCCGAGCTGCTCGTCGGCGAGGACGGCGCCGAGGCCATCACCAAGGCCCGCGCCGCGGCCTTGGACGGCTAGTGCCCCGATCGGGGCAGGACAACTAGCGCCTGTAAGCGACCTTGTTCCAAGAGGGCTCTGGGGCCAGCTCGATCGGCTCGCCTGTGGCCGCGCGGGAGTCGGCGGCCGGCTGCACGTAGGCGAAGCCGCCGGTCTCCGGGTCGAAGGCGACGTCCAGCTCGCCCTCGTTCACACGCTGGTCCAGCCACGCGCCGCGGAACACGAGGCGGCGCAGCCAGTGCACGAGCGAGCGTTCGGCGGGGCCGACGAGCTCCGGCCAGCAATCGTTGACGTGCTCGCCGAGCTGCGACGCCGGATCGGCGATCTCGCCGTTGACGGCGAGGTTCACGAGGTCTTCGAGCTCCTCCTCGCCGAGGCGCCCGCCGACGAACCCGACCTTCAGCGCGGCCTGCTCGCAGCGCTCGGAGAAGTCCTCCTCGTTGAAGGTGAAGCGCAGCTCTCCGTATTCGAGGACGAAGTCCTCTCCAGAGTCGTAGTTTCCGCGGCGAGACGTTTCCATGTCAATGGCCGGGAATCGATTCGGGACAAGAACCCACCCACCCAGCGTCGGGATCATATGCTGCGTTCCTGCATTCCCGGCTGTGATGAATGGGATTTTGCAGCCGATCGTCTATAGGGAAGCGTCGCGCGAAGGCGATGACGCGTCGTGGGACGCTCCGGCGCCGGCTCTCCGCCCTCCCCGGCGAACGACTCGACGCTCGTATCGGGGCCGGGCCCTTATACGCTCCCGAGCTTATGGCTCGCCTCACAGAGCACGGACTACGCAAGTCGGTCGGGGTCTCGGGGATGTTCGCGACGGCCTACGGCAACGTCGGCTCCTCGATCTACTACGCGCTCGGGCTCGTTGCCGCGCACGCGCTTGGGCTCACGCCGCTGGTGTTCGTGTTCGCCGGCGGCCTGTTCGCGCTGACCGCCAAAACGTATGCCGAGGGCGCCGCGATGTTCCCCGAAGCGGGCGGCTCCTCCTCGTTTGCGCGGCACGCGTTCGACGACGTCGTCTCGTTCTTCGCCGGCTGGGCCCTGTCGCTCGACTACATCCTCACGATCGCGATCTCCGCGTTCTTCGTGCCGCACTACCTCAGCGCCTTTCCCGGCCTCGGCGCGCTGAAGCACAACCCCGACGACATCTTCGGCGGGCTGATCGTCGTCGGCCTGCTCGCGTGGCTGAACATCCGCGGCCTGGGCGAGTCGGCCAAGCTGAACATCGTCCTCGCGCTGCTCGACCTATCGACGCAGATCTTGCTGGCCGGCGTCGGCATCGCGCTCGTCCTGAACCCTCACCTGCTGATCCACCAGGTCCATCTCGGCTCGGTTCCGAGCTGGAAAGAACTGATCTTCGCGCTGTCGCTTGCGATGCTCGCCTATACGGGCATCGAGACGGTGGCGAACATGGCCGAGGAGTCCAAAGACCCCGGCAAGCAGGTGCCGAAGGCCGTCAACCTCGTCGTGCTCGCGGTTCTCGGCGTGTATGCCGGCATCTCGGTCGTCGCGCTCTCGGCGCTGCCGATCCTGCACCACGGGGTCGGCTACAGCGCAGAGCTCAAACAGTCCTTCTCCAAGCCGGGCTATGCGACCTCGCTCGGCGGCTTCTTCGAAAACGACCCGATGCTCGGCGTCGTCGAACACCTCGGCCTGCACGGGACGGTCCTGAAACTGGCCCGCTACTACCTCGGGATCCTCGCCGCGACGATCCTGTTCATCGCGACCAACGCCGGCATGATCGGGATCTCGCGCCTGTCCTGGTCCCTGTCCGAGCATCGCCAGCTGCCGCGGCTGTTCTCCCAGCTGCACGCGAAGTACCGCACGCCCTGGTTCACGCTGATCTTCTTCTCGATGCTCGCGAGCACGCTGATCATCTACGGCAACACCGAAGTCCTCGGCAACCTCTACTCGTTCGGCGCGATGCTCTCGTTCACGGTCGCGCACGCCGCGATCGTGAGGTTGCGCGTCAGCGACCCCGACCGTGAGCGTCCCTATCGCAGCCCGCTGGGCGTACGCATCAAAGGCTCGATCGTCCCGATGACCGCCGTGATCGGCGGCATCGGCACGGCGGCGGCGTGGGTGGCCGTGACGGTGCTGCACACCGAGGCGAAGATCGTCGGCATCCCGTGGATGGTGATCGGGATGGGTGGCTACTTCGTCTATCGCAAGCGTCAGGGGCTGGACCCGCGCAAGAGCTACAAGATCGAGCACGCCGAGCGCCCGGCCGACTTCGAGGAGCTCGACTATCGCACCGCGCTCGTGCCGATCTTCGGCGAGGACGTCAGCGCCACCGCGCTGAGCAGCGCCGCGAAGCTGATCGGCGAGGACGGCGTGCTCTACGCCGTGTTCGTCCTGCCGGTCCCCAGCCAGCTGTCGCTGGAGGCCGGCCTGGAGGAAGAGGAGGCGCAGGGCCGCTCCGTGCTCGAGAGCGCGCGCATCCAGGCTCGGCGTCTGGGCATCAAGATCCACACGGGCCTGATCCGCACGCGCAACCCGGGCGCGGCGCTCGTGGAGGAGGCCGAGCGTGTCGGCGCCGATGTCATCTACTGGTCGGCGATCCACGCTCCGGTGGGCGAGCAGCGGATCGGCCCGACCGCGACCTACCTGCTCGCCCGCCGCCCCTGCCGGGTGATCATCGAGACCGAGAACCGTCCCCCGCGCCCGGCGCCGAAACGTGAGCAGACGCCGACGCCTGTGTGAGTCGGCTGCAGGAAGAGGGCTGGGAAGGGAGAGGAGAGGGGAACGGCGAGGAAAGGCGAGGAAGAGAGGGGAACGGCGAGGAGAGGCGGAAAAAGGCGAGGAGGAGAGGGACGAACAGCGCAGAGGAGTCGGCGCGGCGCCTATGGGTCCTTCAGCGCCGACTCGAGCGCCTCGTCGAGCTGCGGGTGGCGGAACTCGTAGCCGAGCACCAGCCCCTTGGCCGGTACCACGCGCGCGCCGGTCGTGACGACCTGGGCCATCTCGCCGTACAGCAGCCCCAGGACGACGCCCGGCACGGGCAGGAGTGCGGGGCGGTGCAGCACGCGCCCGAGGGCATGGGAGAGATCGCGGTTGGTGACCGGCCCGGGCGCGGTGGCGTTGATCGGGCCGCTCCAGCGCTCGTCCTCGAGTGCCGCCACGATCATCCCGACCTCGTCGTCGCGGTGGATCCACGACACGTACTGGCGTCCGCCCGCGACCGGGCCGCCCACGCCGAGGCGAAACGGGGGCAGCATCTTGGCGAGCGCGCCGCCCCGGCGGTCGAGCACCACCCCGGTGCGCACCGTCACGACGCGCATCTGCAGGTCAGCTGCCTGCTGTGCCTCCGCCTCCCAGTCGACGCATACTCCCGCGAGGAAATCGCTGCCGGGAGGAGCCTCCTCGTCGAGCGGCTCCTCGCCGCGGGCGCCGTAATAGCCGATCGCAGAGCCCGTGATCAGCGTGCGCGGGCGGGGCCTCGCCTCGAGTAGGCCGGCGAGCAGGTTGCGCGTGCCGATCACGCGGCTGTCGCGGATCGTTCGCTTCGCCTGCTCGCTCCAGCGCTGGGCGACGTTCTCTCCGGCCAGGTGCACGACCGCGTCGCGGCCGCTCAGCGCATCGACCGGCGCGGGCTCGCGTAGGAGGTCCCAGCCGACCGCCTGCACCGGCGGGGCTCCGTCTGCGGCGAACCGTACGCGCGCGCGTGCAGGATCGCGGGAGAGGATGGTCACCTCCGCATCCTGCTTGCGCAGCGCCTCGACCAATCCGTGGCCGATCAGGCCGGTCGCTCCCGTGATGGTCACGCGCAATGGCATTCTCGCCATCCTTTCACTCCTACCCCGCCCGCAACGTCGCCGGCTGCGATGACCGGCGCCGACTACGCTGTCCGACGGGGCACGCTCACGTGTCTCCCAAAAACGCGCCCCCGCTCAAACGCGACCCTCGCCCGAAGCGAACCCGACCTCTTGGCCCGCCAGCGCGGTTCCGGCGGCGCGGGCCTGATCGGCGACCGCGGCCGCGACGGCGGGCGCGACATCGCGGTTGAAGACCGACGGGATGATGTAGTCCTCGCGCAGCTCTCCCTCCTCGACGATATCGGCGATCGCGTGCGCGGCTGCCATCTTCATCTGCTCGGTGATGTCCGGCGCGCGCACGTCGAGCGCGCCGCGGAAGATGCCGGGGAAGCACAGCACGTTGTTGATCTGGTTGGGGTAGTCCGAGCGTCCCGTCGCCATGATCCGCACGTACGGGGCGGCCTCCTCGGGGATCACCTCGGGGTTGGGGTTGGCCATCGCGAACACCATCGCGTCCGCGTTCATCCGCGCGAGCGCCTCGGCCGGCAGCGCGCGCGCGCCGGAGAGCCCGATCAGCAGGTCGGCGCCGTCGATCACCTCCGCGGGCCTGCCGGCGCGGCACTGCGGGTTGGTCTGCTCGGAGAACCAGCGCTTGGTCTTGTTCATCGAGCCGTTCAAATAGTCCTCGCGCTGTACATGCAGCGCTCCCTGCGAGTCGCAGCCGACGATCTGGCGCACGCCGGCCTCGAGCATGATCTTCGTGACCGCGATCCCGGCCGCGCCGAGGCCGATGACCAACACGCTCAGCTCGTCCAATCGCCGCTCCGTCAGCTTGACCGCGTTCAGCAGCGCCGCCATCACGACCACCGCGGTGCCGTGCTGATCGTCGTGGAAGATCGGGATGTCGAGCTCGGCCTTCAGCCGCTCCTCCACCTCGAAGCAGCGCGGCGCGGAGATGTCCTCGAGGTTGATGCCGCCGAACGCGGGCGCGATCAGCTTCACGGCGTGAACGATCTCCCCGGGGTCCTTCGTGTCGAGGCAGATCGGGAACGCGTCGACCCCGGCGAACTCCTTGAACAGGCAGCACTTGCCCTCCATCACCGGCATCGCCGCGCGCGGGCCGATGTCGCCGAGCCCGAGCACCGCCGTGCCGTCGGAGACGACCGCGACCGTGTTGCGCTTGATCGTGTACTGGAACGCCTTGTCCGCGTCCTCGGCGATCGCCAGGCAGACGCGGGCGACGCCCGGGGTGTAGGCCATCGAGAGGTCGTCGCGCGTCTTCAGCGGGTGCTTGTTGTGCTGTTCGATCTTGCCGCCCACGTGCAGCAGGAACGTGCGATCGGTCGTGTCTATCACCTCGGCGCCGTCGAGCGCCTCGACCGCGGCGATGATCTCGCCCCAGTGGTCCTGCCCGGAGGCATCGACCACGATGTCGCGCAGGCTCACGCCGCCGTCCACCTCGACCAGATCGACGGCGCCGACCATGCCGCCGGCCACGGCGATCGCGCCCGTGACCGCACTGAGCATGCCGTGCTCGTCGTCGACGAGCTTCACACGGATGGTCAGTCGGTACTGCGCGCTGGGGGTGGCGCTCACGCGGGGCTCCTCGATCGTTGGCGGCCCGGCATGTTATTTGTCTGCATCCTTCCTCGCCGTGCCTGCGGCCATGCCTGCCGCCGTGCCTCGTAGAGTGGACGATCATGGCGGCGAATGCGAAGGGCGCGGGCGGTGGGGAGCGGGAGCGGCGCGTGTTCCTGATCGACGGGCCGAGCCTCGTGTACCGGGCGTTCTACGCGCTGCCCGAGTCGATCGCGACCTCCACCGGAGTGCCCACCAACGCGATCTTCGGCTTCGCCTCGATGCTCGTGAAGATCGTGACCGAGTACGGCGTGTGTCCCACCGTCGTCGCCTGGGACGCGGGCACGTCGGGCCGCACGGAGCTGTTCTCCGACTACAAGGCGACGCGGCGCTCGCGCCCGGACCTGCTCAAACAGCAGTGGCCGGCGATGGAACCGCTGGTGGAGGCGTTCGGCTACAGCAACGTGAAGGTCGAGGGCTACGAGGCCGACGACGTGATCGCCTCGCTGGCGGAGCAGGCGCTGAAAGCCGATCCTCCCGTGCCGGTGATGATCGTGACCGGCGATCGTGACGTCTTTCAGCTGATCGACGAGGGGGGGCTCGTGAAGGTGATGGCGACTTCGCGCGGGATCACCGAGACGAAGATCTACGACCGCCAGGCGGTGATCGACCGCTACGGCGTCACGCCCGAGCTGATCCCCGACTTCTACGGGTTGAAGGGCGACACCTCCGACAACATCCCCGGCGTCCCGGGCATCGGCGACAAGACCGCGAGCGAGCTGATTCAGGGGTATGGCTCGCTCGATGGCGTGCTGTCGCACATCCGCGACATCAAAGGCGCCAAGCGCAAACAGAACCTGCTCGACTACGCCGAGGACGCGCGCGTGTCGAAGAGCCTTGCGACCGTGCAGCGCGACGTAGCGGTCGACTTCGACATGAGCGCCGAGGCGGCGCGCGAGCCCGATCGCGCGCGCGTGCGCGAGGTGTTCCGCGAGTACGAGCTGCGCGATCCGCTACGCCGCCTCGAGGAGGCGCTCGGGGACGCGGAGACCGCGGCGCCAATGCCGGTGAGCGAGGTGAAGCTCGGCGCGCGCCTGCGTGCGGGCACGCCGGCGGACATCGCAAAGCTCGGCGACGGCGACGGCGAGGTGTACGTGGTCGCACGCGCGATCACGCCGCCCGAGGGCGAGCTGTTCGTCGAGGGCGCACCGTGGCGCTTCGCCGTGGCCGTGCGCGACGAGGCCAAGGGTGCTTCCTTCCCCGTGGAGGTCCTCGCGGGCGACTGTGCCGGGCCTGAGGAGATCGTCGCGGCGTGCGGCGCGCGGGCGGTCGTGGCGCACGACGCCAAAGAGCTGCGGGTCGTGCCGCCCGGCTTGACCCACGACACGCTGCTCGGCGCCTACCTGCTCGAGCCGGCCAGACGGGGATACCCGTTTGCGGAGCTGTGCGAAGAGCGAGGGCTGGCCACCGACCTCGAGGATCCGATCGCGGCCGATGCGGTGCTGCTCGTGGCGCTCGCGCTCTGGCAGCGCGAGCAGATCGCAGAGCGCGGGCTGGAAGAGGTGATGGGCGAGATCGAGCTGCCGCTCGTGGCGGTGCTGCGCGAGATGGAGCTCACCGGCGTGCGGTTGAACCTCGAGCGCCTCGCGGAGATCACCGGGCGCGTGCGCGAGGAGATCGCAGAGCTCGAAGGAGAAATCTTCGCCCTGGCCAAAGAGGAGTTCCTGATCGCCTCGCCGCAGCAACTGGGGGAGATCCTGTTCGAGAAGCTTGGCCTGTCGCGCAAGCGCAAGGGCAAGATCGGGTTCTCCACGGACGCGCGCGTGTTGCAGGCGATCCGCGAGGAGCACCTGATCGTCCCGCGGATCGAGCGCTGGCGCGAGCTCTCCACGTTCATCAAGACCTACCTCGACGTGCTGCCCGAGCAGGCCGACGCTCACTCGCGCATCCACACGACCTTCCTGCAGGCGGTCGCGCAGACGGGTCGCCTGTCGAGCACGAACCCGAACATGCAGAACGTCCCGATCCGCACGGAGCTCGGGCGCGAGATCCGCGGCTGCTTCGAGGCCGAGGAGGGCCGGCAGCTGATCTCGGCCGACTACTCGCAGATCGAGCTGCGCGTGCTCGCCCACACGGCCGACGACTCGGCGCTGAAGGAGATCTTCCGTCGCGGCGAGGACGTGCACACGGCGACCGCCGCGCAGGTTTTCCAGGTTGCCGTGAAGGACATCGACCCGGGGATGCGGTCGAAGTCGAAGATGATCAACTACGGCATCGTCTACGGCCTGTCCGACTTCGGCCTCGCCGACCGGCTGAACATCCCGCGCGAGGAGGCCAAGGAGTTCATCGACGCCTATCTCAACCGCTTCCCCCAGGTCGCCCACTTCATCGACGCGACGATCGAGCAGGCCAAGGAGGAGGGGTATGTGAAGACCCTGTGGGGCCGCCGCCGGCAGATTCCGGAGCTGCGCGCCCGCAACTATCAGGTGCGCACGCTCGGCGAGCGCCTCGCCGTCAACACGGTGATCCAGGGCACCGCCGCGGACATCATCAAGCTCGCGATGGTCCGCTGCCACCGCGCGCTCGCGGAATCGATGCTGCAGACCCGTCTGATCCTCACCATCCACGACGAGCTGCTGTTCGAAGGGCCGCCCGCCGAGGTGCCCGCCGCGCGCGAGCTGATCGAGCGCGAGATGTGCGGCGTGTGGGACCGCGAACCGCCGCTGGCCATCGACGTCGGCGTGGGGCAGAATTGGCTGGAGGCCAAGTGACACGCACGGGCGTGGGGCAGAACTGGCTGGAGGCCAAGTGACACGCACGCTGGCGGTTCTGCTGGGCGCGGGCGCGGGCTGCCTGGTGGGGATGCAGGCGCCGATCAACGCGCGGCTGGGCAGGACGGTCGGGAGCGTGCAGGCGGCAACCGTGTCGTTCACGGTCGGCACGCTCGTGCTGCTGATCGCGCTGACCGTCGTAAACGGCGGCTTCGGAAGTCTCGTCCACATCGACCGCGCGCCGTGGTGGGCGCTGCTCGGCGGCCTGTGCGGCGCGATCTTCGTCACGATCGCGATCGTCACCGTCCGCACCCTCGGCGCGAGCGGTCTCAGCGCAGCGGCGATCACCGGCCAGCTCGCCGTCTCCGTCGCGATCGACCGCTTCGGGCTGCTCGGGATCGCGAGACAGCCGATCGGCGCCTCGCGTATCGCGGGGCTCGTCCTGCTGGTGGCGGGTGTTGTGCTCGTGGTGCGCCGGTAGGACTCGCCAGCGGTCGGGACGCTGTTCGGTGAGGAGCGCTCAGGCGGTCGCGAGCGGCATGCCGAGATCGGCGGGCTCGTCGCCCACCGCTGTGCGTGGACCCTCCATGCGGGCGCAAACAGCCCCTTCGTTGAAGCCCACGGAGGGCAGCTGGAAGGCTGCGTTGAAGCGCGAGCGCAGGTTCTCCACGGCAATCAGATTGACGAGCTCGACCAGTTCTGGGTCGTCGAAGCGCGAGCGCAGTTCGGCGAACAGTTCGTCGCTGACCTGCACCGGCGTCAGGGTCATGCCCACCGTCAGGTCGAGCACGAGCCGCTCGGTCTCGTCGAAATAGGGGCTCTCGCGGTAGCGGTAGAGCTCGCCTACCTGCTGCTGGCTGACACCCCAGGCCAGTGCCTGCTGGGAGCCGATGTCCTGACACATCTCACAGCCCTGCATAACGGCGGACTTGAGCTGCGCGAGGCCGCGCAGGTGCGCATCGACGCGCGGTTTGCGGGCCACTGCGCTCTCAAATATGCCGTAGCCGATGAGTAGCGAGGTGCGATGCGCACGTATGGGAATGTCGGGCGTGAGCTCACGCTTGCCGGTCATGCGCCCGACTTCACGGCGGACCATGCGGTAGATGACTCGCACAAGCGGATTGGCTTTGTTGGCGGGAACGCCTTCGATCCTGCTCATCTCTGGCTCCTTCGGTCGTCGATCGCGCAGCGTCACCTCGGGTCTGCTGTGTCCTGCCCACGATATGGTGGCTGTGGTGTCCCGTAAAGGACCACTTTGACATTCGATATGGGAACCAATTCCGGTCCGGAGCTGCTGTTGGGGCTCGACCGCGAGGCACGTCGCTCGCTGCGTGCCCAGCTCGAGGACGGCCTGCGAGAGGCCGTGCGCTCGGGGCGTCTACAGGCCCGCGCGCGACTTCCGGCGACGCGCGTGCTGGCGGCCGACCTGGGGGTATCGCGACGGTTGGTGGTGGACGCCTACGCCCAACTGCTGGCCGAGGGCTACCTGCTCGCGAAGCCCGGCGCCGGCACATTTGTCGCCGAGACCGCGGGCGTTCCCGCGGACTCGAGAGTCGAGTCAATCGAGGGTGCGCCGGCCTTCGACTTCTTCCCCGGATACCCGGACCTCGCCACGTTCCCGAGGAGCGCGTGGCTGCGTGCGATGCGCGAAGTGCTACGCGCGGCTCCCGATCGGGACTTCGGCTATCCCGATCCGCGCGGCGCGCCCGAGCTGCGCGAGGCGATCGCCGCGCATCTGCGCCGCGTCCGGGGGGTGGTCGCCGACGCCCATTCGATCGTCGTATGCTCAGGCGCGGCACAGGGCTTCGCGCTGCTCGCTCGAGCTCTCGCCGGGCCGCGTATCGCGGTCGAGGATCCCGGTCTGCCACCGCATCGCGCGATCCTCGCCGCCCACGGTGCGTCGCTCGTGGCACTCCCCGTGGACGACGAGGGGGCTCGGGTGGGCGATTTGGCCTCGCTCGCCCGCGCCGCTGGGCGGATCGACGCGGTGCTCGTCACGCCCGCGCATCAGTCGCCCACAGGGGTGGCGCTCGCGCCGTCGCGCCGCGCCGCGCTGCTCAGCTGGGCGGGCGAGACCGAGGGCGTGATCGTGGAGGACGATTACGACGCTGAGTATCGCTACGACCGCCCGCCGTTGGCCGCCCTGCAAGGGCTGGCCCCTGACCGGGTGGTTTACATGGGCACGGTCAGCAAGACGCTCGCTCCGGCTCTACGCCTGGGGTGGCTGGTAATCCCCGCGCGTCTCCTCGACGCCGTGATCGGGGCAAAGGCGCTGGCCGACGGCGGGAACCCGACGCTGGACCAGCTCGCGCTGGCGCGGCTGATGGAGAGCGGCGCCTACGATCGGCATATGCGCGTAGCTCGCCGAAGCTACCGCGCGCGACGGGACGCGCTTGTGCTGGCGCTGGCCCGTCACCTTCCGCGTGCCCGTGTCACCGGCCTCGCCGCCGGGCTGCACGCGATCGTGCGGCTCGACCGCGCGGTCGATGGGCTCGAGATCGCGCGCTCCGCGCGAAGGCACTCGGTGGGTGTGTATCCGCTTGGCTACGCCTACATGCAGGTGAGGCCGCTGGACGACGGACTGATCCTGGGCTACGCCAACCTCGCGGACGCGGCGATCGATGAGGGCATACGACGGTTGGCGCGGGCTCTGGAGGAGACTCCGCGCTGAGAACGCCTAACAAAGAGATCGGTGCGGTCGGGGCGTTCCTGGACCAAGCTGGGCGTCGCGGGACGGTGGAGCGCGTGCTGGTGGCACGTGCGAGCCGTCACGTGGCGATCCAGCGCCGCGTCCGGGGACGCATCCGGACGTGCCGATCTCTTTGTTAGGCGTTCTAAGGCGATGCGCTCAGGCCGACGCCGGGAGGCGCACAGGTGTGCCGGTGTGGCGCGGTCTTCCACCGACAAATGTGGGCGGAGCGATCCCCAGGTAGTGGTTGAAGATCCACCTCGCGAGGCTCGGGTTCTCCAGGGCGCGACTGAGCGCGGCGGCCACCGGCAGCGGCGTTGTGTGGCCGAGCGCGCGCTGAGCGTTCCACAGCCACCGGTATTTGCGCGCGTGGGCGGCGGAGAACGCGCCGTAGCGCCGCAGCGCGTCCGCGCGGGCGCCGGCGCCCTCGATCACCGCGCGCAGCTCGCGCCCGCACGCGAGGCCGAAGTAGAGCGCCGTGCGGATGCCCTCGGCGGTCAATGGGAGACAGTGCCCGGCTGAGTCGCCGGCGAAGAAGATCCCGTCCTCGATCGCCGCGCGCAGCGTGTGCGGTATCCAGTTGCCCTGATAGCCGTCCGCGGGCAGACCCAAATCTCGCGCGAGCCTGACCGTCGGCTCCTTGACGTGATGCGTGGGCCAGAACGAGCCAACCCCGACGCGCACCTCCTCGCCCGCGGGAAAGCTCCAGCCGTAGCCCGCGCGAACATAGCGGGTGTCGATCCACAGCTCGAGCTCCTCGCCCGTCCCGGCCGGGTGGACCTCGAGGCCGCGCGAGAGTCGCGCGTTCGGCGGCTGGATCGCGGGCGCGTTCGACAGCACGCGCCGCCAGCCGAGCGCGTCGACGATCAGCGGCGCCCGCAGCTCGCCGCGGTCGGTGCGCACGGTGAAGCCCTCCCGACTCGTGACCGTGGCGGTCTCGAACTCCACCTCCGCGTGGTCGGACTGGTCCCACAGCAGCGTGCACAGCTCGCGGTAGTCGAACGTCGAAAACGACAACGGCAACGGCCAGCGCGAAGTCCGAAACGGCGTGTGCGTCGTGAACCCGTCGAAGCTCTGCAGCAGCGAGCTCTCCAGATCGAGAGCCTGCAGCCACGCCGTTGGGATCGCGCAAGCCGACGTCTGGCGCTCGCCGATCTCATACCGATCGACCAGCAGAACCCGCGCTCCCGAACCGGACAGCTCGCGCGCGACCGCCAGCCCGGCGAAGCTCGCGCCGCACACCAGCACGTCGCAATCGCGTTCTCGAAAGGGGCTGCGCTCGGCCCCCCGCTTGGTGGCTCGCACAGGCATCTGCCCCGCAATGATACGGCTGCGCTAGGCTTCGCTCCGTGCAAACGCTGATGGAGAACCCGCAGGCCCGCGTGGTCGACGGATCGAACGGGCTCTTACTGGAGATCGACGGGCAGATCGTCCCCAACTACGACGCGACCTTCCGCTCGATCGAGGAGGGCGAGGTCGTCACCGGCCACGTCGTGCGCATCGACAAGGACGAGGTGCTCGTCGACATCGGCTACAAGTCCGAGGGCGTCATCCCCGCGAACGAGCTGTCGATCCGCAAGTCGGTCGACCCCAACGAGGAGGTCCACCTCGGCGAGGAGGTCGACGCGATCGTCATGACCAAGGAGGACCAGGACGGTCGCCTGATCATGTCGAAGAAGCGCGCCCGCTTCGAGAAGGCCTGGCGTCGCATCGAAACCGCCGCCGAGTCCGGCGAGCCGGTCGAGGGCGCCGTCATCGAGGTCGTCAAGGGCGGCCTGATCATCGACCTCGGGGTGCGCGGCTTCCTGCCCGCCTCACTCGTCGACATCCGCCGCGTGCCGAACCTCGACGAATACATGGGCACGAAGATCGAGACGAAGGTGATCGAGCTCAACCGCTCGCGCAACAACGTCGTGCTCTCCCGCCGCGCGGTGCTCGAGGAGGAGCGCAAGGAGGTCCGCCAGCAGATCCTCGACCGTCTGCAGCCCGGGCTCGTCGTCGAGGGGCAGATCTCCAACATCGTCGATTTCGGCGCGTTCGTCGACCTCGACGGGATAGACGGGCTGATCCACATCTCCGAGCTGTCGTGGTCGCACGTCAACCACCCTTCCGAGATCCTCAACATCGGCGACACCGTGCAGGTCAAGGTGCTCGACATCGACCGCGACCGCCAGCGCATCTCGCTGGGCCTCAAGCAGACCCAGGAGGATCCGTGGCAGCGGATCGTCGACACGTACAACGTCAACGACGAGCTCGCCGGCAAGGTCACGAAGGTCGTCACCTTCGGCGCGTTCGTCGAGATCCTCGACGGCGTCGAGGGCCTCGTGCACATCTCAGAGCTCGCCCCGCACCACGTCGAGAGCCCGCGCGAGATCGTCCACCCCGGCGATGAGATCCGCGTGAAGATCCTCGAGATCGACTCCGAGCGCCGGCGTCTGTCGCTGTCGGCCAAGCGCGTCGAGGACCAGCTCCTGCCGGTCTCCCGCCCCGGCGAACCGGCGCCCGCCGCGCGCGCGGTCGAGGAGGAGACCGCGGAGGTCGCAGACGCGCCGGACATCGAGGCGCCCGCGGCCGAGGTCGCGCAAGAGGTTGCGCCCGAGGCCGAGGCCGTAGAGGTGCCGGAGGCGCAGGCCTCATCCGCAGTCGTCGAGACGACACCCGAAGCTGCAGAGGACCCCGTCGCCGAGACGCCCGAGGAGCCTGTCGCCGAGGTTGTGGAGGCTCCCGAGACTGTCGCAGCCCCCGAGGTTGCCGACGCGCTCGAGATTGAGCAGGAGCCCGAGGCTGCGGAGGCTCCCGAGGTTACCGAGGCGCCCGAGGCCTCCGCGGAGGTCGCAGAGTCGTCCGTAGCTGAGGAAACGCCGGCCGAGCCGGCTGCAACAGCCGCCGAGCCCGACCAAGCCGCCGAGCCCGACCAAGCCGCCGAGCCCGACCAAGCTGCCGATCCCGCCGCCGATCCCGCCCAGGGCTGACACGACCGCAGACGGTCCGCGGAGGGTACTTCAGCAGGTGGAGTCGAGCTTTCCCCTGATCGGGCTCACCGGGGGCATGGGCGCGGGAAAGTCCACAGCGCTCGCGATCCTCGCGCAGCTGGGAGCCGAGGTGGAGTCGACCGACGCGGTCGTGCACGAGCTGTATGAAGGGGCGCAGCTGCGCGAAGCCGTGATCGCGCGGTGGGGCGAGGAGGTGGCCCCGAACGGAGAGGTCGATCGCGCGGAGGTCGCCAGACGCGCCTTCGGCGACGAGCAAGGCAGAACTTGGTTGGAGGCCACCGTCTGGCCGCTCGTGGGTGAGCGGATGGGGGAGTGGCTCGAGCGCGCGCGCGCGCTCAGCCCGCCGCCGCGGGCGGCCGTGGTCGAGGTGCCGCTGCTGTTCGAGGCGGGCATGGAGCCCATGTACGACGCGACGATCGCGGTCGTCGCGGGCGAGCCGCTGCGCAAGCAGCGCGCCGCGAGTCGTGGGCACGCGCTCACGGACGAGCGCGCGGCGCGCCAGCTCTCCCAGGAGGAGAAGGCGCGGCGGGCGACGTTCGTCGTGCACAACGACGGCACCGAGGAGGACCTGCGGCGCGAGTTGTCGGCGGTTCTTGACAAGCTTGCTTCATGAAGGCGTACCGTCGTCGGCGACTGGTCGGCGCGCTCGTGGCGATCGCGCTTGTAGCGGCGCTCGCGGGGCTGATCGCCGTTAGCGCCGAGCACGCCGTGCGCGAACTGTCGCTTCCGCTCAGCGACGCCAGCGTGATCCGCGAACAGGCCGCCGCCAAGCACCTCGACCCGGCGCTGATCGCCGCCGTGATCTACGCCGAGACGAAGTTCGACCCGCGCACCTCTCCGGCAGGCGCCGAGGGGCTGATGCAGATCGAGCCGGCCACCGCCCTGTTCCTCGCCCACCTCTCCGGCGGCTATCGCTTCAGCACCAGCGACCTGTCCACGCCGAGCGTCAACGTCGCCTACGGCAGCTACTACCTGCGCTACCTGCTCGACCACTACGACGGCAACGAGATGCTCGCCGTCGCCGCGTACAACGGCGGCATTGCCAACGTCGACAGCTGGGTCGCGCACGCGAACGCCGCAGGTCACCCGCTCACGGTTGCGGCGATCCCCTTTCCAGAGACGCGTGAATACGTCCAGCGGGTGCTGTCAGCCCAGCGGGAATACCGGGACACGTACTCGCGGCAGCTGGGGATCGAGTAGAGAGGCCGAGCCACGGCACGACCTGTGCCTGCAAGTGCAGATCAGTACGGGCTGATGAGTTCCGGGAGCATCGGGAAGTGACGCACATTGGTCGTGAGCAGCTCGGCGTCGAACACGATGGCTGTGGCAGCGATCAGGTAGTCGACGTCGTCGATGCCGCTGTATGCCTTGCGATGCTTGCGCGCGAGCAGGCCTGCTGTGCGGGTGATGTCCTCGTCGACAGCGAGCCAGGTGATCGAGAAGAAGAACCTCTCGAGCGCCTCGATCTCGCCCGGCATCACGCCGGCGAGCAGCTCAAAGCGGACTAGCTCGCTGGCCAGCAGTGTCTGGCCTTCGTCCACGAAGCGGGCGAGGAGAGTCACCGCGGGCTCGCTGCCGCGCAGATGGTCGATCGCGACCGTGGTGTCGAGTAGCTTCACTGCAAGCCGAGTCGCCGCAGGCGCTCATTGAGATCGCCGCGGGCTGTGTCGACGTACTCGGCGCCGGTGAAGCTTCGCCCCTTCCAGGAGCCCGCGCTTGCCTGCAACGCTCGCTTCCTGTCGGCCTTCGTCTTCAAGCCGAACGACTCGCGAACCGAGCGTCGAATCAACTCCGACCGAGAGGCGCCAGCGGCGCGTGCGGCCTGATCGAGAGCCTCGAGTTCTTCGTCGCCCAGATAGACCTGTGTGCGCGGCACGACACCATTATACACCACCTGGTGTCGTGCTCAGTCGCTAACGTAGATGCCGCGCGATGCCCGACTTCAAGCTCGACTCCGTCTTCACGCCGACCGCCGACCAGCCCAAGGCGATCGAGGCGATGGCAGAGGGGATCCTGCAGGGCGAGCGCTTTCAGACACTGCTCGGCGCGACCGGCACCGGCAAGACGATGACGATGGCCGGTGTGATCGAGGCCGTCCAGCGTCCTACGCTCGTGATCGCGCACAACAAGACGCTCGCCGCGCAGCTCTGCAACGAGTTCCGCACGTTCTTCCCTGAGAACGCCGTCGAGTACTTCGTCTCCTACTACGACTACTACCAGCCCGAGGCCTACGTCCCCAGCCGCGACCTCTACATCGAGAAGGACTCCGCGATCAACCAGGAGGTCGACCGCCTGCGCCACGCCGCCACCGCCGCCGTGTTCGCGCGCCGCGACGTGATCGTCGTCGCCTCCGTCTCCTGCATCTACGGCCTCGGCTCGCCGGAAACCTATGAGATGAACATGCAGATCCTCCGCCGCGGCGAGACGATCGACCGCGACAAGCTGCTGCGCAAGCTCGTCTCGATCCAGTACACGCGCAACGACTCCATCCTCTCGCGCGGCTCCTTCCGCGTGCGCGGCGAGACGCTCGAGGTGTTCCCCGCCTATGCCGAGACCGCCTTCCGCGCCGTCCTCTTCGGCGAGGAAGTCGAGCGCCTGACCCACTTCGACCCGCTCACCGGCGAGGTGATCGCCGATGACCTCGAGCACGTCGCGATCTGGCCCGCCACCCACTACAACGTCAAGGAAGGCACGATCGAGGCCGGCGTCGCCGAGATCGGGCGCGAGCTGAACGAGCGCTGCGCCGAGCTCGAGGCCGAAGGCAAGCAGCTCGAGTCACATCGCCTGCGCCAGCGCACCCAGTACGACATGGAGATGCTCCGCGAGATGGGCTTCACCTCCGGCATCGAGAACTACTCGCGCATCCTCGACGGCCGCGCCCCCGGCGAGCGGCCCTACTGCCTGATCGACTACTTCCCCAAGGACTTCGTCTGCTTCATCGACGAGTCCCACCAGACCGTCCCTCAGATCGGCGGCATGTTCGAGGGCGACCGCTCGCGCAAGACCACCCTGGTCGAATACGGCTTCCGCCTCCCCAGTGCGCTCGACAACCGCCCGCAGACCTTCGACGAGTTCCTCTCGATCACGCCCCAGCTGATGTTCGTCTCCGCCACCCCCGGCGAGTACGAGCGCACGCGCTCCACCCGCATCGTCGAGCAGATCGTTCGCCCCACCGGGATCGTCGACCCCGTGATCGAAGTCCGCGAGACGAAGAACCAGATCGACGACCTGATGAACGAAGTCCGCCGCCGCGTCGATCGCAACGAGCGCGTGCTCGTCACGACGCTCACCAAGAAGATGTCCGAGGACCTCTCCCAATACCTCCTGGAGATGGGCTTCAAGACGCGCTACCTCCACTCCGAGATCGACACCTTGGAGCGCATCCAGATCATCCGCGACCTGCGCCTCGGCGAGTACGACGTGCTCGTCGGCGTCAACCTCCTGCGCGAGGGCCTCGACCTGCCCGAGGTCTCGCTCGTCGCGATCCTCGACGCCGACAAGGAGGGCTTCCTCCGCGGCGAGACCTCCCTGATCCAGACGATCGGGCGCGCCGCGCGCAACATCGAGGGCAAGGTCCTCATGTACGCCGACAAGGAGACCCGCGCGATGCGCGTCGCGATCTCCGAGACCGACCGCCGGCGCGCGATCCAGCTCGCCTACAACGTCGAGCACGGGATCACCGCCGCGACGATCGTCAAGGGCATCTCCGACATCGCCGAGTTCCTCCAAGCCGAGTCCAAGGTCCCGCGCGGGCGCAACAAACGCCGCACCGCTCGGCGCGGCTCCGCCGAGGAGATGCCCAAGCACGAGCTCGAGCGGATGGTGATCGAGCTCGAGGAGGAGATGGCCGCCGCCGCTGAGGACCTCCGCTTCGAGTACGCCGCCCAGCTGCGCGACGAGCTGCGCGAGCTGCGCCGCGACCTGCGCGAGATCCACTCGGCCGAGGCGCCCGCCCCCGACGTTGCCTAGCACGATGCTTTACGGGAGCGGCCCGTAGAGAGCGGTTGGTTGGTGTGCGTCGATCCGCTTCGGGCGCCACTAAGATTGCCGTCGTGGATCTCGACCGTCAAACAATCGAGCGGCGCGACTTCCCGATCGGGCGTCGCGGGTACGACCCCGCCGCCGTCGACGCGCACCTGCGCGCGCTCGCGACCGAGGTCGAAGAGCTCCAGCGCGCTGCCGCCGGACCGGCCGCCGACTCGCTCGCTGCGACCGCCGGCACGCAGGTGCAGGGCATCATCGCCGCCGCCGAGGCTGCCGCTGCGCAGATCGAGAGCGACGCGCGGGCGAGCGCCAAGGAGGTGCGCGAGCGGGCTGACGCCGACGCCCGCAAGACGCGCGCCGACGCGGTCGCGCGCGCGCAGGCGCACGTCGCGGCCGTCAGCGAGGCGACCGCCACGCTGCTTGCGCGAGTCGAGTCGATGGACGGCGAGGCCGGCGCGCTCGTCGACAGCCTTCGCGCCGGTGCAGGCCGCCTGTCCGGCGACCTTGCCGCGGCTGAGACGAACATGGGGGAGCTCTACGACGCGGCGTCGGGGCGCGCGTCCTCGGCATCGGTTGGCGAGCACGCCGATGACTCTGACGCTGCCGGGGTCGGCACGGCTGCGACGGCTGACGCCGGCGCATCGTCCACGCAGCGTCTTCCCGGGCCCATCCCGCCGATGCCGCCGCCCGCGGATGAGTCCCGGTCCGCGCCGGTACCGATCGCGGATGCTTCCCGGCCTGTACCCGTGTCCATCCCGATCGCGATCGACAAGCCGGCGATCTCGCCCACACAGGTAGCTGGCGCCGAGTCACCCCCGTCGAACGACGACCTCGACGGCGCCCGCCTGATCGCTCTGAACATGGCGCTCAACGGCGACTCGCGGGAGGACGTCGGCCGCTATCTCGCCGACAACTTCGACCTCGCCGACCGCGCCAAGCTGGTCGAAGAGGTCTACGCGGCTATAGAGGGATAGGTCTCGCGGGGCGAACGTCTGTTCGCCGCAATACAATAGCTTGTAGATGCCAGCGGGCAACCAGATAGTCGTCTCCGGGGCGCGCGAGCACAACCTCAAGGACATCTCCCTCACGTTGCCGCGCGACGCGCTGGTCGTGATCACGGGCCTGTCCGGCTCGGGCAAGTCGAGCCTCGCGTTCGACACGATCTACGCCGAGGGCCAGCGCCGCTACGTCGAGTCGCTGTCGGCCTACGCGCGCCAGTTCCTCGGGCAGATGGACAAGCCCGACGTCGACTCGATCGAGGGGCTCTCGCCGGCGATCTCGATCGACCAGAAGACGACCTCGCGCAACCCGCGTTCGACCGTTGGCACGGTCACCGAGATCTACGACTACCTGCGATTGCTGTGGTCGCGCGTGGGTAAGCCTCACTGTCCGATCTGCGGACGCCCGATCGTGGGCCAGTCGGCCGAGCAGATCATCGACCAGGCGATGGAGCTTGGCGACGGGACGCGCTTCATGGTGCTCGCGCCGGTCGTGCGCGGGCGCAAGGGCGAGTACGGCAAGCTGCTCGAGGAGCTTCGCGCCGAAGGCTACGCGCGTGTGAAGATCGACGATCGCGTGCGGATGCTCGAGGAGTCGATCGTGCTCGACAAGCGCTACAAGCACGACATCTCGGTCGTCGTCGACCGCCTCGTCATGCGCCACGACGTGCGCAAGCGCCTGGCCGACTCGATCGAGACCTCGATCGGCCTTGCCGAAGGGCTCGTCGAGATCGAGATCGTCGGAGCCGGCGGCAAAGAGCAGGAGCACGAACACTCCTCAGGTGCCCTGGGCGTGCGTGCGGCCGCGACGCAGATCACTCCTGGCGCGGTCCCCGAGCCGGGCACCGTGTTCACCTTCTCCGAGCGCTTCGCCTGTCCGGTGCACGGCCCGTCGCTGGTCGAGCTCGAGCCGCGCATCTTCTCCTTCAACTCGCCCCACGGCGCCTGCGAGCACTGCACCGGTCTGGGTGCGCAGATGGAGATCGACCCCGAGCTGATCGTGCCCGACCCGTCGCTGTCGATCGCCGAAGGCGCGCTCGCGCCGTGGGCGGGCAGCTCCTCCAACTACTACGAGCAGGTGACCGAGGCGATCGTCGAACGCTACGGCGTGGATCTGGAAGATCCCTGGGAGGAGCTGCCGCAGGCGATGCGCGACCTGTTCCTGAACGGCACCGACGAGCGGCTGCAGATCACCTATCGCAACCGCTTCGGGCGCACACGGACCTATGCGACCAAGTTCGAGGGGATCGTCAAGGGCCTCGAGCGCCGCTACCGCGAGTCCGACTCCGAGGGAACCAAAGAGAAGATCGAGCAGTTCATGTCGCTGCGCTCCTGCCCGGTCTGCGGCGGCGCACGGTTGCGCGCAGAGTCACGCGCGGTGCTCGTCGGTGGCACGGCGATCGACGAGTTCTGCGCCCTCTCCGCCCGCCGCGCGCTCGAGTGGCTCGAGAAGGTCGAGCTCTCAGAGACCGACCGCCACGTTGCGCGGCTGATCCTGCGTGAGATCTCAGAGCGGCTGCAGTTCCTCGAGAACGTCGGCATCGGCTACCTGTCGATGGATCGCGCCGCCGCGACGCTGTCCGGCGGCGAGGCTCAGCGGATCCGCCTCGCGACGCAGATCGGCTCCTCGCTCGTGGGCGTGCTCTACATCCTCGACGAGCCCTCGATCGGGCTCCATCAGCGCGACAACTCCAAGCTGATCGGCACGCTCGAGCGGCTGCGCGACCTCGGCAACACGGTGATCGTGGTCGAGCACGACGAGCAGACGATGCGTGCCGCCGACCATCTCGTCGACATGGGCCCGGGCGCGGGCGAGCACGGCGGGCGGATCGTCGCGCAGGGGACCGCCGCGCAGGTGCAGCGCGTGAAGGGTTCGGCCACCGGGCAGTTCCTCGCGGGCACGCGCACGATCGAGGCGCCCTCGAAGCGGCGCACGCCGCGCGGTTACGTCGAGATCGAAGGGGCGAGTCAGCACAACCTGCGCGACGTCGACGTGAAGGTGCCGCTCGGCGTGCTCACCTGCGTGACCGGAGTGTCCGGCTCGGGCAAGTCGACGCTCGTCAACGAAGTGCTGTTCAAGTCAGTCGCCGCCCGCCTGCACCGCGCGCGCCGCCGGCCGGGAGCGCACCGCGCGATCCACGGCTTGGACCAGCTCGACAAGATCATCGCCGTCGACCAGTCGCCGATCGGGCGCACCCCGCGCTCGAACCCCGCCACCTACACCGGCCTGTTCGACGTGATCCGCGACATGTTCTCAAAGACCCAAGAGGCACGCGCCCGCGGCTACAAGCCCGGCCGCTTCTCCTTCAACGTCAAGGGCGGGCGCTGCGAGGTGTGCAAGGGCGACGGGCAGATCAAGATCGAGATGCACTTCCTGCCCGACGTGTACGTGCCCTGCGAGCAGTGCCACGGCAAGCGCTACAACCGTGAGACGCTCGAGGTTAAGTTCAAGGGCCGCTCGATCGCCGATGTGCTCGACATGGCGATCGAGGACGCTCTCCACTTCTTCGAGCACATCCCCAAGGTGCGTCGCCGCCTGGAGACGCTGAGCGCCGTCGGCCTCGGCTACGTGCGCCTCGGTCAGCCGGCGACGACGCTCTCAGGCGGCGAGGCGCAGCGCGTGAAGCTCGCCACGGAGCTCTCGAAGGTCGCCACCGGCCGCACTCTCTACATCCTCGACGAGCCCACCACCGGCTTGCACTTCGCCGATGTCGAGCGGCTGCTCGAGGTGTTGCAACGTCTCGTCGACGCCGGCAACAGCGTCGTTGTGATCGAGCACAACCTCGACGTGATCAAGTCCGCCGACCGGCTGATCGACATGGGCCCCGAGGGCGGGGAGGAGGGCGGCACCGTGATCGCCCAGGGGACGCCCGAGCAGGTGGCGGCCGAGCCGAGATCACATACGGGTGAGTTTCTCGCGGAGCTGCTCACCCCTGAGCCGAAGGGCGCGGCGAAGA
This sequence comes from uncultured Solirubrobacterales bacterium, assembly GCA_963723075.1. GTDB lineage: Bacteria > Actinomycetota > Thermoleophilia > Solirubrobacterales > Solirubrobacteraceae > Palsa-744. Next base: position 341,550 of record CAVRPD010000004.1, read on the forward strand.
AGTCGCGCGGAAAAGTCGCAGCCAAACGCAAGTCCCGCGCGAAGGTCGCCGCTTGAGCCACGGCGATCTCGCCCGCCAGGCTCGCGTGTGGGTGCAGAAGTGGCGCTGGTATGAGCGCAACTCGTTGCCGTGGAACCGCGCGCGCATCCACTGGGAGATGCTGCGACGCGAGGCGTTCGTGCGCTGGCCGGTGCACGGCAACGTGCTCGAAGCGCTGCGTTCCGGTCGCCTGCGGATCGGCGCCGGCGCGCTGCTCGAGCCGGACGTGTGGATCACCGCGCCCGGCGAGGCCAAGGTGAGGATCGGCGCGGGCACGTTCCTGAACAAAGGAGTGATGGTCGCCGCCGAGCGGCTCGTCGAGATCGGCGAGCACTGCATGCTCGCGAACGGCTGTTTCGTGACCGACTCGAGCCACCGCTACGATGATCCCGCTCGTCCCGTTCCGTGGCAGGGCTTCACCACCAAGGGCCCCACCCGGATCGGCGACAACTGCTGGCTCGGCGCCAATGTTGTCGTGACGAGCGGTGTCGCGATCGGCGAGCGCTGCGTGATCGGCGCGAACAGCGTCGTCACCAAAGACATCGCCCCCTACTCGGTCGCCGCCGGCGTGCCGGCGAAGGTACTGCGAAAGATCGATTACGGCGAGGACGAGCCCGACGCTCCTCCCGCCACCGGGGAGTAGCCCGCCGACCATCGCGCTCGCGCGCCCCCGGTCAGCTCAGCTGAGTGTGCAGCTCGGCCAGCTCACTGGGATCGATCGAGTAGGTGTGCTCGGGGCCCGGGTAGCGCCGGGTGCGCACGTCTTCCGCATAGGCCGTCACGCCCGCGTTCATCTCCTGCTGCAGGTTTGCGTAGCGCTTGACGAAGCGCGCGCCGAGACCGTCGCGGATGCCGAGCAGGTCGTGGAACACGAGCACCTGCCCGTCCGTCGCCGAACCCGCGCCGATGCCGATCACCGGGATCTCGATCCTGGGCATCAGCTCGTCGGTGACCGCCGCCGGGATCGCCTCGAACACGAGCGCGAAGCAGCCCGCCTCCTGCAGCGCGAGCGCCTGGGCACCGATCTGCGCCGCCGCGGTCGCGGTACGTCCCTGGGCCTTCCAGCCGCCGAGCGCCGTCGCGGTCTGGGGTGTGAGGCCGACGTGGCCCATCACCGGAATGCCCGCGGCGACAATCGCGCGCGCGCGGCTGACAGAAGAGGGCCCGCCGCCCTCGAGCTTGACCGCCTCACAGCCCGCCTCCTTGACCAGCCGCAGCGCGCTTGCGATCGCCTGCTCGTCCGAGACCTCGTAAGAGCCGAACGGCATGTCGCCGATCAACAGCGGTGTGCGCAGTCCGCGCCGCGCCGCGCGCGCGAGCACGAGCATGTCGTCGAGATCCACCGGCGTCGTCGAGCTGTAGCCAAGCACGGTTGTGGCTGCCGAGTCGCCGACGAGCACGAGGTCGACGCCCGCCGCCTCGGCCGCGCGTGCGCTCGGGTAGTCGTAGGCGGTGACCATCACGATCGGTTCGCCGAGCCGCTTCTTCTCCGCCAGTAGCGGCAGGGTCATCGGCAGGCGGCCGGGGTCGGACGGGGCTTGTACTGAGGCGTGGCTGGACATGGCGGTTGCTTCCTCTCTGACGCGGTTGACGCTCGCGGGCCTCAGGCCAGCAGGGTCGCCACCTCGTCGTCGATCGTGACGATGCGGTTGGTCTGCGCCTCCACGTGAACCACGCGGGGCTCGTACTGCTCCAGCTCGACCTGGTCGTACTGGCCGTAGGAGATGACGATGATCGTGTCGCCGCGGTGCACGAGGCGCGCGGCGGCGCCGTTGACCTTCATGTCGCCCGAGCCGCGCTCCCCGGGGATCGTGTACGTCTCGAAGCGGGCGCCGTTGTCGACGTCGACGACGTGCACCTGCTCGTACTCGAGGATGTCGGCCGCCTCGAGCAGAGCGGGGTCGATCGTGATCGAGCCGACGTAGTGCAGGTCGCAGTCGGTGACCGTCGCACGGTGGATCTTTGACTTGAGCATCACGCGCTGCATCAGGCGATCGCCTTTCGTGGAAGCGGTTTACCGGCGTGGTCATGGCGCTGATCTGTGCCGGCCGATGTGTCGCGAGCTTGTGTGGCGGCGGTCGCCGTAATCATGGTCGCCGGTTGAAGCACGGCGTTGTCGATCAAACGAACCTCACCGACGCGGGCGGCGAGCGCCAGCAGGGTGGCGCCCGCCAGCACCTCCACCGGCTCGAGCGTCTCAGGATCCACGAGCGCCGCGTACTCGGGCTCGACGCCGAACGGCTCCATCGCCGCGCGCGCGCCGCCGAGCAATGCCTCGGCCGAGCGCTCGCCGTCGCCGGCCAGTTCGCGGGCCGCTTCCAGCGCCGCAGGCAGCGCACGCGCACGCGAGCGCTCCGCGGAAGACAGCCGGGCGTTGCGACTCGACATTGCCAGCCCGTCCGGCTCGCGCACCGTCGGGCAGGACTCGACGCGAACCGGCAGGTTCAAGTCGGCGACCATGCGGCGGATGACGACGACCTGCTGGGCGTCCTTCTGCCCGAAATAAGCCACGTCGGGCAGCGCCATGCACAGCAGCTTCGCCACGACCGTGGTGACGCCACGGAAGTGCGCCGCGCCACGGGCGGCGCCCTCCAGGCGGTCGGTGAGACCGAGGACTTCCACGGCGGTTGCGAACCCCGACGGGTAGATCTCGTCAACCGGCGGCGCGAACAGCACGTCGGCACCGGCCGCGGCTGCCAGAGCCGCGTCGCGGCGCTCCTCGCGGGGGTAGCGGTCGAGGTCGGAGCGCTCGTTGAACTGAGCGGGGTTGACGAACAGGGAGACGACGACGAGATCGCATTGCGCGCGCGCGCGCCGGATCAGCGACAGGTGACCGTCGTGCAGCGCGCCCATCGTGGGGACCAGGCCGATCGTCTTGCCGGCTCGCCGCGCTGGCGCAAGCTCCGCACGCAGTTTCTCCACGGTGCGGAGCGTCGTCATTGACGAAGAATGGTTTGCTCGGCTCATCTGGCTCGGTCCAGTTCCCTCGGGGATACCGGTCGCGACTTCTCAGAGCATACCGCCGGCGAGGGCGTTTGCAAGATGTGTGAGCAATCGCACACAAGTGCTCGGTTCCGGCTTGGATGTCCAGTGACGGCTCCTTTTACCAGGCGTCGATGTTCGGACGCTTCTTGCTTTCCCGCCGCCGCCACTGACCGGAGTCGGCGTCGAAGAGCGTCGCGATCCAGCGGCGCGAGTCGGCTGGGTCGATCACGTCGTCGATCTCGCCGTAGGCGGCCATGTTCACACCCTGACCGTGCTCGTACGCGGCCGCGACCGTGGCCTTGAACACCCGCTCGCGCTCCTCCTCGTCGGCGATCGCTTCGAGCTCACGCTTCATACCCAGACGCACAGCGCCCTCGAGGCCCATACCGCCGAACTCCGACGTCGGCCAGCCGACCGTGAACAGCGGCGCCTTGAAGCCGCCTGCGGTCATCGCCTGCGCGCCCAGTCCGTAGCCCTTGCGCAGCACGATCGTGCCCGTCGGCACCGTCAGGTTCGCGCCGGTCACGAACATTCGCGCGAAGTGACGCACGGTCGCCGTGCGCTCGGCGGCGGGACCGACCATGAAGCCGGGCGTGTCGCACAGGAACAGCACGGGCAGCTCGAACGCGTCGCAGAGCTGCATGAAGCGTGCCGCCTTATCGGCGCCGTCGGCGTCGATCGCCCCGCCCAAGTGGGGCGGATGGTTGGCGATCACCCCGAGCGCGCGGCCGTCGACACGGGCCAGAGCGGTGACGATGCCCGCCCCGAAGCCTCGGCGCAGCTCGAGCACTGAGCCCTCGTCGAACAGCCCCTCGAGCACCGTGCGCACGTCGTAGATCTGGCGGCGGCGCTCGGGCACGAGCTCCCGCAGCAGGCGCTGGTCGGGCACGCGCACGTCCGCGACTGGCACGGGGTCGCCGAAGTAGGAGAGGTAACGCTTGGCCGCCGCGACCGCCTCGCGATCGTCTGCGACGCGCAGGTCGACCACGCCGTTTGCGTCCTGCATCTCGATCGGACCGACCTCGGCGGGCTCGTACACACCGAGGCCGCCGCCCTCGATCATCGCCGGGCCGCCCATGCCGATACTCGAGTCCTCGGTCGCGATCACCACGTCACAGCATCCGAGCAGCGCGGCGTTGCCCGCGAAGCAGTTCCCCGAGGCGATCCCCACGAGCGGGACCAACCCGCTGAGGCGCGCGAACAGATTGAACGCGCGGCAGTCGAGGCCCGCGACGATCGGCGCATCGACATCGCCCGGTCGCCCGCCGCCGCCCTCGGCGAACAGCACCACCGGCAGCCTGCCGCGCTCGGCCAGCTCGAACAGGCGGTCCTTCTTCTGATGGCCGCGCATTCCCTGCGTGCCGGCGAGGACGGTGTAGTCGTAGGACATCGCCACGCAGCGCGTCCCGTCCACCTCGCCGACTCCCGCCACCAGCCCGTCGGCGGGAGTGCGCGCGATCAACTCCTCGCGTGCGCGACGGCGCTCCTGGGCGGCGAACAGCAGCGGGCCGTACTCGACGAAGCTGCCCGGATCGAGCAGTTCCTCGAGGTTCTCCCTCGCGGTACGCCTGCCGCCGGCGTGGCGCTTGGCCACGGCCTCGGGTCGAGCTCCGTCCAGCCCGAGCTCATGGCGCTCGCGCACCGCCCGCAGGTCCGCGCGGTCGCCGCCGTCACCCGGCTCCGCGGCGGGCGGGGCGTCTGCGGCCGCGGCGGTATCGGGCTTCATGTCGCCGATGTCTGGCTTCGTGTCGGCATCTGGCTCTGAGGACGGCGCCATCGCGGGATCATCGCTCATAAGGCCTCAATAGCATGGGGGCGGTGTCCGCCCAGGAGAGCGAGCGATCCCCGGCCGAGCGCCGTGAGGCCCTGAAGCAGGTTTGGGAGCAGGCGCGGGGCTGCGTCCGCTGCACCGAGCTGGCGGCGACGCGCAAGACGGTCGTGTTCGGAGCCGGCAACGCCAACGCCGAGCTGATGTTCGTGGGCGAGGCGCCGGGGGCCACCGAGGATGAGCAGGGCGTGCCGTTCGTAGGCCGGGCGGGCAAGCTGCTGGAGCAACTGCTCGAGGAGATCGGGCTGTCGCGCTCAGAGGTGTTCATCGCGAACACCTTGAAGTGCAGGCCCCCCAACAACCGCGATCCCTTACCGGTCGAGATCGACAACTGCAAGGAGTACCTGCACCGCCAGGTCGAGCTGATCCAGCCGACGGTGATCTGCACGCTCGGCAATTTCTCGACCAAGCTGCTGCGCGGCGACCCGACCGGGATCACGCGGTTGCACGGGCAGCCGGAGGTGCTGACGCTCGGCCGCCGTGCGGTACGGCTTTACCCGATCTTCCATCCCGCCGCCGCGCTGTACACGCCGCGTACGCTCGAGACGCTGCGCGAGGACTTCGTGCGGCTGCCTGAGCTGCTGGCGCTGGGCGCGCCCGAGCAGCCGCCGGATATCGAGGAGGAGATCGTCCCCGAGCCCGCCGAGCCGGCGAGCGACCCCTCGGGCCTCGACCCGGGACAACAAGGACCAGAGGTCGATCAGCTCGGCCTGTTCTAGTACACGCGTCCGCGCGTACTAGACGGATCTGGACGCAATTTTCCCTGCAAAGTAGGGGAAATGGGGAAGATGTCGAAAATTTCGAGCCCATGGCCTAAAGCTGGCCCCACCGGCCGCCGATAAGGGCCTGTCTCCATCCTCATAGCAGTGCGACCGGCCCGCGTTCCCTCTCCCGCGGGCCGGTCGACGTTAACGGCCGTTTCGCTCCGGTCCGCAGGCGCCTTGGTCGCCGCAGGCCGTTGCCGGGGCCGACACCGGAGCGGGATGGCTCGAGGGTTCGCTCTAGAGTCTCGTCGTGGCCATACGCATCGTCGAGACAGCCAACCCCGCGGAGACGGAATCGCTCGGTGCCGAGCTGGCCGCGGCGCTGAAGGACGGCGACGTGGTGCTCGTGCGGGGCGAGCTGGGCGCGGGCAAGACCACGCTGGTGCGCGGCGCGGCGCGGGCGCTCGGCGTGAGCGACCCGGTCACGAGCCCGACGTTCAGCATCGGGCATCGCTACAAGGCCGCGAACGTGACCGTCTCCCACCTGGATCTCTACCGGCTGGGAGGGCTCGACGAGGAGGACCCGGCGCTGCTCGATGACTATCTCGGCCGTGGGCGGATCGCGTTCGTGGAGTGGCCCAAGGAGGACGCGGGCGGCGCTCGCGGCCCCGGCGCAGAGCTGTCGGACGCGCGCTTGCGGGTGACGCTCGCCCATGGTGGCGCCGATCGTCGCCAGATCGAGGTGGAGGAACGTCGATGATCGTGCTCGGCTTCGACACGGCCACGGCTGCGACGGCGGTGGGATTGCGCCTCGCGGACGGCAGCACGCTGCAGGCGCGCGACGATCCCGCGCCCGGAGCGCACCCCGGACACGCCACGCGATTGCTCGAGCTGGCGCACACGCTGCTGGCCGAGGGGGGGATCGGCTGGAGCGCGGTAGAGCGGATCGCGGTGGGGACTGGACCGGGCACGTTCACCGGCCTGCGCGTCGGTGTCGCCACCGCCCGCGGGCTGGCGCAGTCGCTGGATGTCGAGCTGGTGAGCGTGTCGAGCCTGCGCGCCCTCGCAGAGCCCGCGAGAAAGGAGGCCGAAGGAGCGGTGCTGGCGGCGATCGACGCCCGCCGCGGCGAGGTGTTCGTCGCCGGCTACCAGACGGACGAAGAGCCGTCGAGTGAGTTGGAGTCGCCGCATGAGCTGATCCCCCCCCGGGCGTTGCCACCGGGGGAGGTGGGCGATGTGCTCGTTGCGGCCGGAGCGCCGTGGCTTGCGATCGGCGACGGCGCGGTGCGCTATCGCGAGCAGCTGGAGAACGTCGGGGCGACGGTGCCTGGAGACGGCTCGCCGCTTCATCGAGTCAGCGCCGAGGCGATCTGCGACCTCGGCGCCCATGCGACGGTGGCGAGCTTGCAGATAGAGGCGATCCTGCCGGACTACCGGCGCCGTCCAGACGCAGAGATCGCATTGGAGGGCGCCTCGCAGTGATGGAGCCGACCGCCGCCCGCCCGCGCGCAGAGCGCTCTCCACCGATCGAGATCCGCAGGCTGGCCTATCCCGATCTGCCCGAAGTGATCTCGATCGAGCGGCGCGTGTTCGTCACGCCGTGGTCGCTTGCGATGTTCGTGCTGGAGCTGTCGAAGCGGACGGGTATCTGCCTGGCGGCGCTCGATCGCTCCGCGGGCGCGCCGCCGATTCGCCCGCCGCACGCACATGCGCCCGGGGTTGCGCAGCGACTCGCGGGCTACCTGATCTGCTCGCGCTACGACACGATCTGGCACGTGATGAACGTCGCCGTCGACGTCGAGCACCAGCGCAGAGGCCTCGCCTCGGCGCTGCTCGGCGAGCTGTACGCGCAAGTCGACGATCCCGACGCGCGCTACACACTCGAGGTGCGCCGCTCAAACCTGATCGCCATCCGGCTGTACGAACGAGAGGGCTTTCGCGCCGCAGGGATCCGCCGTCGCTACTACCAGGACAACGGTGAGGACGCGCTCGTGATGTGGCGCACCCCAGCCACGCTCGTGGGCTCGCTGGCGGATGTACCCAACCCGGGGCCGGTATGACCGTAGTCGCGCGCAACAACGGCGGCGAGACCGCACCGTGGGAAGGGCCGCAGGGGGGCGGCCCAGGCGCGATCCTCGCACTCGAGACGAGCTGCGACGACACTTGCGCCGCGGTGATCGACGCGGATGGGCTGATCCGCTCGAACGTGATCTCCTCGCAAGGCGTACACGATCGCTTCGGCGGGGTCGTCCCCGAGATCGCCTCGCGACATCATCTCGAGCTGGTGAACCTGGTCGTACGGCAGGCGCTGGACGGAGCCGGTGCCACCCTCGACGACGTGAGCCTGGTCGCGGCGACGCAGGGGCCGGGGCTCGTAGGGGCGTTGCTGGTGGGCCTGTCGAGCGCCAAGGCGACCGCGGCCGCGAGAGAGCTGCCGTTCGCGCCGGTCGACCACCTGCAGGGGCACGTGGCGTCGAACTTCCTGCGCCCGGCCGAGCACGACGAGCAGCGAGGCGGCGAGGGGCAGGCAGAGGACGGAGGGGGGGCGTTCGAGCCGCCGTTCCTGTGCCTGATCGCCAGCGGCGGGCACACACTGCTCGCCCATGTGCGCGAGCACGAAGGGTATGAGGTGCTCGGCCGCACGCTCGACGATGCCGCTGGCGAGGCGTTCGACAAGGGAGCGCGGATGCTCGGCCTGGGCTATCCGGGTGGCCCCGCGCTCGAACGGCTGGCCGCGGACGGCGATCCCGAGGCGTTCACGTTTCCGGGCTCGCGTCGTGAGCGCGCGAAGGGGGGACGAGGAGCGAGCCGCCAGGCGTTCGCGCAGAGCCTCGATTTCTCGTTCGCCGGTGTCAAGACGGCGCTGCTCTACCGGCTGCGCGAGCTCTCCGAGGGCGACCGGCAAGCGCGCGCGGCCGACCTGGCGGCCTCCTATCAGGAGGCGATCGTCGACAGCCTCGTGGAGCGCGCCGAGCGGGCACTCGAGCGAACCGGGCTCACCCGTCTCGCCGTCGCTGGGGGAGTGGCGGCCAACGGCGAGCTGCGGCGGCGGTTGAGCGAGCTCGAAGCGACCGTGAACGTCCCGGCACGGGCGCTGTGCACCGACAACGCCGCGATGATCGCAAGCGCCGCCCGCTACGCCCGGCGGCTGGCCTACCCGGACTATCTCGGGCTCGACGCGTATGCCACCGGGGAACGTGCGCTGTGAGCACGGTGACTGTTTACTCAAGGCCCGGCTGCCACCTGTGCGCGGAGGCGATCACGGCGCTCGAGGGGCTGCGCGCAGAGCTCGGGTTCGAGCTGTGCGAGCTAGACATAACCGCCGACGAGGGTCTCCATCGCGCCTACTTCGAGCGCATTCCCGTGATCGCCATCGACGGCGAGGAGCTGAGCGACTACTTCCTCGACGAGACCGTCTTGCGCGAACGTTTAGAGTCACGGCGATGATCTATGACGACCCGCCGAGCAGCCGCACGACGACCGAGCGGGAGGCGGTCGCGATCTCCGCGGAGCGCCTCTCGCTCGGCGTGGCGGCACGCCTGTCGCGCTATCTGCAGGTGCTGACGCAGGCCAAGAAGATGGGCAAGGAGACGATCTCCTCGCAGGAGCTCTCCGATTACACCCACGTCAACTCGACGCAGATCCGCCGCGATCTGTCGGGCTTCGGCAAGTTCGGTAAGCGCGGCGTGGGCTACAACGTCGAGGCGCTCGTCTCGCAGATTCGCAAGATCCTGCGCACCGCCGGCCAGCACAACATCGCCCTGCTCGGCGCCGGCCATCTGGGCAAGGCGATCGCCTCTTCGGACATCTTCGCCGACCACGGCTTTCGCGTGGTGGCGATCTTCGACGTGGACGCGGGCAAGGTGGGCACGAGCGTTGGCAGCCAGACGGTGCGCCACACCGGCGAGCTGCGCCGGGTGGTCGAGGAAGAGGACATCGTCGTCGGCGTGCTGGCCGTCCCCACCGCCGCCGCCCAGGGGCTCGCCGACGAGCTCGTCGAGGCGGGCGTGAAGATCATCTTCAACTACTCCGAGTCGCTGTTGGCGGTGCCGCCGGAGGTCACCGTCCACACCTCGAGCCCCGCGGTCGATCTGCTCTACGCCTTGTATTTCTATTTGACCTGACGCTTGTGAAGCGAGATCTCGACCTAGATCTGGCGGAGCAGACGTTCGCCGAGGCGTCCAACCTGACGGTGGGAGTGGAGGAGGAGTTCTCGATCCTGCACCCGCTCACGCTCGAGCTGGAGCCGCGCTTCGAGGAGTTGCGCGCCGCGGCCGCGCACGGTGACACGGCTCTGCACGAGGGCATCACCGGCGAGCTGATCTCCTCAGAGATCGAGATCATCTCCGGCGCGGGCGCCGACCTCAAGGGTGCGCTCGACAGCCAGCGCGACCGTCGCCGGCGTCTGTTCGCGCTGGCCACGGCCGAGCACGCGGCGCTGGGCGCCACCGGCACCCATCCGTGGGCCGACTATCGCGAGCAGCCGATCATCGACACCGAGCACTACCGCCGGGTTGAGGAGGGCTTGAAGTACGTGGCGTGGCGCAACAACACGTTCAGCCTGCACGTGCACGTGGGCGTGCGCGATCTCGACCGTGCCGTGCGGGTATGCGACCGTTTGCGGCCGGTGCTGCCGCTGCTGCTGGCGATCTCCGCGAACTCCCCGTATCTCGACGGGCGCGACAGCGGTCTGCACTCCGCGCGCACGCAGAGCTTCACGAAGAGCTTTCCCCGCTGTGGCGTGCCCGACGCCTTCGGCGGGTGGGCGGCCTATCGTCAGTACATCGAGCTCCTCGTGCGCACACGCTCGATCGTCGAGTTCACGCAGGTGTGGTGGTCTGTGCGGCCGCACTTCCAGTTCGGGACCGTCGAGGTGCGCATCTGCGACGCGCAGGCCACCGCGCAGGAGTCCGACGCGCTCGCCGGGCTGATCGTCGCGTGCATCGCGCAGGCGGCACGCGACGTCGACGAGGGCGTGCCCTTCGAGGACCCCGAGGGGCGGCTGGTAGAGGAGAACATGTGGCGTGCGATCCGCTTCGGGCTCGACGGCCGGCTGATCGATCTGGAGCGTGCGCAGGAGTACCCGGCGCGCGAGGCGATCGAGCGGCTGGTGGCCTGGACCGCGCCTGTCCGCTCAGAGCTTGGCATCGACCCGGCGTTTCCCGGGCAAAACGGCGCCCAGCGCCAGCGGCGGATGATCGAGGCGGGAGCAACCCGCGAGGAGGTGTTCGCGGCATCGGTCGCGGAGACCAGACAAACCTACGCAGAGGAGGTGGCGGTATGAACGCCGATCCAGCAGCAAATAAGGGCCAGTTCGAGGAGCGCCCCCCGAGTGCTACGGGGCAATCGAGCGAGCAGGACCAGGCGGAGATCGACCAGCGCGCCGCCTACGAGGCGGAGCTGAGCCGTATCACGAGCACGGACATGATTCTGCAGGCCGCGGTGTCGCTGCTGAATGTTGGCGGCTATCGCCTGGGGCTAGGGAGCGCGCCGGGCGCGCCGCTTGCGGCAGATCGCGATCTCGAACAGGTGCGTGACGCGATCGATGGGGTCAGGGCGCTGATGGGGATTCTCGAGCGGAGGATCCCTCAGGAGCTGGGCCCGCTGCGCGATGCGCTCTCCCAACTGCAGATCGCCTATGCCCGCGAGGTGCAGACCGGGGGCGGGCCGGATTCGGCCGCCCAGCCGACGCAGCCCGCAGAGAAGCAGCGTCCGTCTACCACGGAGGGTAAGCCCGATGACGCGGATGCGACGGATAAGCCGGGCGCTGGGCCGGCGGAGTCCAGTGGCAGGCTGTGGGTGCCGGGACGCTGAGAACTCGTCTCTGTGGCCGGCACGATAGACTGCGCCCGCGTTTGCACCGGGTAAACGCTCGTGCCGAGCGATCCGGGCGACAAACGTGCGCGCGAAGATCCTCGCGCGGCACGCTAACAAGACCGCGGAGGATTTCTGTTGAGCAGCTTTCTGACGAACCATGGGGTCGTCGTCGCCCTCGTTTGCGCCGTATGTGCAGTGGTGTACGGCCTGCTGACCACGCGCTCTTTGCTCGCGCTCTCGCCGGGCAACGAGCGGATGCAGAGCATCTCGCTGGCCGTCCAGCAGGGCGCGCGCGCCTATCTGAACCGCCAGTACGCGACGATCGCCGCCGTCGGAGTGGTGCTGTTCGTCGCCCTGATCTTCATCCAGAACATCGCGGTGGCGGGTGGCTTTGCGATCGGCGGCCTGCTGTCGGGCTCGACCGGCTACATCGGCATGAACGTCTCGGTGCGCTCCAACGCGCGCGTCGCCGAGGCCGCGCGTGGTGGGGTCTCGCCGGCGCTGAAGGTCGCCTTCCGCGGCGGCGCGATCACCGGCCTGCTCGTCGTCGGGCTCGCGCTGATCGGTGTCTCCGGCTACTACGGCGCGCTGACGTCGTTCTTCAACGACAGCCCTAAAACGGCGGTCGACGCGCTGATCGGCCTCGGTTTCGGCGGCTCGCTGATCTCCGTGTTCGCAAGGCTCGGCGGTGGCATCTTCACGAAGGCGGCCGACGTCGGCGCCGACCTCGTCGGCAAGGTCGAGGCCGGCATCCCCGAGGACGATCCGCGCAACCCGGCGACGATCGCCGACAACGTCGGCGACAACGTCGGCGACTGCGCCGGCATGGCGGCCGACCTGTTCGAGACCTACGCGGTGACCGCGGTCGCCGTGATCCTGCTGGGCGTGCTGACGTTCCACGAGTCGACGCGCGTCGCGCTGTACCCGCTCGTAATCGGCGGCGTGGCGATCATCGCCTCGATCATCGGCACGTTCGCGGTGCGCACGAACTCGGACAACGTCGAGCGCGCGCTCCTGCAGGGGCTGATCGTCTCCGGTGTGATCGCTGCCGCCGCATTCGCGCCGATCACCTACTGGCTGATGCGCAACCTCACTTTCAAGAGCGTCGGCAGCTCGGTCAACACGCCCAGCTGGAGCCATCTGTACCTGTGCTCGCTGATCGGCATCGCCGTCACAGCCCTGCTATTCGGAATAACCGAATACTACACCTCGACTCGCTTCTCGCCGGTGAAGAAGACGGCGAAAGCCTCGATCACCGGCCACGCCACGAACATCATCCAGGGCTTCGGCTCGGGGCTGCAGGCGACCGCGCTGCCGGCGATCGTGATCGTGCTCGGCATCCTCGGCGCGTGGAAGCTCGCGGGCGGCGGCGTGACCGGCATCTACGGGATCGGCGTCGCGGTGATGGGCCTGCTCTCGCTGACCGGGCTGATCGTCGCACTCGACGCCTTCGGCCCGATCACCGACAACGCCGGCGGCATCGCCGAGATGGCTGATCTGCCCGAGGAGGTGCGCAAGGTCACCGACCGGCTCGACGCCGTCGGCAACACGACCAAGGCCGTCACAAAGGGCTATGCGATTGGCTCCGCGGTGCTTGCGGCGATCGTGCTGTTCGCCGGGTTCCAGAAAGAACTCGAATCGAAGCTCGGACACGCGATCTCCTTCGGCATCAACGAACCGCCGGTGTTGATCGGGTTGCTCGTGGGCGGCCTGATGGTGTGCCTGTTCGCCTCGCTTTCGATCGAGGCCGTAGGCCGTGCCGGCGGCGCGGTCGTCGAGGAGGTCAGGCGTCAGTTCCGTGAGCACCCGGGGATCATGGAGGGCACCGAAGACCCCGACTACGCGGCCTGTGTGGACATCGTCACGAAGACCGCCCAGCGCGAGATGATCCTGCCGTCGCTGCTGCCGATCGTGCTGACGCTGATCGTCGGACTGATCGATCAGCAGGCACTCGGCGGCCTGCTGATCGGAGTGATCGTGGTCGGCTTCTTCTTCGCCGTGCTGATGACGGCCGGCGGTGGCGCGTGGGACAACGCGAAGAAGCTGATCGAGGACGGCGCGTTCGGCGGCAAGGGCTCGGAAGCTCATGCCGCCTCGGTGACCGGCGATACTGTCGGCGACCCGTTCAAGGACACCGCCGGGCCCGCGATCAACCCGATGATCAAGGTCGCCAACATCGTCGCGATCCTGATCATTCCGCTGATCACCTGAGATCGCTGATTGCGCCTGAGTCGAGCGGAGTGGGCGAGCGCGGCGGTCACAGCGCCTAACCTCATAATCAGATGAACGGCCGACAGGCGCATCGTGCGGGCACGCTGGTGCTCTCCCTGCTGATGGCGGTGATCGGCGTGGCATTGATCGCGCAAGCCGTGGACGGTCACGGCGGAGCGCTTTCGCCACGGCTGCTGCTGGGCGGGTTGTTCATCGCCGCAGGCGCAGGTCGGCTGTATGTCGAGCGGAGAAGAGGGAGGGGCCTGTGACGAGCGGTTCGGCGGGATCCCCGCCGGGAGGCGAGGGCGCAGCGGGGGCGACTGACGCGGGGGCGGCTGACACTTCTGGAGGCTCTGACGGCGAGACGCTCGGCGGGGGACAGCTTGCCGCCGAGGTCGAGCAGGCGGTGAGCGACGTCGAGCGAGCCGCGTCGGAGCTCTCGACGCGCTCGCGCGTGATCCTGCGCCAAAGCATCGGCTCGCCGGTGCTGTTCGCCGTCGTCTACTCCTCGCTGGCCAGCGCGATCTACTTCTCGCTCGGAGTGATCGCCGGGCACGCACTCGGGCTCACCCCGCTCGTGTTCCTGTTTGCGGCGCTGCTGTTCGGGCTGACCGCGATGACCTACGTGGAGGGCGCCTCGCTGCATCAGGACAGGGGCGGATCGACGGTGTTCGCCCGCTACGCGTTCAACGAGCTCGTCAGCTTCATCGCCGGCTGGGCGATCCTGCTGGATTACATAATCCTGATCGCGGTCACGGCCTACTCGGCGACCCAGTACCTGCGCGTGTTCTGGGGCCCGCTGGGCCATCACGACGAGGCGCTGGCGATGGCGCTGGTGTTCATCGCGGTCGTCGTGCTCAGCAACATCCGCGGCTTCGGCGGGCGCCGCGCGCGGCGCGTGGGGATGCTGGTGGCGGGCGACCTCGTGCTGCAGGGGTTCGTGGTGGTGCTCGGGCTCGCGCTGTTCTTCAACCCGCACACGCTGCTCGACCCGATCCACCTGGGCAGCGCGCCGAAGTGGTCGGATCTGGTGTTCGCGATGACGATCGCCGTGATCTCCTTCACGAGCCTCGAGTCGGCCGCCGGGCTGGCGGGCGAGGTGCGGATCAGTCGCGGAGGCTTGAAGCGGATGGTCGGCAGCGGCACCGTGACGGTCGTCGTCGGGTACGTGGGAATCGCGCTGGTGGCGGTGACGGCGCTGCCGGTTCACGACGGGCACACCGAACTGGCCACGCACTACATGAACGCGCCGATGATCGGGATCGTCGCCCACATGCGCCCGCACTGGCTGGCGGAAGGGCTCAGGTACCTGGTTGGCGCGCTTGCGACCGTCACGCTGGTCGCGGCGGCGAACTCGGCGATGCTCGGCCTCTCGCGGCTGGCCTACTCGCTGTCGACCAACCGCCAGATCCCCAGCGGCCTGGGCCGGCTGCACCCCCAGCGCGCGACGCCGTACGTGCTGATCATCCTCGCCGGCGTGATCGCGGCGGGGTTGGTGGTGCCGGAGAACCTCGACTTCCTGATTGGCATCTACGCGTTCGGGGCGATGCTGGCGTTCACGATCGCGCACCTGTCGGTCTGCCGGCTGCGCTATTCGGAGTCCGACCGCGACCGTCCCTACAGAATCCCGCTGTCGGTCCGGCTGCGCGGCGGCGAGCTGCCGCTGCCGGCGGCCCTCGGGGCGCTGATCTGCGGCGCGGGGTGGATCGCGCTGATGGTCGTGCACGAACGCGCTCGCTACGCGGGCCTCGGCTGGATGGCGGTGGGGATCGCGATGTACATCATCTACCGCCGCGCCGACGAGGCGCCGCTGCTGCGGCGGGTGACGGTCTCGCCGCAGATGCTGCGCGCCGAGCCGCCGCGCGAGCGCGACTACGGCTCGATCCTCGTGCCGCTGTTCGGGAGCGCGCTCGACGAGGACATCGTGCAGACGGCAGCGCTGCTCGTCTCAGGCGTACCCACCGACGAGGCGGCGATCGACACGGCGACGATCGAGGCGGTGTGGCTGTTCGTGATCCCGATGTCGCTGCCGCTGGAGGCGCGCCTGCCCGAAGAGCAGATCAAGCACGCCCGTCAGGCGCTCGCGCGGGCCAAGGCCGTCGGGGAGGAGTACGCCGGCGTGCATGTCGCGACGGCCACCGTGCGTACGCGGCGCGCGGGGTATGCGATCGTCGAGGAGGCACGGCGGCGTGGGGTGGAGGCGATCGTGCTGGGCGCCGAGGAGCCCTCCTCGATTCGCGGCGGCGCGCGCCTGGGGGGACGCGGCGGCCCGCTCGAGAATTTCGTCGGCGACGTGACCAAGTACGTCGTGAGCAAGGCGAGCTGCCGCGTGATCGTCACCGCCCCGGCGGCCCGTGACGGGAGCGGCGAGCGCAGGACGACGCTCGCCGCGGCAAGCTCTTGAGCGCACGCACAGGATCGCCGCCGTGCATCGTCTAATCTCCGCGTTCATGGGGTCTCAATGTTTGTCCTGATCGTCGGCGCCGGCCGCGTAGGCTCGGCGGTCGCCAAGTCAGCGATCGCGGCCGGTCACGAAGTGTCGGTGCTCGACGAGGACCCGCTCTCGCACGAGCGGCTCGACGCGGGCCAGAGCAAGAGCTGGGAGGACTCGGGCGGCCAGTTCACGGTCGGCACGGCGCTCGAGACCGACGCGCTGGTCCAGGCCGGGATCGAACGGGCCGACGTGTTCATCGCCTCGACCGACGGTGACAACACGAATCTGATCATCGCCCAGATCGCGCAGAAGCGCTTTGGCGTCGAGCGAGTGATCGTGCGCGTGATGGACCCGGCGCGCGCGGGCTGGTACGGCGAGCAGGGTCTGCACACCATCTCCCCGACCCGGCATGCGATCGAGATGTTCGAGCGCGCGCTGCAGGCCGAGCCGGCCTGAGGGGACCGGAATGTACGCGATCATCGTCGGTGCCGGCAAGGTTGGGCGCAGCCTCGCGCGGGAGCTGATCGACAAGGGACACGAGGTCACCGTGATCGAGTCCTCGCGCCCATGCTATCTGGCGATCGAGGAGGAGTTCGAGCACGCCGCGCAGTACGGCGATGCGACCGAGCTGTGGGTGCTCGAGCGCTCCGGCATCCAGCGCGCCGACCTCGTCGTCGCGGTGACCGGCGACGACGAGGACAACATGCTCGTCTGCCAGGTGGCCAAGGAGAAGTACCTATGCGACCGGATCATCGCGCGCGTGAACAACCCTCGCAACCACGATCACTTCAGGCTGCTGGGGATCCAGCCGGCCGTGTCGGCCACCGATTTGATCCTGCGGCTGATCGAGCACGAGGTGCCGCGCTACGGGCTCGTGCACCTGCTGGCACTCGAAGAGGAGCGTCTGGAGATCATCGAGCTCGAGGTGAGCGAGGATGCGCCGACGGTTGGCGAGCGGGTCGCGGACATCGCGCTGCCGGAGGGCAGCCTGATCATCTCGGTGCTGCGCGGGGGTACCGGGTTCGTGCCGAAGCCCGACACGACGATCGAGGCCGGGGATGAGGTGCTGCTGGTGCTCGACCAGGGCCTCGAGGAGGCAATCACCGCCTACTTCGCGCCGAACGGGCAGTCGCTGGAGATCTGAGGGACGGAGCCGATCGGCCGGCGAGCTGTCGAGCGCGCGGGCCGAGTCAGGGGTCGCGCATCGGTCGGGGCGACGGTTGCGGGGCCCCGCATTTACTATCCTTCTCGGCGAGTCGCTGATCCGGGATAGTCCAATTGGCAGTGACGCCCGGTTCTGGTCCGGGAGATTGGGGTTCGAGTCCCTGTCCCGGAGTTTCTGAGTCGCAAGTGGCGTCCTGCCGTGCTCACGCCGCGGCCTGCGAGGCCCAGTCCCGATACAGCTCGAAGTAGCGTCCTTCGGCCGCGATCAGCTCGTCGTGGGTGCCCTGCTCGGCGATCTGACCGTGCTCGAGCACGACGATCCGCCCGGCTTGGCGGATCGTGGAGAGGCGGTGGGCGATCACGATCGAGGTGCGCCCGGCGAGCAGCCGGCGCAGACCGGCTTCGATGCGCCCCTCGGTGTGCAGGTCGACGTTGGAGGTCGCCTCGTCCAGGACGAGGATGCGCGGGTCGGCGATCAACGCGCGGGCGAAGGCGATCAGCTGGCGCTGACCGGCAGACAGCTGCGCGCCGCGCTCGCCGACCTCGGTGTGGTAGCCGTGATCGAGCTCTGAGATGAACTCCTCGGCGCCCACGGCGGCCGCCGCCGCCCGGATCTGCTCAGGGCTGGCGTCGGGCAGTCCGAACGCGATGTTCTCACCGACGGTGCCGGAGAACAGGAAGGCCTCCTGAGGGACGATCCCCATCTGCGAGCGCAGCGAGTGGCTCGAGACCTCGCGCAGATCGCGCCCGTCGACGAGCACGCGCCCGCGGGTAGGATCGTAGAAGCGGGCGACGAGCTTCGCCATCGTCGACTTGCCGGCGCCGGTGGCGCCCACCAGCGCGACCGTCTGCCCGGCGGGGATCTGCAGGTCGACGCGGTCGAGTGCGAGGATCTCTTGCGGCTCGGAGGGGACCCGTCCGTTGCCGTTGGACGCACCGTCGGTCGTCTGTGAGATGTCGCGGGGAAGACGGCGGGGACGGTAGGCGAAGGAGACGTCCTCAAAGGAGACCTCCCCGCGCACCGGCCCGAGCGCGGGCGCGTCGGGGCGGTCCTGGAGGTCGGGCTTGGTGTCGAGCAGCAGGAAGATCTTCTCCAGGGCGGCCATGCCGGATTGATAGGTGGTGTAGAGCTGGGAGAGCTGCTGGATCGGTTCGAACAGGAACGCGAGGGTCGCGACGAAGGCGACGATCGTGCCGAGCGAGAGGTGGCTGTCGATCGCCTGGTAGCCGCCGTAGAGGACAATCAGTGCGAGCGCGATCCCGGAGAGCATTTCCACGGCTGGGAAGTAGGAGGCGTTCAGCCTGACGGTGACCATGTTGGCGTCCTGGTTGTCCGCGTTGAGCTCCGCGAAACGGGCCTCGTGGACGGGCTCCTGGCCGAAGCTGCGCACGACGCGGATGCCGGAGAGGGTCTCTTGCAGGTAGGCGGTGAGCGAGCCGATCGTCTCGCGCGTGCGCCGGAAGGCGCCGGCGGAGACGAGGCGGAACCAGATCGACAGGCCGGCGACGAAGGGGACGATGCAGAAGGTCAGCAGCGCGAGCTTGACGTCGAGGTAGAGCAGGACGCCGATCGCCCCGACCAGCGTGAGTCCGGATTGGAAGAGCGTGACGACGGAGTCGGTGACGAGGCTTTCGAGCGCCTCGACGTCGTTGGTCATGCGCGAGATCAAGACGCCGGCGGGGCGGCTCTCGTAGAAGCCGATCGGCTGGCTTTGCAGATGGGTGAAGATGCGGATGCGCAGGTCGGCGAGCGCGCGCTGGCCGACCCAGCCGACGAGGTAGGTCTGGACGTAGGTCATCAGCCAGACGAGCAGCGCCGAGCAGAGAAACGCGATCACGACCAGGACAAGCGCGCCCGTGTCGTGGCGTTCGATGCCGCGGTCGATCGCGAGCTTGGCGAGCAGCGGCGGGGCGAGCGAGGCGGCGGTGCCGAGCACGAGCGCGCACAGCATCCCGGCGACGCGCAGGCGGTAGGGCCGCAGGAGCTCGAGCAGCGCGCGCAGGTTGCGACCGCGGCTGCCGCGGCTCGCGCGCTCGCCGGTCCACTGCTGCCCGCCGCGTCCCATACCGGGGCCGAGCCCGCGCCCGCCGCCGCGTCCGCCTCCGCCGCCCATACCGCCGGGAGGGCTCATAGCGGCGACCTCGCGCCGAATCGGCGCGGGCTGGAGATCGGCTCGCACGAAAGGCTCATCGGGCAACGTGAGACGGGGCGTCTCATATCGCCTCGCCGTGCGAGGACGCGTTGACGACGAACGCGGGGGCGTCGTCGTCCTGCGGGTCGGGGGACGCGCCCTGGGCGACGATCTCGCGGTAGAGCTCAGAGCCGACGAGCAACTGATCGTGGTCGCCCTGAGCGACGATCCGGCCGTGTTCGAGCACGACGATCTCATCGGCGAGAGCGATCGTCGAGAGGCGGTGGGCGATCACGAACGTCGTGCGTCCGGACATCGCCTCGGAGAGGGCGAGCTTGATCGACTGCTCGGTGGAGGCGTCGACCGAGGAGGTGGCGTCGTCGAGGATCAGCACGCGCGGGTTGGCGAGTAGCGCGCGCGCGATCGCCAGGCGCTGGCGCTGTCCGCCGGAGAGCGTCAGGCCGCGCTCGCCGACCTCGGTGTCATAGCCCTGGGGCAGACGTGAAATGAAGCCGTGCGCCTGGGCGCGCCGGGCGGCCTGTTCGATCTCCGCGAGCGGGGCGCCGGGCCGGGCGTAGGCGATGTTCTCGGCCACGGAGGCGGAGAACAGGAAGGGATCGTCGCTGACGACCGCCACCGCGGAGCGCACCGAACGTACGGCCAGCTCGCGCACGTCGACGCCGTCGAGCAGCACGGCGCCGGAGACGGGGTCATACAGCCGCGAGATCAGCGCGACAAGACTGGTCTTGCCCGAGCCGGTGGCGCCGACGAGCGCGATCGTGCGCCCGGCGGGCACGTCGAGGTCGATGTCAGCGAGCACGATCCGCCCGTTGTGCGGCGCCTCGCGGTCGGCGTGAGCTTGGGCGCTCCCGCCGAGCTCGTCGTGGGGATCCTCATAACGCAGGGTCACGTCGCGCAGCTGCACCCGGCCGTTGCCGGGAGGCAGGGGCAGCGGGTGGGGTGGATCGGTCAGGTGGGGCTCGCGGTCGAGCACCTGGAAGATCCGCGCGCCGGAGGCGGTGGCGCGCTGAGCGAGATTGAGGGTCACGCCGAGCGAGCGCATCGGCGTGATCAGCATGTTGAGGTAGAGGAAGAACTCGGTGAACTGGCCGAGCGTGAGGTGGCTGTGGATGACCGACTCGCCGCCGAGCAGCAGGATCGCGGCGAGGCCGAGCTGGGGGAGGAAGCCGATCACGGGGTTGTAGGTCGCTTCCAGGCGGGTGGCGACCATCGCCTGGGAGAAGACGCGGTCGACGGTGTTGCGAAAGCGCGTCAGCTGGCGGTTCTCGCGGGCGAACGCCTTGACGACGCGCACGCCGGAGATGTTCTCCTCGGCGTCGGCGGTCAGTTCGCCGATGCGCTGCTGGGTCTCCTGGATCGCAGGGCGCGCGCGGCGGCCGTAGCGGTAGGAGATCACGACGACGAACGGGACGGGCACGAGCGCGATCAGGCCGAGGGCGGGGTTGATCGCGATCATGACGATGCCGGCGAGCACGATCGTGAGGATCGATTGCAGGATGAAGACGAGGCCGTAGCCGAGGAAGAAGCGCACGGCCTGCAGGTCGACGGTCGCGCGCGACATCAGCTGGCCGGTCTGCTGGTGGTCGAAGAAGCCGAGCTCCAGGCGCTGCAGCTGGCCGTACATCTGCTCGCGCAAGTCGTATTCGACGCTCAGGGACATCCGGCCGGCGATCATCCGTCGCCAGTACATGAGCCCCCAGCGCATCAGCACCGCGCCGAGGATCACGAGCGCGAGGACGAGCAGCGTGTGGCGATCGTGGGCGCGCTGGGCGAGCGCGTGGTCGCGGGTGGCGCGCGCGCCCTTGGTGATCGCTTCGACCGCGAGGCCGGTCAGCCGGGGGAGCGCGACGGTCATCACCATCGCGAAGCTCGCAAGCAGCCAGGAGATCGTCAGGCCGCGCCGATAGGGACGCAGAAAGCCAAGTAGTCGGTAGAAGATCTTCATAGTTGCTCAGTCAACGATTATCGCATGTGGTCGAGGTCACTAGGCTGCGACGATGCCCACGCCGGCCAAACCCAAGCCGAGGCGCGACCCGAGGATCGGGCTGTGCGCGACGTGCAAGCACCGGCGAGAGGTGAAGAACACGCGCGGCTCGACGTTCTCGCTGTGTGAGCGATCGCGCGAAGATTCAGCTTATCCGCGCTATCCACGTCTGCCGGTGCTCGACTGTCGCGGGTGGGAGGAAAAGGGGGATTGAACGGCTTTGAGCAGGCCGGCCAGGCCGGCCCGGGTCGCATAGCGGAGGGCGCCACCGGCGTTGCGATGGGTTAACGGGCGTGCGCGGTGACCGACGGCGGTCGGGCGCGGTCTCACGCGACGGCGACCTCCACCGGCTCGTGCTCGTGTTGTACGGCGGGCCGGTCTCCGGTGGAGACAAAGTCGCGGCTGCGCACGAGCACGAACGCCAGAAAGGCGCCGACGAGCGCGAGCGCCGCGGCGATGATCGCGATCGTCGTGAACGCGCCGGTGAAGCCCACGCGGTAGGAGTGATCGAGGGCGGTGCGGGCGGCGAGCGGAAGCGATTTTGCAAAGTGGCTGACTTCGCCGGACTCGAGCAGCGTGGCCAGCTGGCCGTGGGCGCCGGAGACCACCTGGCGGGCCTGTCCGCTGGCGATCAAGCTGGTGGTGGTGCCGTGAGTGACGGAATGCTGAAACACGGCGCCGAGCCCGGCGATGCCGGTGGCGATGCCGACCTGGCGGAAGGTCGAGTTGATTCCCGAGGCCATCCCCGAGCGCTCGTGGGGCACGACGCCGATCGCGGTGGAGGCCAGCGGCGGGTTGACGAGGCCGACGCCGGCGCCGGCGAGCAGGAAGCCGGGGATCAGCACGGTCCAGTGCGAGGAGGCCTCGATCGTGGTCATCGCAATCAGCCCGACCCCGATCAGCACGAGCCCCGAGCCCAGCAGCAGGCGCACGGGGACGCGCACGCTCAGCCGTCCCGCCACGGGCGCGACGGCGAAGGACAGCAGGGTTGTCGGCAGGAAGCGCAGCCCCGCCTGCAGCGGGCTGTAGTTGAGGACGTCCTGGATGTAGAGCGTCAGGTAGAGGAACATCGCAAAGAACGAGCCGGAGAGCGTGAAGGCGACGATGCTCGCGCCGGTGAAGGCCGGGCGGCGAAACAGCGAGAGGTCGAGCATCGGGCGGCTCTGCAGGTGCTCGACGACGACGAACGCCATGAGCAGGACGGCGGCCGCGATCAGGAAGGTGACGATCTCGGTCGAGCCCCAGCCCTTTTCGTTGCCTTGGACGAGCGCGTAGACGAGCAGGAACAGCGAGCCGGAGAAGGTCAGCAGGCCCAACCAGTCGACACCGGTGGCGTCGGGGTCGCGCGAGTCCTGCACCTTGGTGAGCGTGATGAACACCGCGACCACGCCGATCGGGATGTTGACGAAGAAGATCCACTTCCAGCCGATCCCGGAGGTGATGATCCCGCCGAGCACCGGCCCGACCGCGACAGCCGCGCCGGTGACCGCGCCGAACACGCCGAAGGCGGTCCCGCGCTCGCGTCCGTGGAACGCCTCGGCGATCAGGGCGAGCGCCGTGGAGAACATCATCGCGCCGCCGGTGCCCTGCACGGCGCGCGCGAGGTTCAGCATCAGGGGCGTCGTGGACAGGCCGCAGACGGTCGAGGAGATCGTGAAGACGAACAGGCCGGCGATGAACACGCGCTTGCGCCCGATCAGGTCGGACACCGCTCCGGATGTGAGCAGGAAGGCGGCGAGCGTGAGCGCGTAGGCGTTTACGACCCATTGCAGGTCGGAGAAGGAGGAGTGCAGCGAGCGCTGGATGTCCGGCAGCGCGACGTTCACGACCGTGATGTCCAGCAAAAGCATGAAGATCGCGATCGAGACCGCGATCAGGGTCCACCACTTACGCTCCAAGACAACCTCCCTGTGATCTCGCCTGCCAGATTTGCTCCAACGCACTATATGAACGGCGGCCGCGCGTGCTCAGAGGATCGCCTTCGGGTAGGCGCGGGTGGCGGCGGTGAGCATCAGCAGGAAGAAGGCGGCGACGACGAGGAAGTCGAGCCACACGTCGCCTGAGCCACCGACGCCGACGAGCAGCTGGCGCAGGCCCTGGACCTCGTAGGTGAGCGGGTTCACGCGCGCGAGCACGTGCAGCCAGTCGGGCATCACGTTCAAGGGGTAGAGCGCGGAGGAGGCGAAGAACAGCGGCATCATGATCAGCTGGCCGATGCCCATGAAGCGCTCGCGCTCCTTGACGGCGGCGGCGAGCAGCATCGACATGCACGCGAACGCGGCGGTGCCGAGCATCAGCATCGCGAGCGTGCCGATCACGCCGGTGACGCTCCAGCGCACACCGATGCCGGTGGCGGCCAGCACGACCATCAGCAGCAGCGCCTGCACGAGCGCGCGCACGCACGCGCCGGCCGCCTTGCCAAGCACGATCGAGGAGCGCGACAGCGGTGTCGCGAGCAACCGCTGGAGCTGGCCGACGTCGCGCTCCCAGATGACGGACAGGCCGTAGAAGATCGCGATGAACATCGCCGCCTGGGCCATCACGCCGGGCGCGATGTAGGCGCGATAGTCGACGTCGCCGTCGCTCAGCGCGTGCGAGCGGCTGAGGGCGGTGCCGAAGATGAACAGCCACAACAGCGGCTGCACCGAGCGCGTGACAATGTCGAGGTGGTCGTGGCGCAGCTTGCGCATCTCCGCCTGCGCCATCGCCAGCGTGCCGGCAGCCATGCGCGCGAGCGGGCCGGTGGAGAGCGCGGCAGGGCGGGCGGGACTAGCGAGAGTGGACATGGCCAGCCTCAGCCAAGGCGACGGGCGGTGCGGCGCTGGGCGCGTACATCGGACAACCTCCCTTCTTGGTCTGCGTCGTCGTCTGAGTCCTCGTCGCCCGGACGGATCGCGCGGCCGGTGACGGCGGTGAAGACCTCTTCCAGGGAGTCGGTTCCGTGGCGCTCGAGCAGCTCGGCCGGCTCGCCCTGCTCGACGAGCCGCCCGCGGTCGATCACGCCGAGGCGGTCGCAGTAGCGCTCGGCCTCCTCCATCAGGTGCGTGGTCACGAGGATCGTCGTGCCGGCCTGCGCGACGAGCGCGTTCAACCGCTCCCAGACCATCCGGCGCGCGGTCGGGTCGAGCCCGACGGTGGGCTCGTCGAGGAACAGCACGACGGGGCGGTTGAGCAGCGCGGTGGCGATCTCCAGTCGGCGGAGCATCCCGCCGGAGAGCGTGCGCGCGAGCCGACCGGACCGGGAGACACTCGCTCCCGCTCGCGTCCCCGAACCGGCCAGCATCGGGGTGAGCTCCATGGTCTCGATCGCCTCGGCGATCCGCTCGCGTCGCTCGCGGCGGGGAACGCCGCTGACGCGGCCGTAGAAATCGAGGTTCTCATAGGCGGTGAGCGCGCCGTCGACGGAGATCGCCTGCGGGATGTAGCCGATCGAGGCGCGCACCGCAAGGGAGTCGTTGCGGACGTCGAACCCGGCCACGAGCGCGCGACCGGCGGTCGGCTCGAGTAGCGTGGTGAGCACGCGGATCGTGGTCGTCTTGCCGGCGCCGTTGGGCCCGAGCAGACCAAACACCTCGCCCGGCGCGACCGCGAAGGAGACGCCACCGACGGCCTCGAGCTCGCCGAAGCGGACGACCAAGTCGTCGACCAGCACGGCCGGCGCCGGTTCGCCCCTGCCGCGAGCCGGAGTCCCCAGCGCGCCGTTCTCGTCAGGCCCGGGGGCGTAGCTCGCGCCGATCTCGCCGGCGCCGGGCGCAGGGTGCACCGAGCCGCTTGTGCCGGCGGGCTGGTGGTCGGGCGCGCTCACGGCCGGGGCTCGCTGTCGGCGGCGACCGGCGCAGGCGCGGGGGGAGGGAACGCGCCCTCGGCGCGCGCGTCGAGCTCGCGGATCTTGCGGCGCACGCGCTTGCGCGTCTCGCACAGCTCGTCCTCGAGCTTGGCCAGCTCGACGGCACGGTGGCGGACCAGGTCCAGCTGGCGATCGAGATGGCCGAGGGCCTCGGTGAGGAGCTCGCGGCGCCGGCCGGGATGGACGTCGTCGCGGCGCAGCTGGGCGCGCACCTCCGCGCGCGCCTCCTCGGCGGTGAGCAACGTTTTCAGCTCCTCCAGCGAGACGCCGAGCAGCTCCTTGAGGCGCATCACCTCGCGCAGTCGCTCGACCTCGGCGTGCGTGTAGATCCGGTGCTTGCCGGAGAGCCGCGCAGGGGCCTCGGCGAGCAGGCCGATCTCCTCGTAGTAGCGGATCGTTCGCGGCGTCGTGCCGACCAGGCGGGCGACGTCGCCGATGCGTAGGTTGGGCTCGGTCGCGGCGCTCATGCTGGGACTCGCTCCCCCGGCGCCGTGTGCTCCTCGAAGGACAGCGTGGAGGACTCCGCGGCGGACATGTGCCTGGGCCGCATGAGGCAGACGAAGACCCCGACCAGTGAGGTCGCGGCGAGCACCCACAGCGCGATGTGCATGTTGTCGATGAACGGGGCGAGCTTCTGCGCGGAGAGGCCCTTGGCCAGTCCGGAGAAGACGGCGAACAGCGTGGGCTTGGGGACCGCCGAGGTGACGATCGCGAGCACGAACGCGATCGACAACACCGCGCCGGTGTTCTGCAGCAGCGTGCGCGCGCCGGCGGCGATGCCACGGCGGTCGGCCGGGACGGTGCCCATCATCGCCGCGGTGTTGGGGCTGTTGAACATGCCTGACCCGACACCGACGATCAGCAGCCACAGCGTGCTCTGCCAGTAGGGGGAGTGGACCTCGAGGGTCGTCATCGCGGCCAGGCCGACGGCGCTGACGAGCATCCCCAGCGCGGCCAGGCCGCGAGAGCCGTGGCGATCGGCGTAGATGCCGGACAGGGGAGAGGAGACGAGCATGCCGAGCGCGAGCGGGATCAGCTTGATCCCGGCGGTGATCGGTGAGTCGCCCTGGGCGCCTTGGAAGTAGAAGACGAACAGGAACATCAAGGCGAAGCGCGCGAGCCCGTTGATGAACGCGGCCGCGGTGGCGGCGGCGAACAGGCGGTTCTCGAACAGCGACAGGTCGAGCATCGGGGCGTGCGAGCGGCTCTCGATCCTGACCCAGAGAGGCAGCAGCACCGCGGCGGCGACGAGGCCTGCGATCACGATCGTGTCGTTCCATCCGCTCAGCCCGCCGCGCGAGACCCCGAGCACGAGGCCGGTGAGGCCGAGGACGAAGGTGATGTTGCCGAGCACGTCATAGCCGCGCACCTGATCGGGCTTTGAGAGCTCGCGCAGGATCAGCGCGCCCCACAAAGCGCCGCCGAGCGCGAGGGGGACGTTGAACCAGAAGACCCAATGCCAGGAGATCGCCACCAGTGCGCCGCCGAGCACCGGGCCGATCGCGAGGCCGATCGCGGCGACCATCGTATTGGTGCCCATCGCGAGGCCGAGCTCCTCCTTGGGGAAGGCGTCCGTGACGAGCGCGGCGGCGTTGGCGAACAGGAAGGCCGAGCCGATGCCCTGCAGGATGCGCCAGAGGATCAGGACGGTGGCGCCGGATGAGAAGCCGGCGCCGAGCGAGGCGAGCGCGAACAGGACGAAGCCGCCGATGTAGGCACGCTTGCGCCCGAACAGGTCGCTCAGCCGACCCGCCATCAACACCAGCACGGTGGCGGCGATCAGGTAGGCAAGGATCACCCATACGAGCGCGAGTAGGGACGCGTGCAGCGAGCGCTCGAGATCGGGCAGCGCGATGATCAGCGTGCCGGAGTTGGTCGCCGCGAGCAGCATGCCGAGGCTCGTGCAGGAGAGAGCCCACCACTTGTAGCTCTCGTGACCGGCGGCGACGCCGAAGCGCGAGCCGCGGGCGGGATATGGCTCCGGTGGGGCGGCGGGGGTGGTGGCGGTCAAGTCGACTGGCTCCAATGGTCAGGCGGGAATCTAACGTGAACGTAAGGATTAGGATAGCAGCGCAGGTCCGGACTTCCTTTCAAGACCGAAAAAACCGCCGCGCGGGATCGGTCTTGAAAGGAGTCCGGACCTGCTTGGCCGATGGATTGGTTGGTGCTAGAACGTGTGCTTATGGCGAGCAGCGAGCAGAAGGTCGTCAAGTCGGATGAGGAGTGGCGCGCCCAGTTGACGCCTGCTCAGTACGACGTTTTGCGCAAGGCCGGCACCGAGCCACCGTTCACGGGCGAGTACGTCTACAACAAGGACTCCGGCGACTATCGCTGTGCGGCGTGTGGGGCGATGTTGTTCAGCGCCGACACGAAGTTCGAATCTGGCACCGGCTGGCCGAGCTTCACCGAGCCGGCGGTCGCGGAGGCGGTGGAGCTGCGCCCCGACAATGGCCTGTTCATGCGCCGCACCGAGGTGATCTGCCGCGCCTGTGGCGGGCATCTGGGCCACGTCTTCGACGACGGGCCCGGGCCGAGCGGACAGCGCTACTGCATCAACTCGGCTGCCTTGTCGTTTCAGCCAGACCCGGACGCGCCACCCGCCGCCCATCCGGACGGGCCGCCCGCCGCTCACTAGTAGTGCACGCGTCCGCGTGTACTAGCCTCTCGCGACCGTGCTCATGATCATGCAGGACCAGTCCAAGCGGCTGGCGGAGCCATTGCGCTGGGGAAAGCGCGAGCGGACTGTGATCGCGGCGCTGCTCGCGTGCGTCGTGCTCGCGGTGGTCGGTCTCGGCGTCTTCGCCGTGACGAGCGGCGCGCCCGCGCGGAAGGACTGCATCGAAGTGACGTTCGCGAGTACGCTGGGCGGCGCTACCGAGCATGCCTGTGGCGCGCAGGCGAGGACCGTGTGTGCCGCGCCGGGCGCGTTCAAGGGCGTCGCGCCGGAGTTGCGGGCGTCTTGCCGCCGAGCCGGCTTCCCGTTCGACTGACTCGAGCGGGCCGTGTTTTCAGGGCGTTTGCGACGCGTCTAGACAAATGTCGAAACCCCGGCGCCAAGTGTTGGCCACGATGGCCCTACCCCCTCGCCCCAATGCCGGTTTTCATACCGAGACGCAATCGAGAGATGCGCGCTCGGGTGCGTTCGGGCGTTCGAGCTAATCCA
Organism: uncultured Solirubrobacterales bacterium; assembly: GCA_963723075.1. Lineage (GTDB taxonomy): Bacteria > Actinomycetota > Thermoleophilia > Solirubrobacterales > Solirubrobacteraceae > Palsa-744. Next base: position 369,879 of record CAVRPD010000004.1, read on the forward strand.
CAACGGTAGGGAAACGGAGGCACATGACCTGGCTGGCATACCCAAGTTGGCTGAATGCAGGCGATAACGCGTGGCAGATGACGGCGGCGACGTTCGTCGGGCTGATGAGCTTGCCGGGCTTGGCGGTCCTGTATGGCGGCGTCATGCAGAAGCGCTGGTCGGTCAACAGCATGATGCTCACATTTGTCGCGTTTTCACTCGTGCTCGTGGCCTGGTGTCTGTGGGCGTTCAAGATGGGTTTCGGCAGCCCGATCGGACACGGGAAAGGGTTCTTCGACACGATGTGGGGCAGGTCGGGCACCGTGCTCTCAACCGGGGCTGAGGAGGGCCGGGCGATCATCCCCTCGATCAGTTCGGGCCCACCGTTCCACTTCCCCGAGGCCTCGCTCGTGTACTTCCAGTTCGTGTTCGCCGCGATCACGCCGATCCTGATGCTTGGGTCGGTGCTCGGGCGGATCAGCTTCAAGGCATGGATCCCGTTCGTGCTGCTGTGGATCACGTTCGTCTACACGGTCAACGCGTTCCTGATCTGGGGCGGCGGCTACTTCGCGGCCCACGGCGCGCTGGACTACTCGGGTGGATATGTCATCCACCTGGCGGCAGGCATCTCCGGGTTCGTGGCGGCGGCCGTGATCGGGCCGCGCTTGCAACGAGACAGGGAGATCGATGCACCGAACAACCTGCTGATGGTCGCGGCGGGCGCCGGTCTGCTGTGGCTCGGCTGGAACGGCTTCAACGGTGGAGACTCTTACTACGCCGGCGCGAACGCCTCGGCCGCCGTGCTCAACACCAACCTGTGCACGGCGGTGGCGATGCTCGTGTGGATCGCTTGGGATTACATCTTCCGCGACAAGCCCTCGTTGATCGGCTCGGTAAACGGCATGATCACCGGCCTCGTGGCGATCACACCTTCCGCCGGGTTCGTCAACGGATTCGGCGCGATCGCCATTGGCGTGATCGCCTCGTCGATCGTGTGGATGTCGATCAGGTTCCTCAGTCGAGCGCCGGTGTTCAGACACGTCGACGACACGTTGGGGGTGATCTACACCCACGGGATCGCCGGGCTGATGGGCGGCTTGATGGTCGGGCTGTTCGCCGATCCGAAGCTGATCGAGTACATCGGGATCGGCGGCGCGTCCCCCCTGCCGGGCTTCTCGAGCGTGTTCAACGGCGGCAGCTGGACGCTGTTGCGCTGGCAGGCGGAGACAGCGGCCTGGGTGATCGTGTTCAGCGGTGTGGCCACGTTCATCTTGCTGAAGCTCGTAGGGATCTTCGTGCCGCTGCGCCTCTCCGACGAGGAGCTGGAGATTGGCGATCACGCGATCCACGGCAACGAGGTGTATCCCTCGGACGTGCCCACGCTCGGCGGCCCGCACGCTCCTGCGTGGCAGCCCGGCTCGAGCTCGGGACAGCCCGCGCTCGGAGGGGCGACGTAGGCAGGGAAGTCGTCCGGGCGCGCCACCCCTCTGGGCGCGTCCGGGTGTAGGACAACCGAACGACCCGCGACCCCGCTCCGGCGGGGTCGCGGCTTTTAACGGCTGGTGTTCGAAGGTCTTCGCGTTCCGCGCGGCATCGCCCGGGAGGGCTCGACGAGAAGCCTGTGGCCTGCGCGATCAGCCGGGTCCGCGGCGAGTGCCTGGCCGTTGATTGCTCAGGGCTGGTGGGTCAGCCCGATAGGGCAACTCACGCCGGTGCCGCCCAGCCCGCAATAGCCGGCCGGGTTCTTGGCGAGGTACTGCTGGTGGTAGTCCTCGGCGTAATAGAACGGGCCGGCTTGGGCGATCTCGGTGGTGATCTCTCCATGGCCGGCCTCGTTCAACATCCGCTGGTAGGCGTCCCTCGACGCTTGCGCCGCGACGCGCTGGGCCTCGTCGCGCCAGTAGATCGCCGAGCGGTACTGGGTGCCGACGTCGTTGCCCTGGCGCATGCCCTGCGTCGGGTCGTGACCCTCCCAGAACAGCTTCAGCATCTCCTCATAGCTCGTAGCAGCGGTGTCGAACGCGATGAGCACCGCCTCGGTGTGCCCGGTACGCCCGGAGCACACCTCCTCGTAGGTGGGGTTCGGCGTCTGACCGCCGGCATAGCCGACCGCGGTCGTGTAGACGCCGCTCGCCTGCCAGAAGATCCGCTCGGCGCCCCAGAAGCAGCCCATGCCGAATACCGCTGTGTCGACCTCATCCGGGAACGGCCCGGCGAGAGGGGTTCCGAGTACCTCATGTCTGGGGGGCAGCACCATCGCCTGCTCGCGGCCCGGCAGGACGGCCGCCGGCTCGACCATCGCTGTCTTGTCGTGGCCAAAGAAACGCATGCTCTCAGGCTAGTGCATGGCTAGCGGGGCTCGAGCACGAATACGGGGATGTGGCGCTCGGTGCGCGTGGCGTAGTCGTCGAAACCTTCGTACTCCGCGTTCATCTTCTGCCACAGCTCCGCGCGCTGCTCGCCCTCGGCGACGCGCGCGCGGACGAGCCGGCGCTCACCGCCGATCTGGATCTCGGCGTCGGGGTTGGTCTTTAGGTTGAGCGACCACGCGGGCGCCCGCACGTTCCCAGCGTTCGAGCCGATCACGACCATACGCTCGCCGTCGCGGAGGTAGAGCACGGGCGCGGTGCGCGGCTGTCCGGAGCGGCGCCCGATCGAGGTGAGCAGCAGCACGGGGGCATGACCGACCTTGTTGAACAGCCGCCCGCGGGTGAGGCGGTAGACGGGGACGTTCAGCTTGCCGATCGCACGCAGCGTGGAGGCGGACATCGCCATCGAGAAGCGGGAGTAGGCTTGGTCTCCGGGCATGTTCGGAGTATGCCAGGCACCCGGAGCAGCAGGGAATCTGAACTCGACAATCGGGCGTCGAGACCGGAGTCCCGTCGCGACGGAATGTGGTGAGCAGCATGTACTTCTCATCGCTCAGCGCCACGGATTAAGCCTATCGCGACGAGTCCGGTCAATAACCGTAGCCGGGTGCGGGGGAGGTGGTGGTAGGTGTTGTGTAGGTGGGCGTCGTCGGGGTCGTGGTGGGGGCCGTATAGCTGGGCGCGGGCGTCGGCGTGGACGTGGACGTACTGGTCGTGCCGTATTCGGGCGCGGTATAGCCGGGCGTAGCCGGCGTGGTGGGTGTGGCGGGCGTCGCGGGGCTCGCGCCGCCGGTCGCGGAGATGACGTGCCAGGTTCCGCCAAAGCTATGGATGTGCTGGCCGTTTGCTTCGCCGGACGCATGGTCGCCCGAGTAGCGGTATAGCGGCAGCCCGCCGAGCGTGACCTGCCAGGTGCCGTTGGCACGGCGCAGGAGCGCGAGACGCCCGTGCACGCCGGATCCCGCAGTGAGCTTGGTGTTGTGCGAGCGCACGGTCAGCGGGGGCCAGAACTTGATGCATTCGCTGCTCTTGCAAAGAAGGTGATGGGTGGTCTCCGGGCTGAGCGCGTAGAGCGTGCGTCCGTGCGCTTCGACCACGAGCTGCTCGCCGAGCTTGGCATTGGATGCCGAGCTGACCGTGGTCGGGCCGCCGGCGGCGAGTGCCAGCGCGACGAGCGAGCCGGCGAACATCAGCATCGCGGCCGTGATCCCCACGGCGAGGCGGTGTATGCGCCGGCGGCGGCCGGCGGGCCGTATTCTCCGCTGCTGCGCCTGTGAGCCGTTCATCGGGTCTCCTTCGTATTGGCGTGCTGGGGGTGCTGCCTACACTGACGCCGGTGTCGTCGAGAACTTCCCGGGTGTCGCGGACGCGAGCTTGAGCGCAGCGGGGTAGAATCGCGGGCGTCGCGCGGATGTAGCTCAGTTGGCTAGAGCGTCTGCTTGCCATGCAGAAGGTCGAGGGTTCGAGTCCCTTCATCCGCTTTTGGGCCCGGCTGATGAGAAGCGGTGTACCGGCCGGTCCGCTCAGGCCGCGAGCGCTTGACGAAGCGCGCTTGCTGTCAGAGTTCTTCGCCGAGATCTAGGCTCGCTCTGAGACCGGCGAAACCCAGCTCTATCTAGGCAGCGGTGTGGCTGTCTCCCTCAAAAGAGCTCAGTTGAGCTTTGCCTTGGTCCTAAGTCCCACGCCTCGCCGATCGGGACGGGGAAATCCTCCTTTGATTAAAGTTATCGCGATGTATACCATCCTGAATCGAGATGTCCAACAGCTCGATTGAGAACTCTGCGGCGGCTGACAAGCTTCTCCATGCCCTCGACGAACAGCTCGCTACGCGTGGCGAGTCCTACACCCTCGCCGTCGTCGGCGGTTCAGCGCTGCTAGCGCTCGGGCTCATCTCACGGTCCACGCGAGACGTCGATGTACTCGCCATCGTCGAGAACAATGAGCTCGTCTCGGCGCAGCCTCTCCCCGCCATTCTGCTCGACGCCGCGCACACCGTCGCCCGCGACTTCGGGCTGCCCGATGAGTGGCTGAATCCTGGCCCCACTTCACTGCTTGACCTCGGTCTGCCCGACGGCTTCTATGAGCGGGCGCACCACAGGATCTACGGCCCGGGCCTGGAGATTCTGTTCGCCTCGCGCATCGACCAGATCCATCTGAAGCTCTACGCAACAGTCGATCAGGGCGCCGGCAAGCACCTCAAAGATCTGGAAGCGCTGCAGCCCACTCGTCAAGAGCTGCTCGATGCCGCCCACTGGAGTCGCTCGCACGATCCGTCGGAGGGCTATCTCAGCGTCCTCGAGCGGGTCCTCGCCCACTTTGGAGTCGGCAGTGGGAATCTCGAGCATTAGCCGTCGGCTCAGCGACCAGCTCGTGGCCTTCGCTTGGGACGAGTGGGCGCAGATGGGTCTGTTCGCTACGCCGCACCGACACAGCCTATGGGCACAGGATCCCGAGGCGCTGATCGTCTTCACGCTCGAGGTCGCGCGCGCGGACGCCCGTCTGTTCGACGAGCTGATGGACTGGCTGCTCGTCAACCAGTCGCTTCTGAGCGTGCGGCGCCTGCGCGCGATGTGCATCGACGATACCGATGGCGCGCTTGTGGCGGCGGTGCTGGGATGGCTTGCTCATCGGCGTCCCCGAACACGCCTTGGCGATCGGAGACCGACAGCGGCCGCGGCTACGCTCCAGCCACTGTTCCACGGAGGTGGACCCGTGGGCGAGCCCGACGAGGATTTCGCCATTGCCGGATGGCTGCGGCCGCCGCTGAGCCCTTCCCACAAGTCCAGCCCGCCGGACTCGATAGCGCCGATCAACCTCGCCTTCCGACTGCGCCAGATCCTCGGCGTCGGTGTCCGTGCCGAGGCTATTCGCGTCCTGCTGACGATCGACGCTCCGTTGGTCAACGCTCAGACGCTGGCCCGATCCACGGGCTACGCCAAGCGCAACGTCCATGAGGCGCTCGCGGGCCTCAGCAAGGCCGGTGTGGTGACCGCATTCACCGTCGCCGGCGAACAGCGCTACAAGGCAGGTCGCCTCCCATGGGCGGCTCTTCTCGGCTGTCCACCCGACGAGCTGCCTTCCGATCGCGCATGGCCCCAGCTGCTCGGCGTCCTCAGACGCATTCTCCGCTGGTCCTCCCGGTCCGAGCTCGCGAGCATGTCGGATTACCTACTAGCCAGCAGTGCCCGCGACCTGCTCGAAGGCATTCGTCCCGACCTTTCCTTCGCCGGCATCCCCGCCGATCTCACCCCGTCTCCTGAGAAGACATTGCGCGAGCTCGAAGAAGTCATCGACCGTCTGCTCGCGAAGGTCGGCGCCGTCCAGGCTTTGTAGGGCTTTTGTTTGCGAAAGCAGACAGAGCGGCCCGGTGCTCATTGCTTGCCCCGCGACGCGCTCGTAGCCGCCAAGCGCAGCCCCCCGTGTGTCTCACCGTGGCCCGAGGTGGCCATCGCTGGGACGAGCTCGCTCGTGAGCAATCCATGCTCGGCGGTCAGCTCGTCGAAGGTCGGGAACAGGGTCGCCATCCGCGCCGGCGTGTCGATTGCGGTCGTCATCACGGGCACGTGCCGGCGTACGGAGAGGAGTCGGTCGCCGTGAGGCGCGTGCTCGCCGTGGAAGCCCCAGATGCCGCGCAGCGATGTGGCGCCCGCAGCTCCGGCTGCGCGCAGTCGCCTGACGAGCTCGACGTGCAACGCCACCCCTTCGTGCCTGGCCGCCTCGGAGCTCACGACCGTCAGCTTCTGCCACAGCTCGAGGCCGTGTTCGTCGCTTCCCGCCGGTTCGTGCGGCGGGGAGATCGTCTCGCCGTCGCGCTTGCATATGCGTACGCACTCGATCGTCAGCAGCGGGTTTGGCAGCACGCCGTGAAGCTGCGAGACGGATCGCGCGATCGGCCCGGATGTGCCGATCGCGACGATCATCGCCGGCACCTGTTCGTTGCGCGCGAAGAAGTGGGCGCGCCGACGCTCGCCGTGGCGCGTGCCGTCGACGCCGAGCAGCACGGTCGCTCCGGCGACGCCCTCGGCGTGGAGCGCGTCGCATACCAAGGCGAACGCCGGTCGGTCGGCCGCGCGCTCGTGGCGGCCGAGATACACCGTCAGCTTCCTCGCCTCCTGTCCGATCGCCGCGATCGCCGCTGCGGCGCTTTGCGAGTCGAGCGCGCGCAGCGTCTGCGCGCGCTCGAGCGTCACGAGGCCGCGGCGCTGGATCTCTCGCACCCGGCCGAGCAGATGCTCGATGCGCGCGTGCGTGTCGAGCGCGATCGAGACCACCGGCAGGTCTTCGGACAGTGTCAGCAGACGGTCGGTGCGCAGATGGTGCTCGAGCCCGAAGCCTTCCATGCCCCGCAGCAGCACGCTGCTCTGGATCTCGTGCTCCTCGTACAGGTCGAGCAGCGCGTCCGCGACCAGCCGTCCGCCGGTGCGGTCGTGCTCGCCGAAGTAGGTGGTGAGCTTCAGGCTCCCCTCGCCCAGGGATACCGATCTGTCTTCGCCGGGACGACTCACAGCCAACCACCGATCGAGCGCCCAATCGCCGCGGCGCCGAGTCCGAGGACGATGCTCGCGAGCACATTCACCGCCGCGTCCCTGCCGCGGCGGTCCTCGCTGAGGCGATGCGTCTCGAGCATCCATGTCGAAAACGTCGTATACGAGCCGATCGTCGCCGAGCCGACCAGCACCATCGCGTTGCCGGTGAGGGCGATGCCGGTGAACAGTCCGAGCAGCAGGGCGCCGCTGACGTTAACGGCGAGCGTCCCCGCCGGCAGGCCGCTTGCGAGGCGCGCTGAGATCCAGCCGTCGAGCAGGAAGCGGCCCAGCGCCCCCGCGCTGCCGAGGACCGCGACGCCGATCCATACGACTGCGCTCATGCGAGCGTCCGAACCCGGCGCACGAGGGCGGAGGCGACGTGCACCAGCAGGTAGCCGCCGCTCACGCTGGCGGCGATGTAGCCGGCGGCGAGCGCGTCGCGGTGGGCGTCGATCATCTGCAGCATCTCCACCTGCACGGTCGAGAACGTCGTCAGCGCGCCGCACAGCCCGGTCGCGAGCAGCGGGCGGCGCAACGTCGAGACCGGCAATCGCTCCTGCAAACGTGTGACGAAATAGCCGAGCATGAACGTGCCTACGAGGTTGATCGCGAAGATCGCCCACGGCCAGGTCCCGGCCGCCGACGGAAACGCCCGGCTGAGCCCCACGCGGGCCAGCGCACCGATCGCGCCGCCGGCGGCGATCGCCGCCAACTCCAATCGGTCGGTTCTTATGGCGTGCGCGGTCCTGTTCTCGATCCGCTCCGTGCGCGCGCTCATAGCTCAAGTCGAGGCTACTTGGCACCCCCGACAGCGACGCAGCCTATTCGGTACCCCTGACAGCCAGCCCGTCCCTGGGCACATAGCGGCCGCCGTCGCCTCGCGCGAGCAATCCCAGCAGCTCGAGCTCGCTCAGCGCCATCAGCACCTCTCCGGCGTTGTGCTCGCCCGCCAGCTTGTCGGGCGTGTCTTGCCCGGCGCCCACCTGCTCGAGCATGGCTCTCAGCTTGGGTTCGAGCTCCCTCCGAGCGGGTTCTGTCGTGATCCGCAGGCGCGCACGGCCTTTCGGCCGCGGCGGGACCTTCTGTCGAGCTGCGTCCTGCCGCTGTATCGAGATCTCTCGTTGCGCCCGGACCATTGGCTGCGCCCCTTGGGCCGCTGCCGAGACCTCTGACGCATACAGCAACTCGAGCGCGTCCTCCGGGCGTCGCACGAGCTGGGCGCCCGCCATCAGCAGCGCGTGCGTTCCTCGCGACACGGGCGACGTCACCCGCCCCGGTACCGCGGCGACCGTCCGTCCGATTGTCTGCGCCAGCTGCGCGCTCAGTAACTCGCCAGGGTCTTCATCGGCCTCGACTACGATCGTCAGCGCCGCCATTCGCGCGAGGGTCTGTGCGCGCGCCGTGTAGCACCAGCGCCGCACCCGGCTGCCGCACGGCAGCTCCGCGATCGCGCAGCCGATCGCCGTCAGGCGCGCATACAGCGTGCGTCGCCGCGCCGGGCACGCCGTGTCGAGGCTGCCGGGCAGGACCGCCACGCTCCCGCGCTCGACTTCCAGCGCGCCCGCGTGTGCGGCGACCGCGATCCCGTCGTCGAGCCCGCTCGCGACCGTCACGCCGCTCGCGGCCAGGCCCCGCGCGAGGCTCTTGGCCATCTCCATGCCGTAGTCCGTCGCTCTTCTGCTGCCGACGATCGCCACAACCGGGGTGCTCGTCAGCTCGCCCAACCTCGCCACTCCGCCCGCGACGCGCAGCATCCGCGGCGCCTCCCCGTCTCGCAGTGCGCGCGGGTAGGCGCGATCGTGGCGACACACTCGCTCCACGCCCTCCACCGACTCGATCTCCTCGCTCGGATCGAATCCGGCGTAGCGCGCTTTCAGCTCCTCCCAGCTCCTACCGCCGACCGCGCGCAGCAGGTCCTCGTCGCCCAGCGCGAGCAGCTCGATTACTTGCTCGCGATCCTTGGATCGATAGTCCAGGCGCGCGCTCAGCCATGTGAGCAACCGGCTGCGGCGCAAACACTCCCCGCATGCGCCAGCCTGCGCGGAGGTGCTGCGCGAGGCCATCGTGTCTACGGCTGCGTCCGTTGCGGTATCCGGAGCGGGAGGTGTCGTCGTGTCGCGCGACGGCGTTGCGTTGATCATTCCCGTAGCGCCCGTCATGCCGCCCGGCTTCCGTGCTGCAAGGCGTCCTGCGGACGCAGCGCCAGCGCGGCGCCGACATCCCGGCCCCGCACCCGCTCGCTGCCGGCCAGGTCGGCGATCGTCCTCGCCACGCGCAGCACGCGGTGCTGTGCGCGCGCGCTCAGCAGGCCCTGCTCGCGCGCACCGCGCAGCATCTCCTCGCCCTTCTCCTCGAGCTTTGCGTGGCGTTGCAACATGCGTACGTTCATCTGCGCGTTCACCGTTGCGCCATCCTCTTCCAAACGCGCCGCCTGGCGTTCGCGCGCTTCGGTCACCCGCTCGCGCGCACGCTCGGAGCTCGTCAGCGGCTGTGCGCTCAGGTGGTGCGTGTCGTCGCGCTCGAGGTTGACGAGCAGATCGATGCGGTCGAGCAGCGGGCCGCTCAGCTTGCGGCGGTGGCGGGCGAGCTCGGTTTCGGTGCATTTGCACCGCTGCTCCTTGCCCGCGTAGCCGCATGGGCACGGGTTGGTCGCAGCCACCATCATGAACCGCGCCGGGTACACCGCCGAGTGACGCGCCCTGACGATCGCCACGCGCCCGTCCTCGAGCGGCTGGCGCAGCGCCTCGAGCGTCGGGCGCGCGAACTCCGACAGCTCGTCCAGGAACAGCACTCCGTTGTGGGCGAGCACGACCTCGCCAACCCAGCCCCGCCGTGCGCCGCCGATCAGGCCCGCCGTCGTGATCGAATGGTGCGGCGCGCGAAACGGGCGGCTGCCGGCCAGCTCGCCCTCGAGGCCGCCGGCGATGCTGTGGATGCGCGTCACCTCGATCGCCTCCGCGCGACTGAGCGAGGGGAGGATCGAGGCGACTCGCTGGGCGAGCATCGTCTTGCCGGTCCCCGGCGGCCCGCTCAGCAGGGAGTTGTGCCCGCCGGCGGCGGCGATCACGAGCGCCTTCACCGCGTGATGCTGGCCCCGCACTTCGCTCAGGTCCGAGTCGGGCCCGCCCGCCGTACGTGGAGCGGTCTCCGTGGATGGGGGCGACTCCGGTAGCGGGTCTGCGGGCTCGCCGCGCAGCACGCGCACCGCGCTCGTCAGCCGTTCGGCGACGAGCACGTCGATCCCCTCCACGAGCTTTGCCTCGCGCGCTCGCGCGCCGGCGAGGACGAGCGAGTGAAAGCCGGCTTCCGCGCCTCCCTGCGCGATGGCGAGCGTGCCGTTGCCAGCGCGCACGTCTCCGTCGAGCGACAGCTCGCCATAGAGGACGTGGTGTTCGAGGCGCTCGCGCGGGATCTGCTCGCTGGCCGCGAGCACCGCGCACGCGAGCGCGAGGTCGAGCGCCGGGCCGGCCTTCGGCACGTCGCCGGGGGCGAGGTTCGCGACGATCCGCTTGGCCGGGAACTCGTAGCCCGAGTTGATGATCGCCGCCTGCACGCGCTCGCGCGCCTCGCGTACCGCCGCGTCCGCCAGGCCGACGATCGCGAACGACGGCAGCCCTGCGCGGATGTCAACCTCGACCGTGACATGGCGGGTGTGCAGACCTTCGATGGTGAACGTATGCGCTCGTGCAAGCATGGCCGGGGCTAGCCTTTCGTCTCGTCGGCATGACTGAAGACAAGAAGCTAGGCCGCGCTTGGGACGGTATTCAGGATCCCGCTCGACTCCTCGCACCGATGAATGCCCGAGCACGGCGTGTGCCCTCGCCACGCTGCGCACGCGACGCGGGGCGAAAGCCCCGCGCCCCTCAAAATCCTTTATAACTCCCGACGGTCTACAGCCCGGCGGGGTGGCGCACGACATAGCCGGCGGTCGAGGTCATCGAGTCAGACCACCTGTTGCCGCTCTCCTGCAGCGCGATCGTGTCGTAGCGCCGTCCGTCGATCGTCATCCACGCGTGTTCGGCGTCGGCGTAGATCGTTATGTACTTGCCCGGCCCCGCTTCGCCGAATGACTCGAGGCCGCTCGAGTCCTCGGGTGAGCTCAGCAGGCCGCCGCCGTGCAGCGCGTAGGAGACCGAGCCCGAGCAGTCGTACCCGGCCGACTGGAACGAGCCGTGCCCGCCGCCGAACACGTACGGCCTCGTCGCGATTTCGTTCGCCGCCGCGATCACGCGCGCGACGACGCCTTCGCCTTCGCCGCTCCCCGCGGTGTTGCTCGCGCTGCCGCTGCCCGTCGCTGCGTCACCGGAGCTGCCCTGTGCGACCGCCGTAGCGGGCGGGGTTAGCGTGCTCTCGCCGCTCACGCCGAGCAGACCCCACGTCGAGGGGCCGACGACGCCGTCGACGGTCAGCCCGTGGCGCGCCTGCAACCGGCGGATCGCCGCCTCCGTCGCCGGGCCGAAGTCGCCGTCCGGCGTCAGGTGCAGCGCCGCCTGTAGCCGCGACACCGCGTTGCCGCCGGCCGAGGAGCTTTCGCCGGCCGGTGCGCTATCGGCGGAGGACGTGCTGTCGGAGGCATCGACGGTGGAGGCGCCCGTCGCCGACGCGCCGCTGCCGGTGTCGGCACCGGCGCTTGCGTCGCTCGCGTGGGCAGGCGTGGCTGGGAGCGCGGATGGGGGAGGGGTGAGCGTTTCCTCGCTGCTCACGCCGATCTCGTTCCATGTCGCGGGCCCGACAACCCCGTCCACCGTCAGCCCGTGACGGGCCTGTAGACGACGCACCGCGGCCTCCGTCTCGGGGCCGAAGTCGCCGTCGGGTGACACGTGCAGGGCGGCCTGCAGGCGCTGCACCGCGTTGCCGGCGCTCTGCGTCTGCGCCGATTCGCCGTCTTTGCTCCTCGCCCCGCTTTCGTTCGATCCTCCTTCGTTCGATGCGGGCGTGGAAGAGGAGGCGTCTGAGATGTTCACCGCGTCGCTGCGCACGCCGATCTCCTCTTGCAGGCTCGCGACCGATGCCGTCAGCGGGGAGCCGCGCAGGGCGGCGCTCGTCAGCGGGCCGACGACACCGTCGGCCGTCAGTCCATGGTTCGCCTGAAAGCGCCGCACCGCCGCTTCGGTTTCCGCGCCGAACGCGCCGTCGACCGTGACACCGCCGAGCGCGCGCTGCAGCAGTTCGACCTGCTTGCCTTCGGCGCCCGCGCTCAGCACGATCGTGTTCTCGCTCGTCGTCGGCGGCCCGGCGGCGGGCGAGGCTGGGCTCGAGCTCGCGGCGGCGAGGGTCGCGGTCGGTCCCGCGCTCAGCGCTACAAGCGCGCCCAGCGAGAGGCGCTTGGCGCGCGTGCCGGCCGGCACGAAGCGCAGCTCCGCGGCACGACGGCGCGCGCGCGACCGGCCCAGCGACAGCTCCCACGGCTCGCCGTTGGCGAGGTCGCGCTGTGTCAGCGAGCGGTTCGCTCGCGCGTGCAGGAGCCCGTGCGTGGGAGGGGTGGCGTTGGCGCGCGCGCCACGTCCACGATCGGAGCGGGCGCGGCGGGCGTGGGAGCGGGAGAGAGAGGCGTCCCAGGGGTCGGCAACGGCAAGATCACGCGGGAATCCCGGCATGGGTGAAGGCGTCCTTTCTGCTGTTTGCTTGGCGCCTACGGGGTTAGCTGTCGGGCTCGCGTGACTTTCACGCTACGCCACACTGGTGGCGATTCGCCCCCGCAGCTTTGGTCGGCTGCATTGGGTCCCCCGCTCCCTCACCCCAGGGGGCGAAGGATTCGGCACGAACGCGGAGCAAGCTAACAGGTCGCGCTGCAAGATGCATCACAAGGGAAGGTTTGCAACGTTTCTTGCCGACGCGCGGTGGGTGGCGCGCTGATAAGTTCGCTGGGAATGCGCCGTAAAGGTCTCGACTTCCGTGTGCTGCTCGCGCTCGTCGTGCTCGTGGTGATCGCGGGTGGCGTCGCGCTGATCGCGATCGGCGGCAATCCCCCGGCGTCCAGCGCGCAGGCCAAGCAGGCCGATTATCGCGCGTCGGCACTGCTCTCGCCGATCACCGCTGCCCCGCCGCTCGAGCTACGCAACTACCTGGGCCGGCCCGTCAACATCGCCTCCTATCGCGGCAAGGCGGTGCTGGTGACGTTCCTCTACACCAATTGTCCCGACGTCTGCCCGCTGATCGCGTCGAACCTGCGCGTCGCGCAGAACCTGATGGGATCGAAGATCTCCTCCAAAGTGCAGATCATCGCCGTGTCGGTCGACCCGCGCGGGGACACGCCGAAAGCCGTCGCCACGTTTCTGGCGCGCCATGGGATGACAGGGAGGATGCAGTACCTGGTCGGCTCGGCGCATGAGCTCGCGCGCGTGTGGCAAGCGTGGGGAGTGGGCTCCGAACGCGACGCCTCCCAGCCCCAGTTCATCAACCACACGGGGCTCATCTACGGGATCACCGCCTCAGGCAAGCGTACGACCGTGTACGCATCGAGCTTTCTCCCGTCGGACATCGCCCACGACGTGCCGATCCTCGCCTCGCGCTGAGCGCGTGTGAGCACGTACGCGCGATGAAGCCCCCGCGCGTACGGCGACTGCTCATCGGGGCACTCGCGCTGGCCGCGGTCGTGGTGCTGGGCGTGTTTGGGCTGGCCTCCGATCGCTCGGCGGGGAGCGGGCGCCCGGCGCCCCCGTTGCCGCGTGAGCAGCTCGTTGGCGCGCCGGTCACGCTCGCCGGCCTGCTGAAGTCCGCGGGGGGAAGGGGAGCGCTTGTCGTCTTCTGGGCGAGCTGGTGCGGGCCGTGCGCGCGCGAGGCGTCCGCGGTCGAGCGTTTCTCCCAAAGCCGCGCCGGACGGGGGCGGATCGTGGGGGTCGACTGGAGCGACGGGCTGTCGGGGGCACGCGCGTTCGTCAAGCGCTATCGCTTGACGTTCCCGAACCTGCGCGACGGCGAAGGGCGCGTCGGCAACGACTACCGGCTGACGGTATTGCCGAGCACCTTTGTGATCGACGCGTCCGGTCGCATCCGCGCGGTGTTGCGCGGGCCGCAGAGCGAGGCGTCGCTCACACGCGCGCTGGCGAGCGAGGACGGAACAGCGAGCGAGGCTGGAACATCTTGATGGGAGGCCCGTGTGCGTATTGCTTCGTCGAGTGCTGCAGGCGCCGGCCGGGCACACGCGGCGCAGCCGTGGGTCAGCTGTAGGCGCAAGTAAGCGTGTCATAAGAACGCCTTTCTGAACAGGCCTCAAAGAGATAACGCGCCGTTCGCAAGACGGCCAGGGGCTCGCCGCTGAGCACGCCGGCCGGCCTTGGTCGGATTTGCGCTACTATTACGCAATGCGATATACCAGTGAGCGATCTACGGATCCTGGGCTGCTCGTGCTGACCAGCCTGGCGGAGGGACCGAAGCACGGCTACGCGATCACGCGCGACGTCGAGGCGCTCGCGGGCGTGCGATTGGGGCCCGGCACTCTCTACGGCGCGCTGTCACGGCTCGAGGGCAACGGTCTGATCGAGGCGCTGCCTGCCGAAGATCGCCGTCGGCCATACCGAATCACCACGGCCGGCACGGGCGCGCTGGCGGAGCAGTTGCGGATGCTCGAGCGCGTGAGCAGTCGCGGCCTCGAGCGGCTGCGCGTCGCGGAGGTGTCCCCATGACCCGCCGTCTGGCCTCGCTCGCGCTGGGGCTTTATCCGCTCGCGTTCAGACGCCGCTACGGAGCGGAGATGCGTGCGCTGCTCGACGAGGCCGAGCCGCGGCCGCGGGAGCTGCTCGATCTGCTGCGCGGCGCGCTCTCGGCGCACGTGCGCCCACCCGCGGGCCTCGAGGACGTCCTCACCGTCGACGATCGCGTCCGGGCGAGCGCGAGCGGCGTGCTCGCCTGCTGGGTGGCGTTCGCGGCCGCGGGCTTCGGGTTCTACAAGACGACAGAGGACCACCCGTTCGAAACCGCCGGGAGTGCACACCTGCTGCTCGGGGGCGCCCATCTCACCGTGCAGATCCTCGCGCTGGCCGGCTCGATCGCCATTCTGACGGGCGCTCTGCCGCTGATCGTGACCGCACTTCTGCAAGCGCGTCGCGAACCCCGCCTGCGTGTCCTCGTGTCTCTACCCATTGCCTCGGTGGCGGTGTTCGCCGGCCTCACCGCGCTGCTCGTCTGGATGGCCCATGGGCACCCCCACCCCGCCAATCCCAACCTCCTTGGCAGGGCCATGTTCATCGCGTGGGAGCTGGCCGGCCTCGTTTGTGGCGCGGTCTGCGTAGTGGTCGCACGGCGAGTGCTGTTCGCGGTTCCCGCCGCGCGCGCGCGACTGCTGGGGGCGCTCGTCTGCGGGACGATCGTGACTGCGGCGATGATCGCGATGGCGCTCGCCGTCGCGATCTACACAATCGGGCTGCCGCTCGTCTCCCCGGATCTGGTCAAGACGCCGAACGGCCCGCTCGGCTTCACTCCCACGGGCGTGTCGCTGCTCGAGCAGCTTGCGGTGATGACCCTCGCCGGCGTGCTCGCGCTCGTAACGACCCGGCGCGGCTGGCGCGCGGTCGCCATCGCGCACGCATCGGAGCCCGCGTAGCGGGGGTTATCGGGGCCTGCATGCGAGCGCTTCAGGGCTCGACAGAGGTTCCGCCCCAGTCCTCCGGGGCGACGTCGGCGAGTGTCTGTGAGAACGTCCACCGATGGCCCGCAGGGTCCTCGGCCGTGTACTGCCGCTCGCCGAAGGGGAAATCGGCCGGCTCCGTCACGATCCGCGCGCCGCCGGCACGTGCATGGGCGCAGTGCGCGTCGACATCCTCGACGCGCACGATCACCGTGTGCGTCACCTCGCCCGGTCGGGGCGGCCGGCGCTCGTTGCGCACGTCACCGACGATCACCGCCCCATCGTCGCCGACGGCGAGCTGTGAGCGGTGGTCCTCGCCGATGCGTACCCGCTCGCGAAACCCGAACGCGCCTTCCAGCCAGGCGACCGCCTCGCGCACGTCCGAGTAGATCAGGACCGGGATGACCGTGGGGGAGGGGATCGAGCGGTTGGGCTTCACGCTGCACGCCAGCTTAGACAACGTCGTGGGTGGGGCCATGGGCTCGTCGTCGAGCGCCCAGCTCAGGCGGTTGAGGGCGGCTTTGCGCGGGCCGCGGGAAAGAGCGCGCCGAGCAGCCCGCGAGCTGTTGCCGCCGCGATCGCCGCATAGTCGAAATAGTCGCGCCACAGCACGATCTGCCCGTCGTACACGTCGAAGCGCCCACAGACCCAGAACTGGGTGCGCAAACGGCCAAGCTCGAGGACATCGGTGCGCTCGGTCATAACCGTCGGTCCATCCGCCGAAATTGTGTGCATGTAGACGTCGAACCTGGCGCCGCGGCGACCGAGCGTGGTTTGAAAGGCGCGACGAACACGCTCACGCCCACGGATCGTCGGCAGCCCGACGTTCGTGTATTGAACATCCGCCGCCATCAGCTCAACCGCTCCGTCGATGTCCCCGGCGCAGAGAAGCTCGAGGAATCGTTCGACCACCTGCGTGGGGGTGGAACCGGCTGCCGGTTGGTCGGCCGGCTTCTGCGCGACGTCGCTTGCGGGCTCAGCCATGGGTCCAAGCATAGAGATCTTCCAGAGAGAGGCGACGACCGGAATCGAACCGGTGTAGACGGCTTTGCAGTACGTCGGAAAGGGATGTTCTCCGCTTACCTAAGCGGTTTTCGGCGACCTCAAGTGCTCTCAGATGCCCCCAAAAAACGCTCGGGTGGGGAGAGTTTGGGGAGAGCCAGCCTCACATGCTGCCCACAGGGCCCTCAACCTTATTCGCCCATGCCATATACGTCCGGATCGTCCGTTCTGTGCGGGTTCGCGGACGCATCGAACGCATCAGACAAAATGACTTGTGTCAGAGATGTGTCACCGGCAGGCCCACCCCGGGTGCTGTTCGGAGTCCGGCTCAGGCTACGTGACCGGTCCGACGATTTTCTGACTATGTCCACGTGCCGTGGTAGGCGCCGCCTCGTCGGCCGAAGTGGCAAGGTGGGCAAAGGACGAGATAGCGATGGACGAGAGGTGAGCCCGACGTGCTGCAGATCGTTACCAAGATGTATTTCCGAGATGGTGCGTCCTTGCACTCCACCGTCCATCGAGAGACGCTCTACACCAACCGCTTCTTCCTGCCACTCGGCGTGGTCGTCCAGCTACCCGTCGGCGAGCTCGCCCCGTCAACCGGGACTACGCCGGTATCGACCGTGACGGTGTCTGTGACCGAGCACCTAGAGGCCGAGCATCCAGACGGCCGGTCGTCCGTGATCGTTGCGACGGGCGGGACTGAGCTCGTAGACGCCCTGGCGGACGTGCTCTCTTTCGGTCTCAACGCCGTGTTCAGCCGCGATCACGACTTGGTCAGGAGCTTGGTTCCCAACTCCGTCGACGGATCCAGCCGCTCGTCAGCGTCGAAGCTGTTCCGCCATACATTCGGCCCACACCATTTCGTCCCGGACGTGGAACTCGAAGAGCTCCGACGATTTATGTCGCGGCTAGTGGCATTGAAGCGCAGTCACTTCGAGGCGGCAATGCGCGCCATCAGACGCATCGTCCACGCAACACAGCACGCAGTCGATGACCCGACCCTCGCTTACGTCGACCTCGTTGCGGCCCTCGAGTCACTCAGCGAGGGTGCAAGCGTCCCGGAGCCGACCTGGGATCAGATGGAGGGCCGTAAGCGCAAACTGATCGATACGGCGCTCGACGGCGCGGACGCAGGCCTAAGCGAGCGCCTCCGGGAGGCCGTCATGGAAGGCGACCGGCTTGGTGCCAAGAGCAGGTTTGTGGCCTTCGTGATGGACAGCGTGTCGCCCGACTACTTCAGGACCGAGGCCGTAGACACGGTGCGGGCCATCCGGGGTGCTGATCTTGAGGGTGCCGTGAAGCTCGCCTACGACATCAGGTCGCGCAACGTGCATGTGCTCGAGGATTTGCCGCCAGAGGCGTGGGTCCTCGGCGACCTCGCTGACACGGTGATGCCCCCGGCCAAGGGGATTATGCTCAGTCACGAGGGGCTCGCACGTCTGGCGCGGCACGTCGTCAAGAGCTTCGTCGACCGGGCGCCCGCCGAGACCGATCTGACCTTCGACTGGCGGGCCAGTCTTCCGGGGAAAGTCCAAATGCGGCTTGCGCCCCAGTATTGGGTCTGGCAAGCCGAGGGCTTCGGCCACAAGTCCGTCTCCCGGTATTTCTCGGGCTTTGTAGGACACCTGGTCGATGCCCTCGCCGGGCGCACCGAGGGCGTGACGAACATGCAATCAGTGCTTGAGCGGATCGAGCAGCAGTTGCCCGGGATCGCGGATGGGCCGGATAAGGCGCTCATGTTGGCGATCTATGCGTTGTGGCATAGCGTTCTCGCGCCGAGCGAGCATCGGCCGCAGGCGGCCAAGTTTCTCGCCAAGCATGGGCATCTCCTGCAGCGGCTCGAAGCGCCTTCATTCGTCGTCGGGCTCCTGACGGACCAGATGCCAGATTGGACTGACGACCAACTGCATACATTGGCGACCCAGAGGCGGGCAGACCGAGAAAAACGCGGTCATCTAGAGCTACCGGTTGGCTTCGATGCCGCTCTGCAAGTCATGGCTGCCGAGCGGTTGATGGGGGCTGGACGGGCCAGCGCCGGGCGGCGCTTGGCGGGCTTCGCCGTCGAGGAGATGCCCGGCTACGAGCCGCTCATGGCGTGGGAGCCCGCGCTGCATGGCGGACAGGCATTCGCGCTTGACCTGCGCGCGCTAGTCCTGCAGACCGAGCCTGCCGCCGGAGGGCGGGAGGAGCCACCCTCCGAGACCGTAGACGGGGAGGCTGCGCTCGACCCGGACACGGAGTAGGGGCAACCATCCGGTTGTCGATCCGCGGCGCCGTCCATCATCAAAGGATCGTCGTACCCGCACCAAGACTCCCAGCATTCCTTGATCTCGGACGCCGCGAGCGATGAGCGGCGACTTCTACGCCACGAGATATTGGCTGCCCGACGGCGATGCGGTCGAGTTCAACGACCGCGGCTTTATGCCCGATCCATCTAGGAGATGGTCGGCGGCTTGGGTGCCCAACGTACGCTCCTATGCACAGATCGATGACAAAGCCTGCCTTGTGCTCATCGGCGAGCCGGGTCTCGGCAAGACAACAGCACTCGAGCGGGCGGCCCAGGATCTCAAAGACAAGCGTGGCAGCAGCAAAGATGAGGTTCTGTTTGTTGATCTGAGCGCGACCACAGAAGAGTCGGTGCTGCGGTCTCGCATCTTCGGCTCCCCAGAGTGGCAGCGGTGGCAGCAAGGTGATCACCGGCTACATCTCTTCCTCGACACGCTGGACTTCGCGTTGCTTCGTGTAGAGACGATTGGTGAGCTCCTGCAGGAGGGGCTCTCGCATGCGGCCACCGACAGGCTCGCGTTGCGTCTCGCGTGTCGGACCGCCGATCGGTACCGAACACTTGAGAGCTGGCTACAGAGGCATTTCGGTGCCGATCGTTTCGCGCAGTTCGGTCTGCTCCCACTCGCGTTCAGCGATGTCCACGACGCGGCAAAAGCACGACTAGATGACCCGGACGCCTTCATGCGCGCAGTCATCACCAAGGGCCTACAGCCACTCGCGATGATCCCCGGCACTCTCAACATGCTTCTCGACATCGCGTACGAGCACGGTGAGCTGCCAGATTCACGCGCGGACGTCTACCAGCAGGGGTGCGAGCTGCTTTGCAGCGAGCCCGCCGAGCGTCGGAGCAGAAGCAGCGCAGCGTCCCGCACCCTCAGCCCAAGCAAGCGCTTCGCAGTTGCTCAGCGGATCGCGGGACAGATGATCTTGGGCGCGCAGGCAGCGATCTTGAGCGCCGGGAAAGCTTCCACTCCCGACGCGCTTGATGAAGCTCTCCTGGCAGGTGGGGAGGAGACTGACCGGCTGCTCGGCTCTCCGACGAGCTTCGAGGTAAATGAGTGCGCCGTGAAAGACACCCTCGGATGCGGCCTGTTCGCCGGCATCGGTGATGGTCGGCTGAACTTTCGCCACAAGACCTACGGCGAGTTCCTGTGCGGACGCTGGCTCGCCAACGGTGCCCTCACCCAAGACCAGGTCGACGATCTGATCTTCAGCGATCTCGACGGTCGAATGAGAGCTATTCCGCAGCTCCGCGAGGTTGCGAGCTGGTTGGCGGCGCTATCAAGCGACTTCGCCGAGCTGCTCTTGGCGCGCGAACCGGCGGTACTGGTACGGGCGGACCCCGCGTCGGTCCCATTGAAAGACCGCGCCTCGATCGTCACCGCTCTGCTTACTGCTATTGGCTGCTATGAACTTCAACGCTTCGACCTTCCAGTCCTGAACGCGCTCACGCATCTCGATCACCCAGGCTTGGCGGGCCAGCTCCGGAGCGTGCTAAACGACAACGGCCGCGACGTCGCGAGCCGCGAGACAGCAGCGGACATCGCAGGTGCTTGCAAGGTCAGCGCTCTGGAGCCCGACTTGGTGGCGCTCGCACTCGACAGCGACACGCCGCAGGGCGTGCGTCACGCCGCACTGAACGCGCTCGGCGAGTTCGCGTCAGAAGGGGCCCGGCGTGAAGTCTTGGAGTTGGCGACCGCTTCGCCATCCCAAGACGTCGAAGACGAGCTGAAGGGCGCTGCGCTCGCCGCGACCTGGCCTTCAGTGCTTGCCCTCGACGAGCTGCTTTCGTCGCTGACCGTACCGAAGCGGACGAACCTCTACGGCTCCTACAAGCACTTCCTTCGTAACTTGCTCGTCGCTGGACTTACCGACGATCAGCTGGCGCCGGTGTTGCGCTGGTCGGCGACGCTCCCGATCGAACACGCCGCGACAGACGCGCTCTCAGACCTGCGCGAGCAGCTGATGATTCGTGCCGCGGACCGCCTAGCGGACGAGGACACACTCAACGCGTTCGCGGACGTCGCTACCCAGCTGCTCGCCGGAAATGTCGAGCTCTTCTCGCACCTAGCACTTGAGGAACACCCCGACCTTCTCCAAGACCAAGCGAGCAGACGCCGACTACTCTCAGCGATGCTCTCTCGAGACACGCCAGACGACTCCGAGCGCTCAGTGGACGCTGCCGAATTGGTAATGAGTACGCCGTCTCTGGCGCCCCCCGAGGATGTCGATTGGGCGGCCCAGCAACTCGCGACCAGCATCGGGGCACCTAACGAGGCCGCGTGGGCTGCACTGCTCGAGGCGATGCTCGTTAACGGTGCCAGCGACGAGACGATTTTCGAGGCACGACAACAAAGCTCCGTGCTCGCTCACCTGACGCGCTACCGCTACGACCCGGTCCTCGTCAGCTCACCAGAGGCCAACGCCATGCGTAACCGCCAGCAGCGCATCGCCGAGATGGTCGAGCGTCGCGAGGAGATCCGGGCCCCGCGCTTCGATGTTCGCGCGAAGATCACAGAAGCGAAGACGCTCTGGGGCGACGGCGACCTAGACGGGTTCTGGGTAGCGCTCGCCTGGATGGAGCAAGTGCAACGCCTCGGAGGGTTCCTAATCTCCGATCCCCGGCGGTTGGCCGGATGGGATCTCGTTGACGAAGATATTCATGCGTGGCTCATTGGCGCCGCGCCGACCTATCTGCGTGAGGCAGCAGTCGAGCCATCCCGGTGGTTTCACCAGCGTCGCGTGAACGAGCCGGCATGGGCGGGCTACAGGGCCCTCCACCTACTAGCCAGCACCGAGCAAGAGCTCTCCTTGATCGACTGCAAGGTGATCGCGCGTTGGGCGCCCATAATCGTCGGCTGGCCCTGGGGTGACATGAGCGACGACGAGTTCGACCGTTGGGCCATAGTCAGGCTCGTGGACTGCGCGCCGGACGCCGCTGCCGCATGGCTTATGCAAGCCCTCCGCCGCGAACGAAACGAGGGGCACGCCCTCGCGGTCCGTCGCTTCATCGGGCTCGTCGTGCCAGCCGTCGAGCGGGTCATCCTTGCGCGAGCTCGCGAAAGTCGTCAGAAGCCTGTGGAGCGGGCCGAGCTCATTAGCTTCCTCATGACCGAGGGTGTCCAGAGCGGCTGGGCCCTCGCGCGCCGCCTCGTGGTTCCGTCAGCCGTCAGGGCCGGTGGTGGTCGCCGCGAGCTAGCAGCCGCTATTGCTGCTCGCCTGGTGTCAGGGAGCCCCGACGCGGAATGGCGTCGCGTCTGGCCACTCATTCAAGCCGACGATGAGTTCGGCCGGGATCTGATCGGTCGCCTCGCCAACGAGATCGAACCGAACGTTGCCCGCTGGCTCACAGAGAGCCAACTTGCAGACCTGTTCGACTGGATCGAGGTCCGATACCCGCGCGCCGAGAATCCAATGCCCGAAGGTGCCCACTACGTCGGCGCGCGAGAGAAGATCGTGATCTGGCATGAACAACTGCTGCGCGAGCTCGTCGGCCGCGGAACCTACGACGCCGTACAGGCGTTCAACCGACTGGTGAGCACCTACCCCGACTTCGCATGGCTCAGGGCTATGCGCGAGCAAGCGAGAGAGGCAGCGAGCCGAGCGACTTGGATCAGCCCGAGCCCCACACAGGTCCTGGCGATGGCGCAGGAGAACGCACGGCGTTGGATCGTGTCCGACGCGGGCCTGCGTCGCGCCGTAGTAAACGTTCTCCGGAGCGCCACCGACAAGCTGCAAGGAGTGAACCCCCAGGTCCAGCTTCTCTGGACCGATCCCCCGCACGAACCCCGCGGCGAGCAGAAGTTCTCCGACTGGATTGCCGCCTTCCTTGAGTACGAATTGGGCGGCCGCGGGATCGTCGTCGGCCGCGAGACCCAGATCCGAGCATCCGTGACCGGAAAGGGCCGCGGCGAGTCGATCGACCTGAAGATCGACGCTGTCGCAGGCGAGCACACGCAGGGCCCCCCAATCGTGACGGTGATGGTCGAGGTCAAGGGATCCTGGAACCGAGACCTCTTGACGGCCATGGAGTCCCAGCTCGTCGAGCGCTATCTCACGGGCTCCACCACCCAAGGCATCTACCTCACCGGGTACTACGCCGCCGACGATTGGAAGCAGTCGGACAAAAAGCGGTCCGCTGCGCGGCGTCACACGCTCAACGGGCTCTCGCAGGCGCTCAGAGAGCAGGCAGTCGAGGTCTCCACGCGGCGACTCGTCAGCGTCGATTCCGTCGTTCTCGACTGCTCGCTGATGGTCGCACGACCGTAGCTTTAGCGCCCCCACCCCTGCGCAACGCCCGACTGGTAGAACTGGGTGCAGATGACCGCGGAGACGCGACGCTGCACCTACTGCCGTCAGACAAAGCCTGCTGCCAGCTTCAAGCAGCAAGGCGATCACATCATCCCAGCGGCCAACGGGGGCGCCTGGGTCGACCCGGACGCGTGCGACGAGTGTAACGCGACCTGCAACCGGCTCGCCGATCAGATGGTTACCAACGACCCGCTCGTCAGGTTCCTACGAGAGGCCTACCGCATCCCCGACCGCCGCCACGGCGAGCCACCGCCGCCGTGCAGGTTCTCGGTCCGAGTGCCCGAGGGCGGCGTCGTGCACGTCACCCTGGCCGAGGGAGGCCCAACATTTCAGGCAGCGATGGCGCCCGCAGTTGCTGAGCGCCTCGGACTCGGGCACCCACCCGACCAGAAGGCCCTCGAAAAGCTCGTCGCCAAAGGCCTCGACCTCAGCGGCGACAGCCCACTCGAGGCGCTGGGCCTCGCTCGTGCTGCCCAGCAGTTCGCCGCGAAGCCCACGCCCCCCGATGTGTGGTCGCGCTTCATGGCGAAGATCGGACTCGCGTGTGGGCGAGCCGCATACGGCGACGCGTGGCTCGACACGCCGCACGCTGCTCGTCTCAGCCAGGACCTCCTGGGCGAGGGAGACCCTCACCTGCTGCAACGCACCCATTATCCACCGGTGGAGCTTGTCTGGCCATTTGAGCCGCCCAAGCACCAAATCTGGATTGAGCCCCGCGAGGGCGTGTCCGTGTTGATCATCGCGCTATTCGGCCAGATCATCGGTGCCGTGCCGATCAACGGTGAGCCACCGTCTGATGGTGCATATTCTGCTTGGACACTCGATCCGCTGGCGCGATCCGTCACGCAGTCAAGCTTCCCTGCAGTCTGGCTCGGGACCGCGGCCGCGCGGATGACCGCCGCCGGGCACGACGTCGTCATGGTCCCCGGCGGAGAGCACCCGTTCGTGTTCGTCGAGGATGGACCCGACGGCCCCGCAGAGATACCGGTTCCGACCACCCGCGCCGAGTCGCCCACGCACGCTCTACGGCTAGTAACCGAACGGATTCCAGATACGCTGGAGACCGACCGTTAGCCATGCCCAAGAATCAGCGCGAGGATCACGCCGCCGACCACGACGGTCCCGATCCCGACAACCCACGGGTGGTTGATCAGCCGCCGTGCCGGCGATACGGTCAGTGATGCCTGCGCTGCAGTAGGGGCGGCCGTCATGTACGCCGGTCCAGGCCGGTCCGGTTCCCATCTGCCCCAACCGAACTGCGGATGGCCTCGGATCTCATCCGCCCGGATCTTCAGGTACTCGTCTGTGGTCTGAACGCCAGCGTATCGCGCGATGTCATCTCGTATTTCGTGCGCCTCGCCTGCGGCTGTTGAACCACTTGGAACCTGCGACCCAAGGAACGGCAGCTCCGCAAAAAGCCGCTCCGCCAACGCGGCCGCGCCTCGCCTATCCATCGCAAACTCTCGCCCAACGTCGTCGACTGAGATAAAGGCCAGAGAGCCAGTCTCGCGGTACCGGGCTACCGACAGTGCGACCAACGGGCCCAACCCGCTGAGGCGCTGCTGCATGCAGGGAGCTACCCGTAGCCCGAACAGCGAAAGGACGACGCGCTGGTCCTGCGACTCGATCCAGCCCAGCGGTGTGGGCATCTCATGGAGGATGCCGGCGACCCAAATGTCGTGACCTGCGGCCATGAGCGTTTGCTGCAGGTCGGTCCGCTTGGGCGGCTCCCCGGTCTTCAACCAGCTGGAGGCGACCTCGTCGAGCAGCCACGAATACTCCCCGGCCCACGCAACGAATGCGGAGGGCAGGTACGCGGTATCTGAGCTCACAGCGTTGAGCATGGCTCGTCCGGCGGTCGCTTTGTCATGGTCGGATCGACGTCGCCCGAGTACGCGCATCTTGCGTCCCCTCGTTGAGTGATACGGTGATGATCGTGACCGTATCATCGAGTCAATCGGCGGAGGTCACACGATTTCGTATCACGCTCTGGCCGGGCACGCCCCTGCCGGTGCCGCCGATCGTTCGGATGCAAAGCGAATTGGATCCAACGGGCCGGGTGATCCTGCCGCGTCCAATGGAGCACGACGGGATGTCGGTCCTCCACCGCGAAGAGTTCACCCCCTCTGGACAGACGTACCTCCGACTTCTCGAAGTAAATCTCGACTCGCCGGAGTCGATCGTCGAGTTCGTCAACGCCCACGGGATCCTTGACGGCGCGTGGGCGCACGCGAGTGACTTGCGAGAGCTCGGCGAGTACGACAAGCTCCTCAACCATAAGAGAGAGTGGACGGCCATTAAGAAGGGTCTGGCCGCAGTCACCGGCACTGGTGACGAGCGCCCTATACCCGTGGAGTTCGACAACCACGAGTTGCGCTACATCCCGACGCTGTCCGAGCTGAGGACCCATGGCCTCGCGACCCGGCTCGACAACCTTTGGCTGCGCATACCTTTCATCGAGACTCTGAACGAGTTCCGATTCGCCGCCCGGTGCCTCCACGACGTCTACTGGGCCTGGCGTGTCTTCAACGAGGGCCTCGACCCCGGCGAGGTCAGCTGGCAGTCCTCGCCGCGTGCCGGCTTCGACACGCTCGGACTCGCGTCCAAGCTACTCACGGGCGTCCTCCCACGACTCGGCCGCATCGGCCCGCAGGTCAGCGTTGCATCTGGGCCTCAAGCACCAGGACCGGTTAGGCCGTGGGAGCCGCCCCACGAATCGAGTATCGAGCCGCACTCCGCCCCGCCAACTGCACGCCTGTACCAGGCATGCGCGATCGAGATCTACAACCACATTGTCGAACGAGCGACCTACCACCACTGCGCAAACCAGGCCTGCAAACGCCAGTTCGTTCACCAAGAAGGCCGCGCCCACCACGGCCAACACCGGAAAAAGGGCGTCAAGTACTGCTCGCCCGCATGTGCGCGTAGCGAAGCCCAGCGAAACTACCGCCGCCGCCAGCTAACAACATCTGAAGATCCACAAGGACGCTGAGCCCCGCTTCGCCGCCGAAGCACCCGCGTACTCCCGTACAATGACTGGTCAAGGAGCCGGCCCGCGCGGTCGATTCCTTCCAAGGAGCGTTTGCAATGGCTACCCGAACTGACAACGAGATCCGCGAGCTGAGCCCCGAGGAGTGGGACCAGCGAGTAGATGAACAGGCACGCAAGCGCCTGGGCATGAGCGGCGAGGAGTTCGAGCGGCGTCTGAACGCGGGCGAGATCGACATTGACGATAGCCCCGACGTGACGCGCGTTGCGATGATGCTCCCGCTCCATGCCACGCACAAGTAAGACACCCGCCGAGGCCGTCGAGCACTACCGCGGCAGGACCGTGCGGTTGCTGTCCTGCGTGACGAGCGTCCACGTCGTCGCCCGCGCCTACCACCTCTCGGACACGCCGCACGAGCTCGAACTCGCCGACACGGCGAAGATGCACGGTGGTCCTCTCTCGATCGACGTCGCTGAGGAATACGAGGTACGCCAAGACGCCGACGGTTGGCGCGTCGAGGTTCGCGGCTACCTCTACGCCATCGGATACGAGGGCCGCGAGCTCGTCTCCTACCACTGGCATCCCAGTGGCCATAGCCCGATCACCTGGCCGCACATGCACGTCGCCGCCAACATCGAGGTCGGCGATCGCTGGCTCGGAAAGGTCCACCTACCCACCGGCCCGGTCGGCCTCGAGCGAGTCGTTGCGCTGGCGATCACCGAGCTGGGCGCCAAGCCGCTGCGCGACGACTGGGAACGACTGATCCGCGAGGCCGCCGATCGCTAGCGGCCGGTCCGCCGCAATGGCCTTGAGCCGTCAGCGTCCCCGTTGCGCTCTTGGGCCGACGTAGCGTGCTCGTCACCGCCAGGTCGTGATCGAGTCTCGCGCTGACGCGGATCAGTGCGAAGCGCCGCCGTCCGTGGGCCGAGCTCGAACGTCACTGTTAGCCGTCCAATCTCACCCGAGGCGCCGTGATGCTCGACTGTGGACGACGAGTTCGTCGCTCAGGAGCTGGCCTCACGACCCCGGGCATGCCGATCAGTGCGTGCATCGAGCGTACGTCAACGGCCTTTTTGGGCTACGAAGACGCTCGAGGTATTAGCGGCGAGGCAAAACCCCTGCAAATCCGCCCAGAAGTTGAGCGGTGTAGACGGCTTTTGGGGAGAGTCTGGGGAGAGTAGACGATTGTCTGCCAGCCACGGAGGGCAAAAAGCGTCTATTTGCAGGCATTTCTCAAGGCGACGACCGGAATCGAACCGGTGTAGACGGCTTTGCAGGCCGCTGCGTAGCCACTCCGCCACGTCGCCGTTGAAGCCCTCCTAGGGTATCGGGCCGCCGTAGGCGGTGAGCGATCCGTCCCCAGCCGGCCGGCTCGGCATGCCTGCGCCGGGCGGCTGCCCTTACCGCGCTGTTCGCATCCGGTTATTCGGCCTTTCCTGAGCGCTTATGAGGGCTTTGGAACATTGTTAGCGGCGCTGCAGCGAGTGCGCGCATCATGGCCTCATCCCCAAGAACCCGGAGGTGGTCCGTGAAACGTCTACTCGCACCCATGCTGCTCGCGGCGATCGTCGGAGCGGCCGTCGCGACGGTCGCAGTGCTCACGCTCGCCGCCGGCGGCGGAGGCTCGGCACCGTCCGTCAGCACAACGAAGGGGCCCGTGCGTGCGACCGCTTCTACGGCGGGCACCCGTCGGGAGGCATCGAGCACGGCGCTCACGGCCACGCAGATCTACCAGCGCGACTGCCGCGGGCGTCGTAGCGATCAAGGCGGTGACCTCCGAAGGGGAGGACGAGGGAACCGGGATCGTGCTCAACGACAAGGGTCTGATCCTGACCAACGATCACGTGATCAAGGGCGCGACGAGCCTCACCGTCGACGCCAGCGGATCTTCGAGAAGACGACGAGCGCGAAGATCGTAGGCGTAGAAGCCAACCAGGACCTGGCGCTGATCGAAGTCGATCCATCCGGTCTAGGTCTGCACGCCGCTGACGCTCGCAAGCTCGAGCTCACTCAAGGTCGGCGACACCGTGTACGCGCATCGGCACCCCCTACGGCCTCGAAGAGACGTTCACCAAAGGCATCGTCTCGGCGCTCAACCGTGAAATCGCAGCTCCCGACGGCGCGAAGATCACGGGCGCGATCCAGACCGACGCGGCGCTCAACCCAGGCAACTCGGGCGGCCCGCTGCTCGACGAACAGGGCGAGGTGATCGGCGTGAACTCCCAGATCGCAAGCGACGCGGCCCGGGCCGAGGGCTCCCAGCCCGGGTAGCACGGGTGTCGGCTTTGCGATCTCCTCGAACACCGTCGCCGCCGCGGTCAAGAAGATCGAGGCTGGCGAAGGCGTCTCTGCGGCATCGGCCGGCCAGAGCGCGGTCCAGTCCGTCGGCGGGTCGACGACCACGCAATCTCCGTATGGCGACCGTTCGCCCTACGGGTCGCAGAGGCCTTACGGCGAAGCCGAAGCGGGCGGTGGGTCGAGCTCGGCGGAAGCCGGTGTTGAAGGTGGCGCGGGCACGCGTCGTGTCGAAGTCCCGGGTGAAGCGGGCGTCTACGGCCAGGAATCCACCGGCGCCGGCATCCCGGGCCAGACCGTGATCGTGCCGTGACCGCTTACGAGACCCGGCGTTTCTGGGAGGGCTGCCGGGTCTTGAGGGCCGTCTCGACGCGCGCCGGGCGAGGGCGTACGTGGCTTTCGCGTTGATACGCTTCGATTCGACTTCGATCCCAGGGCGATTAGCTCAGCTGGGAGAGCGCCGCCTCGACAAGGCGGAGGTCACTGGTTCGAGCCCAGTATCGCCCATGCGACGCGTCACGAAGTGCGGCGCCGCGACTGGGTTACGTACCGAGGAACACGAGGACGGCCCGCACGCGGCGATGGTCCTCGGCCGCCGGGGCAAGGTTGAGCTTCGCGAAGATACTCGTGACGTGCCTCTCGATGGCGCGCTCCGTGATCACGAGTATCTCGGCGATTGCCTTATTGCTGCGACCCTCTGCCATCAGGCCAAGCACCTCGCGCTCCCGCGCGGTCAGCACATTCAGTGGATCGTCTGTGCGTTTGCGACCCAGCATCTCTGAGACGACCTCGGGATCGAGCGCGGAGCCTCCCTCGGCGACTCTTCTGATCGCATCGGCGAAGCGCTCCAGGTCCGAGACGCGGTCCTTGAGCAGGTAGCCGACGCCGGCGGCGTCGTCTCCCAGTAGCTCCAGCGCGTAGGCCTCCTCGACGTACTGCGAGAGCACCAGCACACCGGTGTCCGGCATCTCTTCCCGGATCACGCGCGCCGCACGCAGCCCCTCGTCTGTGTGGGTGGGCGGCATACGGATGTCGATGATTGCGATGTCGGGCTTGTGCGCCCTGGCCTTTCGCAGCAGCTCCTCGGCATCCCCGGCCTGACCGACTACCTCGAACTTGGCCTCCTCGAGCAGCCGCACCATGCCTTCCCGCAGCAGCAAGGAATCCTCTGCGACGATCACGCGCACGGGATCGTCGCCCTGAGGATGGTGCCCAACCCCTGCGGACTCGTCAGCTCGAGGCGGCCGTCGAGCGCCGCGACCCGATCTGCAAGCCCTCGCAGCCCCGAGCCCTGATCGGCGTCGGCGCCCCCGACGCCGTCGTCGCGCACCTCGATGTCGATGTGGCCGTTGTCGCGGACGACCCCCACCGTTACCGTTTGCGCGCGCGAGTAGCGGGCCGCGTTCGTAAGGGCCTCGGCGACGACGAAGTAGACCGCCGACTCGACCGACGGCGGGAGTCTGTCGGCCGGCGTCTGGAGCAGTTCCACAGGAACCGGGGAGCGGCTGGCGAGGCCTTTGAGTGCTGCGTGCAGGCCGCGATTTGTGAGCACGGCCGGGTGGATCCCTCGTGCGAGCTCGCGCAGCTCCGCGGTCGCCTCGTTCAACTCGTGGAGTGATTCGTCGAGGAGCTCCGCCGCCCCTTGTGGGTCGTGCTCGATGCGTTCTCTTACCATTCGTAGGTCGATGCCGAGGGCCATGAGTCGCTGCTGGGCGCCATCGTGGAGGTCCCGCTCGAGTCGGCGCCTTTGCTCATAGCCGGCCTGCACGATGCGTGAGCGTGAGGCCTGAAGCTCGACAACCTTCGCCCGTAGTTCGGCGTCCAACCGTTCGTTTCTGAGCGTCAGCCCGGCGGCGGCGCCTGCTGTCTGCACCAGTTCGCGTTCCTCCGCGAGGTCCGGGCCCGATTTTACGATCGCGGCGATTCGTTCGCCCTCGTGCTCGATGATGGTGGAGACCTTGCCCGCCGGCGCGGGATCGACCCGAACCGGCTGACCGTCGGCGTCTAGGTAGGCGTCCTGGCCCGGTACCCAATAGGCGAGCTCCAAGGTGGGGTCTCCAAGCGCGTCCGCGAGCGCATCGCGCAACGCTCCGCGGCCACCCCCCTCACCGAGCTGGGCCAAGAGCTCGCTGATCGCGTCGGCTTCGCTGAACCGGGATCGCAGGAGGCCCACCAAGAAGGCAAACGGTAGGCAGGCGATGGACGTGAACAAAGCCAACGTCTGCGCGTCAGAAATGTCGCTCGATAGGCCGGCCTGTTCGACGATGAGGGCGGCCATCAGCAGCAGAAATGTGAGCCCGCCGACGGCGACGATCGGGGCGAACACCCTCGCTCGCCCTGGGGTGCCGCTATGCCAGCGTCGATAGAGGACCGCGACCACGGCACCCAGCAACGCGATCGAGGTGTCCAGTTGCGCCGCTTCGAGTACCTTGGCAGCCTCGGAGTGTTCGATCAGCAGCGGGTTACCGGGACAGCGGGCGCAGCCCGCCTTTGAGTCGGTGAACAGGAACACTCCAAGCTGCACCACCGTCGTGTTGACGTAGGCGATGGTGACCAGGAGACGATCCAGCCGGGTTTCGAGCCTCCCCGAGGGAAACGACAGCAGCAGGTGGATGAGCACCGCGTAGATCAGCACCTCCCCGACCGAGGCGATCGCGAACACGACGCTGTCGTTGGAAAAGACCAACCCCTTCAGCAAGCCGCTGAACCCGACCGCGACCATGAGCGGACCGATGTTGCCGGCCGACCGCTGCTTCCAAACCCATAGCCCGATTCCCACGAACCCCCAGCCGGTAGCCAGGAACAAGCCGGCGTACGCGCCCCGGTGAACGTTGTGCTCGCCGTTGAGCATGACCACGAAAGCGGCGATGCCCATCAGGAACGCCAAGCCGGCGAGACCGATCAGGGTGCGTCGCGGTGCGGTCAGCGGATGAGTAAAGAGATCGCCTCCGCGCTCAGCTCGCTCTTGGCGACGAACCCGCGCGCGCCGCTGGCGCCTACCGCCTCGTCAAGGTCGGTGAAGTCATGGCTCGAGACAAGCACTATCTGCGGGGTAGCGCCGTGCGCATCGAGTAGTCGCCGCGTGACCTCGAAGCCGTCGATGTCGGGTAGGCGCACGTCGAGTAGCACAACCTCTGGGTTCAGCTTCTCCACGGCAGCCACCACGCCGTCACCGTTATCGAGCTCCCCAACGACGTCGTAGCCGTTGGCTTCGAGCATGCGCCTCGCGCTGGCGCGAAAGCTGGGGTGATCATCCACGATCAGGACAGTCTCTCTCATGAGGGCTGATCATCGCGCAGAGCCGGGAGCGGTTCCATACGGCTGACCGCCCCGAGCTGGCGGTAAACCGACGTATCCCGCGCCGCTACCCGACCTCACAGACGCCTGCCAGCCCCCTGGTTTCTTCCTCGCTGAACGGAGAGCCTGTCGTCACGCCCGAAGTCAAGCCCAGAGGAGGATGCAGCATGACCGCCACGACCGCTAGCAGCACCACGAGCCCCGCGCACGAGCCCAGACGCTTCAGTCGCGGCCGGATTACCGGCCTGATCATGATCGCCGTCCTCACGCTCGGGCTCGTCTATGTCCACTTCGCCGGCAGTTCGACGGTCGTCTCCGTGCCTGCCGGCGCGCATGCGGGCCAGCTGACGCTCAAGAACTGTACCTACAACACCGAGAAGGGCGCCTACGCCGCCGACTGCGGAACGCTCGTGGTGCCGGAGAACCGCGCCGACCCGCACTCGCGGCTGATCGCGCTGCCGGTCATCCGGATCCGTGCGCATTCGGCACACCCGGGGGCCCCGATCTTCCGCTTGGAAGGCGGCCCCGGCAAGACGAACATGAAGTTCGCGGAAGCCAGCCGGTTCACCGCCAACCACGACGTCGTCCTCGTCGGCTACCGCGGCGTCGACGGCTCGGTCCAGCTCCAGTGCCCGGAGGTCGAGTCGGCCCTCGAGCACTCCGTCGACTTCCTCGGCCAGAAGTCCCTCAATGCTTACTCGAACGCGCTGCGCTCGTGCGCGAAGCGGCTGCAGGCAAACGGCGTCGATCTCGCCGGCTACACACTCCCCGAACGGGTCAACGACCTCGAGGCGGCACGGAAAGCCCTCGGCTACCACCAGATCGACCTGTTGAGCGAAAGCGCGGGCACCCGCACCGCGATGATCTACTCCTGGCACTACCCGGCCGCCATCCACCGTTCGGTGATGATCGGCGTCAACCCACCCGGCAACTTCATCTGGCACCCGAAGACGACGGACGAACAGATCGACCGCTACGCCAGCCTTTGTGCGCAAGACGCGACGTGCCACAAGCGCACCAGCGATCTCGCCGCGTCGCTGGAACGGACCGTCGCGCACATGCCCAACCGCTTCTTGTTCTTTCCGATCAAGAAGGGCAACGCACGGATCGCCAGCTTCTTCGGACTCATGGAGACGTCGGAAAATGCCTCGCCGCTCTCCGGACCGATGACCCTGGACGCCTGGCTCTCGGCCGCCCACGGTGAATCGAGCGGGCTCTGGTTCGAGTCGCTCCTCGCCCAGATCGCTTTCCCGACTGCGTTTGTCTGGGGCGACGTCGCAGCTGTCGGAATGGCTGACAACCAAGCTGGGAAGCGTTACTACTCGTCAAGCGAACACGACGGCCCCTCGATTATCGGCAACCCCGGAACGGAATTCCTCTTCGGCGGCGGAGGCCTCCTGCACGCATGGCCGGCCACCCCGGCCGACAACGAGTACACCCATGTCCAGACATCGAACGTGCAGACGCTCCTGATCGGCGGCAGTCTCGACTTCGCCACCCCGCCCCAGAACGCGACCAAGGAGCTCCTCCCCTACCTGCCCAACGGCCACCAGGTCATCCTCCCCAACTTCGGCCACACAACCTCCTTCTGGACCGAACAGACCAAGGCGAGCACGCACCTGATTAACACCTACTTCGACACAGGCAAGGTCGACGACTCGCTGTACAAACCTCAAACGGTTAAACTCACGCCCGAATCCACACAGACCGGACCCGCCAAGGCCATCGCCGGCGCGATGATCGGCTTCGGACTCCTCATGATCCTGTCGCTGCTACTGATGTGGCGCCGGAAGCACAAGCGCGGCGGCTTCGGGCGCAAGGCGAGCGCGATCCTGCGCTCCGTCTACCTGGTGGTGCTCGGCCTCGGCGGATGGTTCATCGGCCTGATCATCGTGCTGGTGGCTTTGCCGACAGTGCCCCTCAACAGCGAGCTCATGGCTGTTCTCGCCATCGGCACGCCCATCGGCCTCGGTACCTACTGGGCCTGGGTCAACCGCGACCGGCCGGCCAAAGCCACAAGGATCGGGTTCGGGGTCGCGCTGACGAGCGCCCTCGTCGGCGCGCTCCTTGGGTTCAACGCAACAACCGGGCTCATCGCGGTCATCACCACGATCATCGGAGCAGCCGCCGGTGCGAACCTCGGCCTGATCGCCCTCGACATCGCACGAATCGGCGAGCGCCCGGAGACCGTTCCGCCCATCGCCATTCCAGCGCCCATCGCCATTCCAGCGGTCGAACACTGAAATGACCACGGACAACGATGCAATGAAGATCTCAACGCTCGAGAACCCACGAGAACTGAAGAAGACGAGACCAGCTATCACCGAGTCACAGACGAATGACCTCGACATGAAGTCGAGGCTCTCGCTGCTCTGGATCTTCTACATGTTCAACGCGGCCTACATCGACATCACCACGCTGTACTACAGCGTGTTCATCAACCACTCGCCGAAGGTCCATTACACCCAAGCATTCCTACTAGGAGCCGGCGTACTAATCGAGATATCGATCGCGATGGTCGTCCTGGCCCGTTTGCTGCGGTATCGGACAAACCGCCGGGCGAACATCGCAGCCGGCGTGTTCTTGACAGGGGTGCAGCTCGCGTCGCTATTCGTCGGAACGCCGACCCTGGCCTATGTCTTCTTCTCGGCGATATTGATCGCCACATCGGCGGCTGCCGTCTGGTACGCATGGAAGTGGTCTGATCCTGCCAGTCAGATCGGACTAGCAGCAGGGCTCGGGTAGGCGCCTCCTCCGGCAGTGAAGACGCTCTGCGCGATATAGAAAGGGGAACGAATACGGGGCGTCTCGACTGCGCTGACCGTCAAGCCTGCCCCGACATGGGGATCTAGTCCTCGCGAGCCAGCAAGATGATGCTGCTCACGAGAACGACCACCAAAAGAAGCACGAACCCGATCAAGTCCAGCACCAACCCGAACGAGGCGATGACGCCGCCGAGGCCAAAGCCTTGGAGGAAGAGCATGGTCCCGGCGAGGATCGACGCCCAGCCGAGCCAGCGCGACAAGACCCCGCTCCTAAGCACAAGCGCGCCGGTTGCGAAAGCAAACAGGCTGCCGAAGACATCGCCAACGCTCTCCAGCGCGAACGTCATCAGGTACAGCGTGTAGGACGCACCCGGGTCGTGTTGGGCCCCGTAGGAGGCGAGCTTTGCTCCGACCAATCCGGTGATGCCGATGTCGCTGGCGGCATGGAGGGTCACGAAGAGCACTCCTCCAACCAGCACCAACGAACCAAGGGCCCGCGTGCGATCAGTGTCCCCGCGCAGCAGGTCGTGCAGCGCGCTCAGGTAGATCACGAACATGACCGCGTATACGACGGACAGGCATGCGATCACGATCAGCCGCGTTTCGTGGGCGTGAAGACCGTTCGCAATCTTCGTCGGCGAGTCGTTCTGGCTCAATTTGACTCCAACAGCGACGACGATCTCGGCCACCAGCGCGATGACGAAAACGATGCCGGCCACCCAGCCATAGCGCTCCCACGATCTCCGCTCTACACGGTGCGGGGTCGCGGACTCCTCGGGCATAGCAGGGAGTATCGTGCCCACCCGTCGTCGCTGCTTTGCGATGGATAGCGAGCGCGTCGACGGAAGCGGGTCGCGCTCCCGCTCCGGACGAACAGGAGGCGTGCGATCAGCGCCGCAAATCGCGCGGGCTTGGTAGCAATTTTGGTAGCAATTTGAGCGAACCCGAGCTGATCTGAGGGCACTGAATCCCAATAAAACCGGGCTATTTGGCCCTACCAGAGCCCCAGAGGCGAGTTCGAGCCCAGTATCACTGCTCGATCCAAGAGGCTGCGACGAGCGCGACGAGCAGATCCGGCGCGCGGTCGATCGCACCTGAGGAGGCGAAGGACGGTGATGAGCTGTCGAGCATGGCAAGGACGCGCATACCTGCGGATGTCGTGCTGCTGCTGCGCGGAGGGCTCTACACCGAGCTTGCCCGTGCGTGCGAGGATGCGCCCGTCACGATGCCGGAGGCGCATACGCACTCGGGTTGGGCTGAGGTGCTCGCGCGCATCGCGAAAACTCGGTCTCATTCCGTTATCCACGCTCAAGCTAGTCTGTAAGGAACTCGTCATAAAACGCGGTCAACGGACTGAGCGCACTCCCGATGCCAGTAGTCGGACCGCTGATGCTTATGGACTGATATCGCGCGTGATCAGCATCGTAGGAAGCCTTGCTTTCCCAGCCCTTGCCTCCAACGTCACTATATTTGAGCAGCACGAGAAAGTCCGGAGTCTCCGATATCCCCTCGATCTGGATCTCAAGCATGATCCGACTGGAGGTTCCAAGCCCAGTCGCCGACACTAGCTTTCCCTCCCCGGCTTTGTCACCGCTGGTGGTACCGAATGCCAAGAATTTCGGCTTATAAACTTCCGCCCAAATTCGTATTGCTGGTCCGGAGCCGATGTTCTCGATCGGTATATACAGAACTCCATTTCGAACAAGAGGATGCGCGTGGATAATCTCGGGCACCCCAGTCCCAGCAAGTTCCATGTGCCGACTATCAGAGAGTGGGACGAGAACGGGTCGGTAAGCTTCTTCGACCTCTTGCCGTGAGACTTCGATCTCGCGCTGCGTCTGCCTGAGCGAGCCCCACCCGAACGCGAGTGAGACGCCGGTGGTGACAGCCAATGCCAGCGTCCCGACCGCCGTCCAGTCCCAGGTATCGTTGAACGTCGCGAGCATGGCACCAGCCTAACCGCCTGATCAGTCGAACTTGGAGGGAGCGTCTAGCCCGGATCTTGCAGGAAGCTGTGTGATGTGAGGTTTTGTTGGTGGGTGTGGGGGTGGGGCCGGTTGAGGCCGCCGCGGTTCGTCGGGTTCGGGTGTTTGGGGTGTGGTCCGGGGTTGTGGTGGCGGTCGAATGCCGGTTCGTGTGCAGGCTTTCGCGGGCGTGTCGCGGCGAGGGTCGGGGTGCTCGTCGAAGGGCGCGCCGCGGTCGTGTCAGCCCGGGGGCGTGGGGAGCGTTCTGAGGCGCGCGAAGGCGGTGGCGAGTTCGTGAGCCCAGGGCCAGCTTGCTTGTATCCGCAGCGTTTGCGGTGCGGGCGTGGAAGCATAGGCGAGCCGCGACGTGCAGGATGCGGTCTGGGTCCACACGAGGAGGTCGTGGGTGATCCGGACGAGCTCCAGCCAGACACGGCGCATCAACTAGTTCCACCGACGAGGACGATCGGCCGCGCTCTCGGAATGGCGATTGATCATCGCGACCCACAACCTCCTGAAGCTCCACAAACACCAGATATCCACCGCAGCGACCTGAAGGAGGCCCAGCAGCTACAAACGCCACCCCGCCGGCCTCAACGACACGCCCGCCGGCCGGGCGACCACCTACCAACGCGGCCACTGCCACGACCTCGAACCTTTACGCGACATCCACGACGAGCAGCGATCGTGGCGGTTTTCAGTCGTCTTGCGCTCGCTCGCGGGGTATTGCGGTTGTGTTCAGCTCGGCCGTTGGATCGATGCTGGGGTGTGCGGCGTGCCGTTGCGCGCTTCGACGACTGGGGCCGGAGGGGAGAGGACGCAGACGCAGTAACCGGCCCAATCTGCGCGTAGGGCCGCCCAGGTCGGCGCCGAGCCGGGATTGATGGCTGCGGTTTATGGACTGCCCCGGCTCGGTCTCTGGTACTTGTTGCCCGGAGCCGACAGGATTTGACCGGCGACGCGCGACTTGCCGACCGGGCGCTATTAGGTGTATCCATAGGTGTACACGCTCTGCTATGATGGCTCGCATGAGCCCACGGGTCGATGAGGTGCTTCCGACGCGGGAGGCACGAGCCAAGCTGCCCTCGCTCCTGGCTGGCTTCCGTGCGCGCGGCGCTGACGCCGATCCGGTGGTGATCGGCGCGCATCGTCGTCCCGAGGCCGTCGTGCTCTCCTACGAGCGCTATCTCGCAATGCTGAGCGGTCGCGAGCGGGTAAAGGCGATCCTTGCTGATCGCCGAGCGGCAGGCGCCGGCATGAGCGAGGACGAGACGATGCGGGTGGCAATCCAAGAGCAGCACGCCTCCCGTCGCTGAGTGCTACGCATCGTCCTGGACTCTAACGTCTTAGTCTCGGCGCTGCTTTCGCCGAACGGCTCGCCCGCGCAGATCCTCGACGGATGGGCCGATGGAGACTTCGATTTGATCGTCAGCCCGCTGCTGCTCGCCGAGTTAGAGCGGGTTTTGAGTCGCCCGAAGTTTGCGGCGTCGATCGACAGGGCCTAGGTCGACGGGCTCGTAACGGGCTTGATGGAGGACGGGTTGCTGGTCGAGGACCCGCCGGCCGATCCTGGCCTGACGCCGGACCCCGGGGACGACTACCTCATGGCGCTCGCGCGGGCGGCAGGCGCGCAGTACATCGTCTCCGGCGATGGGCACCTGCGGCAGCTACCGGATGCCGTGCCGCCGGTCCTTTCGCCGGCGGAGTTCATCGAACGCGGGAAGTAGGTTCCGTCTGGAACAGATTCGCCGTGGTACTTCAGTGAGCGAATCTGAGCTGATCTCAGAGCACCTCAGAACAGCCAACAAGCCTCATATCACCTGAGCTGAGGTCCGGGGGCGGGTTTCGAGCCCAGTATCGCCCATCACGAAACCCGTGCTATCCGCGCTCGCTGTGAGGACTGCCGGCCGGAGCAAGCCTCGATCTACGGTGCGGTGCGCAAGCCCTCGTCCCATCGCTCAGCAGGCCTCTCTCCCAGAATCTACCTCCACTGCTCCGAGTCGCTCGATCACCTCGTCACGGTCGGCACCGTGCGCTCTAAGCACACGATCGAAGTCCGCGCCGTAGACGTGCATGACGGCCAGCAGCACATCGGTCGTCGCGACGTCGGTGGCGCCTCGCCGACTGGCCAGGTGGACGGCGTCTTCGGTGATCTGTGCGACGACGTCGCGATCGTCGCCACCGCTGGGAGCGGTTCGCGCGCGATCGGCGTCCCCGCCCTGCGTCTGGAGAGATCCCTCGCTTACGCCGAGTGCTTGTAGCACGGTCCCAGCTTTGCCATGTAGGCGCAGGACTCGTAGCCAGCGCTCGGCCTCATCCTCGGAAGTGCGAGCGAACGGTATCGCTGTGGCTGCGATGCCCAACACCATTTCCGCGTCTGGGGCGAACGCCGGCGCGGGGTTCATCGCGACACTCTGAGATCGGCTCGCGGTCTCACGTGGGATGTGTGGAGAAGCGCGACATTGTCGTGTCCCAGCGAGACCTCCGGCGGTCCATCGCCAAGGCGCAACTCGAACAGGACGGTGCCTGTGCGCTCGGCGGTGACGCGCGCAGAGCGCATGAGCTCAGCGATCTCGCGGCGCTGCACTCCGCAGGCAAGGAGGAATCGCTCGGTTCGATCGCTTACGGCCTGCTCGCGGTCGAGCTCGAGCTCCTCGAAAAGGATCGTCGGTGCGGCGGCGCCGCCCTCGACGTTCAGTAGGCACGCGGCCATGTCGTCGGGGCGCGCGTCGGTCTCTTCGGCCACCCGGTCGAGGAGCGCCGATGCCGTGGCCTGCGGTCCGAGCCCTGAGAGCGTGCGCGCGAGCCGCTCGGCGCCGAGGAGCTCTCCCGCAACCCTGGCCTCTGTGACGCCGTCGGTGTGGAAGCAGAGCTGTGCGCGGCCCGGCACGGACACCACGGTCTGGCGAGTCCCCGTCCGCATGCCGGCTCCGATCGGTGGCGAGGAGCTGACGGTGATCGGTGCGATCGACTGTGAGCCGAGCACGAGGGGTGGGGGGTGACCGGCGCACGCGTAGGTGAGGATGCGCTCGCGTGGGTGATAGGTGGCTGCCACGGCGGTGACAAAAGACCCCCCGAGCTGGCGCTCGAGCACAGCTCCAGCCGTTTGGATGGCGGCGCGGGGCGAGATGCCGGCCTCGAGGTATGCCCGCAGCGTGAAGCGCACGAGCGCCGTATGGGGCAACGCTTCGCGTCCGTGTCCGGAGACATCGCCGACGATGACCGCGAGCTGACCGTCCTCGAGCGCGAACACATCGTAGAAATCGCCGCCCGCGCCCGGACCGTCCGCCGGGCGGTAGGCCGCGGAGGCGCCGACCGGACCGAGCCTGGCGGGGGTCTCAGGGAGCAGCGCCGCCTGCAGCAGGCCCACGTCCTCGAGCAGCTCTTCACGTTGCTGCTCGAGCCGCCGGGCACGCACCCCAGACCAGCTCGAGCGCACCGCCAGCGCGAGCGCAAGCGCGGACAGGACACCGATGAGAATCCACATCGGCGTGGGCACCACGCCGACGATCCTGGTGATCGTCGTCACGATCGGCGACGGGTGCCGGCCTGGCGCCGGGGGGGTATGCGCCGCTTTCTGCACACGCTTCGCATGCGCGGCGTGTGCAGGCGTGGACGGGATCGCTGCTACAGGAACGATCGCACCGGGGGGCAAGGCGACCGGTGCTTTATGCCTGCTGGCGCCGCGGCCGTGGGAGTGTCGAGGATCCCGTGCGGTGTGTGGCGAGCGGCCGGTGAGCGCCTGATGCGATACGCCGACGAGTTGTGGCGTCGTCGCTGCCGGCGTAGACATGGTCGACGCGGGTGTCGTAGCCGCGGGTGCTGCTGCGAGTGCGGGTGTTGTAGCTGCTGGCGCTGCTGTAGGTGTCGTAGCTCTCGACAGGGTTGGTATGGGCGCCCGGGCCGGCGTGGGCGTGGGCGTGGGCGCCCTTGTCGGGGCCTTGCCGGGACTGCCCGATTGGGCTGAACGCGGGGTTGAGCGGATTGCGATCGCGGTCCCCGCCGCGTGCTGTGCAACGGGCACGGATGACACGGCCGGACCGCGCGAGGAGGTCGGATGGCCGGCGCTGTCCGGTCGCTGTCCGTGCGCTCCTTGCTGAGGAGACGGGCCAGCTGGTCCTACGTGACCTGGATCTCGTTCTTCCCGGTGTTCTGGCTGCTCGCGTCCTGCGCGGCCCGAGCCCGGTTGATCTCTACCTTGTTCGCCTTGTTCGGAGCCTGGATGTTCGTCGTGACTTGACTGCGAATTCCCATTTGAGGGAGGCGGCGTCGAATCCCTGTCTGAGCCCGAGCCCGGCGAATCCCCGTGGCCGGGACCCGATTGTCCGTTGTGAGCTGGCACGGGCGAGGCGGTTGCCGGGCTCGGCATACCCGGTGAGCTCGGTATGTTCGATGTGCCCGGTGGGCTTGCCGCGCCCGCGCCACCCGTCGGTCTCGCAGAGCCTGGTCTGGCCGCGGCAACCGTGGTGAAGGCCAAGGCAAGCGCACAGCAAACAGAGAGGATGGCCGCTGCCGGACGCCGGCGGCGGGGAGGTGAAGACTGTCTGGCGGTGTCGCCCACGATCGGCAGCCTACGCGCGATCAGCCGGCCCTGGCGGTGTGTCCTCGGGTATACGCGAGGGCCTTCTCGACTGTCGGGTAGATCATGAACATTCCGTCCAGCCCCGAAAACTCAAAGATCTTCAGCACGTTGCTCCGCGGGCAGGCGATCGCCATCCGCGCGTCGACGCCGAGGCTCCGGTTGACACCGACGAGCACTCCGAGCGCTGTCGAGTCCATGAAGGTGGCGAGCGAAAGGTCGACGACAAGCTCCTCATGGCCTGCCTCGAGGGCATCGATCAGCATCCACTTCAAGCGAGGGGCGGTGACGAGATCGAGCTCGCCCTCGATCGAGATCACGCTCGTACGCTGGTCGAGCTCGCGCCGGACGATCCCAAACGGCCTTGAAGTCGTCTGTGAACGGTTGGAGGTGTGGACTCGGCGGAGCATCGCGATTCTGAGCATGTGCCTGGCGATAGGTTCGCAGAACGAGCCGCATAACCTACCTTACGCTTTCGCGCATACTCGTACAAGACGATCTTCGCCACGAACAGATCCGCCTCTTACATCCACGGAGGGATCATCGAACGAGCGTCCAGTGTCGCTCGAGACGATCACGACAGTCGAGCCCGGGTGGAGTGCTCAGGCCAATGCCCCTCACCCGCCGGATGAGTAGCCGTCCCCACGGTCCGGCGCGCAGTCGGATGTCGCGCGAAACAACGGTCCGTCCGGTTCCTGATTGTCGCACTTGAGCACTCGGGCAGCCACGGCCGATAGGAGGGATCTATGCGCTTGCGCCACGGAGAGGGGAGGTTCCCGCGGCGTCTGACGCTGACGCAACAGGTCGCGCTCATAAGCCTGGTCCCGATCGTTGCCCTGGGGTTCATCCTCGCGCGGGTGCTTCAGCAGCAGATCATCACACGCACGCTGACCGACGCCGGGGAGTCCGCGCAGCTGATAGCTCGCCTGGGGATACAGCCGCGGCTCACCCCCAGCGACCTGCACAAGGGGCTGAGCGCACGCGGCATTCAGGAACTCGACGAGCAGCTGCGGGCGCGTTCGGTGCAGCACGATCTGGCGCGCATCAAGATCTGGAACAACCAGCGCAAGATCGTCTATTCCGATGACCACACCCTCACCGGGCAGAGCCCGAACACGAGCGGCGACGATGACCTGCACGACGCGCTCGAGGGCCAACCCCACCAAGCCGAGATCGTGACACCGGCACTGGGCACCGAGACTGCCAGCGAGGTTGGCCTGGGACGGCTGGTGGAGGTGTACGTGCCGCTGCGCTTCTCGCCCTCCGGTCCACCGGCCGGAGCATTTGAGATCTATTTGAGTTATCGGCCGATCGCGGTTGCGCTTACGCATGACGAGCACATGATCGTGCCGCTCATCACGATCGGGCTTGGCCTCCTGTGGGCGATTCTCTACCGGATCGTCGCTCGGGCATCGCGCCGGCTGAGGCAGCAGGCCGATGAGAATGATCGCCTCGCTCGCTATGACGTCCTCACCGGGCTGCCCAATCGCACGCTGTTCATCGAGGGGATCGAGGATGCCGTCAGGCGCAGCAGGAACCGCCCGGATACTGTCGGGGTGCTGCTGATCGACCTCGACCGTTTCACCGAGATCAACAACACCCTCGGCACCGCCAACGGGGACCTCGTTCTCTGCGAGGTCGCTCGGCGTCTCCGCGGCAGCGTGCACGGTGACGCGCTCGTGGCTCGCCTGGCCGGCGACGGGTATGCGGTGCTCGTACATGGCACCCAAGGTGTCCCCGACGCGCTGAGCGCGGCGGCAGCGATACAGGCAAGCCTCGAGTCCTCGATCGCGCTCGACGACGTCGAGGTTCGCGTCGAGACGAGCATCGGCATCGCGGTGATGGGCGAACACGCGGACGCTCCCACCATGCTGTTGCAGCGTGCCGACGCAGCGCTTGCATACGCGCGGTCACGTCACAGCGGCATCGAGGTGTACTCACCCGAGTTCGACCACTTCGACGCGAAGCGACTCAAGCTGCTCACCGAGGTCAGCGGCGCATTAGAACGCGGTGAGTTCATCCTTCAATACCAGCCACAGATCGAGCTGCAGGGCGGGCGCATCACGGGCGTCGAGGCTCTGGTGCGCTGGCATCACCCCGAACACGGCGTGCTGGCACCGGCAGAGTTCATTCCGCCGATCGAGCAGACCGCTCTGATCCGGCCCCTCACGCTGGCGCTGATCGACCAGGCGCTCGGCCAGCTCGTCGCCTGGCGGAACCTTGGAATCGATGTTCAGATGTCGGTCAACCTGTCCGCCCGCAACCTGCTCGACACAGAGTTGCCGCAGCGCATCGCCGAGATCCTCGACCGCCACCGCGTGCCGACCGACAGGCTCATCGTGGAGGTCACCGAGAGCGCCGCAATGGCCGATCCTCACAGGGCAGTTGCCGTACTGACCGCTTTGTGTGCCACCGGCATCGGTGTCTCGGTCGATGACTTCGGCACGGGCAACGCCTCGATCGAGTATCTAGCCAAGCTCCCGGCGAGCGAGATCAAGATCGACCGCTCGTTCATCACCGACATCCTCACGGACTCGCGGGCCGAGGCGATCGTCCGCTCCACGATCGACCTCGCTCGAAACCTCGGGCTCACCGTCGTCGCCGAGGGCATCGAGACCGAAGCGGTCCTGAACCATCTCATCGGGCTTGGCTGCGGTACCGGCCAGGGCTACTTCATCTCACGACCTCAGCCAGCGGACCAGCTGACGTCAACGCTGAGCCGATCGGGCAAAACTGGGTCGACTCTCGCCGCCACGAACCGCGTCAAGCCAAAGCTCACGCGCGTCTAGGGCTTCCTGCCCACTCGCGAATAGCTCGCGGCAACAGCAGCGCAAGGCTCGTCGCCGGGAAGGAATCCCGCGATGGCGGTGTCATACAGGGAGCGCGCGCAAGGCGGGCCGTGCGCCGATCGCTGCCGCAGAGCCGACAAACGGATCGCGAGATACCGGTCGGGGTGGGGCTGCGAGCAGGAAAGCCGTCTCATCCGATACCCGAACCACAGGAGACACCCCAGTGCCTAGAACGTCAATTCTCGCTCTCGCAGGCGTAGCGCTCCTCCTCGCCGGCTGTGGCAGCTCCAGCGGCACCAGCAGTTCGTCCAGCACGTCGGCCGCTGCGAGTGCAGCGACCACGGCCCCAAGCGCAAGCTCGTCGCCTTTTCTGGCAAATCTGAGGACTGTCGGCAACGTCGCCTCGACGGTCCCGGCCAGCGGCGACATCAACCCCTACGGCATCGTGACCGTGCCAACCAGCACAGGAAAGCTCCAGGCGGGCCAGATGCTGATCAGCAACTTCAACGCCAAGGAAAGCGCCAAGGAGAACGGTCAGGGCACCGGTACGACGATCGTTCAGATCAGCCCCGCCGGGAAGATCTCGCTGTTCGCCAAGGTGAATGCCAAGAGGCTTCCCGGCCCATGCCCAGGCGGCGTCGGGCTGACCACGGCGCTGAACATCCTGCCGGGCGGCTACGTCGTCGTGGGCAGCCTGCCAACCACCAACGGCAAGACGGCGACCGCGAAGTATGGATGCCTGATCGTGCTCGACAGCGAAGGCAAGGCGGTCGAGACGATCACCAGCAAGAACATCCAGGGTCCCTGGGACTCGACTGCTAAGAGCGAAGGCCCCAAGACCATGCTGTTCGTCAGCAACGCGCTCAATGGCGGTGCCGCGAAGGGCATCAAAACGGTCGACAACTCGACCGTGCTGCGGATCGAACTGGAATCAGGCGTTGGACAGACGCCGAAGGTGCTGAGCGAAACGGTGATCGCCAGCGGCATCCCTTGGATCGACTCGGCGGAAGCCCTCGTGCTCGGC
This sequence comes from uncultured Solirubrobacterales bacterium, assembly GCA_963723075.1. Taxonomy (GTDB): domain Bacteria; phylum Actinomycetota; class Thermoleophilia; order Solirubrobacterales; family Solirubrobacteraceae; genus Palsa-744. The sequence continues at coordinate 414,623 of CAVRPD010000004.1, forward strand.
CCGACGGGACTCGCACTCGCCTCCGACGGGACGCTGTACGTGGCCTCGACCGAAGACAGCAAGATCCTCGCGGTCTCCGATGCGATGACGCGCACGACGCCCGCCGCGAAAGGCGGCACGGTCCTCACCGAAGGTGGCCACCTAAAGGAACCGCTCGGCATCGTGCTCGCGCCGAACGGCAACATCATCACGAGCAACGGTGGTGATGGCAACATGGTCGAAATCACACCTGCCGGCCAGCAGGTAGCCGTGCAGACCGCCGACAAGAAGACTGGAGCCGGATCGCTATTCGGCCTGACGATCGCCCCGGAAGGCAAGGGCATCTACTTCGTAGATGACGGCGAAAACACGCTGAGGCTGTTGTACTGAGGACGTGCAGTTCACCGAAGTTCCGCAACTGGCGGAAAGCTCTGCAACAGGCGGGAGGCGGTGAGATCGCACCGTCTCCCGATGGCAGCTGAGAGGCATGCCGACCAGTACCGACGGCGGGCGCTGTCCGGCGCCTGAGCACACGGGGCCGGATCATCACGCCCGGTTTACTTGACCGTGCCTCCAGCGGCGTTGATCGCATACCAAGCGCCGCCGAACGCCTTTACGCCGACGTAGGAGGTCTTCCCTGGCCCGCTATCGCCACTGTAGGTGTAGAGCGGGTGACCCGCATAGGTCACCTGATTGCCGCTGGTCGTGGACAGCAGCGAAGCCTTGACGCCCGGGCCGGCCGTCGGGCGACCGCTCGCCTTCAGCGAAGGCCATGCTGCCGAGCACCCGCTGACCGTCGCGCAACTGTTCTTGTTGCCGTGATCCCTGGTGAACTCGTACAGCGTGCGGCCCGAGCTGCTGACGAGGATGCTGCCGAGGCTGGTGTGGCGCATCTGGACCGTGGCAACGCGGCTTGGGCGAGCAGCAGCCGGAAGGCTGCTCTGTGCGCTGGCGACCGTCGCGGCGCTCGCCGCGCTTGCCAGGGTGACGGCCAAGAAAACATAGGCTCGCTTCATGGTTCCTCCGAATGTCGAGTGCTCGATGCGTGATTGTCTCCACCTCTAGACACCGCCACACCGCGAACCTTCCCGAGCACCGGCGTGCTGTGCTCCTCCTCGCCGTCGTCGTGCCGCCGGCGGACGGGCGCGCTCAGAAGGCGGTCGCGTCGTGCCGGGAAGAATCTCGACGCGCGGGAGTCTCTAGGGGAAGACGGCCGGGATGGGGCTGTGCCACGCACGGCCCCAGCGATTGCCATATGGACATCCAGCACGAGAAAAGGTGGGTCACGATGAAGCTGCGCACGCTTTTGCTTTTCGCCCTCGCTGCGCTGCTTGGAGCGGCGGTGGCCGTGCTGCCCGCGCTCGCTGCCAGCCCGTCCGAAGCGAAGCTCGAAGTCAACGAAAACTGCGTCGAGCCTGATTGGCCTTGCTGGGCGACCCCGAGCTCCAGTCAGCCGGCTGCGAAGCTCACAATCGCAAGCGGCGGCTCGGTCACCTTCGCCGACAGCAAGACCGCCGCGAACATCGCCTGGACCGGCACCGCACCGACGTGTGAATCGGCGGTGCCCGTCGCTCCGGCGTCGCCGCAGACGGGCTGGGAAGGGAAGTGCACGTTCGCAACGCCGGGCACCTACAGCTTCGAAAGCTCGACCCTCTTCAACGACGGAGTCGACAACTACACCAAATACGAAGTCGTGGTCGAAGGTCCTGCCAGCACGACTCCCACAGGCACAACCGGCGAAGGCGGCCCAAAAGGCGGCTCGACCCCGGTCACCACCACATCGGCTCCCGCCCCAGCCGGCGAAAGCCTGACGGGATCGCCGCTATCCGGTTCTCCGAAGATCGGCTCGAGCCAACGGGGCAGCACCGTCAAGGGCTCTCTGGAGATATCAAAGGCCGGTGCGGGAGATCGCCTCGAGGTCGATCTCATCGCCACCACCGCGTCGCTGGCGAAGGCTGGGCACGCAACGCAGGTGGTCGGGCGATTCGTGAGCGCTGCGGTTAGCGCCGGTCAACGGTCCTTCTCGGTGAAGCTCGACACCAAGGCAATGCGAGCGCTCAAACGCCGCCATCGCCTGGTGTTGAAGGTGAAGACTACGCTCACCCCAGCCAACGGCGAAGCGACGAGCGTCACCCGATCCGTGATCCTGCATGCGCGAGGCTGAGATCGTGAGACCGCGCACGCTGTTGCTTGTTGCCTTTGTTTCTCTGCTGGGAGCGGCGACTGCCGTTCCGGCGTCGGCCACCGCCTCGGAAGCGAAGCTTGAAGTTAACCAAAACTGTGTTGAGCTCAACTGGCCTTGCTGGGCGACCCCGGGGACCAGCCAGCCGGCTTTCAAGACGACGGTTGCCTCCGGCGGCATCGTCACGTTCGTCGATCACGGTAGGGATGCGAACATCGCCTGGATCGGCACCGCACCGACGTGTGAATCGGCGGTGCCCGTCGCTCCGGCGTTGCCGCAGACGGGCTGGGAAGGGAAGTGCACGTTCGCAACGCCGGGCGCCTACAGTTTCGAAAGCTCGACCCTCTTCAACGACGGAGTCGACAACTACACCAAATACGAAGTCGTGGTCGCCGGGGCCGCCAAGGCCAAAACCACGCCTACCAGCCCTCAGCACCAGACCGAAGCGACGCTCACGGGGAGCGTCGAACCTGAAGGTAACCCCACCGAATATCATTTCGACTATGGCAGCGCGAGCGTCGGCGAACACTCGAGCGCCTCTATCAGCCTCGGTTCCGCCGACTTCACAAGCCACTCGGTATCGCTCCCGGTGAGCGGCCTGCTGGCAGGCACCGAATATCACTTCGAACTGATTGTGAGCTACGGCGCCAGTCAGACCGTTTCCGGTGGTCCACAGACATTCACGACCCCGCCGGCCACAGAGCCCGCAGTGAGCACCCTCGCGGCCTTCGCCTTGGCGGAAACCGAAGCCACGCTCAGTGGCAAGGTCGATCCCGAGGGCGGTGCCGAAGCTGAATATTTCTTCGAATGGGGCGCCGGCTCCAGTGGAGCCTACGAACACACCACCAAAGGGGTGAGCCTGCCATCCGACGGCGCAGAACATCAGGTCTCCGCAATCGTGACCGGCCTGACACCCGGCAGCGTATACCACTTCCGCCTCCTCGCGAAAAACGGATTGGGATCGGTTCAGGGCAACGACCTCACATTCATGACCGCATCGACTCCACCGGCGAAAGAACCGACCAAAGCACCTCCAGCGAAAGAACCTTCACCAACGCCGCCCCTTACCGGCGACAATCTCACGGCCGCAATCTCAAGCTCACCGTCTTCCGAGCAGCCGCAGGCCAAACCTGCTCCCGGCCCGCTGTTTGGGTCGGTCAAGCTGGCATCCCCTCCGCACGGCGGCGTGGTGCACGGGTCTCTCGTCGTGGCCTCGACAGGTTCTGAAGGTCAGCTTCAGATCGAGCTGCTCACGAAAGGCGCCACTGCTCCCGTCGGCAAGCTCGTGCGCTCCTCGCTGCATACGGGCAAGCTCACATTTGCGCTGTCCCTGAGCGCCAAGGGCAAGGCCACGCTTCGCCGTCATCGGCGCTTGACGCTAACGGTGAAGATCACGCTCAAACCGCTGCACGGCGCTGCGGTGACGGTCACCCGCAGCGTTGTGGTGCACGCCTGAAACGAGCTCGCCACTCACCCGCGGGTCGCCCTTTGCCGTGCGTCGAGTGTCCATCGGCGCCTCAACGGGATCGCGAACCACAGAGCCGTGAATGGGAGCGCGGCGAGGATGGCGATCAGGACGCCGACCGTGGCTCCGAACAGCTTGGTGGCGACGAGCAGCAGACAGCCGCACATCGCCAGGGCCAGACAGGCGAGACCGGCGATGACTATGCGGTTGGCCGCGAACACGATGTGCTGCTTGTCGTTGTATCTGAACAGGAACCGGTGCTGAGCCGATGGCGCGATCGTGAACACGGCCGACAGCGCGGCGAGGAGCAGCGTCACGAAGTAAACGGCCCGCTCGAACGGGCCGATCCCCGAGAAGCCGGAGTCGAAGGGGACGACGAGCAGAAACGCGAACAGGACCTGGACCCCGGTCACCACGACGCGCAGCTCGCCCGTCATCTCCTCGAGGTTGCGATCCAGCCGCTCGTGCGCGGTCTCCTTGCGATCGTCGGCTGCCTCTTCCCCGCGCATGGCGCCTCCCCGCCCCTGATCAGGATCGACGGTCATTCAGTTCAGCATCCCTTCAATTGCCGGCACCGACAGGACGTTAGCCTCACCGGGCTCGCTGTGTGTGCATGTCGCTCGCAATTGGGCTGCGCCTCACGACCACCTGCGTAACGGCAGGCGCCCGCGCGTCTCTTCGGCTTCGAGTTTGCGCCTCGGTGGCCCGGGTATGAGTCGGGTGCGATGCCAGCGACATCCGTCGGAGCCAAATACCCGGCGACATGTTCGTCTTGAGGGGGCAGGCATTCCCCGGCTGCGAAGATCCGACTGCGCCGCGCCTGGGATCGCAAGGCGCCGGCGCGGGCGCGGCTTTGAGTACCGCGATCCCGCAGGCGAGCGGATCGACGACCCAGAGGCGATCGAGCGGATCGCCGGCCTGGCAATCCCGCCGGCCTGGAAAGAGGTGTGGATCTGCATGGATCCCGTCGGGCATCTGCAGGCGACAGGTATCGATGCGGCCGGGCGCAAGCAGTACCTCTACCATGACCGCTGGCGCTCGCACCGCGACCGGTTGAAGTTCGACTCGATGATCGCCTTCGGCGAAGCGCTGCCGCGTCTGCGCCGGCGTGTGGCCCGCGACCTCAGGGTCGTCGCCGACATCGACGGCGCCCGTCTCGCCTTCGATCGACTCACCCGCGATCGTGTGCTCGCCTGCGCGATCAAGCTGCTCGACATCGGTTTCTTCCGCATCGGCTCGGAGGACTACGCGCAGCGCAACGAGTCCTACGGGCTGACGACGATGCTGCGCGCGCACGTCACGATCGAGCAGGACAGCCTGATCTTCGACTTTCCAGCCAAGTCGGGCCAGCGTCGAGTTCAAGAGATCGCCGAACCGGCCGTGCAGGCTGTGATCGTGGCGCTGAAGCGCCGTCGCTCGGGCGGCCAGCTGCTTGCCTACCGCACGAATAGGGGCTGGGCCGAGGTGCACGCCGACGAGGTCAACGATGCCATCAGGCGCCACGCCGGTGGCGACTTCACCGCAAAGGACTTCCGCACCTGGAACGCCACCGTCCTTGCCGCCGTGGCCTTGGCGGTCCAAGACGGGCACTCTGCTCGCGGCAACCGCGAGCGCCGCGTTCGCCAATCGATCAAGACGGTCGCCGCCTACCTCGGGAACACTCCCGCCGTGTGTCGAGCCTCCTACGTCGACCCGCGCGTGATCGACCGCTACAACGACGGTGTCACGATCGGCGCGGCGCTTAGAGGGACACCCGCCGAGGGGCCGAACCTCGCCGACGCCGCCCTGCGCAGACGGATCGAGTCAGCCGTGCTCGAGCTGCTCGCCGACGCCAGGTAGCGTAGGCCGAGCTCTCCGGTAGGCGCGAGCTCTCCGGACAGTCCGCGGGCGTGTCGCTTGCCGGTGCGCCCCACACACAACCAGCCGCCGGTGGCTGTCGTATCGGCATGTTTTGCCCCCTGCCGCGGCGGGTAGGGCGCTCCAATGGCCGAGTTCGGCTACACGATGATGTGTGAGCAGTCGCGAGCCGATCGGCTCGTCAGAGACGTACGGCTGGCGGAGCAGGCAGGCTTCGACTTCTCGGTCATCTCCGACCACTACCAGCCATGGCTTGCCTCCCAGGGCCACTCTCCCTACGCCTGGGCCGTGCTGGGAGCGGCCGCCAACGCGACCGAGCGAATCGGGCTGATGACCTACGTGACCTGCCCGATCCTTCGCTATCACCCCGCCGTGGTCGCCCAGAAGGCCGCGACCGTGCAGATTCTCTCCGGCAATCGCTTCCGTCTCGGGCTCGGCGCGGGAGAGAACCTCAACGAGCATGTGGTCGGCAGACGTTGGCCGTCCGTCGGCACTCGTCACGAGATGCTCAGCGAGGCGATCGAAGTGATCTCCGCGCTGTTCGACGGTGACGGCACGGTCAACTTCCGTGGCAAGCACTTCGACGTGGAGAGCGCCAAGCTCTGGGACCTGCCCGATCGCCGGGTGCCGATCGGGGTGGCGGTGTCCGGCCCTGACTCCTGCCGGCTGGCCGGGGAAAGGGGGGACCTGATGGTCGCCGTCGAGCCGAAGAGCGAGTTGGGAGAGATGTTCGACGCGGCCGGCGGCGCGGGAAAGGGACGCGTCGGACAGATCGCCATCTCCTACGATCCGGACCGCGACACGGCGGTCAAGCGCGCACATGAGCAGTTCAGGTGGTTTGGGTTGGGCTGGAAGGTGAACGCCGACCTACCCAACCCGGACTCCTTCGAGGGCGCCACCCAGTTCGTCACCGAGGAGCAGGTCGGTGAGCAGCTTGCGTGCGGCCCCGACGTCGAGGAGCACGTGGAGAAGATCCGGCCCTTCCTCGAGGCCGGCTTCACCGAGATCGCCCTGGTTCAGATCGGCGCGGAGGCCCAGGAGGAGTTCATCTCCTGGTCTGAGCGGGAGTTGCTGCCCGCCCTGCGCTCCCTCTGACCCGCACGTCAGCCGCAGCTCATCTGCGGCTCCTCGACCACGAGCGCGCCGTCCGGCGCCTGGACGCCGAGCCGCTCGCCGATCACACGGATCGCCTCGGGGTTGCTGTCGATCAGGACGTAGCGCCGGCCCAGCTTCGCGGCGACCGCGCCGACGGTGCCGCTGCCGGCGAAGAAGTCGAGACATACATCTCCCGGCCTGGTCGAAGCCTGGATCATCCGCCGCACGACCCCCTCGGGCTTCTGCGTCGGATAGCCGGTCTTCTCGTGACCGTTGGTCGGGACGATCGTGTGCCACCAGACGTCGGTCGGGAGCTTGCCCTTCGCGGTCTTCTCGGCCGACACCAGCCCCGGCGCCATGTACGGCTCGCGATCCACCTCCTCCGCGTCGTAGTAGTAGCGCTGCGCGTCCTTCACGTACACGAGAATCGTGTCGTGCTTGGCCGGCCAGCGCCGTTTCGATCGTGCGCCGTAGTCGTAGGCCCAGATGATCTCGTTCAGGAAGCACTCACGCCCGAAGATCTCGTCGAGCAGCAGCTTGCAGTAGTGGGCCTCGCGATAGTCGATGTGAAAGTAGAACGTCCCGCTCGCGGCCAGCAGCCGGTGCGCTTCGCGCAGGCGCGGCTCGAGGAACGCAAGATAATCGTCGAAGTCGTCGAGATAGGAGGACTCGGCCAGCAGGCGCGTCTTGTAGCGGCGGCCGTTGAACCCCGTGCGGTCCCCCTCCTCGTCGGGCACCGTCTGGACGGTCTTGCGCGTCTGCGCTCGGCCCGTGTTGAACGGAGGGTCGATGTAGATCAGCTGAAACGCCCCGTCTTGCAGACCGGGTAGCACCTCGAGGTTCTCGCCCAGGATGATCTCGCCCGTGCCGCGCACGCGGGCAAACCTACGCGACCGCCCGGCGGCGGGCTGATACGCGCGTCCGGAAGTTGAGTGGGAATCGGTGCGCGGACGGGCTAGCCGACCGAGCTTGCGTGTGAGGCTTGGAAGTCCGCCTCCAGCAGGCCTTCGACCACGTGCGCCGGCGTCGGTTCGCCCATGTAGAAGCCCTGTGCCAGCGTGCAGCCCATCGACTGAACCGTCGTCATGTGCTCGTGCGTGTCGATTCCCTTCGCGATCACCGTCAGCGCCAGGTCTCGCCCGAAGTGCAGGATCGCCTCGAGCAGCCAGCTGCGGTAGTCCTGGTCGTCTGAGGCGGCGAGCGAGCTTCTGTCGACCTTCAGGAAGTCGATCGGCATCTGCTGCAGGTCGGAGCGGTAGGCGTACCCGCTGCCGAAGTCGTCGATCGCGATGCGCACGCCGAGCTGCTTGATCTCCCGGCAGCGCTCGGTCGCCGCTGCCACGTCGAGCAGCACGGTGGTCTCGCCGATCTCGAGCGTGAGCAGCGAGGGCTCAAGGCCCGACTGCTGCAGCGCGCGCCGGACGTCGGTGGTGAACCCGTCGCGATTCAGCTGATTGGTCGAGACCTGCACCGAGATCGTGGCGCGCCGGCCCGCCACGTTCCACTCCGCCGCTCGACGGCATGCCTCTTCGAGCGCCCAGCGCCCGATCGGCACGATCAGCCCCGTCTCCTCCGCCAGTGGCACGAAGTCGGCGGCCGCGAGGACGCCACGAGTGGGGTGGCGCCAGCGGATCAGCGCCTCGAGACCGACGACCTGTCGTGTGCCCAGGTCGTAGATCGGCTGATAGAGCTGGAAGAACTGACTGTCCAGCAGCGCGCTGTTCAGCTCCGCTTCGAGCGCCCCCTGTCCCTCGATGACCGAGCGCATGTTCGCGTTGAAGAGCGTGTAGCGGTCCTTGCCCGCCGCCTTGCCCGCGTGCAGGGCGAGCTGCGCGTCGCGCAGCAGGTCCTCGGGGTGTGCGTACTGCCCAAAGGCGAGGCCGATGCTTGCCGTCAGGAAGAAGCTCGGGCCGAAGTCGTCCAGATCGACCGGCTTGTGCAGCGCTTCGATCACGCGCCGCGCGAGCGCATCGAGCCGCGCTCCGCGTGCCGCCGCCTCGACGAGCACCACGAATTCATCTCCCTCGAGCCGTCCAACCGTGTCGCCCGAGCGCACCACCTCGTTCACGCGTTCGGCGACGATCTTCAAGAGCTGGTCGCCGCACGCCTGCCCGAGCTTGTCGTTGACGTCTTTGAACCAGTCGATATCGATCACCAGGGCGCCTGCCAGCATGCCCGGCTGACGTCGTGTCCGCGCGACCATGCGCTCGGCGAGGTCGAGCGTGAGTGCCCGGTTGGGCAGCCCGGTGAGCGAGTCATAGAGCTGTTCGCTCGACAGCTCCCGCGCCGCGGGTGCCGCCCGGCGCTTGTTGCCGGCGCCGAGCAGGAACGCCAGCAGGCCGAGCATGGCGCTCAACAGGATCCCGCCGAGCAGCAGCATCAGCGCCTTGCCGTCCGCCGACACGCTCGAGTTGACCGGGGCTCCGAAGATCGTGGCCTTCCATCCGTTGTGCAGGGCGACGCTTGCGTTCTGCGCGCCCGGCTGGTGGCGCCCGCTGGTGGACACCGTGGTCGCCGAGCCCGCTCTGTAGCGCAAGCTCACCCCGTTCTGTGGATAGGCGTGCAGGGCCGCGCGCGCGATCGCCCCGGGGAAGAGCACCTTGCTCAACCACCCGACGAACGCTGCTCTGCGGCCCGCGACGGTGATCGGCGGCTGGCCTCCCCGATATACGGGCGTCTCGACGCGCACCGCCTGGATTCGCCTGTCCGAGATCGGCGCTGCGATCGTCGCGGGCTGCTCGACGCTGCGCGCCGTGTCTCGTGAGGAGATGAGCGCGGGCGTCAGCGCGCAGTAGTCGAGGCCCGCCGGCGAGGAGTCGGCACGACTGCGCGCGAGCTCTGCACCGGCGAGGCAGTAGTAGGGGCGGGTGCCCGCGGGAGCGATCCGCAGAGCGCCACTGTCGGGCTTGCTCGATCCGGCCGTTGCCGGTTTCACCGTGACGCCACCTGCCGTTGCGGCGAACGCGGCGAGCTGCGGCGCGCGGACCTCGGTCACGAGACCGAGGGCGTCGAGCTCGGGATAGTGACGCAGCATCTGTGCCCACTTCGCCCACTTCGCGAATTCCGCGGGCGAGGCTTTCGGGTTGCCTGCGAAAAAGGTGCTCGCGCTGACAGTCAGATCTTCCTCGCGCTGTACCGACACCTTCAAGCTCGACGCGATTCCCGCGGTGGTCTGGTTGAACGCCCGCTGGGCCTTGCCGGCGTCGTTGCTCGCCACTGCGCGCGCTCCCAACACCGAGCCGGCTCCTCCCGCGGCGACGCACACCAAGGCCACCGCGGCCCACGCGCCCGTGCGTCTGTGTGAGACGCGCTCGTTCGCGCCGCGGGACGCGCTTGGTGAAGCTCCCGATCGAGTGACGGGGCCGGCGTCCTCGGGCTGAGCAGCCGGCTGCTCCGGACCGGGGCCCGGTTGCTGAGGAGTCGTGCCGTTCACCGAATCGCCGCTCGCCAGGGGCGCGGGGTCGATGGGCTCGGGAATGGGCGGGGGAGTTGCGCTGTCTGACATGGGCGATCTGATCCGTTTACAGGAGTTCGTGTGCGCTGCCCGGCCCTGATCGAGCCGGCGCCTCGATGTCTGTCCGGATCGCCTACCGAGTGGACGAATAGCTGGGATCTGACCGTCATCTTGCAAAGCTGTCGTCACCGCTTCGAGCGCTGCCTCGCGACACTCTGAAAAGAGGGAATGGATGTTCAACGAGCAGGGCGCGGGCAACTCGGAGGTCGGTCTCGCCGGGAAGATCAGGAGGCGCTTTTGCTCCGTTCCACGGCCTCACCGAGCGTCCCGAGGCTGATGTCGAGGGCGAGCGCGATCCGCCTGACATTGGTCCATGTGGGGTTCGCATGGCCGCGCTCGATCCGTGCGAGCGCGGCCACGGTGAGGCCGGCGCGGTGCGCCAGATCCTCCTGCGTATCTCCGCGCTCGTAGCGCAGACGGCGCAGCACAGCCGCCAGGGCTGGGTCCGCGTGGCCGGGTGCCGACATAATTAGAAACATCGCATGCTGCCAGCAGTCGAATCCAGTCACCCAGCTGCTGGTAGTCTGCTGCTGTCACGCCATCCCCACAGACGGCGATGACATGTCGGCGCCGGCGGCCTCTGGCCCCGGCGCCGACGGCTTTGAGCACAGGTCTCAGGCAGGTTCTGAGGTGCAGGCTCCGAGGTTGCGTCCTGTGCCCTGACGGTCAGGACCGGAGATGCTCGGTCAGACCCTGGGCAGCCGGTACTTGCGCGTCTTGGGGCAGCGCTCGAGCAGGCCCAGCTCCACGAGCGTGAGGGCGTACCGATGAGCCGTGCTTGGGCTCATCCCCAGGTCGCTCGCGAGCTCGACGATCCCGCGTGCGCCACCGTCGGGGCCGAAGCAGGTGAGGATCGAGAGCCCTCGCATCAACGACCGAGACAGGCGCGGGTCGACGTAGTCCGCCGGCATGTACCCGCCGCCGTGGCGATCTCCCTGCGCGTTCTGCTGCGCCTCCGCGCCGGGCGCGTCCTCCCTCGAGGAGGGTCCCTCCGCGGGCTGCGGCGGCGCGCTCAGTGAGTTGGCAATGAGCGTGGACACGCTCGGGGCCCGTCCCTGCGAGGCGGCGCGCACCACCTCGTCGACCTGCGCGGGCGAGAGCCTGATCGTGATGGAGGGTGGTTCCTCGCTGTTCATGGCGCGAGCATCTCAACTCGGACTAGTGTCTGCAATTGCTGTTTCTGTCTGTTCATCTCTTCCGGATCTGCCATCCACGACCGGAGCCGGCCTCGATCAGGCGTCACGGCTCCGGCCTGCGGCCGGGTGGGAGTGACGAAGCGGTGTGAGGCCCGCACGGCCGTCCCGTAGGTGAGGATTGCTTGCACGTGCAATCATTGCTGTGTGGCGAGCATCCAGGTGACCCATTTCAGCGATCCCGGCTGCCCCTGGGCCTACTCGGCGAGCCCGGCGCTGGCCGTGCTGCGCTGGCGCTACGGCGCACAGCTCGACTGGCGCCTCGTCACGATCGGGCTCGCGGAGGACGGTCAACGCTATGTCGAGCGCGGCTACTCCCCGACGCGCATGGCCGTCGGCAACCTCCGCTTCCGCCGCTACGGCATGCCGTTCCTGGCCGAGCCCCGCGCCCGCATCCCCGCGACCGCGCGCGCCTGCCGGGCGATCGTCGCCACGCGCCTGCTCGACCCCGGGCGCGAGCACGACGTGCTGCGCGCGCTCCAGCTCGGCTGGTTCACGACGACGCTCGTGCTCGACGAGGACGGCGACATCGCACGCGCGCTGCAGCGTGTCGAGGGGCTGGACGTCGCGGCGGTCGTGGCGGCGCTCGAGGAGGAGCGCACGATCGCCGCATACGAGGCGGACAAGCGCGAGACGCGCCAGGCCGAGGGCGGCCCCACGCATTTTCAGGGCAAGGCCCGCCAGACCGACGGGCCGGTGCGCTACTCGGCACCGTCGCTCCTCTTCGAGAACGGCGCCGGCCGGCGCCTGGAGGCGGGCGGGTTTCAGAAGGCCGAGGCATACGACGTGCTGATCGCGAACCTCGACCCCACGCTCGCGCGTGAGCAGCCGCCCGAGGATCCGCTCGACGCTCTTCGTCGCTTCCCCGCCGGCCTCGTGACCCAGGAGGTGGCCGCAATCATGGCGCACAACAACGAGGAGCCGGATCGGGCCGCCGCCGAGAGCGCGCTCGTGGAGCTCCTCGGCGCCGGGAGCGCGCGGCGCACCCCGCTCGGCGACGACGCGCTCTGGCAGATCCTCTGACCACGCCGCCCGGCGGCGCTGTCCGACCGCCCCGGCGAATGCGGACTGCTCCAACCGGGCCGGTCCGCCGAGACCGCTTCGAAGGAGCGGCGCCGTGAGCCGGCCTGCCCGTCGTGCGGAAGTGGGGGCGGGTAGCCTGCAACGCTCAGATGGGACTCACCGTGACACTCCCCGACGGGAACGCCCTCGCGCTCGAGGACGGCGCCACAGGTCTCGACGCCGCCGCGGCGATCGGCCCGGGCCTTGCACGAGCCGCCCTCGCGATCGAGGTAAGCCGACCCGACGGCGCCACGGGATCGCAGCTGCGCGACCTTTCGCGCCCACTCACCGACGGTGAGCAGATCGCGATCCTCACCCAAAAAAGCGGGCCGCAGGCCCTCGAGCTGATCCGCCACGACGCCGCGCACGTGCTCGCCGCCGCGGTGATGGAGCTGTATGAGGGCGTGAAGATCTCGATCGGGCCTCCGATCGAAGGCGGCTTCTATTACGACTTCGAGTTCCCCGACGGGGTCTCCATCTCCGAGGAGGACTTCCCGCGGATCGAAGAGCGCATGCGCGCGCACGTCAAGAGCGCCGAGGCGTTCGAGCGGAGAGACGTCTCGCCCGCGGAGGCCCGCGAGCGGTTCGTGGGGGAGGGGCAGGGCTACAAGGTCGAGCTGATCGACGACCTCGTGCACGCGGCGGGCGCTACAGGGGGGTTGGAGACGGTCTCGCTGTACACGAACGGCCCGTTCACCGACCTCTGCCGCGGCCCGCACGCGCCGAGCACGAAGGCGATCGGCGCGTTCAAGCTGCAGTCGGTCGCGGGCGCCTACTGGCGCGGGGATTCGACCCGCACGATGCTCACGCGCATCTACGGCACCGCGTTCTTCGACAAAGCCGCGCTCGCCGAGCACCTCGAGCGGCTCGAGCAGGCCAAGGCTCGCGACCACCGCAAGCTCGGGCGCGAGCTCGACCTGTTCACGTTCTCTGAGGTCTCACCCGGCGCCGCCTTCTGGCTGCCGGCGGGCACGACCGTCTGGAACCAGCTCGTGGCCGTCTCGCGCGAGATGGGCGCCGCGCGCGGCTACACCGAGGTCAAGACGCCGCAGATCTTCGACTCCGAGCTGTGGAAGACCTCCGGCCACTGGGGCAAGTACCGCGAGAACATGTTCATCGTCGAGGTCGAGCAGCGCGAGATGGCGGTCAAGCCGATGAACTGCCCCGGCCACGCGCACCTGTTCGCCACTCGCCGGCACTCCTACCGCGACCTGCCGGTCCGCTACTCAGAGCCCGGCCTGCTGCACCGCAACGAGGCCTCCGGCGTGCTGCACGGGCTGCTGCGCGTGCGCCACTTCGCCCAGGACGACGCCCACATCTTCTGCACCCCCGAACAGGTCCAGCAGGAGCTCAAAAGCTGCCTGGAGATGGCGTTTGCCACCTACTCGCTGTTCGACTTCGAGGTCGGCCTCGAGCTCTCGACGCGGCCGCAGGTGCGCAGCGGCAGCGAGGAGATGTGGGATCTCGGCGAGGGCGAGCTGGCGCAGGCGCTCGAGGCCGAGGGCCTTCAATACAAGCTGAACCCCGGCGACGGCGCGTTCTACGGGCCGAAGATCGACATGCACATGACCGACTCGCTAGGGCGCTCATGGCAGCTGGGCACGGTGCAGATCGACTACTCGATGCCCGAGCGCTTCGAGCTGACCTACACCGGCGCCGACAACTCAGAGCACCGCCCCGTGATGATCCACCGCGCGCTGTTCGGCTCCTACGAGCGCTTCATCGGGATCATGCTCGAGCACTACGCGGGCGAGCTGCCGTTGTGGCTGGCGCCACTGCAGGCGATCGTGCTGCCGGTCTCAGACCGCTTCAACGATTACGGCGCCGCGGTCAGAGACAGCCTGCGCGAGCACGACATCCGCGTCGAGCTGGACGAGCGCGGCGAGTCGGTCGGGCGCAAGATCCGCGAGGCCGAGCTGCGCAAGATCCCTTACATGCTCGTCGTCGGCGAGCGCGAGCAGCAGGAGGGCGCTGTGTCCGTGCGCGAGCACCGCGGCGGCGACGGCGGCTCCGTCCCTACGGCCGATTTCGCCGAGCGCCTGCGCGAGCAGATATACTCGGCCACCTTGAAGCAGCCCCGCAAATCCTCAGAGCGCCACGCATAGCATTCACTTGACGCGTGCCTTGACAAGCTAGTGCCGGTTCCCCGCAGGTTCGACCGGCGCCCGCCCGAGCGGGACACGACCAGGATCAACGAGCGCATCCGCGTTCCCGAGGTCCGGTTGATCGACGACGAGGGCAACCAGATCGGCGTGCTGAAGACGCCAGACGCGTTGGTCTTCGCCCAGGAGCGCGATCTCGATCTCGTCGAGGTCGCCCCCGAGGCGCACCCACCGGTGTGCCGCGTGCTCGACTACTCCAAGTACAAGTACGAGCAGGCGCAGAAGATCAAGCAGGCAAAGAAGCACCAGCAGCAGATCACGGTCCGCGAGATCAAGTTCCGCCCGAAGATCGCCCAGCACGACTACGACACGAAGAAGCACCACGTCGAGCGCTTCCTGCGCCACAAGGACAAGGTCAAGGTCACGATCATGTTCCGCGGGCGCGAGGTCACCCACCCCGAGCGCGGCACCGCGATCCTCGACCGCCTCGCCGAGGAGCTCTCCGAGCTCGGCGTCGTCGAGCAGCGCCCGATGCAGGAAGGGCGCAACATGACGATGATGATGGCGCCCTCCAAAGCGGTGCTGAGCGGCAAGGCCGACGGCGAGGCCCCGCACGAGGAGAGCCACCACACCGGCGCTCACGTCGGCGACGTCGCCTCGAGTGCGATCATCGAGGCGCCCACGCACGACGGCGCGGCCTCCGCCGCGCCCGAGACGGCGCCCGCGAACGGGACTGCCGCAGCGGCCGAGACGGCGTCCGCGGAGGGCGTTGACCCCTCCGCCACGGAGGCGGAGATCGCGCCGGCGGAGAGCGTTGACGCCTCCGCCACAGAGGCCGCGATCGCGCCCGCGGAGGGCGCGGACGCCTCTGCGGACAGCGCCGTGTCATAATCATCGGCTCGCGATGCCCAAGATGAAGACACATTCCGGCGCGAAGAAGCGCTTCAAAGTCACCGGCACCGGCAAGGTGCGCGGCCGCCACCCCTTCACGAGCCACATCCTCGAGAAGAAGTCGCCGAAAAAGAAGCGCGCGCTCGGCGGGCCGAAGATCGTGCACGAGCACGACGTGCCGCGGATCAAGCGGATGCTGGGAGTCGGCAAATGACGCGTGTCAAGCGCTCCGTGCACGCGCGCAAGAAGCGCCGCGCGACGCTCGAGTTGACGAAGGGCTTTCGCGGCGAGGCGCACTCGAACTACAAGCGCGCCAAGGAGGCCTTGCTGAAGGCCGACGCCTACGCCTATCGCGATCGGCGCAACCGCAAGCGCGACTTTCGCAGGCTGTGGATCACGCGCATCAACGCGGCCGCGCGGATCAACGGGATGAGCTACTCGCAGCTGATGCACGGCCTGAAGCTGGCCGGCGTCGAGCTCGACCGCAAGGTGCTCGCCGACATCGCCGTGCGCGACGCCGACACGTTCCGACGTTTTGCCGAGGTCGCCCGCGAGGCTGCTGAAGCGGTCCCGTCGACGACCTCCTCCGAGACCGCCCGCGAGGCGTCGGCTGCATAAGCACCGGCCGACATCGAAGACCTCCCGGGCGTCGCTCCTGAAAAGGACGGCGCCTTTTTTGTACCCGTGACAGCGAAAAAACGTCCCAAGCAACGAGGAACATCCAGAGAACAGTTATGACATCGATCGAATCTCCCCACAACCCCCGTCTGAAGGGGCTGCGCCGGCTGCAGACCAAGCGCGAGCGCGCGCGCAGCGGACGGTTCCTGGCCGAGGGCGAGGACCTGATCGTGGCCGCCGAGCGGGCGGGACGGCCGCTGCTCGAGGGCTACCGGCTGGCGGGCTCGCCGCTGGGGGGAGATGATTTTTTTGATGTCGAGCGCTCCGCGCTCGCGGGCGTCTCGACGCTCGGCTCCGGCACGCGCGCGATCGGGGTATACGAGCAGCGGTGGACACGGGCGCCCGAAGGACCGCTGTGCGTGTACCTGCACGGTGTCGCAGACCCGGGGAACGTCGGCACGGTGCTGCGCTCCGCGCATGCGTTCGGCGCCTCCTGTGTCGCGCTCGGACCAGGCTGCGCCGATCCGCATTCGCCCAAGGCGGTGCGCGCGAGCATGGGCGCGATCTTCGCCGTCGCGCTCGCGCGCGTCGCGGATGTGGTCGTGCTGCCGGGCGAGCGTATCGCGCTGGTTGCGGACGCGGAGGAGCCGCTGCGCGGCTTTGAGGACGGCGCGCTCGCAGGCGAAGGAGTCACGCTGCTGGTGGGCGCCGAGCGCGACGGATTGCCTGGGGAGGTCGTCTCCGCGTGCGCGCGCAGCGCGCGCATACCGATCGCCTCGGAGTCGCTGAACGCGGCGATGGCCGCGACGGTGGCGCTGTATGAGATGACGCGCGGCGTGACGGCGATGACGCGTGGCATGAGCGACGCCCCCTCGTCATCTAGGGTCCGGGCGTCATGATCGAGCGGATCGAGCAGTTGCGGGACCAGGCGAGCGCCGAGATCGACGCGGCAAAGACCAGCGCTGCGCTCGAGGAGTTGCGCGTGCGCTATCTCGGGCGCAAGGCCGAGCTGCCGCAGATGCTGCGCTCCGTCGCCTCGCTCGAGCCCGCGCAGCGGGGCGCGGTGGGCAAGGGGGCAAACCAGGCCCGCCAGGCGCTCGAGGCCCAGATCGAGGCGCGAGCGGGCGAGTTGAGCGCCCGGGAGCTGGACAGCCGCCTCGCAGCGGACACGGTCGACGTGACGCTGCCGGGCGCGCCGCCGCAGCCGATCGGCTCCCTGCACGTGCTGAGCTCGACCAGGCGCGAGCTCGAAGACATCTTCCTCGGGCTGGGCTTCACCGTGATGGAGGGGCCCGAGGTGGAGAGCGTGCACTACAACTTCGACGCGCTCAACCACAGCCCGACCCATCCTGCGCGCGCGCGGACAGACACGTTCTACGTCTCCGCGGAGGAGGTCCTGCGCACACACACCTCGCCGATGCAGGTGCGCGCGATGGAGGCGCACCCGCCGCCGCTTTACGTCGTCATCCCCGGCCGCGTCTACCGGCCCGACTCCGACGCCACCCACACGCCGCAGTTCCACCAGATCGAGGGGCTGGCGGTCGATGAGGACATCACGCTCGCCGACCTGAAGGGCACGCTCCTGATGTTCGCCCGCGCGGTGTTCGGCGACAGGCGCGAGGTGCGGTTGCGCCCGCACTTCTTCCCGTTCACCGAGCCGAGCGTCGAGGTCGACGTGTCGTGCTTTCACTGTGACGGCGACGGCCATCTGAAGGACGGCTCGCGCTGCTATCTGTGCAAGGGCGAGGGCTGGCTCGAGGTGCTCGGCGCCGGCGAGGTCGACCCGAACGTCTACTCCCATGTCCCGACCACCGACGCGAACGCACCGGGGTATGACCCCGAGAAGGTGCAGGGCTTCGCCTGGGGGTTGGGGGTGGAGCGGATCGCGATGCTCAAGCACGGCATCCCCGACCTGCGGCTGTATTACGAAAACGATCTTAGGTTCTTGGAGCAATTCTGATGCGCACGGACACGTATGCCGGCGCTGGATCTGCGTCCTCGGTCGCTCGCGTGCGTAGCACGCCACGCTTCCTGCGTCCTTGCCCAGCTTGGCCTACGTGTCCGTGCTGGCGTATGAAGGCGAGACAGGCATGAGGGTCCCGCTGCCATGGCTGCGCGAGTACTGCGATCCCGATCTGGACGTGCAGCAGATCGAGGAGCGGCTGACGATGACCGGCACGAAGGTCGAGGCGATTCATCGCCATGGGGTGCCCGCGGCCGAGGGCTTCGTGGTGGGACGGGTGCTGGAGGCAGTGCAACATCCCGACGCCGACCGGCTGAAGGTGTGCAAAGTCGACGTCGGGGGCGCGAACGGCGCCGATCCCGCCGGTCCCGCCACGATCGTCTGCGGCGCCCCGAACGTCGTCGCGGGGCAGACCGTCGCCGTGGCGCTCCCCGGCGCGACGATGCCCGACGGGACGAAGCTGAAGCAGGCGAAGCTGCGCGGGGTGGCCTCTGCGGGGATGATCCTCGCCGAGCAGGAGCTTCAGATCGGGCCGGGAGGGGAAGGGATCCTCGTGCTCGCCTGTACCCGTGAGGGTGACGCGGCAGCGGGTCTCTCCGAGGCCGAGCTTTCGCCCGGCACGCCGCTGCAGGACGTGCTGGCGATCGCGATCGAGGTGCTCGAGCTCGAGGTGACGCCCAACCGGCCCGACTGTCTCGGCGTGTACGGGGTCGCGCGCGAGCTGCACGCCGCCACCGGCGCACCGCTCGCACAGGCGCCGTGGAGCGAGGACCCCGGGTCCGCCGGGCCCGTGACGGCCGCGGAGGTGCGGGTGCAGTGCCCCGAGCTGTGTCCGCGCTTCACCGCGCGCGTGTTCGAGGACGTCACGATCGCGCCGTCGCCGCTGTGGCTGAAGGCGCGGCTGATGGCCGCCGGCATGCGCCCGATCAACAACGTCGTCGACATCACCAACTACGCGATGCTGCTGAGCGGGCAGCCGTTGCACGCCTTCGACCTCGACCGCGTGGCCGGCGCGCGCCTGACGGTGCGCCGCGCGCACGACGGCGAGCGCGTGCAGACGCTCGACGGGCAGACGCGCGAGCTCGACTCGGAGATGGTCGTGATCGACGACGACGAGGGTCCCACCTCGATCGCGGGGCTGATGGGCGGCGCGCGCTCGGAGGTGCAGCCCGACACGACCCGCGTGCTGCTCGAGGTCGCCGGCTGGAGCGGACCGAACATCCACCGCAGCTCGTGGCGGCTCGGGCTGCGCAGCGAGGCCTCGGCGCGCTTCGAGAAGGGACTGCAGCCGGAGCAGTGCATGCACGCCCAGGCGGTGGCAAGCCGGCTGCTGCTGGAGCTGTGCGGGGCGAGACTCGCTCCGGGCACGATCGACGAGGGCTGGACCCCTGCCGCGCCCCAGCGGATCAGGTTGCGCGAGGCGAAGGTCCAGGCAATCCTCGGCGTGCGTATCGCGCGCGCGCGCCAGCGGGAGATCCTCGAGGCGCTCGACTTCCAGAGCACCGAGGAGGACGACGTGGCGGAGCCGCAGCGCAGCGGGCTGGACGTGACGGTTCCCGCGCTGCGCCGCGACGACGTCACGCGCGAGATCGACCTGATCGAGGAGGTCGCGCGGATCGACGGCGTCGACCGCCTGCCCGCGACGCTGCCGGCGCGGCGCGGCGCCGCGGGCATGCTCACGCACGCGCAGCGGGTCCGCCGGGCCGCGGAGGACGCGCTCGTCGGGCGGGGCCTGCACGAGGTCGTCGGCTGGAGCTTTACCGATCCGGGGCTACTCGACCGGCTGCGCCTGCCGCCCGACCACCCGTTGCGGCGGGTCGTCACGATCGAGAACCCACTGTCGGAGGCCCAGTCCACGATGCGCCCGACGCTGCTCGGCTCGCTGCTCGACGCTGCCCGCCACAACGTCGCCCGCAACGGCCCCGACGTGGCGATCTTCGAGTCCGGCACCGTGTATCGAGCCTCGCCGGACGGTCGGTTGGCGGATGAGCACCATGGGCTGGGAGCGCTGTTGAGCGGCTCGCTCACGCCTCGCTCGTGGCGCGGTGAGAGCGGCGAGGGGGACTTCTTCGCGGCCAAGGCGCTGCTCGGCGCGCTGCTCGACAAGCTCCACGTCGACTGGTCGGTGCAGGCGCGGAGCTGGCCGTTCTTGCATCCCGGCCGCGCCGCCGCCGTGCTCGCGGGGCCGGAGACGCTCGGGTTCATCGGCGAGGTCCACCCGTTGGTCGCGGACGCGTGGGACCTTCCCCATTCGGGGACACCCTCTGGGGCGCAGGCAGGCGGCCGCACCGCGGTGTTCGCGATCGACCTCGGCAAGGTCGCCGCGGCCGCTCCACCTGTGGTCGCGTTTCAGAGCTTCGCCGCGGTTCCGTCGCTGCGTCGTGACCTTGCCGTGACCTTGCCTGATTCGGTCTCCGCCGAGGAAGCGCTCGCGCACGTGCGCGAAGCGGGGGGGAGGATGCTCGAAGTGGTGGACGTGTTCGACGTCTACACCGGTGAGCAGATCGGCGAGGGCAGGCGTTCGCTGGCGCTGTCGCTGTCGTTTCGTGCCTCCGAGAAGACGCTCACCGACGAGGACATCGCGCCCGCGCGCGAGCGGATCGTCATGGCGCTGGCCGAGCTCGGAGGTGAGCTGCGTGGGTGAGGATCTTTCCCGGCAGCAGTTCGCGCCGAGCGCCCCGCGCGTGATCGTCGCCGGGGCGACGGGCTTCGCGGGCGCGCTGGCCGCCCACCTGCTCTGGCGCCATCCCGGCTTTGAGCTGGTGGCCGCTACCGGCCGCTCGGAGGTGGGCAGGCGCTTGGAGGACCTCTATCCGCGCTACCGCGTCCCGCTTGAGATCGGGCCGCTCGATCTCGACCGGCTGGAGCGGATCGACGCGGCGATCGTCGCCTACCCGCACGCAGCCGCGGCGCCCACGGTGGGTGCGCTGCGCGAGCACGGCGCACGGGTCGTCGACCTGAGCGCCGACTTCCGGCTCGGCGATCTGGCGACATACGAGCGGTGGTATGGGGCGCACCCGCGGCCCGATCTGCTGGGCGACGCCGTGTACGGGCTGACCGAGCTTCACCGCGAGCGGATCGCCGGCGCGAGCATCGTCGCCAACCCCGGCTGCTACCCGACGGCGTCGGTGCTCGCGCTCGCGCCACTCGCCCGCGCCGGTCTGATCGCCGACGTCGTGATCGACGCCAAGCAGGGGATCTCCGGCGCGGGTCGCGCCTTCGACGAGACCACGCACCTGTCGATGGCGGGCGAGAACATCCTCCCCTACAAGGTCGCCTCCCACCGGCACACCCCCGAGATCGAGGAGCAGCTCAGCCTGCTCGGGGCGAAGCTCGCAGTGCAGTTCCAGGCGCATCTCGTTCCGCTCGACCAGGGCGAGTTGGCCAGCTGCTACGTGACGCCGACCCGCGCCGTGACCGATGGGGAGCTGGACGAGCTGTTCGCGGTGGCATATGCGGATGAGCCGTTCGTTGAGGTCGTCCGTGCGCCGAGCGGCACGCGCGCGGTGCGCGACACCAACTTCTGCCGGATCTTCGCCGCCGCCGATCCCCACACCGGCAAGCTCGTCGTGTTGTCCGCGATCGACAACCTGTGGAAGGGCACCTCCTCGCAGGCGGTCCAGAACCTGAACGTGATGTTCGGCAAGCCGGAGAGCGAGGGCATCGCATGAGCGCCAGCAAAGACATCTTCGGTGATCGGATCGCTGCGGGACCGCCGCAGCCATTCTTCCATTCGCGCTGGGTGCCCGCGCCCGCGCACGTGCGCGATCTCGGCCCGGGCGCGGGACTGCCCGGCGGCTTCCGCGCGGCCGGTGTCGCGTGCGGGATCAAGCCCTCCGGGAACACCGATCTTGGGCTGCTCGTCTGCGACGTGGCCCATCCGGTGAGCGCGGCGCGCTTCACCGCCACCGCCACGCCCGCCGCGCCCGTGCTCGTCAGCCAGGAGCGCTGCGATCTGCACGCGCTGCGCGCCGTGCTCGCCAACTCCGGCTGCGCGAACGCCGCGACCGGCGGCCGCGGCCTCGACGACGCGGCCAAGACCCAGGGCGCCGCGGCGATCGCGGTCGGCGTCAAAGAGGAGGAGGTCGCGCTCGCCTCGACCGGCGGCATCAGCCACCACCTGCCGGTGGAGAAGATGCTGAAAGGCATCCTCGACGCCCGCTCGCAGCTGAGCGCGACAGGCGAAGGGCAGTTCCAGCAGGCGATCCAGACCACCGACGGCTCCGAGAAGCGCGCGGCGCTCGAGGTCGAGCTACCCTCGGGGCCGGTGCGGCTGAGCGCTCAGTGCAAGGGCGCCGGGATGATCTCGCCGAACTTCGCGACCATGCTGTGCTTCGTCGAGACCGACGCGGCGCTCGCGCCCGAGACGGCCGACCTGCTGCTCGGTGTGTGCGTCAAGCGCTCGTTCGATCGCTGCTCGGTCGACGGGCAGCTGTCCACGAACGACACCGCGATCCTGATCTGCTCCGGTGCGAGCGGGGTCGCGATCGCGCCGCGGAGCGAGGACGAGCTGCGCTTCGGCGAGGCGCTCGACGCGCTGCTGCGCCAGCTCGCGATCATGATGGTCGCCGATGGCGAGGGCGCCGCGAGGATCGCGCGGGTGGTCGTGCGCGGCGGTCATCTGGAAGGCGTCGAGACGGCCGCCCGCGGGGTCGCCAACTCGCCGCTGGTGAAGGCGGCATTGCACAGCGGCGATCCCAACTGGGGCCGTATCCCGCAAGCGGTCGGCGGCGCGCTGGGTGGCCGGGGTTGGTATCCCACGCCGCTCGCCGTGGACATCTCGCTCGAGGGCATCCGGGTGTGCGCGGCGGGCGCGGCGATCTCCTATGACGAGCAGGCCCTGGAGCGCGCGCTGCAGGCAGACGAGGTCGAATACGAGATCGACCTGCCGGGCGAGGGCGCCGAGACCGAGGTGTTCTTCTCCGACCTCTCGCACGAGTACGTGACCATTAATGCTGATTACTCGACGTGAGGACGTGCGATGCGTGACGTAGGGACACTGCTCGAGGCGCTCCCCTACATCAGGGAGTTTCACTCAAAGACGGTCGTCATCAAGTATGGCGGCGCCGCGATGGAGGACCCTGCGCTGCGCGAGGAGTTCGCGCGCGATGTCGTGCTGCTCAAGTACGTCGGGCTGAACCCGATCGTCGTGCACGGCGGCGGCCCCGAGATCACCGCCTACATGGAGCGCCTCGGCCTGCCGGTCGAGTTCGTCGGCGGCCTGCGCGTCTCTGATGAGAGCACGGTCGAGGTGGCGAAGATGGTGCTGGTGGGCAAGGTCAACAAGGAGATCGTCCTGCGGTTGAACCGCCACGGCCAGCCGGCCGTGGGACTGTGCGGCGACGATGGCTCGCTGTTCCGGGTCGCGCGCCGCACCGCGCCGGACGGCGAGGACATCGGCTTCGTGGGGCGCATCGAGCGCGTGAACGTCGATGTGATCGAGCACATCGCAAGCGACTACATCCCGGTGATCGCCTCCGTCGGCGCCGACCGCGACGGGCACTCCTACAACGTCAACGCCGACGAGGCCGCCGGTGCGGTCGCGGGCGCGCTGGGCGCCTACAAGGTGATCTTCCTCACCGACGTTCCCGGCTGGCTCGAGAACCCCGCCGACCCGCAGAGCCTGATCGGGCAGGCCACCGCCGAGCACGTCCAGGAGGCGCTGCCGAAGCTCGCGGGGGGAATGCGCCCCAAGCTCGCGGCATGCGTCGATGCGATCCATCAGGGCGTGAGCGCCGCGCACATCCTCGACGGGCGGAGCGCGCACTCGCTGCTGCTCGAGCTGTTCACCGACGCGGGGATCGGCACCAAGATCGAAGCCTCCGCATGAGTCTGGCAGCGCTCCAGGAGCTCGAGCGCACGAGCGTGATCCCCTCGTATGCGCGCTTTCCGGTCGAGCTCGTGCGCGGTGAGGGGGCGCGGCTGTGGGATGCGGAGGGCAACGAGTACCTCGACTTCCTGTGCGGGATATCGGTGACGAACATCGGGCACTGCCACCCGCGCGTGGTCGCTGCCGTGCGCGAGCAGGTCGGCAGGCTGATGCACACGAGCAACCTGTTCTACACCGAGCCCGCGATGCGCCTGGCCGAGCGCCTGTCACGTTCGAGCCTGGGCGGCAAGGTGTTCTTCTGCAACTCCGGCGCGGAGGCCAATGAGGCGGCGATCAAGCTCGTGCGCAAGGCCCGGCACGCGGGGGACGTGGTGGTCGTGCACGGAGCCTTCCACGGACGCACCTACGGCGCCCTGTCAGCCACACCGCAGGAGTCCAAGCAGGCGCCGTTTGCGCCGCTCGTGCCAGGGTTCACAGCGCTCGCGCCCGACCCACAGGCGATCGCCGCCGCGGTCGACGAGCGCACGGCGGCCGTCATGCTCGAGCCGATCCAGGGGGAGACAGGGGTGAGCGTCCTCTCCGAGGAGCTGCTCCTGGCCGCACGCGCCGCCTGCGACGAGCACGGCGCGGCGCTCGTGTTCGACGAAGTCCAGTGCGGCATGGGCCGCACCGGCACGCTGTGGGCCTATCAGCAGACCGGCGTGCGGCCCGACGCGATCACGGTCGCGAAGGCGCTCGGCGGCGGCCTGCCGATCGGCGCGCTGATCACCGGCGAGCGGCTGGCCGACGTGTTCGAGCCGGGCGATCACGGCTCCACCTTCGCGGGCGGCCCCGTGGTCGCCGCCGCGGCGCTGGCGGCGCTCGAGGTGACCGACGACCCCGCGCTGCTCGAACGTGTGCGTGAGCTCGGCGAGCGGCTCACGGTTGCGCTTGAAGCGCTGCCTCACGTCGTCTCGGTCCGCGGGCGCGGGCTGATGCTCGCCTGCGAGCTGGACGTCGCGGCCCCGGCGGTCGTTCGCCGGGCGCTGCTCGAGCAGCGCCTGATCGTCAACGCCACGGGGCCCACCACCGTGAGATTGCTGCCGCCGCTCACGATCGATGCGGCCGAGGCGCAAGACGGGGTCGAGCGGCTCGGCACGGCGCTCGTCGCAGAGGCAAAGGCACGGTGATCTCGCGAGCTCGCCCCGCGGGCACGCGGATATGCCTGTGCTAGAGATACCAACCTCCATGAGAGCCGCCCTGTCATCGCCCATCGGTCGCGCCCTGTCAGCGCTTCCAAGCCGGCGGAGGGCGCCCGTTCTGGCCGTCTGCGGGGCGCTTGCCTGTGCCATCGCCATGCAGGCATCGCGGGCTGTCGCCGCGCCGTTCGCGGGCGGGACGCTGGCGCCCTACATCGTCGGTGGGCAGGAATCGTCGGTCAGTCAGTTCCCCTGGCAGGTCTTCGTGCTGGTCCTCGACGAAGAAGGCGCGACCACGACCGAGGCGAGCTGTGGCGGGTCGATACTCGACGCCACGCACATCCTCACAGCCGCCCACTGCGTCGACCGCGAGGGCACGACCACCCGCTACCCGGCCGAAGACATCGGTGTGCTCGCGGGCGCATCGGACGTGAGTGGGTTCACGTCTACGCTTCGGGCTCCTCGCGGGTCCCAGCTCGTGACCGTGTCGGGCGTTCGCACTCATCCTTATTACACCTTGCTTCCGGAGATCAAGGACGACGTGGCCGTGCTGACGCTCTCCGAACCGCTCGAACTGTCGGCGGAAAAGAACACGGCGTCGATATCGCTCGTCCCGAGCGGCGCCACGCCGGCGCCCGGGACCGCGCTCACCGTCAGCGGCTACGGCAAGGAGAACGGGGCCGAAGGCGCCGAACCGAACGGCAAGCTCCTCTCGACGACCCTCACCGCCGTCGGCAGCGATGCCTGCCGCGAAACGGTGGGGGTCAACTCGGCGGTCCTGCTGTGCGCCTCGGGCTCGAGCTCGGCGACCTGTCAAGGCGACAGCGGCGGGCCGTTGACCGGGGGGAGTCCCGCGGTCGAGGTCGGCACCGTCGACTTCGGGCCTCCGAGCTGTCCGAGCGGCGGGGTCGACGGCTTTACGAACCTCGCCGCCCCCGAGGTGAGGGAATTCATCGAAGGCAGCGAAACGCCGCAGATCGCGGCCAGACCGATCTCGCCGCCGGCGATCAAAACGGTGGGCCCGGCGCCGGTCGACTACAGCCCGCTGACGTGTGAACCGGGCGCGTGGAGCGGCTCGCCGACCGTCAACTACACGTTCGAGGTCGAAAACGGCTCCGCCCAGGTGCTGCAGAGCGGGCCGAGCGCGGTGTTCATGCCACCGCCGGGGCTGGTGGGCGATGCGCTCGTGTGCATCGTGCAGGCGAGCAACCCGGGTGGCGTCAGCACCGACCGCAGTGCCACCACTCCCGCGATCGCGGCCGATGCCACGCCCCCGGTGGCCTCGATCACAGGGCTGAAATGCCGGCTGCAGGCATGCACGCTTTCGCTGGCCGCCGACGATCCGAACGGGGTTGCGCTGGCGGTCACCGCTTCGGTGGCCTACCAGGTGAGTGCGAAGTGTCCGCAGAAGCAGGGGAAGCGCAGGCGGAAGCATGCCAAGGCCCCCGTATGTCATCGGGCCCGGACGTCGGGATTGCCCGTGATCCCGGAGACAGGCGGCGCGTTCAGCGCGGTCGCGAGCGGGCTGCCCTACGGCGAGCGAATCACCTTTAACGTGGCGGTCGTCACCGCGGCGGGCCTGCATCCGGTGAGGACGCCGGCCGGCTCGATCGTCCTGTACAAGCCGAAGCCGAAGAAGCACGCGAAGCCCAAGCGGAAAAAGAAAAGGAAAAGACGCTGATATGGAACGCACCGCCTCTTACGAGGCCGATCCGGCCGAGGTCAACCGTGTGCTGCTGCTCTACTCGGGCGGCCTCGACACGAGCGTGATGCTGAAGTGGATCCAGGATCAGTACGAAGCCGATGTCGTCTGCCTGACCGTCAACCTGGGCCAGCCCGGCGAGGACTACGGCGTGATCGAAGGCAAGGCGATGCAGCTGGGCGCGCTCGCATGTCACGTGGTCGACGCACGCGAGCAGTTCGCGCGCGAGTACGTGGCGCCCGCGATCAAGGCCAACGCGCTGTACGGCGGCGGCTACCCGCTGTTCACCGCGCTCGGCCGGCCGCTGATCGCCAAGCTCGCCGTCGAGCACGCCCGGCTCGCCGGCTGCGACACGATCGCCCACGGCTGCACCGGCAAGGGCAACGACCAGGTGCGGATCGAGGCGACCGTCGCGACGCTCGCCCCCGAGCTGAAGGTGATCGCGCCGGTGCGCTCGTGGCAGATGGGTCGCGAGGAGGAGATCGCCTACGCGCGCGAGCACGCCATCCCGATCAAGTCTGATCAGATTGGGTCCGACCCGCCCGCCGAGTCGCAGGCGCCCTACTCGATCGACGACAACCTCTGGGGACGCTCCTCGGAGGGACGCTGGATCGAGGACCTCGACCATGCGCCCGAGGACGACGTCTTTCAGCTCGTCACACCTCCCGAGCGAGCGCCGGATGAGCCGCAGGTCGTCGAGGTCGAGTTCGAGCAGGGGCTACCCGTCGCGTTGAACGGAGAGCGGCTGGAGCTGGTCGAGCTGATCGAACGCGCCGCCGCGATCGGCGCCCGTCACGGCGTCGGGATCGTCGATCACATCGAGGACCGGATCGTCGGGCTGAAGGTGCGCGACATCTACGAGGCGCCGGCCGCCGCGATCCTGCTGCCGGCGCATCAGGAGCTCGAGAAGCTCGTGTGCACGATTCACCAGAACCAGTTCAAGGGAGAGCTCGACCGTCAGTGGGCCTATCTGGTCTATGCCGGACTGTGGTGGGAGCCGCTGCGCTCCGACCTCGACGCCTACATGGACGCCGTCAACGTCCAGGTGACGGGGAGGATCGCCGTCAAGCTGTACAAGGGCCACGCCCGCGTCGTCACCCGCTCCTCTCCGAACGCGGTCTACGACGCGAGCCTGGCCTCGTTCGCACAGTCCGGTGGTCTGTTCTCGCAGAGCGCCTCGCCCGGGTTCATCGAGCTGTGGTCGCTTCAGTCGCGCATGGCCTGGCGGTTGCGCAACGGGTAGCGCATGGAAGTCACCGAGACCGAGCGCGGTCGCCGGGGGGAGTGGGATCTACGGGATATGGGTAGCATGTGGCGATGAGTGGAAGCGGATATCGGGTGCTCGGCTACGCGGTTTGGCATGGCGGGAAGTGGTATCTGCACCGGCGCCTGCCCTCCGTGCGCGTCCTGTCGGTGGGCGCGGCCACGGCTGTCTCGGCGGTTGGAGCGGCGGTGCTCCTCGCGCGGCGCAACGGGAGCTGAAAGACGCTCGACGCGGCGAGGAGCCGCCTCCCGGGCTCGTGTTGGACCCGCACGAAGGCGAGCTGAGAACGTCCGGCCCGCCCCTTACGGTGGCGTGATCGTGACGGCGGAGGGACAAGAGAGCTCAAGGGGAGAGCCGGGCGTTGCCCCGGAGGGGGGCGGCCACAAAGCCGAGGGCGACCTGCTGGCCGAGCGCCGCGCCCGCCGTGCCGCCGAGTCCGGCGAGGCCTCCCTGCAACGCAGGGCGGAGACGGCCGAGGCCACCGTGCAGACGCTCGAGACCCACGTTGCGAGCCTGCGGCTGCGGCTCGACGAGGCCGAGGAGGAGCGCAGGCGCGTGGGCACGCTGCTCTCCTCCGAGCAGGCCTCGCTGGCCGAGCGCGAGCATGAGCTGCGTCGCGCCAAGCAGCGCGAGTACGCCGAGCAGCAGCTGCGCATCGAGGCCGAGGATCGTCGCATCGGCGCAGACCGTGAGAGCCGCGCGGAGATCGACCGTTTGAGCCGTCGCCTCAGCGCCGGCGAGCGCGAGGCGCGCGCGCTGGCCAGGCACCTGGAGAGCGTGCAGCGAGAGCTGGCCGAGACCGAGCAGGCGGTGGTGGCCGAGCGCGCCGCGGTGCGCCACTCCGAGCGCGAGCTCAAGGAGCGGCTCACCGATCTCGAGCACCGAGCGATCGAGATCCGCCGGGGGCTCGACTCCGAGCGCGCCGCGCGCGAGCGGGCCGAGCGCCTGCTGGCGAACATGCGCGACGGCCATCGCCGGGTACGGGAGATCGTAGGCGAGCTCAGGGGCGTGATCTTGCGGCTGATCGCCACCGCGCCCGAGCCCCGGGCGGACCCGGCGCTCGAGATACGGCTCGTGCGACCGGCGCCCAAGTCGACCGACGCCGCCCCGATCGATCGCCTCGCGGGCGTTGAGACGCCGGGTCGCGACGAGATGGCCGATGCGCTCGCCGCGGCCGTGCTGCGCCTGCGCGCGCGCGCCCAGGAGCAGCCCTCCGAGCTGGAGCCCTTCGAGCCGCAGCGTGCCGAGCCCGTTCGCAAACGGCCACCCCACAAGCACAGCATGTCTCTGATCGCGCGCCTGCGCGCAGCCCGCAAACAGCGACTGAAGCGCTCCTGAGCCGCCGCCAAGGCGCCTACCATGCACTCTCGATGAGTACCCCCACCTGCGCCCATCTGCACGTCCATTCGGAGTACTCGCTGCTCGACGGCGCGTGCAAGATCGATGCGCTCGCGGCGCGCGCCGCGAGCTTCGAGCAGCCTGCTCTCGGGCTGACCGACCATGGCGTGATGAACGGCGCGGTCGAGCTGTACAAGGCGTGCTCGAAGCATGGGGTCAAGCCGATCGTGGGTTGTGAGATCTACTTCGTCGACGACCACACCGCCACGGGGCAGGGCAAGACCGAGCGCAACCATCTGACGCTGCTCGCCGCCGACGACGCGGGCTATCGCAACCTCGTCAAGCTCTCCTCGGCCGGCTTCCTGGAAGGCTTGAACCGCGGCAAGCCGACGGTCGACCTTGCGCAGATCGAGCGCCATTCCGAGGGCGTGATCGCGCTCACCGGCTGTCTGGCCTCTCGCTTCTGCCAGCGGCTGCTCGAGGATCGTGACGGGGAGGCCCGCGCGCACATTGACGATCTGCTCGGGGTGTTCGGAGCGGAGAACGTCTACTTCGAGGTGCAGAAGAACGGTCTGGCAGCCCAGGAGAAGTGCAACGAGGGCATCGTGCGCATCGCCGGCGAGGTCGGCGGCTCGCTGGTGGGGACGGGCGATGTGCACTACCTGCGCCGCGAGGACTACGACCATCACACGGCGCTCTTGTGCGTGCAGACGAAGAGCACCCTCGCCGCGCCGAAGATGACCTTCGAGACCAACGAGTTCTACCTGCGCGACAGCGCGGAGATGACAGCCGCGTTCGCCGAGTGGCCCGAGGCGATCGCCAGCACCGTCGAGATCGCGACGCGCTGCTCGGTGGAGATCGAGCTTGGCAAGCAGCTGATCCCCCGCTTTCATACGCCGGACGAGAGCTCAGAGCGCGAGTATCTGCGTGCGCGAGTGCGAGAGGGGCTCGCACTTCGCTATGGCGATCCACCGCCGGCGCAAGCGCTCGAGCGCATGGACATGGAGCTCGAAGTGATCGATCGGATGGGCTTCAACGCCTACTTCCTGATCGTCTGGGATTTCGTCAAGTTCGCCAAGGAGAACGGGATCGCGGTCGGTCCGGGCCGCGGCTCGGCAGCCGGCTCGATCGTCGCCTACTGCCTGGCGATCACCGACGTCGATCCGCTGCGCTACGACCTGCTGTTCGAGCGCTTCCTGAACCCCGAGCGGGTGTCGATGCCGGATATCGACATCGACTTCTCCGTGCGCGGACGCGAGCGCGTGATGCGTTATGTGACCGAGAAGTACGGGCGCGAGTCGGTCGCGCAGATCGTCACGTTCGGCAAGATGTTCCCCCGCGCCGCCACCCGCGACGCGGCGCGCGTGCTCGGCTTGGACTACGGGGCCGGCGATCGCCTCGCGAAGCTGATCCCCGACCCGATCATGGGCCGCTCCCCATCCTTTGAGGACTGCATGAAGAGCGGTCAGCCGCTGCGCAAGGCGTGCGACGAGGATCCGACCGCACAGAGGATCGTCGACGTCGCACAGGGCCTCGAGGGCATCGTGCGCAACTCCTCGATCCACGCCGCAGCGGTCGTGATCGCCGATCGGCCGCTGACCGACATCGTCCCATTGCAGCTGGCCGACGCCGGTACCGACGAGAACGGCGAGCGCGCGTATCGTACGGTCACGCAGTTCTCGATGAAGCCGATCGAGGAAATCGGCATCCTGAAGATGGATTTCCTCGGGTTGCGCAACCTCGACGTGATCGAGGACGCGCTGGACATCATCGAGCGCTCGAGCGGCGAGCGCCCCGACATGACGACGCTTCCGCTCGACGACGCGCGCACGTATGAGATGCTCGCGCGCGGGGACTCGATCGGGGTGTTCCAGTTCGAGTCCGAGGGCATGCGCGAGGCGCTCAAGAAGGTGCGCCCCGACGAGTTCAACGACCTCGTCGCGCTCAACGCGCTCTACCGCCCCGGCGCGATGGATCAGATCCCGGTGTACGCCAAGGGCAAGCACAACCCGCAGTCGATCTCCTACCCCGACGAGCGCCTGCGCCACATCCTCGAGTCCTCAAACGGTGTGATCCTCTACCAGGAGCAGGCGATGCAGATCTCCAAGGAGCTCGCGGGCTTCTCCGGGGCCAAGGCGGACGATCTGCGCAAGGCGATCGGCAAGAAGAACCGTCAGGCGATGGCGGCGCTGAGGCCGGAGTTCGTCGAGGGCTGCCGAGCGTCGGGCACCAAGGCCGACGTGATCGAGTTCCTGTGGAACACGAACGAGAAGTCGGCCGATTACTCGTTCAACAAGAGCCACGCGGCCTGCTACGGGCTGATCGCCTACCGCACCGCCTGGCTGAAGGCCAACCACACGGCCGAGTACATGGCGGCGCTGATCTCCTCGGTGATGTCCACGAAGGACAAGGTCCCGTTCTTCGTGGCGCGTTGCGAGGAGATGGGCATCGAGATTCAGCCTCCCGACGTCAACCTCTCAGATCACGAGTTCACCGTCGGCGCGGGTGGGCGGAGATCGGAGGAGGGCGGTGGCCTCGGCAGCATCCGCTTCGGCCTGGACGCCGTCAAGGGCGTCGGCTATCAGGCGGTCGAGGCGATCAAGCAGGCACGCGACGAGGGCGGCTCCTTCGCCTCGCTGTGGGACTTTTGCGAGCGTGTCGACAGTCGCACGGTCAACAAGAAGGCGATCGAGGCGCTGATCAAGTGCGGTGCGCTCGGCTCGACCGGGGCGAGCCGCAAGGGCATGCTCGCCGTGCTCGAGCAAGCACAGGGCGCCGGCCAGAAGATCCAGCAGGACGCGCTGATCGGACAGGGCTCGATCTTCGACTTGGAGCCGCCGCCGACCTCTCCGCAGAGCGGGCCCGCAGACGGCGTCGACCCATCCGCCTCGGAGATGCGCCAGGCGCCCGGCGCCGGGCTGGGACGGCCGATCCATCCTGCGATCCCGACAGAGGAGTTCGAGCAGGCGGAGCTGCTGGCGGTGGAGAAGGAGGCGATCGGCCTGTTCGTCTCCGCGCACCCGCTGAAGCCACTGCGCGACGCGTTGCGCGCGCGTGTGGACTGCCCGATCGCCGAGCTTGCGGATCGCCGCGACAAGGATTGGGTTACGGTGGGAGGGATTATCGTCGAGGCCAAGCGCATTCGCACACGGGCCGGCGACCACATGATGTTCGCGACGCTCGACGACCTCGAGGGCGCGGTCGAGCTGCTCGTGTTCGGCAAGGCGCTCGCCGAGCACGAGGTGGCGCTCGCTGTCGACGAAATCGTGCTCGTGAAGGGCCGCGTCGATCACAAGGAAGCCGGTAAGACGTGCCTGGTGGTCCAGACGGTGGAGTCCTTCGCTCCCTCCGCAGAGGAGATCGAGCGGGCCCGAACACAGGCCGAGACGGCCGCGAAGACGGCCACGATGCTCGCCCAGCCCGTGTGCCTACGCGTACACGCCTCGGCGCTGACCGATGGCGCGCTCGAGGATCTCAAGCAGGCGATCGAGGACTTCCCGGGGCCCGCGGAAGTGCTGCTGGACGTCGACACGAGCGACGGTACCCGCCGGCTGCGCCTCGGCGATGGTTACCGCGTGCAGCACACCCCGACGCTGCTGGCGGAGTTGGAACACGCGCTTGCGTCTCCAGTTGCCGCGACCGCTGCAGCCAGCTAACGCCGCCGTCGCCGTGCTGCCAGGCCCTGCTCGCGCAGCTTCACTGCGAGCGCGATCTCCTCGCGGGTGGGCCCGCTGCGGTTCTCGCCGGGCGTCTCGAGCACGCATGGCAGATCTGCAAACGCGGGAGCGGACAGAAACGCGGCGCAGCCGTCAGGGCCGATCTCTCCCTCACCGACGTTGGCGTGGCGGTCGCGGTTTGAGCCGAGCGCGGTCTGGGAGTCGTTGAGATGCAGCGAGCCGATGCGGTCGAGGCCGACCTTCTCGTCGATCTCGGCCGTCAGCGCATCCATGCCCGCGGGGGTGCGAATGTCATAGCCGGAGGCGAACAGGTGGCAGGAGTCGAAGCACAGTCCCAGCCGCTTGCCGGCGCCTGAAGCCTCGAGCAGGGCGGCGAGCTCGTCGATCGAGCGGCCGAGGGTGCCACCGGTCCCGGCGGTGTTCTCCAGGTGAAGCGGACAGCCATCGCTTTCTGAGAGCGCCTCGCGGATCGTCTCGCCGGCACGGGCGATCGCACTCGGCACGTCGCCGGTCTTGGCGGAGCCGGGGTGCAGGATGACGCCACTCGCGCCGATGTCGTGCCCGACGCGCAGCGAGTGCGTCAGTGAGGTGAGCGATTTCGCACGGATGTCGGGATCGTCGCTTGCGCAGTTGAGCAGGTACACGGCGTGGATCACGACGGCGTCGATCGGGCCGTCGGCCATCGCCTGCTTGAACGCCGCGACGTCGTTTTCGGGGTAGGTCGAGGGTTTCCACATGCGCGGCGACTGGTTGAAGATCTGGATCGCGCGGCAGCCTTTCTCGACTCCCCGCTCAATCGCCTTTGGCAACCCGCCTGCGGGCGAGACGTGCGCTCCGATTAGCATGGCGGCGATCTTATGACGTCCGCCGCCTCCGAAGCTTCCGATGCCGCTCCCGCCGAGGGGCCCGGCCCCACCGGCGGACCGCCGCCGAGCGCGTCGCTGAAGGTCAGGTTCGCGCCGTCGCCTACGGGCGCGCTGCACATCGGGGGAGCACGCACCGCGCTGTTCAACTGGCTGCTGGCCCGCCACGCTCGGGGAAGGATGGTGCTGCGCATCGAGGACACCGATCGCGAGCGCTCCACCCCGGAGAACGTCGAGCAGATCCTCGACGCGCTGCGCTGGCTCGAGCTCGACTGGGACGAGGGGCCGGTCTTTCAGTCGGCGCGCGCCGAGCGCCATCGCGAGGTGCTGCAGGCGCTGCTCGAGAGCGGCCACGCCTATCGCTCGGTCGCGACGGCGGAGGACGTGAAGGCCTACAAGCAGCGCCACGGCGCCGATCGTGGCTTTCGCGGCGAGCCGGAGAGCGGGGGCGGCCGCGAGGGGGCTGTGCGTCTGCGCGTGCCCGACGACGGCGCCACGGTCGTGCACGACGCGATTCGCGGCGAGACGCGCTTTGAGAACGTGCATCTCGACGACCCCGTGATCGCCCGCGCGGACGGGTCGGTGCTCTACAACTTCGCGGTCGCCGTCGACGATCTCGACGCTCAGATCACACATGTGGTGCGTGGCGAGGATCACTTGTCGAACACGCCCAAGCAGCTGCTCGTGCTCGACGCCGCAAAAGCCGTGGGGCTCGCCGCCGAAGCGCAGTCGGCGCCGGTGTACGCGCATCTGCCGCTGCTGCACGGGCCGGACGGCAAGAAGCTCTCAAAGCGCCACGGCGCGGCCTCGGTGCAGGAGCTGCGCGACGGGGGCTTCCTGCCGGAGGCGGTGCGCAACTACCTCGCGCTGCTCGGCTGGGGGGCGGGCGACGACGAGACGGTCCTCTCGACGCACGAGCTCGTCGAGCGTTTCACGCTCGAGCGCGTCAGCCACAACCCGGCGCGGTTCGACGAGGTCAAGCTGAAGTGGCTGAACGGCGTCTACATCCGTGCGCTCCCCGCGGCGGAGCTGACGCGACGCGTGGGCGACTACCTGCGCGTGGACGGCCACGCCGCGGTGAGTGAGGACGCAAGGCTCCCACAGGCGGTTGCGATCAGCCAGGAGAAGATCCACACGCTCGCGGACTTCTGGCCGCTGACCGGCCCGCTGCTCGACGAGCCCGTCGCGGACGCCAAGGCGCGCGAGCGTTGGCTGGGGCGCGAGGGCCGCGCGACCCTGGGCGAGGCGCGCACCGCACTCGCCGCAGCGGAGAGCTTCGACGAGGAGAGCGTGGGCAAGGCGCTGGAAGGCGTGCTCGCCCGTCTCGGGGTCAAGCCGCGCGAGGTCTATCAGCCCCTGCGTGTGGCGATTTGCGGCACGACTGTCTCTCCGGGCATCTTCGAGAGCGTCGCGCTGCTCGGTCGCGAGGAGGCGTTGCGGCGCATCGACCGCGCACTCGGGCGGTAAATGGCGCTCAACCGTTGCGCCACAGTTGCCGATAGGTCCTCGACGGACAGCCACCGATCGCGGTGGTGGGCAACCCGAAGGCAGCTATCGCAACGATGCCGGCAACAGCTTCCAAGCCAAAGCGGCGCACGACCGAGGTGAGCCCCTCGGCGGAGCTTGCCGGCCGCCCGGGTGAGACCGTTGCGGCGCCCGCGCCGACGGAGCGCCATCAGAATGAGGGTCACGGCCGCCGTCTGACGCTGGCGTTCGAGGCGCTCGAGGCGTTTCCCGCCCTCGCCGAGTCGCGCAACCGCCTGCTTGCGGTCATCTCCAAGGACCATGTGGCGACGGCCGACATCGTCACCGCGGTGGAGTCCGATGTCGCGCTGATCATCGCCGTGCTGCGCCTCGCCAACCAGGCGCAGGGGGGGCGCGGGCGCGTGGACACGGTCGTTGCGGCGGTGGAGCTGTTGAGCGCGCAGACCGTGCACGCGCTCGCCGGCCGGGTACGCACGTTCGACTTCTTCGAGCGCTCGAGCGTGTGGGACGCCGCGCCGGAGCGCTTTCGGCTGCACGCGCTCGCCACTCAGCACGCCGCCGATCGCATCGCGGCCGAGGTCGGCTACGAGCACCGCGACCGTCTGACCGTGACGAGCCTGCTGCACGACATCGGCAAGCTCGTGCTGCTGCACGCCTATCCCGGCTATCCCTCACAGGTTCACCGCGGCGCGAAGACGCCGGAGGAGCGCATCCATCAGGAGCGCCGCGAGCTGGGCGTCGACCATGCGCTCGTGGGCGGGGTGCTCGCCCGCCGCTGGGGGCTGCCGGCGACGGTCGCGACAGCGATCGAGCGCCACCACAACCCCGACGTCGAGGGCGAGGCCGCGTTCATCCGCCTCGCGGACATGCTCGCCCACTACGAGCAGGGCGCGTCGGTGTCGCCGACGGAGATGCTGCAGAGTGCGCGTGTCATCGGCCTCGGGCCGGAGGAGCTGCGCAGGGTGATGTATGAGCTGCCGACCGCCGCGAGCCAGCGCCAGCGCCACGTCGACCCGTGTCCGCTGTCCGGTCGCGAGCTCGGCGTGTTGCAGCGCCTCGCCGAAGGCAAGGTCTACAAGCAGATCGCGCATGAGCTGACGCTGTCCACCAGCACGGTGCGCACGCACCTGCACAACATCTACGGCAAGCTCGGCGCGGTCGACCGCGCGCAAGCGGTGTTGATCGCCACCGAGCGGGGTTGGCTGTAGATCCGTAGCATCGCGCGTGTGAGCGCGCGATGATCTCGATCACGAGCAAGTCTCCCTATGCCGTGCTCGCGCTCGCCGAGCTGGGGCGCAGCGGGGGCGCGGAGCCGGTGCCGATCGGCGAGCTGGCGCGCCGGCGCGAGGTGCCGGTGCAGTTCCTCGAGCAGCTGTTCGCCGTGCTCCGGCGCGCGGGCGTGATCAGCTCTCAGCGGGGCGTGAAGGGTGGGTACCGGTTCGCGCGAGAGCCGGCCGAGGTGACGGTGCTCGAG
Source organism: uncultured Solirubrobacterales bacterium (assembly GCA_963723075.1). Taxonomy (GTDB): domain Bacteria; phylum Actinomycetota; class Thermoleophilia; order Solirubrobacterales; family Solirubrobacteraceae; genus Palsa-744. Next base: position 451,355 of record CAVRPD010000004.1, read on the forward strand.
GTCGTCGAGCTGCTCGACGGCCCGCTCGGTCGTGACGCCGAGGGCGTGTTCGCCGATGCGGCCGAGGCTGCGCGTACGGTGCTCGCGGGTATGACGATCGCCGACGTGATCGAGCGCGAGACGCGTGAGGCCGGCGCGAGCATGTACCACATCTGAGGGTCCCGGCGACCAAGTCGGGTCTCCACGGCCAAGCCCGGCCGGCGGCGAGCGCACGGAGGATGGCGGTCACGATGCGCGGCGACGTGGACCGCCCACTATGCTCGTGGGCGGTATGCCTCAAATCCCGATCAACATTGCCGAGCTTGTCGGTGAGACACCGCTGGTGGGGCTTCCGCGGATGCTCGAAGGCACGCAGGCGGCGGATGGCGGCGTGGAGTTGTACGCCAAGCTCGAGGCGCGCAACCCCGGGGGCAGCGTGAAGGACAGGATCGGCGTGGCGATGATCGAGGCGGCCGAGGCGGACGAGAGGATCGAGCCGGGGCGCACGACGATCGTGGAGGCGACGTCCGGCAACACCGGGATCGCGCTCGCGTTCGTGTGCGCCGCCAAGGGCTATGACCTGGTGCTGACGCTGCCGCAGGGGATGAGCCGCGAGCGCGAGAGCCTGCTGAGGCTGTACGGCGCGCGCGTGGATGTGACGGAGTCCCTCGGAGGGATGACGGAGGCGGTGCAGGCCGCGCGCGAGTTGGCGCGTCGCGAGGACGTATTTCTGCCCGACCAGTTCTCGAACCCCGCCAACCCCGAGATCCACCGGCGCACGACCGGCCCGGAGATCGAGCGCGCGCTCGACGGCAGGGTGGACGTGCTCGTCGCCGGAGTGGGCACGGGGGGAACGATCACCGGCGTGGGCGAGTATCTGCGCGAGCACTCAAACCCGAAGCTGCGCGTGGTGGCGGTCGAGCCGCAGGGATCCGCGGTCCTCTCCGGCGGGCCGCCCGGGCCACACCGGATTCAGGGCATCGGCGCCGGATTCGTGCCGCCCGTGCTCAACCGCGAGCTGCTCGACGAGGTGATCGCGGTCTCCGACGACGACGCGATCCAGACGGCCTGGAGCTGCGCTCGGCGGGTGGGACTGCTCGCCGGGATCTCCTGCGGCGCGGCGCTGTGGGCGGCGCTGCAGGTCGCGGTGCGCCCGGAGTCACGCGGCAAGCGGATCGTGGTCGTGATGCCCGACTCTGGCGAGCGCTACGTATCTCAAGCATTTTTTGCCCCTGCCTGAGAACGCTACGCTGTTTGCATGGCCGGATTTGAGACCTTCGCGCGGGTGGCGAAGGAGGTGCGCCGCGATGTGCTCGCCGCGCGCGATCGCGATCCCGCGGCGCGCGGGGTCGGCCAGGCCGAGATCCTTGCGACCTGGCCCGGTATCCATGCGCTGCTGGCCTATCGCGTCGCGCACGCGCTGGCCGGAGCGGGGGTGCCGCTGTTGCCGCGCACGATCTCGATGCTCACACGTGCGTTCACCGGGATCGAGATCCATCCCGCCGCGCGCATCGGCCAGGGGTTGTTCATCGACCACGGCGCCGGTGTGGTGATCGGCGAGACGGCCGACATCGGAGACGATGTGACGCTCTATCAGGGAGTCACGCTCGGTGGGACAGGCTTCGCCACCGGCAAGCGCCATCCGACGGTGCAGGACAACGTCACGATCGGCTCGGGCGCGAAGCTGCTCGGCCCGATCACGATCGGCCACGGCGCGAAGATCGGCGCGAACAGCGTCGTCATCACCGATGTGCCGCCGAACTCGACGGTCGTCGGTAATCCCGGCCATCCCGTGCGCGTGGACGGCCGCCGGATGGAGGGGCCGGACGCCGACTGGATTCACCTGCCCGACCCGATCGCCGAGGCGATCCAGGGGCTCGCGAGCCGGATCGGCGCGCTGGAACGGTCGGTCAGCCGGCTGTTAGACGAGGAGGATCCGGAGCCGATGGCCGAGGTCACGCCGCTGCGGCCGGTGAAGGGCCCAAACCCAGCTGGTGGTTGACACGGCGGGGCCTCGTCACCTCCCGCATCTTCGCCATCCACCACCACCATCTAGATGTAGGTTCTCCTCCGAGCTCGCATCTATGCTGGGTCTAGATGCCTGAGAACCATCACGCCGAGCGTGTCGACGAGCTGTTGCAAGGGCTGAACGAGCCCCAGCGCGAGGCGGTCACCCATGGCGAGGGCCCGCTCCTGATCCTCGCGGGCGCCGGCAGCGGCAAGACGCGCGTGCTCACGCACAGGATCGCCTTTCTGATCTACACCGACCAGGCGCGGGCGGGCGAGCTGCTGGCGATCACGTTCACGAACAAGGCGGCCAAGGAGATGCGCGGGCGGGTCGAGCGGCTGCTCGGCCGCGACGTGCGTGGGATGTGGCTGATGACCTTCCACGCGGCGTGCGCGCGCATGCTGCGCGTCGAGGCGCCGCGCCTGGGCTATACGCGCCAGTTCACGATCTACGACCAGGCCGACTCGCGGCGGTTGACCAAGCGCTGCATGGACGCGGTCGGCGTCGACCCCAAGCGCTTCACCCCGGCCGCGATCCACAACCAGATCTCGGCCGCGAAGAACAAGCTGCTCGACTCAGAGACCTACGGGCAGGGGGTCGGCTCGCAGTTCGAGGAGATGGTGGGGGAGGTGTACTCGCTGTACGAGCGCGACCTGCACCGCATGAACGCGATGGACTTCGACGACCTGCTGTTTCGCACCGTCAACCTGCTCGAGCTGTTCGAGGAGGTGCGCGAGCGTTATGCGGCCGCGTTCAGGCACGTGTTGGTCGACGAGTACCAGGACACCAACCACGCTCAGTACCGCTTCCTGCAGCTGCTCGTCGGCGGTGGGCCGCCGCCCGCGCGGGGCGGGCCCCAGGCGGGGGACCGGCCCACCTACGCCGGCCCGGTCGGGCATCGCAACCTGGCCGTGGTGGGGGATGACGCCCAGTCGATCTACAGCTTTCGCCAAGCCGACATCCGCAACATCCTCGACTTCCAAGAGGACTTCCCCGATGCGCGGGTGGTCAAGCTCGAGCAGAACTATCGCTCGACCGAGACGATCCTGTCCGCCGCCAACGCGGTGATCGCCAACAACCGCGGCGGGATCTCAAAGCGGCTGTGGAGCGAGCTGGGGCAGGGCGAGCAGATCAAGGTGCGCGAGCTCGAGGACGAGCACTCCGAGGCTCGCTATGTCGTGGGGGAGATCCAGCGGCTGGTGGACGAGGGCGCCGCTCGCACGGAGATCGCGGTGCTGTACCGCACGAACGCGATGTCGCGGGTGATCGAGGACACGCTCGTGCGCCGGGAGATCGCCTATCAGGTGATCGGGGGCACCAAGTTCTACGAGCGCGCCGAGATCAAGGACGCGATCGCCTACCTGTCGTGGATCGCCAACCCGTTCGACGTCGTCAGCTTCACGCGCATCGTCAACTCGCCACGACGGGGGATCGGGCAGACCTCGCTGTCGCGCATCGTCTCGCACTCCGCAAGCGTCGGCGTCTCGGTCTGGGAGGCCGCGTCGCGACCGGATGAGATTCCCGGGCTGGGCGCCGCCGCGATCAAGGCGCTGCGGCGGTTCATGGACACGATGGAGGAGCTGCGCGTGCTTGCCGGGATACTCTCCGACGACGAGCAGGCGGCGCTGGCCGCCGCGACGCCCGAGGAGACCTCTGGGGAGGACGATCCATCGCGCCGCGCGACGCAGGCGGTTCCCGTGGGCGACCTGCTGGAGGCGATGCTCGCGCAGAGCGGCTACGTCGAGGCGCTCGAGGCGGAGCGCTCGATCGAGGTGCAGGGCCGGATCGAGAACCTCGAGCAGCTGGTCGAGGTCGGGCGCGAGTTCGACGCCTCGGCCGTGGCCGGGGAGGACACGCTGAACGTGTTCCTGCAGCAGATCGCGCTCGTCGCCGACGCCGACGCGCGCACCGACGACGAGGGCCTCGTGACGCTGATGACGCTGCACAATGCCAAGGGCCTCGAGTACCCGATCGTGTTCATCGCCGGCTGCGAGGACGGCGTGTTCCCGCACTCGCGCGCGCTCGACGAGGGCGGCCTGGAGGAGGAGCGGCGGTTGTTCTACGTCGGCGTGACGCGCGCGATGCGCAATCTCTACCTCACCTCCGCACGCCGGCGCGCGGTGTTCGGCGCGCAGACCTACGGCCTGCGCAGCCGTTTCCTGGACGAGATCCCGGGCGATCTGCTCGATGAGGTGCAGGCGCGCGTGCTGCGCCCCGGCGGTGGCGGTGTCCCCGCAGGGGTCTCGGTCGGTGCGGGCGGCGGGAGCGGGGGTGGGATCGCCGCGGACGGCTGGGCGGAGCGCTCCGCCAACGGCGCACACGCGCGCGAGGCGGCGCTTGGCGGGCAGCCGTTCCGCCTCGGCGAGGACGTCGTCCACGCCGCTTTCGGCGACGGGGTTGTCACCGCCGTCGAGGCCGAAGGGGTGATCGTCGTGCGTTTCGCCGACGACGGCTCGGAGCGAAAGCTGATGGCGGAGTACGCACCTGTCAGCCGGCGCTGAGGCGGCGCTCTCGCAGCTCCGCTGTGCGAGGTCCCGAGCTCGTGCGCGGTGTGGCTCCCGTTCGCGTGGCCACAGACCCCGTCGATGATCGTCCGCTGCCGCACCGGCCTTGTTCCGGCGTCGCCAACCCGTAGCATCGCCAACCCGTAGCATCCCGCTCGTGAGCGCGACGATCATCGACGGCAAAGCGCTCGCCGCGCGCGTGCGTGGCAAGGTCGCCGAGGAGGTCGCTACGTTCGTGGCTCGGCACGGACGGCCTCCGGGCCTTGCGACCGTGCTCGTAGGCGACGACCCGGCCTCGGCGGTGTATGTCGGCAACAAGCAGCGCGCGTGCGCGGAAATCGGCATGGCCCCGTTCGACGTGCGCCTGCCGGCGGACGCGTCCTTCGCGCAGGTGCAGCAGGCGCTGGCACAGCTGAACGGCGACGAGGCGGTGAGCGGGGTGCTGCTACAGCTGCCGGTGCCCGCGCACCTCGACGGGCCGACGCTCACGGCGATGGTCGATCCGGCGAAGGACGTGGACGGGCTGAGCGCGATCAACGTGGGCAGACTGTCGCTCGGCCAGCCGGGGCTGCGCCCGTGCACCCCGCAGGGCATCATGTTGCTGCTGGCCGAGGTGAACGCGCGGCTGGAAGGGGCCGAGGCGGTCGTGCTCGGCCGCTCGAACCTGCTCGGCAAGCCGATGGCGCAGCTGCTGCTGGCGGAGAACGCGACCGTCACGATCTGCCACTCACGCACGGCGAGCCTCGCCTCGGTGTGCGCCCGCGCGGACGTCCTGATCGCCGCGGTCGGGCAGCCCCGCCTCGTGACCCGCGAGTTCGTCAAGCCCGGCGCGGTCGTGATCGACGTCGGCATGAACCGTCTCACGCCGGAGCAGGCCCGCAACAAGAGCGGACTGGTCGGCGACGTCGACTTCGAGGCGGTGTCCGAGGTGGCCTCCGCGATCACCCCGGTGCCCGGCGGTGTGGGCCCGACGACGGTCGCGCTGCTGCTGCGCAACACACTGCAGGCGGCGCGCGCCCAGGCGGGGGAGGGGTAGGTGGGGCGGGTGGCTCAGACCGTCGCGCGGGCCGGCTGGAGCAGGGGGACGGACGGGTCACCCGGGCGCCGCAGCACGACCAGGCGGAGGGCGCCGCGATGAGCTTGCGACGGCTTCGCAGCGGCGAGCTGATCGCGCTGGCCGGCGCGATCGTCCTGATCGTCGCGTTCACGCGTTCCTGGTATGAAAGCCCGATCGGGTTGCTCGACGCGTGGGACACGTTCGGCCCGGCGGTGGCCTTGCTGCTCGCGGCCGTGTGCGCCGCGCTCGCGCTGGTCGTGAGCAACGTCACCGAGCGCTCCACCGCGCTGCCCGTCTCCACGGCGGTGTGGTGCGTCTTCTTCGGGCTGATCGCAGTCATCGCTGGGGTGGTGCGCGTGCTCGAGCGACCCGACCACGCCACCTCGTTGTGCGCCGGCGCGTGGCTTGGGCTGGCTGGCGCCGTTCTGATCCTGGCCGGGGCGTGGCAGTCGCTGCGTGACGAACGCCCGTCGATGTACACGCCGGCCGAGCCCGAGCCGCGGCGGCCGTCGACGCCGTCGACGTGAGGCCGGCGCCGGTACGGTGGGATGGGGATGCGACCGCTGGTCGACGAGCACCGCAGCGGCGGGCGCCCACCGACCGTGGAGATAGGCCCGTAGAATGGCTCGGATGATCGACCGCGACGAGGTGCTGCACGTGGCGCGTCTCGCGCGCTTGCGGCTGGCGGAGGACGAGATCGAGCCGCTGGCGCGTGAGCTGTCGGCCGTGCTCGACCACATCGCCAAGATCTCAGAGCTCGACCTCGACGACGTCCCACCGACCTCGCACGTGGTCGAGGTCTCCGGCGCGTTGCGCGCCGACGAGCCGCGCGAGTCGCTCCCGCGCGAAGTCGCGCTCGCGCAGGCGCCCGCGGTCAGCGGCGACGGTTTCTCAGTCCCCAGCCCGCAGGCGTGAGCGCGACGGACATCATCGGGCTGTCGGCCGCGGCCGCGGCCCGGGAGATCGCGACGGGCTCGCTGTCGGCGGATGAGCTGTTCGAGGCCTACCGCGCGCGGGCGGCGGCCGATCGCACCGCCGACGGCGACGGCTTGAACTGCTTCACCTGGGTGGCGCCGCCCGAATCGACGGCGGCGGGCAAGGCTGACGGGCCGCTCGGGGGGGTGGGGCTGGCGGTCAAGGACCTGTTCTGCACCGCGGGCGTGCCGAGCCAGTCGGGGTCGCGCATTCTCGAGGGCTATCTGCCCCCGTACACCGCGAGCGCCGTCTCGCGTCTCGCCGATGCCGGTGCGACGCTGCTCGCGAAGACGAACCAGGACGAGTTCGCGATGGGCTCCTCCAACGAGAACTCCGCTTACGGTCCCGTCCTCAACCCGTGGGATCGCGAGCGCGTGCCGGGCGGCTCCTCCGGTGGCAGCGCGGCGGCGGTCGCGGCGGGCCTCGCGCCGTGGGCGCTCGGCACCGACACAGGCGGCTCGATCCGCCAGCCCGCGGCGCTGTGCGGGATCGTCGGCCTGAAACCGACGTACGGCGCGGTCTCGCGCTACGGCATGATCGCGTTCGCCTCCTCGCTGGACCAGGCCGGTCCGCTGACGCGCGACGTGACCGACGCGGCGCTGCTGTTGCATTACATGGTCGGGCGCGATCCGTGTGACGCGACCTCGCTTCCCTTCCCGGAGGAGATCGCGCTCCCGAGCGCGGAGCGACTGGACGGGATCCGTCTCGGGGTTCCGACGGAGTTGACGCGCGGGTCCTCGGGTACGGAGAGCGCGGACGGAGGGGGGAGCGCGGACGGGGGGATCGAAGCGGGCGTACTCGCGGCTTTCCAGACGACGCTCGCGCGCGCGGAAGAGCTCGGCGCGTCCGTGCGAGAGATCGCGCTGCCGCACGCCCCGCACGCGCTGTCGGCCTACTACGTGCTCGCGCCCGCCGAGGCCTCCTCGAACCTCGCGCGCTTCGACGGCGTGCGCTACGGCGTGCGCGCCGAGGGCGCTTCAGACCTGCTCGACATGTATACGCGCACGCGCCACGACGGCTTCGGCCCGGAGGTCAAGCGGCGGATCATGCTCGGCACCTACGCTCTCTCCTCCGGTTACTACGACGCCTACTACGGGCGCGCGCAGCGCGTGCGCACGAAGATCTCTCGAGACTTCGCCTCTGCGTTCGCCGGCGTCGACTTCGTGCTCACACCCACATCCCCGTCGGTCGCGTTCAAGCTCGGCGAGAAGACGGGCGATCCCCTCGCGATGTACCTGAGCGACTTCTGCACCGTGCCAATGTCGCTCGCGGGCATCCCAGCGATCTCGATCCCCTGCGGTCTCAGCGACGGGTTGCCCGTCGGCCTGCAGATCGCCGGGCCAGCGTTCAGCGAGAATCGCCTGCTCGACACAGCTCACGCGCTCGAGCAGGCGATCGGCTTTGACGGAAGCGCCGCGCGTGTGTGAGACACAGCTCACCTCGCCCGCGCCGAGCCTCGGCTTCGATGGAGCCCCGGCCCGTGTCTGAGGAACTACGAACCCCTCCAGAGCCGCTCGGCGGCTCCACTCAAAACAGCTCTTCCTATGAACCCGTCATCGGCCTTGAGATTCACGTCCAGCTGCGGACCGCCACAAAGATGTTCTGCGGCTGTGAGCTGTCGTTCGGCGAGCCGCCCAACACGCGCACATGCCCCGTCTGCCTGGGGCTGCCGGGCTCGTTGCCGGTCGCGAACGCGCGCGCGGTTCACTACGGGCTGACGATCGGCCTAGCGCTCGAGTCCGAGCTTGCGCCGCGCTCGATCTTTCACCGTAAGAACTACTTCTACCCCGACCTTCCCAAGGGCTATCAGATCTCCCAGTACGACGAGCCGCTGTGCCTCGGCGGGCGGCTGGGGGAGGTGCGAATTCACCGCGTGCACCTCGAGGAGGACGCCGCCAAGCTGATCCACGTCGGCGCGAGCGGGCGCATCCACGGCTCGGACGAGAGCGTCGTCGACTTCAACCGCGGCGGCACCCCGCTTGCGGAGATCGTCACCGAGCCCGACCTGCGCACCCCCGCGCAGGTGAGCGACTGGCTGAAGCTCCTGCGCACCACCCTGCGCCGGCTCGGCGTGAGCGACGTGAACATGGAGGAGGGCTCCTTGCGCTGCGATGCCAACATCTCCCTGCGTCCCTCCGGCGCGAGCGAGCTGGGTGTGAAGACCGAGCTTAAGAACATGAACTCGTTCCGCTTCATCGAGCGCGGCATCCGCGCCGAGATCGCGCGTCAAGAGAAGATCCTCAGCGACGGTGGCAAGGTGATCCAGGAGACGCTTCACTTCGACCCCGCCTCGGGCGCGATCACCTCGCTGCGCTCCAAGGAGGAGGCGCACGACTACCGCTACTTCCCCGAGCCCGACCTCGTGCCGGTAGCGATCGACGAGCAGATGATCGCCGCCGCGCGCGCGGCCCTGCCCGAGCTGCCGGCGGCGCTCGCCGAGCGCTTGCAGCGCGAGCACGATCTGACCTTCGAGAGCGCGCAGACGCTCGCGTTCAAGTCCGAGCTCGGCGACTACTTCGAGGCGGCGCTCGCCGCCGCGGTCGACCCGCCGCCGCCCGCGCAGGCGCTCGCCAACTGGCTCACCTCAGACCTGCTCTCGCGCCTGGGCGACGGCGAGGACCCCACGTCGAGCCAAGTCGAGCCGCGCGCGCTCGCGACGCTCGTCTCCCTCGTCGCGGCCAAGCGCGTGAACGTCGGCGCCGCACGCCAAGTGCTCGACCGGCTCGTGGCCGACGGGGGGGACCCGCTCGAGATCGTCGAGCGCGAGGGCCTCGCCGCGATGGACGGCGGCGACGGGGAGCTGCCCGCGATCGTCGCGGCCGCGCTCGCGGCCAACGAGGACGCGGCCGAGCGCGTGCGCGCCGGCAATCCCAAGGCGATCGGCCCGATCGTCGGCCACGTCATGCGCGCGACCAAAGGCCGCGCCAACGGGACCGAGGTCGCGCGGCTGATCAACGAGCAGCTCGGGGTCTGAGAGGCAGACAGCCGTTCAAGCGTCGAACGCGTAAGCCCGGCGCTCATGGTCGCCAGTTCGACCTTCCTTCCGACCTCGATACCGTCTACCCTGAACATATGAACGAGTCTGTGAAGTCGTCAAGATCGTTTGGCCAGACGGTCATCGCGGGGCTGATCCTGCTGGTGGCGGCATGGTTCTTGCTGCACTTCGTGATCCACCTCGTCGTGTTCGTCGCGACGATCGTCGCGGTCGTGCTCGCGATCATCGCCCTGATCTGGGCAGTGCGCGTCCTGCTGTAAGGGGTTGGCGGTGGCCTACGTCGTCATCGCCTTCTGTTTCGGTCTCGCCGGCGGAATCGTCGGCAAGCTGAAGGGCTCCTCGTTCCTGCTGTGGTTCCTGATCTCGGGGCTCGTGCCGTTCTTCGGCCTGCTCGCGGCGATCGCATATCGCTTTGAGCGCGACGAGCTGCGCCGCCAGTGCCCGAGCTGCGGTCGCACGACGAAGATCTACGACGCGCTGTGCACGCGCTGCGGGACCGAGCTCGACTTTCCCGACGTCGCGGTGGCGCCGGAATCCTGGCAGCGCACGCCATCGCCGAGCCCCTGATCCAAGCTTGCGCGAGACGCGGGAACCACTGCGCGCGAGACGCTCGCGCACGCATGAAGTAAGGCTTGCCTAACCCGGTTTCGGCCGACCTAATCCGGCCGTTGGCATACGCTGTGAAGAGATGAGCACCCAGGTAAAGTCGGCCGCCCCGGCCGACGACTCGCTGATCGCGCGGTGGATTCACCGCGCGGGCTACAAGGACGAGCCCGACTTCATCCTGCGCGTCGTGCAGCCCGCGCTGGTGGGGCTGATCGACGGCACGGTCTCCTCGCTCGCGCCGATCTTCGCCGCGGCGATCGCCTCGAGCTCGCACACAGCGCTGCTCGTCGGCTTCTCGACCGCGCTCGGGGCCGGGGTGAGCATGGGCTGGTCGGAGGCCCTGTCGGACACCGGCGAGCAGACCGGCCGCGGCTCGGCGATCGTGCGCGGCGCGATCACCGGCGGGATGACGACGCTCGGCGGGATCTTCCACACGCTGCCGTTCTTCATCTCAGACGTGCACAAGGCGCTGCTCGTCGCGGGCGCCGTGGTCGCGGTCGAGCTGTTCGTGATCGCCTGGATCAGAAACCGCTTCCTGGAAGTCTCGATGCGCTCCTCGCTGCTCGTCGTCACCGTCGGTGGCCTGATCGTGCTGGCCATCGGCGTCGCCATCGGCAGCTCCTAGTGATCGCCGGCGCGGCGCCATGCGGCGTCCTCGATCGCTCATGTGCGAAGCACATTTCGCTCACTGCGTCCTGGCCTGGCTTGACCATCGACCGCTAGGAGCGCGCCTTAAACCCGCTGATACACTGGGATTTCCGCGTCAGCGCGGAGAAACTGAGCCCTGCGAGCGAACGGAAGGGAGGTCGGAGATGGAGATACGCGCGGTCGACGCCGTGATGGAGTGCCTGAAGGCGGAGGGCGTCGACGTCGTCTTCGGGCTGCCCGGCGGCGCCAACCTGCCGACCTACGACGCGTTCGTGAACGGCGGCGTCCGCCACATCCTCGTCCGTCACGAGGCGGGCGGCGGGCACGCCGCACAGGGCTACGCCAAGGCGACGGGCAAAGTCGGGGTCGCGTTCGCCACCAGCGGGCCGGGCGCGACGAACCTGATCACGCCGATCACCGACGCGATGATGGACTCGGTGCCGGTCGTGTTCATCACCGGCCAGGTGCGCACCGAGCTGCTCGGCACCGACGGGTTTCAGGAGGCCGACACGATCGGGATCACGATGCCGGTGGTGAAGCACTCGTTCATGATCCAGCACCCGCAGGAGATCCCCAGGGCGATCCACGAGGCGTTTCACATCGCGCGTACTGGACGCCCCGGCCCGGTGCTCGTCGACATCCCGCAGGACCTGTCCCGCGCGGAGATCACCTACGAGCCCGTGACCGACGTGCGCCTGCCGGGATACCAGCCGACGGTGGACGGCAACCAGAAGCAGATCCGCCAGGCCGCCAAGGCGCTCGCCGCCGCGCAGCGCCCCGTGATCTACGCCGGCGGCGGCGTCGTCAACGCGAACGGCTCGCACGAGCTCGTCGAGTTCGCGACCTCCGACCGCTTTCCCGTCACCTGCACGCTGATGGGCCTCGGTGCGTTCCCCGCACCGCACGAGCAGTGGCTCGGCATGCTCGGCATGCACGGCACCCGCGCCGCGAACTACGCGATGGACGAGGCCGACCTGATCTGCGCCGTCGGCGCGCGCTTCGACGACCGCATCACCGGCAAGCTGTCCGAGTTCGCGCCGCGCGCGAAGTTCATCCACATCGACGTCGACCCGGCGGAGATATCGAAGAACGTGCCCGCGCACATCCCGATCGTCGGCGACGCCAAGCACGTGCTGGCAAAGCTCGCGGTCGAGTACCGCGCGCTCAAAGCCGACCCCGCGCGGCTCGGCGCCTGGTGGGAGCGGATCGAGGGCTGGCGCAAGAAGTACCCGCTCGCCTACGAGGATTCCGCCGACGAGGAGATCAAGCCGCAGTACATGATCCAAGCGTTGTACGAGGCGACCGGGGGAGAGGCGATCGTCACGAGCGACGTCGGCCAGCACCAGATGTGGGCCGCGCAGTACTACGACTTCCCCGCGCCGCGCCGCTGGATCAACTCCGGCGGGCTCGGCACGATGGGGTTCGGGCTGCCCGCCGCGATGGGCGCCGCCGTCGGCTGCCCCGAGGAGGTCGTGTGCTGCATCGCGGGCGACGGGTCGGTGCAGATGAACGCGCAGGAGCTCGCCACCTGCGCGGCGAACAACATCCCGATCAAGGTGTTCATCATGAACAACGGCTATCTCGGCATGGTCCGCCAGTGGCAGGAGCTGTTCTGGGACGGCAAATACAGCCACGTCGAGACGGGCGAGTTCCCCGACTTCGTCAAGCTCGCCGAGGCCTACGGCGCTACCGGCATGCGCTTTGACAGCAAGACGACGCTCGTGGAGGACATGAAGCGCGCGATCGCGACCGACGGTCCCGTGCTCGTCGACGTAAGGGTCACGCGCGAGGAGAACACCTATCCGATGATCCCTGCCGGCCAAGCTGCCAGGGAGATGGTGGGATGATCGAGCGCCACGAGGGCGATCGCCCAAATCGGATGAGCCGGCTGGACGCCGGCCCGAGGTGAGCACTATGGGAGAACCAGGCACCAAGGCGCCGCTCAGCCTGCAGGAGCTCGAGGCCGCGACCGATTTCCGCACCGGCCGCAAGCACGTGCTGTCGATCCTCGTCGAAAACAAGTCCGGCGTGCTGACTCGCATCGCCGGTCTGTTCGCGCGCCGCGGCTTCAACATCGACACGCTCACCGTCGGCCCGACCGACGACGCGCAGATCTCGCGCGTGACGCTCACCGTCGACGGAGCATTGCACCCGATCGACCAGGTGACAAAGCAGCTGCACAAGCTGATCAACGTGCTGAAGATCCGCGACCTCGAGCCGGCGGACACGGTCGCGCGCGAGCTCGCCCTGTTCAAGGTCTCAGCCGACGGCACGCAGCGCGGCGAGCTGATGCAGATCGCGGAGATCTTCCGCGGCAAGGTCGTCGACGTGACCAAGCGCGCGGTGATCGTCGAGATCACCGGCACGACCGAGAAGATCGAGGCGTTCGAGAGCATGGTCCGTCCGTTCGGCCTGATCGAGATGATGCGCACGGGCGAGATAGCGATCTCGCGCGGGCGCACCGAGACGTAGGCCGCGTGCGTCCTGGAGCGCATTTTTCGGGGGAGACACGTGAGCCTGTCCCTGCGTACAGCCCTGTAGGCGCCGGTCACCACAGCCCGTCTTTCGCGCTCGGCGAGGAAGATCGTGAGCGGCTGCGGGCTCGTCTGGATCTGGCGTTGCGCCGCGCTCGGCGCACCGGCCGCTCGACGTTGGCGACGAGCACGCTCGCACTGCGGTACGAGATCGATCCGAGCGGGGTCGTCTGCGCGTCGCGGCGCGCAAACGAGCCGTGGTTCGCGTTTGAGCAGCCCGACCGCGGCCGTGCCGCGCTGGCGGCGCTCGGCGCGGCGGTCGAGTTGAACGCAACCGGAAGAGAGCGTTTCGCCGATGTCGCCGACCGCTGGCGTGCGCTCGCGGTCGCCGCAGTGGGCGACGACCGCGCGGAGATCGATCGGCGGGGGGGAGGCGGCCCGGTCGCGGTCGGCGGCTTCGCGTTCGCTTCCGATGGCGGCGGCTCGCACGCGTGGGCCGGGTTCGCGCCCGCGTCGATGGTCGTGCCCGAGGTTGCGATTCGGCGCTTCACAGGTAGGCCCGCGCGTGGGCGAAGCGATGGTGAGGGGCAGTGCGAGGTGCACATGACGCTCGCGGCGCTGATGGCGCCGGACGACACCGTGGAGGAGCGGATGAAACGGCTGGAGTGGCGCCTGACGGAGCTGCGCGCGCGCCCGCTGCCGTTGCTCGACCCTGCGCCCGCGGTCCGCGCGCAGGTGGCGAGCGCGATGCCGCCCGAGCACTACGAGGCCGCTGTCGCGCGCGCGACCGAGCTGATCGGCGAAGGCAAGCTCGAGAAGATCGTGCTCGCCCGCGAGGTGCAGGCGCATGCCTCCCAGGCGCACGACCCGGCGGCCGTGTTAGGTGTGTTGCGCGATGCGTTCCCCGGCTGCTTCTGCTTCTGCGTCGGGCGTGGCGATGCGACGCTCGTCGCCGCCAGCCCCGAGCTGCTCGTACGTCGCGAAGGCCACCGCGTGAGCACGCTCGCGCTTGCGGGCTCCACCCGCCGCAGCGCCGACCCGGCCGTCGACGACCATCTAGGCGAGCAGCTGCTGCGTGACGAGAGCTATCGCGAGGAGCACGCAATCGTCGCGCGGCGGATCGAGCGGATCTTGCGCCCACATTCGGTGTGGGTCGCCGCCGCGCCCGAGCCGGAGCTCGTGCGGATCGCGAACATCCAGCACCTCGCGACCCCGATCAGGGCGCAGCTCGCCGCGCCGATGGAAGCACTCGAGCTGGCCGGGCTGATGCACCCGACGCCGGCGGTCGGCGGCGAGCCGCGCGATCTGGCGATGCCGCTGATCCCAGCGCTAGAGGGCCTCGACCGCGGCTGGTACGCGGGCCCGGTCGGCTGGACCGATGCAGCCGGCGACGGCGAGTTCTGCGTCGCGTTGCGCTGTGCGCTGCTGCGCGGTCCCGTCGCCAGCTGCTACGCGGGCAATGGCATCGTGCGCGGCTCGAACCCTGCGGCCGAGCTCGCCGAGACGGAGATCAAGCTCCAGGCGCTGCTGCCTCTGCTCGCCGGCTGAGGCCTGCCGGTGATACGGTCAGCGCATGATCATCTCCACGATGAACGACCTGCCGGGCTATGAGATCGAGGAGGTCATGGGCGAGGTGTTCGGGCTGACCGTGCGCTCGCGCAACCTTGGCTCGCAGATCGGCGCCAGTCTGAAGTCGCTCGTCGGCGGGGAGCTCAAGGGCATGACCAAGATGCTCGCCGCGGGCCGCGAGCACGCCACGGAACGGCTGGTCGAGGAGACGGAGGCGAAGGGCGCTAACGCGGTGATCGCGTTCCGCTTCGACACCTCCGAGCTCGGCTCAACATGGACCGAGATCTGCGCGTACGGGACCGCTGTGCGAGCGCGCAAGCTCTAGCCCGGGCGTCCGAAGCGAGGCGGGAAGTGCAGCGTGTTCTGGCACGCGTCGCGCGAGAAAGGGCTCACGCGAGCGCACGCGCGACGGCGGCCCAGGCGGCGCGGTGCAGCGCCACGTTCGCGTCGCGCTCGCTGCGCACGTGGATCAGCCCCGAGCCGGCGCCCGGAGCGAGCATCTGCTCGCAGGCGGCGCGCAGGTCGCGCAACGATTCGGCGTGAGTGTAGGCAAGGCCGTACAGCGCCGCCGCGGCCGCGAAGTCGAGGCCGGTGGGGGTCGCGATGTGGCGCGTGTAAATGTCCGTGCCTGTCGCGCCTGACAAGTCCGCCTCGCCCTCGTTTCGGTGAGCGACCGCGCGCGCGAGCGGTGTTTGCGCGACAGGCAAGAAGTCGAAGATGCCGCCGCCGCCGTTGTCGAGCAGCACGATCGTCAGCGCCAGGCCGAGCCTGCTCGCCGCCAGCAGCCCGCCGAGATCGTACGCGAGCGCGACGTCGCCGATCAACAGCACTACCGGTCGCGGCGCCTCGTCGCGCTCGGCCCCCACCCGCGCGGCGTGCGCCGCCGCGCCGAAGGCCGCGGAGACCGTGCCGTCGATGCCGTTGGCGCCGCGGTTGCAGAGCACGCGCGGCGGGTCCGCCCGCACGGGCCAGAACGTCTCGATGTCGCGCACCGGCATCGAAGAGGCGACGAACAGCGTCGCGTCCGCTGCCAGCCCCACGCCGAGCTCCGCGGCCACGCGTGGCTCGGACAGCTCGTTGCCGAGTACCCTTGACAGCGCCTGTGCGGCGCGCTCGTCCGCGCTGCGCCAGCTCGCCAGCCAGTCCCGTCCGGCGGCGATCCAGCCGGGAGCTGCCGTTGGCCCGTCCGGGCTCGTCATCCCTGCGGTCAGCCCGGTCAACGTCGCGGCGGGCTCCAGCGCGAGCGAGTCGCTCAGCACCGACGCCGGGTCCTGCCAGGCGCTCTCCGGATCGAGCGCCACCTGGCGCACGTCCTCCAGGCCCGCCAGCCACGTGCGCAGCGGCTTCGACACCGGCAGATCGCCCACCCGCAGCACGAGATCCGGGCGATGCGAGGCCGAGAACGTCTCGTCGCGCAGCAGCGCGTCGTAATGGGCGACCGCCGCCTCGCCACGACGTGCCCCGGACAGCGGGTCGGCCAGCAACGGCCAGCCCGCGGCCGCGCAGAATGCCGCCGCGGCCGGGCCCAGGCTCCCGTCGCGCTCGTGGCGTCCGGCCACGACCACGCCGCGCCTGGACGCCGCCACGAGCTCGCGCAGCCATGACTCGTCCTCGATGTCGACGCCCGCATCGGGAACGGTCGCGGGCGCGCGCCGAACATATGGTCGACGCTCGGGCCGGCCCGTGTCATCGGCCGGCAACGGCTCGTCGCTCACGAGCGGCTCACGCAACGGGAAGTTCAGATGCACGACCCCTGGACGCCCCTCGAGCGCCGTCCAATAAGCGCGGCACGCGAGCGTGCGCATCCAGCGCAACCGCTCCTCGCTCGCGTCGTGCGTACCCACCTCGAAGAACCACTTCGCCGCGCCGCCATACAGCTTCAGCTGGTCGATCGCCTGTCCCGCGCCGTTCTCACGCAGCTCCGGCGGCCGGTCAGCCGTCAGCAGCAACAGCGGCACGCGCGCCTCGTGCGCCTCGATCGCCGCCGGCAGCAGCTCGGCCGCGGCCGTACCGGAGGTGCAGGCGACTGCAACCGGCAGCCCCGAGGCCTTCGCCAGCCCGAGCGCGAAGAACCCGGCGCAGCGCTCGTCGATATGCGAGTAGCAGCGCAGCTGCTCCTCCCGCGCGAGCGTGAGTACGAGCGGCGCGCAGCGCGAGCCCGGCGAGGTGCACGCCGCCCGCATCCCGCAGCGCGCGAGCTCGTCGACGAACGCGCGCAGCAGCAGGTAGGTGTCTGTGGTGGAGCTCATCTGGGCGGAAGCGTCGGACGGCACGCGGGGACGAGTGTCAGTGGGCGGCGTGTGAGCGGAATGGTCGCAGGGAAGGGGAGCATAGGATGGCGGGGTGCCGGAGGATCTCGTTCTGCTGCACGGCTTCGGCGGGACCCACCGCGCGTGGGATGGCGTGGTGGCGAAGCTGTCGCCGGAACGCTACCGGCCGCTTGGGTTGGACCTGCCCGGCCATGGCATATACGCCGAGGTGGAGCGCCCGATCACGTTCGCCGGCTGCGTCGATCACGTGCTCGCTCGCGCGCCCGCCCGCTTCGTGCTGTGCGGCTACTCGCTCGGTGGGCGTGTCGCGTTGCACGTCGCCCTGGCCGCTCGAGAGCGCGTGACGCGTCTCGTGCTCGTCTCGACCACCGCAGGAATCGATGACGCGGCCGAGCGCGCCGGGCGCAGCGCCGCCGACCACCGCCTGGCCGACGAACTCGAAAGCGTTCCCTTCGAGGACTTCATCGAGCGCTGGCGCACCCAGCCGCTGTTCGCCGACGAGCCGCCCACGATCGGTGAGCTGGCGCGGAAAGACCAGCGGCGCAACCGTCCCGCGGCGCTCGCGGCTGTTCTGCGCGGGATCGGCAGCGGCGAGATGACCCCGTTGTGGGGCGGGCTGGGGGAGCTGACGATGGGCGTCACGGTTGTGGTCGGCGAGCGCGACGAGAAGTTCCAAGCGCTTGGCCGGCGGATGGTCGATCGGTTGCCCGATGGGAAGCTGATCGTCGTCCCGGGCGGTCACCCCCTGCCGCTGGAGAACCCTGCAGCCGTGGCGCTGGCGTTGGGCTGACACGCGCGGCTCTATGCGGCATTCTGCGTGCCGGTCGCGACCCGGTTGACAGACATCGGCAAGCGCTCCTCAGAAAACGTCCCAAGCGCGGCTTATGTTTTGTAAATGGATCTTTTCATCTGCATGACAAGCGTCTGCCAATCGGCTGCGGATTTCGTTGCGGCACCGACAAACAGGCCGGTAGAATGAGCCAATGGCAACTCAACTCGACCAAACCGCTTCATCGCTTCCGCTCTATCGGCTCGACGTGGGGACGTATAGCAAAATGGCTGATGCCGGCGCTCTCGACGGCTTGGATGTCGAGTTGCTGGAGGGGTTGCTCATCGACAGGCATTGCCATCGCGAAGACGCGATTCACCGGCTCGACGTGGGTACGTTCGAACGCATGGTCGCCTCCGGTGCGCTCGAGGGCCAACGGGTCGAACTGCTCGAAGGGCTGCTGGTCGCGGTGAGCCCTCAAGGCCCAGAGCATGCGGAGGCGATCAGGCGCTTGATCCGTCACCTTACGTCCGCGGCCGCGGACGCATGGTTGGACGTTCAGTTGCCCCTGGAAGCCGATTCGGGTTCGTTGCCCGAGCCCGACCTGGCGCTCGTGGAGCGCCGGCACCCTGCCAACCGGCACCCGCGCTCAGCGTTGCTCGTAATCGAGGTCGCGGTGAACTCGCACATGAAGGACCGGTACACGAAGGCCAACATGTATGCGTGGGTTCCGGTCCCTACCTACTGGCTCGTAGACGTGCCCGGTGAAGCTGTCGAGGTTCGCACCGATCCAGGCCCGGACGGATATCGCCATTGTGAGATTTACACCGCGGGCATGTCTGTTCCCTCTCCCCATCAGGGAGTCGCCGATCTCGACGTCGGCGCGCTGTTCGGCGGAATCGACGACTGACCTTCGGCTCCGAGTGGCGCCGAGGCCGCGGAGGACGAGGCTGCCCCGTGCTCAGAGCGGGTTGACCCCTAGACCTGGGCCGCTTGGCACAGCGATCTTCCCCAGCTTTGCCGGCAGCGGAGTCTCGATCCCCTCGAACATCCCAAGCGTCGCCAGGCCGCAGGGGGGGACGGGTCCGCGCGAGGCCAACGCGGCCGCGGCGTGCAGAGCGGCCGCGATGCCGAGTGGGCCGTCGTACGTTGACGCGACATACGCCTCCGCGCCCGACGCGCGCACGAGCGTCGCCGCCGCGATCAGGCCCGAGATGCCGCCGCAGCGAGAGATCTTCAAACACACCGCGTCAGCCACGCCGGCGCCGAGCGCGCCGTGCTCCGCCGCCGTCTCGTCGATCGCCACGCGCGTGCTCACACGCTCGCGCACCTCCCTTACGTCTTTGAGCCCGTGCGTCGGCTCCTCCACCAGCTCGAGCCCCGCCGGAGCCAGCGCTTCGATCGCTCGTACCGCCTCCTCCACGCTCCACGCGCCGTTCGCATCCAGCCTTAGCGCGACCTCCGGGCCCATCGCCGCGCGCGCGGCGGCCACCCGTCCCCCGTCGTCGCCAACTCCCACCTTGACCTTCACGCACGTGAACCCCTCGCGAGAGGCCTGTAATGCCTGCTGCGCAACGCCCGCGCGGTCGAGCGCCGTCAGCGTCGCGTTCACCTCTACCGCGTTCGTCGGATCGTCCGTCAACAACGCAGCCACGGGCTTGCCGGCTCGCTTGCCGGCCCGATCCCACAGCGCCAAATCCACCGCGGCGAGCGCTTGCGGCAGATCGTCCACGCGCCTGCACGCGTCGATCATCTGCGCTCCGTTCATGCCGTCTCGCCACGCGGCCAGTACCGGCTCATAGCCCGCCAACGCCCGCTCCACCCGCTCGATGCTCACGCCGTCATACGCCTCCAGAGGCGCGGCCTCGCCGTGGCCGTCGATCCCGTCTCCATCGGTCAACGACACCGCCAGCAACTCGCGCTCTGTCACGGTGCCGTAGGCGGTCTCGAGCGGCACCTTCAAGCGCAACTTGCATCGCTCAACCCTCAGCTTCACACCGTGCTCCCCTCACATCCCGATCCCGCCGCTCGCCAGGATCCCGACGGCATACAGCAGGCAGAACACGAGTTGCAGCGCGCCCGTCTTCGCCAGCGCGCCGTTCAGCGCCGGACCGTCCGTCCGCGTCCGCACGGTCCGCACGAGCCCAACCGCCAGTGGAATCGCCGCCCAGCAGAGCAAGAGCCATGCGGTCATCGACCCGAACGCCCACGGCAGCGGTGCCATCACGAACGCGCCGGCGATCATCGCCGTGTACAGCCCGCGGGTCCTCGCGCGTCCCAGCCTGACCGCCAGCGTGCGCTTGCCCGCGCGCCGGTCGGTCTCCAGGTCGCGCACGTTGTTGACCACCAGGATCGCGCTCGCCAGCAGGCCAACGGGGACCGCGCACGCGAATGCCTGCCACGGCAGTTCCTGCACCTGCACGAAGTACGAGCCCGCGACAGCCACGATCCCGAAGAACAGGAACACGAATATCTCGCCCAACCCCTCATACCCGTAAGGTCGCGGCCCGCCCGTGTACAGCACGCCGGCCAGAATCGACGCGCCGCCGACCGCGATCAGCTCTGGCCCCGCCACCGCGACCAGGTACGCGCCGCAGGCGATCGCCAGCCCGAACGACACATAGGTCGCGATCAGCACCTGCCGCGGCGGCACGAGCCCGCCCGCGGTCACCCGCACCGGCCCCAGCCGATCCTCCGTGTCCGCGCCCCTCCGCGCGTCGGAGTAGTCGTTCGACAGGTTCGTCCCGACCTGGATAAACACCGCGCCGAGCAGCGCCGCGACGAACGCGAGCGCGCGGAAATGTTCCGCGCCCAACGCCAGCGATGTGCCGACGAGGACCGGCGCCACCGCCGCCGGCAGCGTGCGCACACGCGCTGCCATCACCCAGATGCGCACTGCGCTCGCCGCCACCGCCGTGGCGGCTCGCGCGGAGGGAGGTCCTGGCGTCGCCGTCGCGGTCATCCACTCGCCGGCGCACGCGTCGTGCCCGTGTCGTCCATGTCGGCTATGCGCGCCTGGGGAAGCGCGAGAAGTCCGGTTTGCGCTTCTCCCTGTACGCATCCCTGCCCTCCTGTGCCTCCTCGCTGCCGTAGAACAGCAGGTTCGCGTCGTGCGCCAGCTGCTGGATCCCGCTCAGACCGTCCTCGGCCGCGTTGAAGCTCGCCTTCAGCAGCCGCAGTGAGAACGGCGACAGCGCGAGCATCTCCCTGCACCAGCCCACCGTCTCCTCCTCCAGCCGTGCGAGCGGCACGACCGTGTTGACCATCCCCATCTCCCTCGCCTCCTCGGCCGAATACTGCCGGCACAAGAACCAGATCTCCTTCGCCTTCTTCGGCCCCACTAGGTTCGCCAGCAGCCCTGCGCCGAAGCCACCGTCGAACGAGCCCACCTTCGGGCCCACCTGCCCGAAGCGCGCGTTGTCGGCGGCGATCGTCAGGTCGCACACCAGATGCAGTACGTGCCCGCCCCCGATCGCATAGCCCGCGACCATCGCCACGACCGGCTTCGGCAACCGGCGGATCTGCACGTGCAGGTCGGTCACGTGGAACCGACCCACGCCGGCCCTGCCCGCCGCGTCGTCGTGCAGGTATCCCGAGTCGCCGCGCACGCGCTGATCGCCGCCCGAGCAGAACGCCTCCGTGCCTTCCCCAGTGAGCACGATCACACCGATTTCGGGGTCCTCGCGCGCGTCCTCCAGCGCTCTCGATATCTCGACGATCGTCCTTGGCCTGAACGCGTTTCTAACCTCTGGGCGGGCGATCGTGATCTTTGCGATCCCACTGTCCGCGCCGGTCGACTTCTCGTAGCGCACGTCGGTGTAGGGCTCGCTCGCGGTGTCCGTGGTGGAGATCCAAGTGGTGGTCATGGCGCGAAGGCTAGCCTGTGAGCCATGTTGGTCGAGGGATGGCTCACCCGCGCCGCGTCCGCCCACCCAGCGCGCACAGCGCTCGACACCCCGAACGGGAACTGCTCCTACAGCGAGCTGCACAGGGCCGCGCGTCTCGGCGCGCGGGAGTTGCGTGCGCGCGGCGTGCGCCCCGGCGAGCGCGTCGCGATCGCCCTGCCGCCGGGGCTCGCCTTCGCCCAGGCGCTTCACGCCTGCCTGCTGCTCGGCGCGATCGCCGTGCCCGTCGACCTGCGTCTCGCTGCGCCCGAGCGCGCGCGGATCGCCGGCGGAGCCGCTGTGCTCCTCGACGGACCTCTGTCCGGATCCTCGTCGCGCACGCACGGGACAGGTGTCGGCGATGCGAGCGTCGCAGATGAGATGCACGACCTGGATGCGCTCGCCGCCGTCATCCACACCTCCGGCACGACCTCCGCGCCCCGTCCGGTCGAGCTCACCTACGGCAACTTCCTCTGGAGCGCCCTCGGGTCGGCCGTCGCGCTCGGCCTCGACCCGCGCGAGCGCTGGCTGTGCACCCTGCCGGTCTCACACGTCGGCGGCCTGTCGATCCTCGTGCGCTCGACCATCTACGCGACCACCGCGGTCGTCCACGAGCGCTTCGACACCGACCGCGTGCTCGACGCCTTGCGTGCGCGCGACATCACGCTCGTCAGCCTCGTCGCCACGACCCTCGCCCGCCTGCTCGACGCCGGTCTCGCGCGTCCTCCCGCCCTCCGCTGCGCGCTCACCGGCGGCGGTCCTGTTCCCGAGGCGTTGCTCACGCGTGCGCACGACGCGGGCGTTCCGGTGAGCTTGACCTACGGGCTGACCGAGGCCTGCTCGCAGGTCACGACCACTCCCATCCTTGCCACGACCGACCGCCGGCGAGCGACCGCCGGGCCACCCCTGTTCTGCACGCGCGCGCGGATCGCAGGCGACGGGGAGATCCTCCTCGCCGGACCGACCGTCGCGAGCGCGGCAGCCGACGGCGACGGTTGGCTGCGCACCGGCGACCTCGGCGCGTTCGACGAGCAGAGCCGTCTGACCGTCACCGGGCGCAAGGCGGACACGATCGTCAGCGGCGGCGAGAACGTCGCGCCCGCCGAGGTGGAGGCTGCGCTCGAAGCACATCCCGACGTGGTCGAGGCGGCGGTCCTCGGCCGGCCCGACGAGCGCTGGGGCGAGGCGGTCACGGCGATCGTCCTCGCGCGCCCGGGACGGCCGCTCGACGCAGACGCGCTGCGCGCCCACTGCGCGGGCCTGCTCGCCCCCTACAAGGTGCCCAAGCAGGTCGTGCTCACCGGCGAGCCGCTGCCACGCACACCCTCGGGCAAGCTGCTGCGCCGGGAGCTCTCGTGAACGCGTCGACGGCTGACGGCGATCGTCCCGTCAGGAGGTCGCCCGCGGCCCCCTTCGACGCGAACGAGCATCGCGACGCTAGCTTGCAAAGCTGGGAAGAGGCCGCCGCCGGATGGGTTCGCCGGGCGGAGCTGCTGCGCGATCTCGGCGCGCCCGTCTCGCACTGGCTGATCGATGCCGTCCTGCCCCAGCCGGGCCAGCGCGTGCTCGAGCTCGCCGCCGGTCTTGGCGAGACGGGCATGCTGGCCGCCGAGCTGGTCGCCCCGATGGGCGGCGCGATCATCTCAGACCAGGCCGAGACGATGCTCGCGGGCGCCCGCGCACGTGCCGCCTCGCTGGGGCTGAGCAACCTCGAGTTCCAGGTGCTGAACGCCGAATGGATCGACCTGCCGGTCGCGAGCGTCGACGTGGTGCTCTGCCGCTGGGGCTACATGCTGATGGCCGATCCCGCCGCGGCGCTCTCAGAGACGCGCCGCGTGCTGCGCCCCGGCGGGAGCGTCGCGCTGGCCGTGTGGGACACGATCGAGCACAACCCCTGGGCGCTGCTGCCCGCGCGCGAGCTCACCGAGCGCGGGATCGTCGAACCGCCGAGCCCCGACGTGCCCGGGCCGTTCGCGCTCGCGAGCGCTCGCCGTATAACCGCGCTGCTCGACTCCGCCGGCTTTGCCGAAGCGCGCATCGAGACCCTCGACCTGTGCCGCCGACACCCCAACTTCGAGGAGCTGTGGGACTCCACGCTCGACTTATCGCGCTCCTTCCACGACGCCGTGCTCGCGCGGCCCGCGCCGGAGATCGAGGAGATCCGCGCGTCGCTGGCCGCGCGCTTTGAGCCCTACACGGCCGCCGACGGAGCGCTCGAGATCCCCGGACGCACGTTCGTCGCGGTCGCCGGCGCGTGAGCGCGCGCCGATGTCGGCGACGCGCGGAGGGACAGATCAGGTGTTTTCAGCGCCCGCGAGCGCCGAGTGGGATAGCCTGCGCGGTCCAATGATCTATGACGACGACGCAGACCTAACGCTTCTCGACGGCAAGACCGTCGCCATCATCGGCTACGGCTCGCAGGGCCACGCCCACGCGCTCAACCTCAAGGACTCCGGCGTCGAAGTCGTCGTCGGGCTGCGCGAGGACTCCTCCTCCGTGGCCAAAGCCCGCGAGCAGGGCCTCGAGGTGCTGTCCGTGGTCGAGGCCGCGAGCCGCGGCGACCTCGTGATGATCCTGCTGCCCGACGAGCTTCATCACGACGTCTGGGAGTCTGAGATCCGCGACGGCATCGCCGCGGGCAACATGATCCTGTTCGGGCACGGCTTCTCGATCCACTACAAGGAGATCGACCCGCCACCCGGCGTCGACGTCGGCATGGTCGCGCCCAAGGGCCCCGGTCATCTCGTCCGCCGCCAGTTCACCGAAGGCAGCGGTGTCCCCGGCCTGATCGCCGTCGAGCAGGACGCCACCGGCAACGCCCGCGCGCTCGCCCTCGCGTACGCCAAGGGCATCGGCTGCACGCGTGGCGGCGTGATCGAGACGACCTTCAAGGATGAGACCGAGACCGACCTGTTCGGCGAGCAGGCCGTCCTCTGCGGCGGCGCCTCCGAGCTCGTCCAAGCCGGCTTCCAAACGCTCGTCGAGGCCGGCTATGACCCCGAGATGGCCTACTTCGAGTGCCTGCACGAGCTCAAGCTGATCGCCGACCTGATGTACGAGAAGGGCCTTGCCGGGATGCGCTACTCGATCTCCAACACCGCCGAGTACGGCGACTACACGCGCGGCATTCGCGTCATCACCGAGGAGACACGCGCAGCCATGCGCCAGATCCTCAAGGAGATCCAGTCCGGCGACTTCGCGCGCGAGTGGATCGCCGAGAACCGCGCCGGGCAGGAGAGCTTCAAGCGCATGCGCGCCGAACAGGCCGACTCCCAGGTCGAGCACGTCGGCTCAGAGCTGCGCTCGCACATGGACTGGATCAAGCCCTCGTTTTAGGAGGCCTGCGGCCTAGACAAACGACTTTCAGCGCGCGACGGCTCTCGATCCTGGTGCATACCGGCTTGGTATGCTAGGCGCATGTCGCAGATCGCGGTGCGCTTGACCGACAGTGAACTGCTGGAGCTTGACTCGATGGTTGCCGAGGGCGCTTTCCGGACGCGTGCAGAGGCGGTTCGCGAGGGGATTCGGCTGCTCCGCCGTGAGACGCGCGAGGAGCGGATCGCGGCCTCCTACCGTCTTGCCTACACCGATAACCCCCTGGGCGACGACGAGCGGCAGATGCTTGACGCCGCCCTCGTGCTCGCCGCTGAGCTGCCATTGTGATCGCGCGAGCCGAGGTGTGGGACGCAGACCTCGGCCCGGTTGTGCGACCCGTCGTAGTCGTGACGCGCGAAACCGCGGTCCCGGTGCTGACCAGGCTCGTATGCGTCGCGATCACAAGCACCGTGCGCGGTCACCCGGCCGAGGTAGAGCTATCGTCCTCACATGGCGTCGAAGAGCCAAGCGTGGCCAACTGCGATTGGCTCCTTACGATCGCCAAGGACCGTCTTGTTCACCGGCGTGGAGCGCTGGACTCGTTCACCATGCGGCGTTTGAACGCCGCGCTCGTGCTGGCGCTCGGACTCGACGAATAAGAGGCTGAGACAGTCTCTAAGAACGCCTGGTCCGCTACACTCGCTCACGTCGTCGCGACTGGCGCTCGGGTGGAGTCAACCACCGGGAAGTGACGACTTTCACCGCCGCGCGCCTGGGCACCCTCAGATCATCGATATCCCTCGAGGTTCGACAGCGAGGAGCCCCACATGCCGCAGCCCCCCACCACAGCAGCAGAGACGCGACCGGTCATCCCCCCGGACCTGAAGCCCGCCGACGGGCGCTTCGGCTGCGGCCCTTCGCGCGTGCGCCCGGAGGCGCTCGCGCGCCTCGCCTCAGAGGGGGCCGCAGTGATGGGCACCTCCCACCGGCAGAAGCCGGTGAAGGCGCTCGTCGGTGAGATCCGCGCCGGGCTGGCCGAGCTGTTCTCGATGCCCGACGGGTATCAGGTCGCGCTCGGCAACGGCGGCGCCACCGCCTTCTGGGACGCGGCCGCGTTCGGCCTCGTCGAGGACCGCTCGCTGCACCTGAGCTTCGGCGAGTTCTCGCAGAAGTTCGCCACCGTCACCACTGGAGCTCCGTTCCTGAAGGACCCCGTCACGATCGTGGCGGATCCCGGCGACGCTCCCGACCCGGCCGAGGTGGGCCCGGCCGCCGCCGAGGGCGGAGCCGACCTGATCGGTTGGGCGCACAACGAGACCTCGACCGGCGTCATGACGCCGATCGTCCGCCCGGCCGGCGCGAGCGGGGCGCTCGTCGCGATCGACGCCACCTCCGGCGCCGGCGGCCTGCCCGTCGAGGTCTCCAACACCGACGCCTACTACTTCGCTCCCCAGAAGTGCTTCGCCGGCGACGGCGGGCTGTGGGTTGCGCTGCTCAGCCCCGCCGCGCAGGACCGGATCGAGCAGCTGCACGCCTCCGCGCGCTGGATCCCCGAGTTCCTCTCGCTCCACACCGCGCTCGAGAACTCGCGCAAAGACCAGACCTACAACACGCCCGCTGTCGCCACCCTCTTCCTGCTGGCCGACCAGATCCGCTGGATGCTCGATCGCGGCGGTCTCGACTGGTGCATCGAGCGCACGAGCACATCCTCCGCGCATCTCTATGGCTGGGCCGAGCAGACCTCCTACACGACGCCGTTCGTGGCCGATCCCGCCAAGCGCTCGCTCGTCGTCGGCACGATCGACTTCGCCGACTCCTTCGACGCCGCGGCAGTCGCCGCCACGCTGCGCGCGAACGGGATCGTGGACGTCGAGCCGTACCGCAAGCTGGGGCGCAACCAATTGCGCGTCGGCATGTTCCCGGCGGTCGACCCCGACGAGGTTCGCGCGCTGACCGCATGCATCGATTGGACTGTGGAAAGGTTGGCGGTATGAGCACCGCGACGTCCGACGCAGGCGCGCGCGCGAAGGTGCTCGTCAAGGAGAAGATCGGCGACTCCGGCATCGCGCTCTTGCGCGAGCACTTCGACGTCGACCTCGGCATCGACTGGAGCGAGGAGCAGCTCGCGGAGCGCATCGGCGAGTACGACGGCATCGTGATCCGCTCGGCCACAAAGCTCACGGCGGAGCTGATCGAGCAGGCGACCAACCTGCGCGCGATCGGCCGCGCCGGCGTCGGCGTCGACAACGTCGACGTGCCGGCGGCGACCAAACGCGGGATCGTCGTCGCCAACGCCCCCGAGTCGAACGTCGTCACCGCGGCCGAGCACACGATGGCGCTGCTGCTCGCGCTCGCGCGCAACGTGCCCCAAGCGTACGCCTCGCTGATCGCGGGCAAATGGGACCGCTCGAAGTTCTCCGGCGTCGAGCTGTACGAGAAGACGCTCGGCATCCTCGGCTTCGGGCGCATCGGCCAGCTCGTCGCCGCGCGAGCGCGCGGCTTCGGCATGCGCGTGCTCGCCTTCGACCCGTTCGTCAGCGCCGAGCGCTACCGCGAGCTGGGCGTGGAGAAGGCCGACGGCGTCGATGGCCTCTACGCCCAATCGGACTTCATCACGATCCACCTGCCGAAGACGCCCGAGACCGAAGGGTTCATCGACGCGGACGCGTTCGCGAAGATGCGCGACGGGGTACGGCTGCTCAACGTCGCGCGCGGCGGCCTGATCGACGAGCAGGCGCTCAAGGACGCGCTCGACTCCGGCAAGGTGGCGGGCGCGGCGATCGACGTGTTCAAGAGCGAGCCGATGACCGAGCACCCGCTGTTCGCCTATCCCAACGTCGTCGTCACCCCGCACCTCGGCGCCTCCACGGCCGAGGCGACCGATCGCGCCGGGTACCAGAGCGCCGAGCAGGTCGTCGCCGCGCTGACCGGCGGCGTCGTCTCGACCGCGGTCAACATTCCGGCGATCGCCGCCGAGGACATGGCGACGCTCGGTCCGTTCCTGCCGCTCGCGACCCAGCTCGGGCGCCTCGCGATGGAGCTCGCCGAGGGCAGCTCCGTGGAGCGGATCGAGGCCGCGTTCCTCGGGCGGATCGCCGACTTCGACACGCGCCTGCTCGGCCTCGCGGTGATCGTCGGGGCGCTGCAAGGCCGCACCGAGGAGCAGGTCAACCTCGTCAACGCGCCCACCATGGCCCAGCAGCGCGGGATCGTCTTCGAGGAGAAGGCCGTCTCCGAGGCGCAGGACTTCAACGAGCTGATCCGCGTCACCGTGATCGCCGGCGGCGAGCGCGTGGCGGTCGCCGGCACCGGCATCGGCCCGAACGGCGTGCCCCATCTCGTCGAGGTCCAGGGACGGCGCCTGACGATCGAGCTCGAGCCCCACGTCACGATCTTCCGCTATCAGGATCTCCCCGGCATGATCGGCCGCGTCGGCACGATCTTCGGCGCGCACGGCATCAACATCTCCTCCGCCGCCGTCGGCCACACGCCCGACCCCCCGTTCGGGGGGCAGGCGGACCGGGTCGGTGAGGACAAGCGCCTCGCGGCGATGGTCGTCACCACCGACGCGCCCGTGCCGGACGGCGTCCTGCGGGAGATCGTCGCCTCGGACGGGTTTGTGAACGGTTGGTCGGTCAACCTCGGCTGAGGCGGTCGATGGCCTCCGGAGCAGTGTCCCAGGCTCGGACTTTGGGCGGTGATCGTCCCGATCCTCTAGCCTCGGCTGACACGGCAAGCGAGCGAGGCGGGGAACAGGTATGAAGGCAGTCGTCATCACGAAGCATGGCGGACCGAGCGTGCTTCAGGTTCAGGAGCGCCCCGATCCTGCACTGGGCCCGGGCGAGGTGCGCATCGACGTCGCCGCCGCGGGGATCAACTTCGCCGACGTGATGGCGCGCATGGGCCTGTACGCGGACGCGCCGAAGACGCCGTGCGTCGTCGGCTATGAGGTCGCCGGCACGATCGCCGCGGTGGGGGAGGGCGTGCGGGGCTTGAGCCAGGGTCAGCGGGTTCTCGCGGGCACGAAATTCGGTGGCTACGCCTCGCAAGTTTGCGTCCTTGCCGGCGATGTCGTGCCGCTCCCTGAGCGGCTCAGCTTCGAGCAGGGAGCCGCCATTCCCGTCAACTATGCCACCGCGTGGGCGGGTCTGATCGGTTACGGCAGCCTGCAGCCCGGCGAGCGTGTGCTCGTGCACTCGGCCGGTGGCGGCGTCGGGATCGCCGCCACGCAGATCGCCAAGCGCTCCGGCGCCGAGGTCTACGGCACAGCCTCGCCCGGCAAGCACGCGCGCATCCTCGAGCTGGGGGTCGATCACGCGCTCGACTACACCAAGCCGGGCTGGGAGCAGGGTCTGCCGCTGTTCGACGTGGTCCTCGACGCCGTCGGCGGCAAGAGCTTTCGCACGAGCTACTCGCAGCTGCGCGCGGGTGGGCGCCTGGTGGCCTTCGGTGCATCCTCGGTCGTGTCGGGAGAGCGCAAAAACGTGGTCACGGCGCTGCGCACGCTCGCGCGCATGCCGCGCTTCAACATGATCAAGCAAATGTCCGAATCGAAGGCGGTGATCGGGCTGAACATACTCTCCCTGTGGAAGGACCGCGGCACGCTCGCACCGTGGATCACGGCCCTACAGGGGCTGTTGGACGACGGCACCGTCGAACCGGTCGTCGCCGGGGTGTTCTCCTTCGACGAAGCCGGCGCCGCGCAGAACATGATCACCGAGCGGCGCAACGTCGGCAAGGTCGTGCTCACGCCCTGACCCGGCCGATGGCCTGCACGGAGAGTGGCGTCCTTACCGATCGGATCATTTTCGCGCGGCGGTTCTGGGTGCTACCCTGCGCTCAGATGTCGTTCCGTAACTCGCTCCTCCCGCTTCTCCTGCTCCCCCCTCGGGGGGAATAGCGCGTGGCGGCCGCCTAGCCGCATACCCAGCAGAGAGGAAACGGCAAGCGAGATAGGAATAGGAGCACGAACGACATGAGCACATCTCCGACAGAACGCAGCGACGCCGATCGCGTCCTGATCTTCGACACGACCCTGCGCGACGGCGAGCAGTCGCCCGGGATCTCATTGAACAGGCAGGAGAAGCTGGAGATCGCCCACCAGCTCGCGCGGCTCGGCGTGGACGTGATCGAGGCCGGTTTCCCGATCACATCGCCAGGCGACTTCGAGTCTGTGCAGGCGATCGCCCGCGAGGTCGAAGGGCCCGTGATCTGCGGGCTGGCGCGCACCTCCAAGCAGGACATCGACGCCGCCTGGAATGCCGTGCGGGACTCCGAGCGCCCGCGCATTCACATGTTCCTCGCCACGAGCGACGTTCACATCGAGCGCAAGCTGCAGACCACGCGCGAGGACGTCAAGGGCCAGGTGCGCGCGGCTGTGGCGCAGGCGCGCGAGTACACCGACGATGTCGAGTTCTCACCCGAGGACGGCTCGCGCTCCGATGTGCAGTACATGGCCGAGGTGATCCAGATCGCGCTCGATGAGGGTGCCACCACGATCAACGTGCCCGACACCGTCGGCTACACGATGCCGGGCGAGTACGCGGCGATGTTCACCGAGCTGTACCGACTGGTCCCCGGCTTGCGCGACGTGGTGGTCTCGGTTCACTGTCACGACGACCTCGGCATCGCGGTCGCCAACTCGCTGGCGGGCCTGCAGGCCGGCTGCCGCCAGGTCGAGTGCGCGATCAACGGCATCGGCGAGCGCGCCGGCAATGCCTCACTCGAGGAGATCGTGATGCTGCTGCACACGCGCGCGCCAAGCCTGGGCCTGTGGACCGGGATCGAGACGACCGAGATCGCGCGCACCAGCCGCCTGGTGTCGCGGCTGACGGGCTACCAGGTGCAGCCGAACAAGGCGATCGTCGGGCGCAACGCGTTCGCGCACGAGGCCGGCATTCACCAGGACGGCGTGCTCAAGGAGCGCACCACCTACGAGATCATGGACGCCACCACCGTCGGCCTGCGCAGCAACTCGCTCGTGCTCGGCAAGCACTCCGGCCGCCACGCGCTCAGCAAAGCGCTGGAGGAGATGGGCTTTCAGATCGACGGCCAGGTGCTGAACACGGCGTTCAAGCGCTTCAAGGAGATCGCCGACCGCAAGAAGCACGTGACCGCGATGGACCTCGAGGCGCTCGTCACCGACGAGCTGCGCAGCGAGGACGTCGGCGGCTACGCGCTCGACTGGTTCGAGGTCGAGGCCTCCTCGCGCCGCCCGCCGCACGCGCGCGTGTCGATCTTGCTGCCGGACGGCTCCGCGGCCGAGGGCTCGTTCACGGGCGACGGCCCGATCGACGCCGTCTTCCAGGCGATCGATGCGGCCGCGGGCGTCGGCGCGAAGCTCAGCGATTTCACGATCGGCGCCGTCACCGAGGGCCAGGACGCGCTCGGCGAGGTGTCCGTCGTGGTCGAGGTCGCAGGTGTCACGGGCGCGGGCCAGGGTGTCTCCACCGACATCATCGACGCGGCCGCGCGCGCGTACGTGCGCGCGCTCTCGGTCGCCGTCGCGCGTTCGCGCACGGGCGATGCGATCGGTCTGCCGGAGACAGCCCCCGGTTGAGTTGTGGTCAGCCTGCAGCCGGCCCACCGCGAGCTTGAGCCGCGGTGGGTCTGGCAGGGCTGCCGCGGGCTGAGTTTATGTTGAGAGGACCCCTTCCGGGGTCCGGCGGGATCCGCGTTGCCGTATTTGCTTTCAAGCGAAGAAGTCGGCGAGCGCGACTCGCCAGGCCGGTACGGCGTCGCTCAGGTCGATCTCGTTTCAGCCCCTGTCTGTGATAACGTACGCTCGTATGGCAACTGTCAAGGACCGGCCGAAGCGCGCGCAGCGTCGGGCGAGCAGCGATGCGGGAGCCGTTGTGGCGGGCACCGCCTCCGTGGCATCGCCGCTCAAGCAGCTCGATCCCGCTGTCATCGGCGCGCGCGTGAAAGCGCTGCGCGAGTCCTCCGGGCTGTCGCTGCGCGACCTCACCGAGCGCAGCGGCGTCAGCGCGCCGATGCTCTCCCAGGTCGAGCGCGGCGAGACCAGCCCCACGCTGACCGTTGCCGCGCGGATCGCCGCGGGGCTCGAGCTGCGGCTCTCTCAACTCCTGCGCCTCGACGAGGCTGGAGCCGTCACGATCGTCCGGGCCGCCGACCGCACGCGCGGAGGCAACAGGCGGCGCGGGCACAGCTTCGAGGTGCTCACCTCCTCCCAGCCCGGCCAGCGCGCCGAGCTCTCGCGTCACACGCTTGCTTCCGACGGCGCCACCGGCGCGCTCGACGATCCGCCGATGCACGAGCCCGGCAGTCGCGAGACCGCGCTCGTCGAGCACGGCTCGGTCGTGCTCGTCTGCGACGGACAGCGCCACGAGCTCCTCGAGGGCGACTGTGTGACCTTCGACGCCGACCTTCCCCACCACTTCGAGAACCCCACCACCGAGCAGGCCGTCTTCCTGGCGGTCGTCTCCGCCGGACTGAGGAGAAGCTAAGTGGCTGCCACGCGAACGCCGACCCGGACCCCGGTAGGGGTCCCCATAAAAATGAGATCCACCACCCACGAGCACGAGGACCGATGACCATGCCCAAGACGCTGTTCGAGAAGATCTGGCAGTCCCACGAGGTGGCCGACGGCCTCATCTACATCGACCTGCACCTCGTGCACGAGGTCACCTCCCCGCAGGCCTTCGACGGGCTGCGCCTCGCCGGACGCTCCGTGCGCCGGCCCGACCGCACGCTCGCCACCGCCGACCACAACACGCCCACCGACGGCACGCCCGTCGCCGCGCGCATCAAGGACGAGCTCTCCCGCGTGCAGGTCGAAACGCTCGAGCGCAACTGCGCCGAGTTCGGCGTGCCCGTCTACTCGCTCGGCTCAGATCGGCAGGGCATCGTGCACGTGATCGGTCCCGAGCTGGGCGTCACCCAGCCCGGCATGACGATCGTCTGCGGCGACTCCCACACCTCAACCCACGGCGCCTTCGGCGCGCTCGCCTTCGGTATCGGCACCTCCGAGGTCGAGCACGTGCTCGCCACGCAGTGCATGGTCCAGTCCAAACCCCGCTCCATGCGCATCCGCTACGAGGGTGAGCTCGGCTTCGGCGTGACCGCCAAGGACCTGATCCTCGGCACGCTCGGCCAGTTGGGCGTCGGCGGGCTCACCGGCCACGCCGTCGAGTACGCCGGGCCCGCGATCGAGGCGCTCTCGATGGAGGGGCGCATGACCGTCTGCAACATGACGATCGAGGGCGGCGGCCGCGCCGGCATGATCGCTCCCGACGAGACCACCTTCGCATGGTTCCGCGACGCCGAGCAGGCGGGCACGCCGCTCCCCGGCGCCCCCCGGGGCGCCGAGCTCGACGCGGCGATCGCGCGCTGGCGCGGGCTGGCCACCGAGGACGGCGCCGAGTTCGACACCGATCTGGTGATCGACGCCTCCGCCATCTCTCCCCAGGTCACCTGGGGCACCAACCCCGGCATGGTTCGCGCCGTCACCGAGCACGTGCCGGCGCCCGCGGAGCTCGACACCCCCGCCGACCGCGAGGCGATCGAACGCGCGCTCGCCTATATGGGGCTCGAGGGGGGCACGCCGATCGATCAGATCGCCGTCGACCGCGTGTTCATCGGCTCGTGCACCAACTCCCGCATCGGCGACCTGCGCGCCGCCGCTCAGGTCGTCGCCGGTAAGAAGGTCGCGCCGTCGGTGAGCGCGATGGTCGTTCCCGGCTCCCAGCAGGTCAAGAAACAGGCCGAGGCCGAGGGACTCGACGAGGTCTTCCGCGCCGCCGGCTTCGACTGGCGCGTCGCCGGCTGCTCGATGTGCCTCGGCATGAACCCCGACATCCTTCAGCCCGGCGAGCGCTGCGCGTCCACGTCAAACCGCAATTTCGAGGGACGCCAGGGCAGGGGCGGGCGCACGCATTTGGTTTCGCCGCAGATGGCCGCCGCCGCGGCGATCGAGGGCCATTTCGTCGACATCAGGGATTGGAGCTGACCATGGACGCCGTCAAAGTGATCGCAGGACCCGTAAGCCACCTCGACCGTGCCGACGTCGACACCGACCAGATCATGCCCAAGCAGTTCCTCAAGCGCGTCGAGCGCTCCGGTTTCGGGCAGTTCCTGTTCTACGACTGGGCCAAGGAGCCCAGCTGGGAGCTGCCCGCCAACCCGATCCTCGTCGCGGGTGAGAACTTCGGCTGCGGCTCCTCGCGCGAGCACGCCCCCTGGGGCCTGCAGGACTACGGCTTCCGCGCGATCGTCGCTCCCTCGTTCGCCGACATCTTCTACTCCAACTGCACCAAGATCGGACTGCTCCCCGTCGTGCTCTCCGCCGAGGACTGCCACTCGCTCGCGCGTGCCGGCGAGGGCGAGATCGACCTCGAGGCCCAGGAGGTGCGCTTCGCCGGCGAGCAGGTTCCCTTCGCGATCGACCACGAGATCCGCCACCGCCTGCTCGGCGGGCTCGACGACATCGCGCTCACGCTGCAGCAGGACGACGCGATCGCCGGTTATGAGGGCGCGCGCGAGAGGCGGGCACCGGGGGTCCCGGTGACCACGGCGTTGTAAACGGAGCCCAAGGTCGACGGCGCCGTCTCGAGCGAGCGCGTCCATTTCGCTCCGCGCATCTTTCCTGTCGGCACCACATGATTCAGTGTCCACAATGGTTGAGTCCAGCGGACTTCTCCCGATCGTCATGGGCATTGGCCTGGCGGCGATCTCGGGTAGCACGCTCGCGGGCGCGCGGCATCGCGGGGACGACTCGGGCTGGCGCGATCCGCTGTTCGTGTTCGCGGCGCTTCTCATCGGCCTCTCGGTCCTCGGCGCGGCGCTGTATGTGCTCGGCTGGTCGATCGAGAAGGGGCGCGAGCTGCCTCCGGTGGAAGCGCGGGCCGAGAACTGGCTGATCCTCACGCTGGCGCTGCTGCTCCTGGCGGTGGCGGCGCGCTCCGCATGGATGGGATTCTTCTACTCCGCGGAGAGCCCTCCGTGGGAACACGGTCACATCGACCGCCTGTCGCAGTTGCTCGGGTTCGCGATGGCGAGCCTCTGTGTCCTGCTTGTGGGACTGCTTATCGATTTGGTAATTCTCGTGGTTGCAAAACTCGAACCAGGTCCTGCGATCCTGATCATCGCGGCGACGCTCCTGTTCGGCTTGGCGTCGGCTTGGGCGATCCTTCGTCTGATGAGCGGCGGCAACCCGTCACCGCGTGCGTTCTCGATGTCTCGTAAGGCGCAGCTCAAGATGCTCTCCGCGCTCGACGGATCGGCGGGTCACTGGCAGGCGATCGAAGTGTGCGTCGTCGGCGAGCTCGAGCCGCATCTGTCCCTGCGCGCGACGATCTGGATGACAGCGCGGGGCATGTACTGGCGTGTCGGCGATGCCTTTGCGCTGGCGCGCTATCACGACTGGGCAGCGAACCATCTGGTGACACCGACGGCCGCTGTGCATGAGCAGCGGCTGATGCTTGCCAACCCGACGATACGCGCGGACAAGCACATGGAGATCAAGCGGTGGACCGGTCTGCGATCGCGATGGAGGGATACGCTGAGGATGAATCGTGTCAGCCGGCCCATGCCCGTGGACTCGTCATCGCCGGAGCGCGCCGCAGGCCTCGTCCATGTGCCCTACGGGCAACTTGCGGCAGCCGGTCTGCGCGTGACCGTCTGTTCGGAGGTCGACACGGACAGGTAGTCGCGCCGCCACACCGCAGGCGCCCGCCGGCCTGCTAGCGTCGCGCGCCCATGACCCATCACATCGTCACGCTCCCCGGCGACGGGATCGGTCCTGAGATCATGGCGCCGGCGCTCGAGCTGCTGTCGCGCTTCGGCGACTTCGAGTTCGAGGAGCACCCGTTCGGCGGCGCCTCGATCGACGCCCACGGCGTTGCCCTCACCGACGAGGTGCTGGAGGCGTGCAAGCGCTCAGACGCCGTGCTGCTCGCGGCCGTCGGCGGGCCGAAGTGGGACACCACCGATCCCCACAAGCCCCGCCCCGAGCAGGGCCTGCTCGGTCTGCGCAAGGGGCTTGGGCTGTTCGCCAACCTGCGCCCGGTCAAGCCCCTGCCTGCGCTGTATGAAGCCTCGCCGCTGCGCCGCGAGCGAATCGAGGGCACCGACCTGCTCGTCGTGCGTGAGCTCACCGGCGGCATCTACTTCGGTGAGAAGACCCGCACTCCCACCTCCGCGTCCGACGTCTGCGCCTACACGGTCGAGGAGATCGAGCGGATCGCGCGCGTGGCCTTCCGCGCCGCACGCGCAAAGGTGTCGAGCGTCGACAAGGCCAACGTGCTCGAGACTTCCCGGCTCTGGCGCGAGGTGGTGATCGGGGTGCATGCGCGCGAGTTTCCCCACATCCAGCTCGAGCACGTGCTCGTCGACAACGCCGCCATGCAGCTCGTCTCCGCGCCGCGCCACTTCGACACGATCCTCACCGAGAACATGTTCGGAGACATCCTCTCCGACGAGGCCGCGATGATCACCGGCTCGATCGGCATGCTCCCCAGCGCGTCGCTCAGCGGTGACACCCGCTCGCCTGACGGCTCGCCGGGCACAGGCGGTCCTGGATTGTTCGAGCCAGTGCACGGCTCCGCGCCGGATATCGCCGGGCAGGGCATCGCCAACCCCTTGGCGATGTTCCTCTCCGCGGCGATGCTTCTCCGCCACGGACTGGGCTTGGCAAGCGAGGCCACGGCTGTAGAATCGGGCGTTGAACGCGCACTCGCCGACGGCCTGCGCACACCCGACCTGGGTGGCGAAACCGGTACGGAGCAGGCGACCAGGGCAGTGCTCGACAATCTCGAATAGGAGCGTTAGTGAAAGTGGAGCCCACCGACCTCATCTGGATGAACGGAGATTTCGTCGCCTGGGAGGACGCTCGGGTCCACGTCCTGACGCACGGCCTGCACTACGGCACGGGCGTCTTCGAGGGCGTGCGCTGCTACGACACCGTGCTCGGCCCCGCCGTGTTCCGCAACGCCGAGCACGTCGAGC
The DNA here is from genome assembly GCA_963723075.1 of uncultured Solirubrobacterales bacterium. Taxonomy (GTDB): domain Bacteria; phylum Actinomycetota; class Thermoleophilia; order Solirubrobacterales; family Solirubrobacteraceae; genus Palsa-744. The sequence goes on from CAVRPD010000004.1 coordinate 488,372, forward strand.
GGCTGCGCCGCTCCGCCGAGCTGTTCTACATGGAGCTTCCCTTCTCCGATGAGGAGCTGCGCGACGCCACACGGGAACTCGTCGCGCGCAACGGCCTGCGCTCCTGCTACATCCGCCCGCTCGCCTACCGCGGCTACGGCTCGATGGGCCTGAACCCGTTAGAGGCCCCGGTCGACGTGACGATCGCCTGCTGGGAGTGGGGCGCCTACCTCGGCGAGGAGGGCATGCGCAACGGCGTGCGCGCGATGACCTCCTCGTGGCGGCGGATCAGCCCCGACTCGCTGATCCCGCACGCCAAGGCCTCCGGGCAGTACCTCAACAACGTGCTCGCCAAGGTCGAGTCGGTCAAGGCCGGCTACGAAGAGGCGATCCTGCTCGACGACCACGGCCACGTCTGCGAGGGCACCGGCGAGAACATCTACATCGTCCGCGACGGCGAGATCTCAACCCCCGGCCAGCACAACTCGATCCTCGACGGCATCACCCGCCGCTCGGTCATCCAGATCGCCCAAGACCTCGGCTACAAGGTGCTCGAGCGCAACGTCGCCCGCGCCGAGATGTACCTCGCCGACGAGGTCTTCATGTCCGGCACCGCCGCCGAGCTCGTGCCCGTGCGCGAGGTCGACAACCACAAGGTCGCCACCGGCAGGCCCGGTGAGATCACGCGCGTGCTGCAGGCCGCCTTCGACGACGCGATCCACGGGCGCTCCGAGCGCTATCGCGAGTGGCTCGATGTCGTCGACGCCACTGCCCTGGAGACGCCCTCCGGCGAGGCTCCGGCGCCGAGCGCACAGACGACTGCTGCAGGCTAGGACCATGTCTGACATACAGCTATATGACGCCACCTTGCGCGACGGCATGGGTGGCGGCGGCATGAGCCTCACGGCCGCGGAGAAGCTGCGCGTCGTCCACGCTTTGGACGACCTTGGCGTCGATCTGATCGAGGCCGGTTTCCCCTCGTCCAACCCGAAGGAGCTCGAGCTGTTCCGGCTGCTGGCCGGCGAGACCTTGCACAACGCCGAGATCGTCGCCTTCGGCATGACGCGCCGACGTGACATCGATGCCGACGACGACGAGGGCCTGCGCGTGCTCGCGGACTCCTTCGCGCCTGCCTGCACGCTGGTCGGCAAGGCCTCGATCCTGCACGTCGAGAAGGTCGTCCGCGTCTCGCGCGAGGAGAACCTCGCGATGATCTCGGACTCGGTCGCGTTCCTGCGCGCGCACGGCAAGCGCGTGCTGTTCGACGCCGAGCACTTCTTCGACGGCTTCACTCTCGATCCCGGCTATGCGTTGGACTGCCTGCGCGCCGCGGCCGACGCGGGCACCGAGCGCGTCGTCCTGTGCGACACCAACGGCGGCTCGCTTCCGCCGCAGATCCGCATGGCCATCGCTGTCGTGCGCGAAGCGCTCGGCGACGGTGCGCTGCTCGGCATCCACTGCCACGACGACTCCGGCTGCGCCGTCGCCAACACTCTGGCGGCCGTCGAAGCGGGCGCCACCCAGGTGCAGGGCACCGTCAACGGCATCGGCGAGCGCACCGGCAACGCCAACCTGATCACGATCGTCGCCGACCTGCAGCTGAAGATGGGCTTCGACCTGCTGGCGCCCGAGCGTCTCGCGCGTCTGACCGAGACCGCCCACTTCGTCGACGAGCTGCTCAACCGCTCGCCCAACCCCGCCCAGCCCTACGTTGGCAAGCACGCCTTCGCGCACAAGGCCGGCATGCACGCCGCCGGGGTGCGCGCGGACTCGCAAACCTTCGAGCACGTCGACCCGGCGCTCGTCGGCAACCGCGCCGACGTGCTCATCTCAGAGCTCTCCGGCCGCGCCACGATCTCCGAGAAGGCCGGCCAGGCCGGGCTCGCGACCGACGACGCGTTCGCCCAGCGCGTTGTCGAGCGCGTCAAGCAGCTTGAGCACGCCGGCTTTCAGTTCGAGGCGGCCGACGGGTCCTTCGAGCTGTTGATGCGCAAGGAGGCCGGCTCGTATGAGCCGCTGTTCCGTCTCGAGTCCTGGCGCGTGCTCGTCGAGCAGCGCGCCGACGGCAAGGTCGCGACTGAGGCCACGATCAAGATCTGGCTCGACGGCGAGCGCTTCGTGCGCACCGCCGAGGGCAACGGTCCCGTGCACGCGCTCGACGCTGCCCTCCGCGACGCGATCGGCGAGATCCATCCCCACCTTCGCGATATTGAGCTCGTCAACTTCAAGGTGCGCATCCTCGATGAGACCAAGGGCACGGGGGCGGTCACTCGCGTTTTGATCGATGCCTCCGATGGGCAGGACGTCTGGGGGTCGATCGGGGTCTCTGAGAACCTGATCGCCGCGTCCTGGGACGCGCTTGTCGATTCGCTCGAGTACGGGATGCAGGGTGGTCGGCGGCCCTCGTCGGGAGCGACGATCCGCTCGACCGGCAGGGTGTAGTGCAGGGTTCTGACGCTGCGCCGGGCGTCGGCTCGGTCGAGCGGATGTCGTCCCGTCGAGGGCCGCTCGTCGGGAGCCCTGGTGGCGCCGACGTCGACAGCCCGATACCTCTTGCCCGGCCTGTTTTAGGGGAGGCTGAGGAGAGGGCTGTGTTGGAGGTGCTGCGGTCCGGGCAGCTTTCGCTCGGACCGCTTGTGTCTGCGTTCGAGGGCAGGTTTGCCGCTTTTGTTCGGGCTCCGCTGGGGTGTGCGGTTTCCAGCGGTACCGCCGGGCTGCATCTGGCGTTGCGTGGGATCGGGGTGGGGGAGGGGGATGAGGTTGTCACCAGCCCCTTCTCGTTTGTCGCCTCTGCGAACGTTGCTCTCTACGAGCGGGCTCGGCCTGTGTTTGCCGATATCGATCCGGTCACGCTCAACCTCGATCCCGACGCTGCCGCGGCCGCTGTGACCGAGCGCACCAAGGCCTTGCTGCCCGTGCACATCTTTGGCTATCCCGCCGATCTGCCCGCGTTTGAGGGGTTGGCCGAGAAGCACGGGTTGGCGATCGTCGAGGATGCTTGCGAGGCGCTTGGGGCTGTGCACTCGGACGGCACGCCGGTCGGTGGGCGCGGGCATCCCGCTGTGTTCGGGTTCTATGCCAACAAGCAGCTGACCACCGGCGAGGGGGGAATGGTTACGCTCGGCGATCCCCTGCTGAAGGAGCGGATCGACTCTGAGCGCAATCAGGGGCGTGCGCCCGACATGGGGTGGCTCGATCACGATCGGCTTGGCTTCAACTACCGACTGTCCGATATCGCCTGTGCGCTTGGGCTTGCTCAGCTGGAGAGGCTCGACCGGATGCTGGCTGATCGCGCGCGTGTGGCTGAGCGCTATCGGGAAGTGCTCAGCCACACGATCGAGGGGCTCGATCTGCCCTGTCTCGACCGGGGTGGCGATGTGCGCGGGTGGTTCGTCTTTGTTGTCCAGCTTCCACCCGGGGTCGAGCGCGACGGGGTCATTCGCGCGCTTGCCGAGCTCGGGGTTCAGAGCAAGCCGTATCTACCGGCTATCCATCTGATGAGCTTCTACCGCGAGCGCTTCGGGCACCGTAAAGGAGAGTTCCCCGTGTGCGAGGACGTGGCCGCGCGCTCGCTTGCGCTGCCGTTCTTCCCGGAGATGAGCGAGTCGCAGGTCGCGCGCGTGGCTGAGGCGCTGCGCGCAGTGCTTGGGCGGTAGGCGACTGAAGACCGCCGGGTAAGACGGCTCAGGGTCCTCGGCAGCGGAAGGGCTCATAGACTGCTGTCTCCGTGTCCCGCTTCCACGAGCCCCAGCACCCCGACTTCCGGCGCCTGAACTCCTCGATCGAGTTCGACCGACGGCTGTGGCCGCAGGACATCGCACAGTCGCGCGCGCACGCTTCGATGCTTGCGGCGCAGAAGATCGTCTCCGCCGAGGATCGCGATGCGCTGCTGGCCGGCCTCGATACTGTGGAGCTCGAGCTGCGCGAGGGGCGCTTTCCCTTTCGGGAGGACGACGAGGACATCCACATGGCGGTCGAGCGGCGGCTGACCGAGCTGGCGGGGCCGGTCGGCGGCAAGCTGCACACCGCCCGCTCGCGCAACGACCAGGTCGTGACCGACCTCGCGATGTTCACGCGCGAGCGCGCTGCGCAGGCGCAGACGGCGATCGGGGAGCTGATGGGCGTCGTGCTTGCGCGCGCCGAAGAGCACCTCGACTGGCCGCTGCCCGGCTACACCCACCTGCAGCGCGCCCAGCCCGTGTACCTATCTCATCATCTGCTCGCCTACTTCTGGATGCTCTCCCGAGACCGCTCCCGCTTTGCCTTCGCAGAGCACGAGGCGGGGCGGCTGCCGCTCGGGTCCGGGGCGCTCGCCGGGGTCAACTTCGACACCGACCGCGGCCAGGTGGCGCGCGAGCTCGGTTTCCGCGAGGTCTCACGCAACTCGATCGACGCGGTCTCCGGGCGCGACTTCATCCTCGACTACCTCTCGGCCGCGGCCACCTGCGCGACGCACCTCTCGCGACTGGGCGCCGAGCTCGTGCTGTGGTCGAGCGAGGAGTTCTCCTTCTGTGAGCTGCCCGACGCATGGTCATCGGGCTCCTCGATCATGCCCCAGAAGAAGAACCCCGACGCGGCCGAGCTGCTGCGGGCGAAGGCCCCGCGCGTGGTCGCCCACCTCGCCGCCCTGCACGGTGTGATCCACGCGCTGCCCCTGACTTACAACAAGGACCTGCAGGAGGACAAGGAGCACCTGTTCGATGCCTGCGACACGCTCGAGCTCTCGCTTGCCGCCGCCTGTGGGATGCTCGCGGGCGTGCGCTTCTCGCGCGAACGGATGGCCGCCGCCGCCGCGGATGAGCTGCTCGCCGCCACCGACGTCGCCGACCTACTGGTTGAGCTGGGCGTGCCGTTTCGGGAGGCGCACGGCGTCGTCGCGGGGCTCGTGCGCACGGCGCTCGACGGTGGGCGGGAGCTATCCGAGTTGACGGTGGAGGAGCTGTCGGCGCACAGCGCGGAGCTGGCGGACCGCAGCGAGCTCTACTACGAGGCGCTGCGGCAGAGCTCGTGGCTCGAGTCGAAGATCTCCGAGGGCGGGACCTCGACCGCACGCGTGCGCGAGCAGATCGTCGCGGCGCAGGGCGTGCTCGATGGCGATGTGGCCTGAGCCGCTCGCCGCCGACTTCTACGCCCGGCCGGTCCTCGAGGTCGCCCACGATCTGATCGGCTGTGTCGTCGAGCACGCCCTCGGCGACGGACCTCTCGTCAGCGGCGTGATCGTCGAGACCGAGGCCTATCACGATTCAGAGCCGGCCTGTCACGCGTTCGCCGGGCTGACACCGCGCACACGCACGCTGTTCGGGCCGCCCGGCCGTGCCTACGTCTACCGCTCCTACGGCATCCACGCGCTGTTGAACGCGGTCTGCGAGCCCGCAGGCGTCGGCGCGGCGGTGCTGATCAGAGCGCTTCAGCCGCTCGAAGGGATAGAGACGATGCGCGCTCGGCGCTCGAGGAGTGGCACCGCGATGCGCGACGAGGATCTCTGTTCCGGTCCCGGCAAGCTCACACAGGCGCTCGGGATCGAGCTGTCTGACAACGGTGGCGACCTCTACGACGGGCCTGTTCGCATCCTCCCGCCTGAAGCGGCGTGGCTCGAGCCCGCAGTGGTCGTAGGCACGCGCATCGGGATCACGAAGGCGGTCGAGCTGCCCTGGCGCTTCTGCGCGGTGGAAAACCGGCACGTTTCGCGACCCCGCCTGCCCGTGTCGGCCTGAAAGCTCAGCCGGTCGGGCTGACGCCGCCGGTCGGTGACGGAGAAGAGGGGGTCGCCGGCGTCGGCGAGGACGGGCCGCTCGGGGATTCCGGCGCGGGGGTCGGCGTGGCGGTGTGTTCAGATTCGGCACCCGCGTTGGGCGGCGTGCCGGTAGCGGCTTCGTTGCCGCCGCCGGGCGTGGCGGACTTCCCGCTTTCCTTGCCCGCTTCCTTGCCTCCGCCGTTCGCCGGCGCAACGCCTCGACTCGGTGTCGTGCTTGTGGTGGGCGGCACGGCGGTTTCCGCTTCGCCTGTGCTCGAGGTCCCGGCGCCGCTCGCACCCCCAGAGCCCTTGGGATGCGCCGCGTGTTCCGCCCGCGCCTTTTCGACCTGCAGCGCGGAGACCATGAAGTTGTGCCAGATCAGCGCCGGGAAGGTGCCCCCGAGCACCGGCCCACCGTCGAAATTGGAGGTCATCGGGACCAGGCTGTTGGGATAGCCGACCCACACGGCGACCGTGTACTTATGGTTCCAGCCGACGAACCAGGCGTCGCCGTAGTTCGAGGTCGTGCCCGTCTTGCCGGCGGCGAATTCGCCGAGCGCGGCGGCTTTCGCGGTGCCGTACTCGAGCACGGTCTCGAGCACCGATGTCTCTGTAGTCGCGACTTCAGGTGGGAGGACCCGCTTGATCTCGACCATGTTCGTGTCGCGCCGCGCGCCGTCGGGCAGGGGACGGCCGCCCGCTTCGACTTCCTGGATACCAACGGGGGCGTCGTCTTTAGCCATCGTGCCACTGACTCGCTCGCCGCCGTGGGCGATCGTCTCGTAGGCGTGCGCCATGTCGAGCGGTGTCACGCCGACGCTGAGGCCGCCGATCGTCATCGCGGGGTTGGTCGAGATCGGGGTTGTGATGCCCATCGCGTGTGCGAGCCGGGCGATTCGTTCGGTGCCGACCTTCAAGCCGACTTCGGCGTAGATCGAGTTGTCGGAGTAGGCGGTCGCGTTGGTCAGAGTGTTCGAGCCGGTATAGGCGCCTTCGTCGTTGTGCACGACGAACTTTTCGACACCGCGCGGGCTGTGGACATAGAAGGTCTTCTCCTTCGAGGTCCAGACAGAGTCCGGCGAGATCCCGTGCTCGAGCGCCGCCGCCAGGTCGAACGCCTTGAACGAGGAGCCGGGCTGGCGCTCGCCCTCGGTCGCAAGGTTGAACGGGCTTTCGTCGTAGTTGCGCCCACCGACCATCGCGCGAACCTCGCCGGTCGAGTTTTCGATCGCCACCAGCGAGGCGGAGGGATCGCCCGAATAGGCGAGGTAGCCGCTGATCGCCTGTTCGGCCGCACGCTGCAGTTCGAGGTCGAGCGTGGTCTTGATCCGCAGCCCGCCGCCGAACGCGCGCGGCGCACCAT
>CAVRPD010000005.1:0-294648 GCA_963723075.1 uncultured Solirubrobacterales bacterium
CCGCGCTCAAGACACGCCCCCGAACAGCAGGCTCTCCAAGCCGATCAGCGGAGAGGTCTCGAGCGTGGGGACACGACGCACCGCGAGCAACACGCCCGGCATGAACGACTCGCGGCTGATCGTGTCATGGCGGATGCTCAGCGTCTGACCGACGTCGCCGAGGATCACCTCCTGATGGGCCACCAGGCCGGGCAGCCGCACCGAGTGGATCGGCGGCTCGGGGCCGCCGGAGGCTTGTGCCATCAGCTCGGCGGTGCGCTTGGCCGTGCCGCTCGGCGCGTCGACCTTGCGGTCGTGATGGAGCTCGATGATCTCCGCCTTCTGCATATGCCGGGCAGCCTCGGCGGCGAAGCGCGTCATCAGCACCGCGCCGATCGCGAAGTTGGGGGCGATCAGCACGTTCGCGCTGGGGCGAGGAGCCGCGGTCTGCTTCGGCCGCGCCTGTCTCAGCGGCGCCGGGTCGAACCCGGTAGTGCCGATCACGACGTGCACGCCGGCACGCACGCACGCGAGAGCGTTGCCTAGAGCGGTGTCGGGTTGGGTGAAGTCGACGACCACGTCGGGCGGCTCCGATTCCGTCAGGATCTCCTCGAGCGTCGTTCCGAGCGCCGGATCGGCGCGCCCCACAAGCTCCATGTCCGGGGCGCCTTGCACCGCCGCGCAGACCGTCTCCCCCATTCGCCCGGCGGCGCCCGCCACCGCGACACGGATCACGACGGGTCTCTCCCCGTTTGCTCCCGCGGGTGCGCTCACGCCGCCACGGCCTCGAGCGGGGCGGCGTTCTCAAGCGCCGTGCGGAACACCTGCTCGTTGGGGCCGACGCACGCGACCGACAACCGGCCCGGGCGAAACAGCTCGTCGGCCAGCTCGCGCAGATCGGCGATCCGCACCGCGTCGATCCGCTCGATCACCTCGTCCACCGAGAGGATCGCCATCTCGTTCAGCACCGAAGAGCCGAGCCTGCTCATGCGTGCGCCGGTCGACTCGAGCGATAGCACGACGCGACCCTTCAGATTCTCGCGCGAGCGCGTCAGCTCCTCCTCGCTCGCTGGATCTTCCACGCAACGCTCGAGCTCTTTCGCGACTACCGCCAGCGCCTTCGCGAGATTGTCCGGACGCGTGCCCACATACAGCCCGACCTCGCCGGTGGTCGCGAACATGCTCGAGAACGAGAACACCGAATAAGCGAGGCCGCGGCGCTCGCGCACCTCTTGAAACAGCCGCGAGGAGGACGTCCCGCCGAGGATCCCTTCGAGTACGCGCAACGCGAACCGGCGCTCGTCGTCGCGTGCCAGCCCAGCCCCGCCGAGACACAGGTGGTACTGCTCGGTGTCTTTCTCCAGAAAGCGCACCCGCCGCTGAAAGTCGGGGTCGCCGAGTGGCGCGGACACGATCGCGGGCTGTGCGTGCTCACGCTCCTGCTCGGCCTGACGAGCCATCGCGACGACCGCGTCGTGCTCGACCGACCCCGCGGCGGCGATCACGACGCGCTCCGGCACGTAGCGCTCGTCGTGGAACCCGCGTAGCTGTTCGCGCGTTGCCCCGCCGACCACCCGTGCGCTGCCGATCACAGCCCGGCCGAGCGGATGCGATCCGAAGACGGCGCCGCCAAGCACGTCGAAGACCTTGTCCTGCGGGTCGTCTTCGTACATCGCGATCTCCTCGAGCACGACCTCGCGCTCGGCCTCGAGCTCTTCGAAGCGGGGTCGCCACAACATGTCGCCCATCACGTCGAACGCGCGCTCGAGATGGCGGTCGAGCACGCGCGTGTACAGCGACGTCGTCTCCCTGTCGGTCCCAGCGTTGATCTCCGCGCCCATCGCGTCGAAGATCTGGTCGATCTCCTCCGAGCCGAAACGGGAGCTGCCGCGGAACAGCATGTGCTCGAGCAGGTGGCTGATCCCCGCCTGGCTCTCGTCCTCCGCGGCCGAGCCTGTGCCGATCCAGAACCCGAGCGCCACCGAGCGCACGCTCGGCACGCGCTCGGTGACCACCCGCACGCCGCTGTCAAGCGTGGTTATGCGGTGCTCGGCCTCATCCCCCTGTGGAAAGCTCACCGGCGCACCGTCATTTGCAGGGCTCACCGGCGCGCCGTCCGAAGCTTCTCGACCGGCGCGCCCAGCGGGCGTGTGAGTCTGTCAGGAACGGTCACTACCGCCGTGGCGTGGACGGCCCGAGCCACGCTCGCCTTCGCGGCGCGGTCCCCGGTCGCGACCGCCCCCGTTACGTCCGCCGCCGTCGCGGTCGCGCGGGGGACGCCCGCCGCCACCGCCGCCACCGCCGGCACTGACGCCGACCAGTTCCTCGGCCGACTTGCCGGCGATGTCGGGATCCTCGGCAAGTCGCAGGCCGATGCGGCCGCGCTCGCGGTCGACCTCGACCACGCGCACGTTGACCTCGTCGCCGCGGTTGAGCACGTCCTCGACCGTGTCCACCCGCTGTCCGGGTGAGACGTTCGAGATGTGCAGCAGCCCGTCGGTGCCCTTCGCGAGCTCGATGAACGCGCCGAAGGTCGTGGTCTTGACGACCTTGCCGACGTACTCGTCGCCGACCTCGACCTCCTTCATCATCATCCGCACGCGCTCGAGCAGGGCGTCGCCGAGCTCGCCGTTGGCGGAGTAGATCAGCACCTGGCCGTCGTCGTTGACGTCGATCTGAGACTCGAACTCCTCGGATAGACCTCTGATGGTTTCGCCGCCCTTGCCGATCAGCAGGCCGATCTGCGACGGGTCGATCTGGATCGTCTGGATCCGCGGCGCGAACTGCGAGAGCTGCTCGCGCGGCGTCCTGATCACGTCAGCCATCTTGTGAAGGATGAACGTGCGGGCCTCTTTTGCCTGCGCGAGCGCGTCGCGCAGGATGTCGAACGTGACGCCCGTGATCTTGATGTCCATCTGCAGCGCGGTGATCCCGCGCTCGGTGCCGGCCACCTTGAAGTCCATGTCTCCCAGGTGGTCCTCGACGCCGGCGATGTCGGTCAGGACGATGTAGTCGTCGCCCTCCTTGATCAGCCCCATCGCGATCCCCGCGACCGGGCGCTTGATCGGCACGCCCGCGTCCATCAGCGACAGCGAAGATCCGCAGACCGACGCCATCGAGGAGGAGCCGTTCGACTCGAGGATGTCCGAGACGACGCGGATCGAGTAGGGGAACTCCTCGATCGAAGGCACCATCGGCGCGAGCGCGCGCTCGGCGAGCGCGCCGTGACCGATGTCGCGGCGCTTGACACCGCCCATGCGCCCCGCTTCACCGACCGAGAACGGCGGGAAGTTGTAGTGGTGCCAGTAGTACTTTTTGGTCTCCAGCCCGAGCGTGTCGAGGCGCATCTCCTCCTTGAGCGTGCCCATCGCGACGACGCTCAGCGCCTGTGTCTGCCCGCGCGTGAACAGCGCCGAGCCGTGCGTGCGCGGCGTGACCCCGACTTCGATCGCGATGTCGCGGATCTCGTTCTCGCCACGACCGTCCGGGCGCTTCTTGTGGATCGCGATGCGCTCGCGGATGATCGACTTCTCGAGCTTGTCGAACGCCATCTGCACCGCCGAGCGGAGCTTACGGGCGTCCTTGATCTGCTCGTCGGAGGCGCCCTCGGGAGCCGCTGTGGCGTGCTGCTCGAGTATCGCCGCCTCAACCGCCTTCGTCGCGTCCTGGCGGTCGAGCTTGTCCTCGACCTGCGTCGCATCCTCGAGGGCCGAGCCGTGGGAGGCGCGAATCGCGTCGAGGATCGCCGGGTCGACCTGGATCGCCTCGAAGATTTTCTTCTCCTTGCCGACCTTTGTCTGAAGCTCGCGCTGCAGCGCGCAGATCTTCTTGATCTCAGCGTGGGCGATGTCGAGCGCGTCGAGGATCTCGGCCTCGGGGATCTCGTTGGCCCCCGCCTCGACCATCAGGATCGCCTCCTCGGTGCCGGCGACGATCAGATCTAGATCGGAAGGCGTCTCCGCGTCCGGGAGCATGTCCGCCTCGTTCGGGTTGACGACAAAATTGCCGTCGATCTTGCCGATCCGCACGGCGCCGACGGGTGTCGGCAGCGGGATGTCGGAGATCATCAGCGCGGTCGAGGCGCCGTTCATCGCGAGGATGTCGTAAGGATGGACGTGGTCGATCGACAGCGGGATCGCGACCAGCTGCGTGTCGTAGCGCCATTCCTTCGGGAACAGCGGACGGATCGGACGATCGATCATGCGCGCGGTGAGCGTGCCCTTCTCGCCGGGGCGGCCCTCGCGCTTGAAGAACGAGCCGGGGATTTTGCCGGAGGCGTACATGCGCTCCTCGACGTCCACCGTCAGCGGGAGGAAGTCGACGTCGCGCAGCGAGCCGGCGACGGCGGTACAGAGGACCATCGTGTCGCCCTGGCGGACTACGACTGCGCCCGAGGCCTGCTTGGCCATCCGGCCGGTCTCGAACGAGATCTCGCTACCCGCGATCTCCACGGAGACCCGTGTAACGGCTGCATCACTACTCATATGTTTACTGCCTTCCTGATCCGCCCCGACCAAGCCATCGGGCTGTGTGCCCTCGGCGGACCGTGTCTTTTTCTATTTATTCCGTACCGACGGAGCTTAGCGAAGCGCGGCCGTGAGGCCTTCGCGCAGCAGCTCGACGGGCGGGAGCTCGCCCGGCGAGGGGGCTTCATAGCTGAAGCGCACGACGCCGTCCGCTCCGGTGATCACGAGCGCACGTTGCGGAAAGCCGCCCGGATGCAGCACGCCGAACGCCGCGCACGCAGCGCCCTTCGGCTCGAAGTCCGAGAGCTGCTCGCTGCTCACGCCGAGCTTCTCCCTGAACGCGCTCTGCGCCCAGCTCGAGTCGCACGAGACGCCGTACAGCGCCCCGCCCTGCTCCGCCAGCTCGCGCACAACCGGCTCGTACACCTGCAGCTGATCTGTGCATACCGGGCTGAACGCGAACGGGTAGAACACCAGCACCGTCGTTATGCCCTGCAGGTCCTGCTCGGTGAAGCTCTCGCCGTCGGCGCGCGCGAGCGTGAAGCTCGGTGCCGGTGTGCCTGGCTCGATGACGCTCATCGACCGCAGCGCCTACTTACGCAGGCCGAGCTCTTTGATCAACGCGCGATAGCCCTCGAGGTCGCGGCGCTGCAGGTAGGCCAGGAAGCGGCGGCGTTTGCCGACGAGCATCAGCAGACCACGGCGCGAATGGTGGTCTTTGCTCTGCTCGCGCAGATGCTCGGTCAGGTGGTTGATGCGCTCGGTCAGCAGCGCGATCTGGACCTTGGTCGAGCCCATGTCCTGCTCGTTCGCCCCGAACTTCGCGGCGATCTCGCGCTTGCGCTCTGTTGTTATCGCTGCCATCGCGGGTGCAGGCTAGCAGGCGCGAGTGATTTCCCGGGTGCGCTGCACGTCGCGGTGCATCTGCTCGATCAGCGCCTCGGGGGTGTCGAAGCGCCGCTCGCCGCGCAACCGCTCGAGGAACTCGAGTCGCAGCTCGGTGCCATAGAGGTCGCCGTCGAAGTCGAGGATGTAAGCCTCGATCAGCTCGCCCCGCCCGGTTTTGAAGGTCGGGCGCACGCCGATGCTGACGGCGGCGGGCACCGCTCCCCGGAGTGGTCGGCCGTCAGCCAGGCACGCGTACACGCCATGCCCTGGACAGGCAAGATCCTCGTCGGGGACGAGGTTCGCGGTGGGAAACCCGAGCTCGCGGCCGCGCTCGTCGCCGTGGGCCACCTCGCCGCGCAGCTGGAACGGGGCACCGAGGAAGTGCGTGGCCTGAGCGACCTCGCCGGCGAGCACGAGGCCGCGGATGTGACTGGAGGAGACGATCTCACCGTCGACCTCGAGCAGCGCGTGCACGACCGTGGTGAAGCGCTCGTCGGCGGCGAGCAGCCGCGGATCGCCTTGAGCCTTGTGTCCGAAGCGGAAGTTCTCGCCGATCGCGACCTGGGTGGCACCGAGCGCGCCGACGAGCACGTCGTCGATGAACTCGTCCGCGCCGCGCGAGGCGAACTCGTGGTCGAACGGGATCACGATCAGCTCCGCCACCCCCAGCGAAGCGATCAGCTCCGCCTTGACCGCGAGCGTTGTCAGCAGCTTTGGAGTGTGCTGCGGCGCGACCACCGAGACAGGGTGGGGCTCGAACGTGAGCACGCTGTCGGAGCCGGCGATCACCTCACGATGGCCGCGATGCACACCGTCGAAGGTGCCGACCGCGACACGTCGCTCCCTGCGCTCGACATCTGGCAGGTGAGTGATCTTCACGGCCGTGAAGCCTATTGCGATCGGGAAGCGCACGGCAGCATGGCCAGCGCCGGCTCGAGCGCGATCAGCGGCTGCTCGCCCCAGGGAACGCCACGCGCGGGCGGAGCGACCGCATCGACGACCTCGAACGGCCCGATCGCGGTGCGCCTGAGCTGCAGGCAGTACGCGTCTTTCAAATCGGCGATCAAAGAGCGCACGTACGTGCCGGCGCCGCATTCGATCTCGAATGCGGCTCGCTCTCCCTCGCGCCAGAGCTGCTCGAAGCGGTAGACCGTGACGATCCGCTCGGGCAGCTCGAACTGCTCGCCGCGGCGAGCGCGCCGGTAGGCCCGCTCGCCGCCGATCTTCACCGCCGAGTGCAGTGGCGGGCGCTGGCGAACCTCGCCGGTGGGCAACTCGAGGGGATCGGCGGGCAGGCGCCCGGTCTCCGCGATCTCTCCCTCGGTGTCGCCCGTGCTCGAGACGGCGCCGAGCCGGGCTTCGGTCTCATAGCGCTTGGGCAGCTTCATGAACCGATCCTGCGCTTTCGTCGCCCTGCCCACGAGCACGATCAACAGACCGGTGGCGAATGGGTCGAGGGTGCCCGCGTGCCCGACCTTCGTGCCCCGCTCGAGCGAGCGCCGGACCGCGGCGACCACGTCGTGCGAGGTGATGCCCGCCGGCTTGTCGATCAGCAGGATGCCGTCCTTGGAGGATGGCGGCGGCAAGGATCCCACGCGGAGAACGTGGCTCACCCTCAGGCGAGCGAAGGGGCGGCGTGGCCGTTCGGCGCCGCGTGCAACTGCGCGGCGATCGCGCCTCGCAAGAACTCGGTCAGCTCCTCCAGCTCGAGCGTCGTCGAGAAGCCGGCCGCGCGGCGGTGCCCCCCGCCGCCCTGCGCACGCGCGATGATCGACACGTCGACGTCGTCGTCGGTCGCGCGCAACGAGACTTTGTGCTGGCCCTTGCGCGGGCCGCCGGACAGCTCGCGCACGAGGACCGCGACCTTCGTGCCCTGCACCGCCCGCAGATGGTCGATGATGCCCTCCGAGTAGCTTTCCTCCGCGTCCGCGCGCTCGAAGTCCCCGGCACTCAGCGCCGCCAGGGTGAGCTCCCCGGAGTCGAAGCGGCGAAGTTTCTCGAGCGCCAGCGCGAGCAGCGTGAGCTTGGCCAGCGGCATCTCCTCGTACAGGCGCCGGTAGACACCCTGCACGTCGACGCCCGCTTCGATCAGCTCGGCGGCCATCTCGTGCGCGCGTGGGCCGGTGTTCTCATACATGAAGCGTCCTGTGTCGGTGATCAGCCCGACATACAGCGCCTGCGCCACGACCGGCGTCGGGCTGACCCCCAGCCCGTGCATCAGGTCCCAGACGATCTCCGCCGTGCAAGATGCGTCGGCCACGACATGGTCGAGCGTGCCAAAACGGGTGTTGTCGTGGTGATGGTCGATGTTCAGCAGGTGGCGCCCGTCGCGCAGGACGCTCGCCGAGTTGCGGTCGATGTTGCCGCAGTCGAGGAACACGACGGTGCGCTCGGCGATGTCAGCCGACGGGGCCTGAATCAAGCCCTCTAGCGGCAGCACGCCGTACTCGCGCGGGAGCGGCAGATCGTCGGGCGCGATGAACATCTGAGAATCCTTGCCGAGCGCTGTCAGCAGTCCCTGCATCCCCACGAGCGATCCCAACGCATCGCCGTCGGGGGACTCGTGCGCGGCGAGCACGAAGCGCGAGTCCGCGCGGATCCGCTCGAGCACGAGCTCGCGCGTGTCGGCCGTGGTGTGCCGGGCGTCGTCGCTCACGAGCGCTCGATCTCGTCGATCAGCGCGTCCACTCGGAGCGCGCGATCGGTCGTGTCGTCGTAGGCGAACTCGAGCGTGGGCGTGCGCTTCAGCCGCAGCTCGCCGGCGACTCGCCGCTGCAGGAAGCCGTGCGCGCTGTCCAGGCCGTCCATGCTCGCCTGCCGTGTATCGGCGTCGCCGAGCACGCTCACATATACGCGAGCATGGCTCAGGTCGGCGCTGGTTCTGACATCTGTCACGGTCACAAATCCCACACGAGGGTCCTTCAGCTCTCCCGCCAGCGCATCCCCCAGCACCTGGCGAATCGCCTCGTCCACACGACGCATACGTCCGGTGCTCATCCTATCCATCCGCCTTCCGACGGGGCCCGACGCTGCACAACGATCAGACGGAAAGCTCGCGCTCGACCTGCTTGGTCTCGTAGGTCTCGAGCACATCGCCCTCGTGGAGATCTTGGAAGTTCGCGAGCACGATGCCGCACTCGAAGCCCGAGGCGACCTCGCGCGCGTCCTCGTTGAAGCGGCGCAGAGAGCCGATCGTCGTGTCGTAGATCACGGTGCCCTCGCGCACCACGCGCACGCGCGCGCCGCGCGTGACCTTGCCCTCGGTCACGAACGAGCCGGCGATCGTGCCGATGCGCGACGCTTTGAACAGCTGGCGCACCTCGGCCTGCCCCAACGTGCTCTCGACCTCGGCGGGCTCGAGCATGCCCTGCATCGCGGCGCGCAGCTCGTCGATCGCGCGATAGATGACCGAGTAGGAGCGGATCTCGACGCCCTCGCGCTCGGCGATCTGGCGCGCGTCGCCGACGGGACGTACGTTGAAAGCCATGATCACACCTTTGGAAGCCGCTGCGAGCATCACGTCGGACTCGTTGATGCCACCCACACCGCGGTGGATGATGTTGACCTTGACCTCCTGCTGGGGAAGCTTTGCGATCTCGTCCTCGATCGCCTCCAGCGACCCGGCTACGTCGGCCTTGACAACCAAGCCGAGCTCCTTGACGGCCCCCTCCTGGGCGAGCTTGAAGACGTCCTCGAGCGAGACCTTGCGCCCGGAGCGCCGCGCCAGCGCCTCGGTCTTCAGGCGGTTGGCGCGCTCGCCGGCGAGCTGACGGGCGCGGCGCTCGTGCTCGACGACGCGCACGAGCTCGCCCGCCTCGGGTACGCCGTCGAAGCCGAGCATCTCCACCGGCTGCCCCGGCGTCGCGCGCTTGACTTTGTTGCCGACGAAGTCGTGCATCGCGCGCACGCGCCCGAAGTGCGCGCCCGCGACGAGCGCATCGCCGACCTTCAGGGTGCCGCGCTGGATCAGGACGGTCACGACCGGTCCGCGGCCGGGGTCGAGCTTCGACTCGATCACCGTGCCCGAGGCCTCGACGCCGCTGTTCGCCTTCAGCTCCTCCAGATCGGTCACGACCTGGATCGTCTCGAGCAGCGTGTCCAGTCCTTGATGGGTCTTCGCGCTGACGTCGACGAACTCGATCTCCCCTCCCCACTCCGAGGGCTGCAGGCCGTGCTGAGTCATCTCGGTGCGCACGCGCTCGGGCTGGGCGCCCTCCTTGTCGATCTTGTTGACCGCCACGACGATCGGCACTTCGGCCGCCTTGGCGTGGTCGATCGCCTCCTCTGTCTGAGGCTTGACGCCGTCGTCGGCGGCGACCACGATCACCGCAAGGTCTGTCACGCGGGCGCCGCGAGCACGCATCGCGGTGAACGCCTCGTGACCGGGTGTGTCGAGGAAGGTGATCTCTTTGCCGCCGTGGTGCACCTGGTAGGCGCCGATGTGCTGGGTGATGCCGCCCGCCTCGCCGGCTACCACCTCGGTCTCGCGGATCGCGTCCAGCAGCGAGGTCTTGCCGTGATCGACGTGACCCATGATCGTGACGACCGGAGGACGGTCGACGAGATCCTCCTCGGCGTCTTCGAACACCGGCTCGACTTCGACGTCGTCGGCGGCGTGAACGATCTCGATCTGCTTGTCGAACTCGTCGGCCAGCACCTGGATCGCGTCGTCGGAGAGGGTCTGCGTGAGCGTCGCCATCTCGCCCAAGGTCATCAGCTTCTTGATGATCTCCGGCACGGGCACGCCGAGGTACTCGGCGACGTCCTTGACGGTCGAGCCAGAGTTGACGCGGATCTCGTCGGTCGCCTCCAGGGCGGCCGCGTCGATCGGAGCGATCGTCTCGTCGTAGGTGCCACGCCTGCGCCGCCCGCGGCGGGGACGGCGCTGGGGCTGGTTGGCGGGGCCGCCCTGCTGACGGCGCGACGCTTGGGAGTCGATCACGACGCGCCTGCGTCCACCCGGCCCGATGTCGCCGGGAGTGCGCTCCCCGGTGCGCGAGTCGCGCGTCGGTCGCACTCTCTCGCCTGCCGCCGCCGCGGCGCTACCGGTGGGGGCCGCGGCCGTGGACGCAGCCGTTGCCGGGGTGGCTGGGGTCGCCGTTACCGGAGCAGGCGCTGGTGGTGCCTGAGCCACGGGCGCGCTCGCCGGGGCTTGCGCAGAAGGTGCCGGCGGCGGGCTCACCGATGGGACCCCTTGAGCTGCCTGAGTCCCCCTGCTCTCCGTGCCGGAAGCAGGCTTGGCTGGCGCGGTTGTGGCGGGAGCAGTCGGCGCGCTGTTCGGCCCGGCCGGTCCGAGGACTTTCAGCGCCAACGCCTCCTCGACCGAGGACGCGGCCGCCTTGGCCTCCACACCGGCAGCGTGCAGCTTCTCCAGCAGCTCCTTGCTGGAGAGACCGTGCTCCTTGGCCAGTTCGTGTACTCGCTTCTTGCTCATCGACTCACCGATTCTACGAGCTTGGGTTGCCCCTTGGGGCTCGCCCCGGACTCGTCGAGCGTGAGCGTCACGGCACAGCGCAGCGCGCGGGCCACTCCGCCACGGCGGGCGGCGAGCGCGAAACACCCGGCCGCCGGCTCGCCGGTTGCCTCGCCGTCGCGCTCGCCACGACAGAGGTAGGCCCCGCGTCCGGGCAGCGTCCCCGCCGAGTCGAGCACGGCCCGTCGAGAGCGACCTTCGCGCTCACCCACCGCCGCGATCCGCAGGAGCTCGGACTTCGGCGCGATTCGCCCGCAGCCGACGCATCGGCGGTGCGGCACGTGCGCCCCTATGTCGTCTGCTCCTCGGCGGTCTCGGCGGCCCCGGCTGGGGTCTCGACCTCCGCGGTAGCAGTGTCTGTCTCGCCATCGTGGGCCCGATCGACTACGTCGCTGTCATCGTCGGCCGGGGAAGGGCCGGCGCTCTCGGCGCCTTTCACGTCGGTCGTGTCCGACCCCGCGTCGGTCGTGTCCGACCCCGCGTCGGTCGCGTCCACCGCCGTGCCGGCCGAGTCGGCAGCCGCCGGCTCGCCACCCGACGACAGGTCGGCGATGTTGTCGCTCGCGATGGAGGCAAGCGCCTGATGGCTGTCCAGGCCGCAGTAGCGCGAGCCGGGCAGCGACGCGTTCGGGCAGCGACGACCGTTGGAGAGGACCGCGGCGCAGCGTCCCTGCACCTCCTCCTCCTCGTAGCCGTGCTCGGCCTCCTCGGCGGCGAACTCGGTCTCCGAGCGGATGTCCACGCGCCAGCCGGTCAGCCGCGCGGCGAGGCGCGCGTTCTGGCCCTCGCGGCCGATCGCCAGCGACAGCTGATCATCGGGGACGATCACGGTCGCCTGCTTGGCCTCGTCGTCGACGAGCACCTCGCGCACGCGGGCGGGCGAGAGCGCCTTGGCGACGAAGCGCGCGGGCTCGTCGTTGAAGGGGATGATGTCGATCTTCTCGCCGCGCAGCTCGGAGACGACCATGCGCACGCGCGAGCCGCGCGGGCCGACGCAGGCACCGACCGGGTCGACGCCGTCGGTGTGGGAGATGACCGCGATCTTCGAGCGATAGCCGGGCTCGCGGGCGACGTTCGCGATCTCCACGAGACCGTCGGCGATCTCCGGGACCTCCAGCTCGAACAGCTTCTTGATCAGCTCGGGGTCGCGCCGGGAGACGATGATCGCGGGACCCTTGGTCGACGGCGAGACCTCCTTGATGACGGCCTTGATCCGCTGGGAGTGGTCGTAGCGCTCGCCCTCGACCTGCTCTGACTTCGGCAGCAGCGCCTCGACGCGTTCGCGCAGCTGCACGAGCGTGTAGCGCGAGTCCGACTGCTGCACGATGCCGGTGATCAGCTCGCCGACGCGGTCGCGGTACTCCTCGTACATCATGTCGCGCTCGGCCTCGCGGATGCGCTGCAGGATCACCTGCTTGGCGGTCTGCGCGGCGATCCGGCCGAAGTCCTCGGGCGTGACGTCGCGCTCGTCGATCTGGTCGCGGTATTCGGCGAACTTCGCCGGGTCGATTTCCGGTTCCTCCGGTTCGCGCATCTCCCCCGTCTCGGGATCGACCGTGGTTCCCTCGTCGATCGTCTCGACGATCAGGTGCGCCTCCAGGCGCTCGGGGATGATCAGCTCGATGACGCGGAAGTCCGCGGTCTCGCGGTCCATCTCCACGCGCGCGTACTTGGCCGAGCCGGGCTGCTTCTTGTAGGCGGACAGCAGGGCGTCCTCGAGCGCGATCATCAGCTTCTCGGGCTCGATCCCCTTCTCGCGCGCCAGCGCGTGCATCGCCTCGAGTATTTCGCGTGACATACCAGGGGCCCCCTACTCCTCGTCGACAAGATTGGAACGACGGATCTCCGCGTAGGGGATCGCGATGACGCCTCCCTCGGCGGCCAGCGTGATCTCCTCGTCCGAAGCACCGACCAGCTCGCCCGTGAAGCTCCGCACGGGCCGTGAGCCTGCGGACGGCGCGACTGGACGGGGATGGCGCGTGCGCACTCGCGCGCGGCGCCCCACGAAACGGCGAAAGTGAGCGGGCTTGGTCAGCGGGCGCTCCGAGCCCGGCGAGGAGACCTCGAGCGAGTAGCGCTCGCGCTCCTCGCTCAGCAGCGCGGTCACGCGCTCACACAGCGCGAGCGTCACGCCGTCCGGGTGGTCGATGTAAACACGCAGCAGCCTGCCGCCGAGGACCTCGGCGAGCAGCACCTCGACATCCGGCTCGCTCTGAGCCAGGCGCCTCTCGATATCGGTCTGCAGTGCGGTCATCTCGTTCCCTGACTGGATCTTTACGTAAAAAAAGCGGGCTGGCGCCCACTCTCGGTACGACTGTGAACGTCTGCTGACCGGTCTTCGATCGATCAGCACGAAAGCTCTCGTTCGAGCATAGCATCGGCACGGCCACGGATATCGCCGGAGGTCTCGCTCATTCCCCGTCGCGCGGGTCGGTGCGAAGACGCTGTACGGCGTCGAGGATCGCCTCGGCGATCTGCGCCTTTGGAGCGCGCTCCACGTGCTGCTCACCGTTGCTCGAACGTCCGTCCGCGGCCGTGACGATCGTCACCTCGTTGGCGTCCACCTCGAAGCCGATGTCCGCGCGTGAGATGTCGTTGACGACGACCGCGTCGAGGCCCTTGGCGGTCAGCTTGCCGCGCGCGTGCTCGACCGCGCCCGCTCCGTGCTCGGCGGCGAACCCGACGAGCGTCTGGCCTGCGCGCCGCTGTGCGGAGAGGCCCGCGAGCACGTCCGCTGTGGCCTCGAGCTCGAGCGCGATGCTCGCGCGGCCGCCCTTCTTGATCTTGCCCGCGCTTGGCGCAGCCGGCCTGAAGTCGGCCACCGCGGCGGTCATCAGCAGCACGTCGCACGCGGCGAACTCCTCCTCGCAGACGGCTTGCAGCTCAGCCGCGGTCGTGACCTCGCGACAGCTCACTCCCGCCGGCGCGGGCAGCGACACGTTGGCCGCGACCAGCTTCACCTCGGCGCCGCGAGCCTGTGCCGCGCATGCCAGGGCGAAGCCCATCCGCCCGGAGGAGCTGTTGCCGACGAACCGCACGCTGTCGATCGGCTCGCGCGTGCCGCCCGCGGTGACGAGCACGTGCAGCCCGCGCCAGCTCCCGGAGGCCGTGAGCGCCGCGTCGCACGCCTCGAGGATGCGCGCGGGCTCGGCCAGACGACCGACGCCCTGCTCGTCTTTGGAGGCCAGCCGACCGCTGTCGGGCGCGACGATCCGCGCACTGCGCGCGCGCAGGATCTCGAGGTTCGCCTGTGTCGCCGGGTGCTCGTACATGCGGTTGTTCATTGCCGGTGCGACGACGAGCGGGCAGTCGGCGGCGAGCGCACAGCTGCCGAGCAGGTTGTCGGCGAGACCGTGGGCGAGCTTCGCGATCGTGTTGGCCGAGGCGGGCGCGATCACGTAGACGTCGGCGTTGGCGACGAGCTCCAGGTGGCTGAGCGGCTCATGGGCGGGCGGCTGCTCGCCGGGGAACGCGCCGCGCGCGGGGTCTCGCTCGAACTCGTCGACCAGCACCGGCGCACCGGTCAGCGCCGCGAACGAAGCCTCGCCGACGAATCGCCGGCTCGTCGGCGTCTGCACCACGCGCACCGCATGTCCGTCAGCGGTCGCGAGACGCACCAGCTCGAGCGCCTTGTACGCGGCGATGGAGCCGCTGACGCCGAGCAGGATTCGAGACATGACTTGGTTTTAGAGGGCTGGGCGATGACCGGCAAGCGCCGGGTGCGACATTGCGCCTCTAGCGGTAGTGGTACTTGATCTTCCCTGCTGCTACCTCCTCCAAGGCAATGGTGAGGTAGTTCTTGGAGCCGGTCTCGATCATCGGCGGCGGGAACTCGTCGAAGGTGCCCTCGCCGAGGTTGTGGTAGTAGCTGTTGATCTGGCGCGCGCGCTTGGCGGCGACGAGCACGCTTGCGTAGTTGGAGTCGACGTTCTCCAGCAGGCGGTCGATGCGGGGGGAGATCACGGTTGGGAAGCCTTTCCTTGTTGATCTTCGAGTGTAGTGGCTCCGGCAGCCCGCTCGGCTTGAGGGCCCACGCCGGGCGTGAGCCCTTGCAGCTCGTGCGAGACGATCGCCGTCAGCCGCTGCAGCGCGTCCTCGAGCCGGTCGTTGACGACGACGTGCGCGAACTCGGGTTGCGCGGTGAGCTCCTCTTCGGCGACTCCCAGCCGGCGCTCGACCTCGGCGGGGTCGTCGGTGCCGCGACCGACGAGCCGCGCGCGCAAGGCGGGCAACGACGGCGGTGCGATGAACACCTGGACGGCGCCGGGCACCGAGCGGCGCACCTGACGGGCGCCCTGCACCTCGATCTCGAGCACGACCGGCACGCCCGCGCGCACCCGATCGTCGAGCTCTGAGCGCAGCGTTCCGTAGCTGCGCCCGGCATAGTCGGCGTGCTCGACGAACTCGCCGAGCTCGACGCGCCGGTCGAACTCGGGACGGTCGAGGAAGTGGTAGTCGACGCCGTCGCGCTCGCCCGCGCGCGGCGCACGCGTGGTGGCCGACACCGACAGCTCGAGTGCGGGCAGCCGCTCCATCAGACCGCGAATGAGCGTCCCCTTGCCTACGCCCGAGGGCCCGGTGATGACAAACACTTGCGCCACGTGATGCGCCACCCTAATGGCGCGGCCGGGGGAAGAGCTCAGCGCCGCTCAGCGGCGTAGCAACGAAACCAGCTCGCTGCGCTGGCGCTCTGAGAGCCCGCCGATCGTCTTGCTCGGGGAGATGCGGCAGTGGGCGAGGATCTTGTTCACCTTCACGCGGCCGTACTTGGGGACGGCGAGCAGCATGTCGAAGACCTTGGCCGTCTCGACGTACTCGGGCGGCTTGAGCAGGAGCGTGTGGATCGACAGACGGCCGGACTTCAGGTCGCGCTTGAGCTGCGCCCGCTTGATGCGAATCTGGTTGGCCCTGGCGAGGGCGTCCATCCTCTGATTGAGGGATCGCTCGGGGGCCATCGAGGTGTTTGAGGACGTCGTTCGGGTCGCCGTCGCCATGGGCGGCGAGTCTACACACCGGCGAGCCCCGATCAAGACAAACACGATTAATTCATCTATACCTCAACTCGAGGTTCAGCCATGTCGAGGCTAGTGGATAGTGTCATGTCGTGTTTGCAGGGATTTTTATCGAGCCGATCGCTGGCCGGTCGGCCAAACCCCGGAAAGCAAGCCTGCTCAACTCTCCGCTTGCCGAACGGCGATCAGGGCTCGCGTCAGAGGAGCTCGCGAGCGATGCGCAGGCCGGCGGAGGGATCGCGAAAGCTCTCGGTGCCAACCGCCACGAGCGTCGCGCCGACGTCGATCAGCGCGCGGGCGTGGATAGCGCTCTGCACTCCGCCCATACCTACGATCGGGATCGTCACGCGCCTGGCGACAGACGCCACCTGCGCGAGCGCGACCGCGCGTATCGCCGGGCCCGACAGGCCGCCCCCGCCACCGCCCAGCCATGGTCGCCCGGCACCCTCGCGCCGGTCGGCCGGCGCCAGGGCAAACGCGCGCAGCGTGTTGATCAGCGAGACCGCGTCGGCGCCTCCCGCCTCGGCTCCCTGGGCGCACGCGGAGACGTCGGCCGTGTTCGGTGTCAACTTCACGATCAGCGGCTTGGTCGTGGATGCGCGCACCGCCCGTACGACGTCCTCGAGCTGGCGGGGATCGGCGCCGATGTCCAGCCCGGTCTTCACGTTCGGGCACGACACGTTCAGCTCGACCGCCGCGATCTCCGCCCGCTCCTCACAGGCGCCGGCGAGCGTTGTGATCTCTTGCGCGGTAGAGCCCATGACGTTCGTGATCAGCGGCACGGGAAGCCTCGCGAGCTCGGGCAGATCCTCGGCGAGATAACGCGTCAAGCCCTTGTTCGGCAGGCCGATCGAGTTGACGAGCCCACCCGCCGCCTCCCACAGTCGCGGCGGCGGGTTGCCGCGGCGGGGCTCGAGCGTGATCGTCTTCGATACGTAGGCGGCAAATGGGAACTCCTCCTCGAGGGCCGTCCCAAACGCCGCGCGCGCCGCGAGCGCGTCGAACGTGCCGGAGCCGTTGATCACCGGGTGAGCCAGTCGCAGGCCGCAGAACTCGACGCTCATGCGGGGGCACCGGCGTGAGCGTCGATGCGGTCGAGCTCTGCCGCATCGACAACGGGGCCGTCGACGCACACACGCAGGTAGGTGCCGTCGCGCTTGGGCACGACGCACCCGTAGCAGGCGCCAAACCCGCACGCCATGCCGGCCTCCAGCGCGAGCTGGGCGGGGACCGCGCGCTGGGCGCACAGCGCTCGGACCGCCTCGAGCATCCCCACCGGGCCGCACGCGTAGACGGTTGCCGCGCCGTCACGGTCGAGCTCCCACTCGAGCAGATCGGTCACGAGGCAGCCGGGACCGACAGAGCCGTCGTCGGTCGTCACCTGCGCTCTGCGCAACAGGCCCGCGCCTTGCGCGCGCGCACGATCGCGAAAGCCGAGCAGCACGGTGACCGCCCGGTCGCGCTCTGCTCGCCGGCGGCCCCGCGGCAAATCGCGGCCAGCGCCCGCGCTCGCGTCGGCCGCTTTCCAACGCATCCTGCAGAATCGCGAGCGGCGCGATCCCCACGCCCCCGCCGACGAGGACTGCGCGATGGCCCGACGGCGGGTGGGCGAAGCCGACCCCCAGCGGGCCGAGCGTCCAGAGGCGCTCGCCGGGGCGCAGCTCGCACAGCCGCTTCGTGCCCGGTCCGACGTCCTCGAGCAGGAAATGCGCCTCGCCGCGCGCCCAGCGGGCGATGGAGAGCGCGCGGGGAAGGTACGGCCGCTCGTCCTCTCCCCCGCCCCAGCGCTCGGCTGCGGCGAGCATCGCGAACTGGCCCGGATCGGGGGCCGGCCCGTCGGGATCGGCGACGCGCAGCAAGCTGT
Organism: uncultured Solirubrobacterales bacterium; assembly: GCA_963723075.1. Taxonomy (GTDB): domain Bacteria; phylum Actinomycetota; class Thermoleophilia; order Solirubrobacterales; family Solirubrobacteraceae; genus Palsa-744. The sequence goes on from CAVRPD010000005.1 coordinate 17,683, forward strand.
AGGCGCCCAGCTCCTCGACGCCTGCGACCGTCAGCAGCCGTCGGCCGAAGGGGGCCTGCGCCACCGCTAGCGTCCCACCGCGGCGCCGTCGCGCCTCGCGGCCGAGGAGCGCTCGTCGTGCGCGCGAGCGGCGGCGCCGTGGAGCTCCTGCAGGCAGAGCACCTCCGGAGCGCCGTCGCGCCGCGCGGAGGCGATCGCGCGCGCGGCGGAGACGCCGGCGGAGAGCGTCGTCAGGCAGGGGATGCCGTGGGAGACCGCGGCGCGGCGGATCTCCCAGCCATCGGTGCGCGCGCCCGAGCCGGTCGGCGTGTTGACGACCAGGTCGACGTCGCCGCGCTCGATCCAGTCGAGCACGTGGGGAGAGCCTTCGCCGAGCTTGTTCAGCCGCTTGACCGGCACGCCCATGCGCGCGATCGCCTCGGCGGTGCCGCGCGTGGCGAGGATGCGAAAGCCGTTGTCGTGCAGGATCTGGGCGACCGCGAACGCGCCGGCCTTGTCGGAGTCGGTGACGGTGATGAAGGCGGTGCCCTCGCTCGGCAGCGGCACCCCGGCGGCGGCCTGCGCCTTGGCGAAGGCCGTGGGGAAGTCGCGCGCGATACCCATCACCTCGCCGGTGGAGCGCATCTCCGGGCCGAGCACGGCGTCTGAGCCCTCGAAGCGGTCGAACGGCAGGACGGCCTCCTTGACCGAGACGTGCTCGCCGTGGCCGAGGCCCTCGCGCCCCTGCGGAAGCCCCATGTCGGCGATCCGCTCGCCGAGCATGATCCGGCAGGCGAGCTTTGCGAGCGGCACGCCGACGGCCTTGGAGACGAACGGGACCGTGCGCGACGCGCGCGGGTTGGCCTCGATCACGTACAGCTCGCCGCCGTGCACCGCGTACTGCACGTTGATCAGGCCGACCACCCCGACGGCGAGGGCGATCTCGCGTGTGGCGGTGCGGATCTGCTCGAGCATCTCCTCGCCGAGCGAGTGTGGCGGCAGCACGCAGGCGGAGTCGCCGGAGTGCACGCCGGCCTCCTCGACGTGCTGCATGATCCCGCCGATCCACACGTCGGCGCCGTCGCAGAGCGCGTCGACGTCCATCTCGGTCGCGTTCTCGAGGAAGCGATCGAGGAAGATCGTCGCCCGCGCGGGCTCGGACGCGGAAGGATTTTTTGAGGGAGAGCCCTCCGGGCTCTGGGGCGGGGTCGCGTCGTTCGCTTCCTGGGCGGGCGCCTCGCGGCGGAGGTAGTCGGCGAGGCCGTCGCGCGAATAGACGATCTCCATCGCGCGCCCGCCAAGCACGTAGGAGGGGCGCACCAGCAGCGGGAAGCCAACCTCGGCGGTCTTTGCGAGCGCGTCCGCCACCGAGTGTGCGGTGGCGTAAGGCGGTGCTTTGTAGCCGAGGCGCTCGAGCAGCGCGCCGAAGCGGCCGCGATCCTCGGCGAGGTCGATCGCCTCGACGCTCGTCCCGAGCAACGGGACCCCAGCCGCGGCGAGCCCGGCGGCGAGCTTCAGCGGCGTCTGCCCGCCGAACTGGACGATCACGCCCTTCGGTTGCTCGACCTCGACCACCGCGAGCACATCCTGCAGCGTGAGCGGCTCGAAGTAGAGGCGGTCCGAGGTGTCGTAGTCGGTCGAGACCGTCTCGGGGTTGCAGTTGACCATCACCGCATCACGACCAGACGCGCGCACGGTCATCGCGGCGTGCACGCAGCAGTAGTCGAACTCGATCCCCTGACCGATGCGGTTGGGGCCCGAGCCGAGGATCATGACCGACTCGCGCTCCCCCCTGCGCACCTCGTGCGCCGAGGAGCGCTCCCAGCCGGAGTAGTAGTAGGGGGTGCGCGCGGGGAACTCCGCCGCGCAGGTGTCGACCGAGCGGAACGAGCGCTCGCCCGTGAACGGCGCCTCGGGATCGAGCGCGAGCGCTTGCAGCTCGCCCAGGAACCACGGGTCGATCAGCGTGCGCTCGCGCACCCGCTCGACGTCCACGCCCCGGGCGAGCAGCTCGAGCAGGATCTCGAACCGATCGGCCCCCGGCGTACGCAGGCTCTCGAGCAGCTCGGCCTCGCCGGTCTCATCGAGGCACGGCGGCTTGTCCAGCTCGCGCGAGCGCAGCGCCTTGGCGAACGCCTGTTGAAACGTGCGCCCGATCGCCATCGCCTCGCCGACCGACTTCATGTGGGTCGTGAGCGTGCTCTCCGCGCCGGGGAACTTCTCGAAGGCGAAGCGCGGCCACTTCACGACGACGTAGTCGATTGTCGGCTCGAAGCAGGCGGGGGTGACGCCGGTGATGTCGTTGTCGATCTCATCGAGCCGGTAGCCGACCGCGAGGCGCGCGGCGATCTTCGCGATCGGGAAGCCGGTCGCCTTCGAGGCGAGCGCCGAGGAGCGCGAGACGCGCGGGTTCATCTCGATCACGAGAATCTCCTCGGTGTCGGGATTGACCGCGAACTGCACGTTCGAGCCGCCCGTCTCGACGCCGACCGCGCGGATCACCGTGATCGCCTGGTCACGGAGCTGTTGATAGAGGGAGTCGGTGAGCGTCTGTTGCGGCGCGACCGTGACCGAGTCGCCGGTGTGCACGCCCATCGGGTCGACGTTCTCGATCGAGCAGACGATCACGACGTTGTCGGCGTGATCGCGCATCACCTCGAGCTCGAACTCGCCCCAGCCGATCACGGACTCGTCCAGAAGCACCTGCCCGATCGGCGAGGCCTCGATCCCACGCGCGACGATCCGGAAGAACTCCTCCTCGGTGCGGGCGATTCCCCCCCCGCGGCCACCGAGCGTGTAGGCCGGGCGCACGACACAGGGCAAGCCGACCTCGGGCAGCACTGCTCGGGCGTTGGTAAGTCCCAGCTCGACGTCGACCCGGCCCGTCTCCCCTGCGCCTGTCGCCCCCCCGCCCGCGGCCTCCGCGGCCTCCGCCCCCACACCGCCGGCCTCCACGGCCTTCACGCCCGTCTCCCCCACACCAGCTGCTTCCGCCCGTTGCTCGACGAGCCAGCCGCTGACGATCGCGCTCTTCGGCATGCGCAGCCCGGCGGCAGCCATCGCAGCGCCGAAGCGTTCGCGATCCTCGGCGCACGCGATCGCCTCGTAGTTGGCGCCGATCAGCTCCACCTCGTAGCGTTCGAGCGTGCCGTCCTCGTGCAGCGCGGTGGCGACGTTCAGCGCGGTCTGCCCGCCGAGCGTCGCCAGCAGCGCGTCGGGACGCTCGCGCTCGATCACCTGTGCGACCGGGCCTGGCAACAACGGCTCGATGTAGGTCGCGTCAGCGAACTCCGGGTCGGTCATGATCGTCGCCGGGTTGGAGTTGACGAGCACGATCTCATACCCCTCCTCGCGCAGCACCTTGCAGGCCTGCACGCCGGAGTAGTCGAACTCGGCGGCCTGTCCGATCACGATCGGGCCGGAGCCGAGGATCAGGATCTTGTGGATGTCATCGCGCCTAGGCACGGGCCCCCGCGATCCGCTGCAGGAAACGGTCGAACAGGTAGAGGCTGTCGTGCGGGCCCGGTCCCGCCTCGGGGTGGTACTGCACCGTCCCACCGGGCACGTCCAGCAGCTCGAGGCCCTCGACCGTGCGGTCGTACAGGTTCACGTGCGAAAGGGCGGCCGCGCCGAAGTCCGTCTCCCAGCGCACGGGCTCGTCGGTGTCGATCGTGCGCGCGCCACCGGGACCGACCGCCGCGAAGCCGTGGTTCTGAGAGGTAATCTCAACGCGCCCGGTCTGGAGGTCCTTGACGGGGTGGTTCGCGCCGTGGTGGCCGAACGGCAGCTTGAACGTCTCGAGGCCGACCGCCCGGCAGAGCAGCTGATGGCCGAGGCAGATGCCCCATACGGGCTTCTTGCCGACGAGCTCGCGCACGGTGCTCACCACGTAGTCGAGCGCCGCCGGGTCGCCCGGGCCGTTGGACAGGAAGATCGCGTCGGGGTCGTCTTGCAGCAGGGCATCGGCGCTGCTCGTGCAGGGATGCAGGGTCACGTGCGCGCCGCGCGCCACCAGCTCGCGCACCATCGACCCCTTGATCCCCGTATCGATCACGGCGATCCGCGGTCCGCCGCCGTCCTGGCCGTGGCGGGTGACTTCGCGTGGCGTGACCTGTGCCGCGAGGTCCTGACCCGCCATCGGCGGCTCCGCCTCGATCAGCTCGCGGGCATGGCGCTCGTCGATGCTCGCCGGGAACACGCCCCCGCGCATCGCGCCGGCCTCGCGGATGTGCATCACGAGCGCGCGCGTGTCGACCCCGCTGATCGCGGGCACACCGCAGTCGGCGAGCCAGTCGAGCCAGCCACGCTCGGCGCTCGGTGCGTCCTCGCGGTTGCACGCCTCGCGCATGATCGCCGCGCGCGCCCAGGCCCGCTCAGACTCCATCGCGGCGGAGCTAACGCCGTAGTTGCCGATATGGGGATAGGTGAAGGCGATCAGTTGTCCGGCGAACGACGGGTCGGTCATCGACTCCTGATAGCCCGACATCCCCGTTGTGAACACGATCTCCCCGACCGCGTGCCCCTCCGCCGCGCAGATCTCGCCGTCGAAGCGCGTGCCATCGTCCAGCAGCACGTATCCCGTCGGGTTTGTCACAGCGCCTCTGAGATGACCGTGAGTCGAGCCAGACAAGGACGCACCCTTTCGGGCACAGGCAGTTCGCGTGGCGTGCTTTGCACGCGAGCGACTGAGGACGCAGTATGGCGAAGGCTCACGGTCATCTCAGACGATCAGCTTCTGTACTGCCTTGAACTCCGGGGTGCCCGCCTGTCCGAGCAACTCAAACAGGACGGCCTCGACCGTGGGGATGACCGCGCCCGCGCGCTCCATCCGCTCGACGCCCCGCTCGTAGTCGATCTCGTGACGAGAGCCGACGGCGTCGGCCGGCACGTGGACTTCGATCCCGCGGTCGAGCAGGTCGTGGACGGTCTGGCTCACACACACGTGCGCCTCGATCCCGCAGACGATCGCCTGGTCGCGGCCGGAGCCTAGGTTGAACCCGTCCGCGCGCGCGGCCGAGAATACGGTCTTCTCGATCCGTCGCTCGTCCTCGAGCCCGACCTCGGGCGCGGTGTGGCCGAGGCCTTTGGGGTACTGCTCGGAAACGAGCGCCGGCACTTGGAGGATGCGCGCTGCCTGCACGAGCTTCGAGCAGGCAGCGGCGACGGACGCGAAGGAGGCATAGGGTCGGAACCCCTCTTGGACGTCGACGACGACGAGCGCGGTCCGGCTGCGGTCGAGCAGGCTCACGATGTACCTCTCTCTTTTTGCTTCGAACGCGCGCGCACGTACGCGGAGGCGCGCTCGCGCGCGCGGCGAAGCCTTTTTGGAGACGTACCAGGAGGAAGTCGCCCGCAGGCGCCTACCACCTCCGAGAGCGAAACGGTTCTCATGCGCCCACCACCGTGAACGCCCGCTCGCGGTAGACGATCCCACCCGCGGCAACGGTCAGAAGTACACGGCCTTTCAGCGACCGTCCCGCAAAGCAGCAGTTCTCAGAGCGGCTCTCCCATCCACGCTCCCCGGCGACCCAGTCGGCGTCGAGATCGATCAAGGCCAGGTTCGCCGGCTCACCCACAGCGATGCGCGGGGTCGGCAGCTCGAACAGAGCTGCGCCCGCCGTCATCCGCTCGACGAGCACGCCGAGATTGAGCTCGCCGGTGAGCACGAGCGCGGTATAGAGCGCCGCGAACGCCGTCTCGAGGCCGGTGGTGCCCATCGGCGCCTGCTCGAACGGCACCTCCTTCTCGTCGCGCGCATGCGGGGCGTGATCGGTCGCGACACAGTCGATCGTGCCGACGCGCAGGCCCTCGAGCAGCGCCAAGCGATCCGCCTCGGTCGCGAGCGGAGGGTGCATCTTCATGCGCGTGTCCATCCCGCGCACGTCCTCCTCGGTCAGCAGCAGATGGTGAGGCGAGACCTCGGCGCTCACCCGCCACCCGCGCGCCTTGGCCGCAGCGACCGCATCGACGGAGGCGGCGCAGCTCAGGTGCTGGAAGTGCACGCGCGCGTCCTCGTATCCGGCGATCTCAGCGTCGCGGGCGACCATCGTGGACTCGCTGATCGTCGGGATCCCGCCGAGGCCGAGTGCGGCCGAGACGGCGCCCTCGTGCATGGAGCCACCGCGCGAGAGCGTCACGTCCTCCTCGTGCAGCGCGACCACGCCGCCACAGAGACGCTGGTATTGCAGCGCCTTGCGCAGCATGCCGGCGCTCTGCACGGGGCGCCCGTCGTCGGTGAAACCGACCGCGCCCTCCTGGCGGAGCTCCGCCATCTCGGTCAGCTGCTCGCCCTGCAGGCCGCGGGTGATCGCGGGCAGGAAGCCGACGGGGATGCGCGCTTCGCGGGCGGCGGCGTCGCGCAGCGAGCGCAATAACGGCGCCGAGTCGAGCACGGGATCGGTGTTCGGCATCGCGAGCACCGCGCCGTAGCCGCCGGCCGCGGCGGCACGGGTGCCGGTGTCGAGGTCCTCCTTGTGCTCCTGCCCCGGCGTGCGCAGATGCACGTGCGGGTCGAAGAAGGCCGGCAGCAGCATCCGGCGCTGCTCGCCGCGGCTTGCGAGCGTCTCCTCCCCCGGCTCCTCGTTCAGCCCGCCGGGCGCGCCGAGCTCTGTGATGACGCCTGCACGGACGCGGACGTCGTGACACGCTTCGATCCCGGCGCGCGGATCGAGGACGTGGACCTCGCGTAGCAGCAGGTCGGCCGGCCGGTGGGGGCCGTGGAGGAGCGGCTGCGCGGCCATCACGCCAGCTGCCGGGGAAGCTCTGAGCCGCCAGGGAGCAAGTGGGGCTCGTGCGAACCTGCCGGACCAGGGGACGTTCCCTGCGGCCGCAGCCCCGAACCGGCCAACAGCTCGTAGAGCACCGCCATGCGCACGACCACACCGGCCTCGACCTGCGCGGTGATGACGGCCTGCGGCGAGTCGACGACCTCGCCGGAGAGCTCGACGCCGCGGTTGACCGGGCCGGGGTGCATCAGCACCTGGCGCGGACCGAGGCGCCGTCCGTTGATCTGATACCACGCCGCGTACTCGCGCAGCGAGGGGACCCACGTGTCGTCCATGCGCTCGCGCTGCATGCGCAATGCATAGACGACATCGGCGGACGGAAGCTCCTCGAGCGTGTAACGGACGTCACAGCCGAGCGAGGCGATCCCGCGCGGGATCAGCGTCGGCGGCCCGGCGACGGTGACGCGCGCGCCCATGCGCTGGAAGGCGATGATGTTCGAGCGCGCCACCCGCGAGTGGGCAACATCGCCGACGATCCAGATCGAGGCCCCGTCGATCCCGCCGAGGCGGTTGTACAGCGTGTAGACGTCGAGCAGCGCCTGCGTGGGGTGCTCGCGCTTGCCGTCGCCGGCGTTGACGATTGCCGCCGAGCACCAGCCCGAGACGAGCTCGGCGGCGCCCGCCCAGGGCGTGCGCAGGACGATCGCGTCGGGCTTGTGCGCGCTGAGCGTGAGCACGGTGTCCTTCAGCGACTCGCCCTTCTCGACGCTCGAGCCGGACGCGGCGAAGTTGACGACGTCGGCGGACAGCCGCTTGGCGGCGAGCTCGAACGAGCTGCGCGTGCGCGTGGAGGCCTCGTAGAACAGGTTCAGCACCATCCGCCCGCGCAGCGCCGGCACCTTCTTGATCTCGCGGTCGGAGACCTCGGCGAAGCGCGACGCCTGCTCGACGATCCGCTCGATCGCGGCCCGGTCGAGGTCTTCCATCGAGAGCAGGTGGTTCATGCCGCCACCTCCATCCGTCTGTCGAGCCGATCGGGAGGAGCATCTACCGTGGCGCTTTGGCAGAAGGTCCTCATGCCTCCACCTCTAACGCAGCGGGAGCAATCGCGACCTCGTCCAGCCCGTCGAGCTCGGTCACCCGCACGTGCACGTGCTCGACGCGTGAGGTAGGCAGGTTCTTGCCGACGTAATCGGGGCGAATCGGCAGCTCGCGGTGGCCGCGGTCGGCGAGCACGGCGAGCTGCACGCGAGCGGGACGGCCATAGTCGAACAGCGCCTCGATTGCGGCACGGACGGTGCGCCCCGTGAAGAGGACGTCGTCGACGATCACGATCGTGCGGGCGGTCACGTCGAAGTCGATGTGCGAGGCGTGCAGCACGGGCATCGCGTCCGGCCGTTGAGCGACGTCGTCGCGGTAGAAGCCGATATCCAAGTCCCCGAGCGGGATCTCGGCATCGAGCAGCCCTGCGAGCAGGGCTTGCAGGCGGCGCGCGAGAAAGGCGCCACGGCGATGAATGCCGACGATGGCCGGCGCCTGCCCGTCGGGATTGCGCTCGGCGATCTCATGCGCGATGCGCGTGAGCGCCCGCTGGACGTCGTCCTCGTGCAGGACGACCTTGTGACTGCTGTCCATCGTTTCCTTCCTGGCCTCGCAGGACCGGATTAAAGGAGCGGGTGAACTGTATCAACGGGCGGCGACAGAACTCTCTCTCGACGGGATGTCGTGCGCAGACGGCCTCAGCCGGCCGTGACGGGCTCAGGCGCGGCCGGCTCACGCGCCTGGCGCTCAGACCAGCGGACGAGCGCGGGAGCGGAGCGCTCGGGGAAGGGGATCTCGATCGTGTCGAAGTCGCGAGGCGCCTCGGTCGCGGCGAACACGGCGCGGGCCTCGTCGCGCAGCTCCCCGCCCCCATAGCGGGAGGAGATGTGGGTGAGCGCGAGCATCCGCACGTCGGCGTCGCGCGCGAGGGCGGCAGCCTGGCTGGCGGTCGAGTGCGCGGTCTGGCGCGCACGGTCGACCTCCTCCTCCGCGAATGTCGCCTCATGAACGAGCACGTCGGCTTCGTGCGCTGCAAGGGCAAGCGCCTCGCACGGGACGGTGTCGCCGGAGAGCACGATCTTGCGACCCTCCCGTGCGGGGCCCATGACCTGCTCGGGCATCACTCCGCCGACGGCCTCGCCGCGCTGCAGCCGCCCGAAGTCGGGTCCGGGCGATACCCCCAACTCGGCGGCGAGCTGCGCATCGAGATGACCAGGACGAGCATCCTCGACGAGCGCGTAGCCGAACGAGGAGTCGCCACGATGGCGCACGGGGATGGCGGCGATCAGATAGCCGTCGCGCTGGACCGTCTCGGCGGGCGCGAGCTCAACGAGGTTGAACTCGTAGGGAAGCCGCCCATAGACGATGCGCATCGCCTGCATCAGATCCTTCAGCCCGCGCGGCCCGTACACGGTCAACGGCTGGTCGCGTTCGCGCAAGGCAAAGGACTTGAGCATTCCCGGCAGCCCCAGCCAGTGATCGGCGTGGAAGTGGGTGATGAAGACGCTGTCAACGTCGGCGAGCCCGATCGAACGCACGAGCTGGCGTTGAGTCCCCTCGCCGCAGTCGAACAGCAGCCGATCGCCGCCGCGGCGGATCAGGATCGCGGGCAGGCCGCGTCGGGCACTGGGAACGGAGCCGCCGGTACCGGCGAAGAACAGCGAAAGGTCCATGGTGGCTACGGTAGCGGCGAGGGCCCGGATGTGGTGCGCTGGGGCCGGGATTGGCGCGCGGTAATGACGGGCCCTGCGAGCGCGCCGGTAAGCTCTCTCGGCAGCGTTGCCGCGCAAAGCGGCGTCGTCGGCGCCCGTAGCTCAGTGGATAGAGCGCTCGCCTCCGGAGCGAGAGGTCGCAAGTTCGAATCTTGCCGGGCGCGTTGTCGTAATTCGTTTACTGGAGCAGGGTTTAGGCTCAGGCGAGTTTGTCGTCTGAGGCGTCAGGTCGGCCGTCGTAGTCGCAGTCTGCCAATTTCTGCCTTTTCGATTCCGCCTGCCGCTCGCGACCATTCACGGTCGTGGTCTGGTCCCCATTCATGGACAAGCCATGCGACAGACCATGCGACAGAGATGAGCGCTCATGTCACCTGCACTGGCATCGCCGCTGTGGCTATGCCTTCGGCCTCTGCTCGCAGCCGCATGCCCGTGTCGCCGGTCACGATCGTCACGGCCTGACTGGAGAGCCGCCGCAGGTCGCGGGCCGTCTCCAGTATCTCGGTGTCGGCGTCCGCTGGACGCGCCCTTGGGCCTGGCTCGATGAAGACCTCGATCGTGCCCTGGCCGTCCTTCAAGGGCTTGGGCACACCGCCCGAGCCAACCATCGCGTAGAGCTTGGGAAGGCGCTCGCGGGCACGGGCGCGGAGCTTGTCGCTCGCGGAGTACTTCTTCTCGTCCAGCTCCTCGATGACACGGAGCGGGATGACGACCCGGACGCTCTCCTCGCCGATGACCTCGCGCCAGGCCACACTGTCGGGGAGCTGATGGTGCAGCAGCACGTTCGTGTCGAGGACAGCGATGGCGCCGCCTGTCGCGCGGGCGCGTCTGAGACGCAGCTCGAGGTCATCGCGCAGAGATTCGAGGGCCCGTACCTGCCGCGAGATCTCTGAGTCGATGAAGGCGATGGCGCGGGGGCTACTCGGAGTGAGCTGGCGTATCTCGTTATGCGCGAGCGAGTACGGGAGCGCGAGCACGTCGGCGTCGTGTGTCACGTTGCCGAGCTGGCCCTCGGTCACTTCCGCCCAGTGGAGGTAGTCGGCCTGGCGCCTCTCAAGGTAGACTGCATCTGCCTCCGGCGTGATTACGCCTCGGCTGACCGCGCCGGCGAGGTTCTTCGCCGCGAGTATGCGAGAGGTCAGCGCTTCGACGGCCTGCGCGGGTTGCACGCCGTCCATGAGGTAGAGCCGGAGGGGCTGCCTCGGCGTCACAGCCACCAAGCGGCGCTACACCTCTTCGAGCACGGGCTCGCTGGCGCGCTCGACGATACGCGGCAGCTCCTCGCCCATGAGTTCCACGAGGACCACGCGCGCGGAGAGGCCTATGAAGGCATCGACCCAGCCGCTCAGGGCGACCACGGCGGCGAGGGCCTGTCGGCGCTCGCCTTCATCGGCGTCACCGTGGCGGAAGGCGTTCCCGCCGTCGCCAAATACGCGACCGTGGAGGAAAGTCCGGAACTCCGGTTCGAGCTGCATCTCGCGCACAACCATCTCGACGCGACCCACCCGCTTGCTTGGGTTGCTCAGCAGGCGACGGTCAGCGTCGATGATGAAGCGGGCTCGGGCAACGCTGTACATGGCGCCCTCCAGCCCGTGCATGAGGTTGGGGATGGCGATCACGTATTCGCCGCGAGCGACGTGCCCAAGGCCATGCAGCAGGTTCTCGCGTTGAGCATCGGACATGTGCGGCGCTTCCGCGACCACCGCTTCGAGGGCCGCAACGAAGTCGCTCTTGGTGACGACCACCTCCAGCGCGTCGATGATGGCGTCCTCGACCTGATGGCGGTCCAAGCCGTGGAACAAGCTCATGCGCCCCATCGACAGCTCGGAGATGAGGAACCAGAGCGCGCTGCCCTCCCATTCGCGCACCACGATGGCCACGACCTCCATACGGCGCTGCGACTCTATGAACCCCGCGAGGGCTGTGTTGGACGGTGTGAGCGCCTGAATGGCGCGCATCTGTGTGCCCAGCTCCCTCAGCGGCAGGGCCACGGACGCGATGCCGCCGATGTGCGGGAGCTGCGTCACGCAGGTGCGCGAGGACAAGGGCAGCGGATGCCTCAGGAGCTGGGCGACGTAGGACGACGCCGGGAAGACATCAGCGAGGCCGCCTGCGAACTTGTTGACTGCCGTGATGTCGGCCATCACCTTGCTGGCAGCCAGGATGTCCTGAAGGGCGTTTTTGGCGCCGAGCGTCGAGGCGAAGACGCCGGTGGGGCCGTTGATGCCTTGGTACTGGCGAGCGAGATTCAGGACAGGCAGCGTGTCGCACTGAAAGGCGAGGAGCGACGAAGGACCCGTCACGAAGCTCAGCGTCCTCTGCATGTCGGTGAATGCGCGCACCGAGCGCGTCACGTCCGTGGCGCGCGTCGCTGAGCCGAGCCGCAACCTCTTCGACTCTTCCGTTAATGTCTCGGGGACGCCATCTGATCCTATATCGGCCGTTCCTGCCATCGGTACTCCATGGTAGGCGCATAGGCGGCGGTCATTGTGACGCCGAGACGCCTTGCACGCCTTACGCGATCGGCGTCATCGCATCTGCCAATTACTGCCGTCTCACGGGACGGATAGCTGGAGAAATTCGGCTTCTTGGTTCCGTCCGAGGGTGCTGACATGGTGCCCGCTCGATGCTCGTGCCCGTCTTGGTCTTCTTGGTGTGCTTTTGCGTAGGAGTGATCGCAGCCGCGCGCTGGCTGCCCGATCTTGCCGCGGGGCCTGTAGGGGGACTTGCTTTCTTCGCCGTGGTCGGTCTATTCGCCGCAGCGCTCAGCATTGCGGGACTCGTGGCCTACACGACGATTGCCGAGATCACAAACCCGCCGAACGGGATCGGTGTAGACAAGGCCGAAATTCTGGCTGGAGGCATCCGCAACGTGCTGGTGGATTCCGGCACGATCCTGGGGCTGACAGGCATCGTCTATCTGCTTGCTCCGGCGCCAGATGAAGATGAGCACATCGACGAGTCGCGCGCGACCGGGGGCCAAGAGGCGTAAGCAGGCCCAGTGTCAAGCGCCCGCGGCGAGACCGCGCGACGCTACGTCGAGGCCACCCGGCCCGCCACGGCAGCGACTGGCTCATCGCCCGCGATGATCTCGGCACCGACGGACAAGGCCCCGCACGCCTGACCCAACACATGACCCCACAGCCGCGCACAAACCCCATCACTCGCACATCCCGCTCATCCCGTAGGCGGCTGGGCACCAAGTCGCAACCCCCTCCGACTCCGATCCATCGTCTCACCAGCACGCTGGCTCACCCGTACACGGCGGCACCACGATGCACCAGAATCGCCGTGTCGGTCGTGGTCGCTAGGCGTTCTCAGCATGTCTTCGCTGGAGAAGATACGCAATATGGCCGGCAGCCTGGCGCAGCTTCAGCGGACGCTAATCCCGTGTGCGCCTGTCCTGGCTGACTGACCATCCGCCCGCGTCCGCTAGCGTGATCGCGTGGACGCAGACATCGAGCATGCCGCCCAGACATTGGCCGAGACGGCGGGCTCTCCCGTGCGGGTGATCCTGTTCGGCTCCCATGCCCGAGACGACGCGCGCCCTGGCAGCGACCTGGACTTTCTCGTCATCGAGCCGCAGGTGCCCGACCGGCACGCCGAGATGGTCCGCCTGCGCGGTGCGCTGCATGACCTGTGCAGACCGATCGACGTGCTCGTCTACAGCGAGGCACAGGTCGAAGAGTGGGGCGATGCACCCGGCACCGTGCTCCACGCCGCCCTGTCCGAGGGACGGGTCCTTGTCGAAGCGTGACGAGCACGACGTAGCCGAGCCCTGCTCGCCAAGGCCGGCGGCGACGAGGCCGGGCTCCGTGTGCTCGTCGACCACCACGACGTCCCAGATCACGTCGCTGGCTTCCTCGCGCAGCAGGCGATCGAGAAGGCCCTCAAGGCGGTCCTGACCGCCCGCGGGGTCTCGTTCGAGCGCAGCCACGACATCGACTACCTATGCAGCCTGATCGAGGGGTCGGGGCTCCAGCTCACAAGCGAGCTGCGCCGGGCCATCGCGCTGACGCCGTGGGCCGTCGAATTCCGCTATGCCAGTCCCTTCGACACGCCACCGCTCGACCGAACAGAGGCACTGGCAACCGTCTCGGCCGTGCGAGAGTGGGCCACCGACGTCATCGGCTCGAAGTCTCCATGACCGACGTGAAATGGCAGCCCTGCCACTACCGGCGGGAATCGAGCGCAAATCCCGGCTATAAGGTCCACAGCATCAGCCGCCTAATGACCTCGTAATCACGCATTCCAAAGCGGTTTTGAGGCTCAGGCGGCCGTCGCCGCGACGCCTCCGGAGCGAGAGGTCGCAAGTTCGAATCTTGCCGGGCGCGCTAGCGTGATCGACATGGATGCGGACATCGAACGTGCCGCGCGGACGCTGGCCGAAACAGCGGCTCCTCGACAACGGTCGTCTTTTTCGGGCGTGCGGGCTGCGCCACCAGTCCGACGACCGGGTCCCCGTTTGCTCAAACCTCGAGGTAGCGCAGCACGACCCGCCCGAGCACGAGCACATCGCCGTTCTGCAGGTCCGCCTGCACGATCCGGCGGCCGTTGACGAACGTGCCGTTGGAGCTGCGGTCGTCGAGCACGCGCATGCCGTCGCGGCGATGCACGAGGATCGCGTGGCGGCGGGAGACCGAGTCCTCGTCGAGATGCAGGTCGGCGGCGAGGCCGCGGCCGATGTGGGTCACGCCCTTGCCCAGCGGGATAAGCAGCGTCTCCTCCGAGCCTTGGACCTCGATGTAGCGGCCGGGCTCGGCCGGGTGGGCCGGCGTCGCCTGGCGACGGACGCGCTCGTCCAGACAGGCGATCGGGTCGACCCTCTCGGTCAGCCCTTCGATCGTGGAGCGGGTGGGAGCTTGTGTGAGCATGCCTGTAGCTAACTCCCGGCCGCTCACGCCCACCTCAACGTTCGTGAAGAAATATCGAAACCCCATCTCGCCCCACACGCGCTACGCCGGGCGGTGTAGCAGTGACACGTGCGCCGATGGCTGCGGCGTCAGTGCATCCAGGGCCCGGACAACACAATCCGGTGATACGACTCTCGAGCAGAGCCCAGCGGCGTGGCGAGCCTCCCTGCTCGCCACGCCCTCTGCTGCTGGACTCCGTCCCCGGCCGACGCTCCAGCCTCAGCCGCCCACGACTCTCTCAGCCGCCTAAGGCTCTGCTACCAGCTCGACGATTCGCTTCCCGCGCAGTCAGCCTTACCTTTCGCGCTCTTGCATTCGCGCGAGATTTCGCCTTTCGGATTGCGCGCGACCGTGAATTCGTCGCCGTTCTCCGAGGTCGCCGTCACCGAGTATTCGCTCTTGCCCTTTGTCGTCGAACTTATGTACGCTTCACCGCCGCCCGCTGAGATGCGGATCGTGGGTTCGTACTTGTGCAGTTCGGTGGTCGTGACCTTTTCGTATTCGCCGTTGTTATCCGTTGCGATCGTCTCGGCCGTCGTCTCGGCTGTGCGCGCAACCTCCTTCGCCTGAGCGTCCCACGCCTTTGACTTCTGGCCGAGGAACGACGGGATCGCGATCGCCGCGAGGATGCCGATGATCAAAATGACGACCAGCAGCTCGACGAGCGTGAACCCGCTCTCCTGCTTCGATGCCCGGCCCAGCCGCTGCGAAAGTCGGGCGAGGCGGGGACCGACACTCCAAGAGATGCCTTTTGGTGCGCGTACAAACAAGATAGCCCTCCGTGGCTTTGCTGGCAGCCGAGCTATCTCGTAGAGACCCCTGACTTTGCGCCCCCGCCTCACGACGGGTTTGCCCTTTTCAGTAATTGACTGAACCGATCCTGCGGGAATATACGCAGATATCCAGCACGATTGGGGAAATTGGACGGATGTACTAGTCGTACATGTGGCGGGCAACCCTAGGCCGAGCTGGTCGAGCCGGTGCTTCCCGGCGGGGTCTTACGCCGGGACATCCGCTTCGTGCTCCACCAACCCCACCCGCCGACAGCGAGCACCGGCACGACGTACAACATCGAGATGTACCAGTGCATCAGGCATGCCAAGGGGGCCATCCCGACGAAATCTATCACGAGCCGCCCCGGGCCTCTACCGACCTCAGCCCGTCGGGCGGCGATCCGTCTCGAACGCCCGCGCTACCACGCCTCTCGCGACGGGTCGCCCGACCCGGACGCGGATATCCCACCGGCTGTCCTATCCCCCATTCGCGTGCGCCGCCTGCGCACGAACACCACGAACAGCAATCCGGCGACCGCGATCGCCACGCCGAGCACGATCACCCCGATCGACGCCTTCGAGCTCTCCGGCGTCCAGTACAGCTGACCGGAGATCGCACCTTTGCGGGCCGCCACTGCGATCGGCACCTGCCAGTCGAAGACCAGCGTCAGCTTGCTCTTGTGCCTGACCTCCGGCGGCGTAAGCGGCGACATCCAGTGGATGCGATGGTCGTGCCATTCGAACTGCCCCGTGCGATCGACCACTTCCCACTTCGGGCTCGCGCTCGGGCTGGCGCTCGGCGGGACCGTCACGTCACCGTAGAAGCTCGTGTTCAGATAGGTCGCCGGCGAGCGCACGTTCAGCTCGGCCGTCCCGTTGGCGAGCACGCGCGCGTACGGCTCGCCCTGATAGCCGTAGATCGTGACCGTCTCACCGGTGTGGTTCGTCAGCAGCAGGCGGTCGGCGAACTCCAGCACCTGCACGCTCAGCCCCTTCACGTCCGGCATCACCGACGTGATGTTCGAGCGGTAGTTGTAGTTGCTGCCCTGATCGCTGATCGGGTTGTCGCTCTCGCTCGACAGCCCGGCGCCCGTAGCGCTTGACTTCGCGTTCGCGCACATCGGCAGCGCCAACAGCGCGATCGCGAGCACGGCGGGGATCCAGGTGCGGCGCATTCCCAGAACCGTATCCGTTGAAGGTCTTCCAGTCGCCGACAGGTGTGGCGACCGGCGCCACTACGGTCCGACGCGGCATCGCGCCCACGTGTCTCCCAAATCGGCCGCTCGAGGACCGCGACGCTCAAGTACCCACAGAGGAGAGCAGCCACAGCCCGAAGCTCGTGAACGCGACCATCACCGCGAGCATCCAATACTGGCTGCGCACCGCCTCTTCCGGCTCTTTGTACAGCACCAGCGCGCGGTCGTGCGCGAGCATCAGCCCGCCCACGTGCCCCCCAACCAGCGCGGCCACCTGCACGTACCAGATCCCCGCGTAGGAGAGGATGTGGTAGTTGATCGCATAGCTGCTCGTGCCGAATATGTTCGCGCCGTTGCCGAGCGGATCCGACGCCAGGTAGACCATCGCCTGGCTCTGCCAGATCAGCAGCGAGAAGTAGTGCGCGACCACGTACGCGAACCCGATCGGCACGAGCGTGTGCGCAAACGCGCGCGTCAGCTCGTTCCGCCCGTAGCGCCCGCTGACGCCGTGCACGCCGCGGATCCCCAGCCGGTAGACGGCGATCACAAGCAGGATGCACAACACCAAGCCGACCGAATAGGCCAGCTCGAGGGCGGCCGTCGGCCCGAAGCCGAGCCCGGAGAACAGGCTTTGCACGCTCGGCTCGTTGTTGCGCCAGATCCCGCCGTTGCTGAACCCGTCGAACGTCGTCGTCCCGATCAGCGTGCAGATGAAGCTCACCGTGCCCGCCCCCACCGGCAGGTCCGTCAGCCCGCTCAGCGGCCGGCGCACGTACACCGCGCCGTCCTCCCCACGCACGAGCGACGACAGCCTCGACAGCAGGCTGAAGTACACGCCGAAGCCGTCCGCCCGGCTCCCCCACTCCTCCACCCCGAACAGCCCCATTCCCACAAGCATCGCCACGAAGTACCCGACCGACAGGGCCGCAAGCGTCGACGGCCGCTCGCGCAGGCTCGGTTCGTACACCAGCTCGAGCCAGGCGAACCCCACGATCCCCCCCACCGCCGGCCAGCACCCGAGCCCCCGCGGATAACGCAGTGGCGCCGCCGCGCCTTTCCCGTCGCGACGGATCGCGCGCACGAGCGACCCGATCGCGCGCGCACACGTCCGCCATGGACTGAGCGCCCGGAACACATCGCCGAACAGCACGCTCGCAATCGGCATCCCCACCCAGAACACGACATAGATGAACGTCACCGCGAAGTTCGCCTGCGTCACCTGCGCGCCCGCGAACCCGCTGTACACGACCACCGCGAACAGGGCGACCCCGAGCAGGCTCGCCAGCCATTCAACCGGCCAAGCCAGCCGGGGGAGTCGCCGCCGGCGCTGCTCCTGCAGCTGTGGCGCCGTCCACATCGTCGACAGCGCCACGAACGACACCACCAGCACGATCGCCGCGGCCCAGCTGAACAGCCACACGGGGATCGGCAGGTCCGCCTTGCCAACGATCCCGTGCGCCTGCGCGCTCGCCGGCAACGCCAGCGCCACGCCGCCCAGGCTGCCGAACAGGGGCAGCAGTGTGCGGCGGACGGAGACCTCCATGTCCGCGCCAGTCTACGGGTCGATCTCGCTCGACACGTGCGCTCAGTACACATGGTCCGATGTTCACTGTGTCTTGGCACGCGCCTGAGCGCGCCCGACGCCACCGAGCATGCGCCCATGCATACTGGGCGGCGGTTACCCTGCGTCTTTCATCATGCTTCCGCCGTCCCTCGCCGTCTCCACCGACCTGTCCGCCGCCTTCCAGCTCGGGCCGCTTGCGCTCGTCGGCATGCTCTACGCGCGGCGCGTGCGCACCCTCGCGCTGGAGGACCGCCCGGTCCCCGGCTGGCGCCAAGCCTGCTTCTACTCCGGCTTCGTCGTCATCGCCGTCGCGCTCACCTCGCTCGGTGCCGCCAGCCAGGACCTGCTGTTCATGCACATGATCGAGCACCTCCTGCTCGGCGACATCGCCGCCCTGTTGATCGTCCTCGGCCTCACCGGCCCGCTGCTCGCGCCGGTCCTACGCATTCGCCTGTTCGACCGCCTCCGCGCGCTCTCCCACCCCGCCGTGGCCTTTCCCCTGTGGACCATCGACCTGTACGTCTGGCACCTGCCCGTCCTCTATCAGGCGGCCTTGCGCCACACGGGCGTTCACGCCCTGGAGCACGCGATGTTCCTCGGCTTCGGCATCAACATGTGGATGTGCCTGTTCGGCCCCCTCCCCACGCCCGCCTGGTTCGGCAACCTCGGCAAGCTCGTCTACATAATCGCCGTGCGCCTCGCCGGGACGATCCTCGGCAACGTCTTCCTCTGGTCGGGCACCGTCTTCTATCCGTTCTACCTCAAAGGTGACGCCCACTTCCACATCTCCCCCATCGCTGACCAGAACATCGCCGGCGCGATCATGATGGTCGAGGAGTCGATCCTCACGATCTGCCTGTTCTGCTGGCTGTTCCTGCGCACCGCACGCGAGGGCGAGGAGCGCCAGGACCTGCTCGACTTCGCCCACTCGCGCGGCCTCGAGCTGACCGAGGCTCGCGCCGCCCGCGCGGTCGCCGCCGGCCGCGGCGCCGAGCTGCGCAAGCGCCTGGAGTCGCGCGTCCCCGCCGAGCCCTGAGTCGGGCCTCGACGCTGACCGGCGCCCTGGGCCCATCTCAGCTGACCGGCGCTGGTCACTCGCGGGCGAGTTATGCTGGCGGTATGTGCGCAGGCTGTGCGATGGCGGCGGCTTCGGCCGCGACGGGCTTTCGCTCGTGGCTTCAAACCCACAACTTCACCTGGCTGACCCCCCGCCGGCTGCGACAGCTGACGATCGGCGCGATGTGCGCCGCCGGCCTCGTCTCCACGATCGGCTTCAGCGGCTCCACACCCACAGCAGGCAGCGCCGCCGCGCCTACAGCTGCTCACTATACGCACGTTGCCCGTCAGCACGCCCACTAGGGGCGGCGTCTTAGCCGCCGGCTACCGCGGGCAAGATCGTCAACTCCGCGCCATCTGTCACAGGCGTGGCCAGACCGTCCAGAAAGCGGATGTCCTCGCCCGCCAGGTAGACGTTGACGAAGCGCCGCAGCGACCCGTCGTCGTCGTAAAGGCGCGTGCGCAGCTCGTCGTGGCGCTCGAACAGCCCATCCAGCACCTCCTGCACCGTCGCGCCATCGACTTTCGTCTCGGCCTCGCCGCCGGCAGCCGCTCGCAGCTGCGTGGGGATCTTCACCACCACCGGCATCAGACCGCGACCGCCGAAGAGCCGATCGGTGAGGTGCGATCGGAAACCCTCTCCGCTACGCCGGCTTCGAACGCCTCGACGGTGGGGGCGATCGTGTGGGTCTCGAACGATCCCCGCACCGCGTCCAGCGTCTTCAGCCCCTCGCCGGTGATGACGAGCACCACGCGCTCGTCCGGGTCGATCTCGCCGCGTGCCGCCAGCTTGGCCAGCACCGCGGTCGTGACGCCGCCCGCGGTCTCCGTGAACACGCCCGTCGTCTCGGCCAGCAGCTTGATGCCCGCGCGGATCTCATCGTCTGTGACCGAGTCCACACCTCCGCCCGTGCGCCGGGCCAGGTCGAGCGCGTAGGGACCGTCGGCGGGGTTGCCGATCGCCAACGACTTGGCGATCGTGCTCGGCTTCACCGGCCGGCACACGTCGTGGCCGGCCGCGTACGCGCTGGCCACGGGCGAGCAGCCCTCGGCCTGGGCACCGTTCATCCGCGGCAGCTCGCCATTGAGGAGTCCGATCTCGCGCCACTGCTCAAAGCCCTTGGCGATTTTCGTGAACAGCGATCCCGAGGCGACCGGCACCACGCAGCGGTCCGGCAGCTCCCAGCCCAGTTGCTCGGCGATCTCGAACGCAAGCGTCTTCGACCCCTCCGCGTAGTAGGGGCGCAGGTTGATGTTCACGAACGCCCAGTCCCGCTCGGCGCACAACTCGGTGCACAGGCGGTTGACGTCGTCGTAGTTGCCTTCCACACCGACCAGCTTCGTCCCGTAGACGCCTGTCGCGAGCACCTTCTGCTCCTCGAGATCGGCGGGGATGAAGACGTATGAGTCCAGCCCCAGCGCCGCACCGTGAGCCGCGACAGAGTTGGCGAGGTTGCCGGTCGACGCGCACGCGATCGTCTCGAACCCCAGCTCGCGCGCGCGCGCCGTGGCGACCGAAACGACGCGATCCTTGAACGAGTGCGTCGGGTTCGCCGCGTCGTTCTTGACCCACACCTCGCGCAACCCGAGGCGCTCGGCGAGCCTGTCGGCGCGGATCAGCGGCGTGCACCCCGCCGGCAGCCCCACGCGCGAGGCCAGCCGCCCCGACGGGCCGGGAGGGCCGCCCGCGAGGGGCAGGAAGTCGGCATAGCGCCAGATGTTCTGCGGTCCGCCCTGTATGCGGCGGCGCAGCTCCCCGACGTCGCCCTCGAGGCGGCTGTGGTCGTAGGCGACCTCCAGCGGCCCAAAGCAACGCTCGCACACATACAGAGCCTCCAGCGGGTACTCGGCCTTGCACTCCTTGCACTCCAGATGACTGACAGCCATTTGCGCGTTCCCTTCGTTCTAGTCTTCGCCGTGTCACCGGTGTGGCGAAGAGCACGAAGGCCCGCCACACATCTCTCTGGAATTGGCACCTTCCCGCTGTGACGTGACGGTGGTTGCCGGGGTTTCGTAGGGCCAGTCCCTCCACCCCTCTGGATGTGTCCAGCTATGTTGGGTCGCAGTGTAGCAAGCATCTCCGCGGACGCAATCAGGATGTCTTTTGAAAGACATCCTCAGAACCCGTCCCAAGCTCGGTAACGCTCTCCCACGCGCGGTGTAGGCCTTGCGATGAGCGTATCGCCCACGAGCAGCGAAGCACCGGAGGACTTCGAGCCCGTTCTGCCCGCGAGCAAGCGGCGCATGTTGATCATCGTCAACCCCTACGCCACCACGGTCTCCGACCGTCTACGTCATCTTGTCGTCTATGCCCTGCAGGGCCGCTTCGAAGTCGACGCCGTCGACACCGAGGCCCGCGGCCACGCCACCGAGCTCTGCCGCGAGGCCGCGCACGAGGGCTATGACGTGGTCGTCGCCTTCGGCGGCGACGGCACGGTCAACGAAGCCGCGAACGGACTGCTCGGCTCCTCCACCCCGCTCTGCTGCCTGCCGGGCGGCTCGGCCAACGTGTTCGGCAAGATGCTCGGCATCCCCGGCGACGTCGTCGACGCGACCGAGCACCTGCTCGCGATGGCCGACGACTGGCGCCCCCGCAAGGTCGACCTGGGTGTCGTCAACGGACGCTGCTTCGCCTTCGCCTCCGGCCTCGGCCTCGACGCGAGCGTCGTCGCGCGCGTCGATTCCAATCCGCGCATGAAGGCTCGCTTCGGGCCCTACTTCTTCACGTGGGTGGCCGTCAGCATCTTCGCCCGCCGCTACCTGCTGCGCCCACCGCGCCTGGAGGTGCAGGCGGACGGCGAGACGCACGCGGGCGTGACCGCGATCGTCCAGAACGGATCGCCCTTCACCTACTTCCAGGACCGTCCGATCGAGATCGCAGACGGTGCCGCGCTGGACTCGGGCACCCTCGCCGGCGGCGTTCTGCATCGCGCCAGGCTCGTCTCGATGCCCTTCATCGCCTGGCGCGCCTTCTCGCGCCGGGCGCGCGTCGTTCGCCATCGCCAGGTGACCGGGCTGCCGGCGACCGACGAGCTGACGGTGCGCAGCGCCGACGAGCGCACGCTGCCCCTACAGGTCGACGGCGACTACCTCGGTGAGGTGCTCGAGGCGCGCTACTCGATCATGCCGGGCGCGCTAAACGTCGTGGCGTAGGGCTATCCCACCGCTCCCGGCGTCACCCGGTAGGCGTCGAACACGGACTCGATGTTGCGCATACGCGTGATCGCGCCCTTCAAGGCGTGCGTATCTGCCACCTCGACGACAAACCTGTTCTTGACCATCGGGGGTGTCGACAGGCAGCGGGCTTCGAGGATGTTGGCGCCAGCCTCGGAGAACACACGCGAGAGATCCTCCAGCAGTCGGTGGCGATCCCACGCGTCGATCTGGATCTCGACGACGAACGCCGTCGACTGATCGCCTTCCCAGGCGACGTCGGCGAAGCGTTCGGGGTCCTTGCGCAGGAGCGCGGCGTTGGGGCAGTCGTCGCGGTGGATCGTGATGCCACGGCCGAGCGAGATGTAGCCGACGATCTCATCGCCCGGTACCGGGCGGCAGCACTTCGCCAAGCGCAGCATCACGTCCTCCACGCCCTCGACCCGAATCCCGTACTGCCCCGATGACTTGGTCGGGCGCCGGCGCGCGCGCCCCACCCGCAGCAGGTCGACCGCGCTCGCCTCGCCATCGGCCGCCTCTCCCTGCTTCAAACGCTGCATCACCTTGTTCACCACGATCTTCGGCGAGACCTTCGCGGCCCCCAGCGCGATGTAGAAGTCGTCCGCCTTGCGGTATCCGACCTCGCGGATCACGTCGGCGAGCAGCGCAGAGCCGGTGATCTTCTGCGCCGGCAGGCCCTGCTTGCGCAGATGCTCCTGCAGTAGGTCGCGGCCGATGTGCTCGGTGTCCTGCCTGGACTCCGCCTTGAACCAGGCCTTGATCTTGTTGCGCGCGCGTGTCGTCTTGACCATCGCCAGCCAGTCGCGCGAAGGTCCGCGCTCGCGCTTGGCGGTGAGTATCTCGACGATGTCGCCCGAACGCAACTCGTAGTGCAGCGGCACGATCTTCCCGTTCACGCGCGCGCCCACGCAGCGGTGGCCGATCTCGGTGTGCACCTCATAGGCGAAGTCCAGCGGCGTCGCGCCCGCCGCCAGCGACTTGACTTCGCCCTTGGGTGTGAACACGTACACCTCGTCCTCGAACAGATCGGTGCGCAGCGTCTCCATGAACTCGTGCGGATCGGACAGCTCCTTCTGCCAGTCGAGCATCGAGCGCAGCCACTTCAGCTTGGTGTCCTCTGCCTGCCCCGCGCGGCCGTCGGGCTTCTCACCATCGGCACCGGGCAACTGCTTGTAGGCCCAGTGCGCCGCCACGCCGAACTCCGCCATCTCGTGCATCTCCTGCGTGCGGATCTGGATCTCCAGCGGCCGGCCCTCGGGCCCGATGATCGTCGTGTGTAGCGACTGGTACATGTTGAACTTCGGCATCGCGATGAAGTCCTTGAAGCGTCCGGGCAGCGGCTTCCACAGCGAATGAATCACCCCGACCGAGCCATAGCAGTCCTTCACCGAGTCGACGATCACGCGCATCGCGGTGAGGTCGTAGATCTCGTTGAACTCGCGGCCCTTCTTCGTCATCTTCGAGTAGATCGAATAGAAGTGCTTTGCCCTGCCCGCGATCTGCGCCTCGATGCCCAGCTCCGCAAGCGCTCGCGCCAGGTACTCGCCCGCCTCGCTCACGTACCGCTCGCGATCGTCTCGCTGCTGGGCGACGAGACCCTTGATCTCCTGGTACTTGCGCGGATGCAGCGTGGCGAACGCCAGATCCTCGAGCTCCCACTTCAGCGCGTGGATCCCGAGGCGGTGGGCGAGCGGCGCGTAGATCTCGAGCGTCTCCCGCGCCTTCTCCATCTGCTTCTGCTTTCCCATCGCATCGATCGTGCGCATGTTGTGCAGCCGATCGGCGAGCTTGATCAGGATGACCCGCACGTCGGTGGCCATCGCCACCATCATCTTGCGGTAGTTCTCCGCCTGCGCCTCGTCGCGCGATTGGAAGGTGATGCCCGTCAGCTTGGTCACCCCGTCGACGATCGCGGCGATCTCCTCGCCGAAGCGGGCGCGCACCTCCTCGATCGAGGCCGACGTGTCCTCCACCGTGTCGTGCAGCAACGCCGCGCACAGCGTCTCTGTGTCCAGCCGCATGCCGGCGCAGATGCGTGCGACACCGACCGGGTGAACTATGAAGTCCTCGCCCGACTTGCGCCGCTGAGCGGCGTGGTGCTCGCATGCGAACACGAACGCGTCCTGCACCCTTCCGCGGTCGATCTCCACCGCGGAGTCCGCCGCGTGCTCGGAGACGATCGCGAACAGGTCGCCCAGCAGCCGCCGCTCCGGCTCTGATAGGTCCAGACGCGCCTGCGCGCTGCCCTCCCGCCGATCCGCGGCGGTGCGCGGATTTTCAGGGTTGCTTGCGATCGCCATCCTCATAGGGTAGGGGACCGCCCCCCCGGATTGAAGCGCTCCCTCAAGGTGCTCGGAAGCCGCTCTCCCTCAGAAGTCGCAGCCCCCTGCTCAAAGTGCGAAGAGGACGAGCTCCCCGTCGTGAGTCTCGCCGTGCTGCCGCGAGCCCCCGGTCTCGTCCTGGGGCTCCACGGCGGCGACGGCGGTGACGACAGCGGTGCGCTCGAGTCGATCGAGCTCCTCGAGCGGGCTCGCCGCAGGCCTCGCGTGACGCAGCACCAGACGGGGCTCGGTGACGCCGTTCCACTCGTTGACCTCGAGGGCAAACGTCGCTTCGGCCGGCTCCCCCTCTCCCACGGGCAGCCGCCCACCCGTGCCGAACGCGACCGCTCTGGCACGGGCGCCACCGGACTCGACGCTGAAGCGGACGTGCTTGCCTTCCCCCATCGGCCGCGCATCGGCGAAGGTGGCGTCCGCCACGAGCAGCGAGACCGCCGGGTTGCCGCGACCGAACGGCGCCAGGCCCTGCAGCTCCTCGGCGAGCCCCATCCCAAGCTCCGCGCCGCTCACCACGGCGTCCACTCGCTCGACCGGCGTCGTGTCCCTGCCCGCGAGCGTCGCCTCGGCGTGGGCGCACAGCGCCGCTGCGAACACCTCCAGGCTGCCGCGCTCGATCTCGAGGCCCGCCGCGGCGCGATGGCCGCCGTAGCGCAGCAACGATCCCGCACACGCGGTCAGGCCTGCGAGCAGGTCGAAACCCTCGACGCTGCGCCCCGACCCCTTTCCCGTCTCACCCGCGAGTGAGATCAGCACGACCGGGCGACGGTGGGATTCGGCCAGACGCGAGGCGACGATCCCGATCACACCCGCATGCCAGTCCTCGCCGGCGAGGACATACGCCGGACGCTCCCCCAACGCGGCGACCTGGGCTTCGGCCTCGAAGCGGATTCGCATCTCCGTCTGGCGGCGCTCGCTGTTCGCATGGTCGAGCTCCTCGGCGATCTGCGCCGCGCGCAGCCGATCCTCGGTCAGGATCAGCTCGAGGCCGGCATCGGCCCTGTACAGGCGCCCGGCCGCGTTGATCCGGGGCGCCAGCGCGAACCCGACCGAGCGCTCGCTCACCTTGCCGGGCTCCACGCGCGCGACCGCCATCAGCGCACGCAGACCTGGCTTCGCCGTGCTTGCAAGCGTGCGCAGCCCGCGCTTGACGAGCGTGCGGTTCTCTCCCACCAGCGGCATCACGTCGGCGATACTCGCCAACGCCACCAGATCGAGCTCGTCCTCCAGCTCGCGCGAATCGCGCCCGTCCGCCTCCCACAGCGCCTGTGCCAGCTTGTATGCGACCGCGGTCGCGCACAGCTCCGCGCAGGGATACCCGCAGATCGCCGGGTGCACGATCGGCGCCGGCGGCAACAGCCCGTCCGCGCGCGGGGCGTGGTGGTCGGTGACGACCACCTCAATGCCAAGCTCTCGCGCAGCCGCGACCTCGTCGACCGCGGTGATCGCGCAGTCGACCGTCACCAGCAGCCGTGTCCCCCGCGCCGCGAGCCGCGTGACGGTGCTGGCGTTCAGACCGTACCCGTCGCTTGCGCGGTCAGGCAGGTACCAGTCGACGTCGGCTCCGAGCTTTCGCAGCGCCCGCACGAGAATCGCCGTCGAGCACACCCCGTCGACGTCGTAGTCGCCGTGGATCGTGATCCGCTCGCCACGGCCCACATGCGCGCGAATCGACTCGACCGCCACTCCGATGTCGGCGAACGCGCTCGGCGGATGCTCCTCGTCGGCCGCCAGAAACGCGCGCGCGCGCTCAGGCGCGCCGAGCCCACGGCGCACGAGCACCTGCGCCAGCGGGCCGCTCACACCCAGCTCGCGCTGCAGCCGCTCTACATCGATCTCGGGACAGTCGGGAATCTCGAAGCGGAGCGTCTGCATTCAGCCAGCCTATGGCCAGCCAAAGACGGATCCGGCGCAGGATCGGATCTTCGCTCCCGACCAGACCGCTCCGCGGTCGTCTTGGTCGGGAGCGAAGACCGACCTGCTTTGCTGATTTGGTCCTCTCTCAGCCGCGCTGTTCTCTGCGGATGCCCTCGAAATAGACGAGCGCGATGCCGAGCAGCGCGCCCGGTACGGCGTACAGCACGACCCCGATGTCCGTCGCCTTCTGCCCCGGGATCTTCAGCGCGGAGACCTTCACGCCGTAGATGATCAGCCCGACAAGGATCGCACCGAGGAGCGATCCGACGAACGCGCCGACGATCCCGCCCCAGAAGCGGTCGGGCAGGAAAATCGTGAAGTGCCAGATCGCCAAGCCCATGATCACCCAGCCGAGCATTCCCATCAGCGTGACCTCCCGTGGCGGCGGTTGCGCGGGCGTTTGCTCTTCTCGCGCCGTTTCGGCGCGTCCTTGAGCACGAGATCCTCCGGTGTCAGATCCGCCGCGGAGGAACGCTGGGCGACCGGCTCTCCGTTCTCGACGTCGAGATCGCGGACGAGCTCTTGGAACTCTTCTCTGGAGATCTGCGCGCCGGGCTCCTCCGGCGCGATGATGCTGCCGCGCCGCGTGCGCGTGCGCTTCTGCTCCGGCTCGACGTCGATCGGCGCGCCCGTGGCCGTGGTCGCATACGCGGGCACCTGGCCGAGTTCGCCGACGATCCGCGCGCGGCGGTTGCGGTAGGCGCCCTCGCGCTCCTTCCAGTGGGTCAGCACCGGTGAGGCGATGAAGATCGACGAGTACGCTCCCGAGGCGACGCCGACCATCAGCGCGAAAGCGAAGTCCTTGAGCGTTTCACCGCCGAACAGCAGCAGCGCGGCCACCGGCAGGAGCGTGCAGAAGCTCGTCGCCAAGGACCTGGTCAGCACCTCCGACATCGAGCGGTTGACGATCTGCGAGAACGCTGCGCGTGGCATTCGCGGCACGTTCTCGCGCACACGATCGAACACGATGATCGTGTCGTACAGCGAGTACCCCAAGATCGTCAGCAGCGCCGCGACCGTCGCGGTCGTCACTTCGCGGCCCGTCAGCGAGTAGACGCCGGCCGTGATCAGCAGGTCGTGCATCAACGCGATCAGCACCGGGATCGCGTACTTCCACTCGAACCTGAGCGCGATGTAGACAGAGATCACGAGCAGCGACGCGATGATCGCGATCACCGCGCTGTTGGCGACCGTTTTGCCGAACGTCGGGCCGATCGACGTCGAGGAGAAGTCCTTCGTGCCCGGCACGTTGGGTCCGTTGCCGAACTTCGTGTCCAACGCGGCCTGGACCTTCTTTACGCCTTCCGGCCCAAGCGTCTTGGTCGAGATCTGATAGCCCTGCCCGCCGATGCTCTTGTTCGAGAACTTCTGCACCTCCGCGTTGCCGTACCCGGCGGACTTCATCGCTTCGGCAACCTGGCTCTCGCTGACGCTCTTGATGAACGCGGTCTGAATGCGCGTGCCAGACTTGAAGTCGATGCCGAAGTTCAGCCCTTTCCCGCCGATCGCGAGCGCGCCGATCAACAGGATGCAGCCCGACAGCGAGAAGAACCACTTCGAGGCGCCCATGAAGTCGAACGTCCAGCCCTGACCGCGCCGCGCCGAGGCGCCGAGCGCCGCGGGGTGGGAGACCATTCGCGAGCGACCCATCGTGCCGAGCGCCGCCTGCGTCGCGAGCACCGCCGTGAACAGCGTCAGCAGCGTGCCGATGCCGAGCGTGAAAGCGAAGCCCTTGACTTCCGCGGTCGCCAGCGCGAACAGGATGAACGCCGTCATGAACGTGACGACGTTGGCGTCGACGATCGCGGCGAACCCGCGCCGGTAGCCGGTGGCGATCCCCGAGACGATCGACCGTCCCCCTCGGATCTCCTCCTTGACGCGCTCGAAGATCACGATGTTCGCGTCCGCAGCGATGCCGATCGTCAGGATCAGCCCGGCGATCCCCGGCAGCGTCAGCGTGATCGGGATCAGCTTGATCAGCGCGAAGTAGTAGATCCCGTAGATCAGCAGCCCACCGACCGCGATCGCTCCCAGCACGCGGTAGAACAGCAGCAGGAACATGCACACCACCGCGAAGCCCGCCAGGCCCGCGATCAAGCCCTGGTTGAGCGCCTGTTTGCCAAGTGTCGCCGACACCTGCGAGCGGGAGATCAGCGCCAGCTTAATCGGCAGGGCGCCGGACTGCAGCTCCTGGGCGAGGTTCTGCGCCGAGGTGATCGTGAACCCGCCGGATATCTCAGAGCCGTTGGAGGAGTCGATCCCTTCCGGGTACTTCGTGAAGTCGATCGACGGCGTCGTGATCAGCTGCCCGTCGAGCACGACGGCGAAGTGCTGCAGCGCCGCTTCTTTGGTCACACCCGGCAGCTGCGCTTCCTGGCCGCGATGGGCGATCTCCTTGGTGACCCGTTCGAAGATGCCCTTGCCGTGCGAGGTGAAGCCGAAGGTGACGTTCGGCGCGCCCGTGCCCCCGGCGCCTTCGTCGAAGCTCTGCGTCGGGTTCGTCACATCCGATCCGGACAGCACCGGATCGTCGTTGAGCACGAACCAGCTGTTGGGGGACTGGTTCGTGACTTTGCCGGTTTTTTCGTTTTCCACCGGCCGCGCTTGCACGACCACGGTGCCCGGGTTGACGCGCACCGCCTTGGGCTTCGCGCCGGCAGGCGGTTTGTAGCCGTCCGCGTAGAGGTTCTGTTCGGTTTCCTCCGGCGGGCAGGTGGGCTTACCGCCGCTGCACAGCATCTTTTCGTGGGCGGTGTCGAGCAGGTACCAGCTGCCGTAGATACAGCCCCCCACCTGCTGCGGCGTGCACCCTCGCGACCACGTCGTGTCCGTCTTGCGCAGAATCGGCGCGCGTTTGGCCGCGCGCAGCACGGCCTTGTACTCGGGCAGCCCGAACGTGGCTTCCCCGGCTCGTTGCCCGCCGGTGACCGTGGGTTCGCTCGGTGCCGGCGTGCCGGCCGGCCCGATCACGTTCGGCTCCCAGTCGTAGAAGTACAGCTGCGCGACCTGGCCGACCTCGTCCTGCGCGCGCGAGGCGTTGCTCACGTCCGGCAGCGCCACGTCGATTTCGTCCGCGCCTGAGCGCTGGATTTCGGGCTGGGCCACGCCCAGCTGGTCGACGCGCTTGCGCATGATGTCGATCGCGCGATTCAGCGATTCGGTGTCGACCTTCGACTGAGCGGTCGGCTTGCCCTGGTAGACGAGCTCCACCCCGCCCTTCAGGTCGAGTCCCAGCCGAGTCTTCTTGGTTGCGATCACCGCCACCGACGCGGCGATCAGGCCGAGCACGATCAGCAGGATGAGGGCGTTGCGGCGACGGTCGATCATCCGCGTGAGCCTACTTGTCTGGGGTCAGCACGAGCAACAGCCCGCCGTCGTCGTCATACGCGGGGAACATGTCGGCCTTCGCGTTGGCCGCGACGTCGCGTTCGCCTGAGACCTCCACCGGCACCTCGAGCGCCCGCACGCCCCACTCCAAGACCGTCGCCACCGGATCGTCGCCGTTTGCGAACTTCAACCCGAGCACCTGCTCGACGCGCTGGCCGATCACCTCTTCCTCCTCGAGGCCGGTGAAGGAGAACGAGTTCTTCCCGCAGCCGATCACGCGGCCCTCGCCGTCGCACACGAAGAAGGCCGCGTCCGGTGCCGGGTAGTAGTCGTCGAGGAGTTCGAACAGGAACGCGAACCCGCACTTCGTGCAGCCCTTGCGCTGGCGCGTGAAACCGAGGTTACGGTCAAGCTCGGAAGTGCGGCGGCCGCAGTTCGGGCAGATGAACGGGTGCGCCATAGTGCACAGACTACGCAAGCCGCGCGGCGAAGGGGGCGGTCGGTCCGGACTCTCAGAACAGCGACGGCCCGTCCGGCGCCGGGGACTCCAGGCCGAGGTGGAGGAATGCTGCCGGGGTCGCCGCACGGCCTCGCGGGGTGCGCTTGATCAGACCCTCCTGCAGCAGATACGGCTCGTACACGTCCTCGATCGTGTCCTGCTCCTCGCCGACGGCCACCGCGAGCGTCGAGAGCCCGACCGGCCCACCGTCGAACTTGACGCAGATCGTTCGCAGTATCTCTCTGTCGAGGCGATCGAGACCGCGCTCGTCCACCTCCAACAGCTCGAGCGCACCCTGCGCGGCCGCCGCCGTGACGACGCCCTCCATCCGAACCTCCGCGAAGTCGCGCACGCGCTTGAGCAGCCGATTGGCCACGCGCGGCGTTCCCCGACTGCGCGCCGCGATCGCGATCGCACCGTCTTCCTCCAGTCCGATCTCGAGGATCGCGGCCGAGCGCCGCACGATCGTCGCGAGCTCCGCCACCGCGTAGGGCTCCAAGCGCGCCTGGATGCCGAAACGGTCGCGCAACGGCGTCGTCAACAGGCCGGTGCGCGTGGTCGCGCCGATCAGCGTGAACGGCGGCAGCTCGAGCGTGACCACGCGCGCGCCCGCTCCCTGCCCGACCGTGATCGGCAGACGGTGGTCCTCCATCGCCGGGTAGAACGTCTCCTCCAGCGTGCGCGGCAGGCGGTGGATCTCATCGACGAAGAACACGCTCCGCGGCTCGAGCGCAGTCAGGAACGCCGCGATGTCTCCCTTGCGCTCGAGCGCCGGGCCGGCCGTCTGCACGAACGGCACCTCCAGCTCGGCCGCGACGATCTGCGCGAGCGAGGTCTTGCCGAGTCCCGGCGGCCCCGCCAGCAGCAGATGATCGAGCGCGTCGCCACGCGCCGTGGACGCCTCGATCGCCACGGCGAGCTGCTCGCGCAGCGTCTCCTGCCCGACGAACTCCTCGAGCCGCCGCGGCCGCAGCGAGCGGTCGAGCTCGTCCTCGGAGACCAGGTACGGCGTCTGGATGCGCGGCGCCGTCTCGGTCATGACGATGGGGCGCGGGCGACACGCAGCGCGTGTGCGAGCAGCTCCTCCGCGCTCTCGCCCTCCGCCCCGCTCAGCAGCTCCTCGGCCTCGGCGGGCGCGTATCCCAGCTCGATCAGGCCGTCGCGCGCGAGCGCGCGCGGCCCGGAGCCGCGGCTCGCAACGATCGGCGCACCCGCCCCGCCCTTCTCATCGCTTGTCACCACGACCTTCTCGCGCAGCTCGACGATGATCCGCTCAGCGGTGCGCTTGCCGATGCCGGGCACCGCCTGAAAGCGAGCGGCGTCGCCGGCCGCGATCGCCGCGATCAGCTCGCGCGGATGGCCTCCCGAGAGCACCGCGAGCGCCACCTTCGGGCCGACCGCCTGGACCGACAGCAGCATCAGGAACAGGTCGCGCTCCTGCTCGGAGTGAAAGCCGTACAGCGCGAGCGCGTCGTCGCGCACGATCAGATGCGCGTGCAGCGTCACGCGCTCACCCACCGCGGGCACGTGGCGCAACGTCTCCGCCGAGACCGCGACCCGGTAGCCGACGTCGCCGCACAGGACCGTCACGTGATCGGTGCGCCGGACCGCGACCTCGCCCCGCAGCAGCGCGATCATCCGGCTGCTCCCGTGAGCTCTGCCGCCCCGGCGAGCGCGCGCGACAGCGGAGCGCAGTTGGCATGGCAGATCGCCACCGCAAGCGCGTCGGCGGCGTGATCGGGCCGGGGCAGATCGACCAATCCGAGTAGCGCCTGCACCATGCGCGCCACCTGCTCCTTGTCCGCGCGGCCGTTCCCGCATACCGCGCCCTTGACCTTCTGCGGGGTGTAGCTCGTGCACTGCACCCCGCGCTGTCCAGCGGCCAGCATGGCGGCGCCGCGCGCCTGGCCGACGGCGAAAGCCGTGCGCACGTTCTGGCCGAAGTACAGCTCCTCGAGCGCGACCGCGTCGGGCTCGTGCTCGACCAGCAGCGCATCGACCTCCGCGTGGATGTCGGCCAGACGCCGCTCCTGCGGCACTCCGGCACGCGTTTGGATCACTCCGCCGTCGAGGGCGAGCAACCGGCCATTGCTAGCCGAGGAGCGGTCGCTCGCCACCACGCCGTAGCCGGTGTTGGCCAGGCCGGGATCTATGCCGAGCACGATCATGCTCAGTGATTCTGCGGTTAGCACCGGACGCCTGCCCAAGAGACAGCCTCTCTTAGCGGCAGGCGACTACCCTGGCGACTGCGATGCCTGAGCAGAACATCGACTTCGCCGCGGAGGGGCTGCTCGACGGGCTGGAGGGCGAGCAGCGCACCGAGCGCCTGGCACTGCTCCGGTACTTGGCGGACGATGGCGTGCCGCTCGCCGAGCTGCTCCGCACCACGGCCTCCGGCACGCTGATGTTCCTTCCCGCCGAGCGCGTGATCGGCGGGCGGGCGCGTTACACCGCGGCTGAGATCGCCCAGCGCGGAGAGGTCACGGAGGCCTTCCTGATCGCGGTCCGCCGCGCCATGGGCCTGCCGATCGCCGCGCCGGAGGAGGCCGTTTACACCGAGGCCGACCTCGAGGCCGTGCGGATGCGCCACGTTGCCAGCGCGGCGGGAATCTCCGACGAGGAGATCCTCGACCTGATGCGCACGCTCGGACGCGGGCTCTCTCAAGCGGCGGAGACGATGCGCACCCTCACCTTGCGCCTCGTGCTCGAGCCGGGCGTGAGCGAGCACGACCTCTCCCAACGCTACGCGTACACCGCCTCTCAGCTGTCGCCGATGCTGGGACCGCTCGTCACCAACCTGCTGAACCTCCACCTGCGCCAGATGGCACAGAGCGAGGCGATCAACGCCGCCGAGCGCAGCGGTGGGCAGCTCGCCGGCTCGCGTGAGATAACCGTGTGCTTCGCCGACCTCGTCGGCTTCACCCGCCTCGGCGAGGAGGTCCCGCCCGATGAGCTCGGGCGCCTGGCGGTCCGCCTCGAGGCGCTCGCGACCGAGGTCGCCGCGCCGCCCGTGCGGCTGATCAAGACGATCGGCGACGCCGCGATGCTCACCTCGCTCGAGCCCGAGCCGCTCCTCGACGCCGCGCTCGAGCTGCTCGACGCCGCCGACGCCGAGGGCGAGGACTTCCCCCAGCTGCGCGTGGGCATGGCGCTCGGCTCCGCGCTCAGCCGCGCCGGCGACTGGTTTGGACGGCCCGTGAACCTCGCCAGCCGGATCACCTCGATCGCCCGTCCCGGCAGCCTGCTCGCCGAGCGCGCGCTGCGCGACTCCGCGCGCTCCTCCTACCGCTGGTCCTATGCGGGCGAGCGGCGCCTGCGCGGTATCCGCGAGCCCGTACCGCTGTTTCGCGCGCGGGCGCTGCTTAGCCAGGAGCCCACGGAGCGTTCCCTGCCGCCCAGAGATCGTTGAGCGCGACCGCGTCCTTGTAGGTGTCCATGCACTCCCAGAACCCCTCGTGCCGGCGGGCGCGCAGCTCGCCCGCGCCGGCCAGCCGCTGCAGCGGCTCGCGCTCGAGCACGCTGTCGTCCTCCAGGTATCCGAGAACGCCCGCCTGAAAGCAGAAGAACCCGCCGTTGATCCAGTGCTCTGAGCGCGGCTTCTCGCGAAAGCCCAGCACCCGGTCGTGCTCGTCGAGCTGGGTCACGCCGAACTGCAGCTCCGGCCGCACGACCGTCATCGTCGCCAGCGCACCATGCGCCGCGTGAAAGCTAGACAGAGCGCGCAGGTCGATGTCCGCCAAGCCGTCCGCATAGGTCGCACAGAACGCCTGCTCGCCCTCGAGCCACGGCGCGAGCCGCTTGATCCGCCCGCCCGTCGGCGTGTCGAGGCCGGTATCGACACAGTCGACGCTCATCCCCTCCGGCCACGCCTGCGCTGCCGCGAACTGGGCGATCAGCTCTCCCCTGTATCCGGTCGCGAGCAGGAACCGGCGAAAGCCGTGAGCGACGTACAGCTCGATCACGTGCCAGACGATCGGCATCCCGCCGATCTCCACGAGCGGCTTGGGGATCTCCTGGGTGCGCTCCTGCAGCCGCGCCCCCCGCCCGCCGCACAGGATCACCACCCGGGGGAGCTTGGGGCTCACGTCAGAGTGACGTGGGTCCTTACTCTCGGCGCTCATCCGCGGCCATTATGGCGACCTGGCCGTTGGCGGCAACGCCGTGGGGACGTCGGCAATCTCTAGGATGCGGACCCATGCCCACCGCTCCCCCGCCCGAGATCTTCAAGGCGTATGACATCCGTGGCCTGTACGGCGAGCAGATCGACGGCGACGTCGCCGAGCAGATCGGCCGCGCCTTCGCGCGCGTGCTGGCCAAGCTCGAGGGCAAGCCGGTACCCGAGCTGCGCATCGGCTTGGGGCGCGACATGCGTCTGACCGCGCCCGAGCTCGCCGCCCGCTATCGCGAGGGCCTGCTGCGCGAGGGCGCGCACGTGATCGACGCCGGGCAGGTCGGCTCGGAGATGCTCTACTTCCTCGTCGGCTCGCGCGAGCTCGACGGCGGCTTGATGTGCACCGCTTCGCACAACCCCGCCGCCTACACCGGCGCCAAGCTCGTCCGCGCGGGCGCGATCGCCCTCTCCGGCGACTCCGGCATCCAGGACATTCGCCGCACGATCGAAGCGGGGCTCGACGGGAACCTGGATGGCAGCGAGGATCGTGGCGACGAAGACGACCAGGGCCCTACAAGCGATTCGACGTCGGACGACGTCGCGCGCTCACCCACGCACGCGCGTGGCGAGTGCGAGGAGATAGACATCTACGAGGAGTTCCAGCAGGCGGCGCTGCGCTTCGTCGACCCCGAGGCCATCCGCCCGCTCAAGGTCGTCGTCGACGGCGGCAATGGCATGGCAGGCCCGATGGTCGGCCCGTTGCTGAAGCGCCTCGGCCTCGACCCGATCGAGACCTACTGGACACCCGATGGCGCCTTCCCCGACCACGAGCCCAACCCGCTGCTGCCAGAGAACCGCAAGTTCATCATCGAGAAGGTGCTCGAAACCGGCGCCGACCTCGGCATCGCGTGGGACGGGGACGCCGATCGCTGCTTCTTCATCGACGACACCGGCGCGTTCGTCGACGGGGACTTCCTCACCGCGCTGCTGGCCGAGTCGCTGCTGGCCAAGAGCGACTCGCCTGGCGAAGCCGTCCTGTACGACGTGCGCGCCTCGCGTGCGGTGCCCGACACGGTCACCCGTGCCGGGGGCGTCCCCTACGTCAACCGCGTCGGCCACGCGTTCTTCAAGACGCGCATGCGCGCCGAGGGCTCGTTGTTCGGCGGGGAGGTCTCCGGGCACTATTACTTTCGCGACTTCTACTGCGCCGACTCCGGCACGCTGCCCGCGCTGCTGATCCTCGAGCTGCTCTCCACGCAGGGCAAGCGCATGTCCGAGCTGCTCGCGCCATACCACGCGGAGTACTTCATCTCCGGCGAGATCAACTCCGAGGTCTCAGACCCCGAGGCCAAGATGGAGGAGATCGCCGCGCGCTTTCCCGACGCTCGCCAGGAGCGCCTCGACGGCATCTCGATCGACTACCCCGACTGGCACTTCAACGTGCGCTCGTCGAACACCGAGCCACTGCTGCGCCTGTGCCTGGAGTCGCTGATCTCCTCCGAGGACATGGTGCGTCGCCGCGACGAGATCCTCGAGCTGATTCGTTCGTCCGCGAGCGGCCCCGACCCGTTCGCGGCCGGGTCGTGACCGCCGCCCAGGAGCGAGATCGGCGGCAGGCGGAAGACGACGAGCGAGAGCGCAACGAGCTCGCGCGCGCCGCCGCGGCGGGGATCCACCGGCTGGCGATCCCCACGCCGTTTCAGGTCGGGCGCGTCAACGCGTATCTGATCGAGGACTCGCCGCTCACGCTGATCGACTCGGGCCCCAACTCTGAGAAGGCGCTCGACGCGCTGGAGCAGGCGCTGGGCGAGCACGGCCACACGGTCGCGGACATCGAGCTGCTGGTGATATCCCACCAGCACATCGATCACTTCGGTCTGGCCGCCACGCTCGCGGAGCGCTCCGGCGCCGAGGTGGCCTCGCTCGATCGCCTGGCGCCATACCTCGCGAACTTCGGCGAGGAGGCCGAATACGACGACATCTTCGCGAAGCGGATGATGCTGCTGCACGGCATATCCGCCGACGTCATCACAGCGTTGCGCGGGGTCTCGGCGAGCTTTCGCGCCTGGGGAGCACCGGTCGAGGTCACCCGCCCGCTCGCCGACGGCTCACAGCTCGAGCTGCGCGATCGCACGCTGCGCGTGCTGCACCGGCCCGGTCACAGCCCGTCGGACACGGTGTTCCTCGACGAGGCCCGCTCGCTGATGCTGGCCGCGGACCATCTGATCGGGCACATCTCCTCCAATCCCCTGCTCGCGCGCCCGCTGGACGCCCTGGGCGAGTACACGGGCCCGCGACCGCGATCGCTCCCGTACTACATCGCCTCGCTAGAGCAGACGCGCGCGCTCGATCTGGAGCTCGTGCTGCCCGGGCACGGCGCGCCGGTATCGGACCACGTAGGGCTGATCGACGAGCGTCTGCGGCTGCATCGCCGCCGCGCCGAGAAGATCCACCGCCTGATCGCCGCCGAGCCGCGCACGGCGCACGGGATCGCTCAGGAGCTGTGGGGCAACGTCGCGGTCACGCAGGCCTATCTGACGCTGTCGGAGGTGCTCGGGCATGTCGACATGCTGCACGCCGAAGGTCGCGTCGCCGAGGACGAGCGTGGCGGCGTCGTGCGCTTCTCCGCCGCCTGAGCTTCCACGCCGTCTGGCAACCTGACGTCGACAGCAACTGAGTGTCTGACGGTTAGACAAATCGCTGTCTATGAGGTATCATTGATAGCGGCCGGCAAGGGGACGAACGGAGGGTTGACAGGTCGTGGAGGGCATCACCTCGAATCCGCACCTGAACGTGTTCGAGCCCTATCGCGACCTCGGGCGCGGCCATGAGGACCAGCTGACGCGGGCCGCGATGATCGTGCTGCGGCTCGTGCCGCTCGCGCGCGAGACGCTGCTGCGCGAGATCGGGGAGAGCTCGCAGAGCCAGCTGCCCGACTGCTCGGTCGATCTGCAGGCGTCGCACATCGTCGACCCCTCCGAGGAAGGCGCCGCGGCCGGCCAGGCGGTGCAGCGCGGCCGGCTGGTGAGCGTTTTCTTGACTCCCGACTTCGAGCCGGAGGAGATCGAGGAAGAGGTCACCGACACCGACCGCGGGCAGCGCTTCGACGGCGTGCTGCGCTTCGATCCCGAGCTGGTCGTGCTGATCGAGAGCAAGGTCTGCCGGCGCTGGGCCAAGCGCAACGGGCATCGCGTCGCCGAGGTCAACCTCGGCGGGGTGCACTTCGCCAAGCGGCGCACCTGCCTGCTGCGCTGGCACGACCTGCTCGAGTCATGGTGGCGGCTGGCGGAGATCGGGGTGCTCTCCCCCGCCGAGCAGGCGCTCGTGCAGGACATCCTCTCCTACGCCCACCAGGACTTCGGCCAGCTGCTCCCCTTCGGCAGCCTGCGCCGCGCCGGCAAGGATCCCACGCGGCGTAAGTGGCGGCTGCGCTCGCTGTTGCGCGAGGCGACCGCGATCGGGCCCGAGCGGGTCGGTCTCGTGCACGTCCGGCTCGACGTCGCGCTAGGCGCGGTCTCGATCCAGCGTGCCGCGCTCGACGTCGACGACGAGCAGCTCATGCTGCACCTGTGGCCGGGGGAGCTGAAGGCTCAGGCCGAGCACCTCTACGCCGCCGGGCACGCCGAGCGGCTGTGCGAGCTGGCCGCCGAGGACGAACACTGGCGCGTGGAGCCGCAGCCCCTGTTGGGCTTTCGCAACGCGCCGAAACGGACCCGCGTCTACCTGAGCTGCACGCTCGACGCGCTCGAGTACGCGCGCCGCTGGCAGGGCGAGGACTGGTCGCACGTCGGCTCCCATCACCGGCAGACGATTCGCACCGAGCTGTGGCCATGGCTGCTGCAGCGCGGCTACGCCTCGCCCGGTGACGCCGCGCGCCTCGACCCTTTTCTGCACGCGCTCGGCCGGCGCTTCGCGCACCTGCGGCCCGGCATACACGTGTCGCGCTCGTGGTCGTGGGAGGAGGCGCAGAAGCTCGACGACGACGGGCTGCTCGCCGGGGAGATCCGCGACGCGATCGACCGCGTCCTGGCCGTGCTGGGAGAGCCGGCGCTGCAGCTCCCCCCGCCCGCGCTCGGCCCCGAGCTGACCCTCCCCGAGCCGGCTTCCCCGGAGCTACGCTCCCCACAGCGAAACGGCGCCCAGCCTGCACTCGCCGGCTAGTTTGCCGGACGCGAGACCGATTTTTCGCGCGCGAGCCTTTACCACGCGAGCGTCTCGACTAGGACCTCTCGGGCGTCGCGGCCACACTGTCGAGGAACAGCCTGTGGATGCGCTCGTCGTCTGTCAGCTCGGCGTGGAACGCCACCGCCAGCATCCTCCCCTGGCGAGCGGCGACCGGGTATCCTTCAACTTCGGCGAGGATCTCCACATCGGGTCCGTGCTCGGCGATCCACGGTGCGCGGATGAAGATGCCCCGAACCGGCCCGCCGCGCAGGTCGCGCACATCGAGATCCGCCTCGAAGCTGTTGACCTGGCGACCGAACGCGTTGCGCTCCGCGCGCATGTCCATCAGCCCGAGATGGTCGCGGTCGAGCATGATCAGACCCGCGCACGAGCCCAGCACCGGTACGCCGCCACCGCTGCTCCCACCGCTCCCCGCGCCATCGCCCGCGGAGCCATCGCCGAGGAGCTCGCGCAGCGGTCCGGCCAGACCCTCGCGCTCGATGCCCAAGGTCATCGTCGTCGACTCTCCCCCCGGGATCACGAGTCCCTCCAACCCCTCGAGGTCGGCGGGCGTGCGCACCTCGCGCACTTCCGCTCCCAACCCTTCCAGCATGCGCGCGTGCGCTTGAAACCCACCCTGCAGTGCGAGTACGCCGATCAGCGGCATAACGATCGTAGGACGGTCGAGGGCCGAGCTGGGCCAGGACGCAAGGGTGAAGGCGTGGCGGGCCCACGTCGAGCCCGAGGACAACGCCCAGCGCCGGCCATCGACCGTCCTACCAGCCGCGTGAGGCGAGGAGCTGCTCGTTCTCGAGCTTCGAGCTCTCCAGGCTGGCCATCGCCGAGCCGAGACCGCGCGAGGCCTGCGCCACACGCTCGGGGTCCTGCCAGTGGGTGGTCGCCTCGACGATCGCGCGCGCGCGCGATGGAGGGTCCTCGGACTTGAAGATGCCCGAGCCGACGAACACGCCTTCGGCCCCCAGCGCCATCATCAGGGCGGCGTCGGCCGGAGTGGCGATTCCACCGGCGCAGAACAGCACGACCGGCAGGCGCCCGTCGCGGGCCACGTCTCTGACCAGCTCGAGCGAGGCGCCGTGCTCCTTCGCGGCGGTCGCGAGCTCTCCCTCCTCGAGCATCCCCAGCCGGCGGATGTCGCCGACGATGCGGCGCATGTGACGTACCGCCTCGACGACGTCCCCAGTGCCGGCCTCGCCCTTGGAGCGGATCATCGCCGCGCCCTCGCCGATCCGCCGCAGCGCCTCGCCGAGGTTGGTCGCGCCGCACACGAACGGCACCTTGAACGGCCACTTGTCAATGTGGTTGGCCTCGTCCGCCGGCGTCAGCACCTCGGACTCGTCGACGTAGTCGACGTCGAGCGCCTGCAATACCTGAGCCTCGAGGAAGTGGCCGATGCGCGCCTTGGCCATCACCGGGATGCTGACCGCTCGCTGGATACCGGCGATCATCTCCGGATCGGACATCCTGGCCACGCCGCCGTCGCGGCGGATGTCGGCGGGCACGCGCTCGAGCGCCATCACCGCGGCGGCGCCCGCCTCCTCGGCGATGCTCGCCTGCTCGGGGGTGACGACATCCATGATCACGCCGCCCTTGAGCATCTCCGCCAGGCCGGCCTTCACCCGGAATGTCGCCTCGTCGCGCATATCCATGATCTTATCCCGACCGGCGCATGCGCCGGTCGGCGGGACCGTGCATGCACGGTCCCGGACGAGGCCGCACATGTGCGGCCTCGGGCCATGCCGCATGCGGCATGGCCTCAGGAATCGATTACTTCAGCCGGAACGCCTTGATGCGGTCGTCGTACTGCGCCGAGTCCTGCGCGTAGACGCCGTAGGCCAAAGCCTGGATCAGACTGAGCAGAGCCGTATGCGAGCGCACGTAGGCGGGCGAGTTGGACGAGTAGTAGAGCTTGATCTGCGCCAGCTTGGCGACCTCGGAGAGGGTCGCGTCGGTGATCGCGGCCGTGCGCGCGCGGCGGTGGCGGGCGAGCTTCATCGCGCGCACCACCAGCGGGTGCGGGCGCCCGGCGGAGAGGCCGATCACGAGCGTGCGCTCGTCGATCCGCCCGAGCCGGCTGAGCGCCTCCTGGGAGGGGCTCGCGACGACGTCCACGCGCAGGTCGAGCAGCATCAGCAGATGGCGAAGGTAGCTGGCGAAGAACGCCATCTGATCGGTCCCGGCGACGAGCACCTTCTCGGCCGAGACGATCGCCTCGATCAGCGCATCGACCGAGCTGCGCGAGACCTTGCGGGCGGTCTCCTCGACGTTCAGGTGATCGGCCGACAGCGCCGTCTCGAACTCGTTCTGGTCGAGCGAGAACAGCGGCGTGGAGGTTTCCGTGGCAGCGCCCGGCGCCGGCTGCTTGGCGTTGACACGGCGATATTCCTCTCGGGCCGCGGCCTGCAACTCGGGGAAGCCCTCGAAGCCGAGCGCTTGCGAGAAGCGCACGACGGTCGAGCTCGACGTGTTCGCGCGGCGGGCGAGCTCCTCGGCGGTCTGGAAGGCCGCCTCGTCGAGATGGTCGACGATGTACTGGGCGACGTCCTTCTGCGAGCGCGAGCACTCCTCGAAGCGCGCCTGG
The DNA here is from genome assembly GCA_963723075.1 of uncultured Solirubrobacterales bacterium. Classification (GTDB taxonomy): domain Bacteria; phylum Actinomycetota; class Thermoleophilia; order Solirubrobacterales; family Solirubrobacteraceae; genus Palsa-744. The sequence goes on from CAVRPD010000005.1 coordinate 58,766, forward strand.
ATGTACTTGGAGAGGCTCTGATGCTCGCTCGTGCCATTGGCCGGCGGACGCTCGGTGGTGGAGGTGGCTGCGCGCTTCATCGGCGCTCTGTTCGACGCCATGGCCTCGCACTCCTGCCCAACTCCCACCGCACGAGATGATCCGGAGCCCGACCGCAAGCGCACACTGGCACACACGCATAGACGCGTACACGGCATTGGAAGAGACAGATCAAAGAGAGGCGACAAGGATGAGGGAAATCGAAGAGACGAACCGCGAGCAGGACTTCTCGCGATGAGGATCGCGATCGTCGGCGCCGGTGTCTCGGGCTTGGTGGCCGCCCATCTGCTGCATCGCGAGCACGAGATCGTGGTCTACGAGGCGAACGGGTATGCCGGTGGGCACACGAACACGATTCGCGTGGACACCGAGCGGGAGACCCACCTGATCGACACGGGGTTCATCGTGATGAACGACCGCACCTACCCCAACTTCAACCGCCTGCTCGAGCGGCTTGGAGTGGCGACCCAGCCGACGCACATGAGCTTCTCGGTGAAGGGCGAGGAGGAGGACTTCGAGTTCTCGGGCACGCCCCGCGGGCTGTTCTGCCAGCCTCGCAACCTGCTCAGCCCGCGCTTTCAGCGGATGATCGCCGACCTGCTGCGCTTCAACCGCGAGCTGCGCAGGCTGTTGACGCGTACGGAGACCGGCGAGTCGCTGCACGAGTTCATCTCCCGGCACGAGTTCTCGCGCACGTTCACGGACCGGCTGATCGTTCCGCAGGTCTCCGCCGTGTGGTCGGCCGACCCCCGCCGAACGTTCCTGATGCCGGCGCGGTTCATCGCCGAGTTCTTCGCCAACCACGGCATGCTCGGCTTTCGCGATCGCCCACGGTGGTCGACGGTCGCCGGTGGCTCCGCTCGCTACGTCGAAGCCCTGACAGCCCCTTTCCGGGAGCGCATCCGGCTCGACTCTCCGGTGCGCTCGATCGCCCGGCGCGGGGACGGCGTCGAGGTCAACGCCGCGGGCTGCGAGGGAGAGCGCTACGACCACGTGATCCTCGCCACCCACTCCGATCAGGCGCTCGCCCTGCTGGAAGACCCGTCGCCGCTGGAGACGCGCCTGCTGAGCGCGATCCCCTACCAGCAGAACGAGGCGGTGCTGCACACCGACAGCGCGCTGCTGCCCCGCCGCCGCGGCGCGCGGGCCGCGTGGAACTATCACCTCCTGCGCGAACCCAAGGCGCAGAGCACGGTCACCTATTACATGAACCGCCTGCAGCGGCTGCGAGCCGACCGCGACTTCTGCGTCACGCTGAACCGTACGGAGGCGATCGACCCGGAGAAGGTCATCCGCACGATCTCCTACTCCCATCCGGTCTACACGCCGGCCGGTGTAGCTGCTCAAGGGGAGCACGCAGCCATCAGCAGCCTCGCCGGGCGCACGCACTATTGCGGCGCCTACTGGGGCTGGGGCTTTCACGAGGACGGCGTCGTGAGCGCGCTGCGTGCGTGCGCGCCGTTCGGGGTAAAGCTGTGAAAACGGAAAGTGAAGCCGTGAAACGGAGCTGCCTGTATGAAGGGACCGTGCGCCACCGCCGCGCGGGAGCCGTCAAAGACGAGTTCCGCTACCCGCTGTTCATGGCCTACCTCGACCTCGACGAGCTGCCCGGGCTGTTCGACGGGCGCTGGCTGTGGTCGGCGCGAGGACCCGCGCTGGCGTGGTTCAAGCGCGCCGACTACCTCGGCGATCCGCGCGTGCCGCTCATCGATTCGGTGCGCGATCTGGTGAGCGAGCGCACCGGGATGCGAGTGAAGGGACCGATCCGGCTGCTCACGCACCTGCGGTACTTCGGCAAGTGCTTCAACCCGGTCAGCTTCTACTACTGCTTCGACGAGGCGGGCGAGCGCGTAGTGGCGGTGGTGGCCGACGTGACGAACACCCCTTGGGGGGAGCGTCACGCCTACGTGATGGCCGCCACCGACCCGACCGACCACGGGACCGCCACCGTGATGCGGGCGCGGTTCGACAAGCAACTGCACGTCTCGCCGCTGATGGGCATGGACAACGCGTATGACTGGCGCGTGACCGAGCCCGGCGAGCGGCTGTCGGTGCACATCGAGTCCGGCGATCGCGAGCGCGGGAGGAAGGTGTTCGACGCGACCCTGTCGCTGCGCCGTCGCGAGCTGACGCCGCGCTCGCTGCGCGCGGTCCTGATGCGCTATCCGCTGATCACGCTGCGGATCGTGACGCGCATCTACGCGCACGCGCTGCGCCTGAGGCTGCGTGGCGCCCGCTACTTCCCTCACCCGAAGAACGGTGCGCTCGCGTGAACCGTATCGCCAGATCGATCGTGCTGCGGCTGTTGCCCAGGATGCACGGCGGCGAGCTCGAGATCGTGGAGGGCTCAGAACGCCATACGTTCGGCGAGGCGACGGGGCCGAGCGCGCCACGGGTCAGGCTCGAGGTGTGCTCGCCTGGCTTCTATCGGGCGCTGCTGCGCGGGAGCGTCGGGCTGTGCGAGTCGTATATGGACGGTCTGTGGGAGTGCGAGGACCTCGTGGGGCTGACGCGCATCGCCGCGTTGAACGTGCACGCGCTCGACGTCCTGCGTCGCGTGCTCGCGCCCGTGCTGATCCCGGTGCAGCGCTGGATGCGGTGGCTGCGCAGCAACACGATCGACCGCTCGCAGCGGCAGATCGCCGCGCACTACGACCTCGGCAACGATCTGTTCGGGCTGTTCTTGGATCGCACGATGATGTACTCGTGCGCCGTCTTCGACTCGCCGCAGGCGACCCTCGAAGAGGCGTCGCTGGCAAAGCTCGATCGTGTCTGCGCGAAGCTCGCCCTTCATCCGGCCGACCACGTGCTCGAGATCGGCACCGGCTGGGGCGGGTTCGCGGCGTACGCGGCCGAGCGCTACGGCTGCCGGGTGACGACGACGACGATCTCCCGCGAGCAGCACGCCTACGCGACCGAGCGCGTGCGCGCGGCCGGACTGGATGACCGTGTGACGGTGCTGCTCGAGGACTATCGTGATCTCGCTGGTAGCTACGACAAGCTCGTGTCGATCGAGATGATCGAGGCGGTCGGCTGGCGGAACTTCTCGACGTATTTCCGGCGCTGCTCGGAGCTGCTCGCCGCGGACGGCGCGATGCTGCTGCAGGCGATCGTGATCGACGACCGCGCCTACCACGTCGAGAAGGCGGGCAAGAGCTTCATCAACACCTACATCTTCCCCGGCGGGTGCCTGCCGTCGCTGGAGGTGATCTCACACCAGCTCGCGCGCGTGACCGATCTGCGCCAGGTGCACATGGAGGACATCACCGCCCATTACGCGACGACGCTCGCGCACTGGCGCGCGCGCTTCCTCGCCGCTTCCGAGCGCCTCGCAGAGCTCGGCTACGACGAGCGCTTTCGCCGCTTGTGGAACCTGTATCTGTCCTACTGTGAGGGCGGCTTTCGCGAGCGACGGATCCAGGACGTGCAATTGCTGCTGGCCAAGCCGGGATATCGCGGCGAGCCACCGGCTCAGAGCGCCCAGCATCTTCCGGACAGGCTGATCGACATCGCCGCCTGAGCAGGCGCCGGCTGCACCTGAGGAGACGCGCGCAGCACGCGAAATGGACGGTAGGGTGCTCACAGCATGAAGCGAGCCCTGTACGACGATGTGCACGAAGACTTCCGCGCAAGCTTTCGCACGTTCCTGGAGCGCGAGGTGCTCGGCGAGGAGGGCCGCTACGGCGACTGGGAGCGCCAGGGGATCGTCCCGCGCGAGGTGTTCGCGCTGGCGGGCTCAGGCGGCTTCCTGGGCATGGCCGTGCCGGAGGCCTACGGCGGCGCGGGCGCGGAGGACTTCCGCCTGAACATGGTCATCGGCGAGGAGACCCAGCGCGTGGGCGTCGGCAGCTTCGGCCTGGGAATAACGCTGCACAACGACATCTGCCTCCCCTACTTCCTCACCTACTGCAACGACGAGCAGCGCGAGCGCTGGCTCGGCGGGATCGCCTCCGGCGAGCTGATCACCGCACTCGCGATGACCGAGCCGGGGATCGGATCGGACCTGGCCGCGATGTCCACGAGCTCAAGGCGCAACGGCGATCACTATCTCGTCAACGGCACGAAGACGTTCATCACCAACGGCATCAACGCCGACCTCGTGATCCTCGCTGCGAAGACCGATCCGTCAGAGCGCCACCGCGGCATCAGCCTGATGGTCCTGGAGCGCGGCATGGAGGGCTTCGAGCGCGGGCGCAACCTCGAGAAGATCGGCCAGCACGCGCAGGACACCGCCGAGCTGTCGTTCGCCGATGTGCGTGTGCCGGTCGAGAACCTGCTCGGGCAGGAGGGCGAGGGCTTTCGCTATCTGGTCTCCAACCTGCCGCAGGAGCGCCTGTCGATCGCCGCGTCCGCCGTCGCCGCCGCCGAGGCCGCGATCGGATGGACGCTCGAGTACGTGCGCGAGCGGCGAGCGTTCGGGCAGCCGATCGGCTCTTTCCAGAGCTCGCGCTTCACGCTCGCAGAGCTCCACGGCGAAACGCAGATCGCGCGCACGTTCGTCGACCGCTGCGCGCTGGCGCTGGACGCCGGCGAGCTCACCCCCGAGGACGCCGCCACCGCCAAGTGGTGGTGCACCGACCTGCAAGGCCGGGTCGTCGACCGTTGCCTGCAGCTGTTCGGCGGCTACGGCTACATGCTCGAGTACCCGATCGCGCGCCTTCGCCGACGCGCGCGTCACCCGCATCTACGGCGGCGCGAATGAGATCATGAAGGAGATCGTCGGCCGCGGCATGGGGCTATAGCGTCTTTGAAAGCTCCACGAAGTAGTCGAGCGAACGGGGGTTGGCGAGCGAGTCGACGCTCGCCGCCTCGTGCGGAGCGGCGCCCATCAGGATGCGCTTGACGGGCACCTCGAGCACCTTGCCGGAGAGCGTGCGCGGGACCAGCTCGATCTGGCGGATCTCGTTGGGCACGTGCCGTGGCGAGCAGTCCTCGCGAATGCGCCGCTTGATCTGCGCCGTCAGCTCGTCGTCGAGCGTCGCTCCGGGCGCGAGCACGACGAACAGCACCATCCACAGCTCCTCGCCGTTTGAGCCTCGAGGGATGTCGACGACGAGCGCGTCGAGCACCTCCGGTACGGCGTCGGCCGCTCGGTAGATCTCGCTCGTGCCCATGCGGACGCCCTGGCGGTTGATCGTGGAGTCGGAGCGACCGTAGATGACCGCGCCACCGCGCGGGGTGATGCGAACCCAGTCGCCGTGGCGCCAGATGTGCGGGTACACCGAGAAGTAGCTCTCGCGCAGGCGCTCGCCGTCCTCGTCTCCCCACAGGTACAGCGGCATCGAGGGCAGCGGCTCGGTCAGCACGAGCTCGCCGACCTCGTCGACCACGCTGTTGCCGTGCTCGTCCCAGGCCTCGACCGCACAGCCCAGTCCCCGGGACTGCAGCTCGCCCTCATAGACCGGCAGCAGCGGGCAACCGCCGACGAACGCCGTGCAGACGTCCGTGCCGCCACTCGTGGAGAACAGCCAGAGGTCGGAGCGCACGTGCTCATAGACCCATTTGAAGCTCTCCGGCGCGAGCGGCGAGCCGGTCGAGCCGATCGCGCGCAGCGCCCGCAGGTCGTAGTCGCGGCCGGGCTCGACGCCCCCCTTCTCCGAGCTCGCGAGCAGCCCCGCGCTGACGCCCATGCATGTCATCCGAGCCTGCTCGGCGAGCTTCCACAGCACTCCGAGGTCGGGGTGGCCGGGGCTGCCGTCGTAGAGGACAATCGCCGCGTCGCTGAGCAGGCAGCCGATCAGGAAGTTCCACATCATCCAGCCGGTCGTGGTGAACCAGAACATGCGATCGCCGCGGCGCAGGTCGAGGTGCAGGTTGCTCTTCTTCAGCTGCTCGAGCAGGATGCCGCCGTGGCCGTGCACGATCGCCTTGGGCAAGCCGGTCGTGCCGGAGGAGTAGAGCACCCACAGGGGATGGTCGAAGGGCACCTGCTCGAAGCGAAGCTCCATGCCGTCGCCCTGCTCGAGCAGCTCGCTCCAAGTAAGCCGAGAGGGGGCGCCGGATCCGGCTGAGCCCGGCGCCGCTTGCGCTCTTGCGACTCCGGCAGATCCCGCGACACCGACTATGTCGACGGATTTGGCGGCGCCGGCGAGTTGGGCGGCGCCGGCGGAATCGGCCGACAGGTACGGCAGGAGCACGACGTGCTCGACCGTCGGCAGCTCCCGCACGATCGAGGCGACAACGGCAGCACGGTCGAAGTCCTTGCCACCGTGGCGGTAGCCGTCGATCGTCACCAGCACCTTCGGCTCGATCTGGGCGAAACGGTCGATCACGCTGCGCGCGCCGAACTCCGGCGCCGCGCTCGACCAGATCGCCCCGATGCTCGCAACGGCGAGGAAGGTGATCAGCGTCTCGGGAATGTTCGGCATGTAGGCGACCACGCGGTCGCCTCTGCCCACGCCCAGCGCGCGCAGGCCGCCGGCGGCCGCGGCGACGCTCTCGGAGAGCTCGCCCCACGTGAGCGAGTCCAGGGCACGCAGCTCGGAGGCGTGCAGCACAGCCGCCGCGCCGGGGTCCCGATCGCGCAGCAGCATATTCTCCGCGTAGTTGAGCTCCGCGCCCGCGAACCAGCGCGCGCCGGGCATCCGGCGCGAGTCCAGCACCTGCTCATACGGTTGCGAGGCACGCACGCCGCAGAACTCCCAGATCGCGGCCCAGAAGTCCTCGATCTCGGCAACCGACCAGCGCCACAGCTCGCCGTAGTCGGCGAATGCGCGGCCACGGCGCTCGCCCATCCAGCGCATGAAGCGCGTCATCTCGGCGCGCTCGACGTCCGCCACGGACGGCTCCCACAACAGGCCCGGCTGAGCTGCACTGGACATCTTGCTCTCGGCTTCCCCTTCGCGTGAACGGAGACCTCGTGCTACATACTCCCGTCGTCCCAAATGCTTCGCATACCTACGCAGTTTTCGACTGACGCGAATATAGCGATTATGGTCCGCCTCGGTAGGACCTTTGGGCGCCGGCGTGCGTATCAGTATTCTCGCTGCCTGTGGATCTCCCCGGGCTGCGTGCGGAATTCCCCGTCCTCGACCGGCTCGCGTATCTGAACGCGGGCACCGACGGGCCGCTGCCCGCACGCGCCGTCGCGGCGGCCCGCGAAGAGCTCGAGCGCGAGGCGCGGGAGGGGCGCCACCACAGCCACGTCGAGCGCCGCAAGGAGCTCACCGGCGAGCTGCGGGGAGCGTATGCGGGGCTGCTCGGATGCGAGCCGAGCGAGATCTCGCTGACGACCTGCACGAGCGACGGGCTCGCGCAGGCGATCGCCGGTCTGGCGCTCGGCCCGGGCGATGAGATCCTCACCAGCGACGAGGAGCACCCCGGGCTGCTGGGCACGCTCGCGGCCGCGCGCGAGCTGTGCGGCGTGTCGATCCGCGAAGCGCCGCTCGAGCAGATCGCGAGCGCGCTCGACACGAGCAGAACACGTCTTCTCGCCTGCTCGCACGTCGGCTGGGTGAGCGGCCGCCTGGCGCCGGCGGAGCTTGCGGAGCTCGACGTCACGGTCGTGCTCGACGGCGCGCAGGGCGTCGGCGCGATCCCGTGCGACGTGCGCGCGCTCGGCTGCGACGCATATGCGGGCGCCGGGCAGAAGTGGCTGTGCGGGCCCGACGGCACCGGAATGCTGTACGTGAGCCCGGCTCTGCGCGAGCGACTGGAGGTCTCCAAACGCGGGTACGCGAACCTGTCCGACCCGAACGCGGGGCTCGCGGCGGAGCTGCACGGAGACGGGCGCCGTTTCGACACGCTGATGCTGAGCGCCGAGGCGCTCGCGTGCGCGCTCGAGGCGCTGCGAGTGCTCGAGCGGGCCGGCTGGGAGGAAGTACACCGGCGCGCCCGCGAGCTGGCCGCCCACCTGGCCGAGCAGCTGAGCGGCCAGGGCCGTGAGGTGGCGCCACGGGACGCGACGACGCTCGTGTCGTTCGCGAGTGAGGACCCCGCCGGCGAGCGCGAGCGTCTGGCGGAGCAGGGAGTGATCGTGCGCGACATCCCGGGCCGCCCGTGGCTGCGCGCCTCGGTCGGAGCCTGGAACGACGAGGACGACCTGCGACGGCTGCTCGCGGCCCTGCGGGGATGACCGAGCCGATGGCGTCGTTAGGAGGCTGTCTCAAAAGACGGCCTCCTAACCGAAGAGCCGGCCCACTGCTCGGCGCTGTGGCCGCCCCGCTGCTCAGCCTGCTGATCGCCGCATGGGTGCTGCGGCTCGGCGAGGCGCACCTGTCGCTGCCGTGGAGCTACGCGGGAGGCGGCGACACGAAGTTCTACCTGCTCGTAATCAAGGGCATCCTCGACCACGGCTGGTTTCAGCACAACCCGAATCTGGGCGTGCCGTTCGGGCTTCAGCTGTACGACTTCCCGCAGGGCGCCGACAACCTCAACCTGCTGATCGTCAAGGCGCTCGGGATCTTCTCCTCGAATCCGGCGTGGGTGCTGAACGTGTTCTTCTTGCTCACGTTCCCGCTCACCGCCGTGAGCGCATATCTGGCACTGCGCGCGCTCGGAGCCTCGACCGGCGCCGCGGTGGTCTGCGCGACGATCTTCGCGCTGCTGCCCTATCACTTCTATCGCGCCGAGTCGCAGGTGCTGCTGTCGGCGTATTACTCGGTCCCGCTCGGTGCTTTGCTCTTTCTGCGGTTGTGGCAGGAGCCGGGGCTGTTCGCGCGCCGGAGCGGGGCTGCGCGCGGGGACGACGGGGCTGTGGGCGGCGCGCGCGCGACGGGGTGGGCCTCCCCCAGGTCGCTGCTGACGATCGCGATGTGCGTCGTGATCGGCTCGGCAGGCCTGTACTACGCGGTGTTCGCGCTCGTGCTGCTGGTCTGCGGGAGCATCGTGGCGGCGTTCGCGCGCCGCGGGCGGCGCACGGTGACATCCGGACTGCTCTGCGCGCTTACGATCGTCGCGATGCTCGCGATCAACCTCGCGCCGAGCCTCAGCTACCAGTCGGCGCACGGGAAGAACACGGCGATCGCGCGCACGCCGCTGCAGAGCGATCAGTTCGGCCTGCGGCTCGACAACCTGCTGCTGCCGGTGCAGCAGGATCGGCTGCCGTTCTTCTCCGACGTCAACCAGCGCTACACCGAAGCGACCTCGACGGGATATTGCGAGCAGTGCTTCGAGAACCTCGGCACGGTCGGCTCAATCGGCTTCCTGTCGCTGTGCCTGCTGGCGCTCGTCTCGATCGTCGGGGTGGCGGGCGCGTTCGCGGTGCGCGCGGCCTACCGCGCGGCCGCCCTGGGGGTGGCGCTGTCGTTTGCCATCGCCACGATCGGCGGCGTCTCGAGCCTGCTCGCGTTCTTCGTGACGAGCGACATCCGCGGCTGGAATCGGATGTCCCTCCTGATCGCGTTCTTCTCGCTGCTGACGGTCGCGCTGCTGCTCGACGCGGGCGCACGGCGCCTTACGCAAAGACGACCGGGAGGCGGCGGGCGCGTGCTCGCGTACGCGCTGCTGGCGGGCGTGCTCGTGCTCGGCGCAGTGGATGAGACCTCGTCGTTCTTCGTGCCGAACTACGAAAAGGACGCCCGCGAGTGGCGCAGCGATGCGACGTTCGTGCGCCAGATCGAAGCGCGCATGCCCCACGCCGCCGCGATCTTCGAGCTGCCCTACGTCCCCTTCCCCGAGGGCTACGGGTCGATCTCGACGAGCATCTCGGCCCCCAACACGACGTTCGACACGACCTACGAACTGGGGCGCGGATACATCCACTCCAAGAGCCTGCGCTGGAGCTACGGGGCGATGAAGGGCAGGGCCGTCGACTGGCAGGGCCAGCTCGCAGCCAAGCCGCTCTACCTCTCCCTCGCGGCCGCCGCCGAGGACGGCTTTCAGGGGCTGTGGATCGACCCTCATGGCTACAGCACGGCGATCCGCAAGCGGCTCGCATCGCTGCTCGAGCAGCTGCTCGGGGTCGCGCCGCTGCCGAGCCCGGCGCACGACCTGCTGTTCTTCGACCTGCGTCCGTTCGCGTCGAGCCTCGCGCGCCGGCATACCGCGGCGCAGCTGGCTGCGCTGCGCTTCGCGACGCTGTACCCGCTGCGCACCGCTTGTGAAACCAGCGAAAGGCTCGAGCTGATCAACCCGTCTGACAGCACGCGCACGGCGATGCTGAGCATGAAGCTGAGCGCCGGTGCGGAAGCGCCCGGCAAGCTGCTCGTCCACTATCCCGGCGGCGAGGTGCAGGAGGTCGCGCCGAGGGACGCGAAACTCGCGCTGCAGGCGCAGCTGAGCCTGCCGCCGGGCACGAGCGCGGTCAGCTTCTCTGCGCCCGGGACTCCCGCAAAGCCGGCTGCGCGCGTGGGCGGCTTCGCAGTCGAGGACGCGACGCTCACAGAAGCAGCCTTGACGCCGTTTCAGAGCGCTCCCGGAAAAGCGGCCGCGGGGTCGATGCCCGCCGGCGCCCTGCCACCACCGTGCCAGCAGACCGTCGCAGCGGTGCACCCCATCAAATAGCCTCGCCCGCGCAATGACCTCCGAGACGACTCCACGCCGGCCGGCGCCGCATCACCTCGCGCTGGCAGGCGTGCTCGCGCTCGCGGCGGTGATGAACACGCACAGGCTCGCGCAGAACGGCTACGCGAACATCTTCTACTCGGCCGGCGTCAAGTCGATGCTGCGCTCGCTTCACAACTTCGCCTTCGCCTCGTTCGACCCGGGTGGCCTCGTGACCGTCGACAAGCCGCCGCTCGCGCTGTGGGCGCAGGTGGCGAGCGCCAAGGTGTTCGGCTTCTCCCCCCTCAGCCTGCTGCTACCGGAGGCGATCATGGGCGTGCTCGCCGTCGCCCTCCTCTACCTCCTGATAAGCCGTCCCTTCGGGCCGGCCGCGGGCCTGGCGGCAGCGCTGACGCTCGCGGTGTTCCCGTCGTTCGTCGGAGTCGCGCGCGACAACGGCGTCGATCCGTTGCTGATCCTGCTGATGCTACTCGCGTGCGGCGCGGCGCTGCGAGCGATCGAGACCGGGCGCTGGCGCACGCTCCTCTGGTGCGGCGTGCTGGTGGGGCTGGCGTTCGACACGAAGACGCTCGCGGCCTACCTGGTCGTCCCCGGGATCGCGCTCGGCTATGCGGTGTGCGCGCCGGGACCGTTCTCCCGCCGGGCGCTCCAGCTGCTCGTGGCCGGTCTCGCGACGGTCCTCGTGTCGGGGGCGTGGATCGCCTTCGTCGATCTGACACCGGCCGCGAAGCGGCCGTATGTCGGCAGCTCGACCAACAACTCCGAGGTCGGGCTGACGTTCGAATACAACGGCTTCGGGCGTGTCGAAGGGCAGGTCGGAGGCCCCGGTCATATTCCCGTCGGCACCGGTGCGCTGCCCTCCTCCGCAGCACGGTCGGCCGTCCACCGCGCGCCTCGCTCGGGCGCACGCCCACACGCCAGAACCGGCCCGGCCGCCTCTGTAAAGCCCCGTCCACCCTCTCGGTTGCTGCCCGACGGCAGAGAAAGAGAGCCGATCCCGTTCGGTGGCCCGGTCGGTCCGCTGCGGCTGTTCGGGCTCGGGCTCGGCGATCAGAGTGGCTGGATCCTGCCGTTCGCGTTCTTCGGGCTGCTGGCGGTGATGGCGCTGCTGCTGTTCGGCGAGACGAGCGCATCCGCGCCGGCCGGCTCCCGCGAGCCGAAGGGTCTCGATCGTCTCGACCCGCGACTGGCGACGACGCTCGTGCTCGGCGGTTGGTTCCTGGTCGAGGCGGCCGTGCTGAGCCTGTCGAAGGGCATCGTCCACCCCTACTACACATCGGCGCTCGCGCCGGGCGCGGCGGCGATGACCGGCGCGGGCACGGGCGCCTTCGTGCGCCTCGCGCGTGGCCGGCGCTGGGATTGGCGTCTGGCGGCGATCCCCTGCGCGGTCACGGCGACGGTGGTGGCGCAGTTGGCGCTGCTGCATCGCGAGCACTACATGCACTGGTTCGCGCCGGTGCTGATCGCGGGTGCGGCGGTCGGGACGATCGCGCTGCTGGCCGTGCGCCGCAGCGCGCCCGTCACGATGGCATTCACGCTCGTCCTGCTGCTGGTGGCACCGGCGGCGTATGCGTCGAGCACCTGGCTCGCGCCGGTCGAGGGGACTTTCCCGGCGGCGGGACCGAAACAGGCGTCCGGCGCGGGAGGGGTGGGCGTGGCCGGCCGTGACCTGCACGTCGATCTCGCGCTGCTGCGCTACGTGCGCGCTCACGGCTCCAGCTCGCGCTGGGCGATCCTGACCGACGCCTCGGACACGGCCGCTCCGTTCATCCTGCTCGACCTGCCGGCCGGCGCGCTCGGCGGCTATGGCGGCACCGACCCGGTGCTCGACGGAGCGGGTCTCGCACGACTCGTATCGCGCGGTGAGGCGCGCTATGTGGTGCTCGGCGGCGAGTACTCGACGCGGGGCGGCAACCGCGCGACGGTGGCTGTCAAGCGAGCCTGCAGAGAGCTGCCCGCGTCGGCCTGGGGCGGCCCCCCGCCCTACTCCGACAGCCTCGTGCTGTTCGACTGCGCGGGGCGCGAACGCGAGCTAGCCGCTTCGTAGACGATATCTGGGTCATCGCACAACCTGAGGGTCGAGGGTCAAGCGAGGCAAGGACGTACCCCTTCGGGGCACAGGCAGTTCGCGTGGCCTGCTTCGCAGGCGAGCTGGCCGATTAGTCGATCGCATCTGATCGACAATCGGTAAGGACGCAGCCTCGCGCAGGCCATCGGCCCTCAGGCGGCGACGGACAGCTCGCGGTGGAAGGCGCGAGCGAACAGCTCTCGCTCACGGCCCGCGGCCCAGCGCGGCACCGCCGCCTCGCCGTCGGCGATCAGGCGCAATTCGAGCACCTGCTCGCGCAACGTGAGGCTGGTGCGACGGACGAGCTGGTCGCGCGAGCGCTCGAGGCCCTCGGCCAAGCGCAGCAGCACCGCGCAGCGGTCGAGGCGGGCCGCGTCCTCCTCGCCGAACAGAGCCGCGAGCGGCCCGGGCTCGGGCATGCCCTTGCGGTGGTAGCGGACCGCCTGCGCGACGATCGCCACCTCGAGCGGTGAGAAGCCGAGCAGCCCGCCGTTGAGGATCAGGTAGCGCCCGTGCTTGTGGTGATCGTCGTAGTCGACCGACATGCCGACGTCGTGCAGCATGCACGCCGCCCACAGCAATTCGCGCTCGTGTGGATCGCCGCCGTGCAACCCGAGCCGGGCCAGCTCGTCGAACATGCCCAGCGCGAGCGCCGCGACGTGATCGGTGTGGGCGGCGTCGCGGTGGTAGCGAGCCGCGAGGTTCAGCACGCTCGCACGGCGCACGTCGGCGAGGAGCGGCGGGTCTCGCCCGGCGAGCAGCCGCTCGAAGAAGACACCCTCGCGCAGGCCCGCCTCGGTGGTCTCCAGACCGTCGAAGCCGCCGATCTCCAGCACGCCCTGCATGACGAGCGCTCCGGCGAGGATCAGGTCGGCTCGGACCGGCTTGACGCCCGGGACGCGGGCACGCTCGGAGGCGGGCAGCGCCGCGAGTCGTTGTACCAGCTCCTGCAGGGCGCCCGCCTGAATGACCGTGCCCTGCACCCCATTGGACGGCAGGCCGGCGGCGCGCTGGGCGGCGACGGCGAGGTTGCGCACGGTGCCACCGAGGCCGACGAGGCGTCGCCCGCCGCCGGAGCGTACGGCGCGCGGCAGCCACGAAGCTCGCTCGAGCTCGCCGGCGACGTGCTCGCGCAGCGCCTCGATCTGCCTGCGCTTGGCCGGGCCGTTGGCCGGCAGGAAGCGCTCGGTCATGCGTACCGCGCCGAGGGGCCAGGAGTCCGACTCGCGGGCGATCCGATCGACGACGCGCACCAGTTGCAGGGAGCCTCCGCCGAGGTCGAGCACGCAGCCGTCGCTGAGCGTGGTCGAGTTGACCGCCGCGAGATAGCCGTAGCGAGCCTCGGCCTCGCGGCTGAGGACGCGGATCGGCAGGTGCGTGCGCTCGCGCGCAAGCGCGAGGAAGTCCGCGGCGTTCTCGGCGTCGCGAATCGCGCTCGTGGCCACCACATCGACCGCCTCGCCGTGCAGGTCGGCGGCCCGGCAGAAATGGTCGAATACGTCGAGGGTGGCCAGCGCGCGCCCGATCGGCTCCTCCCCCAGCCGGCCGCTGGCGGCGAGCCCCTGGCCGATGCGGACCGGCTCGTAGATCTCATCTGTGCGCCGCCACCAACCATCCGCCGCGGCGAAGACGACCAGGCGAAAGGAGTTGGAGCCGAGATCGATCACGGCGAGTCGCTCATCGGGCTGCACGGGCTGAGCGTATTCCCCGTAGCGGCCGGCTGAAAACGCCGCCTTGGGTCGAGCGGCCCGGTCGGCGCACCCACGAACCGACTCCGCGCCGGACTCGATCGGCGCTACAACGGCAGACCCAGCTCGGACCTGATCGAGCGAATTTTGCTCGCGAGCTGAGATTCGGTTTCCGCCTCTTGCACGACGCTCGCCATCGAGCTTCCCAGCGCCTCCGCGACGGCGATGAGCTTGCTCCAGGTTGGGTTGCGAAAGCCTCGTTCGATGCCGGAGAGGTACGTCGGGTGGATGTCGGCGAGGTGGGCGAGGTCATCGATCGTCAGACGCCGCTCCCGGCGCAGACGACGAATGGCACGGCCAAGATCCGCGTTGCTGGGCACTGGTGGAGGCACACCTCGGACAATCGCTGCTTGACACCTCTATTGGAACAGGCTATTTTCGTGATTACAGACGTTTGTCATGCAGACAGGTGACTTCTTTGCAACATGACGCCCTTTATCCCGACTATCGCCTATGACACAGGAGCGCCACATCGTTTCGCCGTCTGCGTTGTTAGCCATTGAGAGCCACGCGTGCCAACTCGGCGAGCCGGCACGTCTCACACAACGAACCTGGGGGAAAACCGTGCAGGCAAAGCGATCGATCGTCGTTGGTGTGGTGTGCGCGTTGGGAATCGGGCCGGGGGCGCCGGCGGCGCTTGCGACGCCGGTATCGGTCGGGCACTCCGGCTGGAGCTGGAGCGATCCCTCACCGCAGGGAGAGACGCTCAACGACGTCGTCTTCACAGGCACGCGCGGGTTCGCGGTCGGGGACTTCGGCACGGTGTTGCGCTCCGAAGACGGCGGCAACACATGGGCCGGGCTCCCCAGCGGGACGAGGAGCGACCTCACCGAGGTGCAGGAGGTCGAACCCGACACCGTCGTCGTCGCCGGTGGCTGCGCGGTGCGTGAGTCCACCAACGGCGGCGCGAGCTTTCAGCGCCTTCCGGTGAACGAATCCGAAGGCTCCTGTGCGACCAAGGTGGCCTCGTTCTCCTTTCTGAGCGCGAGCACCGGCTTCATCGAGCAAGCGGACGGCACGATCTTCCTGACCGCCAACGACGGGCAGACGCTCGAAGCGAAGACGCCCGTGCCGCTCAACGGCGCGACCCCGGCGCAGCTGCGGTTCGTCTCGCCGACGACGGGCTTCGCGCTCACGAGCGGCCCGGGCGGCGGGCGGATCTTCCGGACCACCGACGGCGCCGACTCATGGACCCAGGTAGCCGCCACGGGAGCGCCGCTGTCGGACATCGACTTCGTGACGCCCACCACCGCCTACGCGGTCGGCGCCAACAGCACCCTGCTGCACAGCACAGACGGCGGCGACACCTGGAGCACGCTGCCGCTGGCGTTGCCGGGCGGCATGGGAGCGCTCACGCTGACGCAGATCTCGTGCAGTGACGAAACGCACTGCCTGATCGCGACCGCGCCGGCGACCGCTGGCAACACCAACGTGCTCGTGCGCACGACCGACGGCGGGAAGACCGGCACGCTCGTGTCGGCGTCGAAGCAGAACCTGCTGTCCGTGGCCTTCTCGACCGCCACCAACGCCGTCGGCGTGGGCGAAGGCGGCGCGACCGTATTGTCCTCCGATGGCGGCGCGACTTTCCCGACACCGATCTCCCACAACCTCGGCGGCGAGCTGCTCGGGCTGGTCCGGATCGGGCAGTCCCCGCTCGACGCCTACGCACCGTGGTCCGCGGGACAGATCCTCGCCACGACCGACGGCGGCAACAGCTGGAGTCTTTTGCGGGTGCCGGCTTCGGCGAATCTCGAGGACGTCGCCTTCCCGAGCACCGAAGTCGGCTACGCGGTGAACAGCACCGGCACCGTCTTTCGCACCGCCGACGCAGGCGTCAGCTGGTCGATCCTGAGCTCGGGCGCTGGCGCACCCGTGGCGCTGCTGGCTCCCAACGCCGCGACGGTCCTGCTGACGGGCCCCCGCGGTGTGCGGCGCACGACGAACTCCGGCGCGAGCTTCGGCCCCGTGAACGCGAGCGTCGTGACAGGTCACCGGCATGGCCACGCGATCAAGGTCAAGCTGTCGAGCTTTGACCTCTCGCGCGGCGCCCAGCTCGCCGGGGGAGCGGTGTTCGCCTACGGCAAGGACGTGCTCGAGTCCACCAACGACGGCAGCAGTTGGACGCTGATCCCCCGACCATTGCCAAAGCACCCTGTGACCGCGATCGCGTTCGTCAGCCCGAGCACCGGATATGAGGTCTCCGACGCTCGTATGTTCTTCACCCGCAGTCGCGGCCACAGCTGGACGGCGATCTCCTCGGTCGACCCCGCCGACGTGGACTCGCTCGTACAGCTGTCGTTCAGCAACGCGTCCGACGGATACGTGCTCGGCCAGTTCGACGGCGCGAGCGATGTGCTCGAGCGGACCGAGAACGGGGGCGCGACCTGGACGCCGGAGATCCTGCCGTTCACGCCCGGCTCGATCACGGCCGCCGGCGCCGTCGACTACGCCGAGGGCAAGGAAGCATCGAGCCTGTTCGAGACGACCGACGGCGGGCTCAGCGCCACCCCCTCGACGCTTACGCTCGCCGTCTCCGGACCGCACAGGCTGAGCGTCGCCAGGTTGAGAAGGAGCGGCGGGCGGGTCCGTCTGATCGGCCATCTCGATCCCGCGCTCGGCGGCGAAAACGTCGCGATATCGTGGTTCACCGACGGGACTTGGAACTTCAAGAACGTGACCGTCACCTCGAGCGGCACGTTCGCGCTGACCGTTCCCGGGATCAGGGCCACGACGAACTTCATCGCTCAATGGGCCGGCGATGACCTCCTCGGCGGGGCGGGCACGCCGACCGTCCAGCTGACGATCGTGCGGCGGTAGGCCACTCGCTCGCTCCGTCGCGCGTGAGCAGGCGCATGCGCGACGGACGCGCCGGGGGCGAGCGGAGGTAGCCTCCTCGGCGGTGGACAGCGACGGCGACGAAGCGCCTTACGGAGAGCGAACGGCGTGGGCACGGAACATGGCGGCGCCGGTGCGCGACTTCCTCGGCACCGAGACCGGCAGCGCCATCGTGCTGTTGGCCGGGGTGCTGATCGCGCTGGTGTGGGCGAACTCGCCGTGGTCTCACTCCTACGAATCGCTGTGGACGACGACGCTGGGCGTCAGGCTCGCGAGCAGCGGAATCTCGATCGATCTGCGCCACTGGGTCAACGAGGGGCTGATGACTTTCTTCTTCCTCGTCGTCGGCCTGGAGGCCAAGCGCGAGCTGGACCTGGGAGAGCTGCGCGAGCGCCGCCGCGTGGCGATACCGGTGCTCGCGGCGTTCGGAGGCATGGCCATTCCGATCGCCGTCTACCTCGCGTTCAACGCGGGCGGCCCCGGCGCCCGCGGGTGGGGTACGGCGATGTCCACCGACACGGCGTTCGCGCTCGGCTCCCTGGCGCTGCTCACGCCGCGAGTCGCCACCAGGCTGCGCGTGTTCCTGCTGACGCTCGCGGTCGTCGACGACCTCTGCGCGCTCGCCGTGATCGCAACCGTCTACACGACCCACATCTCGTGGGCTGCGCTCGCGATCGCGCTCGCGCTGTTCGGCGTTCTGCTGCTGCTCCGCTACGCGCCGCAGTGGCGACGCCCGGTGTCGGTCGCGGTCGCGATCGGACTGTGGATCGCGATGTTCGAGTCGGGCATCGACCCGGTCATCTCCGGGCTCGCGGTCGGTCTGGCGACGAGCGCCTATCCACCTTCACGCGAGGACCTCGAGCGCGCGACCGTGCTCGCCCGCTCGTTTCGCGAGCAGCCGACCCCCGAACTGGCCCGCACAGCCCAGCAGGGGGTGATGTCGGCGATTTCGCCCAACGAGCGCCTCCAATACAGCCTGCATCCCTGGACCGGCTACGTGGTCGTGCCGCTGTTCGCGCTCGCCAACGCCGGAGTGCACGTCACAGGAGGGTTGATCGGCGACGCGATCGACTCCCCCATCACCCTCGGCATCCTCCTGGGCTATCTCATTGGCAAGCCCCTCGGCATCGCCGGTGGGTCGTGGCTCGCCTCGCGGCCGGCGCTGCATGGGCCGCGCTCCCCGCTGAGCGGCCCGCTGCTCGCGGCCGGAGGGGCGTTCGCCGGGGTTGGGTTCACCGTCTCACTGCTGATGGCGAGCCTCGCGTTCAGCGGACAGCGACTCGCGGAGGCCAAGCTCGGCGCGCTCGGCACGGTGCTGCTGGCCCCGCTGCTCGGATGGGCCGTGCTGCGCATCGTCAGACGCCTGCCGGCCAACGTGCGCGCGCGACAGATCGCAAGGACGGCCGAGGACATCCTCGACCTCTCCGAGGAGGTCGATCCCGGACGCGACCACGTGCGCGGCTCTGACGACGCGCTCGTCACGCTCGTGGAGTACGGCGACTTCGAGTGCCCGTTCTGCGGGCAGGCCGAGCAGGTCATCCGCGCGCTGCTGGCGTCGTTCGGCGAGGACATGCGCTATGTCTGGCGCCACCTGCCGCTCAACGACGTGCACCCGAGCGCGCAGATCGCCGCCGAGGCGTCCGAGGGCGCCGCCGTGCAGGGACACTTCTGGGAGATGCACGACGTGCTGCTCGACCATCAGGGCGAGCTGACACAGACTCACCTCTCCGGCTACGCGCAGCAGATCGGCCTCGACGCCGGGCGCCTCGCCGCCGAGCTGCGCCGGCGCGAGCACGCCGCGCGCGTGAGCGAGGACGTCGCGAGCGCAGACGAGAGCGGCGTCTCGGGTACCCCCACCTTCTTCGTCAACGGGAGGCGTCATCACGGCGCGTATGACATCGCGACGCTCGGGGAGGCCGTCAAAGCGGCGAGCCTGCGCGCACGCACGTCAGGCAGAGTGCGCGGGTCAGCTTGACGTGAACCAAAGCTATGGCACCTAAGGGGTTTCTCACCGGCTGCTGATCCATGCTTTAGCTGCGTGCTCGATGCTGGCAACCATGCTTTCTGCCGCCGTCGCGCACGCGTGAAAGACGCGCGCCAGGACGCGATCCTACGCCGACGGTTGACGGCGATCGCGGTGACGGCGGTTTCGTTGGTGACCCTGATCGTGCTCGCGCGAGGACTCGCAGCCGGCAACCCCTCCGCTCACGCTGGAAACACAGCGCGACGCCACCGAGGCGCATCGGCCCCTGGATCGATACGGGACCACAACCAACACCCGGGCGGAAGCCTACGCGCGGGCTCAGACCCGGGCGTCTTGCCGAGCCCCGTGCTGATTGCCGACCGTGACAACAACCGACTGCTGGAGATAAGTCCCACCGGTCAAATTCTCTGGCGCTTCCCGGAACCGGGAGAGCTGGCGCCGGGCCAATCCTTCGAATTGCCCGACGACGCTTTTTACTCTCCGGACGGGCGCAAAATAGTTGTAACTCAAGAGGACGACTTTGTGATCAGCATCGTCGATGTGGCCCATTCGCACATCACCTTTCGCTATGGACATCCGGGAAGCCCCGGGGCAGAACCCGATTTCCTCCATAATCCCGACGACGCCATGCTCACCCCCGGAGGTGAGATTCTCGCGGCCGACATCAAGAACTGCCGCTTGATCGTCATCCGCCCGCCCGCCCATCGTCTGGCTCGGCAATTGGGCGAAACCGGCGCCTGCGCACATGCCTTGGGTACAACTTTCGGCAGTCCCAACGGAGCGTTCCCGATGAGCGACGGCGATACAGTGGTCACCGAGATCAACGAAGACTGGGTCGACGTGCTCACCAAAGGCGGCCAGCCCGTCGTCGACACCCACCCCCCGGGCTTTACCTATCCGTCCGACACCAACGAGGTGCGGCCCGGCGTGTTTCTCTCCGTCGACTACACCAGTCCGGGTGCGGTCGAGACGTTTACGACCACCGGCCGGCTGCTGTGGCGCTATGAACCCACCGGCATCAGCGCGCTCGATCACCCGTCGCTGGCGCTGCCGCTGGCGAACGGTGACGTACTGGTGAACGACGACCGCAACGATCGCGTGATCGTGATCGACCCCCACGCCAATCGCATCGTATGGCAGTACGGTCATACCCATCAGCCGGGCTCACAGCCTGGCTATCTGGCAAACCCCGACGGCGTAGACCTGGCGCCGCCGTACTCGCTGACGATGCGCTTCGCGCGCACGCTGCAGGCTCCTTGAGCTGTGTCCACGGGCGAGTCAGTCAGCCGGACCGGACGTCAGTCGAGCTCGGCGTCATGACGGGCCCGAGTCAAGAGGTCTTGGAGCTTGAGCGTCAGCCTGGCAGCAGGGCCAGCTCGAGGATCGCGGATTGCGTGCCGCTCGTGCTCTCTCCGCCCGCGAGGACGATCTGCCCGTTCACGACCGCCGCGGCTGCGTCGGACAACGGGCGCGCGAGCGTTCCCACACGGCGTACGCGGCCATCGCGCGGATCGACGCCGAGAATCGAGGCTGTCTGGGAACCGGATGAAGAGCTGCGACCCCCAATCAGGTAAACAGCGCCGTTCAAGCTCGCGGCAGACGCATGGGTGAGCGGGCTGGGAAGGTTCCCGATCTGCTTGACCAGGCCCGTGGTCGGATCGAAGCTGAGGATCGCACGACTGCTCCCCCTTTCGGTCGAGCCGCCGAGAATGATCACCTTCGCATCGACCGCCGCGACCGCCGCATAGCGAAGCCCTTCAGGCAGACGACCGACTAGCGCGGGACTCCCACCGGGACGCCAGGAGAGGATCGTGTCGAGCGCCCGTTCGCCATCGTAGCCGCCGACGATATATGCGGTACCACCGATCGCCGTCACCGCGACATCGGAGGCAGGGTGCGGCAGACGCCCCACGAGGGATACCCGTTCGTCGCTGGGCTCGTAGCGAAGGATGTGATCGTAGGAGCTGAACTGCCCGCCGCCGAAGACATAGACATCGCCGTCGAGGTTCGCGCCCTGCGCGTCGTGCTGGGCTTGAGGCAGGTGTCCGCCGTTCACGGCCCTGCCGGCAGTGAGGATCGTGACGGTTGCGGTGGACGCGTCACTGCTGTCGAGGCCGCCCAGCAGCACCACGCGTCCTTCGTGCATCAGCGATACCGCCGCGGAGTCCTGCAGTGGAGCGGCAAGCGTGCCGATCTGCCTTGCCCGCAGCGCGGCGATGACCGTTGCGCGGCCATTAGGGCCAGGAGCCTCACGCGAGCGAGCGACCGTTGAGGTGGAAGTACGATCCGTCGCTGTCATGAAAACGACAAGCGCCACTAGGCATAGCAGCGCAACGGGTACGGTCAGCCGCAGCCGGCGCCGACGGCGTGTCACTGCCACGCCCTAGACCGACAAGATCTCTGTGAGGTCATCTTTCGCCTGCGGTTAATGACAGCGAGCGCGGCACGATCACGCCAGCATAAACGGAGCAAGGCGCCCTTTTTGTCGTGGGCCGAAATACATGAGATCTCTCATCATTGGGTTAGCCGCCCCTTAGCTGAGGCTCACAGACTTCGAGCAGTGACAGGCGAGAGCCAAAGCCACGTTCAACGCGAGCCCCAACCCACCCGGTCGAAAGCTTCCCCGTCGAGATCACGTAGGCTGAGCAGACGTCTTCTCGCGGGCGGCACGAGCGGCAACGAGCAGCTAACCACAGCGACCGGGATCGTCCTTCTCGTCCTCCTCGCCCCCCTCGGCATAACGATCCTTCGCATCAGACCGCTCCTGAGCGAGCACATGTTCCTCGGGATATTGCTGATCCCGCCGGTCGCCCTGAAGATGGCAAGCACCGGCTATCGATTTGTCAGCTACTACACCGCGAACCCTCGCTACCGGCGTAAGGGGCCACCCCCGCCCGCTCTGCGACTGATCGCCCCGATCGTCGTGATCTCGACCATCGTGGTATTCGGCAGTGGGGTCGCGCTGCTGCTGCTCGGACCGAGCTCGCGTGGCTCGCTGCTGCTGGTTCACAAGGCTAGCTTCATCGTCTGGGGCGTCGTCACCGCGATCCACGTGCTTGCACATCTCCCCGACCTGCCGCGAGCGCTGAGGACCAAGCGCGAGCTCGCGCCTGACCTCGGAGGCTACGGCAGCGGCCGCGCCGGACGCACCCTGTCGCTTGCCGGTGCGCTCGTCGTGGGCCTAACCCTGGCGGTTCTCTACATTCCCCAGTTCTCTCCTTGGCTGAACACCTAGGAACAGGTCGAAAGCGATTTCGCCGCCGTCATCGAGCACGGCGCAGCTGCGGCGCTTATCGCGGAGAGAGCTCCTGCGCGAGCAAGTCGACTCGCCTCGCGATCTCATCGCGTATCGCACGGACCTCTGAGATCGGACGGCCCTTGGGGTCGGGTAGGTCCCAATCGAGGTAGCGCTTGCCGGGAATGTACGGGCAGGCATCTCCGCAGCCCATCGTCACGACAACGTCGGCTTGCTCGGCCAGCTCGCGGGTGAGGAGCTGCGGTCGCCGGTCGGACAGGTCGATGCCGAGCTCACGCATGACCTCCGCGACCTCGGGATGGACGCGCTTGGCCGGGGTGCTGCCGGCGGAAAGGGCGGTATGGCGCCCATCCGCCGCGCGCTCGAGGAGCGCCTGGCTCATCTGCGAGCGACCCGCGTTATGAAGACACACGAACAGGACGCACGACATCGCGCTCGGCCTCCTCCCTGTGCGGTAGGAGGACCTCTGCCGCCTCGGCCGGTGTGACGCCGGCGGGATAGAGCGCCCTGATGAGCATGAGCGCGCAGACGCCGCCGAGGAGCTGGGCGACGACGTACCCTGGCACGGACGCCGGCGCGATGCCGGCGAAGGTGCTGGAGAAGCTGCGACCCACGGTGATCGCGGGGTTGGCGAAGCAGGCGGAGCTGGTGAAGAAATAGGCGGCGCCGATGTACGCTCCGACGGCGGCGGGGATGGTCTGCGCGCGTTTGGTGCGCGCGAGCGAGAAGATCACGAGCAGCAAGCCGGCGGTGGCGATCGTCTCCGAGAAGAGGTGTGCGGGCGAGGCGCGGTGCTGGGTCGAGATGCTGATCGCCGCGCGCGAGAACATGACGTTTGCAGTGATCGCGCCGAGAATGCAGCCGGCGATCTGGGCTGGGATGTAGGCGAGCGCGTCACGCCAGCCGAGGCCGCCGAAGCCGGCGTCGGCGAGCGAGACCACGGGGTTGAAGTGCCCGCCGGAAACGGGGCCGAACATGAGGATGATCGTGTACAGGCCGGCAGCCGTCGCAGTAGCGTTCTCGAAGAGCTGCAAGCCGACATTGCCCGGAGAGAGCGTCTGCGCTGCGATACCCGAACCGATCACGAGCGCGGCGAGGAGCGCCGAGCCCGACAGCTCGGCAAGCAGACGGCGGGCCAGCGGTGGCGTGGTGTTCATGCCCCGATCGTATTACATAGACAGATATAAGTGTTATTGATATAAGTAGATCGATGCCTGTCGATCTGGAGCTTTCCCCCAAGCAGAAGCGAGCCAACGGCTCGCCCTGCTGCGAGCCCGTGGTCTACCCCGATGTCCAGCGCGAGGAAGCGCTGCGCATGGCCGAAGTCGCCAAGGCGCTGGGCGACCCGATCCGCCTGCAGCTGGTGGACGTGCTGCGCAAGCACGCCGGGAAGGTCTGCGTCTGCGAGCTCGTGCCGCTGTTCGACATCTCACAGCCCACGCTCTCCCACCACCTCAAGAAGCTCCGCGACGCCGGAATCGTGGACTCCGAGCGGCAGGGGCTGTGGGCTTACTACTACGTGATCCCGAGCGCCTTGCAGGAGCTGTCCACGTGGCTGAAATGACCTCCTCCTCAGCTTCCGAGTGCTGCGCGAGCGAGCGGCAGGCAACCTGCTGCGAGCAGCGCGAAAAGGGGCAATGCTGCACCAGTGGGTCAAGCGAGTGCAGCTGCTCAGTGGGTCAGGCGAGAGCTCGGCCCGACCCAAATTCGGCTCGAGAAAGCCAGATCCCGCCATGGGCCCGCCAGGACTGTGGTGCTTGGCAACCGAAAGGGCCCTGTCTGTCGGGTGGTTGCCTTCGATCGCGTCGAGCTGGCTCGCTTGTCGTGATAGGGCTCCCGCAAAGGAGTAAGGTCGATGACCACATTCGAGGGAGGGACCAGGATGGCTGTAGGCATCAAACTCAAGTTCGCCGGTGGGACGCAAGAGCACTACGACGCTGCCCACGGGGTGATGGATATCGACAGCAACCCTCCCGAGGGGATGATTGTCCATTCGGCCGGCCCTGTCGACGGTGGTTGGGGCGTGATCGATTTTTGGGAGTCGCGTGAGGCGTTCGACCGTTTTGTCAGCGGGCGGCTCATGCCGGGCCTTCATGGGCTTGGCGATCGAGGGTTTCCGAATCCGCCGGACGTGAAGGAGTTCCCGGTACACAATCTCCAGACTCCTTAGTCGCCAGCAGCCGAGCGGCACGCCGGGCCGATACGGCCTCGGCGAGTGAGCCAACGCAGCATCCAGCGAGAGGCCAAAGATAGTTATGGCAACGACGACGACAAAGGTCGTAGGTCCCAAGGATGGCAAGGCAGGCTTCCTGGGAAGCATTGGCGTTCGGTTCATGATCGATGGGGCGGAGGCAGGCGGTGGGTTCTCCCTTGTCGAACACCCGATGTCAGCGCGCGCGCTGGCCGCGCCCCTGCATCGGCACACCCGCGAGGACGAGTACAGCTACGTCGTCGAGGGGCGCGTCGGTGCGCTCCTGGGCGATGACGTGGTGATCGGCGGTCCCGGTGACCTCATCTTCAAGCCGCGCAACCAGTGGCATACGTTCTGGAACGCGGGGGATGAGCCGGCACGAATCTTGGAGATCATCTCCCCCGCGGGCTTCGAGCAGTTCTTCGCGGCGCTCGTCGACCTCGGCGGCGTAACCCAAGCCGACCCGCAGACGCTCGGCGAGCTCTGTGCCCGCTACGGGCTCGAGATGGATCCAGACAGCGTCCCAGGGCTGCTCGAGCGGTTCGAGCTGCAGTTCCCAGGCGAGATGATCTAGGGCTACAGGATGGCGTTCAGTCAAAGCGCGCGCGGATGATGTAGCAGGCGTTTCAGCAATGGGCCCGCCAGGACTCGAACCTGGGACCAATCGATTATGAGTCGACTGCTCTAACCAACTGAGCTACGGGCCCGTCTCGCGCGCGGGCCGGCGGGCTCGCGCGCGACCGGGCAACGCTACCAGCCACGGAGCGCACAGTTTGGGCGTTCAGCGCTCGAAGCTCAGATCAGGCGGTCCCGGAGCCCAATATGGAATGCTCACGCTCGCCGTCTGCATCGGCAGAACGGCCGGTTCGATTCAGCGAGCATGAAAGGGCGGCAGATGTCTTCAGCAGCACAGCGCGCAGCGATCGTCACGGGGGCCTCGTCCGGGATCGGGCTGGCCATTGCCAAAGTGCTCGCAGAGGAGGGGTACGGCGTCACGATGGCCGCGCGCCGGGCCGAGAAGCTCGACGCGGCCGTCGCCGGACTCGCGGCCGACGGCCTGGACGTGCACGGCGTCGCGGCGAGCCTGGCAGAGGAGACGGAGGTTCAGAAGGTCGTAGCCGCCCACCGCGAGCGCTACGGGCGCCTGGACGTGCTCGTCAACAACGCCGGCGTCGGTATCGGTGCGCCCGTGGGCGAGATTCAGACCAAGTACCTCGACATGCAGCTGTCGGTCAACCTGCGCTCGATCGTGATCTTCTACCGCGAATGCGTCTCGCTGCTGCTCACGGCCGCAGGCGAGCACAAAAACGCGCTCGTCGTCAACACCGCCTCGATCTCCGGCAAGCGCGGCGAGGGCTGGCTGTCGGTGTACTCGGCCGCCAAGCACGGCGTCGTCGGGTGGACGGAGGCGATGAACAAGGAACTCGGCGCGCAAGGCATCAAGTCCACGGCGCTGTGCCCCGCGTTCGTCGACACGGCGATGACCGACTTCGCCAAGGAGCACGTGCCCGCCGAGGAGATGATCCGCCCGGAGGACGTCGCCGAGTCCGTGCGCTACCTGCTGCGCACCTCCCCCGCGTGCGTGGTGCCGGAGATCATGTTCATGCGGCCGGGCGACGCCCTGTAGAGGTCGGGGGCTGTAGGGTCTGCACAGGGCTCTCGCGCGGGACTCGGCAAGCGCGCGCGGTGACCGGCGACACCGACCCGGATACGGTGGATACGCCGGATTGTCTCCCAATAATGCTGTTCCTCCGCTGAAAGGAAACCGGACAATGAAGCTCGGAGTGCACATCGGCTACTGGGGCCTCGGCCTCACCTCGGAGGAGCAGCTGCACATCGTGCAGGAGGCCGAGCGGCTCGGCTATGACTCGGTGTGGGCGGCGGAGGCGTACGGGTCGGACACGGCAACCGTGCTCGGCTGGCTCGCCGGTCAGACCTCGAAGATACGGCTCGGCTCGGGGATCTTCCAAATGCCGGGGCGCTCGGCGGCGATGACCGCGATGACGGCCGCCACGATCGACCAGCTGTCGAACGGGCGCATGCTCCTCGGGATCGGCTCCTCCGGCCCGCAGGTCGCCGAGGGCTGGCACGGGCAGCGGTTTGGCAAGCAGCTGCAGCGCACACGCGAGTACGTCGGCGTGATCCGCATGGCGCTCGCGCGCGAACGGGTCGAGTTCCACGGCGAGACGCTCGAGCTGCCGCTGCCCGACGGCCCGGGCAAGGCCTTGAAGCTGACGATCGCCCCCGTGCAGGAGCACATGCCGATCTACCTCGCCGCGATCGGCCCGAAGAACACGGCGCTCGCGGGCGAGATCGCCGACGGGTGGATCCCCACGCTGTTCTCGCCCGAGCACGTCTCCGAGCTGCGGCCACTGCTCGAGGAAGGCGCCGCGCGCTCCGGCAAATCGCTCGAGGACTTCGACATCGCTCCGACCGTGCAGGTGTTCATCACCGACGACCTGCAAGCCGCACGCGACGGGATGCGGCCGTTCATCGCGCTGTACGTCGGTGGGATGGGCTCGCGCAAGCAGAACTTCTACAACCAGCTCGTCTGCCGCTACGGCTTCGAGGCCGAGGCCGAGACGATCCAAGACCTATATCTGGAAGGCAAGCGCGAGGAGGCGATGGCTGCGATCCCCGACGCGCTGATCGACTCCGTCTCCCTCTGCGGCCCGCCCGACGTCGTGCGCGAGCGCCTCGCGATCTACCGCGACGCGGGTGTCGGCACGCTCGGCGTCACCCCGATCGCCTTCACCGCCGCCGAGCGTCTCGAGCAGCTGCGCCTCGTAGCCGAGCTAGCCGCCTAGCGCGACGATCGTGCGTCGCATCCTGCTGGGCGCCTTCGGCGACCCGGGCCACGCGTTCCCGATGATCGCCCTCGGTCGCGCGCTCGCGGCGCGCGGGCACGATGTCACGTTGCAGACGTGGCGTCGCTGGCAGGGGGACGTAGAGGCAGAGGGTCTCACGTTTGCGGCGGCGCCCGAGTACGAGGTGTTTCCCTCCGGCCCTGAGCCACTCGACTTCTACGAGGCCGTCGTGCACGCCACGCGCGACACGCTTCCCCTCGTGCGCGAGCTGAAGCCGGAGGTCGTCGTGGCGGACATCCTCACGCTCGCCCCGTCGCTCGCGGCCGAGCTGTGCGACGTGCCCCGCGCGACGCTGATCCCGCACGTCTACCCGCACGGCGAGCCGCACTTCCCGATCTACTCGCTCGGCGCGCGCTACCCACGCACCGCCGCCGGCCGCGCACTGTGGCGCCGCGCGCAAAGCCCGATCAACCGCGGTCTCGAGCTGGGCCGCACAGAGCTCAATGCGGTGCGCGTGCAGCTGGGCCTGCCCGAGCTCGGCTACGTCCACGGCGGCATCTCCCGCGAGCTGGCGCTCGTGGCGACGTTTCCCCAGCTCGAGTACCCGCGAACCTGGCCCGCCCATGTCCACGTCGTCGGCCCGCTGATGTGGGAGCCTCCCGCCCGCGACGTCGAGCCCCCGACGTCTCTCCCTGGCCGCGGCGGCCACGGTGGTTGTGGTGACGGCGGTCACAGCGGTCGTGGTGACAACGGTCCCGCTGACGGCGGTAGCCGCGAAGCGCCACTCGTGCTGATCGCGCCGTCCACCGCCCAGGACGCCGAGCACACCCTGCTCCGCGCCGCCCTGCGCGGCCTGGCCGATGCCCCCGTGCGCGTGCTCGCGACCTGGAACCGGCGCCTGCCCTCCCAGCCTCTGCCCGTGCCCGCCAACGCACGCGTGGTCGACTGGGTCTCCTACGCACGCACGATGCCCTTAAGCGACGTCGTCGTCTGCCACGCCGGCCACGGCACGCTCGTCCGCGCGCTCTCCTCCGGCTGCGCCGTCGTCGCCTGCCCGGCCTTGGGCGACATGAGCGAGAACGCGGCCCGGCTCGCATGGTCGGGCGCGGGCGTGCGCGTGCCGAGGCGGTTTACATCGCCGCGGGTGCTTCGGCTTGCGGTCGAACGGGCTCTGGAGAAACCCTCGATTCGGGCACGTTCGCGCGAACTGGCCGCTTGGTCAAGCGGGCACGATGGCGGGACTACGGCCGCCCTGCTCGTGGAGCGCTTGGCGGCTTGATCAAGCTCCGGGGGTGGGGCTCGAACCCACAACCTCTCGATTAACAGTCGAGCGCTCGGCCAATCGAGCTGCCCCGGATCGTCGCGAGGATTCTAGGCCACATTGCTTCGAGTTGTGGCCGTCGGAGGCAAGGTCACCAGGCCCGACCCGACCTCCGCGTGACAGTTCGCACATAGCAGCATGCACTTGGCCATCTCGGCTCGCGCAGCCGTCAGCGAGCGACCCGCCCCCTGCATGCTGAGATGGAATCGCTTGGTGCTCGGATCTGGGCGATCGACATGCCTTGCTCGATCAGTGACTCCAAGTCCGCCCGGACAAGGCCACCCCGAGCCATATGCTCGTCACGGTTGATCGCCTGTAAGCCGTATTTCTTGACCCAATATCCGACCGTCGCTTCATGCCTTCCGAAACGCCTGCCGATCTCCGCAAGCGACAGTCCCTGCCCCAAAAGCTGCTCCAAAGAAGTCCGATCCATGCACCGTATTGTCCTCGGCCCTTCGGACGAAAAAGCCCGAAAATACGGTCTTTTCTGCGCCAATTTCGTGCCGACTCTGTCGCCTCTCCGCCCATCGACCATCGAAGAGGGCCGCCAGCGGATGCCTTCTGCGCACAAGATCGTCAGCCCTACCGATCCCCCGTCTCCTCCAGCACCCGTCCATATGCGCGGTCGAACTCGCGCTTGACCTCGGCGCGGTGCTGGGCCAGCTCGCTGATGTCGCCGCTCTCCTGCCCCCGCGCGCGCTGGATCGAGCGGTCCACACGCGCGAGCTCGAGCTGCAGGCGCTGGACCTCGAGCATCGCCGGGTGGGCGTGTTCACGGCCCGCTTCGACGACGAGCTCGGCGAGCAGCGCCTTCAGCTCTGGGTCGCCATCAAGCCCCCCTTCCTGCCCGGACCCGTCGACCATCGGCTCACGCAGATCCCCCTCGCGCAGACGCCTCGCGGCGCGGCGCAGGAGCTCGCTGGCGAAGTGCTCGTCGACGTCGATGCTCGCGAGCGCCTGCGCGCCCTCGTCAGGAGACGCGATGCACAGCGCAAGGAATGCCCGCTCTGTCTCCTCGCGCCGCGACAGCCCGCCTCCGACCCCGGCGCGGATGGAACCGTTCGCCATCCGCCCTCCACTCGCGGCACCGTCGCGAGCGCCCTCTCCCCCAGCACGGCCTGCGAGCAGCGTCTCGGCGAGGCTCTCGGGCAGCTCGAGCCGGCTGGAGACGATCCTCGTCAGCTCCATCCGCATCGCGCTCGGCGGGAGCGTGGCGAACACCGGGCGCAGCTCCTCGATCATGCGGTCGCGGCCCTCGGGGTTGTCGTGATCGCCGGCCGCCAGCACGCGCTCGACGCGGAAGCGCACGAACGGCGCCGACTCCTTCACCGCGGCGCTCATCGCCTCCATCCCGCCTTGCTGCACGAGCTCGGCCGGGTCCTTGCCGGCGGGCAGCGGCACGACGCGCAGCTCGAGCTTGCGTTTCGCCGCGAGGCTCGACGCGCGCAGCATCGCCTCCTGCCCGGCGCTGTCCGCGTCGAGCGCGAGCAGCACGGTCGAGGCCATCCGCGCCAGCTCGCCGACCTGCTCGGCGGTGAGCGCCGTTCCCATCAGGCCGACCGCGTTGCGCAGCCCCGCCTGGTGCAGCGCGATCACGTCGGTGTAGCCCTCGCACAGGATCACCTCTCCAGCGCGCGCGGCGTGGGCGCGCGCGAGGTCTGAGCCATACAGGTGCAACCCCTTGTGGTAGACGTCGTTGTCGGAGGTGTTCAGGTACTTCGGGCGCTGCTCCTCACGCATCGCGCGAGCGCCGAACCCGAGCACCCGTCCGCGCACGTCGGCCAGCGGGAACATGATCCGCGAGCGGAA
This sequence comes from uncultured Solirubrobacterales bacterium, assembly GCA_963723075.1. Classification (GTDB taxonomy): domain Bacteria; phylum Actinomycetota; class Thermoleophilia; order Solirubrobacterales; family Solirubrobacteraceae; genus Palsa-744. The sequence continues at coordinate 89,267 of CAVRPD010000005.1, forward strand.
ACGATCGTACGGGCGCCCGTTCTCCTTGGAGCGCTGCGCCAACCCCGTGGCGTACAGCTCCTGCTCGGAGAATCCGCCCCTGCGCGAGGCGTTCAGCACTCGATCCCACGCGCTCGGGGCGTACCCTACGCGGAACTCCCTCAGGATCTCCTCGCCGAGCCCCCGTCCCAGCAGGTACTCGCGCGCCCCCTCGGCCTCGTCTGAGTCCCACAGGCAGCGCTCGTAGTATGCGGCGGTACGACCCAGCAGCTCGAGCAGCCGCTCGCGGCGTTTGCGCCGCTCCGCCTCGCGCGGGTCCTCAGCCTCGCGCTCGAGCTCCACCCCGTAGCGTTCCGCGAGCAGCTCGAGCGCGCCTTTGAAGTCGGCGCCCTCGGTCTCCTGCACGAACGTGAAAACGTCACCTGAAGCCTGGCATCCAAAGCAGTAGTACACCTTCTGCGTCGGGTCGATCCCGAACGACGGGGTCCGCTCCTCGTGGAACGGGCACAGTCCCTCGTACCGCGCCGGCCCTGCACGCCGCAGGTCGGTCCGCGCCGAGACGAGCTCGACGAAGTCGACCGCGTCGCGCACACGATCCTTGGAAGCGGCGGTGTAGAGGGCCATCGCAGAGCTACGCTAGCCGCTCCGCTCACCGCAGGCGATACACCTCGCGTCCTCCCGCTCACAGGGCGAAGGCCTGGGGCACCTGCAGCTCGGTATAGGCCCTGATGCAGTAACGGTCGGTCATGCCCGCCAGGTAGTCGGTCACGCTCCGCGCGATCTCCTCCTCGCTTCGAGGAGTATTCCCGTGCGCCACGGGCAACAGCTCGGGGTGATCGGTGTAGTGCTCGAACAGCCGCTTCACCACGCTCGAGATCTTCGCGTGCTCGGCCCGCACCGCCGGCCCGAGGTACACGCGCTCGAACATGAACTCCCGCAGCTCGCTCATCGCCGCGCCCGCTTCGCCCCCCTGGACGATGTCCCCGGCGCGCTCCGAGCACTCGACCATGTCGTGCACGAGCGCGTCGATCCGCTCCGAGCCCGTGTGCCCTAGCGTCGCAATCGGCTCGCGCGGCAGGTCCCGCTCGTGCAGCAGTCCTGCGCGCACGGCGTCGTCGATGTCATGGTTGATGTAGGCCACCCGGTCGATCACCCTGACGATCCGCCCCTCCAGCGTCGCGGGCAGCGCAGCGCGGCTGGAATGCCCGACTATCCCCTCGCGCACCTGCTTCGTCAGGTTGAGCCCCGCACCATCGCGCTCGAGATGGTCGACCACGCGCAGCGAATGCTCGTAGTGGCGGAAGTCGAGCCCGAAGCGCTCTTTCAGGCAGCTGTCGAGCATCTCCTCGCCGATGTGCCCAAACGGGGGGTGGCCGAGGTCGTGTCCCAGGCCGATCGCCTCGACCAGATCCTCGTTCAGGCGCAGCGCGCGCGCCACCGTACGCGAGATCGTCGTCACCTCCAGCGTGTGAGTCAGCCGCGTGCGGTAGTGATCGCCGCGCGGCGCCACGAACACCTGTGTCTTGTGCGTCAGCCGGCGAAACGCCTTGCAGTGCACGATCCGGTCGCGGTCGCGCTGAAACGGCGTGCGCAGCGCGCAGTCCTGCTCCTCACGCGCGCGCACCGCCGGGTAGGAGCGCGCCGCCAGCGGCGAGAGGCTCGCCTGCTCGAGCTCGCGCGTACGCGCGGCGAAGCCCGCCGCGACCGTGTTCTCGTCCATGGCCGTGCTCATCCCCCGATTGTGCCACCGACCCCAGCGCTCACAGCCCTCACAAGGCCCGGGCGAGACCGTCGAGGACAGAGCTGCGCGACGCCGTGCGTACGCGTGTGAAGGGTCAGGGCTCGCGGTGCCAGTCGCCGCGCATGCCCAGCTTGTGGGCCCAGTGATGCCAGCCCTTCATCTCGCCTGGGTCCTCGTCGTACACCGGCGCCCCGCCGCCCGGCTCGGGAAGGGTCTCTGCCGCAGCGGAGTCGATCCGCAGATCCACGCCATGTTCATGCAGCGAGGCGACGTCGGCCGCTTCGACGAATCGCCGGCCGTGCCGGGGCGTCGTGATGACAAGCCCGTGGAAGATGTCCTTCTCGGGGGCGGCCACCACATGATGCACCGTGCCTACCTGCTCGCCGTCTGACGACAGCACGGCGACACCCTTGTCGAGCACCTCGTATGCGATCGGCAATCCCTCGTCCACGGCCGACCACGATATCGGGATCGGAGCACAGGAGGCAGGAGGACCGGTGCGGCTCCCGTGAGCACCGGCAAGATCAGCCCGCACGCCCGGCGGCCGGCATCAGCCGCAGGTGCGCGTGGTGCTCGAGCGTCACCGATATCGCCCGCTCAACCTGTCCCAGCACCGGATCTGACGCCGTCGGCGTCTCCGCGAGCGGACGGCCGAGCGCGCTGGCCATGAAGCCGTGAGCCTCTTCGTGCAGCGGGAACGACCCGGCCTCACACGCACCGCACACCACCCCTCCGGCCGCGCCGGAGAAGCCGACGAGATGCTCGCGCTCCCCGCAGCACGCGCACGCGCCGAGCTGCGGCGCGAGACCCGCCGCGAGCAGCAGCTTCAGGCGGAACGCCAGTGCGCCCGCACGGCCGATCGGAGATCGGCCGCCGCTGGGCGGCTCCTCGTCGAGCAGCGACAGATAGCGGCACAGCAGGTTGAACACGCCCGGATGCGGCTCGCCCGTCTCGAACAGGCGCCCGACCGCGTCGCACGCGCGCGCAGCGGCATCCAGCGCGCGGGCGTCACCGCGTAGGCGGGCATGGCCGGCGACGGTCTGCGCGCCGGTGACCGTCAGCAGCTCGCCTTTGCCTTCGTGCAGATCGAGCTGCAAGCGGAAGAACGGCTCCAGACGCCCCCCGAAGCGACTGCGCGCGCGGCGCACGCCCTTCGCGATCGCGCTCACGCGGCCGCGATTCGGGGTATACACCTGCAGAATGCGGTCGGCCTCGCCGTAGCGCATCGAGCGCAGCACCACCGCCTCGGTCTTCACAGGTCCCGGCATAGCCGCTCGAGTCTAGGCCTCTCGACGGCGTCACCCCATTGCTATACTTTGTGAAGTAATGAGTCGGGTAACCGTATACACGACCGATCCGTGCTCGTTCTGTGCGCGCGCCAAGGGCCTGCTGAAGGCGCGGGGTGTGGAGTTTGAGGAGATCAACCTCACCCGGGACCCCGCCGGACGCATGGAGCTCGTCAAGCGGACCGGGATGATGAGCTTTCCGCAGGTGATCGTCGACGGCGAGCTGCTCGGCGGCTTCACCGAGGTTCAGGCGGCCGCCGACAGCGGTCGGCTGGACGAGCTGGTCGGTTCGGGGATGTGAACGAAGCGAACGTCTACCGCGGTTCGGCCGCGGCCTGAGCGAGCACGCGCGTCCGACGCCTCCCTGGCCCGATCGCCCGCCTCACGCGGCGCCTGGGCAACGCGCCGGCGGACTCGATCGTCCTTCAGGCCCGTTTACGCGAGCGCGGTCGCGGTTGGCAGCGCTCGCACACATATGTCCCCCGTCCCGCGACGACCATCTTGACGATCGTCCGCCCACACTCCCCGCACGGCTCCCCGGCGCGCCGGTGGACGAGAAACTGGTCCTGAAAGGACCCGCGCACGCCGTCGACATGACGGAAGTCGTCGATCGTCGCCCCGCGAGCGTCGATGCCCGCGTTCAGCGCCTCGATGACCGTCTCGCGCAGGCGAGCGTACTGCACTGTCGACAGACTTCCCGCGCGGCGCAGCGGGTGGATGCCGGCGCGAAACAGCGCCTCGTCCGCATAGATGTTGCCCACGCCCGCGATCTTGCGCTGGTCGAGCAGAAACGCCTTGATCGGCGCCGTGCGCCCGCGGGCCAGCGTGCGCATGTGCTCTCCGGTGAAGCCCTCTTCCAACGGCTCCCGCCCCAGCCGTGCCGCGAAGAAGGCATCGAGCGCCACTGCGCCGAGCAGCAGCTCGCCGGTGCCGAACCGGCGCGGATCGACGATCACCAGGCGACGTTTGGGACGCAACTCCAGACGCACCCGCACATGCGCAGGCTCGGGCTTGGGCTCGCACAGGACCGCGCCGGTCATACGCAGGTGCTGAGCCAGATGCACATCGTCGGAGAAGCTCCAGACCAGATACTTGCCTCGCCTTCCCAACTGCTCGATACGCCGTCCGAGCAGCGCATCGGTGAGCTCTCGCGGAGCCAGCGGCCGCGACCAGCGAGCGTCCAGGATCTCCATGCCCACGAGTCGGCGTCCCTCCACCAGTGGAGCAAGTTGGCGGCGGATCGTCTCGACCTCTGGAAGCTCGGGCATCCCGTCAGCTTATGAAGGCGCTCCCGGGAAGGCCGTCCGCCTCACGACCGGCCAGCCAGCGCAGCACCGTAGCGCCGACGTCGGCCAGGGGCCCGTCATGACGTGCCCCATCCAACCGCCCACCGGCCGCTCGTCTGCTCAGCATCCCACCGGTGACGGCCAGCAGCGGCACGTACTCGCGCGTGTGGTCGGTGCCGGGCTGGGCGGGGTCGACGCCATGGTCGGCGGTCACGATCAGCAGGTCATCAGGGCGCAGCCCCGACAACCACTCCCCCACCTCGTCGTCGACAGCGCGCAAGGCGCGGTGAAAGCCGGCGGAGTCCTTGCGATGGCCGTAGATCTGGTCGGTCTCGATCAGGTTGACGAAGATCAGACCGTCGTCGAGCTCCGCGAGCAGCGCGCGGACGCTCGCCAGAGCCAGCTCATTGGTGGCGCCCGGATTGGACCGATCGATTCCGACGCCGGCGAACAGGTCGGAGATCTTGCCGACCCCGTGGGTGGGCACCCCCGCGTCGCACAGCTCCTGCAGGTAGCTGCGCGAGGGCGGCGCCAGGGCGAAGTCGCGCCGCCTCTCGGTGCGCTCGAACGCGCCGACCGCCCCCCTGAAGGGCCGTGCGATCACGCGGCCGACGGCGTCCTTGCCGGTCATCGCCTCACGGGCCGCCGCGCAGGCGTTGTAGAGCTCCTCGGTCGACACTCGCTCGACGTGAGCGGCGAGCTGCAGGACCGAGTCCTGGGAGGTGTAGAGGATCAGCGCACCCGTGCGCAGATGCTCTGCGCCGAAATCCTCGATCGCGGCGATCCCGTTGTAGGGACGGTTGCAAACGATCTCCCGGCCCACTGCCGTTTCCAGCCGGGCGATCACGGCGTCGGGGAACCCGTCGGGGTAGGTCGGCAGCGGCCGGTCGAGCACGACGCCCATCAGCTCCCAATGGCCGGCCGTCGAATCCTTGCCGGGACCCAGCGCGTGCAAGCGCCCATAGATGGCCGGGTCCGCCGCGGGCGGCACACCCTCGAGCTCGAGGATCGACCCCAGGCCGAGCGAGGCGAGCGCCGGCAGCTCCAGGCCACCGACGGCCTTGGCTACATGAGCCAAGGTGTTCGCGCCTTCGTCACCGTAGTCTGCGGCATCCGGCAGCGCTCCCACGCCGCATGCGTCGATGACGACGACGATCGCGCGTCGGCGTTCGCCCGCGGCGATCCTCATCGGTTGAGGTCCAGCTCGGGATCCATCCCGGAGTGAACGGGCCGACCCTCGCGCGAGGACCTCGGCTCCTCGCGCGTCGCGCGTGGATGCGCACTGAAGTACGCGTCCTTGAGCCGCTCAGCCGACAGGTGGGTGTAGATCTGCGTTGTCGCGAGGTCGGCGTGGCCGAGCATCTCCTGCAGCGAGCGCAGATCGCAGCCGCCGGCCAGCAGATGGGTGGCGAACGTGTGGCGCAGGGTGTGCGGGCTCATCTTCTCCTGCAGCCCCGCTCCGCGTGCATGGCCTTGCACGATCTTGTAGAGGCCCTGGCGCGTGAGGCCGGAGCCACGGCGGTTGACGAACAGCCGCGGCTCGACACCCGCGCCGAGGAGTGCCGGGCGCCCACGCTCGCAGTAGGCGCGCATCGCCGTGACCGCCTGGCGGCCGATCGGCACGAGCCGTTCCTTGGAGCCCTTGCCGCGGGCGCGCAGCATCTCCTCATCGAGGTCGACGTCCCCCAGCTCGAGCACCACCGCCTCCGATGCGCGCAGTCCGCAGGCGTACATGACCTCGAGCAGCGCGCGATCGCGCAGTGCACGGGGCTCTGACCCCTTCGGCTCGCGCAGCAGCCGGGCGACCTCCTCGCGCGTGAGCACGCGCGGCAGGCGTTGCGTCTTCGGCGGTCCGCGCAGCTCGGCCGTCGGATCGTGGACGATCGCCCCTTCGCGGCGCAAGTGCCGGTAGAAGGAGCGCAGGCAGGCCACCTTGCGCGCGAGCGTCGCCGCCGCCACCGGCGCTCGCGCCTCGCCGCCCGCAGCCAGCTCGGACAAGAACGCGGCGAGCTCGCGGTGTCCTACGTGCAGCACGTCGAGCCCAATGCGATCCAGGTACTCGGCGAGCTGCAGCAGGTCAGAGCGATAAGCCTGCAAGGTGTTTCGCGACAATCCTCGCTCCAGCTCCAAATACGCGAGGAAATCGAGGATCAGGCGCTCGATCGGACGTATCGGAGCATGCAAATCGTTCGCGATGGCGCTCATAAGGGAAGCTTCGCCTCCGTGACCGTGGCTCCTTGGCCGTGCAACCCGGCGTTCAGTCCCTCACTCCCGCCCGACGTCGCGTCGAAGCACCCGCGCGAGCGCATCGAGCGCCCTTATGTCGGAAAGTCCGCCGCTACCGGTCCTCCCCCACCCCGACCGGCTGCTCCCGGCCACCTTGCTCGACCAGCTCTGCCAGCGCTCCACCGCCGGCGAGCGCGGCCCCGAAGAACAGCGGATCCTCGGTCAGCCCCCGTCCCATCGTTGCGGCGGACAGGCCGGCCGCCGCATAGGCGGGCAGGTCGACGACGGCCCGGCGCCAGTCGTGGCGAGTGATGCGCACGGGGCGCTCGACGTCGAGCGCGAGCGCCGGGCGACTCGGCATCGACCCTCCGAAGACCGCACCGAGACCGGCGCGCAGATCGGCGCCGACGGGAGAGCGCATCCCCGCCGGGAGGGCCACCGTAACCGGCTCCAGCAGCAGGTCGAGCACCGTGAGCGTGTGGTGAGAGATTCCGCGATGGCGCACTCGCGGGTCGCCCGATGACATGCGCGCCACGAGCAGCGTGGGGCAGCCGAGCGCGAGCGCGGCGTGGGCTGAGTCGAGCGCCGCGATGCCGCCGTGGCCGAGCGGCGAGCTCGAGCCGACGATCCCCGGACCTGGCCCGCACACCGCCGCGTCCCAACCGAGCGACTGCAACCCGTGGTGTAGGGCTCCAACCGTGGTGAGCGCCTCTCCCTCGCCTCCGAACGCCGGGCCGGCGGTCAGGTGACCGGCCAGCAGCTCACGCTCGCGCAGGGCGCGAACCGTGCGGGAATGCCCGCCCGGCAATGCGCCGCCCCCGGTCTGCACGTACCCGAGCCGCCCGCCTGGCCGCGCCTGCGCGAAGGCCCAGGCGACCGCCGCGAGCTGACCGTGCAGCGCGAGCACAGCGACCGGCCGCTCCACCGGCAGCGTCAAACGCTGCTCCTCCTCCACCGGCTCGACCGCGTGCTGGAGGCTCGTGTAGTTGAGCTTCATCACGTGTGCTCCGCGCGCACCCTCCCCCGCGAGACCACGGGTGAGGTTGACATGCACGATGTCGAACCCGCCGGAGCCGAGACCGAGGTCTAGAGCCTGCACGTTGACGACCACCTCGTCGTCGACCTCGGCGCGACCGACGAGCGCGATGTCCGCGATCGCCGCGCGCCGCATGCCGTTGACGCGAGCACCGTCGCCGTTACTGCCGCCGACGGCGCTCTCGCCACCCCCGACGGTGTCGAGGAGCTCGACTACGAGACCCTGCTCACCGGTCGCAGCGGGATCGGCTTCGATAACGATGGCACGGCGAAGCTTCAGCATCATCGGGCGGGAAGCTATCGCGCGAGTGGATGCGTGTGAGCCGGTCGCGTGGAGCGCTCGATGTCATCGTCTGCCACCGTCTCCTCGACGCTCACATCCACATCGCACTGGCAATCCGGCCGGTTGGCAAGCTCGTGCGCGCGATCGATCAGCTCGGCCGCGATCCTCTGCGCATGACCCTCCTCGACGCCCTGAAAGACTGCCTCCACCCGCAGGCGAACGCGTGAGGCGGACGCGCGCGCGTCGGTCACGAGCGGCCGGCGAGCGTGGTCGAGTCGGCGCCCGCTCGCCCGGAGGCCTGCTCGAGCGCCGCGGCGATGAAGTCGCGGAACAGCGGAGCCGGGCGCTCGGGGCGCGACTTGAACTCGGGATGAAACTGCGAGGCGACGAAGAAAGGGTGGTCCTCGAGCTCGATCACCTCCACCAAGCGCTCGTCGGGCGAGGTGCCGGATATACACAGACCGGCACTCTGCAAGCGCTTGCGCAGCAGGTTGTTGACCTCGTAGCGGTGACGGTGGCGCTCGTAGATGACCGCCTCTCCGTAGATTTCCCGTGCCCGTGTGCCTGAGTGCAGCTTGATCGGATCGGCCCCCAGGCGCATCGTGCCGCCGAGATCTGAGACCTCCTTCTGCTCGGGCAGCAGATCGATCACCGGATAGGGCGTCTCGATGTCGAACTCGGTCGAGTTGGCGCCCTCCATGCCCGCCAGCCGGCGGGCGAGCTCGGCCACGGCGACCTGCATGCCGAGGCAGATGCCCAGGTAGGGGATGCGCCGCTCGCGCGCGATTCCGGCTGCGGCGATCTTGCCCTCGATCCCCCGCCCGCCGAAGCCGCCGGGGATCAGGATGCCGTCGGCGGCGGCCAGCCGCTCGGGCGCGTCGGTGCTCTGATCCTCCAGATGCTCGGAGTCGATCCAGTCGATCTCCACGCGAGCGTCCTGCAGCGCGGCGGCGTGGCGCAACGCCTCGCAGACCGACAGATAGGCGTCCTCCAGCTGCACGTACTTGCCGACCAGTGCAATCTTCACGACGCGACCGATCGGAGATCGGCCGGCACGTTCGGCGCGTTCGATCGGCTCTATCCAGCTCGACAGCTCGGGCGCGGGCGCATCCATCGCGAAGTGCTCGAGGATGAAGTCGTCGACCCCCTGTTCGCGAAAGGTGAGTGGCACCTTGTAGATGTTCTCGACATCGCACGCGGAGACGATCGCCTCGACCGGCAGGCTCGCGAACAGCGCGATCTTCTTGCGTATCTCTTGCGACAGCGAGCCCTCGGAGCGGCACATGAGCATGTCCGGGGCGATCCCGATGCGCCGCAGCTCGTTGACCGAATGCTGCGTCGGCTTGGTCTTCAGCTCTCCGGCGTGGCCGATGAACGGGACGAGCGTCAGATGGATGAACAGGCAGCGCCTGCGCCCCACGTCGACGGGGAACTGGCGGATCGCCTCGAGGAACGGCAGCGACTCGATGTCGCCGACGGTGCCTCCGATCTCCGTGATCACGAAGTCGACGTCCGCCGACTCGGCGATCAGCGCGACCCGCTGCTTGATCTCGTCGGTGATGTGCGGCACCACCTGCACGGTGCCGCCGAGGTAGTCGCCGCGGCGCTCGCGGCGGATCACCGCGTCATAGATTCCGCCGGCGGTCACGTTCGAGGCACGGCTCGTGTTGGCGTCGGTGAAACGCTCGTAATGGCCGAGGTCGAGATCGGTCTCGGCGCCGTCCTCAGTCACGAACACCTCGCCGTGCTGGTACGGCGACATCGTCCCGGGATCGACGTTGATGTAGGGATCGAACTTCTGCAGGCCCACCGTCAGGCCGCGCGAGACCAGCAGACGCCCGAGCGATGCGGCCGCAATGCCCTTGCCCAGCGAGGACACCACACCGCCGGTCACGAAGATGAACCGGGTCTTGCCGGGCGGCTGAGGGTTCGTCATGGAATAGCTGGTGGTTCGAGGTGGTCGGGCCGTGGATGGCAGGCGCCGCACATGAGCGCAGGCGTGCTGGTAGCACGGCGAGCATCATGGGTGGCGTATGACGCCGCGGAACGGGCGCCTCGGGCCGCCAGATATTTCTTGGCGGACCCTTCTACGTGACGGTCGGAAAGATTCGCGGTCATTGGGGCCTGCCCAGGGAGTCTAGTTCGCGCAGCCCCGGCGTCCGTTCGATGAACTCGGAAATAGAGCGAAACTCTCCATAGACGGTGATCGCGAGGAGCAGCGCCAACGCCACCAGCTGGCCGGTCCCCGACAGCGTAAGCACCAGCCACAGGCCCGCCAGCGCCCCCAGCAGGTTGGCGCCGGTGTCGCCAAGCATCGCGTACTCCCGCAGGTCGTAGACGCCGGCGACGAGCGCCGGCGCCACGAACAGGCCCAGCATCCACAGCGGGCGCACGTCGGCCGCGCCGATCGTAAGGCCCGCGCCGAGCAGCACCAGCGCCTTGATCGAGCGGCCCGGCCGCAGGTCGAGCAGGTTGAAGAGATTGGTCGCCAGCACGAGCACTCCCGCAGCCAGCAGCCAGCGACCCGTGGACATGTGGTCAAAGCTCGCCACCAGCAGGGCCAGGCCGAGCGATCCGGTCGCCTTCAGCATCCCCGTCGAGAGCTCTCCACGCAGAATCGCAGCGCCATGCCCACGCCAGCCGCGAGGGGTCCCACCCTCTCCCCGCGCGCCCCCGAGCGTGTCGTCGATCAGGCCGAGACACGCAACTCCCAGGGTATAAGCCGCCACCGGTATCAGCCCGCGATCGACGATCGCGACCCGCGCGAGGTGTTCGATCAGCAGTAGCGGCACGAGCGCGAGCAACGAGGCGGCGAGCACGAGCACGCCGCTGGGACAGGGGAGCGGGCGATCGCGATAGTTCGGCCGCGTGTGCCCTCCCTCGCCCAGCAGGCGCAACGTGGGTTGCGCCAGGATCGCCGCGCAGGCCATGGCGAGCAGAAATGGCAGGGCGTGCACGTTCGGAACTTAGCGACGCGCCCGGACGGGGAAGCGGCGGCGGTCTCGCCGGCCGCTACGGCTGGGCGAGGCCTTCGAGGACGCTCGGCAGCAGCGAGTCGGCGGTGGGCTTGACCCCGAAGGCGCCATGCCGGCCGATTCCCGATCGGTCTGTCAACGCGTAGATCAGGGCGGCCTGGCCGGCGAGCGTGTCGAGGTCGTCGACGCTCGATATACCCTGGCTCTTGAACCAGGGGATCTGCGAGGGTTCGGTGTTGCTCAGCTCGACCCCGACGGCGGGCACCCCAGCCGCATTCACTCCCGCGAGCAGGCCCGACTCGAACGCGGCGCTCGCTTCGGTCTGTCCAGCTGTCATCCCGCCCGGGTCGGCGCGAACCACGACAAGCCCTGCGAGCTTGCCGAGCGCGCCGTCGAAGGCGCTCAGCAAGCTGCTGCGCACACGGCTCAGAAGCTCTCTGCTCGCGAGCGCCCCGCCACTGACGAGCTGGCGTCCGGCGAGGCCGCCGAACTTGTGGACGATCGCCGGATCGCTCGCAAGCGCCGCATAGTAGGTGCCACTCGCCTCCCGCGCCATACCGGTCAGGTCGAGCGGCTCGCGCACAGCCACGACCGTCGCAAGATCGCCCCCGGCCTGCGTTACCGCATTGTGCACGAGACCGTTCATCCGGTCGGATGAGCCACCGAGGAATACGAGGCCTACGTCGCGGCCGGCGAGCAGGCTGTGCACGGCGAGCGGGTAGAGGTCGTTCGTGAAGGTTTCCTCGGCGCTCAGCTTGCTCTGCAGTTGCCCGGCCTGGCGCTGGGCCGCGCCGACTTCCGATTCGAGATTGTGCACGATGCCGTTCTTCGCGGAGGAGACGAGGTTCGTGTCCCCGATCGCCACCCCGATCAGCACGCCCACCGCCAGCGCGAACAGGACCGCGGCCAGGGAGAGCGCGTGATAGCGGTAGTCGAACATGCGAGCGGGATAGTTAAGTTGGGTCAGGCCCGGCGAGTCAGGATGAGCCGACAACACATGGCCCGGGCGATGGCGAACGTCAGGCCCCTCCAGGCACCGGGAAACGCCACCGAGCTTTTGAATCGGGACACTAGTAGCCTGGATCGACCGGGCCGACCGCGGCCAGCGTCTGGAGCCTCAGCCACAGCAGGTCGACCACATCGCGCAGGGCAGGCGTAAGCCACACGACCGCGATCATCGCGATCAGGCCCGCCGCCACGACGACCAGCAGCGGCGTCAGGCTCGGCCGAGGGTGATACAGGCGGCTGACGCCCTTGGCATCGACGAGGATCTCGCCGATGCGCAGCCGCGTCAGGAATGTCGAGGACATGCCTTTACGGTTGCGATCGAGGAACTCGACGAGGTTGAACTGGGAGCCGACCGAAACGATCAACCGGGCGCCCTTCTCCGCCGCGATCAGCATCGCGACATCCTGGCTGGTGCCCGGCGCGGGTACGAGCTTGAACGGCACACCCAGCTCCTCCAGCCGCCGCCGGCCGGGCGCATGACCGTCCGGATAGGAGTGCACGACGAGCTCGGCGCCGCAGCGCAACGCCTGCTCTCCGGCCGAGTCCATGTCGCCCACGATCATGTCCGGCTCGAGCCCGGCCTCGAGCACCGCCTCGGCGCCCCCATCGACGGCGACGATCACAGGGCGCAGATCGCGGATGAACGGCCGCAGGGCACGCAGGTCGCGCTGATGGCCGACCCCGCGCACGACCACGAGCGTCGAGCGATCGCGGAAGTCGGTGGCGAACCTGGGCAGCTCGATCCGCCCGGCCAGCAGCTCGCGCTCCTCGCGCATGTGCTCGATCGTGTTGTGTGCAAACCGCTCGAGTGCCTCGCCGATCTCGCGCCGCCGGGCCTCCGTTTCGGCGAGGACACGCGCGAGGTCGAGCACCTCTCCGCGCGCGAGCACCTCTCCTTTGCGCAGCACCTCACCGTCGCGCACCGTGATCGGCTCGCCGTCGGAGAGCATGCCGAACAGCGAGTCATCCGGCAGATCGACCAGGTGGATGCCCGCTTCGACGAGCAACTGCGGGCCGAGGTTCGGGTAGGCGCCGCTGGAGGAGGCACGGCAGTTCAACACTGCACCGACATCCGCAGCGATCAGCTCCTCGGCGGAGACCCGATCGATGTCCAGATGATCCACCAACGCTATGTCTCCCCGCAGGAGATGCTTGACGAGCAGCTTCGTCCGCCGGCCGGGACGCACCGGTCCGCTGACCGTCCGCCACGGCGCGATCTCGCCCCCGGGCAGAGGCGCCGGCACCGGTGCGGGCACACGTGCGCCGCTCGAGTCGGACTCCCGCGAGCTGCGCTGATTTGCGGCCATCAGAATCGAGAGTAACGCCCCTCGCCGCCGTACGTATCGGGCTCGTGGTTCCAAGCAACCCCCTGAGAGGGCCGAGCATCAAGCCTCGCCAGGACGCAGCAAGCGAAATGTGCTTCGCACATGAGCGCGCGAGGACGCCGCGAGGCGCCGATGATCGGCCCTCTCAGGCGGCTTTGCGCAGGTCTCTGGCGTGCCGCCGTGCGGTCAGGTCCTCGGCGTCCGCGCCGAGCATGCGCACCAGCTCGGAGACCACCTCGGGCTCGTCGAGCTGAACGACCGTTGTGAGCGTGGGTTCGGCGGCCGTGTCCTTGACGATCGCAAAATGACGGTCTCCCAGCGAGGCGATCTGCGGCAGGTGGGTGATGCACAGCACCTGCCGCCCCTCCCCCAGTTCGCGCAGGCGCTCGCCGACAGCGCGAGCGGTGTGGCCACCGATGCCCGCGTCGACCTCGTCGAACACGAGCGTGGCGTCCGACGCGGACGCGTTGGCAACGCTCATCAGCGCGAGCATCACGCGCGAGAGCTCTCCGCCGGAGGCGATCTCACGCAACGGCCCGGCCGGCACCCCGGGGTTTGGCGCGATCAGAAACTCGACTCCGTCCCCTCCGGCGGGGCCCGGCTCTCGCTCCGTGAGGATCACCTCGAACGTCGCCTCGCCCATCTGCAGCGAGGCGAGCTGCTCTGCAACCGCACGCGCCAGCTCGGACGCGGCCGCTGCACGTGCCTGGCGCAAGGCCAGGACGTGCCCCTGCAACTGCTCCTGGGCTGCCTGCAGCCGCTCCTCGCCCTGCGCGAGCGCAACCTCGACGCCCGCAAGCTCCTCGCGTCGCGCGCGAGCGGTGGCGGCGTAGTCGAGCACGGCTTGCACGCTGCCCCCGTGCTTGCGCACGAGATGCTCGATCGCCGCCAGGCGCTCTTCGAGCTGCTCGAGCGAGATCTCCTCTCCGGCCATGCCCTCCCCGTATCCACGGAGCTCCGCAGCGAGCTCGCCGGATTCGACTACGAGCGCGCGCAGACGCTCCGCGAGGGCGTCCAAGCGCTCGTCGACGCCGGCGAGCGCATCGATGCGCGCAGCGGCCGCGGCCATCACCTGCGTGGCTCCGACCGCGTCCACCGATCCCTCGGGTGCGAGCGCTTCCGCACCTGAGCCCGCGGCCGCGAGGATTGCGTCGAGTCGGCGCAGGCGCTCACGCGCCGCGAGCAGCTCCTCGTGCTCGCGCTCACGTGGAGCGACCGAGTCGATCTCGCCCAGCTCGAACTCGAGCAGGTCGAGCTCGCGCTCGCGCGCCGAGGCGAGCTCGGCGAGGCGCTCGAGCTCCTCTCCCAAACGCCTGACCTCCGCAAACGCCTCGGCGCACGCGTGCAGGCGCAGAGCCTGCCGCGGGCCGCAGTGACCGTCGAGGATCTGCAGCTGGGCCGCCGCGAGGGTCAGCTTACGGTGCTCGTGCTGACCGTAGAAGGAGACGAGCCGAGCGCCGATGTCGCGCAACTCGGCAACGGTGGCCGAGCGACCGTTCACATAGGCCCGCGTGCGCTGCCCGTCGGCGGCGATGCGACGCGCGAGGACGATCTCCGTGTCCTGCTCGGCCCCCTCCTCCGTGCCGTCGTCGAGAAACCGCTCCGCAAGCTCTGCCCGCATCCAACCCGGCAGCTCGAATATGCCCTCCACGTAGGCCTCCCCGGCTCCGGGGCGCACGATCCCGCTCCGCGCGCGGCCGCCGAGCAGCAGGTCGAGCGCATGGGCGAGCACGGTCTTGCCGGCTCCCGTCTCGCCCGTGAGCACGTTCAGCCGGGGGCCCAACCGCAGCTCGGCCCGCTCGATCAGCAACAGGTTCTCGACACGCAGCTCTGTAAGCATGGGGCAGGGTGTAGCAGTGCCCGGGGACGGATCGGGCTCGCAAGTAGATTCGGGCGCGTCGAGCAGGTAGGCTGTGCATATCGCGTAGGGACGGAACCCTACGAGTCTTTAGCTCCACATACACTCGTCCGCCACACGGCATGGCTGCCAGCGACCCTCATCCGCGTTCCCTCTCGTCCCCACCGGGTCGCGTCCCCTACCTGTCCGCGCCCGAGCTGCAAGAGCGCCTGGAGGAGGAGATCAGCCGCGCCGAACGCCACGGGACCGCCTTGAGCTGTCTCCTCGTCGCGATCGAGAACCTCGAGGAGCTCTCCCGCGAGCACGGCAGCGATCTGCCCGAGCAGACGCTCGCCTACGTGGGGCCGGCCCTGCAGCGCGAGCTGCGGCGCTTCGACCGGATCGGCAGGCCGAGCGACGGCGAATTGCTGCTCGTGCTCCCCGGCGCCGACGGACCGCGCGGAGAGATCGTGGCCAGGCGGGTGCTCGAGCGGTTGCGCGCGATCAAGGTCGAAGCCGACGGGCAGCGACGGCCGTTGCGCGTATCGGTCGGTCTCGCAGCCTGGCGCAAGGACTCAAGCGGCGAGGATCTGCTTGCGCGCACGCGCGCCGCGGCGCAGCGCGATCGGCGCGAGAACGGCGTGTCCGCGGGCACCGGCACCCTGTAGAGCAGGCTTCGCAGAGGTCCCCGTGCCCGCCAGGCCTGCGGGATCGGCGCGATAGGTCCATAATCTCGCGCGGTGCTCTCCGGATCAGAGTTGTGGCTGCTGCGCCTGATGGCCGATCGCGGCCTCGCGCTGCTCGACGCCGGGACGCTGCTGATGGTGATCGAGGAGCGCGGCGAGCTGCGCGTAGCAGCCTCGAGCGGAGAGGGGACGGTGCGCCTGCGGATCATGCCGGTCGAGGGCAGCGCGCTGGGCGCGCTCTACCTCGCGGGCAAGCCGGTCGCGCTGGACCGCCCCCGGGGCCAGGAGGCCGCGTGGCTGCACGAACTGGGCATCGACGCGCGCGCTGCGCTGGTCGAGCCGCTCGACATGGAGGGTCACGGGGGCGGCCTCGTGATCGCGTTGCGCAGCGACGGCGGCTTTCGCAATCCCGACCGGCAGGCGCTGAACGCGTTTGCCACGAGCGTCTCCCAGCGACTCCGTGCCGAGCGCTCGGTCGAGATCGAACGCCTGCGCTACGGCATGGAGGCCCGCGAGCGCGAGCGCACCCGCTGGGCGCGGGAGATCCACGACGAGACCATCCAGGGCATCGGTGCCCTGCGCCTGAAGCTGGCCAACGCCCGCGACCTCCACGACCAGGCGGCGCTGAGCGAGGCGGTGGACGCGGTGCTCGAGGGGCTCGGCGGTGAGATCGACGGCCTTCGCCATCTGATCACCGAGCTTCGCCCGGCGGCACTCGACGATCTCGGGCTGGCGGCCGCCCTGCAGGCGCTCGCCCGGCGCGCCCAGGCGATCGATGGCCTGGACGTGCAAACCGAGATCGACCTCGGCCCCGACGCGGAGCAGCGGCGCCTGGACCCCGAGCTCGAGAGCACGATCTACCGCATCGTCCAGGAGGCGCTCACCAACGTCAGCCGCCACGCGCAGGCGACCAACGCGGTGGTCAGCGTGGTCGAGCGCGACGGCGTCGTTCGCGCGTCCGTCACCGACGATGGCAAAGGGCTGCCAGACAGCGGGCGCCTGGGCCCACGTGGTGACGGGCTGGAGGGGGGCTTCGGGATGTCCGGCATGCGCGAGCGTGCCGAGCTCGTCGGGGGCGAGCTGGAAATGGTCCCCGCGCCCGGTCAGGGAACAGCGGTGCGCCTGTCGGTGCCCCTCGCCGGTCGCCCCACCGCGTCGTCGGTGTAGGAGCTGCGCTACTCGACGAGGCCCAATCGCCGGGCGTAGGCGGTTATCTCCGCTCGCGACGAGAAGCCGAGCTTCTCGATCGCGCGCGCGCGATAGGTCTTGACGGTGCGCTCGGCGACGTGCAGCTGCTCGGCGATCTGCGGGTTGGTGTAGCCGTTGGCGATCAACCGCACGACCTCGCGCTCGCGCTCTGATAGCGCGACTCCGTCGGCGGGATCCTCATCGCCGGTGGCCATCAGCGCGCCAAGCCGCGGGTGCAGGTAGTTGCCGCCGGCCACCGCCAGGCGAAAGGCCTGCAAGAGCTCGGCGGGCTCGGCCTCCTTCAGCACGTAGCTGCGCGCACCCGCTCTGAGCGCCTGGCGGGCATACTCGGGATCCTCTCGCATTGTCAAGATCGCAACCGCGAGCGTCGGATGGGCCACGAAACACGATGGGAGCGCCGCGAGGCTCGACCCTCCCGGCATCGTCAGGTCGAGCGTCAGCAGGTCGGGCTTGTGCTCGCGCACCGCCCGCACGGTCGCCGGGACGTCTGCGGCTTCGGCGACCACGCGGAACTCTCCCTCCTCGCGCTCGAGCACCGTGCGGATCCCGTCGCGCACGACACCGTGATCGTCGGCGATGATCACCTCGATCGGTCGATCCACCCCTGGGACGCCAGTGTCCATCAGGCGCACACCGTAGCGCCTCGCAGGGACAGGCCCGTCGAACGGGCCGGCTCGACGGCGATAGGGCCCTGTGGGACTACACAGATCTGCCCTTTTAGGACGACACGATCTGCACCTCTCGCTCTACAGACAAACGGCCCCGCAGGACGCATCATGTCGTCTATGCCGCACGAACACACATCCGCGACCGCGAAGGAGTCACCATGCTCGCCCTCATGATCGCGCTGACCTGGCTGGCCCTGACAGCCGGGGGCTTCGCCGTCCTGACCGCGCTCGGCCGCCGCGAGCGACGTCAGGATCTCGGCGCCGACCGTCCGTTCCTCGATCCCGAGAGCAGCGCGCTCGCCTACACGTCGTGGCCCGGGCTGGCGGGGGCCGGCGCCCGATGAGCCTCGCGCTCAAGCCCGCCGGGGCACGCTCCCGCCCGGGGCGACCGGCGCTCGGCCTCCTGAGCGGCCGGGGGCCCGCGCACGTCGAGCCGCTCGGCGGCCACGCCACACGCCCACCGGAGCTGCGCGTCATCGAGGGACCCACACGCATCCTGATCATAGGTCCGGATGCCGACCGCCGGGCGAGCATCCTCGACGAGCTGGCCCGGACGCTCCCCGAATCCATCGGGTTCGAGGAGACGGACTCGATCTGCGAGGCGCTGGAGCTTGCTCCCACCAGCCGCATGGCGATCGTCACCGGCGACGTGGGCGAGGTCTCGGCGGAGTCGCTGATGCACATGCTCGCCCAGCGACACCCCACGCTGCCGGTCATGATCCTCGACAGCCCCTCCCGGCACGTCGTCACCCGCGTCGCCGCCCACGGCGGCGCGATGCGCGTCTGACGCGCTCGGCCATTTCGTCAGCCGCTCGAGACTCGATCCACCGGCGCGAGCGCCGGGCTTGGCGGCACTTGATCGGTGAGCGCAGAAGACACGCTCCAGTCGACCTTGCGCATACGCACGAAGCCGACCACGGCCGCAACGAAGACCCCGGCCGCGGAGATTGCGAACGTCCCGCGCACGCCGAGCAGCACCACCGCCGTGGGCGCGACGACGAAGGCGACGACGAACGCGGCCGCCTCGGCTGCGTTCAGCAGGCCGTTGATCCGCCCGATCAGCCGCTCCGGCGTCGTGAGCTGGATCAGCTGCAGGTGCCGCGCCACCGCGAGACCGTTCCCGGCGCCAAGGATCAGGCATCCGAGCAGGGCGATCGGGAGATCCGGCGAGGCGGCCATGATCGCGATGCCGGCAGCGGCCATTCCCAGCGCGCGGAAGTAGCTGCTCCGCATCGTTCCCACCGGGTTCCCGCGCGGTCCCGACAGGATCGTGCCGAGCACCAGGCCAACCCCGATCGCGACCTTCAGCGCCGCGAAGCCCGAGTTGCCCGCACGCAGCACGTTCTTCGCCAGCAGCGGATCCCCGACGTTCATCAGACCACCGGCGAGGATCGCGCTCAGCACGGTCACGAACAGCACCAGCATCCCGGGTATCTGACGCGTTGCCATGGCTCCGTCCCGCAGCATCCTCACGGCCCCCGGGGAGACCTCCTCCGCTCGCGCGAGGTCCTCGGGACGATCCAGCGTCGTTGTGTGGCCAAGCACCGCAATCGAGACGACGAACGTTGCCGCGTCGAAGAGCAGCACGCCTCCCGGGGAAAGCACGAGCAGCATCGCCGCGGCCAGCATCAGCCCGAGCATTTCACCGAGCGTGATCATCGTCCAGCGGCTCGTCACCGCGGCCGCCGCCCCTTCGCGGCCACCGGTGAGCGCCGGCAGCGAGGCTTCGGCCACGGGCCGGTACAGTGCCGTGCCACACCCGAGTACGCCCGCCAGCAGCACCGTCACGGCGAACGAGGGTATAAGCACCAATCCCAGGAGCGCTGCCGCGCGCAGCAGATCGGCGACGATCAACAGGACGCGTCGCGACATGCGGTCGGCCAGCACCCCGGCGAGCGGCGCCAGCACCATCCGCGGCACGCGGTCGGCCAGCAGCACCGCCGACACCGCCCACGGCGAGCGCAGACGCTCATAGGCGATCAACACCAGCGCCACTTCGGCGGCCGCGTCGCCGAGCGCCGACTGCCCTTCGGCCAGCAGCAGCCTGCGCAGCTGCCCCCCCGCCGACAGCGCTCTGACGGTAGTCAGCACATCATCGCGCGCCGCCCGCGCGCCGCCGCGTACCGACTCGATGGTCTTGGAGCTTGCGCCGGGTCCCACTTTGCCTCCTGCCGAACATGCGACCGCAGTCAGTCAGTGACCGCGCGAAGGGCGATCCTATCTTCAGACCGCGACAGACCGCCTCCGCAGGTTGTGGCAAACGACGGAATGCGGTCACATACTCAACACCTCTCGCGGACCCACATCCTCCACGGCGCCGAGCAAAATCGCGCCGCACCTTAAGGACTACGTCATATCGGCCGTTAAGTACTACGACGAGACCTTTACGCATGCTTTCGACCAAGACCACCACACGTCTCTTTTGGGCGGCCGAGGCCGTGCTGCTCGCGCTCGCGGTGGGCGCGGCCGCTTGGACCTCTCGCACGCAGGACTGGCACCCGGTGCTGTTGGTCGGTCTGCTGCTCGCGCTCGCGCTCGTGGGCCAGCAGCTCAACCTCTCGATCCGCGGGCAGAACCTGTCTGCCGCGTTTGTCGCGCTCGTGCTCGCCATGAGCCTGCTCGGACCGGCTCCCGCGGTCCTGCTCGGCCTGTCCGTGATGATCCTCACCTCGGCGACGAGACGCGTCTCTCCAGCCCTGTGGCTGAACAACCTGTCGACCTATGCGGCCTTTCCGATCGTCGGCGGTCTGATGGTCCGGGCGCTCGTCGGTGACGTTCACAACCCTCACAACCAGCAGCTGACGCAGAGCGTCACCTTCGCCCTGGTCGTGTTCGCCGTGTTCATGGTCACGAACGCCTTGAACTTCGCGCTCGTCGCGATCGACGTGCGTGTCACCGAAGGCCGTCCACTGCCCGGCCAGGTGCGCGACCTGTTCGTCCCGTTGCTCCCCGGACAGATCGCCACGGGCGCGCTCGCGGCGCTGCTCGCCGTCGCCTACACGAACCTCGGGCTGCCGGCGCTGTTCGGCGTCATCCTGGTGATCGTCATCTTCCAGTACCTGACGATCGCGCTGCTGCGCTCGGAGGATCGCGCAGATCAGCTCGAAGCGCGCTCGATGCACCTCGCCTCGCTGCAGCTCGGCGTGCTCACCACGCTTGTCGAGACGCTCGCGCTGCGCGACCGCGTAACCGCCCGCCATGCCGCGGCGGTTGCGCGCTACTCCCGTACGCTTGCGCGCGAGGCCGGATGCAGCGACGCCGAACAGGATCTGATCCATACCGCCGGCCTGCTCCATGACATCGGCAAGTTCGCCCTGCCCGATCGCATCCTCCACGCCGAAGTCCTCTCCGACGACGACTGGGCGGTGATTCGCCGCCATCCCCAGGACGGTGCGACCCTGGTCGGCAGACTCGATGGCTATGGGCCGGTCGCCGATGCGATCCTCTACCACCACGAGCGCGTCGACGGCAGCGGCTACCCCGCCGGGCTGATCGGTGGTGAGATACCGCTCGCATCGCGCATCCTCGCGATCTGCTCGACCTACGACACCATGACCGCGCGCGAAACCTATCGCTCGCCGATGACCCCACAGGACGCAATGGCCGAGCTGCGCAAGGTCGCCGGACGCCAGCTCGACTCAGAGCTGGTGGAGCAGTTCATCGCGATGCTCGAGCGGGAGGGGCCGGTCACCTTCGCCCATGGCGACGATGCGGATTTCGAGGCGGAGCTCGCATTCGAGCGTCGCGCACGCAAGATCGCCCAGCCGGCTCCCCGCTGACGCTGCGCTTGCGACCGTAGGCAC
Source organism: uncultured Solirubrobacterales bacterium (assembly GCA_963723075.1). GTDB lineage: Bacteria > Actinomycetota > Thermoleophilia > Solirubrobacterales > Solirubrobacteraceae > Palsa-744. The sequence continues at coordinate 110,614 of CAVRPD010000005.1, forward strand.
GTGCACTTGGGGCGCGGCCTGCGTCGAGCCACTCAACCCCGCTTCTCCGCTGCTGCCACACGGCATAGCTGCTGCCGCAAGCATAAAAAAACGTCGCGCCTACGGGTCCGAAGACCCGCTGACGCGACGCTCTCAACTCTGGTCGTCTATCGCCAGAGCTCGTTCGGTTCTAGCGATACCAACCGCGATACCAACCCATAGTGTCTCCATCTCCCGGTCCACGGGGACCGTTACCGAGCGGGGACCCGTATGTCTCCATCCACAGGACAACCGCTATGTTTGCGTAGGTTCGCGCACCATACTAACGAGATTGGACGAAATGTCCAGCTTGTCGGAGTCCTGTGCATGAATGGTTGCATTTAGCGCCTCGAGCTCCGGCAAAAGCGCAGCAATCCCAGTCCCAGTGCCGGATTACGGATAGATGCGACGACCGTAGGGTGCGTCTTGGCCGGGCAATTGCGCCCCTTTTTCGCAGCTTCCTGTCTGCGAAGTCGGCCGATTTACCCAGCACCCGCGCGGGCTTCTCGCCCAAAGGTCCACAAACCCGGTCGCCGCTCAACTTCTCAGGCCATCTTGACGAAAGCTGACTATCGATCCCGGCCCTTTGCCGCAGGGCAAGCAACCCGCCATGCGCCACTCGGTCCCGATCGCCCCAATGACCATCGCGACCGATCGTCGAGGCCCGACCATGCCGTTCACCCCCACCCCTCCCCACAATCACCGCCAGATGATCTTCACGAGCTCCCAGGCGGCCCGCTATCTGGGCGTCTCGCTCGCCACGATCCGCCGCTGGACCGACGCCGGCCACGTCAGCTGCTACCGGACCCCCGGCGGCCAGCGTCGCTTCTCCCGCGACCAACTCGACAGCTTCATGTCCTCGATGCACCATGGCGCCGGCCACGTAGAGCGCAGCCCCGCCAAGGTCGCCTGAGCGCCGGTCGCAACCATGCACGCGCGGCGTGATCGTCCGTTCGATCCGCCGCCCCCGCCCGTCCCGATCGGTGCCCCCGGCGCGCCTTGGGCCCCTTGAATCAGCTCGCCAGCCGCCCGAACTTCTCGCGCAGCCGGCGATAGAACGAGGACCCCGGCAGCTGCGCGATCGTCCCCACGTCGTTGACGAATCGCGCCTGGATCGTCTCCCCCGCCGGAATCTCGCCCACCGGCCGCCCGTCGACTGCGACGTCGAGCGGCTCGTGCGAGCGGTTGTGGATCTCCAGACGATCCCCCGGCGCCACCACCAGCGCGCGCGCTGTGAGCGAATGGGGCGCGATGAACGACACCACGAACCCCTCCACTCCCCACGCCATCACCGGCCCCCCGTTGGCGAGGTTGTAGCCGGTCGATCCCGCCGGCGTGGAGACGACCAGCCCGTCGCAGCGAACGCTCCCCACGACCTCGCCCTCCAAGGCATACGCGAGCTCCGCCACGCGCTCGCCGACCTTGCGGTGGATCGCCACGTCGTTGATCGCGGTGTGCGTCCCGCTCGAGGTCTCGAGCGCAATCGCCGGCAGCCGCAGCAGCTCGAAGTCCCCGCTCAACGCTCTCCGAACACCGTCCTCGAGGTCCTCGGGCTCGACGGTTGCGAGAAACCCGATCTCGCCGAAGTTGATCGCGAACACCGGCACACCGGTGCCCGCGTAGCGCTGCAGCGCGCGCAGGATCGTCCCGTCGCCGCCGAGCACCGCGCACAGCTCAACCTCGTCCTTCACCGGCGCGTCCGCCTCGATCCCCGCTCCGGTATGCGCACCGTGCTTGCGCGTCTCCTCCGCGTCCAGCCGCAACGTCACCCCGGTCTGCGCCGCCCTGGCCGCGAACAGCTCCAAAGCGGCCCCGGTGTCGCCCGGACGGCGGTGCGTGAAGACGGTGATCTCCCTCATGCTCTCGTCATTGTCCCTGCTCGTCCCCGGGCGGCTCGATCTCGCGGGCCATCGCCTCTAGATCCTCGCCGTCCCTCGCGCCACCGACACGCCCCTCCTCGGCGAGCCATATGAACGTCTCGCGGTTGCCCTTCGGTCCCGGCAGCCCCGAGTAGTGGTAGCCGAGCACGCTCGCTCCCAAGCCCAGCGCAGCGCGGCCCACGCTCACGAGCGCTCCGCGGCGGTCGTCGGGATTGCGCACGACGCCGCGACCCTTGCTCGCGAGCACGCGACCGACCTCGAACTGGGGCTTGACCATCGCCAGCACGTCATATGCGCCGGCCATGCACCCAAGCACCGCCGGCAGCACCTTCTCGAGCGAGATGAACGACACGTCGATCGTCGCCAGGTCCGGCGTGTACGGGAGCATCTCCAGCGTCAGCGCGCGCGCGTTCGTACGCTCGAGCACGGTCACACGTGGATCGTTGCGCAACCCCCAGTCGAGCTGCCCGTAGCCGACGTCCACCGCCACCACCCCCACCGCGCCCCGCCGCAGCAGGCAGTCGGTGAACCCTCCCGTCGAAGCGCCCACGTCCAGCGCCCGCCTGCCGCTCACTTCCAGGCCGCACGAAACCAGCGCGTTCTCGAGCTTGACCCCACCGCGTGAGACGAATTGCTTGTCTCTGTGATCAACATCACACATAAGCTCTCCCACTGCGGGCAACATAGTGAACGACCCGAAGCACAGCAGCATCCCTCCTCCCCGAAACGGCCCGCTTCCCCGGCGGGCCGTTTCATTTAAGGGTGCTACGCCCCGATCGTCGCCGAAGCGCGGTCGAGAATCGCCGTCGCCACGCGCTCGGCGATCCGCTTGCCGGTGAACCCGACCTCCTCGTGCAGGAGCGCGGGCGCCCCGTGGGTCACGTAGCGGTCGGGCAGCCCCACTCGCAGGATGCGCGGCGTCGCGCCCGTCTCGTTCAGGCTCTCCCACACCGCCGAGCCGAACCCGCCCGCCAGCACGCCCTCCTCGACCGTCACCAGCAGGTCGTGCTCAGCCGCCAGCTGCGCCATCAGCCCTGCGTCGATCGGCTTGGCAAAGCGTGCGTCCGCGACCGTCACCGCGATCTCCACACCGCTCAGCTCCTCGGCGGCCTCGAGCGCCTTCCCCACACCGCTTCCGTAGCCGACCAGCGCCACCCTCCGTCCGGCGGCTTCGCGCGCCCCCCCCTCGCGCAGGATCTCCCCCGTGCCGATCGCGATCGCCCGCGGCTCCTTCGGCAGCTCGACGCCCGTGCCGGCCCCGCGCGGATAGCGCAGCGCGATCGGCCCATCGTCGTATGTCAGCGCCGTACGCAGCATGTGCGTCAGCGTCGCCTCGTCGCGCGGCGCCATCAGCACGATGTTCGGCAGGCAGCGCAGGTACGCGATGTCGAACGCCCCGTGATGCGTCGGCCCGTCGTCGCCGACCAGCCCGGCGCGATCCATCGCGAACACCACGTTCAGCTTTTGCAGGCAAACGTCATGCACGATCTGGTCGTACGCACGCTGCAAGAAAGTCGAGTAGATCGCCGCCACCGGCTTGACGCCCTCGAGCGCCAGGCCCGCCGCGAACAGGATCGCCTGCTGCTCTGCGATCCCCACGTCGAAGTACCGCTCCGGCATCGCCTTCTGCAGGATGCTCAGCCCGGTCCCGGAGTTCATCGCGGCGGTGATCCCCACGACCCGCTCGTCGCGTTCGCATTCCCTCACCAGCGCCTCGCCGAACACCTGAGTGTACTGCGGCGCCGGCAGCTTCGCGGGCTTCGCGACCGCCTCCGGCGGCGTGGCCGCCGGACGGGTCGGGGATCCGTTCAAGATCGACTTCGGCTTGGCCGCGTGCCACTTCTCCATGCCCTCCAGCCCGCCGTCCTCGGCCGGCGCGAACCCCTTGCCCTTGACCGTCGCCACATGCACCACCACCGGCCGTTCGGCCGCAAGCGCCTCGCGCAAAGCCTCACGCAGCGCCTTGCAGTCGTGACCGTCGATCACGCCCATATACGCCCAGTCGAGCTCCTCCCACCACAGCCCCGGCGCCCAGAACGCCTTGATCGACTCCTTCAGCTGCGGACCCAGCCGCTCGAACGCCGAGCCGATCCCGCCGGGCAGGCGCGTCAGGCCGCCCTCGACACCCGCCCGCGCGTGCCACAGCTTCGGGTTCAGCCTCACACGATTGAAGTACCGCGACAGCGCGCCCACGTTCGGGGCGATCGACATCCCATTGTCGTTCAGCACCACCACCAGCGGCGTGCCGAGGCCGCCAGCCTGCCCGATCGCCTCGAACGCCACGCCGCCCGTCATCGCGCCGTCGCCGATCACGGCGATCACCTTCCCGTCCCTGACCTCCTCGACAGCGCCCGTGCCGCTTCCCGCGTTCGCCGTGCCGTTGACCGGCGTCGCGTCTGCCGCATTCGACGGGTCAGTCGCATCTCCAGGCCGCGCGTCGCGCACGCGCGCCAGATGGCGCATCCCCTCCTTGATCCCCACCCCGTAGCCGATCGATGTCGACGCGTGTCCCGCACCCATGATGTCGTGTTCAGACTCCTCCATCGAGCAGAACGGCGCCAGCCCTCCGTACTGCCGGATCGTGCTCAGCCGATCGCGCCGACCCGTCAGGATCTTGTGCGGATACGCCTGATGCCCGACGTCCCACAAGATCTTGTCGCGCGGTGAGTCCACCACCGAGTGCAGCGCGACCGCCAGCTCGCACGTGCCGAGATTCGCCCCGAAATGACCACCGATCTCTCCGACCGTCTCGATGATGTGCTTGCGCACCTCCTGTGCGAGCGTCGCCAGCTCCTCCTCGGACAGGCCGCGCAGGTCCTCAGGACCGTCTATCCGCTCGAGCAGGCTCATGACGTACGGGTATAGATGAAGTCGGCGATCTGCTCGAGCTCCTCTGTGGCGTGCGCCGAGCCGTTTCCAGCCCCGGCAGCGACGAGCGCCTCCCGCGCCGTCCGGTGGGACTCAGCCGCCAGCTCCCTGGCTCGATCGATTCCAAACTCGCTCACGTATGTGCGCTTGCCCTGACGCTCGTCGCTGCCTCGCGGCTTTCCAAGTGCATCGTCTGTACCCGTCACGTCCAGGATGTCGTCGACGATCTGGAACAGCACGCCCAGCTCGGCGGCGAATCTACGGAAGCCCATTGTCGCAGGTCCGTCGATCCCGCCCAACAGTAGTACGCACAGCACCGAAGCCCCGATCAAGCGGCCCGTCTTCAGCTCGTGCAAACGCCTGAGCGCGGCGGGACCAGACGGCGTCCGCGGGCTGACGTCCGCGTACTGCCCGCCCACCATCCCGCCCACACCCGTCGCCGCCGCAAGCTCGGCGGCCGCCGCCAGCACCCGCTCGGGCGGCGTGCCGTCGCTCGTAAGCAGATGGCGGAACGCCTCGGCATACAGCCCATCCCCGGCGAGGATCGCCACGTCCTCTCCGAACTTCACGTGGCACGTCGGTTGTCCGCGCCGCAGCTCGTCGTCGTCCATCGCCGGCAGGTCGTCGTGGATCAGCGAATACGTGTGGATCAGCTCGATCGCGCCCGCCAGCGGCAGCACCTCGAGCCCCTCCATCCCGACCGCGCGCGCGGTCGCGAGCGCCAGCACGGGACGGATGCGCTTGCCGCCCGCGAGCAGCGAGTAGCGCATCGCCTCCTCCAACCCCTCCGTCAACGGCTCCTCCGAGAAGCGCAGCCCCTCCAGATACCGCTCCACCTGCTCGCGCAGGTGCTCGGGATAGGCGACGCTCACAGGCGGCAATGCCGGCGGCGGCGGCGGTCGCTCACTACAGCAACGTGTCCTGGCCGGGCGCCGGAACGGAGACCTCCGCCCGCGCGAGCTGCTCGAGCTCGGCCGCCGCCTGGTTCGCGAGCGCCGCGCAATCCTCGACCATCGTCGCCGCTGCATCGGCCGACAGCTCGCCCGAACGCAACTGCTCGGCGGCGCGCTCCAACCGCGCGATCAGATCGTCCAAATGCTCAGCGCTGCTCATGGGATCGAGAGGTGGCTCATGGGACCTGCGGCGAATTCTCTCGCACCTCGCGCAAAACTGCGCCCAGCACCCCGTTCACGAACTTGGGCGCATCGGCGCCGCAGAACGTCTTGGCGCTCTCCACCGCCTCCTCGATCGCTCCCTCCGGCGGGATCGACTCCTCGGCGGGGGCCGCGTCGGGGTGCAGCATCTCGATCAGCGCCACCCGCATGATGCTTCGCTCCAGGGGCTGTATCCGCTGCACCGACCACCCGTGCGCGTGACGATCGATCACCCCGTCGAGCTCCTCCTCGCGATCGGCCGCCGCGTGCGCCAGCGCACGGGTGAACAGCGACGCGTTCGCCCCGAGCGTCTCGATCAGCGGCCTGCCGGTCAGATCGTGCTGGTAGAGCGCGACCACCGCGGCCCGCCGTTGCTCGGAGCGCCGCATCGCCGGGCCCTAAGCCCGCGCGACGTATTCGCCCGAGCGCGTATCCACGCGGATCAGCTGGCCCTGCTCGATGAACAGCGGGACCTGGATCACCGCTCCCGTCTCGAGCGTTGCCGGCTTCGTCCCCCCGCCCGAGACAGAATCCCCGCGCAGCCCCGGATCGGTCTGTGCGACCTCGAGATCGACCCCGCTCGGCAGCTGCACGTCCGCGGGCTCGTCATCGATGAACAGCACGTCCACCTCGCTGCTCGGCTTCGTCCAGCGCAGCGCCTCCTCCACCGTGCTCTCCGCGACCGCGATCTGCTCGAACGACTCGGTGTCCATGAAGTGCGCGTCGGTCCCGTCCGCGTACAGGAACTGCATCTTGCGCGACTCGGTCCTCACCGACCTGAACTTCTCCCCCGCCCTGAACGTCCTATCGATCACATTCCCATCCGCAGCGCGCCTCAGCTTCGTCCGCACGAACGCCCCACCCTTGCCGGGCTTAACGTGCTGGAACTCGACGATCTTGAAGATCGTCCCGTCCACCTCTATGTGGTTTCCGTTTTTGAATTGGTTGGTCGTGATCACGGCTTCGGAGGGTAGCGGGCGGCGCGGGACGTGCGCCTTACGTGATCGACACCACGGTTGCGAACACGGCAAGCTCCAAGGCGACTACGTAGAGATTGAGACCGACGAGCCGCGGTTCGCGACCGTCAACGAGGTCCTGATCGGACGTCACCTGACTTCGTGCCGCTCGGCGCGGTCAAGGTCGGTCCGAACATGGAGAGGAGCAGCACGGCTAACCAGGCGCCAGGGTGGATATGGTCAACTCCTCGGCGTTGAGAAACCTCTCGACGGCGTCGACGTCGAGCGGGCGCGAGAACAGGAAGCCCTGTCCGTGGTCGCAGTGTTCACGTTGCAGGGTCTCGAGCTGGGAGCGCTCCTCGATACCCTCGGCGAGCGTCTCGATGTCGAGCGTCTTGCCGAGCTGCACGAGCGTGTGGATCAGCGATGCCGACCCCTTCGATCCGGCGATGCCGCCGATGAACGAGCGGTCGATCTTCAGGGCGTCCACGGGAAACTGGCGCAGGTAGGCGAGCGAGCTGTAGCCGGTGCCGAAATCGTCGATCGCGATCCGCACCCCGAGCTCCTTGAGCTTGCATAGGCGCTTGGCGGTCGCCTCGGCGTCGCGCATCAGCGTGGTCTCGGTGATCTCGAGCGTCAGCGTCGCCGGGTCGAGGCCGCTTTGCGTGAACGCGGCGCGCACATCCTCGATCAGCTCGTCATCGTCGAGCTGGCGCCCCGACACGTTCACCGCCATGCCGATCCTGTGGCCATCGCCGTACCAGAGCGCGGCTTGCCGGCAGGCCTCGTCGAGCACCCAGCGCCCGATCGGGACGATCAACCCGCTCTCCTCGGCGATCGGGATGAACTCGATCGGCGCGATCACGCCGCGGGTGGGGTGGCGCCAGCGGATCAGCGCCTCGACTCCGATCACCCGCTCTGATTGCAGGTCGAAGGTGGGCTGATATTGGAGAAACAGCTGTCGCTGCTCGAGCGCGTCGGCCAGGTCCATCTCGAGCGTCAGTCGATCGTGAGCCGCGGTCTGCATGCTGGACTGAAAGAGCATGTAGCAGCTTCTGCCGGCGGCCTTCGCCTCATACAGGGCGACATCCGCGTCGCGCAAAAGCTCGGCGGCGTTCGCGCGCTCGCCCAGCGCGACGCCGATGCTCGCCGTGAGCGATAGCCGCCTCCCGTTCTGGCCCTCTATCTCGTAGGGCTGTCGCAGCACTTCGAGCAGACGCTCGGCGACGAGCTCGGGACCGGCATCGAGCGCGGATCCCTCAACCAATACGACGAACTCGTCGCCGCTGAGCCGCGCCGCCGTGTCGCCCTCGCGAACGACTCCCTCCAGCCGAGCCGCGACGGTCCTCAGCAGCTCGTCGCCGGCGGCGTGTCCGAAGGTGTCGTTGACGTGCTTGAAGCCGTCGATATCGATATACAGCGCCGCGACCGGAATCTGCTGGCGGCGCGCGCGGGCCAGCATCTGCTCGGCGCGGTCGAGCGCGAGCACACGGTTCGGCAGACCTGTCAGGGCGTCGTGCAGCGACTGGTGGCGAAGCTCTCCGGTCTTCTCCTTCACCATCCCCAGAGCGTGCTCGCGCGAGCGCGTCAGGACCAGCACCAGCGTGAACAGCAGGAGGCTGACGATCGCTCCTCCGATCAGGATCAGCAGACCCTGCAGATTGGCCGACAGCCGGCTCGCGGCCTCTGAGCCGCGGACGACCGCTCGCCACGTGCCGTCGATCTGCATGGTGGTTTCATGGGTGAAGGAGCCCGCCGGAGAAGCCGTGCCGACGCGGCCGATCGGTTGTTCGCTCTGGCCGGGGTTGCTGTGGTAGAGAGCCACGCTGAGGCCGTGGTGATCGCCGATCGCCTGGTGGATCAGTGCGGTCATTCCAAACGAGCTCCCGACCCAGCCGGAGACCGCGGCGCGGCGCTGTACGACACCCTGAAGGCGCGCGCCCCGCCGGTAGAACGCGGCTTCGATGAACAGCGTGCTCACGCCCTGGACCTTCACGGGATACACCAAGAACTGACCGCTGTCGGTGATTCTCTGCAGGAGATGCGCCTGCGAAATACCGCCATCCTGAAATCCACCGATCGACGAGGCGCGATTACACCAATCGCCCTGCACCAGTTGCCCCACTGCCCGTGTGTACGGGGTCACCGTCCCGCCGGCCGAAAGCAGGCAATAGCGCGCACGCCCACCGGGAGCGACAGGCACGACCGTACCCCCGACGAACGCCCGAAACGCGGGATCGGCGGCGCGTCGCGCCTGGAAGGCGGCCAGCTCAGCCGCCGGCACCGCTTCCACCACGGTCGTTCCAAGCCCATTCGCCTCGCGCTGCTTGCCCTGAAGCTGTGAGAACCACTGCGCAAAGCGCGTGGCGCTCAGGTGTGGCTGCATCGTCAGCACGCTACGCAAGGTCGTCACAAAGTCCACGTCACGACGCAGCAGCGTCTCCACCGTCTCGTTCACATCGGTCGAGCTGGTCTGGAACTGCTGCCTGTCGTGCGCCTTCACGCTCGAGCGCCACAGCAGCGCGCTCCCGAGCGAGGCCACCAGGCCGACGAGGAGGATCGAGCAGGCAATGACCATCCACCATCTACGGCTTCTCGTCGTACGGGCCGGTGCGCCTCCGGGGTTGGCCGACTCCGGCATCATTGCTGGCGGCTGAGGCATATCCAAGGGATCGGTGCCCCGCTCCCCTAAAGCCCTCATTATTTTATTTAATAGACTCATATTGACAACGGGTCAGAGGATCGTCACGGGTGTGCCTGGACCGATGCGGGCGGCAAGCCAGTCGATGCCCGCGGTGGCGAGCCGAATGCAGCCGTGCGATTCGGCTCTGCCGAGTGTTCCTCCGAGGCCTGCTCGTCCGTGTATTCCGATTTGGCCCGGACCGCCTTCGAATTCCTGTAACACGTTGGAGCGTGCGCTGAGCGCCAGGGCGAACGGGCCATCTGGCTCACCTGGTCCCAGTCGCACGGTCTCCTCTACGAAGAACTGGCCGGTCGGGGTCGGCGTGGAGGGCTTGCCCACCACGGCTTGGAAGGCTCTCGCCTCGCGCCCGTCGCGGTAGACCGTTACACGGCGTGCGCCGAGATCCACCCGGATGCGCCAGCCGGTGACAAGCTCGCGGGTGCCCTCCTTGGCAATCCACCCCGTCGATCCGTCGGGACGGCCGGGAAGCTTCACCTTCAGCCATGACATCCCGTCCGGCGCGGTCGCGTGCCCGATCACCGGCAACGTCGTCCGCTCGCCGGTGATCGGCCTACGATCGCCGAGGAGCGCAACCCGGGGCGAGCCGGCCGCCGGTGCGCGGTGTGCCGCGTGGCCACTCAGCAGCTCCGCCAGCTGCTGAGTGGCCTGAACCCGAGCTGGGACATCGGCGCCGAACGCCGAACCCGCGGTGAAGCCGAGCAGGCACACCGCCAGCCCGACGACGCTCAGCCGGTGAATGAGCCGCGCCTGTGCGGGAGCGCCGGGCGCGCGGGCGAGCGTTGTGGGGCGGCCTTGCGCGCACGATGGCGTTTATGGCGTTTATGGCTTCTCGCTGTGGTCCTCGACGCAATCGGCGCCGCGGGAGTAATCGTGCCGACGGCGGTGCCCGAGGCGAGGGCTCCCGCGCCCGTTGTCGTCCCGGACGCGGCGCTCGTGGTGCTTCCTCCCCCGCCGGTTGTGGTCGTGCCTGCGCCGGTGGTCGCTTTTTCGATCGCGGCCGTTTCTTCCGGTGTGGTGGTTTCCGTGCCGCCGCCGCTACCGCTGCCGCTGGAAGCGCAAGTGGACGTGGTGATGGTGTTGTCTTCCAGCGTGACCGCGGCGGTCTGCGCGAGCAGCCTGCCGTGGATCGTGGCAGCTGTGCCGGCGGTGATGCTTTCCGCGGCCATGATCGTGCCGACGAAGTGCGTGCCGCTGCCGAGCGTCGCGGAGGAGCCGACCTGCCAGAAGACGTTGCAGGCCTGCGCGCCGCCGATCAGGGAGACGGTCGTGTTCGAGCCGGTGATCAGCGTGGAGCCGATCTTGAAGATGAACACCGCATCGGGGTTACCTTCGGCGTTGAGCGTGACGCTTCCCGACGAGAGCAGCAACGAGCTGCCGGCGTCATAGACACCGGGCGAGAAGGCCTGACCGGCGAGGTCGGTCCCGGCCGAGCCGTTGGCTGGACGAGAGGCGGCGTCGTTGTAGGCGGTCGTGAGGGAGCTCTTGGCTTCGATCGCGACCTGGTCGTTGACGTAGGTCTGCCCGAGTACGTGCGGTTCGCCGGTCACCGACGTACCGGGGTACAACCCCAAGTCGCCGAACATCGTCGTGGGGCCCGTGTTGGTGATCGTCGAGCCCCCCAACACCGAGAAGGGCGCAGCCGACCCCAAGCCCACTGTCGCGGTCGCGCCCAGCGCGCTGCTCGCCAGCAGGAGGCTGGACAGCGCTCCTACCAGGAAGAGTCCCATGCGAAGCGTTTTGCCGCCGGCCCGTAGGTGGGGACGGCGATTTCCTGCGAGGGAGTCGCCGGAGGGCAACTCATACATCGGTGGGACGCCGCTCATGGCGTCTCCTCACTGCGGCGTCTAGCGCCACGATAGAAAGGGAATGGCTCCCCGGTCGTTTTTTCGACCTGCTACGTCATCCGACGGTTCGCTGCCATAGCGTGAGCCCCGCCTGAGCAAGTCAACGTATATCGAGACGATTTCATGCACGCTTCAAGCCCAATACGTTCACGATCGCTGCGGTGGCTCCGATCGGGGGGCGCTGTTCAGGGGTGTCGTACTTCGTGTCCGCGCCGAGGGCGTCTACGGGGCGCCGGGGGCCGCGCCCGTGGGGAACGCGCGTCCAGGTTGGGTTGCCGATCCGCTTCGGGTGCGGGCGGCGCGGCGAGCTCGCGCCGCGTGCGAACCCCGAGCTTGCGGTAGATGTTGCGCGCGTGGGTGCGGACCGTCTCGACGCCCACCTGCAGGCCGAGCGCGATCTGTGCGTTGGAGAGACCCTGCTGGAGCAGCGGGAGCACTTCGGCCTCACGCCTGGTCAGCAAGCCCACACCCGGCGCAACCGGAGCACCGCCCGAGCCTGGCGCCGCGCGGGGAATCACCTGAAGTCCCCGCGAAGCGAGATGGATCGCGTTGATCACATCACGCGACTGTGTGTCCCTGCCGAGGCAGGCGCTCGCTCCGAACGCGAGCAGCTGCGCGCATTCGACCGGCGCGGGATCGTGCCCGAGCAGGATGAGCCGGGTCGCGGGATGGGAGCTGCTGAGCTCGCGCACCTCGGCCAGCTTCGCCAGGGCGCCGATGTCGAGGATCGCCACATCTGGACGGTGAGCGCGCAGCACGACTCCGATTCGCCCGTGCTGCACGCCGGCGGCGACGATCGCGAGGCTCGAGTCTTTCTCGATCAGCTCGCGCAGCCCCCCGGCAAACAGATCGTCGAATTGGGCGAGGACTACGGTGATGGGGGTATGTGGCGGCATAGGCGGCCGGCGCGGCCGGCGCGTATGCCTTCATCGGCAGCGATCAGCGCAAGGGTGAGCGTCGCCTCACCCCCAGCTCCCCCGCCGCTCCCCCCAAGATCACCCTCGTCGGAGGAAGAACAGGGCGCGGGCTGGCCTCAGCATGTGGGGCATGGCTCGTCTCACGCTTCCGGCAATCCTCGCAACGGCGCTGCTCCTGCCCGCATCGGCCGGCGCTCACAGCGGCCCGTCTCACAACCCGACGACAGATCCGGTAGCGCTCTCGCTGAAGCTCGCCGAGCAGTACTGGCACGGCACACCGGCCTGCGGAGCTCCTACGATCGTTACGCGCACCCATCAACTTCCCAACTCCACCTACGAAACCGTGACGAGCCCCGAACCGGCCAATTCCGTTGTCGAGATGTGGACTGAAGTGCAGAAGTGCACGATCACGATCAACGCCTCTCTATGGGGAAGCTGGCATCAGGACGATGAATCCTTCCAGTGGTTTTGCGATGCGATGACGCACGAGGTAGGGCACCTGTTCGGGCACCTCGACAGCGGACAGACGAACCCGTCGTTGATCACCTATCCGTTTCTCAGCTCAACGAGCCCCAACTTCAACTCAGTCCCCGAGTGTAAGAACGTCGCACTGCAGTATGGCCCGCGGGAAATTCGCAACGAAGAAACATCTCGTCACCTCGATATCGCGACCGGTACCGCGCGGCCCCATGCTCACTCCATACGGCGGCAGGCTCGTGCGGGTGGTCGCCGAGGGTTCTAAGCACCAGGACTAGCCAGAAGGTCGGTCGCGCCCTAGGATGGCGCAATGGGTGAGCGGGCGGGGAGGATCGCACGGCTGCGGAGCGCCGTCGCGAGGACGTCCAGACGCTTCTGGCGCTCGCCCCCGGACCAGCCCCCCTGGGCCCGCCCGGCACTGCTCGCGATCGCGGCGATTGCGGGGCTGACGTACGCCTGGGGCATGAACGGCGCCGCGCTCGAGGCGTTCTACGGCGCCGCGGCACGGAGCATGTCGAGCAGCTGGCACGACTTCTTCTTCGGCGCGTTCGACCCGGCGGGGACGGTCAGCGTCGACAAGCTCCCGGGCGCGCTGTGGCCACAGGCGCTGTCGCTGCGGGTGTTCGGGTTTCACACCTGGGCGATCGTGCTGCCGCAGGTCGTCGAGGGGGTGCTTACGATCCTTGTGCTCTACCGCGCCGTGCGCCGCCTGGCGGGCCCGGTGGCGGGGATCGTGGCGGTCGCGGTCGTCGCGGCGAGCCCGGTGACGGTGGCGTTGAACCGCGGCAACGTCGCGGACTCGCTGCTGATCCTGCTGGTCGTGCTGGCGGCGGATGCGACCTCGGCGGCGCTCACGAGCGGCCGCCCGCGCACGCTGCTGCTCGCGGGCGTGTGGGTGGGGCTTGCGTTTCAGGCGAAGATGACGGTCGCCTGGCTGGTGCTGCCGGCCCTGGCCGGCGCCTATCTGCTCGCCGCGCCGGCGCGCCTGCGCACGCGCCTGGCCCATCTCGCCTTGGCGGGAGCGGTGACGGCGGTCGTGTCGCTCAGCTGGATGGCGGTCGTCTCGCTCGTGCCGGCGCACGAGCGCCCGTACGTGGACGGTACGCAGAACGACTCTGCGTTCAGCCAGACGTTCGACTACAACGGGATCGCCCGCCTGCGCCACGGCAGCGACGTGTTCGCGGGCGCCGGTCATCCGGCAGCGTTCCTCGTGCACATCTCCCAGGTGAGCGCCGGTCCGATTCACTCGATCGCGCCGAGCTGGCACCGGCTGCTGAGCGGCCCGTTCGGGCGCGACGACGGCTGGCTGCTGCCGGGCGCGCTGATCGCCGCGCTCGCGGTGCTCGCGATCTCCCATCGGGCGGGTCGCCGCGACCCGCTGCGGGCGGCCGTCGTGCTGTGGGGTCTGTGGCTGATCGTGCTGGGAGCGTTCTTCAGCGCCGGCGGATATCCCAACTCCTACTACGTGGCGGCGCTGTCGCCGGCAATCGGGGCGCTGTGCGGTGCAGGGATCGAGGTCGCGTGGCGCCGGCGCGAGCGGACCGAGACGCGCGCGTGCCTCGCGGCCGCCCTGTTTGCGTCGGTCGGTTATGGGATCTATCTGCTGCGCGGCGCGTCGGACGTCCCCGGCTGGCTGATCCCTGTGACGATCTGCGCGGCGCTCGTGGGCGCCGCGGCGCTCGGAGCGAACGCACGGATGGAGGGCGCCGTTAGGCGAGGTCGATCGAGCGGCGCCGTGGCGCTCGTGCTCGCGTGCGCGCTGCTGCTTCCGGGCGTCGCGTCCGCGCTGATGGTCGTTCGCGGCCTCGGCCCGTTCGCGGCGCCGTACGAGCCGTCCTCGGCGACGGTGTCGAGAACGGAAGCGGCGCGGACGCGAGCGCTCGACGAGCAGGTGGTGGAAGAGCTCTCCTCGACGTACGGGACCCCGATCGCGATGGCCGTCGATTCCTCGATCCTGGCCGCCCCCTACATTCTCGCGACGGGCCGGGAGATCCTCCCGATCGGCGGGTTCCAGGGCGGGATACCGGCCCCCAGCCTCGCCCAGCTGCGCGACTACATCGACTCCGGACAGGTTCGCGCGTTCCTCGTCCCACATGTGAGCGACGATCCAAGGGTCGTGTGGATCCATACGCACTGTGCCCCGCCGCCACCGCCGACATCGGGCGGCCATGGCCCGACAGCGCTGTATGACTGCGGCCGCTGAGGCGCGACGGCGCTGAAAGCCCCCCCCCGCCTCAAACCGTCCGACGCGCACGCGAGCATCGGGCGGCGATGAAGCTACCAAGCCCATTCTCGCTGCGCACGATCGAACACCCGCTGTTCAGCCGGAGTCCGGTCGCCGTCTCGACCTTGTGGCGGGTGTTCACGGTCAACGCGCTCGTGTTCGGCACGGCGGTCTTCATCCTGATCGTGAGCCCGGCGACGATCCATTACCACATCAGGTTCACCGAGCTGATGGTCTTGGTCCTCGGGTTGGTTGCGACGCTGGCGATCGACCTGGTGCTGCTGGCGCTGGTGCTGTCGCCGCTGCGCAAGTTGGCCGCGTTGATGGGCGACATCGATCCGATGCGCCCGGGGCAGCGCGCACCGGCTGGGAGCTGGGCGAGCAGCGAGACGATCGCCCTCTCCAACGCCCTCAACACGATGCTCGACCGCCTCGAGACCGAGCGCCGAGAGAGCGCCCGGCGCGCGCTCGCGGCTCAGGAGGCGGAGCGGCTGCGCGTCGCGCGCGAGCTGCACGACGAGGTCGGCCAGACGTTGACCGCGGTCGCGCTGCAGGTAGAACGCGTCGCGGGCGACTTACCCTCGCAGGCGCCGTCGCTGCACGAGATCGTCGACACCGTCCACCACAGCCTCGGCGACTTGCGGCGAATCGTCCGCGAGCTGCGTCCGGAGGCGCTCGACGACCTGGGGCTGACCGACGCGCTGATCTCACTCTGCCTGCGGATGGAACAACAGGGCGCGATGACGGTACGGCGCGAACTGGAAAGCGGCCTGCCCTCGCTCAACTCGGAGGTGGAGCTCGTGATCTATCGCGTCGCCCAGGAGGCGGTGACGAACGCCCTGCGACACTCCCAGGCGACGGAGGTGTGCGTTGCGCTCAGACGCGCCCGTCGGACGCATTCTGAGGATTCCATCGTGCTCAGCGTCACCGACGACGGTCGCGGGCTGCCCGAGGCCCCGGAGTCGAAGACGGGCGGGCTGGCGGGCATGCGCGAGCGTTCGATCCTGATCGGAGCGGACATCGGGATCGGCCCCTCCGCGAACGGAGGCGTGGAGGTCCGCCTGACGGTCGCGTCGAATCAAGCGGGCAGATGATGTCTATCCCCTCGAGAACGGCGCATCGAGCATGACGACGCCGCTGAAGATCAGGGTGCTGCTCGCCGACGATCACGAAGTCGTGCGCAGCGGGCTGCGGATGGTGCTCGAGGCCGAGCCCGACATCAGCGTCGTGGCCGAGGCGGGAGACGGCGCGGAGGCTTTGGAGAAGGGCCTGACGGAAAATGTGGACCTCACGGTCCTCGACGTCTCGATGCCGCGGATGACGGGGCTGCAGGTCGCCGCCGAGCTGCACCGCCGCAACCCCGAGCTGCGCATCCTGATGCTGTCGATGCACGAGAACGAGCAGTACTTCTTCGAGGCGTTGAAGGCCGGGGCCTCGGGCTACGTGCTGAAGACGGCAGCCAACCGCGACCTCGTCGAGGCGTGCCGCGCGAGCATGCGCGGCGAGCCGTTCCTCTACCCGCCGGCGGTCGCGGCCCTGATCCGCGATTACCTGGAGGGAGCGCGCCGCGGCGAGGCGCCGCCGGAGGATCCGCTGACGCCGCGCGAGCTCGAGGTCGTGAAGCTGATCGCCGAAGGCCAGACGAGCGAGGAGATCGCCGCGCTGCTCGTGCTCAGCAAGAAGACGGTCGAGCGCCATCGCGCGAACGTGCTCTACAAGCTCGGCATGCGCAACCGGGTCGAGCTGACCCGGTATGCGATCCGGCGGGGGCTCGTCGAGGCGTAGCGAGGCATCGGCCCAGCCTCACACCCTGGCAAGGTCAGGAGGCGGTGCAAACCGCCTTCATACCCAGGAGGGGACCATGCGATCCCATGAGTTCCCACGCTTCTACCAGCTGCCGCTCGTCCCGCCCGAACAGCCCGTTTTGGCGCTTTTGCAGGTACGGCTTACTTCGCCCGACGCTTCTCTCTTGATCGTGAATTTGTCGCCAGTGTTCACGGCTTCAGTCGTGACTTCATATTCGTTCGTGGTTGCTTTTCCAACCGAGAGCAGGCAGGCGTTAGTCGTGGGAGGGTTGGTCGCACAGGTCTTGAGATCGGCTTCATATTTACCGAGTTCGCCGGTGGTCATTCCCACGTAGCCGCCTTCATGGTCGGTCGCGTATGTCTCGGCCGTGGTCTGGGCGGTGCGTGCAAGCTCCTTCGCCGAGGCGTCATATGCCTTGCCCTTTTGGTTCAAGAACGAGGGGATCGCGATCGCGGCGAGGATGCCGATGATCAGGATCACGACGAGGAGCTCGATCAGCGTGAAGCCATCCTGGTCTCGCAGGCGCCGAGTTATGGAATTTTTGAGCACTGGACTACCTCCTGGGGGTTTCTGGTCTGGGGCAGTAACGGCTCATGCCCTCGTCGTGCCCATGGGTATCAACACCCATCTTTATGCTGTATCGGTAGCGGGGAACCCAGACTCAAGCAATCTCGACCAAAGGCCGATGTCGAGGTATGCGGAGCCTTGTACGCGAGAATGCCCTGTGCGCGCTCGTGGGGGGGGCCGTCAGCGCGACGATAGGCTGGCTGACGCTGTACGGGTTCGGCTGGAACGACTACGAAACCGAGGCCCGACCGGCGTTCGAGGCGCTCGCGCACAGACACCTGCTCAGCTTCCTGCGTCTCGCGCCCGCGTATGGCGGCTCGCTCGTCGAGCGCGCGCCGTTCGCGCTGATTCCCGGGCTCTGGGGCGGCGGTCAGCTCGCCGTCTACCGGATGGTGGCGGTTCCCTGTCTGCTCGCAGCAGCAGCGTTCGGGGTATGGCTCGTCGCGCACATGCGTGCGCACGGACACTCCAAGCTCGCACGAACGGTGGCGTTGGGACTGTGCGTGGCCAACCCGCTCACGCTGAAAGCACTCGAACTCGGCCATCCCGAGGAGTTGCTCGGAGCCTGCCTGTGTGTGGCCGCAGTGTTGCTCGCGGGCCGCGACCGGCCGCTGTGGGCGGGCGTATTGCTCGGTCTCGCGATCGCCAACAAGGAGTGGGCGCTGCTGGCGGTGGGACCGGTGCTGGTCGCGCTCCCGGCAAAGCGAAGGCTGCTCTGCCTGACCGCCGCCGGCGCGACAGGCGCCGCTGTGCTCGCTCCCCTGACGCTCGCGGGGTCGGGCCGGTTCGCCGCGAACGCCGGGGCGACCGCTTCCACCTCGAGCACGATCTTCCAGCCGATGCAGATCTTTTGGTTCCTCGGCCATCACAGCTCCCGTGCGGCCCACCTGCTCGGAGCGGTCAAGCGCGACTTCCGCCTGGCGCCAGCATGGATCGGCACGATCAGCCATCCGCTCGTGATGGGGGTCGCGCTGCCCCTGACCGGACTGCTGTGGCGAGCAGAGCGTCGCCGCAGCGCCGATGGGCCGCCGAATGGGAAGCCTCGGCCCAAGGAAGCATGGCCGACGAACCCGCTGCTGCTGCTCGCACTCCTGCTGCTGCTGCGGTGCATGCTCGATACGTGGGACAACGTCTACTATCCGCTCCCGTTCGTGATCGCACTGCTCGTGTGGGAGACCGGAGCCTTCAAGCATCCACCCGTGCTGGCGCTCTCGAGCGCGATGCTCGTGTGGTTCAACGCCTGGCTGTCACTCCATCACGCCTCGGCGGACACTCAGGCGGCCTTCTTCCTCATCTGGTCGCTCCCGCTTACGATCGCGCTCTCGCTGCGTCTATACGCGCCGGGACTGAGTCTCCCAGTGCACTCTCATCGGCCCGAGCGGGCTTCTGTGCGCGCCGAGCCACTCGCACTGGCACCGCCCGCGCATTAAGCGCACGCTGACACCACCCCAGAGCTTCAGGCAACGACCGTGAGCTCCTTGGGCAGCGCAGTGAGGACTTCGCTCCTCTGCACGGTGACGACGAGCAGATCCTCGATCCGTACCCCGCAGCGGCCGGGCAGATAGACGCCCGGCTCGACCGTCACGACGTTGCCCACCTGCAGCGGTTCCTCGCCGGCGGTACGCGACAGGCGGGGGCCCTCATGGACCTCCATGCCGACGCCGTGCCCGAGGCCGTGGCCGAAGCGCTCGCCGTGGCCGCCCTGCTCGATCACCGCGCGCGCGACCGCGTCGATCTCTTTGCCGTTCGGGCCCGCCTTCACGGCAGCCACCCCCTGTTGCTGGGCGTCGAGCACCAGCTCGTAGACCCGGCGAGCCTCCTCCGATATGTGCTCGCCGGTGGCATACGTGCGCGTGCAGTCCGAGCAGTAGCCCTCGTGCAGCGCGCCCCAGTCGATCGTGAGCAGCGCGTCGCGAGGGATCGGCTCGTCGCGAGGCTCGGCGTGCGGCAGGGCGCCGTGGGCGCCGGCCGCGACGATCGAGGGAAAGCTCGCCGCCACGGCGCCGAGACGACGCATGCGCAGCTCCAATGCGATCACGACATCGCGCTCGGTCCGCCCCACCACGCCGTCTTCGAGAACGGCGCGCAGCGCCTCGTCGGCAAGCTCGCTCGCGGCGCGGATCCGCGCGATCTCATTCGCGTCCTTGACGGCGCGCAGCCGCTCGACCGCGCCGGCGCACGGGATGAGCTCCCACCTGTCCTCCAAGAGCTCGCGCAACCGCGCGTGCTGGGCAACGGTGACGCTTGCGTCGTCGAAGCCGAGGCGACCGCCGGCCACGTCGAGCGAGGCCACGGCCGCCTCGAGCAGCTCGCCGACGACGATCTCGCGCTCGAACGCGTCCGGCACCTGCTCGGCCGATTGGGTCTTGTAGCGAAAGTCGGTGAAGAACCGGTGCGGGACCGGCGGCTCGGCCGCGATCAGCGCGAGTCCGTGGGTACCGGAGAAGCCGGTCAGGTAGCGCACGCCGAGCAGCGTGGAGACGAGCAGCGCATCGACCTCGCGCGTGCGCAGATCGTCTGTCAAGCGCCCAACGCGCTCGGCGTGACGCTCCCCGGCGATCACGGCCTGCTCCGGTCGAGCTGCTCGCGGAGCAGCGCGAGCGCGTCGCGATAGCCGTCGGGCCCGCGGCCGGAGATCGTCGCGAAGCAGAGCTCGCGGATGACCGACACTTGCCGCCACTGCTCGCGCGACTCGACGTCTGAGAGATGAACCTCGAGCGCGGGCAGCGCGGCGATCTCCAGCGCGTCGCGGATCGCCCACGCGTAGTGCGTCCAGGCGCCGGGGTTGAGGAGGATCCCATCGGCCTGCCCCGCGAGCGCGTGCAGATGCTCGACGAACGCACCCTCGTGGTTGGTGTGAAAGAAGCGCGTGCGCAGGCCGAGCTCGCGGGCGTCGTCTGCGACCTGACGCTCGAGCTCCGCCAGCGTGAGCGTCGTGCCATAGAGCAGCGGGTCGCGGCGGCCGAGCTGGTCGAGGTTGACGCCGTGCATGACCTCAATCCGTGGGCCCGTGGGCTCTCCATCTTCAAGTGTCCTCATTGGGACAGCTCCTCCACGGCGGCGCGCAGGTCGTCCGGATCGACCTCGCAGCCGACGCGCACCTCCCCGGGCGCGGCGAGCAGCACGAACGGAACGGTCGCATCGGCCCGCGTGCGCTTCTTGTCGCGCGCGGTCGCCGCGACGACCTCCCCCACGTCGACCTCGCCGCCGGGCAGCGAGACGGGCAAGTCGCGCGCGCACAGCAGCTCGCGCACGTGTGCGCGCAGATCGTCCAGGCCGGAGAGGCGCAGCGCCGCGAGCAGCCCAAGACCGACCGCCTCGCCATGGCGGTAGCAGCCGTAGCGGGTGACGGTCTCGATCGCGTGGCCGACGGTGTGTCCCAGGTTGAGCGCCTGGCGGGCGCCCGCATCGCGCTCGTCTTTGGATACGACTGCGAGCTTCGTGTGCGCGCATGCGAGGATCGTGCGCTCGTCCACGTCCCCCCCGCCGGACACACGATCCCACAACTCGCCACCGGCGATCAGCGCCGTCTTCAACACCTCGACCCAGCCGGCCGCGAGCTCCGCGGCGGGCAGCGTGTCGAGCAGCTCGGGGTCGACGAGCACGGCCGCCGGCTGGTGGTAGGCGCCGACGTAGTTCTTCGCCGCCGGCAGGTCGACGCCGGTCTTGCCGCCGTAGGCTGAGTCGACCTGGGCGACGAGCGTGGTAGGCACCTGCACGATGGGAACCCCGCGCTGGTAGGTAGCGGCGCAGAAGCCGGCGAGGTCGCCGACGACGCCGCCGCCGAGCGCGACCACATGATCGGCGCGGGTGACCCCCCCTCCGCCATCGCCGTCCATGCCTGCTCGGCGCTCGCGAGCGTCTTGTGCCGCTCGCCGGACGCGATCGCCACGAGCCCCCGCAATTCCCCCAACCGCTCCGCATACAGACCGGACACGGTCTCATCGGTCACGCAGAAGGGGCGCGAGGCCGCGCGGTCGAAGGGCCACGCGGCGGCCAGGCGCTTGCCGTCGAGCAGGCCGCGCCCGACCAGCACCGGGTATTGGCCGGAGGCCGACTCGGCCCACAGCAGGTGGGCGTCGGCGACCTCTTCGTACATCTCGCGCCGCTGCGCGTACAACGCCTCGAAGGCGTCGCGGTCGCGCGCCAGCGGGCGCTCGGCGCCACCGACGCTGTGTATGCGCTCCCACGCGACCTCCGACGCGACCTCGATCAGCGCGGTCGTGTGTCCTGTAAGCGCCAAGCGCACGCGCGCGGAGAGCACGCTGCCGCCGCCGAGCGCGATCACGTCGCGGGCGTCGACGCTCTCCAGCAGCCCGCACATGACCTCCTCCTCGGCCGCGCGAAACGCCTGCTCTCCGTGAAGCTCGAACTCCTGGGCCACCGAACGCCCGAAGCGCTCCTCCAGCAGCACGTCGCCGTCGATCGGCGCGCGCCCGCGCAGCGCGGCCAGGCGACCGGCGAGCGTGGACTTGCCTGCGCCCATGAAGCCGATCAGGACGAGCGCCACGTCACTCGCCCTCTTCCCTCCGCGCGGCGCGCAGGGCTGGCGCTCAACGGCCCCATCCGATCCGCTCCTCGTAGGCGCGGACCGCGGCAAGGACGTCGTCGATGTGGTCGCCGCCGAACTTGCGCCGGTAGGCATCGGCGAGCACGAACGCGACCATCGCCTCACCGACCACGCCGGCGGCGGGGACGGTGCAGGAGTCGGTGCGCTCGCGCAGCGCCTGCGCCGGCTGATGCGTCTCGGTGTCGACGGAGCGCAGCGGCTTGGTCAGCGTCGGCAGCGGCTTCATCGCGCCGCGCACGATCAGCGGGCTGCCGTTCGTCATGCCGCCCTCGAGGCCCCCGGCGCGGTTGGTCTCGCGGTGATAGCCGTGGGACTCGGAGTAGAAGATCTCGTCGTGGGCCTGGGATCCCGGCATACCCGCGACCGCGAAGCCGTCGCCGATCGAGACGCCCTTGATCGCCTGGATCGAGCAGATCGCCATCGCCAACCGCCCGTCGAGGCGCTCCTCCCAGGAGACGTGCGAGCCGAGGCCGGGGACGAGACCGAAGGCCTGCACCTCGAAGACGCCGCCGAGCGACTCATTGGCCTTGCGCAGCCGGTCGATCTCGGCCACCATCGCCTTGGACGCCGCCGCATCGAGGCAGCGCACGGGCGAGGCGTCGACCGTGGCGAAGTCCTCCACCGTCAGCTGTCCCTCGCGCACGGAAGCGTGGACGGAGGCGATCTGAATCACGTGCGAGCGGACCTCGACACCGAGCGCGCGCAGGAACGCCTTACAGAGACCGCCGCCGGCGACGCGCGCGGCGGTCTCGCGCGCGGAGGCCCGCTCGAGGACGTTGCGCACGTCGGTCTGCTTGTACTTCTGCGTGCCGACGAGGTCGGCGTGGCCGGGACGCGGGAGGTGGACCTCGGCTACGGGGTGGGCGGGATCCGCCACCGGCCAGGGGCTCATGCGCTCCTCCCAGTTGGCGTAGTCGCGGTTTGCGACCTGCAGCGCGATCGGCCCGCCGAGCGTGCGGCCGTGGCGAACGCCGGCGGTGACCGCGGCCGCGTCGCGCTCGATCTTCATCCGCCCGCCGCGGCCGTGGCCGAGCTGGCGGCGCGCCATGTCCTCGTTGAGATCCTCGGGACGCAGCGAAAGACCGGCGGGCAAGCCCTCGACGATGCAGGTCAGGCCGGGGCCGTGCGACTCGCCGGCGGTGATCAGACGGAGGCTCATCCCCCTAGCTTATTTGCTGGGCCCTCAACGTTTGTCGCGCCGCGAGCTCAGCGGTGGCGTGCGGCGTGAGCGCGCGCTGCACGGGCCCTGGCGGCACGGGCGGCGAAGGCGGGCCATCCGCCGATCACGACGACGCCCTTGTCCTGCGAGTAGCGCATCCCGGGCAGCGCCGAGAGGCCGTCGCGACGCAGCAGCGCGCGCCCGACCTTCGACTCCGAGCGGAACAGGCTCGCGGCCTTGGCGGCGGAGGCCTTGACGGCCGTGATCGAGACGAGCTGGAGCTTGTAGAGCAATGACTGCCCGCCGGGGACGATGTATTCGAGTTCCTCGGTCTGCCCGGGGCTCAGCCTGATCGTCTGACACTGCGAAGCGCTGGGGCCGCAGACGGCGGGACCGTGCAGGATGACTTCGCGCACGAGCGTGAAGATCGCGCTCTTGCCACCGGCGTCGACGCCCGCGAACACGAGCGGCGCTTCCCCGCCGGCGCTGGTCAGTGGCTGCAGGCGGGTGAGGTCGTTGAGCGGCGTAAGCTCGATCGTCGGCGGGACGGTCCCGACCGGGCCGGCGCCGAACAGCACGTCGACCTGGTAGGCCACCTGCGGCTTGGCGGGAGCGGGCTTGGCCGGGCTCGTCGGAGCCGGCGACGTCCCACCCGAGCTTTTGCTGGGCGCGCTCGACGACGGTGCGCTCGACGTGCTCGTGCTCGGTGACGAGGGGGTGGCGCTCTTGTCGCCCGGGGAGGACGACGTGCTCGCCGTCTTCGCGCCCGGAAGCGGGCTGAACGGGTTGCGCGAGGCGCCGTCGTGCTGGTGGGAGATACCGTCGGTGGTCTCGGCCACGGGCTCCTGAGCTCCGGTGATTGCCGGGGTGACGGCGATGCTCCCCGCTTTCGTGGACGGTTGCGGGGAGGGCGAGCTCGCCGCCGTCGGAGTGGCGGTTGAGGAGCTCCCTCCACCGAGCACGGCATAGCCGACCGCGGCGACAAGCGCGACCGCGACGAGCGCCAGGATCGGCAGCAGCCGCCGGTCGAGCAGGTCTGCCTTCAGGGAGTTGAAGAGCTCGCTCATGGGTTCACCCTCACTGTCGCCGGAGCGGTCGGGGAGCTTGCCGCTCCGGAGGTCGATGACACCGGCGCGGTCGCGCCCGTGGGAGATGTCGCCGTCGCGCCGCCCGTCAACCCCTGCCCGGCTGGCAGCACGTACGCGGTCGCGGTGATCGTGCCGCTCAGTTCTTCGCGGCTCTTGCCGGAACTGGACCCGGTGGCGGTGCTCGTGATGGGTGACAGTTTGACGCCCTGGATCGTCAGCAGCCGGCCGCTGACCTGCACGCCCGAGGTCGTCTGCACGGTGTAGTCATTGAGCTGCTGGAAGAGGTGGTAGAGGTCCTGGTAGGTGCCGGTGAAGACAAACGTGAAGGGCATCGCGGTGAAGCCAGCGCTGGCCGCCGCGCTCGCTGACGTCGCCGAACCGCTCGAGCTGCCGCCCCCACCTGTGGTGATCGAGGCGAATTCGACGTCCTTCTGGTTGGAGGCCTGGTCGAGCTGATAGATCAGCGCGGGCACTTCCTCGCTCGCGGGCACGGCTTTGCCGAGGCTGACGACAGAAGCGTAGGCGGCCTCGTAGCGCGACTGCGCCCCACGTGCGCTCGCGACCTGGCCTTCGGCGCTCGCGAGCGTTGCGCTCGCGGCGCTGACCTGGGCGTCGAGCTTGGACGCCTGCTGACGCTCAGGGGAGACGGCCAGCAGCCACACGGCAGCGAGGATCACGAGCGCGCCGACGGCGATTATCACGATACGGTCGCGGCCGGTCATCGCGCGCCTCCAGTCGAAGTGGTGGGCTGGGCGGGGGCCGCACCGGCGCCCGTGGATGTCGCTGCCGCCGTCGCGGTCGTGGCGGTCCCTGGCGTCGGCGTCGCCGGCAGCGGGTCAAAGGCGACCTGCACGGTGAAGACAGGGTCCTTGGGAGCGCAACCGCCGCTCCCGCCGCTGGTGGAGCCGCCCTTGGCCGAGCTCTGCAGCGTCGCTTCGCTGACGCCGTCGATCAGGCGCAACCGGTCGAGTGTGAGCGCGACCTCGGACTGACTCGTCGCGCAGCCGCCGAGAGTGAAGGTGGGAACGCTGCCGGGGGGGGTGGCGGACGTGACCGACGTGGTCGCGCCGGCGCTCGCCGTGCTCGTGGAGGAGGCGGCGGGAGCGGCGGCGGCCGGAGCGGCGGACGACGCGGTCGCGGATCCGATCGTGCCCGTCAGCGTGGAGACCGTCGCGCCGCGCGGCAGCACGCGTCCGAGCTCGTGGAAGGAGTGGGCCCAGTCGAAGCGCGAGTCCACGAGCTCAGACACCTGCTGTACGCGCTGTTCGCGCAAGGCGATGAAGCTCGTGTAGGGGGCGAGCTCGCTGGCCTGCGCCTGAGCCTGGCGCGCCTGGGCTTCGAGCGTGGCGACGCGCGCCTTGCCGCTGGAGATCTGATGGTCGGCCCTGCCGTAGAGGAACGCGAACAGCGCGAGACCCGCGAGCAGGCCGAGCACGGCGTATACGGCGCCCTCGGAGCGCCCTGCGCCGACAGAGGCGCCGCCGCGCTGGTCGGCCGGGATCAGGTTGACGGCCTTCATCGCGGCGCCTCCGTCGTGGCCAGCCCGGCGGCGACCGCCAGGCGATGGGCCGAGAGACCGTCTGCCAACCCCGCGTCGGTCGTGGAGACGCTCTCGGCGTGCACCTCGATGCCGAGCTGGTCCTGCAGGGCCGCGGCGAAGCCGGGGAGGTCGAGCGCCGCGCCGCTGAGCACGATCCGCGTGACCTCACCCCCGCCCTCTTGGGAGCGGTGGAAGTCGAGCGAGTTGCGCACCTCGCCGGCGATCTCGCGGATGCCGTTGTCGAGCACGACCCGCACGTCCGCCTCGGTGGGCGTGGCGGTGGCCTGCTCGGGGGGCGCCTGCTCCATCGAAGACAGCTCCTCGGCGTAGCTCATGGCGAGCTCGTCGGGTGCCGACGAGCGGTCGAGTGGCTCCTCGATCGCTGCGGCGTCGTGCACGACGGTGTCGGTCTCGCTCGCCGCCGACTCATCGGATCCGGACCTAGCATCTAGCTGCGCGGCAGTGGCAGCACCGACCTCGCGGGCCGCGGGCGCGTCGAGGTCAGCCGCGAACAGCAGCTCGCGCGCGTCGGTGAGGGCGATGCCGCGGCGCTCGGCCAGCTCGACCGCCATCCCCTCGAGGCCGCCGCCGACGACACGCGTGAAGCGGCAGACGGTCCCCTCGGCGATCGCCAGGTTGGTGAGCCCGTCGACGTTCAGGTAGAGCACGCGGCCCGCGTGCTCCTCATCCGTGCGGTAGAGCGAGCGGATCAGCGCGAAGGCGGACAGATCAATTCCCTCCGGGCGCAGGCCGGCGCGGCGAGCAGCGGAGAGCAACCGTTCGACCATGTCGCGCTGCGCGGCGACGAGCACGACCCGCTGGCGCGGGCCCCCGTCCGTGTCGACGACG
The DNA here is from genome assembly GCA_963723075.1 of uncultured Solirubrobacterales bacterium. Lineage (GTDB taxonomy): Bacteria > Actinomycetota > Thermoleophilia > Solirubrobacterales > Solirubrobacteraceae > Palsa-744. The sequence goes on from CAVRPD010000005.1 coordinate 137,235, forward strand.
CCGAGGGGATGGAAGTCGAGCACCGCGTTGCTGAGCGGCATCGGCACCTGGTCCTGAGCCTGGAAGCGCACGGCCGCGTCGAGCTCCTTGCGGTCGGTGACCGGCGGCAGGTCGAGCGTGCGCAGCACCGTGCGCTGATTGGCGACGCCGAGCCGCACGCGCTTGCTCAGGCGGCTGTCGCCGAACAGCTCGCGCAGCGCCTCCACGAGCGCGGTTTCGTCGATGACCTCGCCCTCGCGCACCGTGTCCGACGGGAGCGCCAAGATCGCGGCGCGCTCGGCCACGATCGAGCCGTTGACGCGCGCCTGCACGGCCGCGACGACCCCGGGCTGAATGTCCAGCCCGACGACGTCAGCGCCAGAGCGGCGGCCGAGGTTGATGTTCAGTGAGGGGGGCATGCGATCAGGTTCAGGTATGGGGCGGAGTGCCCGCAGTGGCGTATCGGCGCGCGGGACGGGGGGCTTTAGGGTGGGACGGTTAGTGCAAGAAGTTGTGGACGTAGAGATCGACGATCGAGCTCCCGGCGAACACCGCGACGAGGCCGCCGAGAGCAAGGAAGGGGCCGAAGGGGATCGCGGTCTTGCGCCCGTCGTGTGTGCCCTTGCGAGCGATCACGGCAACGCCGAGCAGGACGCCGGTGAGCAACGCGATCAGGATCGCCGGGGCGACCGCCTTGCCGAGGAACAGGCCCATCACGGCTGCGAGCTTGACGTCTCCCATGCCCATGCCGCCGCGATAGGCGAGCGCCGCCAGCAGCAGGAAACCGCCCGCGGCAGCGCCGGCGATCAACCGTTCGGGCTCACCCGCCGGATCGAGCGCAAGACCGACCGCGAGCGCCAGCACGGCACCGAGCGCGGTGATCTTATTGGGGATTATGCGGTGCTCGAGGTCGATCAGCGCGGCGGGCACGAGCAGCAAGATCAAGACGACGCTCAGCGCGATCCCGGCGGCGGTGTGGTGGGTGAGCACGGCGCCGACGCAGAGCGCACCGGTGAGCGCCTCGACGAGCGGGTAGCGGATCGAGATCGAGTCGCCGCAGGTGCGGCAGTGCCCGCGCAGGAACAGCCAGGAGAGGACGGGGATGTTGTCGTAGGGCCGCACCTGGGTGTCGCACTTGGGACAATGCGAAGGCGGCGCGATCAGCGACTCGTGGCGGGGCAAGCGGTAGGCGACGACGTTCAAGAACGAGCCGAAGATCGCACCGAGCACTCCCGCGAATGTGACGGCCTCCATGGGAACTGATCGACCACCGTGGCGCGGCGCTTGAGCCCGAACGTAGAAGAGGCGGCCCGGGGGCCGCCTCTTCTACGTTGCTTGATTGCCAGCCTAGGAACGACGCCGAAGAGGCATCGGTCGTCAGCCGAAACTACCAGCTGCCGGATTCGCCTCCCGAGCAGCCCGTTTTGCTGGCTCCGCTTTTGCACGTACGACTTACTTCGCCGGACGCTTCCCGCTTGATCGTGAATTTATCCCCGGTGTTCACCGCTTCTGTCGTGACTTCATATTCGGTCGCGGATGCTTTACCGACCGACAGCAGGCACGCGTTGCCTGTGGGCGGGTTGGTCGCACAGGTTTTGAGGCCTGTTTCATATTTGCCCAATTCACCCGTGGTCATACCAACGTAACCACCTTCGTGGTCGGTCGCGTACGTCTCGGCCGTGGTCTGAGCGGTACGTGCAAGCTCCTTCGCCGAAGCGTCATACGCCTTGCTCTTCTGGTTCAAGAACGAGGGAATGGCGATCGCGGCAAGGATGCCGATGATCAGGATGACGACCAAAAGCTCGATGAGGGTAAAACCGCCCTCATCTGCAGAGCGCTGGCGCAGTCGATTCAACATTTGAATCCTCCTAGGATCCGTATTTGGGCGCCAGCCTCGGTATCGCCTCAAATGGCGATGCGTCCCCCATATGCGAGAGTCGCCGGCTTTGCTACACACCCGATGGGCGTTGCCTGGGAACCTAGGTACTGGCTATTACGCCCCCTGCATCGACCGCTGGGTCCGTAACCTTAATAGCTGCATAAGAGCCTGGACGCATGACGCCGGCACGGAAGGGCCGGCACGCGGGCGCTCGCAAAGGTCACACCGACAGCCCGTCGATGACCTCCTCCGGTCCTACTTCGAGGCCTCTGCGCTCTCGAGCCACGGCGCTTGGGCGTCGACGCCGGTGAGGCGCACGCCGCCGCCGCCGCACCAGGGGCACTTGACCGTCGAGGCGGTGCCGCCGAGGTTGGAGATCACCTTGCCGGTGCCGCGACAGGGCATACACTCCCGCCCCCCGTGGGACGCCTCCGCTCGATCCTCGCTGTCGTCCGTGTCGTCGGCCATCAGTCGATCAGACTAGCGTTCCTCGGCTGATGGGTCCCCCTTCGACACGCACTCGGTCCCCGAGCACGCGTACGCTCGAGTACGCGGCGATCACGCTGATCACGGCGGGCGCAGCCGTGCTGCGGCTGATCCACCTCGCGCAGGTTCCGCCCGACCCGTTCTACGACGCCGCCGTGCGCAGCATGACGCTGTCGTGGCACAACTTCTTCTTCGGCGCGTTCGAGCCGGGCGGGAGCGTCTCGATCGACAAGCCGCCCGTCGATCTGTGGCTGCAGGTCGCGAGCGTGAAGCTCGTTCGGATTCTCCGCGACAGCGCTGAAGCTGCCCGAGGCGCTCGCGGGGACGCTGGCGGTGCCACTGCTGTTCGCGGCCGTGCGCCGCATGTGGAGCGCGCCCGCCGGGCTCGCCGCGGCGCTCGCGCTGGCGGTGCTGCCGGTCGAGGTGATCACCTCGCGCAGCGACACGATGGACGGCGTGATGATGGCGCTGATCGTGCTCGCGCTGTGGCTGGTCGTGCGCGCGTGCGAGACCGGCGGCTACGGGCTGGCTGCTGGCCGGCGCGGCGGCGCTGGGGGTCGCCTTCGACGTGAAGATGCTCGAGTCGCTCGTCGCGCTGCCGGGACTCGCGCTGCTCGCCTAGCTGGGCATGGCCGGTCCCAGCCGGCAAAGACGCGTGCTGCGAAGCTCGGCGCGGGCGGCGGTGTACGTCGTCGTCGCGCTCGCGTGGCTGAGCGCGACGCTGCTGTATCCCGCGCACGAGCGGCCGTGGGCGATCGGCTCGACGAACGGCAGCGCGTGGAACGCCGCGTTCGTGTTCAACGGCACCGACCGGCTCGGCGGCAAGTCGGTCGAACCGCAGCACCGTCTATCAGCCCGGCAAGGATACCCGGTCGCGACCCAGTCCGAGCGCGACCACATCCCGATCGTGCCGCCCTCGCCGACCCGGCTGCTGGCGCGGATCGGGCCGCTGTCGGGCGAGCGGCTGGGGCTCGAGCTGCTCGTCGCGCTGCTGCTGGGCATCCCGGCGCTGGGGGCAGCTGTCGGCGGCGGCATGCTTCGCGCTCGCGTGAGCGCGAGCCCGGGCCGAGGCGCGGACTCGGGCGCGGGCCGGGCAGGCGCGGGCGCGGGCGCGGGCGCAGAGACGGCTACCGCCGTCGAGGGGCCTGCGCCACAGGGAGGCACGGCCGAGAGCCAGGTCCGCATGCGGCGCGCCGTGGCGGCCGGGCTGATCGTGTGGCGGCGACGGGCATCGCGCTGTTCAGCGACATGGCGCGGCTTCACCCACGCTACGTCGAGGGGCTTGTGCCGGCCGTCGCCGCGACGCTCGGCATCGGCGTCGCGTGGGCCGCGTCCGGCGAGCGGGCCGCTGCCCGGCGATCGTGCTGGTCGTCGCGCTCGCCGCGACCGTGTACTACGTCGAGCGGCTGCTGTACGGACGGCCGGGCGTGTGGTGGCTGTCGCTCGCGGGCGCGCTCGGCGCGCTCGCGTCGCGGCGCTCGCGCGCCTGGCCCGCGCTGCAAGCGGCGCATCCGCGCGGCGCTGAGCCAGGGGCGTGATCGCGCTGACGCTCTGCGCGGTGCTCGCGCTGCCCGTCAGCACGGACATACGGCGATCGAAGACCGCGTCGGCGACGCGGGCTACGTCGGCGCGCTGCCCGGCGAAGAGCAGCGCCGGTGAGCACCTACCTGCGCGCCCATCAGGGCGGCGCGCGCTACGAGGTGGCGGCGAGTCGGCGACGCAGATCGGCGCGCTGATCGTGCAGGACGCGCGTCCGGTCGTGATCCTGACCAGCTACGAAGCGCGCGTGTTCACGAGCGTCGCGAAGCTCAAGCGGCTGATCGCCAGAGGCGAGGTGCGCTACGCCTTCCTCAACTCGCCTTGCCCGCGCCACCTGGCGTCGAAGAACCCCGCCTGCTCGGCGCCCGCGAAATGGATCCGCGCGCACGGCACCGACGTCTCGCCGGCGGCGGGACTGCACCGCCGTAAGATGCTGTGGCTGCTGCCGGGCGCCAAGCCATGAACGAATCGCGTAGGCGACACCGAGACGCAGGCGGACCGCATGAACCAGAACTCACTGACGAGCTGGCGGCGGCCGCGCGCGCGAGCGGGCGGCTCGCGCTCGACACCGAGTTCATCGGCGAGGGGCGCTACCGGACGCTGCTGTGCCTGATGCAGCTCGCCGTCGGCGGCGGCGCGCCCGACGCGCCGGAGCAGCGGATCGAGCTGCTCGACCCGCTCGCCGAGGACTTCGACGGCGGCCCCGCTCGCGGCGGTGCTCGCCGACCCGGCGGTGCAGGTCGTCGTGCACGCCGGGCGCCAGGACGTCGCGCTCGTGCGCCGCGTGCTCGCGACAGAGGTGGCGAACGTGTTCGACACGCAGGTCGCCGCCGGCTTCGCCGGGCTGGGCGCGCAGTCCTCCTATGAGTCGCTGCTCGGCGACGCTGCTGGGCGTGCGCGTCGCCAAGAGCGCGAGCTTCACGCGCTGGGACGCCGCCCGCTGTCGCGCCGAGCAGCTGTCGAGTATGCGCGCGAGGACGTCGAGCACCTGCTCGAGCTCGCCGCCGAGCTCGAGCGGCGCCTGGACGGCCTCGGGCGACTCGAGTGGGCGCGCGAGGAGTGCGAGCGCGCTCGCGCGCTCGAGCGACGAGCGCGACCTCGAGACGATCTTCGCGCGACTGCCGCGTGTGCGCGGGCTGAGCCCGTCGTCGCGGCCGGTCGCGCGCGCGCTCGTGCAGTGGCGCGAGGAGACCGCCGCGCGCCAGGACCGGCCCGTGCAGAGCGTGCTCGAGCGACGCCGCGCTGGTGGAGATCGCCAAGCGCAAGCCCGCTCGGCGAGCGAGCTCGAGCAGATCCGCGGCGTCGGCGCCGGCGAACCTGCGCCGCGCGGCGAAGAGCTGCTTGCAGGCTCGTGGGAGAGGCGCGCGAGCTGCCGCCCGAGGAGGCGCCGCGCGGAGGCAGCGCCCGCCCGCGCCCGAGCCCGAGGACGCGCCGCTGGTCGCGCTTGCCGAGGCGCTGCTTCGCGCACGCGCGCGCGAGGCCGGCCTCGCCTACGAGCTGCTCGCCGCACGCGCGGACCTGCAGGCGATCGTCGCCGCCTGGCGCGGCGGCGGCGAGGAGGCCGACGTGCGCACGCTGCGCGGCTGGCGCCGCGAGCTCGTCGGCGAAGAGCTGCTGGAGCTGCTCGACGGCCGACTTCGCTGTCGGTCGCCGACGGCGCGCTGCGGATCGAGCGAGGCGCTTGAGCGCGCCGGCTAGCGTCGGTATTTGATCGTAGGTTGTAGACCGTGAACAGCGGCAGGTACATCGAGATCGACGATGAAGCCGACGATGCCGCCGATGACGATGATCATGATCGGCTCGAGGATCGAGGTGAGCGCCTTGACCGACGCTTCGACCTGGTCCTCGTAGAAGTCGGCGACCTTGTCGAGCATCGCGTCGAGCGCGCCCGTTTCCTCGCCGACGCCGACCATGTGCGAGACCATCGTCGGGAAGACCGGCGCCTGCGCGAGCGGCGCGGCGATCGTGCCGCCGCGCTTGACCGAGGCGATCACGCCCTCCATCGCCTCCTCGACGGCGACGTTGCCGCCGGTGCGGCCGGTGATGTCCAGCGCCAGCAGCAGCGGCACGCCCGCGCTCGTCAGCGAGGCCAGCGTGCGCGACCAGCGCGCGACCGCGACCTGCTGGACGATCGTGCCGATCTTCATCGGGATGCGCAGGCGGAAGTGATCCCACTGTTGCGACCCCACGAGGACTTCTTCCACTTGATGAACAGCGAACGCCATCAGCCCGGCGCCGCCGAAGATCAGCCACCAGTAGCCGGTGACCGCGTGGGAGAGGAACACCGAGACCTGGGTGATCTTCGGCAGTTCGCCGCCGAACTGCTTGAAGACGCTCTCGAACACGGGCACGAGGAAGGCGACGAGCGCCATCATCACGCCGATCGGCGAAGATGATCACGAGCGTCGGGTAGACCATCGCCGATTTGATCTGGCGGCGCAGCGAGGCGTCCTTCTCGAGCTGGTCGGCGACGCGCAGCAGCGCGCCCTCGAGCACGCCGCCCGTCTCTCCGGCCTGCGTCATCGCGACGAACAGCGGGTTGAAGACCTTCGGATGGCGCGCCATCGAGTCGCTCAGCGGGAGCCCCGCCTCGACGTCCTTGCGCACCGCGACGATCGTTTCCTTCAGGAACTTGCTCTCGGTCTGCTCCTCGAGCACATACAGCGCGCGCAGGATGCTCATGCCGGAGGTGATCATCGTCGAGAGCTGGCGCGCGAAGATCGCCAGCTCGGAGGCTTTGACCGACTTCAGGAAGGCGAGCTCGATCTCGCGCGAGGCGTGCTTGTCGGCGATCTCCAGGACGATCAGCCCGCGCGCCTTGAGCTGGTCGGAGACCGCCTGCTTGGAGTCGGCCTCGACTTCGCCGCGCGCCTTGATGCCGGCGAGGTCCATCGCCTTGAAGACGTACGTGCTCATCTGCGACGGGTTCCTAGGCGGCGCGCGAGCGTGCGCAGGCGCCGAGCAGGCGCCTGAGCTCCTCAGGGGTGGACGAGCGCGCCTCGGCGAGCTTCTGGGTGATCTGGCCTTCGCGCACGAGCGTCGCCAGCGAGGCGTCCATCGTCTGCATGCCGACCGCCGAGCTGGTCTGCAGGACGGAGTAGATCTGGTGGGTCTTGCCCTCGCGGATCAGGTTGCGCACCGCCGGGTTGGGGACGAGCACCTCGGTCGCGACGACACGACCGGAGCCGTCGGCGTTGGGCAGCAGCTGCTGGGTCATGATCCCCTGCAGCGCGACCGACAGCTGCACGCGCACCTGGCCCTGCTGGTGGGCGGGGAACACGTCGATGATGCGGTCGATCGTCTGCGCGGTGTCCTGGGTGTGCAGCGTCGCGAACACGAGGTGGCCGGTCTCAGCCGCGGTCAGCGCGGTCGAGATCGTCTCCAGGTCGCGCATCTCGCCGACGAGGATCACGTCGGGGTCCTGGCGCAGGGCGGCCTTCAGCGCCTCGGCGAAGCTCTGCGCGTCGGAGCCCAGCTCGCGCTGGTTGACGAGGCACTTCTTGTGCGCGTGCAGGAACTCGATCGGGTCCTCGATCGTCATGATGTGCTCCTCGCGCGTGCGGTTGATCTCGTCGATCATCGCCGCCAGCGAGGTGGACTTGCCCGAGCCGGTCGGGGCCGGTGACGAGCACGAAGCCGCGCGGGCGGCGCGTGAACTCGTGCACCGTCGGCGGCAGGCCGAGCTCGTCGATCGAGGTCAGCCCGTAGGGGATCAGACGGAAGGCCGCGCCGATCGCGCCGCGCTGGTAGTAGGCGTTGACGCGGAAGCGGGCGTGGCCGGGGATCGAGTAGGCGAAGTCGAGCTGCCAGTTGGTCTCCAGGCGCTGGCGCTGGTCGCCGGTGAGGATCGCGTAGACGATCTCGCGCGTGTCGGTGGAGGACAGCTTCGGATAGTCCTCGAGCGGCGTCAGCCGCCCGCGCACGCGAATGGTCGGGTGCGCCCCGGCGGCCAGGTGCAGGTCGGAGGCGCGGCGCGAGACGACCTCCATCAGCAGCTCGGCGAAATCGATGTCCATGGCCCCCCATCGACAGGTGGGGGCGTCCGCCATTAGCGCCGGCATTCGCCCATCGTGGGCGCTGGACGAAGGTTTGACTGCGGGCGAGTCCACACGCTAAGACGGGCAGCCGCACGTGTCCGAACGAAGCGCGCGCGTGAGCACGGAGCGCTTTCGCTCCATGGCAGGGTACGTCTTGCGGCCGGCGCGTCGTGGTCTCAGGAGCTGCCGATGACGCGCGCGATCTCGGCGATCGAGGTGCGGCCCTGGCGGACCTTCTCGAGGCCGTCGTCGCGCAGGCGGCGCATGCCCTCGCGGACGGCGACATCGCGGATCGCCTCGGCGGGCGCGCGCTGCAACGCCAGCGTCTGGATCTCCGGGGAGACGCTCATCACCTCGTACAGTCCGAGGCGGCCGCGGTAGCCCGAGCCGCCGCAGCGGCGGCAGCCGACGGGCTCGTAGGCCTCGAGGTCGACGAGCGCCTTGTAGCCGTTCTCACGCAGCACCTCGGCGGGGAGGATCGTGCGGCGCTTGCAGGCCGGGCAGAGCATGCGCGCGAGGCGCTGGGCGACGACGCAGTCGAGCGCCGAGGCGACAAGGAACGGCTCGATCCCCATCTCGACCAGACGGGTGATCGCCGACGGGGCGTCGTTGGTGTGCAGGGTGGAGAGCACGAGATGCCCGGTGAGCGCGGACTCGATCGCGATCTGCGCGGTCTCGCGGTCGCGGATCTCCCCGACCATGATCACGTCGGGGTCGGCGCGCACCATCGAGCGCAGGCCGGCGGCGAAGGTGAGGCCGAACTTGGCGGAGACCTGCAGCTGGGTGAGCCCGTCGATTTCGTACTCGACGGGGTCCTCGACGGTGATGATGTTCTTCTCCGGCGTGTTGACGCTCTGGAGCGCCGCATACAGGGTGGTCGACTTGCCCGAGCCGGTCGGCCCGGTGACGAGCACCGCGCCGTGCGTCTCCAGGCAGGCGCGCTCGAAGCGGTCGCGGTCGGCCTCGGCCATGCCGAGCTTGTCGAGCGACATCACGACCGAGTCCTTGTCGAGCACGCGCATCACAACCGCCTCGCCGTGGACGGACGGCAGCGTGACGACGCGCAGGTCGACGTGGCGCCCGTCGACGGCGAGCCCGACGCGGCCGTCCTGCGGCAGGCGCCGCTCGGCGATGTTCAGCTCGGCCATGATCTTCACGCGCGAGATCGCGCCGGCCGCCATCCGGCGCGGCACGGTCGTGACGTCGTGCAGCACGCCGTCGACGCGGAAGCGCACGCGCAGCTCGCGCCCGTCGGGCGCCAGGTGGACGTCGGAGGCGCCCTGCTCGACCGCCTGGGCGACGATCTGGTTGACGAGCTTGACGACGGGCGCGTCCTCGGCGGTGTCGTGCAGCTCGACGACCTCACCGCCCGCCTCCAGCTCCTCCAGATGGCGGCGCCGTCGGGCTCGCCGACGACGTCCTCGAGGCGGTCCAGGCGCGAGATCAGCGTCGCGATGTCCTCCGGGGGCGCGACCGCGACGCGCACCTCATAGCCGGTCATGATCGCGATGTCGTCGACGGCGAGCACGTTCGAGGGGTCAGCCATCGCCACGAGCAGCGTGCGCTTGTCGGCGAACGCGACCGGCACGGCCTGGTAGCGCTTGGCGGCGGTGGTGCTGACGAGGTTGGCGGCGCCCATGTCGACCGAGAACACGCCGAGGTCGAGGTGGTCGAGCCCGTAGCGCTCGGCGAGCGCGCGTGCAAGGCCGTCATGGGTGAGCGCGCCCCGGTCGAGCAGCACGCGCTCGGGCGTCATCCCGGACCCGCGCGAGACCTCCAGCGCATCCTCGACCTGCGCGCGCGAGGCAAGGCCCATGTCGACGATCACATCGGTAAGGAAGCGCGGCGAGGAGCCGCGACGCGTGGGCACGGTGATGCCGGTCCACTCCCCGCTCTGCCCCTCGATCCCCGGACGGTGCTCGCCGCGCTCGATCTCGACGGCCGCCTCGCTGCTCATGAGCGAGCTCTGGTCGTCCCGCTCATCCAGCTCGACGATCGGCTCCACCTCCTCGACCGGGCCGGGCGCAGGGAGCCTGTCCACCGTAAAGGGCGACACGCGCTCGGTCGGTCGTCGAGCCCTGCCCGCTCGGCGGCCGGCGAGGAGGCCTCCGAGGAGAGGAGTCGCTCCCCCTCGGTGGCTCTGCGCTCGGGCACGTTCATGCCGAAGATCGAGTGCAGATCCGGGTACAGGGTGACGGGGTGCTTCGCTCATCGCCCGCGCCGGTCAGTCTCCTGAAGCCGGCGCATCCGGGCCAGGGCATCCGGGGGTCCGTCGGAGCGCCTCAGCGTCCGAGGCGTGGAGCGCTGCGCGCATGACATCGAGCGGCGGCTTGCGGCCCGTCCACAGCTCGAAGCTGAGCGCGCCCTGTGCGAGCAGGATCTCGAGGCCGTCGAGCGTGCGCGCGCCGTGCTCTCGCGCGGCGGCGAGCAGCTGGGTGGATCCGGGGCGATAGACCATGTCGACGACATACGGGTAGCTACCGACCTGATCGAACGTCAGCCCAAGTAGGTTGAGCTCTTCACGCTCACTGGCCGACCGTTCTACCCGGACCGGCAGCCTCCGGCGGCGGCGGTGGCCCGCCCGACGCGGAGATCGCTCCCGGGGACGGGGTCAGCCCCACCGACGTGCAGTTGACGAGCAGGTCCGCGGAGACGGGAGCGCGGACGGGCCGCGCACCGAGCTCCCGCGCGAGCCGCTCGGCGCGCTCGGGACGTGCGATTCCACATCGAGACCTCGCGCGCGCCACCCTCGCGCAGCGCCCACACGGCGGCGCGCGCGCTGCCGCCGGCGCCGAGCACGAGCGCGCTCATCCCGCGCAGCTTCAGGCCGAGCGCAGCGATCAGGCCCGGAGCGTCGGTGTTCTCCGCCGCGATCGCGCCGTCGGCGAGCGAACGTGAGCGTGTTCGCCGCGCCGATCGCAACCGCCGCCGCGCTCGCCTCGCTCGCCAGCGCAGAGCGCCGCGTGCTTGTGCGGGATCGTCACATTGGCGCCGACGAAGCCCGCCGCTCCCAGCCCGCGAGGTCGTCTCGGCGAGCAGCTCCGGTGGGACCGGCAGGAGCTGGTAGCGCCAGCCGTCCATGCCGAGCGCGGCCAGCGCCGCGTTGTGGATCGCGGGCGAGCGGCTGTGGGCGACCGGCCAGCCGAGCACGCCCAGGCGGCGAGCGCTCCCACCGGCAGGCCCAGCGGGAGCGAAGATGGAGCCGGGCGGACTCATACGCACCCCTCGATGCTCGAGGAGGATGGGGCATGCCTGCTCTCGGGGCGATGGGAGCCTTGCATCACTTGCGCTTGCACGACGGGGGATGTCCGCCGTTCTTCTTCACCGCCGCCTGATAGGCGGCGGCGTCGCGTTCGAACTGGGCGTAGGTGTTCGAGAACGCCTGCTCGCCGCAGCCGTCGGCGGCGGCGACGTAGTAGAGGTAGGGAACGTGCGCGGGGTGGGCGGCCGCTTCGATCGATGCCATGCCCGGATTTGAGATCGGCGTCGGCGGCAGCCCTTTGTGCAGACGGGTGTTGTACGGCGAGTCGATGTGCAGTTGCGCCTCGGTCAATTCCTGGGCATAGACGGGAACCTGCTTCTGCAGCTCCACCGCGTAGTAGATCGTCGCGTCGATGCCCAGCGGCATGCCTTCGCGCAGCCGGTTGTAGATGACCGCTGCGATCAACGGGCGGTCGTGCGCCGTCTGCGCCTCGCGCTCGACCATCGAGGCGACCGTCAGCAGCTGATACGGCGTCACTCCCAGCGCGCGCGCGCGGCGGACGTCCTCGGCGCCGAAGCGTTGCTTGAAGGCGAGCAGCTGCTGTTGCACCAGACGGACTGGCGGGGGCGCCCGCGACCATTTCGTAGGTCGCGGGGAAGAGGAAGCCTTCGAGGTCGCTCGTGCCGCTCGGCGCGCCGTAGTGCGCGGGATCGAGCAGCGACGAGTGAGTCGAGGCCGCCAGATAGCTGCCCGTGAGATCGTCTTCGCGGGCGAGCACGGCGATCTGCAGGCGGGTGTAGCCCTCCGGGATCGTCACCTTCACGACGATCGCCGCGGGCGGCGGCTTGCTCAGCGCGGCGATCGCGGCGGAGTAGCTCATGTCGCGCTCAAGCTGAAAGCGCCCGGAGCGCAGCTCGCCCCGCTTGCCGGCCACGAATGCGCGCAGCTCGAAGAAGAAGCCGGAGGAGACGACCCCGTCGCGCGCGAGGATCGAGCCGACCGCGCTCGAGCTCGAGCCCTTCGGTATGTCGACGATGACTTTGCCGTGCCCCGCGCCTGCGAACGGCTGGAACAGCGACAGCAGGAACCACACGGCGACGATCGCGAGCGCCAGCGCCAGCAGGGCGCTGACACGCGCGCGCGTCAGCCTGCGCGCGCCCGGCTGTCGTGTGCGAGCGGAGGCGCGGTGCGCACGCTGCCGGCGGCGGCGGTGCTCGAGCAGCATGTCGCGGCGACCGCTCGAGGGTGGCGGCCGAACGGCGGGATCGGCGGCGGCGGCTCGACGATGTCCGGCGGCTCGGCGGCATCCGGCGGCGCGGCTCGCGAAAGCCTCCTCGACGTCGCTCGCCTCGGGGACGGGCGGCTCGAGCGCCGGCGGAACCTCGATGAGCTCCTCGCCGCTCGGCTCCGCATGACGGTGACGCGGACGGAGACCTCGACACGGGCCTCGGTCGGGGCTTGCAGCATCGGGCTTCCTTCCTGCCTGTTCGGCCCGCCGGCGCGCGCGTTCTTCACGGGCACGCTCGCGTTCCTCTTCGGTACGTTCGCCCGCCATGCGTGTACGGACCTTAACGCGTTACTAACGCGATCGGGCCGTCAGCCAGCCCTCCAGCAGGTGCGCTGCGGCGCGCGAGTCCTCGCTTGAGATCGAGGTGCCCCCCATGCGCTCGGCGATGCGCGTGGTGAAACGCTCGTCGTGCATCTCGACCGGCACCTCTTCGCCGAGCCGCAATGACAGCCGTTGCGCAAACTCACGCGTCTCGCGCGTCTGTGCGGTGTCTCCGCCCTGCAGCGACAGCGGCAGCCCGACCACGACCCGCTCAACGTCACGTTCGCGCACGAGCTCGATGATCGTGTCGAGCCCGCGCCGGGTGCCAGGACGCGAGATGGCCTCGATCGGCGTGACGATCGTGCCCGAAGGATCGCTGAGCGCACAGCCGCAGCGCGCACTGCCGTAGTCGAGCGCCAGCACCCTCATCGGCGCCTGATCGATTGGTCTGCCTGATGCCAAGTCGTGTGCGAAGCACATGTGCATCAGCCCTCCAACGCTGCCGCGATCGCCGTTCGCGCCTCCGCGAGCGCCTGCGGTAGCTTCTCCGGATCGCGTCCCCCGGCCTGGGCCATCGTGTCGCGTCCCCCTCCCCCGCCGCCGACGGCCGCGGCGGCGGCCTTCACCACGGCTCCCGCGCGGACGCCGCGCTGCACGAGCGCCGAGGGAACGCTGGCGATCAGGTGCACCCGGCCGTCGACGGCCGTCCCGAGCACGATCGCCGCGTCGGGCAACTTTGCGCGCAGGCGGTCGACCAGCGCCGGCAGCGCCTTGGCATCGCTCACGTCCACCGTCGCCAGCAGCGTCTGCGCACCTGCGATCTCGCTCGTGCCGGCAACGAGCTCATCAACGTTCACCCCCCCTCCGCCGGCGGCGGCGCTCGTGCCCTGCGCGCCCTGCCTCAGCGCCTTCTCCAGCCGCTTGCGCTCCTGCTCGCGCGCGCGCGCTCTCTCCGGTGCATCCTCGGGACGCATGCGCAACACCGTCGCGACCTCTCCGAGCAGGCGATCGTGCGCGCGCAGCATCGTCACCGCCGCCGGGCCCGGTGAGCGCCTCGATCCGTCGCACGTTCGCCGCGCTGGAGGTCTCGCCGAGAATCGCGAACGGCCCGATCTCGGCCGTGCTGCGCACGTGCGTGCCACCGCACAGCTCGCGCGAGTACTCGCCCTCTCCGATCTGCACCATCCGCACCACCTCCCCGTACTTCTCGTCGAACAGCGCCATCGCCCCGAGGCGCTTGGCCTCCTCAAGAGTAGTGGTGATCGGGCGCACCGGGTCGTTGCGAGCGACCCACTCGTTCACTCGATCCTCGACCTCGCGCAGCTCCTGCTCGCTCAACGCCTGAACGTGGCTGAAGTCGAAGCGCAGCTTGTCCGGCCCGACGTAGGAGCCCGCCTGGCGCACGTGATCTCCCAAGCGCTCACGCAACGCGGCGTGGAGCAGGTGCGTGGCGGTGTGGTTGCACTCGATGGCGTGCCGGCGCGCGCTGTCTACCCGCGCGATCACCGGCTCCTCGGGCCGCAGGGATCCCTGCTCGACGACCACCGTGAGCGCCTGATCGTCGCCCAGCCGGAAAACACTCTCCACCCGCGCGCTGCAGTCGCCTGCGACGCACTCGATCGTGCCTGCGTCGGAGACCTGACCGCCGCCGGCCGCGTAGAACGGCGACTCGGCGAGCTTGACCAGAACGTGCCTCGCCCGGAGTCGCCGTTTGCGGCGACTCTCCGGAGAGCCGCGACCGTGGTCTGCTGGCGCTCGGTCTCATATCCGGTGAAGCGGGTCTGAACCGGGGTCTCGCCGGCGAATGCGAGCGCCGCGGCACGCTCGCCTGCGGCGTTCGTGCTCGTGCCGCGAGCGCTCGCCCGGCCACGAGCGCGCTGCTCGTCCATCAGCCGCTCGAAGTCGCCCTCGATCGTAAGCCCCTCCTCGCCGAGCAGCTCGCTGGTCATCTCATACGGAAAGCCAAAGGTGTCGTGCAAGCGGAACACCTCCTCGGCGGCCACCGCCGAGCCGCCGCCTGCATGCGCCTGCTCGATGTGGCGGCGCAGGGTGTTCATGCCCTGTGCGAGCGTGCGGCCGAAGCTCTCCTCCTCCGCGGCCGTCCACTCCGCGACCGCGGCTGCCTGCTCTCCCAGCTCCGGGTAAGCGGAGCCCATCAGCTCGGTGACCAGCTCGGCGTAGCGCGGGAGGAACCCGGGCTCGAGCTCGAGGGCAAGGCCCTGCTGAATCGCCCGGCGCATCACCCGGCGCAGCACGTATCCGCGATCCTCGTTCGACGGAACCACGCCGTCGGCGATCAGGAACGCCGTCGCACGGGAGTGGTCGGCGAGGATGCGCAGCGCGCGATCGGTCGTGAGCACCTCGCCGTAGCGCCGGCCCGACAGCTCCTCGCCGAGCTCGATCAGCGGCGCGAACTGGTCGGTCTCGAACACCGAGGGCTTGCCCTGCAGGATCGCCGCCATGCGGTTCAGTCCCAGGCCGGTGTCGATGTTGTTGGCCGGCAGCGGCACGAGGGTCGAGCTCTCGCCGCCGGCGCTCGGCCGCTGGTCGTATTGCATGAAAACGAGGTTCCAGTACTCCAGGAAACGCTCGTTCTCGCCTCCGGGCAGGTCCTCGGCGGAGCCGTGCTCGGAGCCCCGGTCGATGTAGAGCTCGGAGCAGGGCCCGCACGGCCCTCCGGGACCGGCCTGCCAGAAGTTCTCCGAGCGCGGGCATTCGACGATCCGATCGCGCCGCACCCCGACGTCCCGCCAGCAGGCGATCGCCTCCTCGTCGGGCCCGAGCCCGAGCTCGTCGTCGCCGCCGAAGACGGTCACCCAGATGGAGTCCTCGGAGAAGCCGAACACCTCGCGCGAGAGCTCCCACGCGAACGCGATCGCCTCGCGCTTGAAGTAGTCGCCGAAGGAGAAGTTGCCGAGCATCTCAAAGAAGGTCAGGTGCCGGGCGGTGTTGCCGACGTTGTCGATGTCGACTGTGCGAAAGACCTTTTGACAGCTGGTCAGGCGCGGAGCGGGCGGGGTCTCCTGGCCTAGGAAGTAGGGCTTCAGCGGGTGCATGCCCGCGACCGTCAGCAACGCGGAGGGGTCGTGCGCGGAGGGTACGAGCGAGGCCGACGGTACGCGCGTGTGTCCGCGCTCCGCGAAGAAGCTCAAATATCGCTCGCGGATCTCATCAGAGGTCATCGTGCGCTGATATTAGGGGTCCCATCGAGGATCGACACGGCTAGACCCCGTTGCCCGCGTTTGAGAATCGCGCTCGCGCGGACGGCGGCACTCTTCAGATGCGGAGATGATCGCTCTCCCGCTTGTCGATTTCGTCAGAGGCCCTCCGCCGGACCGCACCCGATGAGACAGCATCGACCTCAAGCTGGGCGCCCCGAGGGTCTCGACGGCTCGGATCGACCAAGCGTGCGTCCTCCTCCGGCTCCAGGCCCAGCGTGGCGCGGATGAAGTCACTCGTCGTGAGCCCGCGAGAGTCTGCGATTCGTTCGACCATCCGGTGCTCCCAAGGCAAGAATCGGACCACAATGACCTCTGTTCCCAACGAGGACATCAGATTGCGATCAGACGAAGAAGATCGAGACGCTGTGTGGCGGGCGTCGGATGGATCGTCCGGTCGTCAAATCGGATCACCCCGGCGTCCGACAGACTGGCGAGCGCAGCCGTCACACGGTCGGCCGTGACGTCTTTGAGAGCGGTGTACAGGGCGGATCGCGAGTAACCGTCCTGCCTCCCCAGAAGTTCGAGAACGATGGTGGCTTGGACCGAAACGTCGATAGGCTCTGCCGGCATGCACGAGTCGCTTTCGTTCGCGTAAGAGAATCGGACGAGCGCACCCTCAGTCGATTCTCAAATGTCCAAATAGTAGTTCCATACTAACAAAACTAAGCCTTACTGTGGAATCTGTCGTGACCAAACCCGAGCTACCTTCAGCCGCCGAGTACGTCGCCCTCGGCAACGCGCTCAAGGCGCTGCGCAAGCGGATCGGCTTGACGCAAGTGCAAGCAGGCGAGCTCGTCGGTGTCAGGTCTACGTTCGTCTCACAGATCGAGCGCGGCGAGCGCGGGATGAGGTGGCACACGCTGCTTGCGTTCCTCCGCGCCTACCACGCCGATCTGCGAACACTGGGCGAGGTCATAGACCGAAGCCCATAGGCACCTGCTTTTCACAACGGCCTCGAAGCTCCAGGGACCAGGTGCGCAGAGAGGTGACAACTTCCAGATGTTTGCTCGCTTGGCCTCTATCGAATAGTTCGCAATGGAAGCGCGATCTCGAGTTGGGGTAGTCAGGCAACCCGGTGTGTGTAGTCAAGCAACGGTACCGTGACCGACCAGCAGCTCACCCGCGTACAGGCAAGCGAGCTGACCGGGCGCGGTGCGCTCGACCGGCTCGGCCAGTTCGACGCGCGCCCGTGCGTGACGCCCGGCGTCGAGCTCCGAGGACAGGCGGCAGGCGAACGTGCGTCCGTGCGAGCGCACGCGCACACCGTCGACACAGCCGGCGTGGCGGTGAAGGGTCAGCTCGCGCACGCCGATCTCGCGCACGAGGAGCTCGTCACGGGGGCCTACCGTGACGGTGTTCAGGCGCGTGTCGGTCGCGAGCACGTATCGCGGGGGTCCGCCACCGAGGCCGAGCCCATGTCGCTGTCCGACCGTGAAGCCGTGCGCGCCACCGTGCTCGCCGAGCACCTTTCCCTCGCGGTCGAGGATCGAGCCGGGTCGGGTGCCCATGCCACCGTGGCGCTCCAGGAAGGCTTTCTGGCGGGTACCGGCCAGAAAGCAGAGATCTTGCGAGTCACGCCGGCGCGCCACCGCGAGGCCGGCCTTGGCCGCCAATTCCCGTACCTGTCCCTTGTGCATGCCGCCAAGGGGAAAGCGCAAACGGGCGAGTGACGCGGGCGTGAGCGCCGCGAGCACGTAGCTCTGGTCCTTGTGCTCGTCCACCGCGGTGCGCAGCAGCGGGCCGGTGGCGACGCGGGCATAGTGGCCGGTTGCGAGCCTCGGCGATCCGAGCCTGCCCGCCAGCTCGAGCATCGCGTCGAGGCGGACGTTTCCATTGCAGCGCACGCACGGGTTCGGCGTCAGGCCGGCGGCGTGATCTGAGAGCCAGCGGTCGACGACGCCTGAGCGAAACTCGGCGCGCAGGTCGATCGAGAGATGGGCCATGCCCAGACCGTGGGCCAGGTCGCGCGCGCCCCGCACCGCCTGCGCCGAGCAGCAGCTGAGATCGCCGTCGTTCTCCGGGTCCGACCACAGCTCTAGCGTGACGCCGACTCCCTCCGCCGCGTCGTGCTCCTCGGCGATCAGCAGCGCCGCCACCGCGCTGTCCACCCCCCCGCTCATCGCGACCAGCGTCCGTCCCTGTACCGGGGTCAGGCTCGCTCGCTCACGCACTGCGGCGCCGAGCGCGCGGTGCAGCGCGTCGCTCGCAAGCTCGGCCGCGTGGCGCTTGGCGGCGCTCAGGCCGCCGAGCTCGGATGCGATCTCATCGGCGCCGATCCGCGCGGCGTGAAGCAGTGGGACGCCGCGCAGCATGGCGACGGTGGCGCTCCCCGCGGCGATGCTCGTACCGCAACCGCTCGCGTCAAAGCCGACATCCGAGATCGTGCCCGCGGCGCAGTTCGAGTCGATCGCGAGCGAGATCCGGATCAGATCGCCGCAGGCGGCCCCACCGGCGGCTCCGGTGAACGCATCGGCCGGTGTGTGTCCGCGCCCGCGCGGCGCTTGCAGATGATCGACCAGGGCTTCGACGCTTCCCACCCGGTCGAGTGTAAGGGTCCGCGCCAGGAGGCTGTTACAGCTGCTCGCCAATCGCCTCTGCGGCTACTTGGCGGTCGCCTTCCGCGCTTCGCCGATCGCCTGCTCGAGCGAGAACACGTCCGTCAGTCCGGTCAGCGTGGTCGTCTGCCCACCCTTGCTCACGATCAGGATCGTCGGCGTCTCGTCGACCTGGATCGTGCGCGTGATCGACCCGAACGAGCCGACCTGATCGGCTGCGGCGTCGTGCACCGCGATCTTCCCGCCGAGGACGTGCCCGACCGCCTGCAGTTCGCGCTGCACCGCCCGGTCGACCGCGGCCTTGGGATTCCAGAACAGGATCGTGACGACCTTGCCCTGCTTCAACTCGGCTTCCACGCTCACCTGCATGCTCGGCGAGGAGTGGTGCGTCTTGGGCGCGGAGGCGACGTTCGTGCCCGGCTTGCTTGACGCTGCCGTGCTTGGCTTGTTTGACGCAGGGCGGTGAGCCGCATGCGATCGGGCCCCGGCCGCATGCTTGGTGGCAGCGCTCCTCGGCGCAACCGCGTGCGCCGGCTGTGCGCCCGCGCCGCCCGCGGTGGCTGTGGTGGAGGGGGAGTGGGACGATTCCCCGGACTCGCCTTCGACCTGCTTGGCGTTCTGCTGAGAGTTTGCGACCGCTCCGTGCGCCTTCGCGATCGCGCGTGTCAAGCCCGTGAGCCCGGGCACGGGACCGGTGTAGACGTGGGTCGGCGCGGCGGCCGCCTTCGCCTCGCCTGCGGCGCTCGGCGCGGGCGCAGACGCGGCCGGAGATGAGCCGGCGCCGCCCGTGCTCGTCGCGGCCGAGTGCCCGCGCAGGGCGATGAACCACACGACAACGAGCAACCCCAGCGCGAGCAGGGCGATCTGGTAAGGACGGGAAAGCTGGCTCATTGCCCCTTCTTTCGGCAGGTTGACGGCTCGAGTTGAGCCGCGCAAAGGGCGTTGGACGGGAGCGGGTACTTCTGGCGTGCCTCAGAGAGTGCGCAGACCCTGTAATACGGCATGTGTCACGGTGCTCGTGGCGATCGTCTGTTGCCCACCTGCCTGCAGGTCCTTCAACACCGTCTCCCGCGGTGCGACGATCGCGACGTAGCGGGCCCGGAGGGCGTTCGCGTGGGTGAGCTGGCCTTTCAGGGATCGTCCCGCCAGCTCCATCCGAGCCGTTAGCCCGGCCGAGCGCGCCTCGCCCAAGAGCGCAAAGGCGGCGGTGCGCGAAGCTGGCTCAGACAGCGCTACGAACAGCTCGATCGTCTCGGGGTGAGCAGGTGGCGGCTCGCCCGCCAAGATGATTCGCTCGATTCCCGCCGCCCAGCCGATCCCGGGCGTCGCCGGGCCGCCCAGCTGCTCGATCAGGCCGTCGTAGCGCCCGCCGCCGCCGACGCCGCTCTGCGCTCCGAGCGCATCGGAGGTGAACTCGAACACGGTGCGTGTGTAGTAGTCCAAACCCCTTACCAGCGTCGTGTCGAGCTCATAGGGGATGCGTGCGACCTCCAACAGCTCGCGCACCTGGGCGAAGTGCTCGGCGTCCTCCTTGCTCAGCTGATCGAGCAGGCGCGGCGCGTCCTTCATCGTGCGGCGCGTGCCCTCGTGGTCTGAGTCGAAGGCACGCAGCGGGTTCAGCTCGATCCGGCTTGCCACCTCCGCGGAGAGGCTGTCTTCGTGCGCGCGCAGGTATGTCTGCAACCGCTCGCGATACATGGCGCGACTCTCGCTGCTGCCGAGGCTCGACAGTCGCAGTCGCACGTTCCTGACACCGGACTCGACGAGCAGCGCGTTGAGCAGCACGATCGACTCGGCGTCGAGCGCCGGATCGTCGGAGCCGAGCGCCTCGGCCCCGATCTGCCAGAACTGCCGGTAGCGCCCCGCCTGGGCGCGCTCGTGGCGGAAGAAGCTCGACAGATACCACAGCTTCACCGGCTGGCGGCGCTTGTGCATGCCGTGCTCGACATACGCCCTGCACACCGGCGCCGTGCCCTCCGGGCGCAGCGTCAGCGAGCGGCCGCCGCCGTCCTCGAACGTGAACATCTCCTTCTGCACGATGTCGGTCGACTCGCCCACCCCGCGCGCGAACAGCTCTGTGGCCTCGAAGGTGGGCGTCTCGATCCGCTCGTAGCCCGCGCTCTCCAGGATCGTCTGCGCGCTCCGTTGCAGCGCAGTGCGCGCCGCCGCCTGCTCGCCGAGCACGTCGAACGTGCCACGCGGCGCTTTGATCTTGGGCTCGCTCAACTTCCGGCTGCCGCCGCGCCCGTGGCGCTCGCTTCCGCCGCGCTCGTCACACGGGGGACACCGACGCGCAGCTCACTGAGGAAAGGGTTCGTGTCGCGCTCGCGCCCCAGCGTCGTGACGCCCATATGACCCGGATGCACGACCGTCTCGGCAGGGAATCCGCGCAACAGCTCGCCGATCGAGCGCTCGAGCGTCGCCCAGTCGCCCCCGGGCAGGTCGACCCGGCCGACCGAGCCCGCGAACAGCACATCTCCGGACAGGAGCGCCCTCGCCTGCACCGTGCCCTTCGCCTGTCCGTCGCCCTGCCCTGCCCGATCGCCAGACCCGGCCGGTGCGATCGCATAGGTGAGGTGACCGATGCTGTGACCAGGCGTGAAGAGCACCTCGATGTCGAGCCCAGCCAGATTCAAACACTCACCGCCGTGGAGCGTGTGGTCGGGTGCGCAGTTCTCGAACGGCCCGAACCCGAGAGGCACCCAGCGCATGACGTCCGTCAGCATCATCTGCTCGATTTCCGGGCAGTACACGGGCGCGCCGGTCGCGCGCGCCACGGGCGCAAGCGCACCGATGTGATCGAAGTGGCCGTGGGTGATCAGGATCGCCTCGATCTCGACGCCCAGCGCCCGCGTCGCCTGCAGCAGCCGCTCGGCCTCGTCGCCCGGGTCGACCATGATCGCGCGCTTCGCCGTGCTGTCGGCCCGCACGATGTAGGCGTTCTCCTGCAGCGGCCCGACGGTGAACCCCCGCACGTCGAGACCGCTCACGGCTCAGCCCTCTGCCGAGCTCCGCGGATGAAGTATCGCTGTCCTCGAGCAAGGCTCATCGCGCCACCGGCTTCCCCTTGCCGCCCGCGGCTTGAGCTTTCTTGCGCTGGCGGCGCTTGAACATCCAGAGGTCCGTGTAGTAGCTGACCAGCGTGTAGCCGACGAGCACGATCGGGAACAGGCCGACCGCCTTGTTGGACTGCTTGATCAGGAACAGGCTCACCAGCAGCAGCACGACGGTCGCCGCCATCGCACGGTAGAACGCGCCGAGCCACGTGGGCGGGCGGTCCCGTTTGTCGAGCTTCTTCTCTTTGGCCCCTACGACGTCAGCGGCGTTGCCGCTCTTCTCTGCCGCCGTCGGTTTGCGCCCGGTGCGCCCGCGTGACTCGACCGCACCGGCCGCGTTACCACGGTGCTTGGTCTGGCGCTTGCGCTTGGTCTGAGCCATCGGCCTACAAGCCTACTAAGGCCCCGCATCTCCAGCTCGCCATCCGGCGGGATGGGAACCCAGCAGCGCGTTCTCGATCGTGTGGCGCGCAGGATCGAAACCGGGCAGCGGGACGTCCTCGGGAAACCCCTCCAGCGCAGCCTGCGGCGCGAGGCCGACGAGCTCGGCGCCGGCCACACGGGCGTGCCTCCCGACAGCCTCGATCACACGAGCCAGGGGGACCTCCAGCGGGCGTTCGACGTTCGTAGAGACCTGTCCCGCCCCCTCGCTCAGCGCCACGCCGATCGCGCGCACCCCGGACAGCCCCTCCGCGCCACCGTCGCGGATCAGCGCAGCGATCGCGCGCGCGTCCTCGACCGTCGCCGGGGCGGCCAGGCACAGATTGAAGGCGACCAGCGGCTCCCTTGCCGCCACGAGCGTCGCCCCGGCCGTCGGATGCAGTTTCGCGGGGCCGAAGTCTGGGCGCAGCTCGCCCGCCTCGATCCGCTCGCGCAGACGGACGGGGCCGCCGCGGCGCAACTCCGCACGGGTGCGACCGCCGGACAGCTCGCCGTAGAGGAAGACCGGGATGCCGAGCTCCTCGCCGATCCGGTCGGCAACCACGAGCGCGTGCGCGCAGGCCTGCCCACGAGCGCTCGCGTCGAGGTAGACGAGCGGCGCAACGTCGAGCGCGCCCACGTAGGGATGCTCGCCGCGGCGGGCGCTCTCGCTGCCGGGAGAGCGCGAACCCGTCGCCGGAGCGGAGCCGATCACGTCGATTCGCTCGCGCGCCGCGCGGGCGCCGCGTACCAATGCCTCCACCAAGCCGCCGGGCGAACCCGAGAGTGTGAACACCGAGCGATGGTGGTCACCGTCGCGATGCACGTCGAGCAGGCGCACCGACGCGGCGTCGGCGATCGGAAGGCCGGCCGCCACCGCGTTGTCGAGGACGACCCCCCCGGCGCCGCTCTCCGGGCGTGCCCCGTCCCCACTGCCGGTGAACGCCGCACCGACAGCGACGATTGTCCGCTCGTCACGGCCCTCCGAGACGTTGGGCACCGTGAGCATGAGCTGTGGCTGCATCACTTGAAGGCTAAACTGCGCAACCCCGCCGGAGTAGCTCAGTCGGTTAGAGCAGCGGAATCATAATCCGCGTGTCGGGGGTTCGAGTCCCTCCTCCGGCATCACGAAAGGCCTGCAAATACGGTGGTTTGCAGAGTATCACGGCGGCAGTGGATTTCCCCAGAGATTTCCCTGTCGGGCGGCGGATGGGCACCGACCAGGGGCGTCCTAACGCACGGGCACACTTGGACGCGTGAAGATCGACGTGCAGATAGCGGCTGTTCGGGCGAGCCAGGGCGCTCGCACGATTGAGCAGCAGATGCTCAACGAGGCGTTCGCCGGCCCTCCGGCGCCCACGACCTCTCCCGGCGTGAATGCGACGAAGCAGCTGGAACTCGCCGGTGGAGCGATCGTGTTCCACAAGCCGTTCTCCGGCGTGCATGTCGCCAACGCGATCGCCTACGGACAGACCGACGAGACGCCGCCGCTGCACGAGGCGGCCAGCTGGCGGCTCGCCGTGGCGCTCGGGCCGCCGTGGGATGAGATCGTCGTGCCGTGCGTGCTGCGCGAATACGCGGGCGAGGATGGCTCGCTCTCGCTACGAGCGATTGGTTGGCCGCGGGACATGGCGCCGACCCTGAATCCGACCTGGTGCTTGCCCGCGGCGTTCTTCGACTCGCTCATCGCGCAGCAGGACCGTCACGATGGGAACTGGCGCTGGGACGGCAGTCGGATGACGCTGATCGATCACGGCTACGCGTTTGCGCTGCCACGGGCCATCCTCAATTACTCCGACTTCGTAGCTGCTCGCCACGGGCGCGGCGCCGCAAGCCTGCTCACCGAGGAGCGCGGCGCTCTCACTCGCCTGCTCAGCGATTCCGACCTGCTCGGAATCGCCCGATTCCTCGTGCCCGCCCGCGCGCAGGCACTGGCGAACAGGGCACGGCTCATGCTGGACAGAGGCGAGATCCTGCGCCCCGGCGAGTTCTGAGATGCGCGACATGCGTTCTTTGCTGCGTGGTAGCATCATAACTCAAGGGGTCAACTATCGAATCCGATATCGAAGGGGAATCTCCCGATGATCCAAGTCAACTTCACGACCTTCGAGCGCGACTCAGACACCAAAGAGTGGATCGAGTTGCCTGTTGCGCAGCTGCTCGCGCGTGGCGACGACGTGAGCATCAGCGGGCCGCACGCCGACTGGATCAATCCCGACCTCGCGATCGTCGACCCCGAGACCGCGGAGCGCATCACGCGGGCCGATGGCGCCGAGCGCTGGGCACGGCTGCAGCCCTATGGCTACCGCAGCGGAGACCTCCACGTCAAGGTCATCGAGGTCGCCGCGGCCGAGCCGGTCGCTGCCAGCTTCCACTACTCCACCGCCGCCTGAGCGCCATGCCACGAACGGCGGTATCTGAGATCCACGCGAAGGTCGTCGGCCGCGAGATCAAGGACACCCGCCAAGCGCTCGGGCTAACCCAAACCGCGGTCGCCGAGCGCCTAGGAGTCTCCCCCTCCTACATCTCGGCCGTCGAAGCGGGCCGTCGCAACCTCACGCTCGGCCAGTTGGCCAACATCGCCAACGCGATGCGGCTCGGGATCGACATCTCGTTCATTCGCCCTGATGGAACGCCTGTCCGCGGCGCCTAAAGAGTGGCGTGCGCACAAACGCGTCGCATCGCCGCGAAAGACTGGACGCTCTGTACGACTGCCGTCGCTTACTTGGCTGGCGCCCGCCGCTCGGTGGCGTTGATCAAGAGGCCGCTCAGGTCGGGCACGGACCGATCGACCGCTAGCTCAACAACGAGCTCCTTCTGTTTTTCTCGCCTAGACCAGGGATAGTCATCAAAGCGACTAAAAGTCTCCCTCCCGCGACGGGTCGTCCCGCCCGCAAAAATTGCACCGGAATTGATCGGCGAAAGCGTAACCTGCTCGATGTGCCGCTCCAGCACCGCGGCCGTGTCTAGTTCCAAGACCATGTGCGAGCGTGCGCGATAGAGGCCAGCACCCAGGAGCCTTTCCAGCCGTTCCTCTGTAAGCCAAAAAAATACCCGGCTGTTCAGCATCCTGTACCACTGAGCGGGTGTTAGGTTGTCCAAAAATCTCACCACGACCGCGTCGCTGTGCATCGGCGCTTGATCACGAATTGTCGCTTTACCAAGCGTTGGGTGCTCGATCTCCACCGACTCTCCCCGGTAGGCGGACTCGATCTCCTGGCGCTCAGTCCCCGTCACTTCAAAAAGATCAAGCAGCGCCGAAGTGCTAAGAAGTCCCTGAGTCTGAATAAGTGCCCAGTTCTCGACCTCCGCCATATGCCAGAGTCGTGGATAGCGTTCAGCAAACGCGGCGACATCCATCACCATGTCCGCCTGTCGACAATCGCCGGCCGCCTATCAAAGCCCGTCGAAACCAAGCTCACCTGCGCACCCGCCACCCGTTCAACCTCCTCTATAAAGAGCAGCGCATCTTGGCCGAGCTGATCAAAACGCCGTGCATCGCGGTTCTGCTTACCGAGGTAGTCAACAAAGGTAAGCGCGATGTCGGTCGGGCCATTGAGTAGCGCCGAGCGGCGCAGCAGATCCCACTCGAACTCGCCGACTCGTCGCTGCTTGTCGGTCGTCGAGGTCCGCTCGGAGCTCCGGAGCTTTCCGCGCGGCACTTCGGCACGACGCTCAACCTCGGTCCAGGTGAGCTCGATTGACATCGGTCCGGAGCTGTCGGTCTCTGATGGACTTTCAACCCGGATCGGGTAGGTGCGGCACACGAGGATGCAGCGACGAAGTCTATGCGGCGCGACTCCCGCCTCACTAAGAGTGCCAGCGACCCCGGTGTCGCGCGAGGTCACATGGGGATAGGAGCCGTGGTAGAGGCTAAGACCAGTGCCTTGGGTTCCCTCAAGCATGATCCGCAGGCCACGCGAATAGGCATCCTCGAGGACATCTGTCGCGCTGCGCAGATATGGCTCGAGATCGGGGATGTCCTGCGCCAGCCGCACCGCAGCCATCTTGGGATCGGCGCCTCGCAGAATACGTCGCGCCGTAGCCCAGCCTACCCCTTGCTTAGTCGAGCCAATCGATTCAGCTAGGCTCTGCTCTCGACGGATATCGGCCTTCTCAATAACCATCGCCTTGGGATCAATCGTCAGGCGTCCTTGGTCGACTTCGCAGTCAGCGATCTCCTGTAGCAACTTCTCGACGTTGATCACATTGCCCGGCCCAACCATCAGCCTGGCTTCGCCCGCGCGGGTGCCCGAGGGTAGGTGATGATGAGTGTATGACTCTCCGCTATGAAGGAAGACCTTATGGCCGGCATTAGGACCACCCACCCTAATGAGTAGGTCGTAATCGGGCGCGAGGTAAAAGGCGATGTTACCCTTGCCCTCCGACCCATACTCGCCGCCGACTATGGCATCGACACATTGAGCAGGCGAGCCCGCGAGTAGATCGAGCGCTCGTGCAGCGCGTACTAGGACGTCGCGGGGTAGACACTTGTCGGTGTCAATCACGAGATCCGCATGCTCGCGCATCCTTTCGACCTGCGCCTCGGTTGAGTCGGCAGCCATCTCGTCATAGCTCGGCAACTCACCTACACGTTCCTTCCTGCGCTGGCTGTAGCGGCGGCGCAGCGTCTTTTCTGAGGCAAAGGTGTGGATGTGGGTCACCCTACGGCCAAATGATTCGCGCAGATACTCAACCTGCTCGGGGATACGGGCAGAGTCGACGACGGCCAGCTCATATCCCTCCAGTGAGTAGATGTCACGCGAGAGCTGATCACGAACCCAGGCACCTTTCGAGCTACGATCGAGCTTCTCGCCAGCTCTCTGCAAATCGCGCCTATCAGGATCGCCCCCGAGGTGACGAACCAGCATCTCATGGGTGCTGTAGCGCTTACCGTTGAACGTGGCGCACAATTGGCGGGCGAGGCCACTCTTGCCTGAAGCAACCGGACCAGAGACAACGACGATCCGCTCGACCATGCCTAGATGTGCAGTCCGAGTTGTTGGTGTGCCATCCGGGGAACTTCGGCACCAGCGGGCAGGTACACGTTTACATCCGGTGCAATGTCGAGCAGCTGGCGAACAATCATCTCTGAGATTACGCTCCAGTCTCCGCCGGCTTGGCCTGCACCGATCCTTGGCATGTGGACAGCGGCGGGACTCGTCTCCAGATGAGCGCGTAGCCGCCGCAGACACTCTTCGAGAGCGGCGTAACGCAGTGGAATCTTCGCTGCTCGCAGTCCGTAATTGTGCTGAGCGATCATCGTGCAGACCCAAATCCAGGGCTTGGCCTGATGCAGGTGGATACGCCCCAGCACCAGTCCCCCCGAACTCTCAGCCCACTCGCGAAAACTTTCCTGAAGGCCGGGATAGCGCATTCGCAACTGAGGCGCAAAGCCGTGCCCTCCCCAGGTGGCTGTCTTGTCGTTGACAATATGGGCGATCAGCTTCTCGCCCGATCCTTGCGGGTCTGTAGCGTCACCGTTCAGGTAGGTGATTGCTGGGCCTTCGGCCTGGTGCGCGACCGAGCGGACCAGCCCCACGATTCGCGGATAGCGAGTATGCGGATACGGCGGGGCCCCGACGCATTCGAGTTGCAGGGACTTTTTGCCAACTCCAATTGCCTCCTTTGCAGTGGAGCCGACAGCACTGCACCGCATCAGGGCTTCTGACTCCGTTATTGCCTTGACATCGAGCACTGGCTCCCAGAACCTAGAGCCGCCGATGTAATCGAGCCGAAAGCGGCTCTCGTCGACCCGAGCGGCAGCAAAGACACAGGCAGGCTGAGCAGCGAGCCGAACGGCGCGTAGAACCGCCGCTTCAACCGAGACGAAGAACTCCGAAGCAAGGTGGATCAGATGCTCAAGGGTGATGTCGTCGGCAAATTCGGGGAAGCTCCCCGTCGGCATCAGCAGCTCAGCGGCGGCCAGGTTGCAGAGCAGCTCAACCTGCCAGGCATCGGTCTCGGCGTCCGCGCTGTGGGCTCGGTAGCGAATCTCCTCGGCTGCGTCTGGAAAGGCAAGATGACCAAGCTCATGCGCGATCGAGAAGCGGACCCGCTCGGGGTTGCGATTTGGGTTGAACTCGATTCGTGGACGACCCTTGTGATGCACCAGCCGGGCGTCCTCCACCTCCTCGATTGGGATCACCTCGATCCCAGACAGCTCTGCCAGCTTGAGCGGATCATAAGGCGGACCTGACCAGCCACTCTCCATCGCCGCAAAGGCTTGGCGGCGAACCTGCCTGAGTATTGACTCAACTGGGCTGCCTTCCGTGGCCAGCTTACGGACCGAGGGATTGGTCCATCTGATCTCGTCAGGTGAACGTATCCGCCTCGTCACGGATGGAGTATCTCACGAGGGACGGCAGTAATCCGAGGATAGGCAATGTTCGGATTACTGGCGATCAACCGGGCGAGCGTCTACGCCGAGGTCTCAATCTCGGCGTAGACCCGCTGAACCTCTTGCAGCCACTTCGCCGGGATCGCTTCTTCCAGACGCTCAACGAACGTCGCGTTGGAGCCCTCGGGCGACGCCTGGATCGGCAGGACGGTCCCCGGCGTGCTGTGCGGATCAAGCGCCCGAGCGATCTGCTCCGCAAGGTCCGGCCTCGGCGAATACGCCACGTACTGTTCGGTCGTGCTGAGCCGGTCGTGGCGCATGAGCGCCTGGACCGTCCTGATGTCAATGCCGTTGCGCGCCAGCGTTGTGCCGAACGAGTGCCGCAGGTTGTACATCCTGACCGGCTTCAGCCCGGCGGCCTGGACCGCAGTCTTGAAGGACTCCCGCAAAGGCCGTTCGGACACCGGCGAGTCCCGCGTCAGCTCGCTTACGAACACGAAGTCCTGCTCGCCGGTCGCGTAGCTCCTTCTTCTGAGCTGCGCCAATGCTCGCGTCAGCCGCGGCGTCATCGGGATCGCCTCCGAGTCGGATGTCTTGGTCGTATCCATCTCGTTGCGCACCCAGTTGTCGTAAGGCCGCATCACGCCGGCCTGGAAGTCGACGGCGCCCCATCGCAGCCCCAGCGCCTCGCCGGGCAGGCGCAGGCCCGCGTGTGCGCCGCACAGCCAGAACGCTTCCTCGAACACGCTGGGGGCGCAGTGCAGGAGGCGGTTGACCTCGTCCGGGTCGTAGACATCGTCGCGCCGCAGGATGCGGTCGTGATCGTGGCGTTTGCTTGCCCGCTTGACCGAGGCCAGCGGGTTCGCGTCAAGCCAGCCCTCACGCACGGCGTAGTCGAACGATGCGGCGAGGATGTCTCGGTAGGTGTTTCGCGTCTGCGCGGCGGCCGGGGTCATAAGCATCCAGGGCTTCGTCTTCCGGCGCTTGACGATCCAGCCTTCCGCTTGCAGGGCCATCGCCGCGGTACGTGAGACACGTCGCGGGCGCTGCGCGTCGAGCGGGACAACGCGGTAGCAGCCGCGCCGCCGGTGCTTCCACGTTCCCGGCAGCTCGTCCGCCAAGCGGACAGCCTCGTCCTTCGTGACCACCTCGAGCGCCTGGCCCTCTGCTGGCTGCGCGGTCCAACGCTCGATCGTCAGCTGCTGCACGTTCTTGCCTTCGGCGAGCGCCATGCGGGCCTTCGTCTCGCTCAACACGCGATATGCCTTGAGGTCGGCGAAATATCCACGCAGGCGACCGTCTGCGAACGAGCGCAGTTGCGTGTCGGCGCCGAGGTCGCGGAACAGGCGCTCGAACATATCCTCATAGCCGGCGATCGTGGATCGCTTCAGTCCCCTCTCCCCTTTGCGCTCCGCCAGCCAGCCTTCGACCGCCTGCTGCAGGGTGTGCTCAGCGACGTGCTCGACCTCAGCGGCCGCTCGGAGCTCCTCGATGATCGTCTCCAGGCACGCCTGCGCTTCCTTCGGCGTCAGGTGCTCGGTGCTCGGCTTGGGGCCGTGCCCAGCCCGCCAGATGACAGCGCCGCGGGCGGTGCGTCGCCCTGAGTCTCGGATGTGCGCGGGCCCGAGGCGTCGGCCGCCCTTCTTATCGTTGCGGTCGCGCCAGAACGCCCAGAAGGAGCGTCCGCGACCGTTCTTGTCGGTCTTGACCTGCAGGTGGCCCGTAGGCCGTTTCCTCTGGCTCATGGTGTTGTAGACCCCTAGCGACTCGAAGCGGCCAACGAGTTGCGAGAAGGAGCCACGGATTTCCCCAGGATTTCCCCAGAGGGCCGTGCCGACTCGCAAACGGGCCATATTTCTTGGGCTTAGATCCGCTTAGCAGAGCCAATTCCGGGGAGCCGGGAAGCGATCATAATCCGCGTGTCGGGGGTTCGAGTCCCTCCTCCGGCATCGTAGAAGGCCTGCAAATGCGGTGGTCGAGACCGAGCTCGTCAACCGCGACATCGACACGCACGCGTACCC
Source organism: uncultured Solirubrobacterales bacterium (assembly GCA_963723075.1). Classification (GTDB taxonomy): domain Bacteria; phylum Actinomycetota; class Thermoleophilia; order Solirubrobacterales; family Solirubrobacteraceae; genus Palsa-744. The sequence continues at coordinate 167,519 of CAVRPD010000005.1, forward strand.
GGGCGATGAGTGCCGAGTGATCGGATAGGCCGTCTTTGCGCCATTGGTGCTCGTAGCTGCAGCTCTGGACGGTGACGGAGGCTGAGAGGATGAGGTGATCGAGGCGGTAGCCGCCTTTCCACCGGGGCCATTCCCAGCTGAGCTCGCGCGTCTCGTAACCGTGGATGAGGCGGTAGGCGTCGCGGAAGCCGCGTGGCTCGAGGCCGCGGATGAGCGCGAGTTCCGCTTCATCCCAGCGCTCGCCGCGGTCGGCTCGCAGCCGCCCGTACCGATCTCGAGCGAAAGTCCAGACGGTGCCGTTGGAATGCTCCTTGCGCGGGGTGTTCAGGTCGCCGCAGAGAATCCGAGCGCGACCGCCCGGCTCGGTCGCGAGGTGCCGGTGGACCGCTTCGTGCGTGCGGATCTTGGCGAGCTGGGGCTTGGGGCTGATCGGCGAGTGCACGTTCACGAGTTCGAGGCCGGTTGGCGTGCGGACGGCAAGAGCGCGCTCAGGCCACGGCACCCCATCGATCGCGACCGGCTCGATCGGTTCTCGGCAAGCGGTCAGGACCATCAGCGGACGCGAGCGCCCCCCGTCCGGGGCGCCGTGCTCGACGCCCAGGTAGCCGGCGTCGTCGAGGAGCGTCTGCCACCGAGGCAACGTGCTGCGCGTGATCTCCTGCAGGCAGATGGTGTCCGCACGCAGACCGAGCAGCCGCTGGGCCTGCTCCTCCAAGCGCTTGACGCGGCCTGCGACATTCCAGCTGACGAGCAGCATCGGCGCTAGGCCTGCTTTGGAGCGCCCATAACACGAGGCGACATACCCCGATGGTCCCACGAGCAAGCCTCGGCGACCTCATAGCACCTGCCTCCCAACGAGGCGTGCGCCTTGCACATAAGTGTCATGGCGGCGCTCATGGGGTATAGAGCGCTTCGATGCCGACCGAGTTAGCGGCCATCTATCTCAATGACCGACCGGGAGGCTCGCCAAACGAGTGTTGACGATCTCGGCCGCGACGCGGGAGCCGGGTTATGAAGGGAAGGTCAGTTTGCGGATCGTGGTGACGGGCGCCAGTGGCAATGTCGGGACGAGCGTGTTGGCCGCTCTTGGACGGGACCCCGCGGTCGAGCAGATCCTCGGGCTGGCCAGGCGCATCCCCCGAGCGTCGTTTGCCAAGACCGCCTGGCGAGCGGCGGACGTGTGCGGAGACGATCTCGTCTCGCTGTTCGAGGGCGCCGATGTCGTGATTCACCTTGCGTGGCTGATCCAGCCCTCACGCGATGAGGCGCTCACCCGTCGCGTGAACGTGGAGGGCAGCCTGCGCGTGTTCGACGCTGTGGCGCGAGCAGGAGTGCGGGCTCTGATCTACGCATCCTCTGTGGGGGCCTACGCGCCGGGTCCGACGCACCGAGCGGTCGATGAGTCTTGGCCCACCACGGGCATTCAGAGCTCCTTCTACTCGCGCCATAAGGCCGAGGTCGAGCGCGCACTTGACGTCTTCCAGGCCGATCACCCGACGGTGAGGACGGTGCGACTGCGTCCAGCCCTGATCTTCAAGGCCGATGCTGCAACCGAGATCCGTCGCCTCTTTATGGGGCCGTTGCTACCGAATCGACTCATACGCCGCGACTGGATCGGCGCGCTGCCATACCCACGGGGTCTGCGCACCCAGGTGGTGCACTCCCATGACGTGGGCGAGGCCTACCGGATGGCCGCCACACGCCCGGTGAGTGGAGCGTTCAACCTCGCTGCCGACCCGGTGCTCGGCGTGGACGTGCTGGGCAGCCTGCTGCAGGCGAGAGCGGTCGAGCTGCCAGCCGGACTCGTGCGGGGTGCGACGTGGGCGAGTTGGAAGCTGCGCCTGCAGCCGACCTCACCGGGGTGGCTGGACATGGGCATGCTCAGCCCGATCATGGACACCAGCCGTGCTCATGACGAGCTTGGCTGGCGCGCGAGCCGCACAGCGGAGCAGACCGTGCTCGAGCTGCTCGATGGGCTGCGTCGCGGCGCTGGGATGCAGACTCCGCCGCTGAGCCCCCAGAGCGGCGGACTGTTGCGCTGGCGAGAGCTCCGCTCAGGCGTCGGAGCGAGCACCGGCGTCTCACGGCAAAGCGAATGAGTGGAGCGGGTCAGTTGCTTGCGCGCGTGGGTCAGGCCGGCAAGGGCTAGTGCCCAGCGGCCAGGTTGCAGTGTGCGGCGGTGGTGATCTCCGCTGCCATGTTGATCTCCATCATCCGCAGGGCGGCATCGGCGAGATCTTGGTGGATGTGGGCGACGGCGTCGCGTGGGACGACGATCGAGTAGCGGCGCACATACGCGTCCAGGGCTGAGTAGAGAATGCATTGCTCGGTCACCTGGCCGAGGAGGATGATCCGGTCGATGGCCTGGTCGCGAAGCAGGTAGTCGAGCTGGGTTTCATAGAAGATCGAATGCCTGGCCTTGACCAGGAACGCCGCTTGCTCGCTGGGGATGATGGGCGCCACCAAGGAAGGGTCTGACCCCTCCAGGGCGCGCCGGCAAAGCTCGGGACGCCCGGCTGACCAATCGCCGTGATTGTCGTTGACGTAGACGATCGGCACGTCGGTATCGCTTGCTCGTTGCACGAGGTCTTGGATGGCGGGCAGCGTCTCTCGCACCGAGCGGCGCAGCGTCTCTGCGTCCTCGTGCTCATAGTGGTTGAGCATGTCAATGACGATCAACGCGGTGGCGCTCATGGGGTTCGTCTCATACCGCCCGCAGCTGTGATCATTTCTGGTGGGCGAAGCATCGCGAATATCTATTCATGGAGCTCGCTCCCGCCATGCGTCCTTCAGGTCTCTGATGAGCGCCTGCGTCGCGGCTTGGCGGGCGTCGTGGTCGCGCTGGCGCAGGACTGCGGAGGGATGGGCTGTGAGCATGACCAGGGGTGCGAGCTCAGAGGGCAGCGGACGTCCCCGGTCGCGTTCGATGTGCGGCGTCCCTCCGAGCAGCGCCTTCGCCGCTGTCGCTCCGAGGCAGACGAGTACGCCCGGCTTGATGAGATCGAGCTCTGCCTGCAGCCATTGATGGCAGGCTTTGATCTCCTCGCTGTCGGGTCGCTGGTGAATGCGTCGCTTGCCGCGGCTGCGGTACTTGAAGTGCTTGACCGCATTGGTCACATACACCTGGGAGCGATCGATTTCGGCCTGCGCGAGCGCGCGGTCGAGCAGCGCTCCGGCGGGTCCGACAAATGGCCTGCCGTCACGATCCTCGTGATCGCCGGGCTGCTCGCCGACGAGCATCATCGTTGCTCCTGCCGGGCCCTCGCCGAAGACGGTCTGGGTGGCGTCGTGCCACAACGGACAATCACGACATTCGCTTGCCTGCTCCCGCAGGTCTTCGAGCATCTTCTGCGAACGTGTCTCAGGAGGCATCGATTCCGGCGTTCTCCAGGCGGTCGAGTTGCCGGCACAGCTTGATCGCGTTACGGGGCGCGAATACCTCCCAATCGTTGTTGAAGTAGAGGAACAGCTCTGATTCTGTGCGCCAGGAATGCAGACGCTTGGCCCATTCCTCGAGCTCGCTGTGGGAATAGTTGCCGCGCCGGCCGCGGGTTCCGTGATGAAAGCGCACGTAGCGCCAGTCGGTCGTGGCCTCGTAGCTCTGAAACGGCCGATCTGGATGGTCGCCGACGACCAGCGCCGCGTCGTGCTCGCGCAGCAGCGTATATATCTCTGGCACGAACCAGCTGGGGTGACGAAACTCAAACGCGTGGCGACCTGCAGGCAGCGCGGACAGCGCGGTGGCAAGTCGCTCGTCATCGCGATGAAAGCTCGCCGGTAGCTGCCAGAGAACAGGACCGAGACGCTGGGCCTCGATCAGCGGCTCGATACGCTCATAGAACCGCGCGAGTCCATCCTGCATGTTCGACAGCCGCTTGATGTGGCTCAGGTAGCGGCTGGCCTTGACAGCGAAGGAGAACTCCTTGGGTGTTTGCTCCACCCAGCGCTGCACTGCGTCGCGGCCGATCAGGCGATAGAAGGTCGTATTGACCTCGACCGTGTCAAACAGCTCGGCGTAGCGCTCGAGCCAGCGCCGCGCCGGCAGTCCGGGCCGATACATCTCTCCTCGCCATGACTTGTAGTTCCAGCCCGAGCAGCCGACGTGGACAGGTCGCAACTGCTCATGCTGTTTGCCGCTCACAGCCCCACCGCCTCTGCTGCTCGTCGGACGACGGGTTCCAGTGCTTCGCTTTGCCGGACGACGGGTTCCGGTGGCTTCGTGTGAGGGGATGACCGAATGCATAGAGGCGAGCTACCCGGGGACGTGACGTACTGAACCCAGCCGGGACGACGTTTCTCGGCGGGAGCGGTATTACGCGGAGCGCTCTGGGGGTATAGAAGGCGGGAGACTTCAATCTGACCTCGGAGGTGCACGATGGGCAGTACAGCAAGAGACGTGATGTCAGGCAGCGCGGAGTGTGTGCAGAGCAGCGAGAGCATTCTCGATGCGGCGAGGCGGCTCGCGGAGCTGGATGTGGGAGCGATGCCGATCTGCGGCGAGGACGACCGGCTGAAGGGCATGCTCACCGACCGCGACATCGTGGTCAAGGTGCTCGCAAGAGACCGTGATCCACGGGAGACGACCGCTGGTGAGCTTGCCGAGGGCAAGCCTGTGACGATCGGCGCGGATGACTCCGTGGAGGAGGCGCTGCGCACGATGACTGAGCACAAGGTTCGCCGGCTGCCGGTGATCGACGGTCACGAGCTGATCGGGATCGTAAGCCAGGCCGATCTCGCGAAGTCGCTCGATCATGAGCAGACTGGCCAGCTCGTCGAGGCGATCTCGGCCGCTGCGTAGCCAGCGCTGGCAAATGAAGCAGCAAGCTCGATCACCTCCTAGGTCGGCAGGTTATGGAGTCTCTATGCGCGATCAGTCGCGGTGCGGGATGCAGCTGATCTTTCCGTCGTTCTCGAGGATCGCCCACCGGATCTCGCCGATCGAGGCGATCTGTGCTTGACGGGCCTCCTCTTGGATGTCCTCGAGGGTGATGCGCTCCCGCCGCAGGTTGCGCTCGATCGTCCGACCGTCCTGCACGAGCACGATCGGCTCGCCCTCGGCGATCAGGCGTGCGCGGGTGGAGCGAAACGAGATCCAGCTCACCGCTACGGAGAGGAGGGCGATTGTGGAGATTACGATCAGCGTGCCGGTCACGGACTGGTCGCTCTGGGTGATGCCCTGCTGAACGAGATCGCCCAGGACCACGAGCAGGATGAAGTCGAACGGCTCGAGGTCTGATAGCTGGCGACGGCCGACAACGCGGGTCACCAGGAAGATGAAGAAGAAGACGACGGTGGCGCGGATTACGAGGTCCATGAGCTATGGAAAGATCGTCAGCGAGCGATGGACGCCCACGAGCGGGGTTTCGCCGTCATCGACCTCGACGTCCTCGCGGCGCTTGCCGACGTTCGTCGGGTTGACCTGAAAATAGATCCAGCTGGTCAACGATTCACCCGGTTCGAGCTTGCCGTATGAGAGGACGACTCGTCCGTCCTTCGAGCTCGCTTCGCTCGGTTCGGGGTCGATCGAGTTGACGCTCATCGATTCCCACCATCCTTCGTCGAAGACGATTTCGGGCTTCTTGATCTCGCGGCGGGCCACGACCCTGACCTTCACCTGGAAGATCAAGCCGCTGCGCAGCCGGGTCGGCGCCGTGACGCTCAAGCTCGCGGCGCCTGCGTCAGCCGAGCTTGTGCTTGGTTTCTGGCCGAACACGCCAAGCAGCGCCAACACCGGCAACACGGCGATCAAGCACAAGAGCAGTCTGCGGTAGTAGGGATGGCGCGTCCGGCCCATCAGATCACGGCTGCGCTCCAGCGCCAAGCCCTCGGGAACATCCGGCATCGTTGTCTATTCGAGAGACACCGGGAGGACCCTCCTGACGCTTCGCTGGCGTCCATATCTGAAATGGCAATGCCGAGCTCCGCGACATACCCCGTTCTACGCCTGCGGCGCCCTTATGTGGAGCAGTCCGCTCGAACGGAAGGTTTGAGAGGGGCCGAGACCGGCTATGGGTCTTTCGACAGCCTCGCTCTTGAGTATTCAGTTCGCTCAGCGCTGAGCTGTCAGGACGCGAGGACGAGCTGCCTCGAAAGGGGCGTGCTCGGACTCGCGTCCGCCTTTCCTAGAACTCCCCCAGAGGACAAGCGCGCATAGCCGCTGGGATCGGCTATCAGTCGCTCGCCGGCGGGGAAGGGGCACTCTACGCCGAGACCCTGCTCGGCTTGCTGTCGACGGGCATATTCGCCGGGTCAATTGGCGCTGACTGCCGCGATGCCTTCGCTTGAGATCGTCTGCATCGTGGTAGTCGCGACTTGAAGGGCGTGTCTCTCCTGCTCGAGGTTCTGGCGCAGCAGGCCTGCGACCTCGCTCGCGCCCCGTGCCTGAGCGTTGGTGATCAGCGTTTCGTAGACCGCGATCTCGTGGTGCTCGGCCTCTGTCGCGGCCGAGAGGATAATCGCGTCGATCAGCGGGTCGTCGGTTTTTTTGATCGTGGCCTTGCCCTCCTTGGCCATCGCCTCTATCGTCGGGCAAGGTGAGTCATCGACGTCCTCGCCAAGCAGCTCAAAGCACCGTTCGATGTTCGCGACGTGCTGGCGGGTCTCGTCGCGATGTTCCCGTAGCGCCTGTTTGATCTCGTTGCGTTGCGCCTGCTCCTCGAGCTCTTCGAGGACGTCCACGAGGTTTCTCTCCATCGTCAACGCCGATCCGAGCTTGAAGCTGAAGATCTCCTCGGGGGTGTGGAGTCGCTCAAACATTTGGTTTCCTTTCTTGCTCGCCCCGGCTAGGGCTGGAGTAGGACCTTGAACGCACCGTCTTCCTTTTTCTGAAATATCTCGTAGGCGTGTGGGGCTTCTTGCAGCGGGAGGCGGTGGGTGGCGAACTCATCGACACCGAGCGGGTCCTCCTCGCCGGTGAGCAGCGGCAGGATCTCCCCGATCCAGCGCTTGACGTTCGCCTGTCCCATCCGCAGATTGATCTGCTTGTCGAACATCTGGATCAAAGGCATCGGGCTCGCCGCGCCACCGTAGACACCGGAGAGCGAGATCGTGCCGCCGCGTTGGACGAGCTCGATCGCCATGTGCAGCGCGCTCAGCCGGTCGATGCCCGCCGTCTGCATGACCTGCTGCGCCACGGCGTCGGGGAGCATGCCCGCGAGCTTGTGCGCCATCCGGCCAAGCGGGGCGCCATGAGCCTCCATCCCGACCGCGTCGATCACCGAGATCGGACCGCGACCGTCGGTCAGCTCTCGCACCGTCTCGGGCAGATTGTCGTGGTCTTCGAGGTTCAGGACCTGAACACCATGGGCGCTTGCCCGCGCGAGCCGCTCGGGGACGAGGTCAACGCCGATCACGTTCCCTGCGCCCTGGTATTGAGCTACGCGCGTGCTCATTTCACCGATCGGTCCGAGGCCGAGCACGAGCAGGGTCTCGCCCTCGGGCACGTCGGCGTACTTCACGGCCTGCCAGGCGGTCGGCAATACATCGGAGAGGTAGACGAAGCGGTCGTCGGATGGGCCGTCGGGAACCTTGATCGGCCCGTATTGGGCTTGGGGTACGCGCAGGAACTCCGCTTGGCCGCCGGGCACCTGCCCGTAGAGCTTGGTGTAGCCGAGCAGCGCCGCGCCGGTGCCGTACTCGTGCACCTGGGTTGTCTCACACTGGGATTGCAGACCCTTCTCGCAGGTGTGGCAATGCCCGCATGAGACATTGAACGGGATTACCACCCGGTCTCCGCGGCTGATGTTCTTGACCTCAGAGCCGACCTCCTCGACGATGCCCATCGGCTCATGTCCGAGGATGTCGCCCGCGTCGATGAACGCTCCCAACACCTCATACAAGTGCAGGTCCGAGCCGCAGATACCGCTGGAGGTAACGCGGATGATCGCGTCGGTCGGCTCCTCGATAGAGGGATCGGGCACGGTATCGACCCGTACGTCGTGATTGCCATGCCAGGTCAGTGCCTTCACGCCTGTTTCCTTTCCCTCGCCGCACCTGCCGGATCAGCCGTGCGTCTGTGGCCTTGGGCTACCCATCGTGGATGGAGGGCAAACGGCTCTGAGCACCTCCACGGACTACTCGAAAGGTGCTGTTCCCCACCAGGCAACGGGCAGGCTTGAAATCTGCCAGATCAGGTAACTACCATCCGATGGAGACCACGAAGGTGATCGGGATGGCGAACGTGGAGGGCTACGCCCCCGAGGAGGATGTGCCCCTCACCGGCTATGGCGCCTTGACAGGCTTGTTCTTGGCCGCGGCAGGGGGATTCGTCTTGTGGGTGCGACATTCCGGACGCGAGCTTCCCGAGCGGATCGAGGTGGGAGACCTCGCTTTGATCACCGCCGCTACACACAAGGCTTCGCGCCTGCTCGCCAAGGATCGCGTCGCCGGCGTGGTCCGTGCTCCCTTCACACGCCTTGAAGGCGATGGCGGCCCGGGTGAGGTGTCCGAGCGTCCGCGAGGCAGCGATCTTCGTCTTGCGGTCGGTCAGCTCCTGGTCTGCCCGTATTGCCTTGGACTCTGGGTGGCCGCCGCCTTTGCGGCCGGCTTGGTGGCTCTGCCCAGGCCGACGCGATGGGTTGCCGCGGTGCTTAGCGCGCTGTTCGGATCCGACGTGTTGCAGATCGCGTACAAGAAGCTCGAGGACACCCTTTAGAGCCAGTCGAGGCCTTGGTCCTGCTCTGGCCCTGGCGCGCGCTGCCATGCGGCCCGCGAAGTCCGTGTTTCCCGTCGTTCCCGTCCTACGAGGCGGTCCAGCGCAAACGCACGTTGCACCGAGTCTACTCCGCCGAGCTCGCTGATATCGCCGCCGCGTAAGGCGCCTCGCACGGCCGCCAGCCAAGCGGTTCTTCGGCTGTCAGGGGCCTGCGATGGTCGTAGACGTGGGAGTAGTGTTCGCGGCCTCGTGCTCCAAGCTCTGCTTTGTCTCTTGCCGGCTGTCGTGGTGGCGGTGCCGCTGCTCGCGCGGCGTTATCCGGGTGAGCGTGTTCTATATGCGCTCCGTCACGTCGAGACGGCCCGCTGGCCGCACCCGCGCTCTTGTGTGCCCGCGCGCCGGCGTGTGGTGCTATTGGCAGTGCGCGGGGGTCGTTTGATGGGCTCCTCTCTCGCGGTGCGCCCGCCGCCTGTGCCTGTCTCGACGAGCTAGACCCTTCCGCTCGACTCAGAGCATGGGCGCTCGTTGCTAGAGGTCCCTGCCCGTCAGCCAGTGCGACTGTCCGTTTTGGCGGGTCCTGGGTGAGCACATATCGGCACGTATGCGAGGAGCCTTCGATGTCCCGTCGTCTTATCGCCGCCACGCTCAGAGCCCTCCCCTTGGGGTCGTGTGCCGTGGCGCAAGCACAGAGCAGCATGCCGACGCCCGTGACGGAGAGCGACAACCCGATCGACGATCGGCGCAGCAACTACAGCCACCGCGCGAACATCACCGAGATCGCCCCGAGCTTTCCCGGCCTGAGCCGGGTCTCGTTGGCGCTCGTGCTCGCTGTCGCCGGTCTGCTTGTGAGCGCCCCGGCGGGGTGGGCGCACGCGCAGCTGCTTGACACCTCGCCGGTGTCGGGCTCGACGGTCAAGGTCGAGCCGAGGGAGGTGGTCTTCGAGTTCAACCAGGACGTTGGCGGGACGCTCGGCGCCATCCGGGTCTATGACGCGCAGGGCAACGAGGTCGACGATCTGAACGTCTCCCATCCCGACGGCGACGAGCACTGGATGGGCGTCGGGTTGAAACCGCGTCTGCCTGAGGGCACCTATACGGGGACCTACCGTGTGGTCTCTGCCGACACCCACATCGTCTACGGCGGGCTGGTATTCAGCATCGGGCACCCAAGCGCCTCGTCGAAGGTGACGGTGGCTGGGCTGATCGCCAAGAACAAGAGCGGCAAAGTGACCCAGGTCGCGTTCGGGGTGGTGCGCGGCCTGAACTATCTGACGCTCGCGTTGATGGTGGGTGGTCTGGCCTTTCTGTTCTTTGTGTGGATACCGGCCCTGACGGCGGTCAAGGGCCCCGAGGAGCGCTGGTCGATCGCCTCGCGGGTGCTCGCTTCGCGGTTGGGGCGGTTGTTCGCGGTCGCGATCGTGCTTGGCGTGGCCGTGAGTGTGCTCGGGGTGCTGCTGCAGGGCGCGAGTGCGGCGGGCGTGTCGCTGTGGACCTCATTGAAAAGCTCGATCGTCGAAAGCACATTGGAAACCCGTTTCGGCCAGGTGTGGGGTCTGCGCGCTATCGACTGGGCATTGCTCGGCGTGCTGCTGGTGGCTGCGCGGGCGATGGGCAGGGGCGTGATCCCGAAGCTGGGAGTTGGTTCGCCGGACGCCGAAAGGTTCGCGTTCTCGCCTCCCCCGCCGCGCGTGGTTCTCGCGCTGCTCGGGGTCGGCGCTCTGTACCTGGCGATCACCCCGGCGCTGGCAGGCCACGCGAGCATCGAGAGCCCGACCGGCTTGTTCTTCCCGTCCGACGCTCTGCACGTGCTGGCTGGCAGCGTGTGGGTCGGAGGTGTCGCGTGCCTGTTGCTCGCGTTGCCGAGCGCCACCCGTCAGCTCGAGGGCGGCGAGCGCAGCCGGCTGCTGCTTGCGAATCTGGTGCGATTCTCTCCAGTCGCGTTGGGCGCGGTGATCGTGATCGCCGTGACGGGCGTGATCCAGGCTTATATAGACGTGCGAAGCCTTCGCGGCCTCTTCCACACGACCTACGGTGCTCTGATCGTCGTCAAGGTCGTGCTGCTCGCCTGCCTGATCGGTTCTGGCTTCGTCAACCGTGAACGAGTGATCCCGGCATTGGAGCGTCTGGTCGGCGACGGCAGCTCACCCGGCGGGATCGGCGCGTTGGCTCGCCGCACGATGCGGGGCGAGTTTGCGCTGATGCTGTGCGTGTTCGGGGTGACTGCCGCGCTCATCAGCTATGCGCCGCCGATCGACGCCGCGACGGGGCCGTTCTCGGTGAATACCTCGATCGGCTCGGCTGAGCTCGAGATGACCGTCGAACCGGCGAAGGTCGGGCTGAACACGATCCATCTGTATCTCATCAACGCCAAGACCGGCGCCCAGTTCACCGCCACGAAGGAACTCACGGCGACCGCCAGGCTGCCCGCCAAGGGGATCGGGCCGCTGGTGCTCGATCCGATAGTGGCGGGACCAGGGCATTACGTCCTGAACTCAGCTGTGCTCAGTCCCGGCGGCGCCTGGGATATCGAAGTCGTCGATCGCATCTCTGAATTTGAACAGTTCAGTCGCACGGTGAAGGTTCCGATCGGATGAGCCTCCCGAATCGACATCTGAAGTTCGCGCTCGCGGACCTCGGCCCTCGGCTGCTCGAGTCACTTCAAGCAACTTACTCAGGAGGTGTACAAGCATGAAATGCAAGAAGGTCGCTGTGCTGTTCGCTACGGGAGCGCTGCTCGTTCCCGCCAGCGCACAGGCGCACATCAGTCTGCATCCCAACACCATCCCGGCCGGGGCGTTCGCGACGCTCGACGTGCGCGTTCCCGGCGAGCAGGAAGGCGCACACGTCAAGAAGATCGACGTGTTGTTCCCGCAGGGCTTCACGGGCGTCGACTACGAAAACGTCGCGGGTTGGAGCACGAAGGTCATCGAAACGAAGCTCGCCACCCCGATCAAAGAAGACGGCGAAACGATCGACACCGAGGTCTCTCAGATCGTGTGGACCTGGACCGGCCCACTGGGAAAGGTCGACAACGGCCAGTTCATCCAGTTCCCGCTGTCGCTGGCGGTTCCTGACAACGCGGCGGGCAAGGCACTTGAATTCAGGACCGTTCAGACTTACAGCAACGGCCAGGTCGTCCACTGGATCTCCCCCTCGCTGGAGGCCGAACATCCCTCCCCGAGGATCAACGTCACAGCCAGGGGCGGGGTGATCCAAGACATCGCGGGAGAGGAGGCAGGCCCGCAAGCCGGACAGACAGGAGGAAGCACATCCACGCATGCGCCAACAACCGGCGCAGCCGCATCGGGCAGCGGGACTAGCAAGGGCCTTGGCGTCACCGCGCTAATCCTCGGCGCGCTCGGCCTGATCACGGGCCTCGGCGCACTTGCCGCATCGCGTCGCAAGCGTGCCGTGTAGACCGACCGTAGCATTGAGTCGGAATGTCGATGCAGCACCCTCGAAACCCCGCACTCTCGTGTAGTCGTTGGGTGCGAGTCTTCACCCGCGGCGGTCCGACGAGTGCTGCAACAGACGACCGTGCGGTAGCCATCGCCACCCGTCCTCGCACTTCTGAAATCGGCTAGCGTGCCCCCGATGACCGACCCGACGGGCGAGCCGCTCGATCCGCAGGAGCTGTGGACCGCAGTCGACGCCTACATCGCCGGCCGGCTCGTGACACAGGACGCAGGGCTCGAGCAGGCTCAGCGGACGAGCGTCGAGGCCGGGCTGCCGCCGATCGCGGTCACGCCGAATCAGGGCAAGCTGATGGAGCTGCTTGCGCGCGTGCAGCGGGCGCGCACGATCCTCGAGCTCGGCACCCTTGGCGGCTACAGCACGATCTGGCTGGCGCGCGCACTGCCCCCCGGAGGGCGCCTGGTCACCCTCGAGGCCGAGCCCAAATATGCGGAGGTCGCCCGCACGAACATCGAGCGAGCGGGCTTCGACGACGTCGTCGAGCTACGCGTCGGCCCGGCGCTCGACACCCTGCCGCAACTCTTCGACGAGGGTGCGGGACCGTTCGATCTGGTGTTCGTGGACGCCGACAAGGCGAACAACCCTGGCTATCTCGAATGGTCGTTGAAGCTATCGCGACCCGGCACGCTGATCGTCGTCGACAACGTCGTGCGCGACGGCGCGATCCTCGATCCCGCGGCCTACGACCCAGAGGGCGGCGACCCACACATTCGCGGTGTGCGCCGCTTCTACGAGATGCTCGGCGCTGAGCCCCGGCTCAGCGCAACCGCGATCCAGACAGTTGGCGACAAGGGCTACGACGGGTTCGTGCTGGCGATCGTCGACGGCGACGGGTAGCCCACTCCGGCGCGTCCGCAAGCCCGACGGCACCGGCAACCTCCCGAGTCGACTCGTCGACCGTCCCGCGGTCAGGCCTCGCCGGCGCAGCCCACACACTTGTGTCGGCTGCGCCGGCGCACCGACCCGACGCACACCGGCCGCGAGGCGGCGAGAGCCGGTCGCCGGGGATCTAGTGTCCTTATTTATTCATCGAGGGCGACCGGGCGATACTCCCTCGTGGTCGGGTTCTGCTCCAGCAGGCCGACCGCCTTGAGCGTCTTTACGTAGCGGTGGGTCGTGGAGGGGGACATGCCGAGCTGCGTCGCCAGCTCGATGATCGGGCGCCACGGCCGATCCGGGCCGTAGCAGGAGAGGACCGACAACCCGCGCAGCAACGACTGCGAGAGCTGCGGGTCTCCGAGCGAGGCGGCGAGCGCCTCCTGGGCGGCGCGATGCAGGTTGTAGGCTCGCTTGCCGCTCCCGTTGGGAGGCCTATAGGCGTTGTCCAATGCCGCGAGCAGAAGGTTCGAAACGGTCCCGTTGGGGGCCTGACTGGCCGCGCGCATCACCTGCTCGACCTGCAGGGGCGACAGCTTGATCGAGATGTCGCCACTGTCTTGGTTTGTGCTCATTGGTCTTCTCCCCACGTGGATTGATTCCTGATTCCTGATCCTGGATTTGTAGGCCGCGATCGGGCAGATCGGGACCCTATACCTCATTCTTTCGCATAACAGCCCAGTTCGGATCACCGGCTAACCCAGATAACCAAATTCGTGGCGGGTGAGCGTCCCGGACCAGCGGGGCGGCCTCGGCTCTGATAGACCCATGACGCGATGAGCACAGCCCAGCGGCCGGCGTGAACCCTAAATCGCGGTGGGGCAGACGCGTGGGCCTCGCCGCCGCGGCGATCCTGCTCGCCGGGCTGCTCGCGTTCGCGCTCTCGCGCCTGGATCTCAGCCGTGTCGGCCACGCCCTGATCACCGCGACCCCGGGCTGGGTGGCGCTGGCGTTCGTGTTGATGTCGCTGTCGCTGCTGCTGCGCGCGATCTCCTGGCACCAAGCGCTGCGCGCTGCGCTGCCCGATATCGCGATCCCCGTATCGGCGGTCGCGCGCGCGACGATGATCGGCGTGATGGGATCGGCGGTGTTCCCCGCGCGTATCGGCGAGCCCTCCCGTGTGCTCGTGCTGACGCGCAGGCTCGACGGTCCGGCCAAGCGGCTGTTGCCGATCGTCGCCGGCACCGTGTTCTCCCAGACGCTGATCAACCTGCTCGCCCTGGCGATCCTCGCGACCGTCACGTTCACGAGCGTGCCGTTGCTGCAGGGACACCCGGCCGGCCTCGCCGCCGCGATCGCCGTGCCGCTGCTCGTGTGCGCGCTCGTGCTTGCCGGTCCGCGCCTGTTGCGGATCGGCCGCAGGGCGCGCTCGGCGCGTGTCGCGCGGGCCGCTAACGCGATCGCCGCCGCGCTCTACCTTGCGCGGCGGGGATTGCGCGTGTTCGCCCATCCGCGCTATGGCCCGGGCGCAGTCCTCTGTCAGATGCTGGCGTGGACGCTGCAGTGGCTTGCCTGTTACATGGTGGTGCTCGCACTGGGGCTCGAGGCCCACGCGAGCCTGGTGACGGCGGCGGCGATCCTGCTGGCGGTGAACGTCAGTGCCGTCGTGCCCGCCACCCCGTCGAACGTGGGCGTCTTTCAGGCGGCCTGTCTGGTTGTGCTGGCGGCGTACGGCGTGGGCGCCGGACCGGGGCTGGCGTACGGCATCATCCTGCAGGCGGTCGAGGTGCTCACGGCCCTGGTGCTGGGCGCTCCGGCGCTGCTGAGCGAGGGGATGACCTGGCGCGATATCCGCCCGGAGAAGCTGGAGAGCTAACCGGCGAGCGCCCGCAATGACTGGCGCAGCGATCGGGTGGTCTGGAGCACCGCCGTGGGCTCATACCCACAGTGGGCCATGCAGTTCTCACAGCGCGGGTCGCGGCCGCGGCCGTAGGCGCTCCAGTCGGTCGTCTCGATCAGCTCTTTGTAAGTCTCGGTGTAGCCGTCGGCCATCAGGTAGCAGGGGCGCTGCCAGCCGAACAGCGAATAGCTGGGGATCCCCCAGGCGGTGCAGTCGAATTCGGCTTTGCCCTCGAGGAAGTCGAGGAACAGCGGGCTGTGATTCAGACGCCACCGCTTGCGCCGCCCGCCCGAGAACGCCTCGCCGAACAGCTCGCGCGTCTGCTGCACGCCGAGGAAGTGCTCCTGGTCGGGCGCTTTCTCATATGCGTAGGCGGGCGAGATCATCATTTCGTCGACGCCGAGATCGTCGTTCAGGAAATCGAGCACCTCACGCACCGTCTTGGCGGAGTCGTGCGTGAAGAACGTCGTGTTGGTGGTCACCCGGAAGCCGGCCTTCTGGGCGGCCTTGATCGCGGCAACCGCCTTGTCGAAGGTGCCCTCGCGCTCGACCGAGGCGTCGTGACGCTCGCGCAGGCCGTCCATGTGCACGGCCCAGGCGAAGTACGGGCTGGGCTTGAATTTGTCGAGCTTCTTCTCCAGCAGGAGCGCGTTCGTGCAGAGGTAGACGAACTTCTTGCGCTTGACCAGCTCGGCGGCGATCGTGTGGATCTCGGGGTGGATCAGGGGCTCGCCGCCGGCGATCGAGACCATCGGCGCACCGCACTCCTCGATCGCGCCGATCGCCTGCTCGACGGGCATGCGCCGGCGCAGCTCGTGCTCGGGGTGCTGGATCTTGCCACAGCCGGAGCACGCGAGGTTGCACTGGAACAACGGCTCCAGCTCGACGATCAGCGGGAACTTCTCGCGTTTGGCCAGCCGCTGGCGCAGCAGATACCAGCCCATGCGCGCGCCTTGCCTCATCGGTACCGCCATCGTCCCTACCTTAGTACGCGCGGCCGAAAGCTCAGTGGGGAGCCTGGTGCGTGGATGCCTACCCCGGCGTCCAATCGTGAAGGGCCGCGGCCACCCTGCGCAGGGACCGCGCGGCGCGCACCGCGGCGACGGCCGCCTGCGGGCGCAGCAACTCGTGACGGGGGCTGTCGAGCACGACGCGCACGACCGCGAACGGCCGCTCCGCGACGGCCGGAGCGAGCCAGACCGACTCCATGTCCACGGCGATTGCGCCACCCTCGTGCAGACGCGCCCGCTGCTCGCCCAGCGCCAGACGCGAGACGCACGCGATCTTGCCGCTGCGCACCTTCATCCCGTGGCCGGCCAGCGCGACCAGGAGCTCGCCCGCGTGCGTGCACGACACACGCTCGGCCGGTCGATCTTGGTCGTCGGCGACATAGACCTCCTCCGCGACGATCACTTCCCCGGGGACCGATGCTTCGTCGAGACCGCCACAGAAGCCGAGCACGAGCAGGCCTGCGGCGGCCTCGCGGGCGAGCTCGCCGCAGGCGAGCTGCGCTTGCGCCGGCCCCATGCCGGTCTTGCGCACCCTAGCGCCACGCGCAGCAGAGGAGATCAGCGCGGCCTCGATGCGCAGGGGAGCCGCGATCAGCAGGTCGCTCACAACGTGGCCAGCGCCTTCTCGGCTGCTGCATGGCCGCTGAGGACGGCGCCCTCGAGCGTCGCGGGCCAGCCCGTGTCCGTCCACGCGCCGGCCAGCACGAGCCCGTTGACGGCGGTCTCCGGTCCGGGACGCAGCGCCGCCACACCGGGCGCGGCACGAAACGTGGCGGCATGCTCGCGCGTGGCCATGAAGCTCTCCACCTTCGCCGCGCGCGCGCGCGGCAGCAGCTCGCACAGCGCGGGCAGGTAGCGCTCGCGCAGCCCACGCACGCTCATGCCCATCTCCCGCTCGGCGCCGGACAGCGAGATCGCCAGGTACTGACAGCCTGACGGCGCTCCGGACGCCGCGGTGCGATCGAACAGGTACTGCACCGGCGTGCCCACCCCCGCCGCGAACCCCAGATCGCAGACTGGCCGGTCATAGACGATGTGCAGGTTCACGATCGGCGAGTGCCCTAGCCCGACGAGCTTCGCCGGGAGCTCCGGCAGCAGCGGCTGTAGCAACGTAGCGGCGCGCGCGTGGGGAAGCGCCACGATCGCCGCCTCTGCGTTCAGACCGTCTTCGCGACCGTGAACCTCGAAGCCATCGGCGCTCTGAAGCAGGTCCTCGGCGCGCCAGCCGAGCCTCACCTCCACGCCCGCCCGCGCCAGCGCACGCTCGGCCGGCTCACCGATCGTCACGCCGAGCGGCGCGGCGTGAAAGCCGATGTCGCCCGCGTCCGCGCCGGAGAGCAGGCCTGTGCGAAAGACGAACGCGCCGAGCTCGAGCGAGGCCTGGGCCGCCGGCAGGTTCAGGGTGGGCAGCGCGACCAGATCCCATAGCGCCGCAACCGCCTCGGGACCCTGACCGTGCTCGGCCAGCCAGTCGCCGAAGGTCATCCTCTCGAGCGCCGGATCGCCGGGCCGCAGGCGCGTCAAGGCGAGCGCCGCACGCGCCGCGCCCAGACGCTGCGTGAGCGTCAGGTGCGGGTAGCGCGCGAGTGCGCCCGCGAGGTGTAGCGGCGCCGGCAGGCCTCCGCGGCGCAGCGTCGCGATCCGCGCCCCGGGCTTCAGGACGGGGATCTCCAGGCGTGGCTGTACAGCCACGCGCTGGGTGCTCCCCAGTCGCTCGAGCAGCGCGCGGTAGGCGAGGCAGCAGCGCAGGAAGACGTGCTGGCCGTTGTCCATGAGCAGGCCGTCACGCTCGAACGAGTAGGCCGCTCCGCCGAGCCGACGCCTGACCTCGACCAGCGTCACCCGCGCACCGCCCGCCGCGCAGTCGAGCGCCGCGGTGATGCCGGCCAGCCCTCCACCGATCACGACGACGCGAGGTGCGCTCACTGGCGTGTACTAGGCACGCCAGCCGAGGACTTTGCCGAACGACCTGCGCTCGCTGGCGAGCACACTGCGCGCCGCGACCCACGCCTTCTCCTTCGCGGGCAGCGAGATGCGCTCGCGCAGCGCCTGCTCGGGGTCGGCCTCGATGCGCTCGAGCAGCCTGTGGTAGATGCCCGCCATCGCCAGCACGCAGGCTGCGCTGCGCCGGTCGAGCGTCGAGCCGAGCGCCAGCCCGCGATGAAACCAGGTCTGCGCGCGAGCCCCCTCGAAGCGGACGAGCGCCTGCAGCCATTCGAGCTCACCGCCCTGTCCGTGAGCGATCCCGGCGAGCACCGCCGGCGCCCGCGCCTCCTCGCCCGCGGCGATCAGGCCGAAGCGTCGCAGGTCTTCGGCCGGCAGGTAGACCCTGCCGTTCTCGGCGTCTTCGCGCACGTCGCGCAGGATGTTCGTCAGCTGCAGCGCCACGCCGAGGTCGTCGGCGAGCTTTTCCGCTTCGATCCGATCGGGAGTGCGCTCACCGGCGTGAGAGGGAACGCGCGTGTCGAAGATCGCCAGGCACACCCGCCCGATCGCACCGGCGACGCGACGGCAGTAGAGCACCAAGTCCTCGAAGCGCTCGTAGGTCGTGCCATCGACGTCCATCCGCACCCCCTCGATCAGCTCCCCCAGAGCCCCGGCAGGAAGCGCGAAACGCGCGTACGCGTCGGCGAGCGCCACGAGCACCTGATCAGAGGCAACGGGCAGCTGGTGCTCATTTGCCTCGAGCCCTGACAGCGCGGCCGCCTCGAGATCGAGACGGCGCAGCTTCTCTGCGTGTGGCAGCGGGCCGTCGCCAATGTCGTCCACGCGGCGGGCGAACGCGTACACCGCGCACATCGCCCTCCGCCTGGGCGGTGGGAGCAGGCGGATGCCGTAGTAGAAGTTGGCGGCCTGCGCGCGCGTGATCGACTCGCAGCGCTTGTATGCGGCGGCGGTCCGTACGGAGTCGACGTGTGCCACGCTCACGCCCATACCCGTCCTCGGCGACACGCGAGCGTCGTCGCCAGGACGAGCGCCCGGCGCCCCTTGCCGGCACGCGGCGGACCGGGCAGCACGTCATAGCCGGCGCGCTCGATCGCCTCGAGCGCCGCCCGTCCGCCCGCCGCGAAGGCGGCTACGGCGAGCCGCGCGCGCGCGCCGGGCAGCTCGTCGATCAGCGGCGCACCCACGTCGAGCAGCTCACGGGCCCGGGCAACCTCGAAGGCGAGCACCGCACGCAGCGGGCCGCCGGCATGGGCACAAGCCAAATCGGCGGTGGCGCAGCCGAAGCGGGCGAGATCCTCGGCGGGCAGGTACACGCGGCCACGGGCAAGGTCCTCGGCGACGTCTTGGCAGTGCTCGGCGAGCTGCAGCGCGGTGCAGATCGCATTCGACAGCGCGATCCGCGCGGGGGTGGCCAGACCGAGCACTCCGAGCACCAGCTCGCCGACGGGGTCGGCCGACAGCGCGCAGTAGGCGCGCAGCTGTGCCCACGTCTCATAGCGGCTGACGCGCTGGTCGAGCCGATTGGCCTCGATCAGGCGGACGAATGGCTCGCGCGGAAGAGCGCATTCGCGCAGCGCGGGCTGCAGGCGCACGAGCAGTGGATGCTCCGCTCGCCCGGCGTAGGCCCGGTCCAAGTCGCGCTCGATCCGATCCAGAGCCGCCAAGCGCTCGTTCCCCTGCGCGGGGCCGTCACCGAGTTCGTCGACGAGGCGGGCGAAGCCGTAGACGGCGAGCAGGTGCGAGCGCGCGCGCCGCGGCAGCAGCCAACTGGAGACCGGAAAGTTCTCGCCCGCGGCGCGAGCCATCACCTCCTCGGCGCTCGGAGCGAGAAGCGGCGCGTCGGCGATCAGCATCATCGCCCCCCGTCGAGGCAGCGTCCGAGCGCCATGATCGGGAAGGTGAGGCGGTAGAGGTGATAGTTGATGTAGTAGTCCGACGGAAAGCCGGTGCCTGTGTACTGCGGCTCATCCCAGGAGCCGTCCTCGCGCTGGGTGCCGATCAGCCAACCGACACCGCGCCGGGCGGCCCGGCCGCGCGACTCGCCCGCCGCGTGCAGCGCGATCAGCGCCCAGGCGGTCTGCGAAGCGGTGCTCGGGCCGCGGCCGATCCAGGCGGGATCGTCATAGGAGCGCGGGTCCTCGCCCCAGCCGCCGTCCTCGTTCTGGTGGGCCTCGAGCCAAACGACCGCGCGGCGGATGCACTCGGCCGCGGGCTGGATCCCGGCCGCGAGGAGCGCGGGGACGGCCGCGCCGATCCCGTAGACGTGGTTGACGCCCCAGCGGCCGAACCACGAGCCGTCCGGCTCCTGGCGGTCGAGCAGCCAGCGCACGCCGCGCTGCGCCTGTGGAGTGCCCGCAAGGCCGAGCGCGGCGAGCATCTCGAGCGCATGCGCGGTGACGTCCGCACTCGGCTCGTCGATCACCTCGCCGAAGTCGAGGAACGGCAGATCGCGCACGAGCGCGCGGGAGTTCTCGGCGTCGAACGCGCCCCAGCCGCCGTTTGCGCTCTGCATCCCCTGCACCCAGCGCAGCGCCCGCGCGGTCGCTCCATCGATCCGTTGAGCGAAATCGGGTGGGTGGATGGGCGTGGCTGACGTCGCACGGTGGTCGCCGGCGTGCCGGTGGCACATCGGCGAACGCCGGGTGGCCTCAGGCGCGCCGAGGCGCTGCAGCGCGAGCACCACCTCGGCGGTGTCGTCGACGTCGGGATAGTTGACGTTTGCGAACTCGAACGCCCAGCCCCCCGGCGCGAGCCCCGGTCGCGCGACCGACCAGTCCCCGTAGGCGGTGACCTCCTCGCCCAGCAGCCACTCCGCCGCGCGCACGAGCGCCGGATGTCGATCGTCGATGCCCGCGTCGGCGAGCGCCAGCACCGCGAGCGCAGTGTCCCATACAGGCGACTGGCAGGCTTCCAGCCGTCGGCTGTGCCCGGCCGGCGCGCCCACCCCGCGGGCGTCGTCCTCGTCCTCGACCATGAAGCGATCGAGGCCTTCCAGCCCCCGTCGCATCACGGGATGCTCGGTCGGGTAGCCGCAGAGCGAGAGCGCCATCAGCGAGTAGACCCATGGCGGCTGGATCCCTCCCCAGGAGCCGTCCTCCTCCTGGCGGCTGACGATCCAGCGCTCCGCGCGGGCGAGCGCCAGACGGCGCAACGGGCGCAAGGGGCGCCGCTCGTATGCGCGCATCATGCCGTCGAGTCGTGTCAGCCACGCGCCGATGCGCGAGGGCGGGCTCGCTGCCGGCAACGACGGCGGCGACGAATCCGCGCTGCGCAGCTCGCTCAGGTCGAACGGCAGCTCGCGGACGGGACGGTGGGCTTTGACGACCGACAGCGCGACGATCGTCTGGCGCGCCCAGCAGGCGAAGTCATAGACGTTCAGCGGCGCCCGCCACGGCAGCAGCACGATCTCGGGTGGGAGCGCGGGGACGCGCTCCCACGACCACAGGCCGAACAGCGCCATCCACAGGTGGGTGAAGACGCGGGCGCGCTCCGGGCCGCCGGATTCGCGGACGAAGGAGGCGGCGGCGCGCATGTGCTCCCCCTCGGGGGGATCGCCGGCGAGACGCAGCGCCCAGTAGGCCTCGATCGTGGTCGACAGCTCACCGGGACCGCCGTGGAAGTTCGTCCAGGTCCCGTCGGCGCGCTGCTGAGAGCGGATCCACGCGGCCGAGCGCTCGGTCTCGTCGGCGCGCCTGACGGAGAGGAACTCGCGCAGGAACATGTCCTCGGCATCCATCGTGACGTTCGTCTGCAGCTCCCCCTGCCACCATCCCGCCTCGTCCTGCAACGAGAGCAGGTGCTCGCACGCGCGCTCCAACGCCAACTTCGCTTCGCTGCGAGCCTCCACGGTCGACGAGGTCATAGTCGGAAAGCAGTGTCCCTAGTCATAAATTCGGTCAGGATTTTCCGGATGGATGGGCGTGATCTGACGTTCGACGCTGTCGGGCAGTGTGCCGGTAGCACATGGGCCGACGGCGGCGGACGTCAGGCGCGTCCAGCCGCCGGGAAATGCCACCGAATTTGTGACTCGGGACACTAAATCTTTTCCCCAATGGAAGACATGTCGAGACCAGACGGCACGAGCACCTCCGGATGGGCCGCGGTGATCGCTTGGCGGCGCAGCGTCGCCTCGGAGACCGAGCGCGGCGTTGCAGAGACGAAGCGGTAGACGATCAGACCGTTGATATCGCTGCGTGATAGCAGGCGAAAGCCGGGGGCCGGCGGGCTGCCCGCCGAGGAGCGCAGCGGCGCGTAGCCGGTCTCGTCGATCTCGCTGACCGTCACCGACGTGCGGCGGGGCAGGTTGTGCAGCGGCGGGAGGTAGTACTCGAGCGGCGCCGCGCCCAGCTCGACGGTCGTGATCGCGCGCGCGCGAGCCCCACCGCGAAGAACATGCGCAACCCCGCGCCAGTCGCCGCGCTGCAGGCGGGGGCTGAGGTCGACGTCGACGGAGATCGCGAGGAAGGCGATGACGACGACGCTCGCGAGCACGGGCCCTGAACGGCCGGCGCGCGCGCCGGTGAGCAGGATCGCGATCAGCGCGGTGACGGGGATCATCGCCGCGACGAGGTTGCGCGGGGCGAGGTAGTCGGCGCCGAGCGCGACGAGCAGCAGCGGCAGCAGGACGGCGCAGGCGGCGAGCACGAGCGCTACCAGCGCGCCGCGCTCCTCGCGGGGCTCGAGCACGCGCCACAGGCCGAGCCCCACGCCGGCGACGATCGGCAACGCGACGAGCAGCTCGATCCCATGCCCGAGCGGTGCGCCGGAGTAGCCGGTGAGGTAGTACTGCGGAATCGCCTGCAGCCGGCTGGAAAGCGCCCAGGCCCCGATCCACTGCGAGCCGTGTCCGCCTTGGGCGAGGGCGAGTGGGACGAGCGCGAGGCCGACCGCGGCGACGGCCGCGCAGGCGAGCAACGCCGCCCGCCGCCCTGTTCCCAGCAGCAGCCATACGATCATCGGGATCAGCAGGAAGACCGCGAAGTAGTGAGTCAACAGCGACAGCGAGGCCGTCACGGCAAACAGCGCCAGCCGGCGCGGGCTGGGCTCTGCGCGCGCGCGCAGGAAGCAGAGCATCGCCAGAGCCGCCGTCAGCACGAACAGCCCGTAGGCGCGCGCCTCTTGGGAGTACCAGACGAACAGCGGGTTGACCGCCACGAGCGCGGCGGCGGCGATCGCAGCGGCGCGCCGGCCGGAGAGCTCGCGCCCGATCGCCCAGGCGACGGGCACGGTGGCGATGCCGGCGAGCGCGGAGAGCAGGCGCAGGGCGACCTCGCCGCTGCCGAGCACACGGGAGACCCCCCACTCGAGCACGTACCACAGCGGCGGGGTGTTCTCGGTGTGGACCACCCCGCGCAGCGTCGTGAGCAGGCTCGCGCGCAGCACGTGCACGGGCGTGAACGCCTCGTCGTACCAGAAGCTCTGCAGGTCGAGCGTCGAGCAGCGCAGCGCCGCGGCGAGCACCATCAGCGCCGCGAGCGGCCACCACGCTGGCAGGACACCCTGTCGGCCCGAGCCCGGACGCGTGTGTGCCGCCGCGCACGGCCCCGGGGCGGCGGGCGAAGCAGAGACCCGCTCGCTCACCCCCCGCATAGCCCCTGCTGCGCGGCTGAGCCGAAACAGGCGTAGCGGTAGCGGAGCAGATCTTCGCTCTTCGGCGGCAGGTACCAGCCGGCGTGCACGGCCCGGCGCCCGTGGATGACGGGCCCCGTCATCACGAGGCAGACCTGGACGCGTTCTTTGGGCGGCCCGGGGACGGTGTTGCCGCAGACGAAATCGCGGGTGGTGTGGCCGAAGATGTCCTGTTCGGGTGAGACGTTGTGGTAGTCGTGGCCGGTGTAGGAGCGCCAGGTGCGCAGGTCGGCTACGAGGCGGTGGTTGACGTGCGTCTGCAGCACGACGTCATCGACCGTCGCGATCGCGAGCAGCAGGCCCACGAGCAGGAGCAGGGTCGTCTCGATCAGGTGCGTCCTCCCCAGGCCCGGCTGCTGGGCGTCGAGCGGCCGCAGCCATGCCGGCAGGCCCGCGCCGAAGCCCGGCCGCTCGCGCGCGGGATGTGTCCTCGTCGAAGCGTCGTTCATGACACCGGCGCCAGCAGTGGCGCCATCTGGTGGACGATGAACAGCGTTTGCACGGCGAGCGTCGCGACCAACAGGCGGCGGTCGCGCGTGACGACGGCGAGCGGCAGCGGCCAGAGGATGTACCAGGCGAGCAGCCACGTGCTCGTGACCGCGATCGCGAGCAGCGCCCAGCCGGATGCCGCGACCCAGTCATAGCCGCGCCAGGTGCGCCACATCAGGTGCAGGACGATCGCGACGAGCGCCGCTTTGAGCAGATCGTGGTCGACCGGAAAGACGCCGGGCTTGCCGAAGAGATGGGCGATCTCGGTGGGGAAGCTGTCGGTCGAGACGAACGCGGCGTCGCGGTTGAGCGCGGCGACGACATCGATGCCGTGGACGCCGAACACGGCATAGCCGATCACCGCGCCGAGCGCGAGCGCGGCGACGGCGCCCACGACCGAGGCGAGGCGACGGCGGGAGAGGATCATGAACGGCAGCAGGGCCGCGACGGTGGCCTTGACGAGCGCGCCTGCGACGACCATCGCGGCGGCGGGAGCGTCGCGACCGATAGAAGATCCTCCAGCGAGCGTGAAGCTCACCGCGGCCATCATCAGCAGCATCATGATCAGGTCGTTGTGCGCGCCGCCCAACCCGTACACGATGTACAGCGGGTTGGCGCCGACCGCGAGCAGCGCCGGGACGGGATCGAAGCCGCGCGCGCGCGCGCAGCGCCACGTGAGCATGAGCGTGCCGAGGCTCGCGAGCAGCGCCTCGAGCTTCATCCCCCACAGCGCGCCCTTCACGCCGAGCGGCGCCAGCGGATAGGAGAGCAGCGTGTAGAGCGGGCCATAGGCGGTCGCGACGTGCTTCCAGTCCTGTCCCACGTAGTGGTAGACCGGGTCGCCGGCGATCGATAGCGGGCCGTGCAGGTACGGGTTGATCCCGTGCTCGACGCCCATGCGCGCGTAGGCGATGTAGGAGAACACGTCGGTCGAGAGCAGGATCGGCCCGGCGAAGATCAACGCGTGGAGCGCGCCGATCAGGACGAGCGCCCACCGTTTTGAGATCGCGCCGCGCGTCCACGCCAGCGCGAGGATGCCCGCGTAGGCGCACGCGAAGACGATCAGCGCGATCAGAAAGACGCGGTAGCCGAGCCGCTCGCCGATGTGGGCACCGCCCCCGAAGGGGGTGGTCAGCCAGCCGGCGATGTTCGGCGAGCGGGGAATCAGCGAGGAGTGGCCGAGCGCGGCGTCGAGCACGATCTCGGCGGTGGCCGCGAGGATCAGCAGACCGCAGAGGCCGGCGAGCGCGGGCGCCCACCGCGCCGCACGCGTTGTGTGCAGCGACCCGCCGTATTCACTTGCCGCGGCGGCGCTCACGACGCCGCGGATGTGCAGACTGCGAGCGCCACGGTCGCTGCGAACGTCACGATCCCCCCGGACCTCCGGCTCACAAAGCCGTCCAGACGGTCTTGGTCTCCAGGTAGGCGTCGAGGCCGTCGTGGCCATGCTCGCGGCCGATGCCCGACGCCTTGAAGCCGCCGAACGGCGCGGCGGGATCGGAGCCGCCCCAGTGGTTGACGTAGACCGAGCCGGCACGCAGCAGCGCGGCGAGGCGGTGGGCGGAGGAGATATCGCGCGTCCACACGCCCGCGGCGAGGCCGTAGTCGCCGTCGTTCGCGCGGCGGGCGACCTCCTCGAGCGAGTCGTACGGGGAGGCGACGAGCACGGGGCCGAAGATCTCCTCGCGCGAGACGCGCAGCTCGTCGGAGGTCGTGCTGAACAGCGTGGGCGCGACGAAGTAGCCGCCGCTGTCGGCGAGCGCCGTCTCACCACCCGCGAGCAGCTCCGCGCCCTCGGCCAGGCCGGAGTCGATGTAGCCGAGCACGCGGTCGCGCTGCTCGGCGGAGACGAGCGGCCCAAGCTGAGTCTGGGCGTCGAGCCCCGGGCCCAGGCGCGCGGCGCCGGCCTGCTCGGCCAGCGCGCTCAGCACCTCGTCGTAGCGCTCGGCGGGCGCGAACAGGCGCGAGCCGGCGTTGCAGGCCTGGCCGGAGTTGAAGTAGATCGCCTGGTAGGAGCCCTTCACGGCCGCATCGATGTCGGCGTCGGGAAGGATGATGTTCGGCGACTTGCCGCCCAGCTCGAGCGTGACGTGCTTGAGCGCGCGGCCGGTCTTCGCGCCGATCTCGCGCCCGACCGCGGTAGAGCCGGTGAACGCGACCTTGTCGACGTCGGGATGCTCGACGAGCGCCGCGCCGGTCGCGCCGTCGCCGCTCAGCACGTTGAGCACGCCCGGTGGGAAGCCGGCCTCGAGCGCGAGCTCGCCGAGTCGCAGCGCGCTCAGCGGTGTCTGCTCGGCGGGCTTCAGCACGATCGTGCAGCCGGCCGCGAGCGCGGGAGCGATCTTCCACGCGGCCATCAGCAGAGGAAAGTTCCAGGGGACGATCTGCGCGCACACGCCAACGGCTTCGCGGCGCGTGTAGCAGAGCATGTTCGGGGCCGTGACCGGCAACACGGCCCCCTCGATCTTGGTGGGCCAGCCGGCGAAGTAGCGCAGGTGCGCGGAGGTGCCGCGCACGTCGACGAACTGGGCGAGCTTCACGGGCTTGCCGTTGTCGAGCGACTCGATCTCCGCGAGCTCCTCCTGATGTGCGTCGATCGCGTCGGCCAGCGCTCTCATCAAGCGCTCGCGCGCGGACGCGGCCATCGTGGCCCAGGGCCCGTCGGCGAACGCGGCGCGCGCCGCGGCAACAGCGCAATCGACATCGGGCGCACCGGCGTGCGCGACCGTGGCGATCTCGCGCCCACTGGCGGGGTCGAGCGTCGCGAACGTGCGCCCGTCGGCGGCCTCAGGACGCTCTGCGCCGATCAGCAGGCGGTGTGGCCGGGAGATGAACGCGCGCGCGGGATCGCCGAGCGCGTCGGGGAGTGCATCGATGGCGGTAGTCATGCAGGCAGCCTACCTCGCCGAGGAGCGCGTTTTGCGGGAGACGCGTGCGCGAGCCTCCGTACAGCGTCGTCGGCGCCGGTCACCACAGTTGTCGGCATTGAGCGATCAACCGCCGTAGCACGATTCAGGCGCTCAGGCAGTCCGCTTCGACATCGCCGGCCCGGCGTTCCGAGCAACCGAGCGCGCTACGGACGGAGCACGATCTTCAGCGCCTCGCGGCGGTCATACAGCGCGTAGGCCTCTGCGGCGTCGTCGAGCGACATGTGGTGGGTCACGAGCGGCGAGGGGTCGAGCACGCCGGCGGACATCATCGCGAGCACGCTGTCGACATGGCCGATCACGTTGGCGTGGCCGGAGCAGAGGTTCAGCGCCTTGATCCACAGCAGGCCCATGTGCACCTCGCAGCGCTCCGCATAGACGCCGATCGCCTGGACGGTCCCGCACTTGCGCGTAAGGCGCAGCGCGAGGTCGAGCGCCTGGGGATGGCCGACGGCGTCGATGCACACGTCCACCCCGCGCCCTTCGCTGACCGCGCGCGCGGCGGCACGCGGATCGTCATCGCTCAGGTGCACGGGCTGCGCGCCGAAAGACTCCGCCATCTGAAGGCGCTCGGGGACCGAGTCGATCGCGATCACCCGCGCCGCGCCAGCGGCGCGGGCGGCCTGCACGGCGCACAGCCCGACGGGCCCGAGCCCGAGCACCGCGGCGGTGTCGCCGGGGCGCAGGCCGCTCTCGGCGACCGCGTGGTAGCCGGTGCCCATCACGTCGCCGGCGAACAGCGCGACGTCGTCGCTCATGCCGCCGGGCAGCTTGCGCAGGACGAGGTCGGCGTTGGGCACGAGCGCCTGCTCGGCCTGCGTGCCCTGCAGCGAGCCGAGCGCCGCGCCATGGCCGAACGTGCGCGAGCTGTCGCACTTGTGAAACAGGCCGCGGCGACAGAAGAAGCAATGGCCGCACGCGGTTTGGAAGCAGCCGAGCACGCGATCGCCGACGGCCACGTCGTGGACCCCGTCGCCGGTGGCGATCACCGTGCCGACGTACTCGTGGCCGATCGTGAAGCCGGGCTCGATCTGCACGCGACCGTGGTAGATGTGCAGGTCAGAGCCGCACACGCCGGTCGCTTCGATCCGCACGATCGCATCGTCCGCGTCGAGCAGCTCGGGCTCGGGGACGTCCGCGACGAGCACTTCGCCGGGGGCTTGGAACGTGACGGCACGCATCGCGCGCCCACCTTAGAGCACCGTACGCCCATATGGCAGTCCATCCATGCACGCCCTCCGCCGCCGCTCGGTCCCCAAAATGGCCGGCGACCACGCGTAGGCCATATGCTGGCGCGCATGTCCAATCTTTCGAAAGCGGTGCTCATCACCGGCTGCTCCTCGGGAATCGGCCGCGCGACGGCGGTGCGGCTCGCGCACGGTGGCTGGACGGTCTACGCCACGGCGCGCAGGCCCGAGTCGATCTCCGATTTGAAGGACGCCGGCTGTCGCACGCTCGCGCTCGACGTGACCGACGAGGAGTCGATGCGCGCGGCGGTAGAGCAGGTGCAGCGCGAGGAGGGCGCGGTGGGCGTGCTGATCAACAACGCCGGCTACAGCCAGAGCGGTGCGATCGAGACGGTGCCGCTGGAGGCGGTCAGGCGGCAGTTCGAGACGAACGTGTTCGGGCTCGTGCGTCTCACCCAGCTCGCGTTGCCGAAGATGCGCGCGCAGGGCTGGGGCAAGATCGTCAACATCGGCTCGATGGGCGGCCGCCTGTCGTTCCCCGGCGGCGGGCACTATCACGCGACCAAGCACGCGCTGGAGGCGATCTCCGACGCGATGCGCTTCGAGCTGCGCGGCTTCGGGATCGACGTGGTCCTGCTCGAGCCGGGCCTGATCACGACCGAGTTCGGCGAGGCGGCGACGAAGAGCATGGCCGAGGTCGAGACCGCGGCGGCCGGAGAGGACCCGTACGCGCATTTCAACGCGACCGTGGGCGCGGTGACGAAGGGCGCCTACGAGGGCCCGATGCGTCTGCTCGGTGGTGGGCCTGACAGGGTCGCAAAGACGATCGAGCGGGCGTTGAAGCGCCGCCGCCCGCCCGCGCGGATCACGATCACGCCGTCGGCCAAGCTCACGCTCGCGACTCGGCGTCTGTTCACCGACCGCGCCTGGGACGCGGCTATGCGCCGGCAGTTCCCGCAGCCGAAGTAGGAGCTCGACGTCACTCGGGCGCCCCAGCCGCTCACTCCTACCGATACGCCCTAGGGCCCGCGCCGGGGGCCCTACGCCGCGAGCGATGTCGCCGGGCGCGGGCGCCCGACCTGAAAGCCCTGGGCGTAGTTCACGCCGTAATCGCGCAGCAGCGCGAGCGTCTCCTCGTCGCCGACGAACTCGGCGATCGTGCTGCGACCCATGCCGCGGGCAAGACCGACGAGCGCCTTGACCACGAGCTGATCGTTGGGGGACTCGGGCAGGGCGCGGATGAAATCGCCGTCGATCTTCAGATAGCGGAACGGCAGGTGCTTGAGATATTGAAAGGAGCCGAAGCCCGCGCCGAAATCGTCGAGCGCGACCGCGCAGCCGAGCGCCTGCACGCCGGTACAGAACGCCTTCGCACGCTCCATGTCGGAGATCGCGGCGGTCTCCGTGATCTCGATCACGAGCCGCGCCGGATCGACCCCGTGGAGCTCCAGCCGGCGCTCGATGTGCGCGAGCATGCCCCCGTCGGTGACCGACAGCGCCGAGAGGTTGACGGCGACGGTGCTCTGCCCGCGCCCATCCCCGAGCAGTGTGGTGACCTTGTCGAGCACCATGCGGTCGATCTCGCGAACCAACCCGTAGCGCTCGGCGGCGGGCAGGAAGCTGCCGGGAGCTACCAGCCGCCCGCCGGGAACGTCGGCAAGGCGCAGCAGCGCCTCGTGATGGGAGACGCTCCCGTCCGCCAGCGAGACGATCGGCTGGTAGTGCAGGACGAACAGGTCCTCCACCAGCGCGCGACGCAGTCGCGCAAGCCACGGCCGCCGGTGCAGGCCGGCGGGCGAGGAAAGCGCCCCGGGCGGCGATCGACGATCTGACAGACCGCGATAGCGGTTGTGGGCCGGCGGCGCGGCCTCCCACAGGAACATGCGCGGAGTCGCGCGGGCGATCGTCGAAGTGAGCATCTCCGCGATGGTCTTCGACGGATTCCCGGGCTCACCTGCCGCGACGCCCGACCCGATAGGGACGTCGTGCGCGGTCGGAGACCAGCAGCAGCAGCGCGAGCAGCACGAAGTTCATGACCACCGAGGACCCTCCGTAGGCCACCAGCGGCAGCGTCACCCCTGTGAGCGGGATCACGCGCGTGACGCCGCCGACGATCACGAACACCTGCATGGCGACGACGAACGACAGGCCGGTGGCGAGCAGCTTGGAGAAGGAGTCCTTCGCGAGCATCGCCGTCTTCAGGCCGCGGGCGATGAACAGCAGGTAGACGAGCAGCAGCCCGGCGGCGCCCGCAAGGCCCAGCTCGTCGGTGATGACCGCGTAGATCGTGTCGCTTTCCGGGACCGGCAGGATCGAGCGGTGCACGATCCGGTGGTTGGCCAGTTCTACGGGGTACTGCAGCAGCGACTGGTCGAAGCCCGTGCCGAGCAGCCCTCCGTCGGCTTGGGCGAACAGCGACTGCGCGAGCTGGTAGCTGCCGCCGACCGCCTGGTTGTAGAGCGCCGGCTCGAACGGGTGTTCCCAGGCGAGCACGCGTGCCTGGACGTGGCTGACGTGCCCGACGACGAACCAGGCGCCGAGCGCGAACAGCACGAGCCCGATCAGCGGAAACGAGAAGCGTCCCGTGGCCACGTACAGCAGGGCGAGGAACGCGCCGTAGAACATCAGCGAGGTGCCGAGCTCGCGTGTGAGCAGGAGCGTCGCCATCGCCGCGCCCCACACGATCAGCATCGGCCCGAACTGCTTCATCGGCGGGATCGTCAGCCCGAGGAAGCGCCGTCCGGCCGTCACGAGGATCTGGCGGTTGTCACGCAGGTAGCTGGCGAGGAAGATCACGATCGCGACCTTCGCGAGCTCCGACGGCTGAAAGGAGACGCCGCCGAAATGGATGTCGAGGTAGGCGCCGTTGACCTGCTCGCCGATCACCGGGAAACGCGGCAGCACCGTCATGCCGATGCCGACCGCGGCGATCGTGTAGCGATAGCGCTCGAGCACCCCCACCCCCCGCCTGCGCAGCGCGAGGATCGTCGCGGCGAACAGCACCAGCCCGAGCACCATCCACTGCGCCTGCTGGCGAGCGAGGGCCGGTTCGATCCGATAGACCATCACGATGCCGACGCTCGCGAGCACGGCGGCGAGCGGGAACAGGTAGGGGTCGGCGTCGGGCAGCGCGAAGCGGATCACCAGGTGCGCTGCGAGACACAGGCCGAGGAAGAGGGCGCCATAGAGCAGCGACGTGCTCGACGCGTGATTCAGCGTGAGGTTGGTCGAGGCGCCCGGCGAGTTGTTCTGCGCCTGGATGAAGATCGCGGTGAAGCCCGCCGTGACGAGCAGCGCCGAAGGGATCAGGCCCAGCAACTCACGATTACGCGCATTCAGCATCGACCGAGGTTAGCCACCGGGTCGGCGCGGGCGTCCCGATAGCCGCGCGCTCCGCGGTTCCGGCGCGGGCGTCCCGATAGGAGTCGTACGCAACCGGCTCCCGGCGCGGGCACGCCGTCCGGCTCGCTAGCCTTGGCAGACGAGCGCGCCCGGGGACGGCGTCCGCTTGCCATGACCGTATGAGCGGCTATCCCGTGACATCCGACGACGAGCGCCCGCCAGCGTTGGGGCGACGCATGTGGAAGCGCTTTGCGATCGCGGCGGTGCTGATCGTCGCGCTGAGCGGCGGCGCGACGGCGACCGTCGCGCTGAACAAGATCACGACGATCGCCGACGAGGTCTTCCCGAAGCTCAACCAGATCGACGCCCCCAAGGGTGTCGTCACGGCCGAATACAGCGGCGGGCCGGAGACCTTCCTGATCCTCGGCTCAGACCGGCGGGTGGGCGCGAAGGACTCCTACGACCGCGAAGACCCGCCGCACTCGGACACGATCCTGCTGGTGCGCTTCGACCCAGCCCAGGAACAGACCTCGGTGCTGTCGATCCCGCGCGATCTGATGGTCAACATCGAGCCCAAGCACGGCGAAAGCTATCCCAGCGAAAAGATCAACGCGGCATACACGATCGGCAACAAGCTCGGCGGCACCCGCGGCGGAATGGTGCTGGCGGCCGAAACGATCGAGCGCGAAGTGTTCCCCGGCCTGAAGCTGAACGGGATCATCGACGTGAGCTTCGCGGGCTTCATCAAAGTCGTCGACACGCTCGGCTGCGCGTACGTGAACGTCGACCATCGCTACTACAACCAGAACGTCGGCTCCGAAGAAACCGACTACACGTCGATCAACCTGCAGCCGGGCTATCAGAAGCTGTGCTATGAAAACGCGCTCGACTACGTACGCTACCGCCATACCGACTCGGACTTCGTGCGTGTCGCGCGCCAGCAGGACTTCATCCGCGACCTGCGCGAGCAGATCTCACCGGGGAACGAGATCGGCCAGATCGACACGGTCGCCAAAGCCGTCGGGCGAGCGATCTCAACGACGTTCCACGCGTCCGCCAGCGAGCTGATCGAACTCGCGAAGCTGATCGCCTTCTCGCAGGGCAAGCCGTTGCGCCAGGTCAAATTCCAGAGCTCGAACGTCAACTTCAAGGGGCCCGGCGGCGGCTCCTACGTGACGAGCACGCCGCAGCTCGCGCGAGCGACGCTCGACGATTTCATACACGGCCACGAACAGCTCCTCATCCCGACGACGCCCAAGCGCGCGGCACACATCTCCCACCACCGATCGCACCATTCGAGCGGCGGGATCACGCCACGCGAGCTCGGCCTGTTCGGAACGTCCTCGGCGGCCGAGGGCGAAGCCGTGAAAGCCGCCCTCGACGTGCCGTTCCCCGTGCTCTTCCCGACGTTGCAGACCGGCCCGGCGGAACAGCAGGAGGTACGCCCTTACACGCTCAAGGACCAGCAGGGCAATCTCCATCATGCGTATGTCGTCGTCTGGCGGCAGAGCTCACTCGGCGGGTACTACGACTTCGAGGGCTCTGACTGGCTGAACCCGCCGTTGTTCGCGCACGCGCACACGCAGGTGATCGACGGGCGCTCCTACAGGCTTGTGGACGACGGCGCCCACATCCACGTCATCGGCTGGCGCTCCGGGCGAGTGCTGTACTGGCTGACGAACACGCTGCTGGAGGAACTGTCGAACCCGCAGATGATCTTCCTCGCCCAATCAGCCCAGCCGCTGCATTGAGGCAGCCTGATCCAGCGAGGCGTTCACGAGCGCGTCGGCGTGCGCGTTCTGCGCGCGGGGCACGGTCCTGATCGACCACTTCCCGAACGCGCCGAGCGCCGCCAGCGCCTCGCGGTGCAGTGGGCGCATCGCCTCGTGCCTGACCTTGTAGATCCCGCGCACCTGCTTGGCGATCAGCTCCGAGTCCCCCACCACCTCCACCTCGGATGCGCCCAGCTCTCGCGCCCGCTCCAGGCCCAGCAACAGCGCGCGGTACTCGGCCACGTTGTTGGTGGCCGTCCCGAGCAGCTGTGAGTGCTCCCCCAGCAGCTCGCCGGTGGTGGAGGTGATCACGCAGGCAGCCGCCGCCGGCCCGGGATTACCGCGAGCGCCGCCATCGACATGCACGATCACCTTCTTCATCCGCAGCAGTATCCAGGGCGGTTAGGACAGCAGCAGGAAGATATTCAACTCGCCGGTGCTCCCCTGCGTTTGAGGTGCTTACCGGCGTCGACCTACGCACCGGTGGCAAGCGGGGGAAGATCCCCCGGCACGCGGGCCCTGCGACGGTCGCGCACGATGCGCCTCTGACTCTCCTGCGGGTCGGCGGCGGCCGAGGAGCGCCCACGGCGGGCGCGACGATCGAACTCGCGGCGATCGACGATCACCGTCACGTTCTCCTCGCGCTTGTAGTGCTCGACGAGCTTCGGATACAGGTCGTCGGCAAGGGGCTTTGGCACCACGCAGTAGATCATCGTCAGTCAATCCTACTCCACCCGCCCGAACAAGCAAGGGCAGCTGGTGTCCTGAGTCATCAATTCGGCCGGTGCTTGCCGGCCACTGGGTCGCGGACTGCTAGGTAAGCGACAGCGACGACAGCGCGCCGAGCTCGTCGGCCGTGGCGTTGACGAATCGTTCGGACTCCGTCAGCTCACCCAGCTCGGTCCCCTGGGCGACCACCAGAGCACCGGCCGCCTCCTCGCCGAGGTCGACCTCGTAGCGATACCAGCAGAGCTCCCATGCGACCACGATCGCCACGCGGCCGCCCGACTCCTCGACAGGGCCGACGCTCACCTCGGGCGTGCCGAGGGAGCGCGCGACACCGGCCACCCGCCGAGGATGCTCGCCGGCGTTGAACACGGTGAGGGCGCGCTCGACCTTCAAGTCTCCGCCGGTGAGCGGCGCCCCCGGCTCCTCCGCGGCGACCGGGAGCCGCCCGTCCGCGACGACAGACGGCTCCAGAAAGTCATAGGAGGCCTGCGTCTCGTGCTCGTACGGGGCCTCTAGGACCCTCTCCTGGGCCGACCGTCCGGTCAGGGGCGTCGGGTCCCTGACCGGATCGCGCAGCTGGCGCAGCCGGTCGAGGAGATTGCGTCCGCGCCGCGTGCGCGCGGCGGGCAGGCTCACGGAATGGCGGTCGGCCTCGCGCAGCCACCCCTCGTGAGTCGCGCGCGGAGCGCACAGCTCACAGACCGTCCGCCGCCTCCCGCCCGCCAGGAAGACGTCCGGCTGCTCGCCTCGCAACAGCCTGCGCTCGCACACATCGCACGCGACATCGGGCTGGGAGGTGACGATCGTGCGGGTGGACATCGGATTAGGAGAGTAGTGGATCAATCGTCAAACGACTCCTCCTGCATCCGCGAACGCAGACGCAAGACCGCCTTGGTGTGCAGCTGCGACACACGCGACTCGGTGACGCCGAGCACCTCGCCGATCTCGCGCAGTGTCAGGTTCTCGTAGTAGTAGAGCGCGATCACGAGCTTCTCACGCTCGGGCAGCTTGGCGATCGACTCGGCGATGCGGTCCTTCAGGTCGCCGACGTCCAGCGCCCGGGAGGGATCGGGCGCGTGGGGGTCCTCGATCGTGTCCATCAGCGACACCTGGTCGCCGCTCGAGTCAGACACGCTCCACAGCTCGTCGAGCGCGACCATCGATGAGTGCGAGATCGCCAGCAGCGACTCGTTCAGCTCGTCGAGTGTGATCCCGAGCTCGTCGGCGATCTCCTGGTCGGTCGGCGCCCGTTGCAGCGAGTTCTCGAGCTTGGCGTTCGCGCGCTCGACCTCGCGGGCACGAGCCCGCACGCTGCGCGGCACCCAGTCCATCGAGCGCAGCTCGTCGATGATCGCGCCCTTGATGCGCATGATCGCGTAGGTCTCGAACTTGATCTCCCGCGACAGGTCGAAGCGCTCGATCGCGGAGATCAGCCCGACCAGCCCGTAGGAGATCAGGTCGGCCTCCTCGACGTGCGGGGGCAGGCCCGCGGCCGTGCGCCCGGCTACGTACTTGACCAGCGGCGAGTAGGCGACGACCAGCCGCTCGCGCACGCGGCTGTCGCCGTCGGTCTTATAGCGCCGCCAGAGTTCTCGCAGCTCGATCGGTTTGACATTGGTCTCCAACGGGTCCGTCCTCTTCCCGGGGCAGTCAGGCGCGGGGGTGACTGCGCGCATACGCGCTTTTGAGCCTGGCGGACTCTACCCGAGTGTAAACCTGCGTTGTCGAGACGCTGGCATGGCCGAGCAGCTCCTGGATGCTGCGCAGGTCCGCGCCACCGTCGAGCAGATGCGTGGCGAAGCTGTGCCTCAGCGCGTGCGGCGAGCAGCCGCCGTCGATTCCCGCCCGCGCCGTCCACGTCCTCAGCCTCCTGCGCACGTCGCTCGTGCCCAGCGGCCTGCCGGTCTTCGACAGGAACAGCGAATCCTCGCCGTCGCTCATGGCAAGCCCTCCCCGGCCGCGCTCCAGGTAGCTGCGCACCGCCGCCAGCGCGACCTCGCCGACCGGCAGGAAGCGGGTCTTGCGCCCCTTGCCCTCCACGCGCAGCTGCTCACCGTCGTGGTCGACATCGGCGGTCTGCAGCGACACGAGCTCCTCCGCGCGCAGGCCGCACGCATAGGCCAGCTCGAACAGCGCACGGTCGCGCAGCTCAAGGGGACCGCCCGCGGGAATGGAGTCGAGCAGCCGAGCGGCGTCACGCGCGCTCAGCACGCGCGGCAGATGCGACCCCTGCCGCGGCGTCGAGACGAGGTCGGCGGGGCTCTGCGCGAGCAGGCCGTGCTCGCGTTGGCTGGCGAACAGCGCGCGCAGCGCGGCCAGCTTGCGGGCGCTCGTGCTCGGCGCCGCGCCGCGTTCGGAGAGGCCGGCGACGTAGGCGCGCACCTCCTTCGAGCTCACATCGGTCGGTCGTAGGCCCCGCTCTTCAGCCCAGCGTGCGAACTGGGTCAGGTCGATCGCGTACGCGCGCCCGGTCCTGGCGGCCGCGTCGCGGCGCTCGAGGTCCTGCTGCAGCAGCTGAAGCGCACGCTCCCAGAGCGGGTCCATGCGCAACTACTTCGCCGTACCCACCCCCGCGCCCTCCCTGCTCAGAATCGGCTCGAGCTTTCGCTCCAACTCTGGCCAGTCGCGCGCGCAGAGGACGTCCTCCTCTTCGCAGATGTCTGTGTTCCAGGGGTGACGGATGGTCGCGGCGAGGATGCCGCGCTCGATCGCCGCCGCCAGGTTCAGCGGACCGTCGTCGATCAGCACGTCGATATCGAGCTCCGCACAGCGTGAGACCTTGTCGTAGGAGCAGTGCAGATCGTCGAACGCCAGCCCGATCCGCTCGAGCCACTCGGCGGTCACGTCGTGGCGGTCGAGCGCGCGATGGCTCGTCACGTGCACGAAGTGGCCGGCCGCGTGCCAGCGGTGCACCGCCTGCACCGCGCCCGGATAGGGGGTCCCGGCGAGAATGCGCTCCTCGCTGTGGCTCTCCTCGATACACAGCTCGAGCTGCTCGGGACGCAGGCGCGTGATCCCCCATGTGAGCTGCTCGTCGTAGGGCAGGTCGATCCCGAAGCGCCGCACCGACACCTCCGAGAGGATGTCCCAGTAGTGGTGCAGCGTCGAGTCGATGTCGATGGCGATCCTCATGCTATTGCGATCCTCGGGTAGATTGAGCTGCGATGGACCCGACAGCCACAACCCCGCCGCTCTCACCGCCCGGCGATCGATCGCTCTACGGACCAGAGGGCCGATCCCCATGGCTCGACGTCGACTGGCGAGAGCACCAGCGCTGGGTGATACTAGACGGTCAACCCGTCAACGTGATCGAGCTCGGCGAGGGGCCGCCGCTCGTGTTCGTCCACGGCCTCTCGGGATCCTGGACGAACTGGCTCGAGCAGTTGCCCGTGTTCGCCGGCCTGAATCGGGATGCGTGGCAAGGGCACGCGTCCAGCGGCTCCGGTGGGCATCGCGTGATCGCGCTCGACCTCCCCGGCTTCGGCAACTCGCCGATGCCGGGTGAGCAGATCACGATCTCCGGCTACGCGCGCCTGCTCGACCGGCTGCTCGACACCCTCGAGGTCGACGCGGCCGCCGTGGTCGGCAACTCGATGGGCGGCTTCGTGGCGGCCGAGCTCGCGATCGCGTTCCCGCAGCGCGTCGAGCGTCTCATCCTGGTGTCGGCAGCCGGCATCTCCACGTTCGGCAACCGTAGAGGCACGCGCGCGGTGCCGGTGCTCCAGCGGGCTGAGCGGATCCTCGCTGCCTACACCGCCTGGATAGCGTCGAAGTCAGACACCGTCACCCGCCATCCGCGACTGCGAGAGGCGACGCTGAGCGTGGTCGCCCGCCATCCCGGGCGCCTACCAGCCCCGCTCGCCGCCGAGCTGCTGCGAGGAGCGGGCAAGCCCGGCTTCATCCAAGGACTCCAGGCCAATCTCGACTACGACTTCCACGAGCGCCTCCCGGAGATCGCGTGCCCGACGTTGATCGTCTGGGGCGACGGCGATCGTGTCATCACCGTCCGCGACGCCGATGTCTTCGCCGAGCTGATCCCCAACTCACAGAAGGTCGTCTTCGCGGACACCGGCCATATCGCGATGATCGAGCGCCCGGCGGCGTTCAACGCGCTGCTGGCAGACTTCCTCGCGGAGTAGAGCAGGCGATTGGCTTCCTAGCGCGCGACGGCGCCTTCGGCGGCGCTACCCACCAGCTTCGCGTACTTCTGGATCGCCACGTCGACGTGCTCGTCGGCGCGCGGGGGCCGGCTGTAGGCGCTGACGCGCGCCGCGATCTCCTCGTCGGAGAGCGCCACGTCCAGCCGGCGCGTATCAGCGTCGATCGTGAGCTCGTCGCCGTCCTGGATCGCCGCGATCGGACCGCCGCGCACAGCCTCGGGCGCGACGTGGGCGACCATGAATCCGCGCGTGGCTCCGGAGAAGCGCCCGTCGGTGATCAGCGCGACCTGCTCGCCGAGACCCTCCCCCACGATCGCGGCGGTGACGGCGAGCATCTCGCGCATGCCGGGGCCGCCGGCCGGCCCCTCGGCGCGGATCACGACCACGTCGCCGGCCTTCAGCTCGTGCGCGAGCACCGCCGCC
Organism: uncultured Solirubrobacterales bacterium; assembly: GCA_963723075.1. Lineage (GTDB taxonomy): Bacteria > Actinomycetota > Thermoleophilia > Solirubrobacterales > Solirubrobacteraceae > Palsa-744. Next base: position 205,976 of record CAVRPD010000005.1, read on the forward strand.
ATCGCCGCCTCCTCGCCGTCGAACACGCGCGCCGGCCCGATGTGTTTGCGGCGCTCGTGCCCGGAGAGCTTCACCACGCAGCCGTCGGGCGCCACGTTGCCGCGCAGAATCGCAAAGCCACCGGTCGGTTTGATCGGGTCGGTGAGCGGCCGCACGACAGGCTGCCCCTCGGTCTCGACCGCCTCGTCCGCGTGCTCGCCGATCGTCCTGCCGGTTACCGTCGGGGCGTCTGAGTTCAGGATCCCGGCCTCCTTCAGCCGCGCGAGCACGAGCGGCACGCCACCCGCCTCATACAGCTCGGTCGCGACATATTGCCCGCCGGGCTGCAGGTCGCAGAGCAGCGGCGTGCGCTCGGACACGGCCTCGAACTCGTCGATGCCCAGCGGCACGCCCATTTCGTGGGCGACCGCCAGCAGGTGCAGAACGACGTTGGTCGAGCCGCCACTGGTGGCGGCCGCCGCGATCGCGTTTTCGAACGCGGGCTTGGTGATCACGTCGCTCGGACACTGGCCACGGCGCAGCACGTCCATGACCAGTTCCCCCACCTGCACAGCGATCTCGAGCTTGCGGCCGTCCTCGGCCGGCACCATCGCCGAGCCCGCCGGCGAGATCCCCAGCGCCTCGAAGGCCATCGCCATCGTGTTGGCTGTGAACTGCCCTCCGCATGCGCCCGCCCCCGGCGAGGCGATCTCCTCGAGCTCGTGCAGCTCCTCCTCGGTGATCTTGCCCGAGGCGAACTGGCCGACCGCCTCGAACACCTGCTGGATCGTGACCTCGGCGCCCTTGTAGTGGCCGGGCTTGATCGAGCCGCCGTAGAGCATCAGCCCGGGGATGTTCAGGCGTGCGAGCGCCATCACGGTGCCCGGGATCGTCTTGTCGCAGCCGGAGATCGTGACGAGCGCGTCAAACGCGTGGGCCGAGGCGACGAGCTCGATCGAGTCGGCGATCAGCTCGCGTGAGACGAGCGAGGCGCGCATGCCGGCCGTGCCCATCGTGATGCCGTCGGAGATGGCGATCGTGTTCAGCTCCATCGGTGTGCCGCCCGCTTTGCGGATGCCCTCCTTGACCTTGGCGGCAAGCACGCGATTGTTGAAGTTGCACGGCATCGTCTCGATCCACGAGTGCGCCACGCCGACGATCGGCTTCGACAGATCCTCCGCCGAGTAGCCGATCCCGTGCAGGTATGAGCGCGCGGCCGCGCGCTCGGGCCCCTCGGTTAGGGCCCGGCTGCGGTGTCTGATGTCGAAAGCGGGACTTGGGCTCACGCCGCGCGCACACTATCGAGCCGATCACCGGCTCGCTCGCGCTCCCAGCGTGCCAGCCGCAGTAGGTCGCGACGCACACTCCCGGGATCGATCTGGCGGCCCGGAAGGTGCATGTTCGCCTCGGCGACCAGACCGCGCTCATCGGCGGTGAGCGCCATCCACTTCGCGAGCACGTCGTCGGAGTCGGGCAGCCGCGCGCTGCCGTAAGGCTTGGAGTGGTCGGGAAACGCGACGCAGTACTCGCTCAGCAGGGCCCCCGTCCGCGGCACGTAGGCGACGATCGGCCGGTGCGGGTAGATCAGGTATGCGTAAGACGCGCCGTCGGCGCGCTCGCCCAAGCTGCCCCAGACGCGCAGAAAGCCGAGATCGCGATACATCGCCCAGTCGCTCTCATCGACACACGAGCGCAGCAGCACCTGCGCTCGAAGCTCCGCGCGGCGCTCGCGCCCCGGGTCATAGCCGTATGGCGCGGCTCCCTGCCTGCGTCCCAGCCAGCGGGCACGCAGCCCCATGAGCGCTTGGCCGAGCCATGGCCGGGTCAGCTCCCAGAGCAGGGCGAGGAACACCAGCACAGCGGTGCCAAGGGCGAGAGCCATCGCGCGACTAACGCCCGGCGCCGCCGGCGGCGCGAGGGAAGAAGATCACGCGCTCGGCATCGCGCGGCACCTCGGCAAAGCTTTTCACCAGCTCCGCCTCGCGACGCCCGGCGCTGGTCTCGGTGGGAACGGCCGCCCACATGCCGGCGTCCAGCTCATGGCGAAACGCCTCGATCAGCTCGCGCTCCTGCTCGGGAACCTCCACATCGCCGTCGGCGAGCACGATCTCACCGTGGCCAGGCTTCAGACGTAGCAGCTTCATCGACTACCGGGCTCCAGATGCAGCAGCTTCATCGTTCTCCGATTATGGCAAACGGCGAGCGGCGTATGCCCAGGCGCGTTGGGCTCAGGTTCCGCGCATGCGGGGAAGGTCGATGATGTCGACCGGGCCCGCGCCCGCACCGACGTCGCGCAGGCCGTTGGCAACCGCCTCACCCGTCAGCGCTCGGGCGCTCCGTGCGGCCTCGATCGGTGTCAGGCCCCGAGCGAGCTGTGCAGCGAGCACAGCGGAATGGGTGCATCCCGAACCGTGCGCGGCGCCGTCGGGGTGACGCTCTCCCGGGAGCTCGACGATCTGCCCGTCGCCGGCGGAGTCCAAAAAGAGGTCCATCGCACGCGCGCGATGCCCGCCCGTGAGCACGACGATGCGAGGGCCGAGCGCCAGTACCGCCCTGGCGAGGGCCTCATCCTCGACGTCCTCCGGAAGGTCCACGCGGGATGACCCGGCAAGCACCCTGGCCTCGGGCAGGTTGGGCGTGAGCACGCTCGCGCGGGGGAGGATCTCTTCGACGAGCGCCTGCTGAGCGTCGTGCTCCAGCAGCCCCGCACCGGACTCGGCGACCATCACGGGATCCACCACCACCGGGACGCGGTCGGACAGCTCCTCCAAGGCGCGCGCGACCGCGAGCGTGACCTCGGCGGTACCCAACATCCCCACCTTGACGGCGTCTACGCCGATGTCTCCCACGACGGCCCGCACCTGTGCGAGGACGATGTCCGCAGCGACGGTCTGGATCGCGGTGACGCCGACGGTGCTCTGCGCGGTGATCGCTGTCACCGCGGTCATCCCGTGCACGCCACAGCGCGCGAACGCCTTCAGGTCGGCCTGGATGCCGGCGCCGCCGCCAGAGTCAGAGCCGGCGATGCTCAGCACACGCGGCGTACGCGTCCCCCCGACGCCCGTGCCTCGCTCGGCGTCCTGAGCCATCGCTCAGCGCGCTTGCGTGGCGTTGCGGCGCGCGGGGAAGATCGAGTAGCTGCCGATCGCCGTGACCAGCAGCCGCCCGTCGTCGTGGCGCACCTCGCTGCGCAGCACCGCGGTCCTGCGGTTGCGCCGGTCGAGCACGGTGCGGCACACGATCTCGCCGTCGGTCGCCGTCTGGATGTAGTTGATCGCGATGTTGATCGTCGCGATCCGCTCCTCCTCGCTGGTCTGCACCCATAGCGCCGAGCCCATGCTGTAGTCGACCAGCGCGTAGGTGACCACGCCGGAGAGCAGCCCGCCGTTGTTGATCAGCTCGGGGCGGATCTGCAGGCGGACCGTCTGAGGATCGTCCCAGCGCATGCCCATGAAGCTGCTGACGCCGTCGAGCGAGCGTGGTCCTCCCGCCGATCGGTGTGCGGCCTCGGAAGCGTTGGAGGATGCCTCCGACTCGCCGGCGGCGGTCGAGTCGGCTGGACTCTGAGGAGCGTCTTGCACAGGGCGAGAGGCTACGGGAGCAAGACATCTCGCGCCCGGCCAACAATCTCTTCAAGGCCTGCCTCGGCCGCTGACGGCAGCAAATCACGGTCTTTCCTCGGACAGGACAGTGGATAGGCACATATGCCCGCCACGCGTCACACCTCCCGATCTAGCGTGATCGAGATGCTTCCGGACCCGCTGGCCCCGCTGCCGAGCACCACGCGCGTCGACCCGCGCCGTACGCTCGGCCGGCGCGGAGAGGAGCTCGCCGCAGCTCATCTCGAACGACTCGGCTTCTCGCTGTTGGGACGCAACGAACGCACCCGTTACGGCGAGATCGACCTGATCGCCTTCGACACTCGCACGCTCGTGTTCGCCGAGGTGAAGACGCGCCGCGTGAGCGCCCGCGCGAAGCGCGTTCGACCCGATCAGGAGCCCCTGACGTGGCTGCGCCCCCGCCAGCGCATCCGCCTGCGCCGCCTTGCTGTCGCCTGGCTTCACGACGAGAAGCACATCCGTCCAACCGCCCACACGATCCGTTTCGACGCACTTGGAGTGATCCTCGACACCAACGACCGGCTCGTACGCCTCGACCACATCGAGGGGGCCTGGTGAGGCCCTTGGCGTCGTGCCGTGCCGTGCGGGCCAGTTCAGAGCGCCAGCTGCTGATACGCGAGCGACTGGAAGGACATCCTGTGCAGGGGCGAGACACCCTGGCGAAGGATCGCTTCGCGGTGTACGGGTGTGGAGTAACCGACATGCTCGGCGAAGCTCCAGCCGGGGTGTTCGGTATCGGCGTGGCGCATGTAGCGGTCGCGCGTGACCTTGGCGACGATCGACGCCGCTGCGATCGCAGCGCTGGTGGCGTCGCCGTCCACGATCGCCCGTTGGGGCCGCTCGAACTCGGGCACAGAGAAGCCATCCACGAGGCACAGCACCTCCCCGGCGACACCGCGGGTCACGCCTCGCATCGCGTCGCGCAGCGCAGCGAGATTCGTCCTGTGCAGCCCCCGCGCGTCGATTCCACGAGCGCACCGCGAGACAACCACCACGCGGGTGGCGCTGCCCAGCACGAGCGGATACAGCTCCTCGCGCGCCTGCTCGGAGTGCTGCTTGGAGTCGTTCAGCGCGCTCAACGCACGCAGCTCACGAGTCGTGAGCGCGTCGTAGTCGAACAGCACGCCCGCCGCGACCAGCGGACCCGCCAGGCACCCCCGTCCGGCCTCGTCGGCGCCGGCCACCAACGGAACGCCGAGACGGCGGTCGAAGGCGAACAGCCGTCGCCCGCTGCCGGCGCGCCGCACGCGGCGCCTGGCGCGCGCCGAGGAGCCGGATTCGCGCCGCGCGCGCTGCTGCGGGTCGGGGCTGTTGGGTGCGCTAGAAGAACCCGATGCGGTCGGGTGGCCAGTAGGTGGCGACGGCGCCCCCGATGATCCACCCTGTGGGGACTGGTCCCCAGAACCTGCTGTCGTCCGATTCGCCACGGTTGTCCCCCATCATGAACCAGTGACCGGCCGGAATCTTGATCGGCACCGGGAAATTGCACTCCGGGCTCGATCCGCATTCACGGATGTAGGAGTCTTTCTCCCGTTCAAAGCGCGCGTCGTGGGCGCTTTTGCGCCACACGTGCCCTTCCTTTATGTAGATTTCGTCCCCCGGGCCGGCGACGACGCGCTTGATGAAGTTGACGCTCGATTTCTGCAGCTCCGGCGCCGAGCAGGCGGCGCCACCGAGCTTGACCACGTGGGGAGCGGGGCCGCAGATCTCCTGCTGAGCGTCGCGCGGTGGATGAAAGACCGCGATCTCGCCGATGTGGGGGCCACTGAAATTCGTGCCGATGCGATCGACCAGGACCCGCTGTCCGACCGACAGCGTCGGCTCCATCGAGCCGCTGGGAATGCGGTACGGCTTGACGATGAACGCCTGGATCCCAAACGCCAGACCGAGGGCGACAGCGATGATGACTATCAGCTCGACGATCGCGCCAACGGTCGATTTCGACTGCTTCCGGGCGGTCTTCGCCGTCGGCGCGACATTGGCGGCCACGTTCGCGGACGAACGTCTCCCTGTCTTCACTCGGGGGCTCACGCCGGCGTGTCGCCGGCGGCGACGCCCTGCTCGGCGTCACCCGCCTCGGAGGAGGACGGGGAATCGACGTCGATCGTGAGCGTCTCGGCGTCCGGCGAGACCTCAGCCTCGCCGATCGCACCTGCCCGCTCCGGTCCGTCTGTCGCTGCAGACGAACCATCCTCGCCGCCCCCCGCGCCGTCCGCGGCCTGAGCTCCATCTTCAGTCGCGTCCAGCACCTCCGCTTGCTGCGCCTGCTCGAGCACCGTCCCCTCCGCGGTCGCACCGTCCGCGTCGGTCGCCTCGTGCAGCAATCCCGGTTGCACGATCTCCTCCGGGCCGGCGTAGCGGCGCTCGCGCACTCGCGCGCGCTTGCCGACGCGATCGCGCAGGTAGTAGAGCTTCGCGCGGCGCACGTCGCCCCGCGAAGCCAGCTCGATCCGCTCGATCTTGGGCGAGTGCACCGGGAACATGCGCTCTACGCCTACGCCGAAGGACTGCTTGCGTACCGTGAACGTCTCGCGCGCGCCGTGTCCCTGGCGCTTGATGACGACACCCTCGAACACCTGCACGCGGCGGCGGGTGCCCTCGATCACCTGGAAGTGCACCTTCACGCGGTCGCCCGGCGCAAAGTTGGGAACGCGGCGCAGCTGCGCGCGCTCGATGGTTTCGATGACGCTGCTCATAGCTCAGGAAGGAAAAAGCACCTCGGTACGTTCCCAGGAGAGGGCGCATCCGTGTGGCGCGGGGAGCAATGGTAGCGGACGATCAGCCTGGGCCACCCCGCTCCCGGCCGCCACCCCGCTCGCGACTGCGCTCTCGCCGCCACTCGCGTATCCGCTGGTGGTGTCCGGAGAGCAGCACCTCCGGCACACGCCAGCCACGATACTCGGCGGGACGGGTGTAATGCGGATACTCCGGATTGCCCTCGAGAGCCGCGCTGAACGACTCCTCGATCGCGGAATCCTCGTGACCGAGGGCCCCGGGGAGCTTGCGCAACACCGTGTCGCATACGACCATCGCCGCCGGCTCTCCTCCGGAGAGGACGTAGCGCCCGATCGAAATCACATCGCTTGCGTAATGCTCGACGATTCGCTCGTCGAAGCCCTCGTAGCGCCCGCACAGCAGCGTCAGGGCCGGCTCGCCCGCCAGCTCGTCCACCAGCCCGTCGTCGAGCAGCCGCCCTCCGGGCGCCAGCGCGATCACCCGCCGGCGCTCGCGCAGCTTCACCGGGTCGATGCCGTAGCGCGCGCGCAGGGCGCTGTCGAGCACGTCGACCCGCAGCACCATCCCCGCCCCGCCGCCAAACGGCGTGTCGTCCACCTGCCCGGCGCCCAGCGGCGTGTGATCGCGGATGTTCACGCACTCGAGGCTCGAGCCCACGGCCAGCGCGTTGCTCACATGACGCTGAGAGGCAAGCCAGCCAAACCACTCGGGAAACAGCGTGAAGATGTCTATCTCCATCGATCCCTACCCGCCCAGAAACTCCAGGTCGATGTCGATGCGCCGGTTGGAGATGTCCACTCTACGCACGGCGTCTCCCACCATCGGCACGAGCAGCGGCTCGCCGTTGGGCGCGCGTCGCACCTCCAGGGCCTCACAGGTGGGCAGCTCGATCATGCGACTGACGCTCCCCACGAACAGCTCACCGTCCACGACCTCACAGCCCTCCAGCTCGTGCGCCCACCATTCGCCCTCGGCGAGAGCCGGGGCCTTCACACGCTCGACGCTCAACGACTTGCCGCGCAGCGCCTCTGCCGCGGCACGATCCTCGACGCCGGCCAGGCGCACGATCGGATGCTGCTCTGTGCCCGCACGACGGACGATCGCGGCGGTCTTTCCTCCCACGCTCACATCCGTGCCGAGCTCGAGCAGGCGCGGGCGCGGGCGCGTCACATAGAAACTGCCGTCGAGGCCGTGCGCGCGCCCGACACGACCGGCTTGCAACTCGGCTCGGTCCTGCTGCGCTCCCGCCTCGCCCGCGGACGCTCCCGCCTCGCCCGCGGACGCTCCAGGGCGAAGGTCCTCGCTCCCCACGTCGCCCCTCGTCAATCGACGATGTCGAGCAGCACGCGGGTGCCCTCGCTCGTGGCGGCTGCTTTGACGACCGTCCTCAACGCATGCGCGGTGCGCCCGCCGCGCCCGATCACCTTGCCGTAATCGCCGTCGGCCACGCACAGCTCCAGCACGAGCGTGCCGTCGTCTTGCTCGAACTGCTCGACCGATACGCCATCGGGGTCGCCGACCAGACCTTCGGCGAGGTACTCGAGCAGCAGCTTGGGACTCTCAGTGGGCATTCGGCGCAACCCGCTCGGCTGTTAGCCGGTCCGTGGGGTGATGCCCTGGATGCGCAACAGCTTGCGCACGGTGTCTGACGGCTGGGCGCCGCGTGCCAGCCAGCTGCGTGCACGATCCTCGTCGATCACGATCGTCGACGGGTCGGTCTGCGCGTTGTAGTGGCCGATCGTCTCGATCACGCGTCCGTCGCGCGGGGAGCGCTGATCGGCGACGACGACGCGCCACATCGGGTCCTTCTTCCCGCCCACTCGCGTGAGCCTGAGTCTGACTGCCACGGTTTCCTCTCTGCTTCGGATCGGAACGAGATATCGACGAATATCGATTTCGCCACTAAACGTAGGCGAGTAGACACACATCCAGCGACAGAGCTTAGACGGTGCGCTCTCTCAGCGCAGGATCGCGTCCGGAAACGGTGCTCAGCGCGCGCCCCGCATCAGCGCGCCGACGTCCGGCATCTTGCCGCGCCCCATCTGACGCATGACCTTGCGCATCTGTGAGAACTGCTTGACCAGCCGGTTGACGTGCTGCACGCTCGTGCCCGAGCCACGGGCGATCCGCAGCCGGCGCGACCCCTTGATCAGCTCCGGGCGATGACGCTCCTCGGGGGTCATCGACAGGATGATCGCCTGGATCCGGTCGAGCTCTCGCTCGTCCACCTTCAGATCCTTGAGCTGTTGACCGGCGAACCCGGGGATCATCCCGAGCAGGCTCGTCAGCGGGCCCATTTTGCGGATCGTCTTGAGCTGGTCGAGGAAGTCGTCGAGCCCGAACTCGTTGCGCCTGAGCTTGCGCTCCAGCTCGAGCGCCTCACTCTCGTCGAACTGGCGCTCGGCCTGCTCGATCAGGCTCATCACGTCGCCCATCCCGAGGATACGCTGCGCCATGCGATCCGGGTGGAAGCGCTCGAACTGCTCGAGCTTCTCGCCTGTCGAGGCGAACAGGATCGGCTTGCCCGTGACCGCCTTCACCGACAGCGCGGCGCCACCGCGGGCGTCGCCGTCGAGCTTGCTCATCACGACGCCGTCGAACTGCACCGCCTCGGCGAACTTCTCGGCGACGTTGACAGCGTCCTGGCCGGTCATCGCATCGACGACGAGCAGGACGTTGTGGGGTTTGACCGCCGCGCGAATCCGCACGAGCTCGGCCATCAGCTGCTCGTCGACGTGCAGCCGCCCGCTGGTATCGACGATCAGCACGTCCTTGCCGTTCTCCTTCGCGCGCTCAAGCGCCCACGCGGCGATCTCCACCGGATCGCGGTCGGTTCCCTGCTCGTAGACCTCCGCCCCGGCCTGCCCGCCGACCTTCACGAGCTGCTCGACCGCCGCCGGGCGGTACACGTCGCAGGCCGCCACCGCCACGCTCGAGGAGTGCTCCTCGCGCAGGTAGCGCGCGAGCTTTGCCGTCGCGGTCGTCTTGCCCGAGCCCTGCAAGCCGGCCATCAGGATCACCGTGGGCGGACGCGGCGAGAAGCTCAGCCCCGCCGAGGCGCCGCCCATCAACGCCGTCAGCTCCTCGCCGACGATCTTCACGACCTGCTGGCCCGGGTTCAGCTTGCCGACCACCTCCGCCCCGAGGCAGCGCTCCTTCAGCTGAGAGGTGAACTGCCGGACGACCTTGAAGTTGACGTCCGCCTCGAGCAGCGCCAGGCGGATCTCGCGCATCGCCGCGTCGATGTCCGGCTCGGTCAGCGTCCCGTGCCGGCGGACGTCGGCGAGCGTGTCCTGCAGCTTTTCGGCGAGCGAGTCGAACATTTGGCTCTACACCTTCGATTCCAAGGTCACGTGTGTCGGCAGGGTGCCTAGGACTCGGGCTTCTCTGGCCGTGCGCCCCGTGCCAGCGCAGCGCCGATGCCACCGAAAGCCTCGGCGAACTCCGAGGGGACGACGAACACCTTGTTCGAGTCGCCTTCGGCCAACTGGGGAAGCATCTGCAGGTATTCGTAGCTGAGCAGCTCCCTGTTCGGTTTGCCCTCGTGAATCGCCGTGAAGACGGTATCGATCGCCTTCGCTTCGCCCTGCGCGCGCAGGATCGCCGCCTGGCGCTCCCCCTCGGCGTCGAGGATCGCGGCCTGCTGGGCTCCCTCGGCGGTGAGCACAGCCGCCTGCTTGGCGCCCTCGGCGGTGAGGATCTGCGCCTGCTTTTCCCCTTCCGCGGTCAAGATCGCGGCGCGGCGGTCGCGCTCGGCGCGCATCTGCTTCTCCATCGCCGTCCTGATGTCGGCCGGCGGGTCGACCGACTTGATCTCGACCCGGTTGATCCTGATCCCCCACTTGCCGGTCGCCTCGTCCAGCACCACGCGCAGCTCGGTGTTCACGTTCTCGCGCGCCGTCAGCGTCGCCTCGAGCGTCAGCCCGCCGATCACGTTGCGAAGCGTCGTCACCGTCAGCTGCTCGATCGCCTGCAGCGGGTTGGCGATTTCATACGTCGCCGACCGGGGGTCGGTGATCGTGAAATACAGGACCGTCTCGATCCCCACGACGACGTTGTCTTCGGTGATCACCGATTGCGGCGCGAAGTTGACGACCTGCTCGCGCAGGTCCACCAGCGGCTTGACCCGGTCGATGAACGGCGTGACGATCGTCAGCCCCGGCTCCAGCGTGCGGCTGTAGCGCCCGAGCCGCTCCACCACTCCCGCCCGGGCCTGGGGAATGACGCGGATCGTGCGTGCGGCGACGATCAGCGCGAACACGACGACCACTGCGATGACGATCAGACCGACCATTGGCGGGTTTCCTTTCTCGAGGCTTCCCTAATGCATTACCAGCGCAGTTGCGCCGCGTATCTCGACTACCTCGACGTGCTCACCGGCGTCGATCACCTCGTGTTCGTCATAGCTGCGAGCGGTCCACACCTCGCCGCCGTCGATCTTCACGCAGCCCACCCCCTCCTCGTTGGCGATCCGCTCGAGCACCAACGCGGGCCGGCCGACGAGCGCAGCGGCGCCGGTGCGGATCGACGGCGGCAGGCGACGGTGACGCTGCGCGACTGGGCGCAGCGTACCGAACACCATGCCCGAGGACGCCACGAACACGAGCGCGCCGAGCGGCGCGCCGACGCCGAGCAGGCTCACGATCGTCGCCAACAGCGCACCCACCGCGAACGGCGCGAGATAGAAGCCGCCCTGGTGCATCTCCCCGATGCCGAGGACGCAGGCCGCCACCAGCCAGATGATCCAAACGTCCATACCTTCAGGTTACCCCCCGGCGTCCTCCTCCGAGATCAGCGCACGGGCAAAGTCCTCCGCGTCGAACGGCCGCAGGTCCTCGACCGACTCGCCCACCCCGATCAGCTTCACCGGCAGGTCGAGCTCGCGCGCGATCGCCAGCGCGATCCCCCCGCGCGCCGTGCCGTCGAGCTTCGTCAGCACCACACCCGTGACCTGGGCGACATCGGCGAACAGCTTCGCCTGGCGCAACCCGTTCTGCCCCGTCGTCGCATCGAGCGTCAGCAGCGTCTCGTGCGGCGCGCCCTCCAACTGCCGTGCGATCACCCGCCGCACCTTCCCGAGCTCACCCATCAGGTCGTCCTGGGTATGCAGCCGTCCGGCCGTGTCGACGATCACCACGTCGACACCGCTCGCGCGGGCCTGAGCGATCGCCTCGAACGCCACCGCCCCCGGATCAGAGCCCTCCGCCCCCGTCACGAACTGTGCGCCCGCGCGCCGCGCCCAGCCTTCGAGCTGCTCGCTTGCCGCGGCCCGGAACGTGTCTGCGGCGCCCAGCAGCACGGTCAGGCCAAGCTCGTTCTGCAAATGCCAGGCGAGCTTGCCGACCGTGGTGGTCTTGCCGGTTCCGTTTACCCCCACCGCGAGGATCACCGTCGGCTGTGCGCGCAGGTCGATGCGCCCGTCGCCCACCCGCGCCGTCTCTGCAAGCAGCTCGATCAGCCGCTCGCTGAGAGCCTCGCCGCCCTCGATCCTCCCATCGCCTGTCTCGTGCTCCAGCGTGGCGACCACCGATGCGGTCGTGCTCGCGCCGACGTCGGCCATGATCAAGGCCTCCTCCAGCCGCTCCCAGGTGTGCTCGTCCAGCGGGCCGAGCAGCGTCGCCTGGATCTCGCTGCCAAGCGCCTGGCGGGTCTTCGACAGGTTCTCGCGCAAGCGCCGGAAGAAACCGCCGCGGCGGCGCTCACCCTCGACGGGCCTCTCCCCCCCATCTGCGGGGCCCTCGCCGGTGATGAACAGATCGCTCCAGTCGCGCGCCACTATCGGACCACTATGCGACCTGAGCAACCTCGGGCAGCTGCTCCGGCTCCTCGGCGGGCAGCCGTCGCGACAGCACCTTCGACACGCCGTCGCCGCCCATCGACACGCCAAACAGCCAGTCCGCGGCCTCCATCGTGCGCTTCTGGTGGGTAATCACGATGAACTGCGCACGGTCCGCATAGCGGCGCAGCAGCGCGAGGAAGCGATCGAGGTTGAGATCGTCGAGCGCGGCCTCGACCTCGTCGAGGATGTAGAACGGGCAGGGCCGGGCGAGGAAGACCGCGAACAGGAAGGCGAGCGCCGTCATCGACTTCTCCCCTCCCGACAGCAGCGACAACCGCTTCGTCGACTTGCCCGCCGGCGTGATCTCGATCTCCACGCCGAGCAGGTCCTCGCCCTGCTCGCGCTGCTCGGCCTCGATCTCGGCCTCCGCGGCCGCCTCGACGGTGTCCGCCTCGGCCCCGTCGGCGCCGCCGGGCAGTGGCTGTCCGCCGAGCACCGGCCGGGGCGCCTGCTCGTCGGCGACCAGCCGCAGCCGCCCGGAGCCGCCCGGGAACACGTCGCCGACGAGCTCCTCGAAGTTGCGCGCCGCCGCCGTGAACGTCTCCTGGAACGTCTCCTGTATCTGGCGATCGGTCTCTCGGATCACCGCGCGCAGCTCGCGCAGCGCCGTCTCCAGATCGGTGCGACGGCTCTCGAGCTCCTCTACGTGCGCGACGGCCTCCGAGTACTCCTCCTGGGCGAGAGGATTGACCGGGCCGAGCTGCTCGCGCCGGCGCACCAGCCGCTCGACTCGCGCACGCAGCGCGCCGGCCTGCTCCTCTTGCAGTGGCGGCGGCGCCTCCTCCCCGTCTTCGGGCTGTGCGAGCCCTAGGCGCTCGAGGACGCTCTTCAGCTCGAGCTCGGCCTCGCCGGCCTGGTCGCGCAGGCGCTGCGCGGCGACCTCAGCGCTGGTGACGGCCTCTCCCGCGGCCCGCAGCAGCGCTTGAATCTCCGCCTCCTGCCCGGCGCAGGCGCGCAGCTCCGCTGCCATCTCCTCGCCGGCGGCGCGGTCCTCGGCCAGCTGCTCCTCCAGCGCGACCACGCGCTCCTGCACGACCTCGCCTGCGCTTTGCAAGGCTGCCACCAGGCGCGCGGCGAGCGGCGTGAGCACCATGTCCGCATCGCGCTGTGCCCGCAGGCGGTCGCTGCGACGCAGCTGCTCGGCCCGTTCGCGAGCCAGCCGCTCGGCCTGGCGGCGCTCGACTGCCAGCTCGCCCTCGAGCTCGGCCTTGCGCACCGCAAGCGGTCCCTGCTCAGGCGCCGCGCGGCGCTGCTCGATCAACCACTGCGAGTGCCGTCTGGCCTCGACCCCCTCGGCTCGCCTGCGCTCCACCTCGCGCAGCGCGCCGTCCGCCGCGCCGCGTGTCTCCTCGGCGGCGCGCACCTCGTCGAGGGCGCGATCGCCGGCCCCGCGCGCGGCGTGCTCTGCCTGCGCCGCGAGCTCCGCGGCGGCGATCAGCCGGTCGCGTTCGTTGCGCCGCGCGAGCACGCGCTCTGAGCCGCCCTCCGCAAGCTGGCGTATCTCGCCTGAGGAAGCGAACCACACGCGTCCCTCCCGCGTGACCGCGATGCCGGCAAAATCGCCCGACAGGCCCTCCAGGCGCTCGACCACCCACGCGTCCGCCAGCAGCCGCTCCGCCAGCCGCACCACGGCCGGCGGGCCGCTCACGACATCCAGCAGCCTCAGCGCGCTCTCCGCCGGCGCCCGATCGCGCAAGCCACCATCCCCCGATCGATCCTCGCCGGCCGGCCGCAGATCGGCCAGCAGCGCCGTGCCGCCATCGGGACCGGCCCGGTCGAGCAGCTCCTGCGCCCCCGCCACGTCCTTTACCAGGGCGGCGTCCAGGCGCCCGCCGAGCGCGGCCGCGAGCGCCAGCTCGTAGCCGTCCTCGACCTGCAGCTCCTCGCTGAGGGCCTTGGGCGCGCCCTCCCGCTCGCCGCCGACACGCACGTGGCTGCGCAGGAACTGGTTCGCCGCCGCCAGCTCGGCCCCGACGCGTGCGGCCTCTCGGCGCGTGTCCTGCATCTCGCGCTCGGCGGCCGTCAGGCGCGCGCGCGCGCGCGCCGCGTGCGCATCGGCTTGCTCGCGCGCCTGTCTCGCGGCCGTGACCTCGTCCTCGAGCTCCTCCACGCGTGCTCCCTGGCGCTCGCTCGCCGCGCGCAGCTCCTCGATCTCGCGCTCGATCTCCTGCTCGCGCCTGCTCTCGATCTCAGCCAGCTCCGCTTCCAGCGCGCCGATGCGATCTTCATCGCGCGCCGGCCCCCGATCTTCGTCGGCGTGCGCCACCTCGCTCAACGCGCGCAGCTCTTGCTCGATGCGCGCGCCGCGGCGCTCCAGCGCCTCGGCGCTCGCGCTCGCCTGCTCGGTGCGCAGCGACAGCCGCTCGCGCGTGGAGCGCGCGTCGTACACGCGCCGCGCGAGCGCATCGTGACGCTCGGCGCGGTCCGCCAGCGCCCGCTCGGCGCGGCCGCGGCGGTCGATCGTCGCCTGCAGGCGCGACTCGACCTGCGCCCGCGCATCGCGAGCCTTGCCCACCTGGGTCTCGGCGTCGCTCAGATCGGCTCGTCGCACGCGCGCCTCGTCGCGAGCGAGCTCGAGACGCGCTTCGAGCATCTGGCGCTCCAGCCGCTCGTGCAGCTCGGCCGCCTCGGCCTGGCGCTTGAGCGGGCGCAGGCGGGTGCGCGCCTCGCGCTCGACGTCCAGCGCGCGGTCGAGGTTCTCCTGCGTTCTCTCGAGCTTCAGCTGCGCGCGGCGCCTGCGCTTGCGGTGCTTGCCGAGGCCGGCCGCCTCCTCGATCAGCAGCCGGCGATCGCGGGGCTTGGAGGTCACGATCTGCTCGACGCGTCCCTGGGAGATGACCGAGTGCGTCTCCTTGCCCAGCCCGGTGTCGGAGAGCACCTCGATCACGTCCACCAACCGGCAGCGGGCGCCGTTGAGCCTGTATCCACCCTCCCCGGCACGATCGAGCCGCCGCACGATCGAGATCTCACTCAAAGGCAGATCCACCGTCCCGTCGGAGTTGTCGAGCACGATCTCCACCTCGGCCGCGCTGCGCGCCTGCACGCCTCGCCCCCCGCCAAAGATCACGTCCTGCATCGACTGGCCCCTGACGGCAAGCGGCGACTGCTCGCCCATCGCCCACAGCACCGCGTCGGTTACGTTCGACTTACCCGAACCGTTTGGTCCCACCACGACGCTCACGCCCTCGCCGAAGTCGAGATGGGTGCGATCGGGAAAGGACTTGAAGCCTTTCAGCGTCAGGGACTTCAGGCGCATCTGTTCCCTCTCATTGAGCCTCGAGCGCCTCGATCGCCTGCCGTGCAGACTCCTGCTCGGCGTGCTTCTTGCTGCGGCCGATGCCTGTCCCAAGTCGCTGACCGTCGACCCGTGCGAGGATCGTGTAGGTGCGCGCGTGCGGCGGGCCGTCCTCCGCGAGGATCTCGTAGCTCACAGCCGCGCCGCGCCGCGCCAGCAGCTCCTGCAACGCCGACTTGAAGTCCACCGGATGCTCGAGCGCCTCCTCGATCTCGGGCCCGAACGCCTCGACCACGGCCTCCGCGGTGCGCTCGTAGCCCGCGTGCAGGTAGCACGCGCCGATCACCGCCTCGATCACCGACGCAAGCACCCGCTCGGTCTCCACCAGGGCCGCCGCGCTGCCCTCCACGCCCGCGGGCGCCGCCGCGCGCAGCCGCTCGGGCACACCCAGCCGCTCGGCCACCAGGCGGCAGCTGGGGCCGCTCACCGCCTGTGCGCGGATCTTCGTAAGCCGCCCCGCCCCGAACCGCTCCGCCTCCAGCCGCGGATACAGGTGCGTGGTCACCGCCAGCGCCAGCACGCTGTCGCCCAGGAACGCCAGTCGTGTATAGGAGTCGCTGCGACGCTCGCTCCACGACGCGTGCGTGAACACCTGGCGCTCCAGCTCCTCCGGCAGTTCCTGCAGCAGCGCGTTCAGCAGTCTCATCGCTCACAGTCATATCGGTATGCGACGCGCCAGCCTGGACGCGCAGGACAAGCCGGGCAAGGACGCAGGGAGCGTGGCGTGCTTCGCACGCGAGTGACCGAGGACGCCGATCCGGCGCAGTCATGCGCGTCCAGGCTCATCGGCCGTCCCATCCGGCGCATTGCCGAGCACGAAATCCACCGCCTGTCCCACTGTCAGGATCAGGGCCGCCTGCTCGTCTGACATACGCACACCGTACGTGTCCTCGAGCTCCTGCACCAGCGTATAGAGGTCGAGCGAGTCGGCCTCGAGATCCTCCTTGAACCTCGTCCCCTCGTCGATCTCGCTCGGCTCGACGTCCAGCTCGTCGGCGAGATGACCCCGGATCAGGTCGAAAACCTGCTCGCGACTAAGCGTCATAACGGATGGTGCCCTCAGAGCTCATTGCGTCTGCGGCAGGCTAGCGGCCCGCGCGGACACGGGCGCCTGGCGCAGCGCTCCCGCGCGCTCCAGCCCGCGGTGCGTCTGCCCGACGACGTCCTCGCGCGCACCGCGCTCCGCACGTTCGATCGCCCGCGCGAACCCTCTCCGCGAGAAGCGCCCATGGGGGACGACCCCGAGCCGGCGCAGCCCGAGCAGGTAGGCGCCCCCGTGCTCCTCCGGGTCGATCTCCTCGCGCAGACCGCCAAGCGCGCCTCTCAGCAGCACGCCGCCGAGCTTCGCCTTCGTCGACGAGGTCGCCGCATCCCTCACCGCTCGCAAGATCGCCTGCGACACGCCCTCCATCAGCTTCAACGCGATGTTCCCCGTGAACCCGTCGGTCACGATCACGTCCGCGGCGCCGCCGACCACGTCGCCACCCTCGACGTTGCCGACGAACTCGAATGCGCCGTCCCCTTCCGGTGCCCACCGTGCGAGCTCGGCGTGCACGTCCAGCACGAGTTGGCTGCCGCGCGTCGGCTCGCCACCGTTGGACAGCAGCCCCACGCGGGGACGCTCGACGCCCAGCACGGTGCTCGCCAGAGCGGCGCCCATGAACGCGAACTGCACGAGATGCTCGCGGCGCGCCTCTGCGTTGGCGCCCACGTCCAGCAGCGTCACCGGGCTCCCCGGCACCGGCAGCGGGATCGCCAGCGCGGGGCGATAAACGCCGCGGGCACGCTTGATGTTGAACAGCCCGGCGGCCAGCGCCGCGCCCGTGCCACCCGCGCACACCAGCGCGTGCGCCCGCCCGTCGGCGACCGCCCCGCAGGCCCTGACGATCGACGCCTCGGGCGTGGAGCGCGCGGCGCTCACCGGATCGGGACTCTTCGCGATCGACACGGGAGCGTCCACCACCTCCACCCTCGCGGCCGGGCCGTCCCCCAGCTCGGCGCGCAACTCGGCCGCGGGCCCGAACAGCAGCATCCGCACGCCTTGCTCAGCCGCGAGCGCCGCGCCCGCGGCGACCTCGCGCGGCCCGAGATCGGCACCGTTGCAGTCGACCGCCACGACCGTCCCCCGATCGCCGTCTGCCGCAAGCCGCCGCGCGGGCGAGGATCCCTCTGCCGGCTGTCTGCGCGTCGGTCTACTCGTGCTCGTGATCGTGCTCGTGATCGTGGCCGCCTGGCGCAACGATCTCACGGCCCGCGTAGAAGCCACACACCGGGCACACACGATGCGGCCTGCGCGGGCTGTGACATTTGGGGCAGGCGTTCACGCTGGGCGCCTCGATCTTGTGTTGCGCGCGGCGCTTCGCGGTGCGGCTGTGCGATTGCTTTTTCTTGGGGACCGCCATCGGCTGGACAGGCTACCAGCCTGACCCGATCGATCCGGGCCCAGGGTTCACACCAGAATAAATGGCGGGTTGAGCGAAACGGCTCGCTATTCGAGCTTCAGCTCTCCGAGCTTCGCCCAGCGCGGATCGGGTGCGCGCTCGTGGCGGTGCTCCGAGCCGGCCACGTTCAGATCGGCCGCGCACACCGGGCACAGCCCCGCGCAGTCCTCTTTGCAGAGCACCTTCACGGGCGCCGCCAGCGCGAACGCGTCACGTGCCCATGCCGACAGGTCGAGTATCTCCTCGCGCACATAAGGGCTCGACAGCTCCTCGCCGCCTCCCGGCCGATCGACCTCCCACGCCTCGACCTCCACCGGCGGCGCGGCCGGTTGCAGGCAGCGCATGCACTGCCCTTCGAGCGCCGCGGCGAAGCACAGGCGCAGCGCGTAGCCCGCGCCCGTCATCCTCGAGACGTCCAGCTCAACCGTCACCCGCGACGGCTCGGCCACGTAGGCCTCGCCTGCCAGGACGAGCGGCTCGATCGAGACGTCCAGCTGCAGTCGCCTGCCCTCGCCGGCGCTCAGCCGCATCGCGGCGAGATCGAGCTCGTCTGCCTTCGCTGCCGTCATCGACTTCCAGGATAGAAAGGCCACCCCGGCCATCCCCGATCAGACCGTCAGCGGGGATGAGCGTGTGTGGCAAACGCTCACTTTCGCGGGCGCGCACCGAACGGCCGCCGAGCCGGCAGCCATCCCGGCGCGTGGACTCGCAATCTCTACTCCCCCGCTTGCAGCTCGCGCTTGAGCACCTTGCCGGTCGCGTTGCGCGGCAACTCCTCCAGGAAAATCACTTCCCGCGGGACCTTGTAGCTCGCGAGGTTCTCCTTCACGTAGGACTTCACCGTCTCCTCGTCCAAGCCCGTGCCCTCGCGCGCGACCACGAACGCCTTCAGCCGCTGACCGAACCGCTCGTCGCTCACTCCCACGACCGCAGCCTCCTCGACCTGCTCGTGGTCGGCCAGCAGATCCTCGACCTCGCGCGGGAACACGTTCTCGCCGCCGCTCACGATCATCTCGTCGTCGCGCCCGTCCACGAACAGGCGGCCGCCCGCGTCGAGGTGCCCCACGTCGCCGGTGCTCAGCAAGCCTTCGACGATCTCCTTGCCACCGCCGCCCGTATATCCCTCGAACACCATCCCGTTGGCGACGAAGATGCGTCCGCCTTCGCCCGGGCCCGCCTCGCGACCGTCGCCGTCGAGCAGCTTGACGACCGTCCCCTGCGGGGGCCTGCCCGCGGTCCCCGGCGCCGCGCGCAGATCCTCGGGCGTCGCGATCGTCGCCCATGCGACCTCGGTCGAGCCGTACAGGTTGTAGACCACCTCCCCGAACTCATCCATCGCCCTCGTCGCCAACTCTCCCGGCAGCGCCGACCCGCTCACGGCGATCACCTTCAGCGCATTCGTGTCGTACCGCGCGAGCGTCTGCGGCCCGAGGTCCATGATCCGCTGCAGCATCACCGGCACCACGATCAGGGCGCTCACGCGGTGCTGCGCCACCGCGCGCACCGTCTCCTCCGGATCGAACTTCCTGCGCAACACGATCGTGCTGGTCAGGGAAAAGCCGAGCGCGAAGTGCACCAATCCCCACGAATGAAACATCGGCGCCGCGATCATCGTCGCCTCACGCGCCTTGAACGGGATCTTCGAGAACATCGCCGCGGCCGGTTCCAGCGAGTCCGGCTGCTTGCGTCCGGCCCCCTTTGGCGTGCCCGTCGTCCCCGAGGTCAGGATCACGATCCCGCCCGCTTCCGTCGGAGGCTCGAGCTCGCCGTCGCTCTCCGTCGCGATCAGATCCTCCAACCGCGGCGGATCCCCGAGGCTCGTCGCCTCCCGGCCGTGCCATGCGATGAACCTCTTACGGCCCTCGCCGCCCTCCTTCACGAGCTCTGAGAACTCCTCGTCGTAGATCAGTGCCACCGGTTCCTCGCGGCGCATCACATCCGCGATCTGCGGGCCCGCGAACGCCGTGTTCAGATACAGCGCACCGGCGCCGAGCTTCGAACATGCGATCGTCGCGTCGACGAACCCCCGGTGGTTGCGACACATGATCGCCACCCCGTCTCGTTCGCCGATGCCCGCCTTTGCAAGCGCGCGCGCGAGTGCGTTCGAACGCCGGTGCACCTCTTCATACGTCAGCGCCCCCCGCTCGTCGACGATCGCCGCCTGGCTCGGAGCGCGCGCGGCTGCGGCTACACACGCGCCGGCCAGCGTCGGGCCCCAGCGGTGCAAGCCGATCAGTGAGCGCGCCGCCCTGTCGGGGCGGACCGGCTTGAGCATGCCGGTGCCTTGCAGCGTCTTCGCTATGAACAGCTTGTTCTTAATCTCGCGCGTGTTCACGACGCGCGGACCCTACCCGAACCGAAGCGGCTCAGCTGATTTCCGCCGGCTCGTCCTTGCCCTGCAGCCGCTCGCGTCCGCGTTGCACGGCGGCGATGAACTTCGACAGGTTGACCTCGAGCGTGTTGAGGATCTCATCCGCGTAGTCCTCGGCTCCGAGCCTGATCTCGCGCTCGCGCGCACGGGCGTCCTCGACGATGTCCTCGGCGGCGCGCTCGGCCTGCTTGGTGACCTCCTCCTCGCCGACCAGCTTCTCCTGGCGCTCGCGCGCGTCCTTGATGATCCGCTCGGCCTCCTTCTTGGCCTCCGCGAGCATCTCCTGGCGCTCCTTCACGATCCACCGCGCCTGCTTGATCTCCTCGGGGATCGTCGCGCGCATCTGGTCGAGGATGTCGTAGATCTCCTCCTTGTCGACCCTCACCTGATCGGTCAGCGGCACCGGCTTGGCGTTGTGCACCAAGTCGTCCAGCTTGTCTATGAGTACGAGAACATCCATGGTCGCAGGCCTTTTCGTCAGCGCTTCAGCTCTTCCTGCAAGCGCCGGGCCACCTCCTCGGGGACGAGATCGTCGATTCTTCCACCAAAAGTAGCGAGCTCCTTGACGCCGCTCGACGACAGAAAACTGTATTGCTGGCTCGCCATCAGGTAGACGGACTCTATCTCGGGGTCCTGCCGGCGGTTGAGCTGGTGCATCTCCAGCTCGTACTCGAAGTCCGAGATCGCACGCAGCCCCTTGACGATCGCCTTCGCGCCCACGCGTCTGGCGAAGTCCACCACCAGCGTGTTGAACGGCTCTGCACGTACGCCCGGCAGCCCCTCTGTCGCCCGTTCGATGAAGCCCAGGCGCTCCTCGATCCCGAACAGCGTGCCGTCCTTGCGCACCGAGCGGTTGACCACCGCCACGACGACCTCGTCGTACAGCGCGGCGGCGCGCTGGATCACGTCCAGGTGCCCGTTCGTGACGGGGTCATACGAGCCTGGGCATACGGCTGTCGATTTATCGACTGTCATCTGTGCCGGTGGATCGTGATGTTCGTATTGCCATAGCGCCGTTCCTGCTCGATCTCCAGTGCAAGCTCCATCGGAGCCCGCCGATCGCTCTCGAGCACCACGCGCGCGGCGGGGCTCAGCAGCGACGGCAGGATCGCCGACAGCTCCGGTTCCCAGTCGCGGGCCTGTCTGTAAGGAGGATCGATGAAGACCAGATCGTATGTCTCTTTGCCCTCCCGTGCTCTTCGCAGCGCGCCGAAGGCGTCTCCGCGACGCACCTCCGCGTCTCCGCTCTTCACCCCGAGCTCCGCCAGATTGCCCTCGAGCGCGCTCAGCGCGCTCCCGTCGCGCTCGACGAACACCGCCCTTGCGGCCCCGCGCGAGATCGCCTCGATCCCCAGCGCACCGGTGCCGGCGAACAGGTCGAGCACCACCGCGCCCTCGATGTCTCCGAGCATCGAGAACAGCGCCTCCCTCACCCGATCGGAGGTCGGCCTGGTCACCCTGCCCTTCGGTGCCTGCAGCCGCCTGCCGCCGAGCCGTCCCGCGATCACGCGCATACCGTCACCGTAACGCTCACCACCGGAGCTCGGGCTTCCCTACGCGGGAATCGGCTCGAGCGGCGCCTGCGCTCCGAACCTCCGCAGCAGCGCGTCGCCGAGCAGCGCGTGCTCGGGGCTGCGCAGCTCGGGGTCCGCTGCGAGGATCCTCTCCGCCAGCGCACGCGCACGCTCGAGTAACGACCCATCCTCGGGCAGGCACGCCACCTGGAACTGGCCGAAGCCCGACTGGCGATGGCCGACCAGCTCCCCTTCCTTGCGCAGGCCAAGGTCGATCTCCGCCAACCGAAACCCGTCGGAGTGCTCCTCAAGCGCGCGCAACCGCGGAGAGCCGGGCGGCCCCATCAGCAGGCAGCACGCGCGATGCTCGCCGCGACCGACCCGCCCGCGCAGCTGATGCAACTGGGAGATCCCAAAGCGCTCGGCGTTCTCGATCAGCATCACGGTCGCGTTCGACACGTCGATGCCTACCTCGATCACCGTCGTGGCGACGAGCACATCGGCCTTGCCCGAGGCGAACGCAGCCATCGCCTCCTGCTTCTCGCGCGGGCGCATGCCACCGTGCAGCAGTTGCAGCTCATAGCCCTGCAGCTCGCCTTCGCCCAGACGCTCGAGCTCGGCGGTCGCCGCCCGCTGCCCGCTGCCCGGGCCGTCCCGGACCGGCGCGCCCACCGGCCCTCCCGCACCAGCCGGCGGGGAGTCGCCCGCCGGCGGCACGATCGCCTCCGTCTCCTCGATCAGCGGGCAGACGACATAGGCCTGTCTCCCGGCCCGCAGCTCTTCACGCACCGTCTCATAGGCGCGAGCGCGAGCGCTCTCCCCCGCCACGACCCGCGTCTGGATCGGCCGGCGCCCGCGCGGAAGCTCGCGCAGAGTGCTCACGTCCAGATCTCCGTAGCGCGCCAGCGCCAGCGTGCGTGGGATCGGAGTCGCGGTCATGTGCAGCGTGTGCGGGGGCCGTCCCTCATCGCGCGCGCCAAGCGCCGCGCGCTGACGCACGCCGAAGCGGTGTTGCTCGTCCACCACCGCCACCGCCAAGGCAGCAAAGCGAACGTCCGGCTCGATCAACGCGTGCGTGCCGACCACCAGCGAAAGCTCGCCACTGCTCAGCTTGCCGAGCACGTCCTCGCGCCTGCGTGCCGGGGTGGAGCCGGTGAGCAGCGCCGCGGTCACCGGCTCCACCCCGAGCAGCCGCTGCAGCGTGACGAAATGCTGCTCTGCGAGCGTCTCCGTCGGCGCCATCAGCGCCGCCTGCGCGCCGTGCTCCACAGCGCGCAGCATCGCGTACAGCGCAACCACCGTCTTGCCGCTGCCCACCTCTCCCATCAGCAGCCTCTGCATCGCCTGCTCTCTGCGCAGATCATCCTGAATCGCCTCGATCGCACGGCGCTGGTCGCCCGTCAAGTCGAACGGCAGCTCCGCTGACAGCCAGCGCCCGCTCAGCGACGGCTGCTCGTCGAGCACGTGCGCCCCGGCGCTTGCCCTTCGCGCCGCACGGCGCCGCAGGAACACCAGCTGAGTCAGCAGCAGCTCCTCGAACGCAAGTCTTTTCCGTCCCGCCTCGGCGTCTTTGGAGTCGCGCGGGAAATGCATCGCCGCCAGCGCGCTCGCCCGACTCGGGAGCCTCTCGCTTGCCCGCGTCGCCCCCGACAGCGCCTCGGGCATCTCCCCCAAAGCGCTCCTCCATGCCCCCACCAACGTCAGGATCTGCGTCGAGCTCACGCCCTCTGCCGCAGGGTAGTGGGCCACCGAGCCCACCCCTCCGTCTGCAAGCGCCTCCTCGGGGTCGCCCCCACGGCCCGGCCCGCCCGTCTCGATCGCGTGGTGAGACACGCGAAAGCCTCCCCGCTCGTCCCCCTTGCCGTGCAACAGCAGGCGCGTGCCGGGCGGGTAGCGCTGGACCAGCCACGGCTGGTTGAAGAACGTGGCCCGCATCGTCCCGCTCCCATCGAAGACCGTCGCCTCCACCAGCGGGCGCATCCCCCGTCGGCGAACCGCGCGCGCGCCGATCGCGCGCACCTGCACCGCCACCGTGGCCTGCTCGCCGGCTCGCAGCGCCGCGACGCTCCGCGCCTGGCGGCTGTCGCTCGGCAGGTGCTCGAGCAGATCTCCGACCGTATGCAGCCCCAACGTGCGCAGGCCCCCCGCGAGCTTCTCTGCCGCCGGCTCGAGCGGAGCAGCCAGACGCGACGGTCGTGGCCAGCGCACGGGCGCCGTCACCATCTCCTCGCGGCTTACCTCCAGTTGGCTTGCGAACGCGCGCGGTGGCATCTCGAAGAGCTCATCATGCACCGTGCAGCGGTCGCTGCTCGGGTTGGAGCTCGCGTCGGCCCCGGCGCGCCGCTACTCGGCCGCGAGCAGCCACCAGTAGGCGGGCTGCCCGCCGTAGCGCAGCTCCAACTCGACCTCCCCGCCGCCCACCATCTCCCGTATCTGCTCGAGCTCCAGCGGCGCGCCCTCCCCGGCGAGCACGCTGATCAGCTCGGGCGGCAGGTGCGCGCCGTTGCCCGATCCCGTCACATAGCCGTTCTCGCCGCCGGCGCCGGCCATACCGCCGACCCCTTCCGTCAGCGCCGCAACCACCGTTCGCAGCGTCTCGCTCGGATCCCCCCAGGCGAGCATCTCCTCGTCCACGAAGCCGACCGCCTCTCCCCGTTTGAAGCGTCCCTGCGCGTCGTCGCGCGCGGCTTCGGCCACGGCCCCGGTGTGCACCCGTGCGAGCGCGTCCGTCAGCGCCCGCGCGTTCTCCTCCACCGCGCGATCCGGCGACAGCGCGACCGCAGCCGCGAGGCCGGCCTGCTGGCTGGACGTGGGCGCCACGAGCACCTGCTTGTCCGACAGCTCCGCCGCGTGCTCGGCGGCCATGATCACGTTCGCGCTGTTGGCCAGCACGACCACCTCCTCGGCGGGGACCTCGTGGATGGCCGCCAGCAGGTCATACGTGGAGGGGTTTAATGTCGGGCCGCCGTCGATCGTATGCACGCCGAGCTCGGCGAACAGCTCGGCCAGTCCGGCGCCGCTCACCACCGCAACCGCACCGCAGCGCGCCTGCGCACCCACCGTCGCGGTCACCCCGGCCAACGGCTTGGGCGAGCGCGAGCGTGAGCGCGCCGAACCCTCGGCGCCATCCTCGCCACCGAGAAGCCGCCCGTCGCCCATCGCGCTCGCGACGTTCGTCAGCCGCTCATCGCGTTCGGCGACCTGCAGGCGCATGTCGGCGACGTCCAGCCGCGAAACCTCACCCACACCTGCAAACACGGCGGTCGCCCGCTCCGGCTCGTCGGTGTGGACATGCACCTTCAGCGTCGCTTCGTCGCCCACCACCAGCACGGAGTCACCCAGCCCCTCCAGTGGCGCGATGAAGCGTGCAGGCGCCAACCCGCTGCCGGTGACGGCGAAGTTGGTGCAGAAGCGATACGTGCTCGAGTTGTGCTCGGGATGGCTGATGCGCGCCGGCGCGTGATGGTCGAGCTCCGGCGGCTCGTCACCGCGCAGCGCGGCCACGACGCCCGCGAAGATGATCGTCAGCCCGTAGCCGCCCGCGTCGACCACTCCCGCCTCGCGCAGGACCGCCAGCAGCTCGGGGCCGCGCTTGACCGAGTCCTGGCCCGCGATCACCGCCCGCTCGAGCGCCTGCGCGATCGCCGTGTCCTGCACCCGCGGCTCGGTCGCCGGACCCAAGCGCAGGCCCTCGGGGCTGTGGGCGACGTCGGTCATGATCTTGTGGGCCATCTCGCGCGCCACGGTCAGGATCGTGCCCTCGGCCGGCTCGCGCACCGAGGAGTAAGCGCGGTCGGCCGCGTTCGCGAGCGCCGCGCCGATCAGCGTCGCGTCGATCAGCTGGCCCGGGCGGCTGACGAGCTCCTCGGCGGCGCCGCGGATCAGCTGGGAGAGGATCACGCCGGAGTTGCCGCGCGCGCCCAGCAGCGCCGCGCGAGCGACCGACTGCACGATCTCCTCGCGCCCGATCTCGTCGATCGTGCGCCCCTCGTCGCTGCCCTGCAATCGGTCGAGCTCGTCGAGCACCGCCCGCAGCGTGAGCGCCATGTTGTCGCCGGTGTCCCCGTCTGCGACCGGGAACACGTTGAGCTCGTTGACCTCCTCGCGGCGCGCTTCCAAGTTCGCGAGCGCTCCCGCCACCGCGGCGCGAAAGCGGACCAGATTCGTATCCGTCACGACCCTACCTCTATCACCTCGACCGGCCGCGTCGCGGCGACAGCAGGAGCGAAACCCTTAAAGGGCCTTTGTCACCTTGCCGGCTTTGAGGCAGCGCGTGCACACATATACGCGCTTGGGCGCCTTGCCGACCAGGATCCTGACCTTCTGCAGGTTCGGGTCGAAGCGGCGCTTGGTCGCGACCATCGAGTGGCTGCGGCTCTGGCCGAACGCCGGGCCCTTGCCGCAGCTGTGACATATCTTCGCCATCTCGACCCGGCAGTCTAGTACACGTGGCCGGAAGTTCGGTGTGGAGTTGGTGCGTGAATGGGCGTGGCTGGCGTCGCACGGTGGTCGTCCGCGTGCTGGTGGCACATGGGCGATCGCCGGGTGGCGTCAGGCGCGTCCAGGCGCGTGCCAAAACACGCCGAACTTCCGGCCACGTGTACTTAAACGCTCGCGGCGCGCGTCGCCGGCTCCGCGAGTCGCTCGCGCAGCGCGGCCATCGCCAGCACCGCCTCGGCCGCATGGGCGCCCTGGTCGCGCTTGCCCCCGCCCGAGCGCGCGAGCGCCTGCTCCATCGTCTCGCACGTGAGCACCCCGAAGGCGCACGGCACGCCGGTCTCGAGCTGGACTGTCATGACGCCGCGCGCGGTCTCGGCGCAGACGAAGTCGTAATGGTCGGTCTCACCGCGGATCACCGCGCCCAGGCACGCCACGCCCGCGAACCGGCCCGAGCGGGCGGCGTAGCTCGCCGCAAGCGGCAACTCATACGCACCGGGCACGTCAAATACCTCCACCTCCGGGTGTCCGGCCCGCGCGAAGGTCTCGAGCGCACCCGCGACCAACCGCTCGGCCAGGTCCTCGTAGAACCGCCCGACGGCGATCGCATAGCTCATCGATCCTGCTCCCTATCGTGTGCGCGCTCTGCGTGTAAGAGCTCCTCGTCGAGGTTCAATCCCTGGTGGTGCAGCGTGTGACCCATGCGCTGGGCCTTCGTGCGCAGGTAGGACTCGTTGTGCGCGTTCGGCGCGTGCTCGATCGGGAGCTGCGCGCCGACCGACAGCCCGTAGCCCTCCAGGCCCCTGATCTTCTTGGGGTTGTTCGTCAGGATCCTGATCGAGCTGAGTCCCAGGTCAACGAGGATCTGGGCGCCGATGCCATAGTCGCGCAGGTCGGCGGGCAACCCCAAGCGCTCGTTGGCTTCTACCGTGTCGAGGCCGTCCTCCTGCAGGCGGTAGGCGCGCAGCTTGTTCAGCAGCCCGATCCCGCGCCCCTCCTGGGACAGGTAGAGCAGGACCCCGTTGCCCTCGTGCTCGATCATCGCGAGCGCCGATTCGAGCTGCTCGCCGCAGTCGCAGCGCAGCGAATGGAACACGTCGCCGGTGAGGCACTCCGAGTGGACCCGCACGAGCACGTCCTCGCGACCGGCGACCTCGCCCTTGACGAGCGCGACGTGGTGCTTGTCGTCTACCAGCGAGCGATATCCGACCGCCGTGAAGTCGCCGAACGCCGTCGGCAGGCGCGTGGAGACGACCCGTTCGACGAGCTTGTCGTGACGGCGACGGTAGGCGATCAGGTCGGCGACCGTGATCATGCGCAGCTCGTGGCGAGCGCAGTAGTCGACGAGGTCCGGCACGCGCGCCATCGTGCCGTCGTCGTTCATCACCTCGCAGATCACCCCTGCCGGGTTCAGGCCGGCGAGCCGCGCGAGGTCGACCGCGGCCTCGGTCTGCCCGGCCCGCTCGAGCACGCCGCCGGCGCGGCTCTTCAGCGGGAACACGTGGCCGGGCTGCACCAGGTCGAACGGCCGGCTCTCTGGATCGATCGCGACCTGGATCGTGTGCGCGCGGTCGTGCGCGGAGATCCCCGTCGTGACGCCTTCGCGCGCCTCGACCGAGACCGTGAACGGCGTTTCGAACGCCGACTCGTTCTTGGCCGCCATCAGATCGAGCCCGAGCTCGTCGCAGCGCTCGGACGTCAGCGACAGGCAGATCAGCCCGCGCCCCTCCTTCGCCATGAAGTTGACCGCCTCTGGCGTGGCGAACTGGGCGGCCATCGTCAGGTCGCCCTCGTTCTCGCGATCCTCGTCATCGCACACCACGACCATCTTCCCCTGGCGGATCTCCTCGATCGCCTCCTCGATCGTCGCGAACGGCTTGGTGGCTGTCTTGGGCTCGATCTCGTTCATACAGATGCCTCCTTCTCGTGCAGATCGCGCCTGGTCTGCAGCAGCCGCTCCACGTGCTTGGCGAGCACATCAACCTCGAGGTTGAGTCGATCTCCAACCGCGGCCTTCCCCAGGTTCGTGCGCTGAAGGGTCTCAGGTATCAGCGAGATCTCAAAACCGTCGTCGCGCAACGCGCTGACGGTGAGGCTGACGCCCTGCACCGCGACCGAGCCCTTCTCGACCAGATAGCGCTCCAGCTCCGAAGCCGGCGCGATCGCAAGGACGCGCGCAAAGCCCTCCTCACGGATCTCCTCGACGACGCCCGTGCCATCGACATGGCCCTGCACCACATGTCCGCCGAGCCGATCGCTCGCGCGCAGCGCCAGCTCGAGGTTGACGTCCGCCCCGACGTCGAGCGCACCGAGCGAGGAGCGCGCGAGCGTCTCGACCATCGCCTCCGCGGCAAAGCCACCGTCACGCACCTCGGTCGCGGTCAGGCACACGCCGTCGACGGCGATCGAGTCGCCCGTCGAGAGCTCCCGCGCCAGGCGTGTGCCGATCTCGAGCCTCGCGCCACCGTCGTCGCGCTCGAGCGCGCGCACGCGACCGAGGTCGGCGATCAGTCCGGTGAACATCAGCTCACCACTCGCGCAAACGCGCCGATATGAGCAGGTCTTCGCCGATCGACTTGCAGTCGAACGTGAGCGCGCGCAGCGCCTCGGAGATGCGCTCGACCCCCTTGCCCTCGAGCGGGTCGCGTGCCGCGCTGCCGCCCAGCAGGAGCGGAGCGAGGAACAGGCGGATCTCGTCGATCTCACCGGCGTCGAGAAACGCTCCCGCGAGGTGCGGGCCGCCCTCGAGCAGCACCGAGGCGACGCCGTGCCCGCCGAGCTGATCGAGCGCCGAGCGCACGCGCGCCGGCTCGTTCTCGCCGGTCGCGACCAGCACCTGGGCGCCCGCCGCCTCCAGCGCGTCCGTGTCGGCGCGCGCCGCGGCCCGCGAGACGACGACGGTGAGCGGCATCTCTGTGGCGGCGGCCACGAGCTGGGAGGTGGGCGGCAGCCGGGCGAGCGTGTCGAACACCACGCGTCGCGGTTGGTGTGGCAGCTCGGCGAGCAGGCCGTCGGGCCGCGCGGTCAGCTGCGGGTCGTCCGCCAGCGCCGTGCCGATGCCGACGACCACCGCGTCGACCGAGGCGCGCCAGCGATGCGCCAGCTCACGGCTGTCCTCGCCGCTGATCCACTTGGAGTCGCCGGTACGGGTCGCGACCTTGCCGTCGAGCGTCATCGCGGACTTGAACAGTACCCACGGGCGCCCGACGCGGGCGTGCTTGCGAAAGGCCTGATTGAGCAGACGCGCGCGCGCGGCCAGCTCGCCCTCGGCGACAACGACCTCCACGCCGTCATCGCGCAGGATGCCAAGCCCCCGGCCGGAGGCCTTCTCGGTCGGATCGTCGGAGGCGACGACCACCCGCCCGATCCCCGCCTGCAGGATCGCCTCGGTGCACGGCGGCGTCTTGCCCTCGTGACAGCAGGGTTCGAGCGAGACGTACAGCGTGGCCCCGCCCAGCTCCTCCAGGCCGCAGGCCTCGATCGCGTTGACCTCCGCGTGCGCGGCACCGAACTCTTCGTGCCAGCCCTCGCCGAGGACATCGCCATCGCGTGCGACGACCGCGCCCACGACGGGGTTCGGCCTGACCGCGCCGGCGCCGTTCTGCGCGAGCTCGATCGCCCGCGCGAGATGCGCCCTGTCGGTGTCGGTACAGATCCCCATGTAACCAGTCAGGATATCTTCGCCCGGGCACATGGCCCGGTTTAGGGTCCTTTGCGCCCGCAGCGGCCGCCGCGCAGGCGGTAGACGGTCATCTCGGGGCCCGGCCGCGCGTAGGCGAGCGGGTAGTAGTCGAAGCTCCAGTCGAAGCCGAAAGCGACCGGACCGTGCCCGCGTGTGTATGGGGAAGCGCGGTAGACCGCTTCGCCCGCGCGGGCGAGCGCGCGGTAGTAGGCGATCGCATGTGTCACGGCCCGCGGGTCGGCCAACGCGCGTCCGGACTGCGTGGAGCCGCTGATCACCCAGCAGTAGCCGTTGGCCTCGTAGTAGTCGACCAGCGCCGGCCAGAGCGTGGTCTCGTAGCTCTCGATCCCGGCTTCGGGGCCGGGTTCGCGCTCCAGCCGCCCGGTGGCCGAGACGCGCGGGAACAACGACGGGTACTTGGGCCAGCGATAGGGGTTGCGTGCGGTCGATGTGCCCCGCAGGACTTCCCGGGCCCATTCGTCGGGTGCCACCGGCTCGACTACGATCTTCGCCCCTTTGGGAACGTTCGCAAGCATCCAGTCGCGGGTCAGCGTGCGCGTATCCGTACGCGAGAGGACGAGTCCGGAATGGACGCTGTAGAGGAGCCCTTGCGCCAGTGTGGCTGCGACGAGGACGGCGACGATCGCGACGCGGACGGGCGCCGACGGGTGCGTCCGGCGCGTGGCCGCCTGTGTGGTCGCCTCGATCAGACGCACGAGGAAGAACCCCGCGAGCAGGCAGACGACCGGGAAGATCGGCAGCAGCCAGCGCCCGAAGTAGCGTCCCTGCACGCCCATGAACACGAGGAACAGCAGCGTGCAGGGCACGAGCAGCCAGGCGAGCCGGCGCTCGACTCGCCAGACGATCAGGGCGCCGCCGAGGCCCGCCAGCGACGGCAGCCAGCCGAGGCCCCAGGTGAACGACCACAGGTAGTAGAGCAGGCCGCCATCTTTGGGCGCTCCGAGCTTGCCTTGGGCTTCGCCGGAGAGCGTGGACTGGTGCACGAGGCCCGCGTGGAAGCTCGCATAGTCGAGCAGCGCGTAGGGATTGGCCACGAGGAAAGCGACGAGCGCTGCTATGCCCGAGAGCAGCAGGCCGATCGCGATCCGTCTCTGCGCCGCCGGCTCTGAATCGAGGTAGCGGACGACCACCGCGGTCGCGAGCGGCACTAGCACGATGCCGGCGGTGTACTTGCTCGCGCACGCGAGGCCGAGCCCGACGCCGGCGATCAGGTAGTCACGGATGCGGCCTTTGCGCAGCACACCCGCGGTGCCGAGCAGCGACAGCGTGAGCGGCGCGAGCGTGGGCACGTCGTTGAGCGCGAGATGGGCATAGAAGACGGGCAGGAACGCGACCGCCTCGATCGCCGCGGCGAGCAGGCCGACGGCGCGGCCGAGGAGCCGTGCGCCGGTCACGTAAAGCAGCCACAACGCGGCGGCGCCGAGCAGCGCGGCGGCGACACGCGCGAGCGTGTAGACGTCCGCGGGATGCAGCTCGTAGACCCGCAAGACGGCTGTCCCGCCGCCGTACCAGATGGTGAGCAGCCAGTGCAGCACATAGGTGTAGGCGGGGGGGTTTTCGAAGTAGTGGGGGTTGAGGCTGTGCGCGGCGAACATGTGCACCGCGCGTGGGACGAAGTGGTCGCCCTCGTCGGCGTTGTACACATAGGGCAGTCCCTGTCTCACCCCCCACAGGCGCAGCCCGAGGCCGCCGAGCAGCACGATCGCGAGGCCGGGCCACGCCCAGCGGCGTGCGTCGACGGCGGTCTCGCGACCCGAGGGCGCCAGCCCGTGCTCAGCAGTTGGCATAGACCGCGTAATAGCGGCTCGTAAAGACGCGGCGGAAGCCGACGAGCGGAACCTGGTCGCGAGGGTCGTCGCCGACGTCGACGATCGCCTCGAAGAAGACGGCGCTGCCGAGCGGGTAGACGGCGACGCTGCCGCGCAGAATGCGGTCCTCGAGCGTGTGCGACCCCTTGCCGACGTCCGCGCGCGCCTCGGAGCGGGCGACGATGTCGTGCTGTCCGACGGAGTCGAGGATCCAGCGGGCGTCGGGGATCAGCTTGTTGTTCGGCAGCGACAGCAGCGGGCAGCGTCGCAATTGCGCCTTGACGGCGGGGCTGTCGAAGCGCCGCGGCGAGACCCTCGTGGAAGTCCTCGTGGTAGGCGAGCGTCGTACGCAGGCTCGAGAGGCTGAGCGTCGTCGCGACCGTATAGGCGCCGTAGAGCACGAGCGCGGCCGCGCCGGCCATCCACACGCGGCGCAGCTTCGAGCCCCGCTCGAGCATCGTCCAGCCGCCGACGGTGACCGCGCAGAACAGCAGCAGCACGATCGCGGCGCCCATCAGGTAGCGGTCGATCACCGACGCGCCGACCGCCCCCTCGGCGACGTACACGAGCACGAGCAGCACGAGCGCGCACAGCGGGACGAGCACGCGTCGCGGGGTGAGCCAGACCGCCAGCGGCACTCCGACCAGGCCGCCGAGGACGACCGGCAGCTTGTCGATCCGCACGCCGTAGGTCCATACGGAGACGAGCACGGTGGAGAAGCCCTGCGTGCGTTCGAGTTCTTGCGCGAGGCCGGCGGTCGAGCTCAGCGAGTACAGCGGGTTGCCCGTCACGATCCCGTCGACGAGCACCCACACGACCGGCGCGATCGCCGCAAGGGCGACGAACCGCAGGCGCGTGCGGTTCGTCGTCGTCGGGCGCTGTCCGCGCTCGGTATGGAGCTGCGCACGTGCGGACTCGTCCTGCCCGCGGACGGCCTCGCCCTGTCGGCGGGGGGGCCAGGCGCACCACAGCCAGTACACACCGCTCAGCACCCACGCGTCGGGGCGCAGCAGCCCGGCCGCGGCCAGCGTCAGGAAGACAACCGTGCCCCGCCGGGGGCGTTCGACCTCGAGCACGAGCGCCCACACGATCAGTGCGACGTAGGAGATGTCGAGATAGCCCTGGGCGGCTAGGTTCTCGACGAAGAAGCGACTGAGCACGAGCAGCGCGGCGACCAGCCCCACGACGGGGCCGAAGCACAGGCGCCCGAGCCGGTAGGCGCCGACGACGACCGCCACGAACGAGACGATCGAGCCGAGCACCATCAGGCGCGCGCCACCCTGGCCGAAGATCGAGCAGAGCATGCCGAAGGCGATCGCCAGCGGATGCTCGGTCGGGCCGCGATAGACGTGGAAGTCCGGCAGGTGCAGGTGCAGCAGATCGCGGCCCCACAGCAGAGCGTAGAAGGAATCGTAGGTCGGGTAGGTGGGAAAGGCGAAGTAGCCGACGATCGCGCCGACGCAGAGCAATGCGAAGCCGGCCTTCGCCCACGTGGTCGAGCGTGCGGAGGACGGCCGCGGCCGCCGGGTCCCGCCCGGGCCGTCCCGGGATGCGTCTGAGCGTCGCGCTGGCCACTTGGGCTGAGAGCCTATCTGCGCGAGTACGCGGGGCGCACGGGGTAGGCTTCAGGCCGTGAAGCTCATCATCCAAATCCCGTGTTTCAACGAGGCCGAGCAGCTGCCGGCGACGCTCGCGGACCTGCCCCGCGCGGTCGAGGGCTTCGAGGTCGTGGAGTGGCTCGTGGTCGACGACGGCTCAACCGACGAGACGGTCGCGGTCGCGCGCGCACACGGGGTCCACCATCTGGTGCGGCTGACGAACAACAAGGGTCTCGCCGCGGGCTTCCAGGCGGGGATCGACACGGCGCTGAAGCTCGGCGCGGACGTGATCGTGAACACCGATGCCGACAACCAGTACTACGGTCCCGACATCGTGAAGCTCGTGCGGCCGATCCTCGCCGGCAGCGCGGACATGGTCGTCGGCGACCGCGAGGTCTCGGAGATCGCGCACTTCTCGCCGCTGAAGAAGGCGCTGCAACGGCTCGGCTCGTGGGTCGTGCGCCAGGCCTCCTCGACGACCGTGCCCGACACGACGTCGGGCTTCCGCGCGTACAACCGCGAGGCGGCGATCCAGATGCTGGTCGTCTCGAAGTTCACGTACACGCTCGAGACGATCATCCAGGCCGGCAAGCAGCTCGTCGCGATCGACCACGTACCGATCCGAACCAACCCGAAGACGCGCGAGTCGCGGCTGTTCCCCTCGATGGGCGCCTACGTGCGGCGCAACGGCGTGTCGATCTTCCGCATCTACGCGCAGTACGAGCCGCTGCGCGTGTTCTGGAGCCTGTCCCTGCTGATGGGGCTCGCCGCGATCGGGGTGTGGGTCAGATTCGTCGTCGCATACGCCGATGGCAACGGCAAGGGCCACGTGCAGTCGCTGATCCTCGGCGCGGTGCTGTTCATCGCCGCGGTCGTGCTGTGGGCGCTCGGCGTGATCGGCGATCTGCTGGCGGCACAGCGCGTGATGACGCAGAAGACGTTCGAGCGGGTACGGCGGATCGAGCTGCAGATCGGGGTCGCGCCGTCGCACTACGAAGCGAACACCCCGATCATGCGGGCGCGCGGGACCGACGCGGTCGAGGCGCAGGCAGGCGCGGAGGCCAAAGCGCGTGAGGCGCTGCGACTGTGAGCCTCGTCGGGCGGCATCTCGGGGAAGCGCCATGAGCGGCGGCGTGACCGTCTCCGACGACGGGATCGTCACGGGCAACACCTACGACAAGTACGGCTCGTCCAACCCGGCGGTGCGGCGCATGATGGCGGCTTTCGAGCACTCGCTCGACGAGCTGCTCGCCCTTGCCGAGCCCCGCTCGCTGCTCGACGTCGGCTGCGGCGAGGGCGTGCTCGTGCACCGCTGGGCCGAGCGCCTAGGCACGCAGACGCGGGTGGTGGGGATCGACCTCGAGGAGGAGTCGATCCAGGCCGGCTGGGCCGAGCGCCAGGCGCCGAACCTCGAGTACCGCACGATGCTCCCCGGCCGCGCGACCGGGCCGTCGCCGGCCGACCGGGTCGAGAACCTGCCGTTCGCGGAGAACGAGTTCGACTTGGCGAGCGCGATCGAGGTGCTCGAGCACGTGCCCGACCCCGCGCACACGGTCGCAGAGATGGCGCGCTGCGCCGAGCGCCACCTGCTCGTGTCGGTCCCGCGCGAGCCGCTGTGGCGGATGCTGAACATGGCTCGCGGCGCGTACTGGCCCCAGCTCGGCAACACGCCGGGCCATCTCAACCACTGGTCGCGGCGCTCCTTCGTGCGCCTGCTTTCGCGCCACGGCCAGGTCGTGGAGGTCCGCTCGCCGTTCCCCTGGACCATGCTGCTTGTCCGCCTCTAAACCCACCGCCACGAACACCCGCTCCTACGGGAGCGGAGCGCGCATTCTCTCGATCGGCATCGCCAGCACGGGGCTGCTGACGTTCGCGTACTTCTCGATCGCGAGCCACGTGCTCGGCGAAGTCCCGACAAAGCGGATCGACCTGTTGTGGTCGGTGATGTTCGTGATCATCTCGGTGATCTACCGGCCGATCGAACAGCTGCTCTCGCGCACGATCGCCGACCGCCGCGCTCGTGGCCACGCAGAGCACCCGCTGCGCGTCCCGATCACGATCCAGCTCGGCTCGGCACTCGTCTTCTTGACGGTCACGCTCGCGCTGCACGACGAGCTTGTCAACCACGTGTTCGACCATTACGGCGCGCTGTACGACGTGCTCCTCGTCGGCACGCTGGCGTATGCCGCGAGCTACTTCGCGCGCGGCTGGCTGGCCGGGCACGAGTACTTCGCGCTGTACGGCGGGCTCGTGCTGATGGAGTCGGTGTCGCGCATCAGCTTCGCGATCGCGGTCGCGCTCGGAATCTCGAGCGGGCAGACGGCGGTCGCGCTCGGCATCGCCGCCGCGCCGTTCGTCTCGCTGGTGGTCGTGCCGGCCGCGTTCGCGCGGCGCGGCGGCGAACGTGACGGCGACCACACGGACGGCCACGATGAGATCGGCGGGCCGATCACGGTCGACGAGGCCGACGCGGCGCTGGCCGGCCCGGGCACGGAGGGCGCCCAGGAGGTGGCCGCCCACGACGACCTGTCGCTGCGCCGGGGCACCGGCTTCGCGTTCTGGGTGTCGGGGATCATGCTGTCCGAGCAGACCTTGCTGAACGCCGCGGTGCTGACGGTCGACGCGACCTCGAGCAACCACGCGCTTGCGGGGATCGTGTTCAACGTGCTGCTGATCGCGCGTGCGCCCCTGCAGCTGTTCCAGGCGATCCAGACCTCGCTGCTGCCGCACCTGGCCGGCCTGGAGGCGACCCAGGGCCGCGCGGCATTCGGTCGCGCGATCCGTCTGACCGTATTGTCGATCGCGGCTTTCGCGGCCGCCGTAGCCGTCGGCCTGCTCACGATCGGGCCGTTCGCGATGCGACACGTGTTCGGCCAGCACTACGCCTACAACCGCTTCGGCTTGGCGCTGATCGGCATCGGCATGGGACTGCACCTCGTCTCGGGCGCGCTCAACCAAGCCGCCCTGGCCCGCAACCGCGCGCGGGCCGCCGCCGCGTGCTGGGGCCTCGCAGCGGTCGTGTTCCTCGCCTGGATGGTCACCCCGGCCGTGGGCGATCAGCTGCTGCGTGCCGAGATCGGATACTGCGGCGCCACGGCGCTGCTCGCGAGCGCGCTGTCCGTGCTGTACCGGCGAGGCGGCCGACCGGCCGGAGAGCGCCGGGCGGCGCCTTAGGACAACACCCTCAGAGAGCCACTTGTAGCACAGTGTAATTTGCGTGATACGGTTGATGAGCGATGGCCACGAAGTCCGCCCCATTCAGCATGCGTCTGTCCAGACGGATGGAGACGCTTGTCGACGGCGAGGCACGGCGCACAGGGCGTAGCAAGGGCGCGATCGTCGAGGCGCTGGCGGAAGAGGCGCTGCGGATGCGGCTGTTCCCCGGGGTCGCGTTCAAGGGCGCGGACTGGGAGCGACGCGCATGGGTGATAGGAACCGCGCTCGATGTCTGGCAGATCATCGATGCTCACCGTGACATCGGCTCGATCGAGAGCATCGCCGCTGGCGGCTCCGCCAACGAACGTCAGATCCGGTTGGCGCTCGACTACTACGAGATGTTTCCTGAGGAGATTGACGCGGCCATAGCGGATAACCGGCGGCCCCTCGAGCAGCTCGAAGAGGAGTTCCCGTTCATAGCCGTCAGCAACATCGATGCCTGAACGGGCACCGGACGCTCTGTGAAGCTGTTCCTCGATGCCCACATCTCGGGCCCGCGTATCGCCCGGGCGCTGCGCAAGACCGGCCACGATGTGCGCGCAGCCGATGAGGAGCGACAGCTCGACGGTCTCACCGACGAGGAGCTGCTGACGATCGCCACAGCGGAAGAGCGGGTCATAGTCACCTTCGACGTCAAGGACTTCCCTGTGATCGTCCGCCGCTGGGCCGAGGCCGGACGAGCGCACGCGGGCTGCGCGATCGTGGTCGGCATCGATCACGGTGAGTTCGGAGCGATCCTCGAGACAATCGCCGCCGAGCTGGCCGCGCGACCCGACAAGGGGGGCTGGACCAACCTCACGCTGTTCCTCGCACGGACGCCTCGCAACGACGTCGGCGCAGGGTAGCGATCAGATCGCCTCCACCGAGCGCGCGATTGCACGGTATGCCTCGCCCGGCTCGCCCGAGCCGAAGATCGCCGAGCCGGCGACGAACACCTTCGCGCCCGCCTCCCGGCAGCGGGGCGCCGTCTGCGGGTCAACCCCTCCATCGACCTGCAGCGCGGCCTCAGGGCCGAGGATCGCGCGGATGCGCGGCAACTTGTCGAGCGAGTGCTCGATAAAAGCCTGCCCTCCCCAGCCAGGGTTGACAGTCATACACAAAATTAAGTCCACGGCGTGGGCGATCTCGGCGAGCGCGCCGACCGGAGTGCCGGGGTTGATCGCCACGCCGACGCACGCGCCGCTGTCACGGACGAGGCTCGCCGCGTAGGCGACATGCGGCGTCGCCTCGGCGTGGAGGGTGATCGAGTCGGCGCCCGCCTTGACGAACTCCGCGATGTGGCGCTCGGGGCGCTCGATCATCAGGTGCACGTCGAGCATCGCCCCGGCGTCGCGCGCCTGTTCGGCCAGCGCGGAGACGACCACCGGCCCGAGCGTGATCTGAGGCACGAAATGGCCGTCCATCACGTCGACGTGGATTACGCGCGCGCCCGCGTCGAGCACCTCGCCGACCTGCTCGCGCAGACGACCGAAGTCGGCGGACAGGATCGACGGCGCCACGCGCACGCCCCGCAGCAGATCACGTGCGCTCATCTCACTCGCTCCCGATCACAGACGCACTCATATCGCTTGGAGCATCGAGTCGCCGCAGTTGTTGCACTTCAGGACAGCGGTCGAGGACATCCGCACGATCGTCGAATGCTCGCCGCAGTTGGGGCAGACGGAGGTCAGCTCGAAGCGGTGCAGGCAGTAGACGCAGCGGTAGCGCCCGGGCAGGTTCGTGGGGCGCAGCCACGGTTCGCCGCAGTTCGGGCACTTCGGCCCGAGCTCGATCGGCGCCTTCGTCGCCGGGGTGTCGCGCTCGCCCGCCATCGCCCGGTCAGCTCCGGCGCCGCAGCCGGGCGATGAAGAAGCCGGCGGTATGGTCGCGGTGGGGCAGCGTCAGCACGAGCCCGGCCTTAGTCTCCGCGCCCGCCGCGGGAGCGTGCGCGAAGCCGGGCTGGCCGATCTTCGATCGGTCGGCGGCGAGATCGTCGAGCGCGAAGTCGGGGTGTGAGTCCAGGAAGGACGCAATCGGAAGCTCGTTCTCTGACGGGGAGATCGTGCACGTAGAGTAGACCAGCACGCCGCCCGGACGGAGCGCTTGCGCGCCCGCGGCGAGGATCGCCGCCTGCGTGCGCGCCATCTCCGCGACCGTCTCCGGCGTCACGCGCCAGCGCAGGTCCGCGCGCGCCTGCAGCGTGCCGAGGCCGGAGCACGGCGGGTCGACGAGCACGCGGTCGAACACGGGACCCTCCGGGCGCGCGCGCGCCGCGTCGGCGACCTCGATGCGAACGTTGCCGGCGTGCAATCGCTGGGCGGTGCGCGCCAGGGCGCCCGCGCGTGCGGGGTTGCGCTCGACGGCGAGCACCTCCCCCTGCCCTTGCATCAATGCGGCCAGATGCGTGGTCTTGCCGCCCGGCGCCGCGCACAGGTCGAGCACCCGCTCGCCCGGCTCGGGGGCGAGCGCGCGCGCGACGAGCATCGCCGCGCGGGATTGCGCGAGGAAGGCCCCGTCTCGCCACAGCGCGGAGCCATGGACGTCGAACTGACCCTCGAGCACGAGCGCCTCCGGGATCTCGGG
The DNA here is from genome assembly GCA_963723075.1 of uncultured Solirubrobacterales bacterium. Classification (GTDB taxonomy): domain Bacteria; phylum Actinomycetota; class Thermoleophilia; order Solirubrobacterales; family Solirubrobacteraceae; genus Palsa-744. The sequence goes on from CAVRPD010000005.1 coordinate 245,095, forward strand.
GTCGCCGTGGGTGGCGATCGGTGGGTCGCCGCCGCGCAGCTGGGCGGCGAGCGTGGGCGCGTCGGTGCGGAGCGTGTTCGCGCGCAGCGCCACCTCGCCCGGCTCGTTGTCGCACGCCATCAGCGCGCGGGCCGCCTGCGGCCCCAGCTCCTGCCACCACAAGCGCGCGATCCACTCCGGGTGGGAGTGCTTCACGGCGGCATGCTCAGGCGTGTCGTCGGTCAGCGCCTCGAGCAGCGCGGCGCCCTCGCGGGTGGCACGGCGCAGGACCGCGTTGACGAGGCCGTGGCCGGCGCGCCCCTGCGTCTTTGCCAGCTCGACCGCGTCGGCGACAACGGCGTGGTCGGGGGCGCCGCGCAGGTAGAGCAGCTCGTACAGCCCGAGCCGCAGCGCCGCAAGCACGGGCGCGTCCAGCTTCTCAGGGGGCCGTTCCGTGAACTGCGCGATCAGGTGGTCGAGCGTCAGCCGGCGCTGCACGGCGCCATAGGCAAGGCGCATCGCGAGCGCCCGGTCGCGCGCGTCCAGCTGCTTTGACTCCGCCTGCAGCGCGCGGTCGGCATAGGCGCCCCGCTCGAACACACGGCGCAGCACGGTATAGGCGCAGCGGCGGGCGGGCGCGATCTTCGCGGCAGCGCCATCGGTGGCATGCGCGCCGACACTCATCGCGGTCTCATCGCTCGTCGGACAAGCCGTGGCCGCGCAGAAACGCGCCCGCGTCCATCGCCCGTCCGCCGGGAGGCTGTACGACGAGCAGCTCGAGTACGCCCACGGCGCAATCGAGCAGCAGGCGATCTGCGCGCATCGTCACCTCCAGCGTGCTTGGGTCGCCGTCCGCGAGGACACGTTGACCTAGATCCTCGCCACCGTCCGTGTCCACCGGCGCAAGCGCCGCGCGGTGCACGCCGAGCAGCGTTCCGTCCCGCAGCGCCACGCGCGCACCGATATGCGGGTGCAGCGCGCGCACGACACGCTCGAGCTCGACGGCGGGCCTTGCCGGATCGAGCAGGCGGTCGTCGGGACCGATCTTCTCGGCGTAGGTGACGCCCTCTGAGGGCTGCTCGACGAAGGGCAACCGCTCTTCCAGGGCGCGTACAAGCAGCTCGCCGCCCAGCTTCGACAGGCGCGGCGCGAGCGATCCGTAGGTGTCCTCCGCAACGATCGGCTCCTCGGCGGTCAGGCAGACGGGCCCGCTGTCGAGACCCGCGGTGAGGCGCATGATCGACACGCCGGTGCGCGCGTCGCCGGCCATGATCGCGCGCTCGACCGGCGCCGCCCCGCGCCAGCGCGGGAGCAGCGAGGGATGGACGTTCAGGAGGTCGTGCTCGGACAGCAGCGGCTCGCGGATCAGCGCTCCGAACGCGCACACGACAACCGTCCGACGAGCCTGGTCGGTCGCGTCCTCGGCGCCGTTCGATCTTCCCGAGCCGGATCTCGAGCCGGCTCGCGCGATCACCGCCCGGGACTGCTCGTCGTTCACGTTCTCGGGCTGCTCGAGCGCCAAGCCCAGCCTGCGGGCCGCCGCGGCGACCGGCGGCGAGGCCAGACGCCGGCCGCGCCCGCTCGGCCGGTCGGGACGGGTGACCACGAGCGCCGGGCGATACGTGCCGCTCGCCGCCAGATGCTCGAGGACGTCCGCGGCGAACTCGGAGGTGCCGAGGAAGACCGTGCTCAAGGCTGCTCCCGCCGGCAAGCGCCGCTAGGCGGCGTCCGGCGACCGATCGCCGTCGTCCGACGACCGCTCGGCGCCATCTGACGACCGCACGGCGCCATCTGACGACCCCACGGCACCGTCTGACTCCCGCTCCGTGCCGGCGGATGGATTCGCGTCCGCTTCCTGGGCCGTACGCATCGCGCGCATCGCCTCCTTGCGCGCCTCACGCGAGATGCGATCGAGCACCAGCACGCCGTTGAGATGGTCAATCTCGTGCTGGATCACGCGCGCGGTCAGCCCCTCGGCCTCGATCTCGAGGTCCTCTCCGGCCCCGTCCTTCGCGCGCACGCGCACCCGCGCCGGGCGCTCCACCTCGACGTGCACGCCGGGCAGGCTGAGACAGCCCTCCTCGGCCGCCTCGAGCTCGTCGCTGACCCATTCGAGCTGCGGGTTTACGAGCGCCGTCAGGGGATCGTCGGCGTAAGCGCGGTAGACGAGCAGGCGGTGCAAGATCCCGATCTGGGTGGCGGCCAGCCCGACGCCGAGCGCGTCGTGCATCAGCTCCCCCATCCGCTCGATCTCGGCGGCGAGCCGCTCGTCGAAGCGGTCCACCGGCAGCGCCGTCGCGCGCAGGACCGGGTCGCCGAGCTTGCGCACCTGACGCAGCGCCGCGTCACGCCGCGCGCGAGTCTCGGGATCGAGCTCGGCGACGCTTGGCGCATCCTCCTCTTGCTCACCTGTTCCCGCGAGGGTGACCTCGACGTCAGCGTCCTCGGACACGGGCGCGGGAAGCTCTTCGAATGTCTCCTCTGCAGCCATGAAACCCGAGTCTAGTAGCGCGCGGGTGAGCGGGCATCGAGCGCGCGGATCGCTACTGCGGATCGACGTCCACGCTGAAGTTGACCCCGCGATGCTCGGCGGCAAGCGCCGCTCGCCGCACAGCCTCCCCGACCGCCGCCACGCCAGCTCGCCGTGCGGTCCCCTTCACGATCAGCACCTGCCGCTCGCGGCCACGCAGGCGAAACAACGCAGCAGGGCCCAGGATGGCCGCTGGGCGGCACGACGCTGCGTCCTCGGTCGTCGCGATCGCCGCGCGGGACGCCGACAACGCGATCTCCAGCGTCTCGCGGATCGCGCTCGCTGCCGCCCGCGCGTCGGGGGACTCGACCGCGGAGCAGACGATCTTGATCAGATGTGAGAACGGCGGGTAGGAGAGCGCCCGGCGACGCTCGAGCTCGCCGCTCAGGAAGCCGTCGCTGTCGTGGCGCGAGGCGTGCTCGATCGAACGCGCTTCGGGAGCGATCGTCTGCACGAGCACGTTCCCGGCCCCGCCCCGTCCGACGCGACCGGCGAGCTGGGCGATCAGCGCGAACGTGCGCTCCTCGGCGCGGAAGTCGGGGAAGCGCAGGGTGGCGTCGGCGTCGAGCACGACCCCGAGCGTCACGTCGGGGAAGTCGTGGCCCTTGGCGACCATCTGCGTACCGATCAGCACCCCGCAGTCAGCCGACTCGAAGCGGCGCAGGATCGTCCCGACGCTCCGTTCGGCGACCGCGTCGGACGTGTCCGCGACCACGTCGGCATCGAGGCGAAAAACAGGGAAGTCGCCATCGTCGAGGATTTCCCTGAGCTCGTGCTGCAGACGCTCGGTGCCGGCGCCGTGACGGCCCACGGAGGTAGAGGCGCACTCGCCGCAACGGCTGGGCGCGGGCTCGCGATGGCCGCAGTGATGACATGCCACGTACCCCCCGGCGCGGTGCAGGACGAGGGCCACGTCGCATTCCGGGCAGCTCCACACGCGCCCGCAGGAGCGGCAGGAAAGGAAGTTCGACCAGCCGCGGCGGTTGAGCAGCACGATCGCCTTGCCGCGCGTGGCGCGCACATCGGCAAGCGCGGAGGCGGTCAGCGGGTGCAGGCCCTGGGCCTCGCCGCGCATGTCGAGCACCTGCACCGCGGGCATGGGGCGGCCGTCGACGCGTCGTGGAAGCGACAGTACACCGAGGCGGTGGATGCTCTCCGGACGCGGGGTGGCGCTACCCGCGAGCAGCAGGGCGCCGCAGCGCTCCGCGCGCCGCGCGGCGACGTCGCGCGCGTCGTAGCGCGGATCGCCTTCGTGCTTATAGGAGGAGTCGTGCTCCTCGTCGACGACGATCAGTCCGAGGTCGTCGATCGGTGCGAACACGGCCGAGCGCGGACCGACGCATACGCGCGCCTGCCCCGCTCGCAGCCGGCGCCACTCGGCGTAGCGCTGTCCGGCGGTGAGCCGCGAGTGCAGCACGGCGACGGTCTCGCCGAAGCGTTCGATGAAGCGGCCCACGATCTGCGGGGTGAGCGAGATCTCGGGCACGAGCACGATCGCGCCGCGGCCCTGTTCGAGCGTCGCGGCCGACGCACGCAGGTAGATCTCGGTCTTGCCGGAGCCGGTGACACCGTGCAGCAGGCGCTGCCGGAAGCGCCGCTCGTCGAGCGCCGCGAGCAGCGGCGCGAGCGCCGCCTGCTGGTCTGCGGTCAGCGGGTGCGGATGCGGGCTGCGCGCCCCTACGGATAGATGGCGCGGAGCGGCGACCGCCCGGCGCTTGCGACCGCTGAGACGGCGCGCCGCGCCCGGAGGCAGCACTAGCGTGAGCGCACGGGCGATCGTCGAGCAGTACTCGGCGGCGATCCATTCGGCCAGCTCGACCAGCTCCGCGGGCACCCCCAACTCGAGCGCACGCAGCGGTTGCAGCAGCTTCTCCTCTGCGACCTCGCTCGACTCGGCCAAGCCGACGACGACGCCGAGCACCTCGCGCCGGCCGAACGGCACGACAAGCATCGAGCCAACGTCCACGACCCCGCCGCTCAACTCCTCGGGCAGGCGGTAGTCGAACGGCCCGCGCAGGGCGCGGGCCGTCGTCATCGGCTCTACCTGGGCGATCGCTCCCATCGCCCTGACGTTAGGTCAGAGCCCGGCGGCAGCGCGCAGCGCGGCGGCCTTGTCGGTCCGCTCCCACGTGAAGTCGTGGTCGTCACGTCCGAAGTGGCCGTAGGCGGCAGTCTTCTGGTAGATCGGGCGATGCAGTTTGAGCTCCTCGCGGAACGCGCCGGGACGCAGGTCGAAGACCTCGTCGACCGCACGCGCGATCTGGCTGCGGGTGCGTCCCTCCTGATCGGTGCCGAACGTCTCGACCATCACAGAGACCGGATGCGCGACGCCGATCGCGTAGGCGACCTGCACTTCGGCGCGAGCGGCGAGGCCGGCCGCGACGATGTTCTTGGCGACCCACCGCGCCGCGTAGGCGGCGGAGCGGTCGACCTTGGAGGGGTCCTTGCCGGAGAACGCGCCGCCGCCGTGGCGCGCCATGCCGCCGTAGGTGTCGACGATGATCTTGCGCCCCGTCAGCCCGCAGTCGCCCATCGGGCCGCCGATCACGAAGCGGCCGGTGGGGTTGACGAGGAAGTTGCGCATCAGCTTCTTCTCGTCGTAGAGCTCAGCGGGCAGCACAGGGCGCAGCACGTGCTCGAGCAGATCGGGCTTGATCAGGCTCTCGGTGTCGATGCCGTCGGCGTGCTGGGTCGAGATCAGGATCTTCTCGATCTCCACCGGCCGCCCGTCCTGATAGCGGACGGTCACCTGGGTCTTGCCGTCGGGGCGCAGATAGGGGACGACCTCCCCCTTGCGGACCTCCGAGAGGCGCTTGGCGAGCTTGTGCGCGAGTGAGATCGGAAGCGGCATCAGCTCCTCGGTCTCGTTCGAGGCGTAGCCGAACATCATTCCCTGGTCGCCGGCGCCGGCGACGTCCAGCTCGTCCTCGTCGGCGGGGTCGTGACGGGTCTCATACGCGGCGTCGACGCCCTGGGCGATGTCGGGAGACTGCTTGTCGATCGCGTTGATGACGGCGCAGGTGTCGCAGTCGAAGCCGTAGGTCGCGTTGTCGTAGCCGATTCTGCGCACGGTCTCGCGCGCGATCTCCTGGATGTCGACGTAGGTGTCGGTCGAGATCTCGCCCGAGACCACGATCAGCCCCGTGTTGACGAGCGTCTCGCAGGCGACGCGACCGTAGGGGTCGTCTTTGAGGACGGCGTCCAGCACACCATCTGAGATCTGGTCGGCGATCTTGTCCGGGTGCCCCTCGGTGACGGACTCGGAGGTGAACAGGAACTCGTTGTCGGAAAGCTCGGTCATGGCTTGAGAGGCTCGCTCCAGGTCGTCGTTCGCGGGGGAGGTCCGGAAAGTCGGGAAAGTCTAGGGGAATCGGGAGACCAGGCCCCTCCGGGGAGCGAACGGGGTCGCTCAGAGGGAGAAAGGTGGCCTCTCGGGACCTGTCAGGACGTGCTTACGCTGACACTGACCCCGTCCTTGGGTTCGCGCTTTGAGCGCGAGCGTGTCTCTCCCCCGCCGCGTTCGCCGCGCTCGACGAAGTCGATGATCAGCGGCACGCCGTCCATGCCGTAGCGGGCGCGCAGGCGGTTCTCGACGAAGTATGCGTAATCGCGAGTGACGCGTGTGCGGGAGTTGACCTGGATCGCGAAGCGCGGCGGCCGCTCGCCGATCTGGGTCATGTAGATCAGCTTGAGACGGTGTTGAGATGAGCCGCGGCGGGTGCCCACGGGCGGCTGGCGAGCCTGAACGGTCTCCGACAGGAAGCGGTTCAGCTCGGGCGTGGGGATACGCCCGGCCATGCGGTCGCCGAGCGCGATCGCCTCGGTCAGGAGGCGCGAAACGTGGCGGCCGGTCTTGGCGCTGGCCGTCAGCACGCGCGGGCGCAGGCGCAGCTTCTGCGCCACGCGGCCGCGCTCGTGGTCGAGATCGGCTTCCGAGTGGGGGTGCGCGTCGTCGCCGATGACGTCCCACTTGTTCAACACGATCGCCGTCGCGCAGCCCGCCTTCATCGCCAGTTCGGCGATGCGCAGGTCTTGGGCGGTCACGCCGTCCGCGGCGTCGCACACCACCAGCGCCACGTCCGCGCGCTCGGCGGCGCGCTGGGAGCGCAGGGCGGTGTAGTACTCGACCGAGTCGGCGACCTTCGACTGGCGGCGCAGCCCGGCGGTGTCGACGAGCACGAGCTTGCGCTCGCCTACGAGCAGCGGCATATCGATCGCGTCGCGCGTGGTGCCCGCCACGGGCGAGACGATCACCCGCTCCTCGCCCAAGAAGCGGTTGACGAGCGAGGACTTGCCGACGTTCGGCCGGCCGATGACCGCCAGGCGCACGGCGCCCTCCTCGGGCGCATCCTCGCCGGCCGGGAGCAGCTGGACGATCCGGTCGAGCAGATCGCCGGTGCCGAGGCCCTGCGCCGCGGACACCGCCAGCGGCTCTCCCAGGCCAAGGCGGTGAAACTCGCTCGCGAGCGGGAGCTCCGCTACGCCGTCGCACTTGTTTGCCGCCACGATCGTGGGGAGCGGCGAGCGGCGCAGCAAATCGGCCAGCTCCTCGTCACCGGGTCGCACGCCGGCGCGTGCGTCGACCACCAGCACGGCCACCTGGGCGTCCGCGAGCCCCGCGCGCGCCTGATCGCGAATCGAGCCGGCGAGCGGGTCCTCGTCCTGAAAGTCGACCCCGCCGGTGTCGATCAGCTTGAACTGACGCGCGTTCCACTCGCAGTCGAGCTCCTTGCGGTCGCGCGTCACCCCGGGGCGCTCGTGCACGACCGCCTCGCGTGTGCCCGTGAGGCGATTGATCAGCGAGGACTTCCCCACGTTTGGATAGCCGACTACGGCGACCTTCAGCATGAGGCCAGTATGACCGGACCGGACCGCGCGTCCGGGCTAAGAGCTCCGTTCGGCCGCGGCAAGGACGTCACGTGCGAGTTTGGCGATCTGGTGCACGGCTTCCTCGATGCCCATATCGGTAGTGTCGAACGTCACTGCGCCGGGAGCTGCTCGCAGGGGACTTTGCGCGCGTGTGGTGTCACGCTCGTCGCGCAGCGTCTGCTCGGCGAGCACCATCTCCATCTTGGCGCCGAGCTCGGCGGCTCGCCGGCTCGCACGCTCGCGCGGGTCGGCGGTGAGAAAGATCTTCAGCTCGGCATCGGGGGCGACGACGGTGCCGATGTCGCGCCCCTCGGCGACCCAATGGCCGTGGGAGATCACTTCGCGCTGCTTGGCGACGAGCACCTTGCGCACCCCCGGGTCGGCGGCAGCCAAGGAGGCCGCCTCGGAGACCTTCGCGGTGCGAATCTTCTCGCTCACATCACGTTCGTTCAAGAACACCGGACCCGGCTCGCCGGCCTGAGTCCCCGAGAGCTCGATCCTCGCCTCGCGTGCCAGCGCCGCCAGCTCCTGCTGAGGTGACTCCAGCGACAGAAGCGCCACGCAGCGATACATCGCGCCGCTGTCCAGGTAAGCGAAGCCCAGCTTGCGCGCGAGTGCGCGCGCGACCGTGGACTTGCCCGCGCCCGCGGGGCCGTCGATCGCTATCAGCATGGAAACGACGCAGCCCGCATCATCATCCGAGCAGTCCCGTCAGGTCGGCGACGAAGCCGGGATAGGACACGGCGGCCGCCTCCATCCCCAGCACCTCGACACCCTCCCGCGAGGCCAGGCCCGCGACGGCTCCCATCATCGCGAGGCGGTGGTCGCCGCGGGCATCGATCACGCCGCCGCGCAGTCCACCGCCACCGCGTACGGCGAAGCCGTCCTCGGTCGCCTCGATCTCGCCGCCGAGACCGCGCAGGCCGTCGACCACCCCCGCGATGCGATCGACCTCCTTCACCCGCAGCTCCTGCGCTCCACGCACGACCGTCTCGCCCTCCGCAAAGCAGCCGAGCAGCGCCACCAGTGGCAGCTCGTCGATCGCAAGCGGCACCTCCTCGGCCTCGACCACGGTGCCCTCGAGCGAACCATGGGCGACGTCGAGGTCGCTGACAGGCTCCTCCGAGGAGAGCTCGCCCGACTCGTCCTCGAGGTCGCCGAGCACGATTCCGCGCATGCGGCGCACGATCCGCAGAAAGCCGGTGCGCGTCCAGTTGACCCCGACGTCGCCGATCAGCAGGCGCGAGCCCGGGACGAGCACGCCGGCCGCGACCATGAACGCGGCCGAGCTCGGGTCGCCGGGCACGCGCACCGGCTCGAGCACGAGCTCGTCGGCGTTGACGACGGTCACGTGGCGACCGTTGCGGTGGATTTCGACGCCTGCGCGCATGAGCATCCGCTCTGTGTGGTCGCGACTGCGCACGGGCTCGCCGACGGTCGTGGCGCCGTCGGCGGCGAGCGCGGCGAGCAGCACGCACGACTTGACCTGGGCGCTTGCGACCGGCAGCTCATACGCGATCGCGCGCAGACGCGCGCCCCGTACGGTGAATGGCGGGAAGCGGCGGTCGGAGGCGTCGAGCTCGGCGCCCATCAGCCGCAGCGGCTCAGCTACCCGGTCGACCGGGCGACGGCGGATCGAGTCGTCGCCGTCGAGCGTGAACGAGCGGCCGTCCTGGGCCGCAAGCCACCCCGGGAGCAGGCGCATGAGCGTGCCGGCGTTGCCCACGTCGATCGGCCCGTCGGGCTCGCGTGCCTCGCGCAGGCCGCTGCCGCGCACGACGATCTCACGCTCGCGAACCTCGACCAGCGCGCCGAGCGCGCGCACGGCGTCGAGTGTCGAGGTGGTGTCGGCGGCGTGCAGGTAATTCTCGATTCGCACCGGCTCGGAGGCCATTGCGCCGAGCAGGGCGGCGCGGTGGGAGATCGACTTGTCGGCCGGAGCGGTGAGCTCGCCGGAAAGCCCGGAGCGCGCAGGCTCGAAGCGCATGTTCATGCGGGCAGTATGACCGGCTCTCGCACCGCGGTCCTGGCGCAGCGGCACGCGCCGAGCCCAGGGCTGTCAGATCTCGTCGTCGCGGCGATAGCCGAGCCGCGCGGCGATGCGATCGGCCGTCGATATGAGGTGTGGGCCGAGATGCTCGACGAGCTCCTCGAGCGAGATCGTGGCGGTGGGCGCGACCATGTCGATCGCGGCGATGACGTCTCGGGACTCGTTGCAGATGGGGGCGGCGATCGCGTGCCAGCCCGCGATCAGCTCCTCCTCGTCGACCGCGAACCCTTCATCGCGCACGTGCTCGAGCTCGGCGCGCAACGCCTTCTTGGAGCCGATCGTGTTGGGCCCCCGCTTGGCGAGCGTCATGTCCCCGATCAGCTCGCGCTGCTCGTTCTCGGGTAGGTAGGCGAGCAAGGCCTTGCCCAGCGCGGTGCAGTAGGCGGGCAGCTTGGAGCCGGCGCCCAGATCGAGGTCCATCTTCGACTTCCCGCGACGGCGCGCGGTTGCATAGTCGACGTAGACGATCTCCGTACCGTCCAGCACCGCAAGGCTGACGCTGTAGGCGATGCGCCGGCGCAACTCCTCCACATAGGGATGGGCGTGCTCGCGCAGCCCTGTCGCGTTCAGCGCCGCCATCCCCAGGTTGGTCACGCCCAAGCCGAGGCGGTACTTGCGCGACGCGCCCTGCTCGAGATAGCCGAGCGCAACGAGCGTGATCACGTAGCGATGCGTGGTCGAGCGGCTCATCCCGAGCTCGTCGGCGATGTCGGCGATGCCCAGGATGCGACGCTCCGGAGTGAAGCAGCCGAGGATCGCGAGGCCCCGCTCGAGCGACTGCGAATAGCGCGGCTCACGCAGGGAGGGAACCGACCACTCGGGATTGCGGCCGATCACCGGCGAGACGGGTCTGTCAGGTGGCAATTTGATCCCTTATATCCGCGCGGCCCGAGATGGTCGTGCGCCGTGCCCGCGGGCAGCTGGTATCGAGGAGGCCTTCATAAACAGTGGGGATCATACAACGTGGCTCCGTTGTCACGACCACGGCTCGGAGCCCCAACGGCCAAGGTTTACAGCCGTAAGCCGGGAATAGACAGATCTATGCGAATAGTTACACAGCGATGTAAATAGGCTGCGTAAACGATTTAGGTGTAAATACTTTAGGGCAGGCGGGCTCGCTTCGCACGGGCACGCATCGAGCTTGTGCCGGTCCAGCCACGAGAACTTGTCGAAAGTCCGCAAGGTAGAGGCTTTTGGGCTACGGTCCAGGGGCACCTGCCTGTCAGGAGGGCATCCGATCGCGATAAACACTATGTCTGCAAATGACCGCAAGAGCACCCAGCGCGAGCGTCTGCTGAACGGGATGGTCGAGGCGGCCAATCGCGACGGGTACGCACGCGCCAACGTCTCTCAGGTGATCGCCAACGCCGGGGTGTCTCGGCCCACCTTCTACGACTACTTCGCCGACAAGGACGACTGCTTTCTCGCCGCACACCGCGAGATCGCCCAGCGCATGCTCGAGCTAGTGCGCCACGCAGTCGAGCGCGGGCCGGCGGAGCAGGCCATACAGCTGGCCGTCGGAGCGTTGATCGAGCTCGCCGGCTCAGACCCGTCCGGGGCTCGCTTCCTGACGAACGAGATCATGGCCGGCGGGCCACGCGCGCTCGACGAGCGCGATCGCACACTCGACCAGATCGAGCAGATCGTCGAGCGGGCACAGAGACGCGCCCCGACAGGGGCGTCCGGCCCGGACCTTCCGACAGGGCCGACGCTCGGCGCCGTCCATTGGCTGCTCGCACCGATCCTGCGTCGTGGCGAGAGCGATCTGAGCGAGCTCGCGGAGGACCTGGCCCGCTGGATCGAAAGCTATGAGCGACCCGTGTCGGAGCATCGCTGGCCGAAGCTGGATCCCGGGCCGGCGATCCCTCCCTCGCCGCACGTCTCGGAGCTGTCGCTCGAGGCGCCCTCGCCGCTGCCCCGCGGGAGACCGCGCGCGTCGGCGGCCGAGGTCGCGCGCAACCAGCGCGAACGGATCCTGTTCGCGACCGCGGAGGTGGCCGTCGAGAAGGGCTACTCGGCGACACGGATCGCCGACATCACAGCCGCTGCAGGGGTCGACGGACGCGTCTTCTACGCCCATTTTCGCGACAAGCAGCAGGCGTTTCTCGCCGTGCACGAGCTCGGCGTACAGCAGGTGATGGCCACATCGGCCGGCGCGTACTTCAGCGGCTCCACGTGGCCGGAGCGCGTGTGGGAAGGCGTGCGCGCAAGCGCCCATTTCAACGCGTCCTATCCGGTCGTGTCCCATATCGGGTTCGTCGAGTCCCACGCGGTCGGCTCCTCCGCCCTGCAGCGCATCGACGACAGCCGGACCGCGTTTACGATCTTCCTTCAGGAGGGCTACCAGCAGAACGCGGGATCGCCGCCACGGGGGGCGCTCGAGGCGGTCGCCGCGGCGACCTTCGAGATCGGCTACCGCCAGATGCGCAGCGGCAAGGGCCGGGAGATGCCGCGCTTCGTCCCCCTCGTCGTCTACCTCTGTCTCGCCCCGTTCCTCGATCCCGAGGCGGCGACGGAGTTCGTGGACATGAAGCTGTCAGAAATCGACAGGCAGGTGCTGAGCAGCGGCGGGTAGTCCCGGCCGCAGACCACGCAGAAACTCACGCGCGCGCGACAGGGAAGCCCAGCTCCGCGATCAGCTCGCGGGCTCGCTCGACCTGACCGGCGCCACGAATCCACAGCGCGACGATCCCCTGGCGGTTGTCCTCCGAGGGCGACAGCGCCATGTCGAGGATGTTTACGCCGGCACGACCAAGCGCCAGCGCGATCTCGGCGATCACGCCGGGGCGGTTGGGGACCGAGGCGCGCAGCTCGAGCAGAGCCTCGCCGCCGATCCCGCCGGCGAGGCCGGCGCCCAACAGCGCCTCGCGGTCGGAGCGCGCGCGCTCGTTCCAGGCGGTGACCGTTGCCGCATCGCCCGTCTGCAGCGCGGCGCGCACCTCGCCCAGCCGGCCCGTCAGCTCGTCGACGGCGAGCAGCAGCGCGTCGCGATTGGACATGTAGATATCCGTCCAGATCGCACTGTTCGCACCCGCCACGCGCGTGGCGTCGCGAAAGCTCGGGCCGACCGCGGGCAGGCGCTCATCCAACTCGAGCACGCCGGCCGCCTGGGTCACGAGCAGGTTGGCGAGCACGTGCGGCAGGTGGGATACGTGGGCCATCAAACGGTCGTGCGTGTAGGCGTCGATCGCCGTCGGCTGCGCCCCGAAGCTCCGCAGCAGACGGTGCAATCGCTCGTATAACACTCCGGCGGTGCCTTGCGCCGGAGTCAGGTACCACGTCGCGCCGTCGAACAGGTCCGCACGCGCGTGCTCCACGCCCGCGGTCTCCGCGCCGGCCAGCGGGTGACCGCCGACGTAGCGCTCGTCGGCGAGCGCTACGTCCAAGACCATGCGCTTGGTCGAGCCCACGTCGCTCACGACGCAGTCCGCTCCCGCGTGCGCGAGCGCCTCGCGCACGGAGGCCGTGAGCGCGCCGATCGGCGCCGCCACGAATACGACCTCGGCGCCAGTCACGGCGCCTGAGATGTCCGCAGCCTGAGTGTCGATCGCACCCAGCTCGAGCGCGCTTGCGCGTACGTGCGGATCGGGGTCATATCCGCACACCCGCGCGCCGGCGCGCCGGGCGGCGAGACCGATGGAGCCGCCGATCAGCCCGACGCCGACGAGCGCAACCTGCACGCCGGCACGATCGCCAACGGCGGCACGATCGCCAACGCCAGAGCGATCGCCAACGCCAGAGCGATCGCCAACGCCGGACCGATCGCCAACGCCAGACCGCTCGCTCACGCCGGACCGATCGCCGCCGCCGGAGCGATCGCTCACGCGACGCTGAGCGCCTTGCCGGCGAGCTCCGCGGCCTGCTCGACCGCGGTGGCGTAGGAGGCGAAGTCGTCGGCCCGCAAGGCTTGCGGCCCGTCGCAGATCGCCTCGTCCGGGTTGGGATGCACCTCGACGATGATCCCGTCCGCGCCGACGGCCGCGGCGGCGAGCGACAGCGGCAGCACCAGCTCGCGCCGTCCGGCGGCGTGGCTCGGGTCGACGATCACGGGCAGGTGGGAGAGCTCCTGCAGCACCGGCACCGCCATCAGGTCGAGGGTGAAGCGGTAGGCGGTCTCGAACGTGCGGATGCCGCGCTCGCACAGCATCACGTTGGGGTTGCCTTCCTTGAGGATGTACTCGGCCGCCATCAGCAGCTCGTCGAGCGTCGAGGACAGCCCGCGCTTGAGCAGCGCCGGGCACCCCGAGCGGCCGATCTCGGCGAGCAGGGGGTAGTTCTGCATGTTGCGAGCGCCGATCTGCACGACGTCGGCAACCTCGAGGACGGGTTCGAGGTCGCGCATGTCCATCAGCTCGGTCACGACCGGAAGCCCGGTCTCGGCCTTCGCCTCGGCGAGCAGTTTCAAACCCTCCTGGCCGAGGCCCTGGAACGCGTAGGGAGACGTGCGCGGCTTGTAGGCGCCGCCGCGGAGCAGCGTCGCGCCGGCGTCGCGCACGACACGGGCGGTCTCGAGCGTCTGCTCGCGCGACTCGACCGTGCAGGGACCGGCGATCAGCGCGAAGTTCTCGCCGCCGACCTTGCGCCCGCCGATATCGAGGACGGTGCGCTCGCCGTGGGTGATCTGTAACGAGGCGAGCTTGTACGGCTTGAGGATCGGCACCACACGGTCGACGCCGGCCTGACCCTCGAGGCCGAGGCTCTCGACGTTCGCATCCTGCTCGACGTCGCCGATCGCGCCGATCACGGTCACGCGCGTGCCGGTGCTGCGATGGGCGCGCGCACCGGCACGCTCGATCTTGGCGACGACCGCGTCGACCTCCTCGTCGGTCGCGGTCTCCTTCATCACGATCATCATCTGCTCATCCTTTCACTACTGCGCCTGGAATTGTTAATTGGGTCCCGTGAATTCGTGAGGACACGCTGATGCGCGTCGGAAGGATGGCGCTCGGTCGGAAACGACCCGGTGCGACTGCCATAACCCGCTCACGCGCGGGCAGGAGCCGAAGCGCCTAGATAAATCGCCAGGCGTAGGCGTAGGACGGCCAATAAGCGCGGGCGGAGGATGTGCGAGCCGAAGCGGTCATGGTCGTCTCGGAAAGTTGTAGCAGCTTCACAACACGTCGGCAAGCGCATCTAGGAAGCGCGTGTTTTCCTCTGCGGTGCCGTAGGTGACCCGCAGCGCGGGTGTGTCGCTGCCGAGCGCACCGCCGCCGCGGACCAGTATGCCGCGCTGCTCGAGACCGCGCATGACCTCGCTCTCGTCGCGCTCGCCGAGGTGAAACCAGCAGAAGTTCGTCTCCGAGTCGGCCGGGGGGAGACCGAGCGCGCGCAGACGCTCGGCGACGGAGATGCGCTCGGCGACGGTGCGGGTGACTCGTTCGGTGACGGCGTCCTGGTGGGCGAGCGCCTCGATCGCGGCGGCTTGGGCAAGCGCGTTGCAGAAGAACGGCTGGCGGACCTGGTCGACCGCGCGGGGCAGCGCCTCGGAGCCGCACAAGGCGAAGCCGACGCGCAGCCCGCAGAGGCCGTAGACCTTGGAGAAGGTGCGCAGCAGCACGAGGTTCGGGTGAGAGTCGAGCAGCGCGATCGAGCTGTCGGCGTCCTCGAGCAGGTTGAACTCGCAGTAGGCCTCGTCGAGGATCACGCACACGTGCGGGGGAACCTGCTCGACGAACGCGGCGATGTCTCGCAGCGACAGCGCGGTGGAGGTGGGGTTGTTCGGGTTGCAGACGATCACGAGACGCGTCGCGACGGTGATTTCGCTGAGCATCGCCTGCAGGTCGTGGCGTTCTGAGCCGTCGAGCGGGACGGTCACCGCGCGGGCGCCGGAGGCGGCGGACAGGTGGGGGTAGACCGAGAACGACGGCCACGCGTAGACGAGCTCCGAGCCGGGCTCGAGCAGCGCCTCGCCGGCGGCGAGCAGGATGTCGCACGAGCCGTTGCCGATCGCGATCCGCGCCGCCGGCAGGCCATAGCGATCGCTCAGGCGCGCGCGGAGCAGTGCGTTGGAGGGGTCCGGGTAGCGGTTGAGCGTGCTCAGTGCGCGCTCGATCGCCTCGCGCACCGCGGGCAGCGGAGGATAGGGCGACTCGTTGCTCGCGAGCCGCACCGGCGGCACGTCCTGCGCGTAGCCGCCCGCGGCGGGGTAGATGGGGATCCGCGCGATGCGCTCTGAGAACTCGATCGCCATGCGCCTATTGTGCCGCGTGACGGACTACTGCGCCGCCTGTAAGTCGGCGCGCAGCGCGGCAGCGTCGCCGAGATAGACGTGCTTGGCGGTGTGGTCGTCCTCGGCGTGGTAATGGATCAGGACGCGGATCACGCGCGGCAGCGAGCGCGGCACGGCGATCTCGCGCGCACACAGCAGCGGCACGCCGTCGAAGCCGAGAGCGCGCGCGGCCACGGCGGGGAACTCGGCGTTGAGGTCGTTGGTGGCGGTGAAGATGCAGCTCACGACGTGCTCCGGCGTCAGCGCGTTGCGCTCCATGATCGCCTGCATCAGCTCGGTGGTGGCGGCGAGGATGTCCTGGGCATCGTTGCGATCGACGCTGATGGCGCCCCGCAGGGCGAAGAGGCGCATCGGGCGATTGTGTCAGGACCCGCAGTTTCACGCGCGTGCAGAGGCGCAGCGCTCGCCGCGCTCGAGCGGCTTGGCGTTCGGCGTCGCGCGCTCAGAGCTTGCGCAGACGCTCGACCTCGGCCGCGTCCAGCCGCCGGTGCGCGCCCGGCGCGAGTCCGTCCAGGAGCAGCGGCCCGAAGGCGGTGCGTCGCAGCTCAAGCACGGGGTGGCCAACCGCCTCGCACATGCGCCGCACCTGGCGGTTGCGCCCCTCGTGGATCGTCAGCTCGATCGCATCCCTCCCCACACGCCGCACCCTCGCAGGCGCGGTGAGACCATCGTCGAGCTCGACGCCGCGGCACAGGGCGCGCAGCTCCCCGTCCTGGATCGGGCCACCGCCGACCCGCGCCAGGTAGGTCTTTGGGATCTCGAAGCTCGGGTGGGTGAGAAGGTTGGCGAGCTCGCCGTCGTTGGTCAGCAGGATCAGCCCGCTCGAGTCCGCGTCGAGCCTGCCGACCGGATATAGGCGCAGCCCGTCGGGGGGCACCAGCGCGATCACGGTCGGGCGGCCATGCGTGTCGCGCGCGGTCGAGACGACGCCGACAGGCTTGTGCACCACATAGACGACGCGCGGCTCGGGCCCGGAGACCGGGCGACCGTCGACCGCAACGAGGCTGTCCCCGTCCACGTCACGCGCGGGGTCGGTGACGCGCGCGCCTTCGACGGTTACGTGTCCGGCCGCGATCAGCGTCTCGGCCGCGCGTCGCGAGGCGACGCCTGAATGGGCGAGGAACTTGGCTAGGCGCATGTGGCTGCGTTCTCTACTTGACGCATCCGCAGGAGGCTTGGGCGAAGAGAGCCATCTACTGCAACCATAGGAGGGCCCCAGCCACCGCGTCGTCTCACGCTGAACGTCAAGGGCGGGCATCCTCCAATCATGGATCTACAGCTCCTCGACCAAACCCTGTCCGAACGCGGCGAGCCCCCGTTTCGCACGCGACAGGTGTGGACGTGGGCGGCCAGGGGCGCGAGCGGGTACGGCGAGATGACGAACCTGCCGGCCGGCCTACGCGAGGTCCTGGAGCGGGAGCTGCCGTTCTCCAGCCTGACCTTGCAGGAGGAGCGGCACGCGAGCGACGGCACCGTGAAGGCCCTGTTCGCGACCGCCGACGGACGGTCGGTGGAGGCGGTGCTGATGCGCTATCGCGATACCCCGTCGCGGGGCACACGCGGTCGGCGCTCGATCTGCGTCTCCTCGCAGTCCGGTTGCCCGCTGACGTGCACGTTCTGCGCCACCGGGCAGATGAAATTCGCGCGCAACCTCACCGCTTCGGAGATCGTCGATCAGGCGCTGCACTTCCGCCGGATCGAGCGGATCGATCACTGCGTGTTCATGGGCATGGGCGAGCCGATGCTGAACCTCGAGAACGTGCTCGCCGCGTGCGAGCGCCTGCCGGACGTCGGCATCACGCACAGGCGCACGGCGATCTCGACGGTGGGCTGGATACCGGGGATCGAACGACTGGCCGAGCAGGACATGCCACTGCGACTGGCGCTCTCGCTGCACGCGGCCGACGAGACGCTGCGCTCGGAGCTGATGCCGGTGAACGACCGCTACCCGCTGGCCGACGTGATCGAGGCCTGCCACGCGTTCTACGCGCGCAAGCGGCGCAGGGTGTTCGTCGAGTACGTGATGCTCGCGGGCGTGAACGACCGCTACGAGCAGGCGCTCGCGCTGGCCAGGGTGCTGTCGGGCAGGCGCGAGCAGCCTCCGATCTTCAAGGTGAACCTGATCCCCTACAACCCGACCGACTCTCCATATCGCGGCTCCTCGCGCGAGTCGATCGCCGCGTTTCGATCCGCGCTGGAAGCGCGCGGGATCCCCGCCACGGTCCGTCTCACGCGCGGGCGCGACATCGACGCGGCGTGCGGTCAGCTCGCAGCGCGAAGCGCTTAAGGGCCATTCCCGGCGCGGGCCTCGCCGGCGCGCAGCAGGCGGTCGCGCAGCTCGGCCTGCTCCTCCGGCGTCGGGTCCCAGCGGGCGACGTCGGGCAGATCGTCGAGCGAGCGCAACCCGAACAGCTTCAGGAACTGCACGCCGGTGCGGTAGATGACCGCACCGAACTGCGAGTGGCCTCCCTCCTCGATCAGCCCGCGGTCGAGCAGCGTCGCCGTCGCCGAGTCGGCGCTGACCCCGCGGATGCGCGTGATCTCCGGGCGCGATATCGGCTGTAGGTAGGCCACGATCGCGAGCGTCTCCGCCTGCGCCGGTGTGAGCGTCGCGACGCGCCGGCTGCTGAACAGCCGCCGGGCCGCGTCCTCCGCGTGAGGGTCGCTCGCAAGCGTCCACCCCCCACCCAGCTCGCGTAGGGATATCCCTCGCCGCCCCGGCGCGTACTCGTCGGCGAGAGCCTCGATCGCAGCCTGCACCTGCTTCTCCTCGGCTTGCGTCGCTTCGGCCAGCTCCCTGTCGCTGAGCGGATCGGACGCCAGGAACAGGAGTGCCTCGATCGTGTGCATGAGCTCCGCGAGCTCGCTCGTCCGGCCGCCCTCTGCCGCCGCCTGACCGATGTGCGCGCTGCTTGCCACGGACCGACTCATCGGGCCCTCTTCTCCGGCCGTCTCGCTGATCGGGTCCTGCTCTTCGACCGTCTCGCTCACCCTGCCATCCTCTCGGCGGGCGCCCCTTCGACCGATGCCGCTTGCGCGCGGGCGTGAACGGCGATCTCGCCGAAACTCTCCCCCTGCTCCCAGTCGGCCTCTCCTCGTTTGTACAGCTCGAGCAGCGCGAACAGCGTGACCGCGACCGTCATCCGGTCCGCGCCGCGCACCGCGTCGTCGAAGCTGAAGCGCCCGCGCCGGAGCAGTCCACGCAGGTGCGTCAGGCGCTCGCCCACCGATACTCGCGGCGCGCCCATGTGACGCAGGCTGATCTCGGGAGGCATCCGCAGCAGCCGGCCGATCGCCTCGCCCAGCACCGCTGGATCCTGCTGGCCGATCCCCGATCGGTCCTCCTGCGGCTGGACGATCGTGCGGCGCAGGCCGGCCGGCAGCGGAACCGCGCGAAAGCGCACCCCGTGCTCGCGCTCGAGCAGCTCGCCGAGATGGGTTGCGGCGGCGCGATAGCGGCGGGCGTCGAGCATCCTCGCCAGCAGCTCCTCCGCGGCCTGTTCCGGCTCGATGTCGAGCAGCTCCTCCTCCTCGCCGGTGAGCATCAACCGGGACTTCAGCTCCAGCAGTGCCGCGATCAGCACGATGAACTCGGTCGCCGTCTCCAGATCCAGCTCGCCCCGCGCCTCCAGATGGTCGAGGTAGGCCAGCACGACTTCCGCCAGCTGCAGCTCGAGCAGGTCGACCTCTTCGCGCAGGATCAGCGTGAGCAGCAGATCGAACGGGCCGCTGAAGATCTCGAGGTCCAGCTCGAGCGAGGCGAGGGTCATTTTCTCACCGTAGCGGCCGCTCCCGACGGGGCGCGCCCACCCCCATGCGCTCGCGCACCTCCGCGAGCGTCTCGCCCGCGATCTTCCGCGCGCGCGCGGCGCCGTCGGCGAGGATCGCCTCGAGCTTCTGCTCGTCGCTGCGCAAGGCGCTATAACGCTCCCGCACCGGCTCCAGATAGTCGATCACCGCGCTCGCGACCGCGCTCTTCAGCTCGCCATAGCGCGCATCCTTGCAACTCCGCCTCGATCTCCTCCGGCGCCTGGCCGCGGACCGCCGCGAAGATCTCGATCAGGTTGGTGACGCCCGGCTTGCCGGCCCCACGACGCACTTCGCTGCCGGAGTCGGTGACCGCGCGCTTGAGCTTCTTCTCGATCGCCGCCGGCTCGTCGGTGACGTAGACGGTGCCCTCGAGCGAGCCGGTCGTGGTCGACATCTTGCTCTCCGGGTGCTGCAGGTCCATGATCCGCGCGCCGACCGCCGGGATCCGGTGCTCGGGCACGACGAGCGTGTCGCCGAAGCGGGCATTGAAGCGCTGCGCGACGTCGCGCATCAGCTCGACGTGCTGGCGCTGGTCGTCGCCGACCGGCACCTCTTGGGCGCGGTAGGCGAGCACGTCGGAGGCCATCAGCACCGGATAGAAGAACAGCCCCGCGGTGGCGAGCTCGCGTGCCGAGCCGGCCTTTTCCTTGAACTGGGTCATCCGCGAGAGCTCGCCGTAGGAGGTGACGCTCGACAGCAGCCAGGTCAGCTCCGTGTGCTCGCGCACGTCGCTCTGGCGGAACAGCACGCAGCGCTCGGGGTCGAGGCCTGCCGCGAGCAGCACCGCGAGGAGGTCGTACAGACCGGCCCGCAGCTCGGCCGGGTCGTAGGCCACGGTCAACGCGTGCAGGTCCACGATGCAATAGATCGCCTCCCCACGCTCCTGCCCGGCGACGTACTGCGCGATCGCGCCGATGTAGTTGCCCAGGTGCTTGCGCCCGGTGGGCTGGATGCCGGAGAAGATGCGCATGTCAGAACTCCTGGCGGATGACGGGACGCTTGGCTGCTTGGACCTCGTCGAGACGGCGCACCGGGGTCGTGTACGGGGCGTTCTGCGCGACCTCGGGTCCCTCGGCGGCGGCCTCGCGCAAGATCTCGGCGATCGCCTCGGCGAACGCGTCGAGCGTCTCCTTGGTCTCCGTCTCGGTCGGCTCGACCATCAACGCCTCTTCGACGAGCAGGGGGAAGTAGACAGTCGGCGGGTGAAAGCCGAAGTCGAGCAGCCGCTTTGCCAGATCGAGCGTCTTGATCTGAAGCTCCCGCTTCATCGGGCCGCCAGAGAGGACGAACTCGTGCAGGCACAGCTCTCCGTAGGCGAGCGGCAGATACTCGGCCACCCCATGCTCCTTCAGCCGCGCGAGCAGGTAGTTGGCGTTCAGCACGGCCGTCTCGGAGGCGTCTTTCAGCCCATCGGCGCCGAGCGAGCAGATGTAGGCGTAGGCGCGCACGAAGCAGCCGTAGTTGCCCTGAAAGCCGCGCAGCCGGCCGATCGAGCGGTCACGGTCGAAGTCGAGGTCGAACGTCGGCGGGGACCCGGTCGTGGCGTCCTCCCGACGCACGACGACCGGCCGTGGCAGGAACGGCGCGATCCGCTCGGACACCGCGATCGGGCCGGAGCCTGGGCCACCGCCGCCGTGGGGCTGGGTGAAGGACTTGTGCAGGTTGAAGTGCACGATGTCAAAGCCCATGTCCCCCGGCCGCGACAGCCCCATCACCGCGTTCAGGTTGGCGCCGTCGTAGTACAGCGTCGCCCCCACCCCATGCACGATCTGCGCGATCTCCTCGATGTTGCGGTCGAACAGCCCGAGCGTGTTCGGGTTCGTCAGCATCAGGCACCCCACATCGGAGTCGGCCTTCGCGCGCAGGTCCTCGAGGTCGACGCCGCCGTCGGGGTTGGTCGCGACCTTCACGACCTCAAGCCCGGCCATCGTCACGGTCGCGGGGTTCGTCCCGTGGGAGGTGTCCGGGGTGAGCACCTTGTGGCGTCGCTCGCCGCGCGCCTCGTGGTAGGCGCGCGTCAGCAGCACACCCGCAAGCTCGCCGTGTGACCCGGCGGACGGCTGCAGCGAGACGTGCGGCAGGCCCGAGATCTCCGCGAGCGCCGCCTGCAAGCTCCACATCAGCTCGAGCGCGCCTTGCGCCTTCTCGGGGTCCTGCAGCGGGTGCAGCCGCGCGTGACCGGGGAGCGCGGCGACGCGCTCATGCAGGCGCGGGTTGTGCTTCATCGTGCACGATCCCAGCGGGTAGAAGCCCGAGTCGAGGTCGAAGTTGCGCTTCGACAGGCCGACATAGTGGCGCACGATCTCGGGCTCTGACACCTCTGGCAGCCGCGGCGGGCGCGCGCGGCGGAACCGCTCGGGAAGTGCGTCTGCGCTCACCCGCGGCACGTCGAGCGCGGGGCATTGAAACGCCCGGCGACCGGGAGCGCCCTTCTCGAAGATCGTCATCGCGTGTTCCCTCTGCATCGCGCTCGCTCCCAGCTCGGCCGGCGACCGGCCCGCGCGTGTCTCCGCGACGACGCCTTTGCTCGCCGGATGCGTGTCGATGCCCGGATCGGAGTGCAGGCGGCGCTCGTCGATCTCACTCATGCCGCCACCGCCGCCTCATGCTCAGCTGCGACCGCGGCGCCGAGCACGTCAGCCAGGCGGTCGATGTCGGCCCGCGAGCGCTGCTCTGTGATCGCCACGAGCAGCCCGCCGCGATCCTGCTCGCGTCCTGTCAGCCGCTGCAGGTCGACCCCCGGGTTGACGCCCCGTTCAGCGCACCGGCGCCTGACCGCGGCGACATCCCCCTCCAGGCGTAGCGCGAGCTCGCGGATCACCGGCTGGGAGTGCAGCGGCTCGACCCCGTCGAGGGCCGTGAGCGCCTCGCGCGCGTAGTGCGTGCGTGCGAGCAGCAGCTCGCCCAGCTCGACGATCCCGCGGCGGCCAAGCCAGGAGAGGTAGACGACGCCGGCGAGCGCGTTCAGCGCCTGTGCGGTGCAGATGTTCGAGGTCGCTTTCTCGCGGCGGATGTGCTGCTCGCGTGTCTGCAGCGTCAACACGAACCCGCGCCGGCCATCAACGTCCGTGGTCTCCCCGGCGATCCTGCCGGGCATCCGCCGCAGATACTCCTCGCGCGCCGCGAAGAACCCGAACGAGGGCCCGCCGAAGTCGAGACGATTCCCGAGCGACTGGCCCTCGCCGACGGCGACGTCGACCCCGCATTCGCCGGGCGCGGCAAGGATGCCGAGCGTGATCGGGTCGACCTGCGCGATCACAATCGGGTTTGCGCCGCCGCCGACCGGCAGCTTGGCGGCCGTGCCCGGCGCGCCGTTGTTCGCTGTGCCGTTGGGCGAGGCGCCGCTGCCCGCCACACCGTCTGGGGCGAATCCCTTGGCGGCAGCGCTCAGCGCCGCGGCGTCCTCGACCGCGCCGTAGAAGTTCGGCTGGGCAAAGATCGCCGCGCAGGTCTCGCCGTCGATCGCCTGCGTCCACGCGTCGGGATCGGTCACACCGTCGCGCAGTCCGACCTCGACGACGTCCATCCCGTAGCCGTGAGCCTGGGTACACAGCGTCTCCAGCGTATGCGGGTGCAGCCCGGCGCTCACGACGAAACGCTTGCGGCCGTTGTGCAGCTTCGCCAGGTAGCCCGCGGCCGCGACGGCGGAGGGGCCCTCATAGACCGAGGCGTTGGAGACCGGCAGCGCGGTCAGCTCGGAGATCGCGGTCTGATACTCGAACATCACCTGCAGCCCGCCTTGGGAGATCTCGGGCTGGTAGGGGGTATAGGGCGTGAGGAACTCGGAGCGCTCCATCAGCATGTCGATCAGCGCCGGAACGTAGTGGTCGTACATGCCCGCGCCGAGGAAGCTGAGCTCGTCCTCGGTGCTCGTGTTGCGCGCGGCCAGCGCGCGCAGGTGCGCGTAGACATCCTGCTCGCCGAGACCGTCCGGGAGGTCGAGCGGGCGGCCGAGGCGGACGGCGGCGGGGATCTGGCGGTCGAAGATCTCCGCGAGGGACTCGACACCGATCGCCGCGAGCATCTGCTCGAGATCGCTTGGGGTGACTGAGGTGTAGCGGCTCATGTGCCGGCCGGCGGGAGCCCGGCGAGGGTCATGCCGAGATTCGGCGGGATGATCGAGATGAGATCGGTCAAGCCTTGAGCCTAGCCATCGAGACCACCCACATAGGTCTCGACATCCATCAGCGTGTCGCGCTCGGAGGGATCGACGAGGCGCACCTTCACGAGCCAGCCCGCGCCGTAGGGATCCTCGTTGATCATTTGCGGGGTGTCGGCGAGCGCGTCGTTGACCTCCACGATCTCACCGGACAGCGGCGCGACGACGTCGGAGACCGCCTTGACCGACTCCACCTCGGCGTAGGGCTCGTCCTTGCTCAGAGCGGTCCCGACCGTTGGAGGGTCGAAGAACACGACCTCTCCCAGCGCGTCCTGCGCGTACCAGGTGATACCGAGCGTGGCGATCGCAGGATCGGCCTCGTCGATGCGCGCCCAGTCGTGCTCGGCGTGGTACAGCAGGTCCGGCGGGTAGCTGCCTTGGGCCATTCACGAGCCTCCTGTGTCCGGGGTGGAGCGCTTCTCATAGAGCGGCTTGCGCTCGACGACGGCGGGGCGCATCTTGCCACGAACGTCGACCTGCAGGCGTGTCCCAATGGCGGCGAGCGTGGCGGGCACGTAGGCCATACCGATGCCGACTCCGAGGCAGGGGGAGAGCGTGCCGCTCGTAACCGTGCCGCCGCCAATCACCGGGTTGCCCTGACGGGCAATTCCGGGGCCGTCGAGGGTGAACGCGACGAGCTTCTCCGCGGGCCCATGCGCGCGCACGCGGCGCACCGCATCCGCGCCGACGAAGCCCGTCTCCTCCTTGCAGCACCAGCCAAGCCCGGCTTCGATCGGGCCGCGCTCGACCGAAAGGTCGTTGCCGTAGAGGTGAAAGCACGCCTCCAACCGCAGCGTGTCGCGCGCGGCGAGCCCGGCGGGAGCCGCGCCGCGGCGCGTCAGCTCATCCCAGAGACCCGGGGCGTCCTGCGGACGGCAGAGCAGCTCGACGCCGTCCTCGCCAGTGTAGCCGGTGCCGCAGACGAGCACCTCGGCGCTGGATAACGTTCTTACTGCGGCCGTCATGCGCGCCGGCAGGGGAGCGTCGGAGATCGCCTGCGCGAGCTCGCGCGCGAGCGGCCCCTGCACCGCGAGCATCGCGTAGTCGTCGATCCTGTCCGTCACCTGCGCATCGGGAAAGTCCTCCTTCGCGCGCGTGCCGAACCAGGCCAGATCTTGCACGTGGTTCGAGGCGTTTGTGACCGTCAGAAAGCGATCTGCCGCCAGGCGGTAGGTGAAGAGGTCGTCGAGCACACCGCCGTCCTCGCGGCACAGCACGCTGTACTGCGCGCCGCCGATCGGGATCTTGGCGACGTCGTTGGAGAGCAGGCGCTGCAGCAGCTCGAGCGCCTGCGGGCCGGAGGTTTCGATCTCGCCCATGTGTGAGACGTCGAACACGCCGGCGCGCTCGCGCACGACCATGTGCTCCTGGCGGACGCCCTCGTACTGCACGGGCATCTCCCAGCCGGCGAACTCGACGAGCTTCGCCCCGGCGGCGACATGGCGGTCGTACAGGGCGGTGCGGCGTGTGGTCGGGGACACCGCGCGCAGGCTATCGACAGACCGACGTCTTGCTGCTGTTCCTGGTGGCGCATGTGCCATCAGGCGGGAGCGCGCATGCGCGCTCCCGTGACGTGCCGCATGCGGCACGTCATTCCGATCGGCACATGTGCCGATCGGCGGAGCCGCACATGTGCGGCTCCGGGTAGGGCCGCATGCGGCCCTACCCCCAATCAGCCTCTTTCCACAAGCATGCGCCGCCCTGGCGATTGCTCAACGCAAAAACGGCGGAACGTCGATGTCGTCGTCTGAGATCTCCAGGGAGGAGCGCTGGCGATCGTCGATGCGGGGACCGCGGTCCCGGCCGCGGTCGCGGCTGTCGCGGCGTACGCTGCGACCGGGGCGGTGGTCGAAGCCGGTGCCGATCACCGTCACGCGCACGTCGTCGCCCATGCTCTCGTCGATCACGGCGCCGAAGATGATGTTCGCGTTCGGGTCGGCCGCGTTCTGGATGATCTCGGCGGCGTCGTTGACCTCGAACAGGCCGAGGTCCTTGCCGCCGGTGATGTTCAGCAGGATGCCCGTCGCCCCGTCGACCGACTCTTCCAAGAGCGGCGAGGAGATCGCGGCCTTGGCGGCGTCCGCGCAGCGGCTCTCGCCGCCGGCGGTGCCGATCCCCATCAGCGCGGAGCCGGCGTCCTGCATGATCGTGCGCACGTCGGCGAAGTCGAGATTGATCAGGCCGGGGATCGTGATCAGATCGGTGATGCCCTGCACGCCCTGGCGCAGGATGTTGTCGGCCTCGCGGAACGCGTCCAGCATCGACGTGCGACGCTCGACGACCGCCAGCAGCTTCTCGTTGGGGATCACGATCAGCGTGTCGACGACCTCGCGCAACCGCTCGATCCCCTCGGTCGCCTGGCGGCCGCGCTGGGAGCCCTCGAAGTCGAACGGGCGCGTGACCACGCCGACGGTCAGCGCGCCGATCTCGTTCTTGGCGATCTCCGCGATCACGGGCGCGGCGCCGGTGCCGGTGCCGCCGCCCTCGCCGGCGGTCACAAACACCATGTCGGCGCCCTTCAGCGCCTCCTTGATGTCGTCGCGCGACTCCGACGCGGCCGCCAGCCCGACGTCGGGGTTGGCGCCCGCGCCGAGGCCTTTGGTCGACTCGTGCCCGACGTTCAGCTTGATGTCGGCGTCGCACATCGCGAGCGCCTGGGCGTCGGTGTTGGCGGCGATGAACTCGACGCCACGCAAGCCCGCGTCGACCATGCGGCTGACCGCGTTGGTACCGCCGCCGCCGACGCCTACGACCTTGATGACCGCCAGATAGCTTCCCGCTACTCCACCGCGCTCCATGAATATCAGTTCCTGTCCGAAGCCTTCAGTAGTAATTTAGGGTTCGCAGCATACACCTCGCGAGACCCCAGGGATCAGCACGTTATGCAGGGAACTTCGCCCTGTCAACGATGGCGTCCAGTCTCGCAAGATTCGTTGCAGATCGCCGAACTCTCGACTGCTGCCTGAGGATTCCGTCTTTAGTTGTCCTCAACCTTCAGTTGAGGTTTAGAGCGGTCGAGATGCTCGCCGGAAGCGACTCAGCCACCGGCGGCGGGGGTCGTAGAGGGTGTTTCCGTGGTCGTTGCCGACGGCGTTGCGCTCGACGCCGTGCTCGGCGCAACTTCGCTGGAAGCCCCGCTCGAGGCTTCCGTGGGTGAGGCCGCCCCGCTCGCCGCTTCCGCCCCCATGGGCGACGGGGCCGGCGTGGGCGAAGGTGTGCTCGAAGAGCCGCCACCGACCGCCGCCGTGAGACCGGCGGCGAGCTCCGCCGCGGTGCTCGGATCGGACACGCTTCCCCCTTCCGTGCCGGTGGCCCCCGTGCCCGGCGCCACTCCGTCGGCGAACCCGGCGGCCGGGCGTTCCGGCAGGCGCACATCGACGTAGGCGGCCCCCGCCGAGCTCGGATCGGCGAGCACGCGCGCCAGCGACAGCCACTTCGCGTGCGGCAGCGAAGCGTCGCCGAAGTAGACGAGCAGACCGTTGCGCATCGCCAAGGTCAGACCCTCCAGGCCCGTGTACACGCGCTTGACCTCCCTGGCCAGCGGAGCGGGGGCGTCGCCCAGCACCGCCAGCGTGCCGAGCAGAGTCGAATCGTGAAGGCGCCGCCCGACGGACGCCTCCGCGGCGCTTTCGCTCAGGGCCGGCAGCGACCCGGACAGCAGCGCGGGGCCGAGCACCACGCCATCTGCAGCCAAGGCGGTCCGCTCCCCGCCCACGGTGACCGCGGCGACCGGCAGCTGCTCGACCACGTCGATGCGCAGGCCGTGGGGGAAGCTCGGGATCGCCCGAATCGAGCGCACGACCGGGAACGAAGCCACCGCCGCGCGCAGCGCGGCGGTGTGCAGGTCGAGGGTGCTCATGTGCTGCGCCGCGCCGGCCAAGGCCGCTTCGATCGCGGACGCATCGGCTCCCTGCACGCCACTCACATGCACGTGCTCGACCGTCACGAACGAGGACTTGCGCAACAGCAGCCAGCCCCCGGCGAGCAACGGCAGCGCGATCAGCAGGGCAAGCAGCGCGATGCGCAGGCGCCGGCGGTTGGAGATCGTTCGGAATGAACTGCGTACCAGGCCGGCGAGCGCGTCGAACGGTCGCCACAGGAGGTCAAACAACCCGACCGGAGAGCGAGCGGCGATGGAGCGTTCCATTCACGGGGTCTTCGACCCCGTCGCACAAACCCCTACCGTCGGAAGCCTTGAATCCGCATCGGTTGGCGCTACGATCTTTGGGCTAGCGTGGCGACCGATGTCGACGCATGGGGAGTCCGGGCAACCGGGCTCCCTTTATAATGCGCCCCGGTGGACATGGGGCCTGCCGTCCACCGGGGCTTGAGTGCAACCTGCTACTTCGCGAGCCGGTCTATGACCAGCACGGCGACAAGCAGCGCAGTTGCTAGCGTGACGACCGCAGTTGCCATGCTCTCACCCCCTTTCTCGGAACCGATCGGCCCCGCATCGGCGGGAATCCGAGTCCGGGGATGAACTCGCAAAGCAAACTACTCAGCGCTTGGGACCCCCTACCAGGGAAAGCGCACTTCGCCGAGCGTCTGCACCTCGGGCTGCAGCTCCAGCCCGAAGCGCTCCTTGACGCGGCGGCGACCCTCGGCCATCACGGCGATCACGTCGGCGGTCGTGGCGTTGCCGGTGTTCTCGATGAAGTTCGCGTGCTTCTCGGCAAAGCGCGCGCCGCCGATCGGAAGGCCGTTGCAGCCTGCCTCCGCGAGCAGCAGGCCGGCGGAGCGGCCTTCGGCACGGGGATCGTCAGGGTTCTTGAACGTCGAGCCGAACGTCTTGATTCCCTGCGGCTGGGCCGCGTGGCGGCGCTCGCGCATCTCGGCGAGCGTCGCCTTGACGTCGGCCGTGCGTGCCGGCGCGAGCAGGAACGACGCGCGCGCGACGATCTCTCCGGGAGCGAGGCTCGACTTGCGATAGCCGAACCCCAGCTGGGCCGGCGTGCGGCGGGCGACTCCTTCGGCGGTCACGATCTCCACCCACTCGAGCGCCTTGCGCCAGCTCGCCGCCGTAGGCGTTCGCGTTCATCCGTACCGCGCCGCCGACGGTGCCGGGGATGTTCACGCCGAACTCGATCCCGGACAGTCCCGCCTGCGCCGCGCGCGCCGCGACCGACGGCAGCCGGGCGCCACCGCCGCAGAGGATGCGCTCTCCCTCGTGCTTGATCAGCGCAAGCTTGCGGTCGAGCTTGACCACCAGTCCCCGTACGCCCTCGTCGGCGATCAGCAGGTTCGAGCCGGACCCGACGACGTTGACCTCGACCTCGATCCCCTTCGCCCACGCGAGCAGCTCTTTCAGCTGGGCGCCCGAGCCGGCACGGGCGAAGTACTCGGCCTCGCCGCCGGTGCGGATCGTCGAGGAGCGATCGAGCGGGAAGTCGCGCTGCACGATCGACGGGGCGCTCGCCGAGGATGCTCTCAAAGCGGGTACGCGTGCGCCCGACTGTCTAGACATCACGCTGCTCCCCCAATAGTCCTCGCCCGAGCGGTCGATATCGCCCGCGCCCATCACGAGACAAACATCGCCCTCGCCGAGCACTCCCTTCAGGATCGTCTCGGCCTCGGCGAAGCCAGGCAGCCAGTAAACCGGCTTTCCATGCGCGGCGTCCGGCGCCGCCTCGGCGATCAGCAGCCCGCTCACGCCCGGATGGTCCTCCGCGCGCTCGCGCGCCGGGTAGACGTCGAGCACCACGACCACGTCGGCCAGCGCCAGCGCGACGCCAAACTCGCGCGCGAGCAGCGCGGTGCGCGAGTAGAGGTGGGGCTGGAACACCGCCACCAGCCGCCCGGGCGCGAGCGTGCGCGCGGCCGTCAAGCGTGGCGGCGACCTCGGTCGGGTGGTGGGCGTAGTCGTCATAGACGCCCGCGCCACTCGCCGTCTCCCCCAGCAGCTGAAAGCGCCGGCCGGCGCCCGTGAAAGCCGGCGAGGCCGCTCGATCGCGCGGTCCGCATCGGCGCCCGCGAGCCGCGCCGCCTCGAGCGCGGCGGTCGCGTTCAGCGCGTTGTGCGCGCCCGGGACCTTCAGCGCGACTTCGTGCCCGCGCCAGGGAAAGCGCTGGAGGACCTCCGCGCCGATCGAGGATCCTCGAGCCGTCGTGTCGTATGAGATCGGCTCGCTCAGCGCGTACTGGACGACCTCGAACCCTTCCTGGTCGCGCTCCTCGTCGCCCGCGGACGCGGGCGACGGCACCAGCTCGAGCAGCTCCGGCCGATCCCAAACGACGATCGCCGAACGCGCGACGCGCGAGGAACGCGCGAAACGCGTCGCGCACCTCCGCCAGCGATCCGAACGTGGCGTGGTGGTCGAGCTCGACGTTCGTCAGCACGCCCACCTCGACGTGCAGGCTCAGCATCGAGCGGTCGGACTCGTCCGCCTCGACCACGAGCCACTCGCCCTCCCCCCACTCCGCGTTCGCGAGACCGCCTCCGATCGGGGCGCCGATCAGCCAGCCGGGCCGCAGGCCGGCCGCGCGCAGCGCGTGCACGATCATCGAGGCGGTCGTCGTCTTGCCGTGCGTGCCCGCCACGGCGATCGTGCGCTTCATCGCCGTGAGCTCCCCCAGCAGCTCCGCCCGCGGACGCTCCCGCAGGCCCCGCTCGCGCGCCGCCGCACGCTCGGGGTTCTCGGCCGGAACCGCGCTCGAGTAGATCACCTCCACCTCGTTCTCGCCCGCCGGCACGTTGGCCGCGTCGTGGCCGACCTGCACGTCGAGCACGCCGTCGGCACGTAGGCGCTCGGCGTAAGGAGACAGCGCGCTGTCCGACCCGGTCACGGCAGCCCCCAGCGTGTGGGCCGCGCGCGCATAGCCGCTCATCCCGGCGCCACCGACGCCGACGAAGTGCAGGCGCCGTCCGCTCCACGGGCGCCGGCCTCCCTCCGCCGGTCCGCTTGGCGACGTCGGCCTGCCCGGGCCGCCGTCGTCCTGCACGCTCATGCGGCCGCTTTCATGAGCTCGTCGGCGACCTCTTCGGCGGCGTGCGGGCGGGCGAGGCCGCTCGCCGCGGAGGCCATCGTCGCCAATCTCTCGCGGTCGGCCAGCAGCGCTGCGACCTCGTGCGCGAGGCGCTCCCCGCTCAGCTCGCCGTCGGGGATCGCGATCGCCGCGCCCGCATCGGCCATCCAGCGCGCGTTCTCACTCTGATGGTCGCCCGACGCGTGCGGATAGGGCACGAGGATCGCCGGCAGGCCGTGCGCGACGAGCTCGAACACCGAGCCCCCGGAGCGCGCGACGGCCAGGTCGGCGGCCGCGAGCGCTTCGAGGAACTCCTCGAGCGGCAGGTACTCGCGCAGGTCATATCCGGCAGGCAGCTCCTGGCGAGCCAGCTCGGGATAGTCGCGTGCGCCGCAGACGTGCAGCACACGCAAGCCACCGTCCGTGAACGCCTCGACCGCCGCCAGGTTGATCGAGCGCGCGCCCAGCGAGCCGCCGAAGACGAGCACGCAGACCTCTTCGCGACCCGATCCCGAAACGCTCGCGCGCGCCGCGGCGATCCTGCGCCGGGGTCGAGATCGGCCGGCCTGTGACCCGGTAGCGCGGTCCGTCGCGACCGGCGATCGGAAAGGCCAGGCATACGCGCCGCGCGAATGGAGCGAGCAGCCTGTTGGTCAACCCCAGATGACTGTCAGCCTCGGTGAGGACCAGCGGGATGCGCAGGCTCAGTGCGGCCAGTCCGACCGGCCCTGCGACATAGCCGCCGCCACCCATCACCGCGTCCGGGCGCAGGCGTGCGAGCAGTGTGCGGGCGCGCAGGAACGCACTCATCGCGCGTAGGAGCGCACGAGCGGCGCGCAGCGGGTTGGAGCGGCTGAGACCTTCGGCCGGGAGCGTGTGCAGCGGAAAGCCGGCGGCGGGCACGAGCTGTGCCTCGGCACGCTCGCCGCCGAAGAACTCGACCTCGGCGTGCTCAGCCCGCAGCGCGGCGGCCACCGCGAGCGCGGGCACCACGTGCCCCGCGGTCCCGCCGGCGGCGATCGCGATCTTCCTGGGAGGCGTGCTCATCGGCCAATCCTCCCGATTCGCGCCCGCGCGCGTCGCCCGCGCGTTTGCGCGCCGCCGGAACCGCCCGCACGTGCGCGGTCCCGCCCGCGGCGACGTTCAGCAACAGGCCCATCGCAGCGAGCATCACGATCAGGCTGCTCGACCCGTAGGAGACGAACGGCAGCGGCACCCCCGTCAGCGGGGCGAGTCCGAGCACCGCGAACACGTTGAGGATCGCTTGCGAGAGAATCAGCGAGGTCACCCCGACCGCGATCAGCGCGCTGTGTAAGCTGCGCGCCCCCTTGGCCGCCCGCAGGCCGGCGTAGGCGATCAGCCCGTAGAGGAACAACAACGCGGACACCCCGACCACACCAAGCTCCTCGGCGATCACGGCGAGGATGAAGTCGGTCGGCGCCTCGGGCAGGTAGAAGATCTTCTGCACCGACTCCCCCGGGCCGACCCCGAACAGGCCGCCAGAGCCGATCGCAATCTGCCCCTGAACCGCCTGAAAGCCACTGCCGGAGGCGTGCGCCCAGGGATCGATGAACGAGGTGAGGCGCGCACGGGCGTACGGTTTGGCGAGCGCATACAGCACGACCAGCCCGAACACCGAGCCGGCCACGATCGCCAGGTTGCGCAGCGGGATGCCGGCAGCAACTAGCAGCGCGGCGGTCGTGAACGCGATCACCATCGCCGTGCCCAGATCGGGCTGGGTAACGACCAGCAGGCACGCCCCGCCGACGACGACGAGCAGTGGGTTTGAGAGCTCGCGCAGGTCGTGCACCCGCTGGGGGCGCTTCGCCAAGAGCGTCGCGGCGTAGAGCACAAGCGCGAGCTTCATCAGCTCCGACGGCTGAAACTGGAACATCCCCGGCCCGATCCAGCGCCGCGCGCCGTTGACGCTCACCCCGACGTGCGGGATGTGCACTGCCAGCACGAGCACGAACGATGTCACGAGCAGCGGCGCCGTGATGCTCTGCACACGCGCGATTCCGTCGCGCGCGAGCACGCGCATGATCGCCAGCCCGATGCCACCGTAGATGACATATTTGACGAGGTCGCCGGCGCCGTTACCGTGCCCCTGCAAGAGCGTGCTGGCGGAGGAGGCGCTGTAGACCATCACCGCGCCGAACGCGAGCAGGCAGAAGGTCGCGGTCAGCAGCAGGCGGTGCTCAAGCGATTGGACCTGCTGCGCGGCCCTGCCGCCGGCGCGAGCGGTCTTTTTGGCTTTGGTCCTCCCCAGGGATGCGCGCTGTGCGGCTGACGCCATTCCCGCCCTCTTCGACGTCGTTGCGGCGATGCCTTCTCGGGATCATGCCGAACGCGGAGGCAGCGTGAACAGACGGGCCCGACCGCACCGCAAGCCGCGAAGCGCGCAGCACAATCGTCGTTTCTCAGCGGGGCTGTACCACTTCGATGCCGAGAGCTCGTGCCGCATTCCCAAGGCGGTTGTCGTAGCAGTAGAGACGCTCGACATCTGCGCCCAAGCTCACAACCGTCGCCAGGTGCAGGGCATCGAGCGAGCGCAGCTCGGCCGGGTCGAGCCCGGCGGCGGTCTGGAGGACCGGCTCATCGAGCGGGACAAGCGTAATGGCGGTGAGAGCAGCATGGGCGCGCTCGGCGGCCAGCCCGCCATAGCGTCGGGCGGCGCGGCGTCCCTCCACGGTAAGCAACGCGCTGCTGAGCAGCTCTCTGCCGACCAGCGCGCGGCGCAGGGCCGGGCTCTCGGACTCGGAGCGCACGAGCTTGACGAAGGCTGAGGTGTCGAGATAGTCGGGCAAGCGCCCTACAGGCGCTCGGAACGCAGATCGTCCAGCACCTCGCTGGACGGCGGACCGGGAAGCGGCGCTGCCAGCTCCTGCAGGACGTCGAGCAGGTTCCCCTGCCCGCGCCTGGCGCCCCGCTCGGCCACAAGCCGGTCGATGACCGAGGCGCGCCCCGGTGCGGGCGAGAGCTGTGCGACCTCTTGGCCGCGATCGGTGATCAGGAACGACTCCCCGCGTCGAGCCCGCTGAGCGTAGCGACTGAGGTTCTGACGCATCTCACGAATACCCACGAACTCCATGTGCGTCATTGTAGCGCTTCTAGCGACCCTTTGCAGAGCCAGGGCCAGATGTCAGAAGCTTCTGTTAGATCCGCATACATGTAGCGACTCTGGAAGAACGATTTGGCCATACGGCCATTGACCCCGGTCACATCGTGGCGAGAATAAGGGATATGACAGACGCTACGCTACTCCGCAGGGCACGCACGACAGACGCCCAGGCAATCGCCTCAATCTACAACGAGGCGCTCGCCGAACGTGAAGCCACGTTCGAGACCGAGCCCCGCCAGCCGTCCGCCTTCCACGCGCAGATCGACTCTGAGCGCTATCCGCTGCCGGTCGTCGAACTGGACGGACAACTCCTCGGATGGGCGGGACTCGCCCCTTACAGCGAACGAGCGACATACGCGGAGATCGCCGAGTTCAGCATCTACATCGCGCAGAGCGCGCGTGGGAAGGGCGTCGGAACGGCGCTCTGCCAGCAGCTCGTCGACGAGGCGGAGCGCTACGGCCTGTGGAAGCTGATCGGCAAAGTCTTCCCGGAGAATCAAGCGTGCGTGCGAGTGACGAGCCGCTGCGGCTTCCGCGAGGTCGGCCTACACCGCTGCCATGCGCGCCTCGACGGCAAATGGCGAGACGTTCTGCTCGTGGAGCGCCTACTCGGCGACGCCCACGAGGCAGACGCTGCCAAAGAGTAGACACGACTAATCACTTTAGCCAACCCAGCCGATCGACAGACGAGGCGAAACGGGAACGTCGCGCCCTCGCCGGGCGGGGCATACGTGCGGCCAAGCCGAGCCCAAGCACGACATCCGACCCCTTGCACTACGTCGGGCGGCCGCACGGATGCCCCGCCCGGCGAGGGCCTGCCAACAGCGCCCATACGGCCCTGACGATCACCCCACAAGCTCGCGAAACCGCTCCCCCCGGGCTTCGAAGTCGGCGAACTGATCGAAGCTCGCACAGGCCGGCGACAGCAGCACGACATCCCCCGCTCGCGCAGCCACACGCGCGTCGTCGATCGCCCGCTCGATGTCTCCGCACTCAAACACAGGCGCTGTCCCACCCGCAAGCGCCGCGGCGATCACAGGCGCATCTTCGCCGATCAGGTAGACCGCCTTGCAGCGCTCCCCCACCGGCCCGCGCAGCGCCGAGAAATCCTGACCCTTGCCTTGCCCCCCGAGGATCAGGTGAATCGTGCCGGGGGCAAACGCGTCGAGCGCGACGAGCGTGCTGGCTACGTTCGTCGCCTTCGAGTCGTTCACCCAGCGCACGCCGTCGTGCGGCGCGACCTCCTCCAGCCGGTGCTTGACACCGGCGAACGAGCGCAGCGCCGCGCGCACCGCATCCATGTCGATCCCGCGCGCGAGGCACACCGCCGCCGCGGCCATCGCGTTCTGCAGGTTGTGCCGCCCCGGCAGGCGCAGCTCCTCGACGCTCAGCAACCCACGCTCGTCCCACCACAGCTCTCCCGCGCTCAACGACAGCGCCGCGCCGGGGCCCTCCCCGTAGCAGACGCGCCGCGCACAGCCGCCGAGATCCTCGACCCCCAGGCCCAGCGGCGCGACGGCGATGTCGTCGTTGCCCTGCCGTGCAAAGACCTGTAGCTTCGCCGCGCGGTAGGCGTCGAACGTGCCGTGGCGGTCGAGGTGGTCGGGAGAGAGGTTCAGCAGGACGGCCGCCTCGGGTGCGAACGCGAGCGTGTCTTCGAGCTGAAACGAGGAGGCCTCGCACACGATCGTCGTGCTCTTAGCCACCTGTGCCTCCGGCCGGGGGTCACCGCCGGCGCCACCCGACCCGTAGTCGTCCGCCCCCCCGGCGACCAGCCCGGTGACGGCCGCCCCGACGTTGCCGGCGACCGCGACCGGCAGACCCGTCTCGCGGTGGATGTGGCCGATCAGCTCAACCGTGGTGGTCTTGCCGTTCGTGCCGGTGACCGCGATGAACTCGTTCGCCAGCAGCCGCCAACCCAGCTCGAGCTCGCCCAACACCGGCAAGCCGCGCGCGCGCGCGGACGCCACCACGGGCGTCTCCGCGGGCACCCCCGGACTCTTGACGACCGCGCGCACACGATCGAGCAGCGCGACCCCCTCCCCCTCCAAGAAAAGCTCTATCCCGGCCTCCTTCAACCCGGCGAGGTCCGTGGGGGTCCCCCGGTCGACACCGATCACCTCCTCCCCACGTGCCCGCAGCGCAAGTGCGGCCGCCACCCCGGAGCGGGCGAGCCCCACGACTAGATACGGGCCTGGGGGCGGCGCCGGCCGGGTCCTCACGTCAACCGAGGCTCTGGCGATAGATCGTGAAGCCGATCGCGCAGCAGATCGCCGCCACGATCCAGAAGCGCAGGATGATCTTCGTCTCAGACCATGCGCGCAGCTCGAAATGATGGTGGATCGGCGCCATCAGGAACACGCGTTTGCGGGTGCTCTGAAAGGAGATCACCTGGATCACGACCGACAGCGCCTCGATCACGAAGATCCCTGCGAGCAGGATCAGCAGCACCTCGGTCTTGGTCATCACCGCAAGGCCCGCGATCGCGCCGCCCAATCCGAGCGAGCCGGTGTCGCCCATGAAGATCGTCGCCGGGAACGCGTTGAACCACAGAAAGCCGATGCACGCGCCGACGAGGCAGCCGGCGAGCATCGCCATGTCGAAGTCCTGAGTGATGAACGCGATCCCGATGTAGGCGAGCAGCACGATCGCGGCGCAGCCGGCCGCCAGCCCGTCGAGGCCGTCGGTGAGGTTCACGGCACTGGTCGTGCCGGCCACGACGAAGTAGATCAGCAGCGGGTAGAACGGCCCGAGGTCGATCTGGTAGTCGACGAAGCGCAGGCGCAGCGTCGGCGCCAGGTGCGCCTGACGTTCGGCGACGTACCACAGCCCGAGCGAGATCGCGATCGTCACGATCAGCTTGGTACGCGCCCGCAAGCCGAGCGAGCGGCGCTTGACGAGCTTCGTGTAGTCGTCGGCGAAGCCCAGCAGCGCGCACGCGATCGCGGCGCCGAAGATCCCCACCGTGCGCCATTCATAGCTCGTGAGGATCAGGAACGGGACGGCGACGGCCAGGAAGATGAGGACACCGCCCATCGTCGGCGTCCCCGCCTTCTGATGGTGACCCTCCGGCCCATCCTCGCGGATGTGCTGGCCGAACTCGCGCACGCGCATGAACTCGATGAACTTGGGGCTCAAGAAGATGCAGATGAGCAGCGCGGCGGTGCCGCCGAAGAGGATCCGGCCCATCAGCCTCGCCCCGGACGAGCGCCGTGCCCGCCGACGGCGCCCGCGCCCGAGCGCTCCGGCACGGGTTGGCGGTCTGGGTCAAGCGGGCGCCCGGGGGCCGGCTGCCTCTCCGGGGCGAGGATCTCCGCCACCCGCTCCAAGCCGACGCCACGAGAGCCCTTCACGAGCACCGTGTCACCGTCGCGCAGCAGTCCTCGCAGCAGCTCTGCCGCGGCGAGCGCATCGGGCGCCGCGTGAGCCTCACCGGCGAACGTCTCACGCAACTCGCCGGCCAGCGGTCCGACGGTCACGAGCACGTCGATCTCGCTCGCTGCCGCGTACTCGCCGAGCTCGCGATGAAAGCGCCGCTCCTCGGGACCCAGCTCGAGCATGTCGCCGAGCACCGCCACGCGGCGTGCGGAAGCGGTCGCGGCCAGGTCGTCGATCGCGGCGCGCATGGACATCGGGTTGGCGTTGTAGCAGTCGTCGATCAGCACCACTCCGCCGGGGAGCCGCAACCGCTCTCCGCGCAGCGAGGAGAAACGCGGGCGCACCGCGCCTGCCGGCGTGGTCCCGAGCGCGCGGGCGGCGGCCACGGCGGCGAGCAGGTTGCGTAGGTTGTGCGCCTGCGCAAAGGACGGCCACAGCTCGATCTCATCCGCTCCGTGGACGATCCGAACCCGTCCGTCGGAGCGCCGCTCGAGCAGCGTGACATCGCCGCCATCCCCGAACGTGAGCGTGTGCACGTCCGCTCGCAGGTGGGGACCGAGCAACGGCTCGGCGGCCGGTATCACCGCGCTCGCCCCGACGGCCAACCCGTCGATCAGCTCCGCCTTGGCGGCGGCGATCGCCTCGAGCGACCCCAGCAGCTCGAGGTGCACCGGGCCGACGTTCACGATCACGCCGACGTCGGGCTCGGCGATCGCCGTCAGCTCGGCGATCTGGCCCGGCCCCCGCATCGCCATCTCGAGCACCAGCGCCTCCGTGCCGGCGGGCGCGGCGAGCACCGCCAGGGGCAGGCCGATCTCGGTGTTGAAGTTCTCCGGGCTCGCCACCGTGCGCAGCTTCCCTGCCTCTCCGTGCTCGGAAGAGCCCACCCCGGCCGAGCCGGCGAGCAACGCCGCGAGGATGTCCTTCGTCGAGGTCTTGCCGGTCGAGCCGGTGATCGCCACGACCTTCGCCCCTTCCGCGCCCAGCTCTCGCCGCCACGCGCGGGCGAGGGCCTGCAGCCCCGCGAGCGGGTCGGGGTGCGCGAGCACCGCTCCCTGCTCGCCCGCCCGCGCCGCCCGGTGCGCGTGCTCGGACGCGACCAGCACACCCCACGCGCCCGCGGCGAGCGCCTGCGCGGCGTAGCGACCGCCGTCCACGCGTGCGCCGGGCAGCCCGACGAACAGCTCTCCGGCCATCGCCCCCCGCGAGTCGATCGTGGCGCGCGACGGGCCGCGCTGTTCGTCGCTCCGGGGCGGCTCGACCTCCAGACGCGCGCCGGCGGCGCGGGCAACGCGCGCCGCGTCCCAGCCCCTCACGCCACCGCCTCCCGTCGTCGAAAAGGCCCCACATGGAAGGTGCTCGGCGCGATCACGCGGCCCTGCCCGCCGTCGAGCGGCGCTCGTGCCCATGTGCGCCACGCGAGCGGAGCGCCTGCCTGGCGACCGTCACGTCGTCGAACGGCAGCTTGCGCCCGCCGGCGAGCTCCTGCCCCTGCTCATGACCCTTGCCCGCGATCACGACCACGTCTCCGGGCAACCCGCCGGCGAGAGCCTCGGCGATCGCCGCGCCTCGATCCACGATCGCCCGCACCGGCAGAGCCCCGTCCGGACGAGCGGCCCGCTCCGCGCCGGCCATGATCTCGGCGACGATCTGCTCCGGCCGCTCAGAGCGCGGGTTGTCCGAGGTGACGAAGACCACCTCCGCCAGACGAGCCGCGACCTCGCCCATCAGCGGGCGCTTGCCGCGATCGCGATCACCGCCGGCGCCGAACACGCACACCACACGTCCACCCTTGCGGCTTGCGCCATCCCCAAGCTCGTGCTCGGCCCCAACGGCCACCAGCTCGCGCGCGGCGAGCAGCACGTTCTCGAGCGAATCGGGCGTGTGAGCGTAGTCCACGAGCACGGCGAAGCCCTGGCCCTCGTCCACCCCCTCGAAACGTCCCGGCACGCGCATGGGCGACTCGAGCGTCGCCACCAGCAGGTCGTGCTCCACTCCGAGCGCGTGCGCCGCGGCAAAGGCCCCGAGCGCGTTGGCGACGTTGAAGCGGCCCGCGAGCGGCAGCGCGACCTCGCGCTCGCCCGCGGGGGTGCGTAGCGTGAAACGGCAGCCGGCGAAATCACAGCGCAGCCGCGTGGCGCTGTAATCGGCTGGCCGATCGACCGCGAAGGTGACCCCATCCTCGATCTCGGCCGCGAGCCGCCGCCCGTAGGGATCGCCGACGTTGACCACGCTCACGCCCGGCTCTGCGGCGAACAGCAGTCGCTTGGCCTGGAAGTAGTCCTCCATCGTGTCGTGGAAGTCGAGATGGTCGCGAGTCAGGTTCGTAAAGATCGCCGCCGCGAAATGGATCGCCCCGGCACGGCCGAGCTCGAGCGCATGTGAGGAGACCTCCATCGCGCAGGCGCGGTCGCCGGCGTCGAGCATCGCGCGGAAGACGCGCTGTAGGTCGATCGCCTCGGGTGTCGTGCGGGTGACCTCCTGCTCGACCCCCCCGACGACCGACTTGACCGTCCCGAGCAACCCGCACCGCTGTCCGCCCGCCTCGAGCAGGGCACGCGCCAGGAAGGCAGTGGTGGTCTTGCCGTTCGTGCCCGTTATCCCGACGACCCGCAGCTCCGAGCTCGGGTCGTTGTAGAAGCGCGCCGCGATCGGGGCCATCGCGGCGCGCGCCGACTCGACCACCACTTCCGGCACGCCCAGCCCGAGGGGCCGCTCGACCACGAGCGCCGCCGCGCCGCGCTCGACCGCCTGCGCGGCGAAGTCGTGCCCATCGCGCTGAAAGCCACGCACGCTGAAGAACAGCGTCCCCGGCCGGACCTCGCGGCTGTCGTAGGCGAGCACCGAGATCTCGCTCTCCTCGGCCGCGTCTTGCGCCACGACCGCCATAGAAGTCACAGCGCCGGTCAGCTCCCCGAGCTTCATCGATCGATCCCCCGTGCCGGCACGCCTTGAGTCTAGTTTGGGGTCGGACCGGAACATGGCCCGCCTCGGGAGCGGCCCTATTCAGGCGCGATGCGCAGGTAGGGCAGCGCGAAGCTCATGATCTGCCCGAACGCCGGTGCGGCGACGGTGCCGCCGAAGATCGAGCCGGACTGCGGTTCGTCGACGACCACCGCGCACAGCAGCTTCGGGTTGGAAGCCGGGGCGAAGCCGATGAACGACGCTACGTAGGCGCTCTGTGAGTATTCGCCCGTCGCGGGGTCGATCTTGCTGGCCGTGCCGGTCTTGCCCGCGAGCTGATATCCCGGGATCGAGACCTCGCTGGCGGTGCCCCCAGGGCCGAGCACACCCTCGAGCATCTTGCGCACCTCCGCCGCGGTCGTAGTGGAGATCACACGCCGGCCGGCGGGCTCCGGCTGGGGACGGCCGTTCACCTCGCCGAGGATGTGCGGCGGGCGCAGGATCCCCCCGTTGGCGATCGCCGCGTAGGCGGTCGCCATCTGCATCGGCGTGACGAGCTCCCCCTGCCCGATCGGCAGGTTGCCCATCGAGGAGCCCGAGTATTCGCCGAGGGGCAGCGGGCGGCCCCGTTCCTCCCCAGGCAGATCGACGCCCGTGGGCGCGCCGAAGCCGTAGCGATGGACCCATTCGTTGAAGCTGTCGGCGCCGTCGAGCGCCCCGATCTTGATCGCCCCCACATTGCTCGAGCGGGCGAGGATCTGCGCGGTCGTGAGCGTTTCTTCGGGGTGTTCGGTGTCGTCATGGATCGTGCGGTCGGCGACCTGGATCTGGTCGGGGATGTTGAAGGGCGTCTCAGGAGTGATCAGGCCGCGCTGCAACCCGTCGGAGACGGCGACCACCTTGAACGTCGAGCCCGGTTCGTAGTTGAACGAGACAGCTCGATCCTCGAGCGCTTCCGCCGGTGAGGAGCCGGGATCGTTCGCGTTCACCTGCGGCCAGTTGGCGAGCGCGAGGATCGCGCCGCTACGCGGGTCCATCACGATCGCGGTCGCGTCTTTCGGGGCGAACACACGGCCCACCGCGCTCAGCACGTCTTCGGCACGCTGCTGGATGTTGGCGTCGAGCGTCAACCTCAACGAGGCCCCGGGCACCTCGGGGTTAGTTTCGGCGATCGACACCGGCTGGCCGAGCGCATCGCTCACCACGTGCCGTTCGCCGGGGTGGCCGCTCAGCATCGAGTTACGCGAGTACTCGAGCCCCAGACCGTGGCCTTCGGTGCCCGCCACGCCCAACACCTGTGCGGCCAGCGTGCCGCGCGGATACACGCGGCGCATCACCGGCGCACCGCTCACGCCGGGGATCTTCAGCGCAAGCACCGCCTGGGCCTGGCTCGCCGGGAGCGCGCGGTCGAGGTAGACGAAGCCGCTGCGCTGCGAGAGCGCCGTCAGCAGCTGCGACTGGGAGCGGCCGAGCAGCGGCGCCAGTCGCTGCGCTGCGCCGAGCGGATCTTTGAGCAGATAGGGGTCGGCTGAGATTTCCTGAGCGGGCTCGGAGACCGCCAGGTCGACACCGTTGCGATCGGTGATCGTGCCGCGCTGAGCAGGCACCTTTTCATGGGTCAGCTGCTGGTTGCGCGCGACCTTGCGCAGCGCTCCGCCGTGCAGCTCGCCGAGATAGAACGCCCGTCCGGCCGCGAGCACCAGCAGCAGGAAGAACAGCGCGAAGATCACCCCGATCCGATGCTGGATGACGGCCACCGATCTCCTATCCCGACGGGGCGGTGGCGCCGCCGCCCCCGCTCGGAGCGGGCGATGCGACGGCGGTGGCGGCTTCGCCCGCTCCGCCGGAAGGGCCGCTCGATGACTGGGTCGCTACGCCGCTCGTGGACGCCGACCCGGTCGTTTCGCCAGCGCCGGCCGATGGCCCCGAGGAGGGCGCGCTTGCCCCTTCAGTAGCTGATGGCGTGTCGCCGGCGGTCCCGCTCGGCGAGGTCGCGGGAGGGCTCACCACCGAGGACGCCGCCGTGGCGGAGGCCGTCCCACCGCCGGCTTCACCGCTCCCGCCGCCGGCCGCTTCGCTTTCGCTCGCACCTGTGCCTGAGGTCCCTTCGCCCGTGGTCGCGCCCGCGGGCGAAACGGCGGTTGTGGCGGTCGGGGAAGACGCGACCGGAGCGTTCAGCGCGGCGGCCGCGCGACGCGCCTCGAACGAAGGGCTGCCAAGCGTCAGGAAATGCAGATCTCCCGGCGACGTCAGCCCCATGCCCAAACGCCCCGCCTGCAGCTCGACCCGGTCGCCGGCGGCCAATTCGGAATTCTCGATGCTGAGCGCCGCGTTCTCACGCTGCAGCAGCGCCTCGTGCTCGAGCGCGCGCCCGATCCCGGCGTTGAGCTTGAGCAGCCCGAGCTGCATCGTCACGATGCCAATCAGCGCAAACGCGACGAACGCGATCGAGACGCGTCCCTGGATCAGCCGGTCGAGCAACCGCGAGCGAGGCACGCGCCCGAGCGCCTCGATCAGGCCGAGCACGAGCCCGGCTTCCTGCGGCGAGCGCGCCGTCCGGCGCTCCTCGCCCGGCCGCGCTCGAACCGGACGGCGGGCGGGACCGGAGACGCGCCGCGGTCGCGGAGGGACGCTCAGGGGCGCTCGGCGCGGGGCGCTCGTGCGCCGCGGATCGACCGCTGGAGCCGCAGCCGCGGAGGGAGGCGTCATGACGCACCGTCCCCGTCTTCGCGCAGCTTGCGTGCGGCGCGCAGGCGCGCGGAGCCGGCACGCGGATTGCTCGCGACCTCCGCCGCCGAAGGCACCACCGAGCGACGCGCGATCAGGGCTGCCTGCGGCTCGCGACCGCAGACGCACACGGGCAGGTCCGGCGGGCACACGCAGCCACGCGCGCGCTCTGCCAGGAAGCGCTTCACGCGCCGGTCCTCGAGCGAGTGAAAGGCGATGCCCGCCATCACGCCGCCCTCACGCAAAAGCCCCCACGCGAGTGGGAGCGCGCGATCGAGCTGTCCCAGCTCGTCGTTCACCGCGATCCGCAGCGCCTGGAAGGAGCGCTTGGCGGGGTGGCCGCCGGCGAAGCGTGCCGGGGCGGGGAGGGCCGAGCTGATCGTCTCCACGAGCTCTGTCGTCGTCTCGATCGGCGCCTGCGCGCGCCGTCGCACGATCGCGCGTGCGATCGCGTTCGCATGGCGCTCCTCGCCGAAGTCGCGCAGGGTGCGCGCCAGCCGGCGCTCGTCCCAGTCGGCGATCAGCTCGCGTGCGCTCAAGCGTTGAGACGGGTCCATGCGCATGTCGAGCGGCGCCTCATACGAGTAGGAGAACCCCCGCTCGCGCGTATCGACCTGCATCGAGGACATGCCCAGGTCGAAGTAGACGATGTCCGCGCGCAGCCCCTCAGCCGCGAGCAGCTCGAGCGCCTCGGCGTAGCCCGCGCGGATGAAGCGCACCGAGCAGGCCACCTCCGCGGCGAGCGCCGCGAAGCGCTCCTCGGCCAGCGGGTCGCGGTCGATCGCGACCAGTGTCCCGGCGGCGCCCAGCCGCTCGGCCACGAGGCGTGCGTGCCCACCGTCACCGAAGGTGCAGTCGATCGCGGTCTGGCCAGGCTGGGGGTCGAGCAGCTGCAGCAGCTCGTCCGCGAGCACCGGCGTGTGAGACGTGCCTGTGCCCGGCCTTCCCGCCGCGGCGGCCCGCAGGGCGTGCCTGGCGGACGAGGCACGACCCGCGTCCGGGGCGCGCCGACGGCGGCGCGCGAGCTCGAGCGCGCGGCCATCCTGGCCGCCGCCACGGCTCTCTCGTATGTCAAGCAGGGTGATCGACACGCGCAGTGATCTCCGCGACGCCGCTCAGCAGCGTCGGCCGGTGCTCGCTCCAGCGGCTCTTGTCCCACAGCTCGAGGCGGTCCCCCACCCCGACAACCACAACCTCCTTGGCCAGCCCGGCGTGCTCGCCGAGGAAGCCGGGAACCATGATCCGCCCGGCGGCGTCGAGCTCCGCGTCCTGCGAGCTGCCGTAGAAGAAGCGCTCGAGCTCGGTCAGCCGCGGGGAGAGCGGCGGCAGCTCGGCCAGCGCGCGCTGCGAGTAGCGCTCGTACTCCTCCGGGCGCCACACGCCCACACACGGCTTCAGGTCCACCGGCATCGCCATCACAACGCCCTCCGCCAGCGCCGCGCGGTAGCGAGCCGGCACTGTGAGTCGGTTCTTGGCGTCGAGCGTATGGTCGAACGTGCCACGGAAAGGGACCACTGTGGAGGGCTCCAAGTTGTTTACCGAGCCGAGGTGGAGGAGTGGGAGGAGCCCCTCCACCCCGGCTCGCTGTCCGCGAACTTACCCCACTTTCCCCCACAACGCAACCCTAATTGCACATTTTTTCCCACAAGTCTGTTGGGCTGGCCTTCACAGCGGTCAAATCCCTGCTCAGCTCGGCTTTTTCAGATCTGCGCCTGGTGCCCGCCCAGGGCCGCTACGGTGCAAGCACCCGTGCACCAGCCCACACCTGCAACCCCCCTTGCAAAAAGCCCGGCACTTGCGCTTGCGAGCGCGCTGCCCATACGATCGTCTTCCATGGCCCCCGCGACCCACCGCCGCTCGCCCCGTATCGCGGCCGTGCTCCTACTGCTCGCCGCCGCACTCGCCGCGGGCTGCGGCTCGACGCACACGAGCGGGACCGCGGCCGACCCCGCGTCGCTCGTCCCCGCCTCGGCGCCGCTCTACCTCGGCGCGACCGTGCGACCCGACGGCGCCCTGAAGACCGACGCGCTCGCGGCCGGCGGCACGCTCACTCGCCAGAGCGATCCCTACCTTCGCCTCCTCTCCGCTCTGCAGACGCCAGGCTCGCCGCCGCTCGACTTCGGCCGCGACGTGGCGCC
Source organism: uncultured Solirubrobacterales bacterium (assembly GCA_963723075.1). Lineage (GTDB taxonomy): Bacteria > Actinomycetota > Thermoleophilia > Solirubrobacterales > Solirubrobacteraceae > Palsa-744. The sequence goes on from CAVRPD010000005.1 coordinate 289,951, forward strand.
CTGGCTCGGAAGCCAGGGCGGGATCTTCCTCAGCTCTCTGAGCTCCTCCGGCAAGCTGCTCTCCCTGCTCCAGCAGGGCCTGCTGGGAAGCTCCTCCGCGACGAGTGCCTGGCCATTCAGCGCGCAGGGCGGCGCGCAGGGCGCGATCGTGCTGGACACTCGCGACACCGCCAAGGCCCGCTCCTTCATCACAGCTCAGGCCAAGCGCGCCGGTGCGCACACAGCCGGCTACAAGCGTGTGACCTACTACGCAGCCCCCTCCGGCGTCGCCTTCGCGATCGTCGAGCACATCGTCGCGATCGGTAGCGTTGCCGGCGTGCGCGAGGTGATCGACACCAGCCACGGTAACGCCTCGCTCGCTCGAAGCGCCGGATACACGAAGCTGCTCGCCGCCGCCCCTTCCGGCGCGCTTGCCCACCTCTACTCCAACCCTGGCGCCTCGACAGCCGGGGGAACATCGGGATCGGCCACGACAGGCATATCGGGGTCGACCACCCCGTCCGGGAGCGGTGATGCCTCGCAACCCAGCGGCACGTCCGGGCTCTCGAGCCTGCTGACGCTGCTCGTCGGCACGCGCGAGGCGAACCTCTCGCTCGTCCCCTCCTCCACCTCGCTCGCACTCGACGCCGACACGCTCTCCTCGGGCTCGGCGGCCCGGACCGGAGGCCTTCTCTCCTCCGGCGCGCCAGGCACGCAGGCCCTCGGCGAGCTGCCCGCGGAATCGTGGCTGGCCGCCGGCCTGGGCGAAGTCGGCGCCTCACTCGGACCGGACGTGCAGAGCCTCGGCAATCTTCTCTCGCTCGGCGCCCCCGCCGGTGCCGGCGGCCCACCGGAAAGCGCGGCATCCGGAGGCTTCACCGTCAAAGGCGTGCTGGAAGGGATCGTCACGCCGCTGAACGCGCTCGCCGCGGGCAGCGCCGAAGCCAAGCGCGCATTTCAGAGCTGGATGGGGCCGGCGAGCCTGTTCGCGAGTGGTACGGGCGTGGTCAACCTCAGGGCCGCGATCGCCGTCGTCTCGCACAATCCAGCCGGCTCGCGCGCCGCCGTCGCCAAGCTCGCCACCCTTCTCAGCAAAGGCGAAAGCTCCTCGGCGCAGTCGGTCTCGATCGCGGGCACCGACGCCGCGATCTCGGCGAGGGTCAGCGGCCTGCCGGTCGAACTCGACATCGCGGACGGCCGCGCCGCGGACGGTCAGACGAAGTTCGTGATCGGCCTCGGCGAAGCCTCCGTGCAGGACGCCCTGAACCCACCGAGCAAGCTCTCGGGCAGCGCGCCCCTGAGCACAGCCTCCGCAGTCCTGGGCGAAGGCGCCCAGCCGAGCCTGACCGTCGCCTTCCCCGAACTGCTGACCCTGCTCGAAGGCGTGGGACTGAGCGAAGACCCGTCGATCTCCGGCCTCCTGCCCGACCTGCGCACGCTCTCGACTCTCGCCGGTGGCAGCCACGACCTGGGCGGCGGGATCGAGCGCACGCGCATCGTCGTCGGACTGCAGCGAGCCGGCTGACGAGCATCCGCGCCCGGCGAGAGCCACACCCCCACCACCCGCGTCCCGTGCGACCTACCGCTCCCGAGCGGCCGTCTTACCTGAGCCGGCTAACGAACGGTGAGCCCGCGGTAGAACACCGGACGGCCATCGCTCGCGACCCGATCCACGCCATAGCTCGACAGCGTCGTTTCGCCATTGGCTTCGATCGAATACCGGCCGATAACCGAGTCGCGATCCTTCGTGGCGAGGAGCTTTTCGATCACCGCCTGGCGGTCGTTGCCGCGCGAGCCGGCCGCGCGGATCGCGTCGAGCACCACCGTCATCGCCTCGTACCCGTACAGCGCGTACGGTCCACCGGCAGCCGCGAACCGATTGCGGTAGTCGTCGAGCACGCGCCGCGCCGCGGGCGGGTACAGGCTCAGCGGCAACAGCGGCGTGGTCAGGTAGGTACTGCTTGCCGCCGCGCCGAGCTTCGCGGTGAACGCCCCACGGGCCAACGCGCTCGCGCCCAGCAGCCACAGGCGGGAATCGGCGCCGTGCAACTGCTTCCACAGCGCGACCGTGCCCGTCCCCGGGCCACCGGCGAAGAACACCGCCTGGGCCTTGCTTGCCACGATCTTTTCGACCTCTCCGGTAAAGACGGCGCCTGGGGTCGTGGACAGGCTGTCGTTGCCGGCGACCCTGATGCCCGCATGTTCGGCATCGCCGAGGACGATCTGCGAGAGCGGGATCTCAAACGGGTCCTGGTCGTTCAGCACGTAGATCCTCTTCACGCCGAGCATCCGCATCAGCTCGACCTGCGCTTCGGCCTGAGCCGGATCTCCAGGCTGCAGGCGAGCGAAGTTGCGTTTGCCGCTCGGATAGAAGCGTTCGGGCTCGTCCTGCCCCGCGTCGAGCGTCGAGGTCAACCCCACATACGGGCTCTCCGGGCTGACCTGCGCGATGCCGGCGGCATTGATCAACGGCAGCGAGATGGCGGTCGCCGCCGAGTTGTACTCCCCCAGGTAGGCGATCGTGCCGGTGTCCTGCGCCGCCGTCTTCGCATCGGTCGCCGTCACGCCGGGATCCCACTGCCCATTCCTGGGATTGGAATCGTCCAGCGACACATAGCTGATCTTGAACTGGCCGATACGCCCGCCGGCGTCGGCCAATGCCAGCTTCTCCCCGTCGACGATTTCTTCAGATACGCCGGCCGAAGGCCCTTGCAACGGAAGGCTCGAGTAGATCGCCAACTGATTGCCAAGCGCGCTCGAGGCGCCCGAGGAGACCCCAACCCCGCCACAGCCTGCCAACAGCGGTGCGAATACGACAGCCGCCAGGCAGAGCCAGCGCGCGCGCACCGGCAGTCAGCTGCGACGGCCGGGCAGGTAGCCGGAGAGGAGCTTCAGCGAAGCTCCCACCAGGATGATCGCCGTGGCGAGCAGGAACGCGTCGAAGCCCTTCGCCCCGAGCGCCCACAGGACGATCCAGACGACGAGACCCGCTGTGACTGTGAGCACCAAACCCATTGCTGCGGAATCCTAACGAGCCTTGGCCAACGCCGTCGCCAGTTCGCCCACGACCGCGCCCACCGCGCCCGCCGGGTCCTCGGCCTCGGCGGCGGCGCGTACCAGGCGCGTGCCCACGATCACCCCGTCGGCGCCCGCATCCGCCGCCTGAGAGGCCTGCTCCGGGGTGCCGATCCCGAAGCCGAGGGCCACCGGCGCCAGCGTGCTCGCCTTCGCACGCGCCACGATCTCGCCGAAGCGATCCTGCAGCGCCTCGCGCTCGCCGGTCGTGCCCACGACCGAGACCGTATACAGGAACCCCTGCGTGGTCTCCCCGATCGCCGTCATCCGCTCCGATGTCGTCGTCGGCGCCACCAGACCCACCAGCGCGAGACCGTGCGCCGCGCATGCCTGCGCCACCTCCGGGGCCTCGCCGAGCGGCAGATCGGGCACGATCAGTCCACACGCCCCCGTCCGTACCAGACGCTCCACGAACGCGCTCACACCCGGCGCCATCACCATGTTCGCGTAGCACATCAGCACCACCGGAACGCTCTCCGACAGCGCGCGCGCGACCTCGAGGACTCCCGCCATGCTCGCGCCGGCTTGTAGCGCGCGCGTGCCCGCCGCGTGAATCACCGGACCGTCGGCGAGTGGGTCGGAATAGGGCACGCCCAGCTCGATCACGTCAGCGCCCGCCCGCACGCACGCCTCGCCGATCCGCACCGACTCATCGAGTGTCGGAAACCCGCCCATCACATACGGCATCAGCGCCGCGCGCTTCCCCGATCCGGCAAACGCCGCGGCGATCCGCTCCACCCCAGTCTCCGCAGCCGCCGCAGTGCTCACCGCGACACGCTCTCCCATCGCGATGCCGACAGCTGCTTTGACCGGCGCCGACAGGGCAGTAGGAGCCGCACGCCCACGCGTCTCCCGGCAAAAGACTCAGCCATCGCCCAGCACCTCCGCGAGGTCCTTGTCGCCGCGGCCCGACAGGCACACCAGGTCGAGCTCTCCCTCGGTCTGGGCCAGTACCCATGCGAGCGCGTGCGCGGTCTCGAGCGCTGGGATGATCCCCTCCAAGCGCGCCACCTCGCGGAAGGCGGCGAGCGCGTCCGCGTCGGTCACAGCCACATAGCGCGCGCGACCGCTGTCACGCAGATGCGCGTGCTGAGGGCCGGCTCCGGGATAGTCGAGCCCGGCGGAGATCGAGTGCGCCTCGACGATCTGCCCCTCCTCGTCCTGCATCACCGCCGAGCGCGAGCCGTGCAGGATGCCTGCGCGCCCGCCCACCGTCAGCGGAGCGCCGTGCCTCGGCGTCTCCACGCCCTCGCCGCCGGCCTCTACCCCGACCAGCTCGACCTGCTCGTCGCCGATGAACGCGGCGAACGTGCCCATCGCGTTCGAGCCTCCCCCCACGCACGCCACCACACGCGCCGGCAGCCTCCCCTCGCGCTCCAGCATCTGCGCGCGTGCCTCGTCGCCGATCACGCGCTGCAGATCCCTCACCAGCGCCGGGTACGGTGCCGGGCCGACGACCGAGCCGATCACGTAATGCGTGCTCTGCACGTTCGTCACCCAGTCGCGAATCGCGGCCGAGGTCGCCTCCTTCAGTGTCCGCGCCCCCGCGTCCACCGGCTTGACGGTCGCGCCCAGCAGCTCCATCCGCTGCACGTTCGGTCGCTGCCTGCGCGTGTCCTCCACGCCCATGTACACGACGCACTC
>CAVRPD010000006.1:0-364025 GCA_963723075.1 uncultured Solirubrobacterales bacterium
TGTTGGCTCGGACTTATCCCCACTGCTCGGGCTTATCCGAAACGACCGGTCACGTAATCGCTGGTGCGAGGATCCCGTGGGCGGGTGAAGATCACGTTCGTGTCGTCGTGCTCGACAAGCACGCCGGCCACGCCCTGCGAGCTCTCATCGAGGCTGAAGAACGCCGTCCGGTCGGCGATGCGCGCGGCCTGTTGCATGTTGTGGGTGACGATCGCGATCGTGTAGCGGTGCTTGAGCGTCAGCATCAACTCCTCGATCGAGTTGGTCGCTACCGGGTCAAGCGCCGAGGCCGGCTCATCCAGCAGCAGCACATCCGGCTCGATCGCGATCGCGCGAGCGATGCACAGGCGTTGCTGCTGTCCCCCCGATAGGCCGAGAGCGCTCCGGTGCAGCCTGTCCTTGACCTCCTCCCACAACGCAGCGCTGCGCAGCGCGCGCTCGACGCGCTCGTCGAGTTGCGCTTTCAGCTTCAGGTTGCGCGGCGCCCAGGCGACGTTGTCATAGATCGACTTTGGAAACGGGTTGGGTCGCTGAAAGACCATTCCGATGCGCCGGCGGACCTCGACCGGGTCGACGTGGCTGCCGTAGACGTCGTGGCCGTAGTAGAGAATCTCCCCGCCGATCTCAAAGCCGGGCACCGAATCGTTCATGCGGTTGAGGCTGCGCAGGAACGTGCTCTTACCGCAGCCCGAGGGACCGATGATGGCGGTGATCAGGTTCCGCTGGATCTGCATTGTGACGTCGGTGAGCACGCGGTTGTCGCCATAGGAGACCGACACGTCCTGCACGTCGAAGACGGCTTGGCGTGCGGCTTTGCCGGGGGTCGCGCCGGCGGGTGTGAACGAGGGCGCAAGGGCGCCGCCGTTTTCCGGCGAAGCCACATCCCGTGGCACGAGCGGAGCGGTCTGGATTCGCACTCGGCTCCGAGGCGCCTGTTTGACAGGGTCGGCGGTCTCAGTCATCACGAGTCCTTTCATCGCACCGGCATGGCCCCGCGATTTGACAGCATTCTGGCGGCGAGGCTGACCAGGAGTATGAAGAGCAGAAGCACGAGCCCCGCTCCCCACGCACGGGCGAACCCGTACGGATCGGCCGCCTCGGACGCGTTGAAGATGTACACGGGGATGTTGGGGAGAGCCTGGCCGAAGACACGCAGCGACACCGTGCTGCTGAAGATCGAGCACGTGAAGATCAGCGGTGCGGTCTCGCCCGACGCGCGCGCGACGGCCAGCACCGTGGCGGTCAGGATCCCCCCGCGCGCGGTCGGCAGGATGACGCCGCGCGCGGTACGCCAGCGGCTCACGCCAAGTGCGTCGGCCGCTTCGCGCAGGTCGCTCGGCACGCGTAGCAGCACCTCCTGGGTGGCGCGCGCGATCAATGGCAGCATGATGATCGCGAGCGCGATGGCGCCGGCAAAGCCGCTCTGATAGTTACCCACCACGAGCAGCCCGAAGACGAAAAGGCCCACGACGATCGTGGGCAGCCCGTTCAGGAGGTCGAGGGCGAGCCTGATCGCATGGCCTGCCTTCGGCCTGGCGAACTCCGTCAGGTAGAGCGCGATCAGAATGCCAACGGGCATCGCGATCACGGTCGCCATCGCCATCAGCAAGGCGGTGCCGAGGATCTCAGGCGCGATCCCGCCGCCGGGAGTGTCAGGCAGCGCGGGTGGGCTCTTGATGAAGAAGTCGATGCTCAGGGCGTCCGCGCCGCGTGCGGCCACGGAGTAGACGACGACCGCCAGCATCGCCACTGCCAGCAGCGCCGAGGCCGTGTGGCCGGTTTCGACCAGGCGACTGACCAGCTGGCGGCGGCGCAGGCGGCCCGAGGCGGTCAGCGGCCTCGACGGATCTGGCCGATCGCTCATCGTGCGGAAGCCGAGCCCACGGTGAAGCGACGAACGATGATCTGCGCCGCCAGGTTCGCCAGCAGCCCGATCACCAGCAGCAGCACACCGAGGTAAAACAGCGAAGCGACCTGCAGCTTCGTCGTGGCTCCCTGGTACTGGTTGGCGATGCGGCTCGCCAGCGTATCGCCGGTCCGAAACAGCGAAGCGTGGATGGCGTTGCCGGCGCCGACCACCTGCGTGACGGCGATCGCCTCGCCCAGCGCGCGGCCCAGCCCCAGGAACGTCGCGGCCACCAAGCCCGAGCCGGTCGCGGGAAGCACGACGCCGCGCACCACCTCCCAGCGCGTCGCGCCCAACGCCGTCGCTCCGTCTCGCAACTCGAGTGGAACGGTCAAGAACAGGTCGCGGCTGATCGAGGCGACGATCGGGACCACCATGATCGTCAAGATCAGGCTGGCGTTGAACAGCCCGGTGCCGGTGGTCTGCGCCGGCCCGAAGATCGGCAGGCCGCCGAACGCGCTGTGGAGAAAAGGCTCGAGGCGCCTCTGCAGGAACGGCGCCAGCACCACTATGCCCCAGAACCCGAGAATGACGCTGGGGATCGCCGCCAGCATCTCGACCAGCGGCCCGATCACGCCGCTCACGCGTCGCGGGGCGACGGTGCTCAGGTACAGGCCGATCGAGATCCCGAGCGGGACCGCCAGCACCAGCGCGCCAAGCGAGGTGGCGGCGGTGCCGTACAGCAGCGACGCCGCGCCGAAGACGTTGAAGTTGGGCTTCCATTCGCTGTGGGTGAGAAAGCCCAGACCGAACCTCGTCATGGCCTGGCTCGCGCCGCTGGTCAGTTGATAGGCGATCGCAGCGATCACCGCGACTCCCAGAAGCGATGCGAGCGCGCAAAGACCGTAAAGGAGGCCGTCCCCGAGTCGATCGAGCGAACGTGCTCGTGCGCGACGACCTGAGGCCGACGGCGCGCGCGAGCCGACCTTGGCGACTTGGGGAGTTGCTGGTTTGAGAGTTGCTGGTTTGACGCCGAAGCCCATGCGGGCGGGAGCTTAACGCCGAGGTGTCACGCGACGTTCATGATTCACAACATCTACACATCTCATTTTACAATTTTTACACATTGTGCTCCGATGTTCACACCTTCTCTTCGAATATGTTCACAAGATCGCCACAGCCCGGCTGAACGCATGGTGGATGCTCTGCGCGACGATAACCGATACTGAACCCAGGAGGACATTTGACACGCGCAAGACACCGAAAGATCGCCCTCGCGGCGGTTATAGCCTGCTTGGCGACGGGCATCATCTCCAATAGTGCCGTAGCGGCCGGTTCGCTCACCGGGGCGGGCTCGACGTTGGTTGCCCCGCTGGAGGCGTATTGGGCGCAGGAATTTCAGCATCTGTACGGCGACACGGTCACCTACGCGGCCGTCGGCTCAGGGGCGGGAATCTCTCAGGTGTCCGCCCGGACCGTCGACTTCGGGGCCTCGGACGCGCCGCTGACGTCCGCGCAGGCGAGCGGATGCAACGGATGCGTCCAGATCCCATGGGCGCTGACGGCGACGGGAGTCGCATTTCACCTCGAAGGCATTCGCAAGCTCGACCTCACGGGACCGATCGTCGCGGAAATCTTCCTTGGGAAGATCACTAGTTGGGACGATCCGGCGATTGCCAGGATAAACAAGGGAATCAGCCTTCCCAACCTGAAGATCACACCCGTGTTTCGCAGCGATGGATCCGGAGACACCTATGCGTTTACGGACTACCTGTCGCGGGTGAGCCCGACGTGGAAGAGCCAGGTCGGCAACGCCACGGCGGTCAGCTTTCCCACCGGTGTGGGCGGTAAGGGCAATGACGGCGTCACCGCCGTGGTGTCCTCGACGAACGGCGCGATCGGCTATATCTCGGCTTCGTACATCATCGCGCACAAATTGGGTGCCGCGGCTTTGCAAAATGCCGCGGGTAACTACGAGTACCCGAACCTCGTGAACATCGAAGAGGCGGCGAAGTCGGTCAAGCAGGTGCCGGCGAGCAACGAAATGCACATCGTCGACCCGCCGAAGCAGTACAGGATCGCCTACCCGCTGTCGACGTTCACATATGCGATCGTGCCGACGTCCGCGCCGCAGCGAGGACTCTTGGCAAGCTGGATCTACTATGCGATGACGGCGGGGCAGAAGTTCGGAGCGGCGCTTGACTTCGCGCCGATCCCGAAGGTGGTGCTGAACGCCGGCCTCAAGACCGTGAAGCTGTTGCAGCAGTAACGGTTGACGGATGGTCGAGTCCGCGGGTCGGTGGCGTGCGCCGGGTGCGCCACCGACCCGGTCTGAAGTCCACCGCACCAAGCTCGACCGGCCTGGCGGTCGTGGGCGAACACGTTCGAGCCCTAACAAGCGGTGGCGAACACGTTCGAGCCCTAACAAGCGGTGGCGAACACGTTCGAGCCGTAACAAGCGGTGGGGGGCACACTTCGTGCCGACGGCGCCCTGGACGCCGAGCTCGAGACCTGCGAGCGGCGGGCTCAATAAGCTCTCGCCCCGATGACGGTGATCATGGCTTCGGCCATCAGCTACTTCCAGGCGATCGTGCTCGGGCTGCTGCAGGGCGTGACCGAGCTGTTCCCGATCTCGAGCCTCGGGCACACGGTGCTGTTCCCGACGCTGTTCGGCTGGAATGCGCTCGTCAAGGCACAGTCGCAGCCGGAGTCGTTCTGGCTGGCGTTCGTCGTGATGCTGCACGTCGGCAGCGCCCTCGGCCTGCTGTTCTACTACCGCCGCGACTGGGTGGAGATCGTCGGCGCCTTCTTCCACACTCTGAGCACGCGACGGATCGAAACGAGCACCGAGCGTCTGGCGTGGCTGATCATCGTCGCGAGCATTCCTGCGGGCATCTTCGGGCTCGCGCTCGAGCACCAGCTGCGCACGCTGACCGCAAAGCCGGAAGTCGCCGCGGTCTTCTTGATCGTCAATGGGTTCGTGCTGCTAGCGGCCGAGCGGTTTCGCCGTCGTGCTGAGGTGCGCGAACTGGCCATTCGTGAGGGGTCCAAGCCAGACGGCGCACGCGAGCTGGCCACACTCGAGTACCGCGAGGCGTTTGTGGTAGGCGTCGCTCAGTCGACCGCGCTCGTCGCCGGGATCAGCCGCGACGGCGTGACGATGGGCTCGGGTCTCGCGCGCGGCCTCGACCACAGCGACTCGGCGCGCTTCGCGTTTCTGCTCGCGACGCCGATCATCCTCGCCGCGGGCCTCGTCAAGCTGCCCGACCTGCTCGGCCATCTCGGCGACGGGATTCGCGGGCAGGCGCTCGTGGCGTGCGCGGTCGCGGCGGTGACGGCCGTCGTCACGGTGCGCTTCCTCGTCGGCTACTTCAAGACGAGGACGCTCACGCCGTTTGCCGTCTACTGCCTCCTGTTCGGGGTGGCGATGGTGATCTACACCCAGACGTAGGAGCGCCGGCCGGGCGGTCCCTTGCGGCGTCCGCCGAGGGGCTTCGCCATCATGGGAGGGCGATGCCCGTGCCGAGAACCCCGCAGAAGATGTTCGAGACGCGCAGCCAGGCCTGGCAGGAGGTCGGGCTGCTGCGCCAGATCAGCCCGCGCGTGGTCAAGCGCGCGCGCCTGGAGGCGCTCGTGCTGCTGCCGCTGTTCGTGGCGATCGTCGTGCTGTACGACAACCGCGTCTCCCTGCTCGGCGCGGCGGCCACGCACGGCCATCCCGCCACGTCGCTCGAAGAACCGCTGGAAGCGTTCGTGCGCGTGGTCACGGTGCTCGCGCTGATGATCCTCGGCTGGGCGATCGCGCGCGATATCGGCCGCGGCCTCGGCCCCCCGCTGTTCCGGCGGTTGGAGCCGGCCACCGCCGGCACCGTCGGTTTCCTGATCCGCCTGACGACGGTCGTCGTGGCGCTCCTCGTCGCACTGCGGGTGGCCGGCATCGAAGCGCGCACGCTCGCGCTCGGAGGCGCGTTCACCGCGGTGATCTTCGGGCTCGCCGCGCAGCAGACGCTCGGCAACCTGATCGCGGGCACGGTCCTGCTCAGCGCGCGCCCGTTCCGCGTCGGCGAGCGCGTGCGCCTGCAGGGCGGACCGCTCGCGGGCCAGCTCGAGGGGACGGTCAGCTCGCTGGGGCTGCTGTATACGACGTTCGCGACGGGCGATGACTCGATCATGGTGCCGAACAGCGTCGTGCTGAACGTCGCGGTGCTGCCGATCAGGGAGCCCGAGGCGGTCAACCTGCGCGCGCGGCTGCGCCCGGGGATGACGCCGAGCGACCTGCAGGAGCTGCTGGAGAGGTCATTGCAGACGCCGCTGCGCGACGCGCCCCGGATCACGCTCGAGGAGCTCGACGGGGCCGAGGTGGTCGTCCGCATCGCCGCGACCCCGCGGGTCGCGAGCGAAGGCCGCCAGCTCGCGAGCGAGCTGCTCGGCATCGTCTCCCACGAGACGCGCTCCGGCGCGCAGGCGCGGACTCCATAGCCAGCCTGGCTAGAGCGGTTCGGTGCCCTCGTTGAGGATGGTCAGGTACTCGTCGTATACGTAGAGCTTCCCTCTCTGCCGGCCGGTTGCCTCACGCAGGATCCCGGCTTGCTCGAGTCGTTGGATGGCGGCGTACACGGGCGGCCCGGTCAGGCCGAGGCGTTCGGCGGAGCTGCTGGCTCCGATGACGACGGAGCGCGTCGCGAGGTCGTGCACACGGTGCGCGGTGGCGGCGCCACGTCCGAAGCTGTGGATTTTCTGGCGGTCGTTCTCGACCATCGCGACGACCCGCTGGGTGGTGAGTGTCGTGGACTCCGCGACCTCGATGACTCCTTCGAGGAAGAACCGCAGCCAGTCCTCCCAAGCGCCGTCGGTGCGGACGCGCTGCAGGTGCTCGTAGTAGCTGTCGCGGTTGCGCTTGAAGTGCAGGCTCAAATAGAGCAGCGGCCGGCTGAGCACGCCCTCGGAGCACAGCAGCAGGGTGATGAGGAGCCGTCCGACTCTGCCGTTGCCGTCGAGGAACGGATGGATCGTCTCGAACTGGGCGTGCGCGAGCGCGGCCTTCATGAGCACGGGTGTTGGGTTTGGGTCGTCGTGGATGAACTTCTCGAGGGCACTCATCGCCGCGGTGACCTCCTGCCATGGTGGCGGCACGAACCGCGCGGTGGAGGGACGCGGGCCGCCGAGCCAGTTCTGCTCGCGGCGGAACTCGCCGGGGTTCTTGTCCGCTCCCCGTCCCGTCTGTAGTAGTCGTCGGTGGACTTCACGTAGCAGTCGCGCGGAGAGCGGCGGCGCTCCGGGTTTCGCGATCTGGCCGAGGCCGTGGTCGAGGGCGGCGATGTAGTTCGCGGTTTCTTGAGCGTCTTCGCGTAGCGCGCCGGGTGCGGCGTCGTGCTCAAACATGAGTAGGTCTGACAGGGAGGATTGTGTGCCCTCGATCTGGGAGGACAGGACAGCCTCCTTGCGGACGAACGTGTAGATGAACTGGTCGGGGTCGGGGAGCAACAACGTGATCCCGTCGAGGCGTCCAAGGGCCTGGTTGGTGCGGTCCAGCAGGGACTGCATCGCTGCGTCGATGCGCAGGGGCGGTTTGGGTGGGAGCGGGTTGGGGTGGAAGGCCCAGTACCCGTCGGGGCCACTATCGACGAGCCGGTACTCGCCTGTGCGGGGGCTCGAGGCGGGAATCGGGGAATCTTTTCGTTCGTTTACCACGACCCAAGCTTACTAAACGATAAGGCTATATCGTTTGCTTAATGTCTGGGGAGATAGCGATCGTTGATTAGATCGACTATGGGTGTCCGACCCTCCTACTGGTGTCCCGAGTTATAGATCCGCCGGTGTTTCCGCGTCTGGATGTGCCTGACGTCCGCCCTCGTCGGTCCACGTGCCACCGGCGCATTGCCCGACACCGTCGAATGTCAGACACGCTCATCCACCTGGCCATTCTGGCTGACGTCGTAGCGCAGGAACAGGTGGGACTCGTTCTCGAAGGCCCCGATCAGCCTCATCTCGGCGGGCGGATCGAGCTCGATCCCGGCGACGATCCGCAGTGCCTCGCCGGCGACGGGATCGCCCCCGGCCAGCAGCGGCGAGAGGCAGAGGAGGAGCTCGTCGACGAGCCCGGCGGCGAGCAGCTGCGCGTTCAGATGCGGCCCCCCCTCGCACAGCAGCGTGCGCACCGCGAAACGCTCGCGCAGCTCGGCGAATGCCGCCCTCAGGTCCAGCGCCCCCTCGCGGGCGGCCCGTATGTAGTCGACGTGGGCCGCATGCCCAGGGAGGCTCGCGGCCGACGGCGTCAGGATCGCCACCCGCGCGGCGGGGTCGGCGAGCAGCGGCAACTCGACGGGCAGCTCCAGGCTGCCTGAGACGATGCAGGCGAGCGGCTCCTCGCTCAGGCCGCGCGCGAGGCGCGCGCGACGGCGCGCCTCGTCGGGGATGATCCGGCCGTAGCGCTCGGCGCGCACGGTGCCCGCTCCGGCCATCACCGCGTCGGCGACGGAGCGCAGCCCGTGGAACAGCTCACGGTCGGCGCGGTTGCCGATCGGTCCCGAGCGCCCGCCGATGCTCGCGCGCCCGTCGGCGGTGCTCACCATGTTGAGGGTCAGATACGGGCGGCTCGCCGGTGCGGCCACCGGCTCGCGCGAGGTCAGGTCCGCGACGATCTCCTCGACCGTGACAGGGTCGCCGGGAGGCAGCAGACGCCTCAGCATGAGCGGCTCGCTCGCTGTCTCTCGCCGGTTTGGGTCCGCGCGCTCGCCCACAAAGCCAGCCTAACCGTCCAGAGATCGCCAAGGCGGGGTCCAGAGATCGCCAAGGCGGGGTGCAGAGATTGTCGAGCGAGATGTGCAGAGATTGCCGCGGCGGAGCGCAGAGATCGCCGGAGCGGGCAGATCGGACATGTGTGCAGGGAGAACATCTCGACAACACAGGCCCGCGGGGACCTGCTACGGTCGTGAGCGTCTGGCCGGCACAAAAGACCGGCGAAAGCAGTGCAAGCGCTCGCAGGTCGAAGCTCTAAGCAGCATCCTCCGCGTCGCAGCACGAACATACCGTGGAGGAGTTCCCACATGCCTACTGGCACAGTAAAGTGGTTCAGCGACGACAAGGGGTTTGGTTTCATCACCCCCGACGACGGTGACAAGGACCTGTTCGTCCATCACACCGGCATCAACGGCGAGGGCTATCGCTCGTTGCAGGAGGGTTCGAAGGTTTCCTACGACCCGGAGCAGGGCGACAAGGGCCCCAAGGCCGTAAACGTCCAGTCGATCTAGCTTGCGCTCGCGAGGTCGCTAGACCTCGCGGACGATGAACTCGACTTTTCGAGAGCCCGCCCTCAAGCGGGCTCTCGTATTTAAACGGGCGGGCGGCCGCACAGGCGCCGGCGCGCCGGCGCGCACGATCAGCCGGGACGCGTGGCTGGGCTCGCTCGCGCTGTTCGCGATCGTCGCCTGCAGCGCGCTCGTGCTCGTCGCGGCGGCGGATCGGCCGAGCCTGCTCTCGGCGACCACCCACGGCGGCTACTTCCCGCATTGGATGGCCGGTCCGCTGGGCGGCCTGTGGCCGGGGCTGACGCGCAACGGAACCGCGCTGAAGTGGCTGTTCTCGGGGTCGATCGCCCTCATGTACGGGGCCTACCTGCTGGGGCTGCGCTACGTCCCCCGGCTGCGAGCCCGCTGGGCGATCGGGGCGATCCTTGTCGTGCACGCGATCTTCTTCCTCGCGCCGCCGCTGGCGTTGACGGACATCTTCAACTACGTCAACTACGGGCGCATGGAGGTCGTGCACCACCTCAACCCCTACACGACGATCCCGATCCTCGAGCCGCATTCGGACCCGAGCTACTACCTGAGCAACTGGCACCAGCTGCTCAGCCCATACGGCCCGCTGTTCACGCTGGTGACGTTCGCGGTCGTCCCGCTCGGCGTGGCCGCGTCGTTCTGGGCGCTGAAGGGCGTCCTCGCGCTGACGAGCCTGGGGACGATCTTCCTCGTGTGGAAGTGCGCGCGGCTGCTGGGCCGCGACCCGGTCGCGGCGATCGTGCTCGTCGGCCTGAACCCGATCGTGCTCGTGTGGGGGCTTGGAGGGGACCACAACGACTTCCTGATGGTGTTCTTCATCATGCTCGGCTTCTACCTGCTGCTGCTCGCGCGGGCGAGGACGGTGGGAGGGCGCTCCTCTGTCGCGCCCGCCGCTCAGCTCGAGCGGCCCGCCGCCGCGCCTGCCCCGCGGGCCGCCGAGGGGGCGGATGCGCCCCCGGCCGAGCGGCGGCGTCCCGCCGCGCGCTTGCGAGGCTGGCTGTGGCCGCTGTCTCCCTGCGAGCTCGGCGTGGGCGCGGCGTTCGTCACGGCGACCGCGATCAAGGCCTCCGGCGGGGTTCTGATCCCGGTCGTGTTGGTCGGCCTGCTCAGGGCCCCTCGCCGCCTCGTCCAGGTGCTGATCGGCATGGCGGTCGCGGCGGTGATCGTCGGGGCCGCCAGCCTGATCGCCTTCGGCCTGCACATCCCCGATCTCAGCACCCAGGGCCGGCTGGTCACGAGCGAGAGCATCCCCAACCTGATCGGCCTCGCGATCGGGACGGGCGGGGAGGGCGAAACGCTGCGCAAGGGGATGAGCGGCGCGCTCGTGCTGTCGATCCTCTACTGCTGCCGGCTGGCCTGGCGCTCGCGGTCCTCCGCGGCCGGAGCGTCCGCCGCCGGGTCACCGCTCGCGGGCTCCCCCGCCGACACGACGGGGAGCCTGGGCGATCGGTTGCTGACAGCGTCCGGCTGGGCGAGCGTGGCGCTGCTCGTGACGCTCAGCTGGGTGCTGCCGTGGTACATCCTGTGGGTGCTGCCGCTGGCGGCGCTGTCGAGCTCGCGCAGGCTGCGCACGACGGCGCTCGTGCTGGGGATCTATCTGATCGTGGCATGGGCTCCCGTGTCGGGCCTGCTGTGGAAAACGATCGGCTTCTACCCCGAAAAGACCCCGATCGGGAGGTTGCACCAGCGCTACGTCAAGGAGCTGCTCAATTGAGGCTCGCTCGGCGAAAACCCCGAGCGGGACCGCAACTTTATTCTTACGCAAGGTTTACGAAGCCCGGCGCCCATGCAGAGAATCGAAGACACACGCGGCTCTACGTCGCTTGCGGAGCACTCCTACCCGCGTGCGGAGCATGCCTCCGCGCCGCTCGGTGAGGTCCCCGGCGAACGCACGCTGCTCGACGTTCTGGGCGAGACGATCGATCGTCATGGCGATCGGGTGGCGATCGATGCGGCGGACGCCGTGCTCACCTACGCGCAACTCTCCGAGACCGCCGACCGCCTCGCCGAGCGGCTGCGAGCCGCCGGGGTCGGTCCCGGCGAGCGGGTCGGAATCAAACTCGCGAGCGGGCGCTCCTCGCTGTACGTCGCGATCCTCGGCGTGCTGCGCTCAGGCGCCGCCTACGTGCCCGTGGACGCCGACGATCCGGACGGCCGGGCGGAAGGGATCTGGGAGAGCGCCGCGGTCTGCGGTGTGATCGAGGACGAGCTGAGCTTCACGCCGCGGCACTTACCGGGAGACATCACACCCCGGCCGAGCGCCGAAGCCGACGTGGGGGTGACGCAAGCGTCGGCGGGCGCCGCACGCGATCTGAGCGCCGAGGACGATGCATGGATCATCTTCACCTCCGGCTCGACCGGCCGCCCCAAGGGCGTTGCGGTCAGCCATCGCGCGGCCGTCGCGTTCGTGGACGCCGAGGCCAGGCTGTGGGAGGTGGGGTCCGAGGATCGCGTGCTGGCCGGGCTGTCGGTGTCGTTCGACGCGAGCTGCGAGGAGATGTGGCTGGCGTGGACCAACGGCGCGACCCTGGTGCCGGCGCCGCGGGCTTTGATGCGCACGGGCGTGGACCTCGGCCCGTGGCTTGCCGAGCGCGGGGTCACGGTGATCTCGACCGTGCCGACGCTCGCCGCGATGTGGGACGACGAGCTGCTCGCCGGCGTGCGGCTGCTGATCCTCGGCGGCGAGGCCTGCCCGCCCGAGCTCGCCTGGCGGCTCGCGCGCGAGCGCGAGGTATGGAACACCTACGGCCCGACCGAGGCCACGGTCGTGAGCACGGCCGCGCGCCTGCGCCCCGGCGCGCCCGTCACGATCGGCTGGGCGCTGGCCGGCTGGGAGGTGGCGGTCGTCGACGACGCGGGCGAGCCGGTCGCGCTCGGCGATACCGGCGAGCTCGTCATCGGCGGTGTTGGGCTGGGCCGCTATCTGGACCCGCGGCTCGACCGCGAGCGCTTCGCCCCGCTGCCGTCGCTCGGCTGGGAGCGCGCCTATCGCAGTGGCGATCTCGTGCGCGAGACCGTGCACGGTCTCGACTTCGTCGGCCGCCGCGATCACCAGGTCAAGCTCGCGGGGCGGCGCCTCGAGCTCGGCGAGGTCGAGGCGCAGCTGCGCGCGGTACGCGGCGTGCGGGCGGCGGCGGTCGTCGTCCAGAGCACGGCGGCGGCCAACAAGATCCTCGTCGGATATGTCGTCGGCGACGTCAGCCCGGAGCACGTCCGCGCGCAGGTCGCCGAGCAGCTCCCCGACGGGCTCGCCCCGCTCGTCGTCGTGCTCGACTCCCTGCCGATGGCGACGTCCGGCAAGGTCGACCGCGCGGCGCTGCCATGGCCGCTCGCGGGCGCCGCGGGCTCGGACGTGCAGCCGCTGTCGGGGACCGAGGCGTGGCTCGCCGAGCGCTGGGCCGAGCAGCTCGGCCCGATGGCGTTCGGCGCGGAGTCCGACTTCTTCGAGCTGGGCGCGACCTCGGTCGCCACCGCCAAGCTCGTATCGCTGCTGCGCGCGCGCTTCCCGAGCGTCGCCGTCGCCGACGTGTACGAGCACCGCCGGCTGGGCGCCCAGGCCGCCCGCCTGGAGGAGCTGGGCGAAGGGCGGCGCGAGAGCGCCGCGCGGGTGGCGGTCGGCGCGCGCGGCGGGCGCGCGGTGCAGCTCGCGGGGGTGTTCGTGCTGCTGTGCGCCACGATCCCCGCCTGGCTCGAGGGGATCTTCGCCTACAACGACGTGTTCGGCGGCCCCACCCAGCTCGCCTGGCCCGCGCTGATCGTCGGCTACCTGCTGCTGATCGCCTCGCCCGGACGCACCGCGATCGTCGCTGCGACCCGCCGCCTGCTGCTGGGCGGGCTGCGCGAGGGGCGCTATCCCCGCCACAGCTGGATCGCGTGTCGCGTGTGGTTTGTCGACCGGCTCGCCGAGGTGCTGCACGTCAACCGCGTCGGCGGGACCCCGTGGGCGGGGCGACTGGCGAGGATGCTCGGCGCCGAGGTCGGCCCCGGCGCGCGCCTCGGCACGCTGCCGAGCCCCGCGTCGCTGATCCGCATCGGCGCGGGCGCGACGATCGAGGGGGACGTCGACATGCACGGCTGGTGGGTCGAAGGCTCAGAGCTGGTCGTCGGCAGGCTCGAGATCGGGCCCGGCGCGCGCGTCGGCGCGCGCACCGTGCTGATGCCCGGCGCCGAGATCGGCGCGGGCGCCGAAGTCGAGCCCGGCAGCGTCGTCGCCGGCCGGGTGCCGGCGGGCGAGCGCTGGGCGGGCACGCCCGCGCGCCGCGTCGGCGACGGCGGCGAGGCATGGCCGCTGCAGGCCCCTCCCCGCGAGCGCCGCCCCCGGCTGTGGAAGGCGATGTTCGGCTTCGGGCTCCTCGCCGTCAACGCGCTCACGATCGTCGCGGCGCTCCCCGGTTTCCTGCTGCTCGAGACCGTGTTCAACCTGTTCTCCTCCTCGCCCCTCGGCACGGTACGCACGCTGCTCCTCGGCGCGCCGCTGCTCGCGGCCACCTTCGTGCTGGGCGAGGCGCTGCTCAGCGCGCTCGTCTTCCGCCTCGTCTCGCGCTTCGTCAAGGAGGGCTGGCACGGGGACAGGGGATCGGTCGCGTGGGCGTCGTGGTTCGGCGAGCAGGTGATGGAGAGCGCGCGCAGCGCCCTGTTCCCGCTCTACGCCACCGTCTACACGCGCTGGTGGTTGCGGCTGCACGGGCTGCGCGTCGGGCGACGCACGGAGGTATCGACCGCGCAGGGGCTGAACCGGCTCGTGAGCATGGGGGAGACCACGTTCGTCGCGGACGCGCCGATGTTCGCCACCGCGCGCGCCCACCGCGGCTGGATCCAGCTCGAGCCGATCACGGTCGGCAACGGCACGTTCATCGGCAACGGGGCGCTGCTCACCGGGGGAACGACCGTCGGCGACGGCTCCCTGATCGGGATCGAGTCGATCGCGCCGCCGAACGCGCCCGACGGCACGTCCTGGTTCGGCGGCCCGGCGATCGAGCTGCCGCGCGTGCCCGACCGCCCGGACCCTTCCCGCACGACCAATCCGCCGCGGCGGCTCGTGCTCGCGCGGGCTGCGACCGAGCTCGTGCGCGTGCTGCTCCCCGGGACGGTCTCGATCGTGCTCGGCACGCTGATCTTCCTCGCGCTCGACGCGATCGGCAGCGCCGGCGGCCCGCTCGCGCTGATCGCCGCCGCCCCGTTCGCCGTGCTCGTAGCCGCGCTCTGCGCGGTCCTGTTCACGATCGCCATGAAGTGGCTGATCATGGGACGCTACCGGCCGAGCGAGCATCCGCTGTGGTCCTCGTTCGTATGGCGCGATGAGATCATGAACTCCTGCCAGGAGCAGCTGGCCGGCGACTGGCTGATGAACAAGGCGCAGGGCACGGCGCTGATGGGACCGTATCTGCGGGCGATGGGCGCGACGGTCGGCCGCGACGTCTGGTGTGAGACGCTCGCCGTCACCGAGTTCGACGTCGTCAAGATCGGCGACGGCTGCGCGATCAACCGCGGCGCGTGCCTGGAGACCCACCTGTTCCACGACCGGCTGATGCGGATCGGGCCCAACGACCTCGGCGCCGGCTCGACGCTCGGCCCCCACAGCGCGACGCTGCCCGACACGAAGCTCGGTCCCGGCTGCGTGGTCGGCGGGCGCTCGGTCGTGCTGCGCGGCGAGGAGCTGCCGGCCAACACCCGCTGGCATGGCGTCCCCGTAGAGGGGATGTAGAGAGCTCACTCCTCGGTGGGCGGGCGGCGGCCGAGCTTGCGCCGGCTCGCGCGGCGCTTGGCGTCGAGTCGCCTCGTGCGCGACGCGGCCGTCGGACGGGTGGGGCGGCGTTTGCGGGGCACCGCCAGCGCCCGCTCCAGACGCTCGCTCAGCCGCGCCAACGCCAGCTCGCGGTTGCGCGTCTGCGAGCGGGCGTCCTGCGCCACCGCCGTCACGCGCGGGCCGGCGCGCGCGAGTAGCCGCTCGCGCTGTGACTCGCTCAGCGTGGCGGAGGCGCGCACGTCGAAGCTCGCTTCCACGCGCGAGGCGGTCACGTTCGCGTGCTGTCCCCCCGGGCCGGAGGAGCGGCTCGTGCGCAGCACGATCTCCGCCAAGGGGATCCTCAGCTCCCGCCCGACCCGCAGCAGCCGTCGCCCGCCGCTCTCTGGTTGGCCCTCAGCCTTGTCCATCTTCAGTTCCCTTCACGCTCGGCAGGGGTTCGTCGCTCGACCCTGTCTCACGACCGGCCGGCGCGAGCGCCGCCGTGTGCCGCCTACTGCGCCTGCTCGCCCGCGGCGCCGGAGAGGTCGTGGATCGCTTTGACCCGCTGCTCCTCGCCCTTGGGCACCTGGCCGTCGCGACCGACATAGCCGTCCTTGCCACCGGCACACAGATACACGGCGTCGGCGTCGCCGGTGTTGCGAATCTTGCGTACGGTCGCCGCGTCCACACGCGCGAACGAGCCCTCGCGCAACTGCTCCACAGAGCCGTCTCCGAACACCATCTCGATCGCGCCGCGGTGCACGAAGTACAGCTCCTCCTGAGTCTCGTGATAGTGCGAGCCGCTTTCGATGCCCGCAGGCATCACGATCGCGTTGACGCCGAACGCGCTCACGTCGAGGCCCTTGCGCACCTTGCGAAAGCCCGGCCCGTCGCCGAGGTCGTCGAGGTTGGCGACGGCGTAGCCCTCGCCCCTGGTCACGTTCGGGTAGTCGGTCGAAGCCTCCATCACACGCGTCTCCTTTTTCAGTGGTCCGCCACGTAGCCGCCCTCCGGCGAGAGCGGCCGGTTCTCCTGCGCCCATCGTCGCAGGCCGCCGCTCATCGAGTAAGCCTCGTAGCCCGCGGCGCGAAAAGCCTGCGCGGCCATCTCCGAGCGGCCGCCGACGCGGCAGTAGAAGACGACCGGCCGCTCGCGCTCGACCGTGTCCGCCTGCGCTGTGAGCTCCACCAGCGCGATGTGGCGCGTGCCCGCGATGTGGCCGGCCTCGCGCTCGTATCCCTCGCGCACGTCGACCACCTGCGGCCCGGGCTCCTCCGCCATCCAGTCGGCGACCCGCTCGGGGTCGATCTCGATCTGCGACGAAGACTCGTCCGCCACGCCCATCGCAGGAGCGTAGCGGTACAGCTCAGTAGACGGGCGGTTCTTCGTACGGGTCGCGCTCGACCACGCGCTCGCGCATGACGCGACCGCGACGGGGGCTCCACGCGAGCATGTAGAAGATCGACAGCACGAGCCCCACGATCCCGACGATCATCAGGATCAGGCCGACCGTGGGCAGCGAGATCCCGGACGTGCTCGCCGTCACCGCATAACGCAGAATCGCGCCGAGCGCGACCAGAAATATGGAGGTTCCAAGTGGCATGACACTCGCTTTACCCGCTCAGCCGAACCGTAAACCCGGGAAGCCGTTCACGCCGCTGCGTGTCATCCCTACGCTGCGCACGCCTGCCGCCGGAAGGCGGCCCTCATCAATAAGATCCTCGGAATGCAAGCCACCGCCGACACCTACACCATCCCTCAGGAGAACCTCGACTTCTGCGCGACGATCGGGCAGATCGCGCGCGAGAAGATCGCGCCGCGCTCGGCCGAGATCGACGAGCGGGCGGAGTACCCGTGGGACATTCGCAAGGTGCTCTCAGAGCAGGACATCCTCGGGCTGCCGTTTCCGACCGAGCACGGCGGCACCGGCACCGGCACGCTGATGCTGAACATGGCGGTCGAGGAGATCGCCAAGGTCGACGCCGCCTGCGCGCTGATCCTGATGGTTCAAGAGCTCGGCACGCTGCCGATCCAGCTGTTCGGCTCTGAGGATCTCAAGGAGCGCTTCCTGCCGAAGTGCGCCTCCGGCGAGTGGTCGCCCGCGTTCGCGCTGTCCGAGCCCGAGGCCGGCTCGGACCCCGCCGGCATGCAGACGCACGCCGTGCTCGACGGTGAGGAATGGGTCATCAACGGCACCAAGAACTGGATCTCCAACCTCGGGATCGCCGACTTCTACATCACCTTCGCCGTCACCGACCGCGAGACCAAACGGATCACCGCGTTCGTCGTCGAGGCGGACCGCCCCGGGTTCTCCGTCGGCAAGCTCGAGCACAAGCTCGGCATCCGCGCCTCGCCCACCGGCCAGCCGATCTTCGCGGACGTGCGGGTGCCGCAGGCAAACGTGATCGGCGAGGTCGGCCGCGGCCTGCGGGTCGCGCTCGGCACGCTCGAGCGCACGCGGTTGGGCGCCGCCGCGCAGGCGGTCGGCATCGCCCAGGGCGCGACCGACTACGCCGTCGCCTACGCGCGCGAGCGCCGCCAGTTCGGGCAGGCGATCAACGAGTTCCAGGCGATCCAGTTCAAGCTCGCCGACATGGAAACACGCACGGCCGCCGCGCGCGAGCTGCTCTACAAGGCGTGCGCGATGGCCGATCAGGGCCATCCGCAGCGGGCGAAGTACTCCTCGATGGCCAAGGTCTTCTGCTCGGACACCGCGATGGCCGTCACCGTCGAGGCCGTCCAGGTCCTGGGCGGCTACGGTTATGTCAAGGAGTATCCCGTGGAGCGCATGATGAGAGACGCCAAGATCACCCAGATCTACGAGGGCACGAACGAGATCCAGCGGCTCGTGATCGCCCGCACGCTGAAGTAGCGGAGTCCCGCCGATGCGCTCGCCGTCCCCGCCCAGCGCCTCCGGTCAGTCCAGACGCGTGGGCATCGCGGCGCTCGTGGCTCTGTCGGCCGGCCTGGTCGTGCTCGTCGTCGGTCAGGGCTTCTCCTCGATCGGCGCCGTCCGCGCGCTCGAGGACATCGCGCTCGGCGTGATCGCCGCCGCGCTGCTGATGGGCGCCGCCGCGTTCGTCGCCGTGCGCCTCGCGGGCTGGCGCGACCCCGAGTCCGAGGCCGAGTTCGAAGAGGTCGTGCGCCACTCCGAGCAGCTCGCACGCGAAGGGCTCGCCGTCGACCCCGGGGAAGAGGAGTTCATGGAGCTCGACCCGCTCAACGACGACGACTTCGAAGAGCTCGTCCGCGACGCGCTCGACGAGCTCCCCGACCTGCTGCGCAACGCGCTCTCCCACGTCGCCGTCGTGATCTCAAACGGCGGCCGCCGCCGCGGCGCCTACGGGCTCTACCAGGGCGGGCAGTCCCGCCGCGACGACACCCACGATCGGATCGTCATCTTCCGCGACACTTTGCGTCGCGACTACGGACACGACCCCGATCTGCTGCGCGAGCAGGTCACGCGCACCGTGCGCCACGAGCTCGCCCATCACGTCGGGTTTGACGAGCTGGGAGTAAGTCGACTCGATCTGTAGCTGAGCGCCCCTCGGCTGGCCGGTCGGGCCGGACGCCTCTCGTTGGCCGGTCCGCGAACGCCAAATCGCGTGTTGTTCCGTAGGATTCGCCCTCCTCGCCCCAGTGGCGCCAACCAAGGAGAAGAGCCTTACATGCCTGAAGCAGTGATCATCGACGCCATTCGCACGCCGATCGGGCGGGCGGTCAAGGGCTCGCTCAAATCCGTTCGCGCCGACGATCTCGCGGCGATCCCCCTGCGCGAGCTGATCGCGCGCAACCCCCAGGTCGAGCAGACCTCGATCGGCGACGTGATGATGGGCTGCGGCTACGGCGAGGGCGAGTCCGGCTACAACATCGGCCGCATCGCGCTGCTCTTGGCGGGCATCGACCACCGCGTGCCGGGCTGCACCGTCAATCGCTTCTGCGCCTCCTCCCTGCAGACCACGCGCATGGCCTTCCACGCGATCAAGGCCGGCGAGGGCGACACCTACATCGCCGCCGGCGTCGAGGCCGTCAGCCGCGTCGGACGCGGCAGCCAGTTCGAGTTCAACCCCGCCGTCGACGGCTCCGAGGGCTCGATCTGCAACGTCTACATCCCGATGGGCATGACCGCCGAGAACGTCGCCGACGAGCGCAACGTCAGCCGCGAGGCGCAGGACGAGTGGGCGCTGATCTCCCAGACCCGCGCCGTCGCCGCGGTCGAGTCCGGGCACTTCGACAAGGAGATCGTCCCCGTTCCGGTGCCGGCGCACAAAGAGACCGACAAGGAGGGCAACGAGATCGACGTCCCCGAGACGGTCGTCTCAAAGGACGACGGCCCGCGGCCAGGGACGACGATGGAGGCGCTCGCCTCGCTGAAGCCGGTCTTCAAGCCGGACGGCACCGTCACCGCGGGCAACGCCTGCCCGCTCAACGACGGCGCCGCCGCTCTGCTCGTGATGTCGCAGGAGAAGGCCTCAGAGCTGGGCCTGAAGCCCCGCGCGCGCATCGTCGCCTCGACCGTCGCCGCGATCCGTCCCGAGGTCATGGGGCTCGGGCCGATCCCGGCGATCCAGGCGCTCCTGAAGAACACGGGCATGGCGATGAGCGACATCGACGTGGTCGAGATCAACGAGGCGTTCGCCGCGCAGATCGTGCCCTGCAAAGAGGATCTCGACATTCCCGATGAGAAGCTCAATCCGTTTGGCGGGGCGATCGCTCTCGGGCATCCGTTCGGGATGACCGGCGCTCGGATCATGACGACCCTCCTCAACGACCTCGAGACGCTCGACGGGACCTTTGGCATCGAGTCGATGTGCGTCGCCGGCGGGATGGGCATGGCGATGCTTGTCGAACGGCTCGGTTAAGACGCACTCAGCGCAGGGGTACACCCAGCGCGGCGCTAGGACACGCCGCGCAGGGCGGCACGTTTGCATCTATTCCGGCCGGAGACGGCCGGAATAGATGCAAAGTCCGCCCCGCACTGCTGCGGGTGACTTTGCGAGGAGTCCCGCGCTCCCCGCCAAGGTATGCGCGATTCGACTGCCCGTTATGTGTCGAGCCCTGGAATCGACTCGACCGGGAGTTCGCCGTAGATTGCCTCGAGCTCGCTAAGATCCAGCTGGTCTTGCGGCCGGCCCGCGAGACGCTTGAAGCCGACAAGACTGGGCAGCGCTGCCATCTGAACGGTGTGTCCGTGCCAGTCGGTCGTCTCGGCACGCTTGGCGACAGTGTCGTAGTCAAGCGGCGGAAGTCCTCCACGCATAATGTCGACTATGCCGTGGCGGCTGTTGATGCGCAGGCTGGGCGCGTCAACGACGTCCTCGTGCGTGAGGATCTTGCCATCACGTAGTCGTGTGCCTTCGACGCGCTCCAGGAAGCGCAGAACCGCGGCATCGGCGTCAGGGCCGTCGGGTACGAGCAGGTCGCTGTCCTTCGTCGCGCGCAGGTAGCCGTGATAGATCACGCTGAATCCGCCAATCACGACACAGTCCAACCCCACGGCGTTAGCGTCGGCGACGACGCCGTCGAGGTCAGGACCAGAAGGCTCGCGCGGGGGCATGGCCGGCACGGATCGATGCGGCCAACAGGGAGACTCCCTGTTGAGAGAGCTTTTGGCCCTGGTCGAGTCGCTGCGCGGGGGTCAGTGCCATGTTCATGGCACGCATCTGCTCGGCCTCTTCGCGGTTGATGACAGCCCACTCGGCCTCGTGACCGGGCGACAGCAAGGGGGTGCCGGTGCGGGGATTCATGATCTCAAGTCTACCTCGGCTCGTTCGACGGCCCGCATTAGCCATGCCCCTTGGGCTGAGAGGTGTTGGCCGCGTCGCAGCAACTCCCCGACCGGGGTGTCGGCAGGGGGAGTTAGCGCACAGCGCTTCTCCTCGTTGAGTGCGGCCCACTCGGCGTCGTGGCCGGGCTCGAGCAGGGTATGGGGGCGACGATCCATGATGTCGAGTCTACCGTACCGTCCGTACCAATGAATCCTTCTGTCTGCCTCAGCGCGGAGGCATCCGCAGCGCGCCGTCCAGCCGGATCGTCTCACCGTTGAGCATCCGGTTCTCGACGATGTGACAGGCGAGCTGCGCGTACTCTGGAGGTTGGCCGAGGCGCGGGGGGTAGGGGACTCCCGCGCCTAGCTTCTGGCGGGCCTCTTCGGGCAGCGCGGCCAGCAGCGGCGTGTCGAACAGGCCGGGGGCGATCGTGTTCACGCGGATTCCGTATTGCGCGAGGTCGCGGGCCGCGGGCAGCGTCATGCCGACGACGCCGCCCTTCGACGCGGAGTAGGCGATCTGGCCGATCTGGCCGTCGTAGGCGGCGATCGAGGCGGTCGTCACGCACACGCCGCGCTCGCCGTCCTCGGCCGGCTCGTTCCCGATCATCGCGCTCGCGGCATATCGCAGCACGTTGAACGTCCCTATCAGGTTGATCTGCACGATCATCTCGAACGGCAGCAGCGGATGCGGCCCCTTCGAGCCCGCGACCTTCTGCGCCCAACCCGTGCCCGCACAGCACACGGCGATGCGCAGTCCCCCGTCGCTCGCGGCCGCCCTCTGGACCGCCGCCTCGACCTGGCCCTCCTCGCGCACGTCGCACGCGACGAACTTCGCTCCGAGCTCTGTTGCGAGCGCCTGGCCTTTCTCGGCGTTGACGTCGGCGATCGTCACCCCCGCGCCCCGCTCGTGCAGCGCGCGCACGGTCGCCTCGCCGAGCCCGGAGGCTCCGCCGACGACGATCGCCGCGCTCGACTCGATCTGCATCGCCGCAAGCCTATTGCTAATCCGTGTAATTAGCGATCGTGCTCGTGGAGGCCGACGGCGGACATTTGACCCTGCGCGAGAGCCCGGGCAGGGTCAGGGTCAGACGCTCGATCCGTCGGCTGATACGCGCGAAAGTGTTAGCGCGAACAGCTCCTCAGGGTCGGTGAACCAGCGCACGAGCTCCAACCCGGCCGCCGACAGGTCGCCCTCCAGCCGCTCCGGCGTGAACTTCGCGCTGATCTCCGTCCGTACTTCCTCGCCGGCGTCGAAATGCACCGGCAGGTCGAGCGCGCGCACGAGCGTCGTGTGCTCGCGGCGGGAGCGCAGACGCATCTCGATCCACTCGTGCTCGGTGTCGAACAGCGCGATGTGGTCGAAGTCCTCGGGGTCGAAGTCGGCGTCGAGCTCGCGGTTCAGCACGCTCAGCACGTTGCGGTTGAATTCGGCCGTGACGCCCTGCTCGTCGTCGTAGGCGGCCTCGAGCACGCCCGGGTCCTTGACCAGGTCGGTCCCCATCAGCAGGTGGTCGTCCGGGCCGAGCAGGCGGCCGATCGAGCGCAGAAAGCGGCGGCGGCTGCCGGGCTGGAAGTTGCCGACGGTGCCGCCCAGGAACGCGACGATCCGCGGGCCGATCGCCTCCGGGACGCCGTCGAGGTGGCGCTCGAAGTCGCCGATCACGCCGTGCACGCGCAACCCCGGGTACTCCTCCGTGAGCGTCTCGGCGCAGTCGCGCACCATGCTCTCCGTCACGTCGACCGGCACGTAGCGCTTCAGCGTGCCGGCCGCATACAGCGCGTCCAGCAACACGCGCGTCTTCGCGGCCGTGCCCGAGCCGAGCTCGACCAGCTCGACCGCGTTCGTGCTCGCCGCCAGCTCCGTCGCCGTCTGCTCGAGGATCGCGCGCTCCGCGCGCGTCGGGTAGTACTCGGGCAGCTCGCAGATCCGGTCGAACAGCTCGGCGCCGCGCGCGTCGTAGAAGTGCTTCGGCGGCAGTTCCTTGAACGGCCGCGTCAGCCCGTCGAGCACGTCCTCCGCGAGCGAGCGTTCCTGGCTGCCGTCCAGATGCGAGTCGATCCGGATCGTCTCCGCCGGGTTCGCGATCGGCTCCATCAAACGACCGGCTTCCTCGATCGCCTGTGCGCCGAGCGCGTCCCGGCGCTCGTCTCGCCCGGCCGCGTCATGCTTCGCTGCCGTCCCGCGCCAAGCGCACCCCGGCGAAGATCTGGCGGCGCTGGGGCAAGTCCCAATTGCGGAACGTGAGCGTCGCAACCCTGGGATGCGTGGCCCAGGAGCCGCCGCGCAGCACGCGGTAGTCCTCGCCGAAGAACACTTCGGAATACTCGCGATAGGGATATGCGCGGAAGCTGGGATAGCCGCGGAACGTGCTGCTCGTCCACTCCCACACGCGGCCGACCCCCGCCGGTGTCTCCTGCTCCCAGGTCGCTGCCCTCTCCCACTCGGCCTCGGTGGGCAGGCGTGTGTCGTGCGCTCTGGCGAAGGCGTCGGCCTCGAACCAGGAGACGTGACCGGCGGGCGCCGCCGGATTGCCCGCCTCGATCGCCGGATGCTGGGCGATGTCGTACTCCTGCTTCCAGGCCCAGCCCTCGTCCGACCACCACTCGCGCCGCTCATAGCCGCCGCCCTCGCTGAAGCGCATCCAGCTCGCGTTGCTCACCGGCCGGCGCGCGATCTGGAAGGCGGGGAGGTCGACCGTGTGACGCGGGCGCTCGTTGTCGTAGGCGAAGCCCTGCTCGTCCGCGCCGATCGCGCACGGGCCCGCGGGCAGCTCGATCCACTCCGGCCCGCCGTCCGCCGAGTCCGGCAACGGCTCCTCGCGCCTGGCCATGTCGGCGGCGGGCAGCAGTCCGGCGATCGCCATCGTCTGGCGCATCGTCTCCGAGTGCTGCAGCTCGTGGCGGATCACCATCTCGCAGATCGTCCCGTCGCCCAGCCCGTCCCGCTCGAGCGCCTCGCTCGTACGGGCGCGGACAGCCGCCAGGTAGTCGCGCGCCGCGGCCGGCCCCAGCGCCTCGATTTCGCCGCGCACCGCGCGCGGCGTCTCGAACGCGTCGTACAGCTCGGCCAGATCTCCTCGCAGCAGCTCGAGACCCGCGTGACGCCGGCCCAGCCACAGATCCTCATACGCGGCGATATGGCCGAGATCCCACACGAGCGGGCTCATGATCGGCGAGTGCACGCGCTCGAGGTCGCCGTCGCTGACGGCGGCCACCAGCGCGAACGTGCCCGCGCGTGCCTCTTCCAAAGCGGCGAGCGCCCGCTCGACGGGAGACGCCGCCCGCACGTGCGCGGCACCGGGCTCTGCGTCCTCGAGGGTAGGGGTTCTCGGCATGACTTTCGGGCTGCTCACGCGAACGGACTGCTCACTGTAGAGGCAGAACGTTACCTATCCCGACCGTTCCCGCGTCGCCCGCAGTTCGATCAGCTCGCATTCGCGCTGTCTCTCTGGTCGGCCTGGCAAGGCGATCTGAGCTCAGTGCCTCGACCGGCGCGCTACGCCAAGCCCGCGGGCGGTGAGGCCGCGTCGTCGACGATCGCCGTCAGGCGACCCCGCCTGAGCAGGCTCGCGGGGACGTGGGGGCTCGGCTCGCCCAGCATCGCGCTGATCGCGTCCGCCTTGCTCGCGCCGCTCGCAAGCAGCGTGCAGCGGCGCGCGGTGCGCAGCACGGCGAGACTCAACGTGATCCGCTCCGGCGGCGGCTTGGGCGAGTCGCGTACTCCCAGGCAGACCGCCTGTTCGCCCGCGTCGAGCGTCGGTGCGCCTGGAAACAGTGAGGCGACGTGCCCGTCCGGACCGATGCCGAGCACGACCACGTCGAGCACCGGCGGGTGTGGACGGCGATCTCCGCCGGGCAGGCGCTCCGTCAGCGCCTTCACATAGCGCGCGGCACCCTCCTCCGGGCCCAGCTCGCCCTCCATCCGGTGCACTCGCTCCGGGAGGATCGCAGCCGGCCCCAGCAGCGTTTCGGCCGCCATCCGGTAGTTGCTCTGTTCGTCCTCCGGCTCCACGCAGCGCTCGTCGGCGAACCACACCTCGATCCCTTCCCAGTCGGCCAGCGCCTCGACGAGCAGCTCGTACGTGCGCGCGGGGGTAGTGCCGCCGCTGAGCGCCAGATGGGCGACGCCGCGCTGCTCGCGCGCGCTCTCGAGCTCGCGCGCGATCTCCGCGGCCGCGCGAACCGCGACGGCCTCCGCATCGGGCAGCGTGGTCAGGCGCGTCACGATGCGCTCTCGGGCAGCATCTGCTTGGCCCCCTTCAACGCGGGCAGATAGGTGGGGTCGCGCAACAGCGCCTGGCGGATGCCCTCGCCGAGGATGCCCGTCTCCCCGCGCGAGGCGCCGGGGATCGTCCACGCGCGCTCGTGTCCGCCCGTGTCTCGCTCCTGCGCGTGCAGGCCCCCGGGCCCACGGTCCAAGCGCAGCATCCGGCGGCCCTCGGCCGTCTGCAGGGTGAGGCCCTCCAATCCACGCACCTGCAGCTCGCGAGCCGCTTGCAAGCGCATCGCCACCTCCTCGCCTCCGATCGCTCGAGCGGCGCCGCGCAGCCCGTCGTCGTGCGCCGTCAGCGGGCCGAGCTCCCAGCCGAGCCGTGATCCCAGCCAGCCGGCGAACAACATCGCGGCGACCGTCGAATCCCGATGGTGGCGGATCGTGAGGCTCTCGATCGCCTGCAGTTCCGCGCGCAACGGCGGCGGGTCGAAGCTCGCCGCCACCCGCTCGCGCCACGGCGTCGAGCGCAGCCACGCGAGGTCCACGACATAGGACTGTCCGCTCAGCGCGCAGGCGCGGTCGATCGCCTCGTGCGGGTCTGGCTCGTCGACCGAGTCGACCAGCACCGCCTGGGTCAGCCCCATCAGCCCATCGAGCAGATCGTAGTGCCCGTGCGGCGACCACAGCAGCGTCGGTAGGTCGGTGATCACGAGCGGGTCCGTGATCGTGAACAGGTCGTCGAGATGGCGATCGCCGATCTCCACGATCACCGTTTCGCGCAGCAGCGTGACCTTGCCGGCCGCGGGCTCGCCCACGGAGGCGATCGTCACGCGCGCGTCCAGCCGCTCGCGACGCGGCTCGTAGGAGAGCACGAGCGTACGCGAGGCGTGATAGCGGCCGACGCCGCGCAAGCGGTTGGCGATCTCCCCGCTCCATTCGTGGTCGACGAACGCGATCATGTTCAGCACCCGCGCCGGCACGAAGTCAGGGTTCTCGCTGTGGCGCTCGATCAGCAGCTCGCGCAGCGCTGCTTCGATCGCGTCGGGCGTAGTGCCTTCTTCGCTCCACGTCGCGTCGCTTGCGGCCTGCGTCGCCGCCATCAGATCGCCCGCCAGTGATGGCCCTCCAGCAGCAGCCGATCGGCCTCTTTCGGGCCCTGCGAGCCGGCCTCGTACTGCGGCAGCGGTCCCGGCGCCTGCGCCCACTCACTGACGATCGGGTCGCAGATCCGCCACTGCGCCTCGACCTCGTCGTTGCGCGTGAACAGCGTCGCGTCGCCGCGCATCGCGTCGGTGATCAGCCGCTCGTACGCCTCCGGCGACTGCGACAGGAAAGCCGTCCCATACAGGAACTCCATGCTCACCGGACGGATGATCATGCGCGTGCCGGGGATCTTCGCGCCCAACCGCAGCGAGACGCCCTCGTTGGGCTGAATCGTGAGGATCAGCTGGTTGGGCTGCACGCCGAGCGAGCCGTCCTGGCTGAACGCGAGATGGGGGACCGGCTTCAGCGTCACCGCGATCTCGGTGATCTTGCGCGCGAGCCGCTTGCCGGTGCGCAGGTAGAACGGCACGCCCGCCCAGCGCCAGTTCTCGACCTCCAGCCGCAGCGCCGCGTAGGTCTCGGTCGTCGAGCCCTCCGACACGCCCTCCTCCTCCAGGTAGCCCGCCACCGTTTCGCCGTCCGCGTGCCCGGCCGCGTACTGCGCGCGCACCGACATCTCTCCGATCTCGATCGCCGTGGGCGCCGGGATCGCCTGCAGCACCTTGACCTTCTCGTTGCGCACCTCTTCGGCGGTGAAGCTCACCGGCGGCTCCATCGCCACGTGGCAGAGCAGCTGCAGCATGTGGTTCTGGATCAGGTCGCGCAGCGCGCCCGCGTGGTCGTAATAGCCCGCGCGCGTGCCGATGCCGAGATCCTCCGCGGCGGTGATCTGCACGGAGTCGATGTAGTTGCGGTTCCACAGCGGCTCGAACATGCCGTTCGCGAAGCGGAACGCCATCATGTTCTGCACCGTCTCCTTGCCGAGATAGTGGTCGATGCGGAAGACCTGCGCCTCTTCGAAGATCGACAGCACGTCGCGGTTCAGCTGGCGCGCCTCGCCGAGCGTCGTCCCGAACGGCTTCTCGATGATCACCCGCACCTCCGCGCCCTCGTGGCTTGCGAGCCTGCTCTTGCCGAGGGCCTCGACGATCACCGGGAAGAAGGCGGGGGCGGTCGAAAGGTAGAAGGCGCGGTTCAGCTTTTGGCCCGCGTGCTCCTCGAAGCCGTCGAGCACCTTGCCCAGCTCCGCGTACACCGAGGCGTCGTCGAACACCCCGGGCACGTACCTGACGTGCTCGAGCAGCCCCTTCAACACGTCCTCGTCGGGCTTGCGCCGGGAGAACTCACGGATCGCCTGCTCGCACTCCTCACGATAGTCCTCGTGCTCTTTTTCTTTGCGCGACACCCCCACCAGATGAAAGCGCTCCGGGAGCGCCCCGTCGTGGGCGAGGTTGTACAGCGCCGGCAGCAGTTTGCGCTTGGCCAAGTCGCCGGTCGCCCCAAAGATCACGAGCGTCGTCGGCGCCACCGGCAACCGCTCGAGCCCGGCGACGAGCGGGTTCGCAGGCTCGACCCGCGCCGTCGGCTGGCCGGCGACGGCCGCCACTAACGGCTCCCACTCTTCGTGGGGCTCGCGCTCTTCGCAGCCGCTTTCTTCGCCTCCTTGGCGCCACCCCCGGGCGCGCTCTTGACCGCGTGGCCGCCGAACTGGTTGCGCAGCGCCGCGAGCACGCGATCGGCGAAGTCGCCGTTGCCGCGCGAGCGCAGCCGCGCGTACAGCGAGGCGGTGATCACCGGCGTCGGCACGTCGCGCGCGGTCGCATCCGCGATCGTCCAGCGGCCCTCGCCCGAGTCCTCGGTGAAGCCCTCGATCGCCTCCAACCCGTTGCCGTCCGCCTCGAACGCCCGCGCCGCCAGTTCGCACAGCCACGAGCGCACGACCGAGCCCTGCCCCCACAGGTGCGCGATCTTCGCGTTGTCGAGCTCGTACTCGCACTTGTCGAACAGGTCAAAACCCTCCGCGTAGGCCTGCATCAGCCCGTACTCGACGCCGTTATGCACCATCTTCACGTAATGCCCCGCGCCCGTCCCGCCAAACCGCAGCCAGCCGCGCGGACCGATCGCGTCGAGGCTCTGCGCGTTCGTCTCCGGCGCGAGCACGTCGAGGATCGGCGCCAGCTGCTTGACCGCTTTCGGCGGCCCGCCGACCATCATGCAGTAGCCGACCTCCAACCCCCACACGCCACCGGAGACGCCGACGTCGACGTAGTCGATGCCCGCGCCCTTCAGT
The DNA here is from genome assembly GCA_963723075.1 of uncultured Solirubrobacterales bacterium. Classification (GTDB taxonomy): domain Bacteria; phylum Actinomycetota; class Thermoleophilia; order Solirubrobacterales; family Solirubrobacteraceae; genus Palsa-744. The sequence continues at coordinate 28,166 of CAVRPD010000006.1, forward strand.
TCCTTTGCCCTACGCTTGTCGTCGGTCCACTTCGAGTTGCCGCCGTCGACGATCGTGTCGCCGCGCTCGAGCAGCTTCGCAAGCTTCTCCACCGTCTCCTGCGTCGGATCGCCCGCCGGCACCATGATCCACACGATCCTCGGCGCCCGCAGCTGCTTGACGAGCGCTTTCAACGAGTCCGCGCCGGACGCACCGTTCTTGACCGCCTGCCTGACCGCCTGCTCGTCGAAGTCGAACGCCACCACCTCGTGCTCGGAGTCGCGGCGGATGCGATGCACCATGTTCCCGCCCATCTTGCCCAGCCCGACGAACCCGATCTGTGTCACGACAGCGTCTCCTTGATCCTTGCGGTCAGTGCGCGCAATGCGCTCGCCGGGTCATCGCCCCGCAGGCGCACGCGCTCGGCGGGGAGCCCGAGCTCGCGCAACGTGTTCAAATCGCCGATCGCCTCGGCGTTCTTCAGCGTGGTGAAGCCATACGGCGCGCCCGGGATCGCCACATCCGCGGGCCCGTCGTGCAGCACCTGCAGAAACCGCCCCGTCCTCGGGCCGCCCTTGTGGAACTGGCCGGTCGAGTGCAGAAACCGCGGGCCGTACCCGAACGTCGTCGTGGCCCTCGTCGCCGCGCGGATCGCCTCGCGCAACTCCGCCGCCGCCGCGTCGAACGCGTCCGTCGGCTGGACATAGCCCATCAGCGCCACATAGTGCGGCGGAGCCGCATCGGCGAGCAGTGCGCGCAAGGCCGCGTCGTCGGCGTCTGGTGCCTGCTCGAGCTCGTGGCTGGTCTCGTAGTTCGCGAGCACGCGTTTGGTCGCGTCCTTTGCCTGCTGCACGTTCGGCTGGTCGAACGGGTTGATCTCGAGGCCCCAGCCCGCGACCGCCACCGCCAGCTCGGCGAGCAGGAACACGCGCCCGAGGTCGGCCGGCCCGTGCGTGGGGATCGTGATCAGCGGATGACCCGCCTCCGAGAGCGCACGCACGCGCGCGTCCAGCGCGGGGTCAGGCGCATCCACGTCGGACAGGTAGGCGAACACGCGATCCTCGCCATACACCGCCGGCTCGCCCAGCGGCTCCTCGGCGACCGGCAAAATCCCCGTCCCCTGCTTGCCGGTCGACTCGGCCACCAGCTGCTCCAGCCACAGCCCCAAGCCCGGCAGCGACTCCGAGATCACGAACGTGAGCTTGTCGCGGCCCGCCTGCGCGAGCGCGCTAAGCGCCGCTCCCAGCCACACCCCCGCCTGATTCCCGTCGATCGTCGTCCGCCACGCCCCGGTCGAGCCGCTCAGCAGCACGCCCACGTCCACACCCATCAGAGCGCCCGGCACGATCCCGAACGGCGACAGCGCCGAATAGCGCCCGCCGATGTTCGGATCGCCGTCGAACGTATGCCTGAACCCGTGCTCGCGCGCGAGCGCGGCGAGGCCCGAGCCGGGATCGGTGATCGCGACGAAATGCCCTCCGTCGCCGCTCAGCGACCAGAAGTGCGCGAACAGCGACAACGGCTCGATCGTGCCCCCCGACTTCGAAGACACGAGAAACAGGGTGCTCGCCGGGTCGATCCGCTCGCCGACCGCCCTCACCGTCGCCGCGTCGGTCGAGTCCAGCACGTGCAGCCGCGGGTGGTCGGGCTGGGGGCCGAACGAGCGGCGCAGCACCTCCGGCGCGAGCGAGGAGCCTCCCATCCCCAGCAGCACCACGTCGCGTATCCCGTCCGCGCGCGCCTTCGCCGCGAATGCCCCGAGCGCGTCCCTCTCCCCGAGCATCCGTTCGGCGATGTCCAGCCAGCCCAGCCTGTTCGCGATCTCCGGCGTCCCCGCCGCTCCCCACAGGGTCGCGTCCCCGTCATGCAGCCGTTCCTCCACGCGCGCGTGCGTCGCCTTGGCGAGCTTGTCCGCCACCGCCGCTCGCAACGCCTGGGGGATGCGAGCCTCGGCTGTGAATCCTGGGTCGCTCACGCCACGATCGTAGTGACCGCGCCGCTCTCGTGACGGACCCTGTAGTTTCCCGGCGTCTTTCCTCGTACGCGTCCCGCGCGCGCTGAAGCCGGCGACACTGCGAACGGTGCGGTGGACACGCCGGATTGCTTCCCATAAAAGATCTTTTGAGCCCCGACCCCACACATCAGCGGCCCGACCGCAACCTCGCCCTCGAGCTCGTCCGCGTGACCGAGGCCGCCGCGCTCGCCGCCGCGCCGCTCGTCGGCCTCGGCGACAAGGAGGCCGCCGACCAGGCCGCGGTCGACGGCATGCGCTACATGCTCCACTCCGTCCCGATGGACGGCCTAGTCGTGATCGGCGAGGGCGAGAAGGACGAGGCGCCGATGCTCTACAACGGCGAGCAGATCGGCGACGGCTCCCCGCCGCAGGTCGACATCGCCGTCGACCCGCTCGAGGGCACCACGCTCGCCGCCCACGGCATGCCGAGCGCACTCGCCGTGATCGCCCTCTCCGCGCGCGGCACGATGTTCGACCCCGGACCCTGCGTCTACATGGAGAAGATGGCCGGCTCCCCCGAGATCTCAGACCTGCTCGACCTCGACCGCCCGCTCGGCGAGACCGTCGCGCTGATCGCCGAGCGCAAGGGCTCTCCCGTCGGCGACGTGATGGCGGTCGTGCTCGACCGTCCCCGCCACCACGACGGGATCGCCGCGATCCGCGCCGCCGGCGCGCGCGTGCGCCTGATCGCCCACGGCGACGTCTCCGCCACGCTGCTCGCCGTCACCGAGCGCTCCCCCGTCGACCTCTTGTGGGGGATCGGCGGCACGCCCGAGGGTGTCATCTCCGCCGCGGCCGTCAAGTGCCTCGGCGGGCAGATCCTCGGCCGGCTGTGGCCGCGCGAGGAGGAGGAGCGCAAGGCCGCGCTCGACGCCGGCTACGACCTCGAGCGCATCCTCGACCGTGACGACCTCGTCGCCGGCGAGGACGTCTTCTTCTCCGCCACCGGCATCACCGACGGCGACGTCCTCCAGGGCGTGCGCTACCCGTCCGCCGGTGGCGCCACCACCGAGTCGCTGGTCACGCGCTCGCGCTCCGGCACGATCCGGCGGATTCGCGCGACGCACGACCGCGCGAAGCTCGCGGCGCTGCGCGGGTAGCTCCTCGGCGGTCCACCGCCTCCTCCTCGGCGGTCCACCGCCTCCACCCTCGAGCTCCGGCTCCCCGCCGGCGGGCGCCGCAGCGAGATCAGTCCGTACGCAGCTCGCTGAACCGACCCACGCGGGATTCTGCGAGGTCCAGCCGCGCGAGCGAGCGCAGGAAGCGGTTTGTGATGATCACGTGGATACGCGACTGCGTCGCGCTGTAGATCCGGCGGCTGACCCCCGCGATCGACGGGTAGAAGTTGGCCACCTCGACATCGACGTGCAGTCTCGCGCGTGCGACGCCGTCAGCGGCGGAACTCGGCAGCGGCTCGGCGCCGGCCTTGGCCGGGTCCCCGGGTGTGACCGGATCGCCGGCTGCGACCGGCTCGCGGACCACCTCGATCTGCAGGTACCCGCCCCCGTCGCGCCCCTGCTTGGAGACAAGCAGACCCCTGGCGATGCGCCAGCGCACGAGCCCGCGCGAGGCGCTCATCTCGTATTCCGGCGCGTGGAACGTGAGCAGCTTCAGCGGGCGGCCGATCAGCACGATCGAACGCTCCCCATCGGTGTAGCGCACGCGGACCAACCCCAGCGTAACTCGCGATAGAAAGCGCCAGTACGTGCGCGCCAGACGCTCCAGATAGACCGGCGTCCAGATCTGTCTGAGCGCTTCCTCCTCCAGGAACAGATCGGCCCCCTGCACTGAGCGCACCGCGCCGGTTGCTCGGTCTTCGGAGGTGTCGTCCTCGAGGTTGGCGATCGTGGCGACCCTCCTCATCCCCTCAGATTATCCGCGCAAACAACGGACACCGAGTGACGCATCCGATGGCTCTCGTCCTCAGCCTCTGATATTCAATGTCCGTGGCCGACGATCCCCTCGAAATCGCTGTTGTCGACCGGCTGGCGCGCGCCGCACGGGCCGCTCAAGACCTGTGCGAGGTGCTCTGGGAAGTGTTGCAGGGAGAGCTGTCCGACCGCGCGCGCAACGGTCCGCGCGCGCAACGCGTGGCCGACCTCTCCGAGCGGGTGGCCGATATCTCCTCGACCGTGGCGATGCTGGCACGCGACGCGGCGCTGGACGAGACTCTCCAAGAGGAGCCCACCCCGGCGGATGAGCCGTCCACGGTGTCTGCGCCCATCGTCGCACCCGAGCCGTCGGCCGCCGCGCGATCGGCGGCTGTGCCCGGACCCGCGGTGATGTCCTCGGCGCCCCCCTCGCGCTCGGGGGCCGTGATCGTGGATGAGCGCGCCGAGGAGGAATCCGAGCGGGTCGCCGCCGTTGAGCAGCCCGCGGCCGTCGAGCAGCCCGTGGGCGATCCGCGCATCTGGCCTGCGCGGGCGCATGAGCGGGCCCCGGCCGTGGGAGAGCAGCCACCCCGCGGCCGGCCGCTGCCATGGGATGAGCCGGCGCGCGAGGAGATGCGGGTAACTCGACGCGCCGCCGATCGACCCTCGGTGGACAGGCCAGCCTGAGAAAGTCGGCGCGAGCCGCCTCAGGTCAGCTCGCCGCTGCGCCGCCGGTCGCGGATTCCGCGAGCGACGGCGAGGGTGCGCCGAGCCTGGGCGTGTTGGGGGCGCTCCCGACGACCCGCGTGCCGATCCGCACGGTGTCTTCGATCCCCAGCGCTTCGGCGGCGCCCGCCGTCAGATCCCAGGCGGCGCCGATCTTGCTGTACGGCCCGCGGTCGAGCACCGGCACGGTCAGCGTGCGGCCTTTGTAGCTGACCTTCACAAGCGTTCCGCACGGCAGGGTGCGATTGGCGACCCCGACCACGCCGGGTGTCAAGGTCTGACCGCAGGCCGTCGTCTGGCCGTAGAAGCCAGGCCCGAACCAGGTGGCGATCCCGGTCGTGTGGACCGTCGCCGGCGGGGGCGTCGAAGCAGTGGGTGGCTTCGAGCTCGACGCCGGGCTCGATGAGGCGGAGGCGCCTCCGGTGGAGGCGAGCGCGCTCCCGACAGGCGCCATCGCGCAGAAAATGCCTGCGATCAGGCCGAGCAAGGCCGTGGTTTTATGGCAATCGATTCGCATCGTCTTCGGTGCCTACGGGGTCAGCTGACGGGCTCGCGCGACACGTGAAGTGCGGCGCTACGGCTTTGACAGGCCGATTCGCCCCCGCGGCTCGAGACGAGACTCGCTCCGCATTGGGTCCCCCGCCTTCCACGATCTGGATCGCAAAAGCTCGGCGTGCGCGGCAGTATAACCACTCGGCCCGGCGGCACACCTCCGCCGGCGGCGCCCCTCAGCCCGGCGGCACCCCTCGGCCCAGCGGCACCCTTCAGCCCGGCAGCACCCCTCAGCCCGGCGGCAGCCGCGCGAACAGCTCTTTGAGCAGACGCGCGCCCCCTGTGACCCCCGCTTTGGCCAGCTCGCCGGCCAGCTCGGCCGCGGAGGATACGAGCTCGGCGGCGCCCGGCGGCTGCACGGAGCCGCTCGCGATCTCGCCCTCGGACTCGAAGCCCTGTCTCGGCACCGTCTCCTCACGGTGGCCAGCCACGCCCGTGGCTCGCTTCGCCTCGAGCGGCCTTTGCCGGGCTTTCGCGGGTGATTTGCGCGCGCCCGTGCGCTTGGCCCCCCGGGACGGGGCCGGAGCCATGACTTGAGTCGGATCCGAGGCCGATGTCTTCGCCGAGGCTTTCCGCGGCGCCTTCGCCGCCGTATCCCCGGCCTTCGCGGTCGCGCTCGCCGCCTTGCGCGCCGCGGTCCGGCGCGCGCTCGAGCGCTGGGGGCGTGTTCGCGGCAGGTTGGCGAGCACCCCCGTCTCGGAGTTGGACCCTTTCGCTCGGCCGCTGTTGGACGCGTCGCTCACGCGCACATCATGGCTGACATCGGAAAATCTCGCCAAGCCGGTTTGATGTATGCAGGGGAGGCGTTAGCATGGGTGCCTGGAAAGCTATGTTTTGAGCTGTAACGTTGGGCAGGCTCCGGCCGTATGTCCCAGCGGAGTAATTGTCCTCAGCCAGAATTCGGCCGGGCCCCCGCGGTGGCCCCCGGGTTGTCGATCGACGGAAGAAACGGAAACAGATGTCAGTAGTCGAGCTTCAGGAGCTGGATGAGGTGAAGGGCCTGCTGGCCAAAGGCCAGCAGGTGGGCGTGCTCTCCTACACCGAGATCACCAAGGCGCTATCCGAGATCGACCTGGACGAGTCCGACGTCGAGGAGCTGCACGGGTTCCTGGAGAAATCGGAGATCGAGCTCGTCGAGGACATCGACCCGGCGACCGCTGCCTCCTCGCAGGTCGAGCGCGCGCCCGACAAGCGCGGACGGCGCAAAGCGAAAACCGCGCTCGACCTCAAGCCGGACATGACGACCGACTCGCTGCAGCTGTTCCTCAAGGACATCGGCAAGGTCCGCCTATTGACCGCCCAGGAGGAGGTCGATCTCGCCAAGCGGATCGAGCGCGGCGACCTCGACGCCAAGCAGAAGATGGTCGAGTCCAACCTGCGCCTGGTCGTCTCGATCGCCAAGAACTACCGCAACCAGGGGCTGCCGTTCCTCGACCTGATCCAGGAGGGCACGCTCGGGCTCGTGCGCGCCGCCGAGAAGTTCGACTACCGCAAGGGCTTCAAGTTCTCCACCTACGCCACCTGGTGGATCCGCCAGGCGATCGCCCGCGCGCTCGCCGACAAGGCACGCACGATCCGCATCCCCGTGCACGTCGTCGAGAAGCTCAACAAGATCGGCCGCGCCGAGCGCAAGCTCGTCACCGAGCTCGGCCGCGAGCCGACCGCCGAGGAGATCGCCGACGTGACCGGCATCGAGCCGGAGGAGGTCGACTCGATCAAGCGCTCCGCTCAGGCCCCCGTCTCGCTGGAGAAGCCCGTCGGCGACGAGGAGGAGTCCGAGTTCGGCCAGTTCATCGCCGATGAGCGCGCCGAGTCCCCGTACGAGCGCGCCGCCGAGATCCTCACCAAGGAGGCTCTGCGCGAGGCCCTCGAGAACCTCTCCTACCGCGAACGCCGCGTGCTCGAGCTGCGCTATGGCCTCGGCGGCGAGCACCCGCGCACGCTCGACGAGGTCGGTCGCACGTTCAACGTCACCCGCGAGCGCATCCGCCAGATCGAGAACCAGTCCTTGAAGAAGCTCCAGTCGCTGGCCGAGGCGCAGAAGCTGCGCGACGTGGCGTAGGCCGCGCGGGCGGGCGCTTCTCGCCCCCCTGTCCCGGGGTGCAGTTCCCGTCTACGGCTCCGTCGACAGCTAAAGCCGCTTAGGTCTCCTGCCGATTGGATGGGCATGTTCGACGTCAAAGCTGCCCTGCGCGAACTCGTCCAGCGCGAGGGCTCCGATCTCCACCTGAAGGTGGGGTCGAAGCCGCTGTACCGTGTGCACGGCCACCTGGCGGCCGACGAGAACACGGAGATCCTGAGCGCGCAGGACACCGAGGGCGCGATGCGCGAGCTGCTCACCGACGAGAGCAAGCTCGAGGAATTTGCGACCGAGCACGAGGTCGACTTCTCCTTCGAAATCCCCGGCGTCGCGCGCTACCGCATCAACGCCTTCCAACAGCGCGGGGTGGTCTCGATGGCCTGCCGCGCGATCCCGCACAAGATCAGCACGATCGAAGAGCTGTCGCTGCCCGAAGTGGTCAGAGAACTGGCCGAGGAGGAGCGCGGGATCGTGCTGCTGACGGGGACCACCGGCTCGGGAAAGTCGACGACGCTCGCGGCGATGATCGACCACATGAACTACACGATGCACAAGCACATCGTCACGATCGAGGACCCGATCGAGTTCGTGCACGAGGACAAACTCTCCGTCATCAACCAGCGCGAGGTCGGCATGGACACGGCCTCGTTCAAGCGCGCGCTGCGCCGCGTGCTGCGCCAGGACCCCGACGTGATCCTGGTCGGGGAGATGCGCGACGAGGAGACGGTCCAGACCGCGCTGTCCGCGGCCGAGACCGGGCACCTCGTGCTCTCGACGATTCACACCGTCGACGCGACCGAGTCGATCAACCGCATGCTCGACTTCTTCCCTCCGCATCAGCACCAGCAGGCGCGCAGCATGATCGCGGGCACCGTCAAGGGCGTGATCTCTCAGCGCTTGGTGCCTGGCGCCGACGGCGGCCGCGTGGCGGTGTGCGAGATCCTGCGCATGACCGGTCGCGTGCGCGACATGATCATCGACCCGACCCAGACCGGCAAGCTCGTCGAGGTGATCGCCTCGGGCGCCTACTACGGCATGCAGACCTTCGACCAGGCGCTGTTCGGACACGTCAAGGCCGGGCGGGTCACCTTCGAGGATGCGATGCGCGTGGCGTCGAGCCCCGCCGACTTCAAGCTGCTGATGCAGGCCGACGGTAAACGCGGTACGACGATGGAGGACGTGGCCGCCGCCGAGGCGCGCCGCGACACCGGCTCAGACCCCGCGAACGACGCCCGACCGTCCGCTGCGCCTCTCCCCGTCGCCTAGCACGCCGCTCGCACGGCGCACCGCTTGAGATCCTCGTTCACCTACTCCGCCCTCCGCCGCGGGTCCCCGCTCGCTCTGCTCCGTCGGTCGAGCATTACTTCAGTTGGTAAAGTAAAGGTTGAAATGGCCGTTGATGAGACATGTCCCGTATGCAAGACGGCCGAGATCGTCTGTGGCAAGTGGACGCTTTTGCTCGTACGCGACCTGGCCGCGGGCACCTCGCGCTTCTGCGAGCTCGAACGCTCGCTCGCCGGCATCAGCCCGCGCACGCTCTCTCTGCGCCTGCGCGCGCTCGAGGAGCAGGAGATCGTCGAGCGCCACACCTTCCCCGAGGTGCCGCCGCGGGTCGAGTACGCGCTGACCGAGAAGGGCCGCGCGCTGCTGCCGATCATCGACGACATGCGCGCCTACGGCGAAGACTGGCTGGGCGAGGAGTGCGCCGAGCTGATCTCGCCCGACGCTCTCGCCGTCGCGTAGGAGGCGTTTTCAGGACGACGCGCCCGGCGGCGGCGCACTCGATCGCGGGTCGGCGCGGCTTGGCACAGCGCGGCACGCCGACGGGCCCCGGCGTGCAAGACCGCCTGCGCCGAGCAGGAGCGGGGCGCGCGAACGCGAAGTGAGGACGCCATGCGTTCACTCAAGCTCGAGACGGCGCTCACGGAGCTCGTCGAGGAGGCGGCAGGCCACCTGCACGGTGAGGTGGCCGCCGGCGCAGAGGTCCCGTTCGAGCTCGCCTCCCAGGCAGGGCACAGAGGGCAGCCGTCGCTCTACTGCTACCGCGCGCTGACCGGCGCGTTCATCGCCGAGCGCCAGAGCGATCTGGAACGACTGCCGAGCCACGCCGAGGCGGCCGCGCTGCTGGCGGCCTTCGACGGGCTCGACCGCTATCTGGCAGGCGCCGGTGTCGACGCCGGACGAACGCAGCGGCGCGCCCGCGTTCGCGCCGCGATCGGGATCCTGCTGGAAGACGTCTTCGCCGAGCAGACCGACTTCGAGCTCAACCCCGAGCGTTTGCGCGCCGCACTCGACCGGCTCGAGCAGTCGGCGTTTCAGAGCACCAGCGAGGTGATGCTCGTCGCCGCGCTGCACGGGTTGACGATCGCCTCGCCCGAGCTCCAGCTGACCCACGGGCTGACGATCGCCCGCCCCGGCGCGCTGCGCGGCGCCCCCGAGGGCGCCCTTGCGACGGATGGGGAGGAGGCGGGAGAGCACCTGCTCGTGGTCCTCGCCGTCGAGCACGCAGACCCACGGGAGGCGATCGCCGGAGGGCGTGAGGTCTTGAGGGACCTGTTGCGCGCGCTGCGGCTGTTCGGCGACGGTCGCGTCACGCTCGGGGCGCTGGCCTGGGCGCGGGCCGGCGCGAGCGCGTGGAACCCGATCGCGCTTGGCGCGGGCGGCCGCCCGCACGGGATGCTCGTCGTGACGAGCGAGCAGGAGGACGAGCTGCGCGCGTTCTGCAATCTCGTCTCGCGTCGCGCCCCGCACGGCAACGAGCTGGCCTGGGCCCTCCGGCGCTTCGAGCTGGGCTGTGAGCGCGAGAGCCCGTTTGAAGCCTTGAGCGATCATCTCCTGGCGCTGCGGGCGCTGCTGGAGCCCGAGGGCCCGTCGAGCGGCCTGCTGGCCGGGCGGCTGGCGGCGCTCTGCGCGACGCCCGAGCAGCGGGTCGAGCTGACCGAGCGCACGGTGCGAGCTGTCGCGCTCGAGCGCACCGCGATCGCGGGCAGACCGATCGAGCGCGCGCGCGATCGAGAGCTGGCAAGAGAGATCTCAGACCACCTGCGGGCACTGCTCAGAGACGTGATCTGCGGTCACCTCACACCCGATCTGGCCGGTCTCGCCGACGAGCTGCTGAGCGCAAGCATCATCGAGGCTGACAGCGAGCCGATGCAGATCGCGTGCGATGCGGGATACGTCGACGGCCAGCCGGGGTTGGGCGAGAGCGAGGCGGGGCAGGCCGAGGGCGAGTCGTTGGAGGAGTCAGAGGAGATGGCTCGCCACGCGGGCGAGCCCGGCGAGATCCTGGACGTCCTGGTCTAGGTGCGGCACGAGCAGCGGGTGGGACTCGCGCAGCTCATGGGAGAGCAGCGCGACAGTTGCACGATCGCGCTGCACGAGCACGTCGAAGTCAGCCAGGTTGTTTGCGACACGGGCGGCCAACGCGTCGCCCAGCTCCGGGGCCAGCAGCGCCTTGACCTCCTCGGCCGAATGCCCGTCAAGGCCCTCGCTATGGACGCGATTGACGATCGTCGCGTCGTGAGACATCCCCGCCGCCGTCAGCCGGCCCCCGAGGAAGACCGCCTCGCGCGCCGGCTCCGGCTCGGGCGAGGTGACGATCACAAAGCTCGTCTCGCGATCGCGCAGCAGCGCGGCGACCCCACGCGTGCGCTCGCCGAAGCCGTCGATCACGCCGGTGAGCGAGCGGAAGAACAGCGATAGGTCGCCGAGCATGTCGACGCCCGTGACGCGGGCGAAGATCGCGAAGATCAGGCCGGTCGAGCGGCCGAACAGGCGCGCGGTGAGCCCGCCGGGCGCCAGGAACACTTTCAGCGCCCTCCCTTCCAGGAAGCCGAGCAGGCGGGTCGGCGCCTCGAGGAAGTCGAGCGCGTTGCGCGACGGGGGCGTGTCCAGCACGATCGTGTCGAAGTCGCGCTCGTGACGCAGCTCATACAGCTTCGAGATCGCGCTCAGCTCCTGCGATCCCGCCACCGCGGTCGAGAGCTCGCGATAGATCGGGTTCGCGAGGATCTCCTCGCGCGCGCGCTCATCCGGCGCGAGACGCACGATGATCTCGTCGAAAGTGCCCTTCGCGTCGAGCATCATCGCCCACAGCTCGCCCTTCATCGCAACGCCCTGGTCGGCGAGCAGCTGGGAATCGATCCGGCGCGGCTCGCCCGCGAGCTCGCTCAGCCCAAGCGCCCCGGCCAGCCGTTCGGCCGGGTCGATCGTGACCACGGCGACCTTCTGCCCGCGCGCCGCCAGACCGAGCGCGAGCGCCGCCGAGGTGGTCGTCTTGCCGACGCCGCCCGCGCCAAGGCAGATCACCACGCGCTTGCCCTTCAGCCTGCCGTAGAGCGTCCCCCTGGAATCCCTTGCCATCCGGGGATCGTAGTTCCCATGCCGGAATCCCATGCAGGAATCGCTCCGCGCCGTGCGAATACCCACCGGACGGCTTTCCATCAACGAGTATCGGAGCCCCCCGTGCAAGGAAAGGCCAAGGTCATCGCGTTCGCCAACCAGAAGGGCGGCGTGGCCAAGACAACCACGACCCTCAACCTGGCCGCCGCCTTTGCGGAGGAGGGTCACAGGGTGCTGTGTGTCGACATGGATCCCCAGGGCAACCTGACGATGTCCCAGGGGATCGACCCGGACACGCTCGAGCGGTCGATGTACGACGTGCTCGTCCACAAAGTCTCGATCCGCGAGGTGATCCGCAAGCGCGAGATCGACATCGCCTGCGCCTCGATCGACCTGGCCGGCGCGGAGATCGCGATGTCGACGATGATCGGCCGCGAGCGCTCCTTGGAGAAGGCCTTCGCGCCGATTCTCGAGGACTACGACTTCATCTGCATCGACACCCCACCGAGCCTCGGACTGCTGACGATCAACGCGCTCACCGCGGCCGACAAGGTGATCGTCCCCGTGCAGTGCGAGTATCTGTCGATGCGCGGCCTGATCCAGCTGCAGAACACGCTCGCGATGATCCGCGAGAACCTCAATCCGGGCGTCGACATCGAGGGTATCCTTCCGACGTTGGTCGATTCGCGCACGATCCACGCCAAGGAGGCGATCGAGATCCTCGAGGAGAACTTCGGCGATCGCGTGTTCGCCTCGCGCATCCGCAAGACGGTGCGCTTCGCCGAGGCGCCCGTGAAGGGAATGTCGGTGCTCAAGTACGAGCCCGACGGGGTCGCCGCGCAGTCCTACCGCCAGCTCGCCCAAGAGGTGCTGGCCAACGGCCGGGAGCAGGAGGAGGTGATCGCACATGGCCGGTCCTAACAAGCGCGCCTCGATGCGGGAAGGCCCGCTGGCGGCGCTGTTCCGCAAGACCGAAGACGGCGAGGAGGGCGACGGCGCCGCCGAGACGCTCGCGGGCGAGGAGCGATCCTCCGCCGCATCCGCTCAAGCGGCCACGACAGCCAAGGCCGGGACGCGTCCCTCGCGGTCTGAGCATCGCGAGTCCACCGAGCCCGAGCGCCTGCCCCACCCGGCGCTGAACGCCACCGCCGATGAGCCGCCGGCAGAAGACGCACGCGTCCCCACGCCGCGCGAGCGGCTGCGCCACGCCTTCTCCTCGGAGATCCCCGAGAACGTGATGGACCGCGCCCCGGCGCGTCCCGTGATGGACGACTACGCTCGCGACCATCCGGCTGCGAGCGGGCAGTCCGGACCTGTCGGACAGCCCGTGATTCGCGTCGTCGGCGTCGGCGGCGCAGGCGTCAACGCGGTCAACCGGATGGTCGAGGCGGAGGTCGAGGGCGTCGAGTTCCTCGCGGTCAACACCGACGTGCAATCGCTGCAGCAGTCCACCGCCGACATCACGCTCCACATCGGCGCCGAGGTCACGCGCGGTCTCGGCTCGGGCTCGGACGCGAACGTCGGGCGTCAGGCGGCGATGGAGGACTACGACCGCGTCAAGGCGATTCTCAAGGGCTCGGACATGATCTTCATCGCGGCCGGCGCCGGCGGCGGCACCGGCACGGGCGCCGCGCCGGTGATCGCGCGGATCTCGCGCGAAATCGGCGCGCTCACGGTCGGGATCGTGACCAAGCCGTTCGGCTTCGAGGGCTCGCGCCGCTCGGCTCAGGCCGAGCACGGCGTGAGCGCGCTGGCCGAAGAGGTCGACACGCTGATCGTTGTCCCCAACAACCGGCTGCTGGCGGTGCTCGACAAGCAGACCGCGATGGTCGAGGCGTTCCGCGTGGCCGACGACGTGCTGCGCCAGGGCGTGCAGGGCATCTCCGACCTCGTCACGCTGCCGGGGCTGATCAACCTCGACTTCGCCGACGTGCGCACGATCATGTCCGAGGCCGGCGCCGCGCTGCTGGGGATCGGCATGGGAGTGGGCGAGAACCGCGCGACGGAGGCAGCTGTGCAGGCCGTCGCCTCGCCGCTGCTCGAGACCTCGATGACCGGCGCGCGCTCGATCCTGCTGTCGATCACGGGCGGCGAGAACCTGTCGCTGTGGGAGGTCAACGAGGCCGCCAAGGCGGTCTCCGAGGCGGCCCACCCCGACGCGAACATCATCTTCGGCGCGATGGTCGACGAGAAGCTCGACGATCAGGTGTGGGTCACGGTCGTCGCGACCGGCTACGGTGACGAGGGCCGGCGCAAAAGCGCCGAGCGCCTGCTCGAGCCGCAAGCCGGCGAGGTGCGCGTCAAGCGCGCGGTCGCGAGCCGTCGCGAGCCCCGTCGTGGCGGCCTGTCGGTCGACGAACTCGAAGTGCCAGAGTTCATGCCACGCTAGAGCTGGTGGGGAGTCGCTGCCACTCCCTTTACGCTTCGCGTGAATGGGTCGAGCTGAAAAGGGAGTCGTCGCCGCCGGGCATCCGCTGACGGCGGAGGCCGGCGCGCGGGTGCTGCGCGAAGGCGGCAACGCGGTCGACGCCGCCGTGGCGGCGATGCTGACGTCGTTCGTCGCCGAGCCGCTGCTGACGGGGCTGGGCGCCGGTGGGTACATGCTGGTGGCCGGCGCCGGGGAGGCGCCCGTGCTGCTCGACTTCTTCGTGCAGGCGCCCACACGCGCGGGCGACGGCTCCGAGGTTGAGCTGTACGCGATCGACGTGTCGTTCGGCGATGCCGCGCAGGTGTTCCACATCGGCCCTGCCTCCTGTGGCGTGTACGGCACGCCCGCGGGCGTGTGCGACGCCGTAAGGCGCTGGGGGACAGTCTCGCTCGCCGACCTGGCGGCGCCCGCCGCACGGCTCGCCCGCGACGGCGTCGTGCTGAACTCGGGTCAGGCCTATATCGCGAAGATCCTCGCAGAGCTCCTGACCTCCACACCCGAGTGCGCGACGCTGTGGGCGCCCGCGGGGCATGTGCTGCGAGAGGGCGAGCGGTTGCGCAATCCCGAGCTGGGGGACGCGCTGGACCGCCTTGGCGCCGAGGGCGCGGAGCCGTTCTACCGGGGGGACATCGCCGCGGCGGCCTGTGACTGGCTGACGGCCCACGGCGGCTCGCTCACGCGCGAGGATCTCGCCGATTACCACGCGATCGAGCGCGAGCCGGTGAGGATCGGCTATCGCGACCGTGAGATTCTCACGAATCCCCCGCCGTCGGCGGGCGGGACGCTGCTCGCATATGCGCTCGCGCTGCTCGACCGCAGCCCGGCGCCGCCCACGCTGCGCGGGGTGGTGCGGGCGATGGCGGCGGCGCAGTCCGAGCGCACCCCCCGGTTCCTCAGCGGGCTCGCCGAGGAGGGGTTCGCCGTGCGCTTCCTCGCCGCGTGGCTCGGTGCGGACGGGGTGGAGCCGGGCGGGGTGGAGCCGGGCGGGACGGCGCCGGGCGGGGTGGCGCCAGGAGGGGTGGAGCCTGGCGGCGAGGGGAGGGGGCACGACGACGCTCCCGAACCTGGCGACACCGGCCATCTGGGCGCCACCACGCATATCTCCGTGCTCGACGGCGCCGGGTGTGCGTGCAGCGTGACGTGCAGCAACGGCGAGGGCTCCGGCGTGGTCGTGCCTCACACCGGGATGCACCTCAACAACATGATGGGCGAGCAGGATCTCAACCCGCTCGGCTTTCACCGCCATCCAGCTGGACGGCGCATGCCGAGCATGATGGCCCCGACGGTCGTGATGCGCCGAGACGAGGTTGAGCTGGTGCTGGGCAGCGCCGGCTCCAACCGCATCCGCTCGGCGCTGCTGCAGACGATCGTAGGCGCCGTCGACCACGGGATGACCGCACGGGAGGCGGTCGACGCCGCGCGCGTGCACCTCGAGGACGGTGTGCTCTACGCCGAGCCCGGGATCGCCGTCGAGGAGCTGCACGACTTGAGCACCTCGACGGGTGAAGAGGCGCGCCTCGTGCGCTTCGGCTCGCGCAACCTCTTCTTCGGCGGTGTCCAGGCGGTGCAAAGGCGCCCGGGGGAGCGGCCGTCCGGTGCCGGGGACCCCCGTCGAGGCGGGGTGGCGGCCGGCGAGTGAGACGCCTACGCGCCGAGCGGCACGACGAACGCGCTCCGCGACGCGCGGTGCGCCATTCGTGGATGGTCGCCGGGGCGGCGCTCCTAGTCGCGGGAGCTCTCGTCAGCGGCTGTGGCGCCGGGGTCTCGGCGCCCGACCTGTTCATCCTCCAGCGCACCGGCGCCGGGCCGGGAGCGCGGTTGACGCTGCTCGTGAACGAAGAAGGCGGGGTGCGCTGCAACGGCGGCAAGACGCTGAAATTGAGCGACCCGCAGATCGTGCGCGCGCGGGCGATCCAGGAAGATTTGCGCGAACCGGCCTCCAGTCATCTGGCGCTCGAGCCACGCGCGGGCTCGGTGCTCAGCTACTACGTGCGCGACGAAAACGGCGCCGTGCGCTTCAGCGACAACTCGGCTCGCCAGCCGGCGGTCTTGCGCCGGCTTCAGCTGTTCGTGCTGCAGGTCGCCCAGCAGGTCTGCCACCTGGCCGAGTAGCCGCAGCCATCGTGGGTCGCGCGAGCTCCGGAGGGGTGCCCGCAGGGCAAGTCCCTTTACAGCTTGCGCGCGGAGCCGCTACGGCTTGCGCGCGGCGATCATCAGGTTGTAGAAGATCGCCGCCGGCAGGCGCGACTCGAGCACGCGGCGATCGACCTCTTGCAGGGCGAGATAGCCGCGGTAGGCGTACTGGCGCCAGCCCCACGGCACGTCGCTCGGCTCGGCCGTGGCCTCCAGCGTGCGGTTGGTCCAGCCGAACCAGTTGGCGAGCAGCTCCTCGCCGATCACACGCACGTCCGTGAACCCGGCCTCGTGGGCGGCGCGGGAGAGCTCGGCCGGGGCGAAGGCGTGGACGTCGACGACCCCCTCGAGCGCCGCGTCGGGAGCGCCTCCCTCGGCGGGAGGGGCAGGGCGGGCGCCGATCGCGCGGCGCCACAGCGGCGCCGCGGCGCCCGCCAACCGCTTGGGCACGTTCGCCAGCCGGTCACCGTAACGGGAGGGCTCGCCGGCGAACAGCACCGTGCCGCCGGGGACGAGCACGCGCTCGAACTCGGCGAACGCGCGTGGCAGGTCGGGGATGTGATGGAGCACGGCGTGACCGAGCACGAGGTCGAAGCTCCCGTCCGCGAACGGCAGACGCTCGGCGTCGGCCGGTTCGGTGCTGACGTCCAGCCCGAGGCGCTGCGCGTTGTCTTTCAGCGTCGCCAGCATGCCCGGCGAGATGTCGCTGCAGGTGGCCTCGTCGATCAGGCCGGCACGGAGCAGGTTCAGCGTGAAATACCCTGTGCCGGCGCCGATCTCGAGCGTGCTCGAGTAGCGCCCCGGCTCTCGCCCGAGCGCCTTGCGCACCTTCGCGGTCACCTGGTCGTGGCCGAGCTCGCCGAAATCGATCCCCCACTTCGAGTCGTAATGACCGGCCGCGACGTCGTGATAGCGCGTGTTGACGTCGCGGATCTCCTCGGCGGTGAGAGCAGGTGCCATGAAGGCGGCACCATATACTCGCGCGCCGTGTCCGTGTCTCTCTACGAGCAGCGCGATCAGCCGGCCGGCGTGCCGCCGCTCGCGCTGACCGGCGAGCGCACGCTGCCGGACGTGCCCGAGGAGAACTACTGGTTCCGCCGTCATCTTGCCGTGTACGAGTGGATCGCGGAGCGGGTCGCCGGGATGCGCGTGATCGACATGGCCTGCGGCGAGGGCTACGGCGCGGACGTGCTCGCCACCGCCGCCGCGAACGTCGTCGGCGTCGATGCCAACCCCGAGGCCCACGAGCACGCACGGCTGCGCTACCGCCGCGCAAACCTGCGCTTCGCCCGCGATCTGGTTGAGAGCTTCGCCGAGCAGGCGGACGCGGTGGTGTTCCTGCAGACGATCGAGCACCTGCAGGATCCCGGCGCGGTGCTCGAGCACTTCCGTTCGCTCGTGGAAGGCGTCCAGGCGCAGGCGCGGGGAACCGTCTTCCTGTCGACCCCCAACGTGCTCACGCTCGCTCCCAAGGGGGCGCCGCGCTCGGACAACCCGTGGCACGTCCACGAGTACCGCGCGGAGGAGCTCGAGCGGCTGTGCCGCGCCCACTTCGCCTCGGTGCGGATGTACGGGCTGTTCCACACGCGCAAGCTCCGCGTCCACGAGCTCGCGCTGCGGCTCGGCTGGGACGCCGTCCACCCCCGCTTGGGCGTGACGAAAACGTTCTACGATCGCTTCACGCCCGCGATCGCCGCCTCGGACTTCGCTCTGCGCCCCTGCGGCCAGGCCGATCTGGATCGCGCTCTGGACTTCGTCGCGGTCTGCCGGCCGTGAGCGCCGGCCGCGATCGCGGCACGCTGGCGATCGTCCTGCACACGCACATGCCCTACGTCGAGGGCTTCGGCACCTGGCCGTTCGGCGAGGAGTGGCTGTGGGAGGCGATCGCATGCTGCTACCTGCCGCTGCTCGACCTGCTCGACCGCGATGTCCCGCTGACGCTGTCACTCACGCCGGTGTTGTGCGACCAGCTGCAGGCCCCCGATCTGGCCGAGCGGTTCTCGACGTTCGTCGAGGATGTGCGCCGATACACCCATGAGGAGGACATCGCCGGGCTGCGGGCCGGAGGGCACGAGACGCTTGCGCGTGAGCTGGAGCGTGCATGGGGCGACTACTCGCAACCGCTCGAGCGGCTGCGCGAGCGCGGCGACGATCTGCTCGGTGCATTCGCGCCGCACGCGCAGTGGACCTCGTCGGCGACCCACGCGGTGCTGCCGCTGCTGGCCACCGACGCGGGACTGCGTCTGCAGGTCAGGGCGGGCGTGGACGCTCATCGAGCGCGTTTCGGCGCGGACCGCTGGCGCGGGGGCTTCTGGCTGCCGGAGTGCGGCCACGCCCCGTGGCTCGAGCCGGCGCTCCTCGCCGCCGGCGCCCGCTCCGCGTGCGTCGAGCTGACCGGACGCTTTGGGCTGGGAGCGAGCGAGCATCTGCGCCCGCTCGTGAGCGGGTCCGGGCTGGTGCTCGTGCCGGTCGACCGTGCCACGATGTCGCTTGTGTGGAGCGGGGGGGGCTATCCCGCCGCCGGCGTCTACCGCGACTATCACCGCCACACCGTCCATCACCACAACCCATGGGCCAACGGTGGCGGCGAGTACGACCACGCGCGCGCGTCGGCGCTCGCGCGTGAGCACGCCTACGACTTCGTGGCCCGCACGATCGCGCGTCTGCGCGACCGCGGCGCCGGCCTGCCGGGCGGGGGGCTGGCGGTCTGTGCGCTCGACACCGAGCTGCTCGGCCATTGGTGGTACGAGGGCCTCACCTGGCTTGAGGCGGTGGTCGAGGAGTGTTCCCGGCAGGGCCTCGAGCTGGTGCGGCTGGACGACGCGCTCGAATGCCACGAGCCGGCGCCCGTGCAGGACGAGGAGACCCGGGCACCGAGCACGTGGGGCGAGAACGGCGATCTGTCGACCTGGTCGGGCCCGGCGGTCGCCGAGATGGCTTTCGCCACGCGCGCGGCCGAGCTGCGCGTGGCCGCCGCGAGTGTCGGTAGAGACGCTGCCGACGGAGACGGCTCGAATGTGGGCACGACGGCCGCGCGCGAGCTGCTGGCGCTGCAGGCGAGCGACTGGGCGTTCATGGTCTCGCGCGGCCTTGCCGTTCCCTATGCGCACGAGCGGTTCGCCGGGCACCGCGACGCGGTCGGTCGGGCGCTGGCTGCGGGTGGGGGAGCGGATGTGGCGGGTGTGCGCAATCTCGCCGTGCACGCCGACCCCACTTGGCTGTTGGCGCCCTGAGATGGCATCGCAGGTGGGTCGGGTACGTACCGATCACTTGAACTGAAAGCCTGGCCTGACTTAGTTGACAGGAATCTGTTAGCGTGCCCGCCTCGAGCATTTCTAACGGCCGCCTAAACAGACAGAGCTGGACCCGATTCCCATCACATGGAGAGTGAGATGAACAGACTTATATCGACGTCGCACCGCCACGCTGTCACAGACGATCACGTGACCTCACGTGTCGACGGGTCGAACATGTGGCGCAGCGGCGCCGCTCGGCGAGCGCTCGCCGTGCTGGTCGGCTGCGTCGCGCTGTTCGCGCTCCTCCCAGTCGCCAGCGCTCTGGCGAGTACTGGGTTCAGCGGCAAAATCACCAACGCCGAAACTCATGCTGGAATCCCCAGCCCCGATGTGTGCCTGTATAGCGAAAGCAATACGCTCATCGAATGCCAGATTGTGACCACGGGCGGATTGGGCGAATACACGATTGAACCCAAAGGCGGGGCTGGCAACTACCGGGTCGGCTTCAACGCCGCCGGGTTTCTGACCCAGTATTACAGCGGTGTGTCCTCGCTGTCCGAATCGACGCCGGTGACCGTGACGACCGGCATCGTGACCAAAAACATCGACGCCGGACTGGAAGAAGCAGGTGAAGGCGCGGTCGCCGGTCAAGTCACCAACGCCTCCAACGGGCAGGGAGCGGGCGGTGTCGAAGCGTGCGCCAACGGGCGCTGCGTCGAAACGAACGGCAACGGCGAATACGCCATCTCGGGTCTTGCCGTCGGCTCCTACACGGTCACCTTCTCGCCCGCGGTAACGTGCGACGAAGAACAGGGAGAAAAGGTCCGCTGCCAGCCGAAGTCCAACTACACCAGCCAGTCCGCCTCGGTGAGGGTGAAGGCGAACAAGACCGAAACCCTAAATGTGGCGTTGCAGCCTGGCGGCCAGATCGGCGGCACCGTGACAAACGCCTCGATCACCCATCCCGGACTTGCAAAAATCGAAGTCTGCGCGTTGAAATCCACAAAATTCGAAGAAATAGAATACTTCTCCAATACAAGGTGTGCGTATACGAATACGAGCGGCCAGTACACGATCTCCGGTCTGGCAAGCGGGTCGTACAAGGTGGAATTCAGCGGTTATATCTGCTCGATCCCGAAGAAAGGCGAACGAGAATGCCCCGAGGTGTACGTGACCGGGTACTACCACGGGCAGCAAACGGCCAAGAAAGGCGAATCGGTTTCGGTCACGAGCGGCTCGAATACCGGTGGGATCAACGAAAGCCTGCGCGAAGCATTCCCGACGACACCGGCGAGCACCACCGCGCCGACGCTGACGGGGACGCCGGCAGTCGGCCAGACGCTGAGTTGCTCGCAGGGCTCCTGGTCGCACGAACCGACCTATCTCGGATATCAGTGGTTGCGTGACGGCAGTGTGATCTCCGCGCAAACGGGATCGACCTACACGGTGCAACCCGTCGATCCGGGCCACTCGATCACCTGCTCTGTGACGGCGGGCAACGGCGCTGGGGCGGCGAGCGCGATGAGCAACGCCCTGGCGATCCCGGTGCCTCTCGCCGTGTTTGCAGGCGTCAAAGTCAAGGGCGCCGTCGCGTCGGTCACGCTGAGTTGTCCGGGCGTGGCGCCCTGCTCGGGCGTGATGAAGATAGTCGCCCGCGTCACGACCAAACACGGCCGGCACAAGAAG
The DNA here is from genome assembly GCA_963723075.1 of uncultured Solirubrobacterales bacterium. GTDB lineage: Bacteria > Actinomycetota > Thermoleophilia > Solirubrobacterales > Solirubrobacteraceae > Palsa-744. The sequence continues at coordinate 49,212 of CAVRPD010000006.1, forward strand.
ACGAGCAATGTCACGATCGGCGTCGCCAGCTTCTCGACGGCCGCCGGCAAGAGCGTGACGCTGCGCGTGCGCCTGACCGGCCAAGGCCGCAAGCTCCTGGTCAAGGCCGGCCGTCGCGGGCTCAGGGTGCAGATCGCCGGCAGCGGTGTCAAGGCCGCTACGGCGACTCTGAAAGCGGCGAAGGCCGCGAAGCACAAGTCGAAGAAGCACAAGTAGTACCAGCACACGACGCTCGTAGCGGCGCTGGGGAAAGGGACCCCGGCGCCGCGCGGCGCCGCCCGCCGGGCCTTCGGAGCTCACTCCCGGCCGGAGTTCACTCCCAGCGCATCGACCGCGGCGTCTCGCGCGTGCGGATCACACGTGCGGGCGACCCTGCGACGACGGCGTTGGCGGGAACGTCCTTGGTGATGACCGCGCTCGTGCCGACGATCGCGTTGTCGCCGATGCTCACCCCGCGCAGCACGCACGCGCCATAGCCCATCCACACGTTGTGCCCGACGCGGACGTCGCGCTTGTAGATCCCCTGCAGGCGCACGGGCCGCTCGACCTCGACGGCGCCGTGGTCGAAGTCGATCAGCATCACACGGTCGGCGACGATGCACTCGCGCCCGATCGACACGTGCTGGAAGGCCGAGATCGTGCACTCCTGACCCATCACGGTCTTCGCGCCGATGCAGACTTCGCCCTCGTGCACGCGGATCTTCGTGCCGTGCCCGAGCCACGCCCAGCGGCCGATACGCAGCGTCGCATCGCGCCCGATCTCGAGCTGCACGCCGGGGCAGACGAAGCAGATGCCGTCCGTATGCAGGCGCTTGCCGAACCGCAGCTTCAGCAGCAGGTAGCGTGCCAGCAGCGGCGCGTAGTGGCGGTTCAGCATGTTGTGCGCGCGCATCCACCGCCACGTGCGCAGCGCTTCTCGGGCTCGTGTCACGAGCGCGCATCCTAGATACTTCCACGGTGTCCTCCACACTCGCCCAACGATTGCTCGACGGCGACCGCCGTGCGCTCGCGCGCGCGATCACGCTCGTGGAGAACGACTCGCCGGAGGGGTGGGAGCTGGTGAAAGAGGTCTACCCCCATACGGGCGAGGCCGCCGTGTTCGGCTTCACCGGCCCCCCCGGTGTGGGCAAGTCGACGCTGATCGGGGCGCTGACGAAGGCTCGGCGCGAAGCCGGCCGGACGGTCGGCGTGCTCTCGATCGACCCCTCCTCGCCGTTCACGCACGGTGCGCTGCTCGGCGACCGCATACGATTGTCCGAGCATTTTCTCGACCGCGGCGTGTTCATCCGCTCGATGGCCAACCGCGGCGCCCTCGGCGGCCTGTCGGAGGCCGCGCTGCAGGCGGCGCTGCTGCTCGACGCGGCCGGGCGTGACGACGTGTTCGTCGAGACCGTCGGCGTGGGGCAGGCCGAGATCGACATCATCGACCATGCCGACACGATCGTGCTCGTGCTGATGCCCGGCTCGGGCGACTCGATCCAGGCGCTGAAGGCCGGCGTGATGGAGATCCCCGACGTGATCGTCATCAACAAGGCCGACCATCCGCTGACCGACACGATGGTGCGCGAGATCCGCGGCGTGCTCTCGCTGGCCAACCTCGATCGCTCCGCCGAGGAGGTGCGCGGGAGCTGGCGCGTGCCGATCGTGAAGACCGAGGCGAGCAACGGCACCGGCGTGGCCGAGCTGGTGGAGCGGCTGGAGGAGCACCGCGCCCACATCCTCGCCGCGGGCCAGCTCGCCGAGCGGCGCAGTCGCAACCTGCGCAACGAGGTGCTTGCGATCGCCGCCGCCCGCATGCGCCGGCGGTTGGAGCAGGACCTGCTCGGCGACGATCGGTTCCAGCGCCTGCTCGAGCAGGTCGTGCAGCGGCGCCTGGACCCGGCAAGCGCGGCCACCGAGCTGCTCGAGCAGGCCGTGGAGTCCCGTGCCGTGAAGTCCTGAGCGACGACCCGGCCGGGCGCGGCCATGGCGCCCCATCCGGACAGCGATCGGATAGGGTCGGGCAGCGATGGACTATCTCGACTTGGTGGAGAAGAGCTGGGGGCCGTTGGGCTGGGCGATCAAGGGTCACGCGACGGTCTACCGTGCCAGCAACGGCCTGATCGGCCATCGTTTCCCCGGCTCGCCGCCGATGCTGCTGCTCGATCATGTGGGCGCCAAGAGCGGCACTCCTCGCACGAGCCCGCTCGTGTACGGGGTCGACGGCGATGACTGGATTCTGGTGGCCTCGAAGGGCGGCCATCCCAAGAACCCCGCGTGGTTCTACAACCTGCTCGCCCATCCCGACACGACCGTGCAGGTCGGCGCGCGCCGCCAACACGTCCACGCGCGCGAAGCCGATCCGGATGAGCGCAGGCGGTTGTGGCCGCTGATGGTGAAGGTCTACGGCGGCTACGCCGACTACCAGCGGCGCGCCGAGCGCGAGATCCCGCTCGTGATCCTCGCCCCGCGCTAGGCGCCGAGGGCGCGGGCGATCACCATCTGCTGGACCTCGTCGGTGCCCTCGCCGATCGTGAGGATCTTCGCGTCGCGGTAGAAGCGGCAGACGGGGTACTCCTCGATGAAGCCGTACCCGCCGTGGATCTGCACGGCCTCCTCGGCGCAGCGCACGGCCAGGCGGCCGGTCTTGAGCTTCGCCTGGGCGGCGGTCAGCGTGAAGTTGCGTTTGGCGTCCTTCTCGCGCGCGGCCTTGTACACGAGCAGCCGCGCGGCCGCGATCTCGCTCGACATGTCCGCGAGCTTGGCCTGGATCGCCTGGAACTTGGAGATCGGCTTGCCGAACGCCCTGCGCTCTTTGGCGTATTTCAGCGCCTCGTCGAGCGCGCCCTGCGCGAGGCCGACGCCCATCGCCGCGACGCCGATGCGGCCGATGTCGAGGATGTGCAGGAACTGCTTGAACCCCTGCCCGCGCGGACCGAGCAGATTCTGCTCAGGCACGTGGCAGTCGCTGAACGTCAGCGGGCGCGTGTCCGACGCGTTCCAGCCCATCTTGCGGTAGGGCTCGCCCTGTTCGTAGCCGGGCGTGCCGTTGGGCACGATCAGGTTCGAGATCTCCTTCTCGCCGCTCTCGGCGGAGGGGTCGCCGGTGACGGCGGTGATGCAGACCATCCCCGAGATCTCGGTGCCGGCGTTCGTAATGAACTGCTTGGCGCCGTTTACCACCCATTGGCCGTCCGTCAATCGCGCGCGCGTACGCGTGTTCCCGGCGTCGGAGCCGGCCTCCGGCTCGGTCAGGCCGAACGCGCCGAGCTTCTCCCCCGAGCACAGCCGCGGCAGCCACTCGCGCTTCTGCTCCTCGGAGCCGAACAGGTAGACGGGCTGGGTGCCGAGCGAGGTGTGCGCGCACAGCGTGATCGCGACCGAGCTGTCGATTCGCGTGAGCTCCTCGACCGCGAGCGCGTACGCGAGCGTGTCGCCGCCCCCGCCCCCGTACTCCTCGGGAAAGGGGATCCCCATCAGGTTCAGCTTGCCCAGCCGCCGCACGATCTCATACGGAAACGCCTTCGTCCGGTCGAGCTCCTCCGCGACCGGCGCGACCTCGCCCTCGGCGAACTCGCGCACCGTGCGGCGGATCAGCTCATGCTCGGGCGAGAGGTCGAAGTCCATCACAGGCATTCTCCCAGCTCTGTCAGGATTGAGCCCGACCGTGGCCCGCACCCGCCTGATCCTCGACTTCCTGACTCGCGGGCGCACCTTCCGCTACGGGCCTCATCGCTCACAGCGCGCCGATCTCTACCTGCCGATCGGAGCCGGCCCGCATCCCGCGATCGTCACGATCCACGGGGGATCCTGGCACAAGCGCTACGGCAAGGTGGCGATGCGCGGTCTCGTCGGCGACCTGGTCAGGCGGGGATGGGCGGTGTGGAACATCGAGTATCGCCGTCTCGGAGATGGCGGCGGCTGGCCGGAGACGTTCGCGGACGTGGCCGCCGCGATCGATCGCCTGACCGAGCTGGACGCGCCGCTGGACCTCGACAGCGTAAGCGTGCTCGGCCACTCCGCCGGCGGGCACCTGGCGCTGTGGGCGGCCGGTCGATCCAAGCTGACCGAGGGCGCGCCCGGCGCCGGCCCGCGCGTGAGCTTCACACGGGCGATCGCCCAGGCCGGCGTGGTCGACCTGGCGGGCGCCTATCGCCGGTGGCACGGCGGCGCCGCACGCGCGCTGATGGGCGGCTCGCCCGGGGAGCTGCCGGAGCGCTACGCGGTGGGCGATCCGATCAGCCAGATCCCGCTCGGCCTGCCGGTGCTGCTCGTGCACGGCGTTCGTGACGAAACTGTCACCGTGGAGCTCAGCCGCCGCTACGCCCGGGCGGCGCGTGCGGCCGGTGGCTCGGTCGAGCTGATCGAGATCGAGGGACCGGCTGGTCGCCATCGCGCGCACATCGATCCACGCGGGGACGCCTGGCGAGCTGTGACCGGCTGGTTGGAGGCGCCCGTTTGAGTGAACGCGCGCGCCTACGCGCCGTCGGAGCGCACGGGCGCGCGCCTACGCGCCGTAGGAGCGGGCGAGCTCGACCAGCAGCCGCACGCCGTAGCCGGACGCGCCCTTGCCGACGTACGCACGGCCGAGATCCCAAGCGGAGCCGGCGATGTCGAGGTGCGCCCAGGGCGTATCGCCGACGAAGTTCTGCAAGAACGAGGCGCCCATGATCGTGCCCGCCTTGCGCGCTTCGGGCGCGTTGTCCAGGTCGCCGTATTTGCCGGCGACCAGCTCGTCGTACTCGGGGTGCAGCGGCAGCCGCCAGACGATCTCGCCGGTGCGATCACCCGCGGCGGTGACGTGCTCGGCGAGCTGCTCGTCGTTGCTCATCAGCCCCGCGTAGGTCGAGCCGAGCGCGACGATCACCGCACCCGTGAGCGTGGCCAGGTCGACGATTCGCTCTGCCCCCAGCGAGACGGCGTGGCAGAGGCAGTCGGCCAGGACAAGCCGGCCCTCGGCGTCGGTGTTGTTGACCTCGATCGTCTTGCCGTTGGAGGCCGTCACGATGTCACCGGGCTTGATCGAGCGTCCGCTGGGCAGGTTCTCGGTGGCGCCCACGACCGCGACCAGCTTCACCGCAAGTCCCAGGCGCGCGATCGCCGCGACCGCCTCGAGCACGGCGGCGCCGCCGGACATGTCGAACTTCATCTCCGCCATTTTCGCGCCGGGCTTCAACGAGATGCCGCCGCTGTCGAAGGTTACGGCCTTGCCGACGAAGCCGAGCACCTGGCCGGTCGCCTGCGGATGCTCGTAGCGGAGCGTGATCAGCGCGGGCTCCTCCTCAGAGCCCTGGGCCACGGCGGCGAACGCGCCCATGCCGCGGCCGACGATCCCCTCGCGGCCCTCCACCTCGACCGACAGACCGTCGATCTCGCTTGCGAGCGTCTGCGCGTACTCGCCGAGCGCCGTCGGGGTCAGGTCGTTGCCGGGCCGGTTCTGCAGGTCGCGGGCCGCGTTGACCGCGCGGGCGACGAGTGCCGCCTGCGCGACGGTGTCCGCCAGCTCCGCCGGGGAAGAGACGATCAGACGCTCGAGACGCTTCGACTGTGCATCCGACTCGCCGGACTGTGTCGACTTGTGCCGCTCGAAACGATAGTCGGCCAGGATCGTGCCCTCCACGAGCGCCGCCGCGACCTGCGGATCCCCCTCCCCGGGCAGCTCCCAGCAGAGCGTCTTCGCGGACAGCTCGCGGGTGCGATCGCGGGCGACCGCCGCCGCGACGCGAGCGCGCTCGGGCGTGAAGTCCCCGTGCTTGCCGAGCCCCACGACGAGCCAGCGCTTGCCGGCGGCGTGGGTCAGGCCGAGCGCCTTGAACGAGCTACGCGCCTCACCCGAGGCGAGCAGTTCGGCCACCTCCGGCGGCGTCGCGCGCAGGCCGGGCTCGCCGCCGTCGAACACGCCGAGCAGGACCGTGTCCGCATCCGTGGCGCTCGCGGGCTCGGTGGTGGAAGAGGCCTGCATGGCCGGGCAGGATACCTGGTGCGCTGACAAAGGGTTCGACCGATCAAGCTACGCCACTACGCGCGTGGCGAGCGGTGCGCTTGAGCTTGCGACCGAGGTCCCGGGGGGCATCGTGCGGGTTTTCAGATGGGCCTTCACTAGCATTGTCTGACCTATCCGTCTTTTTTCCGACACCAGGAGCGTTCTCAGCCCATGCCCAAGACCGTGATCCTCGGCGCCGCGCGTACTCCCATCGGCAAGATGGGCGGCGGCCTGTCAACGCTTGATGCCACCGAGCTGGGCGGTGTGGCGATCGAGGCCGCGCTGCAGCGCGCCGGCGTCGAGCCCGAGCAGGTCGAGCACGTCGTGATGGGGCAGGTGCTGCAGGCCGGCCAGGGTCAGATCCCCTCGCGCCAGGCCCAGATCAAGGGCGGTATACCCAAGGAGGTTTCCTCGGAGACGGTCAACAAGGTCTGCGCCTCCGGCCTGCGCGCGTCGGTGATCCTCGACCAGGCGATCCGCGCGGGTGACGTGAACGTCGGTGTCGGCGGCGGCATGGAGTCGATGTCGCAGGCTCCCTACCTGCTGCCGGGCGCGCGCTTCGGTTTCCGCATGGGCGACGTCAAAGCGCTCGATGCGATGGTCCATGACGGCCTGACCAACCCATTCTCGGGTAAGCAGATGTTCATCGAGGCCACCGAGGTGGGCGACGAGCTCGAGATGACGCGCGCCGATCTCGACCGCTGGGCGCTGCGCTCGCACGAGCTCGCGCTGAAGGCGACCGACGAGGGCCGCCTGCCGGAGGAGATCGTGGCCGTGACCGTCAAAGGCAGGAAGGGAGACACCGTCATCGAGATCGACGAGGCCCCGCGCCGGGACACGACGCTCGAGAAGCTCGCCGCGCTGCCCGGACTGGTCGGCAAGGAGGGCTCCCACACCGCCGGCAACTCGCCCGGCGTCAACGACGCGGCCGGCGCGCTAGTGCTGTCCTCGGAGGAGTGGGCCACCGCCAACGGCAAGGAGGCGCTGGCCGAGATCGTCGCCCACGCGCAGTCCGCCAACGACTTCGCCTACCTGGCCACCACCCCCGCGAACGCCGCCAAGAAGGCGCTGGAGAAAGCCGGCCTGCAGCCCGGCGACATCGACGTGTGGGAGATCAACGAGGCGTTCGCCTCGGTCACGCTCAACTCGATCCGCATGCTCGGCATCGACGAGGACCGGGTCAACGTCAACGGCGGTGCGGTCGCGCTCGGCCACCCGATCGGCGCCTCGGGCGCGCGCATCCTCGGCTCGCTCGTGTTCGAGCTGCGCCGTCGCGGGGGCGGCTACGGCTGCGCGGCGATCTGTTCGGGCGGTGGGCAGGGCGACGCCGTCATTCTCAAGGTCTGAGACGTGCTCGAGGCCGGAAACGGCGCTGTCGAATCGCGCGCGGCGGCGTTCTTCGACCTGGACAAGACCTTGATGGCCGGCTCCTCGGGCATCTTCTTCGCCCGCGCCGCCTATGAGACGGGGATGATCTCGCGCAGTCGTCTGGCGCGGGACGTGTACGAAAACCTGCGCTTCCGCCTGCGCGGCTCGACCGACGATCGCGCCGACGAGGTGCGCAAGCGCGTCGGGGAGATGATCGCCGGGGTGCGCGTGCGCGACCTGCAGCGGCTCTCCCCGCGGGTGCTCGCCGGCGTGCTGCCCCGCCTGTACCCGCAGATGCTCGCGCGCGCCTACGAGCATCAGGACGCCGGCAGGCTCGTGTACATCCTGACGGCCGCCTCCCAGGAGATGGCGGACCTGCTCGCGCACGTGCTCGCCTTCGACGGCGGCCTCGGCTCGCGCTCTGAGATCGTCGACGGTCGCTACACCGGCCGCGCGGCGGGGCCGTTCAACTATCGCGAGGGCAAGGTGATCTCGATGCGCGAGGTGGCCGAGCGCGAGCACATCGACCTGGCCGCGTCCTACGCCTACTCGGACTCGGAGTCCGACCTGCCGATGCTGCGCGCGGTAGGGCACCCGGTGGTCGTCAACCCCGACCAGGATCTTGCCCGCATCGCGGCGCACGAGGGCTGGGAGGTGCTGCGCCTGGACCATCTCGGCGCGCGCTTGAAGATGCTCGCCGCGGTGGGCGCCGCAGCTGCGCTCGGTGGCCTGGGGACCGTCGTCAGAGAGCACGTGGGAGCGCGCGCGGACCCCAGGGCTCTACAATTCCGCGCGTCTCGCCCGACACGCCCCGGCCCCATCCGCCGGCGCGCACGTCGCTAGAGCCCGGCTCGATGTCCTCTTCAACTGCCCACAGCAAGATTCGCGTCGTCGTGGCCAAGCCCGGCCTCGACGGCCATGACCGCGGCGCGAAGATCATCGCGCGGGCGCTGCGCGACGCCGGGATGGAGGTGATCTACACCGGCTTGCACCAGACGCCGGAGCAGATCGTCGAGACGGTGATCCAGGAGGACGCCGACGCGGTCGGCCTGTCGATCCTGTCCGGCGCCCACATGACGCTCGTGCCGCGCGTGGTGGCGCTGCTGCGCGAGCAGGGCGTCGACGACGTGGTCGTCACGGTCGGCGGGACGATCCCGGCCGAAGACATCCCCGAGCTGAAGGAGCTGGGGGTGGCCGAGGTGTTCACGCCCGGCGCGCCGACGCAGGCGATCGTCGACTTCATCCGTGCATCCGTGCATTGATGGTGATGTGCTGAATCCGCATCGCAGAGCCAATGTTGGCCCGATTGACTTGTCAGTCAACAAAACGGGTAGGATGTCCCTCAACAGACCCCAAGGAGTTGCCTGAGAATGAAGATATGCGTCCTGGTGAAGGAGGTTCCGGACGCCGCCGTCGAAAAGAGGATCGACTCTTCGACGGGGCGGATGGACCGCAGCGGGGAGAAGAACCTCAACCCGTATGACACGCACGCCATCGAGGCTGCGATGCAGATCAAAGAGGGCGGCGCCGTACCGGTCGAGGAGATCGTCGCGGTGACGATGGGCCCCGACAGCGCTGTGCGCGCCTTGCACAAGGCGGTCTCGCTCGGCGCCGACCGCTCGGTCCACCTCTCCGACCCGGCCGTCGCCGGCTCCGACGTGGCGGCGACCGGCTATGCGCTGGCAAAGACACTGCAACGCGAGAGCCCCGATCTGGTGTTGCTCGGACAGCAGTCCGACGACGGCGAGTGCTACACGATCGGCGCGGTCGTGGCCGAGCACTTGGGCATGCCGTCGCTTACGCAGGTGATCAAGATGGACGTCGAGCCCGACGCGTTGCGCTGTGAGCGCCAGGCCGAGTACGGCTACGACACCGTCCAGATCAAGCTGCCGGCCGTGATCTCGGTCGGCGACGCGATCAACGAGCCGCGCTATCCGTCGCTGAAGGCGATCATGGGCGCCAAGAAGAAGCCCCTCGACACGGTGACCGCGGGCGAGGTGCAGATCGACGAGGCGTTGGTCGGCGGCGATAACTCCGCCGCCCGATGGGTCGCCGCCAAGGCGCCGCCGGCGAAGGCCGCGGGACAGATCATCGAGGACGAGGACACCAACGAGACGGTCGAGCAGATCGTGGCCTGGCTCGACGAGAGGAAGCTTCTGTAATGGGGGAGGGCAGGCCCTTCCCCATGACCCCCTCCCATTTTCGAAGGAGCAGTTGATCTAGATATGGCAAACATCCTCGTTTACGCGCTGCACTACGACGGCGCGATCAACAAGAACTCGCTCGGCGCCGTCTCCGAGGGCGCAAAGCTCGCCACCGAGCTCGGCGGCGAGGCGCACGCGATCCTGCTCGGCGAGAACGTGCCGCAGGAGCTGGCGGCGTCGCTCGGCAACTACGGCGCCAAGAAGGTGCTCGTCGCCGAGGGCCCGGAGGGTCTCGCGCAGCCGCTGGTCGACGCGATGGCCGCGGCGATCCAGGGTGGCGACTACTCCTACGCGCTGTTCGGAGGTGGCCTGCTCGGCTTCGAGATCGGCGCCGGCCTCGCCGCGCGCCTCGGCGCCGGTGTTGCGATGGAGGTCACGAACGTGCGCGCCGAGGGTGGAGAGCTCGTCGCCGAGCGCCCGATCCTGGGCGACTCCGCGATCTCCGAGATCAAATACCGCTCGGACGTCGGCATCATCATCGGCCGCCTGAACGCTTTCGAGATCAAGGAGACCGGCGCGGGCGCCGCTCCCGTCGAGCAGCTCTCCTTCGAGCTGAGCCCGCAGGCGCGGCAGGCGACGATGGTCACGCGCGGCGAACAGCGCGGCGCCGACGTCGACATCGAGGGCGCCGACATCCTGATCGCCGGCGGTCGCGGCCTCGGCAAGGCCGAGGGCTTTCAGCTCGCCGAAGATCTGGCCGGCGCGTTCGGTGGCAACAGCGCCGTCGCCGCCACCCGCGCGGTGGTCGACGCCGGCTGGTACCCCTACGCGGCGCAGATCGGCCAGACCGGCAAGACGGTCGCGCCGAAGCTGTACCTCGCGGCGGGCATCTCCGGCGCGATCCAGCACAAGGTCGGGATGCAGGCCTCGGAGAACATCGTCGCGATCAACAAGGACGCCAACGCGCCGATCTTCGAATTCTCAGACCTCGGGATCGTCGGCGATCTGAACAAGATCCTGCCGAAGTTGACGGAGGCCGTGAAGGCGAAGAAGGCAAGCTGAGGAACCGATGAGCGGAGCGGATGCGCGAGCGCAACCAAGTTAGGAGCGTAAAGCGAAATGTCATCTCACAACGGCTCTCATAACCCCCCGTCGCGGGGGGCAGGCGGCCCGGTCTCCCCGGCGGTCTTTCCCCCGCCGGTCGACTCGCAGAAGGAGTTCGTCAAGCGCGGCCTCGACGCCGAGGACGAGCTGATCGAGGTCGGCGTCGCGATCGTCGGCGGCGGCACCGCGGGGCTTGCCTGCGCGAACCGGCTGTTGCAGCTGCTGGGAGACGATCCGGAGATGATGGAGCGCCTGGGTGAGGTGCCGGTGGCTGTGATCGAGAAGGCGAAGACCTGCGGCGGGCACAACCTGTCCGGCGCGGTCATGCGCCCGGGCCCGCTGCAGGAGCTGTTTCCCGACATGACCCGCGAGCAGTGGCGCGAGGAGGGCTTCGCGTTCGGCGAGGTCGAGAAGGAGTCGGTGTACATGCTCACCGGCCCGAAGACCAAGCTGCCGGTCCCGATTCCGGCGGTGCCGAACTTCAAAAACCACGGCAACGAGGTGGTCTCGGTCTCCGCGCTCGCGCGCTTCCAGCAGCGCCAGGCCGAGGAGGGTGGGGCCTACGTCCTGACCGAGACCTCGGCGACGCAGCTGATCGTGCAGGACGGTCAAGTGCTCGGCGTGCGCTCTGGCGACAAGGGCCGCGGCAAGGACTCAGAGCCGCTCGGCAACTTCGAGCCCGGCACCGACATCAAGGCGCAGGCGACCGTGCTCGCGGAGGGCTGCTGGGGCCATCTCACCGGCGCCGCGATCAAAGAGTTCGACCTCGCCGCGAACCGCGAGCCGCAGGTCTGGGAGCTCGGCGTGAAGGAGGTGTGGAAGGTCTCAAAGCCACTCGACCGGGTGATCCACACGTTCGTGCAGCCGTGGCCGTTGAAGGTCGCGGCCAAGTACGGACAGCTCGGCGGCACCTGGCTGTATCCGATGAAGGACGAGAAGACAGGCGAGGACATGGTCTCGATCGGCTTCGTCGTCGACCTCAACTATCGCGACGCGACGACCTCGGCGCACGACCTGCTGCAGACGTTCAAGACGCATCCGCTCGTCAAGGGCATCCTCGAGGGCGGCGAGCGGGTCGCCTGGGGCGCCAAGGCCCTTCCCGGTGGCGGCTACTGGTCGATGCCGAAGCTGTCGATGCCCGGCGCGGTGATCGTCGGCGACGGGGGCGGGATGGTCGACACGGCGGCGCTGAAGGGCGTCCACCACTGCATCAAGTCAGGGATGCTGGCGGCCGAGTCGATCTACGCGGCGCTCAAGCGCGGCTCAAGCGACCTGTCCGACTACGAGGAGGCGGTCGAGCAGTCCACGATCGGCAAAGAGCTCTACCAGGTGCGCAACACGCGCCAGGCGTTCCAGAAGGGCTTCCTGCTCGGCAGCCTGCTGGCCGGCCCGTCGATCATGTCGAAGGGCAAGGTTCCGCCAGGTCGCCAGGAATGGCATCGCGACGATGCCGAGCCGATGTTCGTCGGCGACACGAAGGATCGCTATCCGAAGCCCGACGGCAAATACACCTTCGACAAGCTCTCCTCGGTGTTCATCACCGGAAACGCCACCCGCGACGATGCCCCGAACCACATCCGCATCCAGAAGCACGTCCCCCGCGAGATCGCCGAGACCTGGCGGTGGATGTGCCCAGCCGGCGTTTACGAGATCCCCGAGGACGCGCCCGAGACCGGCGACGTGGACGTGATCGTCAACTACACCAACTGCGTGCAGTGCGGAGCGATCACCGCCAAGGGCGGACGGTTGACCGTGCCAGAGGGTGGCGACGGCCCCCTCTATCAAATTCTCTGAGCGTCTCGACCGGCGCATGGTCGCGTCGTGGCGCACGAGCGATGCGAAACATGCGCCGATAGCGCGTGTTAGAGGTTGTGATGAAGATGACATCCCTCGGGTCGCTTTTCTCGCGCCGGCCGGCAACGGCCAGGCACGCCGTCGTGTCGGTGGGCTGTGCGCTGACGTTCATGTGTCTGGCGCAGGCGCCCGCCGCGCTGGGGGGGACCACCGCCGGGGACGGTGGCCACACGGGGCAGCTCGGCACGGCAGGGGCCGTGCCGAGCGCCTCGGCGCTGCTCGAACAGTGCGTCACGACCGGGGAACAGGGGGAACGTGCGGCCACGTTCTCCGGCGAAATGACCACGATGGCCGGCGCGACGCGGATGGAGATGCGGATCGACCTGCAGGAGCGGCCGTTCGGCGAACCCGGCTTTCACCTCGTCACCGCGCCGGGGCTGGGTGTGTGGCGCGCGTCGAGCCCGGGAGTGATGATCTACAAATACGTAAAGCAGGTCACCGACCTGTCCTTCCCCGCGGCTTATCGCGCGGTTGTGCGCTTCCACTGGGTGAACGCCAAAGGCCGCGTCGCTCGGCGCTCGGCGCTGCTCACCCCGGTCTGCGCCCAGCCGGCGCCCCCCGCTCTCTCGACGCCGGTGACGCCGGGCGCGACGTCCCCGGGCGGAGCCGTCTCGACGCCTCCCACGTCGCGGCTGGCCGCCGGCTGAAGCCATCGCCTCGGCCGCGTGCGCGCCAGGAGCGCGCCGGCCGCTAGAATGGAAGGACGATGAAGGCGAAGATCCATCCAAGTTATGTGCAAGCACACGTGCGCTGCACCTGTGGCAACGAGTTCCTCACGCGCGCGACGCGCGACGAGCTGCACGTCGAGGTGTGCTCCAACTGCCACCCGTTCTACACGGGCCGCCAGAAGCTGATGGACACCGGTGGGCGCGTCGAGCGCTTCCAGCGCCGGGTGGCCAAGGGTCGCCTGCACTCCGCGCAGACTCGGTCCTCCAAGTAGCGCGATGCACTCGCTCCTGGCCGCCGGTTCACCGCCGACGCCAGCGGAGAGAGAGACGCCCTCGCCCGTCTTGCGGGTCGATCCCGCAGAGCGCGCCGCAGCGGTCGCAGGCAACGGCGGCGGTGTTGGAGAGCTGAGCGCCCAGCGCGACGCGCCCGTGGGAGGCCAGGCGGTGCTGGAGGGTGTGATGATGCGTGGCGTCTCCAACTGGGCCGTGGCGGTGCGCAAGCCGACCGCCGAGCAGCTCGATGGGGGCGAGCTCGAGCCCGAGCAGGCGGCGCTGGGCGAGATCGAGGTGAGCACCTTCCCGCTGACCTCGGCGCTCACTCGTCATCGTGCGCTGCGCCTGCCGATCGTGCGTGGAGTGGTCGCGCTGGGGGGGTCGCTGATGATCGGCTTTCGCGCCCTGGAGATCTCCGCGAACGCGCAGCTGCCGCCCGAGGAGTCGGGTGGCGGGGAGGCTGAGCCAGGCGGCGATGACGTCGGGGATCCTCACCAGGAAGGGCAGGAGATCCCGCGGGGAGTCTGGGCCGGGACGGTCGTGGTGGCGATGCTGTTCGCAATCGTCCTGTTCTTTCTGATTCCCGTCGGGCTGACGAGCCTGATCAAGGACCAACTGGGCTCCTCGGTGCTGTTCTGGCTGGTGGAGGGGGTGGTGCGGACGACCATCTTCCTCGGCTACATGCTGCTGCTCTCACGGCTGCGCGACCTGCGGCGCGTGTTCGAGTATCACGGCGCCGAGCACAAGACGATCTCCTGCTTCGAGGCCGGCCTGTCACTGACGCCCGCCAACTGCAAGCGCTTCTCGCGCCTGCATCCCCGCTGTGGCACGAGCTTCCTGCTGGTGGTGATGATCGTCGCGATCTTCGTGTTCGCACCGATCGGGCTCCCCGCGTGGTACTGGCTGGTGGCGACGCGCATCCTCGGCGTGCCGCTGATCGCGGGAATCTCCTTCGAGCTGATCAAGTTCGCCGGGCGCAACCGCCGCAGGCGATGGGTGCAGGCGGTGATGTGGCCGGGACTGAAGCTGCAGCTCTTGACCACGCGCGAGCCCGACCTCGACCAACTCGCGGTCGCGATCGCCGCGCTCGAGGCGGTGCTCGAGCTGGAGAAGCCGGGCGAGCTGACGGCGGCAGACCTGATGGGCGTGGAGGTCGTAGCGTAGGCCGCACCGGCCCATTGGTGAAGCGCCCTTAGACTGGGCGCGATGATCGAAGACCTCGTAGAGCAGATCGAGACCAGCTTCGCCGAGCTCGGCGAGCAGATGACCGACCCGCGGGTGATCGGCGACAGGGAGCGCTACGCCGAGGTCGGCAGGGCCTACAGCCGGCTCGAGTCGGCGGCCAAGCTCGGCGTGGAGTGGCGCCACGCGCGCGACGACGCGGCGGGCGCCGAAGAACTGCTGTCCGAGAACGGCGAGGACTCCGAGCTGCGCGAGCTGTTGAGCGACGCGCGCGAGCGGATCGAGGAGCTCGAGGAGGAGATCCGCCTGGCGATGGTGGAGAGCGATCCGAACGACGAGAAGAGCGTGATCGTCGAAATCCAGGGCGGCGCGGGCGGCGACGAGGCCGGGCTGTGGGCCGGAGACCTCTATCGGATGCTGAGCAAGTACGCCGAGCGCCGCGGCTGGCAGGCCGAGCCGCTGGACATCGGCGAGGGCAAGTTCACGTTCGCGGTGAAGGGCGACGGCGCGTATTCGGTGTTCAAGTTCGAGGGCGGCACTCACCGCGTGCAGCGCGTGCCGCAGACCGAGTCCCAGGGGCGGGTGCACACCTCCACCGCGACCGTGGCGGTGCTGCCCGAGGCCGAGGAGGTCGACGTGCAGATCGACCCGAACGACCTGCAGATCGATGTCTATCGCTCCTCCGGTCCGGGCGGGCAGTCGGTCAACACGACCGACTCGGCGGTCCGCATCACGCACAAGCCCTCGGGAATCGTGGTCTCGATGCAGGACGAGAAGTCTCAGCTGCAGAACCGCGAGAAGGCGCTGCGCGTGCTGCGCGCGCGGATCTACGAGCGGGCGCTGGCCGAGCAGCAGGCCGAGCTCGCCGCCGACCGCCGCTCGCAGGTCGGCACGGGCGACCGGGCGGAGAAGATCCGCACCTACAACTACGGCGAGCGGCGCGTGACCGACCACCGGATCAAGCTCACCGTGCACAACCTCGACCAGGTGCTCGAAGGCGACCTGGACGAGCTCACCGCCGCGCTGCAGGGGGACGAGAAGCGCCGGCGCCTGGAGGCGCACTCAGAGGGCGCAGGCAGCAGACCGGCGGCGTGAGCGGCTCGGCGTCGTGATCGGCTCAGGCGTCTCCGTGCGCGACGCGCTCGACGGCGCGATTACGGCGATCGCCGCGGCCGGATGCGAAACGCCGCGGCTGGATGGCGAAATACTGCTCGCCCACGTGCTCGGAGTCGAGCGCGGGCGGCTGCTGATCGACCGCGATCTGACCGTGCAGGGGGAGGCCGTGCGTGCGTTTCAGAACGCTGTGCGCCGCCGCTCGGTCGAACGCGAGCCGGTCGCCTACATCGTGGGAAGCCGCGGCTTTCGCCGGATCGACCTGGAGGTGGACCCTCGCGTGCTCGTTCCCCGTCCCGAGACCGAGCTGCTGGTGGAGATCGGGTTGACGTTGCCACGCGCGATGAGCGTGCTCGACGTCGGCACGGGCAGCGGCGCGGTGGCGCTTGCGCTGAAGGACGAGCGTCCCGACCTTGAGATCACCGGCAGCGACATGAGCGCCGAGGCGCTCGACTTGGCGCGGTCGAACGGACTGCGTCTCGGGCTGACGGGAGTCCGCTGGCTGCGCGCCGATCTGCTCGCGGGGGTGCAGGACGAGTTCGACGCCGTGCTCTCCAACCCGCCCTATGTCGGGGAGTCCGAGCGCGTGCGACTCGCGCCCGAGATCCTTCGACACGAGCCACCCGATGCGCTGTTCGCGGGACCTGATGGCCTGACGGTGATCCGAGCGCTGCTCACACAGCTGGCCGATCGCGCACGCGCGCGCCTTGTGGCGATCGAGGTCGGCGCCGGCCAGGCGGAGGCGGTGGCCGGGCTGATGCGCGCCGCCGGGTTCGCGGCGGTGCGCGCCGAGCGCGACCTCGCCGACATCGAGCGCGTAGTGGTGGGGGAGCGCGGGTCGGGACGCCATATGTCGGGACTTCGCGTGTCGACGCAGCCTGCGTCAGGGCAGCCTGCGTCGTGAACGTGAGCTCTACGCCAAAGCCGCTCGGCGAACCCGACGCGCGCCGTCTCGAGGAGTGCCTGGCGGGCGGCGGCGTCGCGGTATTTCCCACAGACACGGTCTACGGCGTCTGCTGCGATCCCGACGACGAGTGTGCCGTCAAGCGTCTGTACGAGCTGAAGGGCCGGCCGGCCGAGCGCCCGGCGGCGGTCATGTTCTTCGCGCTCGAGCCGGCCCTGAGCGCCTTGAGCGAGCTGCGCGACGTGGAGCGCGCGGCGTTGACGGCGCTGCTGCCCGGCCCGGTCACGCTGTTGCTGCCCAATCCCCGCCTGCGCTATCGCCCGGCCTGCGGGCCCGATCCGGCGACGCTCGGGCTGCGCGTGCCATGCCTGCCCGAGTGTCTGGCGGCGCTGCTCGCGGTCGCAAGACCGGCGATGCAGTCGAGCGCCAACCTCTCCGGCGAGGCGGACGCGCGGCGGCTGAGCGACGTGCCCGCGAGCATTCGCGACGGCGCCGACCTCGTGCTCGACGGCGGCGAGCTGCCGGGCACGCCGTCGACGGTGATCGACCTACGTCACTACCAGGCGAGCCGCGAATGGCGTGTCGTGCGTGAGGGTGCTCTCTCGACCGTGGACGTAGACCGCCTGCTAGCCTCGTAACAGCTGCCGCGACTGGCGCCCTGAGGTGGAAGCGACCACCGGGAAGCGGTCAGCGAACCCGCCGCGCGCCTGGGCACCACAGTCCTCACCGTCCTTGTCCAAGGAGAGCGCGATGCCCGCTGAGCTGAGCCCCGACTACTTCAACCGCCCGCTCGCCGAGGTGGACCCCGAGGTCGCCGGCGCGCTGAGCGGCGAGCTTCGCCGCCAGCAGAGCACGCTTGAGATGATCGCCTCGGAGAACTTCGTGCCCCGCGCGGTGCTCGAATGCCAGGGGTCGGTGCTCACGAACAAGTACGCCGAGGGCTACCCAGGCCGTCGGTACTACGGCGGCTGCGAGTGGGTGGACGTCTCAGAGCAGCTCGCGATCGACCGCGCCAAGGCGCTGTTCGGGGCCGAGCACGCGAACGTGCAGCCGCACTCCGGCGCGCAGGCCAACACCGCCGTCTACCACGCGCTGCTGCAACCGGGCGACACGATCATGGGGCTGTCGCTCGCCCACGGCGGCCACCTGACGCACGGCATGAAGATCAACGTGTCCGGCCGGCTGTACGACATCGCCGCCTACGAGGTCGATCGCGAGAGCAGCCTGATCGACATGGACGAGGTCGCGCGGATCGCGCGCGAGCACCGCCCAAAGCTGCTGCTCGCCGGCTGGTCGGCCTATCCCCGCCAGCTCGAGCTCGCGCGCTTTCGTGAGATCGCCGACGAGATCGGCGCGCTGCTGATGGTCGACATGGCGCACTTCGCCGGGCTGGTCGCGGCGGGGCTGCATCCGAGCCCGATCGAGCACGGCGCCGATGTGGTGACGACGACGACCCACAAGACGTTGGGGGGGCCGCGCGCGGGGATCATCCTGTGCAAGGAGGAGTACGCCAAGAAGATCGACTCGGCCGTCTTCCCCGGCCAGCAGGGCGGACCGCTCGAGCACGTGATCGCGGGCAAGGCGGTGGCGCTGAAGATCGCCGCGAGCGAGCTGTTCGCCGAGCGCCAGCGCCGCACCGTGGAGGGCGCCAGAGCAGTGGCACGCGAGCTGCTGCAGGCCGGTCACGGCGTCAACGTGCTCACGGGCGGGACCGATGTGCACCTGGTCCTCGTCGATCTGCGCGACGCTCAGCCCGAGCTGAGCGGCAGGCAGGCGGAGGACCGCCTGCACGAGATCGGCATCACCGTCAACCGCAACGCCGTCCCGTTCGATCCGCGCCCGCCGATGGAGGCTTCCGGCCTGCGGATCGGGACACCTGCTCTCGCGACGAGAGGTCTGCAAGGGGGGGACTTCGCCGAGGTGGGCGAGATCCTCGCGAGTGCGCTGACGCCCGAATACGAGGCGCGCGCCGCCGAGTTGACAGAGCGCGTGAACGCGATCGTCGAGCGCTACCCGCTGTATGAGAATCTCGCCGCAGCCACGGCTGTTTAGCGCCCGCCGCAACACTCCGCGGTGGTGAGGGCTCTGGGTCGCCTGTGCGCGGCCGTGTCGAACGACCCCCCTCCCTGCGATGCTGTCGATGTCGATGCGTAACCCAACCGAGCTCGACGCGCTCTATGCCCTGCTGTCCGCCGCGGCCGTGACCGCGCTGCTGACCCCGGTCACGATGCGGATCGCCAGGGCGGTCGGGGCGATCGACGAGCCGCGCGAGCGGGGGCTCTCCGACCGTCCTACTCCGCTGCTCGGGGGCCTTGCGATCTTCACCGGCGTGCTCGTCGCGGGTCTGGTCTGGCTGCCGGGCGGCTATGGCGCCGGCGCCAATCGTGAGCCTCACCTGTGGTCGGGGGTGCTGATCGCCGCCGGGCTGATCACGCTGGTGGGGGCGCTCGACGACCGCTTCGACCTGCCGCCGGCGGTCAAGCTGCTCGGGCAGTTGCTGGCGGCGGTGATCGTCGTGCACTTCGGCGTGGCGGTGAAGGCGATCACCCTTCCGTTCGCCGGCAAATTGGCGTTTCCCAACGCCGGCGTGACGAACGCCGGGCCGGTGCTGACCGTGATCGGGATCGTGGCGATGATGAACGTCGTCAACTTCTCCGACGGCGTCGACGGCCTCGCGGCCGGGGTCTGTGCGATCCTCGCGGCTGCGCTTGCGGTGATCGCGTTCGACCTGCACCGCGGGCAGCCGGGCGTGCTCGCGGCGCTGACGGCGGGCGCTGCGCTCGGCTTTCTGATCTACAATTTCCCGCCCGCGTCGAGCTTCATGGGCGATTGCGGCGCGAACCTGCTGGGGCTGCTGATGGGCGTGATCACGGTCGAGGCGGCCGTCAAGACGACGGCCGTGGTGTCGTTCGTGCTGCCGCTGATCCTGCTGACGATGCCGTTCCTCGACACGACGTTCGTGGTGCTCAAGCGACTGAAGTACCGCCAGCCGATCTACCGGCCCGACAGCGAGCACTTCCACCATCGGATGGCGCGGATCGGCTTCTCGAACAGGCGCACGATCGCCTATCTGTATGCATGGACGCTGATGCTCGCCGGGCTTGCGCTCGCGTTGCGGTTCGTCCCTTACAGCGACCACAAAGGCCATCTGCGCACCGGCTGGACGCTGGTGATGGTCGCCCTCGGCCTGCTGGTCGCGGCCGCGAGCGTCTATCTGGTGTACGTCCTGGAGATCCTCAAGTTCAGACGCCTGGACGCGATGCGCCTGCGCCGACTGCGCCCGAATGCGTCACCGACGGAGATCGAGCGGCACGTGACGCGCGACTTCGAGACCGGCGAGTTCCAAACCGTCTCAGCGGCCGAGCGCCCCGACGTGCCCATGGCGGGGAGCGGTGTGGACCGCGGGCGCGCTGAGCAGCGGGTCGGCGAGCGGCAGGTGGATCAGGATCGCGTAGGCGCAGACGAGCAGCGTGGCCCCACGCAGGCGCCGATCGCCGCAGACGGCGGCTAGCGGCAGCGGCCAGACGGCGTACCACGGTAGGAGCCATGCCGTGGACAGCAGCAGCGCGAGCGTGCTCCAGCCGGCCGCCACCCGCCAGTCGGCGGCGCCGCGCGCCGTGCGCCAGAGCGCGTAGCCGAGCACGAGCAGGAACGCGGCGATGAAGCAGTGCCGCCACCAACCCGGTGTGCCGTGCAGCCCGCAGAGGCGCGCAGTCTCGGCGGGGACGCTGTGGGTGGCGATCAGCTGCTGCTGTTCGCCGACGGCGTCGAGGAAGCCAAGCGCGTGCGATCCGAAGCCGATCAGCCCGACGATCGCCATCAGCGCCAGCCCAAGGGCGGCCGCAGCGGCGACGCGTACGCGCTCGCGCCCGCGGGAGGGGGCGAGCACAAGGAATGGCAGCACGATTCCCGCCGTCACCTTGACGCCGACGCCCGCGGCCAGCGTGAGCGCCCCGGCGCGGTAGCGCGGAGACGTCGTAAGCGCGGTCCCTGCGGTGAGCGTGAGGGCAGCGCCGAGGAACGCGAGCACGAGCGTGTCGTTGTGGGCGCCGCCGACCGCCAGCTCCAGCATCACCGGGTTCAGCCCGACGAACGCCGCCGCGAAGCGTCGCGAGCGTCCAAGGGCGCCGGCGGCGCGCGCGGTCAGCGCAACAGCGATGAGGCTCCCCGCGACCACCGCCGCCTTCAGCGCCCACAGTCCGCCCGCGAGACCGAGCGGCGCGGTCGCGTAGCTCGCGAGCGTGAACAGCGGTCCGTAGGGGGAGTTCTGAAAGGGCCAGCCGATGAACGGGTAGATCGGGTCGGTGGGCGTTTCAAAGGCGACGTGCGTGTAGGGATCGAGCCCGTGCAGGACGCCCATGCGCGCAAACGCGAGGTAGCCGAATACGTCCTGGGAGATCAGCGGCGGCCCGAGCAGCAGCATGACGTTCGCGACGATGATCCCCGCCACGAGGACACGCCACGGGAGCGTGCGCGCGCCCGCCAGCACGAGCAGGTAACCGGCGCACATGATCAGCGTGAGCGTTTGAAAGCTGCCGGTAGAGATCGGGAGGCCGAGGCCCTCGAACGGACCCGCCATCCAGCCGGGCCAGCCGCCGCTGCGCCCGGGCACGAGCTGCGTCGGGCTGCTCGCGGCCCCCGCGGCGATCAAGAACACGCTCGCCAGCACCCCCGTCAGGCCGAGCGTGCCGAGCAGGCGCAGGGTCGCCTGCGACCGGCCGTCGGCGCTTCTTCGCCCGCTCGGCGAGCGGCGCGGGCTCACGGATGCATTAGGTTCGGGCTTGCCGAGGACACCGGATGCGGGGGTGGTGACGTGTATGCGCCCATTGTTACGTCTAGGCGACCTGCAAGTGTTTGGCACGGCAGCTACCCTGTAATAGCCGTCGCGCCCGGCAAGAAGCTTTCAGTCTGCGGGCGCGCATCGAGGCGAACGCCCGCCGTGTGGGCGAGATCGGCCCCCCTGTGCGACGACTGAGCCGCTACCGCAAACCAACTTCAGACCGGGCCCCTGGGCCGCGTCGCGTCCTGATTCTGTCCGCCGACGTGGGCGAGGGCCATGCCGCCGCCGCGCGGGCGCTCGCCGAGCAGATCGAGGACTCGCCCGAGCACGCGGAGGTCACGATCATCGACGGCCTCGCCGCGATGGGGCGTCTGCTGCGCCCCGTCGTCGAGGACGGCTATCGCGTGCAGCTGCGCTTCATGCCATGGACGTACACGCTCATCTACTGGCTGCTCGAGCACGTGGCGCCGATCCGCTGGTCCACGCGCCGCACCCTGTGGCTGCTCGGCGCGCGCCCGCTGGCGCGGTGCATCGCCGAGCACGACCCGGACGTGATCGTGTCCACCTATCCGGCCGTGACGGTCGTGCTCGCACGGTTGCGCCGCACCAAAGCGGTGGATTGCCCCACCGTCGCGACGATCACCGACCTCACCGGCCTGTTCTTCTGGGCCCAGCCGGGGATCGACATGCACCTGGTGATGTACGGCCAGTCGCTGTCCTCGGTCGAGCGGATTGCCGGGCAGGGCAGCGTACGGCTCGTGCGCCCGTTGATATCGGCCGACTTCCTCGGCCCGCGCTGCCCGCTGCAGGCTCGTCGCGCGCTGGGCCTGCCCGAGCAGGGGCGCATGGTGGTCGTCTCCGGCGGTGGCTGGGGCGTGGGGGATATCCAGGGAGCGGTGGGCGAGCTCGCAAGGATGGAAGAGGTCAGCAGCATCGTCTGCCTGGCCGGGCGCAACGAGCAGCTCGAGAGCAAGCTCAGAGGCGCCTTCGTAGGTGAGCCGCGGGTGACGGTGTACGGGTTCACCGACATGATGCCCCAGCTGCTCGCGGCCGCCGACGTGCTCGTGCATTCCACCGGCGGCGTCACCTGCCTGGAGGCGAAGGCCGCGGGCACTCCGGTCGTCTCCTACGGGCTGCCCGTCGGTCACGCGCGCTTGAACACGCGCGCGATGGCGACGCTCGAGCTGCTGCGGTTGGCCAACAACGTCGACGAGCTGCGCGAGCACGTGCGCGCGAGCTTCGCCGAGACCGGCGATGGCTCCGGCACGGTAGCGCCGGCGGAGGGCTCGCTGCAGGAGCTGCTCGTGAGCGACGGACGCCGGCCGCGGATCCGGACAGACGGACGGCCGGCGGTCGGGTTGACGACGGTGGCGACCCACGCAGAGGAGGAGTCCGCCGCGGTCGACCTGGTTTTGGGCGCGCCGCGGCGTGTGCGCTCGATTCCGCTGTGGCGCCTGCGGCTGGTCGCGTTCATCACCCCGTTCGTGCTGTTGCTGAGCGTCGGCGCGTGGACGATGTCGACCGACGAGGTCACGGCCTTGGCGAGCGCGCTGCTGCGCGTCCACCCGCTTACTCACATCAAGACAGACCAGCCCGATGTGGGTCTGATCGTGCGGGTCCCGGCGAGCGAGGTGACGCTCGTGGCGGCGAAGCTCGCCGGCCGGGGGATCCACGCTTCGTTCACCGACGACGGCGTCGTGCCGTTGCGCGCGACGATTCTCAGGCTGCACTCGCTGCACGACGAGCTGCTGCCGGAAGTCGGGCCGGGGAAGGCCCTGTTGCGCTGGGTGCGCACCCGGGGCAAGCTGCGCTCGCAGGCTCACGCGCTGGGGCTGCGTCATCATTTCTACTTCCTGCAGCCGCGCACCGGTCTGACGGTCGGTCAGCTGGTGTTGGCGCGAACCGCCGGCGCGACTCCCGTGCAGGGCGCACAGCGCCTGAGCATCCCCGGAGCCTTGCCTGAGCGCGGCACGCGAGCCGGCGAAGTGCTGGTGGTCGCGATCGACGGCTCCTCCTCCTCGGTGGCGGGGTTGGAGCGCGTCGTCTCCTGGCTCGGCTCCGAGCGGCTCGGCGTCGAGCCGCTGGCATGGCTCACGCGCTCACCCTCCAGCCGCGGAGCAGCAGCAGCGCGGCCACCTGCAGTGGCCGGCCGGGGACCGGCAGCCCTGTCCCGGTGAGCCGGCGGGCACTCCTGAACAGGCCTCAGACGAGCGCCACGCGCAGGTGCTCCTCGTGGGGCGGCTCCCGGGCGTCGAGCGCCTGGGGCGCGATCCCTAGGCTGTAAAGGTCGAGGCGCCCGCGGCCGCCCCTGTTCCCCGCACAAGATCGACCATGCCCACGCACGATCATCGTCCTCGCGATCCCGCCACCACGGGCCAGATCGTGCTGGGCGGGTTGGGGATGGGAGCCGTGGCCGTAGCGGGCCACCTGCTGCCGGCGCTCAGCATCTACTGGCCGGTGTTGCGTCGCCGGCTGGACGTGGAGTGCGCCACCTCGAGCGGGCGTGGGTATGCGCTCACGTTCGATGACGGTCCCCATCCGCAGGGAACGCCGGCGGTGCTCGAGGTCCTGGCCGCCGCGAAGGTGCGCGCGACCTTCTTCCTGGTGGGCGAGCAGGTCAGGCGCAGCCCCGCCCTGGCGCAGGAGATCGTCGCCGCCGGGCATGAGGTCGGCCTGCATTGCGATCGGCATCGCAACCTGCTGCGCCTCGCGCCGTGGCAGGTGAGCGCGGACATCGCATGCGCGCAGGGCACGATCGAGGCGACGACCGGTCGCGCGATCGGGCTGTACCGACCGCCGTACGGCGCACTGAGCGCGTCCGCGCTGCGCGTCGCGCGCGCACACGGCTGGCGCACGCTGCTGTGGAGCCAGTGGGGCAAGGACTGGCAGGCGAAGGCCACGCCCGACTCGATCGCCGCACGCGTGACCGACGGTGCGGCCGAGGGCTCGGTGCTGCTGCTGCACGACGCCGACGACTACTCGGCGCCGGGCTCCTGGCAGCGCACTGCTGCCGCGCTCCCGCGGGTGCTCGAGACGCTCGCCGAGCGCGGGCTGCGGCCCGTGGCGCCCTGACGGACCGTCGGGCGCTCGCCTGTCCCGGCTGTGCTTCGCCGCAGGTCCGGCGCGCTTGCGCTCCGCGCAGGGCGCATTCGCTTTCCGGACCGGCGGATAACATCGAGCGCTTGTCCAGCACGGTTTCGATCGACACGAGCGACCCTGTTGCTGAGGGGGTTGGCACCGTCCCAGCTGCCGTGCCGGGGTTGACAGAGGTCCGCGCGCGGCGATCGCGAACGCGAACCCGCTGGTGGATCGAGGCGGCGGTGATCGTATGGCTGTGCTGGGTGTACGACGCGATCACGAACCTCCCCCCGCTGCGCCTGCACCCCGCGCTCGCGCACGCGATGGACATCCTGCGAACGGAGCGCTCGCTGCACGTCGATCCCGAGCGCACGCTCGATCACTGGCTTGCGGGACATCACACGCTCGGTCTGATCCTGTCCGACTACTACGACAACGCCCATTTCATCGTCACGCTCGGGCTGCTGGGTTGGCTGTGGTGGCGGCGGACGGGCCTGTATCGGCCGCTGCGCAACTCGCTGGTGCTCGTGAACGTGCTCGCGTTCGTCGTCTTCTGGCTCTACCCAGTCGCCCCGCCGCGGATGCTGAACGGCTTCACCGACGTGGTGGCATCGACGCACGCGTTCGGCTCCTGGCACACCGGCGCGCTGGCCTCGCACGCCAACCAGCTGGCGGCGATGCCGTCGCTGCACATGGCTTGGGCGGCATGGTGCGCGCTCGCGCTGTGGCGCGTCTCTAAACGGAGCTGGGTGCGCGCGCCGGCTCTGCTCTATCCGTGCATGACCGCGCTGGCGGTGCTGGCGACCGGCAATCACTTTCTCTTCGACGTCCTCGGCGGACTCGTGGCGATCGCGGCAGCCGTCGCACTGACAGAGGTCTTCACGCCGATCGTGACCCGGCTGAGGGGCTCGCGAGCCGCAAATTCCCACCCCCTGGCGATCTCCCCCGCGTACCGGGTGTCACAAACTTGTTACGAAGTCCCGGATCAGGTAGACTGAGCGAGCCAACGCAGAGGGGAAGGAGCGCTCACAGCGGGCGCTCGTCGGGTCCGTCACACGATGACGCGCGGACTTTCTCGCCTGTAGGGTGGGCCACGCTATGCCAGATTTCGACGCCAACGAGGATTTCATCCGCCTGACACGCGCTGGTCGGGATGATACTCCCGACCCCCTAGAGGTGGACCCGGTAAGGCCGGTGCCGCCCGTCGTGCGCCGCGCCCGTGTGCACGTCGAGGGCCATTACAAGGCCCGTGGCGGCAGGCCGGCGCGAGGTATCGGCGTGACCATGATCGCGCGGCGCAGGCACGCCACTCGGCGTGCGTGCCCTTACGGCCGGCGAGTGCCGGTGCTGGCTACCCAGCGGTACAACCGCCGGCGCCTGTGGACCGTGTGCCACGGCCTGCCCCCCGGATCTCCACGCTGACGTGACCTTTCTCCGCTACCTCGACCTGTTGCTGGTCGTCCTAGCCCTGCCTGTGTTCCTGGCCGCCGGCCTGCCCCTGGCCGGGTGGGGGGTGGGCGCCGGCGCGTGGTGCGTACAGCGTGGATTGCAGCTGTATACGAACCGCCGGGCGCGTGCGTCCGACGATCCGCGCACCGTCGTCGGTCTGCTCGCGGGCTCGATGATCGCTCGTGGCTGGCTTGTCGCGATCGCGATCTTCCTGGTGGGGTTGGACGACAATCACGCGGGGCTCGCCGCGGCCGTGCTGGTGATCGCGCTGTTCACGGTCTACTTCACCGTCGGCATGGTCGTGCGTCCGTTCGACCTATCCCGCCGCGACGGGCCCTCGGCCGGTGCCACCCCATCGGCCGGCGCCACCCCATCGACCGGTGCCACCCCGTGAGCCGTCGCGCGAAGATCTGCTTGGGCATCGGGCTGTTCACGCTGCTGGTCGTCGCGCTCGGCGTGATCTTCGGCTCGCACGGGATGAACAGCGAGTACCAGCCGCAGAACGAGTTCAAACTCGACCCTTGGGTAGAACTCAAACTGGGCCCGATCGACATGTCGATCAACAAGGCCGTGCTGTACCTGTTCATGGCGGCGGTGTTGACGGTTGGCACGATGGTCTACATCGCTCGGCGCATGACCGAGAAGCCGAACAAAGTGCAGACGGCGGTCGAGGTGATCTACGGGCTGATGCGCGAGAACATCGCCGGCCCCGACAACATCGACAGCAAGCTCGCCGTCAAGTGGTTCCCGTTCATCGGGGCGCTGTTCCTGTTCATCTGGTACTCGAACCTGCTCGGCTACATCCCGCTGCCGGTGAACAGCGAGGAGACGTTCAACGTGTTCGGCGCGCACATCCCCGCCTTTCAGATCTACGCGGCGACGGCCAACATCTCGGTCACGCTGATGCTGACGCTGCTCGTGTGGGGCAGCTACCAGGTCGAAGGCGTGCGCGCCAAGGGGCCGGGAGCCTACGTCAAGGGTTGGTTGCCCGCTGGTCTTGAGAACGTGCCCGCGAAGTTCGTCCTGATTCCGCTGATCTTCGGCATCGAGGTGATCTCGCAGTTCGTGCGCATCATCTCGCTGTCGGTGCGGCTGTTCGCGAACATCCTCGCCGGACACCTGCTGATCCTGTTCATGGGTGGCGGCCTTGTGATCTTGCTCGGCCTCGCTGCCCTCGGCGCCGTCACGCTGCCCGTGGCAGTCGTGTTCTTTCTGTTCGAGATCGTCCTGATCGCAACGCTTCAGGCGTTCATCTTTGCCACCCTCACGGCCATCTACCTCGGCGGCGCGGTCGCCGAGTCCCACTGATCCAACAAGGAGCGTTTGTGCATTCCCTCATCGCAGCAGCAACCGGCCAGGCTGAAATGGCCAAGTCGATCAAGGCCATCGCCCTCGGCGTGGGCGCCGGCCTGGGCACGATCGGCCCCGGCATCGGCGTCGGCTACATCTTCGGCAAGGTGATCGAGGCGGTCACCCGCCAGCCCGAGATGCGTGACGAGATCACCTCGATCCAGTGGCTGGGCTTTGCGCTCACCGAGGCGATCGTGTTCTACGCGTTCATCTTCGGCCTGATCGCGTTCTTCCTCGGTTAGATGACCTCCTCTATTCACACTCACGTTGAGCGCAGGAATCGATACTGATGGGGGCACCGATCGTGGCTGCTTCCAGCAGCGGCAACTTCCTGGTCTCGCCCAACCTGGGCGTGATGATCTGGACGCTGATCGCGTTCGTGATCGCGATGTACGTCCTGTCGAAGCTCGCGTTCCCGCGCATCAGCGAGGCGCTCGACAAGCGCCAGAAAGCGATTGACGACTCGATCGACTCGGCCCAGCGCACGCGCGAGGAAGCCGAGCAGATCCTTAACGAATATCGCGAGCGGTTGAAGGAGGCGCGTGCCCAGTCGGAGGAGATCGTGGAGCGCGCGCGAGAGACCGCCAAGGCACAGGAACGCG
This sequence comes from uncultured Solirubrobacterales bacterium, assembly GCA_963723075.1. Taxonomy (GTDB): domain Bacteria; phylum Actinomycetota; class Thermoleophilia; order Solirubrobacterales; family Solirubrobacteraceae; genus Palsa-744. Next base: position 77,043 of record CAVRPD010000006.1, read on the forward strand.
AGGGCAAAGAGAACGCTCAGGAGCTGGTCGCCGAGGGCGCCAAGCGCGCGCAGCGCGAAATCGAGTTGGCCACGAAGCAGGCGCTCGGGGAGATCCGCAAGGAGGTCGCCGACCTGACGATCATGGCCACCGAGAAGGTGACGCGCAAGACGCTCGACGAGGCAGACCAGAAGCGCCTGGTCGAGGAGGCGCTCGGCGAGCTCGACTTCTCCGGCATCTCCTCCGGGGCGGCCAACAACTGATGGAGGAGCTCGCCCGGGTATACGGCCGCGCGCTGTTCGAGGTCGGCCAGGAGCAGGGCAAGCTCGACGAGCTGCGCGAGCAGCTTGGCCAGTTCGTCGACGCGCTGAACGGCAGTCACGAGCTGCAGGTGTTCTTCTTCTCGCCGTATTTCTCGAGCGTCGAGAAGCAGGACGCGCTCGCCCGTCTGCTGGACGGTGCCGAGGAGAGCTTTGTGAACTTCCTCAAGGTGTTGATCGACGGCCATCGCATGCCGGTGCTGTTTCGCATTCGCGACGAGTACGAGCGACTGTGGGCGCACGAGAACAGGGTGCTGCCGGTCGAGGTGACGAGCGCGATCACCCTCGATCAGAACACCACCGAGAGCCTCGGCAGGAGCATCGGCGAGCGCACCGGGCTGAAGGTGAAGTTGAACGCGCGCGTGGATCCGGAGATCCTCGGCGGGATCGTGGTGAGGGTCGGGAACTCGATTCTCGACGCCTCTATTCGCAACCGACTGGAGCAGCTGCGCAAGCAGGTTGCCCAAGGAGCTTTCTAGACCGACATGCAGATCAATCCTGATGAGATAACCAGCATTCTGAAGAGCCGTATCGAGGGCCTCGACGCGGGCTCGGCCGAGCTGACGGAGGTCGGGACAGTGCTGTCCGTGGCCGACGGCATCGCACGGCTGCACGGTCTGGAGAACTGCATGTCGTTCGAGATGCTCGAGCTGCCGCACGGCGTCACCGGCCTCGCGCTCAACCTCGAGTCCGACAACGTCGGCGCAGTGCTGTTCGGCGCGTGGGAGCGCATCTCCGAGGGCGACACGGTCAAGCGCACCGGCCAGCTACTCGAGATCCCCGTCGGCGAGGCGCTGCTCGGGCGGATCGTCGACCCGCTCGGCCGCCCGCTGGACGGCAAGGGCGAGATCGGCACGTCAGAGACCCGCCCGGCCGAGTTCAAGGCGCCCGGCGTGGTGCAGCGCCAGCCGGTGACCGAACCGATGCAGATCGGGTTGAAGGCGATCGACGCGATGATCCCGATCGGCCGCGGCCAGCGAGAGCTGATCATCGGCGACCGCCAGACCGGCAAGACCGCGATCGCGATCGACGCGATCATCAACAACAAGGACACCGGTGTGGTGTCCGTGTACGTGGCGATCGGCCAGCGCATGGCGACGGTCGTGGCGCTCGCGCAGACGCTCGAGGATCACGGTGCGATGGAGAACACGATCATCGTGGCCGCGCCCGCTGATGAGGCCGCGCCGATCAAGTTCATGGCGCCCTACGCCGGCTGCGCGATGGCCGAGCACTTCCTCTACAACGGCAAGCACGCGCTGTGCGTGTACGACGACCTCACCAAGCACGCCTACGCCTACCGTCAGATGTCCCTGCTGCTGCGCCGTCCCCCGGGCCGCGAGGCATATCCGGGCGATGTCTTCTACCTGCACTCGCGGCTGCTCGAGCGTGCCGTCAAGCTGAACGACGATCTCGGCGGCGGCTCGCTCACGGCGCTGCCGGTGATCGAGACGCAGGCCGGCGACGTCTCCGCGTACATCCCGACGAACGTGATCTCGATCACCGACGGGCAGATCTTCCTCGAGCCGAAGCTGTTCAACTCGGGCGTGCGCCCCGCGATCAACGTCGGGATCTCGGTCTCGCGCGTCGGCGGCAACGCGCAGATCGGGCCGATGAAGAAGGTCGCCGGGCGGATCAAGCTCGAGCTGTCGCAGTACCGCGACCTCGAGGCCTTCGCCCAGTTCGGCTCAGACCTCGACGCTGACACGCAGAAGACGCTCGCGCGCGGTGAGCGGCTGGTGAAGACGCTCAACCAGGGTGAGCGCGAGCCGCTCGCGGTGGAGGACCAGACGATCCAGATCTATGCCGCCACCAACGGCTTCCTCGACCGCCTGCACGTCGAGCGGGTCGCCGAGTTCCTGCGCGGGCTGACCGAGCGCGCCCACGCCCAGCACGGCGAGCTGCGCGCGAAGATCGCGGGCGGCGACTGGTCGAAGGAGACCCAGCAGGAGGTCCACGACGCGGTCGAGTCGTTCGCGAGCGACTTCGGCTACGACCTCGACGAGGAGGGCCTCGAGCTGGAAGAGGCCAAGGCGGCGTAGATGGCCAGCCAGCGAGACGTCAAGAACCGGATCTCCTCGGTCAAGAACATCCAGAAGATCACCCGCGCGATGGAGATGGTCGCCGCCGCGCGGCTGCGCCGCGCCGAGCAGCGGATCGCCGCGCTGCGCCCGTACGCCGAGGCGATCCGGCGGATGACCCGCCAGGCGGCCGCGGCCGCCGGCGCCGAGGTCACGCGCCTGCCGCTGTTGAGCGAGCACGAGTCGACGACCAACGTCGGCCTGCTGCTCGTCACCGGCGACCGTGGGCTCGCGGGCGGGTTCAACTCGCAGATCGTACGCGCGGGCGTCAAAGCCGCGGGCGAGCTAGGCGAGGATGGCAAGCAGAGCGTCTGGTTTGCGACCGGCCGGCGCGGGGTGTCCTCGCTGAGCTTTCGCGGGCGCGAGCTGAGCGGCAGCTACACCGGCTTCGCCGACCGTCCCGCCTATGCCGACGCGCGCTCGGTCGCCGACGATCTAATCACCGCCTACGTCGACGGGCGGGTCGATCGCGTGGAGATCCTCTACAACTCCTACGTCTCGCCGCTGACCCAGACGGTGACGCGCGAGACGCTGCTGCCGCTGTCGCAGGCGACGCTCACCGACAGCGACGATCACGAGGGCGAGGAGCGGTCCGGGGAGAGCGGGCCCGACGGCGCTGCGAGCGGTCCTCACGCGCTGGTCGAGTACGAGCCGGGTCCTGAGGAGATCCTCGAGCGGCTCGTGCCAGACTATGTCGAGGTCTCGATCTACCGCGCGCTCGTGGAGTCGGCGGCAGGCTTCTTCGGCGCGCAGATGACCGCGATGCGCAGCGCCTCGGAGAACGCCGGGGAGATCATCACCGATCTGACTTTGCAAATGAACCGCGCGCGCCAGGCCGAGATCACGCAAGAGATCATGGAGGTCGTAGCAGGCGCTGAGGGACTTACCTAGCGCCGCGAGCCACACAAAGAACTTCAAGGTAATAAAGAGGAGAATCAGAACCCAAATGCCACCCAGCACCGTCACAGACCCGACCAGCCCGAATGCCCAGAGTGGATCGAGCACCCGCAACACAGGGCGCATCGAGGAGATCCAGGGCGTTGTGATCGAGGCCGTCTTTTCCGAGCGGCTGCCCGAGATCAACCACGCGATCACCGTCGCCCGTCCGTCGGCGGCCGCCGATGAGGAGGCGCCCGGCATCAGCTCCGGCGCGGGCGCGGGTGAAGGCGTGCTCGTGTGCGAGGTCCAGCAGCACCTCGGCGACGACCGCGTGCGCGCGGTCGCGATGGACACGACCGACGGTCTCGCGCGTGGCGCCGAGGTGATCGACACCGGCGCGCCGATCACCGTGCCCGTCGGCGAGGTCACGCTCGGGCGGATCTTCAACGTGCTCGGCGAGACGATCGACCTCGGCGATGAGCTGCCCGCCGACACCGAGCGCCGCGGCATCCACCAGGATGCCCCGCGCGCTGAGGATCTCACCCCGACGACCGAGATGTTCGAGACCGGCATCAAGGTCATCGACCTGCTCGCGCCCTATTCCAAGGGCGGCAAGGTCGGCCTGTTCGGCGGCGCCGGCGTCGGCAAGACCGTGCTGATCCAGGAGCTGATCCACAACCTCGCCAAGGAGCACGGCGGGCTGTCGGCGTTCTGCGGCGTGGGCGAGCGCTCGCGCGAGGGCAACGACCTGTGGCTGGAGATGAAGGAGTCGGGCGTGCTCGACAAGACGATGCTCGTGTTCGGCCAGATGAACGAGCCGCCCGGCGCGCGCATGCGCGTCGCGCTGTCCGGCCTGACGATGGCCGAGCACTTCCGCGACCAGGGCCAGGACGTGCTGCTGTTCATCGACAACATCTTCCGCTTCGTCCAAGCCGGCTCCGAGGTCTCGGCGCTGCTCGGGCGGATGCCCTCCCAGGTCGGCTACCAGCCGACGCTCGAGACCGAGATGGGCCAGCTGCAGGAGCGCATCACCTCGACCAAGCACGGCTCGGTCACCTCGATCCAGGCGATCTACGTACCCGCCGACGACTACACCGACCCGGCACCCGCGTCGGTGTTCGCACACCTCAACGCCACCACCGCGCTGTCGCGGGCGATCTCCGAAAAAGGCATCTACCCGGCGGTCGACCCGCTCGACTCGACCTCGACGATCCTCAAGGCGGACATCCTCGGCGAGGATCACTTCCGCGTCGCCAACCGCGTCAAGGAGATCCTGCAGCGCTACAAGGAGCTGCAGGACATCATCGCGATCCTCGGCATCGACGAGCTCTCCGACGAGGACAAGCTCACCGTCCAGCGCGCGCGCAAGATCGAGCGTTTCCTGTCGCAGCCGTTCTTCGTCGCCGAACAGTTCACCGGCACCCCTGGCGCCTACGTGCCGATCGCAGAGACGATCCGCGGCTTCGAGGAGATCATCGAAGGCAAGCACGACGAGGTCCCCGAGAGCGCGTTCTTCTTGAAGGGGACCATCGAGCAGGTCGTCGAGGCGGCTAAGAAGTGATGACCGAAGCAAATTCACGCGGGGCTCGCTAGATGGCGCGCACGAAGTTCCCGGTCGAAGTCCTCACCCCCGAGGGCGAGGTGTTCAACGAGGAGATCGAGATGCTCTCCACGCGCACATCCGTGGGCTCGATCGGCGTGCTCGCCAACCATGAGCCGCTGCTGGCGATGCTCGAACCCACGGAGCTGCGGCTGTACCGCTCGGAGAGCGAGGTCGTGACGTTCGCCCAGGCCGAGGGCTACCTGCAGTTCGGCGAGAACCGCGCGCTCGTGCTCGTCGAGGAGGCGATCGCGCCGGAGCGGCTCGACCGCGCCACGTTCGAGGCGAAGCTCGCCGACGCGCGCCAGGCGGCCGAGCGTGCCGAGGACGGCAGTGAGGAGAAGGCCCGCGCCCTGCGCGACGTCCGCCGCTACGAGGCCTTCCTGGCGGTCGGCCAGTAGCGCGAGCGGTCCCCTCATCGAGCGCGCTGCGCGGATGCGTTTGCGTCGACGGGCGCTACTCCGCTCCGGGCGAGGCCGTCGTCTCGGCACTCGACGCGGGATTCCTGCTGGGGGACGGGCTGTTCGAGTCGCTGCGCGCAACGGACGGAATCCCCTACTTACTGAATCGTCACCTCTCGCGGCTGTACGCGGCGGCCGTGGCGATCGAGCTCACCGGCATGCCCGCGGTCTCGGTACTGGAAGAGCGAGTGCGCGAGACGCTCCGCCGCGCGGCGCTCGTGGACGCATATGTGCGCGTCACCGTCACACGTGGCGTGGGCGGCGTCGGTCTCGCCGCGCCGGCGGGCGGCCCGACTGTCGCCGTCGCCGTCCTGCCCGCGCCTCCGCGCGTGGAGGTTGAGCGGGGCGTGGAGGCGACGCTGCTGGAGTGGCACGGTGAGGAACGGCCCGCGGTCAAGAGCACGAGCTGGCAGCAGGGCGTCCTCGACCGCCGGCGCGTCGAGCGGCTCGGGGCCGAGGAGGGCCTGTACGTGGCCGCTGGAGGGCGCGTGCTCGAGGGCGTCTCCTCGAACGTGTTCGTCGTCGACGGCGCGCGGCTGCTGACGTCGCCTGTGCGCGAATGCTTTCCCGGCATAACACGCGGGAGGATCCTCGAGCTCGCGCCCGCCGCCGGCCTGGAGGTTCGCGAGGCGGCGATCGCGCTGGAGGAGCTGATGGACGCGGAGGAGGTGTTCGTGACCAATGCGGTCCAGGGCCTGCGCTTAATCCGCGCGATCTCAGGCGTTCGCGTCGGTGCGCGGAGCGCGCCGACGGTCTTTGCCGAGCTCCACCGTCGCCATCAGGAGGATCGTGGCGCCTTGGTAACTCCCGCGGCCTCGGCTTCCGGCTAGCCTTCCTGCCTGCATGCCCTCACAGCGCGAACCCATCGGAGTGATCGGCACGGGCTACGTGGGGCTCGTGACCGCGGCCGGGTTCGCGGAGCTGGGCAGCGAGGTGTGGTGCGTGGACATCGACGCCGAGAAGGTGGAGCGTCTGCGTCGCGGTGAGGTCCCGATCTACGAGCCCGGCCTCGAGGAGCTGCTGCGGCGCAACGAGGAGCGCCTGCACTTCTCCACCGACCTCGCTCCGGCGCTCGAGCGCGCGCGGCTGCTCCTCGTCGCGGTGGGCACCCCCCCGACCTACTCCGGCGACGCCGACCTCTCGGCGGTCCACGCGGTCGTCGATGCGATCCCGCCCTCCGACGACCACGCGCTCGTGATGAAGTCGACGGTGCCATGCGGCACGGGCGCCTCGATCCAGCGCGTCTTCGGCGAGCAGGGCAAGGGCGGCCTGCGCTACGTCTCCTGTCCCGAGTTTCTCAAGGAGGGCTCCGCCGTCAAGGACTTCCTGCATCCCGATCGCGTCGTCGTCGGCGACATCGGCGATTGGGCCGGCGACGCCGTCATCGAGCTGTACGCGCCCTTGCAGGCGCCGCTCGTGCGCACCGACATCGCGAGCGCGGAGATGGTCAAGCTCGCCTCCAACGCCTTCCTCGCGACGAAGATCTCGTTCATCAACGAGATCGCCAACGTCTGCGAGGAGACCGGCGCCGACGTCGTCGAGGTCGCGCGCGGCATGGGCCTCGACGATCGCATCGGCCCGAAGTTCCTGCAGGCCGGCATCGGCTTCGGTGGCAGCTGCTTCCCCAAGGACGTCGACGCGTTGAAGCAGCTCGCCGGCAACTCCGGCTACCACTTCCAGCTGCTCACGGCCGTGATCGAGGTCAACGAGCTGCAGAAGCGCCGCGTGATCGGCAAGCTGCACAAGCACCTCGGTGGGCTGGTCGGCAAGCGCGTGGCGCTGCTCGGCCTGGCGTTCAAGCCGAACACGGACGACATGCGCGAGGCCTCCTCGCTCGTGCTCTCGGCGCGGCTGAACGCCGACGGGGCGAGCGTCAGCGCGTATGACCCGGTCGCCGAGGAGCAGGCTCGCAAGCTGGTCTCGCACATCGAGTTCGCCGACTCGCCGCTCGGCGCGGTCGCCGGCGCCGATGCGGTGGTGCTCGTGACCGAGTGGCCCGAGTTCCTCGAGCTCGACTGGCAGGTGATCGCGCAGGAGATGGGCGGGACGCTCGTGATCGACGGACGCAACGCGCTCTCGCCGGAGGCCGTGCGCGCGGCCGGCCTCGTCTACGAGGGAATCGGGCGCGGCCCCAAGACCCACATGGGCGAGGCTCGCGTCCAAGCCTCGCTCGGCAAGGAGCTCGTGTGATGGAGAGCGGGATGGTGTCGCGATGGACGATTGGGACGGTGCCGCGATGCAGGCGGTGATCCTGGTCGGCGGCGAGGGCACGCGGCTGCGTCCGCTGACCTCGACCGTGCCCAAGCCGGTCGTGCCGCTGGTCGACAGGCCGTTCATCTCGTTCATGCTCGAGTGGTTGCGCCTCCACGAGATCGACGACGTGATCATGTCGTGCGGGTTCCTCGCCACGAGCGTGCGCAACGTGCTCGGCGACGGCTCCGGCCTGGGGCTTCGCCTGCGCTTCGTCGAGGAGCCCGACCCCCGCGGCACGGCGGGCGCGCTGAAGTTCGCCGAGTCGCTGCTCGACGAGCGCTTCCTGATGCTCAACGGCGACGTGCTCACCGACCTCGACCTGACCGCGCAGATCGCCCAGCACGAGCGCACCGGCGCGATGGCGACGCTCGCGCTCGTGCCCGTCCCCGACCCCACCGCCTATGGTCTCGTGCACCTGCACGAGGACAACTCGGTGCGCGACTTCGTCGAGAAGCCGAGCTCCGACCGGATCGACACGAACCTGATCAGCGCCGGCGCCTACGTGCTGCAGCGCGAGATCCTCGACCTGGTGCCGGCGGAGCGCAACGTCTCGATCGAGCGCGAGGTGTGGCCGCGGCTGATCGGCCAGGGGTTGTACGGGTTCCCGTGCGAGAGCTACTGGCTCGACATCGGCACGCCCGAGCGCTACCTGCAGGGCACGTTCGACATCATCGAGGGCAACGTCCACACGGCGGTGCGCGAGCGGCTCGGCGCCGACTGGCTGGCGATCGACCCGGGCGCCGACGTGCAGGGCCGCGTGATTCCTCCGGCGGTGATCGAGCGCGGGGCGCGGGTCGCCGCGGGCGCGCACGTCGGCTCCCTGGTCGTGCTCGGCGAAGACGTCTCGATCGGCGCCGGCAGCTCGGTCGAGCGCGCGGTGATCATGAACGGCGCGGAGATCGGCGAGGGCTGCAAGCTGCGCGACTGCATCGTCGCGGCGGGCGCTCGCGTCGGCGCGCGCACCCAGATCAGCGGCGGCTCGGTGCTCGGCGAGGGCGTGACCGTGGGGGCGGACAACGTGATCGACCGTGGGGCGCGTATCTTCCCTGGCGTGACTTTGCCCGACGGAGCGATCAAGTTCTGATGAGCACGCCGCAGACGACCGAGAATACGCAGGCGCTTTCGCGCGAGGCGATCGCGGTCGTCGACGTCTCCGGCCAGCTGAACGACGTGCTGTCGCTGCCCGATCACCTGCGCGACGCGCTGTGGCGGGTGGAGTCGGCGATCATGGAGGACTGGGACACCTCCGCCGGTCTTGTCGTGGCGGGGATGGGCGGCTCGGCGATCGGCGGCGCGCTGGCGCGCGCCGCCCTCGGCGACCACGCCTCGCGCCCGATCTTCGTCACGCGCGCCTACGGCCTGCCGTCGTGGACGACGCCCGACACGATGGTGCTGTGCGCGAGCTACTCGGGCAACACCGAGGAGACGCTCGCCTGCTACGAGTCGGCGGGCGCGCTGGGCGCACGGCGCACGGTCGTCACGACCGGCGGGCGCCTGGCCGAGATGGCGCGCGCGGACGGGGTGCCGGTGATCCCGCTTCCGGGCGGGTTTCAGCCGCGCGCCGCGGTCGCCTACATGACCGTCGCCGCGCTCGAGGTCGCGGCCCTGTGCGGCGCCGGCCCGCGCTTGACATCGGAGATCGACGTGGCCGCCTCCCACACCGAGCAGCTGGTCGCCGAGTGGGGGCCGGACGCGCCGGAGGACTCGCTCGCGAAGGAGCTCGCCCGCGGCCTGCTCGGCACCACGCCGGTGATCGCCGGCGCCGGTCTGACCGCCCCGATCGCCTACCGCTGGAAGACGCAGATCAACGAGAACTCCAAGCAGCCGGCGTTCGCGCACGAGCTGCCCGAGCTCGACCACAACGAGATCGTGGGCTGGGAGGGCGCGAACGACGTGGGGCGCTTCTCGGCCGTGTTCCTCGACGACTCCGACGCCCATCCCCGCGTGAAGGCGCGGATGGAGGAGACCGAGCGCCTGATCGCTCCCAGCGCCGCGGCGAGCTTCCGCCTGGAGACGCGCGGGCAGACGACGATCGAGCGCGTGATCTCGCTCGTGCTGCTCGGCGATCTCGTCTCGATCTACCTCGCCGCGCTGCGCGGTGTCGATCCCGGCCCGGTGAAGGTGATCGACGAATTGAAGGCGGCGCTCGCTCAGCGTTAGCCCGCTCGGTTGTTGTGATACGGTCGGGCTCTCGGTCGAGGAGCGCTGCGACGGGCTCTGATCCGCCACGCTCGACCGGACTTTGCAGCAAGGGCGCTCATCTGACCGGACAGGAGGATCAGTCATGTCCGCAATGACCCCCACCGCAGTCGCCACAGACACCGATTTCAAGGTCGCCGACCTCTCGCTCGCCGAGTTCGGCCGCAAGGAGATCACGCTCGCCGAGCACGAGATGCCCGGCCTGATGTCGATCCGCCGCGAGTATGCGGACGCGCAGCCGCTTGCCGGCGCGCGGATCATGGGCTCGCTGCACATGACGATCCAGACGGCCGTGCTGATCGAGACGCTGACCGCGCTCGGCGCCGAGGTCCGCTGGTGCAGCTGCAACATCTTCTCCACCCAGGACCATGCGGCCGCTGCCGTGGCTGTGGGCCCGGACGGCACGCCCGAGGATCCTCGGGGTGTGCCCGTGTTCGCATGGAAGGGCGAGACGCTCGAGGAGTACTGGTGGTGCACCGAACAGGCGATCCTGTGGCCGGGCGAGGACGGGCCGAACATGATCCTCGACGACGGCGGCGACGCTACGCTGCTCGTGCACAAGGGCACCGAGTACGAGCGCGCGGGCGCCGTGCCGGACCCGGCGAGCGCCGACTCCGAGGAGCTGGGAGTGATCCTCTCGCTGCTCACGCGCTCGCTGACGGAGGACCCGCAGCGCTGGACGAAGCTCGGCCAGAGCGTCAAAGGTGTGACCGAGGAGACGACCACCGGCGTGCACCGCCTCTACCAGATGGTCGAGAGTGGCGAGCTGCTGTTCCCGGCGATCAACGTCAACGACTCCGTGACGAAGTCGAAGTTCGACAACCTCTACGGCTGCCGCCACTCGCTGATCGACGGTATCAACCGCGCGACCGACGTGATGATCGGCGGCAAGGTCGCCGTGATCTGCGGCTTCGGCGACGTCGGCAAGGGCTGCGCCGAATCGCTGCGCGGTCAGGGCGCGCGCGTGGTGATCACCGAGATCGACCCGATCTGCGCGCTGCAGGCGGCGATGCAGGGCTATGAGGTGAAGACGCTCGCGGAAGTGATCGACAGCGCCGACATCTTCGTGACGACGACCGGCAACAAGGACATCATCACCGCCGCCGACATGGCGCGCATGAAGCACCAGGCGATCGTCGGCAACATCGGGCACTTCGACAACGAGATCGACATCGCGGGCCTCACGCAGATCGAGGGGATCGAGCGCGTGAACATCAAGCCGCAGGTCGACAAGTGGGTGTTCCCCGACGGTCACGCGATCATCATGCTGTCCGAGGGCCGCCTGCTGAACCTCGGCAACGCGACCGGCCATCCGAGCTTCGTGATGAGCAACTCGTTCACCAACCAGACGATCGCCCAGATCGAGCTGTTCACGAAGAACGACGACTACGACAAGCGCGTCTACGTGCTGCCCAAGCACCTCGACGAGAAGGTCGCGCGGTTGCACCTCGACGCGCTCGGCGTGAAGCTGACGAAGCTGACCGACGAGCAGGCCGCCTACATCGGCGTCCCCGTCGAGGGCCCCTACAAGGCCGACCACTATCGGTACTAGTCGAGCGTCGTCGGTTCGATGAAGGCCATGGTCCTTGCGGCGGGTCTCGGCACGCGCTTGCGGCCGCTGACGTATGAGATCTCAAAGCCGATGGTGCCGGTGCTCGATCGCCCGGTGATGGAGCACATCCTCGACCTGCTCGACCGGCACGGGATCGAGCAGACGATCGCCAATCTGCACTACTTCCCGGAGATGATCCGCGAGCACTTCGGCGAGCGGATCTCATACCGCTTCGAGCAGGAGCTGCTCGGCACCGCCGGCGGAGTGCGCGCGTGCGCGGACTTCTTCGGCGAGGAGCCGTTCCTCGTGATCTCGGGTGACGCGCTCACCGACATCGACCTGACGGCGCTCGCGGCGCGCCACCGCGAGACGGGTGCGATCGCCACGCTCGCGGTCAAGAAGGTCGCGGACACGCGCGAGTTCGGCGTCGTCCTGCACGACCGCGACGGGCGAATCACGGGCTTTCAGGAGAAGCCGCGCCCGGAGGAGGCGCTGTCGGACCTCGGCAACTGCGGGATCTACGTGTTCGACCCGCAGATCTTCGACTACTTCCCGGAGCGCCCCTTCGTCGACTGGGCCAAAGACGTGTTCCCGGCGCTGCTCGAGCACGACGTGCCATTCCACATCCACGAGGTGCGCGAGTACTGGAACGACGTCGGCTCGCTTTCGGAGCTGCGGCAGGGCACGTTCGACGCGCTGCGCGGCGAGCTGCGCCTGGGGATCGAAGGCGAGGAGCTCAGCCCGGGGGTGATCGTCGCGGGCGGGCCGTCGCCGTTACGCGCGGACACGCAGACCGAAGGGCCGGTGTGGATCGGGCGCGACGTGCGCATCGGCGAGGGCGTCCGCCTGATGGGGCCGTTGGTGCTGGGCGACGGCGCGCAGGTCGGCGACCGTGCGCAGCTGCGCGGCTCGATCCTCTTCCCCGGCACCGAGATCGCGTCCGAGTCGATCCTGATCGGCGCGATCTCCGGGCACGGGGGCATCTTGCAGAGCCTGCGCCGACGTTCTTAACGCGAAGAGGCCCGCCAGAAGCGAGCCCCTTCACGGAAAGTGAGACTTACGACAGTCGTCACTGTAGCAGACAGTTGTCTGCGATGTCGAGAGAATCGACTCGGCCTGTCTCACGGTGGTTCGTGCGGCCTTGGCCTCAGGCAATTTCGTAGCGCTCGCGGCGCTGCTGCTCGCGCTCGGACTCCGACAGCGCACGCACGAACAGCAGCACCAGCGCCGTGCCCATCACGATCGACTGCTCGACCGCCATGATCAGCCCGGCGATCGACTGGTCGTCGTGCGCGGAGACTCCCCACACGCGCGCGTGGTGGACGTAGTAGGGGTAGAGCGCTGTGGGTGCGAACGCAAGGCCCATGCCGAGGGCGCCGACGAGGAGCTTGGTGGAGGCCATGTAGGCGACGGGACCAAGGCCGTCGAGGCGCAGCCGCGCGCGGATCGGCGAGAGCAGGTGCCACCAGTAGAGCGAGCCGACGAGCACGAAGCTCGAGTGCTCGAGCACGTGCACCTCGGGGTGGGTCACGGCGTAGTCGTAGGCGGCGGGGATGTGCCAGACCCAGATCACGACGACGTACAGCACGACCGCGAACGCGGGGTGCGCGATCACGCCCGCGCGCTGCTCGAGGTCGCGCACGACGCGCGTGACCGGCCGCAGGAGGACCTTCGTGAAGCCGAGGATCGCGAGGATCGGCACGAGGTCTAGGAGCAGCATGTGCTGGACCATGTGCATGAAGAACAGCTGGTCGGCGAGCGCGTCGATCGGCGAGACGAGCGCGATCAAGCCGATCGCCACCGCGGCGAGAAAGCAGCACAGCCGCCATACCGGCGCCTCGTGCTTCCGTCGCGGCGAGAGGGCTGAGCGCACCCGGCGCCAGCGCTGCACGTAGGCGCCGGCGACGATCGCGGCGCTGATCAGCACGCCGGGACTGAACGTCCAGGACAGGTTGGCGCTCACGGCCAGGACGGGGTCATGGCGGCGGGCTCATGGCCGGCGGGGGCTCATCGGGAAGGAGTGCTCACGTCTGCCGATGATTGTCCCACCATTCTGGCGGGTGAGGGCATATTTCGACCGGGTGTGCGGCCCTCTCGAAAGATGCCTTTCAACCGATGGACATCCGCCTCGAGGCGGCGTAGCATCGAGCAGGCAGACATACAGACAGCCGACCAAGGGAGCCTGTGATGCAAATCGACATCAAGGGTCGCAATGTTCCGGTCACCGACGAGATCCGTGAGCACGCGGAACGCCGGCTGGACAAGGTCGCGCGGCAGGTCTCAGACCTCGCCCGCCTGGAGATCGAGATCTTCAAGGAGCCCAACCCGCGGGTGGCCGACTGCCAGGTGGCGGAGGCGACGCTGTACCTGAAGGGCGTGACGCTGCGCGCGCACGACTCCTCGCGCGAGATGCTGCACTCGCTGAACCTCGTCGTCGACGAGCTCTCGCGCCAGGTCAAGCGCCACCGCGACAAACGCCGCCACCGCCGCGAGGCGCGGACCGCCGCGGTCCGCGAAGCGGCGCGCGCGATCGCCCGCACGACGCAGGCGCCCGAGTCGCCCGCCTAGCGACGCTCGGCCCCGCGGAAGCCCGGCGGACCAGGGGGCCGGCGGACCGAGCGCCCGGTATACCGGGCGCTCGGCGCACCGCGTCGGCGGCCGGCCGGCGGGAGCTATCCTTGGCGGATGCCCTCCCTGCTCGATCGCGCGCTGAACGTCGGCGAGGCGAAGAAGTACAAGACCTACCAGAAGCGCGTGGCGCTGATCGGCGCGTTCGAGGGTGAGCTGGAGCACGACTCCGACGCGGAGCTGCGCGAGCGGATGGACGCGCTGCGCGCCCGCGCGCGCGAGGGGGAGCCGCTGGACGCGCTGCTGGCGGAGTGCTTTGCGATCGTGCGCGAGACCGGCAAGCGCAAGATGGGGATGCGCCATTTCGACGTGCAGCTGATCGGCGCGATGGCGCTGCACGACGGGCAGATCGCCGAGATGAAGACCGGCGAGGGCAAGACGCTGACGGCGACGCTCGCGGTCGTGCTCAACTCGCTTGCGGTCAGAGACAAGGAGACGGGCGAGCGCAAGGGCGTGCACCTCGTGACCGTCAACGACTACCTGGCCAAGCGCGACGCGGAATGGATGTCGCCGATCTACGACGCGCTGGGCGTCACGGTCGGGGTGCTGCAGAACATGCAGCCCTACGAGGAGAAGCAGCAGGCTTACGCCTGCGACGTCGTCTACGGGACGAACTCCGAGCTGGGCTTCGACTACCTGCGCGACAACATGGCCAAGGATCTCTCCGAAAAGGTCCAGCGCGGCCATTCGTTCGCGGTCGTCGACGAGGTTGACAACATCCTGATAGACGAGGCGCGCACGCCGCTGATCATCTCCGGCGCGCCCGAACAGGCCGCGGATTTCTATGTGAAGTTCGCGCGTCTGGCGCCGAAGATGGTCGCGGGCAAGACCCCCGAAGGGATGGACCCGCGCTCCAAGAAGCAGTTCATGGCCGACTTCGACTTCGAGATCGAGGAGAAGCAGAAGACGGTCGCGATCACCGAGCAGGGGGTCGCCAAGGCCGAGCGCTTCCTCGGGATCGACCATCTGTACAGGGCCGAGAACGGCCACCTCGTCAACCACCTGATCCAGTCGCTGCGGGCCGAGTCCCTGTACAAGCGCGACGTCGACTACGCGGTGATCGACGGCGAGGTGAAGATCATCGACGAGTTCACCGGGCGGATCCTCGACGGGCGGCGCTGGTCGGAGGGGCTGCACCAGGCGATCGAGGCCAAGGAGGGGGTGTCGGTCCAGGAGGAGAACCAGACGCTCGCGACGATCACCTACCAGAACTACTTCCGGTTGTACGACAAGCTGAGCGGGATGACGGGCACGGCGCTGACGGAGGCGACCGAGTTCATGAAGATCTACGAGCTGCCCGTCGTGCAGGTGCCGACGAACATGGAGATGGTCCGCGACGACCGCAACGATCAGGTCTACAAGACCAAAGAGGGCAAGTGGAACGCGGTCGTCAAAGAGATCGTCGCGCGCCACGAGAACGGGCAGCCGGTGCTCGTGGGGACGATCTCGGTCGAGGTCTCAGAGCTGCTTGGCGACCGCTTGAAGCAGCGCGGGATCGCGCACACGGTGCTGAACGCCAAGCCCGAGCACGCCGCGCGCGAGGCCGAGACGGTCGCCGAGGCGGGCCAGCCGGGGGCGGTCACGATCGCGACGAACATGGCCGGCCGCGGCGTCGACATCAAGCTCGGCGGCAACCCCGAGCACCTTGCCGGCCTGCAATTGGCGAAGGAGGGGCTCGAGCGGGACAAGGACGAGGAGGCGTATGAGCGCCGGCTGCGCGAGATCCTGCCCGAGCTCGAGCGCAGGGTGGCGGAGAACCGCGAGCGCGTGATGGCCGCGGGCGGGCTGTTCATCTGCGGCACCGAGCGCCACGAGTCGCGGCGGATCGACAACCAGCTGCGCGGTCGCGCCGGCCGTCAGGGCGACCCGGGCGAGAGCCGCTTCTTCCTGTCCGCCGAGGACGATCTCGTGCGGCTGTTCGCGGGCGATCGCATCTACCGGATCCTCGACAAACTCGGCGGCGTCGACGAGGAGGGCAACGAGGAGCCGATCGAGGCGGGGATGCTCTCCAAACAGATCGAGAAAGCGCAGAAGAAGGTCGAGGAGCAGAACTTCCTGATCCGCAAACGCGTGCTCGAGTACGACGACGTGATGAACGAGCAGCGCCGCGTGATCTACGCCTACCGCGACGAGGTGCTCGAGGGCAAGGCGATCGGCGAGGAGGCGCGCCAAGAGGTCACAAACGTGCTCGAGCGCACGATCGACCAGTACACGCCGGGCGACTTCATGGAGGACTGGGACCTCGACGGGTTGTTCACCGCGCTCGGGCAGTTCTTCCCGTTCGACCTCGCCGACGGCGACTTGAACCCCGAGACGATCGACCGCGGCTCGCTCATTGAGCGCATCACGGAGATTGCGATCGAGCGCTACAACGCGCGCGAGACGGAGCTCGGCGAGGAGCTGATGGGCGCGCTCGAGCGCTTCCTGCTGCTGCAGATCATCGACGAGCGCTGGCGCGAGCACCTGTACGACATGGACTACCTGCGCGAGGGTATCCACCTGCGCGGCTTCGCCCAGATCGACCCGCTGGTCGCGTACAAGAACGAAGCCTTCACCCTGTTCGGCGATCTGATGAACAGCGTGTGGGCGGACTACGCGCGGATGATCTTCAACGTGCAGGTGAACGTCGAGGGCCAGAACGGCGGGGGAGGAGGAGGCCCGATACCCGCCTTCGCCGCCGCGGGCAGCTCGACCCGCGCCGGGCGCGTCTCATACTCGGGCGGGCGCAGCGCCGCGGGCGCCGGCGCGGTCGCCGCGGCAGCCCAGGCCGCCGGGCTCGGCACGGAGGGCGCCGCCCAGGCGGCGTTCGGCGAGAACGGTCAGCAGGAAGGCGAAGCGCTCCCGGTCGTCGAGCAGCGCGTGGTCGACGACGAGCACCAGGTCGGGCGCAACGACCCGTGCTGGTGCGGAAGCGGGAAGAAGTTCAAGAAGTGTCATGGCGCCTAGCGCGCTGATAGCGTTGAGCAATGGCCACAGACGCCCCGGCAGAGTCCATACCGCAGCGCTTATCCGCGATTCGAGAGCAGTTGACGCTCCTCGCGGATTATCTTTGACCCGGCTCGGTTGAGGGAGCGCGTGGGCGCGCTCGAGGGGAAGATGGGGGCGGAGGGGTTCTGGGACGACGCGGAGCGCGCGGCGGCCGTGTCATCGGAGCACGCGCGCGCGAGCAAGCGTCTGGAGACGTTCACAGCGCTCGAGAGCGACGTCGAGGATCTCGACGGGCTCGTGGAGATGGCGGCGGAGGAGGAGTCGCTGCAGGGAGAGGTCGACGAGCAGATCGCCTCGGTCGAGGCGCGGCTGGCGGAGCTCGAGGAGCAAAGGCTGTTCTCGGGGCGCTACGACGGGGGCGACGCGCTCGTGAGCGTGAACGCGGGCGCGGGGGGGACCGACGCGCAGGACTGGGCGGAGATGGTGCTGCGGATGGAGATGCGCTGGGCCGAGCGGCGCGGCTTCGCAACCGAGCTGCTGGAGGCGAGCGCGGGTGAGGAAGCGGGGATCAAGTCGTCCACGTTCAAAGTGAGCGGCGAGAACGCCTACGGTCTGTTCGGCGCCGAGCGGGGCGTGCACCGGCTCGTGCGATTGTCGCCGTTCGACTCCGCGCACCGCCGCCAGACGAGCTTCGCGGGGGTCGAGGTGGCCCCGGTCGTGAAGGACACGGGCGAGGTCGAGATCGTCGAGGACGACCTGCAGGTCGACACCTACCGCGCGAGCGGGGCGGGCGGCCAGCACGTCAACAAGACCGACTCGGCGGTCAGGATCACGCACCGGCCGAGCGGGATCGTCGTGCAGTGCCAGAACGAGCGCTCGCAGTCCTCGAACCGCGCGACCGCGATGGCGATGCTGCGCGCGAAGCTGCTGGAGCGGATCGAGCGCGAACGCCAGGCGGAGATCGCGCGTGAGAAGGGCGAGGCGCAGGACGTCAACTTCGGCTCGCAGATCCGCTCCTACGTGCTGCACCCGTACACCCTCGTGAAGGACCACCGCACCGACCACGAGATGGGCGACGTGAATCGCGTGTTGGATGGGGATTTGGATGGATTCGTGCGTTCGTACCTGCTGTCCGCGGCGTCGGCGGGCGGATCGCGGTGAACGGTCTCACTACGGTGGTGAACAACGGCGTGGCCCAAGCGGGCGGCGCTCACGCAGGCGGGGCTCGAGTGGGCGAGGCTCACGCGGACCGGCCCGAAGCGGGCTGGGCCCACGTCCCGGCGAACAGGCGATAGCGATTCGATGAGCAGTTACGACCTGACGGAGCTGATAAGTCACGCGCTGGCCGAGGACGTGGGCAGCGGCGATGTGACGACCGACGCGACCGTCTCACCGGAGGCGCGCGCGAAGGCGGGGATCGTGCAGAAGGCACCGGGGGCGATCTACGGGCTCGACGCGGCGGAGGCGGTCTTCATGCGGCTCGATCCCGATGCGCGGAGTGAGCGGCTGGTCGAGGAGGGCGTGTGGCGTGAGGGTGGCCCCGTGCTCGTGGTCGAGGGCAGGGCGCGCGCATTGCTGACGGGTGAGCGGACGGTGCTGAACCTGCTCGCGCACCTGTCGGGCGTGGCGACGATGTCAGCGCGCGCCGCGCATGTGGTGGAGGGAACCGGTGCGAAGGTGCTCGATACGCGCAAGACGACCCCGGGGATGCGCGCGCTCGAGAAGGCGGCGGTCGCGGCCGGCGGCGCGAGCAACCACCGCGCGGGGCTGTACGACGCGATTTTGATCAAGGAGAACCACATCGCCGCCGCGGGCGGGATCGCGCAGGCCGTCGCACGCGCGCGCGAGGCGGCGCCGGGGCTAAGGACGACGCTCGAGGTCGAGGTGTGCAACGAGCAGGAGATCGACGAGGCACTCGCCGCCGGCGCGCCAAGGCTGCTGCTGGACAACATGGACGATGCGCAGTTGCGCGCCGCCGTCGCCCAGGTTGCGGGCCGCGCGGAACTGGAGGCAAGCGGCGGCGTGACCCTTCAGACGCTCAGGGAGACGGCGGAGACCGGGGTAGACTGGGTGTCGATGGGCGCGCTGACACACTCCGCGCCCGCCCTGGATTTGTCCCTGATCCTGGAGGTCTTGCCATGAACCTCACGCTCCCGATGGCCCCCTCGCAAGCCGTGCTCTCGCCCGCGGAGATCGCGCGGATGCAGGCGGAGGTGCGCGCGCTCGCGGCCGAGCGCGGCGCGGTGATTCTCGCGCACAACTACCAGCTGCCGGAGGTGCAGGAGGTTGCAGACTACGTCGGCGACTCGCTCGGGCTCTCGCGCCAGGCGGCCGCGGCCGGCGGCGGGACGATCGTGTTCTGCGGCGTGCACTTCATGGCCGAGACCGCCTCGATCCTGTGCCCGGAGAAGACGGTCCTGATCCCCGACCTCGACGCGGGCTGCTCGCTCGCCGATTCGATCGACTTCGCGCAGCTCGCCGACTGGCGCGCCCAGTACCCGGAGGGCGTGGTCGTGATGTACGTGAACACGACCGCCGAGGTCAAGGCGCTGACCGACTACTGCTGCACCTCGGCCAACGCGGTCGACGTCGTGCGCCACATCTACGCGACGCACGGGCAGGACACCGAGATCCTGTTCGGCCCGGACATGTGGCTTGGCGCCTACGTGGAGAAGGAAGTCGGCAAGCGCATGCACGTGTGGGACGGCGAGTGCCACGTCCACGCCGGCATCCGCCCGGCGGACATCGAGGCCACGCGCGCCGCCCATCCGGGCGCCGACTTCCTGATCCACCCCGAGTGCGGATGCTCGACCAGCGTGATGGAGTACGTCGCCGCCGGCGACATCGCGAGCGAGGGCGTACACATGCTCTCGACCGGCGGGATGCTGAAGTACGCCGAGGCGACCGAAGCCGACGGCGGCCCCGACCAGGTGGTGGTCGCGACCGAGGTCGGCATGCTGCACCCGTTGCGCATGGCGGCCCCGAGCACCGAGTTCATCCCCGCGAACGCGGAGGCGAGCTGCCAGTACATGAAGATGATCACGCTGCCAAAGGTGCGGGACGCGCTGCGGGACATGAAGTTCGAGGTGCGCGTACCGGAGGAGATCGCCGTGAAGGCGAGGGTGCCGATCGATCGGATGGTCGCGCTGGGATAGGATTTAGCGAATCCGCTATCTAGTCTTTAAATTGTTAGCGGAAGTGCTATGGTATAACCATGGCTGGCATTCACGATCGCGTCGCCGGCGACCTAATCGCACAGATTCGGCGCGTCTCCAATCTGAGTCAGGCCGAGCTCGCTCGTCGCTCGGGTCTTCAGTCCTCGGTATTGAGCGCTTATGAGCACGGTCGTCGCCAGCCATCGGTCTCGGCGCTCGCGCGAATCGCACGGGCGGCTGGATTGGAGCCGACGATCTCGCCGCTTTCCGACGCCGACGCGCTCGAGCGGTCGGGCAAGATCCTGCCCCAAGTGCTCGATCTCGCCGATCACATGCCCTCGAAGCCGCGCGGAGAGCTGACTTACCCGCCGCTGATCCGGTTGGCGTCGTGATCGGAGGAGTCGCCGACCGCATGCTCGCCGTCCACGATGCTCTCAGGGCGGCCGGATTCCCGCACGCGATCGGCGGCGCGATCGCGCTCGGATACTGCACGTTCGAGGCGCGCGGTACGCAAGACGTGGACGTCAACGTCTTCGTCTCGACGAGCCGCACGCGGGACGTCCTGGCCGCACTGCCGGAGGGAGTCACGGTGACGGGAAGGGACCTCGAAGTCGCCGAACGCGATGGGCAGGTGCGCCTGAGGTGGGACGCGACGCCGATCGACCTGTTCTTCAGTGTGCTCCCTTTTCACGACGAGGTGGAGCGCAACATCCGTCACGTCAGCTTCGGCGACCGCACGATCCCGGTCCTGGACTGCACGGGTCTGACGGTCTTCAAGGCGATGTTCGCCCGGCCGCGTGACTGGGTCGATATCGAAGCGATGATCGAGGCGCGCTCGTTTGATGTCGATGAGGCGATCCGTTGGGTCCGCGAGATGGTCGGAGATGATGAGCGTGTGGAGAAGCTGGCCGCGCTGTGGGGCGGCCGTATCTCCCAGGGGGAGCCCCCGCCCCTGTGGCCGCCGACAGGCACGACACGAGACGAGTCCGGCTAGAACTCGTCTGCCGTGTGGGGGCCTACGCAGGCTATTGCCAGGTTGTCGGCAACGCCTTTGGCGATCTCGCGGACCTCGTCATAGGTGACCGCGTCGAGCGCGGAGATCGCTGCGTCCGGATCGATGTCCTCGTCGAAGACGATGCTCTGGTTGGCGGCGTAGCGGGCTACCGCGTTCGTGTTCTCGAAGGCGAGCACGCGGCGGCCGGCGGCGTAGGCGCGGGCGCGCTGGACCTCCTCCTCGGTCGGGCCGTAGTCGCGCAGCTCGCTGACGATCTCGCGCATACGCGTGTACGCCTCGATGCACTTGCCGGACTCGAGGCCCGAGCCCAGCTGCAGGATCGGCACGTCGGCGAACGCGTGGTCGAGCGCGTAGACCGAGTAGCACAGCCCCCGTTTCTCGCGGATCTCGTCGAACAGCCTCGAGCCCATCGAGCCGCCCAAGAGGGTTGAGTAGATCGACAGCGCCGCCCGTTCGCGCACGTCCTTCACCGCGATCTCCGGGCGGTAGATCATGCGCAGGTGCGACTGGTTGGTATCGCGCTGCTCGACCAGCGTCTCCGGCGCGAACTCCGGCGCGGGCACGTACGGGTCGGGCTCGGGCAGCACCGGGAAGCGGGCGAAGCACTCCTGCAGCTCCCCCGCCTCCGGCAGGTGGTCGAGGTTGCCGACCAGGAACGCGCCCCCGCGTGCGCCCGCCCAGCGGCGCTCACGGAAGGCGACGATCGCCTCGCGCGTGAAGCTCCTCAAGTTCTCCTCCGGGCCCAGTACCGTGCGGCCCAGCGGGTGCTCGCCGAACGCCGCCTTGTCGATCAGGTACTCCGCGACCGTCGACGGTTGGTCGTAGGCGCGGTTGATCTCCTGGATCACGACGCCCCGCTCGCGGTCGAGCTCCTCCGCGTCGAGGTGCGGGCGCCCCACGAAGTCGCTCAGCAGGTCGATCGCCTGCGGCGCGGACTCTGCGCGGACCGTGATGTGGAAGGCCACCAGGTCGTGGCTCGTGTACGCGTTCAGCACGCCCCCCAGCCGCTCGGCGGTCTCGTTCACGTCGCGGTAGTGCGGGTACTTCTCGCCGCCCTTGAACACGAGATGCTCGAGAAAATGAGCCATCCCGTTCTCCTCCGGGCGCTCGTTGCGCGCGCCCGCGTCGAACGCCACCAGCACGGTCAGCGCGCGCGTGCCCGGCAGCCCGATGCGGTGCACGGGCAGGCCATTCGCGGGGATCGTGCTCGTCGCGACGCTCGCCATTGGCGCCCACGATAGCCAGCGACGCGGGGCGAGGCGGAGTAGGCGGGAGGAGGCGATGGGTATAGGAGGGCGATGTGTGGGAGGGCGATGGGGGTGCGGAGGGCGATGTGTGTGTGGGTAGAGGGCGATGTGCGTGTACGTGAGCTACGCCATGCTTCGAGGTTGTCTCCCGGTGCGTGGTGAGCTTGCCGGCATTCGGGCTGTGCCACTGGGTTTGTGTATTTTTGGTTTGTGCGGACCGGCGCGCTCTGCAAAGACGCTTGCATGCAGGGAAAAGTGCGGGCAGGAGGGCGCCGCGCCGCTACTGTCCCCGGCCGATGTCACCGACGGACACCCTCGCCCGGCGCGCACGCGCCGCCGGCCCGCCCGTTCGTGCGCCTCGCCGCGCCGAGCACGCGCAGAGCCAGCGCACGGTCGCGCCCGCGCGTGACACCGTCGTCGAGTTTCGCGGGGTCTCCAAGCTCTACGGTCCCGGCGGCATTGGCCTCGAGCGCGCCACCTTCGCGATCGGGCGCCAGGAGATGGTCTTCCTCGTCGGCTCCACCGGCTCGGGCAAGTCCACGATCATGCGCCTGCTGATCAAGGAGCTCGACCCGACCGAGGGCACGATCCGCGTCGCCGGTCGTTCGCTGGCGGAGATCGAGCGCAAGAAGATCCCCTACTATCGCCGCAACGTCGGCGTCGTCTTCCAGGACTTCAAGCTCCTTCAGACCCGCACCGTCTACGACAACATCGCCTACGCCCTGCAGGTCACGGGCGCCTCGCGCAAGCAGATCCGCACCCAGCTGCCCGACATCCTGCGCCTCACCGGCCTCTCCACGAAGCTCCACAACTATCCCCACCAGCTCTCCGGCGGCGAGCAGCAGCGCGTCGCCGTCGCCCGCGCTTTCGCCGGCCACCCGCCGCTGTTGCTCGCCGACGAGCCCACCGGCAACCTCGACCCCGAGACCTCGATCGGGATCATGCAGCTGCTCTACCGCATCAACCGCGCCGGCACCACGCTGATCGTCGCCTCGCACGACAACGCGATGGTCGACCGCATGCGCCGCCGCGTGATCGAGTTGCGTCGCGGGCGCATCGTCCGCGACGAGGCCTCCGGGTTCTACGGCGCACGCGAAGAGAACACCGACGAGCTCGGTCACAGGCTGAAATACGAAACAACATGAAGCCTGGGTTCTTCCTGAAAGAGGCCGTCCGCTCGATGCGGCGCAACGCCGTCCCCAGCTTCGCCGCGCTCGCCTCCGTGCTCGTCACGACGCTCGTGATCGGCGTGTTCATCCCCGTCGTCGAGGCGACCAACGGGGCGGCCAACGACGTGCGCGGACGGGTGCTCGTCGACGTCGACCTGACCACGAGCGCGACCGCCGCCGAAGTCGCGCGCGTGCGCTCCGAGCTCGTGCGCGCGCCGCATGTGAAGAGCGTCCAGTTCGTCTCCAAGCAGACCGGCTACGAACAGGAGCGCAAGCTCAACCCGCAGGCCTTCCAGCTGATCGGCTACAACCCGCTGCCGGACATCTTCCGCGTCACCCCCGAGGACCCGTCCAACTCCGCCGCGATCCGCTCAGAGCTCGACCAGTCGAGCCCCCCGTCCACCCGCCTCGTGACCGACCCGGCGATCGCCGCCGTGCAGGACCGCCAGGCCCAGACCGACCAGATCCTCTCGGCCACGCGCATCGTCAAGATCACGATGGCGCTGCTCGCCGCCCTGCTCGTGTTCGCCTCGATCCTGCTGATCTCAAACACGATCCGCCTCTCCCTGTTCTCGCGCCGGCGCGAGGTCGAGGTGATGAAGCTCGTCGGCGCGACCGACTGGTTCATCCGCTGGCCGTTCGTGCTCGAGGGGCTGTTCCTCGGCGCGCTCGGCGGCGCCGCCGCGATCGGCCTGCTCGCGCTCGCCAAGATCACGCTCGTCGACCCGCTCACCAACACCGTCAAGCTGATCTCCCAGCCGGACATGATCGCCTTCCCGCTGCTCGTCGCGATCCTGATGGGCTGCGCGATCGCGGTCTCCGCCGCGGGATCGGGACTCTCGCTGCGTCGTTTCCTGCGCGTCTGAGACGGCCGTGGACGCGGCGCGTGGCGGCGTCCTCGATCGCTCGCCTGCGGTAAGCAGGCCACGCTCACTGCATCCTGGCCACGCTTGATCCGCGACCGTCTCAGAGGGTGAGTTCCTCGACTAGGCTGCCTCGTGTGACGCCTTCCAGACGCCCGCCGTTGGTTGCCGTGCTTGCGGCGCTCCTGCCGATCCTGCTCGTGCTCGGCATCTGGCTGGGCGGGCATCCCCAGGATCTGCCGGGGTTCGTGCGCAGCGCGTTCGTCTCAGACCACTCGACGCTCGTCGTCGACGAAGCGATCGACCGGATCGCAAGCGAATACTACCGGCCGATCTCCAAGAGCCGGCTGTCCGGCGCGTCGATCTCTGGTGTGATTGCGAGCCTCGGCGACCGCTTCTCCCACTACCTCTCCCCGCACGAATTCCACGAATTCGAGGCGCCGCCGAGCTTCACCGGGATCGGCGTCGTCGTCGGTCCCGATCCGCGCGGGCTGCTGATCGCGCGCGTATTCGACTCTTCCCCGGCGGCACGTGCCAACCTGCGGGCGGGCGATCTGATCGAAGGCGCGGGCGGACACAAGCTCGCCGGCCTCTCCGCCGAAGCGGCGACCGCGCTGATCAAGGGGCTGCCCGGCACCGACGTCACGCTGCGCGTACGCGAGCATCGCTCAGGCCACACGCTCACGCGCACGCTCACGATCACCCGCGCGGTCGTCTCCGAGCCCGTCGTCGCCTCCGAGACGCGCACCGTCCACGGCGTCAAGCTCGGCGTCGTCGCGCTCGCGACGTTCAGCCCCGGTGCGCACGGCGAAGTGCGCTCGGCCGTCGAACACGAGCTGCACGCCGCTCACGCGCGCGGGCTCGTGCTCGATCTGCGCGCCAACGGCGGCGGCCTCGTCGAGGAGGCGCGGCTGATCGCGTCCATCTTCATCGCCAAGGGCACAATCGTCACCACCCGCGGGCGCGCGCAGCCGACGAACGTTCTCACCGCCGCGGACGACGCGATCTCCCCGTCGATCCCGCTCGTCGTGCTCGTCGACTCGAACACCGCCTCGGCATCGGAGATCGTCACCGCCGCGCTGCAGGACCACCACCGCGCGACCGTCGTCGGCACCCACACGTTCGGCAAGGGCGTCTTCCAAGAGGAGGCGCCGCTCGCAAACGGCGGCGCGCTCGACATCACCGTCGGCGAGTACTTCACCCCCAACGGCCGCAACCTCGGCGGCGGCGGCGTCAAACAGGGCGCCGGAGTGATCCCCGAAGTGCTCGTCCCCCACGGCGTCGACACCAACCACGGCCTGTCCGTGGCGCTCGAAACGCTCGCCGCGAAAATCAAGTGAGTGAGGCTCGCAGCTCGCGCGGCAAAGCGGCCGACTCGGAGGGGCGGGGGAGAGCGCGCTCCACCAAGGCGCAGCCCGCCGGCTCGGTCGTGGCGGTGGTCGAGAAACGGGGAAAGTTCTGGGCCGCGGAGCCCCATTTCCCAGCCCCGCGCTCAGCGGGTGACCGGCCGGGGTCGCGCGGCCCACGACGGATCGCGCTCGCCTCCAACCGCGTCGCAGGCCCGGACGGCGGTACCGCGCGAACCGGCGATCTGGTGCTCGTGCGGATCGTCGGGCGGGGCGGCGGGGCACGGGCGAGCATCGCGCGCGTGCTCGGCCGCCCGGACGTCGCGCGCGATGCGATCGAGGCGCTGATGCTCGACCGCGGGCTGGCCCGCGCGTTCGACCCCGCCGTCGAGCGCGAGGCGGAGACCGCGCGTGATCGCGTCCGTGAGCGTGCGCGCGCCGAAGTCGCCGACGGGCGCAGGCGCGACCTGCGGGAGCTTGCGACGTTCACGATCGACCCGGCCTCCGCGCGCGACTTCGACGATGCGATCTCCGCCGAGCCGATCGAGGGCGGCGGCACACGCGTGTGGGTGCACATCGCCGACGTCGCCGCGCACGTGCAGCCGGGCTCGCTCGTCGATGCGCAGGCGCGCGCGCGTGGCACGAGCGTGTACGTGCCCGGCGCGGTCGAGCCGATGCTGCCCGAAGCGCTGTCGAACGACGGTTGCTCGCTCGTGCCCGGCGCCGACCGCCCGGCGGTCACGGTCGAGCTCGAGCTGCACGGCGCGACGGTCGTCAAGGGGGCGTTCCACCGCTCGCTGATCCGCTCCGACGAACGGTTGAGCTATGAGCAGGTCGACGGGATCTTCGCCGGTCGCGATCGCGCGGCCGAGCCGTGGGCGGCGCCGCTGCAGGTCGCGCGCGCTGCCGCTGCGGCCCTCGGGGAGGCGCGCTTGACGCATCGTGGCGCGCTCACGCTCGACGCGGCCGAGCCGGAGTTCGTGCTCGACTCCGACGGACACGTCAGCAAGGTGCTGATGCGCACGCAGACGGAGTCCCACCGGCTGATCGAGCAGCTGATGATCGCCGCCAACGAAGCCGTCGCGCGGTTCCTGTCAGATCGCGGGACGCCGTGCCTGTATCGCGTGCACGAGCGTCCCGCGCCCGAGCGCGTCGCGCGCCTCGTCGAGCAACTGGCGACGCTCGAAATTCCCACCCCGCCCGTACCCGAGAACATCTCGCCGTCGCAGGCGGCCGAGCTGATGGGGGAGATCTCCCGCCGCGTCGAGCGCCACATCCGCGCGCGAGTCGCGAAAGCGGGCGCGGACGATCGGTCGATCGGCCCTGCGGGCGGGCGGGCGGCGCTGACATCGCTCGTGCTGCGCACGCTCCAGCAGGCCTACTACTCACCTCGCAACATCGGCCACGCCGGCCTCGCCTCCACGCACTACTGCCACTTCACCTCGCCGATCCGCCGCTACCCGGACCTCGTCTGCCATCGCGCGCTGCTATCCGCCGTCGGTGGCCACGAGCACGCCCACCGCGCCGGCGAGCTCGCCGAGCTGGGGACGTGGACCTCCGAGCGCGAGCGCTTCGCGACGACCGTCGAGCGCGACTCCGACGGCGTCGCGCGCTGCTTCGCGCTCGAGCAGGCGCTGTATGAGGGCGGCTGGGAGCAGACCTTCCGCGGCGAGGTCGTCGGGCTGATCTCGGCCGGCGCGTTCGTCGCGTTCGGCCGCGACTCCGACGGTCGCGAGTCCGGCGCGGGTGAGCATGCGGCCGAGCCCGGTGGGGCGCTGCCGGTCTACGAAGGCATGCTGCCCGTGCGGCGCATGTCAGGTCCCGCCGGTCGCGAGTGGTGGGAGATCAACGAGCAGAATACGATCCTCCGCGGCGAGCGCACAGGCGCGACGCTGCGGCTCGGCGACCCGATCGAAGTGCGCGTCGCGCGCGTCGACACGATCCGCGGCCGCGTGGATCTCGTGCCCGCTCCGTAACGGTCACTGCGAACGCCTCCAGCGGAGCCCGGAGGGCGGAGCCCATCGATCTCCGACCCGCTTCCATCGCGCGCGACGCAATAGGCTCGACGCATGGCCAAGGGCAAGGGCAAGCGCAAGATCGGCGCGGGCGACGTCGCGTCGAACCGCTACGCATCGCACCGCTACGAGCTGATCGAGCGGCTCGAGTGCGGCATCGTGCTCGAGGGCACCGAGGTCAAGGCGCTGCGCGAGTCCGGCGCCCAGCTGAAGGACGGCTACGCGGCCGTTGCCGGCGGCGAGCTGTTCCTGCACTCGATCCACATCCCTCCCTACGCGCCCGCCTCGCGCGAGAACCACGACCCCGAGCGTGTCCGCAAGCTGCTTCTGCATCGCCGCGAGCTCGACCGCATCGCCGCGCGCGCGTCCGAGCGCGGGCTGACGCTCGTCCCCACCCGCATCTACTTCTCCGGCGCCCACGCCAAGGTCGAGATCGCGCTCGCACGCGGCAAGGACCTCTATGACAAGCGCCAGTCGCTGCGCGAGAAGGACACGCGCCGCGACATCGAACGCGGCGTCCGCGAAGCTCGCCGCTGACGTCCGCGACGCTGCCGCTCCGCGCCGGGGCCCACGCGGCGCGCGGCGGTTGGCTCCTACGCGGTCGCGGTGTGGCGCCGGCCTGTGCAGGCCCTATATGCGGGTGAAGTCGTGACCTTCGCTGAACAGGATGTGCGTCTCGTACATCCCGAACGCGAGCGCCGCGATCAGGCCGATGTAGACCGCGCCGACGATCAGCCGGTGGCGCGGCGCCACGCGGTAATAGGCGGCCTGCTCGAGTGAGCGCGTCCTGCGCTGCTTCCAGCGGCGCCATGTCTCCATACCCCCGAACAGGACGATGATCAGCAGGATCGGGTTGGGGAACACGAACACCATCGCGATCAGCCCGCCGAAGCCGACGAACCACATCCATGGCGCCATCGCCGCCATCGCGCGGCCGCCATCGAGCGGCACCACCGGCAGCAGGTTGAACAGGTTGATCAGGAACCCGACATACGCGAGCGCCAGCAGCAGCGAGCTGTCCGTCAACGCGCCGATCACCGCCACGGCGGCCGCGGCGAGGCTGCCGAGGATCGGACCGGCGAGCCCCACGCGCGCCTCCGCGAGCGCGTTCTCGCCGAGCGACTTGGCCGTGATCAGCGCGCCGAGGAACGGGATGAACATCGGCGCGCTCGCCTTGATCCCCTCGCGGCGCAGCTGGAGCACGTGCCCCATCTCGTGTATGAACAGCAGCACGACGAAGCCCGCCGCGAACGTCCACCCCCAGAACAGGGAGTACGCGGCGACCGATACCAGCGCCGTGCCCGCCGTGGTCAACAGCTTGAAGTTGGGCAGCGCCACGAACAGCGCCTTGATCGCCGCGCCGAACTTCGCCAGCAGCGCGAGCAGGCCCGCGAACGCGCTGCCCACCCGCTTGCGCAGGGAGCGCCCCGGCCCTTTGCCACGGGCTCGGCCCGGCTCACCGAACGGGTTCTCGCCCGCGTGCGCTCCCGAAGCGGCGGTCGGCCTGAGCGGGCCCCCCGGCAGGGCCGGCGGCGTGACCGCCCGCGGGGGCGCCAGAGAGAGATCGCCGCTGTCCATACACCCATTGTGGCAGCACCCTTAAGCGTTGTCTAAGCCCTCCTCTCGGTCGCTTCGCCGGTGGCGGCTCGCCCACCCACACGGGGTCATATCCTGTCCTCATAGGTAACCAGTGATGAACAGACCCTGCCCTCGCATCTCGCCGTTGGCGGGAGTCCTACGTGCCGTGCTCCTGGCCCTGGCTGTGAGCGCGGCGACGGCCGTGCCGGCCAGCGCGCAGACGTCGACACCTGCGCCGGCTCTTACGTCAGCACCTGCTCCTGCTCCAGCGCTGACGTCCGCCACGATCGCGCCGTCGATCGCGCCCAACCGGCTGGGCGCGAAGGCTTCGCTGACGCTGAGGATCCATTACACGACGGCCGCAGTCGGCCTGTTCTATATCCCCCCGCCGGTGCTGCGGACGGTCGTGCGGCTGCCGGCCGGCCTGGATCTCGACATCCCCGACCTCCGCAGTTGCTCGGCCTCGCGACTGCGAGCGCGTGGTCCGAGCGCCTGCCCGGCGCAGGCGCAGATTGGCCACGGGAGTGCGCTGATCGAGACGCACGTCGGGACCGTGAACCTGCCCGAGGCGATCGCTCTGAACGCCTTCCTCGGCCCGTTGCAGGGCGGCCGGCAGGTGCTGGACATCCTCGGGCAGGGATACTCGCCGTTCGACGAGCGCGTCGTGTTCACCGGAGCCGTACGGTTCGTCGCGGCGCCCTACGGCGAAGAGCTCGTGCTGTCGAGCCCCCCGATTCCCACGCTGCGCTTCGAGCCCGACGCCTCGATCGTCACGTTCACGCTCACGATCGGCGCCCACGGCCGAGCGGCGCGCCATGCGAACACGCTGCTCGTGCCCTCCACCTGCCCGGCGGGCGGCTTTCCGTTCGCCGCCGAATTCACCTACGCCGACGGCACCACCGGCAGCGCGCTCGCGACGGCCGCCTGTCCTGCCTGACTCCGCTTTTTTCGGAACGTGCGGGGGAGACGTCGCTCGAAGGGTTGCAATCGCCCCGGACCGGAGCTACCTTGAATTCCAGACGCGGAACCGAGCCGCAAAGAGCGAGGCCACTGAGGTGTGAGGCCGCGCCACCCGCAAAGGAAGGCCTTCGGGCCGGACCGAGCAGGTTCCTCGAGCGGCCCGGGACCGCGTCGCTTTCGTTCTCATACGAACACCTCTGGTTGCTCGCCGCTACACTGGGCGTGCAGCAACACTCTCGGGGACGACAGGCTTCGACGCGGTCGGCTCGTGAGGGTGGTGGCGAGTCGAGGTCCCGGGCGGCCTCGTAAAACACCCGGGAAAACCATAAGTGCGGACTCTCACGAGTACGCCCTCGCTGCCTAGCAAACACTAGGCGAGTGAGGTCTCGGGCCCCGCTCGCCTGCGGCGGGGAAGGCCGGGATCAGAAAGCAGGCTCACCCGGCAAGGTCCGCCTTCGCCGAGCCGGGAACATCCAAGGAGGCTGGTCCCTCACAACCCCGCCGGCGAGGCGAGCGAGGGATGAGATCAGAGCGCCGGCTACGCTCGTAGAAGCCATTCTCACGCGATCGCGGACGTGGGTTCGATTCCCACCGTCTCCACTGATTCTTCGTTTCCGCTGCAAATGGGCAGTTTCTGGCGCGCGGAAGGGCGCGCGATGCCGATACAAGACGGCCTCATTGCCGGAACCGCGCTGGCGCACGATCTGGCGGTTGCGACGCTCAACCGACGGGACTTCGATGCCGCGGGTGTGGTTGTCGTCGATCGAGGGCAAAGCCGGGCCACTGATACTTGCTTCAGGCCCGCGATGGCGTGCGTAGAGCATGCGACCGTCGCACTCTGTGCAGTAGAGGCTGCCTCCATGAGACGTTGTGCGCCTCACGTTCCGGATCCTCCGAGCTGTCAATTCAACGAGATAGTTGCTAAACTACTTGGATGAACAAGACAGACGAGCTCAGCATTACGTTTGCGGCCCTCGCGGACCCCACGCGTCGTGCGATCCTCGCTCGCCTGGCGCAGGACGGCGAGGTCACGGTCAACGAGCTGGCGGAGCCGTTCCCGGTCAGCGTGCAGGCTGTCTCCAAGCATCTGAAGGTGCTCGAGCGTGCCGGGCTGATCACGCGCGGGCGCGCGGCGCAACTGCGTCCGTCGCGGCTCGAGTCCGCGCCGCTGCGCGACGTGGATGACTGGCTGGAGCGATACCGCCAGATCTGGGAGGGCCGCTTGGATCGCCTCGAGCGACACCTCAAGGACATACAAGGAAAGGCAGATGATGACGATGACGACGACTGAGCAGTACGAGATGGCCGAGCGCACGATCGTTTTCGAGCGGGAGCTGAACGCCCCGCGCGAGCTGGTGTGGCGGGTGTGGACCGATCCGGACGAGGTGACCAGGTGGTGGGGGCCCGAGCACTTCACGACGCCCCGCGAGAAAATCGAGTTCGACCTGCGCACCGGTGGCGTCTGCCGGATGACGATGGTCGGCCCCGACGGGGTCGAGTACGTAAACGACGGTCACTTCGGGATCGTCGAGCCGCCCGAGCGGTTGTCGTTCGCACAGCAGACCACCGACAACCCGATGATCGAGTCGGGCGAGACGACCGTCGAGCTCATCGACCTCGGCGAGAGCCGCACGAAGCTCATCATCACGTCCCGCATGATCTGCGCCGCGGAGCTCATCCCCATGGCCCAGGCCGGCTGGGGCAGTCAGCTCGACAAGCTGGAGGCTCTGCTCGCGAGCTGAGACTGGGGTATGTGGCCACGTTAGGACACGTGGCCGCGTGCGCTGCGTGCTTGAGGTTCTACCCTGACGTGCATGGCGTATACGACTCTCGCGGGGAGACAGCGGCTGCTCGACTCCATCGCAGTGGCGATCGACGAGCTCGGGTTCGCGCTGGCCTCCCTGGGGGAGGCGTACGAGCACCTGGACGAACACGCCGGCGAGCGGCTCGAAGAGGGACTGTTTCGCCCTGTGCGCACAGCCTACGGACGCGCGCAGCGGGTGTACTTCGCATTCGCCGAGCGCTCCAACCTGCCGGGCAGGACATTCGAGCCACGGACTCCCGGTGCTCCGTCGAGCGGGGCGAAGGGTTTCCTCGAGAGCGCGATCGAGGCGGTCGAGAAGGGGGACGGCGAGCTCGCCACATTGCAGGACTCGATGCTGCCGGTCGAAGTCGGAGACGCGGAGCTGCGGGCCGGGCTCGCCGAGGTGCGCGAGCATCTCGGCGGCCTGCGCGGGCAGGCCCGCGAGCTCGTGCGCGTGCTCGGGCGCTAGCCGCGCCCCTGGTTCAGAAGTTCGACCGAGCGTCGCTCGCTGCCTGCATCGGGCATGAGTCGGTGTGGGACGGCGGACCCGGGCGGTGGGCCGGCGAGCGCTCACTCCCGCCGGCCCGTGCCCCGGACCTCTCTGTCCATCCCTCTCCGTATGGCATCCGCTGGGCTTGGAGGGCCCTGTTTTTGTTCCTCTCGGTCCTCTATCGCATACGCGGGTCGACGAACACGTCGTCGATTCGCGATGACCCGCTGAGCGCCGTGAAGCGCAATGCCATCTGGGCGGTGCCGTTGGAGGAGAGCGCGCCGGCGATGGCCGCGCCGGTGGGCATCGCGGCGGAGGGCTGCCAGCCGCCGCTCGGCGTCACCGTGCCCACGGTCACCGCGATTACACCGAATGGGGTCGGATAGACCACGGCAACACTGACGCTCGCCAGCGCGCCTTCGCTGCGCGCGAAGAACCTGAACGTCGGGTCGCTTGCGCTCACACACGTGAACGGCGATTGTGCGGAGGCGCCGGCGGACGGCAGCGAAAGCGAGTCCTTGCCCACCGCTCCGGTCACGCCATATGTCTCGCTTCCCGCGGCTTGCGCCGCGCCGTGCGAGAGCGTCCAGCCGGACAGCGAGCCCTCGAAATCACCGCCCGCGACGAGCTGGTAGGAGTTTGAGTCACCCCATTTCAAGAACGGCTGGCTCTGCGCCGAGGTGGGGCAGGTGGAGGCACTCGACGTGCTCGCGGAAGACGATGCCTGCGGCGCGGCGCTCCTGGACGGGGTCGGCTGTGACCCCGTGCCCGTGGCGGGAGCAGTCTGTGGCGTGCTCGTCGTGGGAGCAGCTTGCGGCGTGCTGTTCGCGGACGTCACCCCCTGCGGCGTCGTGCTCGTGGCAGCCGCCTGTGCCACGGTGATGGGCAGCGCGGCGACGATAAGACACGCGATCACGCTTGCAGCCACCGCCGTCGGGCGGCGTGGCGTTCTCGCGACTTGGGCTTGAGATGGGTTTGAGAACACAATGGGCCTCCGTGCGTGGTGTTCGCGCTGGCGGCCGAGCTATCTCGTGTTCGAGACCTCTAGCTTTGCGTCCCCGCCTCACGACGGGTTTGCCTTTTTCAGTCTGGTTATCCGATGGACCGCAGCATGCAGCACGAAGCACCTTTAGGGAAGAGCTTTGGACGATCGTTGTAGCGATCGGCACTTTCGCGGCCTGCAAATTCCAATAGCAAGTATTTGCCGGATGGTAATCAGAGGATCGCCCGCGCTTTCCGTTCGTGGGTGTAGCCGCGGCGCTCGGATGACGATATGCGGAGGAGGTTATGTCTGCTCACGCTCTCATCGAATCCGAGCGCGTGCGCGCTTCGTTTGCCGGCCGGACCCAGCGCGTGGTCGCCGCCGAGCGTCGCGGCGAGGCGCTGGTCGGGGCCGGCTTTCTCGTGGCGGCTGTTGCGCTCGCGTTGCTGGGCGGTCAGGACCGTGGCCTGTCGCTGCCGCTGGTTGCGCTGTACGTGGTGAGCGTGGCGGTTGCCGGCCACGTGCGCTTCGACATCGGCGCAGGCTTCACCGTCCCGACCCAGGCGGTGTTCGTGCCGATGCTGTTCGCCTTGCCGACAGCGTGCGTGCCGCTGCTGGTGGCGCTGGCGCTCACACTCGGGATGGCGCCGGCGATCCTCAGGGGGCGCGTGCCCGCCAGTCGCATGCTGACCGTGCCGGGCAACAGCTGGTTCGCGCTCGGACCGGCGCTCGTCCTGCTGCTCGCGCACGATCATCACCCCGACGGTCGCTGGCCCATCTTGTTGCTGGCGCTGGGTGCTCAGTTCGCGTGCGACTTCACCGCCAACGCGGCGCGCGAGCGCCTGCGCGACGGCCTCACGCTGCGCGAGCTGGCCGAGGAGGTGCGTCAGGTCTACCTGATCGACCTGGCGCTCGCACCCCTTGGTCTTGCGATCGCGCTCACGGCGGTCACGCATCGCTGGGCCGTGCTGCTGATCGCGCCGCTGTTCGCCGTGCTGAGGTGGTTTTCCCAGGAGCGCCACGCTCGCTTGGAGCAGCTGGTCGAGCTCAACGACGCTTATCGTGGCACGGCGCTCGTCCTGGGCGATGTCGTCGAGGCCGACGATGCCTATACGGGCGAGCACTGCAAGGGCGTCGTGCGTCTGGCGCTCGACGTCGCCGAGGAGCTGGGACTGGACGCCGAGGAGCGGCGCAACGTGGAGTTCGCGGCGTTGCTGCACGACGTCGGCAAGATCGCCGTGCCGAAGGAGATCGTCAACAAGCCGGGCAAGCTCGACGAGCGCGAGTGGGCGATCATCAAGACGCACACGCTCGAAGGCCAGAAAATGCTCGAACGGGTGGGCGGCTTCATGCGCGAGGTCGGTGAGATCGTGCGCTCTCACCACGAGCGCTGGGACGGGGGCGGCTACCCGGATGGGCTGCGCGGCACGGATATCCCGCTCGAAGCGAGGATCGTCTCGGCCTGTGACGCGTTCAACGCGATGACGACCACCCGCTCCTACCGGCGCGCTATGCCGCTCGCGGCCGCGATCGCCGAGCTGCACGACAACGCCGGAGCGCAGTTCGACCCGCGCGTCGTCGAGGTGCTCATCCAGCTGGTGGAGCCGGACGAGCCGACGGTCGAGGGCGCCTTGTAGAGCAAGGCGCCGCGGGGCCCTGCTTGAAATCGGCTCGGTCCGCCCGCCGAGAGCCCTACTCCTCGCGCGGCACGTATGGCATCAGCTCGCGGCGGGCGATCGACAGCTTGTGAACCTCGTCGGGCCCGTCCGCGAGGCGCAGCGTGCGCAGGTGGGCATAGGCCCACGCGAGCGTCGTGTCGTCCGAGACGCCGCCGCCGCCATGAACCTGAATCGCGCGGTCGATGACCTTCAGGGCGATGTTCGGAGCGGCGACCTTGATCGCGGCGATCTCCATGCGCGCGTGACGGTTGCCGACGGTGTCCATCAGCCAGGCCGCCTTCAGCGTCAACAGGCGAGCCATCTCGATCTCGATCCGCGACTCGGCGATCCAATCCTGAATGTTGCCGCGCATCGCGATCGGCTGGCCGAAGGTGACGCGTGAGACGGCGCGGGCGCACATCGCCTCCAGGGCGCGCTCGGCGGCGCCGAGCGCGCGCATGCAGTGGTGGATGCGACCGGGGCCGAGCCGGGCCTGCGCGATCATGAAGCCGTCGCCCTCGTTGCCGATCAGGTTGGCGGCGGGCACGCGTACGTCTGCGAACTCGATTTCGGCGTGACCCTCCTGATCCTGATAGCCGAACACCGGCAGTCCGCGCACGATCTCGACGCCGGGAGTGTCGAGCGGCACGAGGATCATGCTCTGCTGCTTGTAGCGCGAGCCCTCGGTCGTGGTCTTGCCCATTACGATCATGATGCGAGCGTGGGGGTGCAGAGCGCCTGAGGTCCACCACTTGCGGCCGTTGAGCACATAATCATCGCCGTCGCGCGTGATGCTGAGCTCGATGTTGGTCGCGTCTGAGGAGGCGACGTCGGGCTCGGTCATCGCAAACGAGGAGCGGATCTCGCCGTCGAGCAACGGCGCCAGCCAGCGCTCCTTCTGCTCGTCGGTCGCGAAATGGAAGAGCACCTCCATGTTGCCGGTGTCGGGCGCCGAGCAGTTGCAGACCTCGGAGGCGATGTGGGAGCGCCCGAGGATCTCCGCCAGTGGCGCGTAGTCGCTGTTGGAGAGCCCCGCTCCGTGGGTGGGGTCGGGGAGGAACATGTTCCACAGCCCCGCCTCGCGCGCGCGTGTCTTGAGCTCCTCCATGATCGGCGGCTGGAAGTGAGGGTTGCCGGAGTCGCGCAGCTGGCGCTCGTAAACGGCCTCGGCCGGGTGGACGTGCGCGTCCATGAAGGCGGTGAGGCGCTCCTTGAACTCTGAGCAGCGCTCGCTTGGTTGAAAGTCCATCGGTTCTCCTCGCTCGTGGCAGCCCCCTTGGAGGCTCGGGGTCCGTAGGATCATCGCCGATGACGCAAGCGGGAGCAGGCCACGACGATGCGCGCGCGAGCTACCGCTCGGCCGGCGTCGACTACGACACGCTCGACGCGGGCAAGCGGTTGGCGATGACCGCGGCGCTCTCGACGTCGTCGCTGCTGGCGGCGAGAGGCGGTCGTGCGCTCGATGCCTCGCGGGGCGAGCCGGCTTTCGTGTTCGAGTTGGACGGGCGGGCATTCGCGTTCGTCGTCGAGGGGCTGGGCACCAAGTCGATGATCGCGCGGCAGGTGCTCGAGCGGCAGGGGATCGACCGCTTCGGCGATGTCGCCTACGATACGGTCGCCGCGATCTTGAACGATCTCTGCTGTGTCGGAGCATTGCCGCTCGTGGTGAACGCCTACTTCGCGACCGGCTCCTCGGAGTGGTATCACCAGGGCGAGCGTGCCACGGCGCTCGTCGACGGCTGGCGACGGGCGTGCGACGACGCCGGCTGCGCCTGGGGCGGGGGGGAGTCGCCCTCGTTGCCGGGCCTGCTCGCGACGGAGGAGATCGAGCTGGCGGGCGCGGCCGTCGGGGCGGTGCCCGCGGTCCACACCCCGATCCTGGGAGCGGACCTGAGCGCGGGCGACGAGATCGTGATCGTCGCCTCGAGCGGTCTGCATGCCAACGGGGCCTCGCTCGCGCGGCTCGTGGCAGACCGGCTGGACGGCGGCTACGAGACGGTGCTGCCGAGCGGGACGACCCTGGGCGGAGCGCTGCTGGAGCCATCTGTCATGTATGTGGGGCTCGTCGCGGCGATGCTCGAGGGCGGCCTGCCGGTGACCTACATGAGCCATGTGACCGGCCACGGCCTGCTCAAGCTGATGCGCCCTGTCAAGTCGCTCACCTACCGCATCGAAAGGCTGCCCGCAGTGCCCGAGGTGCTGAGCTTCCTGGTGACGGAGGCCGAGCTCGACCTGCATGCGGCGTACTCGACGTTCAACATGGGATCGGGCTTTGCCGTCTACTGCGAGGCGGGCGCCGGCGAGAGGGTCGTGGGGATCGCCTCCGATCTGGGGCTGAGAGCGATGGTCGCCGGACGCGTCGAGGAGGGGCCCCGACGGGTCATCCTCGAGCCGCTCGGCATTCACTTCGCCGGCGACGAACTCGATCTGTCGGCGGCCTGACGTCACGCCGCGGCCGGGCTGCAGCGACGCCGACGCCTAACACTAACGTTTATTCTCAACCTGATGGTTCGAAATACCGGGAGAATTCCCGTGCCAGCAGCCTGTTTGAGCCCCTGGCCATACGGCCAGTCTGAGAGTTGCAGACGCGTGCAAGCCATCGCCCGCAAGCAGGTTGGAACTTGAAGCCATCGGCCGAGACGGATAAGGTTCTCCTAGAAATCGCCACTGTTCTCCGACGTGGGTCGTCGGGGATCTCGATGTCGCCGGACCGGTATGGATCCGGAGCTACCCGGATCGAGGCGGACCTGTCCATCAACAGAGGAGAGAATCTGATGCGCAGAGCATCCACCTGCCTGGCCTTGCTCGGCCTTGCCGTCCTGGGCCTACCGGCCGTCGCGTCGGCAGCCCCGACGGTCACGCTCGTCGCAAAAGCCGTGCCGATCGCGGGCTTCCCCGGCACGGGCAACATCCTTGGCGCCGGCGCCGCCGTGGAAGCGAAATACACGATCAAAGGCACCGAATCGACCGGGGGCGTCCCCTCGCAGATCACCGGGGTCAACTTCTATCTGCCCGCGGGAGCGAAGATCAATCAAACGGGGTTCGTCACCTGCCCGCCGGCCACGCTTGAAAACATCGGTCCGAGCGGCTGCCCGAAGAAGTCGCAGGCAAGCCCGATCGGCACCGCGGGCGTGGTTGACCCGATCGGTGGGGAACTGGTCAAAGAGAACGCGACGTTGCAGGCGTTCTTCGCGCCCGGCGGTGGCCTGCAGTTCTACGCCAACGCGGCATCGCCGATCTCGGCCCAGCTGCTCGTCGGCAAAGGGAGCTTCGGCACTGCCGGCTCTCCCTTCGGCGTGAAGCTGTCGGTCGCAGTGCAGCTGATCGACTCGGTGCCCGGCGCCCCGCCGGTGTCGACCGAATCGATCAACATCAAGGTCGGCGCCGCGTACAAGAAGGGCAAGAAGACGATCTCCTACGGCACCTTGCCGAAGAAGTGCCCGAAGGGCGGCTTCCCGGTGAAGTCGGAAATCACCTTCGCCACCGGCGAAGTGTCGACGGCGGAATACAAGGCGCCGTGCCCCAAGAAGTAGCCGACAGCGGCGAGCTCATGCCCTCGACGAGGGCATGAGCTCGACCGGAGCGAAAGCGCTATGGGCGACCCCAGGGTATGGGTGGGGTCGCCCGCGTCGCTGTTGAATTGCAAGGAAGGTTCGGGTTGAGGACGCAGCAGACCGGAGGGTGGAGGAGAGGAGCGGCCTGGATGGCCGGTGCCGTGAGCGTCGCCGCGCTGGTTGCGCTCGTGCTGCTCGCCACCTCCGCCGGGGGCTCGAATGGCGGTTATACCGTGCGCGCGATCTTCGACGACGCCGCCAACATCATCCCCGGCGAGAACGTCAAGGTCGACGGCGTCAACGTCGGCAAGGTGACGGCGGTCGAACCCACGCCGCAGGCTCAGGCCGCGGTCACGATCGTCGTCGAAAACCCGGGCTTTCAGGATTTCCGTGCCGACGCCAGCTGCACGATCCGCCCCCAGGCGCTGATCGGCGAGAAGTTCGTCGACTGTCTGCCCACCCAGCCGCGTGTCGAAGGCACGCCGCTACCGCCCGCACTGAAGATCATCCCCCATGGCCGGGAAGGGGCGGGCGAGCGCCTGCTGCCGGTGACGGACACCCACAGCCCAGTCGACGTGGACCTGCTGCAGGACATCACCCGGCGACCCGAGGCCGAACGTCTGACGATCATTATCAACGAGCTTGGTGCAGGCCTGGCCGGACGCGGAAGCGATCTGAACGAAGTCGTCCGTCGAGCCAACCCGGCGTTGCAGGAACTCGGGAAGGTTCTTGGGATCCTCGCCGACGAGAACCACGTGCTCGCGAAACTCGCTGTCGACTCCGATAAGGTTTTGACCCCGTTCGCCGCGGTTCGCAACCGAGTCGCCGACTTCGTAGCGCAGGCCGGTACGGTCTCGCAGGCGACCGCCGAGCACAGCGCGGCGCTCAAGCGCAACCTGGCCGACTTCCCCGCCTTCCTGCGGCAGCTCGGACCGGCGATGGAACGCCTCGGGCGCTTCGCCGACCAGACGGCGCCGGCCTTCGCCAACCTCGGCATCGCGGCGCCGGGCCTGAACAAGGCGTTCACCCATCTGGGAGCGTTCTCGGACAGCTCGACCAAGTTCTTCACGACCTTCGGCCAGACCGCGCGGTCCGCCGGTCCGGCGATCGCGGCGACCCAGCCGTTGCTCAAACGCGTACAGGCGCTGGGCGCCACCGGCAAGCCTTTCAGCAGCAGCCTCGCCGAACTGCTCTCCAGCCTGCGCTCCACCGGCGGCCTGGAGCGCTTCATGGATTTCGTGTTCCTCGGCACGGGGTCGGTGAACGGCTATGACTCGCTCGGCCACTTCCTGCGCGGAGAGGGAGTGGTGAAGGCGTGCGTGACCTACGTGATCACGCCGGCTCCCGGATGCACCGCCAAGCTCTTCAGCACGAGCGGCTCGGAAGCGAAGACGACGGGCTCAGAAGCGAAAACCGCCTCCATCGGCAAGCCCAACCCCGCCACCACGAGCCTGGTGATGGCGCGGACATTGGCGGTGCTCGACGGATCCACGCCGGCGCAGGCGCTCGCCAAATATCCGGGCTCTGCGCCGAGCGCGGGCGAAGTCACAGGCACCGGCTCGCCAGGCGGGACGTCCGCTGCCGGGGGCGCGCCTGTTCAAGGCGCCAATCCGGTTGGGGGCTCGAGCGCCGGTACCACCTACTACACGCCTTCGGTAGAAGGGGCCGAAGCGAGCGGGATGCTGCTCAACTACCTGCTCGGCAACTGAGATGACGATTTCACGACGCCTATCGATCCGTCTTCTGCTTCCCGCGATAAGCGCGCTCGCGCTCGCACCGGGGTCGAGCTTCGCGGCGGAACCGGCCGCGCCCACCTCCGCGAGCGCGGCGGGCCAAACCACGACTTCGACTCCCGCGCCGGAAGCCCCGGCGACGCCGTCGGCCGCCTCGACGACCGAATCGACCCAGACGACTCAGACGACGGCAACGACACCGCCCGCCCCGGCGAGCTCCGAAGCGCCGGGGGCGGCGATCCCGCAGGTACAGGCTCAGCGCGCGCAGGGAAGCACGGCGGGCGCGCCCACGGGCGCTGGACACGCCCATGCGAAGAGGTCGAGCGGCGATTCCGGCGCCGGCGTCGGCGCCGGCGCCAACAGGGAAAAGGAATCGACAAAAGGATCATCCTCGACCTCCATGCACGCCAAGCAGACCGCGCCTGCGCCGTCGACCCTCACGCCGCCGCTGCCGCTCGCACTCGAATCGTCGATCTCGGGAGTGCCGAGCTTCTTTATCGAAAGCTTCCGTATTCCGCCGTTTCTGCTGCCGATCTATCAAGCGGCGGGCACTGCCTATGGGATTCCATGGCAGGTGCTGGCGGCGATCAACGAGGTCGAGACCGACTACGGGCGCGACCTGAGCATCTCGAGCGCCGGGGCGGAGGGATGGATGCAGTTCCTGCCCGCCGAGTGGGAGCAGTACGGGGTAGATGCGAACGGGGATGGATTCGAGGACCCGTACAACCCCGCCGACGCGATCTTCACGGCCGCGCGCTACCTGCGAGCAGCGGGAGGGGATCAGAACATCAGGGCGGCGGTCTTCTCCTACAACCACTCCGAGGCGTATGTCGACTCGGTGATGCTGCGCGCCCAGCTGCTCGGCGGCACTCCGCCGGAACTGCTCGGCGCGATCACCGGGCTGACCGAGGCCCGCTTCCCGGTGCACGCCCCGTCACACTTCAGCGACGGCTTCGCGACCATGGGCGCCGGCGCCGGCGCCGGCGCCGGCGGCGGGTCGGGGCAGCGGGCGCCTGTGACGCTCGTCGGAACGACGATCTACACGCAGGGGGGCGCGCCGGTGATCGCGACACAGGATGGCGAAATCGTGCAGATCGGCGACTCGCCCTCGCTCGGGCGGTTTGTCTCGCTGCGTGACGCCTTCGGCAACACCTATGTGTATGCGCAGCTGGGAAGCGTGGCCACGCTGTACCCGGTGCTTCAGCCACATGAGCACACTACGGTCAGCACGCGCATAGCGCAGTCCGGCGGAGCGAGCGAACCGGCTCCGAGCGGTCCGGCGACGGCCGGGGCACAGCCGCGCTCGCCGGTATCCGAAGGGGCTGCCGTGTCGGGCTTTGCGCTGGGTGTGCCGGCTATGCTTGAACCGGCGCCGAGCCTCCCCGCGCCCGCGCCGGCCACCGCCGCGCGGAGGCTCGCCCCGCCGCGGACTGGGGGTCCGGGCACGGTCAGGGTGTTCAGGTCCGGGCCCGACGACGTCTACCTGCACCAGTTGCGCGCCGGCGTGCAGGTCCTCGCGGGCACCGTTCTCGGCCACGTCGGCGCCGGCGGCGCATCCGCCGCGGCGACGGGGGTCGCGCAGCCGCACATGTTCTTTCAGATTCGCCCGGCCGGGGCGGACGCGCCGCTGATCGATCCCAAGCCGATCCTCGACGGGTGGGTGGCGCTGGAGAACACCTCGATCTTTCGGGCCAAAGGCGAGAACCCGTTCCTCGCCACCTCGCCGACGGTAGGTCAGGTGCTGCTGGAGTCACAGGCCCAGCTCGAGCCGCAGGTGCTGCACGACTCGGGTATCCAGCTCGGCAGGTGTGGCAAAGCTGACGTGCAGACCGGGCGGGTCGACAGGCGCCTGCTGGCGACGCTCGAGTTCCTGTCGGTGTCCGGTTTGAAGCCCACCGTGTCAGGCCTTCGCTGTGGGGACTCGGCGCCGGCTGCTGAAGGCAACGCGCCCGCGAGCTCGAGCGGCGGCGACGCGGTGGACATCGTCGCGATCAACGGGATCCCGATCGCGGGCCACCAGGGGCCGGGGTCGATCGCAGACACCACGGTGCGCAAGCTGCTGACGCTGCAGGGCGCCTCGCGGCCACGGCGAATCGTGAGCTTGATGAGCTATCCGGGCGCCGGCGGCGCGCTTGCCGAGCCGTCCGCACGCGATCACATCCGCATCTCCTTCAACTCCTCCCCCGCTGCGGGCCTTGCGCATACCGCCGGGGCCCTGGGCCAGACGCTTACGCCGGACGAGTGGATCACGCTGATCGCGCGCCTGGGTGAGATTCCCGATCCCACCGTCGCCGGGCGGCCATCGGCCGCGGCGACCCCGGATACCTCGAGCACGTCCTCCGTGGGCGAAGGGAGAATCGGTGGCGGTCGCTGATCCTCCCGGCCCTCCGGCGGCCGTGACCCCTCCCGGATCGGAGGGCGCTCGCACGCGCCGGCCTGTCACGCCGAGACTGATCGCCATCGGGGCGCTTGCGGTCGTGGTGCTGATCGTCGCCTATCTCGTGTTCGCCGGAGGCGGGGGAGACAACTATCAGCTCATGTTCGCCGAAGCCGACCAGCTCGTGCTGGGGGACCAGGTGCAGGTCGGCGGCGTACCGGTGGGGACGATCACGAACATCGTCTTGACCTCCGACTTCAAGGCGCGGGTCACGATCCACGTCGACTCGCCGCTGGCGCCGTTGCACGAAGGCACGACCGCCCAGGTCAGAGTGCCCTCGCTGGCGAGCGTGGCAAACCGCTATATCGCGCTCACGCCCGGTCCCAACAACCGCCCCAAGCTCGGGTCCGGCGCGACGCTGCCGGCGAGCGCCACCGAAGGGGCCGTGGACCTCGACCAGCTGTTCAACACGCTCAATCCGAAGACGCGGACGGGGCTGCAGGAGGTGCTGCAGGGCTCGGCTGAACAGTATGCGGGCGCCGGTAAGGATCTGGGCCTATCGGCCGAATACTTCGCGCCGTCGTTCGCCGCCACCGACCACATCTTCGCCGAGCTCGTCCGCGACCAGCCGACGTTCACGAGCTTCCTGGTGGAAACGGCGAAGGCCACCAGTACGATCGGCGCGCGCAGTGAACAGCTCACGGACCTGGTCGAAAACGCTGACAGGACGTTTCAGGCGATCGGCTCCCAGCAGACGAGCTTCGGTGCAGCGCTGCGCGAACTGCCCGTCGCCCTGCGCCATAGCAACCGCACGTTCGTGAACCTGCCGTCGACGCTGAGCGCGCTCAAACAACTGGTGGACGTGTCCAAGCCCGACACCAAGACGCTCGCGCTGTTCTTCGAACGGCTGCATCCGCTGGTGAGCAACGGGACGCCGGTGGTCGGCGACCTCGCCACGGCGTTCAGCCGGCCCGGCCCCGACAACGACTTCACCGATGCCATTCGCGCTTTGCCGGCGCTCGCGCAGACGCTGTCCACGGGCTCTCCGGCCGGTGTCACCGCGCTCAAGGAATCGGTGGGAATCACCTCCTTCTTCGGGCCCTACGCGCCAGAGCTCGAGGGCGTGGCGCGCGACTTCGGGCAGACGACCGCCTATTACGACGCCAACGGCCATTATGCGCGCATCAGCCCGGTTGTCGCCGACTTCAAGGTCGCCAACAACAACAAGCTCACCCCGGCGAGCCCGCAACAGGGACTGGAAGGGTTGAAGAACGGCCAGCTGCGCCGCTGTCCGGGCGCGGCGACCCAGCCGGCGGCGGACGGATCCTCGCCGTTCACCGACAACGAAATACTCAGCTGCGATCCCTCGGAGACGCCATGAGCACGCATGGCTGCGCTGGATCGGCGTCCTCAGTCGCTCGCGTGCGAAGCACGCCACGCTCCTTGCGTCCTTGCCCAGCTTGCCCTGCGTGCTCATGGGGGCGAGTGTCATGAACCGCCGCCGTGGATCACTGGCCTCCAGCCCGCTGCTGATCGGCGCGGTCACGACGCTGATCGTGGTCGTGGCGGTGTTCCTGTCGTTCAACGCCAACAACGGGCTGCCGTTCGTGCCGACGTACAACCTGAAAGTGGCGCTGCCGGAGGCGTCTGGCCTGCAGAAAGCAAATCAGGTGCGGATCGCGGGCTCGCGTGTCGGGATCATCAGCACGCTGGGACTCCACCAGGACCCCAAGACGGGCCGTGTGACGGCGATCGCGAACTTGAAGCTCGAAAAGAGCGTCGAGCCGTTGCCGGCCGACACGAAAGCGGTCGTGCAGTCGGTCTCGGCGA
The DNA here is from genome assembly GCA_963723075.1 of uncultured Solirubrobacterales bacterium. GTDB lineage: Bacteria > Actinomycetota > Thermoleophilia > Solirubrobacterales > Solirubrobacteraceae > Palsa-744. The sequence goes on from CAVRPD010000006.1 coordinate 121,696, forward strand.
TCGGCCTGAAGTACCTCGAACTGGAAAAGGGCTCCTCCCGCCAGACGCTGAAGCCGGGGGCGACGATCCCCGTGAGCCAGACGCGTGAACCCGTGGACATCGACGAATTCTTCAACATGTTCGACCAAAAGACGAGGACCGCGAACCAGGAGAACTTGAACAACTTCGGTGACGGCGTTGCGGGGCGCGGTCTGGGGCTCAACCAGACGATCTCGACGCTGCGGCCGCTGCTCAACCACGCGGTCCCCGTGCTGCACAACCTCGCCTCGCCGCAGACGGGGCTGCGCGAGCTGTTCGTCGCGCTCGACCGCGCCGCGTCGGAGACCGCGCCGGTGGCTCAGGCGAACGCCGAAGGCTTCAGCGACCTGGACACCTTCTTCACGGCGTTCGCGAGCGTCGCGCCGTCGCTCGAACAGGCGATCGTCGGCGGCCCGCCGGCGCTCGAAGAAGCGACCCACTCGTTCATCTCGACGGCCTCGTTCGTGAACAAGAGCGCGGAGTTCATGCATCTGCTGCGTCCGAGCGCCGCCGGGTTGAGCACCTCCGCCAAGCCGCTCGGCAACGCGTTCGCCGTCGGCGCCGTCAACCTCAGCGCGGCGACGGCGCTGAACACGCGCCTGGCCTCCGCGGCGCAGGCGCTGCGGGGCTTCGCTCAGAACCCGGTCGTCAACCTCGGTCTGGAAGATCTCGCCCAGACGGCGGGCATCGGCACCCCGATCGTCGCCGGGCTCGCCCCCGAGCAGGCGCAGTGCAACTACCTGACGCTGGCGTTGCGCAACTTCGCGAGCGTCCTGTCGGAGAACGTCGGCGTCGGCACGGTGGCCCGCGCTTCGGTCGTGCTCTCGCCGGACGGGCCCAACAACGAGGGGTACCCTTCCTCGGCTCCGGCCAACGGCCCGTCGGTCGACCATCCCTTCCACAGCAGCGCGATCATCGATGACGACCACCTGCACGTCAACCCATATCCCAACGTCTCCGGCCCCGGCCAGCCCGCGGGCGTGTGCGAAGCGGGCAACGAGCCCTATCTGCCCGGCAAAGCCGTGATCGGCAACGTCCCCGGCAGTATCGGCACCAACCACGAAGTGACCAGCCGCAACGAAAGCCTGTTCGGAGCGCCCTACTCGAGCGCGACGCTGAAGGCACTCGGCCTGACGAAGCCCACCCCCGCCAAACCGGCCGTCAAGAAGAGCAAGAAGAAGCAGGCGTCGAAGCAGGGGAAGAGGTCATGAGTCGCGTGCGCCTGTGGCGCCGCCATCAGGAAGTGCCGGTCGTCGAACTGCTGCAGCGGGCAAACCCCGTCAGGTTCGGGGCCGTGCTGCTCGTGATCCTGGCGATCGCCGCGTTCTTCGGATTCACCAAGCACGTCCCGTTCAAACACGGCTTCCGCTTGAAGGCGGCGTTTGCGTCGGCGCTCAACGTCCATGCCAAGTCGCCGGTGCGCATCGCCGGGGTCAACGTTGGCAAGGTCAGCGCGATCCAACGCGTGGGCAACACCGGTGTGATGACGATGGAAATCGAATCGGGCGGGCTGCCGATCCATTCTGACGCGACCGTGAAGGTCCGCCCGCGGACCTTCCTGGAAGGCAACTGGTTCGTCGAACTGCAGCCCGGCAGCCCCTCCGCGAAGACGCTCTCCTCGGGGGCGACGCTGCCGATCACGCAGACCTCCGACCCGGTTCAGCTCGACCAGGTGCTGGACGCCCTGAACACGGATACGCGCGCCAACTTGCAGAACTTCTTGATCGGCTTCGGAAACGGCCTGACGCGTAAGCCGGACGCGGCCGAAAATTCAGAACAGGAACCCGAAGTGCGCGGGCTGACAGGCTCGCAGGCGTTCAACCAGGTCTACCACCGCTCGCCGTCGGCGCTGCGCGGCGGAGGGATCGTCGCCCAGGCAACCAGCGGCTCCGAAGCGCACGATCTGTCCAAGCTGGTCGCGAGCATCGGCAAAGTGACGGCGGCGCTGAACGTGCACGAGCAGCAGCTGAGCGAACTGGTCCCCAACTTCAGCGCGTTCTTCCACTCGTTTGCGGCCCAGGCGTCGAGCTTGAGCGCCGCGGTCGAGCGCCTGCCCGGGGGGCTGCACTCGATCAATCGAGGGCTGACCTCGCTCGACGCGGCGCTTCCGCCCACACGGGAATTCGCCCTGGACATCATCCCCGGGGTCAAGCAGACTCCCGCCACGGTCGCCGCCGGGCTGCCGTGGATCGAACAGGTGAAGGCGTCGTTCGCCCCGAGCGAGATCGGCGGGGTGGCCTCCGGGCTGTCCAGCGCCTCGCCGTCGCTGTCGCGCCTGTTCGGCGAACAGCCGGCGTTCTTCCATCAGCAGGAACTGTTCAGCAAGTGCCTGACCAACGTCTTCTATCCCGCCGCCAACACGAAGATCCAGGACGGGTCGAGCACGTCCGGCGTCGAAGACTACAAGGAGTTCTGGTACGCGCTGACGGGCGTCGCCGGCGCCGGTCAGAGCTTCGACGGCAACGGCACTGTGTTCCACACCCTGATCGGCAGCGGCGGGCACACGGTGCGCTCGGCGCCGGCGTCGATCCAGGGCACCAAACTGCAGGGCCTGCCGCTGCTCGCGCACGCAACGCTGACCCCGCAGGGCACGAGCCCGGCGTTCCCGGCGGAAGAGCCGCCGTATCAGCCGCTCGTGCCCTGCTACACGCAGAAGCCGCCCGAATTCAATGGCCCGCTCGCATCGGGCCCGGCGGACGGGGCTCCCTGATGGCGCCTGAGACACCCACCGGCAGTCACGAAGGCGGGCTCAGCGTCCGCGACCAGATCGAGCGCTACCGCACGGCGTTCATCGCGGTCGTGACGATGGTGCTGCTCGCGGCCGTGACGGGCGGCTACATCCTGGCGCACGAGAACCTCAAGCTGCCGAGCTGGGTGCCGGTGCTGGGCAAAAACTATTTCATGCTGAAGGCGGACTTCCAGACCGCGCAGGCGGTGACGCCGGGACAGGGCCAGGCGGTGACGATCGCCGGCGCGAAGATCGGTGAAATCGCGAGCGTCAGCTTGAATGGCGGGGTCGCGGTGGTGACGATGAAAGTGACGCCGAAGTACGCGCTGATCTACAAAAATGCGACGTTGCTGCTGCGGCCGAAGACGCAGTTGAAGGACATGACGGTAGAGGTCAATCCTGGCACACGGCCGGCCGGGCGGCTGCGCAGCGGCGAAACGATCCCACTGTCACAGACGGCACCGGATGAGAATTTCGAAGAGTTCCTGTCGGCGCTGGACGCTGAAACGCGCGACTACCTGCGGGAGTTGCTGGCCGGGGCGGGCGAGGGATTCAAGAACAACGGCAAGGCGCTGTCTGCGACGCTCAAGCGCTTCGACCCGATTGCGCGCGACGCGAACGAGATCGGCCAGGCGCTCGCAGTCCGCCAGGCGAACATCGCGCGGGCGATCCACAACTTCCGGCTGCTGGTGGGAGCGCTCGGGGGCAAGGACAAACAGCTGACGGAGTTCGTGGACTCCGCGAACGAGGTGTTCAAGACGTTCGGCGAAGAGGATCAGAACGTGCAGAAGACCGTGCAACTGCTGCCCGGCGCTCTCGACAAGACCAAGAGTGGTCTGGGCAAGCTCGCGGTCGCAGCGAACGTGCTCGGCCCGACGCTGAAGGAGCTGCGGCCGTTCGCGAGCGCGCTGGGTCCCGCACAGGAACGGACGCAGCCGTTCTTCAGGAAGACGACGCCGATCTTCAAGAGCGAGATCAGACCGTTCGCGCGCCAGATCCTGCCGGTCATCAACGAAATCCAGCCGAGCACCAGTCAGCTGAGCGAAGCGCTGCCGAAGCTCGCCACGAGCCTCTCGGTGCTCAACGAACTGTTCAACGAGTTCGCCTACAACCCGGGCGCGAAGCAGGCGGGCTTCCTGTTCTTCGTGGACTGGGGCGCGCACGATCTCAACAGCACGGTGAGCTCCGCCGACGCTCACGGCGTGCTGCCGCGCACCCTGGTCTACTTCAACTGCGAAGTCGCCCCGCTGCTGAAAGCGGCTGGGGAAGTCAACCCGACGGTGAACCTCCTGGTCGGCCTGCTGAACCCGCCGTCCAGGGCGACGTGTCAGAGCGCGGGCGTGCCGACCACCGCCGCCACCAGCGAGCGCGCCCGTCTGCGGTTGCCCGCGGGCGGGCACGGTGGCGTGTTCTCCGGGCTGAGCGATCACGTCTTCGGCCAGCGCCTGCAGGCCGGCTTGGCCGCTCGAGAAGCTCATCCAACCGCTGGGACAGCCACGCTGTCCTCACGCGCCGCACAGGCCAGCGCGGCGCCCGGAGGAGGTCGCTAGAAATGCAGAAGCGAGCGCCGACGCTGGGTAACATCCTCGTGATCATCCTGTTCGTGCTGAGCTGCTTTGGGCTGCTGATGTTCCTGTGGGAGTCCTTCGGTGGGCCGCTGCCGTTGAAGCCGAAGGGCTACCGCATGACGGTCGCCTTCCCGCGCGCGCTGGCGCTGGCCGAACAGTCCGACGTGCGGATCTCGGGCGTGGACGTGGGCCATGTGATCTCGGTGAAGCTCGGCAAGGAAGGCCTCACCCGCGCGACGCTTGAAATCGAGGGTCGCTACGCGCCGATACGGGCGAACATGCACGCGATCCTGCGCCAGAAGACGCTACTGGGCGAGACCTACGTGCAACTGATCCCCGAGGGCAAGACGGGGCCGTTCCTGCACGACGAGGGGCAGCTGGCGGACAGCAAGGTCGAACCGTCGGTGACGCTCGACGACATCCTCTCGACGTTCGATCCCAAGACGAGACACGCGTTCGAGGTGTGGCAGCAGTCCGTCGCGGAAGGGATCAACGGCCGCGGGGAAGACATCAACGCCGACTTCGCCGAGCTCGAACCGTTCAGCGAACACGCCGACCGGCTGCTGAGCATTCTCGCCTCGCAGGAAGGCGCGACCAGAGAGGTGGTGCACAACACCGGAGTGGTCTTCAATGCGCTCGCCGGGCGCGACCACGATCTCGAAGGGCTGATCGTCAACAGCGAGCATACCTTCCATGTGGCGGCCGCCAACAGCCAGGCGTTCGCCAACGCCTTCCGAGTGCTGCCGGCGGTCGAGCGCAACTCGCGAAAGGCGTTGAAAGAACTCGACAACTTCGCCACCGACGCCAACCCGTTTTACAACCAGTTCTTCCCGATCGAGCGCCAGCTCAGCGGCCTGGTGGGTGCCGTGAAGCCGTTCGCACCACAGTTCAATCGCTTCCTCACATCGCTCGGACCGCTGACGCAGGCCGCCAAGCAGGGCCTGCCGGATGTGAAGACCGAGCTCGACCTGACGGTGCCGCTGCTGGAAAACGTGAGGCCCGTGCTGCACAACTTCGATCCGCTGCTGCAGTACGCGGGTGAGTACGTGCCCGAGGCACAGGCCCTGTTCGCCAACCTCACCGCCGCCAGCCAGGCTCACACGCTGAACAGCAACACCGCCAATCAGGGCCCGCAGCAGCACTACCTGCGCACGATGCTGGTGCTGAGCCCGGAGAGCCTTGCGATCTACCCGCAGCGGATCGGCACGAACCGAGCGAACCCCTACTTCCAGCCTGGGGCGTTCAGCGCGCTCGGGAACGGCGGGTTGAAAGTGTTCAGCGACAGCTCGTGCTCGAACCCGGTGCCCTCGGTGAGCGGGCCGGGGAACGAAACGATCTCCGAAAGCCTGATCGAACAGATCGTCCAGTTCCATGTGGCCAACGCGCCGGAAAGCGGTAACTCGGTGCCTGCGCCCGCGTGCAACCAGCAGGGCCCGTTCACGTTCAACGGGAAGACCAGCCAGTATCCGCAGGTGACGTACAGCCCGTCTGCGACATACAGCGGGAAATAGAGAGCGTCCCTCGGGGGCGTCTCCTCTGACTACTGTGTATAGCCGGTTGTCGTACGGGAATCCCGGCGGCTGGTTGGCTACGCCGCCGCGGACAGCCCGGCGGCGCTCAGCGCGCGGTTGTGGCCGAGGTAGGGCATGAGCGCGAAGTAGAGGAGGTCGGGGAGCAGCGAGGGAAGCTCGGCGGTGCGTCCTTCCAGCACGCGGCGGTGAATGATCGCGGCGATGCCGCCGACGACGGCTTCGGAGGTCAGGGGCGGCAGATGCTCGGTGCCGGGAGCCAGCGCGAGGCCTTCTTCGAGAACCGGGACGAAGCTCGCAAGCGCGCAGCGCAGGCGCTCGACCGCCGGCTCGCCGGCGCTGAGGCTCTCCACCATCGCCACACGCGCCCCGTCGGGATGTCCGGCGAGCGCGTACAGCAGGGTCTGGAGGCCCACCCGGATCCGCTCCGGCCAGGGGAGCGGGCGGGCGATCCGCTCGAGCACCGTGCACTCGAGCCGGCCGATCAGCTCGTCGAACGCCTGCAGGAAGCAGTCCTGCTTGTTCTCGAAGTGCTCGTCGAAGACCGGTGCGGGCACGCCGGCCACGTGCAGGACGCGCTCCAGGGTGGTGCGGTCATAGCCTTGCTGCGCGACTGTCGCGATCAGGGCGTCGAGGATGCGACGCCGCGGATCGTCACGGCGAACCGTCGTGGATTGCTCAGGCGACGCAACGGCGAGATGCCTGCGGGTACGGTCCAACATCCTCCTGCTCCTCCCTCCCTAACTGCCCGGCCCTGTACTACCCCCCCGAGCTATAAACCGCTTCTGACGCCATATCGTAGACTCGCTGACAGTGGGTTGTCAAGTCTGCCTTCGAGGGGTCTGCCGGCCGCTCGTGGCCCGCGCCGAGCCGGCCGCCTGGCGAGTCGTGCGCGTGAGCGGGATCCGGTCGCCGCGGGCCGCGGTTGATGGCGTGCGCGCGGGCGATTAGTATGGACGGGTGGAGACCGACGGCACGCCACGGGACTCGGAGGGGGGATCGCTCGACGCGCAGGGTGGGACGGCGCTCGGGCAGCCGGACGAGCAGTTTCAGTACCACTCGAGCGAGCTGAGCCTGGCCGATCCGGCCGAGGGAAACTGGTCGATCCACTGCCGCGACGTGCACAAGCGGCTGGGCGGAGTGCCGGTGTTGAACGGACTGAACGTGTCGATCCCCGACGAGACGATCACGGTCGTGCTCGGTCCTTCGGGCACCGGCAAGAGCGTGCTGATCAAGCATCTGATCGGGCTGATGTTCCCGGACTCGGGCGACATCGTCGTGCATGGGGACTCGGTTCCCAGCCTGACGATGCCGAAGCTGCTGGAATTGCGGCGCAAAGTCGGCGTGCTGTTCCAGGACGGCGCGCTGTTCGGGTCGATGACGGTGTTCGACAACGTCGCGTTCCCGCTGCGCCAGCACACGGACTTCTCCGAGGCGAGGATCGCGAAGATCGTCTCTGATCGCCTCGCCGACGTGGGGCTGACGGAGGCGATGGACGACATGCCCAACCAGCTGTCCGGCGGCATGCGCAAGCGCGCCGGGTTCGCCCGCGCGCTCGTGATGGAGCCGGACATCGTGATCTTCGACGAGCCCGACTCGGGCCTCGACCCGGTGCGCACAGCGTTGCTGTGCGACCTGATCCAGGAGATGCACCAGCTGCACGGGGGCACGTACATCGTCGTCACCCACAACATCGCCTCGGCGCGGCAGATCGGCGAATACATCGCGCTGCTGTGGCGCGGGCGGATCGTGGAGGCGGGCGACGCCGAGCGGATGTTCTCTTCGGACAACGCGTTCGTGCGGCAGTTCCTCAACGGGTCGGCCGAGGGCCCGTTGACGATGGACTGAGCGCCGCTGGCGCGGTCGGGCGCTTTTTCTGGGAAGCACGTGAGCTTGTAGCTTCGTCCAGCGTGGTCGGCGCCGGCTACCACAGCGATTGGCGCCAGTGATCTGCGGATCGGCCGCGTGGTCCCGCTGTCGGGCGGACGGGACGGGGGCTGGACGTGGTCCCCACCATATGCGAACATGTGTTCGTATATGGTGGTGTGCGTTCATCTTCCGCGGTTCGAGCTGGTCGTCGCCGCCGGCGGCCCGCAGGCGCTCGCGGGGAGCGCCCTGGCGATCGCTCCGGTGCCCGGAGGCGCTCAGCGCGTGGGAGAGGTGTCGGGGGCGGCGGAGGCGTTTGGGGTGGCGCCGGGAATGGCCCTGGGCGAGGCGCTCGCCCGCTGTCCCGAGCTTGGCTTGATCGCGGCCGACCCGCTGGGGGTGGCGCAGGCGTGGGAGCAGACGGCGCGCGCGCTCGAAGACATCGGCGCGGCGGTCGAGCTCGAGCGCGCCGGGCTGGCCTACTTCGAGGCGGACGGCCTGCGCGGGGTGTACGGCGGCGAGCGCGAGACGATCGCCGCCGCGCGGGAGGCGGCTCGCTCGCCGAGCGGTCGCATCGCGCGGGTGGGTGCGGGGCCGACGCGCTTCTGCGCGCTCGCGGCGGCGCTCGCGGCACGCTCGCGACGCGTGGTTGTCGTGGACGAGCGCGAGGCGGGCCGCTACCTCGCCGCGCAGCCGGTGAGCCTGCTGGGCTTTCGTGCGGAAACGGCGACGCTGGTGAATGGGCTGAGCCGGCTTGGTGTGCGCACGCTCGGCGAGCTGACGGCGCTCGGGCGCGACGCGGTGGCCGACCGTTTCGGGGCGGCGGGCGTGCTCGCTCACCGGCTCGCCGCGGGTGAGGAGGAGCCGCTGCGCACGCGCCGGACGGAGGAACGGCTGGAGGAGGAGATGGAGCTGTGGGAGGCGAGCTCCGGAATGGCGCTCGAGCGCGTGCTGGAGGTGCTCGTGGAGCGGCTGCTGGCGCGGGCTGAGCGCCGCGGACGCACGTTGGGAGCGGTGACGCTGTCAGCGGTGCTCGTGGAGGGCGGCACGTGGAGTGAGCTGGTCGTGTTCCGCCAGGCGATCGCGGACGTCAGGCGGATCTGCCTGGCGCTGTCGCTGCGCCTGGCAATGCTGCCGGCGCCCGCGCAGGCGCTGCGGCTGGCGGTCGAGCGGTTCGGCCCGCCGGGCGGCGGGCAGCGCGCGCTGCTGGGAGAGGAGGACGTGGCGCGGCGCGAACGGTTGCGCGAGGCCGTTGGGCAGATGCGCGCGCTGGCCGGGCGCGAGGCCGCGTTGCGCGCGCTGTGCGTGGATCCCGAGTCGCGAGTGCCCGAGCGGCGAGTCGTGCTGAGCACGTTCACCGGATGAGCGGTCCGCGCGCGCTCAACCTGCCGCGTCCTGTGCGCGTGCGCGCGCGAGGCGATGGTGTACCGGTGGAGGTCGACGGCGAGGCGATCGAGCAGGTGCTGGAGTCCTGGCTGGTGGAGGACCGCTGGTGGACCGCCCGGCCGCTGCGGCGGCGCTACTGGGAGGTGGTGAGCGTCAGGGGACGGAACCTGGTCGTCTTTCACGATCTGGGGAAGGCCGGCGCGTCATCGGGCGGCTGGTTCGGTCAGGCGGCGTGAGCAACGAGAACGACCTGAGCGCCCGGCAAGGAGAGGCTGCCGTATGAGCGGTGCAGGATGATGGGAGGCACCCCGCCATACGCCGAGCTGCACTGTCACTCGGCCTATTCGTTCCTGGACGGCGTGTCGCTGCCGGAGGAGCTCGCGCAGCGCGCGGGCGAGCTGGGATATGGGGCGCTTGCGCTGACCGACCACAACTCCGTGTCGGGGTCGATGGAGCTCGCGCAGGTCGCTGAGGGGTGCGGCATACGCGCGATCCATGGCGCCGAGATCGACATGGTCGTGGACGGTGGGGGAGACAGGGCCGGGCAGGAGCATGACATCGGGCAGGGGGGCGGCGCTGATGGGGCTACCAGCGAGCGTCGCCATGTCACCCTGCTCGTGCGCGACGCGCGCGGCTGGAGGAGCCTCTGCCGGATCGTCACGCTCGCCCACCGGCACACCCGCGGAGGAGGGAGCCGGCGCGTGCTCGCCGAGCCGGCGGTGGGAATCGAGGCGGTGACGGCACACGCCGAGGGGCTCGTGTGCCTGACCGGCTGCGCCGCGCGCGGGGTGCGCGAGGAGAGAATCGCGCGGCGGCTGCTCGACGCCTTCGGGCCGGAGGGGTTGCGCGTCGAGCTGCAGCGCCCGTATGAGCGGAGAGATCGCGAGCGCAACCGCATGCTTGCGGCGCTGGCGCGGCGGCTGGGGGTGGCGTGCGTGGCGAGCGGCGACGTGCACGCCCACACACGCGCGCGAGCGGAGCTGCAGGACGCGTTCGTGGCTCTGCGCCACCACACCACACTCGACGCCTCAGAGCCGCTCAGGCGCGGCAACCACAGCCATGTGATGAGCGCGCCGCGGGCGATGGCCAACCGCTTCGCCGATCATCCCGAGGCGGTGCGCGAGACGCTGAGCCTCGCGGAGGAGCTGCGCTTCGATTTGAGCAGGGACCTCGGCTACCGTTTTCCGGGGGCGGAGGACGAGAGCTCGCTGGCGCGCCTCGTCGAGCTATGCCGCGCGCGACTGGACGAGCGCTACGGGCCGGGCGCGTCCCCCGCCCACGGTCAGGCTGGTCACGGCAGGGACAGGCGGGCCGTAGAGGCTGAGGCGCGTGCGCGGTTGGAGCAGGAGCTGAGGGTGATCGAGCGGCTCGGGCTGGCGGGCTTCTTCCTGCTCCATCACGAGATGCTGGAGCTGGCGCGCGAGGTCGCGGTGGAGGTGCGCGGGCCGGACACGGCGCGCACGCTGCTCGAGCCGGGGCGGGGGCGCGGCTCCTCGGTGTCCTCGATCGTCTGCTACCTGACCGGTCTCTCGCACATCGATCCGATCACGAACAGGCTGCTGCTCGGGCGCTTTCTGCACGCGGAGCTGAGCGACCTGCCGGACATCGATCTGGATTTCCCGCGCGACGTTCGCGAGGTGCTGATCCCACGCGTGCACGAGCGCTACGGCGCGGATCGCGCGGCGCTGGTGGCGGCTTTCCCCACCTTTCGCGCGCGCGGGGCGATCCGCGAGCTGGGCAAGGTGCTGGGTCTGCCGCCGGGCGAGATCGAGCGGGTGGCGCGGGGGGCGGAGAACTGGAAGGGAGGAGCCGAGCACGACATCGACGCCGTCGTGGACATCGTCGATGCGGGCCGTTCCGCCGCGGGTGGCCGCCATGGGAGCCGTTCCACCGTCGATCCTCTGCAGGGAAGTCGCGAGGACGGCGCTCCCGCCCGCTCGGAGCGCTGGCGCTGGCTCGAGCGGCTGGTGGACGAGGCCTATGGGCTGCCACGCCACCTTTCGCAGCACCCGGGCGGGATGGTCGTATCGACCCAGCCGTTGATCGACTGCTGCCCGGTCGCGCCCGCCGCGATGGCGGGCAGGCAGATGGTGCAGTGGGACAAGGACTCTTGCGCGGACGCCGGCTTCTTGAAGATCGACCTGCTGGGACTGGGCATGCTCTCGGCGGTGGAACGCTGCGTGGAGCTGATCGCCCGCGCGCGCGGAGAGCGCGTCGACCTGTCGCGGATACCGTTCGACGATCGCGAGACGTTCGCGGCGATCCGCGCGGCCGACACGGTCGGCGTGTTCCAGATCGAGAGCCGCGCGCAGATGCAGTCGCTGCGGCGCACGCGGCCGGAGAGCCTCGAGGACCTGACCGTGCAGGTCGCGATCGTCCGCCCCGGGCCGATCCAGGGCGGCGCGATCAACCCCTACATCGAGCGCCGCGCGCGCCTGCGCGAGGACCCCGGGTATGCGATCCCGTATGAGCACCAATCGCTCGAGCCGGTGCTGCAGGCAACGCTCGGCACGATCATCTTCCAGGACCAGGTGATGGAGGTGGCGGAGGCGTTCGCCGGCTTCTCCGCGGCTGAGGCCGACGGGCTGCGCCGGGCGATGAGCCGCAAGCGCTCCCACGAGCTGCTGCAGGGTCACCGCGAGCGGTTCGTGACCGGCGGCGAACGCCATGCGGGCGCCGACCGGCAGTCGGCCGAGCGCGTGTGGGAGATGGTGTCCGGGTTCGCGGGGTTCGGCTTCCCCAAGGCTCACAGCGCCGCGTTCGGCCTGCTCGCCTACCAGTCGACGTGGCTGCGCGTGCACTACGGGCCGGAGTTCCTGTGCGCGCTGCTGAACGAGCAGCCGATGGGCTTCTACGCGCCGGACACCCTCGTGCACGAGGCCGAGCGGCGGGGGATCGCCGTGCTGGGGCTGGATGTGAACGAGTCGGCGGTGGAGTGCACGGTGCAGGCTCTCCCCGCGGAGGCGCTGCCCTCGGCGGCTCGTGTCATCGACGAGAGTCGCGAGGCGGAGGCCGGGCCGCGTGAGGAAACTGCGCTGGGCGTGCGGTTCGGCTTGGGCTACGTCAAGGGGGTGGTCGCCGAGGAGGTGCGAGAGCTCGTCGCCGAGCGCGAACGGGGCGGTCGGTTTCGCAGCCTCGGCGAGCTCGCCGCGCGGGTCGGGGCGGGGCGGCCAACGCTCGAGCAGCTGGCATGGTCGGGCGCGTGCGACCCTCTCGTCGAGGTGGACGCGAGGAGCGCGGGCGGCCGTCGTGGGGAGGGCGCGTGCTCGCATGTGGACAGGCGCCGGGCGCTGTGGCAGCTGGGGCTGGCCACGCCGGGCAGAACGGTCGGCGCTGGGGCCGGCGCTGGAGTTCAGCTCGCGCTCCCGCTGGAGCTTCCGGGCGCGCCGGCGTTGCGCCCGCTCAGCCGCTGGCAGGGGATGATCGCCGACTATGAGACCAGCGGCGTGACGGTCGGTGAGCACGCGATGGCTGTGCTGCGCAAGCGGTTGACCGCGCCGAAGCTTGCCACCAGCGCCGAGCTCGCCCGTCTGTCCTCGGGCCGCGCGGTGACGGTGGCCGGGCTGGTAATCGCCCGCCAGCGGCCGGGCACGGCAAAGGGGACGATGTTTCTGCTGTTCGAGGACGAGCTCGGCACGATCAACCTGATCGTCGGCAAGGCGGTGTACGAACGCCACCGTCACCTGGCGCGCGCCGAGCCGCTGCTGCTCGCCCGCGGCCGTCTGGAGCGCTCGGAAGAGGGCGTGGTGAACGTGATCGTGCGCGAGCTCGAGCCGCTCGAGCGCTATCTCCCCGGAGGGATCGAGGCGGGCGAGGAGTCCGTCGAGCGGGCGCGCGTGCACAGCCTTGCCGACCGCCGGCCTACGCCGGCAGTCGCAGACGAGGAGAGCGCCGCCGAGGTGGGCGCCGGCATGCGCGCGGCCGCCCCGCCCGTGCAGAGCTTCGCGATGGGACGGCGCCGGTAGATACACAGACCCGAGCCTCGATCGAGAAAACCGTCCCAAGCCGAGGGCATCCTGCTCTGGTGTGGACGAGAACGAGCAGATCGTCGGCGAGACGTGTGATCCCGAGGGGAGACGCGTCGTGCTGCTCGCGCGTATCTGGCATGGCAAGATCCTTTATACGCATGGCGAGATCGAGACGTTTCTGGAGGATGTATTGCAGACGGTTACGGTTCCGGACCGCATCGTGCACGACATACGCTCCGGGCGGGTGCGGTATTTCGCAAGGGATCTCGGTCCCAGCAAGTGGTTGCGGGTGGTCGTAAGCTATGAGGAGATCCCGGCACTGATTATCACTGCGCATGGACATCGAAAGGATCCACCGCAATGGAGCGCATAAATTTGAAGATGGGCAAAGTGATCTTTGACTATGCCAACTACGATGAGGAGTTTGATATTCTGTACTTGCGGGTTGGCGGGCCTGAGCCGAGCGAGGCCGAGGACACGCCCGAGGGTCACTCGATTCACTATGCGATAGGCACCGATAGGATCGTCGGCTTGACGATTATGAGTCCCCACTACATCCTCGAGCACGAGGACAACCTCGTAGTCACTTTTCCCGAAGTCGTCGAGACGCGTAGCGCCGAGGACATGGCCGACGCGTTTGCCGCAGCCTGAGAACCCCTCGCAGCCTGAGGAGCTCCTGAGAGTTCAGGAAGGCGAAAAGGTGAACGTGAGCAGTTGATGGTCGGGGTCACGCAGGGTGAGCCGGCCGTCCTCGTCGCGTGCCGGGGACGGGCCAGCTGCCGCGCTGGACAGCCTGCGCTCGAGCTCACCGACGGCCTGCTCGCCGGGGAGCTCGAAGACGACGTGGCGCAGGCCCGGGGCGCTGTCGGGAGCGGGTTGGCCGCCATGGCTGTGCCAGGAGTTCAGGCCCACGTGATGGTGGTAGCCACCGGCAGAGAGGAAGGCAGCGGAGGGGAGCTGTGCCTGCTCTTCGAAGCCGAGCGCGTCACGGTAGAAGGCAAGGGCGGGGGGTACGTCGGAGACTTGCAGGTGGACGTGACCGATGCCGGTTCCAATCGCCGCCATGGGCGTGTCCTCCGCCGCGGTCTGGGCCAGCAACAGGTCCTCGATGTCCAGCGGCAGCGTGACCATCTTCACGCCGCGCCCTGCGGGCGGACGCTCCCAGCGAGTGCGGGGCCGGTCAGCGTAGAGCTCGATGCCCAAGCCGTCGGGATCGCTCAGGTACAGCGCCTCGGAGACACCGTGGTCGGCCGCGCCGTCGATCGGCCAGCGGCTGTGAGCCACGCGTCGCAGGGCGCCGGCGAGCGACGCGCGCGAGGGAGACAGCCAGGCGACGTGGAACAGGCCGGTGCTCCCTCGTGGAGCCGGAGAGGGGTCGGCGAGCTGGACGAGCGCGAGAGCGGGACGCTCGGGATCGGTTCCGAGCAGCGCCTCGTGTGCGTCGTGGGAGATAAATGGCAGCCCGAGCACACGCGTATAGAAGTCGGCGCTGCGCGACAGGTCGCTGACCGCGAGCCGTACGGACTCGATGCGCAGGGCCGGGTCGATCGGAGCGGGCTCGCCGTCCATCAGGCTCCCGAGGCTACTACCTCGATTGCGCGTTCCGGACTGGTGGCCGGGACCCGAGCCAGTGGTCGGCACGAGGAAGGGTTTCGGCGCCACTCCATCTACGCATCAATTACCCACCGATTCCCCACCCCCTTCCGGCCGCGTGCAATAAGCTCAGCCGCGTGAACTTCCGCAAGCTGGGCTCCAGCGACATCGAGGTCTCCGAGATCAGCCTCGGCTCGTGGCTCACCTACTCCGGCGGGGTCGAGCGCGAGCGCGCCGAGGCGTGCGTGAAGGCGGCGTTCGACGCGGGGATCAACTTCATCGACACGGCCAACGTGTACGGGCAGGGCGCCGCCGAGACGCTGCTGGGCGAGGTGCTTTCGGGATATGAGCGCTCCTCCTACGTGCTCGCGACGAAGGTGTACTTCGAAATGTCGAAGACCGACAGGGGCCTGTCGGCGGCGCAGATCCACAAGCAGATCGACGCCTCGTTGAAGCGCTTGCAAACCGACTACGTCGACCTGTACCAGTGCCATCGCTACGACGAGAACACGCCGCTGGAAGAGACGATGGGCGCGCTCGCGGAAGTGGTGCAGGCCGGCAAGGCGCGGCACATCGGCTTCAGCGAGTGGCCGGTCGAGAAGATCGAGGAGTCGCTCGCGCTGCCGGGTGTTCCCCGCTGGGTCTCCAGCCAGCCGCAGTATTCGATCCTGTGGCGCGGGCCCGAGGCGGAGGTGATCCCGCTGTGCGAACGCGAGCAGATCTCTCAGATCGTGTGGTCGCCGCTCGCCCAGGGCGTGCTCACCGGCAAGTACCGCCCGGGCGAGCCGCCTCCGTCCGATTCGCGCGCGGCGAGCGAGAGCATGAACGACTTCATCGGCTGGCTCGTGACGCCACGTGTGCTCGAGGCGGTGCAGCGCCTTGTGCCGGTGGCGGAGCAGGCGGGATTGACGATGGTCCAGTTGGCGCTTGCCTGGGTGCTGCGCCAGCCGAACGTTGCCTCGGCGATCGTCGGCGCCAGCCGGCCCGAGCAGGTGCACGCCAACGCGTCGGCCTCCGGGATCGTGCTCAGCGAGGACACGCTTACCGCGGTCGACGACGCGCTGGGCGACCTGCTCGCGCGCTGAGCCTCCCGCTAGGCCGCCTTGACGGCGGAGATCTCGAGCAGGATCTTGACCTTGTCGCCGACGACGACATTGCCGGAGCCGAGCGCCATGTTGAACTTCATCTCGTAGTCCGAGCGGTTGATCTGAGCGGTCGCCGACAGGCCGACGCGGGGATTGCCCTGATGGTCGGTCTCGGTGCCCTCGAGCGTCGCGTTCAGCGCCAGCGAACGGGTGACGCCGTGGATCGAGAGGTCGCCCTCGATCTCGAACGTGTCCTTGTCGAGCGGGCGGATCGCGGTCGACTGGAAGGAGATCTCCGGGTACTGGTCGGCGTCGAAGAAGTCGGGCGAGCGCAGGTGGGCGTCACGCTGGGGCTCGCGCGTGTCGACGCTCGCGACTTTGACGGTGCCGTACGCGCGCGACCCGTCGGGTCCGACCTCGAGCGTGCCCTCGAACTCCTTGAACTGACCCTTGACGGTGGCGATGCCGAGGTGTTTGACGTGGAACTCGACGCTCGAATGGACCGGATCGACATTCCAGGTTCCGACGGGAAGAGCGGTCTGCGTGAGGGTGGACTCGGGTGTAGACATCGGTGGTCTCCTGTTCGAAGGCGTGGGTGCTCGCGGCCGGGAGCGTGCCTCGACAGTAGCAACAATAATTGTGCCTACAACTATCTGCTGCGGAGGCGGTTCTCAGCGCGGCTGCACGACGAGCGTCTGAAACGCCCGACCGACAGGGCCGGACTCGTCGTGCATCACGCTCTCGCTCAGGCCCGTGCCGCCGCCGTGCAGCAGCGTGCGCGCGTCCAACCCGATCCACTCGCCCCGCGGAGGACGCTGCAGGTGGATCGTCAGGTCCGCGTTGATGAACAGGAACTTGTCGAACGGCAGCGCGGCGCTGACGCCGTTGCCGAAGTCCGCGGTGGCGGCCAGGCGCGCCAGCGCGCTGAGCGGCTCGCCCGGTAGCAGCGGGTGGCGCAGGCGCATCCACACGAGCCCCGGCCCGAGCGCCCAGGGGTCGCTGAACCAGCGCATCTCCATGCCGGTGGTCGCAAAGCTCGCGCCGCCTTCGGGGTTCAGCGCGAACGGGATCCCCTCGCCCTGCTCCGGGGGCTGCATGGCCTCCTGTTCCGGCAGCGTGCCGGCGGGCAGGTCGGCCGGGACCGCCTGCACGCGCAGCGCGCTTGCGCGGCAGATCGTCTGGTCGCCCGCGCGCAGCTCGCCCGCGAGCTCCTGCACGCGCTTACCGGCGCGCACGACGCGCGTGGACAGCTCGAGCGGGGCGAACGGGATCGGGCGCAGGAACTCGAAGCCCAGTCGCGCGATCGGCAGCTCCCTGCCGGGCTCGTCTGTCCCCGCAAGGGGGATCCGTTCGAGCGCCGCTGCGATCAGCGCGGCGGGCGCGCCGCCGTGCAGTGCGCGCGGGTCCCACGGCCCACGGGCGTGCTCGGTCGGCTCGTAGCGCCCGTCCGCGCACGGGGTGAAGATGCTGTCGGCCATCGCCCGCGGCATCCTATTGGGGGCCCCGGGCCCCGGAGAGTCTCAGCCCGTCGGAAGCTGCGCCACGAACTTCGCGAGCTTGCCCGGATCGCGCAGCGGCGCGCCGTGGCCGAAGCACGCGAGCGCCGGTTCGAGCGCGGCGAGCCTGCGCGCCGACTCGTGGTTGCGGGCGACGTCGGGGGTGAACATGTCCGGCGGCGTGTTCAAGCCGGGGATCCCGGTCAGGAAGTTCATGTTGCCGAGCACGTCGCCGACGATCAGCACGCGGTCTGACTCGCGCCAGAAGGAGACGTGCCCGACGGAGTGTCCCGGCGTCTCGAGCACGGTGAAGCCGGCCACCTCGTCGCCCTCGTGCAGCGCGCGCGCGACGGGGTGCGCCGGCCCGGTCCAGAAACGTTCCTGCACGAGGTTGAGCAAGCGTGGCGCTTTCGGGTTTTTGATCGCGCCGAGGGTCTCCATCGCGGGGACGTCCGCCTGCCCGCACCACAGCGGGATCCCGAGCTGCTCGCAGATCGCGTGGCTCGAGCCCTGATGGTCGGGGTGGGCGTGGGTGAGCGCGTGCGCGGTCACGCCCTGGCCTGAGATCTGGCGCGTGATCCGCTTCTCCCCCTGCCTGGTCGCGGCGTCGATCAAGACGTCCCCGACGAGATAGACGTTGATCGCGTTGCGCGGCCATCCGTCGAACATCTGCACACCCTCGGCAAGTTGCTTCATGTGACGCGCTCCATTTCCGTCTGGGCTCCGAACTCAAAGACGCTGGGGAGTTTTGAGATCGAACTCGAAGACGTTTGGGATCCGAACGCGAAGAAGACTAGCCGCGGCGCTGCTCCCACGAGAACCCGCGCACGGCGAGGTACAGTCCGAACACGCCCCACAGCCCGATCACCGCGAGTCCGTCGAGATGGCCGCCGACACCGGATCCCGTCACGAGCCCCCCCGACAGCCCGTCGATCAGCGGCTTCAATGGCAGCGCTTCGGCGATGGAGCGCAAAAAGCCCGGTGCGCTTTTGGAATCGAACACGTAGAACGAGACGAACACGACCGGCAGGAACACGGCGTTTACGTAGGCGGCGGTCGACTCGAAGTTGGGGATCGCGTGCGCGAACGCGACGCCGAGCGCGGCGAAGCAGACGACGCCGACGACCACGAACACGATCAGCTCGCCCCAGTTCTGCGGCCAGCCGATCCCGAAGAGCAGGCGCCCGGCGAGCACGACGATCGCGATCTGAAGCGCCGTGTTCGTGACCGCGTTGGCGGCGACCCCGCCGAAGTAGGAGATGCCCGGCAGCGGCGTGCCGCGGATGCGCTTCAGCACGCCGCGCTCGCGCAGGAACACGATGTTGTAGGCGAGCGCGGTGAACGTCGTCGACATCACGCTCATCCCCGCGATCGCCGGCACGAGCTTGTTCAGGTTGTGCTGACTGCCGCTGAGGATCGCCCCGCCGGCGGCGAGGAACAGCAAGGGCAGCGCGAAGTTGAAGAACGCCGCGCTCGGGTTGCGCCAGAACATGCGCCGCTCGAGGCGATACTGACGCCAGCTGAGCGCAAGCGGGTTGGCGCCGCCGAGCGCGTCAGGCATCGCCGCTGCCATCGCGCAACGCCGCCGACTCGTCGGCGACAACCCGGTCGTGCCCGGCGGATCTATCCTCGGCCGGCGCGGCGGCCACGTCAGCGGTCAGCTCCAGGTAGACGTCCTCCAACGTCGGCCGTCCGACGCTCAGCTCCTCCAGCCGCTCGCCGCGCGCCAGCGCCTGTGCGGTCAGCTCATGCAGCAGAGTCGTCGGGTCGTCGGTCTGGCGCTCGACCAGCTCGCCGCTCCTGTCGCGGTAGGCGACCCGGTAGTGCGAGGCGCCGACCCCGAGCTCGCGCGGCGGCCCGATCGCGAGGATGCGTCCGTCCTTGACGATCGCCACGCGGTCGGCCAGCTCCTGCGCCTCGTCGAGGTAGTGCGTGGTCAGCAGGATCGTCTTGCCGAGATCCCTCAGCCCACGGATCGTCTCCCAGGCCGCGTGCCGCGCCGCCGGGTCGAAACCGGTGGTCGGCTCGTCGAGGAAGATCAGCTCCGGATCGCCCACCAGCGCGAGCGCGAAGTCCAGCCGCCGCAATTGGCCTCCGGAGAGCTTGCGGCTGCGATCGTCCGCCTTCTCCCGCAGGCCGGCGAGCCCGAGCACCTCCTCGACGTCGCGGGGGTGGGGGTAGAAGCTCGCCCAGTGGCGCAATGCCTCGCGCGGGGTGATGTGGCCGTAGATGCCGCCGGACTGCAGCACGATCCCAATCCGCCGCCGCAGCTCGATCGACCTGCTCGCCGGGTCGTGGCCCAGGACCGACACCTCGCCGTCGCTGCGCGCGCGATAGCCCTCGAGGATCTCGACCGTCGTCGTCTTGCCCGCGCCGTTCGGGCCCAGCAGGCCGAACACCTCGCCGCGCCGCACGGTGATGTCGATCCCGCGCACCGCCTCGTGCTCGCCGTAGCGCTTGCGCAGGTCGCGCACCTCGATCGCCGGGCCGTCCATCACCGTCTGATCATCTCAAGATTGCTGTTCCGAGCCGTGCATGCACGGCTCGGCCGGTCGGTACATGTACCGACCGGGACCTCGCCACATGTGGCGAGGTCTTCCCTGATTACCAGTGAACTCCGCGCGTGAGCGTCGCCATCGCGATCTGCTCGAACGAGGCTTTCTCCTCGACGTCGGCCTGGCCCTTCGACGCGGCTGAGTCCGGGAACACGCGGTAGGCGAGGTGCAGCAGCCGGTCGACCGCTTTCGGGGAGAGCGCGTAGGCGACCTCGCCGAACGTGCCCAACCGCGTGCCCATGTGCTTCGGGCGCGAGCGCAACGCCTCGCAGATCATCTCGCCCGCCTCCTCCGGCGTGATCGCGGGGAAGGCGTCGTACATTTTCGTCGGCGCGATCATCGGCGTGCGCACGAGCGGCATGTGGATCGTCGTGAACGTCACCCCGTCGCCGATCGTCTCCGAGGCGACCACGCGCGTGAATGCGTCGAGCGCGGACTTCGAGGCGACATAGGCGGAGAATCGCGGCGGGCTCGTCTGCACGCCGATCGAGGAGATGTTCACGATGTGCCCCGACCCGCGCTCGCGCATGTGCGGGAGCAGCCCGATGATCAGCTTGACCGCGCCGAAGTAATTGAGCTGCATCGTCCGTTCGAAGTCGTGAAAACGGTCGTAGCTGAGCGCGATCGAGCGACGGATCGAGCGGCCGGCGTTGTTGATCAGCGCGTCGACGTTGCGATGGTCGGCCAGCACCCGCTCGAGCAGCCGCTCGACCGACTCCATGTCGGAGATGTCGGCCGCGTATACGTACGCGGTGCCGCCCGCGGCGACGATCTCCGCGCGCACCTCCTCGAGCTTCTCCACGTTGCGCGCCACCAGCAGCGGAACGCCGCCCGCGGCGGCGATTTTCAGCGCGGCCGCGTGCCCGATCCCGGAGGAGGCGCCCGTGATCATCACGTGCTTGCCGCCGAGCTCCTCTTTCAATGTGCGCCCCCGTGCGTGGCCGGGGTCCATCTCGCGCTCCCAGTAGTCCCACAGCCGGCCCGCATAGTCGTGCAGCGGCGGCGGCTGCTCGAGCGCGGAGCCTCGCAGCGCGCGCTCGGCCTCGCGCGTGTCGAAGCGCGGCTTCAGCTCCACGTGCGCGAGCACCTCCTCCGGGATCCCCAGCTCGCGCAGCGTGATGTTCCGCACCTGGCGCCACGGCGGCAGCTGCATCGCCAGCGCGAGCGGCCACTTCGGCAGCGCGTCGGTCAAGCGCTTGTCGATGCTCACCGCGAAGCGCGGCGCGTGCGCGACCGTGGCGAACTCGTTGAACAGCTCGTCCACGCGCTGCCCGCGCGGGTCGGTCAGGTGGAAGGCGCGGTTGTCGAGGTCGGGCTCATGCGCGATGTGGTCGAGCGCGGCCGCCACCCAGTCGACCGGCACGACGTTCGTCTTTCCGAGGTCGATCCCGACGAGCGGCAGCCACTCGGGGAACAGGCCGCGCGCGCGCTGGATCGCCTTGAAGAAGTAATAAGGCCCGTCGACCTTGTCCATCTCGCCCGTCTTCGAATCGCCGACCACGACCGCCGGGCGGTACACGCGCCAGGGGACGTACGGCTGCTCGCGCACGATCCGCTCGGACTCGAACTTGGTGCGGTGATACGGCGAGGGCAGCTTCTGGCCCTCGTCGAACATCTCCTCCTCGAAGGTGCCCTTGTACTCGCCGGCGACGGCGATCGAGGAGACGTGGTGCAGGTGGCCCACGTCGAGCGCGCGCGCGAGCTCGACCGCGTGCGTCGTGCCGCCGACGTTGACCGCCGTGTTGCGCTCGGCCGGCGCGGTCATGTCATAGACGGCGGCGAGGTGAAAGAAGTGGGCGATCTTGCCGCGCAGCTCCGTCACCTGCTCCTGCTCGACCCCCAGCAATGGGCGGCGCAGGTCGCCGATCACCGGCTCGATCCGTTTCGCCGCCGACGGTCCGGCGACGACCGTCCAGCGCTCGATCAAATCGTCGAGCCGCCTGAGCGAGCTCTCACGCACGAGCACATACACCTTGTCCTGGCGCTGCTCCAGCAGTCGCTCCATCAGACGCCGTCCGATGAATCCCGTCGCTCCTGTGACGAAGTAGGCCATGACTCGAGCGAGCATATCTCTATGCGGGCTTTTGTGAACGTGTTTTGTTCAGCCGTCCCCATGTCGCATCCCCGGCGTGTGACGGTAGCCGCACAAATGTGCCTGCTCTGTGACAAACAAGTGTGTATATGGATACAATCGTGGTATGGCTATTAAGGGAACACTAGATACATGCGATGGTGTGGGATGGGGGTGAGACGAACGACGATCAACCTCGACTCGGAGCTGGTTATGCAAGCGCGCGATGTGTTGAAGACCAAGAACACCACGGACACCGTTCACAGCGCGCTGCGCGAGGTGGTGCGCCGCGAGCGCCTGCGGCGGCTGGCACAGCGGGATTGGCAGTGGCTGACGCCTGAGCGCCTGAAGGCGATGCGACAGGGCGCGCATCCGGCGGACCTCTGACGATGGGGGCGCTGGCCGATACGACCGTCTGGTCTTGGCGTGGGCGGTCGCGAGAGATCGCAGCGGATCTCGTAGCGATGCTCGAGCGAGGGGAGATCGTGACGTGCGCGATGGTCAAGCTCGAGTTGCTGGTCAGCGCCCGCAACGGCGATGAGTTCGATGACATCCGCATGGAGTTGGACGAGCTCGATGACTGCGCGATCGGTCCTGAGCAGTGGCAGCGTGCGCTCGACGTCTATCGCGAGCTGGCCCACCAGGGCGGCGCTCACCAGCGCAGCGTAGGCCACGCAGACCTGCTGATCGCCGCCGCCGCCGAGTCAGCCGGGGTGGAGCTGCTCCACTACGACGAGGACTTCGATCGCATCGCCGCGATCACCGGCCAGCCCATGCGCTGGATCGTGCCCCGCGGGAGCCTGTAGCCCAAAACCCGTACGCTCCAGAACGATCAAGGCGCCCTCACGCCGCTCGCCCGCCCGCTACGCTCCCGCGGGGCTCGGAAGCGTGTCTCAGGCGCCGGAACCCGCGCCGCCGCGACCCTCGCCCGCAGCGAAGCGCGCCGCGCCGCGGGCACCGTCGGCGAACACCTCCGGCCCGGCCTTGGCCTCGAGCTCAAGGCCCTCGGCAAGCGTCATGCCGAGCCCTTCGATCGCGGCGCGGCGGTCGGCGAGCATCGTCGCCTGGGGAAAGCCCGCGAGTCCCTCGGCGAGCTGCAGCGCGCGCTCGAGGTGTGCGCCCGACGGGACGACCTCGGTGAGGAGGCCCATCGAGAGCGCCTCCACGGCGTCGACCATGCGCCCGGTGAGGATCAGGTCGAGCGCGCGGCCGAGGCCGACGACACGCGGCAACCGCTGGGTGCCACCGTCGATCAGCGGCACGCCCCAGCGCCGCTCGGGGTAGCCGAACGTCGAGCCCTCGGTCGCGATCCGCAGGTCGCACCACAGCGCGAGCTCGAGCCCGCCGGCCAGCGCGAACCCTGAGATCGCCGCGATCGTGGGCTTGGACGGGGTCAGGCGCGTGAAGCCCATCGGACCCTCCGGCGCCATCAGCCGGTCGGCGAACGTCTCGGTCGCCTTCAGGTCCGCGCCCGCGCAAAAGGAGACACCGCCCGCGCCTGTCAGCACGAGCACGCGCGCGTCGTCGTCCTCCTCGAAGCGCACGTACGCATCGTGCAGGGCCGCTGCCGTGGGACCGTCGACGGCGTTGCGCCGCTCCTGGCGGTCGATCGTGATCACCGCCGCCGCGCCGCGGCGCTCGTAGACGACCGGCGGCCTCGGCGTGGCCGTCTCCGGCTCGTCGGGCGCTGCGGGTTCGCTCATCCGCGGCCCGTCGCCTCGGGGCCCGGCCCGGCTACCAGCCGCCGCGCGACTGGGCGGCGCTGCCCATCAGCGACTTGTGCGCCGCCTTGCGTGCTGCCTTGCGCTTGTCCAGAGCGCGCTGGAGCATGCTCATCGCGAACACGAACGTCGGGAAGAACACGATCAGGATGAAGCCGGCGTCTGTCACGACTTTGTCGTTCGTCGCGCCGTAGAACCCGCGCCCGTCGTTGTATGCCGCGGCCGTCGGCGCGAATACGAGCGACACGAGCAGCGCGAGCGAGAGCAGGCGGAGCGAGA
The DNA here is from genome assembly GCA_963723075.1 of uncultured Solirubrobacterales bacterium. Taxonomy (GTDB): domain Bacteria; phylum Actinomycetota; class Thermoleophilia; order Solirubrobacterales; family Solirubrobacteraceae; genus Palsa-744. The sequence continues at coordinate 145,559 of CAVRPD010000006.1, forward strand.
GCAGGCGGGTCACGGCGTGGATCGTATCGAAGGGGAGGACGGGCTCGCCGCGCGAGCGGACGATCGCGCCGGTGCGACGGTGTCCTCGCCGGGCGGGATCGCGGCGGACGGCGTCGAGGCGCCTACCATCAGCAGCCGATGGCCGTACTGATCGCCTCAGACCTGCACAAGGACATGGCCGGGCAGCCGCTGCTGCGCGGCGTGTCGTTCAAGCTCGAGCGCCGCGAACGGATGACGATCGCCGGGCGCAACGGCGCGGGCAAGACGACGCTGTTGCGGATGCTGGCGGGCGAGACTTCGATCGACCGCGGCACGCTCAGCCTGGCCAAGGACGTGCGCATCGCCCTGCACGACCAGCGTCCGCCACGCGAGCGCACGATCTCGCTGCGCGACTACGTTTTGTCGGGCTGCGCGGAGGAGCTGAAGATCGAGGCGCAACTGAGCAAACTCGAGGGTGAGATGGCGGTCGAGGGCGCCGCGAACGAGGCGCTGCTCGATCGCTACGCCCGCGCGCAGGCGCTGCTCGAGGCGCGCGGCGGCTATCTCTGGCGCGATCGCGCGACCGGGATGGCACGCGGGCTGGGGTTCGTGGAGGACGACCTCGACCGCCCGCTCGACACCTTCTCCGGCGGCCAGCTCACGCGCGCCTCGCTCGCCCGTGCGCTCGCCACGGGCGCGGACGTGCTGCTGCTCGACGAGCCCACCAACCATCTCGACATCGAGTCGCTCGAGTGGCTCGAGCAGACGCTCACCGGACTGGACGCCGCGATCGTATTGGTCGCGCACGACCGCTGGTTCCTCGAGGCGGTCGGCACCGCCGTGCTCGAGCTCGAGGCCGGCCGCTCGCGCTTCTTCGCGGGAACCTGGCACAACTGGCGCCGCGAGCAGGCCGCCCGCGAGCTGTCGCTCGGACGGTCGATCGACAAGCAGCAGGCCGAGATCGAGCGCATGGAGCGGTTCATCGAGCGCTTCCGCGCGAAGGCCACGAAGGCGCGCCAGGCGCAGTCGCGCGTGAAGGCGCTCGCCAAGATCGAGCGGATCGAGCGCGATCCGAGGGATGGCAAGAGCCTCGAGTTCGCGTTCGCCGCACCGGAGCGCTCGGGCCGCGTGAGCTTCGAGCTGCGCGACGGCCGGATCGAGATCGGCGATCCGCCGATCGTGCTGCTCGAGCACGCAGAGCTGTGGCTCGAGCGCGGCGAGCACGTCTCGCTCGTGGGGCCGAACGGGACCGGCAAGACGACGCTGATCGAGACGCTCGCCGGGCGCCGCCCGCTCGCCGCCGGGAAGCTGAGCGTCGGACACAACGTGCAGGTCGGCTACCTCTCCCAGCACGCCGAGGAGCTCGGCGCCGGCGGCGCCCGCAGCCAGACCGTCGTCGAGGCGGTCCAGCGCGACACGGGCCTGAACCAGGGCAAGGCGCGCGCGCTGCTGGGGCGCTTCCTGTTCTCCGGCGAGGACGCGGACAAGCCGCTCGACGGCCTCTCCGGCGGCGAGCGCCGGCGGCTGTCGCTGGCGGTGCTCGTCAACTCCGGCGCGAACGTGCTGATCCTCGACGAGCCCACCAACCACCTCGACATCGAGAGCCGCGAGGCGCTCGAGGACGCGCTGCGCTCCTTCGCGGGCGCGATCCTGCTCGTCTCCCACGACCGCGCGCTGCTCGACGCCGTCGGCACGCGCACCGTCGCGGTCGAGGAGCGCGCGCTGCACAGCTATGTCGGCGGCTGGCCCGAGTACGTGCGTATCCGCGACGAGCGCCGCGCCGCGGCCGGCGGTGGCAAGGGGACGCAACCCGGTATGGCAGCTCGGCCGGCCGATCACGGCAATGCCGTTTCAGGCTCTGCCCGCGCGCGCGCGAACGGTTCGCAAACGCACGCAGCAGCCGGCGGCGGCGGCGGCGGCGGCGGCGAGGAGACAGGTGCCAGGACCGGTGCGTCGGCCAACGGCGCCGGCGCGGGCAACGGACGCAAAGCGAAGGCGAAGGGACCGTCGAAGAACCGCCTGACCGCGCAACAGCAGGCCGAGCAGGCGGTCGAACGGGCCGAGGCGGCGATGCGCGCGCTCGAGGACGAGCTGGCCGACCCGGCGGCGTGGGCCACGCAGTATGAGTCAGCCAAGTCCGAGGCCCGCCACACAGCCGCGCGGCGCGCGGTCGAGGAGGCCTATGCGCGCTTGGAGGCGCTCGTCGACTGAGACGCCGCCGTCCGGCGTGGCGGCGGCTCCCACGCCGACCCGCGAGGTCTCGTCCGTCACCCGATCGCGCCTGGGACGCGCCGATCTACACTGCTGCGATGGATCGGCTCAAGACCGCACGCAACGTGGCGATCGTCGCGCTGATCGCCGCCGCGGTCTACTTTCTGCCCGGGGGCGGGCGCGCGGCGAGCACGTTCGAAGCGGTGCTGCTGGTCGCGTTCGGCTTCGGGATCGCCTATCTCTGCATGCGCCTGTACCGCGAACATCGCGTCGCCTTGCACAGCCTTGGCGACCGTCACCGCGCGCTGCTCTACAGCGCGCTGGCGATCGCGACGATCGCGCTGGCCGCCCGCGCGCGCATGTGGCAGACGGGTCTCGGCGAGCTGGTGTGGTTCGCGCTCGTCGGCTTCGTCGTCTACACCGCGCTCGCGGTGTATCGCCGCTGGCGCATGTACTGAGCGCCCGCGCGACGCCTCCTATCCTCGAACAGGTGGCCAGCATCGACACAACGACAGGCGCCGAGAACGCGCGCGCATCCATCGCGGAGCAGCGCAAAGGGCTGCCCGACCAGCCAGGCGTGTACCTGTTCCGCGACGGCAAAGGGCGCGTCGTGTATGTCGGCAAGGCCAAGTCGGTGCGCAAGCGCGTGGCCTCGCACTTCGCCAAAGCCCAGGTGCCGAGCAGCCCCGGGCACGCGGAGATGGTCGCGAGCGTCGAGCACATCGAGTGCGTGGTCGTGGCATCGGAGGCCGAGGCGCTGCTGGCGGAGCAGAGCTTCATCAAGCAATACCGCCCGCGCTTCAACATCCGGTTGCGCGACGACAAGTCCTACCCGTTCATCGCGATCTCGCTCGACGAGGACTTCCCGCGGGTGTACTTCACGCGCGAGCGCCACCGTCCCGGACGGGCTTATTTCGGCCCGTACTCGAACGCCAAGCGCGTGCGCGCGACGCTCGAGGTGCTGGCGAAGGTGTTCATGTTCCGCTCCTGCACCGGCTCAGAGCCCGGGCGGCGCAGCGGCAGCCCGTGCCTCGACTACTACATCAAGCGCTGCGAAGCCCCGTGCGTGGGGTACGTCTCCAAGGAGGATTACCGCAAGAGTATCGACGGCGTGATCGACTTCCTGTCGGGGCGGTTCGCCGCGATCGAGCGCGGCCTCGACGCGCGCATGCGCGCGGCCGCCGCCGCGGAGGAGTTCGAGCAGGCGACACTCGAGCGCAACCGGTTGCGGGCGGTGCACTCGCTGCTCGAGCGCCGGCGGGTGGCGAACGAGTCGGTCGGCACGTTCGACGCGGTCGCGGTCGCGATCGACGGCCGCGAGGCCAACGCGCAGGTGTTCCAGGTGCGCGACGGGGTGCTGTCCGACCGTCAGTCGTTCTACCTGTCGAACGAGACCGAGCGCGACGTGGCCGAAGTGGGGGAGGAGTTCATGCTGCAGTACTACGGCGGGCACATGTCGATCCCGGCGCTGCTCGTGGTCCAGCGCGAGCTCGAAGGCCGCGAGGCGCTCGCGGGGGCGCTCGCCCGCCGACGCGAGGGTCCGGTCGAGCTGCGCGCCGCCGAGCGCGGCGAGAAGCGGAGGATCCTCGAGCTCGCCGAGCGCAACGCGCGGCTCGCGCTCGACCAGGAGCGGCTGCGCTCCGAGCGCCGCCGCCAGGGCCGCGTGGAGGCGCTCGAGGGGCTGCAGCAGGCGCTCGGCCTCGACGTGCCGCCGATCAGGATCGAGTGCTTCGACATCTCCCACATCGGTGGCACGCAGACGGTGGCTTCGATGGTCGTGTTCGAGGGCGGCGCGCCGAAGAAGTCCGACTACCGCCGCTTCAAGATCCGCACGCTTGCCGAGGGCGAGTCCGACGACTTCGCCGCGATGGCTGAGGTTTTGAGCCGGCGCTACGCGCGGTGGGAGAGCCAGGCCGACATCTCCCCGCACGACCCCGCCTACGACGCGAGCTTCGCGGCGCTGCCGAACGTCGTCGTGATCGACGGCGGCAAGGGTCAGCTCGCCGCCGGCCTCGGCCCGTTGCGCGGCTTTCGCGACCGCGGCGTGACGGTCGTGTCGCTCGCGAAGCGGATCGAGGAGGTGTTCCTCCCGGGGCAAGCCGCGCCGATCGTGCTCGACCACTCCACGCCCGAGCTGCAGCTGCTGCAGCGCGTCCGCGACGAGGCCCACCGCTTCGCGATCACCCACCATCGCGGCCGTCGCGACAAGGCGATGACGAGCTCACTGCTCGACGAGCTGCCCGGCATCGGCCCGGCGCGCAAGCGCGCGCTGCTCGCGCACTTCGGCTCGCCCGAGGCGATCGTCGCGGCCACCAGCGAGGAGCTCCAGGCCGCGCCCGGGCTCCCGGCCAAGGTCGCACGGGAGATTCATGGCCACTTGCATCGCGCCGGCTGAGAAACGTTCGTCCGCTCATCGGCGCGGTTGTCCGGCGCGCGCGGCACAATAGGGCGGATGGCCGTTCTCAGGCCCCTGCGTCCTCCACGACCGGCGAGCCAGCCGGTGCTGGAGTCGCGCCTGCAGGATCTCGTCGTGATCACGGGCTTCTCCGGCGCGGGCAAGTCGACGGCGATGAACGTGTTCGAGGACGCCGGCTACTTCTGCGTCGACAACCTGCCGCCCGAGATGATCCGCTCGCTGGTGGAGCTGTTCGTGCACGAGGGCTCGAAGGTCGAGCGCGCGGCGGTCGTCTCGGACGTGCGCGGCGGCGTCTACTTCGAGGCGCTGCGCGCGGTCGTGGACGATCTCGACGCGCTCGGGATCACCCACCACGTGCTGTTTCTGGAGGCCGTCGAGCAGACGTTGGTGACCCGCTACAAGGAGACTCGCCGGCGCCATCCGCTGGCGCCCGAGGGCAGCGTGGCGGCGGGCGTCTCCTCCGAGCGGGCGTTGCTCGAGTCGCTGCGCAGCCGCGCGGACATGGTGATCGACACGACGGGCATGTCGGCGACGATGCTGCGCGGGAAGATCGCCGACGAGTTCCTGCCGCGCAAGACCGCGGGCAGGCTGGCGTTGACGTTCATGAGCTTCGGCTTCAAGCACGGCCCGCCGCGAGAGGAGGATCTGGCGTTCGACGTGCGCTTCCTGCCCAACCCCCATTACGAGCCCGAGCTGCGCGAGCTGACCGGGCGCGAGGAACAGGTCGTCGAGTACGTCGCGCGCGACGGGCGGCTGGACGAGCTGTACGTGCGGCTGCACGCGCTGCTCGACTTCCTGTTGCCGCAGTACGTCGCCGAGGGCAAGGCCCATCTCGTGATCGCGATCGGCTGCACCGGCGGGCGCCACCGCTCGGTCGCGATCGCCGAGCACCTCGCCGCGCGCTACCGCGAGCACGACGACCTCGACGTGGCGGTGGCGCACCGCGACATCGACAAGCGCCCCGGGGGCTCTTAGGACCGGCCTGGGAGGCCGCGAAATGGCCGGCTGAAACGCCTCGCTGCTAGCCTTTCCGGTGCACGCCGGGCGATGGAGCCGTTCTCCAGAGGCCCGGCATCGTTCGTTTTCACTGCCAAGGAGGCTGTGCATGGCCGTTGTACGCGTGGGAATCAACGGATTCGGCCGCATCGGCCGTAACGTGTTCCGCGCCGCCCGGGCTCGACAGGACGAGCTGGGTGGAGAGATCGAGTGGGTCGCGGTCAACGACCTGACCGATTCTGAGACACTCGCGCACCTGCTGAAGTACGACTCGATCCTGGGGCCGTATCCGGGAGCGGTCGCGGCTCGCGAGGGCGCGATCGAGGTCGAGGGGCGGGAGCTGAAGGTGCTGGCCGAGCGCGACCCGGGCGCGCTGCCGTGGGGCGATCTGGGGGTCGACGTCGTGATCGAGTCGACCGGCCTGTTCACCGACCGCGACCGCGCCGCCAAGCACCTGGAGCAGGGCGCGAAGAAGGTGATCGTCTCCGCGCCGGCGACGAACCCCGACGCGACGGTCGTGCTGGGGGTGAACTTCGACGAGGTGTACGACCGCGAGAAGCACGACGTGATCTCGAACGCGTCGTGTACGACGAACTGCCTGGCGCCGGTGGCCAAGGTGGTTAACGACACGGTTGGCATAAAGCACGGGCTGATGACGACGATCCACGCGTATACGGCCGATCAGCGACTGCAGGACCTGCCGCACAAAGACCTGCGTCGCGCGCGTGCGGCCGCGATCAACCTGATCCCTGCCTCGACCGGCGCGGCGAAGGCGATCGGGTTGGTGATCCCGGAGCTGCAGGGCAAGCTGCACGGCTTCGCGGTGCGCGCGCCCGTGCCGACCGGGTCGGTCGTCGACCTGACCGTCGAGTGCGTGCGCGAGACGAGCGTCGAGGAGATCAACGGGGCGCTCGACGCGGCCGCGGAGAGCGGGCCGCTCGCGGGGATCATGCGGTACACCGAGGACCCGATCGTCTCGAGCGACATCGTGCAGTCGCAGTACTCCTCGATCGTCGACTCCAAACTGACGGCGGTGGTGGACGGCACGATGCTGAAGGTGGTGGCGTGGTATGACAACGAGTGGGGCTACTCCAACCGCCTCGTCGACTTGGTGCAGAGAGTCCTGTGAGAAGCATCGAGGACCTGGACGTGCGGGGCAGGCGGGTGCTCGTGCGCGTCGACTTCAACGTGCCGTTGGACACCGGCACGGACACGGATCGCGGCCCGGGGGCCGGTGGCGTTCCGTTGGTGAGCGACGACACGCGGATCGCGGCGGCGCTGGCGACGATCGAAGAGCTGCGCGCGCGCGGCGCGCGGCTGGTGCTGGTCTCGCATCTCGGCAGGCCGGAGGGGAAGCGCGTTCCCGAGCTGTCGCTGGCGCCGGTGGCGGATCGCCTGCGTGAGCTGACGGGCGCGAAGGTGACGCTGGCGCCGGCGGTGGTGGGCGAGCAGGTGACGGCGCTGGCCGACGAGCTGGGCGACGGCGACATCCTGGTGCTCGAGAACGTGCGCTTCGAGCCGGGGGAGACGAGCAACGACCCCGAGTTCGCGCGGGAGCTGGCGGCGCTGGCGGATCTCTACGTGGATGACGCGTTCGGCGTCGCGCATCGCGCGCACGCGAGCAACGAGGGCATCACGCACCTGCTGGGAAGCGCGGCTGGACGGCTGCTGGAACGCGAGGTCGAGACGCTCACGGGGATCCTCGAGCACCCGCAGCACCCGCTGGTCGCGATCGTGGGCGGTGCGAAGGTGGCGGACAAGATCAAGGTGATCGAGCGCTTCCTGGCGGTGGCGGACGTGGTGATGATCGGCGGCGCGATGTGCTTCCCGTTCCTGTGCGCGCAGGGGCACGCGGTGGGCAAGTCCTTATGCGACGACGAGGATGTGGAGCACGCGCGCAGCGCGCTGGCACGAGCCAGCGACACGCACGACCCGCAGGCCGGCCGGGCACGGATATTGGTCCCGAACGACCTCGTGATCGGCAAGCGTTTGGCGGCCGATGCGGAGCACCGCGTGCTCGACGGGGTGGAGGTGCCGGAGAGTTGGATGGGCCTCGACATCGGCCCGAAGACGGCGGAGCGCTACGCGAGCGTGATCGCGAGCGCGGGCACCGTCTTCTGGAACGGCCCGATGGGCGCGTTCGAGCTCGCGCCGTTCGCGGCGGGCACACGCGCCGTGGCGGAAGCGGTGGCGCGCGCCAACGGCCTGACGGTCGTCGGCGGCGGCGACTCGGCGGCGGCGCTCGCGCGGTTCGGGCTCGAGCACGCGGTCGACCATCTGTCGACCGGCGGCGGCGCGACGCTCGAGCTCCTCGAGGGCCGCGAGCTGCCGGGGGTGCTGGCGCTGAACGGCGCGGGGGTGGCGACGTGACAGCCGGCGGGGATGCGCGCGTGCCGCTGATCGCGGGGAACTGGAAGATGCACAAGACGAAGGCGCAGGCGGAGGAGTACATCCAGGCGCTGCTGCCGCGGGTGTCGGCGGCCGACGGCGCGGACGTCGCGATCTGCGTGCCGTTCACGGCGCTCGAGGCGATGGTCGACAGCGCAAGGGGCTCGCGCGTGGAGGTGTACGCGCAGAACATGCACCAGGAGCCGCAGGGGGCGTTCACGGGCGAGGTGTCGGCGGCGATGCTCGACGAGCTCGACGTACGCGGGGTCGTGCTCGGGCATTCCGAGCGCAGAGAGCTGTTCGGCGAGACCGACAAGGCGCTCGCGCAGAAGGTCCCGGCGGCGCTGGCGGCGGGCTTGACACCGATCCTGTGCGTGGGCGAGACCGAGGAGGAGCGCGACAACGACGACACCGACCGCAAGCTGCGCCAGCAGGTGCGCGACGATCTTGCAGGGATCGAGGACGAGCAGCTCGTGGAGGTGGTGATCGCGTACGAGCCGATCTGGGCGATCGGCACCGGCAAAGTTGCGACCCCCGGGCAGGCGCAGGAGGCGATCGCGTTCATCAGGGCGCTCGTGGGCGACCGCGACAGGCGGGCGGCGGAGAAGCTGAGGATCCTGTACGGGGGATCGGTCAAGGCAGAGAACGCGGCCGAGTTGCTGGCGCTGCCAGACGTCGACGGAGCGCTCGTCGGCGGGGCTTCCCTCGAAGCGGAGTCGTTCGCGCAGATAGTCGCCGCCGTCGCGAAATGACCGGTCCGGCCGGCTCCGTCTCGCCCGGGTCAGCCCCCTCCGAGCCGGCCCAGCCGGGACTTGATGGGATCCCGGTGGAGAGTGCCTGTCTGATCGTGCTCGACGGCTGGGGGCTGGCGGAGCCGGGCCCGGGCAACGCCGTGTCGCTCGCGCGCACGCCGGTGTTCGACGAGCTGTGGGCGACATACCCCCATACGACGCTGACCGCGTGCGGGCGCGCGGTGGGACTGCCCGACGGGCAGATGGGCAACTCCGAGGTCGGACATCTGAATCTCGGGGCGGGCGCGGTGGTACGCCAGGATCTGGTGCGGATCGATGATGCGATCGCGGATGGGACGCTCGCGCAGAGCGAGGTCCTGCGCGCGGCGTTCGCCGATGCCGGCGACGGTCGGGGCTCGGGGCGGGTGCACCTGCTGGGGCTCGTGTCCGACGGCGGCGTGCACTCCTCGCTCGCCCACCTGCGCGCGCTCGTCGCGATCGCGCGCGAAAACGGCGTCGAGGATCTGGTCGTGCACGCGTTCACCGACGGGCGCGACACGCTGCCGCACGCCGGAGTGGGATACCTGGCCGAGCTCGACGCGACGGGCGGCATGCGCGTGGGGTCGGTGATCGGTCGCTACTGGGCGATGGACCGCGACCGCCGCTGGGAGCGGGTGCAGCGGGCGTACGACATGCTCGTGCACGGCCGCGCGCCACAGCACGCGGACAGTGGCGAGCAGGCCCTGAGAGACGCGTATGAGCGGGGCGAGACAGACGAGTTCGTCGAGCCGACGCTCGTCGGCGCCGAGGCGAAGATCCGCCCGGGGGACAGCGTGGTCGCGTTCAACTTCAGGCCCGACCGGATGCGCGAGCTGACACGCGCGCTGGCCGAGCCGGGGTTCACGGAGGTCGACCGCGGCGGAGCGCCGGGAGTGGAGCGGTATGCGACGTTCACCGAGTACGAGGAGGGCTGGCCCTACCCGGTGGTGTTCGGGCCAGAGCATCCCGCGACGACACTGTCGGTCGTGCTCGCCGGGGCGGGCGCCACGCAGCTGCACGTGGCGGAGACAGAGAAGTATCCGCACGTGACGTACTTCTTCAACGGCGGCGAGGAGGCGCCGCTGAGCGGCGAGCGGCGCGAGCTCGTGGCCTCGCCGCGAGATGTGCCGACGTACGACCACAAGCCGCAGATGAGCGCGCGCGAGGCGGCGGCGGCGTTCGTCGGGGCCTGGCGCGAGGACGGGCCGCGCTTCGGGATCGTCAACTTCGCGAACGCCGACATGGTCGGGCACACCGGTGTGATCCCCGCTGCGGTCAAGGCGATCGAGACGGTGGACGAGTGCCTCGGCGAGGTGGTGGCGGCCGTGCGCGAGCGCGGCGGCGCGTGCGTGGTGACTGCCGACCACGGCAATGCCGACCACATGCTCGAGCCCGACGGCAGCCCGAACACGGCCCACTCGATGAGCCCCGTGCCGCTGATCGTGACGAGGCCGGGGTTGAAGCTGCGCGCGCGCGATGGCATCCTCGCGGACGTGGCGCCGACCGTGCTCGAGCTGCTGGGCATCGAGCAGCCGCCGGCGATGACCGGGCGATCGTTGATCGAGAGCGGCTAGATTTTGCGATCAACGGCCTATCGGCCGCGGGGTTCGCGTGGCAGAGAGAGGGTGGATGGGTGAGCGCAGGGGTGCAGGCGGGCAATGAGCCGGGCGGGCTGGGCGGAAAGCTGTCGCGGCGGCTGCTCGCAGGGTTCTTCATCGGCGGCGGGGTGAACCATTTCGCGCTGCCCGGCCCTTACCGCCAGATCGTGCCGCCACGGCTGCGCGGACAGGCCAAGCTGGTGGTGGAGGTCAGCGGCGTGGCCGAGGTCGCGGGCGGCCTGGGAGTGCTGCTGCCGGCAACGCGCCGTCTCTCGGGCCTGGGGCTGATCGCGCTGCTGGCAGCCGTGTTTCCGGCGAACATGCACATGGCGCGCGCTCCCGAGGAGTTCCCGAAGATCCCTCGCTGGGCGCTGTACGGGCGTCTGGCGCTGCAGCCGCCGATGATGTGGTGGGCGTGGCGGGCGACGCGGCGGTAGCGCACGTGGCCCGCGAATTTGGCTCCCACGCTGCTATGTTCGGATGAGAAGCTTTTAGGTTCTGAGCGCAATGTCGACCGCGACCGCCGTCAAGATCCCCGCCTCTGAGAACGAGGCCCTCAGCGAGGGAGAGGTGCGCGCTTGGCGCGGCCTACTGCGGGCGCACGCCTGCCTGGCGAAGCGGTTGGACGCGACGCTCGAGCACGCGCACGGGCTGCCGATGACCTCCTACGAGGTGCTGCAACATCTGCAAGACGCGAGCGGGGGACGCATGCGCATGTGCGATCTGGCCGAGCAGGCGCAGCTCTCGCGCAGCGGGCTGACGCGGCTGGTGGATCGGCTGGAGCGGGAGGAGCTGCTCGAGCGCTGCTCCTGCGAACACGACGCCCGCGGATCCTATGCCTGCCTGACGGACAGCGGGCGCGAGCGGCTGGAAGCGGCGCGCGGTACGCACTTGGCGGTCGTCAGGGAGCATTTCTTCTCGCGCTTCTCCGAGGACGAGCTGTCTTCGCTCGCGGATATGTGGGAGCGCATCGCGCCCTGCAGCAGCGCCTGTTGAGCCGAGCGGCTATTGCTGCTGCTGCTGCTCGCGGCGGTGGCGGCGGTGCATGAAGAACGCGCTGACGAGCGCGATCACGACCGCGGCGAGGCCGTAGTAGCCGAAGGCCTGGATCGCGTTGCCGGCGGAGTGGCCGATGAAGTAGGCGATCAATCCGACGGCCGTCGCCCAGACGATCCCGCCGAGGGCGTTCCACAGGACGAACGAGCGCCACGGCATGTGGGTCGCGCCCGCGAGCCACGACGCCCACACGCGCAGGCCGAGCACGAACCGGCCGAAGAACACGGCCTTGGGGCCGTGGCGGTCGAAGAACGACTCGCCCGTCACGAGCGCCTCGCGGCGCTGGCGCTGGAAGCGTCCGGGCCGTTCGAGCAGCCAGCGCCCGCCCTTGCGCCCGATCAGATAGCCGATGTTGTCGCCGACGATCGCCGCGATCGCGGCGATCGGGATCACGAGCTCGATCTGCAGCTTGCCGAGGCTCGCGAGCACGGCCGCGGCGATCAGCCCCGTCTCGCCGGGGATCGGAACGCCGCTCGACTCGGCCATCACGACGAGGAACAGCAGCGGGTAGCCGGAGACTTCGACGAGGTGGGTGACGTTGACGAGGGACGCGAGCATGGGGAGTCCGCCTTAGGATGCCGTACTAATGGCCGCGTTCACGATCGAGGGCCGCGACGGCGCCTCGAACGCCCGCGCGGGAGTGCTGAGAACCGCGCACGGTGAGGTGCGCACGCCGGCGTTCGTGCCGCTTGCGACGAAGGCCACGGTGAAGGGGCTGCTGCCGGGCGAGGTGGCGGCGCTCGGCTATGAGATGGTGCTCGGCAACACGTTCCACCTGCTGCTGAATCCCGGCCCCGAGCTGATCGAGCGGTTCGGCGGGGTCGCCCGGTTCATGCGCTGGGATGGGCCCGTGATCACCGACTCGGGCGGGTTCCAGGTGTTCTCGATGGGGCACGGCACGGTCGCGGAGGAGATCAAGGGCCGCGCCCGCGGCCCCGTGAGCGACGGCGCGGGGGCGATCCTCGAGATCGGCGAGGAGGGGGTGCGCTTCCGCTCCTACGTCGACGGGACCGAGCGGTTTCTCTCGCCCGAGGACTCGATGGCGACCCAGGCGGCGCTCGGCTCGGACATCGCGCTCGTGTTCGACGAGTGCACCCCGTTTCACGTCGACCGCGAGTACACGCGGCGCTCGACCGAGCGCACGCACCGCTGGCTGGAGCGCTGCCTGGCCTGGCACGGAGAGCACGGGCCGAGCGAGCAGCTCGTGTACGGGATCGTGCAGGGCGGCGTGTACGAGGACATGCGAGCCGAATCGGCGCAGACGGTCGCGGAGAGCGGCTGCAGCGGGATCGCGGTCGGCGGCTCGCTGGGAGCGGAGAAGGCGCAGATGTACGAGGTGGTCGGATGGGCTGTGGACGAGCTGGGGGGCGAGCACGAGCAAAAGCCGCGACACCTGCTGGGGATCGGCGAGGTGGACGACCTGATCAGAGGAGTGGAGCTGGGGATCGACACGTTCGACTGCGCGATGCCGACACGCCTCGGCAGGCACGGAACCGCGCTCGTGCCCGACCCGGAGAACCGTTGGCGCGTCGACCTGAAGAAGGCCCTGTGGCGCAAGGCGGAGGAGCCGCTGCTCGAGGGCTGCGAGTGCCCGGCCTGCGCGGGCGGCTACTCGCGCGCCTACCTCAGCTATCTGGCGCGCGCCGGCGAGCTGACCGGAGCGCGGCTGCTGACGCTGCACAACCTCGCTTTCCTCGCGCGGCTGATGAAAGATCTGCGCGTCGGAATCCTAGAGGGGGACTTGGGAAGCGTGGCGGGAAGGTGGCGCGCCGGAGATTTTCATCCTAAGCGCTGAGTAGCTTGAGATGTGGCTTTTCGGTGTGGTGTAAGGGCAGCACGGGCAACTGTCACTTGTCAGGTGCCAGTTCGAGTCCGGCCGCCGGAGCCATACGTTGAAGGCGACGGTGGAGGTGCTGGCTTGCTGGGTGTGTGACAGATATCCAGCCCGAAAGGGCAGTTGCCTTACCGAAAGGGCCCGCTAGAGCGGGCCCTTCGCCTTTGAATAGGCTAGACTGTCGAGCTAGTGACAGTTGCCCAGACGAGAGGCCCGCGAGAGCGGGCCTCTCGTCTTATTTGGTGTTTTCCGAGACGAGCTGTTTGAGCGCGGAGGACGTCCGCTGGACGTCGTTGTAGACGACGTTGCGCAACACGACCTTGGTGGGGGCCGGCGCGGTGGCGAGGACCACGGCGACGATCGCCACGGCGAGCGCGAGCAGCGCGAACAGCGCCAGGAACAGACGCCTTCCGCGCCCGCGCCGTCGCGGCGCGTACGGGCCGGCCTGGGCGACGGGCGGCGGCTCGCGCCGGGCCGGCCCGGGACGGGGCCGGCGAGGGGTGACGGTCGTGGGCGCCGCGCCGCCGGAGGCGCTGCCGCCGCCGCGTCCGCGCGTGGCGAGCAGGCTCGTCGCCGCGGTGGCGGGTGCCGCGCGCGTGGTGGAGGGGCGCTCGCCGGGGGCGATGCCGTGCGCGCCGTCGGTCAGCGCGCGGCCCATCTCGCGCGCCGTCTGGTAGCGGTCGCGGGGGTCGAGCGCGAGCGCGATCGCGATCGCGTCGGCCAGCGCGGGGGAGACGGCGGCGACGAGCGTGTCGAGCGTCGGCGGTTCCTCCTGCTGCTGCTTGAGCGCCAGCTCGGTCAACGAGGTCGCCTCGTAGGGGAGGCGACCCGACAGCAGCTGGTAGGCGACGACCCCGAGTGCATACAGGTCCGCGCGCGGACCGGCCTCCTCACCGCGGGCCTGCTCGGGCGCGAGGTAGGCGGCGGTGCCGAGGACCGAGCCGACCTGGGTGATGGAGGACTGCTCGGTGGCCTTGGCGATGCCGAAGTCCGCGAGCTTGACCTCGCCTTCGCGCGCGCGCAAAAGGTTGCCGGGCTTGACGTCGCGGTGCACGACCCCGTGGCGGTGCGCGTAGTGGAGTCCCTCGCACGCCTGCTCGATGATCGAGATGCCCTCGTCGACCTCGACCCAGCCGTCGTCGCGCAGGATCTCCGCGCAGGATTGACCCTCGATGTACTCCATCACGATGAAGTGGCGCCCGGTGCGCTCGTCCAGGCCGGAGTCGAAGATCTGCACGATGTTGGGATGCACGAGGCGCGCGGCGGCCTGCGCCTCGCGCTGGAAGCGCGACACGAACGTGGGATCGTCGGCGAGGTGCTCGGCCAGCAGCTTGACCGCCACCTGGCGCTCCAAGCGCAGGTCGAGGGCGAGGTGGACGGTGGACATGCCGCCGAAGCCGAGCCGGCCTTCGAGGCGGTAGCGCCCGGCGATGTCTTCGCTGCTCATTTGCCGGCTTCCTGGCTCCCGCCGTTTTCGCCGCCGGCTCCGGTTCCGCCGCCTACGTTGTTGCCGGCGTCGGGCGGTTCTTCGACCCCCGGCGCGGGTGTGCCGCCGCCGGGGGTGGGCGGCGCCGTTTCGGTCACGGTGGGAGTGCTCACGGTGGGAGTAGTTTCGGTGACGGTGGGCGTGGTGACGGTCGGCGTGCTGGTGGTACGCGGCGGAGAGGCGCTCGTCGTGGTCGTCTGGGCGAGCGGCTGCGCGCACAGCGAGAGCGCGCGCGAGCGCAGGTTCGAGATGCCCCGTTCGAGTGTGCGGCGCAGGCCCGCGTCGACCGAGGTGGGCAGCGCGCCGAAGTCCTGCTCGGTCTTGCGGATCGCTTCGGCGGTCGCGGTGCAGCTGCCGTCGCCGTTCTCGGCCGCCTGGGCGACGGCTTCGAAGTCGCTCTGCAGCGGCCCCGCGTCGCCGGTGGGGATCAGGCCCTTGGCGGAACTGCCGCAGGAGAGGAGCAGCGCGGCGGCGAGGCCGAGCAGCCCGGCGCAGACCAAGCGTAGAAGGGCGTCGATGCGCTTGCGGCGAGGGCGCAGGGGCCGGCGGGGGAGGCCGGAGACGGATGGGAGGGGGTCGCGCACGGTCACTGACCGTACTCCAGGCGCTCGGCGAGCGAATCCGGCAGCCGCGCCGCGCGGATTGCCGCGGCGGCGCCGGCCACGTCGTAGCCGGTGCGCTGAAAGGACACGGTCGCCTCGGCGAGATCCAAGAGCAGCCACGAGGCACGGGGATCGCCGTCGCGCGGCTGGCCGATTGAGCCGGGGTTGAGCAACCATTCGCCGCTGGCGACGTCGAGGCGGGCGCCGTCGCGCCGCGGCTCGCCGGTGGCCAGCTCGCCCTCGGCGCGCACGAACGAGAGCGCCACGTGGGAGTGGCCGATCAGGCAGATGCGATGAGGCTGCTCGTCCAGGCACAGCTCCGCGAGCAGTGCGGAGAGCACGTACTCCCACACGGGATCGCGCGGGCTTCCGTGATAGAGGCCCAGCGATCCACCGCCTGAGCCCTCCTCTCCTTGGGGCCGCAGGGTTGCGAGGAAGGCAAGGTTGTCAGGTGCGATCACCTCCCGGGTCCACTGTGCCGCGAGGCTCGCACCGCGGGAGAAGTCCTCGAGCGAGATCTCGCCGGTGACCGCGAGGTCGTGGTTACCGGCCAAGCACACCGCGGCGTGCTCGCGCGCGAGCTCGACGCAGGCGTCCGGCTCGGCGCCGTAGCCGACGAGGTCGCCGAGGCACCACAGCTCGGCCGCGTCGCTGTCTGCGATCGCTTCGAGCGTCGCCTCGAAGGCGTGCCGGTTGCTGTGGATGTCGGAGATCACCGCGACCTTCATTGCTGTCGCTGTTCGTGGCTCCGCCGTCCTACTCCTCCTCTGAGCCGGCCTCCGCGCCGCCGTACTCGGGCAGGTTCTTGATGCCCTCGCGGGTGCGCCACTTGGAGTAGTTGTCCTCCATCGCGTCGATCAGCTCGCGCATGAAGCGTGGGGAGAGGTTCACGCGGGAGACGACGACGCCCGGCACCTCCTCGGACTCGACCTCGTGGTCGACTCGCGCGAAGGTGACGGTGAACTCGTAGTCGGAGTGACTGACGTTCGCGAAGTTCGCGTATACGCCCCCCATGATCTCGGGGGAGAGATGGATGTTTATGTGGCGCTCGGCGCCTGAGTCTTGATCGTTCACGCAGCTAGTATCGCAAGCGATGAGCAAGATCGACGCAAATGCCTCTCTCATGCCGCTTGACGGCCTGCGCGAAGCGGTGCTTTCGGCCGCCGAGGAGCTCGCCGGCCGGTCACCGATCGGAGGCGGTCTCGCCGACAGGCGTGGGGCGATCGGGCTCGAGCGTCCACCGCGGGCCGGCTTCGGCGACTACTCGACCAACGCCGCGCTGCTGCTTGCGCCCGGTCTCGGCGCGCCGCCGCGAGAGGTCGCCCAGGGCCTGGGAGAGGCGCTGCAGGCGCGGCTCGGCACGAGCATCGAGCGCTTCGAGGTGGCCGGGCCGGGCTTCGTCAACCTGTTTCTCGAGGACTCCTGGTTCGTGGAGGCGCTCGCCGGCGTGCTCGCGGCGGCGGACGCCTACGGCGCGGACGGGACAGAGGCGCCGGAGCACGTCCTGATCGAGTTCGTCTCGGCCAATCCCACCGGGCCGATGCACGTCGGCCACGCCCGCAATGCCGCCTACGGCGACGCGCTCGCGCGTGTGCTCGCCTTTCACGGCCATCGCGTGGAGCGCGAGTTCTATGTCAACGACGCCGGCTCGCAGGTGCGCAAGCTCGGCGAGTCCGTGCTGGCGCTCGCGCGTGGCGAGGAGGTGGCAGAGGACGGCTACCGGGGCGGTTACGTCGCGCGGCTCGTGCATCTGGTGAAGAAGACCGACACGATCGATCCGGCCGAGCTCGGGCGCGCCGCCGTGACCGTGATGGTGGGCGAGATGCAAGCCTCGCTCGCGGCGTTTGCGGTGCATGGATTCGATCGCTGGGCGTATGAGAGCGCCCTGCACGAGGGCGATCCCAGCCGGGTGGCTCACGCGCTGTCGATCCTCGAGCAGCAGGGGCACACCTACCGCAGCGAGGGGGCGCTGTGGCTGCGCAGCACCGACTACGGCGACGACAAGGACCGCGTGCTGGTGCGCTCGAGCGGCGAGCACACCTATTTCGCCTCGGATATCGCCTACCACCAGGACAAGCGCGAGCGCGGCTTCGATCGGCAGATCGACGTGTGGGGCGCCGACCATCACGGCTACGTGGCGCGGATGAAGGCGGCATACGCGGCGCTCGGCGGCGACCCGGAGCAGCTGGAGCTGCTGATCATGCAGCTCGTTCACCTCGTGCGCCGCGGCGAGCGCGCGCAGATGTCCAAGCGCGCCGGCGAGTTCGTCACGCTCGACGAGCTCCTGGAGGAGATCGGCGTGGACGCCACGCGCTGGTACCTGTTGGCGCGCTCGCACGACACGACGGTCGACCTCGATCTCGACCTCGCGCGCGAGCAGTCGAGCGAGAACCCTGTGTATTACGTGCAGTACGCGCACGCCCGGATCGTCTCGGTGCTCGCGAAGGCGGGCGCGGAGCGCGTGCGCGCGGCGCTGGCCGAGGTGGAGGAGGGCGACGGTGGTCTGCTCGCCGCCGAGGTGGCGGACGTCGCTGAGACGCCGGATGCCGCCGCGGTGGCGGATGTCGCTGGGACGCCGGATGCCGCCGAGGGCCCGGAGGATGGCGTCGCTGCGCTGGATCCGGCCGAGCGTGCGCTGATCAAGCAGCTGCTGGCCTTTCCCGCAGAGATCGCGGAGGCGGCCGAGCGCCGCGCGCCGCATCGGATCGCGGCCTACGCACTCGAGCTGGCGCAGAGCTTCACCGTCTTCTATCGCGACTGTCACGTGGTGGGCGCTGCGCCGGAGGCGGTCGAGTCGCTGCGGATCGCTCTGTGCGTGGCCAGTCAGCGGACGATTGCGCGCTGCCTCGATCTGCTCGGGGTGAGTGCGCCCGAGGAGATGTAGCTCAGTGTCCTGAGTCGAAGCGCGCCAGGTCGGCTTCGAGGCGCGCTGCGTCACCGGCGGTGAGCGGTGGGGCGGGCGCCTCGTGGGTGGCCTGCCGGGCGCGAGCGTGGCGGCGCCAGCGGGGCAGCACCGTGGCCACCGTCGCGAGCAGCGCGAGCAGCACGGCGAGCGGCACGAGGTAGACGGTCAGGTCGAAGCCGTGCGCCCGCGGCAGGCCGAGCACCGTCGGCCCGTACTGGCCGACGAGGGCGTTCTTGATCTGCGCTTCGCTCTCGCCCTGATCGATCAAGCCCTGGATGAACGCCCGCTCGCGGTCGGCCTGCGGGGACTGGGCGACGTTCAGAGGGATTTTGCAGGTGACACACATCACCTGGCGCTCGATCGCCGGCAGCGACGTACGCGCGACGGCGGCTGCGACGCTCGTGACGGGACAGGTGACGGCGGCGGCCAGCAGCACCGCGCCGAGCAGCCGTCGCGGGGTCACGAGCTCTCCGCGAGCGCGATCGCGCGGTTCAGGAACGCCTGGTCGATCTCGCCGCGGGAGATCGAGACGATGTGGCCGTGGCGGTCGATCACGAAGCTCTCCGGCAATTGGTCGGTGCCGTATGAATGGGCGAAGGCTCCCGTGTCGTCGCGCAGGTTGGGATAGGCGAGCCGGTAGTGGTGTACGAAGCTCAACGAGTCGGGCGAGGCGTCGAGGTAGGCGATGCCGAGCACTGTCGCGTCGTGATGTTCGAGGCTACGCTGCGCGCGCTCGAGCAGCGGCGCCTCGACCTGGCAGGGTTCGCACCACGAGGCCCAGAAGTTCAGCACGACGACCTTGCCGCGGAACGCGGCGAGCGTCGCATGGGCGGCGCGGCTGCCGGACAGCACCGGCAGCGAGCGTATCGCCTCGGGCGCGCGCGGGCGCTTGCCTTCGTCGACGCGCTCGTCGAGGGTGCGGCTCGCGGACTGCGCGGAGATCCCGTAGATCAGCAGCCCGATCAGGCAGGCGCCCGCGAGCGAGGCGAGGATCGGCAGGATGCGACGTGTCACGGCATCCAAGGGTAGACGCCGACGCGTAATATCCGTGCCAGCGCGGCGGTAGCTCAGTTGGTAGAGCGCGAGCTTCCCAAGCTCGAGGTCGCGGGTTCGACCCCCGTCCGCCGCTTGCCGGTCGCCGCGTCTGGAGCGAGTAGTCTTGCGCACCGAAAATGGGCGCGAATAAGCAAGGTGGCGAGGTGCAAAGCGGCGTGGTGGCCGCGACGGATCGGGCCGCACGATCGACTGGTGCCGGTCGATGAGGAAGCAGGGCGGCTGGCAAGTGATCGTCGCCTACAGCCTGGTATGCGCGGGAACGCAGGTGCTGTGGCTCACTTACGCGGCGATCACGACCGAGACGGCGCGACACTATGGGGTGTCGGTCGCCGCCGTGGGCTGGCTGGCGGAGATCTTCCCGCTGCTGTACGTGGCGCTTGCGATTCCCGCGGGGATCCTGCTCGACCGCTGGTTTCGCCCGGTGCTGGCGGCCGGCGGCGCGCTCGTCGCGCTCGGAGGCTTCCTCCGCCTCGGCGGTGACACGTTCGCGTGGGCGATGGCCGGGCAGGTCGCTGTGGCGGTCGCTCAGCCGGTCGTGTTGAGTGCGGTGAGCAAGCTCGCCGGGGAGTACCTGCCCGTGGATCGGCGGGCGGACGGGATCGCGCTCGGCTCCGCAGGCGGCTTCGTTGGAATGGTGCTCGCGCTGCTGTTGGGTCCCACTCTGGGCGGCCACGGGCATCTCGAGCGGTTGCTCGCGGTCGAGGCGGCGCTGGTTGCGATCCCGGTCGTGGCGATGACGATCACGCTGCGCCGTCCGGGTCGGGAGAGCGATGAGCACGCGGCGATCGCCGGCAACGCCGCACGGGCTCTGTGGGCGCTTCAGTCGATGCGCACGCTGTGCGGCCTGGTGTTCGTCGGCTTCGGCATCTTCGTGGCGCTCGCCACGTGGCTGCAGACGCTGCTGCAGCCGTCCGGGGTCTCCGAAACCGCGGCCGGCGCGCTGCTGGTTGGGATGGTGATCGCGGGCGTGCTCGGCTGCGCGGTGCTGCCGCCGCTGGTCGCCCGTCGCAAAACCGAACGTGGCTTCATGCGCAGCGTGGTGCTCGTGGGCTGCTTCGGCTGTGTCGCGCTCGGCGTGGTCCCGTGGATCGGCGGGCGCGCGGCCGTGCTCGTGGTCATGGGCATATTCCTGCTGCCCGCCCTGCCGGTGATCCTCACGGCCACCGAGCGCCTTGCCGGAGCGGCCGCCGGCACGGCCGGGGCGATCGTGTGGATGGCGGGAAATCTCGGCGGCCTGGTGGTTGCGCTGCTCGTGCAGATCCTGGTTCACCATCCATTGACGGCGTTCCTCGCGATGGGCGCGGTGTCGCTGCTCGGGCTGCCGCTCGTCGCCCGTCTGACCTCGCCGAGCGGTGAAGATCTCGCAGGACGGCCTTCGCCGGCGACCGTCGGTTGACAGGGGAGGCGCGCATCTGTCCAGCCGCGATTCGAGGCGGCCCTGCCAATGCGAGGCGGCCCTGCCAATGTTCAGGTCAGCGGCGTGACCGACCCATGCGCGACAACGGTCACCGGAGTTCCGACCGGCAATGCCTGCTCGCCGTGCACGCGCGCGAGCAGTGTGTCGCTGATGCCGCTGGACTCGTCGGGACGGATATGCAGGAGCGCGTCGTGGCCGTAGTAACGGCACTGCTCCACAGTTCCGGCAAGGCCGGCCTCCACCGCTGCCTCGCCGGCGATCTTCGCGCCGGCGGCCTCGCGTGTGCGCACCTCCAGCTGCTCGGGGCGTACGAGCACGACCCCGCTCACCGCCGGGCGAGATCCCTGGACGAGCCGCAATGGAAGCTCGCCCAGGGGAGTGCGTGCGGTGCCGTCGACGAACGCTGCGTCGACCATGTTCGCCGCCCCCAGAAAACGCGCCAGGCGCGCGTCGGCGGGGCGCTCGTACAGCTCCGCGGGTGTTCCCCGCTGGACGATCGTGCCGTCGCGCAGGACCGCGACGGCGTCGGCCAGCGAGAGGGCCTCCTCCTGGTCATGCGTGACCAGCACCGTCGTCACGCCCTGCTCGCGCAGCAGCGCGTGGACCTCCTCGCGCACGCGCGTGCGCAGCGATGCGTCAAGCGATGAGAACGGCTCGTCGAGCAGCAGCACCCGCGGCCGGCAGGCCAGCGCGCGCGCGAGCGCCACGCGCTGCTGCTCCCCGCCGGAGAGTTCGTGCGGCAGGCGCCGTGCGAGCGGCGCGATCCCGACCATCTCGAGCAGCTCGCGCACGGTCTCGCCGCGGCGCTCGCGGCGCGTGAGCCCGAAGCCGACGTTCGCCTCCACGCTCAGGTGCGGGAACAGCGCGCCCTCTTGGGGCACGTAGCCGATGTCGCGCTTCTCCGGGACGATGTAGGTGTGCCCGTCGTCGAGTGTCCGCGGACCGAGCGACACACTGCCGCGCTCTGCCTGCTCAAATCCCGCGATCACCCGCAGCAGCGTCGTCTTCCCGCAGCCGGACAGGCCGAGCACGGCGGTCAGCGAGCCCGCCTCGACCGCGAGCTCGAGGCCCCGCAGCACGGGCGCGCCGGCGTAGCCCTTCCACAGGTCGGCCACGCTCAGCTCGCTCATCGGACCGCTCCCGCGCGCGCGAGCGTCGTCATCCGGCGGCTGAGCAGGTAGGCGGGGATGGCGGAGATCGCGACCATCAGCGCGGCGTACGGCGCCGCTGCGCCGTAGGAGAAGTCGGTCGTATAGGCCCAGAACTGGGTCGCAAGCGTGTTCACCCCGGTGGGGTGCAGCAGCAGCGTCGCGGTCAGCTCGGTCGTGGAGGAGATGAACACGAGCGCGAACGCCGCCCCGAGCCCGGGCGCGATCAGCGGCAGCGTCACCCGCCACCAGATCGCCGCCGGTCCGCGCCCCAGCGAGCGTCCGACCTCCTCCAGGCGCGCGGGCGCCTGCGCCATCGCCGAGCGCACGCCGACGATCGCGAGCGGCAGGAACAGGATCGCGTAGGCCACGATCAGCTCCAATGCGCTCTGGTACAGGGAGAACGCATAGCGCACGGAGAACGCGACGAGCCCGAGCGCGATCACGAGGCCCGGTAGCGCTTGAGGCAGGTAGGCGAGCCGCTCGATCAGCACCGTGAGGCGGTTGCGCCGGCGGATCGCAAGCGCGGTTACCGGCACCGCGAGCATCGTCGATATGGCGGCTGCGGCTGCGCCGAGCTCCGCCGTGTGGGCCGCATCGGCGAGGATCGAAGCGGACGGCAGCGTGGTGGAGCCGCCGCGGAGCATCCAATATGCGAGCGAGCCGATCGGCACGCCCAACGCCAGGACGCTCAGCGCGCCGAGCCCCGCGAGCGCCGGCGCCGTCCAGTGCCCGAGCGCCACGCGCCGCGCCATTCCTCGCGCGCCCGCTCCCGAGCGCCATACCCGGCCACGGCCGGCCAGCGCGAGCTCGCCAGCAAGCGCCGCGACGCTCAGCAGGACCAGCACGAGCGACAGGGCGCAGGCGGCGGCGGCGTCGAAGCCGAGCTTGAACTCGGTGAAGATCGCGACGGTGAACGTCTGATACTGGACGATCTCAAACGCGCCGTACTCGGCCAGCAGGCCGAGCGTCACGAGCAGGCAGCCGCCGAGCGCCGCCGGCCACACCTGACGCAGCGTCACTCTCCGGAACGTCTGCCACGGGCCCAGGCCGAGGCTGCGCGCGACCTCCTCGAGCGCCGGGTCGATCCCGTTCAGGGCAGCGGCCACCGGCAGGTACACCAGCGGGTAGAGCGACAGCGTCATGATCATCACTGCCGCCAGATACCCGTGCAGGCCGGGCTCGAGCGAGACCCAGCCGAAGCTCACGACGAAATCTGGGATGCCGAGCGGGAGCACGAGCACGACCGCCCACACCCGCCGGGCGGGCAGTGAAGTGCGCTGTACGCACCACGCCGCCGCCACGCCGATCAGGGCGCACAGGGCCGTGCTGAGCGCCGCCAGGCGGACGCTGTTCCACAGCAGCACGGCCACGGTGTGGCGCAGGAGCAGGCGTTCGAGCGTGGGCCAGCCCGACTGCAGGGCTTGAACGAGCAGGAACGCGAGCGGCAGCAGCACCAGCCCGACGGCGATCGCCGCGCCGGCGATACTCACCAGCGGCCAGCGCCGCCGGCCGGACCAGGCGCGCGCAAGGCCCGCCGCGGGCGAATCGATCGGAGCGAACGTGCTCACGCAGACGCCTCTCGCCTACAACAGGCCGAGCTTTTGCTCCATCGCGAGCGCCGTGCTGCCGTCCCCGAGCTCGGCCGGCGTCAGCGATACGGGATGGATGTCGGCGAACGGCTTCAGCCCGGTCGCCGGTGGCACGCCAGGGCGCAGCGGGTACTCGTAGCTGTGGCTGTGGGCGATCGTCTCCTGGCCGGAGCGGCTGACGAGGAAGGCGAGGAACGTCTGTGCCTCGGCCTGATGAGTGCTCGACTTCAGCACGGCCGCGCCGGAGACGTCGAGGAGATCGCCCGGGTCGCCCCGCGCGTAGTAGTGCAGGGCGGAGTGCATCCCGCCGCTGCCGAGCTCGGCGCGCAGGCGGTACCAGTAGTAGTGGTTGATCGGCCCGATCGCGCTCTCGCCGTTGTTGACCTGGCTGACGACGGTCTCGTTGTCGGGATAGACCTTGGCGTTCGCCCGCAGCCCCCTCAGCCAGCGTTCGGCGGTCGCGGCGCCATCGAGCTTGACGATCGATGTGATCAGGGGTTGGAAGTCGGTCTCCGACGGGGCGAAGCCCAGCTTGCCCTTCCACTGCGGCTCGGCGAGCGCGAGAATCGAGTCGGGCAGTTCCGCCGGATCGAGCAGCGAGGTGTTGTAGACGAGCACCGACACGCGCGCCGAGACGCCGACCCAGCCCCCCTGGGCGGAGTCGTAGCGCGCGGGAACCGCCGCCAGCGTGGAGGAGGCGACGGGCGCGAGCAACCCCTTCTCGCGCAGGTCTTCAAGCACCGGGGTGTTCTCGGTGTAGAAGACGTCGGCGGGGCTGTTGGCGCCCTCCTGCAAGATCTGGTTGCCCAGTTCGGCCTCGTCGCCGGAGCGGACTGCGACTTTGATTCCCGTTTGGCGCTCGAACGCAGCCACGAGCGCGGCGGTGGTCTGTTCGTGCTGGCCGTTGTACAGCGTGATCGTGTTGCCGCCGTGCGATGAGCTGCCGCAGGCCGTGAGCAGCGTGGCGGCGGCGACCAGGAGCGGGGCGAGGAGGGAGGGCTTGCCGTAGCGCATAGACTAAATCCGATCCGTCCGGTCGGGATAGGAAGGTAGCACAGGAGTTAGGGTCACCTAATGCCAGACCTGCGACCCGTACGCCGCCGAATGCGTGAGAATCCCGCGCTATGCACGTGACCGCCAAGGCCGACTACGCCGTGCGCGCCGTCGTCGAGCTCTCCGGCAGCAGCCAGGACGCCCCGCGCAAGGTGGACGAGGTCGCGCAGGCTCAGGGCATTCCGGTCTCCTTCCTGGAGAATATCCTCACGCAGCTGCGCTCCTCCGGGATGGTCCGCAGCCAGCGTGGCCCCGAGGGGGGGTACTGGCTGGCCCAGCCGCCCGAGGAGAT
The DNA here is from genome assembly GCA_963723075.1 of uncultured Solirubrobacterales bacterium. Taxonomy (GTDB): domain Bacteria; phylum Actinomycetota; class Thermoleophilia; order Solirubrobacterales; family Solirubrobacteraceae; genus Palsa-744. Next base: position 170,358 of record CAVRPD010000006.1, read on the forward strand.
CAACCTCGCCCAGATCATCCGCGCGGTCGAGGGCCCGCTCGTGGGCGTGCGCGGGCAGCGTCCGGAGGAGATCGAGTACATCGGCTCGGCCGAATCGCTGCAGCAGGTGTGGGTCGCGTTGCGCGCGAACCTGCGCAAAGTGCTCGAGCACGTGACCGTCGCCGACGTCGCCGCGGGCAAGCTGCCGAAGGATGTCGTCGCGCTCACACGCGCCGAGGAAGCCTGGACTACTCGTTAGGGCGCGAACACGCGCGGAGCAGGCAGGCGCACCGAGAGGATCTGCCCCTCGGCGAGCTCGAGCTGCTGTGCGCTCTCGCGTGTGACCTGTGCCCAGAGGTCGCGTCCGTCGGGCAATGTCAGCTCGACGCGGACCTCGAAGCCGAGGTGCACGACGCGCTGCACGAGCGCCTCGGTCGTGGTCCCGTCCGCCTCGGGCACGATCTGGATGTCGTGCGGACGCACGAACGCGTCGCCGAGGCGGTTGACGGGGCCGATGAACGACATCACGAACTCGTTGCGCGGGCTCTCATACAGCTCGCGCGGCGTCCCCGCCTGCTCGATCCGGCCCTTGTTCATCACGACGATCTGCTCGGCGACCTCCATCGCCTCCTCCTGGTCGTGCGTGACGAAGATCGTCGTCACATGGATCTCCTCGTGCAGCCGGCGCAGCCATTCGCGCAGCTCGCCGCGCACCTGTGCGTCCAGCGCGCCGAACGGCTCGTCGAGCAGCAGCACTTTCGGCTGCACCGCGAGCGCGCGCGCGAGCGCCATGCGTTGCAACTGCCCGCCGGAGAGCTGCGCGGGGTAGCGCTCGGCCAGGCCTTCGAGCCGCACGAGCCCGAGCAGCTCGGCCACGCGCGCGTTGATCTCCTCCTTGGGACGCTTGCGCACGGTCAGGCCGAAGGCGACGTTGTCGTGCACGGTCATGTGCTTGAACGGCGCATAGTGCTGAAACACGAAGCCGACATCGCGCGTGCGCGCGGGCGTGTCGGTGACCTCGCGCTCGTCGATCACGACCTCGCCGCTGTCCGGCGTCTCCAGGCCGGCGATGATCCGCAAGAGCGTCGACTTCCCGCTTCCGCTCGGCCCGAGCAGGGCGGTCAGCGCGCCGTCGTTCACGCGGATGCAGACGTCGTCCAGCGCGACGAACTCGCCGAAGCGCTTGCCCACGTTGCGCACCTCGATCGCCATGGCTATACGGAGTCCTTTCTCGGTGACAGGTTGCTCGGACTCAATAACAAGCTGAGCTCCCCGGCAGCCATCGTTATACGGGCCCTAAACAGAACAACACAACTCCCGGCCTCGACAATCATGGCTATACGGCCGTCCTTCCGCTCCGGCGACGGGTCAGCAGGTTCATCGCCAGCAGCGTCCCCAGCGCCAGCAGCGCGAGCACGACCGCGGCGGTGTAGGCGCCGGCCGTATCGAAGTTCTCGAAGCGATCCTGCACGTACAGCGGCAGCGTCTGCGTCTGGCCCTCGATCCGTCCCGACACGATGCTGACCGCGCCGAACTCGCCGAGCGCGCGCGCGGTCGTCAGCACCACGCCATAGACGACGCCCCAGCGGATCGCGGGCAGGGTCACCCGCCAGAAGGTCTGCCACGCGCTCGCGCCGAGCGTCGCCGCGGCCTGCTCTGAATCGGTGCCCAGCTCGCGCAGCACCGGCATCGTCTCGCGCGCGACGAACGGCAGCGATACGACAGCCGTGGCGATCACCATGCCCGGCACGGAGAAGATCACCTGAATGCCGTGCGCGGCAAGCCAGTCGCCGAGCCAGCCGGTTTTGCCATACACCAGCACCAAAGCCAGCCCTACAACCACCGGTGAGATCGCAAACGGCAGGTCGATCAGCATTCCCAGCAGTGCCTTCCCCCGGAAACGGCCCCGCTCGAGCAGCAGCGCCATGCCGATGCCGAACACCGTGTTCAGCGGCACGGCGATCGCCACGATCTCGATCGACAGCCAGAACGCGTGCATCGCGTTCGGCGCGCTGACCGCGTCCCAGACCGGGACGAGGCCGTGTTCGAAGGTCCTGTAGAAGATCATCGCCACCGGCGCTCCCAGCAGCAGCGCGAGGTAGCCGAGCGCCACGAACCGCACGCTCAGCCTCGCCCGCCGCGAGGGGGTGAGGCTGAGCGCCGCGCGCGCATCGGGAACGCCTACGGCGGTGCTTCTAGCGGACATGCTTCGATCTCCAGCGCGACACCAGCGTGAGCGCGCCCAGCACCAGCAGCGCGGCGAGCAGCAGCACGACCGACACGGCCGCCGCCGCAGGCAGGTCTTCGTTCGATATCTGCCCGAACACGTACACCGAGCCGACCTCCGTCTTGAACGGAAGCTCGCCCGTGATCAGCACGAGCGAGCCGTACTCGCCGACCGCTCGCGCGAAGCTGAGCGCGACCCCGGAGACGATCGCAGGGGTCAGGCTCGGCAGCACGATCCGGCGCAGCACCGTGGACGGCCGCGCGCCGAGCGACGCGGCGGCCTCCTCCATCGAGGTGTCGAGCTCGTGCAGCACCGGCTGCACCGATCTGACGACGAACGGCAGCGTCACGAACAGCAGCGCGAGCGCGATCGACGCGCGCGTGAACGCCACGTCGATACCGACCGGGCTGCCCTTCCCGTAGAGCGCCAGCAGCACCACCCCGGCGACGATCGTCGGCAGCGCGAACGGTAGGTCGATCAAGGCGTTGACGATCCGCTTGCCGGGGAACTCGTCGCGCACGAGCACCCACGCGATCAGCGTGCCGAAGATCGCGTTGACGAACACGACGATCACCGACACGATCAGCGTCAGCTTGATCGCGGCGAGCGCCTCCGGGTTTGACACCTCGCGCCAGAACGCGCTCGTGCCGCCGCTGGCGGACTTGGCAAGCAGGGCGGCCACGGGCAGCAGCACGAGCGCCGACAGATAGATCCCCAACAGCCCCTTGCCGAGCGCGCCGCCCGCCCCGGCGATGCCCTGCGGGCGCCGTGCTCCACCGCTCCCTCGCCACCGGCCCGGCTCGGCCGCGAACGTCTCCGGCGGTAGTCCTCCGCCGGAGACGAGCACACCCGCCGGGAGCGGTGTCCCGCCCGCGGGCGCCGGGATCGGGGCTTTATTTGGCAGTGGACACTCCCAGCGACTCCTCGATCCTGCTGACGATCCCCGTTTCCGGTTCGAAGAACTGCTTCGTCACGGCCTTCCACCCGCCGAGCGTTTCGATCGTGAACATGCCCGTCGGCGTCGGGAACTCGCCGGGAGCGGCGATCCCGGGCACGACCGGCCGGTAGCCCTCCGCCGCCCAGATCTTCTGGCCCGCCGGCGAGAGCAGGTAGCTGACGAACTTCTGTGCCTCGTTCGCGCTCGCGCCCGTACCGACGACGGCGATCGGGTTCTGGATCAGGATCGTGTCCTTCGGGATCACGTATTCGATCGCCGCGCCCTTCTTCTCGTCGGCGATCGCCTCGTCCTCGTAGTCGATCAGCGCGTCGCCGCGCCCGGAGAGGAACGTCTGCAGCGCGTTGCGCGCCGAACTGTCCTGGCTGACCACGTTGTGGAACAGCGCCTTCAAATATTCCTGCGCCTGAGCCGGGGTCCCGCCTTCCTTCAGCTGCGCCCCGTAGGCGGCCATCACGTTCCAGCGCGCGCTGCCGCTGGTGAACGGGTTCGGCGTCAGCACGCCCACGCCCGGCTTGACGAGATCCGACCAGCCGGTGATGTGCTTGGGGTTGCCCTTGCGCACGATGATCACCGCGACCGAATTCGTGACGAAGCCGTGCGTCGCGTTCTTGTTCCAACTCGACGATACGAGACCCGCCTTGACGAGCTTTTCCACGTCCGGTTGCAAAGAGAGGTTCACGACGTCGGCGTGCAGCCCGTTGGCGACCGCGCGGCTCTGTTCGCCTGAGGGCCCAAACGACTTGCTGAACGTGACGCCCTTGCCTGCGGAGGTCGCCTCGAAGGCGGGGATCAGCTTTTCGAACGCCGCCTCCGGGGTCGAGTAGGCGACCAGCGCCAGCTGCTTTCCCGAGCTGGAGGAGGAGCCGCCGCAGGCGGCGAGCCCGAGCGCGGCGGCGATCAGGGCGAGGGGAACGGCGAGGGTGCGTGTGGGCATGGTCACTTTCTGCGTCGAGAACATTGACATGGTGCGAGACGAACACTATAAACCCAATCAGGATTAGCCTCAATAGGGCTAGGAGGGGTGCGGGCATTGGCGCAAGCGCCTTTGTGGGCTACGCTTTGAAGAAGACCTGCCCGCAGGCCCGCCGCCTCGCCATGCGCGCGACGGGACGATCATCCAAAGGAGAGCCCGTTTCGATGTCAGCCACGACGACACCCGTCGCCAGCCCCGACGAGCAGACCGAGGCCGCGGAGGCCGCGGTCAACGCGATCGCCAACTCAGCCAACCAGGCGGCGACCTTCTCGCTCGCGCTGAACCAGGACCAGAAGGACATCCGCGACTGGGTGCACGGGTTCGCCGCCGACGTGATGCGTCCCGCCGCGCACGAGTGGGACGAGCAGGAGAAGACTCCCTGGCCGATCATCCAGGAGGCCGCGAAGATCGGGCTGTACGGGTTCGAGGGGCTGGCCCAGTTCTTCGCCGACCCCACCGGGTTGACGCTGCCGATCGTCAACGAGGAGCTGTTCTGGGGCGATGCCGGCATCGGCATGTCGATCATGGGCACCGCGCTCGCGGTCGCCGCGATCTTCGGCCAGGGCTCGGGCGAGCAGATCGGCGAGTGGATCCCGCGCTGCTTCGGCACCCCCGAGGACCTCAAGGTCGCCGCGTTCTGCGCGTCTGAGCCGAACGCCGGCTCGGATGTCTCGAACGTACGTACCCGTGCGAAGTTCGACGAGGCGACGAACGAGTGGGTCATCAACGGCCAGAAGGCGTGGGCCACGAACGGCGGCATCTCCGACGTGCACGTCGTGATCGCCACCGTCGACCCGGAGCTCGGCTCGAAAGGGCACGCGGCGTTCGTCGTGCCGATGAGCGAGGCCAAGGGCATCTCCCAGGGCGCCAAGGTGTCGAAGCACGGTCTGCGCGCGTCGCACACCGCCGACGTGTACCTCGACGACTGCCGCGTCCCCGCCGGCTACGTGCTGGGCGGCAAGGACAAGCTCGACGAGCGCCTCGCCCGCGTGCGCGAGGGCAAGAAGGGCAAGTCGCAGGCGGCGATGCAGACGTTCGAGTCCTCGCGCCCGACGGTCGGCTCCCAGGCGCTCGGGATCGCCCGCGCCGCGTATGAGTACGCGCTCGACTACGCCAAGGAGCGCGAGCAGTTCGGCAAGAAGATCATCGAGAACCAGGCGATCGCGTTCACGCTCGCGCGGATGAAGATGGAGATCGACGCCTCGCGCCTGCTCGTCTGGCGCGCCTCCTGGATGGGCCGCAACCAGGTCCCGTTCGAGAACGCCGAGGGCTCGATGTCGAAGCTGAAGTCGGGCGAGGTCGCCGTGTGGGTGACCGAGCGCGCGATCCAGATCCTCGGCGGCAACGGCTACACCCGCGAGTATCCCGTCGAGCGCTGGCACCGCGACGCGAAGATCTACGACATCTTCGAGGGCACCGCCGAGATCCAGCAGCTGGTGATCTCGCGCGCGATCTCGGGCATGCACATTCGCTAGTCGTCAGTCGAGCTCCAGCTCGGCGTCCAGGACGGTCAGGTGAGGCTGCGACGCGAGGCGCTCGCTGTGCGCCTGAGCGCCCTGGATGTCGCGCTTGGTGGTGGCCACGTAGGCGACGAGGGCGACAAACGCGACGAGCGCCAGTCCGCTGACGGCGCCGTCCCCGAGGCCGAGGCCGGTGATCGAGTACGGCTTGCTGAACCAGTCGGCGAAGGATGCCCCGAGCGGCCGGGTCACGATGTAGGCGAACCAGAACGCGAAGATCGGGTTCATGTCAAAGCGCCACCAGCCGACCGCGGGGATCGCGATGACCGAGGCGAACAGCACCACCGACCCGAAGAAGCCCAGGTTCAGCGACATCGCTGTCAGGTCTCCCGCGGCGGTGCCGAGCGCGAACGTCGCGAGCACCGCGGCCCAGTAGTAGCGCTCGCGACGACGGGTCGTGATCGTGTGGATCGAGAGCGTGCCCTCGCTGCGGTGCCAGAGGAAGAACACCGCCGCGACCACGACCGCGAATACGGGCGTGGTGACTACGTAGGGAATGCTCGCTCCGTCGTGCACCCCGTCGGCGGCCATCGTGCCGAAGATCGCGACCATCATCACCGCGAACCAGTAGTAGACCGCACGATACTCGCGCTGGTGCATCTGCAGCCATAGCGCGAGCCACAGCCCGAAGATGCCGATCGCGCCCGCGAGCGGCACGCTCTGCTGGCCGAGGAAGTCCGACATCGACTCGCCCATCCCGGTGGTCAGGAGCTTCAGTACCCAGAAGATCCCGGTGATCTCGGGCACCTTGGCCATCGCTCGGCGGGCTTGATGCTGCTGCGGTGGGGAACTCATCGTTGATTGTGTTTTCGATGCGAGCCGCACAAGCTCGGCTCGGAGCCGGCCAGCCTGGCGGCTGTCCCTTTGCCTCGGCTAAAGACCGCGCCATTGTGAGAGGACTCTCATGGCGGGCTTCCCGCGCGATGCTGGCAGCGCTACCAGGCCTGTGCTGCGCTGCAATGCGGGCACTGCACGGTCGTCGAGACCGGCGCGAGGAACACACATCCGCACATGCACGTGTACGAAGCCCGGTCGATCGGGCCTCCGGCCTCGCGCACGCGCTGGACCGCGGGGTCCGACGACGATGGCCTGTGCGCCACGAGCGTCACCTCGCGGACGGGCGGCGTCTCCAGCACAGGCGCCGCCACCGTCTCGCGCCTGGCGTGGCGGCGGCGCGAGTGGCGCCGTTCGGCGAAGGGATGCTGGGGGAGGGGAATGATCGCTCTCATGGCTCTCTACCCATAAAGACTCGGCTCACGCCCGAAGGTTTCGCTTTGCAGGCGTAATTTCCTGGCCGAATAGCCGGTTGCCACCGCCAAACGGGCGACGCGGGCGCCGGCAAAGCGATAACAAAGGCACGGATTGACTCTGACGGCGGCTTGCGGTACGAGGCTGCGGGCATTTGCGGCACGAGCGGCGAGGCGGTTTGAGATACTGGGGGCCGATGAACCCCGCGCGTAAGCGAACGGTCCGTCTGGTGGTGGCATTGAGCGCGGCTGTGGTGCTGGCGAGCGCGCTGATCTACACCAGCTTCAGCGCCGCCAGCCCGGCCCTCAGCCCCAGCCAGCTGGTCCGCGAGGCCCAGCCCGGTCGCAGCTACCTGCTGACCGGCACGGTCGTCGCCAAGTCGGTCCATCGCGAAGGGGCGGTGCTGAGCTTCAGCGTCGAGGATCGCGTGGGGGGGACCGTCATCCCGCTGGCCTATACCGGCACCGTGCCCGACCCGTTCCGCGAAGGGCGCGAGGTGATCGTGACCGTCGAGGAGCAGGGCGGACGGTTCGTCGGCGAACGCAACTCGTTGATCACGAAGTGCCCGTCGAAGTACAAGACGGCCCCGCCCAGCGAGAAGCAGACCTCCTGAGTGCCCGCTCCCGCAGCGCATCCCACCCACAGGAGCGGTAGGCGCTGATGGCCGGTCTCGGGCGCGCCTGCCTGCTGCTGGCGCTGGCCATATGCGTGTACGGGATCGGCGCATCGCTGTACGGCGTGCGCACCGGCCGCGTGGAGCTGTCGGAGTCCGGACGCCGCGCGGTGTATGCGCTCGCGGGCATCCTCACGGTCGCGTTCGCCGTGCTCGAGATCGCGTTCCTGCGCAACGACTTCGCGTTCAACACGGTGGCCGACACCTCGAGCAGGACCACCCCGACGTTCTATCGCGCCGCCGCGGTGTGGTCCTCGCAGGAAGGCTCGCTGTTGCTGTGGGCCTGGCTGCTGTCGCTGTGGTCGAGCCTCGCGTTGTTCCTCACGCGCAAGCGCATGCGCGACATCGCCTCCTACGCCACCGCGATCCTGCTCGGCTTCGGCGGTTTCTTCATCGGCTTGATGGTGTTCTACGCGAACCCCTTCGACACGACCAGCCCGGCGCCGGCCGAAGGCGCGGGCCTCGACCCGCTGCTGCGGTTTCCGACGATGATGATCCACCCTCCGATGCTGTACTCGGGCTACACGCTCTGCACGATCCCGCTCGCCTTCGGCATGGGGGCGCTGCTGGCGCGCCGGGTCGACGCCGACTGGATCAGGGCGGTGCGGCGCTTCGCGTTCGCCGCCTGGCTGTTCCTCGGCATCGGCATCCTGCTGGGCGCGCGCTGGTCCTACTCGGAGCTCGGCTGGGGCGGATACTGGGGCTGGGACGCGGTCGAGAACGCTTCGCTGATGCCGTGGCTCACCGGCACGGCGTTCCTGCACTCGCTGATGATCCAGGAGAAGCGGGGGATGCTGAAGGTGTGGAACGTCTCGCTCGTGCTCGCCACGGGCACGCTCGCGATCATGGGCACGTTCCTCGTGCGCAGCGGCGTGCTGAACTCGATCCACGCCTTCGGCGGCGCCACCCTCGGGGTTCCGTTCGTGTGCCTGATCGCGGTGCTGATTGCCGGCTCGATCTACCTGGTCGTCTCGCGCCGCGACATGCTGCGCTCCGAGCATCGCCTCGACTCGCTGCTCTCGCGCGAGTCGATCTTCCTCGCCAACAACCTCGTGCTGGTCGGCCTGTGCTTCGTGATCTCCTGGGGCACCTGGTTCCCGCTGATCTCCGAGGCGCTGACCGGGCAGGAAGCCTCGGTGGGGCCGCCGTGGTTCGACCGCTACACCGTGCCGCTCGCGCTGATCCTCGTGCTGCTGAGCGGCATCGGGCCGGTGATCGCCTGGCGGCGTGCGACGCTCGCCAACGCGCGGCGGAACTTCGTGGCGCCGCTCCTGGTCGCGCTGCTCGCGCTGGTGGTGCTGCTGGCCGCGGGGATAGCAGGGAAGCCGTTCGCGATCGCGATGTTCTGCTGCGGCGCGTTCGTGTTCGGCTCGATCGGGCAGGAGTTCTTCCGCGGCGTGCGCGCGCGCCGGGCGATGGCCGGCGAGGCGGCGCCGGTGGCGCTGCTGGCGCTCGTACGGCGCAACCGCAGGCGCTACGGCGGCTACATCGTGCATATCGGTATGGCCGTCCTGTTCATCGGCGTCGCGGCATCGTCCTCCTTCCAGCACGCCTCCGAGCTCGGTCTGTCGCCGGGCCAGTCCTCGCGCGTCGGCGCCTACACGCTCCGCTACGTCCGTCCCACCGCGACGATCACGCCGAAGTACGACGCCGCCCACACCGGCTCGACGCTCAGCCTGGGCGCCGTGCTCGATGTGAACAAGGGCGGACGGCACGTCGCCACGCTGTATCCGAGCGAGGGCTTCTACGCATCCGACGAACCTAGCCAGGGATCGGTCGGCAGCCTGATCGGAGGGCAGCCGGTGAGCCACGTGGCGATGGATGGAGGCGTCACGCGCGACGTGTGGACGGCGATCGATCCGGACATCGAAACGCCGGCGCTGCAGCGCATCATCAAGATCGGCAACCGCACGCTGCCGCCGGAAGACGCCGACGTCGCGCTCGGCTACCTGGCTCGCGCCTATCTGAAGAGCCCGCCGCCGGCGCAGTTCCATTTGATCGTCTCACCGCTCGTGATGTGGATCTGGATCGGCGGCATGATCGTCGTCGGCGGCGGCCTGATCGCGATCTGGCCGGCGCCGAGCGCCGTGCGCCGCCGTGTGGCGGCGCGCTCGCGCAGCCGGGCCGAGCACGGTCTGGCGCGCGCCTGACGCGGCGGGTCTCGGCGAGTGGACATCCTGATCGCGTTTCTGATCCTCGTGCTGCTCACGGCGGTAGTCGCCGTGGTCGGCGCTCCGCTGCGTGCCGCGCGTCGTGAGACGTCCGTCGCCTCGGCGGGGCGCGACGAGCTGGACGCGGCGCGCGAGGCCAAGTACCGCGAGATTCGCGACGCCGAGCTGGACTACCGCACCGGCAAGCTCTCACGCGAGGATTACGAGACGATCGACTCCACGCTGCGCGCGGAGGCGGTCGAGATCCTCAACCGGCTCGCGGCGCTGGAGGAGAAGCCGGCGGCGACGGACGCCTGAAGACGCTCTGGCTCAGGCCCAAGGACGCTTGAGCAGGATCACTGCGTTCACGATGAACAGGACCGCGAAGAAGATCGTCCAGCGGTTGAGGTTGCGCTCCACCATCGACCCTCCCCCGAGCGGGCCCGTGCCGCTGCCGACGCCGAAGGCGCCCGACAGGCCGGAGTCCTTGCCGGAGTGCATCAGCACCAGGAAGATGACGATCACGGCGATCGCCACCTGCAGGACGGAGAAGATCGTTTCCATCGCCGCTCAGATTATCGCGTCGAGTCCCTCGCCGCCATCGGCGAACACCGAGCTAAGGACATGCAATGGCGGTCGTGGCGCTCGTGGGGGAGCCGTCGGCGAACGCAAAGCTCGCGGCGAGGGGGAAACCGCCGGGCGGGCAGCTGTGGGGCACGCGGATGGAGCCGGCAGCGGCGTGAGCCTTGGGCTTGCGACCGATCCCGCCAACCGTCACCGACACCGACACGATCGAAGCATCCGGCTCGAGCACCAGCGTCGGAATCGGGGGGACCGACACCGTCAGCTTCGCACCGTACGGCGCGCTGTCCGGTTGCAGCACGGCCGTGCTGATCACGCTCTGATACAGCGGGGTTTCGCCCTGGCCAAAGATCTCGAAGGTCTGCAGCCCACCCCGGCTCGGGCCGCGAAACACCGTGACGTTGGCTTCCTCAGGGACGACGAGCGAGCCCGCGTACACGTCGGTCAGCGCATGCCCGCGACCGACGATCGATCCCGCTGGACAGCCGGCGGCGCCACTGCGCCGCAGATGCGACTGTGGGCAGGTCACGTCGCCGCGCAGGTCGATCGCCATGCCGCTCGGCAGGCGCAGGACCGCCTGACGTAGGGGCGCAGGCACGCCTTCCGCGCCGCCGGAGAAACCGACGTTGAGGGTGAGGGTCGTGCTCGCACCGAGGCGGTCGGGCAGGAACGAGGCGTGGATGCTCGCAGCTGTTTCTGGCTGTGCCACCGCCGGCTGCGCCGAGACCGCCGGCGAGCTGACAGCACCCCAGAAACAGGCTGTCAGCGCCGCCAGCGGGATCGCCGCGTGTCTCACCGCTACTTCTTAGGGCAGGGAAGCTTGACCGTGGTCTTGACCGTCGAGCCGTCCTCGAAGCTGATTTCCGAGATGCCCGGCCAGCCTCCCCGAGGACAGCTTTTCGGCGTGATGATTCCCTTGACATGGACGAGCTTGCGCTTGCCGTGCACCTTCTTGAAGTAGGCGACGTTCTTGGCGCCGGCCGTGAAGAACGCGCTGATCGCCGAGGCGTCGGAGGCTTCCGGCAGGACTTTGATCAACGGCACTTCGAGGCTGAAGCCGAGCCCGTAGGGCTTTGCCCGCTCGATCACCGGCGCTTTGAACACGAGCTGGATCGAGACCGGCGTGGCGCCGTCCAGGTAGATCAGGAGCACGACATGCCCCGGCCGGTTGCTTTCGAGGAAGAAGTCGACCGTGAATTTCTCGTTGATGATTTCTTTGGCGAGTTCGTATGCGCCCTCGCCGCCGCCGAAACCGGCCTTGGAGTCGGCCGGGCAGCCTTCGGGGCCGAGGTTTTCGAGCTTTGCCGCGGTGCAGGTGCCTGTGCCTTCGAGGTTCAGCGTCAGCCCGGCCGGGCCGAACACGTTGATGTGGGTTATCGGCGAGGGCACCGGCAGGTTCGTCGAGCCGATGTTCGCGCTGCCGAATACGTTCGTCGGCACGCCGAGGCGGTCGGGCGAGAAGCCCGCCGAGGTCACCGTCACGGTCTCTTCAGCCTGTGCCGCGGCGGCCGCGAACAGGCATATACAGCCGACCAGCGCCGCGAGCACGACCAACACCGAATTCCTGGACATCTTCATCGCCTCTCTCTCCACATCGTTGTCCCCTCGAGCGATCGCATCCTGGCGACTGCCCATCGATCTGTAAACCCGTGGCAGGGAAGAATAGAGCGGTTCGGCACAAGCAGCGTTCATGGAGCACCCGACGGCCTCCCGCGGTCTCTCCGCGACGCTCATACGGCCCGGCGCGCTCATCGTGTCCCGTTGGCATGGTTTTCGCGTCGTCCCCGGCAGGAGGTTTTCGCGTCGTCCCCGGCAGGACCTTCGCGCGCGCCCGCGAAGAAGTCGCTGGTGCCCTCTCCCCGGCGTCCCCCGCCCCTCGCCCTGCGGTCGCGCGTCTCCATTCCGACTTTCGCCGGCGTCCCGGGCGTCTGTCCGGTCCGGTGGCTGTGCCAGTCTGCAGACGCATCGATCCCCGATTTGCGGGCGCGATTACGATTCCTTTACGGATTCGTGGTTGCCTGCCGATATGAATCTCGGTGGGCGTACCCCGCAAGCGTGGGCTAGCTGCGCCAACCACGACTATGGGACGACCGCAAGATGACCGATTTCGGCGCATGCCCGTGCTGAGAGATCCCCGCCGCCGAGCGTGGCGCGCGATGCTGTCCGCACTCGCCGGCGGAGGCCTGACGGCGGTCAGCCTTGGCGGCCCCCTGTCGGGCGCGGCGCTCGGCGCCGAAGCGCCTGCAGCCTCACCCGGCCCGGGAGCAGGCGCCGCAACGCCGCCGGTCACGGCCTCCACGCCCGCCGCAAGCGCTCCCGCAGGCCCGTCGGGCGCCTCCGGGCAAACGACGACGACCACGCCCACGACCACGCCACCCCCTGCCTCGGGAGGCGCTTCGGGGTCGGGCGGCGAATCTTCGCCCGCGAGCACAGCGGCGCCGGCCGCGGCCGCGGAAGTCCCGACGGTCGTGCTGCAGCGCAAGCAGAAGGTCACCCCCGCCAAGCAGGTGAGTCCCGGCGTCTCCGCCACCGTTCCCCTCTCGCCGAGCGCCACGCCCGTGACGGCAGGCGCGAACGCGTCGAAGGGCACCGCCTCCGGACCGAGCAACGTCGCGCTGCCGCCGCAGCTCCTCGCCGCGCAGGCGAAGGCGCTGGCGGCGGAGCTGACCGGGTCGGCTGCGTCCGCGCAGGCGCTCGGCTTCTACCGCATACCGCTGTTCCTGCTTCCGATCTATCAGGCGGCCGCTGTCCAGTATGGAGTCCCGTGGCAGATCCTCGCGGCGATCAACGAAATCGAGACCGACTACGGCAGCGATCAGTCGGTCTCCACGGCGGGCGCGGTGGGCTGGATGCAGTTCATGCCGTCGACCTGGCTGCAGTACGGGGTGGACGCGTCGAACGCCGGCTACGCCGATCCGTACAACCCGGTGGACGCGATCTTCGCCGCCGCCCGCTATCTGCGCGCGGCCGGCGCGGAGAGCAACCTGCGCGGCGCGATCCTCGCCTACAACCACTCAGAAGAATATGCCGACTCGGTGCTCCTGCGGGCCAAGCTGATCGCCACCTACCCCAAGGCGGTGATCGCGACGCTCACGGGCCTCGTCGATGCGCGCCCGCCGGTGACCGGCAGGCGACTGGCGTGGGGGCCGCTGCTGTCCGCCGTGCCGACCTCGAGCGCGACCGCGAACGCGGCGCTCCCAACGCCCGCGGCGGGCGGATCGAGCCCGGCAACCATGTCGAGCGCGGCGCCGGCGGCACCCGCCGCATCGAGCGCGCCCGCATCCACCGGCTCGAGCCCGTCGGGCTCATCGGCAGTCGCAGGCTCTGCGGCGGCGACCCCCGGATCCACCGCGCCTCCGACGCCGGCACTCGCGGCGGCGCTCGCAACCGGCAAAGCCGGCGTCGAAGCCGAAGCCCCCCAGTTCGTGGACCTGATGAGCGCACCGAACGCCTCGGTCGTGGCGGTGCAGGACGGTCGCATCGTCCAGCTCGGCAAATCTCGAAAGCTCGGCCGCTACGTGGTTCTGCGCGACGTCTACGGCGATGTGTTCACCTATGCGGGGCTCGGCAGCATCGCGCCGACCTATCGACTGCCGAAGGCGCCTACCTCGGCGAAGGCGCTGCCGGCGCAGACCGCTCGAGGGCACGAAGCCGCTCCGGCCCAGCCGGCGAGCGCGGGGCGCCAGCTGCCGCTGACGCTTCGGGTGAAGACGCCCGCCAAGCCGACGCCGAGCGAGGCAGCCGCCGCGAGCGGTGCCCGGGAAGCGACCGCCACCGGCGCCGAAACGACGCCCGCGACCGTGGGCAAGGTCCGTCTGTTCGCCCATCCGGGCAACCCCGACGCGCTCGCCGCCGCGCGGATCGCGCGCCGCAGCTCCTCACGCGCGGGCCTGCACGCGTCCGGCGCCGATCGGCCGCTGGCGCTCCGGCGCGGCTCGGTCGTTGCGCAGGGCACGGTGCTCGGCCGTGTGCGCCTACCGCTCGGAGCCAAGGACGGTCATCTGCGCTTTGCGATCCGCCCGGCCGGCGATTCCCGCACGATCGACCCGCAGGCGATCCTCGAGAACTGGATGCAGCTCGAGACCGCGCTGCACCCGCAGGGGGCGAAGGGCAACCCGAGCCTGCTCGGCGCTACCGCAAGCGCCGTCTTCCTGCTGTCCAAGAGCGATCTCGAGCGCGACATCCTGTCCGATCCCGGCATCGTCATGTCCGCCTGCTCGCGCCACGAAGTCGCCGCCGGCGCGATCGACAAGCGCGTGCTGGCGGTGCTCGGCTTCCTCTCGCGCAGCGGCCTGAAGCCGACGGTCGCCGCGCTGCGCTGCGGGGGCGGGGACAACGCCGTCTCGGGCTACGTCTCCTCCGCCCATCTCGGCGACGGCCTCGCGATCTCGCAGATCAACGGTGTCCCGATCGCGGGCCATCAGGGCGCCGGATCGATCACCGACACCACGATTCGTACGCTGTTGACGCTGCAGGGCGAGTTCCTCCCGCGGCGGATCGTCAGCCTGATGCGCTATCCGCACGCCCCGAGCACGCTCGCGCGCCCCGACCACGGCGACTACATCGAGATCGTCTTCTCACCGGCCCCCAGGCGAGGCGCCGCCGCGAAGGTGACCGCCACGAAGGCCACGGCGACCGGCGCCGCCCCGACGGCCCCCTCGCCTGTGGTGGTGAGCGGAGATCTGAGCGCGGCTCAGTGGGACACGCTGATCGCGCGCGTCGCCGCGCTGCCGGCGCCGGTCGTGAAAGTCAAGCCGAGCTCCTCGGCGATCCCTGACTCGACGAGCTCCAAAAGCTCCACCGTTCCCCAGGCCGCCAAGAGCAGCGGCCCGGGTAAGAAGTAGGCATAGGCAGTAGGAGATAGGACCCATGCCGTAGGAGATAGGACCCGCGCCGGAGCGACGTCCGGCGCGGGCCGAATCGAACGGGTGCGGTTGCGGCGCGCAGCCGCTCAGCCGGCGGACCCCGCCGGCGGCGCCCCGCCGGGCGCTCCATTATTGGCCCCAGGCCCGCCGGCCCCCCCGGGCGCTCCGTTGGCTCCAGCCCCACCGGGGCCGCCCGGCGCTCCGTTAGCGCCCGCTCTGCCCCGCAAGCCGGTCCGCAGGTCGCTGCTGCACTTGGTCTCGGCCGTTTTGAACTGGGCGCTTGCGGTGTCGATCCCCTTGGTGCTGAAGATCGGGCCGCTGCCGGAGGTGTTCGGCGCCGGGATGTTCACGCCGTTTTCGCGCATGCACGTCGAGAACTTCGCGAGCGCCGTCTTGAACGCCGGGCTGTTGAAGCGCCGTCCCGCACCGCCGGCGAAGGCGTTGCCGCCGCACTTCTTCAGGGCCGCTTCGTACTGCGCGCGCGTCACGCCCTTGGCCAGCTGTAGCCCGGCTGCGCCGCCGCCCCCGAGAACGCCGCCCGCTCCACCTGGACGCCGCTGTCCGGGGGTGCGTTTCGGCAGCGTGATCCCGTTCTTCCGCAGGCATTCCCGCAGCGCTGCGAACCGGCCCGAGTTGGTGGAGCCAGGGCCTTTTCCGGTAGTGCCGGTCGTGCCGGTGGTCGCAGTCGCCGCGGCGTTTGTGGCCGACGTGGACGACGAGCTTTTCGAGGAGCCCCCGCAGGCCGCCAGCCCAAGGCAGGCGAGCAGCAACGCCAGCACGATGGCGCTCGCTGCGTGTGGACGTCTATTGCTGTCGATGTGAGGCATGGAGCTCCTTTGTAGATGATCTTCTGCTGTCGCTGTGAAACGGGGATGACCGGCGCGAGGATCCGATCGAGAAACTAAACCGCGCGCGCTTAACCGCTGTATAAGGGCGTGCAGCCGCCGATGCGTGCTAGCCGCCCTTGCCGAACAGCGCCGGTTCGCCACCGCCCCCACCTCCGCTGCCGCCGCCTGTGCTTCCCTCGGTGGAGGAGCCCCGGCCGGAGCGGCCGAACAGGCCTGCGAGACCGCCTGCGCCGCCCCCACCGACGCGAATCGATTCGGCGCTGACTGCGCCGTTCGTGCCCGCGGCGCCGGTGACGAAGACGGTTTCGCCCGGGCGGATGGAGCTGACGTCGGCTTTGACCGTCTTGGTGACGGTTGAAGCCGGGGAGGTATCGACCTTTACGGTGTTGCCTTCCGCGGTGGTTACATACAGGGTGCTCCCCTGGATATAGGCCACCTGACCGGTGGTCGCGCCCGCGCCCGCACCTGCCCCTGCGGCGCCGGACGAGTTGGCGGAGCCGCCGAACAGGGAGCCGGCGCTGCTTGCGTCGCCACCTGAAGCGCCGCTCTTGGCCCCGGCCGCGCTCCCGCCGCGCAGCGCGGCAAAGCGCGAGGCGAGCGCCGAAGCTCCGGTCCCCGAGGATGAGCCCGAACTGCCCTGGCCCTTCTCGACCAGCACGCCGCCGATGAACCCGCAGGCGGTCAGGAGCACGATCAGCAACGCGATCGGGATCGGCGCGAGCAACCGGCGGCGGGGCCGGCGGGGCAGCTCCTCGGGCTCGTCCAGCCAGCCGCCGTCCTCCTTGGCCGGCTGCTCGACTGTGGGTTCCTCGTTGGGCATGACGGGCTCCTCGTTGGGGAGAGATGGATCACTCAAAGCGCAGCGCCTCGATCGGTCTGAGGGTTGCCGCGCGGGCGGCTGGATAGGTGCCGAAGAACAGACCCGACAGGGCGGCTGCGCCGAAGGCGAGGAAGATCGAGTAGGTGGCGAGCACCGGTTCGACACCGGCGATCTTGAACTGGCTGCCGACCACGCCCACCAGTACCCCCGTCAGGCCGCCGATCAGCGAGACGAGCAGCGCCTCGGTGAGGAACTGGGTGAGGATGTCAGAGCGCCGCGCGCCGATCGCCTTGCGGATGCCGATCTCGCGGGTGCGCTCGGTGACCGACACGAGCATGATGTTCATCACGCCGATCCCGCCGACGAGCAGCGAGATCGCGGCGACCTCGCCGAGCAGGGTGGTGAACACGCTCGAGGTCGAGCTCGAGGTTTCGAGCAGCGATCCCTGGTTGAGGATCTCAAAGCCCGGTTCGCTCGTGTCCTTGATCTTGTGCCGTTCCTCGAGGATCTGCGAGACCTCCGCTTCGGCGGCGTTCAGCGTCGACGGGGAGGACCCCTCGACGGTGATCGAGTCGATCGGCCCGTAGCCGGTGAGCGAGTCCTGCACCGTGGTGATCGGCGCCATCACGACGTCGTCCTCGTTGGTCGTGCCGTTGGAGCCCTTCGACGCCAGCACGCCGACGACCTCGAAGTTCGAGCCGTTTACCTTGATGTTCTGCCCGACCGCGCTCTGGCCGGCGAACAGTTCCTGCACGACCGTCTGACCGATCACCGCCACGCGCTGGTGCTTGGCGACGTCTTCGCTCGTGAACGACGAGCCTTCGGCGATCTTGTAGCTGTGGGCGCCGACGTAGGAGGGGGTCGTGCCGACGAACGAGGACGGTTCGTAGCTCGTCGCTCCGTAGACGAGTTTGACGCTCGTCGCGTTCACGACCGGCGATGCGCTCTTCACGTCCGGGGCGAGGCTTTTGCTCTGCAGCGCTTCGGCGTCCCCCTTCGTCAGCGAGACGCTCGCAGAGGCGTTCGCGCGCGCGCCGCCGCGAAAGCCGTTGGCCATCACGACCAGCACGTTCGTCCCGAGGCTCTGAATGCGCGCCTGCACCGCCTTGGAGGAGCCGTTGCCCACGGCGATCAGCACGATCACCGAGGCCACGCCGATCGTCATCCCGAGAATCGTCAACCCCGAGCGCAGCTTGTTCGTGGTGATCCCGCCCCACGCGATACGCAATGTCTCGGGGTTCATGGACCCCTCCGGACGATCATCGTTGGGCCTCTGAGACGTGGGCGGCGGCGAGCGAATGGGCCGACTTCTGGCTGTGCGCCGTGGGCAGCGGATCGGTTATGGCGAGCAGGCGCTCGTCGGCGAGGACCCTCCCGTCGCTCAACCTGATCACCCGCCTTGCCTGTGCGGCGACGTCGGGCTCGTGCGTGATCAGCACGACCGTGCGGCCTTCTTCGTTCAGCCGCGCGAAGATCGCGAGCACGTCCTCGGTGGAGTGCGAGTCGAGGTTGCCGGTCGGCTCGTCGGCGAGGATCAGCGAGGGGTTCGTGACGATCGCCCGAGCGACCGCGACGCGCTGCTGCTGGCCGCCGGACAGCTCGGATGGCAGGTGGCGCAGTCGGTCGGCCATGCCCATCGCGCCGAGCGCCTGCGCGGCACGGCGGCGGCGCTCTGCATGGTTCAGGCCGGCGTACGCGAGCGGCAGCTCGACGTTTGCGATCGCGCTCGTGCGCGGCACCAGGTTGAAGCTCTGAAAGACGAAGCCGATCTTGCGGTTGCGCAGGTCGGAGAGGTCGTCCTCGTCCATCCGGCTCACATCGGTGCCATCGATCTCGTAGCGACCGCTCGTGGGGATGTCCAGGCAGCCGAGGATGTTCATCAACGTGCTCTTGCCACTGCCGGAGCTGCCCATGATCGCCACGAAGTCGCCGCGATCGATGCGCAGCGAGACATCGCGCAGCGCGCGCACCTTGATCTGTCCCAGGTCGTAGGTCTTGGTGACGCTGTGGATGTGGATTACCGGTGGCCGCCTGCCGCGAGCGCCGGCCGGCGCCGAGCCTGCTCCTGCGGGTTGGCGGGCAACGACGGGCCGCGCTCGGGGAGCGCGCACGTGAGCCCGGCGGCCGATCGGCGCAGGCCGGCGTCGCGGTCGCGTCATCCGCCGCCTCTGAAGAACGCGCCGCCGCCTCCGCCGCCACCAGCGAGGCCGCCGCCCCCGCCGAGACCGCCCCCGCCGAGCCCGCCGCCCCCTGCGCGTCCGGCGAGTTTCGAGGTGAGGCTGGTGACGCCGCTCGTGCTGGCGACCGGCAGCGCGATTTCGTCGCCCGCCTTCAGACCGCTGAGGATGATCGTCGTGGCGTTGCCGGCAAGTCCCGTGACGACCGGCTGGCGGATGTGCTTGCCTTTGCGCACGACCGTCACAGCGCCGCCGGAGATCGCGCTGGTGGGAACGTTGACGCCTTCTGCCTGCTTGACGACGACTTCGGCCGAGGCGCTCATCCCGGGCCTGACCCCCGATCCTGTCTGGTTGAGCTGGAAGGTGACGTCGTAGCTGACGACGCCGCTGTTGCTCGTCGCAAGCGTCGCGACGCTCACGACTTCGGCTGCGAGCTCGAGCCCTTCGAGGGCTTCGATCGTCACGGTCGCGGGCTGCCCATCGTGCACGTGCACGATTTCAGACTCACTCAACGGGACCACCAACTGCATCGTGCTGAGGTCGCTGAGCACCGCAAACGACGCGCTGGAGGAGGTCGACGAGCTGGAAGTGCCCGTGCTGGAGCTCGCGCCCGCCGTGCGGCCGACCGCGGCCGCTCCGGTACCCGTAGAGCCCGTGCCCGTCCCGGTCGAGCTGGAGGAGGAGGAGCCTGTACTCGACGCCTTGCTCGTTCCGGCGCCGGAGACCGTTTCGCCAACTTCCCCGCCGAGCGAGACGATCGTGCCATTGGTCGGCGCGTACAGCTTCGTGTTCTGGACGGCCTCTTCGTCGCTCTGCACATCGAGCTTGTCGCTCTTCACCGCCGCGCGTGCCGAGGCGAGGTTCGCTTCCCGGGTGGCCGCGCTCTCTTCGTCTTTTCCGTGGTGCTCGGCGTCGTCATAGGCGTGGTGGTCACGGTGGAGCGGCCGGGTGTGGTCTTCGCGGGTGTGGTCTTCGCGGGTGTGGTCGCGCTGGGCGTCCTGCTCGGCGCGCTCGTGCTCGGCGCAGGTGCTGTCGTCGTGGACGTCGTGACGGGAGCGGTGGTCGTGCTCGGGGCAGGGGAGGTGGCGGCAGGGACGGTCGTCGTGGGAGCGCCGCTCGGCACCGCGGAGACGCTCGCGGCTTTTGCGCTCGCGCCCGCCCCGTCGCTCTGCCCGGCGGAAGACGTTTCGCCACCGTCTTCTTCCTCTTGCGCGAGCGTCGCTTCGGCTGCCTGCAGGCTCGCCTTCGCCTGTTCGAGCGTCACTTCGGCGCTTTGCGGGTTCAGTTCGGCCAGCAGCTTCCCCGTTGTCACCTGCGCGCCCTGGGCGACGTAGATTCGCTGCACGACGCCGGCGGTCTTGAAGCCGAGGTCGAGCTGGGTGGCGGGCTGGATCGTGCCGTTGCCCGACACCGTCGACTGGACGACCCCCCGCTGAGCCTTGACGATTCGACTCTGCACGGTCGCCGACTGCGACTGGGGGCCGACGAGGAGGAAGGCGGCGACGATGGTAGCGACGCACAGAGCCCCCAGTGCGTAGACCAGCCAGGATGCTCTGGTTTGATTGGCCATATTCAGTCTGCGTCGATCTTCCGCGGAGTCTGTAAGAGGGTGCGAAGAAACGCTGCAAGCGAGCCTAAATTCGCCTAAATGTTGCGAACGCCTTTCTTTATGTAGTGCGTGCAGGGCAGCGGTGTAGCGCGTTCGGGTGAACGCCCGCGAGGGTGCAAAGCGGCGGATCTTTTCGCTGCCCCCAAACAGGCGGCCGGTGTGGCGCCGGCGCGGTGTCTGCGATGATCCGCGCCGATGTCCAACTTCGGCGGGATCGATCTCGGCGGCACCAAGATCCAGACGGTGATCGTCGACGGCGATCACAACGTGCTCGGCTCCTCGCGTCGCCCGACGCCCACGAGCGGCGGTCCCGAGGATGTCGCCAAGGAGATGGCGGCGGCGCTGAGCGACGCCGCCAAGGCGGCCGCGCTCGAGCCCGCCTCGCTCGCGGGGATCGGGGTCGGCTCGCCCGGCACGATCGAAGACGGGGACGTCACGCGCGCGCGCAACCTGCCCGGCTGGGAAGGCACGTTCCCGCTGGCGGCCACGTTGAAGAGAGCGCTCGGCTCCGAGGTGCTGGTCGGCAACGACGTGCAGGTCGCGACCGACGCCGAGTTCGAGCTGGGCGCCGGAAGGCCGTATGACTCGCTGCTCGGCGTCTTCTGGGGTACGGGCGTCGGCGGAGGGATCGTGCTCGACGGCAAGCCGTGGACCGGGCGCGGGAGCGCCGGTGAGATCGGGCACATGGTCGTCGAGATCGACGGCGCGCGCTGTACGTGCGGGCGGCACGGCTGCATGGAGGCATATGCGGGCCGCGCCTCGATGGAAGCGCACGCGCGCGAGCTGCACGAGCAGAAGGGCCGCAAGACCGACCTGTTCAAGTTGATGAAGGACCGCGACCGCACGCGCGTGACGAGCGGCATCTGGGCGCGCGCGCTCGAGCACGAGGACAAGCTCGCGACCCACGTCATCGACCGCGCCGTCAGGGCGCTCGGCGCGGGAATCGCCTCGGCCGTCAACCTGCTCGACGTCGAGGGCGTGATCATCGGCGGCGGCCTCGGCGTCCGCCTCGGCGATCCCTACGCGAAGCGCATCGCCGAGGAGATGCAGCCGCATCTGTTCGCCGACTCTCGCCCCCCGCACGTGCACGTCGCCGCGCTCGGCGACCTCGGCGGGGCGATCGGCGCCGCGCTGGCTGTTTAGCTAAAGACCTACGACGGTGACGACCACGAGCACGATCGACAGCGTGGAGAAGACCGCGACGGTGACGGCGGCCAGACCGTCGAGCGCCCCACGGCTGCGGTGCTCGCCCATCACCCGCCGTGAGCGCGCGAGGCGCCAGATGAAGAACAGGTTGATCGGCAGCAGCAGCCCATTGACGACCTGCACGGCGACCAGCAGAGTGATCACGGGGACGCCGGGGATGATCGCGACGAACGCGGCCAGCATGATCATGGCGGTGATGATGTTCACGAATACCGGCGCCTCCTCGCGGCGGCGCCCGACGCCCTTCTCATAGCCCAGCGACTCCGACACCACGTAGGACGTGGCGATCGGCAGGATCGCGGCCGCGAGCAGGCTCGCGCCGAGCAGGCCGACGCCGAACAGCACCTCGGCGTAGCGGCCCGCGAATGGGTTCAGCGCGCGCGCCGCGTCGGCGGCTGAGCCGATTTCGTGGATCCCGTGGGTGAAGAGGGTCGCGCCGGTCGCGATGATGATGAACGAGGCCACCACGTTCGCGAACACCGCACCCGCGACCGCCTCGCGCTGCTCGTGGGGCAGCTCGTCCTCGCGCACGCCGCGCTCGACGACGGCCGACTGCAGGTAGAGCTGCATGTACGGGGTGATCGTCGTGCCCGCGGTCGCGATCAGCAGCAGCAGGAACGTCGAGCTCGTGTGCAGATGGGGGATGACGAGCGCCTTGCCGACGGCGCCCCAATGCGGGTGGGCGAGGATCGCGGCGATCGGGTAGGCGAAGAACGGGATCGTGAACCAGATGAAGATCCGCTCGGCCGAGCGATAGGAGCCGCGCACGATGATCAGCCAGATCCCGGCCGCGGCGACCGGCACCGACACCTGCACGGGCACGCCCGCCAGGCCCAGCGCGGCGCCGATGCCGACGAAATCCGAGATGCAGATCCCGAGGTTCGCGATCACCACAGCGCTCGTCGCGAGCACCGACCAGCGGATGCCGTACTCCTCGCGCACGAGCTCCGCCAGGCCCTTGCCGGTGACGACGCCCATGCGCGCGGCCAGCATCTGCACGAGCCCGAGCGAGATCGTGATCAGCACCATCGTCCACAGCAGGCTGTAGCCGTATTTGGCGCCGACCGAGGAGTACGTCGCGATCCCGCCCGCGTCGTTGCCCGCGTTGGCGGCGATCAACCCCGGGCCGAGCAGGCCCAGGAACGCGAACAGACGTGTGCGGCGCGGGCTAAGCCGGGCAGGCAGGCGCGGTCGGCCAAGGCTGGCCGACCGGATACGACGCATGAACGGCGGTACTCGAGCCGCCATCGAACTGGCCCGCTGTGGTGCTCACGTCGCGGAGTGTATTCGCCCGCTGTTTATGAAGCCTTCATGCGATGCATCTTGCGCACGCACGTACGCGCACGCAACGCAGCCAACGCAACGCAACGCAACGCAACGCTCAATCGTCGGTTAGCAAACCGAAGCGCCGGCGCCAGCCGCGCGGGAGCATCGCCTCGAGCACGTCGTCGACCGTGACCACGCCGACCATGCAATCGCGCTCGTCGACGACGGGCAGGGCGGTCAGGTTGTAGTCGGCCATCAGCCGCGCGACCTCCTCGAAGGACGCGTCCGGGCGCAGGTTCGGCAGCTCGTGCTTGACGAGCGCGCTCAGCCGCCGGTCGCCCTCGGCGCGCAGCAGCGCGGTCACTGGGATGGAGCCGTCGAGCGAGCTCTCCGGCGAGGTGACGAACACCGCGGTCAGCAGCTCGGGGGCGATCTTCGAGTGGCGCACCGCGTCGAGCGCCTCGCCCGCGGTGGTCGAGCGCCTGAGCGAGACGAAGTCGGGGCTCATCAGGCCGCCGGCCTCCGCCGGGTCGTAGCCGAGCAGCGCGCGGACCTTGATGCGATGGGTGGCGGGCAGCAGCGCGAGCACCGACTCGCGGCGATCCTCGTCGAGCTCGCCGACCACGTCGGCGGCGTCGTCGGGGGCCATGCGCGCGAGGATCGCGGCGACCTGCGCGTCGGGACGGTCGTCGAGGAACTCGCGCTGGTGGTGGTCGTCGAGCTCCTCGAACACGTCCGCCTCGAGCTCGCGGTCGTCGTCGCCGACGGCTTGGATGATCTCCTCGCCCTCACGCCGCGACGCGGCCTCCACCAGGTCGGCGATCTGGGCGGGGTGGAGCTTTGCGAGCTTCGGGTGAGGGATGCGCAGGCGCACCGTCGGCACGTGTCCCACGAACGGCTCGACGCTCGCCCAGTCGAGGAACTGGCCGGTCGCGATGCGCGCGCCCAGCGGCTTCGGCAGCAGCCGCCTGATGCCGCCGCGCGGGCCGGTGTCGACGCCGACGACGCGCCACGAGCCGGCGATCAGCGCGAGCTCGATCTCGTTCGCGCGCACCAGTCGCGCGCCCTTGACGTTGATCAGCTGGCGATCGAGCACGTCGCGCCCGAGCAGCACCTCCTCGGGGCGGCGCTCGAAGTGGCGCAGGTCGAGCTTGGCCTTGCGCAGCACGACCCCGTTCGCGCCGATGTCCGAGATGCGATCGACGCCCACGTAGGAGCTCCGCCCGGCGACGGTCGCGAGGAAGCCGGTGATCGGCGGATAGCCCACTCCGCCGAGCCGCACGATCAGGTCGTCGACCTTGCCCAGCCGCTCGCCGTCCGCGTCGCGCAGCGGGCTGCCGATCACCGCGGACAGGTGCAGGATCGGCGGCGCCTGTTTGGCCGGCGCGTTCACACTGGTAATCGTAGGGCCTTCGCGGTGGCGGGTCGTGACGGGCAGCCTCGCCGCGGCCCGTGGCCCATTGCCGCCCCGATTCGCTCGGTGTCCTTCGGGCTCAATCGCCGGCGAGGCTCTTCGGTATCGGCAGTCCGCGCGGTGGAGGGTCGTCGAGCATCAGGCGCGGGATCGTGACGGGCTCGAGCCCTTTCCTGTGCAGGCCGGCGATGATCGCTCCCAGCGCGGCGATCGTCTCCGAGCGGTCGCCTCCCCCGTCGTGCATGAGGATGATCGCGCCGGGATGTGCGCCGGCGAGCGCGCTCTGCACGATCGCGCGGACCCCCGGCAGGGTGTAGTCGGCGGTATCGGTCGACCACAGCACCATCAGCAGGCGCAGCTTGCGCAGCTCGCGGAGCGTGCTCGCGCTGAACGAGCCGTACGGGGGCCTGAACAGCCGCGGACGCGGCCCGCCGAGCAGTTCGATGCGAGCGATCTGTTCAAACAGCTCTTCGTACTGGTCGTGGGCGGAGAGCGTGGCCATCGGCGGGTGCGTCTCGGTGTGATCGCCGACGACGTCGCCGGAGCGCAGCTCCAGGAGGGTGCCGGCCGAGAAGTAGCGCTCCTCCTCGCCGATCGCGAAGAACGTGGCGTGCACGTGCAGCCTGTTCAGCACTCCGACCAGCTGCTGGGTGTAGGGGCCGGGGCCGTCGTCGAAGGTGAGGGCGACCTCGTTGCCGTGCGCGCCGCCGGAGGAGACCGCCGGCGTATAGGAGAGGACGTGGTCGATCGCGTCTTCTTCGGCCTGCCGCTCGCGCGCCCGGGTCGCGGCCGCGCTCAGGGGGGGATCGGCGGCGTGGTGGGAGACGCCGCCCGCGCTCGCCCGCGCGGCGGGCCGGTCCGAGCCGTGCGCGAAGAAGATCGCCACGATCAGCGCGACCAGGACGAGCGCTGCACCCGCGCCGGCGGCAAAGCGGCGGCGGCGGATGCGTACCTGCCGCGAGCGGGGAGGTGCGGGCATGGGAGACGTTGGCACAGGAGCAGTCTATTTTGATGGCATGCCGCCTTTCTGGCTGTCGATTGCCGTGCTGTCGCTCGTGCAGGGCGCGCTGGTCGCGGTCCCGGGCGCGCTGAGCGATCCCCGGCTCGCGCGGTTGCGCGGGCGCCGCTGGGCGGTGATCCCGCCGCTGTCGGTGATCGGCTTCGTGTTCCTCGCCCGCGCGGCCGAACAGGCGAGCGCGCAGGGGCTGACGTATCTCGCGCTGTGCGCCGTGCCGCTGCTGGCGGCGCTCGCGCTCGGCCGGCTCGCGTACGGCGTCCGACCGCGCTGGGCGCTGCTCGTGCTGCCGCTGTTCGCGCTCGCCTGGATCGACCGCGGCGGCCTGGCGGGGGAGGGGGCCGCGCTTGTGCTGTCGGCGCTCAGCTGCGTGGCGCTCGGCGTGCTGCTCGCGGCGGTCACGCCGCCGCGGTGGTTAGCGGCGGGGATCGTGGCGATGGCCGTGGCGGACACGACGCTCGTCGTCGCGGAACTGCTGCAACGGCCCAACAACGCGCTCAACGCCGCACGCCCGGCCGCCGGGCTGCCGCAGCTGCAGAGCGGGGTGTTCGGCTCAGCGGTGATTGGTTACGGGGACCTGTTCGTCGCGGGTGCGCTTGGCGGCCTGCTCGCGATGACGGTCCCGCGGGCGTCGCAACGGGGTGCGGCCGTGCTCGTGGCGTGCCTCGCGCTGAGCTTCGATCTGCTGTTCTTCTTCGTGCACGAGCTGCCGGCGACCGTGCCGGTCGCGCTTACGCTGCTGATCTTCCTGGCTGCGCGTCGCCGGGGAGCGGTTCGTGCTCCGGGGCGAGGGGAAGTCTCGGCGTTCGCTCGGGACGGGGCTCGATCTCGGGAGGTGCGAGCCCCGAGCGCTGCTCCGGCGCCACCTGCAGAGGCTCGTGCCGCGAGCGTCCCCGCGCCATCTGCGGCGATGGCTCGAGCTCGAGCTTCGCGGTGATCGGGCGGGCGCTGCGCTCGACGGCCTCGGGCGCCGCGACCGCGCGCTCGGAGGCGGCCCCGGCCTGCTCGATCTGGCGCACCTGGGGAATCACGCGACGGTCGAACGAGCCGACGGCTTCGTTGTAGGCGCCGACGGCCGAGTCGAGCCGGCTACCGACCTTGGCGAGCGGCTCGACGAAGCGGCCGAGGCGGTTGTGCAGCTCGCGCGCCGACTCGGCGATCTCGCGCGCGGATTCCGCGATCAGCTCCTGGCGCCAGCCGTAGTGCACGGCCCACAGCAGCCCGATCAAGGTCGTGGGCGTCGCCATCAGAACCTGCTGCTGCACGCCGTATTCGATCAGCGCCGGGTCCTGGGCGAGCGCGGCCTGATAGATGCCGTCGGAGGGCACGAACATGATCACGAACTCGGGTGTGGAGTCGAACTGGCGCTGGTAGCCCTTGGCGGCGAGCTTTGCGATGTGCTCGCGCGTCTGCCTGGCGTGGCGCGCGGTGTGCAGCTCGCGCTCGTCCTCGCCTGCGGCCTCGAGCGCCGAGAGGTAGGCGTCGAGCGGAACCTTCGAATCGACCACGATCAGCTTCGCGCCAGGCAGGCGCACGAGCATGTCCGGTCGCAGCCGCCCCTCGTCGGTGTCGATCGTCGACTGCTCGACGAAGTCGCAGTGGGAGACCATGCCGGCCATCTCGACGACGTTGCGCAGCTGGATCTCGCCCCAGGAGCCGCGCGTGGAGGGCCGCTTCAGCGCGGAGACGAGCGCGCCGGTCTCCTGGCGCAGCGTGCCGACGCCGTCGTTCAGCTTGCGCACCATCTCGCCGAGCTCCCCCTGGGCCTGGCGGCGCTCGCGCTCGAGCCGTGAGATCTCGCTCTCCATCCGCCCGAGCTTCTCCTGGACGGGCTGTACGAGCCCCTTGAATTCCTCCGCGCGCCGGGCCATCTCGCCGGACGCGCGCTCCTCCTCGACGCGGCGCTGGTCGGCGAGCCGTTGCGCGAGCGAGTCGCCGGTCTGCGCGAGCACATCGACGGAGATCGACTTCAGCTCGTCGCGCATGCGCGCGCGGTTGGGCCGCGCGAACGCGAGCGCGCAGGCGCCGCCGAGAAGGACGCCGACGATCAGCAGCAGGATGCTCATGGTCTCGAAGATGACAGCCGCTTCGGACGGCGAGCAGGGTTTTTGATGGGAGACCCGTGTGCGCGTGGCTGCGTCGATCCGTAGTGGCGCCGGTCACGACACCTGTCGGCATTAGGAAAGATCTACTTGACAAAGGCTGCGGATTTGTAAATACTCTGGACAAGACATGAGTGCTTGTCCAGGAACTTGGCAGTGACGGCGGATCGGTCAAACGCAAAGGAGCGACGGCGATGGGGGCGAGTGGCGCAAGCGTAGGGATGGCCGATCCGGCGGTCGTGGAGCAGCGGCCGGCGGGGACGGCGCGGAGATGGCGCGATCGCAAGCGCTACCTGTGGCTGCTCGGGCTGATCGTGCCGACGCTGCCGTTCCTGGCCTGGGGCCTCGTCGCGGCGACGGGTCTGGGTGTGTTCTGGTTCTACGGGCCGTTCCTCGTGTTCGCCATCTTCCCGCTGCTCGACCTGATCGTCGGTCTCGACGCGGCCAACCCGCCGGAGGACGCGATCAAGTGGCTCGAGCAGGACCGCTACTACCGCTGGTGCACTTATATGTACCTGCCGGTGCAGTACGCCGGGCTCGTGTTCGCCTGCTGGCAGTGGTCGAGCGGCAAACTCTCGACGGTCGAGGACATCGGTCTCGCACTGACGATGGCGATGGTCAGCGGGGTCGCGATCAACACCGCGCACGAGCTTGGACACAAGCGCGCAAGCCTCGAGCGCTGGCTGAGCAAGGTAGCGCTCGCGCAGAGTGGCTACGGGCACTTCTTCATCGAGCACAACCGCGGCCACCACGTGCGTGTCGCCACGCCCGAGGACCCCGCCAGCTCGCGGCTGGGGGAGAGCTTCTGGGCGTTCTGGCCGCGCACGGTCTCAGGCTCCCTGCGCTCGGCGTGGGAGCTCGAGGGCGTGCGCCTGGATCGGCTTGAGTCCTCGCATTGGACGTATCGCAACGACATCCTCAACGCCTGGGCGATGAGCGTCGTGCTGTTCGTTGTGCTCACCGCCGTGTTCGGGCTCGTCGTGCTGCCTCTCCTGCTGCTGCAGGCCGTGCTCGGCTTCTCGCTGCTGGAGGTCGTCAACTACCTCGAGCACTACGGCCTGCTGCGCCAGCGTCGTGGGGACGGCCGCTTCGAGCGCACGCGGCCCGAGCACAGCTGGAACTCGAACAACGTCGCCTCCAACGTGCTGCTCTACCACCTGCAGCGCCACTCCGACCACCACGCCAACCCGATCCGCCGCTACCAGGCGCTGCGCCACTACGAGGAGGCGCCGCAGCTGCCGACCGGCTACGCGGGCATGATCGTGCTCGCGGCGATCCCGCCGCTGTGGAGGCGGACGATGGACCGCCGCGTGCTCGCCCACTACGAGGGCGACGTCACGCGCGCGAACATCAGCCCCCGCGCGCGCGAACGGATCCTCGCGCGCTACCGCGCCGGTGGGGTCGCCCGGTCCGACGCCGCCGCGGTGCGCTGAGGAAGGACGGGACGATGAGTCGATTCGCCTGCCCGGTGTGCGGATACGTCTACGACGAGCGCGAGGGTGCGCCGCGCGAGGGATTCCCCGCGGGCACGCCGTGGAGTGAGGTGCCTGAGGACTGGGCCTGCCCGGACTGCGGCGTGCGCGACAAGGTCGACTTCGAGCCGGTATCGCCGTGAGCCCCGCCGAGTGGCGGGTGAGTGGCGGCGCCGGCGCGCTTCGTGGTGCCTGGAGCGAGCTCCCGGGGCGGCCATGATGGCGACGGCCACGGCCCGTCCCTCCTACGCACAGGCCACGAGGTCGCTCCTGCGCGAACGGCTGCTCGACGCGGCCGACGAGCTGCTGCGCGAGCGCGCATGGGCGAGCATCAGCATGGCCGACATCGCGGGCGGCGCGGGCGTGAGCCGCCAGACGCTCTACAACGAGCTCGGCTCGCGCGAGGACTTCGCGCAGGCCTACATCCTGCGCGAGAGCGACCGCTTCCTCGCGGCCGTCGAGCGGGCGGTGCGGGCCCACCTCGACGATCCCCACGCGGCCCTGTGCGCGGCCTTCGAAGTGTTCCTCGACGCGGCGGCGCAGAACCAGCTGATCCGGGCGGTGCTCGCCGGTGACGGCAGCGACGGCCTGCTCGCGCTGTTCACCACGCGCGGCGCGCCCGTGCTCGAGCTTGGGACTGGCCGCCTGGCGGCGATCTTGATCGAGGGTTGGCCGCAAGTGGACATGACGGATCTGCGCCTGCTCGCCGACGTGCTCGTGCGCCTGGCGATCAGCCACGCCGCCCTGGCCGCCGGGCCGCCCGGGCATGCAGCGGCGACGGTGTCGAAGATCCTTGGCCCGTACGTGGACAGCCTGCTCGCGCGGGCGCCCTGCTGAGGCGCGCGGTGGGCGTCGCGCGCCGTTGGCGTCAGGGACATGGCGCCTGGGCATGGCGGGCTCGACCGACCACCGTCGGTACGTGGGATCAGACGTGCCGTCCCGTGAACCCCACCGGCCCACAACCCCCGCATGTACGTATATAATCACTCTGTCTTTATGTCTCAAGAGGAGAGGGGTTGGGTCACATGGGGTACGCATCAGGTGGAGATGGCGTAGTACGGGCGCTCGGACGTGACGTCTCGCGTCGCCGGCACGCAGGGGTGCGCGCGCTGGCGATCGGGGCGGTCGCGTCGCTGGGGACGCTCGCCGGCGTCGGCACGCTCGGCGCCGGCGCGTCGAGTGCGGCCGGGCCGGTCGCAGGGGCCGCGCGGACGTTGAGCCTGCACGAGAGCGGGCGTCTGCACTTGACGAGCCACAGCGGGCTTACGCTCAACGAGCAGGGCGCGGCGACGGGCGAGATCAAAGGCACGATCTACATCCATCTCGACGTCGCCTCGCAGACGCACGTGACGGCCGAAGTCAGCATCTATCCCTCGGGCGGGTCGCTCACGGGGCACGGGTCGGCGAACTACGAAGTGGGGGGCTCCTACGCGTCGTTCTCGGGCACGCTGTCGATCTCGCGCGGTACGGGCACCTACGCGCACGCGCATGCGAGCAACCTGCGCTTCACGGGTTCGATCAAGCGCGTGAACGACGCCACCACGGTCGAGGTGAGCGGCCCGCTGTCCTACTAGCGGGGCTGCTATGCGCGTCATCCAAACCAGCTCGAACGGGACGCCGGCCGCGTCACGGATCGGGCGCCCGCCGGCGATCGGGGCGCTGTCCCGGCTTGGAGCGCTGGCGGGCGCGCTTGCGCTGTGCGCCTGCCTGCCCGCGTCGGCCGGCGCGGCGGAGACCGCGTCGCTGCACACCTCGTTCACGCCGGACCGGCTCGGCGCGCCCACCACGATCGGGTTCGAATTCGACATCGCCGGCAGCGAAGGGACGTTGCCACCGGCGCTGCAGAGCATGAGCCTGCACCTGCCGCCGGGGATCGACTATCTGCGCACGACGCTCGGCCTCGCGATCTGCAACCCGGCGGCGCTCGCCGCGGGTGGGCCGTCCGCGTGCCCGCCCGACTCGCGGATCGGGTCGGGCAGCGCCTACGTGGAAGTGCCGTTCGGGCAGGGCGCCGGGCACGAGATCCCGACAATCGAAGCGCTGCGCGGGCCGTCGCACGACGGGAACATGGTCGTGCTGTTCTACGCCAACGGCCAGGCGCCGGTGTATGCGCAGCTCGTCTTCCAGGGCGAACTGGTCCAGGGCTCGCAGACGCTCGGCGGCTCCCTCGACACGGCGATCCCGCTGATCCCGAGCGTGCCCGGCGGGCCGCCGGTATCGATCGTGCACGTGCAGGCGACGATCGGCCCGAGCGGCCTGATCTACACAGAACGCGCCCACGGTCACACGATCAGCTTTCACCCGCGCGGCGTCGAAGTGCCCTCGAGCTGTCCTCGCGGCGGCTTCCCGTTCGTCGCGAGCTTCGCGTTCGTCGACGGCAGCGCCACGACCGCGCAGAGCGCCGTACCGTGCCCGCCGCCGGTGCGGCGCCGGCGGCGATAGCCGTGCGCGGCGCGTGGGAGCGGGTGGTGCTCACGGGCGTGTTCGTGGCCGCGGCCGCGCGCTACTGGCTCACGGTCTTCCCGCGCGTCCGCCGCGAGCTGCGCCGCCGGCGCGCGCGCGCCTGCGAAATCCCCGATCCCGTGCTGCGCGAGCTCGCGCTCGCGGCGCTCGCGAAGCGCGGCAACATCGAGGGCGCGTGCGCGTTCGCGGTGTTCGTCCCGTGGTGGCGGCGGCGCGCGGCGGTGCGCGCGCTCGCGGCGTTTCAAGCGGCTTACAACTACATCGACATGCTCGCCGAGCAACCCTGCGCCGAGCCGGTTCCCAACGGCCGCCGGCTGCACGAAGCGCTGCTCGTCGCGCTCGACCCGCTCGCCCCGCACCTCGACTACTACGAGCACCATCCTCGGCACGATGACGGTGGCTACCTGCGCGAGCTCGTCGACACCTGCCGGGCGGCGCTCGCCGCGCTGCCCTCCTGGTCCGCTGTGGCCGAGCCAGTGCGGGCGGCGAGCGAGTCGATCGTCGCGTTCCAGAGCCTCAGCCTCGGCCGCAGCCCCGCCGAGCGCGAGCAGCTCGTGCGCTGGGCGCGCGCGCAGACGCCGCCGGGAACGGGTCTTCGGTGGTGGGAGACGGCATCGGCCCGGGGAACATCGCTCGGGGTGCATTTCTTGATCGCTACCGCCGCTGATCGCGGCGTCCGGCCGGAGTTCGCAGTGTCGCTCGCCGCGCCGTATCTCATTTGGGCTGGATCGCTGCACTCGCTGCTCGATTCGCTCGTCGACGAGGGCGAGGACGCGGACAGTGGGCAGTTCAGTTTCATCAGCTGCTACGAATCGCCAGAGGAGGCGCGCGTGCGGATGGCTTGGCTCGCTGCGCGGTCTGCGAGCGAGTTGCGGGGCCTGCCTCGCGGCCGCCTCCATGTCGTCCTGCTCGCCGGCATGGTCGCCTCCTATCTCTCGTTGGGGGAGGCCCGTGCGCCGCGTGTGCGCGAGGCGACGGAGAGCGTGATCGCGAGCGCCGGCCCGCCGGTCGGCGGGGCGCTCTTCGTGTTTCGCGCTCGCCGCGCGTTCGGGTCCTGTCTTCGATGGCGGCGGGGAGGCGAACGCGCAGGGAAGCCAGTCGCGAGATCCGCCGCACTCGAGGGGGGCGCCGATGTTGGAGCTGCGTGAGCTCGTCAAGCACTACCCGGCCGTCGGCGGCGAGCCCGTGCGGGCGGTCGACGGCGTCTCATTGTCGGTCTCGCCGGGGGAGATGGTCGCGCTGTACGGCCCGTCGGGGTCGGGCAAGACGACGCTCTTGCTGATGGTCGCGGCGCTGCTCGAGCCGACCTCAGGAGCTGTGCTCGTCAACGGCCGCGACGTCTCCTCGCTGACAGAGCAGGAGGCCTCGCGCTACCGGCTCTCGGAGCTCGGCTTCGTGCGCCAGAACTTCGACCTGCTGCCGGGCGTCAGCGCGATCGACAACGCCGTGCTGAAGCTCTTGAAGAGCGTCCGCTGGCGCGAGGCGCATCGCCGTGTCTCCCCGCTGCTCGAGCGGCTCGGCTTGGGCGAGCGGTTGGAGCACCGCGCGGAGATGCTCTCGATGGGCGAGCGCCAGCGCGTGATGATCGCACGAGCGCTGTCGACCGAGCCGCAGCTGCTGCTCGCCGACGAGCCGACCGGCAGCCTCGACTCGCAGCGCTCGAGCGAAGTGCTCGAGCTGCTGCGCGAGCTGTGCCGCGAGCGCGATGTCGCGATCGTGCTCGTCAGCCACGACCCACTGGCCGCCGGCTACGCCGACCGCGTGCTCGCGCTGCGTGACGGCAAGCTGATCGACTACGACCCCGTGCAGGGGTTCGCGGCGGTTGGCGCTACGTGAGCGCGGCTCCCGCCGTCGGGGGGCCGCGGTGAGAATTCTGATGAGCATCCTTCCTCTCGCCACGGGGTCGCGGTGAAGTTCGCAAACGTCCTGCACCTCTATCGCGTGCGCCTGCGCGCGCGCGGGCTGCAGGAGTGCTTTGCGATCGTCGGCATCGCCGCCGGCGTCGCGCTGCTGTTCGCCTCCCAGGTCGCGAGCCAGTCCCTGTCGAGCTCCGTCGGTGCGCTGAACAGGGGGATCGTCGGGCGCGCCACGCTCCAGCTCTCCGCGCGCGACGCCCAGGGGTTCTCCGCGACGGCGCTCGCGCAGGTGCGCCACATCCCCGGCGTGCGTGTCGCCGCGCCGCTGCTCGAAGTGAACGCCAATGCGATCGGCCCCCACGGGCGGGAGTCGGTGCAGCTGGTCGGCGCCGACTCGAGCCTGTCTGCGCTCGGCGGCTCGCTCGTGCGCCGCGCCGCGTTGACGCCGTTCGCCGGCCTCGGCGCGGTCGTGCTCCCCGCGCCGGTCGCCGCCAAGCTCGGGGTGCGGAAGTTCGGGCAGATGGTCACCTTCCAGACGGGCGGCGGCGAGAGCGAAGCGGCGCTCTACGCGCAGCTGCACGCGAGTCAGATCGGCGCCCTGATCGACAGCCCGGTCGCGATCGCTCCGCTCGAATACGCCCAGGAACTGAGCAGTCTCAGCGGTCGCATCAGCCGCATCCTCGTCGAGCCCGCGCCGGGCAGCGAAACCGCGGTGCGCGCCGGGCTCGTGCGGGTCGCGGCGGGGCGGCTGAACGTCGAGAGCTCCTCCTATGACGAGCAGCTGTTCACCAAGGCCGCCGCCGCGACCAACCAGTCGACTGCGCTGTTCGCCGTGATCAGCGCACTCGTCGGCTTCCTGTTCGCGTTCAACGCGATGCTCCTCACGGTGCCCCAGCGCCGGCGGCTGATAGCAGACCTGCGTCGCGACGGCTATACCCCTGGCGCCGTGATCGCGATCCTGCTGCTCGATGCCGTGATCCTCGGCGCGATCGCCTCCGCGCTCGGGCTCGCGCTCGGCGAGGAGCTCTCGATCCACCTGTTCCACGCGACTCCCGGCTACCTCGCCTCCGCGTTCGCCGTCGGCTCGGCGCGCGTCGTCGGCTGGCAGAGCTTCGCGATCGCGGTCGGCGGCGGCATGCTCGCGGCCTGCGTCGCCGTGCTCAGCCCGCTGCGCGACATCCTCTCGCGCGATCCGCTCGCCGCGATCGCCGAGAAGGGCGAGGGCGGCGGCGCGCTGACCGGGTGGCTCGCCGTCGCCGGCCTCGCCTGCCTCGCGGTCACCGTCGCGATCCTGCTGGCCGCGCCGCAGGACGCGGTCGTCGGGATGGTCACGCTGATCGCGGCCCTGCTGCTGCTGCTGCCGCTGCCGCTGACGGCGGCCCTCGAGCTCGTCAAGCGGCTCGCGCCCTCGATCGTGAGCGCGGTGCCGCACATCGCCGTGATGGAGCTCCGTTCCGGCCGCGCCCGCGCGGTCGCGATCGCGGCTACGGGCGCGGTCGCGGTGTTCGGCTCCGTCTCGATCCAGGGCGCCCACGGCGACCTTCTGCACGGCTTGGAAAACGCGGCGCACGACGCGAACGCCTACACCGATGTGTGGGTCGCGCCGGCCGGTGAATACAACCTGCTGACGACCGCCCCGTTCCCGACGCGCGCGACCCAGGCGAAGCTCGAACGTCTGCCCGGCGTGCGCGCGGTGCGGATCTACCGCGGCGGGCTGCTCGACTACGGCACGCGGCGCGTGTGGGTGATCGCGCCGCCCGCCGAAGCCGTCCCGCTCGTGCCGCCGACACAGCTCGTCGAAGGTTCCCTCGCGCGCGCGAGCGAACGTGTGCGCGCGCGCGGCTGGGTCGTCGTCTCCCAGGCGCTGGCCGCCGAAAACCACCTCCACATCGGCCAGGCGTTCACGCTGCCCGCGCCCGAACCGGCGGTCTTGCGCGTCGCCGCGCTGTCCACGAACATCGGCTGGGCGCCGGGCGCGATCGTGATGAACGCAAACGACTTCGCGCGCGCGTGGGGGAGTCCCGAGGCGAGCGCCTACAACGTGCTGCTCGCGCCCGGCGTGAGCCAGGTCCAGGGTCGCTCGGAGATCCGCGCGGCGCTCGGCCCGCGCACCGGCCTCGCGGTGCAGACCGCGCAAGCGCGCGCCGCGCAGCAGGACTCGCTCAGCCGCCAGGGCCTCACCCGCCTGACCCAGATCGCGACGCTGATCCTGACCGCCGCGATCCTCGCGATGGCCGCGGCGATGGGCGCGATGATCTGGCAGCGCCGCCCGCGCCTGGCCAAGCTCAAGCTCGAGGGCTTCCCCCCGAGCGAGCTGTGGCAGACGATCATGCTCGAGTCCCTGATCCTGCTCGGCGTCGGCTGCGCGAGCGGCGCGCTGCTCGGCCTGCTCGGCCAGCAGCTGCTCGACCGCGCGCTGTCGCACACGATCAACTACCCCGTCGTCCCCTCGCTCGGCCTGCTCGGCGCGATTCTCAGCTTCGCGCTCGTCACCGCCGCGGCCGTCGCGATCGTCGCGCTCCCCGGTAGGTTCGCGGCCAAAGTGCCCGCCGCGGTCGCGCTGCAGGACTGACCGGGACGGCCGCGAGATCCGTGCGCGACGGGCCCCGTGGGTCCGGACGGGCCGGCCGGCGACCCCGGTGCTCTCTCCCCCACGGGAGACTTGTGCGTACTTGTACGGTTCTCTATTGACATTGCTGTATAGCTCCGATATGTTTTCGTTTGTCATTGCCCCTGAATGTTGGGGCTGAACATAGGGATCGGGTTTGGGTCGTGCCGCTGATGGTCGACCTACAGCGCTGAATCGGGACTCTTGGGAGAGGGGCCGGGTCGTGAAGATGAGGGGTTGCTTTCGCGTGAGTTCGTTGGGGACAGACGTGCCAGGGGTCTATGGCGCCCACGATGGGCCCGTAGCTAGATGCGTCAGCGTCGCTGACACATTCTCTCTCTCTCTCTCTCTCTCTGCTCCTGCTCAGCCCGTAGGGCGCGACCCCGCAACTCGGCCCTAGCGGGCCACCCGCGCTTCCCCATGGGGGGAGGGGAGAGCTGTGCCGGCTTGAGGGCAGGCAAAGACTCTCCGCGTTCACCGTTCGTGGGGAGGGCGTGATGCGGGCCGTCACGCGCTCGCGTCGCGCGGGAGCCCCGTCGGCGGCGGCGGGTGTCGTTCAGTCGCGTCGTGGGGGGATGCAACTCTCTGAGGTGCAGCGCTCGCGGATGCTCAAGTCGGCGGTGGCCGTCGTCTCCGAGCACGGGTATGGCCAGATGACGGTCGCACGTGTGACGGATGGCGCCCGGGTTTCGCGCAGGACGTTCTACGACGTGTTCGAGGATCGCGAAGACTGCTTTCTAGCGATCTTCGATGACGCCGTCACGCGCGCTTCGGAGCTCGCTTGGGCCGCGTATACGAGCGAGCAGAGCTGGCCTGCCCGGGCTCGCGCCGGGCTCGTCGCGCTGCTCGGGTTCCTGGACGAGCAGCCCGGACTGGGCTCGTTGCTGGTCGTGGATGCGTTGAAGGCGGGTCCGCGGGTGCAGGAGCGTCGCGCGGAGGTGCTCGCGCAGCTGGCTTTGGTCTTGCAGCGCGATGGCTCGTCGGCGGGGTCTGGGCGGGAGCGTCCGCCGCTCACGGGCGAGGGCGTCGTGGGCGCGGTCCTCGGCGTCATCCATACGCGCCTACTCGCAAAGCAACCGGGGCGGATGGTCGAGTTGCTGAACGCGTTGACGGCGATGATCGTGTTGCCCTACCTGGGTCCTGCGGTGGCGCAGAGCGAGCTCCAGCGTCCTGTCGAACAGCCCGCGCCACCCCCGAAGGCCCGTGCGAACGTCGGTGCGGGCACGAATGGCTCCGCGTCCTCGGGTGCGCTGGCAAGAGACGTGCTCGAGGGGCTGCCGATGCGCCTTACGTATCGCACGTTGCTGGTCCTGGGTGGGATCGCTGAGCATCCCGGTCTGAGCAATCGCGAGGTCTCGGCCTTGGCGGAGGTCACAGACCAGGGCCAGATCTCAAAGCTCCTGGCGCGCCTGGAGCGTCTGGGGCTGATCGAGAACACCGGAGAGGGACAGCCCAACGGGGAGCCCAACGCGTGGTCGCTCACGCCACTGGGACACGAAATACACGAAGCGATTCCTGCACAGAGGACGGCTTCGTCGCGAGCGCAGACAGCGAGATCAAACCCGACCGACGGCGATCAGCACAAGCGCACCATCACTATCAAGGAGACAAGGTGAAACCCACCGAGCAGCGCAGGACCCGCACACTCCAGACAATCATCGCCACGCTGCTCGCGAGCGCAAGTTTCACGGCCGCACTACCCGCCACTGCCTCCGCCTACGCCACGATCGCGCCGCCGCCAACCTATTCGACGGCGCCCGGGCTGCCCGACGGCCGTGTGTACGAACAGGTCTCGCCTACCGACAAGGACGGCAACGAGGCGGGCACCGGCACGAACAAGACACTTGCCTACGCTCTTTCTCGCTACTCGCTGGCCGTGGCCGACGGAAACAGCGTGCTGTTTGAAGGCAGCGGAGCCTTTGGCGAAACGGCTGCCGGCTACAACCTGTACTTCGTGTCCGAAAGAACGGCGGCCGGCTGGAAGACGAGGAGCATTCTTCCGCGTGCGCAAAGGCCGACTACCGGCGGAACAATAACGATACAGCCCCAGAGAGTGGACCCTTCCGCCGATCTCTCGCACGTCATCTTCAAGTCCTCGAGCGGATTGTTCGCACCGCCGCCCTATCCCACCTGCGGATACGAACATGAGGGCGGTGAGCAGCTTTACCTGAGCGGCTCCGATCCGTTCGTTGCAGCCACGTGGTTGGAGCGGCCCGAGATCTCAAATGCAATCGAAAACTGCGCCGGGGGATTCGGATCCGAATCGGGCGCCTCCATAGGGGGAACCCCGGACTTCAGCACGGTCTATTTCACCTTCCCCGGCACGCTCTTGCCCGAAGACGCTTCGCGCGCACCACACGTGCACGGGGAAGGAGAAAGGGATGAAAGCAACATCGAAGCCTGGGGACTCTACGAAGACAGGGAAGGCACGCTCCGAGAGGCCGGCGTGCTCCCCGACGGATCGCTCGACCCGTTTGGCGCGGTGCCCGCGGCGGCGTTGCAAGGCCGCGCTCTGACGGGCAACCAGGTGTCGGAAAACGGAACGCGTCTGTTTTTCGTGAGCCCCGACCCCGACTCCTGCGGCAGGGGCAACAACTGCGAAACGGACCCGCCCGAGCTGTATGTGCGGGAAAATGGGGAAAGGACCCTGCTTGTGTCGCGGGATACGCTGCTGCCTCAGCTCGGTGGTATGGCCGCCCCCGCGCCCGCGGGTGTGTCGGAAATGCCCAACCCCACGGGTGCCGCTTCCAACCCAGGCGAACCGGCAGGCTCCGATGTGTTCGCTTCGCCCGATGGTTCCCAGGCGTTCTTTCAGAGCGACGACGATTTGACAACGGCGGCTGAAGTCGCTTCCCCTGGTTCAGAACCGAAGATGTACGACTTTGACGTGGAAACAGGCTCCGTGACCTATCTGCCGAGCGTCTCGGGGCAGATCGTCGCGTCCAGTCGGGACGGGTCCTCGTTCGCGTTTGTCGACTCGAGCGCCTCTCCGGCTGAGCTCGAGCGGTGGTCTGAAGGCCCGAACGGCGGAACAGTGACGCCAGTCACGCAGCTGCCGGGAGGTGTCGCACCGGCGCGTATGTCGAGCGACGGGTCGACGGTCGTGTTCCAGACGAGCGCGATGATCGCGGGCTTCAACAATGGCGGCAATAACGACGAATACGGTCCGAATGGACCTGCCGGGACAGAACAGATCTATCGCTATGACGCGCCGACCAACACGTTGAGCTGCGTGTCTTGCCCGCCGCGTGGGGACATTCCAACGAGCGATGCGCAACTGTCGCCTCTCCACGCCGGCGAAGTCCACGAAAGTGGCTTGGCGTCAAGGGCAGGGATGGTCGAAGAGCACGGCGTATCCGCCGATGGCAGCCGAATCTTTTTTGACACCGCTGATCCGCTCGTTCCCCAGGATTCAAACACCGGGTACAGAACGGAGCTCGTCGACGGGGGGTATACAACGGAACAGGTGGGTCGCGACGTGTACGAGTGGGAGAATGGGACCATCTATCTGATTTCCTCCGGCAAGAGCCCGCGGAACTCGTACTTCCTCGACAGCGGCGAAAGCGGCAGCGACGTCTTCTTTACCACCGCCGACGGCTTGGCCGCCGGCGACACGGACGGTGCGTATGACGTCTATGACGCGCGGATCCCCCATCCTGGTGACAATCCGCCGCCGGCGGCGGTCCCATGCGAAGGATCGGTATGTCAGGGACCACCACGGGTTCCCGCTCCCTTGGGTGCGCCTGCCAGCGCGACGTTTGCAGGTCTTGGGAATGTAGCTCCGGCGACGACGGTGACCACCACGAGCAAGCCGAAGGCGAAATCCCTTACAAATGCTCAAAAGCTGTCGGCGGCGATCAAGGCGTGCGACAAACAGGCAAAGAAGAAGCGAGCCAGGTGCAAGTCGCAGGCCAGGAAGAAGTACGCGCCCAAAGTGAAGAAGTCGACCAGGAGGGATAAGTAGATGTTTTCTCGCAGAGCGCTCTTCACCCAAGGGGGCCCGCTGTTGCTGATCGCGCTCGGCGCGGCACTCGCATTTATGCCCGCTTCCGCGTCGGCGGACGGGGGCCCGGTTTGGAAGGTGCTCTCAATCTCCACCCCGACGAACTTCAAGCCTGGCACAAGCGACAATTCGCTCTTGGTCACCGCGACCAACGTCGGGGGCGCCTCGACCGATGGAAGCGAAATCACTCTCAGCGACACGCTGCCTGCCGGTTTGACCGCCACCGAACTTCTAGGCAGCGACGCGTATAAGAATCCCGCAGGCACTCCGGAAGATGAACATAGTCAAGGAAATGAAGTAAACGGGGGTGACATGCGGTGTTCGCTGGAACCGGTCCCACACTGTTCGACATCAAACCCGGTCGATCCAGGAGATACCCTGGTTCTCACCGTTGGGGTCCGTGTGGCATCGATCATGCCTCCCAGTGTTCTCAATGAGGTAACCGTGTCCGGAGGGGGCGCCGCGAGTGTCTCCGCGACCAATCCGGTGACGATCAGCTCGGCGTTGCCAGAATACGGCGTGGCGCCGGGAGGGCTGATGGCCGCAGCCTCCACCTCTCAAGCGGGCGCGCACCCCAATACGACGGTGACCTACTTCTTGAATACCGTCAATCCCAAGGGGGAACAGCGCTCAGAACCGTTCTCGTCTACACCGGCGGGGAACCCGAAAGACATTCGCTTTGATCTGCCCCCGGGACTTGTCGGCACCACGGTGGGGGTGGCGCGCTGCACGATGGCTGAAGTCATCAATGAAGCTCACTGTCCGTCGGATACGATGGTCGGTACGGCCACGGTCATCGCCGGCGGCATCCTGGAACACCTCGTGCTCACCGTACCGGTGTTCAACATCGCACCGGCTCCGGGCGAGCCCGCTGCGTTTGCGTTCAACGCGGCCCTCTTCAACGTGAGGCTCGATACGGGCGTGCTTTCAAACGGCGACTACGGCGTCCGCGTATCCGCGCCGGATATCACCGAGGGCGCCGACACCTACTCGACCTCGATCACGCTCTGGGGCATCCCGGCCGACCACAACGGTCCCGGCCCCGACTATGCGGCCCGCACCGTCAGTGCAAGGGGGGCCGGCGGCCGTGGCTTTAGCCCGGTAACCGAATTCTCCTTCGGCGGGCCCGGAGTCGAACAGGTACGGGCGCCGTTTTTGACCAATCCGACGCAATGCGCTACGCCGCTCGAAGGGACGCTGTCAACCGACTCCTGGGAAGCGCCGGGGCCAGGGGTGTTCAAGTCGGCCTCCACCTCGCTCGGCACGGATACTGGCTGCAATTTGTTGCCGTTCTCGTCGTCGGTGTCGATGTTGCCGGATACGCTGCAGGCCGGTGCTCCGGCGGGCTATTCGTTTGATCTTCATGTTCCGCAGAATGCTGATCCTGATGGGTTGGCGACTCCGAACGTGAAGAAGGTCGTGGCGACGCTTCCGCAGGGCACTGTGATTTCGCCGTCGGCGGCGGATGGATTGGGTGATTGCTCGGACGTTCAGTTTGGGCTGCATTCCGGTGTGCCGGGTGGGTGTCCACGTGACTCGCAGGTGGGTACGGTGTCGATCAGGACGCCGGCTCTTGAAGAAGCGTTGACCGGCGAGGTGTATTTGGCGGCGCCGCTGTGTGATCCCTGCACGCCGCAGGATGCCCAGGACGGGCGGATGGTCCGTCTGTTTGTGCAGGTGGTGGGCGAAGGCGAATCGGGGATCGTGGTCAAGCTCGAAGGTACGGGGCAGATCAATCAGCAGACGGGTCAGATCACGACGACGTTCAATGAAAACCCGCAGTTGCCGTTCAGTGAGTTCAAGCTGACGCTCGGCGGGGGCGAGCGTGCTACGCTGGCCAACCCGAGGTCATGCGGCGCGGCCACCACGACAGTGGATTTGACGCCGTGGAGCTCGCCGTTCACCCCGGACGCTACCCCGTTCAGCACGTTTGACGTCGATGAAGGGTGTTTTGGCGCGC
Organism: uncultured Solirubrobacterales bacterium; assembly: GCA_963723075.1. Lineage (GTDB taxonomy): Bacteria > Actinomycetota > Thermoleophilia > Solirubrobacterales > Solirubrobacteraceae > Palsa-744. Next base: position 212,352 of record CAVRPD010000006.1, read on the forward strand.
AGTTCGATCCGTCGTTTGTGGCTGGCACGACAAGTAATCAGGCGGGTGGATTCAGTCCGTTCACTTTGGCGTTTGGTCGTTCTGATTCGGACGAGCTCTTGAATGGTGCGCAGGTGCGGATGCCGCCGGGTTTGCTGGGGATGCTTTCGAGGGTCTCGTTGTGCGGGGAAGCACAGGCGAACGCGGGTACGTGTGGGCCGGAAAGCTTGATCGGTGAAACGACCGTGGAGACCGGGCCGGGCGCGGACCCGTTCGTTGTGGGGGGCGGGAAGGTGTATATCACGGGGCCGTATAAGGGAGCGCCGTATGGATTGTCGATCGTTGTTCCTGCGGTGGCTGGACCGTATACGCTCGCAGGCACCACGGGCGACGGTACGGTCGTCAATCGCTCCGCGATCAGTGTCAATCCTGAAACGGCGGCGCTCACGGTGACGTCGGACCCGTTGCCGACGGAGCTTGATGGCATTCCGCTGCAGTTGCGCCTCGTGAACGTGACGATCAGTCGTGAAGGGTTCACGTTCAACCCGACCGGTTGCGGTAAAACGGCGGTCACGGGTACGCTGACGAGCACACAGGCTTCGAGCGCGAGCGAGTCCTCGTCATTTCAGGTGACCAATTGCGCGGGGTTGAAGTTCAAGCCGAAGTTCGCGGTCTCGACCTCCGGGAAAACCAGCAAAGCGATGGGAGCGAGCCTCGACGCGAAGGTGTCCTATCCCGGCACGGCGCAGGGCAGTGAAGCGGATATCGCGAAGGTCAAGGTCGATCTTCCCAAGCAGCTCCCGTCGCGGTTGACGACGTTGCAGAAGGCGTGTGTGGCCGCGGTGTTCGACGTGAACCCGGCAAACTGTCCAGCGGCGTCGGTGATCGGCTCCGCGAGGGTATCTACGGCCGTACTACCGGTGCCGCTCATGGGCCCTGTGTACTTCGTCAGCCATGGTGGGGAAGCGTTCCCGTCGCTGACGGTTGTATTGCAGGGCGATGGCGTCCGCGTCGACCTGGTAGGTGCGACGTTCATCTCCAAAGCCGGGATCACGTCGACGACGTTCAAGACGGTCCCAGACACCCCCTTCAGCAGTTTTGAGCTGTACCTGCCGGAGGGCAGGTATTCGGCGCTTGCGGCGAACGGGGATCTGTGCACGTCGAGTCTTGCGATGCCGACCGCGTTCGTCGCGCAGAACGGCACTGAAATTCACGAGTCGACGAAGATCAGCGTCACCGGCTGCCCGAAAGCCAAGAAGGCCACGAAGAAGAAGAGCAAGAAGACGAAGGCGAAGGCGAAGAAGTCGAGCAGCGTACGAAAGTCCAGCATCGACCAGGAGGGACGCTCATGAGACGCGTTCGCAAGCTGATGACGGTAGTGACGGCCACGGTCGGTGTGATTGTGGGGGGACTGTCGGTCATGGTTGCTCCGGCGCTGGCGGAAGGGCCTCAAGTCGTCAGTGAGAGCGCTGCTCCTAAAGCGGAAGAAGTGCGCTTGGAAGCGGTCGTCGATCCTGGCAACGAGCCCACCGAATGTAGTTTTCGGTATGGCGAGACGACTGTGTCTGAAAATGAGGTGGCGTGCGAACAGGCGAGCATCGAAGGTGGCGAACAGGGCGTCGGCTTGACGGTGTCCGGCCTGGAGCAGGACACGAACTATCGTTATCAGGTCGTGTTGAAGAATTCGACGGGTGAAACGGCGGGCACGGAAAAAACGTTTACGACCGCTCTGCGCCCGGTGGCGCCCCAGACAGAAGCGGCCGGCGCGATCACGGGCACCACGGCGACATTGAAAGGTATGTTGAAGCCGGCGGCTACCAAGCTCAAATACGAGTTTGAGTACAGTGCCGGAGCAAGCTGCGAAGGTGGCGCCACGACCAACGAAGGAGAAGGCGAAGGCAAGGTCTCCATGCCCGTGACCGGGCTCGAGGGCAGCAGCGAATACGCGTTCTGCCTGGTCGCGATCAATGACGTGGGCGAATCGGCGGTGGGAGCGCCGGTGACGTTCAGAACGCTCGCGACGGATCCCACCGTTGTTGGCGAGAGCAGCTCGGGGGTCACGCCGTTCGCGGCGGATTTGCAGGCCGAAGTCAATCCTGAGAACCAGTCGGCGACTTTGTGTGTTTTTGAATACGGCGAAGTCGTTATCGAACATAGAGCACCGTGCGAACAGGCCACTTTGGAAGGCGCCGGCCCGCAGAGCGCGACACTGTCTTTGTCGGGGTTGAAAGCGGCTACCACGTACCGTTACCGCGTGGTCGTTGAAAACGCGACGGGGAAAGCCGAAGGCGCCGAAGAAGAGTTCACGACGCTGACCGCGGAAGCGCCGAGCATCACCAGCGAGAGCATCGCCGGGCTGTTCGCCACCGGTGTCACGTTCGGGGCGCAGATCAATCCCAACTACCAGGCAACCACTTACACCTTCGAATACGCGACCGAAGAAGCGCTGATCGGTACTCCTGCAGCCACGAAGGTCGCGGGCATCCACACGCTCGCCGCGGAGTCGGCCGAACTGCCGGCCGGCGTCCCGGTGAACGGTCTGACGCCGGGTGAGACCTACTACTATCGTGCCGCGGCGACGAACGCCACCGGGACGAGCACTGACCCCACGATCGGGTCGTTCACGACGCCGGTTCTACCGCTCGTGAGCGCCGGGGAAGCACAGAACATCACCGGCACGACAGCGACGCTCTCCGCGACAGTCAACCCCGAGGGCGTGGAAACGACCTACTACTTTCAGTATGTAAGCGAAGCTCGCTACCAGGCCGCGCTCGCCGAAGGCGCCGGCGACCCCTACACGGCCGGTGAAGCCACGGCTCCGGCCGGCGCCGGGTCGAGCACCGAACCGCAGACGGTCGGCCCGACGCTGGCCACGGGACTGCGACCGGACACGACCTACCACTACCGAGTGGTCGCCCACAACGACTTCGAAGGCAAAATCGAAACGAGCTACGGCCAGGACGCGACGTTCACGACGACGCCGGGCACGCTACCGACCGTCAGCACGGGCGGCGCGAACGCCGTCAGCCAGAACTCGGCGACGCTCACGGGCACAGTCGGGACGAACAGTCTGCAGACCAACTATGGCTTTGAAATTGGGACCGAACCAGGGAACTACGGTCCCGCGACGGGCCTCGGCAGCATCGGCGGCGCCACGACCGAAGAAGTGCATGTGACGCTCAGCGAACTGCAGCCCGGCACGACCTACTACTACCGAGTCACGGCAACAAACGCCGACGGCGCCACCACAGGCCAATCCGCATCGTTCACCACGCCCGGGTTCCCCACCCTGATCACGCCCCCCGCATCCCCCCCACAGATCGCCACGCCCAACATCGCATTCCCCAAACAAGAAAAGACAACGACAGTCAAACCGACCACGACCAAGACCCTGACCAAAGCCCAAAAGCTCAGCAAAGCACTGAAAGCCTGCCACACCAAGAAAAACAAGACCGCCCGCAACAAATGCGAAAAACAAGCACGACACAAACTCACGCCGGCACAAAAAAAGAAATAAGCCCTCTGGCCTCAGCGTCGTAACCTCACAAAGAGGATCACGCCAACCCAGCCGCTGCACGCCCACCGTACGCCGGTCGCCGGAAGGCGGCTCCTCAAAACCGTTCCAGCCCGCCTACGCGGCCTGAGGCGCGCCGAGCGACTCGTACTGCGCGGCGGCCCGCTCGAGCACGCCCAGCATCGCCGGCGCCGCCGGCACCAGCCGCGCGCCCGCGGGCGCGGCCGCCACGACCTGGCGCACGGGCGGCCTGGGGGAGAGGGCGCGGATCGCGATCTCCTCGCGCACCACCGACAGCGCGAGCTCCGGGATCAGCGCGACCCCGACCCCGGCGGCGACGAGGCCTTGCACCGTCTGGTAGTCGTCGCTCTCGAACGACACGTTCGGCTCGAATCCCGCCGCGTGGCACGAGCGCACGACGTGGCGCGCGCACGGGCTCGCGCTCGAGGTCTGCACCCACGCTTCGCTCTTCAGATCCTCCAGCCGCAGCTGCTTCTTCCTCGCCAGCCGGTGCTCGCGCGGCAATGCCAGATACATCGGGTCCTCGAGCAGCTCCACGCGCGTCGTGTCCTCTCCCAGCTCCGTCTCGCCTTCGAACTCGAACAGCAGCGCCAGGTCGAGCTCGCCCGCTCGCAGCCGCGGGGCGATCTCCTCGGGCTCGCCCTCGCTCAGCGTCAGCTCAACATCCGGATAGGACGCGCGGAACGTGGCGATCGCCAGTGGCATCAGCGTCGCCCCGGCCGTCGGGAACGACGCCATCCGCAGCCTTCCCCCGCGCAGGCCCGCGATCTCGGCGAGCGACGCCTCCGCGGCCTCCAGCCGCGCGAGGATGCCCTCGGCGTGCCCGATCAGCATCTGCCCCGCCGCGGTCAGGCTGACGCCGCGCGGGCGCCGCTCCAGCAGCGCCATCCCCGCTTCCACCTCGAGCGACGCGATCTGCTGGGAGATCGCCGACTGGGTGTAGGACAGCTCCTCGGCGGCCGCCGAGAACGAGCCCCTGTAGGCGACCTCCTTCAAAACCTTCAACCGGGCCACGTTAAGCATAAGTAAAACTTATAGCAAAGATCATAAAGATTACTGGTGCTGATGGCAGGAGCGTGTCACCATCGAGGAGAACTCATAGCTTCGATCAGCAACGGCTCCCATCCAGGGAAGCCATCACCAAGGAGAAGAGCCATGCCCTCCGCCAAGATCATCGTTTCCTACGACGGCACCGCCAACGAGGACGACGCGATCGCGCTCGCCGGGCTCCTCGCGCGCGCCGGCGCCGAGGTGTCCCTCGGCTATGTCCGCCACACCAACGAGGCCGTCAGCGACGAGGAGGCACAGGCTGTGCTCGACCGCGGCGAGGCGCTCTTCACCGGTACGTTCGCCTCGAGTCACACGATCACCGATCGCTCCACCCCCGACGGGCTGCGCGCGCTGGCCGAGGAGATCGGGGCCGCTGCGATCGTGTTCTGCTCGGACTCGCACACCGCCCCCGGCCACATCACGATCGGCAACTCCGCCCAGCGCCTGCTCGAGGGCGGCCCGGTCGCGGTCGCGATCGCGACCGCGGGATTCGCCGACGACGGCGCACACTCGGCCGCGCAGCGGATCGTCGCGGTCGGCGAGGCCGGCGGTGACGGCAGCGCGCAGAGCACCGCCTCCGCGCTCGCCTCCGCGCTCGGCGCCCAGGTCGTGCCCGTCGCCGACGACCAGGCCGACCTGCTCGTGATCGACTCGCGCCCCGACGCAGCCCCGGGCCGCGTCTCGCTCAGCTCCTCGGCCGCGCGTCTGATCGAGCTCGCCACCTGCCCGGTGGTGGTCCTCCCCGCCGGCACGGCGCTCTCCTTCGAGCGCGCCCACGCCGGCGCCGTCGCCTAACGAACCACTCTCTCGTCCTTCGCTCGCGCTCGCGCGCGCACGTAGCGCGCGAGCGCGACGAGGAAGTCCAGACCGCCCCCGACCAGGTGGCCTACCGGGCCGGTCCACAGCCACGTCTCCACCTGCGTGGACGGCGCGCGTCGCAAGCGGGGTCTCACAGTCGATAACGGTATCGTGACGGGCGTGCCCGCCGCCGCCGTGGAGACGACCGTCACCGAGCTCGCGGACTCGCGCGTGCGCCTGCATGTGCAGGTCCCGCCCGCGGAGCTCGACTCCCACCTCGAGCGCAAGGCACGCCAGCTCGGCCGCGAGCTGAAGCTCCCCGGCTTTCGCAAAGGCAAGGTCCCGGCGCCACTCGTGATCCAGCGCGTCGGCCGTGAGGTCGTGCTCGAGGAGGCCGTCCGCGACACGATCTCCGCCTGGTACGCGCAGGCGATCGAGACCACCGGCATCGTTCCCGTCGGCGACCCGCAGATCGGGCGCTTTGACCTGCCGGCCCAGGGCGCCCCGCTCGAGCTCTCGATCGAGGTCGGCGTGCTGCCCAAAGCCGAGCTCGGCTCCTACGAGGGCCTTGAGGTTCCCCGCCGCGAGCCCGCCGTCGAGGACGCGCAGATCGATCAGGAGATCGACGCGATGCGCGAGCGCCTCGCCCGCCTGGAGACCGCCGAGCGCGCGGCCGCCGTCGGCGACTTCGTCGTGATCGACTATCTCGGCTCGATCGACGGCACGCCGTTCTCGGGCGGCGAGGGCCGCGACCAGCTCGTCGAGCTCGGCGGCGGCAACCTGATCCCCGGCTTCGAGGAGGCCCTGCTCGGCGCGAGCGCCGGCGACACGCGCACGGTCGACCTGTCGTTCCCCGAGGACTACGGCGCCGCCGAGCTGGCCGGACGACCGGCGACGTTCGAGATCGACGTCAAGGAGGTCAAGCTCAAGCTGCTGCCCGACGTCGACGACGACCTCGCGATCGACGCCGGCTTCGACGATCTCGAGGAGCTGCGCGGAGACATCCGCGGCCGGCTGCTCGAGGTCGAGCAGGGGAAGATCGAGGGCGAGTTCATGCAGGCGGCGCTCGACGCGGTCGTCGCTGGCGCGCAGGTCGCGCTCACCCCGGAGCTCGTCAAAGCGCGCGCGCGCGAGATGTGGGAGCGGATGCTGCACTCCCTATCCCACCGCGGGATCTCACGCGAGGCCTACCTGCAGATCGCCGCCCGCGAGGAGCAGGAGATCCTCGCTGAGATGGAGGGCGACGCCGAGCAGGCCCTGCGCCGCGAGGCGGTCGTCACCGCGGTCGTCGCCGCCGAGCAGATCGAGTCCACCGAGCAGGAGCTGCTCGCGGCGATCGCCCCCACGGCCGAGCGCGAGGAGATCGCGCCCGAGAAGCTGCTCGAGGACCTGCGCGCCGCCGGGCGCCTGGAGGATGTGCGCGAGGACCTCGCCGCGCGCAAAGCCGTCGAGCTGATCGCGGCCCGCTCCACCCCGATCGCCCCGGAGCAGGCCCACCCTGACGGGCACACCCTGGGGGGCGCAGGCAGGCAGGCTGGCGAGCAGCTGTGGACGCCCGAGCAGGCGGAGGGGCCGGCGGGCGCCGCGGCAGCCCCCGGCAAGCTGTGGACCCCCGGAGATTGACAGCGGCGAGCTGACGCACGCACTAGGATCGCCTGACAGCCTTCTAAAGGAATTCAGCCCGCGAAGCGAAACCAAAGCGAGACTATGAGCCCACTTGTCCCAATGGTCGTCGAGCAGACCTCGCGCGGCGAGCGCGCGTTCGACATCTACAGCCGTCTGCTCAACGAGCGGATCATCTTCCTCGGCACCCCCGTCGACGATCAGATCGCCAACCTGATCGTCGCCCAGCTGCTGCACCTCGAGTCCGAGGACCCCGACAAGGACATCTCGATCTACATCAACTCCCCCGGCGGCTCGGTCTACGCCGGCCTCGCGATCTACGACACGATGCAGTTCGTCAAGCCCCCCGTGCAGACGATCTGCGTCGGCATCGCGATGTCGATGGGCGCCCTGCTCCTGGCCGGCGGCGCGGAGGGCAAGCGCATGGCGCTGCCCAACGCGAAGATCCTGATCCACCAGGTCTCCTCGAGCTTCCAGGGCCAGGCGACCGACATCGAGATCCACGCCAAGGAGATCATCGACGTGCGCCAGCGCCTCGATGAGATCATCGCCAAGCACACGCACAAAAAGCTCGAGGACGTGCGCAAAGACACCGAGCGCGACTACTTCATGAGCTCGGAGGAGGCCAAGGCATACGGCATAATCGACAGGGTCATCTCCGAGCACTAGGACGAGCTGACCGTGGCCAGGCCGACCGACTCAAACGAGCAGCTCCTCTGCAGCTTCTGCGGCAAGTCCCAGCGGCAGGTCAAGAAGCTGATCGCCGGGCCCGGCGTCTACATCTGCGACGAGTGCATCGACCTCTGCAACGAGATCATCGACGAGGAGCTCTCCGCTCCCCCGACGTTCGACCTCGAGAACCTGCCGAAGCCGCGCGAGATCTACGACGTGCTCGACGAGTACGTCGTCGGGCAGGACCCCTCCAAGCGCACCCTCTCGGTCGCCGTCTACAACCACTACAAGCGCGTGCAGATGATGATGTCCGGCGACTCCGACATCGAGCTGCAGAAGTCGAACATCCTCCTGCTCGGCCCCACCGGCTGCGGCAAGACGCTGCTCGCCCAGACGCTCGCGCGGATCCTCAACGTGCCGTTCGCGATCGCCGACGCGACGGCGCTGACCGAGGCCGGCTACGTCGGCGAGGACGTCGAGAACATCCTCCTGAAGCTGATCCAGGCCGCCGACTACGACGTCAAGAAGGCCGAGACCGGGATCATCTACATCGACGAGGTCGACAAGATCGCGCGCAAGGCCGACAACCCGTCGATCACACGCGACGTCTCCGGCGAGGGTGTGCAGCAGGCGCTGCTGAAGATCCTCGAGGGCACCCAGGCCTCGGTGCCGCCGCAGGGCGGGCGCAAGCACCCCCATCAGGAGTTCCTCACGATCGACACGACCAACGTGCTGTTCATCTGCGGCGGCGCGTTCGCCAACCTCGACAGCGTCATCGAGCGGCGCATCGGCCACAAAGGCGTCGGCTTCGCCGCCGCGATCGAGGCCAAAGGAGAGCGCGACAAGGGCGAGGTGTTCGAGCACTGCCTGCCCGAGGACCTGATCGAGTACGGGCTGATCCCCGAGTTCATCGGCCGCCTGCCGGTGATGAGCGCGGTCCACCAGCTCACGCGCGAGGACCTCGTCTCGATCCTGACCGAGCCGCGCAACGCGCTCGTGAAGCAGTTCCAGCGCTTCTTCTCCTTCGACGGCATCGAGCTCGTCTTCTCCGAGGATTCGCTCACGGCGGTCGCCGAGAAGGGCCTCGTGCGCGAAACCGGCGCGCGCGGCCTGCGCTCGATCATCGAGGAGATCCTGCTCGAGGTCCAGTTCGAGCTGCCGTCCCGCCGCGACGTGAAGAAGTGCGTCGTCACCAAGGAGACCGTCGAGAAGGGCCTCACGCCGACGCTCGTCACCGAAGCGGCGCCCGAGGAAGAGCCCGAGGACGCCTCCCCGCGCGAGCAGTCGGCCTAGAGACGGCCTCTTCCGACGCCCGCCCGCTACCATCGCCCCATGGCCAAGCTGAAGCCCCAGAGCTCCAAGTCGAAAGCGGACCGCGTGAAGGCGCTCCCGTGGGCGGCGCTCCTGCAGGTGGTCGTCGCCGTCGGCAGGCGCTGGCGCTCGCTGTCTGAGCGCGATCGCACGCGCCTGGCGGATCTCTTGCGCAAGTCGCGCGGGCGCGCCGGCAACCTCAGCTCCGGCGAGCGGCGGGAGCTGCGCAAGCTCGCCCGCGAGCTCGACCTCCGGGGCATGGGCGGCGAGCTGCGAGGGCTGCTTCGCGGCAAGCGGCGCGGCAAGTGCCGCAAGCGCCGTTGATGGCCGAGGACCTCGACAAGCTCTCCACGCACGAGCTGCACGACCGCGCGATCCACCGCGCCGAGAAGCACCTCGACGTGAAGTTCCTGTGGTCGCTGCTGGAGATGATCCCGGCGGCCGAGACGATCAGCGGCGACGAGGGCGAGGCCGACTTCGACATCGAACACGCGCACGGGCTGATCTCAGACGCGGTGCACAGCGGCGACGGCAAGCTCGGCGAGGCGCTTCGTCCCGTGTTCGCCGACTACCTGCGCAAGCACCCCGACGCGTAGGGTCGTTCCCAGGTGGTGTCCCGAGCAGTGTGGAGCTCTGCCCAGGCCGAATCTCATCTGCGCTCGCTCGAGCTGTTCGGCATGCGCTTCGGCCTGGATCGGATGCGCCGGATGATGACCGTGCTCGGCGCTCCGCAGGAACGCTTCGGCGCGATCCACGTCGTCGGCACCAACGGCAAGACCTCGACGACGCGCATGGCCGCCGCGATCCTCGAGCGCCACGGCCTGCGCACCGGCGCCTACACCTCGCCCCACCTGACCTCCTACACCGAGCGCGTGCAGGTCTCAGAGCGCGACATCGAGACAGACGCCTTCGCAGCCGCCGTCGCGCGCGCCGCGTGGGCGGCCGAGCGCGTCAACCGCACGCTCGCCGAGGACGACCACGTCACCCAGTTCGAACTGCTCACCGCCGCCGCGCTGTGGGTGATGGCCGAGCGAGGGGTCGAGGTGGCCGTGATCGAGGCCGGACTCGGCGGCCGCTACGACGCCACGAACGTGCTCGCCTCGCGCGTGAGCGTGCTGACTAACGTCGGTCTCGAGCACACCCGCTGGCTCGGGCCGACGGTGCGTGACATCGCCGAGGAGAAGCTCGCGGTGCTGCGACCCCGCACGACGCTCGCGCTCGGTGCCGCGCTCGACGAGCAGGCGCTTGTCGTCGCCGAGCGCCTCGCGCGCGAGCGCGAGGCTCAGATCGTGCGCGTCGGCGCCCCCTCCGCGCCGGCGGGCGCGGAGGCCGGCGCGCCGGCGGGCAGCGCGTCGACGGGCGCCAAGGGCAGCGCGCCGGCGGGCGGCGCTCCGGAGCCGCTGCGGGCGAGGGGAGCTTTTCAGCAGCGCAACTTCGCGCTCGCCCGCCTGGCCGCCGAGGCATATCTGCGGAGTGTCGGAAACGAGCTGAGCGAGCCCGCGGTGCGCGCTGCGGGAGCGTCGGTCGAGGTACCCGGGCGGTTGCAGACCGTCGGTGAGAGCCCGCTGACCGTGCTCGACAGCGCTCACAACCCTGACGCCGTCGCGGCGCTCGTGCAGGCGCTCCCGGAGCTCCTCGCCGGGCGGCCGCTCGGGCTCGTGCTCGGCGTGCTCGAGGACAAGGACGCGGCGTCGATGCTCGCGGCGCTGCTGCCGCTGTGCGAGCGGGCGTGGTTCACCGCGCCGCCCTCCAGCCGCGCGCTTTCGCCGGCTGCGCTCGAGTCGCTCGCGCGCCAGCTCGGCTTCGCGGCGGTCCGCTGCGAGCCTCGGCCGCGCTCGGCGCTCGAGCAGGCCCAGGACTGGGCGCAGGCGCGCGGCGGCGGCGGCGGCGCGGCCGTGCTCGCCACCGGCTCGGTCTACCTCGTCGGCGAGCTGCTCGCCGGGGGGCGCGTCGCGGACGCTCCCGCCCGCTCGCAGGCGTCGCGCGGATGAACGACGACGGCCCGTCCGTGCTGACGATGATCGGCGCCGTGGCGCTGATCGTGGCGCTTGTGATCCTCGCGTTCTTCGCCGCCGGTTATGGATTCGGCCGGTTGTTTCTCTAAACTCAGCCGTCCGATGCCCGCTCCGAGCGCACGTTAGCCGCCCATGCCCCCCTTCGCCTACTTCGGCATCGAAAGTAGCGGCCTGAACCTGGTCATCGACCTGCTGATCGTGTTCGTCGTCGTCCTCTACCTGTCGCTGATCTACTGGACCTACGCCGACGCACGCCGGCGGGTCTACGACTCGGTGATGGTCGGCTGCGCCACGGCGGCGTCGCTGTTCCCGTTCGTCGGCACGATCATCTACCTGATCATCCGTCCGCCCGAGTACCTCGAGGACGTGCGCGAGCGCGAGCTCGAGATGCAGGCCGCGGAGGCGCGGCTGCACGACCTCGACCAGGGGCTGTGCCCGCACTGCGACTATCGCATCGAGCGCGACTTCGTCCGCTGCCCGAGCTGCCTGCACAAGCTCAAGGAGCGCTGCGTCAGCTGCGCGCGCCCGCTCGACCAGGCGTGGACGATCTGCCCCTACTGCGAGACCGAGATTCCCGGCGCGGTACAGCCGCGCCCGCGTCGTCGGCGCGTCTCTCCGCCGGTCGACAGCGAGGCGCTGCTCGTCGATGAGGAGCGCCCCGCGCGCCGGGCGCCCACGCCCGCGAGCGCCGAGGAAGGTCTCGAGGAGGAGCTCAGCCGTCCGGTGGTCGCGCCGCAGACCGGGCGCGCGCGCCGTCCTCGTCCGACCTCCTGACGCGCACGGCCTTCGACACGCACAGCCTTCGACACGCACAGCCTTCGACACGCACAGCCTTCGACACGCACAGCCTTCGACACGCACAGCCTTCGACACGCACAGCCTCCCGACCGCTCGACCTCATGATTCGCATGTCCGCTCTCCCGTGCCAGACCTGAGCGCTGACCTCAAACAACGCCGAAGCCAAAGGAAACCATGGAACGCACCCTTATCCTCGTCAAGCCCGACGCCTTCGCCCGCGGGCTGAGCGGCGAGATAATCGCCCGCTTCGAGCGCAAGGGCCTTCGCATCGTCGCGCTGCGTCACATGACCGTCGATCGTGAGCTGGCCGAGCGCCACTACGCCGAGCACTCAGAGCGCCCGTTCTTCGGCGAGCTCGTCGAGTTCATCACCTCCGGGCCGATCGTCGCGATGGTGCTCGAGGGGCCGAACGCGGTCAAGGGGGCCCGGCAGACGATCGGCGCGACCGATCCGCTGGAGGCCGCCACCGGCTCGATCCGCGGCGATTTCGCCACCGAGATGGGCGCCAACATGGTGCACGGCTCGGACTCGCCGGAATCGGCCGCGCGCGAGGCGGCGCTGTTCTTCCCGGAGCTGTAGAGACGCCTGCGCTGGTCCTGGCGTCCGGCTCGCCGCAGCGGCGGGCGACCCTGGAGCGTCTGGGGCTGGCGTTCACTGTGCGTCCCACCGACGTCGAGGAGCTCGACCGCGGCGATCCCGGGGAGGTGGCGCTCGAGAACGCCCTGCGCAAGGCACGAGCCGCGCGCGAGCGGGGGACAGGTGGCGCGGAGGAGTCGGTGTTGGGCTGCGACACGCTGGTCGCGCTCGACGGCGCGATCTACGGCAAGCCCGTGGACGTCGACGCGGCGCGCGCCACGCTCGGGGCCTTGAGCGGCGCTACGCACGAGGTCGTGAGCGGGCTCGCGCTGCTGCTCCCCGGCGAGCAGCGCACGGCGGTCGTACGCACCGCGGTGACGTTCCGCGAGCTCGACGGCGAGCTGCTCGACTGGTATCTGGCCCGCGGCGAGTGGGAGGGGCGCGCTGGGGGCTACGCGATCCAGGGCGCCGGCGCCGCGCTGGTGCGCGCGCTGCAGGGGGACTACGAGAACGTCGTCGGCCTGCCGCTCGCACGCCTGCTCGATCTCTGGCCGGAGCTTCTTTTCGCCTGCAAATAAGCTCGCAACCCTGTTCGCCTCGACAGGACGTTCGCTACACTGCGCGCGGGTAGTACCCGGACATGCGAAGGTCGCCGTGCGTGTCGTTACGTGACGGCGCGAGACCGAGCCGGGGCGCCCATCTCCTTCCTCCATATATGGGCATCTTCAGCTATCTGACAGGTTTCGGCGGCCGCGACATGGCGGTCGATCTGGGCACGGCCAACACGCTCGTGTACGTGCGCGGGCGCGGGATCGTGCTGTCGGAGCCGAGCGTGGTCGCGATCGACTCGCGCACCGGCGAAGTTCACGCGGTCGGGATCGAGGCAAAGCGCATGCTCGGCCGCACACCCGGCACGATTCAGGCGATCAGACCATTGAAGGACGGGGTGATCGCGGACTTCGACGTGACTGAAGAGATGCTGCGCCACTTCATCCAGAAGGTCCACCAGAATCGCTGGGCGCACCCGCGCGTGGTGGTGTGCGTGCCCTCGGGCGTCACCGGCGTCGAGAAGCGCGCGGTCGAGGACGCCTGCATGGCGGCCGGCGCGCGACAGGCTTATCTGATCGAGGAGCCGATGGCCGCCGCGATCGGAGCTGGGCTGCCGGTGGGCGAGCCGACGGGCTCGATGGTCGTCGACATCGGCGGCGGAACATCCGAGGTGGCCGTGATCTCACTCGGCGGGATCGTCGTCTCGCAGTCGATTCGCGTCGGCGGCGACGAGATGGACGAGGCGATCATCAACTACGCCAAGAAGGAGTACAAGCTGCTGATCGGCCAGCAGACGGCCGAGGAGCTGAAGCTCGAGGTCGGCTCGGCCTGCCCGATGGAGGAGGAGCTGCAGGCGGAGATCCGCGGCCGCGACATGGTCTCCGGGCTGCCGAAGACCGTGGTATTGACGAGCGAGGAGATCCGTCAGGCGCTCGAGGAGCCGCTCAGCCAGATAGTCGAAGCGGTCAAGGAGACGCTCGACCGCACACCACCGGAGCTCGCGTCGGACATCATGGACCGCGGCATCATGCTCGCCGGCGGCGGCGCGCTGCTGCAGGGACTCGACGAGCGGCTGCGCGAGGAGACCCAGATGCCGGCGCACCTGGCCGAGTCGCCTCTGACCTGCGTCGCGGTCGGCTCGGGCCGCTCGCTCGAGGAGTTCGAGGCGATCCACCGCGCCAACCGCACCACCCGCAGCCGCAGGCGTAGATGATCGGGCCGCCTGTTTCGGTAGCGGCTGAGGCATCGACCGTACGTGACGCGTACCCTGTGCAATGAACGCTCCGGAAGGCCCTGATTCGTGTACGACAAGACGGTCCGGCGTCGACGCGCGGTGCTCGTGCTGCTCGTCGCGCTCTCCCTGCTGCTCCTGACCGCCTACTTCGGCGAGGCGCCCGGCGGCCGCCTGCACTCCGTGCAGCGCGGCTTCCTCACGGTCGTCTCGCCGATCCAGGACGGCGCCAACAAGGCGCTGAAGCCGGTGCGCGACCTGTTTGGCTGGTTCGACGACACGCTGCACGCGAAAAGCCAGCGCAACCAGCTGCTCAAGCAGGTCGACAAACTGCGCCGCGAGCAGATTGCGGACCAGGGTGAAAAACGCTCCTATCGCGAGCTGCTCGGCATGTTCCACCTCGACAACCGGCTGAGCATGGCGAGTTATCGTCCGGTGACCGCCACGGTGGTGGGCAAATCGCCGAACATCTGGTACTCGACGGTCACGATCGACGAGGGCGAAGCGGCGGGCGTGCGCGCGGAAGACCCGGTTATCAACGGGGAAGGCCTCGTCGGGAAGGTAACCCAGGTCGCCTCCGACGGCGCCGAGGTCAGCCTGATCACCGACAGCACGATGGGGGTCTCGGCGCGGATCGGCACGAGCAACGCGACCGGCATCGTGCAGCCCAAGGTGGGCGACCCGAACGACCTGCTGCTCCAGTATCTGCCCGCCAACACGCAGGTCGACAAGAGCGAATACGTGGTCACCTCGGGCACCGTGTCGAGTCCCGACGACTCGCTCTACCCGCCCGGCATCCCGATCGGGCAGGTGACGTCGGTGAACGAAGAAAGCGCCTACACCTCGGTCAACGTGCATCCGCTGGCGAACCTGCACAACCTCGATGTAGTGCAGGTGCTGACCGCGGGGCAGGGGACGCTGCCGTCCAACCTCAGCCGGCTCGCCGCCGATCTGCCCGCCGGGCGGAGCACCGGCGCGAGCGGCAACTCGGGCGAACAGCTGGCATCCACGGGGGCCGGCTGATGATCACGACCCCCTCGCCGGCGCTGCTCGGGCGGATCGCGGCGCTTGTCCTGATCGCGGTGTTCGTCCAGATCGGGGTGGTCTCCGAGGTGCCGGTGTTCGGCGTCAACGTCGACCTCTCACCCTTGCTGGTGGCCTTCGTCGGCCTGCTGTGCGGCTCGAGTGTGGGCGCAGCGACGGGCTTCGCGGTGGGCCTGCTCGTCGATCTGATGCTCGTGCAGACGCTGGGAGTGACCTCGCTGATCTTCACGATCATCGGCTACTGGAGCGGGCGGCTGCGCGAGCTGCGCGATCCCCAGGCGCCGGTCACGCCGCTGCTCGTGGGCGCCGCCGCGGCCGCCGCCTCGCTGGTGGGCTATTCGCTGATGGAGTTCCTGCTAGGCGTCGACGCGCCGGTGAGCGTCGAGCTGCTGCGCCAGATCGTGCTCGGAGTGCTCGTCGACACGGTCGTCGCGCTGCCCGCGTGGATCCTCGTTCGCCGCTGTCTGATCGGGAGTTTGCCCGAGGACCCGCGCCGCCGTCGCCGCCGCGCCTACACCACGGGCGGGTTGAGCCCGTTGTCCAAGGCATGAGCGCGCTCGAGCGGGTTCGGCCGAGCTGGCCGATCTCGGACGATCGGTCGCGGATGCCGGTCTCGCCGCAGCTGGCGCTGCGCGTCGGCGCGCTGGGCGTGCTGGCGATGGTGATGTTCGCGATCATCTTCTTCCGCCTGTGGTACCTGCAGGTGCTCTCCGGCGAACAGTACGTGCAGCAGGCCGACGCCAACAGCGTGCGCGACCTGCCGATCGCCGCGCCGCGCGGGGAGATCCTCGATCGCGAAGGCAAGCCGATCGTGTCGAGCCGGATCACCAACGCCGTGCAGATCGTGCCCTCGGCGCTGCCGCCCGCGGGGGCGCCCCGGCTCGCGCTGTACCGGCGCGTGGGGGCGCTGCTGGGCATGAGCGCACAACACATCGAGGCGCTCGTGGTAAAAGGGCGCACGGCGCTGCCATACGCGCCGGTCACGATCAAGACCGACGCCGGCCGCGGCGTGCTGACGGTGCTCGCCGAGCGCCAGAACGACTTCCCCGGCGTCGTGCAGCAGCCCGTCTCGATCCGCGCCTACCCGTACGGGGAAATGGCGGCGCAGGTGCTCGGCTACGTCGGGCAGGTCAACAAGGAAGAGCTCGAGAAACCGGCGTTTCGCGGCGTCAAGCAGGACACCGTCGTCGGGCAGGAAGGGCTCGAGTACTTCTACGACCACTACCTGCGCGGGGAGCCGGGCGTGCAGCGCGTGCAGGTCAACGCGGCCGGCTACCCCGAGCCGACGCGTCTGCAGCCGCAGCCTCCCAAGGGGGGCTACAGCCTAGGCACGACGCTCGACCTCGGCCTGCAGCGCGAGGGGGAAAAGGCGCTGCTGGAGGGCATCGAAAACGCCCGCGCTGGCGGCAAACCGGCGGTCGCAGGGGCGTTCACGGCGCTCGACCCGCTCAACGGGGAAGTGCTCGCGATCGGCTCCTATCCGAGCTTCGATCCGAACAAGTTCGCCAAGCCGTTGACGGAAACCGAACTCAGGGCGCTCGAGGGCAAGGGCGGCGGGGAAGAAACCCCCTCGCGTCTGGTCAACAGGGCGGTCAACGGCGCCTATCCCACGGGCTCGACGTTCAAGCCGATCACGGCGATGGCGGCGCTCGAAGGGGGCGTGATCGACCCGGGCGAGGCGCTCGGGGGAGGATCGTGCATCGAAGCGGCCGGAGGCGGCGGCGAGCTGTTCTGCAACTCCGGCCACACCGACTACGGCGCGGTCGGGCTCGTGGAAGCGCTGAAGGTCTCCTCGGACACCTACTTCTTCACGGTCGGCGAGCTCGCCAACAGCCACGGCGACGTGATCCAGAACAAGGCCCGCGAACTGGGGATCGGCGAGCAGACGGGCATCGATCTGCCGAGCGAGCTGACCGGGACGATCCCGAGCCGGCAGTGGCTCGTCAAGCAGAACGAAGCCGAATCGCAGTGCACGCGCGAACACCACGGCAGGCGCTGCGAGATCGTTGCCGAACCGGGCGAGCCGTGGACGGTGGGCTACAACATGGATCTCGCGGTCGGCCAGGGCAGCCTGCAGACCGACCCGCTGCAGATGGCGGTGGCCTACTCGACGCTCGCCAACGCGTATCTGCACGGCGGCGAAGGGGAGGTGCTCACGCCCCATCTCGGCCGCCAGATCGACGAAGCCGACGGCGGGCTGGTGCAGAGCCTGAGCCGGAACTTCCCGCCGAAGCGCCACGTGCACCTGAACTACTCCGACCTGAGCGATGTGATGGACGGGATCCACGAGGCCGCGAGCCAGCCTGGGGGCACCTCCGCGGACGTGTGGGCGGGCTGGAACCAGTCGCAGCACCCCGTCTATGGCAAGACCGGCACGGCGGAACGGCAGGGCCATGTGGAACAGTCGTGGTACATGTGCTTCGTCAACGACCCCAAGCGCCCGATCGTGATCGCGGTGACCGTCGAAGAAGGCGGCTTCGGCGCCGAAACGGCCGCGCCGATCGCGCGCCTGATCGCCGCCAGGTGGTTCGGTCAACCGGAGAAGTTCGTCGTCGGAAGCTCGAAGACGTTCTGAGGCGATCGGCCATGTCCTCCTCGCTCTCGAGCCCGATCAAGCCCGCAGCCGAGGAGCCGCCGGCCGTGCCCAGTGCGCGCGCGTGGCATGGGCTGCCGCTCGATCCGCTGCTGACGCTCTCCGTGGTGGGTCTCGGGATCGCCTCGGCGTTGACGCTCGGGACGGCCACGCGCGAAGCGATCCCCGGCGATCCCGGCTACTACGTCAACCGTCAGATCGTCTATCTGGTGATCGGCCTGATCCTGATGGTCGTCCTCGCCCGGGTCGACTACGCGCGCCTGCGCCAGTTGAAATACGGCATCTATGCGGTGTTGATCCTCAGCATCCTCGCCGTCCTTGGCCTGGGCCACGAAAGCAAAGGCTCGACGCGCGCGATCAGCCTGCCGTTCTTCTCCTTCCAGGCCTCCGAGCTCGGCAAGGTGCTGCTGACCGTGGCGCTCGCGTCGTTCATCGTCGACCGCGCGCGGCGGCTGCGCGAGCGCGAAACGACCGTTCGTGTGATGCTTGCTGCGCTCGTGCCGGCGATGCTCGTGATCGTGCAGCCCGACCTCGGCTCGGGGATGGTGTACATGGTGATCGCGTTCGTGCTCCTGCTGGTGGCGGGAGCGCCGTGGCAGCAGCTGGGCGGCCTCGTGGCGCTGGTGTGCGTGTCGGTTGCGATCGTGCTGGTGGCGGCGCCGGCGCTCGGCGTGCATGTACTCAAGCCGTATCAGACCGAACGGCTGACGGCGTTCTTGAACCCGTCTTCGAACTTCGCGGAAATCAAGGAAAAGGAATCGAAGACCGGTGAACCCGATCCTCGCTACCAGCTCGCCCAATCGAAGATCGCGATCGGCTCGGGCGAGAAGACCGGGCGGGGATCGCACTCCACCGTGCTGACGGGCAACTACCTGCCCGAGGACGACACCGACTTCGTGTTCGCGGCCGTCGGCGAGCAGTACGGCTTTCTCGGGGCCGGTCTCGTGCTGTGCCTGTACGGGCTGTTGATCTCAAGGACGTTGCGGATCCTGACGATGTCGAAGGACCTGTTCGGGTCGCTTCTTGCGGCCGGTGTAGCGGCTATGCTGATGTTTCAGGTCTTTGTAAACGTGGGCATGACCATAGGGATCATGCCCATCACCGGCGTCACGCTGCCGCTCATGAGCTATGGCGGCTCGTCGGTGATCACCACCCTTCTGGCCGTAGGATTGCTGCAGTCGATCTACGTCCAGGCACGCGCCTCAGCGGCGCTGAAGGGCCGAGTGCCGATCTACTAGAAGACATATGACTATAAGACTGGACCAGAAAATTGAAAAAGCAAGTGCTCGTCAGCGTCGACCGCGCGGAGACGCGCGTGGCGCTTTTGGAGGCCGGCGGAACGCCCGCCGCCTCGCGTACCTCCTCCAACCGCGGGCGTAAGCGCGGCAGCGGAGCGCCTGACGCCGGATATCGCATCGCCGAGCTCTATATCGAGCGTCGCGGCGGGAGATCGATAGTCGGCAACATCTACAAGGGCAAGGTCGACAACGTCCTGCCCGGCCTCGAGGCCGCGTTCGTCGACATCGGCCTCGAGAAGAACGGCTTCCTGCACGTCGATGAGATCGTGCTGCCCGGCGTGGAGGCGCCCAGGCGGGGGCGCGGCGGCGGTAGCGGCGCCGCCCGCAACAAGATCTCAGACCTGCTGGGCCCCGGGCAGGAGATCGTCGTGCAGGTCGTCAAGGATCCGCTGAAGACGAAGGGCGCGCGCCTGTCGATGGAGCTGACGATCGCCGGGCGCTACATGGTCTATGCGCCCACCGGCGAGGGCGTGGGCGTGTCGCGCAGGCTGGAGGACAAGGAGCGCGAACGGCTGCGCCGCCAGACCTCCGGCCTCGTGCTCGACGGCGGCGGGGCGATCGTGCGCACCGCGGCGCACGGGGCCAAGCGCGAGGACTTCGAGCGCGAGCTGAAGTACCTGCACAAGCTGCACGAGGTGCTCGTCAAACGCGTCGAGGAGACGGCCGCCCCTGATCTCGTCTTCCAGGAGGCCGACCTGTCCGTGCGCGTCGTGCGCGACATCTTCTCCGCGCACTTCGAGCGCGCGATCGTCGACGACGAGCAGCAGTACCACCGGCTGGTGTCGTTCTTCACGCGCACCGCCCCCGAGCTGGTCGAGCGGGTCGAGCTGTGGGAGCAGAAGGAGACCCCGCTGTTCGAGGCCTACGGCGTCGACAAGGCGATCGCGGGCGTGATGTCGCGGCGCGTCGACCTGCCGAGCGGCGGCTACCTGATCATCGACTACGGCGAGGCGCTGACCGTGATCGATGTCAACTCGGGCAGCTTCATCGGCCGTGGCAAGGGCGCCGGCCTCGAGGACACGATCACAAAGACGAACCTGGAGGCCGCCGAGGAGGTCGTCAACCAGCTCAGGCTGCGCGACATCGGTGGGATCATCGTGATCGACTTCATCGACATGGCGCGCGCGCGCAATCGCGACGCGGTGATGAAGACGCTCCGAAAGACGCTCGACGAGGACCGCACGAAGACGTTCACCGCCGAGATCTCGAAGCTCGGGCTGGTCGAGATGACCCGCCAGAACGTGACCGAGGGCGTGCGCGAGATCATGAGCCGCCCCTGTCCGACCTGCGAGGGCGAGGGCGTGATCCGCTCGGAGGAGACGATCGCGATCGAGTTCGAGCGTCGCCTGCGCGACGTCGCGGCCGAGAACCCGGACGTGGAGGCGTTCCTCGTGCAGATCAACTCGCGGGTGACGACCGAGTTCACCGGGCACAGCTCGCGCGTCCTGCACGCGCTCGAGGCGCAGACCGGCAAGTCGTTTCTGTTCGAGGGCTCCGAAGGGCTCGAGCTCGACCATTTCGCGATCACCTTCATGGGCACCCGCGCGGAGGTCGAGGAGCGCGCGCTGCCGTTCAGGCAGGGCGACGAGGTACTGGTCGAGATCGTCGAGCCGCACATGTACGACGTGGACGACGCGGTCGCGAAAATCGACGGCTACATCATCTCGATCGCCGGCGCCGCCCCGCACGTGGGCGAGAAGCGGATGGTGCGCGTCGACCAGGTCGGGCGCACCGCCGCGACGGCGCTCTTGCTGGACGAGTCCGGCGAGGTGATCACCGCCCCGACACGCAGCCCGGCTCCGCGTGGCGGGCGACGGGGTGGCAGGCGCTCCCCATCCAAGCCCGTCGCATCCCAGCCCCGCGAGCAGGAGCCGCTCGCCGCCGAGTCCCGTGCGACCGACCCGAGCTCGGATGAGTCCCGTGAGCCCAAGCCCGCAGCGCCTGAGCCTGTTGAGCCCGAGCACGCCGCGCCCGAGGCGGTCGCGGCTGAGTCGGGAGCGCCCGCTTCGGAGCCCGATCCGCCGGCCGGCGGTGAGGCGCAAGATCCGACAGGGGAGACCCCTGAGGGCGAGGGAGATGACGTACAATCAAAACCTCGGCGTCGTGGCCGCAGAGGCGGGCGACGGCGTTCGGCTGCCAAAGCGCGGGCGAGCACCTCAGAGTAGAGAGAAACGGCTGAAGAATATGTACGCGATCGTGAAGACCGGCGGCAAGCAATACCGCGTCGAGCGAGGCCAGAAGCTGCTCGTGGAGCGCCTCTCGGCGGACGAGGGCGCGAACGTGGCGCTCGAGCCGATCCTCTACCGCTCCGATGAGGCGGTGTTCGACGCCAAGGGCCTCGCCAAGGTGAAGGTCACGGCGAAGGTGATCGCGCACGAGCGCGGCGAGAAGCTGCGCGTGTTCAAGTTCAAGCCCAAGCGCGGGTACAAGCGCCGCACCGGCCACCGCCAGGAGCTGACGCGCATCGAGGTCACGGAGATCAAGCATGGCTCATAAGAAGGGCCTCGGCTCCAGCCGCAACGGGCGCGAATCGAACGCGCAGCGCCTCGGCGTGAAGACCTTCGCCGGTGAGACGGTCACCGGCGGGGAGATCATCGTGCGCCAGCGCGGCACCAAATTCAAGCCGGGCGCGGGCGTCGGGATCGGCAAGGACGACACGCTGTACGCGCGCGCGCCCGGAACCGTGCAGTTCACGAGCGGCCGGCGCGGGCGTGTCGTGAACGTGCTGCCCGACGGCGACGCTCAAGCGGGCTGAGAAGTCGGTGGCCCGAGTGACTCGGGACGGCGGCAGGAGTAGGCGATGACGCCGCGGCAGGGTGCGGCGATGCTCGCCGTGGGACGCGCCGCGCTCGGCGTGGCTGTGCTCGCGGCGCCCGAGCGGGTGACGGCCGGATGGCTCGGGCCCGTGCATGCGTCCCATCCGGTGGTGCAGGACCTGGCCCGCTCGCTCGGCGCGCGCGACGTGGCGCTTGGACTCGCAACCCTGTGGACGCTCGACGATCCTGTCGCCGGCGCGCGCGTGCAGGGCGCGTGTGCGGTCGTCGACACGGTCGACGCGCTCGCGACGATCCTCGCGCGCAGGGCGCTCCCGCCGAAAGGCGTGCTCGGCACGCTCGCGATAGCCGGCGGGGCCGCGGCTGTGGGGTTCTATCTCGCTCGCGCGACGGCGCAGGCCTGATCGCGCCCGGCCGCGTGGGCGCCCCTCGCGTTTCGGCGGGTGCACCGGCTCAGCAGGCTACGCGGCGCGGGCTATCACCAAGCTTATCCCTGCTGCTCGGTCGGGCGGATCAGGATCTCGTTGACGTCGACGTGGACGGGTTGGGAGAGCGCGTAGATGACGGCCCGCGCGATGTCGTCGTCCTCGAGCGCGGCCGAAGGACGCTGCTCGAAGAAGGGCGTGTCGGTCATGCCGGGCTCGATCAGCGTCACGCGGATGCCGCTACCGTGCAGGTCCTGGCGGGCCGCCTCGCCCATCGCCGTGACGGCGTGCTTGGTGGCCGAGTAGAGCGATCCGGGCAGCGCACGCCGCCCCGCGACACTCGAAGTCAGGAGCAGATGCCCGCGGGAGTCCTTGAGGGCGGGAATCGTGGCGCGGATGGTGAGCGCGGCGCCGTAGACGTTGGTGAGAACCATCTCGCGCCAGTGCTCGACGGAGTCTGAAAGAAAGCCGCGCGGGCCGCCGAAGCCGGCGTTCGCGAAGGCCGCGTCGATCTGGCCGAACGCGTTGAGGCCCTCGCGCACCATGCGTTGCTGATCCTCCCAGTCGGTCACGTCGCAGCGCACGGCCAGGGCGCGCTCGGACCCGCCGAGCTCGGCGGCCAGCTCCTGGAGGCGCTCGTGCGAGCGGGCGGCGAGCACGAGGCGCCAGCCCTGCTCGGCGGCGTGGCGCGCGGTGGCTGCGCCGATCCCGGAAGAGGCGCCGGTGATCAGCAGGACACGATCGGAAGGCGCGGCGGTCTCGAGGCTCATAGGTCTGTCTCCTTTGCGCGGGCGATGACGTCCTCCATCTATCCACATTCGCGCTTGCTTACACGTGTCGTTCCCGCAGCCGGCCCGCCTCGCAGCACGCGGTCGGGCAAGCCTTGCACCATGGCAGTGCCGCTGCGCAACCGTCTCGGCCCGGTCCCCTGACTCGGCGGCTGTCACGATGGGTCCAATGCTGCACGATCGCGCGAGGATCTACGTACAGGCCGGCGGGGGCGGCGACGGCTGCATGAGCTTTCGCCGCGAAGCGAAGGTGCCGCGCGGCGGGCCGGACGGCGGCGACGGGGGACGGGGGGGAGAGGTGGTGTTCGTGTGCGACGAGTCGCTGCGCGACCTGCAGAGCTTTCGCCGCAGGAGCCAGTACAAGGCCGGGCGCGGCGGGCACGGCGAGGGTGCGCTGCGCCACGGCGCCGACGGGCAGACGTTGACGATTCGCGTGCCGCCCGGAACCCAGATCCGCGCCGCACAGGGCGACGAGGAGGGGGGAGACCTGGAGGGGCGCAGCTGGGAGCTGCTCGCAGACGGGCAGCGCGCCACGGTCGCGCGCGGTGGGAGCGGGGGAAAGGGGAACAAGCGTTTCACGACGCCGACCAGGCAGGCGCCGCGCTTCGCCGAGCGGGGGCTCGCGGGCGAGGAGGGGTGGCTCGAGCTGCGCTTGAAGCTGCTGGCGGACGTCGGTCTCGTGGGGCTGCCGAACGCCGGCAAGTCCTCGCTGCTGGCGCGGCTGACGCGCGCGACGCCGAAGGTGGCGGGCTACCCGTTCACGACGCTCTCACCCGTGCTGGGCGTGCTCGAGAGCGACGATCGTCAGCTGGTCGTGGCCGACATTCCGGGGCTGATCGAGGGCGCAAGTGACGGCGCGGGCCTCGGGCACGATTTTCTGGCGCATGTCGAGCGCACGCGTCTGCTCGTGCATGTGCTCGACATCGCGCCGGAGCTCACGGGCGAGGAGCGGGCGGATGCGGTGGGCAACCATGCGACGATCGAGCGGGAGCTGGCGGCGCACGACGAGCGACTCGTGCGGCTGCCGCGTGTGCTGGCGCTGTCCAAGGCAGACCTCGTCACCGCGGAGCGCGCGGCGGCGGCCAGGCAGGAGTGGCGGGAGCGGCTCGGCGGCGAGGTTCCCGTGATCGTGACCTCGAGCGCCACGGGCGAGGGGGTCGCGGAGCTGGCCGGGGAGCTGCTGCGTCGCGTGCCGGCGCTGAGCGCGGCCACCGGAGGAGCGGGCGCGAGCGAGGAGCACGGCGGTGTCGAGCACGGCCGGATGGAGGTGCTCGGCGCGCATGGGGCGCAAGGCGAGGAGGAGCTAGCCGAGCACATGGTCTTCCGCCCGGCGGCCGGGTCGGGCTTTGCGGTGGAGCGAGTCGGGCCGGGCTCGTTTGCGGTGAAGGGCAGGGGCATAGAACGGCTGCTGGAACGCTTCGACGTGGAGAACGACGACGCGATGGCCTACCTGGAGGGACGGCTGAGGAAGATCGGGGTCGTGCGCGCGCTCGAGGCCGAGGGCTTTCAGCCGGGCGACGAGATCGAGATCGCAGGGGTGGTGCTCGAGCTCGATCCCTCTTCAGGCTGAGCGATGATCGCCTCAGGCCAAATAAGCTGCGTGAGGTGAGACGCGTGGTCATAAAGCTCGGCTCGAGCGTCGTCGCCGACGGCGACGGCGAGCCGCGGGTGGACGTGCTCGCGCGCGTGTGCGACGTGCTGGGCGAGCTGCACGGCGCCGGCGAGGAGACGATCGTCGTGACGAGCGGCGCGATCGCGCGGGGGATGCGCGTGATGGAGCTGGCGCAGCGGCCGCGGTCGATCGGCGAGCTGCAGGCGGCCAGCGCGGTGGGGCAGGGCAAGCTGTACAGGATCTACGACGAGCTGCTGCGCGAGCGGGGAGTGACGAGCGCCCAGGTGCTGCTGACGTTCTTCGACATGAGCGCAAGGACGCACTATTTGAACGCGCGCCAGACGCTGACGACACTGCTCGAGTGGCGGGTGCTGCCGGTGATCAACGAGAACGACACGACGGCGACGGATGAGATCTCCTTCGGCGACAACGACTTCCTGGCCGCGCAGGTGGCGGTGCTGGCGGGCGCCGATCTGCTCGTGCTGCTGACCGACATCGATGGCCTGTTCACGGCCGATCCGCGGCTGCGGCCCGACGCGCGGCTGGTCGGCGAGGTCGAGGACTTCGCGGCGCTCGAGGACTTGGAGGTGGGGCATACGACCTCGCCGCTGGGGTCGGGGGGGATGCGCTCGAAGGTGGTCGCGGCCGACATGGCGACGGCGGCGGGGATCGAGACGGTGATCTGCAACGGGCTGCGCGCGGAGGCGCTGCGCAGCGTGCTCGCGGGCGACCGCGAGGGCACGCGCTTTGCCCCGCGCGAAGCCAGGTACAGCAGCTTCAAGCTGTGGCTGAAGTACGCCAAGCCCTCGCGCGGCACGATCGCGATCGACGGGGGCGCGGCGCGGGCGGTGCGCGAGGGCAGCGCCAGCCTGCTGCCGGTGGGCGTGGTGGACGTGCTCGGCGAGTTCGACGCGGGCGACGCGGTCGACATCGCCTTGCGGACTAGCGGGGAGGACCCGCCGGCGGGCGCGATCGCGAAGGGGATCTGCAATTACTCCGCGCAGGAGCTGCGGCGGGTGATGGGCTTGAAGTCGGCGTCGGTGCGCGAGATCTTGCCGCGCGCGACCGAGGAGGCCGTGCACCGCGACTATCTGGTACTCGACTGAGCGCGGTGCAGGCGCGCGTGCGCGTGCGCACGCGTAGGGGTCTTTGGGAGACAACTGCGCGGGTATCCCGCATGCGGGTCGGTGTCGCCGGTCACCGGACGGGCTGGACGAGCCCGGGCTTAGAGGCGGCCTCGCGCTGTCGTACCCTGTGGGCATGGCCACGACCGTCTCTTCGGTAGCCGACATCTGCCGCTCGGCAAAGCGCGCGGCGAAACAGCTCGCGCGCGTGGACACGGCGACGAAGGACGCGGCGCTCGAGGCGATCGCGGCGGCCCTTGAAACGCGCAGCGAGGAGATCGTGGAGGCGAACGCGCGCGACATGAGCGCCGGCCGCGAAGCGGACATCGGCGACGCGCTGCTCGATCGCCTGCGGCTCGACGAGGGACGGATCGCGGCGATCGCGGGCGCGGTGCGACAGATCGCGGCGCTCGGCGACCCGGTCGGTGAGGTGATCGACGGGCATCGGCTCGCGAACGGGCTGGACGTGCGCAAGGTGCGCGTGCCGCTGGGCGTGATCGCGGTCGTGTACGAGGCGCGGCCGAACGTCACGATCGACGCGACGGCGCTGTGCTTGAAGTCGGGCAACGCGATCGTCCTGCGGGGATCGTCCTCGGCGACGCACTCGAACGCGGTGCTCGCGCAGATCGCTTCAGAAGCCGCGGTGGGCGCCGGGCTGCCGCAGGGCTGCGTGAGCCTCGTGGCCGGCGGTGGCAGGGAGGAGCTGGCGGAGCTGGCCACGCAGGAGGGGAGCGTCGATCTGATCATCCCGCGCGGGGGCGAGGGGCTGAAGGCTGCGCTGAAAGAGGTCGCGAGCGTGCCGGTGATCTATGCGGCCTCGGGCAACTGTCACGTGTATGTGGATGCGAGCGCCGACGTGGACCGGGCGGAGGCGATCACGATCAACGCCAAGGCGCAGCGCCCCGGGGTGTGCAACGCGGCGGAGACACTGCTCGTGCACAAGGACGCCGCGGCCGTGTTCGTGCCGAGGATCGTCCGTGCGCTGCATGGGGCGCAGGTGCGGGTGCGCGCGGACGAGCGCACGATCGCGCTGGCCGGAGCACAGGAGGGCGGCGCGCTCGAGGAGGCGAGCGAGGAGGACTGGGCGACCGAGTATCTGGCGCTGACGATCGCCGTGCGGGTGGTCGACTCCACGGAGGAGGCGATCGAGCACATCGGCCGCTACGGCAGCGGGCACTCCGAGGCGATCGTCACACGCGACACGGCATCCGCCAGGGCGTTCCAGCTGGGGGTGGACGCGGCGTGCGTGTATGTGAACGCCTCGACGCGGTTCACCGACGGGGGGGAGTTCGGGATGGGGGCGGAGATCGGCAACTCGACGCAGAAGCTGCACGCGCGCGGGCCGATCGGGCTGCGCGAGCTGTGCACGTTCAAGTACCTCGTCGAGGGCGACGGGCATATCCGCGGTTGACCCTGGTATCCCGACCCTGGGGCCGGTGACGCGCGTCGGCATCCTCGGGGGGACGTTCAACCCGCCGCACGTCGGGCATCTGGCGCTCGCCCGCTGCGCCCTGCGGGAGCTCGAGGTGGAGCGCGTGCTGCTGATGCCCGCGCACGGCGCTCCGCACAAGCCCTCCGCGGAGGATCCCGGTCCGGAGCATCGGCTTGAGATGTGTCGCTTGGCGGTGGACGGCGGCGAGGGGCTCGCGAGCTGCTCCCTGGAGATCGAGCGCGGGGGTTCGTCGTATACGGTGGATACCTTGCGGGCCATACATGCAAGCCATCCAGACGCGCGGTTGACGTTTGTCGTGGGAGCCGACGCGGCGCGAACACTGCCGAGCTGGCGCGAACCGGGGAAGCTGCTCGAGCTGGCGGCCCTCGCGGTGGCCGAGCGCGAGGACGCCGACCGAGGAGACGTGCTGAGGGCGGTGGCCGCTGCGCGATCGGTGGCGGCCACGGTGACGGCGACGGCGGGCAGCTCGGATGAGATTCCCGAGACCGGTGTCAGCTTCCTGGAGATGGAGGCCGTGCCGGTCTCCTCTTCGCTCGTGCGCGAACGGGTGGCGAGGGGGGAGCCGGTCGAGGAGCTGGTGGGGGAGGCGGTGGCGGAATACATCGCCGAGCACGGCCTGTACCGCGGCCGATCGAAAGTGGTGAGCCGATGAGCCCCGAGGAGCTGCTCGACGAGATCGTGCGCTACGCGGAGGACAAGAAGGCTCACGAGGTGGTGGCGCTCGATCTGCGCGGAGTGTTGGGCTACACCGACTACTTCGTGCTCTGCACCGGCAACACGGCGCGGCAGACGAAGGCGATCCATGACGGGATCATGGAGGGCCTCAAGCGCGAGCACCAGACGCTGCCGCGAAGGGTCGAGGGCGCGAGCAAGGCGGACTGGATCCTGATGGACTATCTCGACGTGGTGGTGCACGTGTTCACCCCCGAGACGCGGGAGTTCTACCGGCTGGAGCAGCTGTGGGGCGAGGCGCCGGTACGCGCCGCCGGCAGCGCATAGCCGGACGGTAACCGGAGACCATGGGCAAGGCGGGTAGTCCGACGCCAGTGACGCCCGTAGCCGGAAACATTTTCCAACAACCGTCCAGTTTCGGTTGTTTAGATTTTCTTTTGCGGATAGGGTCGCGTGCAGACAGCGCTCGCGGGGAAGCTTCGGGCGCGCAGCAGGAGGAGATCAGATGAATCCGGCAGCGACTACTGCCCGCAACAGGCTGTATGGAGCGTTCCTCGTGGCGACCCTCGCGATCGCGGCGCTCGCGTGGGGCGCGCTGCCGGCGCCGGCTCACGCGGAAGGCCCCGGATCCGGTACGCCCACGACGGTCAGCGTCGGCGACTCGTTCATCTCCGGCGAGGCCGGACGCTGGGCGGGCAACACGAACGAAAGCTCGTCCGAGATCGACGCCCTGGGGTCGGCCGCGTACTACGACAACGCGACCGACACGGGCGAACTGATCGAAGGCTGCCACCGCTCCAAATCGGCCGAGGTGTATATCGGCGGCGTCGTGGGCGGCGAGAACCTCGCCTGCTCGGGCGCGAAGACGTCCAGCTTCATCGAGGAAGGCGATTTCAAGCCGGGGATCGACTTCTACAACTCCGGCGGGCACGAAGGTCAAGCGTTGATGCTCCAGCACTACGCGGCCAATCACAACGTCAAGCTCGTCGCGCTGTCGATCGGCGGCAACAACTTCAACTTCGCGTCGATCGTGCAGACGTGCGTCGAGGACTTCCTCGAGTCGACCTTCTTCGACGACTTCTATTGCAGCGAAGAAAGCTCGGTGACGAGCAACTTCAGCTCGGGCAACGTCTCAAAAATCAAGGGCGAAATCGAAGGGGCGATCAAAAACATCGCCACGGCGATGAGCAACGCGGGCTATACGAGCTCGCAATACACGATCCTCGTGCAGGACTACCCCTCGCCGATCCCCAACGGCTCGGAATTCCGCTACTCCCAGAGCGGCTACACAAGGCAGACGACGGGCGGCTGTGGATTGTGGAACAAGGACGCCAACTACGCCAACGCGACGATGCTGGCGACGATCAACAGCACGGCTCTCGGCGCCGCCTCCGGCGTGGGGCTGTCGAACGTGAAGACGATGGAACTGGGCTCGGCGTTCAACAGCCACCGGCTGTGCGACAAAGGCGTGGGGCTGCTCGAGGAAGAGGGACTGTCGAGTTGGAAAGCGACCGAAGCGGTGAACAAGAGCGAGTGGTTCAACCAGATCCGCACGATCACGGGCCTGTTTCCGCCCTACGAACTGCAGGAAGACATCCACCCCAACTACTGGGCCCAGCTGGGACTGCGCAACTGCCTGACCCAGGCCTACAACGCGGGCACGCCGAAGGGCGGGACGTGTACCATCTCCGGATCAGGTCTCAACTCAGCGGGCGAGCCGAACATGTCGCTGCACTGATCGGCCAACGGGGGCGCCGGCCGTGGCCCGGCCGGCGCCAAGCCCGCTGACTGTTAGCCCCCAGCCACGCACCCCTTTCCTCATAGAACTTCCGGACGCGTGGGCCAGGCATGGGTCACGCAAGCCCGGTTTCAGAGCGGATGTGCGCCAAGATGGGGGCGTGAGCAGTACAGAGTCCGGCGGTCACACGTCGCGGATATCGGCGGTGATGCGCGAGGGCGAGCAGGTGACCCCGCTCGAGCTGTTCTTCGACCTGGTGTTCGTGCTCGCGCTGACGCAGTGCACGACGCTGATCGTGCGCACGCCGACGTGGGAGGGGATGCTCAAGGGGGTGCTCGTGCTCGGCGTGCTGTGGTGGTCGTGGGTCGGGTACGCGTGGCTGACGAGCGTGCTCGACCCGGAGGAGGGGGCGGTGCGGCTGGTGATGTTCGCCGCGATGGCCGCGTTCCTCGTGGCGGCGCTGTGCGTGCCCGGCGCGTTCGGGGCGGAGGCGCTGCTGTTCGCGTGCACCTACGCGGTGGTGCGGACGGCGCACATCCTGCTGTTCATGCTGGCCAGCCGCGAGGACGGAGCGCTGCGCAGCGCGGTGATCGGGCTCGCCGCGAGCACCGCGATCGCAGTCGGCCTGCTGCTGCTTGCGGCGTTCACCTCGGGCGCCGTGAAGCTCGGGCTGTGGGGGGTGGCGCTCGCGCTCGACGCCGGCGGCCCGTTCCTGTTCGGCGCCGACGGCTGGAAGCTCGTGCCTGGCCATTTCGCCGAGCGCCACGGCGCGATCGTGATCATCGCGCTGGGGGAGTCGATCGTGGCGATCGGCGTCGGCGCCAAAGCCGTGATCGGCGCCGGCGTCGTCATCGCCGCCGTGCTGGGGATCGTGGTTGCGGCGGCATTGTGGTGGGCCTATTTCGACGTGGTCGCGATTGTCGCGGGCAGGCGCCTCGAGAAAGCTACGGAGGGGCGCGAGCGCAACGAGATCGCGCGCGACTCCTACTCCTACCTGCACTTCCCGATGGTCGCCGGCATCGGGCTGATCGCGGTCGGGATGAAGCTCACGATCGAGCACGTCGACAAGCCGTTGAAGCTGGTCGCGGCGACCGCGCTGCTCGGTGGCGCGGCGCTGTACCTGCTCGCGCACGTCGCGTTTCGCCTGCGCAACATGCACAGCCTCAGCCGGCGGCGCCTGGCATGTGCGCTCGTCTTGCTCGCGCTGCTGCCGGCGGGCGCGGCGCTGCCGGCGCTGGCGACGCTTGCGATCCTCGCCGCCGTGCTGGTCGCGCTGATCGCCTATGAGGCGCTGCGCTACGCGGACGTGCGCGACCGCGTGCGCCACCAGCCCGTTCGGTAGCCGTCTGCGCCATGGCTGTCCGCGCTGTGGCTGGGTCTCGTCACCCCCGTGGACACGAACGTGGCGCGTCCCCTCGTGGAGGGTCTGACGAGCGAGACGATCGTCACCGACCCCTCCGGGGCGGAGCCCTTCGGGATTGCGCCGCTGTCCTTTGACCGAGACGCTGCGGCGCGCGCTCGCCGAGGAGGAGCGGCTCGCGGCCGCGAGCGCGCGCGGCGATCGCGCTCGATGAGCAGAGCGCTGGCCTGTTCACGCGCGACCTGCGCGTTCGCGACCATGCTGAGCCGAGACGGCATCAATCGGCAAGCGTGCGTTTCTGCGGGTGGGGCGTCTCGCCGCGGGCGAGCATCGAGACGAAGCGCTCGATCCGCCGGGTGCGCGTGTCGGCGCGCTTTGCGTTCTCGATCCGCAGCAGCACCGCATAGCGGTTCTGGCTCGTGAGGATCTCGAACATGGCCCGCGCCGCTGGCGCGGCGCGCAATGCGGCGGCGAGATCGTCGGGCACCTCGATCGTGGCCTGCCCCTTGTAAGCCGCGTCCCAGCGCCCGTCGGCCTTGGCCCGCTCCACGGCCGCCATGCCGGCGGGCCGCATCCGGCCTTCGTCTGTCAGCCGCTCGACGATGCCGACGTTGCGCGCCGACCACGAGCTTCGCGCGCGACGAGGAGTGAAGCGCTGACGATAAGTGCGCTCGTCCAGGCGCCTGATCTGGCCGTCGATCCAGCCGTGGCAGATCGCCTCCTCGAGCGCCTGGTCGTAGGTGAGGCTCGTCGGCTCGACGATGCCCTTCTTCGCCAGGA
Source organism: uncultured Solirubrobacterales bacterium (assembly GCA_963723075.1). Classification (GTDB taxonomy): domain Bacteria; phylum Actinomycetota; class Thermoleophilia; order Solirubrobacterales; family Solirubrobacteraceae; genus Palsa-744. The sequence continues at coordinate 244,150 of CAVRPD010000006.1, forward strand.
TGAGCCAGACGCCGTCCGCCTGCGCATGATGCTCGGCCAGCCACGCGCGCCACGCGGCGGCATTGAGGACGGTCAGTGCTGGCAGCTCCTGCGTCATCGACACAGCCTGACAGGACTCGCGGGGGAGAAAGGGCTGCGACCTGCTAACAAGCTCTCCCCGGACGTGCTCGACCGCATCGACGAGATCGTCCCGCCCGGGACCAATGTCAACCCCACCGACGGCGGGTGGCAGAACCCGGCGCTCGAGCCCGCCACGCGTCGTCGGTGAGGTTCTTCTCACTGCTGCGTCAGGAGATGCCTTTCGCGCGCATCGCCGCCTCTACCTCCGAGGCGTCCGCTGCCATGCCTTTTTCGTTCGGGTGCACGGAGAACGCGTCCGATTCGGGGAGCACCGGTTCGACGTAGCGAACGCTCGACGACTTGCAGGCGTCGTGGCCGATGCTCGGCGTGTAGGTGTCGACGTAGGTCGCGCTGTTGGACCCCGCCTCGCTGCTGAGCATCGAGTTCAGTTCCTTCTCGACGCCGTTTAGATAGGCCACGTCTCCGGTTGTGAGCGGCACGGTGGGCCAGCAGTTGCCGCTCTGGGGGAGGATGTCGGGGTAGCCCACCACGAACACCTTGGCCGACGGCGAGATTACGTGCACCTGATGAAGCATCGCTCCGACTACGGGCCCGTCTTCAGCGATCTTTTCGGCGAGTTTATGGCCGTATGTGTCTTTGCACGGCGTCCCGAACGGGAACACGAGATCCTCGGCTCCGCATGTGATGAGCGTGTTGAGGAACAGCCCTTTGTCGTTGCCGCCGATCCCCACGGATACAACCTGGGTGGAGGAGCTGAGGGCGTCGATTTGTGGCGGCTGGTCTGAGTACTGGGCGGTGGTGGTGATGTTTTCCGTGGTGGCGCCCGAGCAGCTGACGTCCTTCAACGACAACCCCAGCACGGAGGCCGTCAGATGGGGGTAGTTACGGGCAGACTGCAGGCATTCAAGCGGCGCTCCCAGTGCCGGCGGCAGGATGAACGGGCCGGAGGTGTAGGAGTCGCCCAGCGACACGTAGGCGGGGGAGGCGCCGGCCAGCGACGGTGCCGCCGCGAGGGCCAGCAGAGCCGCGGCGAGCGCCGCGACGCACAACATCGGCCGGGCTCTGTGGGGAGCTGCCGGGTCAATCTTGGAAGACAGCGAACGATGAATGAACATCGACCATCCTTTCTCCTCGACACGAAACACGAGTACCACGTTAGGTGGATCTATCCGAAGTCCCCGCCCATACCAGCCGGGGGAACATCGAACCTATCGAATTTCAGAAGTCGATGGAACCTGTGTTTCCATGCCTGAGGGGATAGGCAGACCAGGACGTGCGGCAGGAAGTCGGCCGCGTGTATTGGCGTCAGCGACGATGGTTGCCGGCTGGGCTTCTGCTCAGGGTGCAGCCCGTGTCGGTGCAGTTGCGCTGCAGTCGCCCGGCGGAGACGGTCTGGATCAGCCCGACGAGCCAGCACGTGGGACAGCCGCGGAGCGCGACCATGCCGGGCGCCACGAGCACGAGCGCGGCCGGGCCGACGCTCGGGATCAGCGCGACCGCCGAGCCGATCAGCCCGAAGCCGAGCGCTCCACGTGTGAGGTGACGCGCGAGGGAAGCGCTGCCTGCGAGCGGGCCGCGGTTATGGTCGATCATGCTCGGGACCTCCGCCGGTGGTCGACGTGTCTGACGCTCTGAGTCCCGAGCGGAGCGTTTCGCGTCCGCGATGCAGGCGCGACTTCATCGCCGCACGGCTGAGGCCCAGCGCCTGAGCCGTGGCTGCGCCGGACAGGCCGTGGATGTCGCGGAGGACGATGACGGCGCGCTGCTCGGTGGGAAGCTTCGAGATGGAGTCGACGATCCGCTCGATCTCCAAGCGCGCCAGGGCCGCGTCTTCGGCGGAGGGCTCGGTCGTGGCGACGGGGACGAGGCGGCTGAGCGTGACGCGCGTCCGGCGGATGCACTCGTTGCGCACGATCTGGAACATCCACGATGCGAGGGCCGCGGTGGCGCGCAGCGTCCCGATCTTCCGGTACATGACGATCAGCGCCTCCTGCGCCGCGTCCTCCGCGTCCTCGGAGGTCGCGCAGAGGGTGCGCGCGAAGCGCCGCACGTGCGCGTGCGAGCCGCTGAGCAGGGTGGCGATCGCGCGGGGGTCGCCCTGCTGGGCCGCGGTGACGACCCGTTCGGTCGGCCACGATCCATATGCGCGCGTTTCAGTCACGAGAGCGAGCCCTCATGATGAAGAAGAGGCAGCCACAGACGACGAGTGCGGCTGCGATGAGATAGACGGCGATTGTCACGATCAGTGTCCTCCAGTTGATGAGCAGTCGTGCCGCTCGATCGGGTATCGATGCGCAGATAGGAGGCTTGCCGTCATGGAAAGGATTCTTCGCTCGCCCAGGCCGCTCGTCGGTCTGGATCGAGGCTGATCGGACCGCTCGCGCGTGGCAGGGCCCTAGATCGATAAACGTATCGCATCCCCGGTCCATAAATGTACCGGAAGGATGGTACAATCATCAAGATTATGTCGGTCGTCCTCAACCCGTTCATCTGGGATCGCCCGCTCGACGACCCCTCGAAGATCGTCGGCATGGAGGCATTCGCCAACCGGGTCGCGCTTACGCTGAAGGGCCAGACCAACGTGGCGCTGTTCGGTCCGCGCGACACGGGCAAGACGACGTTCACCAACCAGCTGGCGCTCGATCTGGCAAAGAGCCATGGGGTGGGCGCGCCGCCGTTCGACATCGTCAAGGTCAACCTCCAGCGTGTGGTGAGCATCCCGGGTTTCATCGGATGCGTGCACGACGCGATGATCGGCCATCCGGTCAAGAGCCTGCGACGGACAGCTCAACGCCAGATCGGCGCGCTTGAGAAGGAGATCGGCTTCGACATCAAGGTCGTCAAGGGGTCGGTGAAAAGCTCGGCCGTCAACCCGGCGCAGGACGCCGAGACGCTGCATGCACAGCTCTTGGCGCTGCGCTCGCTATCGGATCGCCTGGTCGTGGTGTTCGACGAGTTTCAGCGCCTGCGGCACTGCCCGGGCGATCCGCTGGCGATCATTCGCTCGGCGCTCATGAGCTCCGGCTCCAACCACGTCTCGCTGCTGTTGACGGGATCGATACGCAATGCGCTGAAGATGATGCTCGAGGATTCTCACCAGCCCATCTTCGGCGAGGCGGCGCAAATGCAACTGCCGGCCATCGACCGCGTCGACTTCCTGGAGTATCTCGACTTCCAATTCGAGGCGACCGGCAGGCCGGCGGAGGAGGACGCGCTCAACTATCTGCTCAGCGCCACCGGCGGACACCCCCGCAGTACGCAGCAGCTGGCTTGGGAGTGCTGGGCGGCCACGCCGGCCGGGCGGCGGGTCACACTCGAGACCGCGATCGACGCACACGACCGTCTGGTGCGGACGATCGAGCGATCGGAGTTCGCGTCTGTGCTGAACGTACTGATGAATGGGGACGAGGCGGAGGCCAACGAGGTTCGCGCGCTGCAGCTGCTGGCCGATCGCGGTGGCGAGCACATCACCAGTCGACCGATCGCTACGCGCTACGGGTTCTCGAGCCATTCGCGTGTACGCCCCGCACTTGTGCGCCTGCAGGGCCGAGGGCTGGTAGATCTGCGCGAGGGCCGCTGGTACATCGTCGATCCACTGTTCGGGGAGTGGCTGCGGCGGGCCTCGCCGCTGGCGGATCGAGCGACATTCGAAACATCGAGTGGGGTCTAAAAACTGTACCGCATACACGGTACAGTTTAGGACCTAATGTACGGTACGAGGCCCCCATTCCGCCAACGATTGCAGGGTATCGCGACCCGAACTTCGCGGTTTCGCGAGCAATCAGGTCGTTTTCACACGAATGAGAAACATGGTTGCGGGAGTTTAAAGGCAGACTATATGCTGCGAACAATGAGTGGCAATCGACTGACTCGGGCGCGCAAATGGAGCAGGATGGCCGCCGTCTCGGCAGCCGTGCTTGCGCCGCTGGCGATCGGCTTGCCGCAAGCGGTGGCCAGCCGGCCCAAAGAGGTGGTGAGCTTCGGCGAAAACATCTGGGGCCAGCTCGGAAACGACGGCTATGCCCAGGACAACCCCACCCCCAACGCGATCACCCTCCCTAGTGGCGAAGGATCGAGTGGCGAAGGATCGCCCGTGCAGGTCGCCGTGGGCGCGGATCACAGCATCGTGCTGACCTCGGGCGGCCAGATCTACACGTTCGGCACCGGCGGCCTTGGGGGTGGGAATATCTACGACGAATTCCGGACTCCTCACGCGATCACTCTTCCCGGCGCCACGGGAGCGCCCGTGCAGGCTGCCGCCGGAGTTTCATTCAGCCTCGTGTTGACCGGGAGCGGCCAGCTCTACACGTTCGGCAGCGACGACGCCGGCGAGCTCGGGGACGGCAAAACCAGCTATGAAGAAAACCCGACCCCTGAAGTGGTGGCCCTTCCCGGTGCTACGGGATCGCCCGTGCAGGTCGCCGCCGGCCGTGAATTCAGCCTCGCCCTCACTTCGAGCGGTCAGCTCTACGCATTTGGTGGCGACAGCAATGGAGAACTCGGCAATGGCAGCAACAACTACGAAGGGGTCTCGACTCCACTGGCGATCACGCTGCCCGGCGCCACGGGTTCGCCTGTGCAGGTTGCCGCCGGCGAGTATCACAGCCTCGTGCTGACCTCGAGCGGGCAGCTCTATACCTTCGGGGATAACCGATCCGGGCAGCTCGGGAACGGCAACACCACGTCCCGGCCCACGCCTGAAGCGATCACCCTCCCCGGTGCCACCGGGCCGATCGCGCAGATCGCCGCCGGCTGGGAATTCAGCCTTGCGTCGACGTCGACGGGGCAGCTCTACGCGTTCGGCAACGACGAATACGGCCAGCTCGGGAACGGCAAAAGCGATACTGAACCGCACTCGACTCCCGAATTGATCACGCTCCCCGGCGCCACCGGACGGATCAAGGAGATCGCCGCCGGTAAGAACCACGGCTTGGTGGTCACCTCGACAGGTCAGCTCTATGCGTTCGGCAGCGACGAATACGGTCAGCTCGGGAACGGCAAAACCGAAGAAGCTCCGGATACCACCCCCACGCTTGTGGGTCTTGCACACGTGAAGAGCGTCGCGCGCGGCTCATCCGCGAATCATGTGCTGGCGATCGTGCCCGTCCCGCCGCCGCCGCTCGCCGTGTCCACGACAACCCTGCCGGAAGGCAAGCAGGGAGCTTTCTACACCGCCGCTGCCACCGCGACAGGCGGCACCCCACCGTTGCAGTGGAGCGCCACCGGACTGCCCAGCGGATTGCGGATCGACGCTTACAGCGGTCAGATTCGCGGCATCCCAACCGCCGCCGGCGAATCGACCGTGACCCTCACCGCCACCGACGCCGAAGGCGTCACGGCCGAAAGCGCTCCGATCAAGTTGGTGATCGCCGCCGCGGGATGTGGTCATCCGGGGGGTGGCCGATGCCGCCCGTGCTCGTCGCGGCGAACTCGGTGCTGCACGGGTAGGCATGGCGAGAAGATCGCCGGGCGCGGTTGCAGGAGGCATTGAGATCCGCTGCGATGCGCGGAAGGTCTCGATCCTCCGGCGGCGGAAGGTCTCGATCGTCCGGCGCTGATCTCATGCGGCCGATGATCTGCATGGGCCGATGATCTGCATGGGCAGCTCTCCTTGAAGGGTCGTGGCGGCAGCTCTCCTTGAAGGGTCGTGGCCCTTGGCCCGTTATGCCCTCGGGCGCCAGCCAGCCAGCACCGCGAATCGCCAGTCCTTGAAGAAGCAGTCGATGTCGACAAAGCCGGCGTTGTGCATCCATTCGAGATGTGTCTGCGTGTCAGCGCACCGATCGAGCTTCATGCGAATGTCTGCCTTCATCAACTCCCGTGAGCTCGCGCCGGCCGCATTGCATTTGCGCCTCCAAGTCGCGTCGTACTCGCCGTCGAGCCAAGGGCTTGGTCCCGCTACTTGCTCGGCGTTGACGAAGACGCCGCCAGGTCGCAAGCATGCGTGCACTCGGTCAAGCAACTCCTGCTGGGCATCGTGATGGAGATGGTGGATCGCCAGCGCCGACACCACGGCATCGAAGCGGCCGGGGGGAAGCGCGTCGCGAAGGTCTTGCTGGCGGATCTCCACGCGCAGTTTCGCGAGGCGCGATTCGGCCTGGATTAACATCTCGGCGGCCCCGTCGACGAGGACCAGCTGTACATTCGGGTGACGGTGTGCGATGTGCGCGCTGAGAAGCCCTGTGCCCGCACCGATGTCAAGCACGCGGCGAATCGGATGCCCACGACGTAAGCCGACTACTTCGGCGGCAACAGCGTAGAGCGCATCGAAGCAGGGAATCAGGCGCCGCCTGTGCTCATCGTATTCGCCAGCGTCCGCGACGAAAGCCGCGATCGACTTCTCGGTCGCGTTCGTCAGATACATATCTTGGGTTGTCGCCTTCATGTGTAGATATGCTGAGACAGAGTTCAGCATATTACACCTGAACATAAATTCGAGCACACTTCCAAGACGAGCCGTGAGCCGGCGTCACGGGTTCAATATCGGACGCTATCCATCGAGCAACGAGATGGCGTCTGTGGGCGCATCCGAGTCGTGCAGCAGCTCGAGCTTCGAGCTCTCGCTTCTGGAGGGCTTGCCAGATCACACGCCGTCGTGGCTTGCCACTGGAAGTCCGTAGGATCGAGCCTCGCGCGCCGGCGAAGATCCGTACCGTTGCGTCACGTCCGGCTTCGCGTGTCAAGACCCGCGCGGCCGGCTCGACCCAACTCCCGGCGTCCGTTTCCACGATCGCGACCAGCGAGTGAGTGCCCTGCGCCAATCCCGGAACGACCACGCAGCGACCGGGAGGAACCCCGGGAAGCGCGGCGAGCTTCGACTCGAGGTCCTCTGCGTACAGCGTACGTCCGCGCACCTTCACCGCGTCGCCGAGCCGCCCGACGACGAATACTTCCTCGCCGTCGAGGAAGCCGAGATCGCCAGTCTTGACGCCGCCATCGGCGAATCTCGTGACGCTCTCGGATGCGCTTGCGAGATAGCCGAGCGCGACTGTCGGTCCGTGTACCTCGAGCTCGCCCACCGCGCCCGCTGGTGCGGCCCGACCGTCCTCGTCGAGGATGCGCACGGACATCGCCGGAAGGGGCTCGCCGCACCCGACCAGCCAGCCGCCCCCGTCACCGACCTCGGCGCTACCGAGGCTGGCTCTCGCCGTGATCACCGGCCGACTGCCGACCTCGAGCTTGCTCCAGACGGGTCTGATAACCGTTGGCACGCGCTCCGTCGGCACGCCTGCGACCGCGAGCGTGGCCTCGGCGAGGCCATATGCGGGCAGGAACGTCTCGGCCCGAAATCCGTAAGGCTTGAGCAGGTGGACAAAGCGACCCAGCGCGGCCGGATCGAGCCGCTCGGCGCCAACGATCGCCGCGCGCCAATGGGAGAAGTCGGAGCCTTGGAGGTCGTCGGGGTTGATCCGCTTGGCTGCATACGCGAAGCAAAAGTTGGGACCGGCGGTGAACACAGCGGACCCTCGCCCGAAGCAGTCCAGCCAGCGCTGCGGGTCGCGGACGAACTGCTCCGGGCGCATGATCCAGAGGTCGCGCTGGAAGATCGCCGGCGTCAGCAGGCAACCGATCAGGCCCATGTCGTGATAGAGCGGCAGCCAGTGCGCGCCTGCATCCTCAGGGCCCCAGTCGATCCAGTCGCGGATCATCGCGATGTTGGCCTCGAGGTTGCCATAGGTAACCTGCACGCCCCGCGGTGTGCCACTCGATCCCGAGGTGAACTGAAGCAGCGCGAGCCCTGCCGGCTGCGACGGAGTTAGCGTAGTTGCCGTACGCGCCAAGTCGAGCACGAGAGGCTCGCGCTCGCACCCGGCTTGCATACAGGCCCGTCCGACGGTCTCTGCCAACGAGGGCTCGGTTACCGCGCTCGCCGACGCCGCACGAATCAGTGTGGAGCAATGACGGATGTACTGCTGCTCCTCGTCGAACAGCGTCGGTGGCACAAGCGGTGCGGGGACCGCCCCCACGGCTAGCGTGGCGAAGTAGGCAGCCACGAACGTCGGACCGGTCGAGGCGACGATGGCGATGATGTCTAATCGTCCCACCCCGTTCTCGCGCAACTGCTCGACCGCGCCGTATACAGCGCCTGTAAGGCGCTCGTAGCTCCATAGATCCCAGGTGCCGTCGTCCCGCGCGAAGCGGATTCCGTGTGTGTTCGACGGCTCGGAGAGCCAGTCCAGCATGCCCATAGTCATGTTTGCTCCTTCCGCTCGGCGCGGTCTCGATTAGTCACTCCTTCAGCCATGGTCATCTCTCTTTGCGCACGTTGCGCAATAGCGCCGCGCTCCGGCGCCACCGGAAAGGGCTTCTCGACGGCCGCCAGGGCCGTCCCCGAGAGAGGTGGATACGGCCGGGAAACCACCAGTTCGCGCGTCCGGCGAGCTTCATGATCGCTGGCACCAGAGCTCCTCGAACGACAGTCGCATCGGTTAGAACGGCGAGCGCGAGCCCAAGGCCGAGGATCTTCATGATCCCGACGTGTGCGCTGAGCAGCCCCAGGAAGACCACGCTGATCAGCAGCGACGCCGAGGTGATAATCCAGCCGCTGCGCCGCAGGCCTTGCGCGATCGCCTCCTCATTGCTCGCTCCCGCGTTGATCTCCTCTCTGATGCGACTCAACAGGAAGACCTCGTAATCCATCGAAAGCCCGAACGCGACGCAGAAGATCAGAACCGGGGCGACCGCCCAGGTCGTTCCGGTCGACGTGTAGCCGATCTCGTTCGCGAGATGACCGTCCTGGAAGACCCAGACGACCGCTCCCATCGTCGCCGACAAGCTCAGCAGGTTGAGCACGATCGCCTTGAGCGGCACGAGGACACTCCTGAACATCGCCATCAACAACACGAACATGGTCGCCGCGATCAGTGCGACCGCGAGAGGCACACGTCCCGTCACTGCCGCGTTGCTGTCGATCGTTTCGGCGGCGATCCCACCTACAAGGAGGTGCGGTGAGCGGTATGCGCGCAGTGTGCGCACGAGCGCGATCGCCGCAGGCGACACCCAGCCCACACGCGGGATGACCGAGGCCCAAGTCCCTCGGTCATTGCCAAAGCGCCTGGAGAGTGCCGAGGGGCCAGCGACGCGGCGCCCCGCGCTCCAGCTTCCATCCACCGTATCGACACGCGCGACCGTGTCGAGCGCGGAGATCCGCTGTGCTGTTCTCGCCATCTGCTGCGCTTGGGTCCCGAGCGCGACGACCGGAAACGCGGCGGCCTCGTTGCTCGGGAAGCGCGCGGTGAGCGCGGCGAGGGCGGCGCGTGCAGGGTTGTGCCTCGGCAGTGTCGACTCGTCGACGTTGCCGAGCTTCAGGTGAGCGAACGGCGAGGCGACGATCACCAACGCGAGCACGATCACGGCGATCACCGGAAGTGGCCTGGTCATCACCCTGCGAGCGAGCCTGTACCACGGGTCCGCGCCGGCAGCGACGTCCCGCCTGCGACGCACGTTCAGACGATCGACGCGCGCACCGAGACCGGCGAGCGAGGGAATCAGGATTACGTTCGCGAGCACCCCCGCCAGCAGCGCGGCCGGTATCCCGCCGTAAGCGAACGAGCGCATGACCGGTATCGGGAAGATCAGAAGCACGGCCTGTGCCAGTGCGACGGTGCACCCGCTGAAGAGGACCGCCCGCCCGGCTGTGCGAGCGGTACGTATCGCTGCGTCGTGCGAGGAGTGACCCGCGTCAAGCTCCTCGCGGAACCTGCTGATGACGAACAGCCCGTAGTCGATCGAGAGGCCGAGCCCGAGTGTCGAGGCCATGTTGAGGGCAAACACGGAGACATTGGACGTCGCGAGCGTCAGCAGATAGATCGCAGCCGAGGAGAACACCAGCACGGCGACGCTCAGTGCACCGGTCAGCAGGACTGCCATCGCACTGCGCATGATCAGTAGCAGGAGCAATAGGACGAGGGGGCCGGCGATCAGCTCGGCCCGCACCAGGTCGAGCTTGGCTTCCACGTTAACCTCGTGCAGCAACTCTGCTTGTCCGGTCACACGCACCTCATCGATGCGGTCGACCGCGGTGATCCTTTCGGCAACCCGCGCGGCGGTGGTCTGACGAGCATCGTCGCTGCCGCCCGCATGCGCGAGCACGAGCGCGCTCGTGCCGTTCGCGGATCGCAGCGTACTCAAACCGCCAGCCGACCAGTAGGACTCGACCGCGACGATACCGGGGGTGTTGCGAATCACCGCCGTGAGCGTGTCGCCGCGCGCTGTGACGGAGGGACTGTCTACGCTCTGCCCGTGGGTTTCGACGAGCACTACCACGTTTGGTGATCCCGAATGGAAACTGGATTCGAGGATGCTCAGAACGCGCGCGGCCTGCGAGCTGCCATTCAGGTAGCCGCCGTTGCTGACGCGCTTGGTCACGAGCGCGGCCGGCATCGCGCTGGCTAGGAACAGCAGTGCGAGGACGACGAGCAGCGGCTTGCGTCCCGCGATCAGAGTTTGCATGTGCCGCCCGAGTCTCGTCTCATGCGTACATCCCGCCGTTGACGTCGATCACCGCTCCGCTGACGTAGCCGGCCGTCTCCTCGCACAGGTGCATGACGACGGCTGCCGCCTCGCGGACGCCCCCGAGACGCCCCGCCGGTATACGACTCAGCAGTTCGGCGCGCCTGTGCTCGTCGTTGGCCTCGAAGGCGGCCTTGACCCGCGGTGTCGCGATCGCCCCGGGTGCGACCGCGTTGACGCATATCCCATGTGGCGCCAGTTCGTACGCGCACTGCCTGGTCAGGCCGATCACCCCGGCCTTCGCCGCTGCATAGGCGGCGTTACTGAAGTCGCTGTGCGTGCGCCCGGCGACAGACGCGAAGTTGATGATCCTGCCCCAACGGCGGCTCAGCATCGTGGGGACACAGAGCCGGGTGAATGTAAAGACGCTCATCAAATCTTTCCTCACCAGCGCCAAGAGATCATCCTCGGTAAGGGCCGCGAACGCGATCCTCCGCACATCACCTCCGACACCGTTCACAAGAATATCGGGTTGGATTTGTTCCGGCAATCTGATCAGAGCGCGCTCGATCGCCTGCGTGTCAGTGACATCGACGACCAGCGGATCGCCGGCCAGCGCGTGGGCGAGGCTCCTCGCAACCGTGTCGAGCGCCGCCCCATCCACGTCGAGCAACAGCAGGCGATGACCACTCGCCGCGAGACCGCGCGCGACCTCCTCACAGATTCCCCCACCGGCGCCGGTCACCAGCGCCGTGCGCGGAGCGCTCATGAGGCCAGCTCCCATGCCTCGTCGCTGGAGCGCCAAGTCGCACATGGATGGGCGTGTCGCAAAAGTGCTCGCGACGGCTTCACGCCGATCCCATGTCCGGGCAGTGCGGCAACGATATAGCGAATGCGATCGATGCTGAATGGCGGATCGGTGAGCGCCTCGACGAACCATTCATCTTGACGACCCGCCTCGATCGTCGCGGCGTCGGCGAGCATCGTCGCCAGCGTTCGTCCCGCAGCCCAAAGCGGGCCTGTCTCGCCGACCTGCACTCCGAGCTGATAGCCAAGGCCGTGGCGCTCGGCGCGCGCGAGGAGGGCCACCGCGCGCAACACTCCTCCGCACTTTGACACGCGGATGTTCACGTGGCTGGCCGCGTCGCAGGCAACGGCGAGGTCGAGGTCGGCGACATCGACGCATGACTCATCCAGCATCACGCCGAGCCCGAGGTCGGTTCGCAGCCAGCGCATCGCCGCCCAGGCGCGCGGGGTGGTTGGCTCCTCCACCCAGCAGAGCTCGAAGGCGAGCAGACGCGGGGCGACAGCCTTGAGGGTCTGCGGTGGCCATGAGCCGTTGACGTCCAGTGAGAGCTGCACGTCGTAGCCGACTCGCAGGCGGACATCGGCGAGGCGCGCGATCGTCGCCTCCGGGTCGGTCGCCGCCTTCACCTTGACGTGGCGCAGGGCCCGCACCGTCTGTGTCGGCAGCGATCCGAGTAGGTCATCCAGCTCGCGGGCGAGATCGACGACGAGCGACACGGACGCGTCTGACGGACTCAGCCGCAGCGCTTGCGACGGCACACCGGCAAGCCGCAACACGTCGCCCAGCGGCCGCTGGTGTACGCGGCAGAGAGCGTCCAGCAGAGCGATCTCGAGTGCCGCCGCGGCCGCTGGTGCTGCCGCGAGACCACCCAGTAGTCGCGGCAGATCCAGGCGCGCAAGCGAGGCGACCGTTGCCTCGAAGGAATCCCACTCGAGGAGCCGATCGAGCGTCTCGACGTCGAAACGCGTGAGCGCCGAGACGCAGCTATCGAGCGTCTCGTTCGTGACGTACGGTCGCGGTGCTCCCTCGCCCCAGCCCTCGACGCCGTCGAGCGTCACTCTCACCAGCACCGATTCGGCCTGGCTGCGCGAGATTCGCGCATGCCCAAACGCGCGTCGCATTGGCACCATCACGGTGTAGACCGCGACGGCTTCGATCGCTCCGGTGGAGGTCATGAGCGCGACGTTGCGGTCGCGATCTCCGCGAGCCAGCTTCGATATTCGCTTCTGACGTCGGTGAATTCGAGGTAGTGGCGATCCGTGCGAAACGTTCGCTGTCGATATCCGGGCGCGAGGACATCGAGCGCCGAGCGAGCGGCTGCGAGATCGATGATCGGATCACTCTCGGGCACGCCTAGGAACACGCGTTCGTGCCCGCCGGCAGGATGGGAGTACGCCATGTAGGCATCCTCCAGATGGACGAGCGTCGCACGGGTCTGATCGGTCACCTCGCTCAGCATCAGCACATCGCCCGCGAGCAGATCCAGGTACTCGCGTTTGCGCGTGTAGTCCTCATCGCGCAGTCCGATCGGCGAACGCGTCAGACCGGAGAGCTCACGCAGCCGCGCGAGCGCGTCCGCGTCGTGGCGGCTGCGCTGTTGGGCGAGTGCCGGAGCCGCGAATACGAGCGTCTCGTCAGAGAGAAGGCCCCGTATCCACATCCCCGCCAGCACGCTTCCGCCCAGGCTCTGGCCGAGCGCAACAATCGCGCATTCGTCGAGCGCTCTGCGCACGGCGCCGAGTCCGCGGCGGTAGTCATCGAGCAGGAGCTCGAGCGAAGGGAGGTGTCCGCGCGGCCCGCCGCTGCGCCCGGATCCGCGCCGGTCGAGCGCGTAGAGGCTGACGCCTCGTGAGCACAGCCAACGCCCGGTCTCCGAGAGCCAGCCCGCGTGACTCTGGATGCCGTGAATGTAGAAGATCGCTCCGCGCGGTTTAGCGGCCGCCCAGGCATGGAGCGCGAGAGCGACACCGTCCGCGGCGTACACCGGAGTAAGGGTCGCATCGGCTTTGCTGCTCGACCGCCACCGAGGGGTGACGATCTCCATGCGGTCCTGATCATGGTCGGCGGTGCCGGCCGTCATGCGCTCCAACTTTCGCTGAGCGGCACCCCGTAGTCTCCGGACTCCCAGCGTTTGATCAGAGCGTCGGCCACCACCTGCGCGAACTCACGCCGGCCCGGAAGCGGTTGGCTGCTGGCGGCCAGCCGGTCTCGAGCGAGCCGCCAGCAAAGCTTCCACTCATCGGGGTCGCTCTGCACCGTCGAGGGATCTGCTCGGCTGCGCACGAGGATGCTCGGAAACCAAGGCCGGTCGGATATCTGGGAGGCAGGGTAGTAGCGGAAGTCGAAGCTCCAGCGCACCCGCTCGGACCGGTTGACTCGCGATCCGTGCGGGATGCGCTTGTCCAGCAGTACGATGTCGCCTCGTTTGACGGGGAGCGGGACGGCGCGAGCCTCGAGTTCAGTCGTAGTCGCCTCGTCGAGCGGCCAGGGGAGCAGGTGCTTGTCGGTGTGGGCTCCAGGAACCACCGATAGGCAGCCATGCCGCTCTTCGACATCGTCGGTCGGCACCCAGCAGGTCAATACCTCGGTCTGATCGGAGCTAGGTATCTGAGTCATCGCGTCCTGATGCCACATCGTGGGGGCGTAGATCGTCTCGCCACGGCGACCGCCAAACGACTCAGGGCTGCCGCTGATGGGTAGCTTGAGGCGACAGTGCTGGTTGGGGCTGGCCGCGATCTCACCGCCGAGCAGTCCCTCGACGACGTCCAGGATTGCGGGGTTGGTGAGCAGTTCCAAGACGGCTGGCCCGATGTGCATCTGGGAGTCCGGTCGCAAGACCGTGAACGGCATGTGCGGCAGAGTGATGTCCAGCTCCGCCAGGAGAGCGAGGTCGAACCCGGGCTGGCTCGCTATAGACAGCAGCCGGGCCTCGAACGTCCGGTCGGCCTCGAGATCCTCGCCTGGTTCCGTGCCGCGACCGTCGCGTAGCCCGCGCCGATCGACCAGATCGCGCAGGACCTCGGCGTATTCGACCCGAAGCGCGGCGAAGTCGGACGCTTCGAGCACGCCGGGCACGACCAGAAATCCCTGGTCGCGGAAGCGCTCGAGCTCGGCGGGACTCAGCAACACGCACCTCTCTTCGCTCGTGGTCTCCGACTCATGCCGATCGCTCCGCGCATGCGCTACTCAGCGTCAGCGACAGCCGATCGAGCAGCTCCAGCATCGCCCCGTCCTTCTGTATCCAGTGGTGCTTGATCTGTGTCATCGCGACTCCGCGACTGCTGTCGTGCTCGGCGGCGCGCCGAAACGCGCCGGGGACGAGCGGTAGGATCGAGAGCTCTGCGATGCGATGTGTCGCACGCTTGCTGGCGTACTCGATGTTGGTCGCCTGCAGGGCCACGTCGACGTCTCCGGCGAGAGTCTCGGCCGTGAGCCCCTCGAGCGCCTCCGTCCATTCGATCGCAAGCGCGTATCTCGGCGGCGTGTCCCACACGGGAATGCACGTAAACAGGGGACAGGATGGCCAGCGTTCGTCGAGCGCCCGCGCGACGGCCGCGTGGACGTCGAATTGTGTGAGCTTCTCCCCGGTGAAAGAGCTCTGAAAGCCCGCACGCGTCAGGAACTCGAGGCGAGGCACGCCGTTGATCCATCCGCTGACCTTGTAGATGTCACCGGTGTCGTAGCGAAATAGCCCGTTCGCCTGGCTCATCACCAGACGGTAGGTCGAGCCGCTGGCCAGCTCCCGGTAGGTCAGTGTCTCGACGTCCGGCGCGAGCGGCAAGCCTTCGTCGCTCTCGGTGCACGGTGCAAACTCATATAGGCCCTGATTGAGCGCGAGAGGACCCGCGGACGGATGTGCATCGATCGGTAGAGTCACGATGCCCTCGGTGCCGGTGGTGCTGAACGGCAGGATCGCGACACCGGGTACGAGTCGCTTGAGCCAGGGTTGGTAAAGGCGCGCGGAGGCCGACGTCCAGCAGACGAGCAGCGAGAGGCGAGGCCATAGATCCGCGAGCCGCAGAGCGCCGTCACCGTAGGTCCGGGCCACCTCGAGGCGGCGTGCGAGGGCTCGGTCTGGCGGCGTCAGGGGGTGCGCGCGGCCACACATCGTGCCATCGTGGACGTCGGCGATGAGCTGCTCGGTCCGGTCGTGAAGCTGTTCGGCCAGCAGCACGATCTTCGACGGGTTGACCGACACGATCAACCGGACTTCACGCGCCGCGAGCAGACGCAGCTTGCGGTATACCCGAGTGAGAACCTCCTCGGGCGCGTCCGCGTCCTTGAACCACGGTGCGTCGTACCAAGGCGGTCTCCAATCGGTGCCCCCGAGTGTGCTCCAGCGCTGAGTGATGCTGTAAACGGGGAAGCCCCCTACCCACTCACTCGCTCGATGTGGTTCCCAGGACAGATCGAACGCCGTCTCTGGTTCCACCTGTGTCAGGCCGAGAATGACGAAGTAGAGGCCCCATTGCGCGTAGAGGGCGGGGCCCCTATAACGCGTGCGCCAGTGCCAGGTCGTGGGGATCAACTTCGGGCGACCCATCGTGCCGGAGGTCTTCAGAAGTGCGTATGGCTCGCTGCGCGTCAATACCGACCGCTCACCGTTGATGATGCGCTCGACGTATCCACGGAGGGCCTCATAGTCGCGCACCGGAACAGACTTCTTCCAGTCCGCGAGGCTGGAAACCCCGTGTACACCGTGCTCGCGTCCGAACGCCGTGCCGTCACACTGTGCAAGGAGGTCTCTGAAGACCTTGCTCACCGCCGCGGGCGCCTCGGTGTAGACCTCGCGCTGCCCGCGCAAGGCTTCTATCGCCGTCGAGCAGAAGTCCGTATTCCGCTCCGCGATCATACTCGGCCATCTCTGATCGGACAGGCGGGAAGGATCCCCCCGTACGGAACGGCTGGTGCGCCAGAGGAGCGATCTTTCTCTGTGGCATCTGTCGAGCACATGGTTTCACGAGAGCATTCTCTTCTCCGCGTGCCGGGTCCGTGTCTCTCACATTTATGTCTCTGACTGATTTGCTGATATTCACCACGCACGGGCTCGCGATCCGGTGCACTACGAGATGCCCCGTGTCGCCTATGCGGACAGAGGACGAGCATGCTCAACGCCCCGCTAAGTGTGAGGTGACGAAAATTCGGAGTCTCACTTTCTTGAAGTAGTCATTTCCACAAGATTATCAGTCCTTGTTTCACTCACACTCGTCTGGTAGCCTCCCAGCACTTCGGTTGCGCATTTCTCTCATGTTGCCACGACTGGAACGCCAACCTTTGACTTCCCATGCCAGCGCACGACACCCTCGACCACGCCGCCCGTGCCCTGAGTCGCAACAGCGGCCTTATCACCCCCGAGGAGCAAGCCACGCTGGGTGCTGCCATGATCCTCATCGCTGGCTGTGGAAGTGTCGGTGGCTCTGCACTAGAGCCGCTCGTTCGACTTGGCGCCATGCGTTTCCGACTCGCCGATCCGGACGTGTATGAGCTCAGCAACATCAATCGCCAGGTGTGCACGCTCGCAGATGTCGGTAAGACCAAGGGCAGTGTCCTTGCGCGCCGAGCCAGCTCGATCAACCCTTACGTCCAGGCGCGTGTCTACGACGAGGGACTTACCGAGGAGAATCTCGACGATGCGCTCGCGGGAGTGAGTGTCGTCTTCGATGGCATCGACCCGGAGGAGTCGGGCTGGGTCAAGTATCTCCTCCACGCCCGCTCTGCGCAGCGCGGTATTCCGGTCGTCGCCGGCTACGATTTTGGCGGCAAGCCCACGCTGTACGTCTTTGACTACCGACGAGACCGGCGACCGTTCTTCGGCAAGACGACCGAGGATGCGCACCGAGATGGTCGCTATCGCGACGCGATGCGATGGCTGGGCTACTTCCACTTCCCGATCGACTTCCTGCCAATCATGCGCGACGGTCTGCGCGACGGCGGCGTATGGCCGCAGGTCGCCTACTGCGTGCAGGGACTCGGCGCGATCACAAGCAGAGTGATCATCGATCTACTCATGGCGCGCGAGGTGCGACGCGTCGTGAGCGTCGACCTGCATCGCCTCACCCAACCCTACCCGCGCGCGATCCGCGCCAATGCACGCCTGCCAGTCGAGATGCTCAAGACGCTTTGGGTAGCCAATCGCTATGCGAGGCGCGGCAGGCCGACGCAGGGCGTGACGGGTGACCGCGTCGCCCCTCTGAAACTCTCGCCCACAGTCGCGGCCGCGCTCGACGGCGCGCGCTTGGCTCCCTCTCGCTTTAACGCCCAGCCTTGGCGGTTTTGCGTGGTGGGAGACGACACGATCAGGATGGGCTGGAGCTCTGAACGTTGGCTGGCGGCCGCAGATCCCCAGCGGCGCTTGGCCACCTATGCGCTCGGTAGTGCGATCGAGGCGATCGACTACCTCGCCGAGGGCACCTGGGGTGAGCCATCCGCGGAGCAGTCGCAGGACGCGGGCTGGTACGGGGGGGAGCTCGCGCTGGGATCACTTCGTGAGAGCGAGCTGCTGGTGCGGCGCGCGGTACTCCTCGCGCGCGTGACCAACCGCGGTAAGTACCTATGCGACGGCCTGGATCCCATCGTGCTCGCGGCCACACAGCGGGTCGCCGCCTCCCACGGAATCGAGCTCGCCGTCGTCGACCAACGGATGCTGATCGAGCGCGTCGCCGAGGTCGCGGCGGCCTCCATGCGGCAGGCCCTTGAAGACGATAAGCCTCTCGACCCGCTATCGCGAGCGGCGCCGAGCGTGCGTCGGGCAGCTCTTGCCGAGATCGGTGCTGCCGGCGAAAGTCGCGATCGCGCGCTGCTGGCTCAACTGTGCGCTGTATCGGCTTTGCGCCGGAGAGCTATGAAGCTAGGGCTCGCCGCGGCGCTAGCGCGGCGCACGTGTGAGTCGACGCGCAACTGCGCCGCGCTGCTGGTGCTCACGAGCCGTGGTGACAGTCCGCTCGCGTGGGTCCGGGCGGGACGCGCTCTGATGGGTGTCTGGCTGATCCTCACAGAGGCCGGCTATGCCGCCCAGCCCCAGCACGCCGCACTCGAAAGCGCCGACGGTGCAGCCCGCACGCGTGAAGCGGCGCGTATCGACGACAGCCAAACGCTGCTTAGCGTGCTGCGCGTCGGTCGGGGGCTGAGCGCACCGGTTCGCTCGCCGCGGCTGCCCTTGGAGAACCTGTGCGATCCGCGCGAGCGCCCGAGCCGATGACGCCACCCAGCGATCACGACGGGATCGGCGCAGGCTTAGCTGCCGGCGAGCGCCTCTGCTTCCCAGGCCTGCGCGATCGCGTCGCGATCGTCACCGGTGCTGGGAGTGGGATCGGCCGTGAGGCGGCCGGCGCGCTCGCCCAAGCGGGCGCATATGTGGCGCTCGCGGGTAGACGTCTTCCCGCGCTAGAACAGACTGCCGCGGCGCTGAACCCCGCGCGCTGCCTGGTCGTCCCTTGCGATGTGAGAGACGACGATCAGGTCGCCCACCTGGTCGCGCGCACATGTGGCCAATTCGGTCGCCTCGACCTCGCCCTCAACAACGCTGGTAGCTTCGGCGCTCGCAGCCTCCTGCATGAGGACACCGCAAGCAACTTCGACGCGGTCGTGAACACGAACCTGCGCGGTCTGTGGTCGTGTCTCAAGTATGAGCTCGCGGCGATGCTGCAAAGTGCCGGTGGGTCGATCGTCAATGTGGCCTCGGTATCGGCGCACATCGGCCACGCCGAGAGCCCCGTATATGCCGCGACCAAGCACGCGATCCTCGGTATCAGCAGGTCCGCCGCCCTGCAGTACGCGCATGCGGGGATCCGAGTGAACGTTGTCAGTCCTGGCTCGACCGATACCGAGCTGCTCGTGAACCTCTATCCGCAAGCAGAGGAGCGCGCGGCACGCGGCGAGCGCGCTCCACTGCAGAGACTCGGTCGGCCCCAGGAGATCGCCAACGCTGCGCTATGGCTGATGAGCCCGCTCAGCAGCTATGTGACCGGGCAGGTGCTGATTGTGGATGGGGGCGTGACAGCGGGCAACGCCTGGACACCTCGATCCTCGACCCCCGCCGCGGCGCCGAGCCAAAGCGTGGGCATAGCCGATCGGTCCTCAGGCAGTGAAACAGACCAAGGAAACGGAGATCTGTCGTGGGTATGACTCTTTATGACAAGGTTTTTGACATGCATGTCGTTCGCGAGCTGGGCGATAGTCAGTATCAGCTATTCGTCGGCTTGCATCTAATTCACGAGGCCACGAGCCCGCAGGCCTTTGCAATGCTGCGTGAGCGTGCGCTCCGCGTCGAGATGCCGAATCGCAACATCGCGACGGCCGATCACGTCATTCCTACCGACGACATCAGACGCCCATTCACCGACGGTCTTGGCGAGGCGATGATCTCTGAGCTCGAGCGCAACACGGCAACATTTGAACTCACCTACCTATCTCCGGAAAGTGGTGAATACGGCATCGTCCACGTGATCGGTCCGGAGCGAGGTCTGACACAGCCCGGGATGACTATCGCGTGCGGCGACTCGCACACCTCGACACACGGCGCCTTCGGTGCGCTCGCCTTCGGTATCGGCACGTCGCAGGTTCGTGACGTGCTCGCTACGCAGTCGGTGATCATGAACCGTCTCAAAGTTCGCCGCATCGAGATCGACGGCCGGCTTTCGCCGGGAGTCACGGCCAAGGACGTGATCTTGTACCTTATTCACCTGTTGGGACCCAAGGGTGGCGTCGGCTATGCCTACGAGCTGGGTGGTGAAGCGGTCCAAGCAATGTCCATGGATGAGCGCATGACGCTTTGTAATATGGTCGTGGAGGGGGGCGCACGATGCGGCTATGTAAACCCGGACGAGGTGACGTTCGCGTATCTCAACGGCCGTCCCGAAGCGCCGCATGGCGCCGACTGGGAGCGGGCGCTCGACTGGTGGCGCTCGCTCTGCTCCGACGAGGACGCCGGCTATGACGACGTTGTCACAATCGATGCCGACCTGATTCCACCGATGGTCACATGGGGCATCAACCTCGGGCAGTCGGTCCCGATCGATGGGTGTGTGCCGAGCGATGAGCATCTTGAGCAGGAAGATCGGACTGCGTTGCAAGAGGCGCGTGAGTTCATGGACCTACAGCCTGGCCAGCTCGTTCAGGAGATACCGATCGACGTTGCGTTTATCGGCTCGTGTACCAACGGTCGCGTATCGGATTTCCTACCCGTCGCCGAGGCGCTCGACCGCACGGGCCTCACCGTCGCTCCCGGTGTCAGGGCGCTCGCGGTGCCCGGCTCCAACGCCGTACGGGACGAGCTGATCGCACTCGGCATCGATGAGGCGCTCGAACGGGCGGGCTTCGAGTTCCGATACGCCGGATGCTCGATGTGTCTGGCGATGAACACCGACAAGCTGGTGGGTCGCGAGATCTGTGCCTCGTCGTCGAATCGAAACTTCAAGGGGAGACAGGGATCGCCGATAGGACGCACGCTGATCATGTCGCCGCTGGCGGTCGCGGCGGCCGCGGTGAAGGGTGCCGTCGCTGACCCGCGCACGGTTTTCGGCATCGAGTCATGACAGCGATCGCAATCACCCTCGCCATCAACGACGGGAGACTACGAATATGAATCCACAGGCGCAGAAGATCCAGCAGATTACCGGTACCGCGATAGCGCTGAGCGGCAATGACATCGACACCGATCGTGTCATCCCTGCTCGCTTTCTCAAGCACCTCACGTTCGACGCGCTTGGCGAGCATCTGTTCGAGGACGATCGCAGGCAGATGGCGGCGGCCGAGAACGTTCACCCTTTCGATGTGCCCGCGCGTAGGCGTGCAGCGATTCTGCTCGCGGCAAAGAACTTCGGCTGCGGCTCCTCGCGCGAGCACGCGCCGCAAGCGCTCTACCGCTGGGGTATCAGGGCGGTCGTGGGTGAGAGCTTCGGAGAGATCTTCCACGGCAACTCCGCTGCGATCGGCCTGCCGTGCGTCGTGCTTTCCGCCACGGACGCGGCAGACGCCCGTGAGCTCGTCGAGGTCGATCCCGCACTCGAGGTCACCGTAGATCTCGAACGATGTGAGCTGCGCGCGCATGCGCACGTCTGGCAGCTGCAGATCAACGAGTCGTTGCGGAAGCGCTTCGTGAGCGGCAGGTGGGACACGCTCGTCGAGCTCGCGACCGCGCTCGAGCAGGTCCGCAGTACGGAGCGGCGGATGCCCTATCTGAACGGCTGGCAGACCGACCTGATCGTGAGCGCGGAGCACTGAGCACGGCATTTGAGGATATGCGCGCGACGACGCTTGTGGTCCCCGACTGCGCCGGTTCGCCTCTGCTCGGCGCTACGGTTGCGCGATGGCTAGGCCTCGCCGCCGGCGCGCGGATTTTCATCGACGCTCCGGCGGATACGCGCGAGTTGATCGCGCGCGTCCGGACTGCAGACACTGTTCTGCACTATTTCCAGGCCGCGCGGCTGGATGCAGAGGTGCTCGCCGAGGCGCAACCCGCGCGTATCGTGGTGATGGGTCCGGCCGGCGACAGCGTCGATACCGTGGCAGCCTGCCGGATCGGTACACAGGTATACGAGACCGCCGGGCTTGCCGCGGCCGGGGTTGCCGAGTACACGCTGGCCCTCATGCTCACGCTGGCGCGTCAGGTGGCGTGCGCTTACGCGGCGATGCGCAACGGTGCATGGGAGCCGCGCTTCGGCCGTGAGCTGGCCACTCGCCGCCTCGGGGTCGTCGGCCTTGGCAAGATCGGTCTTCGCGTCGCTCATGCGGCACTCGCGCTTGGGATGGCCGTAAGCGCGTGGTCACGCAAGCCCCATAGTGTCACCGCCGGCGAGATCCACATGACGAGTCTCGACGAGCTCCTGCGCGAAAGCGACGTCGTGAGCCTGCACGCGCGTCTCGGCCCTGACAGTCGGGGACTAATTGATAGGCGCAGGATCGCCCTGCTCAAAGCTGACGCCCTGCTGATCAACACGGCGCGAGCTGGGCTCCTCGACATGGCCGCACTCCGCGTGGCGCTGCTGGAGGGCAGGATCGGCGGCGCCGCGCTCGATGTGTTCGAGGTCGAGCCCCTCGCCCCGGATGATCCGCTGCGCAGTTGTCAGGCGGTCCTGACCACACCGCATATGGGCTGGATGACACACGAGACGCTCGAGCGATTCGTCGCAGCAGCGGTCGCATTCGTATGCCGCGACGATGCAACCCTAGTCACCCGCGTCGTGTAGTCAAACGAGATGGCATGCGTAACCGGCCAGAGCTTGCAGACCGAGCCCGGACCAGTGCTGGTCGGTCATGACCGCGTCCTCGCCGACACACTCGGTTCGATTGCGGACGCGCTCGCGCAGCGCGGCTACGAGGTCCGGCGCGCGCCACTGCCAGGCCCAGAGCTGGAGGCCGAGTCGGTACACGATGCGTCGGTGATAGTAGCGAGCTCCCGCACGCCGATCCCTGAAACCCTGCTCGCCAGGGCGACGCGACTACGTGGCGTGGTCTTTCCCTCGATCGGTATCGAGTCCTGCGACCTCGCAGCCGCGACCAGACGCGGCATAGTCGTCGCCAACGGTGCGACCGTCGAGAACGTGCAAAGTATGGCCGAGGCGACCGTGATGCTGATGGTCGCTCTGCGCCTGGGCCTCCCGAGGAAGCAGTGCGAGCTGCATACACACTCTCGAAGTCAGAAGCCTCCGCCAGTGAGCGGACGGATGCTCGCTGGTAGCACCGTCGGGCTCATCGGATTCGGGCGTATCAGCCGCGAGGTGATACGCAGGCTCGCGAGTTGGCGCATCGAAAGAATACTCGTGCACACGCGTTTACCCTCGCGCGTGGAAGCCCCGCGCTCGGTCCGATTCGTGGATTTGGAGACCTTGTTGCGCGAGAGCGACGTCGTGAGCCTGCATTTGCCCCTCACGGATGAGACCCGAAATCTGCTCGGTCGCCGGCAGTTGGAGACGCTGAAGCCCGGTAGCGTCCTGGTCAACACGGCACGCGGCGGGCTCCTCGACGAGGTCGCGCTGGCTGATGCGCTTGCCGAGGGCCGACTCATGGGGGCGGCCGTCGACACCTTCGAGACCGAGCCGCCGCCGCCGTCTCATCCCCTGCTGGCATGCAAGAACGTGATCCTCACTCGCCACAACGTTGGCCACACCCACGAGCTCTTCGACTCACTCATACCCACAGCGGTCGAGAACGTCGCTCGCATTCTTGCCGGTAGCCCGCCTTTGTACCTGTGCAATCCGTCCGTTTACCCCGCTTGCGCATTCCAATAGACCGCTTACAATCGGCCGGCGATGCGACAACAGACATCAATCACCACCACTTGTCCTTTACCCCTTTCATCCTCAAGCTCTGATCCTCGGCTATCGAGACTCGGCAACTCTGGCGAGATTCGCGAAGCGAGGAGTCTCTTATCGGACTCCGATCACATCTCGAGCGAGCGCCACGAGAGCACGGCCTCCTGATGACGGAGATGGGCTACAGCGACTATGTGCAAGCGCTGGGTAGGACAGCCCGGAACTACGATTTATCGGCCAACGCAAGCCGGATGGGCGCTAAGGCGTGGCGGCTAGACGAGTTGATCGCCCGCGGGGTGCTCGCCCCACCCAGCGTGTGCCTGCTGACGTGTGCCTTCGAGCGATATCTAGCGGTGAACGGGGCCACCGAACGTCACCGCCAAATCGCGTCAAATCTGCCCTCTGAGCGAGCCCGCCGCGAGCTGGTCGACCTCGCCTATGCGTATGAGATACCGTCCGCGCTGAGGCTTGCACTCGACGCTGTGCTGGCTGAGGTCGTTTCCCCGCAAGGCGATCGGCCACTGCTCGCAGTACGTTCCTCGGCCGTCGACGAGGACGGTGCGCATGCGTCGTTCGCCGGCCAGTACGTGTCGCGGCTAGGCGTCGTCCCGCGAGCGGTATGGCCTGCGATACGCGACTGTTGGGCTTCGGCGTGGTCGGCGCAAGCCGTCGACTACCGCGCACGGGCGCGGTCCGCGGATCACACCGCGGGGATGGCTGTCCTGATACAGCCGATGGTCGACGCGGAGGTGTCGGCCGTCGCTTTCACCCGCGATCCGCGTGGTGAGGAGGAGGACCATATCGTGGTGAACGCGGCGTGGGGACTCGGTGAGGGCATCGTCACGGGAGGGGTCAGTGCCGACGTGTACCACGTCACACGCGGGGCTTTGCGGGTATGTGCGAGTCATGTCGGCGAGAAGGCCTCCAAGGTGGTCCTCTCGCCGGCTGGTGGAACCGAACGCGTGCAGACGATCTCGACGGAACTGTGTCTCAAGCCCGACGCGGTCCTCCCGCTGGCGCGCGTTGCGCTTGAGATCGAGGCGCTGCTGGGCTCCCCGGCAGACATCGAGGCCGCCTTCGTCGACCATACCTGGCGAGTCCTCCAGGGGAGGCCGATAACGACGCTCGTCAGTCATGCCCACGACCCGGCCGCGAGCCGCATCGGAGTTTCGTGAACATCCTCGTTGCCGGACTCACCGGGCAGCTGGGCGTGGGTTTGCTCGAGGCGCGCGAGCGCCGTGAGGTCGATCTCACCGCGGTCGTGCGCCGGATGCGCGGCCGCGACCCGCGACGCTGGCTGGCTTTTCGCTTTCCCGATTGTCCAGACCTCGCGCTCGATGTGCGTCTCGGCGATGTCACACAGTCGCAGTGGGGTCTGAGCGAAGAGGATCTACGGGAGCTTGCGCCGCGGGTGGACGTCGTTCTCAATCTTGCCGCCGAGACCAACTGGGCGGCGCCCGAGCATACGCTGCACAGGACAAACGCAGTGGGCGCGGCGAACGGCCTGCAGCTGGCTCAGATGCTCTACACGCTGCGAGGTCGCTGTCGCCTTTACTGTCATGTCGGCTCGATCTACGTGGCGGGGAGCCGCACCGGCTGGATTTCCGAGCAGCCACTTGGCCCGGACGGCTATCGCACTGCCTACGAGCACTCGAAGTGGCTGGGCGAGCAGATGTTGATGCACGACGCCGGCGCGTTGCCCGAGGTGAGCGTCGCGATTGTGCGGGTCGGAACCTTGCTCGGCAATTCCCAAACGGGTGAGACCGTGCACCGCAACGCGCTCTACATGCTTGCCGACCTGGCCTCCAAGCTCACCGCCGGCTTGATTCCCACAGCCCCCAGAGGGCGCATCGACGCGCTACCTCGCGACGTTGCAGGCGCGTACCTGCTGCGCAGCGTGTGTGCCGCCCACGAACGCATGCTGACCAAGCCGGCGATTTACCACCTCTGTGCTGGGGAGACTGCACCGACGCTGCGCTCCCTGCTCGCCGCGGCACGCTCATGCGATCCCGACGAACGTCTCGCGCCGATGCGGCCCGTCGATGTATCCACACGTTCTCTCCTCTGGCTGTCGCAGAATATCGGACGCTTCGCGACTGGTAACGGCCAGACGTTGAACGCGCTCATGGGACTTCGCTACCTGGGGCTCGATCGGATCTTCGAGCGCTCACGTCTGGCGATGCTGCTTGGGGAGAACCTGCCTGCGGTCTCGACCGAGCTGCTGGCGCGGCTCGTCTTCGACCTGCGCGACGCCGACTCCCAGCCCTATCGGTCGCTGTCCCCACTCGCCAGGTTTGCCGGATGAGGGCGCTGGTCGTCGGCGCATCGGGCTTTCTCGGTGGCGCGATATGCGAGCGCCTCGAAGAGGATGGCTGGGAGGTCGTGACAATGTCGCGCTCGGGAGGCTCCCTGTACGAACCGGGGCTCAGCGGCGACGTCGCGCTCCCTGGCTTTGGCTTGGAAGCCGGCAAGTTGGAGGAGCTCAAGAGGAGTGTCACGCACATCGTCTCCTGCTTCGGCTCGGTCGACTGGACGGCGGGTCCCCGCATCGCTGTCGATCTGCACCACGCCGGCACAGAGAACCTGCTGTGCTTCGCGCGCGAATGCGGATCTCTGGAGCGCTTCGTGCACGTCTCGTCGATCCTGGCACTCGGCCGCGGGAAGGGTACGCTCCGCAACCGCGACCTGCACGTAGATCAGCGCTTTCGCAGCTGGTACGAGTACGGTAAGTACCTCGCGGAGCGATGTACGCGAGACGCCGAGGATCTGCCGCGCCGCAGTGTCCGTCTCGGTCCGCTTCTGGGGATCGGCAAGAGTGGGCCGCCGGATCTCAGGCATGGGCTGCTCGCCGTCCTGCCGCTGCTACTCCGTGGCTACCCGATCCACCTCACCGATGGTGGGGAGTTCCCGTGCTACGTCGGCGAGGTTCACGCGGCGGCGGACGTCGTATGCCGAGCTCTGGTCGGCAACGACGAAGGGGACCCCACCTGGACCTGGTATGACCCCCGCTGCCCCTCTCTCGCTGATGTGCTGACTCAGCTCTGTCAGCCATGGGGTTGCTGGCCACGCATCGTCGACGCACCCTTCCTGAACTCGCTGCTCGGGTTGGGCGCGCGTCGCCTGGGTGTGCCTCGTGGTCTTACCGATTACACGGATCCCTGGATGACCATCGACGACACAGTGCTCGATGCTCTACCTGGGGGCGCCCCGATCTGCGATGCGGACTATGTAAGTGCGACTGCAGCGGCAATCAGAGACGCGGTCACCCGCGGACATACCACGCTTATTTCGATGGGTGCCAACGACGATGCACGCTAGTCGCTTCCCGCTCATCGACACTGACCCGCACCCGCGGCTCCCCGTCTACTCGGCCAGCAACTTCGCCGAGGTCGCCCCGGAGCGACTGTCGATCCTGTCGTGGTCACTCGTCGGCGAGCCGACCGAGCGAGCCACACGCGCGCTCGCCGCGCGACTCTGGCCTCGCAAGAGCTGGTACTCGGGATCCCGATACGTCTTCGTGGCTTACTTCGCGTGCCGTCCGTACCACAACCTCTCGGCGTATGTGCGCCTTGGCAGCGACTTGCTGGGGGTCGACGCCCAGGACGTCACGGCTAGCTACTTCGAGAGTACGCCGCACGATGACATCCCCGTCAGGACCCCGTCGATCCCAAGGCGGGTCGCGGTTGCACCACGGATGGTGCGCGAGATAGCCGGGCTGCGACACAGGGCCATGGGTCTGGCCGGCGAGGTAGACGCACTCGAGGGGATGGTAGGCACGCTCGAGCGCGATGTGGCGAGCGTCGCTGTGGGTCGCGCCTATGAGCGCGCCGCAGAGGTGGTCCGGGCGGCCTGGACCGGCCACATCGCGGCGACGGCATCGCTCGTCCCGCTGCGATCCGCCCTCCGTCGCGCCGGACGGCGCTGCGACTCCAGCTGGGACGAGAGCGAGGGCTGGGTCGTGCGTCCCCGCGAGATCGTCTGGGAGCAGTATGCCGGTGGGCACGAGCCTGGACTGCGCGGCGCCGAGTTTCTCCTGCATCCCTTCTACGAGCTCCTTCCTCAGCACGCGCCCTGGTCGACCTACGCCCGGACGAACGCAATGCCAGTTGCTCCACTAGTCGCGAGTAGCATCGTCGATGAGCACATACGGGCCTTCTGGGGAATACTTGGTCGCTCACGGGCGGCGCTGCTCAAGCCCCTAGTGACGGTCGTTGCCGATGCGATGGCGACTCGCGAGCTAACGAAGTCGCTGACGATGCGTGCGTTGCATGCGACGCGCAGGCTGCTGCCTCACCTGGCGCTCGCGCACGAGCTGCAGGACCGCTGGCTTCCATACCTCCGCTACGGCGAGCTCGACGGCAGCATTGCGAGAATCGAGCTGATTCACCTGGCTGAGCAGCGCTCGCGCGAGTGCGAGCAGGCTCTCGGTCAGTCGATGCCAAACCGGCTCAACTTCGCCACGGAGGTCGACTATGACTTGGACACCATCGTGCCGGGTCGCGGCGTCTCGCCGGGGCGCGTGGTCGGCTTCGTGGTCAGGAGCTCGAGCGAGATCGATCCGACTCGCAAGAACATCTTCGTGGTCGAGGCCGCAGATGCGGACATACAGCCGGTGCTCCCGCGCGTGCAGGGCCTGCTCGCGCGTCGCGGCAGCGAGCTCTCGCACATCGCGATACTCGCGCGCGAGCAGGGGGTGCCCGCGGTGGTTGGACATGCGCTCGCGGAGACCTTGAGAGCGGGCGAGCAGATCATGCTCGATGGTCGGACAGGCGAGGTTCAGACCGTTGCGCCCTGACGACGAGACCATACTCAGCATCCTTGAGGCTGCCTACCGCGAGGCGACGGGCAGACCTCGCTCGATTCGCGCAGACGACCTGATCCGCGAGGATCTCGACATCGACTCGCTGGAAGCGATGAGGTTCCTGATCGTCGTTGAGGAACAGCTTGACATCGAGCTGATCAACGACCCCGATGTATGGACGACGCGGACCGCAGGTGGCCTGCTGGTGCTTATCCGGGAGCGGATCGAGTTGCTCCCATGAGGATCGCGCTGAGACTAGAGGCGCTGTGGTGGCTGACGCGGCTGTATCTCAACGCCTCGCCAATCTGGCTCTCCGTCCTCGGATGGCTGGCAGGTGGCAGAGAGGGTGGCGGGGGCACACTCAGCCTGCTGCTGGCGGCGGTGATCCTGGCGGGAAGCGCGCACATGGTGCAGAACGACATCCTCGACAAGGAGCCCGATCGTGTGACAGCGCCGTACCTGCCGTTGCCGGCTGGCTTGCTCACATCAGCGCAAGCCTCGCGCGCGATGATGCTTATGACCGTCCTGGCGGCGATAGCACTCGGAGCAGCCGCGCCGAGTGTCGCGGTTCTGCTCGGGTGCCTCGGACTGGTGATCATCTCCGGCTTGGGAACGAGGATCTACTCCGCACACAAGTCTTGGGGCGCCGCAGACAGCTTCTTCGTCGGATTGTCGATGGCAGTGACCGCAACGATCGGCTGGCTGATCGGCGGCGAGCGCCACACCCTTGAGGTCTTGATCATCGCGGCATACGCGCTGGCGTATGGTTTCACGGCGAATACATGGGCGGCGCTTCGCGACTTCGATCGCGACGGCCTCGTCGGCAATCGGACGCTGCCGGTGCAGATCGGCGGCCCGGCCACGGTTCGCGTCGCGCTCGCGACCTCCCTGCTGCAGTACGCGATCGCAGCGGTCCTGATGGTCGTCGTCGGGCCGCCGCTGATCGCCTTGGTGCTCCTGCCGGTCGCACTGATGGTCCAAGCTCTGGCTGCACCGGCGACTCATCGCAAGTTCGGCGAGCACGATCTCGGACGTCCTCAACGCCTCCAGGATCTGCGCTTCATCCGCTTCGGTGAGACCCTGCGCTTCACCGCTGTCCTTGCGATCTACTCGCCTGTCGCGGCGGTCGTCCTGTTCGTCGTACTGGAAGCGTCACTGACCTTTGGCGCCAGGACGTATAGACGGAGGATCATCGCGGGAGGGCTCGCACGATCTATGGAGGGGCTGCGTACCACCAGCCCGCAACGCAGGCTCAAGGCGGACGGTCCCTGCTAGTCGGCTTTCGCGGCGTGCGCGCCATGATCTACCGGCGGACGGCGCGCACCGCGCCCAGACGAGCCGGCGAACTGGCAGTCTCGTCCTGATTGCGCGGTCGCAGCGCACGCCGTCCGATGATCAAGCGCTGGATCTCGGCCGTCCCCTCCCAGATTTGATACAGCTTCGCGTCACGCATAAAGCGCTCGGCCGGACACTCCTTGCTGCATCCGACCTGGCCGAGGATCTGAACGGCCTCCACAGTCGTGCGCATCGCGAGATCTCCCGCATAGAGCTTGGCCATCGAGCCCTCCCCCCGATGCATGGGGATTGCGTTCTGAGTCATCCAAGCGGCGCGCCATGCCAGCAGCCGAGCGGCATCGAGCTCGGTCGCCATATCGGCGAGCTTTGACGAGATCGCTTCGTGGGTGGACGTCGCCGCTCTCGTACTTCGGTGCTCCAGCGTGAAGTCGCGAGCCAGCTCGAACGCCGCTTGCGCGATACCGATCGCCCCGGCGGCGATCACCGGTCTGGTCGCCTCGAGCATCGCGATCATGCCGATTGCCCCCGGCCCCTTGGAAGTGCCGTCGATGTCGTGACCCAAGCGTGCATCCTCGCGTACGAAGCAGTCTTCGAAGATCACCTGGGCCGTGTGTGAGGCACGCACCCCGAGCTTGCGCTCCTTACGACCTTGGCGCATTCCCGCAGCTCCTTTCTCGATCACGAACGCCGCGATCCCCGCAGGCCCCAGTCTCGGGTCGGTCGTCGCGAACGCGACCTGGACGTCGGCGATACCGCCGTTCGTACAGAACTGCTTCGTTCCATTAAGCAGATATCCACCCTCGGCGCGCTCGGCAGTTACTCTCAAGGAGAGCGACTCCGAGCCGCTCTCCGGCTCGGTCAAGCCCATTGCCGCTACGCGCAGCTGCCTGCTGTCGCAGAGCATCGTGATGTACCGGGCCTTCTGCTCCTCGGTACCCAGCGCAAGGATCGCCGCCGCCGCAAGTCCGCTCGCCATGATCGATATCGCCACGCCTGCATCGCCCCAGCTCAACTCCTCTTGGAGGATCAGCTCCCCCACGGCGTCCACCCCGCCGCCACCGTACCGTCGCGGCATTAGCGCGTTGGGTCCGAGCTCGAGCTCGTGTGCGATGCTCATCAACTGCCAAGGAGTCTGCTCGTGCTCATCGAAGTAGGCGGCCCGCGGTCTGATGTAATCACGAGCGAAAGCATGCGCTCGGGTTCGTAGATGTTCGTGTTTCGGGGTAAGTGTGAAATCGAGTGCCATATGACCTTCAACCCTGACTAGGAGATTTGCCAGAGTAGCATCGCGTGTGAGAATAAGGTGACACACATTCCCACGCACGCCCGCTCGCTAGACGCAACTCACGGCCTGCCGCCTGCAAGGCAGGCCGGATAACGTTTCTGACTTCTGGTGAAACGCAGACCATGCGACTATCATGAGGGGCAGCTCGTGACTACGGGCTCGATCGCGGCCATCCCTGCCAGTAGGTGATTGTCTCAGAGCGACTGATGCACATAACTCATCTTCAAACAAGCAGCGGTCAGCGCCTGCTCTGCGACAGTTCTACCAGTCAGATATTGGATTGCGAGGAAGCGGATCTCGCGTATTTGCTGCGTGACGGAGTGTCCGCTGGGTCTTTCACTCGCACAATCGCAGGAACGGACGAGGCCACAGTGCTCGCCCCGCTGCGTCCTGGCAAGATCGTTGGAGTCGGACTGAACTACAGGGACCATCTCGAGGAGATTGGTGCCGCGCCGCCGCAGGCTCCCTTTCTGTTCGCCAAGTTCCCCTCCAGCGTGATTGGTCCAGGTGAGCCGGTGGTGATAGATGTCGGGATTACCGACAGGGTCGACTGGGAGGGTGAGCTAGCCGTGGTCGTCGGCCGGACTATGCGTAATGTGACGGTCGAGGAAGCGGCCGATTGCGTCTTTGGCTACACGATCGCGAACGATATCTCTGCCCGTGATATTCAGTTCGATCGCAAGGAACTGATCCGCGGCAAGAATCTCGACACCTTTTGCCCGCTTGGTCCGTGTGTGGTTACTGCGGATGAGCTGCAAGATCCAATGAGCCTACAGATCGTCACGCGCCTGAACGGCGAAACCGTGCAGAGCTCTACCACGGCGGAAATGCTCTTCAGTATCGGCGAGCTGCTCGAGTTCTGCTCGCGCTCGTTCACACTCGAGCCCGGCGATTTGGTCCTGACCGGTACACCATCTGGCTGTGGCGAGTACAGGAGACCAAAGCGATGGCTCCGACCCGGCGATGCGCTGGATGTAGAAATCGAGGGAATCGGTACC
Source organism: uncultured Solirubrobacterales bacterium (assembly GCA_963723075.1). Lineage (GTDB taxonomy): Bacteria > Actinomycetota > Thermoleophilia > Solirubrobacterales > Solirubrobacteraceae > Palsa-744. Next base: position 276,122 of record CAVRPD010000006.1, read on the forward strand.
CTGCATAGTCCTGTGACGGGCTAACGGTTGCGCCTCCGGCATCCGTCGGTAGCTGCCGTGGTCTCATGCCGCGGGGGCCACTGCCCGGTGGGCACGTCGATCGACGGTTGACGCTTCGCGCGACTAAGGCGCGGGCTCTAGGCGGATCGACGCCGACGGCGGCGCGTTCGCTCGGCGCATGCATAGAAGTCGTGCAGAAAGAACGTGATGGCAGAAGCGGCCATCATGCCGGCCTGAGCCAAAGTGCGACGTTTCGTAGCACGTTATGGAGCTAGAGGGGCTCGAACCCTCGACCTCCGCCATGCCATGGCGGCGCTCTCCCAGCTGAGCTATAGCCCCAAGCCTGTGATTCCTGGTCAGTTTACCCAAGCGGCTCTATGGCGTCTGGGCGGCAGAACCGCGAACGGACTTTCACCCCGGCGGGATGAACTCCGGCACGTCGAGGTCGTCTCCGGGGTCCTCGTCGCGTGTATTGCGGGTAGAGAAGCGCAGGTCGTCCTCGCGCCGGGGAGCACCCGGTCCGGCTTGGTCGAGGCGGGCGGTCATGCCGCCGTGGGCCAGGCGCACATCGCGCAGGATGCGCTCGGCGTTGTTGCGCAGCGAGACCGACAGCTCGCGCAGGTTGCGCGACAGCTCGGTGCCGTCGCGCAGCACCTCGCGCGCGACGACATGGGACTCGCTGACGATCGCACGCGCGTCGTCGCGCGCCTTCGCGCGTATCTCCTTAGCTTGTTCGTGCGCCTCGGCGCGCAGGCGCTCGAGATCCTCACCGCCGGCGGCGAGCGTCCGCTCGGTTTGCTCTTGTGCCTGGGCGGCGATCCTGCTCGCCTCCTCGCGCGAGCTCGCCGTCAGCCGAGCCGACTCCTCCGCCGCTGCGGTGCGCACCCGCTCGGCCTCCTCTCTCGCGCCCGCGAGCATCCGCGTGGCCTCGTCTTCCGCGGCAACGCGCGCCTGCTCGACCTCCTGCCGGGTGTCTGTGATCAGCCCGTTCGCCTGCTCGTGCGCGCGTGCGAGCACCGCGGCTGCCTCCTCACGAGCGGCGGACAGGTCGCTGTCGGCCTGTGCGCGGATGGAGCCGACGGCCGACAGGGCCTCGTTCCTCGCGCTCTCCGCCTGCGTGCGCGCCGCGAGCAGGATCTCGCCGGCCTCCTGCTCGGAGGCCAGCACGCGGTTCTCCGCGGCGCGATCCGCCTCGGCGATTCTTTCTCGCGCGCGCGACTCGGCCTGCTCGCGCAGCTCGGCCGCGGCCCGTTCGGCCGCCTGGACGATCCCGATCACGCGGCCCGGTGCGGCGCTCAGGGCATCGTGCTCCTCGGCCCCGTCGGCGCCCTGCGATCGACCCTCCATCTGCCCATGGTAAACGGCGCTCCCGGTGCATGTACGCGGATCGTTTCGCAGGCTGCGCGCACGGTTGAAACGCTCCCGGGCGATGGCAGGAAGCGTGGGAAATATGTCCTTGCAGACAGACTGAACTTAGGCGATGATCGGAGTCGTGAGCCGTCTTGAGCCTCGCCAAATCGCGATCCTCGCCTATCCCGGCGTGCAGAGCCTCGACGTGACAGGTCCGCTCGAGGTCTTCGCCGGCGCGCGCGAGCTGATCGTGGCTGAAGCGCGCCACGAGCGCAGCTATGAGGTCTCGATCCTCAGTCGCGACGGAGCGCCACTGCGAACGTCGAGCGGCTTGACGATCGCTCCCCACGCCGGCCTGCGCGAGGCGCCCGCGGACATCGACACGCTGATCGTGGCGGGAGGGCATGGCTGCATGGAGGCGGCGGGCGACAGCCGGCTGATCGAGTGGGTCGCGCGGGGTGCAGCCACGGCGAGGCGCACCGTGTCGGTCTGCACGGGTGCGTTCCTCCTCGCACGAGCAGGCCTGCTCGACGGGCGACGGGTCACCACGCACTGGGCCGCCGCAGCGGAGCTCGCGCGCCTGTATCCGGCCGTGCAAGTCGACCCAGAGCCGATCTTCGTGCACGATGGGCCGATCTGGACCTCGGCCGGGGTCACGGCTGGAATGGATCTGGCGCTGGCGCTCGTTGAGGACGATCTCGACCGTGAGGCGGCGCTGACGATCGCCCGCCATCTGGTGCTGTTCCTGCGCCGTCCCGGCAACCAGTCGCAGTTCAGCGCGACGCTCTCCGCCCAGCAGCCCCGCCGTGAGCCGTTGCGCGAAGCGCAGCGCCATGTGGTGGAGAACGTGGCGAGCGAGCTGTCGGTCGAGGCACTGGCCGCGCGCGCCCACATGAGCCCACGGCATTTCGCCCGCGCGTTTCGTGCGGAGACCGGCGTCACGCCCGCCCGCTACGTCGAGCGGGTGCGCCTGGAGGCAGCGCGCCGGTTACTGGAGGAGACCTCCGAGCCGATCTCCGCGGTCGCGGCGGCTTGTGGCTTTGGCACAGCCGAGACGATGCGCCGCGTGTTCCTGCGCGCGGTCGAGGTCGGTCCGGCAGAGTATCGCCGTCGCTTCCACGCTCCCGCCGCGCATCCGAGCGCCGCGTAACCCACGATGGCCGTGCACACCGCGGCGGCCGCACCGACCCTATGAAGGAGACACGAGGACATGGACATCGCGATCCTGCTCTACGACCGACTGACCGCCTTGGACGCGGTCGGGCCCTATGAGGTGCTGAGCCGCCTGCCGGACGCCACCGTCACGTTCGTGGCCGAGCAGCCCGGTCCCAAGCGCACCGACACCGACCGGCTCGCGCTCGTGGCCGACGCCTCGCTCGCGGAGCTCGCGGCGCCCGACATCGTGCTCGTCCCCGGCGGTCCCGGCCAGAGCGCGCTGATGGACGGCGGGCCGGTGCACGACTGGCTGCGCGCCGCGCACGAGACCTCGACGTGGACCACCTCGGTCTGCACCGGCTCGCTGATCCTCGCCGCCGCCGGCCTGCTCGAGGGCAGGCGCGCGACCAGCCACTGGCTCGCGCTCGAGGAGCTGGGCCGGCTGGGCGCCGATGCGGTCGGCGGGCGAGTCGTGTTCGACGGGAAGATCGTCACCGCTGCGGGCGTCTCCGCCGGCATCGACATGGCGCTGGCGCTGGCGGCGCGCGTCGCGAACGATCAGGTCGCGCAGGCGATCCAGCTCGGCATCGAGTACGACCCGCAGCCACCGTTCGACGCCGGCTCCCCGCAGACGGCGCCGGCGGAGATCGTCGCGGCCGTGCGCGCACGCGCGCGCTCCTTCTCCTGAGCGGGCTAACGCTAACCTCCGCTCTCGATGTCCGAGAGCCGTTACGACCCACAAGAGATCGAGCCCCGCTGGCAGGCGGTGTGGGCGCGCGAGCGCACGTGGGAGGTCGCCAACGAAGGGACGGCGGCCTCCACGCCCGGCGACAGCGCGCGGGCTCCGAGCTCGTATGTCCTCGAGATGCTCCCCTACCCGAGCGGCGAGCCGCATATCGGCCACCTGAAGGTCTACTCGGTGGGCGACGCGATCGCGCACTACCACCGCCGTCTCGGCCGCCGCGTGCTGCACCCGATGGGCTACGACGCCTTCGGCCTGCCGGCCGAGAACCACGCGATCAAGACCGGCGTCCACCCGCGCGACTCGACCGCCGAGTCGATCGCGTCGTTCCAGCGCCAATTCCGCCGCTGGGGCATCTCGATCGACTGGTCGCGCGAGCTGGCGACGTGCGAGCCGGACTACTACCGCTGGACGCAGTGGATCTTCCTCGAGCTCCTCCACGCCGGCCTCGCCTACCGCAAGGAGGCGGCGGTCAAGTGGTGCCCGCACGACCAGACCGTGCTCGCCAACGAGCAGGTCGACGCGGAGGGGCACTGCGAGCGCTGCGGTGCGCTGGTGGAGATCAGGCAGCTCGAGCAGTGGTTCTTCCGGATCACCGACTACGCCGAGCGGCTGCTGAGCGACCTCGAGGAGATCGCCTGGCCCGAGCACGTCAAGACGATGCAGCGCAACTGGATCGGGCGCAGCGAGGGCGCCGAGGTGACGTTCCGCTGCGAGGAGCTTGGCAGCGACTACCCCGTGTTCACGACCCGCCCGGACACGCTGTTCGGCGCCACCTTCTTCGTGATGGCCCCCGAGCACCCCGACGTGATGCGCCTGGCGCAGGGCACCGAGCACGAGCAAGCGGTGAGCGAGTACATCAACCAGGCCCTGAACGAGACGAACGAGGAGCGCGGCAACGCGGAGAAGCCGAAGACCGGCGTGCCGCTCGGACGCACGGTGACGAACCCCGTGAACGGCGAGCAGATCCCGATGTATGTCGCCGACTACGTGCTGATGGAGTACGGCACGGGCGCGATCATGGCGGTGCCGGCGCACGACGAGCGCGACTATGCGTTCGCGCGCGCGTTCGACCTGCCGATCAGGCGCGTGATCGAGGGCCTGCCCGAGGACGTGGGCGACACCGCGACGGGCGCAGACGAGCACGGCTTGCCCTACCCCGGAGACGGGCCGCTCGTCAACTCGCGCGAGGACTTCGACGGCCGGCACAACCGCGAGGCGCTCGGGGCGATCGTGCAATGGCTCGACCGCGAGGGCAAGGGCCACGCGTCGGTCAACTACCGCCTGCGCGACTGGCTGGTATCGAGGCAGCGCTACTGGGGCTGCCCGATCCCGATCGTGTACTGCGAGCGCTGTGGGCTCGTGCCCGTCCCCGCGGAGGAGCTCCCGGTGCGGCTGCCCGACATCGAGGACTACACGCCGAAAGGCCGCTCGCCGCTGGCCGCCGCGGAGGAGTGGGTGAACACGACCTGCCCGTCCTGCTCGGGGAGCGCGCGCAGGGAGACCGACACGATGGACACGTTCGTCGACTCCTCGTGGTACTTCCTGCGCTACTGCGACGCGCGCAACGAGCAGGCCGCGTGGGACCCGGCCGTGCTGCGCGAGTGGATGCCGGTCGATCAGTACATCGGCGGGGTCGAGCACGCGATCCTGCACCTGCTGTACGCGCGCTTCTTCACCAAGGCGCTCGCCGACCTCGGCCATCTCGACTTCCAGGAGCCGTTCCAGGCGCTGTTCACGCAGGGGATGGTGACGAAGGACGGCGCGAAGATGAGCAAGTCGCGGGGCAACGTCGTCTCGCCGGCCGCGCTCGTCGAGCGCTACGGGGCGGACACGGCCCGCTGCTACATCCTGTTCATCGGCCCGCCCGACCAGGACGCCGACTGGTCCGACGAGGGCATGGAGGGCGTGCACCGCTTCCTCAGCCGGCTATGGCGGCTGGTGGCCGAGACGGTCGATAGGGGGGAGGGAGCGTCGTCGGCACCGGCTTTGCACGACCTGGCCGGCGATGACCTGAAGCTCCTGCGCAAGGCGCACTGGGCGATCGAGAAGGTCAGCGGCGATCTGCGCCGGTTCGCGTTCAACACCGCGATCGCCGCAGTGATGGAGCTACTGAACGAATGCTCGCGCCTGCGCGACTCGGTTGCGGTGGAGACGTTGCGCTTCTCGCTCAGCACGGCGGCGTCGCTGCTGTTCCCGTTTGCGCCGCACGTCTGCGCCGACATGTACGAGCGCTTGACGGGTGCGCGCGTGTGGGAGGAGCCCTGGCCGCAGGCCGACCCGGCGCTGCTCGAGAACGAGACCTACGAGCTGGTCTGCCAGGTCAACGGCAAGCTGCGCGACCGGGTGCCGGCCGCCGCCGACGCGAGCGCGGAGGAGCTGAAGGCGCTGTGCAAGGCCGCGCCCAACGTGCAGGCACACATCGACGGCAAACAGGTCGTCAAGGAGATAGTCGTCCCCGGAAAGCTGGTTAACCTGGTCGTTCGATAGCGCGCCTGACGGGGGATTAGACTCGGGCGCAGATGCCCGAGCTGAAGCCCGCTTACCTGATCCACGGCGACGATCACGGCGCGGTCGCCGAGCGGCGCGCGGGGTTGCGCGCGCTGGCGGAAGGCGGGGAGGGGAACGCGTCGAGCGTCGAGCTGCTCGAGGGCGAGGCGGGGACGCCCGCGGGCGTGGCGCAGGCGCTCGCCGCGATGACGCTCGCGATCGGCCGGCGCGTGATCCTCGTGGAAGGCGTCGAGCGCTGGCGCCAGGACGAGGTGGAGAAGCACCTCACGCCCGCGATGGGCGCGATGCCGCCCGAGACCACGCTCGCGCTGTTCGCGCGCGAGGAGGCCCGCGCGAAGGCGCCCGCCGCCGTCCACGATGCGGTCAAGCGGGCCGGAGGCCAGGTCGTGGCGCAGGCGACCGTCAAGCCGTGGGAGCTCGCCAAGTGGGCGCGCGAGCAGGGCGCCCGTCTCGGCGTCGCGCTCGACGCCGCCGCGGCGAAGGCGCTCGTCGCTCAGGTGGGCGAGCGCCAGCAGCGGCTGCTGCGAGAGCTCGAGAAGCTCGCGCTCGAAGCATCGGACTCCGCCTCGGGCGAGGGCGCCGGGCAGGTGAGCGCCGAGGACATCGACAGCCGCGCCGCCCATTCGACGGAGTGGCGCGCATACGCGCTCGCCGACGCGCTCGTCGGCGGCGATACACGCGAGGCGACGCTGTCCTACCTACGGCTACGGGGCCAGGGTGAGCGCCTGTCCGGGCTTGTCTACCTGATGGCCCAGCGGCTGCGCGACGCGCTCGTGATCGCGCTACGCCTGCAGGCGGGAGAGTCCGTCGGCGAAGTCAAGCGCGGGCTGCGCATGCCGGCGCGCGCCGCGGAGCGGTTCGTGGCCGACGTCGCCCGCACCGACCCCGACCGCCTGCGCCGGGCGCTCGGCGCGCTGGCCGACCTCGAGCTCGACTCGCGCGGCGGAGCGCCGCTCAGCTCCGGCCGCTCGTCGCTGGCCGGCTTGGATGACGACACACTCGCGCTACGCGCGATTGAGACGATTACTCGCTAGAGGAGCCGGCTAGAAGCCGGGCGGCGCGGGACTTCTTATGTGCGCCGTTGTTGCGGTGCAGCGCGCCGCGCTTGACCGCCTTGTCGATCGTGCGCACCAGCTCGCGGTGCTCGGTCTCGGCGGTGGCGGTATCGCCGCTCGCGATCGTGGTCTCGAGGCGGCGGAAGTACGTCTTGATCGTCGACGTATACAGCCGGTTCTCCAAGCGCTCGCGCTCGGTGCGCAGGATCCGCTTCTTCTGTGAATGGATGTTGGCCATAGCTGGACGCCGCACACGCCGGCGGAGATCGCCGGGCGCGCCGCGGAGCGCCGTACTATAGCGGCCTTGTCTGCCAGTGCAGAAGCGTTCGGCGAGGAGCCGGTTGTTCCCGGGCCGCCGGGGGATGGCGGCGCGGGCGGAAGGGTTGCGCGAAACACGGCGATCTTCTCGTTCCTGACGGGCATCTCGCGCGTCGTGGGGCTGCTGCGGGAAGTCGTTTTCGCGGGCTACTTCGGCACGTCTGGCTTCGCGTCTGCGTACGCGATCGCCTACCAGGTGCCGAACTACATCGCGCAGCTGTTCGCCCAGTCGGCGCTGTCGGCGGCGTTCGTGCCGGTGTTCACCGACCTGCTGCAGAAGGGACGTCGTAACGAGGCGGTGCGCCTCGCCTCGACGCTGTTCTGGATCATGCTAATCGCGCTCGGCGCGATCACGGCCGTGTTCATTCTCGCGGCGGGGCTCGTGATGCCGCTGTTCATCGGCTCGACCTTCAGCCACTCGCTGAACGAGCTCACCGTCGGCCTCTCGCGGGTGCTGTTCCCGGTGATCCTGCTGCTCGGCCTGAACGGCCTGCTCGTCGGCGTGCTGCAGTCCTACGACCACTTCACGATCCCGGCGCTGTCGCCGGCGGTGTGGAACCTCGTGATCATCGTGCTGCTCGTCGCGCTCGCGCCGCACTTCCACGGCGAAGACAAGATCTACGCGTTCGCGATCGGGATTCTCGCGGCGACGGTCGTGCAGGTGCTGATGGCGTTCGCCGCGCTCAGCCGCATCGACTTTCGCCTGCGCGTTCACATCGACTGGGACGACCCGCGCATCAGGCAGGTGCTCACGCTGATGCTGCCCGTGATGCTCGGTCTCGGGATCGTCAACCTCGACCAGCTGCTGAACGCGGCGATGGGCAGTCTCGTCTCGACGGAAGCCCCGAGCGCGATCAACAACGCCTTTCGCATCTACATGCTCCCGCAGGGCGTCTTCAGCGTGGCGGTCGCGACCGTGCTGTTCCCGACCCTCAGCCGTATGGCCTCGAGCCGAGAACCGGCGGCGATGCGACGCGCCGTGGGCGGCGGCATGCGTCAGATCAACCTGCTACTGATCCCGGCCGCCGCGTTCATGCTGGTGCTGCCGACGCCGATCGTGCGACTCGTGTTTCAGCGCGGTGAATTCAACGCGCAGTCCACCCACCTGGTGTCGATCGCTCTCTTCTGGTTCGCCATCAGCCTGCCATTCGGCGGTCTGAACCTGCTGTTGACGCGGACCTTCTTCGCGGTTCAGCGCCCGTGGATCCCGACGAGCCTGGCGGCGATGAACATCGTCGTGGACATCATCGTCAGCGTCGCGCTGTACAAGCCGCTGGGGATCGCAGGGCTGATCATCGGCACGATCACCGCCAACATCGTCATGACCGCGCTGCAGTTCCGCCGGCTGCGTACCGGCCTCAACGGTCGCCTGGAGGGCGCGCAGACGACGATGATCACGGTGCGAATCCTGCTCGCGTCGACGCTGTTGGCGGGTGTCTCTTGGGGGGTGTGGAAGCTTTTCGACGACCTGCTCGGAGTATCGCTCCCGGCGCAGATCGTCAGCGTCGGCGCCGCCGCCGCCGCCGGTCTTGCGATCTACGTGCGCACGGTGCTGGTCATGCGCATTCCCGAGGCCCACCAGGTCAGCGGCATGATCCGCGCGCGCTTTGGGCGGGCATAGACGCCCATTGATTGCGAGTGACACGAGCAGAGGCCGGGTGGACCGAAGCCCACCCGGCTTGCACCCGAACTGGAATCGCCGCTTACTACTTACGTCCCAGGACTCGTGTGTCTTGCCTGGGCGGCGTGACACTCCCGACACCTGGACAGGCCGCCGGCCCTAGGGCAGGCGCGTAGCCGCGGTTGAGCCTCGAAGGCTCCTAGTCGAGTTGGCGATCCGCCGGACCGTTAACGCTAGCGCGTCTCGCGCCGAGCAGAAGATCTCCTCATGTCTTGTCCGGTGGGCGCATGCGCCTACCGGCGGGTCCGCGCATGCGCGGACCCGGGCGACGCCGCATGCGGCGTCGCCTCACCAACTATCGTGCGTCGAGCCATGGATCAGTCGCACATCCGCAACTTCTCGATCATCGCCCACATCGACCACGGCAAGTCGACGCTCGCCGATCGCATCCTCGAGCTCACGCATACAGTGGCCGCGCGGGAGATGCGCGCGCAGCTGCTCGACTCGATGGACCTCGAGCGTGAGCGCGGCATCACGATCAAGGCGCAGGCGGTGCGCGTGTTCTTCACCGCGCGCGACGGCGAGACCTACCAGCTGCATCTGATCGACACGCCCGGGCACGTCGACTTCACGTATGAGGTCTCGCGCTCGCTGGAGGCGTGCGAGGGCGCGCTGCTGGTGGTGGACGCCGCCCAGGGCGTGGAGGCGCAGACGGTCGCCAACACCTACCTCGCGGTCGAAGCCGGGCTCGAGCTGATCCCGTGCCTGAACAAGATCGATCTTCCCGGCGCAGAGCCCGAGCGGGTGGCGGGCGAAGTCAGCGATCTGATCGGCGAGCCGACCGAGGGGATCCTGCAGATCAGCGGCAAGACCGGAGCGGGGGTGGGGGAGGTGCTCGAGGAGCTGATCGCGCGCGTGCCGCCGCCCTCCGGCGACCCGGACGGACCGCCGCGGGCGCTGATCTTCGACTCCGAGTTCGACCAGTACCGCGGCGTGATCGCCTACATCAGGGTGGTGGACGGCGTCTTTCGCAAGGGCGAGGCGATTCGCGCGATGGCGGCCGGGACGGAGGCCGACATCGACGACATCGGTTTCTTCAGCCCGCAGATGATGCCCACCGACCAGCTCGCCGCGGGCGAGGTCGGCTATCTGATCACCGGGCTGAAGGACGTGACGCTGCTGCGCGTCGGCGACACGCTGACGACCCGCACGCGCGTCAGCGGGCCCGGCAGCAGAACGGGAACGACAGAGGCGACCGAGGCGCTGCCCGGCTATCGCGAGGTCAAGCCGATGGTGTTCTGCGGCCTGTTCCCGATCGACTCCGACGACTACCCCGATCTGCGCGACGCGCTCGAGAAGCTCGTCCTCAACGACGCCGCGCTCAGCTGGGAGCCGGAGACCTCGGACGCGCTCGGCTTCGGCTTCCGCTGCGGCTTTCTCGGCCTGCTGCACATGGACATCGTGCGCGAGCGCCTCGAGCGCGAGTACGACCTCGAGCTGCTCGCGACGATGCCTTCGGTGGAGTTCGACGTGACGTTGACGAACGGCGAGGAGCTCGAGGTGCACAACCCCTCGGACATGCCCGACCCCGGCACGATCGAGGAGATCTCAGAGCCGTTCATCACCGCTTCGATCATCGCCCCGAAAGAGTTCGTCGGCGCTGTGATGGAGCTCTGCCAGGAACGCCGCGGCGTGCACTCCGGCATGCACTACCTCTCGCCGGAGCGGGTGCAGATGAACTACGAGCTGCCGCTCGCTGAAATCGTGCTCGACTTCTTCGACCAGCTGAAGTCACGCACCAAAGGCTACGCCTCGCTCGACTACGAGCTGAGCGGCATGAGGCAGTCCGACCTCGTCAAGCTCGACGTGCTGCTCGCCGGCGACACGGTCGACGCCCTGTCGATGGTCGTCCACCGCGACAAGGCTTACGAGATGGGGCGCACGCTGACCGAGAAGCTGCGCAAGCGCATTCCACGCCAGCAGTACGACGTCCCGATCCAGGCGGCGATCGGCGCGCACGTGATCGCGCGCGAGACGGTGAAAGCGTTTCGCAAGGACGTGATCGCCGGCTGCTACGGCGGCGACATCACACGCAAGAAAAAGCTGCTCGCCAAACAGAAGGAGGGCAAGAAGCGGATGAAGCAGGTCGGCCGTGTGGAGGTCCCGCAGGAGGCGTTCCTGGCGGTGCTCGAGCTCGGCGAGGAGTAGGCGGTGCGGCTGCTGTCGTCTGCCCGCGTCGGGATAAGTGTCCCCTCGTTCCGTCGTGGTCGGATAAGGGGATGTGCATCCTGAGACGCTCGCCGAGCATCGCCGCCTGTACCTGCTGGCGCGGGTTATCGTCGCGCGCCACTACCGCCGCGAGCTGACGCTCGGCGAAGTTGCCGCGGCGCTGTCGAGCTCGCCTCGCCGGTTGCAGCGTGCGTACGCGCGGTTCGGTGAGCAGACCTTCAAGGAGGACCTCTTCACGCGACGCATGGCCGTGGCCGCGGAGCTGCTGATCGAGCAGCCGGCGATCCCCGTGTGCGATGTCGCACGCCTGGTCGGCTACCGGCAGGCAGCGCATTTCGCCCGTGCGTTTCGTCGCTGCTACGGGCTACCGCCGGCGCGCTTTCGCGCGCGAGCGCGCGGCCGCACGGCGGCTCACACGGCCGAGTAGCGCGATGGGGGAGCGCCGCTCGTCGACAGCGAGTCGTGCGGTTCGGGCTCGGCCGCTTCCGCGCCCGGCAGCCACAGCCGCATCAGCGTCCCGCCGCCAGCGGCTGGTGTCGCGGTAACACTGCCTCCATGCTGTCCCGCCACCTGGCGCACGATCGCGAGGCCGAGGCCCGAGCCGGGACGCCCGCGCGCCTCGGCGCCACGGTAGAAGCGATCGAAGACGTGAGGCAGATCCTCGGCCGGGATGCCCGGGCCGTGGTCGCGCACGGTCAGCTCCTTGCCACGCAGACGGATCTCGACCGGCTCGCCGGCCGGGCTGTACTTGATCGCGTTGTCGATCAGGTTCACCACCGCCCGCTCCAGCCTCGCCGGCAGGCCTGCCAGGATCGTCGGCTCGAGGTCCAGCTGGAATGACGTTGCGGGAACGTTGCGCCGCATACGCTCGACCACCTCGCCGACCACCAGGTCCAGGCGCGTGTCCTCGGTGTCGGCGCGCAGCTCCTCGCCGCGCGCAAGATCGATCAGGTCGTTCATCAGCAGCGTCAGCTCCTCGGTCTGCTCGACCACATCGCCCAGGATCCGCTGCTGCTCCGCCGGATCCATGTCGTGGGCTTGGCGCTGCAGGATCTCGATGTTCGTGCGCAGGCTCGTCACCGGCGTGCGGAGCTCGTGTGAGGCGTCCGCCACCAGCTGTCGCTGGGCGTGCACGGACTCGTCCAGTGCGCCCATCGAGCGCTCGAGCGCGTCGAGCATCGCGTTGAAGCTCATCGCCAGGCGGCCGAGCTCGTCCTCGCCGCCGACGGTCTCGATCCGCTCGCTCAGATCCTGGGTCTCGGTGACGTGCTCGGTGGCCTGCGTAAGGCGCTTCAACGGCCATACGGCGGCGCCGGCGACCAGCCGCCCGAGCAGCGCCGCGAGCGCGATCCCGCCGATGTCGAGCAGCGAGAGGATCAGGCGCAGGTGGCGCAGCAGGGTGTCTACTTCGGTGAGCTGCTGAGCGACCTGCACGGCTCGGCCGGGCGCGATGTGCTCCGCGAGGATGCGCATGTGGATGCCGTTCACGCGCGCATCTCGGAAGTAGCGCCCGTTCTTGCCGGACGCCAGCTCGCGAGTTTGCGCGTCCACCGGGAGCGTCACGTTGGCGGAGGAGCGGAACAGAACATGGCCGTGGGTATCGACCAGCTGCTGGTAGCCGCGCACCTGGCCCGGTCGCGGCAGGTCGTCCAACGGGCTCGCGCCTTGGGAGGCTCCCCGTGCGGCGCTCTGTGCCGCGGTCGAGCCCGGTCCCCGCCCCTGAGTCGAGTCCTGGCTTTTGATCAGGTTCGCGAGCGCGTCGCGCGAGTTGTGCGCGGGGCTGTGCGCGACGAACCGCAGGCTGTCGGCGCGGCTGCTCAGCTGTGTATCGACCTGGCCGCGCAGCTGGTGGGAGGTGAGCAGGTAGGTGAGCATCGAGGCGAGCACCACGGCGATCGCGACGGCCGCCGCGGAGACGAGCGTGATCCGCCGGCGAAAGCTCATGAGCCGCCTCGCAGCACGTAGCCCACGCCGCGCACCGTGTGCAGCAGGCGCGCCTCATCGCCCGACTCGGTCTTGCGGCGCAGGTAGCCCATGTACACGCCCAGCGAATTGGACGTCGCGCCGAAGTCATATCCCCACACGTGCTCGAAGATCGCCGAGCGCGTGAGCACCTGGCGGGGATGGCGCAGGAACATCTCGAGCAGCAGGAACTCGGTGCGCGTGAGCTGCAGCACCCGCTCGCCGCGCCACGCCTCGTGGGCGAGCAGGTCCAGCCGCAGGTCCTCGAACGTCAGCGTCCCCTCCCGCTCGTCCTCCTCGCTCGCCCGGCGTAGCAGCGCGCGCACGCGCGCGAGCAGCTCGCGCAGCGCGAACGGCTTGACGAGGTAGTCGTCGGCGCCCGCGTCCAGCCCGGCGACGCGGTCGTCGACCTCTTCGCGCGCGGTCAGCATCAGCACCGGGGTCCTGTCGCCGCCCTCGCGCAGGCGCCGGCAGACTTCCAGGCCGTCCACGTAGGGCATCGCGATGTCGAGGATCACCGCCTCGTACGCGGCGCTGCCGAGCCGCTCGAGCGCTTCGCGGCCATCGTCGGCCAGCGCGACCTCGTAGCGCTCGAGCGCGAGCGCGCGCGACAGCGCGCTCTGGACGGCCGGCTCGTCGTCGACGACAAGGATGCGTGGCAGTTGCTCGGTCATAGTCATATACGCACGTCTGCCCCCGATCTATCCGGCTTGCGATCGCCGCAGAACGGGGAACGTCTCGTAGTGAGGCTACCGTGGCCCGTGCAGTACATGGACCACTGAAAGAGAGCAAAGCGCATGCACACCACCGTACGTCGCCGGGGCAGAGACAATCGCTGAAGATCAGACCATGCCCGACCGAGCGGACGGCGCGCTGGCGGGGCAGTCGCGCACGCTGCGCAACAGCATCATCAGCCTCGCGGTCTTCTTCGCGCTGCTCGCCGCGCTGCTGCTCGGCGTGCCCGGCTTGGACGCGGCGGGCGATCGGATCGCTCATGCGCGCCCGGCGTGGGTGGTCGCCGGGATCGTCCTCGAGGTGCTCTCGTGCGCCGGCTACGTGGTGCTGTTCGAGCTGGTGTTCGGCCGGCTCGGCAGGAGCCTGACCTCCCGCCTGTCGCTGGCGGAGCTCGCGGTCAACTCGGTCGTCTCGGTCAGCGGCCTCGCCGGCATCGCGCTGGGAGCATGGGTGCTGCGCAGCAAGGGGATATCGGTCGCGCGGATCGCCAAGCGCTCGGTCCTGATCTTCGTGCTCACGAGCGCCGTCAACGTCGGCGCGGTGGTCTTGATCGGCGTGCCGATGTGGCTCGGGCTGCTGTCAGGCTCGCGCGATCCGCTGCTCACGCTGCTACCGGCCGCCGTCGCGCTCGCGAGCATCGCCGGAACGCTCCTGCTCGCGGCGTGGGCGCGGCGGGCGAGCGCTCGCAAACCGTTCGAGCAGGGCCGCGTGGCTGTGGCGCTGACCGCGCTGAGCGGCGGCATCGAGGACGCCGTGCGGCTCATTCGCGAACGCGATTGGCGCCTGCTGGGCGCGGTCGCCTACTGGTTGTTCGACAACCTTGTCCTGTACGCGTGCCTGGCCGCGTTCGGCCACACGCCCGCCTTCTGGGTGGTGGCGATGGCCTACCTGGTGGGCATGCTCGCCAACTCGGTCCCCGTCCCGGGCGGCTTTCTCGCCGTGGAAGGCGGCCTGGTCGGCATGCTCCTGCTGTTCGACGTGCGCCCGGCCTCCGCCGTGATCGCCGCGGTGATCGTCTACCGCGCGATCTCCCTGTGGGTGCCGGCCGTGATCGGCTCGCTGGCGTTCCTCAGCCTGCGCCGCGAGATCGGCCGGCCGGTAGCCCCGGTCGCCCCGGGGTAGGCAGGTCAGGCGAGGCTGTTGGCGAAGGCCGTCGTCGCGCCGGCTTTCTGGCAGACCCGACCCGGCAGGTGTTCCATCACGCCCCTCACCCGCGCATCCTCCGGCCCCGACAGGCCGGGGCAGTACACCGGCGGCGGCAGGTCGCCGGCGGTCGTGCCGGGCGCGTTCAGCGGCAGCAGCTCCCGCGCGGCTGCCTGCGCGTGGGCGAAGGTGTCGGAGAAGACGTCGATCGCCACCCGTCCGCTGTAGAGCTCGATCGAGCGGCCTTCGTCGTACACGGTGGCGGGCACTCCGCGCACGACGATGTTGCGCTGCGCTCCCAGCGCTCCGTTCGAGTGCAGCCGGTAGATCACCGTGGTGACCTGCAGCGGCAGCAGGCAGCTGCCCCCGCCGAAAATGCCTTTGCCGTGCACGCAGTCGCCGTAGTAGACGGAATCGCCGACCGTGCTGATGTAGCCGCTCGGTCCGTCCGCCGCGGCCAGTGGCTGCCCGGCGAAGATGGGGCCGGCCCAGTAGACCTTGTAGTAGGGGAACGTCTGCGCTTCGGCCAGCTCGCGCGCGGCGATCGGCTGCGGATGGCCGGTGCTCGCACACCCGCTCGCCGTGATCGCCGCGCACAGCGCGACCAGCGCGACGCCGCCGCGCGCGAGGCGTCCTATGCGCCGGCGGGCGGGCTCGCTCTCATCCGTTGTTCTCTTCGTCGTCATCATCCGTCTGTGCCGTCGATTATCGACCGTCTGCGACCGAGAGCTACTTCGGGGGTCCTCGACGGTTCCCACACATACGGACCCGTCGTTCACGCGGCGGGTGTGCCGGGGTCCGGTGGGGTAGCACACCGGACCCCGGACGATCTTCCCACCGCGCGCCTGCCGCTCGCGCCGCTTCTCGCCGCCGCACTGCTCGCGATCTGGCTGATCGTCGAACCGCGCACGCCGGATCTCGCCGCGCAGGTGTACCGCCTCGGGCTGTTCGACCACGGCGGGTTCGCCGTCTGGGATGAGCATTGGTACGCCGGTCACGATCTGCCCGGCTACAGCCTCCTGTTCCCACCGCTCGCCTCGCTGCTCGGCCTGCGTGCGGTGGCCGTCCTCGCGGCGCTCGCCTCTGCGGCGCTGTTCGAACGTCTCGCGCTCTCGGTCTTCGGCCCCACCGCGCGCTGGGGAGCCGCCTGGTTTACGCTCGCCGCCGTCGGCGATGTGTGGATCGGGCGCGTCACGTTCGCTTTGGGTGTCGCCTTCGCGCTGGGCGCAGCACTCGCGCTGCACCGCCGGCACGCTCTCGTTGCGAGCGTGCTCGCGGCGCTGTGCGCGGCGGCCAGCCCCGTCGCGGGTGTGCTGCTGGGGCTGGCCGGCGTCACCCACGCGCTGCACACCCGCTCCCCGCGGTCGGCGCTCGCGCTCGTGTTGCCCGCGACGCTCGTGGTGGCGGCCCTCGCCGTGCTGTTCCCCGAGGGCGGCTTCGAGCCCTACCCGTTCCTTTCCTTCGCCGCGACCGTTCTCGTTGTCGTGGCGTTCCTGCTTGCGCTTCCCCCGACCCAGCCGCTGCTGCGGCTGGGGGGATTGCTCTACCTGGCGGCGTGCCTGCTCTGCCTGTTGATTCGCACGCCGATGGGCAGCAACGTGGAGCGCTACGCCGTGCTGCTCGCCGGGCCGCTTTTGCTGTGTGCACTGCTCGCCGGCAAGGATCGCGAGCCGTCGCCTGCCCGTCCGTCCGCTGGTCTCTCCGTCCGCCGATCCTTCCGTTCCTCCTCCTCCTCCTCCTCCGCTCGCACTCGCGCGCGTGTCGCCGCTGCATCGGCGTCGGCGGTGGTCGTCGCGCTGTGCGCGATCGCGGTGTGGGTTGTGTGGGGCCCGGTGCGCGAGACGCTCGCCGTCGCCGGCAACTCCTCGACCGAAGCCTCCTACTACGCGCCCGTCAAGCGCTTTCTCGCCCGCCTCACCGCGCCGGTTCGGGTAGAGGTGCCATTGACGCGCTCGCACTGGGAGGCGGCTCTGCTCGCGCCGTCCGTCTCACTCGCGCGCGGCTGGGAGAAGCAGCTGGACGACCGCTATGACCGGGTGCTGCTCACCCCTGGATTGGACGCCGCCGGCTACGACCGCTGGCTGCACGAGCAGGCGATCGCCTACGTAGCGCTCCCCGACACGCCGCTTGACCCCTCATCCGCCCAGGAGGGACGTCTGATCCGCCACGGCCTGCCCTACCTGCGAGCGGTCTTCACGAGCGCGCACTGGCGGATCTACGCCGTGCGCGCGCCCACCCGGCTCGCCGTCGGTCCCGGAGCGCTGACGGCGCTCGATCACGACTCGTTCACGCTGCGCGCTTCCGCGCCCGGCGTCTTTCTCGTGCGCGTGCACTACACCCCCTATCTCACCCTCATTCGCGGCGCGGGCTGCGTGCGACAAACCCCCGGCGGCTGGACGTCGGTCGCGGCCCGCGCGCCGGGCACGCTCATCGTCACAGCGCGGTTCTCGCTGAGCCGCGCATTCGCGGGCGGGCGCGCATCCTGTGCCGGCCCTCACTAACGGGGGGCGAAGGCGTACAGCGCGGTGTAGCCCGTCAGGTAGAGATCCTTACCGTCGCTGATCACCGGATCGAACGCGCCCGTGTCCAGTTCGAAAGCGACCCGGCCGGTGGAGACGCCGAGGCCGTAGGTGCGGTGCTCGCCGAGGTCGGCGAAGTAGACATACCGCCCGACGATCGTGGCCGAGCCGGAGATGCGCCCGTGGGCGTCGAACCGCCAGCTGATCCGCCCCGAGCGGGCGTTGAGCGCGTAGAACTTCCCGTCGTAGGAGCCGAGATAGATCGTGGGGCCCAGGCCGGGCGCATTCGTGACGGCGGGGGACGCGTACACGTAGTCGCCGGTCTGCACCGCCCAGTCGAGCTTGCCGGTGGAGGCGTCATACGCATAGACGCGCCCGTCGGTGTTGCCGAGGAACACGCGCCCGTAGACGACCGCGGCGGTCGAGTAGAACGTGCCGCTGCCGAGCAGCGCGCCGCCGGAGCCGCTCACCCACAGTCGCCGCCCGCTCTGCTCGGAGACCGCCTGCACGTGCCCGGAGTAGTCGCCGAAGTACAGGGCTCCTCCGGAGAGGCTCGGGCTGGCCTTGACCGCGCCGGCCGCACGATAGGTCCAGACGAGGTGCCCGTTGTTCGCTTGCAGCGCGTAGACCATGCCGTCCTGCGAGCCGAAGAACACGCGCCCGGCGTCCACCAGCGGCGAGGACTCGCTCGGGCTGGGCAGCGAGCGAAACCAGCGAATCGCGCCCGTAGCCGAGTTCAGCGCGACGATCCGTCCCGGATGGCGGGGATGGCCGGTCGAGAGGACGGTCGCGTAGAGCGTGTTCGACGTGACCGCCGGCGTGGAGGCGGAGAGCAGACCGAGCGACTTGGACCAGAAGATCCGCCCCGTCTGCTTGTCGTAGGCGCTCAGCACGCCGTTGTCGGCGAGTTGGATGACGCGGTTGCCGTAGATCACCGGCGGGAACTCGAGCAGCGCGTGGCTGTTGCGTACCCATAGCCGCTTGAACGGGGGGTGCACGCGTGCGGGAGCGGGAAAGAAGCGGGTGTGGTTCTTCGTATAGCCGTACAGTGGCCATGCAAAACGTTCCGGCCCCTTGCTCGGCAACTTCGGTGTCGGCTGGGGGATGAACCGCGCGTGCGGGTGGTAGATGGAGCCGGTGCGCTGCTGCTCGTACTCGTAGCCCGCGATCGCCACCGCCGCGATCGCGACGATCGCCGCCGCAAGCCCGATCCGGACCCGGCGAAAGTGGAGCAGCCCCTTGCGAGGGCGATCACTCACGGACCTTGCCCGCCGTCTGCGCTCACGTTCTCAGGCGGCGAGTTTGCCGCGGGATCGTAAGGCGGCCTCGGCCGGTGACAGCGGCCGCAACGCGTCGTCCTCGGCCTCGTCCCCCAAGCCGTTGGAACTGCTCGCCAGCGCTTCGCGGGCGCCCTGCGACACTCGCACCTCGTGAACATTGCCGGCCGGCGGCCGCGAGCGATTGATGGAATGCGCGAGCAGGCGCATGACGCTGAGCGCGAGCAGCCAGATGCAGGCGATTGCCAGCGGCGGCAGCGTCAGCCCCGAGACGAGCGCGAGAACGTCATGGTTGCCGTTCAGCGACCAGTTCCACAGCAGGTAGTCGCCGGCGGCAAGCATGGAGACAAGGGCCAGGGGCCTGTGCGACACGGGTGAAACCCTAGCCGGGAGGGGGGACGGATGGGCGTGCGGCTGCGCTCGCTGCGCGCTGCCGGCTGGCTGGTCCAGATGCGCCACCCGGTGCCCCTCGGCACAGTGGCCTCGCGCCATATGATCGCCTGCGATGAGTCCGTCTGTTCTCAGCTCCGAGATCTTCGCGCCGGATATGTTGCATGGCCGCGTGGCGCTCGTCACGGGCGGGGGCACCGGGCTGGGCAAGGCCACTGCGCTCGAGCTCGCGCGCTGCGGCGCTGCCGTGACCGTCATGGGACGCCGCGACGACGTGCTCGAACAGGCGGTCGGGGAGATCCGCGAGATCGGGGACAAGGTGGACTGGATCGTCGGCGACGTACGCGACCGCGACGACGCGCAGCGCCTCGTGGGCGGCGTGCTCGAGCGTCGCGGCCGGCTCGACCTGCTGGTGAACAATGCCGGCGGACAGTTCTTCAGCCCCGCTGAGCTAATCGTGGCCAAGGGCTGGCGCGCAGTCTGGAGGCTGAACGTCGACGGTATGCTCAACATGGCCGAAGCAGCGTTCAAGCTCGCGTTTGCGCCGGCGGGCAGGGGCGCGGACGCGGGCATGGATGGGGCGGCCACGGGCGCAGGCACGATCGTCAACGTGACCCTCTCGCCCCACCACGGGATGCCGGGCATGGCGCACTCCGGCTCCGCTCGCGCCGCCGTCGAGGCGCTCACGCGCGAGCTCGCGTCGCGGTGGGCCGATGCGAACGTGGTCGTCACGGCGGTTGCGGCCGGGCATTTCGCGACCGACGCGCTGCAGAAGTACCCCGCAACGCTGCGCGCAGGCATGGCGCGCTCCGTGCCGCTCCAGCGGCTGGGGGAGGTCGACGAGCATGCCTGGCTCGTGGCGCTGCTCGCCTCACCGCTTGGACGGGCGTTCAACGGGTCTACCGTGACGCTCGACGGGGCGCGCGACAACTGGTTCGGGCCCTGGCCGCCCCCGGGTCTGGCCGGGGAGACGGGGAAGGTTCCGGTGGAGGAGCGGAAAGGGGCGCCGTCCGGATAAGGAGTACGGCGTGGGAAAGCGGGGGACGAGGATCGAACTCGCATCATCGCCTTGGAAGGGCGAGGCTCTACCATTGAGCTACCCCCGCGTGTGCGGAGCCTTGGTTGAAAGCAAAGGCCCGCTGGGCACAGTTTGCACAAACTCGGCCGCGCGTGGGGATCTCGGCTGTTGGGGATCTCGGCTGGTGGGAACAGGTGTTCGTATGGTGCATGGGTGGCTGCGCATACGGGCAAGTCCCGTAGAATCGGGGTAGTCGCGGGGAGTGGCGCAGTCTGGTAGCGCACCCGGCTGGGGGCCGGGCGGTCGCAGGTTCAAATCCTGTCTCCCCGATCGAAGTCTCGCTGGATGCTGGGAGGGGCTGGGGGCGGCGCGAGGGAGCAGGATTTGGCTCTGGGGGCGGAATCGCGGGGTGACACGCCCCGGGAATCACGCATCAGACGAAGGTTCATTCGTTGAGCCGACCGCCCACGGACAGCCCACGTTTGGACCATCTAACCGCCCACGCGCTGGCGGCGCCGGGTCCCTCGGGCTCGCGAAAGCGTCCCGACGGTGCGGGGAGGACGTTCGGCGGGATTCTCACCTCGGCGGCCGAGTCCTGACGCGGCTCAGCCCGACGAGCCTTAGCCCTCGAACTCGAGCCGGATAGGACACACGCCCGTGCGTGCTTCTTAAAAGCCTTCGCAGGCGCACCTGCGGTGAGAAGCTCGGCCGCTACAGCGCCGGTCGGCCTGCGGCTCAAATCACCCGATGGCCTCCCAGGAGTCCGCCCTCAGACGCGCTGAGGGTCCGGACGAGAGGCGCGGCGCAACGGCCTGTTGGCCTGGGGCGCCCGCTCCAGCCGAGCGCCGTCGTAACACCGTCGAAGCCATACAATAGGCGACGCTCGTAGTATCCATGGAAGAAGTGTAAGAACCACCATGTGGAAAATCGCTTATAAATACAGGGCTATTCGACATGTAGTAGCTGCACGACACAGGTACTATTCGCAGCTACATAGCGGAACCTAGCGCCAAAATCCTCGAATATGTCAAGACGCTCGCGTATCGCTAAGTCGCCACACACGCTTTTAAACCTGGCAAACTATGGGAAGCGCGAAGCACCGGCTAGTTTGTTGCTAGCAGACACGCTATGAGACGATCGAGAGGGAGCAAAAAGCTAGACTGGCTAGCAAATCAACGTGATCACGAACAGAATGCCGCAAACTGGGCGAATTAAGGGTTACCAAGGCTGGCACTGGACGACAAGAGGTGCTATCCTCTCCTCCTATCCAGAGTTCCAGATAGAAAGGACATTGGTATGGCAGATCCCGAGCTGGAGGCGATGGGCGTTGTTTACGAAGCCCTAGCTGGCCTTGATGACGAAGCGCGTGGGCGCGTGGTTGCGTGGGCTGTTGGGAAGTTCGATGTCGCCGAGCCGGCACGCCCCGCTGGGGCGGGTCCGCCGAGTGTTGCTGGCACTTCGCACGAGGTGCCGAGGTTCGCGGACGTGGCGGACCTTGTACATGCCGCTCAGCCGCAGGGTGGTCCCGAGCATGCTCTCGCGGTTGCCTACTGGATTCAGCGCGTCGAAGGTCATGATGGATGGGCGGGAGCGCAGATCAACGACCAGCTGAAGAACCTCGGCCATCCGCAGACGAACATCACGGCGACGCTCAGCCGCCTTATCAAGCGTAAGCCGTCACTCGTCGTGCAGACGGCTAAGACAGGCCGTAGCCAGCAGGCACGGAAGACGTACAAGCTCACCGCCGCTGGACTGCGCGTCGTGGAGCAAATGCTCACCACGGGAGAGGAGGCGGCGTGATGGATGCGGGCGAGATCGCAAGGAGGTTGAAGATTGCGGCTGAAGCAGTGGAGCAGGTCGATCTACCGGATGCGCTCAAGCAGCTTGCGTTTGAGCGCGCCCTCGACGCGGCTGGCCTAGTCGGCAGCTCCTCAAGTCCCAGCGGGCCCGGGGAGGCCAGTTCGTCGTCTGTGCCGCACGACGTCGCCATCGAAGGGCCGCTGGCGACGATCGCCAGTCGACTCGGGTTGCAGGTCGATGCGGTCGAGCAGATCTACGAGGACGACGCCGACGCGGGGATTCGGCTGATCATCAAGCGAACAATGCTCCCGCA
The DNA here is from genome assembly GCA_963723075.1 of uncultured Solirubrobacterales bacterium. GTDB lineage: Bacteria > Actinomycetota > Thermoleophilia > Solirubrobacterales > Solirubrobacteraceae > Palsa-744. The sequence continues at coordinate 298,260 of CAVRPD010000006.1, forward strand.
GCCAGACCAGAAGGCGGCATCGATGCGGCAAATCGCGCTGCTCCTAGCGTCTGGGCGTCAAGTAGCGGGAATCGAGGAGTACACCGCGTACTCGCTAATCAGGGACGAATGCGCGGAAGTAAAGGTTCTGGACCCCTCGAACTTCTCAACCGAGATCGGGAAGCTCGGGATGCGGCGGCGTGGGCCCCGCAACAAACAGGAGGCGAAGGTCAACCGCCATCACCTCGACGAGACGGCTGAGCTGATTCGCACGATGACGTCGGCGTCGGTGACGTCATAGCGGCCTCCTTCGGCCTCACCGTACAGCGGCTTCAGTCCGGAGGCGCGCGTGTTCTCGTACTTGGGCAACTCGCCGGCGCTCGGACCGGTGACGGGTGGTTCGGACCCGCAGACGTGCAGACGCTGTTCGAGGTGCTGCGCGTGCCAGCCCCTGGCAACGTCAGTCAGGAGCTCGCGCGCTTGCGCGTTGCTGGCTTCGTTCGAAATCGCCAACAGCGGCCGGCTTGGTCGCTGACGCCCGAAGGACGAGTGCGCGCACAGGAGCTGGTCGGAGCACTCGACCCCGTGCTCGCGACCGCAGAGGCGGAGGAGGTGGGGGGAGCGCTGCTCGGTCATGCGGTGCACACGGTGATCCCGCCTTCACTCGCACCCGTGAAATGGGCGCACCCCATTCAGCAGATGCTTGAGGAGTTCGACTTCGACAACAACGTGTTCTGCATGACGCGGTTCCCGATCGATGCTGCGGACACTTCGTATTTGGACCCAGTCGCTGACGTGATTCCAGTCGCCCGTGACACGCTTCAGCAGCATGGACTTCTGCTTCATGTCGCAGGTGACCGCCAGCTTGATGACGATCTGTTCGGGAATATCGCCGCCCACATGTGGGCTTGCAGGTACGGGGTTGCCCTCCTTGAGGACCGCCTTGACCGCGGGCTCAACAGGAACATGGTGATTGAGATGGGATCGATGCTGATAACCGGCCGTCGATGCCTTCTGCTGAAGGACAAAACGATCGAGCCACCGGGTGGCGATCGTGAGAAGGAGATGATTCCCACGGACTTCGTGGGGCAGATCTACAAGCCCGTTGACTTCGACGACCTCGAGAGCGTGGCGGCTGCGCTTCATGTCTGGGCCGCGAGAGATCTGGGCCTTGGCGAGTGCGCGAACTGCCCACCGGATCCGCATGCCCGAACATGAGTGATTCTCGCCTTGTGCGGATTTGGATCCCGGCGCGGGCCAGAATCGCGGCGTCGACCGCGTTCGCGTCTTGACGGTCTCTTTCGCTCTCGAAGAGCCCGGCAGGGCACAGCAATCGCAGTGTCATCGCACTGCCGTGCATCTAGTCTGTGCTGGACGGGCCCATCTGCACACGCAGCCGGTGATTGGACTGCTCGTGCGCATCTGTGATGAGATCAGGGACGAGACGAAACCAATGCGCGGAGGGCGCCACCTGAAACACAACCACTCCGTCCTCGTCGGGCTCCGCTGTAGTGGCGCCATCGCGTCCCGGCTTCAGGATGCCTTGGTACGTGCGGCGCGTCCGCCCCTGCTCCTCGAAGCTCACCTCGACGTGTTGGCCGAGCCTGGCCTGCACAGCAGCGACTACCTCGTCAAAGTTCACTTCTAGGATGATGCCAGCCTTCTAATGTCCTCGCATAATCGTGCAAATTCCGACCTTCGCTTGACATAGGAGCAACGAGAGAGGTAGTTGGGCCCGCTAGGGTGCTCGGGAAGCTGAGGCGGCAGTCTGGCCAGGTTCGATCCGCCGGTCAGCGTCGCTCGCGGAGCAGCTTCTCGGCGCGAGTGTGGACCGCCGAGGCGGGTACTTCGAGGGCTTCGGCGATCTTGAGGATGTTTGCGAGCGACACGTTGCGCTCACCGCGCTCAACGTCGCCGTAGTACCCCCTGTTCAGGCCGCTCCTGAGCGCGAACCCCTCCTGACTGACGCCGCGCTCGTTGCGCAGCTGACGGATCGCTTCGCCGAACGCTGCATGTGCAAGGGATAGAGCGGCCATGCGACAGTCTGTCGCGGTCGCCTGATATAAGTCTACCCGCTATACGAGTCATTAACTTGGCCCCGGCGCGGCGGCAACCGCCCGGGGCCCGGCACGGAAAGGCAGGACCTTCCCATGCAGGACGAGAGTAGTCGTGCGCAGAGCCGAGAGGCGGAGCGGGCGAGCAGGCAATCCTCGTGATGCTGCTGGTGCGGATGAGCAGCGCCCGGTCGCCGCGAACGGCAAATTCGTTGGCCGCTTTGGCGAGCGGAGGGTCATTAAGGGTATGGACAGCAACAATCCCATGCCCGATCGCGGTGGCGTGTGGCCGCTGCGGAGCGCCGCGGAGCCCTACGTGTCGCGCTTCGAGCTGGCGCGACTGATGGGCGTGAGCGTGGCGACCGTGGATCGCATGGTGGCCGACGGGATGCCGTCGGTGACATGGGGTCGGCGCACGCGCCGGTTCAGACCATCGGCTGCGATCGGCTGGGCGACGGAGCGGGGGAGGGCGGCGTGAGCCTCTCGAAGCTGCCGTCTGGCCGCTGGCGAGCACAGGTCTACGACCCGTCGCTCGCCCGGAATGTGAGCGTGTCACGCGTCCTGGGCGGCACCGGAACGTTTGCCACGAAGTCTGAGGCGAAGCGGGCGCGCGAGCAGGCGCGATCGCGGCTTGGCGATGTCTACACAGACGGCGTGACGCTCCGTGGCTTCTGGGAGCGGTGGACGACCGATCCGCTGTTCGCCCGGCCAAAGGAGTCCACGAACATCCACAATCGCGAGCGCACCCGCGCGTTCGTCGAGAGCTACGGCACCCGGCGGATTGACGCTATCGATGACACGGTGGTCGCGGAGTGGCTGGCGGGCGGCAAGCGTAATGGAACGATCCCTGCGGTGCGGGCGATGTTCAACGACGCTGCCTCAGCGAAGGGCGGCAGGCTGGTGCGTCAGAATCCGTTTGCGAGGCTAGGGATATCGCGTGGTCCTGGCCGCCGGCAGGAGCAGCCGCCGAGCGAGGAGGAGGTCTGGAAGCTGATCGCCTGCGCACGCGACCTGGCGAGCCCTTCGTTCGCGTCCTGGCTCCAGGTCGCTGCGTTCACAGGGCTGCGGCCGGGTGAGCTGGATGCGCTGCGTCGAGTCAACGTCGACCTCGCCCGCTCCCGCATCCGCGTCGTCGAGCAGTTCAGCGCGATGGCCCGCACGTTCACTCTGCCGACGAACGGCCAGACACGGGAGGCGCCACTGACCGAGCCCGCGCGGAGGCGATCCTCTCGCTGCCGGTCGAAGGCGAGTTCTGCTTCGCGCCGATCCGCGGCACCCACTGGACCGCCGCGGCGCGCGCGTACCACTGGAAGGCCGTCAGAGCCGCGGCGGGGTGGGAGGGGAGCCTCTACCTCGCGACCCGCCACTTTTCCGGCTGGTACATGATCAACCTGCTTGAGCTGCCCTCCGAGGACGTGGCGATCGCGCTCGGGCACACCGACGGCGGCGAGCTTGTTCGCAAGCTCTACGGGCACCGCGACCGCGAGCGCGCGCTCGATCGCGTCGCCGCGGCGTATCGCGAGCGCGGAACGAGCCGGCAATGAGGCCGTCGGCCTGGGCCATCCGAAGCGACTGGTTGAGTTGCGAGGCTATGTATCCCGAAGAACCCCTACGCGTCGTCGGGCTTTTCGCCGGCATCGGCGGTATCGAGCTCGGCCTACACGCGAGCGGACATGAGACCGTGCTGCTGTGCGAGATCGACCCGGCGGCCGGTCAGGTCCTAGCCGATCGATTCCCCGGAGTACAGGTCGAGCAAGACATCCAGGCCCTCGAGGCGCTACCGGCCTGCGATCTCGTTACCGCAGGCTTCCCCTGCCAGGATCTCAGCCAGGCGGGCAAGACCGCGGGCATCGCTGGGGGCCGGTCGGGGCTCGTGGGACACGTGCTCCGCCTGCTCGACGCGGCAGAACCCGAGCCGCGTTGGCTGCTGCTTGAGAATGTGTCGTTCATGCTCCAGCTCGACCGTGGTGAGGCCATGCGCTGGCTCACCTCAGAGCTCGATCGCCGCGGCTACACGTGGGCGTATCGAGTGGTCGATACCCGTGCGTTCGGTCTGCCTCAGCGCCGCCAGCGGGTGCTTCTTCTGGCCTCGCGTGTGGACGATCCACGCTCGGTACTCCTTGAGGAGGACCACGGCGAGATTGAGATCGCGGATCGTGGCGACCTCGCGTGCGGGTTCTACTGGACGGAGGGCATCAGGGGTCTGGGCTGGGCCGTAGACGCCGTCCCAACGCTGAAGGGGGGGTCGACTATCGGCATCCCCTCACCTCCTGCGATCTGGCGCCCCGGAACGGGAGCGATCGTGACGCCGGATCTGCGCGACACCGAGCGGCTGCAGGGCTTCCCGGCGGACTGGACCTCGCCGGCCGAAGCGGTCGCTGGTCGGCGGGCGGGCGCGAGGTGGAGACTCGTTGGCAACGCTGTGAGCGTCCCCGTCGCGCGTTGGATCGGCGAGCGCTTGCGTAGCGGGGGCACCTACGGGCCGCGTGCAGAGGTCGCACTTGCTGCGGGCTCGCGGTGGCCCCGTGCCGCTTGGGGGCGCAAGGGAGAGCGCTACGCAGTGGACGTGTCGATGTGGCCCGTAGCGTCCCCGCGACCGCATCTGCACGAGTTCTTGGCCTTCGCTCCCAAGCAGCTGTCGGCACGTGCCACCGCCGGGTTCCTCTCGCGTACGCGCCGCGGCACGTTGCGCATCCCGGAGGACCTCATACGCGAAGCAGAGATCCACCTGCGGGCGATGGACGGGCAGCTCCAGCTCGTTGCATGACGGGCCAGCGTCTCTTGATCCCGACTAGTCAGTCCTCGTCGTCGTCCGTGGGCTCGGCCCAAGTGGGAGCGAACCTGTTGCGCCGGTCGACCTCGGACTTGATGGCTTCCATGAGCTCATCGAAGCTGATGGTTGTGTCGTCGGCGGGTCGGCCGTTCCGCGGGGGCGGCGTCTCGACGTCGAAAAAGCGAGCCGCTCCGCGGTCTTCTCCCTGCTGTTCGTACAGGCCGATGAAGACGCGCTCGAAAAGGTCGGCGCGCGGGTCTTGGGCACCGTAATCGACGAAGGAGCCCGGCATCGCGCCGTAGACGGTTCGGCGGCCCCTGCCCGACCGCTTCGACAGTACGGACACGTGATGCGCAAAGGATGACTTCGCCGTGTCGCTCGCGCGGCTCGGATCGCCGTCGTCGCAGATCTCGTAAGGCTCGAACACGATCGCCACAAGCACGGAGTAGGGCTGGCGCTGGTGGAGCACCATAGCCTCGCCCCGGAGCTCGTGGTCGTTCCGGACGATGTTCTTCGTCCAGCGGCCGAGCCGGTCTTTCGAGGGGCTGTAGTCCTGGAAGCTGTACGTCTTGATCGAGACGTTGAGGATGAGGCCAAGCGTAGTGTCGGTCGCCTTCACGTCGAGGCGCTTGCTTCCTCTGTCCACGCCCACGGAAGCCTCCTGGCCGGTACCAGACGCCGTCGGCGTGATATTGGGGAAGTCGGTTCGCAGAGCGTCGGCGACGAGCTGCGCAAGCTCGTTCGAGAGGCGCTGGGCGTAGTTCTTCTTGTCTTCACGCTCCCCGCGCGCGTCGGGCTTCGGGTCAGCGGCGTCGAGGGCGCTGAGTAGGGGATGAGTCGGATCAATGGCCACGGCGCTCGCGCACAATCCTCTCGAGTCGGTCGGCGGCCCCGTCTGCATCCTCGTGTTCCCAGACCCGCACGACCAGCCAGCCAGAGTCCGATAGCCGCTGGTCAGTGTCTCGGTCGCGAAGCCTGTTCGTCGTGATCTTGTCGCGCCAGAACGCCTCGTTCGCCTTCGGCCACGTGGCGTGATCCGCACAGCCGTGCCAGAAGCAGCCGTCAACGAACACCGCGACCTTCGCTCCTGGGAAGACGATGTCTGGCCGCCGGCGGACGGAACCGAGGATCGGGGCGTCGACCCTGTAGCGCAGGCCACGCGCAAAGAGCTTCCGCCTGAGCGTGAGCTCAGGCTTCGTGTCGCGGCGACGTGTGCGTGCCATTCGACGGCTCGCATCGGCTGAGGATGCACGTAGCTTGCCGAAGGCCGGGCCTGCGTAGGTCCTGAGAGAGCCTCCGGTGGTCCCGGCGGGGCCATTTGCGCTCCTGGCAGCGGTCACGGTTCACGACGGTAGCCGACCACCGGGCCCGGGAGGGCGGACACGCTCGTGTTCGTGACCAGCGTCCTGGGGAGCGAGGGACGACTCTCGAAACATGACGCTGTCTGGGAGCGCATCCACAAGCTGCACGCCGAGCGCTTCGGACTGGCATCGTAAGCCCTGGGGGTAGGAAACGCGCCGAGCGCTAGGCTCCTCGGATGGGTCAGCACGCAGACAATCAAGCATCATCATGTCGTTCAGTCGGCTACACTCGCGCTCAGTAGGTCAAGAAATGCGGTGCCTGGCCGAAGAACCGGGCAAGACTATGGACGAAGACAAGCACCAGATCAACATCCAGATCAACTTGGGCTTGAGCCCGTTTGGGCAGGCGTCGCTCGACCTTGGCTACGCCCACCCTGACCGATTCCGGCGCAATAGCGACGATAGGGCCACCCTGACCCAAGTGATGCCGCTGATGTCGAGCGCGATCACGCCAGGATACGCGCGTCCTGCGTCTATCTAGGGCGCGAGCCGCCAGGCTCCTCCACGGAACGCGACCTCGGCGCCAGCCAGCGGCGCTTGAGCTTTTACCGCATCGTTGACGGCCTGCTGCGCTTGGGCGACTAGCCCCTGTTGGGCTTCTTGAAGCATTTGCTGAAGGAGCTGCTGAAGCTGTTCCGGCAACATCTGAGGGTTGAGGCCCGGCGGCAAGTTCACGGGGATGTTCACGTTGATTTGGAGGTTCGCAGGCATCTGTCGTTGCCCGCGGACAACGAAGTCGCCGCGAAACTCATGGACTCCCCAGCCGCTCTCGATCGCGCCGAGGACCCCTGGCTCGCGCCATTCGTCCTCCGTGCGCACTGCCTCCGCTGGATCGATCGGACTGCGAGCCGACATTAGGTCCTCGTAGTCCTCGAGCAGTTCCCACATGACGGCATCCAACTCGGTCGAGGTATCAACCACCGGCAGTCCAATCGTGCCTGCCTCTTTGCGGCCAATCGCGTGGCCGTGGGCATACACCTTCTCCGCAAGCGTCTCGATAATGCTCTTCATCGTGCTCTCCTCAGCGGGCTCGCCGCGAGAGGCCAGCATCCTCCGCGCCACCTCACGTATATGCGAGTGCGTGCGATAGGCATTGCCCAGCGTGATTGCGTCTAGGCGATCAGTCAGCTTCCCGAGACTCTCCCCTAGCGCCTGCGGATCGGATAGCTCAAGACGCTCCTTTACGAACCGGACATAGCTCATCACATCCTCGACGTTGACGGCTTCGTCAACCATTCCCTGATCAGCCAATCTTCGGATATTCATGATCGGATCGATGGGGCCTAGCTCGGCTTGCGGTCCCATCACGATCTCGTCAGCCCCAAGCGCAAGCAACGTGGCTGCGCTGTTCGCGCGCCACGGGATTAGAACGCTCCACTTTGGGGCAGCCGCGCGCAGTCCACTAGCTATTCGCCACGGTACGTCGATATCGCCTCCGCGACTGTAGATAAAGACGTCAAGAGCCTGCGGGGAGTCCAGATTCCGGATGTGATCGTATAGCGGGCGGAGTGCATCGTTTCCAATCTGCGAGCCCCAGGGAGGTCGGTCGCCAGTGACGTAGACGATCACGCGACTTGAGCGCATCTCCTCGATGCGCTCAATAAGGGCCTTTCGCTCAGAGCGAGGCATATGGTGCTCCTTTCAGCGGATGACGTCGGGTGGGTAGCCCGACACAAAGCGAACAGCTGAAGTGTGAAGTCCTGACCGGACAGCAGAACTCTGAGCACAGGTCGGGGTCCTCGATCCCCACCGAGGACCCCGCCTGCCGTTTCTCAGTGATGTGTCGAGTGATGTTCGCTAGGTAGCCCGAAAGGAGCCCTTGCGTGCATGACTATCCCGGTTCCATCGGACGGCTTCAGCCTCGTCCACTTGAAGGCCCGTCCATTGTTGGGTTCAAAGGCGTGTCGCATAAGTGCCATTGAGCGCCGCGCCCTGATCCAAGCAACGCGGCGCTTTGCTGCTTGTCCTACATCGGGAGCTGATCCAGATGCAGCGCGGCCCTTGTCGGGAACACCAAGCCATCTACCGTCAGGTGGATGAGCCCGAGCCCTCGGAGCCTGGCTATGGCGTCCGTCGTGTCCCCAGCGTTGTTGTCCCGGTCGCGGATCAACTCCTCGACTGACCAGGGCCGGTGGTCATCCTCAACGAGGAGCCGACACATGATTCCTGCGTCGGCCATGCCCTGTTGTTGCGCTATGTCAGCGGTAGGCTGTTCCTGCATGGGAGCTAGTACCTCCTTATGCCACGCCCCCGGGGCAGTTCCGGTTGTCGCCGGGGGCACCTGCTGGCCTCGTGGATTTGCCGCCTCGGACTCTTTAGCTTCAAGCCCGAGCCAACCGACCGACTATATACTTGGCGTCATGCCGGACGGAACTAGTTTTTGGCTCCAGCGCAGGCTTCCGCCCGCTTAGCCAGCTCCGAGACACGGACACCCAAACCATCGGCCAAGCGCACCACGTTGTTCCAGCTCGGATTACGCCGTCCATGCTCGACGTGGCTGATCCACGCCTGGATGAAGCCGGTGGCTTCGGCAACCTGGACTTGGCTCAAACCGCGCTCATCCCGAATGGCGCGGACAGCTTGGCCCAAGGCATGGGCATTAGGTGGGGAGCTGGGCATCGTTCCTCAAGATTCGCCGTCGGGTAGCCGAAGCCCTTGCTCGGTGAGTAGGGCCAGCGGGTCGATCTAGCGCCGGATGATCTGCGAGACCCGCTGATGGCTCATGCCCATAACTTGGGCGATGGCCTTCATGGGCAGGCCACCCTCATAGGCCGTTCGGATGGCTTCGTCTCGCTCTTGGCGGAGCGCTTCGCCAGCTTGCTCCAAGGCCGCTTCGCGCTTGGCGTAGTCCTGGGCGAAGGCGGCCAGATGGGTTCTGGCCTCGGGAGCATGGCGTTCGGGGCGGGCGATCCAGGGATCGTGTAGCGTATTCCTGCTAGTCGGTTAGCAGGAATAGTCTTGTCCGCCCTCACCTTGGGGCCGGTGCCACCCCTCGCACCGGCCCCAAGTCAAACACCCCAAGGAGATCGCCAAATGATGCAGACGCTCCCGCCCACCGTCCGGTCATGCCGTCTCTCTGCCTCGATCTTCGTCGCCCTGATCGTCCTCGCAGCGTGCGCGCTGCTGCTGGTTAGCGGGTCCTCCGCCGTTGCGGATTCGGCAGGTGTCTATCTCAACGTGCCCATAGCGCACCCGGAACGTCCGGCCACGATCCCCAACTACGAACTGAACGAGCCGGACGCGCATGATCTAGCCAAGTTCTTGAGCGTGCAGTCCCATGTGGACGGCGTTACGTGGTCGAGCTGGGGCGGCAGTACAGCGACCGGGAACGGTCAGGTTGTGGTCAGCTCCAGCGATACCCAGCCAGGCTATGCGCAGCCGTACGCCTCGCAGTCGGCGGCGGTGTCCATTGTCGCCAGTGATCTTGTGTCATGTGGTGGCCGTCAGCTCTATACGGCGTATTCGCTGACGCTCACGGGGGCGAATCCCGAACCGAGGGATTTTGCGTATGTCAAGGATCGTTCTCTGCCGTGCCGTATACAGGCGCTCACGTACTACGCAGGCATTGAGAAAGTAGCCAAGACAACCGGCGATTGTCTGTTTCGGGGCGTCACTGAACAACTGCCGTCCGACTTTGGCTACCTGGGCTATTGCCGCATGAAGTGGAAGGGCTGGGGCAATAGCAATACCGTCGGCACAGGCATTGCTCGGGCTGTCACTTTGCCGAACGGTTGTGACGGTCATCATGGCGAGTGTGACTACGGCATCCGGGTTCGGCTAGAGCAGCCGGAGTGGTGCCCAACCTACGGCATGAGCTACACACGGGAGAAGCTAGAAGTCTTTGGTGCTGGTGTGCTCATTGCCAGCGAGCCACAGACAAAGACGGGCGTTATCGCCCCAAGTGTGGAACGTCGCCTGCGGGCGACAATCGGGCACCGCAGGGCACAGGTGTTTTATGACCATGCCCGGTCAACGCAGCACTGCGAAGCGGCACAAGTGAACGCTAGCCATGCCCCAGCATCTTGATAAACAGCCAGAACGCACCAAAAGCGACTGCGCACATGGCTGCGAAAGCGAGGCAATAACCCCAAAGCACTAGCAAGCCCATAACGATCCCCCCTATAACCGTCGCAATAAATCCGATAATCACCCCTAGAAAGCTGAGGATCAAACCAACCGCCGAACGGAGCGGATCGACTCGACGCGGTTGATATTCAGGTGGACTTACCGGCGGCGATGACGTCCGCATACCTTCCTGAAACCATGTAGGCCGAGGTGGAGGCTGTGGTGGAGGTGTTCTCGGAGGTCGCGGTCTTCCTGCGGTCGAAGGTCCCGCTGTTGTATACGTCGCTGACCCAGTGGAACTAGCCCGCGACGCACCCGCCTGATTTCTGATGCGGTCGCCATAGGCTTGGGCTTGTCCTGCGCTTGGGGCTCGGGCTTCTCGTGCGGCATGGATTTTCTCGGCTCGTTCTCGGGCCGCTTGGCTAGCTTCTGCCGTCTGAGCTTCCTCTTTTAGCTTTCGGTCATACTCTGTACGCCTGTCGGGGTTGCTGAGAGTTTCATATGCTTCGATTACCTTCTTTAGCTCAGTTTCGTCACCGCCCGTATTAGGGTCGGGGTGTAGTTTCTTGGCTCGCTCGTGGTAGCGCTTCTTTATTTCTTCAAGGGTTGCTGTCCTTGCTATTCCAAGGATGGCGTAGAAGTCTGGCTGAGCGTCTGTCATTAGCCTGAAAATGCCGTCGCATTGCTTATGGAGATGTGCGGGCGTAAACTTGTGACTAGATAAGCAAGGACGCCAACATGGCTAACAGCGAAGCGAGCGGTCAAGGACATGAATATGAACCCAATTTTGAGCTGACTCATCATGGGGCGATCAGAGAAGACAACTGGGCTGAATATGAAGCTAAAGGATTCCAGCCAGTTGAGGATTTGGGACTCCGCTTTGTGCAAGGCTTCTATGGGGTGGAACACGTTTACACTGGCGATGCTTACGACGAAAAGGCGGCCCGTCCATTACGTCATAAACCCGGCACGGGCATCTACGTGAGTCCAGAGGGCCTTGCAGTCGGCGCAGAAGCAGTCCGCAAATCAAGGGAATCACTTCGCGTGCATGGTTACAAATTGGATGGTGACTGAAGTTGAAGAAACTCGGCTTCACTCGATGCCGCCAATCGTAGAGACGTAGCTATTTCATCGAAAACTTTTCGCAACTCATCCACACTTGTCCCGGCCGTAAATATCCACCCTTCGGGAATCCCCATTGACCGAAAGACCTGACGGAAACTGACACCAGGACGCTCGCCAATGCCCATGCCTGCGACTATGTGATTCGTAGCAAATTCCAGCATGTCGGTTACTACGGCACGGACGCTGCCGGCAGTAATCGAGCCGGAATCATTGTCTACGCCGTCGGTAATGATGAGCGTAAATGTCCTCACTCTCGCTCCACGATCTTCTTCCTCCTGGGCCTTCGCAACAACTGTTCCGAGGGTCAGCAGACTTTGCAAATAGAGCGGCGTCCAATTCGACAATCTGCTCCCACTGAAATTGACGTGATCGAGCGCCATAGCCTGAAAAACGTTTCTGTATGGCGACAGCACGCCCCGATTGAAGGCGCGAGTGAGGACACGAATCTCGGCAGTTGAATCAACGGTGTGTAGAGCCTCAAGCATATTGTTGTGGCCAAGCCGAACCTCAGCGACGTTTGGAGCGATAGAGGGTGAGTCATCTACCAGCAGTGAAGCCAGCAGAAGCTCCCCAGCCGATGAAGGCTCGCCTAGCCCTCGACTAATCTCAAGCGCGGCTCTTCTGGTGCCGTGGAGTGCGTCTGCCGATTGCTGGGAGAGCGCCCCAGACCCGTACAGACGTTCAATAGCTCCCGCCGCTCGCCCGATCTCGTCGCCCATAATGCTCTCCTACTCGAATACTCCCGATGATAGCTCCCTCCCAAAAGCTTCCAAACCCTCCTGCCGAGCGATCACAGAAACGTCACAGTTCCTCGTCCACCGCTGGCCGCTGCCCCTCCACCCGCACCAATACATCGAGCCCAAGCTGGTAGCTATCGGGGAAGCACAGCGCTCCGTCTGCATCGACCATCTTGAAGTAGGCGATGCTCGTACAGTCGTAGCCGGGGGCCTTGAGCTGGGCCACGATCTCGACCGTCTCGCCTGGGCCTATGTCGGGAATCACAACGAACCGCTCGGATGTGATGAGCCCCGGTCCAGTCAGTGGCCCTTGTCGTTCCAACCGTCGCCCTTCCCAAGCCACGGTGCCGCTGTTCTTGACCCGCCAAACCTTCTCGAAGACCTGGCTTGGCTTCATTCTGGTGCCGTGCGGGATGGTGTCGCCGACGAAGGTTGAGGCATCGCCGGGGATGGCTCGCTGAAATCTGGGCCGGTGGCCGCCAGCTCGCCGCCGTTCTTGCTCCGGGGCGTGCTCGGCCACCTCAAACAAGCTCAGCAGCAGTCCCTCAGCCTCGAAAGTGTTCTCGTAGAACTGAACCAGCTCCCGGCTGGGCTTGCTCCCTTGCTCGACGCGGGAGATATGGCTTGGGCTACAGCCGAAGGCTTCGGCTACCTGCTTACCCGTCCAGCCATTGACGATCCGGAGCTTCTGCATGGTCAGGCCGAGTTGGGTCTTGGGCTGCCGGGGCACAAGATGAGGCGGCATGTGGGGACGGGGCATAGGGCGAAAGATTTGCAGGTTGCTCAATAACTCGGCGGTCGCACATCCTTCGATCAAGCCCGCGAATTGAGGCGGGAGTCCAACCGAAGGGAGCCAATCCATGCCCGAGCACAGCAAGCTCATCGAGCGCGTCATCGTTGGCTTGGTGGCCTGCTCCATTAGCGTCAATGTCTTGGCCACGGAGCTACCAAGGGTTATGCCCTACCTCGTAATCCTGGCCGTCATCTTCGTGGTGGTGCGTTTGGTGCTTTTCCACACCCGCAAGTGGTGAGCATGTTTGTAAATAAGACACTTGACCAAACGACTGCTGGAACGAGACAATGGAAAGTTACGTTTTGTGAGGAAAGTGATGTGCGAACCCCCAACGTGAACGAACAGCAGTAAACGAAAGGGGGTATAACCATGCCACAAAAGAGAAAACCAGGACAAAAACGCTTGCAGCGTGTGTCAGTCCGAGCGGAGCTAAGAGACGAACCGGATTGGGATAAGTACGCCTGGGCGCTGCTCCAGTATGCCCGGATTTTATCCGCCAACAAGCAGGCCGGTAGTAAAGCTCGGGGAGACAGGCCAAGGCCATGAGACGATCCGAGCTGATCTGGTTTCGGCTCAGGTTCCCGCGTGATCTGGATGAGTCTGCCGTGCTGGCTGCTCTGTCGGCCTTTTCCGGTTTGTCGAGCAGCACCCGCCTGACCTTTGATCTAACCGCCACCCAAGTAGGTATTGAACATCGCCTGGCAATGAGCCCAAAGGCAATAGATGTTGTGATCGGCAATCTCCGGGCTGCCATCCCCAGTCTGCGCCTAGACAAGATTGACGCGCCTGAGCGAGCCTACACTCGACGGCTGCTCTGGCAACTGACCCCGGCAAGCGCCGTCATCCGCACCGGTGAGCTGGACGCTATTGCCGCTAGTTTGCTGGCCAGCCTGTTTCCACTGCACGAACATGAGACGGTCAAGCTCACTTGGATAGTCCGCCCCCACTTGCGACCAGCCCTGGCGGCTGTCACTTCAGACACCCAACGCGACGGGCGACTCACGGCCCTCAAAGCCAAGCTGGCTCTGCCCGGTCTGGGCGCCTACGGCGTACTGAGCGTGCAAGCCGAGAGCGCCGCCCGCCTCACGCAGCTCATGCAACGCACCGCCGCCAGCTTGTGGAGCCTCAGCACACCCTACGGCCGCCTGATCCATGACCCCTATTGGTACGGCCAACTCTTGCGCGTACTCGCGCAGCGGGGCCGCTACTTCAGCGTTGCAGAATTGGCCGCCGTTATCGGCTGGCCGATTGACGCTCCCGATCTGCCGGGTCTGGAGCTGGGAGCCGCCAAGCGCCTTGTCCCAAGTCTGGCCCTGCCGCACACGGGACGGATACTCGGCGTCAGCAACTTCGCCGGTACAGCAAGGCAAGTCGCCATCACACCGACAGCATCGACACGAGGGCTGTACATAATTGGGCCGACCGGCACCGGCAAGACTTCACTCATCAAGAATCTCATCCGTGACGACCTAGCAGCCGGTCGCGGCCTCGCTGTCGTAGAGACAAACGGCGATCTCATAAACGATTTGCTTGACCTCATTCCACCGCACCGGGTGCATGATGTTGTCCTGATCGACCCAACAGACCGTGAATACGCTGCCGGCTTCAACCCGTTTGCCGGCACCACCGATCCCTCGCTGGTTGCGGACCATTTGGGGGAGCTGTTCCAAAACCTCTGGAAACAATTTTGGGGGCCACGCACCGGCCAACTGGCCCACATGGGCCTGCTGACGCTAGCTCGGCGTGAAGGTTCGACGCTGCCTGACCTGCCGCGCTTGTTCCTTGACCCGGCTTTCCGCTCAAAGGTACTGGCCGACCTGGACGATCCGGTCGGCCTGGAGCCTGACTGGCGCTGGTTCGGCAATTTGCCCGAACGTGAGCAGGCCACCGTCATCGCACCGCTGCTCAACAAGGTCAGACAATTTACTGCGCGCCCCTCAATTCGCACCATCATGGGGCAGGCCGCCCCACCGATATCCATACAAAAGATCATGGCTGAGGGGAAGGTACTGCTGGTCTACTTGCCCAAGGGTCTAATAGGCAGCGAGACGGCCCAGCTCTTGGGCTGCCTGATACTGACAGGTCTCTGGCAGGCCGCGACCGAGCGCGCCCGATTGCCACTAGCTCAGCGTCACCCCTTCGGCCTGTATGTCGATGAGGTGCAGGACTTCGCCGACGCTCCGATCCCTTGGGATGAGATGTTCGCCCAAGGCCGCAAGTACGGCCTGGCGCTGAGCGTGGCGCATCAGAACCTCGCCCAACTACCGCGCGAACTGCGCGAGATCGTCCTTGCTAACGCACGCAGCAAGGCAATTTTCGCGCTGAGCGCATCCGATGCAAAGATCATGGAGCAACTATTCGCCCCGGCCCTTACCGCCAGCGACCTGCAAGCGCTCGATGCCTACTCGATAGCAGCTCAGGTTGCCCTTGATGACGGCAGCACCGCCCAGCCGGTGACACTGACTACGCCGCCCCCGCCAGCCTCGCTCGGTAGCTGCGAACAGGTCCGCCGCGCCTCACGTCTGACCTTTGCTCGTCCCCGAGCTGAAGTCGAGGCCGAACTGCGCCGCCACGTCATGCAACCAATACGTCCCACTGGTCCAGTTGGCCGTAAGCCAAGGGGCAACCGATGAGCCTGCCAGTCGCCCGTCCAGTCGCGTTGAGTGCCGCTGCCTCAATCCCCAATACCCGTAAGCTCAAGCCGCGAAATCTGCCACTGACTAGTAGCTCCAAATGGAGTGCCAAATGACCGCCCTCTACCTGAGTCGAGCGGCCTACCACGCCCAGGTGTCCCAGCTTGTCGAGCATGATCTGAACATCATCAAGCGCGTGTCCGATCTGCGCTTCGTCACCGGCTCCCAGCTCACCCGCTTGTGTTTCGCGGATAGCGACGATCTGGCTGCGAACGGCCGCGTCGCTCGTCGCGCCCTGCTTCGGTTGACTCGCCTCGGGCTGCTGGAACGCCTGCCGCGTCAAGTTGGCGGCGTGCGCGCTGGCTCGGCTGGCTTCGTCTACCACTTGGGCCTCAGCGGACAGCGTTTGGCGATTGAGCGCGGCTGGCAACCCGAGCGACGCAGGCGGCGGTCGCTGACTCCGGGGACTCTGTTCGTGCGCCACGCCTTGCACGTCTCCGAGTTGCATACTCGTCTCACAGAACTCGACCGCTCCCGTAGCGTTGAGCTGCTTGAGCTGGCGGCCGAACCGTCTTGTTGGCGCAGCTTTGACGGAATCGGCGGCCAGCACTCCACGCTCAAGCCTGATAGCTATGTCCGCCTCGGCCTCGGGCCGTATGAGGACAGCTACTTCATAGAGGTAGACATGGGCACCGAGGGCAGCCGAGCCTTGGAGCGCCAGCTCCAGCTCTACGTCGCCTACCACCTGAGCGGAGCCGAGCAACGTGAGCGCGGCGTCTTCCCAAAGGTGCTGTGGCTGGTACCGGATGACCGGCGGGCCGAAGCTATGGGGGACAGCGTGACGCGGCTGAGAGCAGCAGACCGCGAGCTGTTCAGCGTCGCCCGGTTCGAGGATGCTTTGAGCGTCATGCAAGCGACAAACGATAAGGAGTAGAGGTGGAGAACGTTACACAATATGACTATCGCGTTTCGTGGGTCGATGACGACACCGAAGCGGTAAACGCAACAATGCGAGAATGGGCGGATTTGGGGTGGGAGCTGGTGTCTGGTAGCACTAGCTGCTGGGTGAGGGACGAGTTGGTAAGCGGACGTTCTACGCCGCGCGAAGACGTATGGCACACGCGGTTCGTCATGTATTGGAGAAAGCCCATGAGTGCATGAGCTATGACGTATATGATATAATGTAAAGTTAACAACACCTGCCATTAGGGCAGTAGCAATAGGTAAAGGAGGTACAACTTGCCATCAGCACCCACCACATTTAGAACCAATCCCGAGGCTACGGTCACGGCCACCGCCACGCGGGCCTTTGCCTACCTGCGGGTGTCGTCTGAGGGGCAGGTCAGGACCGACTACAGCGACGACGGCCTGAGCATCAATGCCCAGCGCGAGGGAGCCGAAGAAAAGGCTGTGCAGCTTGAAGCCGAGATTGTGCATGAGTTCAGCGACCCCGGCCGCTCGGCCTACGTCGATTTGCACAAGCGCACCGGCTTCTTGGAAATGCTCGATGAATTGAAGCGCCGCAACGAGCACGCCAGCACGCGCGTCGAGTACGTCATCGTATGGGCTCTCAACCGCTGGGCGCGCAATCAGCGCGACCACTGGCAGACAAGGGAGCTAGTCCGCGAGGCGGGTGCCAAGCTCGTGTCTATCACCGAGCCACTAATCGGTGACGACAGTGCCGCCGCGTTCTTTTATGAGAGCATGATCGCCACCCAAAACCAGTTCCAGTCCATGCAGACCAGTGAGAACGTCAAGCGTGGGCTGCACCAAAAGGCCAGCGTGGGCGGCACTTACGGCCCGGCACCGCTCGGCTATCTCAACAGCGTCGATGAGCTACCGGACGGACGACGGGTTGCCATCGTGACCATCGATCCCGACCGGGGGCCGCTCATTACTTGCGCTTTCCAGCTCTACGCCAGCGGCGAATACTCCATCGCCCAGCTTGCCGCCGAGCTGGAGCACTTGGGCCTGCGCTCCCGCCCAACCGCCAAACGAGTCCCCAAGAAGCTCGGCACGACCGTTGTGCAGCGCTTGCTTCGTAACCGCTACTACGTTGGCAAGGTCGTCTATCGACGGGGCACCAAAGAGGAGCAGGTCTTCGACGGACGGCATGAGCCGCTGATCGACCCGGCGACCTTCGACCGCGTGCAGACCATGCTCGATGAGAAGCGAGTTGCCGGGGAGCGTCCCAGGGTTCGCCAGCACTACCTGCGTGGCAGCGTTTACTGCGGTGAGTGCGGCAACCGTCTGACCTTCGGCATATCCACCGGCCGCAACGGCTGTAAGTACCCCTATTTCTTCTGTAGCGGGCGGATCAACGGCACCGCCTGTACCCAGCGTGCCAACATCCGCCCCGAGCTGATCGAGACGGCCATCGCGCAGCATTACGCCACGGTGCAGATGCCGCCCGCTCGTGTCGAGCGTGGCAAGGCCGCGATCCGTGCTCTGGCCGAGGTCAGCCAAGATGCCGTGCGCCAAGTCCAACGCGCCAAGACCCAGCTCATCGCCAAGCTCGAAGCCCGTCAAGACGAGCTGATCGAGATGCGTTTCTCGGAGAAGTCCATCACCCCCAGCTTGTTCAAGCGCAAGCAGGCCCAGTTGCAGACCGAACTAGAAGCCGCTCACGAATCCCTGGCTGAGACGGAGCTACGCATGACCATCAATCGTGCGCACCTGGAGCTGGCGCTAGAGCTGGCCGAGGACGTACAGGCTGTCTACCGAGACGCCGACGAGCAAACCAAGCGCGGCTACAACCAGGCGTTCTTCAACAAGCTCTATGTCTTGGCCGAGTGGGACGACGGCGAGACGATGACCTGGATTAGCGGGGTCGAGCTGACCCCGCCCTATGCCCTCCTGCTCACCGAGGGGCTATTCGAGCAGGCCGAGGCCGAGACCCGAGCCATCGCGCTGCATACACAAAACAGGGCCGGGAACGCTGCTGACGAGCGCTCCGCGGGCCCTGTTTCGATCTACGAACAAATGGCGGGGCGCCGCGCGCGCAACATCCGCCGGCGCGGCAACGGGGCGACCGGCGGGTGCACCGCTTGACGGGAGGCCCGAGGTGCTATTTTTGTGGGGCGCCTGAACCGACCGCCTAGCCGGAATCCTCCGGCAGCCGAACAGTCAGAGCGTAGAAAGAGGAAGGCATGGCGAATATTGCCATTGACCCCAACGAGCTCGAGCGCCTCATATCAGAAGCCGAGCTCGAAGCCCTCGACACGGACGGGTACGCAGCGCTCGTCGAGGGTGAGAAGCAGTACGACCGCGAGGCCCTCTCGAAGAACATCCTCAAGATCGTGCTCTCCACTGAGCTCGACCGCGAGGCAGAGATCCCGACGAAGGCAGTCACGAAGGGGACGCTGATGAAGCTGTTGTTCCCATCGCTGACGGAGCCCGATCCGAATGAGCTGGACGACGTCGAGCTCTCGGTCGCCACCAACGCGAGAAAGCGGATCGTGGCGAAGGTCTCCCATCTGCTCCAGACGGGCAGGAGGGGACTCGTCCAGAAGAAGGTCGCAGCGCAGAAGCGAGGTCTGGTCATGATGACTACGGTGGTCGGCGACGACGAAACGCCAGCCTGGTTCGTCACCGGGGACCTGGATCTGCTCAGCCAGTACTGGGCGATGGACCGCACGGACCGGGTGAACTCGGCAGCCGCCGAGGCGGCCCGCGAGTTCAACTTCGTGATCGAGCACAAGCCGGACGCACGGAAGCTGCTCAACACGAAGCTGGACAAGGGCATCAAACAGGCCGGCGTCACGGCGAAGGCCGTGCTCGCCATTACGGCAGGCGACAGCAACGGCGCTAGCGACAGCTAGCACCCGGAACAGGGAGGGAGTACCTGCCGCGCCGGCCCCGATACCGGCCCGCAGCGGACATCGGGCTCCCTCCCTGTGTCTATTAGGAGAGTTGGCCCATGAGCGACTACGAATCGACCCTCGAGCCAGAGCTTGAGCGTCGCCCCCGACTTCGCCAGATGCTTGAGGTGCTCCGCGAGAGTGGGGGGCCGCTGACGGACAAACAGCTCGAAGAAACGGTGGACACCTCGCAGTGGCGGACCGCGAAAGGGGGGCCCTTCAAGGCACCCGACATGGAGGTGCGGACCCTGCGCAAGCGGCTCGCCGAAATCGGGTTGATCCTGCCCGCTGGTGTGACGGCCACCGGCGCCGCCCGTTGGAAGGCCACTCCCAGCGGGCAGGCGGAGACGGCCGCACGTCGGTTCGCAACCGCGCAAAAAAGGCGCAAAAAAAGTCGCCGTCAGCGGTCTCCGATGGCCACGTTGGCCGAGATGCGGCGGACCATCGAGGGCGAATGGACCCAGTGGCAGAAAACGCGCCGCACGATCCTGACGCTCGGTGCCGCGCTCGAGGCCGTCGAGCCCATGGCGTTTTGGTTGTCGGCCCCGGACGACGAGCGAGAGTGGGTCCGAAAGGAGATTGCGGACCTGTTGGAGTGGGGTGAAAACGCGCTCGCGGCTTTCGATCAGCGGGGTGCGGACGACAAGATCCGCGAGAAGATCACCAAGCTCACGGAGAACATGACTGGCCGAACCGACGCCGAACGTGAGACGGCTCAGCGCAGGGCGGAGGTACTCAGGGCGAAGCTCTAGCGTCACTCATCCGCCGCCCACGAAACCGCCCACGCTCCGACGGATCACCAGCACCCAAGCCAGGTTCGGCCTGTCTCCCCGATTTTCGCTCATTTTTGCTGGGCTAAAGACCTCCGTTTTGCGGGGGTTTTTGTATCAATTGTTCCGGGGAGAGTCCCTGTGCGAGGTTGCCGGTAAGGGCCCGAAAAGCTCGCATTTTGCGGACGTTTGAAGGGCCTATGGGTGCTGTCATGGGCTTTGGGTGGTAGTCGTGTATTGCAGTTCTATTGCAGCAGGGGCTCGATTCTTTTTGCAGAGCAGTCCAGCATTTCGCGCTGATAAAGGATGACTTATCGGCGTTTGATTGCCGAAAGACCGTAGATTTTCGGTGCTCATGCTAGAGTATGGGTGTGAACGAGGGTCAGTTGACACGTGCCCTGGCGGCCGGGAACGCATGGTGGCGCAACCCTGAGTGGGAGCGCAAGGACCGCGATCTACGTGTCCTGACGGCCACTAAGCTGGACTACGATCCTTCGCCGCTGTCCGGTGTCGTGCCCGACGGGCTGTATGTGTTGCGCGGTCCGCGTCGGGTTGGCAAGAGCTTGGAGGTCAAGCGAGCGATCTCACGACTGCTCCACAGTGGAGTTGAGCCGCGCAGCATCATCCATTTCGCTTGCGACGAGCTTGGTCGCGGAGATCTGCAGCGCCTCATCAGTGCGGGACGCGAGGTGCTCACGCGAGGGTTGGACGGGGAGCGCTACTGGTTCCTGGATGAGATCACCAGTGTCCCGGCGTGGCCCGAGGCGATCAAGTGGCTGCGCGACAACACCGCGTTCGGCGGGGACTGTGTCGTCCTGACTGGATCCTCGGCGCGTGACCTGGCCGACGCGCAAAAGCAGCTGGCCGGCCGGCTCGGAGGCGCGGGTCACTCAGATCGTCTGCTGCTGCCGATGGGCTTTCGCCGCTTCGCGCAGGCAATCGGGCTGGGCGAGTTGCCGCGACCGGAGCCGGTGAAGGCTCGCGACTTCATGTCGCCCGAGGTCGATGCCGCGTTCACCCGGCTGCTCCCGTGGCTGGACACGTTGTTGTCTACCTGGGAGCTCTATCTGCGGGTGGGCGGCTTCCCCCGCGCTGTCAGCGACCAGCTGGCATACGGGGATGTCCAGGAGGACTTCCTTCGCGCGCTATGGGACGTGACGGCCGGAGAGGCGTTGCGCGGCGCTGGCACCAGCCCGGCGCAGGTGAAGGCGATGCTCGTGCGCCTCACCCGCAGTCTGAGCAGTCCGCTGGCGATCGAGTCCCTGCGGGGGGACATCGGCGTAGAGAGCCACCACACCGCCAAGGCGCGGCTGCAGGATCTCGTCTTCGCATATCTGGCGTGGCCCTGCCACCGGCGCGAGGGCAATACACCGAAGCTCTCGGCCCAGTCCAAGTACTACTTCATCGATCCCCTGCTGGCACGCCTGGCGTTCCTGCGTAGTCAGGGAGCGCTCGCTGAGGCCGACGCCTCGGTCCTCAGTGAGCAGCAGCTGGGCATCGAGCTGTTGCGCAACATCGAGCGCGAGCAGCCCGGCTCCTACGCGCACTTCAGCGACGTCATGTACCAGAAGACCTCCGGCAAGGAGGTGGACTTCTGCGGCCCGGGTATCGGCGGGCTGGGTTTCGAGGGAAAGTACATCGACGCTGGCTGGAGGCGCGAGGCGCTCACCCTTCGCGCGGCCCTCGGCGCGGGAGTGCTCGCCACGCGTGGTCTGCTCGACACCAGCGGCGAGGTGTGGGCAGTCCCCGCGCCCTTCATTGCGTGGATGCTCAACGACTGAGCGTTAAGCGCTCAGACAGGAGGTCTCTGCAGCGGAGCGGTTGCGCCACGCCGGCGCGTCCTGGCTGCTGATGGGGCGGTGCCTGCATGCGTTACTGGTAGGCGTCGATGGCGCGCCGCGTGCGGGCCAGCGCCCGGTGCTCAGCGAGCTTTGCGCACCGCGTGCCAGTGCGCGGACCACGTGCTGCGTCGCATGTAGCAGCCGCGAGGGGTAGGGAAGAGGATCTCCGGGCTGAGCCTGGGCATGATCTCCAGATGGCCGCGTAGCGCCGGGGTCATCGTGATGTCTCGCGGCTCGTCGTCCTTGGGCCAGTCGGTAACGCCGCTCGCCAGGTCTAGATGACGGCGAATATGGATGATGCCCGTGGTGAAGTCGACGTCGCTGTGGTTTAGGGCAAAGATCTCGCCGGGGCGCATAGCCGCCTCGCCGATGGCGAGTATCGCGCCCTCCAGGATCAGCCCATAGCTGTCGGTTCGGCTTGAGCGGGCGCACCGGCGCAGCCGCTCGTATTGTGTGTTGTTGATCACTTCGAAGTCGGGCCTGTCGACGCGGCGTGTTCGCTTGCGTACCCCCAGGTGTGTGAAGACATTGTGAGGGATCAGCCCGCGGTCGACGGCGTGGTTAAAGAACTGGCGTACGGACTGCTGGACGTAACGCCAGCGGGGTAGCGTCCAGGTGAGTGCCTCCTGCCGGCTGAAGCTGTCGAGCCGGCGGTCTGCGAAGTCTCGAACGAAGCGTGATCTGCCCTGGCTTTTGTGGAGTCGCGGGTTTGGAATCAGGCGGCGATCTCTTGTTGTTGGTGTTGGTCTCGTATTCGCTGGGTGTGAGCATGTTCAGGGCGCTGTGGCGTCTTTTGGTGTTGTGCCAGATCTCGATGTAGTCGTGGATCGCGCTGGCCGGTTCGACGCGTGTCTTCCAGCGTTGGCGGTTGAAGAGCTCGACTTGCATGCGGGCCCAGAACGCCTCGACCATGGCATTGTCGTATGGAGCGCCGACGGCACCGACCGACAGCGCGAGACGCGCGTCTGTGACCTTCTGGCTGAAGACCCAGGAAGCGAACTGCACACCCTGGTCGGAGTGGATGATCCCTCCCTCTCGTGGTGTCCTGCGGTTCAGTGCCATCCCGAGAGCGTTGGTGACCCGTCAAACACAGGGCGGCTCAGCCCGAGTCGCAGTGTCCAGTCGTCGCCCAACTCCTGCCGGACCGACGCCGATAGGGTGTGCGGCCTGGAGGTTTCGTCGCTGTGCTTCGGCCCGCTCGGAGCCTGTCGCGCCGTGATAGGTGGCGTCCAGGCCGTAACGTCCGCCCTCGACAGGCCAGATCGAGAGGCGATCAGGCGCGAGCACGGGGCCGGTCTCTGCGGGTAGCGTCATGAGGTGTCGTCAGCGAATATCGGCAAAGAGTTGGGAAGCGTAGAGCCCGCTGACGCATCCTGCGACGATGCTCAGCACGGTGTAGACGTTGCGTCTGTGACGGTGCGCCCGTCTGTGCGTGCGAAGTCGACGATATGTGGGCGGTCGGACTCGCGCCTGACGGCTGCGTCCGGTTATTCTCCGACGCAGGTGAGCGCAGAGGATTTCAAGCCAATCGTCGGAGGCTGCATGTGCGGGGGTCTCCGATTCCGCGTCGAGGAGCCGCTGCTAGGCGCCCTCTATTGCCACTGCAAGCGCTGCCAGAGGCGCTCCGGCACTGCCTATTCGATGACCGCGCTGACCGCGACCGGATCTTTCGCCGTCACGAAGGGCGCCGAGCTCGTGCGAAACTACCACTCCGATGGCGGCTGGGTGAAGAACTTCTGCTCCAGGTGCGGCAGCCACACCCACACGACCAATCCCGAGGATGACTCTATCGTCGCGATCCGCCTCGGCTGCGTCGACGGCGACCCCGGCATCCGCCCCCAGGTCCACCAGTTCACTGCCTACGCGATGCCATACCACCCACTCCCAGACGATGGTCTGCCGCGCTTCAGGGAGAGGCTCGGCGAGGGTGAGCCCGAAAGCGCCCGCTAAAGGTCGCTATCGAGCGGCGAAACACCCATCGCGGCCGCCCTTGACGGCGCTGAGTGCTGCTCGCTAACGCCGTGCCGAGGCAGCGTTGCGACGTGCACTGCCCGCGCTGAGATAATCATCGCGTGATGAGCGAGCCGTGGAGCATTGAACACGAAGGGCCGCTGGCTGTGCTCACGCTCGAGCACCCGCCGGTGAACCTGTTCGATCGCGCCGTGTTCGACGGTCTCGAGCAGGCCGTGGGCGAGCTGGAAGGGGACGCGCCGCGAGGTCTTCTGATCCAGGCGCGCGGCAGGGTGGTCAGCGGCGGGGTCGACGTGCACGAGTTCGACGGTCTCACCGCCGAGCAGGGCGCGCAGCTGTGGAGCGAGCTGCTGGCGGTGATTCACCGCGTGGAGGAGCTGCCCTATCCGACGGTGTTCGCGGCACACGCCCTCTGCCTGACGGCGGCGTTCGAGCTGTCGCTCGGTTGCGATCTGCTGCTCGCCGCGGAGTCGGCGAAGTTCGGGCTGGTGGAGACGGTCGTAGGATTGACGCCCGCGATGGGCGGCACCCAGCGGCTGGTTGAGCGCGCCGGTCCGGCGCGGGCACGCGAGCTGGTGATGACCGGCGAGCTGTACGACGCGCGCACGCTCGAGCGCTGGAACGTCGTCAACCGCGTGCTCGACGACGACGGCTTCGCGGAGGCCGCACGGACGTTCGCGCGGCGTCTGGCGGAAGGGCCGACGCTCGCTCATGTCGCCACCAAGCGGATCGTCCGTGCGGCCCTCTCGGGCGGCGCACGCGCCGCGGACGAGGTCGTGCCAGAGCACGCCGGCGGACTGTTTGCGACCGAGGATCTGCAAGGCGCCGTGCGCAGCTTCCTCGAGCGCGGACCGGGGCACGCCGACTACAAGGGCCGCTGAAGCGCCCCACAAACGCGCGCGAGCAGGGAGGGATGAGCATCTCCCACGTAGAGACGCCCTTGAGCGATATCGCTGCCGCCGCCGATGCGCGAGCTGCGCAAACGCGAGAATGAGCAGGTGAGGCGATTCGGACCGGCGCTGGCAGAGCGCGACTTCGCGCTGCTGTGGCTGGCGCTGATCGCGATGGGCACGAGCGTGCAGATGCTCGAGGTGGCGATCGGGTGGGAGGTGTACTCAAACCATCCCTCCGCGTTGAACCTCGGGTGGATCGGCCTCGCGGAGTTCGTGCCGATGTTTCTGCTGGCGCTGCCTGCGGGACATCTCGCGGACCGGTTTCCGCGGCGTCTTGTGCTGGGAGTCTCGCTGCTGCTGAGCGCCGCGGTTGCGGTCGGCCTCGTCGTGCTGAGCGCATCGGGAACGAAGAGCGTGGGGCCGTTCTTCGCGCTCGCGTTCGGCGCCGGGGTCGCGACCTCGCTCGGCACGCCCGCGGCACGCGCGCTGCCGCCGACGCTGGTCCCGCCAAAGCTGCTGAGCAGCGCGATGACGCTGCGCTCGATCGCTACACAGGCAGCGCAGGTGGTCGGCCCTGCGCTCGGCGGCCTGCTCTATCCGTTTGCACCCGCCGTCGTGTATGGGGTGGCGGCAGGGATGTGCGTCGTGGCGGCGGGCTGTGTAGCGACGATGCGACACAGCCCGGCCGCGCACATCGCAACGTCAGAGCGGCCGGCGCCGACCCTCGCGGGAGTGCTCGAGGGGATTCGCTTCGTCAAGCGCTCCCAGATCCTGCTCGGCGCGATCCTGCTCGACCTGTTCGCGGTGCTGTTCGGCGGCGCGGTTGCGCTGCTGCCGCTGTTCGCGCGCTCGATCCTGCACGTCGGCCCGACCGGCCTCGGCGTGCTGCGCAGCGCTCCGGCGATCGGTGCGCTGATCGGGGCGGCCGTGCTCACGCGCCGGCCGCTGGGCAGAAGCGCCGGGCGCACGCTGCTGCTCGTCGTCGGCGCGTTCGGCGCGAGCATCGTCGTGTTCGGCCTGTCGCGCTCCTACCCGCTCTCGTTCGCGGCGCTCGCGGTCAGCGGGTTCGTCGACATGTTCAGCATGAACATCCGCGCCACCACCGTCGCGCTCGCCACGCCCGATCGGTTGCGGGGACGGGTGCTGGCGGTCGAGATGGTGTTCATCAGCGCTTCGAACCAGCTCGGCGCGTTCGAGTCCGGCCTCGCGGCCTTCCTGCTCGGGGCCGTCCCGGCCGTGGTCGCGGGCGGTGCGCTCACGATCGCGCTCGCGCTCGGCTGGAGCCGTCTATTCCCGGCGCTCGCCGCGGTCGACCGGCTGGAGGACGTGCGACCTGTGGGGGTGCCGTCGGCCGAGGTTCCCGCGTAGCCGAGAGGTGGGAGTGGGGGAGGCCCGTGTGCGCGTGTCTTCGTCCGGCCCTGTCGGCGCCGGCCACCACAGCAGTTGGCTCTAGGTGGGCTAGGACACGAGCGCGTGCCCCGCCCGGAGGGCTTTCAGCTGGGCCAGCGACCGTGACGGTCGAAGTAGTCGCGCGCCGCTTCCTCGGCGTCGCGCTCGCGCTCGCCTGCGGTGCCGAGACGGAACAGCCAGTTGAGGAAGTAGATCGCAAGCCCGGCGCTTACGATGCCGGCGCCGCCCTCGAGGTCGTTTTCGCTGCCGAACGCCATTACGATCAGGCCCCCGATCACGACCGCCGCAGGCAGCGCATAGCGGATCGCGTTCAGCGGCCAGCTGTGTCTGGGATCGGCATGAGGTCGCGGCTCGGAAGAGTTGGCGAAGCGCCGAGGTCCGGCGTCGACGGAGGCCCCGCGGGGCCGGGGATCGACAGAGCCTTTGCGTTGGGGATCGATGGAGCGTGGGGTCACCAGGCATTAGGTTCGCACGGCGCGGGCGCTTTGCCGGGTGAGCTCGCGCACGAGTGTCTTGACGGAGCGCTCGAGCTGCTCGATCGAGGCGCTGTCCACGCGCTCCACGCCGACTGTGCGGTTCAGCCAGGCGTTGATCTCGCGGTGGCTGCGCCCGTCGCGCCGGTGCAGTTCGGCGACGAGGCGGCTGCGCTCCTGGCGTAGGTCTGAGCGACGCTCGAATCGCGCCCGCGGCACAGGCTCGGGCGGCGCTTGGCTCGCGACGGCTGACGGCGCTGCGGCGGCGGGCGAGCCGAACAGCGTCATCTGCGGAGCGAACTCGGCGCTCAGCGGCACGAACTCGGCGGGCGCGGACGCCTCGCTCGCGCGGCGCGCCTCGCGTGGCTCGTCCCAGCTCTCCTGCTCGTCCTCGTGGCGGCGCAGCACATGGCGCAGCTCCGTCTCGACCTCCGCCGCGTGACCGCGCAGGACGGGGTCGGCCGGCAGATACAGCCAGCTTGGGTCGGGTGCGCGGCCCGGGACGGTGCGCACGAAGCGCCCCACGATCTGGCGGAAGATCAGCGGCGTTTTCGCCGCCGTCGCATACACGCCGACGCGCAGCCTCGGGATGTCGACGCCCTCGGAGACCATGTTGACCGCGACGATCCACGGCTCGCGCGAGTCGCGAAAGACGCTCAACTTGTACGCGGCGCGCGCCTCCGTATGCAGCACGACCACGGGCGCGCGGCCGGTGACCTCGCCCAGCAGCTTGGCGATTCGTCGCGCGTGGGTCGCGTCGGCGGCGACCGCCAGCGCGCCCGCGTCGCGATGACCCTCGGCGCGCAGCGCGCGCAGCTTGGCGTCGGCCTCGCGTAGGATTCGCGGCAGCCCGTCCGGCAGCTCGGTCGAGATCGCCGTGCGATAGCGGCGGCCGGCCTCGCGCGCCGTGAGGACCGTCTCGAACGAGGACTCGAACGTGTCCTCGCCGCTGCGCCACGACAGCGTGCCGTCGAACGTGACGAACGCCACAGGACGGCAGATCCGGTCGGCGACGGCTTCGGCGTATGTGTAGGAGACGTCCGGCACCGCCATGCCGTCTCCGTCGTAGCGCACGCCCGGGATCGGCGTGGCGTCGGAGCGAAACGGGGTGCCCGAGAGCAGCAGCCAGCGTGGCGCGGCGGCGAACGCCTGCTGGAAGCTCGTGCCCCAGGCGAGCTCCTCGCCGAGATGGTGGGCCTCGTCGACGATTACGAGCGTGTCGTGTGAGACCTTCGCCGCCCAGCCACGCGGGTCGCTCGCCACGCGCGCGTACGTCACGGCCACGCCGTCGAAGTCGCGCGGCGGGCGCGGCCCGCTCGCATCGGGCTGCAGCTGCACGCCGAGCGGTGCCGCAGCGGCCGCCCACTGGCGGGTGAGGGGCGTTGTCGGGCAGAGAACTACGACCCGGCTGACCGCCTTGCTCGCGAGCAGCCCGCGCGCAAGCTCGAGCGCCGGTCGCGTCTTGCCGGCCCCGGGGGCTGCTGAGACCAGGAATGGGCCTCCGCGCCAGTCGGCGAGCAGCTCAAGCGCGCGGTGTTGCCACGCGCGCAGGGATGTGGAAGGTGCAGGAGTCAAAGAGCCCGGCATCCTGCGGCATGCGACGGACGGATCGACTCGCACGCTCGTGTACTAGCGTGGGACGCCGATGAAGCTCGTCTCCTCTCGCCCCAACGTCGAGCTGCGCCGGGGCGAGACGGGCGAGCAGATGGTGGTGCTCGCGTTTCCCTACGACGCGCACATCGTCGCGCTCGTACGGACGATCCCGAACAGACGCTTCGACTGGGACACGCGCGAGTGGTCGGCGCCGGCCGACGACTGGGCCGGGATGCATGTAGCCGAGGTGCTCGAGCGCTTTCCGGAGCTGACGACCGACGAGCGGGTCGACGCCTGGCTCGAAGCCATCGAGCGGCAGTGGATCGGGCACGTGCGCACCACCTGCCACGACGGGCGTGGCTGGTGGGTGCTCGAGACCAGGGCGGGGACAGTGCCCGAGGCGCTGCGTACCGACGCGGTCGAGCGCGACGGCGAGCTGCTCGTTCCGCTCACCGAGACCGCCGCCCACGAGCTGCGCGGGCTGCGCTCCGCTCGTCTGGACGCCGCCGCCGAGCGCTGCCTCGCGATCGTCGAGCTCGGCGAGACTCCGCCTCCGGCACGGCTCGTCCTCGCGCACGGGGTCGACGGCGAGCGGTTGCGGCTCGAGGTCGTCTGGGACCCGGAGGTCGGTGCCGCGTTCGAACGGCTGCCGGGCGCCGCGGGCAGCCGCTCGGTGCCACTCGACCCATTTCTCTCCGAGCAGCTCGACGCGTTTCTCGCTCGTCATCGCGTTCAGGTCTCTGGTCCCGCCGTCGAGCTGCTCGACGGGCTGCTCATCCAGCAGCGCGAGGCCGCGGCAGCGATTCGCGCATCGCGCTCAGACAGCGCCGAGCCGATCGCTGAGACCGCCGCCGTGCTCGGTGGGGAGCTGGCACCGTTTCAGTGGGCCGGTGTGCGCTACGTGCTCGAGGCTCGGCGCACGTTTCTGGCCGACGAGCAGGGGCTCGGCAAGACGGTGGAGGCGCTCGCCGCACTCGAGGCCGACGGCGCCTATCCGGCGATCGTGGTCTGCCCGGCCTCGATGAAGCTGGGCTGGCAGCGCGAGGCAGCGCGCTGGCTACCACACCGCACGGTGGCGGTGGTGGAAGGCCGCACGGCGGTGCCGCCGAGCGGGGAGATCACGATCCTCAACTACGAGATCGTCGCCGCTCACCGCGAGGCTCTGGCCAGGCGCCGCCCGCGCGCGCTCGTGGTCGACGAGTCCCACTACTGCAAGAACCCTCAGGCCAAGCGCACGCACGCGGTGCGCCGGCTCGCGAACGCGGTCGCCACGGACGGCCTGCGCCTTGCCCTGACCGGAACCCCGGTGCTGAACCACGCCGACGAGCTGATCGCGCAGCTGCGCGTGATCGGGCGCCTGGAGGACTTCGGCTCGGGCGCGCGCTTCTCGCGACAGTTCCGCGGCGAGCTGAGCGAGGAGCGCCTGCACTGGCATCTGCGCCGGCGCTGCTTCGTGCGCCGGCTGAAGTCCGAAGTGCTTCCACAGCTGCCCGCCAAGCGCCAGGTCGTGGTGCCCGTCGCGCTCAACAACGAGCGCGAGTACCGCCTGGCCGAGCGCGACGTGATCGCGTGGCTGCGCACACAACCGCTGGACCTCTCAGAGCTCGACGCGCGGATCGCGGCGACGCTGCGCGCCAAGCGCCTCGCGCAGCTCGGTACGCTTCAGCGCCTCGCCGCGCGCGGCAAGCTCGCGGCGGCGCTCGCGTGGATCGAAGACTTCCTCGCCTCCGGCGAGGCGCTCGTCGTGTTCGCGCGCCACGTCGAGGTGCAGCAGGCGGTGCTCGCCCGCTTTCCCGCCGCCCTGCACCTGCTCGGCGGCGACTCGCTCGCCGCCCGTGAGGCGTCGATCGCGTCCTTTCAAGATCCCGTCGGCCCCGGGCTGATCGTCTGTGCCACCCGCGTGGCGGCTCAGGGCATCACGCTCACGCGCGCCTCCAACGTCGCCTTCCTCGAGCTCGAGTGGACGCCGGCGATCCACGACCAGGCCGAGGACCGCTGTCACCGCATCGGCCAGCGCGACGCCGTCACCGCGTGGTACCTGCTCGCGGCGGAGACGATCGACGAGACGATGGCCCGTCTGATCCAGCGCAAGCGCGAGATCGTCGGTGCGGTCACCGATGGACGCCGCGCTCAAAGCGATGGGATGGTCGAGTCGGTAGTACGCGAGCTGCGTGACGGCCGGCCGTTTCAGCATCTGCGCGCCGTGCAGGAAGAGCCTCCGCCGGAGAAGACTCGCTCACGCAAAGCGACGCGAGAGGCGCCAAGGGCCGGCGCACGCCGTTAGCAGCATCTGCGGCCGCGTATCCCAGGACACTAACGCCGACAGCTGTGGTGGCCGGTGCCGGCGGGAATTGACGAAGACACGCGCCACGTGCATCCCACTCAATCCAGGCCCTCCGCTACGGCTCGAGCGTGACCGGCAGCGACTTCAGCTGGTTGAGAAACACCGACTCGACAACCGTCGGTGCGCCCGCCGGCTGCATTGCGGGAAAGCGCTTCAACGTCTCCTCGAACAGTATTCGCAGCTCCAACCGGGCGAGCGCCGTGCCGAGACAGAAGTGCCGCCCGCCCGCGCCGAACGCCTGATGCTCGGTCGTGCGGCGGACGTCGAAGCGATCGGGCGCCTCGAAGCACGCCTCGTCGCGGTTTGAAGAGACGTACCACATCACGACCTTCTCGCCCTCTTTGATCTGCTTGCCGCGCAGCTCGGTGTCGCACGTGGCGGTGCGGCGGAAATGGGCGAACGCGGGGAACATGCGCAGCGACTCCTCCACTGCGCCAGGGATCAACGAGGGGTCGTCGAGCAGCAGTTGCAGCTGATCGGGGTTCTTCATCAGCGCGCGCATGCCGCTGCAATAGGTTGCCTTCGTCGAGTCGTTGCCGGCGGCGACGAGCAGGAAGAAACCCATCACGATCTCGTGTTCCTCGAGTTTCTCGCCGTCGATCTCGCCGTGCACGAGCACGCTCGTGAGGTCCTCCGTCGGGGTCTTGCGGCGCTCGGCGATCAGTCGCTGGCAGCGTTCGAAGATCTCCGCCACGCTCTTCTCGATGCCCTCCTCAACGCCGAGCGGGTTGAGGTCGGGATCGCCCGCCGCGAGCGTCGAGTTCATCAGCCGCGCCCAGATCTCGTCGTCCTCTGGCGGGATGCCCATGAAGCTGCCGATCACGCGCGAAACGACAGGCTGAGCGACATCGTTGACCAGGTCGCACCTCTGCGAAGGGTCGAGCCGGTCGAGCACGGCGACGGTGATCGCGCGGATCGCGTCCTCGTGAGCGGCGATCCGCTTCGGCGTGAAGCCAGCTTGGAACAGCGCCTTGACGCGGTCGTGCTTGGGCGGGTCCATGCCGATGAACATCGCCCGGGCGAGCTCGATCGGAAAGCCCACGTTCGCCGCCGTCACCCCACCCAGTTCGGAGGAGTAGGTGCGCCAGTCGCGGCTCACCGTGCGGACGTCCTCGGCGGTCGTCACCGACCAGTAGCCTGCCTCTTCGGGGAACTCGGTGATGCTCGCGGTCCAATGCACCGGGCACTTACTGCGCAGCTCGGCGAACAGCTCGTTCGGCGTGCCGTCTTCCCAGTGCTCTCGCTCGGTGACGAGCACGTTCTCGAGATCGCTGTCAACCGTCGTCATCAAGACCTCCTGGTCGTTGCCGCGCGAGGGACCTGGATGCTAGCGCTTGTCCGTTTGGCTGGCCAGCCGGACAATGATGCTCAAGCAGGCCTGCGCGCGCGGACCTGGTAGACGGCCGTCAGGCCATCGTCGAAGCCGTGGCGGGCGGCGCGCAGATACAGCCGCCAGACCCGTGTGCGCTCGGCGCCCGCCAGCTCCTCGGCGCGATCGAGATGCTCGTCCAGCCGCTGTGCCCAGTGACGCAGGGTGACGGAGTAGTCCTCCCTGAAGCCCTCGACATGCTCGGTGTGAAAGCCGGCGCGCTCGAGCGCGAGCTGGACACGTGAGAGCGGGGGCGTCTCGCCGTCGGGAAACACGTAGCGCGTCGAGAACAGGTCCTCGAGCGGATCGTCGTCGGGGTCGAGCCCGGCGATCGCGTGGTTGAGCAACTGTCCGCCGGGGCGCAGCAGCTGAAAGAGCGAGCGTGCGTAGAGATCGAGCCGGCTATCGCCGACGTGCTCGGACATGCCGATGCTCGCGATCGCATCGAACGACTCGTGGGGCAGCTCGCGATAGTCCTGCACACGGATCTCCACCTTTTCCTCGACACCCGCCGCGCGCACACGCTCGCGCGCGAGCTCGGCCTGAGACGGAGAGAGCGTGATGCCGGTGACCGTCACACCGTAGGTGCGGGCGGCATGGATGGCGAAGCTGCCCCACCCGCAACCGACATCCAGCAGGCGCATGCCGGGCTCCAGCCCGAGCTTGCCCGCCACGAGCTCGAGTTTCGCCTGCTGAGCCTCCTCGAGCGTTTGCGCGCCACGCGAGAAGATCGCGCAGCTGTAGGTCATCGTCTCGTCGAGGAACAGCGCAAAGAACTCGTTCCCCACGTCGTAGTGGTAGCGAATCGCCGCCGCGTCGCGCTGCGGGCTGTGGCGCTCGCCGCGCAGCAGCAGCTCGAGGCTCGGGCGCCGTGGCAGTCCGCCGGGCGCCGCCGCGAGCGCGATCGCGATCGCCAGGCGGGCGCGATCGGCCGCGCCGATCGCAGGCGGGCGCCACGTGTCGACGACGATGAACGCTCCCTCGAGGTCGTCGACCGCCAGCGAGCCGTCGACATAGGCCCGGCCGAGCCCCAGCGTGCCGGGCGCCCGAATGAAGTGTGCGAGCGCGGAAGGCGCTCGCACGAAGAACGTCGGAGCCTGCTCGCTCACCGTCGCCGCGACCTCGACGCCGTCCCAGAAGCGGACGTGAAACGGGCGCGACGGCAGCAGGCGCCGCAGCTCGCGACCGAGGGGCCGGCTCGCCTTGATCAGTGCCACGACCCCTACGTTATCCAGCGAAGGGCATCTTCGGCGCAACGGCTTCTCGACGCCGCAAGCGCTCGCCGTGGGCCCCGCTGCGCCGGCCTCGGCGGTCCACTCGACGGTGTCGGAGGGCTGAGCCGTTCCAAGCTGTGTGTAAGGTCGGAGCGACTGAAAAACGGGTGGCCCGACGCGCGGTGGCGATCGGAGGCCCACACGAGAAGGAGCAGGTCTCATGCACACAGAGTCGAGAGAGCCGCGAGCCGCAGCCGGCGCAAAGCTCGAACGGGCGATCGTCCTGCAGCTGCTGCGCGACGACCGCGAGCAGGAGTGGTCGAGCCGCCAGCTGGCGGCCGAGATGGATATGCAGGCTCCCGTGCTGGAGCAGGCGCTGAGCAGCCTCGAGCGAGACGGTGTCCTGCGCCTGGAGCAGGACGCGGTCCGCGCCTCCCGCGCCACCTGCCGCTTGGACGAGCTCGGGCTGTTGAGCCTCTGAGCGCGGCACGGGTGGGCGGCGTCGAGGCGTGGGCAGATAGGGTCCAGCGATGAGCAAACGCGTGCTGCTCCTCTCCTGGGAGTACCCGCCGGTGATCGAGGGTGGGCTTGCCCGACACGTGCGCAAGCTCGCCGAGGCGCTCGTTCGCCAGGGGGCGGTGGTGGACGTGCTCACGCGGGGGATCGGCGAATCCCACGGCGCGGAGAGCCGCGGCGGGGTGACCGTCCACCGCGTGCGCGAGCCGAGCTGGCCGCGCGACCTCGACCGCTTCGTGGCATGGGTGCAGCGGATGAACGAGGACATGCTCGCCGCGGGAGAGGCGCTGGCGGCGGAGCGTCCCTACGACCTCGTGCACGGTCACGACTGGCTCGTCGCGCACGCCTCCGCGGCGCTGGCCGACCGGCTCGAGGTGCCGTATGTCACGACGATTCACGCGACCGAGCACGGACGCCACCAGGGGTGGGTGCAGGACGAGCCCCAGGCGCACATCCACGCCGTCGAGCGCTGGATGTCCGTGCGCGCCGACGCGGTGATCGTCTGCTCCTACTACATGCGCGGGCACGTGGCTGACATCTTCGACATCGACGAGCGTCGCGTGGCGGTGATCCCCAACGGGATCGACCCGGGCGATCTGCGGCCCGTCGGAGATCTGGAGGCGCTGCGCGCGGAGTTCGCAGCGCCGGACGAGAAGCTGGTGCTGCTGGTAGGACGGCTGGTCTACGAGAAGGGCTTTCAGCTGGCGCTCGACGCGCTCCCCGGAGTGATCGAGCAGGTCGAAAACGTGCGCTTCCTGGTGGCCGGCAGCGGCACGCACGAGGCAGAGCTGAAGGCGCAGGCACAGCGGCTCGGCCTGTCCGAGCATGGCGTCTTCCTCGGCTGGATCGGCGACGACGCGCTGCACTCGCTCTACCGCATCGCCGACCTGTGCGTGGTGCCGTCGATCTACGAGCCGTTCGGGTTGGTGGCGCTCGAGGCGATGGCCTCCGGCTGTCCCTGCATCGTCGCCGACACCGGCGGACTGCGCGAGGTGGTGCCATCCGGCGAGCGTGTCGGGCTGCGCTTCAACGGCGGCGACGCCGAGCATCTCGGCGTGATGATCGAACGCCTGCTCGTCGACGGCGAGCTGCGTGACCGGCTCGTGGCGGAGGCCTCCGAGCACGTGCTGCGCTTCGATTGGGATGACATCGCGCAGCGCACGCGCACGATCTACAGTGAGCTGAGCATCTCGACGCCAAAGAACGGGTCGGTGCCAGGGAACGAGTCGACGCCGAGGAGCGAATCGACGCCAAGCGAGGACGGGGTCGGGAGGGCGGTGCGATGACGCAGATCATGGGGTTGATGCAGGACGACTTTCCGCTGAACCTGCATCACGTGCTCCGTCGCATGCGCTCCTGTCATCCACGGGCCGAGGTCGTGACACTCAACTCGGCGGGCGCGATCGAACGCGCGACTTTCGGCGAGATATCCGAGCGCGTCGACCGTCTTGCCCGTGCGCTCGGGCGGCTCGGCGTGGAGCCCGGCGACAGGGTTGCGACGTTCGCCTGGAACAATCAGCGCCACCTCGAGCTGTACTTCGCGATCCCATGCATCGGCGCGGTGTTGCACACGCTCAACATCCGCCTGTTCGAGGAGCAGCTCACCTACATCGTCAACCACGCCGAGGACAAGGCGATCTTCGTCGACGACTCGCTCGTGCCGCTGCTTGAGAAGCTCGCTCCGAGCTTCGAGAACGTCGCCCACTACGTGGTCATGGGCGACGGGGACACAGGGTCACTGCCGGGTGCGCTGCGCTTCGAGGAGTTGCTGCAGGACGCCGGGCCGGGAGCGTTTGACTATCCCGAGGTCGACGAGCGCCAGGCGGCGGCGCTGTGCTACACGAGCGGCACGACCGGCAACCCGAAGGGCGTGCTGTACTCGCACCGCTCGATCAGCCTGCACTCCACCGCCACCCTGATGAAGGACGCGATCGGCCTCTCGCGCGTAGATCGCGTGCTGGCGGTCGTGCCGATGTTCCACGCCAACGCCTGGGGGCTGCCGTACGGGGCGGCGCTCGCCGGCTCCGACCTGATCCTGCCCGACCGCAACCTCGCCGCCGAGCCGCTCGCGCAGCTGATCGCGCAGGAGCGCCCGACGCTGATGGGCTGCGTGCCGACGATCTTCGCCGACCTCCTGCGCTACGCCGACGCCCATCCCGAGATCGATCTGTCCTCGCTGTCGAACGCCGCCTGCGGGGGCTCGGCGGTGCCGAAGCAGTTGATGCAGGACTTCGAAGAGCGCCATGGCGTGCGCATCTTCCAGGCCTGGGGGATGACCGAGACGAGCCCGATGGCGACGTACGCGCGTCCTGAGGAGACGGGCGAGCACGACGACGCCTACTGGGAGGATCGCGCCCGGCAGGGCAGGCCGCTGCCATGGGTGGAGCTGAGGCTGGTCGGAGACGACGGCGAGGAGGTCGCCTGGGACGGCGAGTCCACCGGCGAGATCGAGGTGCGTGGGCCGTGGATCGCCTCCGCCTACTTTCACGACGAGTCCGGCGATCAGAAGTTCGACTCGGGCTGGCTGCGCACGGGAGACATCGCCGCGGTCGACGAGCGGGGCTTCGTGCAGATCACCGATCGCGCCAAGGACGTGATCAAGTCGGGTGGCGAGTGGATCTCCTCGGTGGAGCTCGAGAACGAGGTGATGGCCCACCCGGACGTGATCGAGGCGGCGGTGATCGCAAAGCCCGACGAGCGCTGGGCCGAGCGCCCGTTGTGCTGCGTGGTCCTGCGCGAGGGCGCAGGCACGAGCGCGGAGGATCTGGTCGAGCACCTGCGCGGGCGGGTCGCCAAATGGTGGCTGCCGGACGAGTTCGCGTTCGTCGCCGAGGTGCCGAAGACGAGCGTCGGCAAGTTCGACAAGAAGGTCCTGCGCGGGTGGCTGCAGGAAGGGACGCTCGAACGGCGCGTGCGAGTGTCGTGAGATGCGTATAGCCGGCAAGGCGGCCTTTCTCCAGATCGCATGATGGGAATCAAGGTCGCCGGGTGACTGCTCGCGTCGATTACGAGCGGCACGGGCGCACGTACGCCCGGCATCGACGTCCAGATCCGCGCATCGCCGCACGCGTTCACGGGGCGCTCGGCGACGCGCGGACCGTGCTCAACGTCGGCGCGGGGACGGGATCCTACGAGCCGGAGGATCGATGGGTGCTCGCCGTGGAGCCGAGCGCGACGATGCGTGCCCAACGCCCGCCCTGCGCGGCGCCGGCGATCGCCGCGCACGCGGAGTCACTGCCATTCGATGACGACGCCGTGGACGCCGCGATGGCGTGCGTGACGATTCACCACTGGCACCCCGTCGAGGCCGGCCTGGGCGAGCTGCGCCGGGTGGCTCGCGGGCCGGTGGCGATCCTCACGTTCGAGCTCGACTCCCTCCCCGCATGGCAGCAGGAGTTCCTCGCGGAGGGGCTTGTCATAGAGCGACCACGGTTTCCCGCCGTCGAGCACGTCGCCGCCGTCCTCGGTGGGCGCACGCGGGTGGAGCGTGTCCCCACGCCCGGCGACTGCGCCGACGGCTTCTTCGAGGCGTTCTGGCGGCGGCCTGAGCAGCTCCTGGACCCGGCGGTGCGCAGCGCCCAATCGATGTGGGCGCTGCTCGAGCCCGCGGTCGAGCAGCGCATGGTCGGCCGGCTCGCCGCAGCGCTTCACAGCGGCGCGTGGGATGCCGAGCATGGGCATCTGCGCGGGCAGGAGAGCTTCGACGGGTCCCTGCGGTTGGTGGTCTCAGAGCCGGCGTGAGATCATGCGGATGAGAGGACTCGAACCTCCACCTGGTCTCCCAGACACGGACCTGAACCGTGCGCGTCTACCAATTCCGCCACATCCGCGTGTCGGGTGAGGAAGCGAAGATATCGCACCGTCGAGGGTTGGGCTGGGGCGGGTTGGCATTGCATCTGAAGTTGCCCCGCGATGGCCGCCGCGAGGCGGACTCGTCGCGAACGCTTTGCTAGCCTCGATCCGGCAATTGTGCGCCGCTATCGTCCAGGGGACTAGGACGCCGCCCTCTCATGGCGGAAACCCGGGTTCGAATCCCGGTAGCGGTACTGAAGTCAGAGCGCAACAGGCCGGCTCCCCGACCGACCGTCATATCGCGCGCTCGGCTGTCCGCTTGACGGCGGCGAGCATGTGATGAACAACGAGCACGTGCCCGCCGGTTCCGACGACGAGCGCCCGATAGCCGTGTCCGCGCAGGCCTGGGAACTCGGCGCGCGTCTCGGCGCTTACACGAGTGCGGTCATCGCCGAGCTGCTCGATGTGAAAGTTGAGTGCGTAACGCGAGAAGCGATGCCTTCCCTCAAGCGACAGCTCTCGCGCGGGTATCGCGGTGCACACATGGAATCCCGGTCGGATCGACCCCTGGGCAAGCGCCCCTCGATCGCTGCTTTCCAGATCGGCGCAGCCCAGCACGCGCGCGAACAGGGCCTTGCCGGTGCCCGAGAAACTGCGGTCGACCACTCGGATCAGAGCGGACCACACGTGCCGAGCGTCTGCCGCGACGATAACCGTGTGCTCATCGACGAAGGGCAGAAGCGCCGATTGCGTCCCGCCGCCGGACTCGGAGATGGAGGGCATGCCGCCCTGCGCCGCAGCACTCGTTCTAGTCATCAGCAGAGACCTCCTCTGTAGCCGTGGCGAGACGCTCGAGACCGCCCCAGCAGAAGTCGAGCGACCGCTCGACGAGCTCTTCGCGGGTTGCCGACGGATGCTCGTACCACCAGGCGGCCATGCCGTTGAGTGACATCTTCAGCATCCGGGCAAACATCTCGATTCGCCGCCCGTGGGCTGCATCCCCGCGGCGGAAGTCAGGCACGGCGACCTCGAGGAACGCGGTGATGCTCTGCGTCGCCCGGGCGTGAATGCGCGCGTGGATCTCGGCGATCTCCGGATCGGCGGGCGGATCACGAAAGATCATTCTCCACGCGAACGGATGAGCCTGGACAAAGCCGAAGAACGCATTTACGCCGGCCCTCATTCGCTGCTCCGGCGTTGTGCCGGCACTCGCCAAAGCGCTCCCCACATATGCAAGAAGAGCATCGGTCTGCTCTTCGAGGAGCGCACCGTGCAGATCCTGCTTGGATGAGAAGTGGTCGTAGATCACCGCAGCGGTCACTCCACTCGCACGAGCGATCTCGGTCATAGAGGCGCCCGCGTATCCGCGCTCGGCGAAGACTCGCATAGCGCCTTGCAGGATCCGGTGGCGCCGTTCATGTGCCGGCAGGCGGCGTCGCTGGACACCCGCGTCATGCCCCTCGAGCTGTCTCACAAGGGCCTCATGTAAACCAAACGCTCATTTGGCTAGACACCTTAGCATAACCAAATCTTCGTTTGGTTGCTGGCAGGCCCCAATCCCCCTACCGCGTGTCTGGGAGCCGCCTAAGGGCATTCGAATGAGCAGAAAAAAAGTAGGAGACGCGTCTCGACTTGTGCGCCTCGACCTATGAATCTCTTGTGTACGTCCGAGCGGCCTAGGTTCGCTCGAGCGTGGAGTCCCGCCGGGTGTCATGCCCATGGGGGACGGAACGATTTTTTTTCATAGTCGAACAGGACGATTGGGCAGGAAAACATGGCTTCTATCGATCAGACGGGTAGGGGGACGCCGCGGTTGCGGCCCGGTCCGAATGGGTTGCCACGCGGGCAGGTGACTGAGATTCAGCGCAGCCGAATGCTCGCCGCGGCGGTGGAAGCGGTGGAGGAGGTGGGCTACGCGCGCATGACCGTCGCCCAGGTCATCGGCCGTGCGAAGGTCTCGCGTAAGACCTTCTACGACGTTTTCTCCGATCGAGAGGATTGCTTTCTGGCGGCGTTCGACCGTGCGATCGACCAGGCGAGCACGCTCGCCAGAGATGCGTACGCGCATGAGCAGGGATGGCGGGATGGCGTCCGCAGCGGACTGCTGAGATTGCTCATGTTCCTGGATGACGAGCCCGGACTTGCCAAGCTCTGCGTGGTCGAGGCTCTGGGAGCCGGCACGAAGGTCTTGGAGCGCCGGGCGCAGGTCCTGGAGGCGCTGGCCGAGATAATCGACCGAGGACGCTCCGTCGCCAACGCCACTCATGAGCCCCCCGACGTCACCGCCGAAGGCGTAGTCGGGGCTGTCTTCGCCGTACTCCACACGCGCTTGCTCGAGCAAGGCGAGGAGCCGCTCACAAATCTGCTGAATCCCCTGATGAGCATGATCGTGCTCCCTTACCTAGGAGCCAGGACAGCAAACAGAGAGCTCAACAGACCGAGGATGGACACGCGCAAGGACGGTCGTCAACCGGTGCGCTCTCGCAGCAAGGATCCGCTCGAAGGCCTGCAGATGCGCCTGACCTATCGAACGGTGCGGGTACTGATGGTGATCGCCGAGCATCCCGGCGCCAGCAATCGCGAGATCGCGGAAGGCTCTGGAATCGCCGACCAAGGCCAGATCTCAAAGCTGCTGACCCGCCTGGCGCGGTTGCAGCTGGTGGAGAACACCGGCGAGGGACAGGAGCGAGGAGCCTCCAACGCATGGCACCTCACCGAGCGTGGCATGCAGGTCGAGCGCGCCACCCGTCCGCGGTGAGAGCTCCCTCAAGGCTTGCGGCCGCCCAGCAGGGCGATCGAAGCTTTGAGCGAGCCGGCGCCTGCGGCCGGACTGCCGGTCAGCGTGACTTCGACTCCCAGGTGCCCCATCGTCTTACGCACCAAACGCTGTGCGAACGCGCTGAGATGGACGCCGATCTTGCCTGTGCGATGGGAGGGCATGGAGAACACCGCCTGGCCAAGCCACACAGGGCTCGAGCCGTGGTGCGCATATGAGCGGAGCGTCAGGGCCCCGTCACACGGGCCGGAGGAGTGGCAGAAGGCGGCGACGTCGACGATTCCGCGAGAGTTCACGCCGTCGATCTGAGGATGGGGCAGGGTGACCGCCGGAAAGACGGGGTGAGGTGGGGGCGACTTGCGGGTTGAGACTCCCTTGGTGCCCCCGGGACATAGGGGCGAGGCGTCCGCGCCGGTGGCAAGCGTGGTCTGAAGCATCAATTCCTCGCCCGAGTTTGCGGCGAGGCCATCGTGATAGCTGGTATCCCCGGGTGAGAAGGTCGCGCCGTTATTGGCGCCTCCGTTTCGTATGAAGGAATCCATGCTGGAGCCGGGGACCGAGCCGATGACCATGTAGGGAACTCCCGCTGGATAGGGCGGGGGCCCATCCGGGTTGGGCACGAAACCACCCTCGTCGTTGAAGTCGACATAATCGCCCTGCGCGACGCAGAAGTTGGTCGGCTGGTAGGTGGTGACCGTGCTGCCGTCGGCTCCCTGGCCGCAGACGGGAATTTCGAAGGCCTGGCTGGTCACGTTGACCTGGACGGCTCCGCCGGACTGGGGCCGTAGATCCTGAAAGTGAATTTGCGTGAGTGGGGAGGGGCCCTTCGACTGAGCGCATCCCTCGAGGCTCACGCTCGTGACCTGACCCGGTGCAGGCGCGGTCGAGCTGCCACTCACCAGCTGCACGTCCCAGAGCGCCGTGTCAGCGCCGTCGTGAGCGACGTGGAAGGTCGATTCGGGCAGTGCGACGTTGCTGCCGCTGTAGTTGAGGTCGTTGGCGGTGTCCTTCGTCGCGGCCACTGCGAGCGGGCTGCCGAACATGGTCGTCGCCGCGCTCGCTCCGGCTGCCGCGACGCTCGAGCTTGCGGCCGCGACGAGGAGCGACAACGCTGCCCCACGGCGCAGACACTGAGCGGTGCCGGCCTTGATGATCGGATGCCACTGTTTGATGTCGAACCACTGCATCAGTGCCTGTCTCGCTATTCGCCGAGCGGAGCTTGAGAATGTACCGCCGTCGTGGACTCAGATTCGAGCGGAGACGGGTCGAGCGGAGACGGGGTAGCGCTTGCGCGCGCACACGCTCAGGACGGCTCGCGTTCATGTGATCTCTCGATCCTTCCGTCCCAGCAGATCACAACGATGGCTCAAAAGGCGTGTCCCGCTCCCAGCTTCGGGTCGGATGGTTAAGCACGGTGCTCCGCTTCTTGCTGTGGCGACTGCTTGGCCTGCTGGCGGCGCTCGTCGCTGTCGCCATGATCGCGTGGTTTCTGCACGGCGGACCCGGCAAGGCGCTGCGGGGCGCGACGACTGGCAGCGCGTTCTTCGACGCCGCTCTTGCCACATCGAGCATGTTGAGGGAGGCGGCACACGCGGCTTGGCGGTGGGCGCCCCTCGCAGAAGGTCTTCTCGTAGGCGTGCGACCCGTGCCGCTGCTCTGCTTGCTGAGCATCGCTGCGACTGTGGCGCTCGGCGCTTCGCGCTGGCATGCGCGCCAACTACGACGCTACGTGCGCCTGCGCGTCGAGGTCTATCGAACCGACCACTCCAGTGCCGAGGCCGTTGTGGCGATGTTCGATGCGCTGCACAAGCGTCTGCTGGCCCGGTGGTGGCGGCGGTTGCTGCGGGGGCAGCCGTCGCTCGCGCTCGAGGTGCATCACGCGTGTGGCGAGCACCTCTCTCCCCAGGGAGACGGTGATGACCGATCCCCGCTCGATTCTTCCGCAAGGGTGGAGTCGATCGCGTCGGAGGATTGCTCACCCATCCGTCACGCACACTGCGCTTGGCTTGCGGTCAGCTGCCCCGCGGGCCTCGAGCGGACGATCGAGACCGCCTTGCGAAACGCCTATCCGAACTGCCGCCTGCGCCTGGACCGTCAGCCTCTCGGCGTTCCGCCGGCGTTGTTGAGGCTGAAGAAGCAGTCCGGGTTCATCAGACGGGCAAAGGTACTCGACCACTTCGAGCATGAGCGTCAACCGCCGATGGATCGACTGATGAACGTGATGGGGGCGTGCGCATCTCCAGCATTCGTCCAGCTGGCGATGGTGCCGGTCCCTGCGCTCTTCGAGCGATATGCCAAGCGGCTGTACAAGCGCCACGAGGCGCACCTGTCGCGCGAGCGCAGGGAGCATCTGATCGTGCGCGACCGCTCGCTGGTCGAGGACGCGGAGCTGCGGGGCGGCCTCGAGATTCAGCATCGCCCTCTGTTCTTCACCGATCTGCGCGTGATCGCGCCCGATCGGGATATCTGCGAGCGGATCGCATCGGAGCTGCGTGCAGAGGGGGCCGAGAACCGTCTCGTCGAGCGTGGAACGGCGGTGCGCCACGGCCTGTTCGGTTTCTACTCCCGTCGCGTGCGACGGGGCGAGGGCAACCCGATCCCGTCATTTCACAAGGGCGTGTTCGCCTCCACCGAGCTGGCGGCTCTATGGCAGCTGCCGTCGATCGACTACTCGATCGTTCCCTTCGCGCGCATGGGACTCCCATTTGCGCCCGCGCCGCCGGCGATCCTGCGACCCGAGCAGGGAAGAGGCACGTTGCGAGACGCGCTCGGTGCGGTGTCGATACACCCTGAGCTGCGCAAGCAGAACACGGCGGTACCGGGCACAGTCGAGCAGGGCAAGTCGAGCTACCTCGTGGCGACCGTCGCCGAGGACCTGCGCAGAGAGCGCTGCGCAGTGATCGTGCTCGATCCCAAGGGCGACGCGGCCGAGGCGGCGGTGAGCCTCGTGCCGGCACGGCGCACGTGCACGCTGCTCGACTTCTCCCATCCCACCTGTGGCTTCAACCCGCTCGCGGTCGACGCATCGGCCGACGTCATCGCCGACTACGTGGTCGCTGCATTGAAGAATCTGTTTACAGATGCGGACGTCATATTGCGCCCACTATGACCGCGAAGGCCCTCAAGCTCGACGCCTACATCCGCGTCTCGAAGGTCGCCGGCAGGGAGGGCGAGAGCTTCATCTCCCCGACAATCCAGCGCGAGCGGATCGAGTCCTGGGCGCAGGCGCACGGGTCGACGCTGACCTGGCACGAGCCCGAGCTCGACGTGAGCGGCGGCACGATGAGCCGCCCGATCTTCGACGGGATCATGGAGCGCGTCCGCAGCGGCCAGAGCGACGGCGTGATCGTCGCCAAGCTCGATCGCTTTGCCCGCACGCTCGTCGGGGCCCTGAGCACGCTCGAGGAGTTCGAGTGCCGCGGCGCGGTGCTCGTAAGCGTCGCCGACAACATTGACCTCTCGACGCCGATGGGCAAGGCGTTCCTGCGGATTCTGCTGGTCTTCGCCGAGCTTGAGCGCGACCGCATCAGCGAGTCGTGGAAGACCGCCACGTCCAACGCCGTAGCGCGCGGCATCCACATCGCCAAGTTCACGCCGACGGGCTACGACAAGGGAGCCGACAAGCGGCTCGTACCCAACGACGACGCCTCCGCGATCCACGAGGCCTTCGTCATGCGAGCGGCGCACAAGAGCCGCACAGAGATCGCCCGCAGACTCGACCAAACGGCGCCGCGACCAAACGAAGGCCGCTGGACACCGCCGATGGTGGACCGCATCGTCAAGAACCGCGTCTATCTGGGAGAGGCATACCGCGGCGAGACCGTCAACGCCGATGCCCACCCGGCGATCGTCACCGCCGCCGAGTGGCAGGCCGCCAACCTCGCCCCAGTGCGGGCAGCGGCCCGCGGCAAAAAGCCGAACCTGCTCGGCGGGATCGTGCGTTGCGCGGGATGTCGCTACGTCCTCGCCCCCAACATGGCCGGCTGGGGCAATGGGAAGGCGAGCGTCCCGAACTACCGCTGTCGAACGGTCCACACGGCCGGCGTCTGCCAGGAGCCAGCGAGCATCAACAGGCGCAAGCTCGACGGGTACGTGGAGGCCGTCTGGCACGAGCAGATGGCACAGGAGGCCGTGGCGGTCCAGCGCGATTCAACGACGCTCCAGGCGGCGGAGGAGGTGCTGTCAGTGGCAGAAGGCGAGCTGGCAGCCTTCGCCTCCGACCTCACCGCCCGCCGAGTGCTCGGCGACGGCTATCACGCTGCGCTCGAAGCCCGCGCCGCGGCCGTCAACAAGTCCCAGTCAGAACTGCGGCAGGCGCTGGCGGCGACGCCGAGCGCCGAGATCATCGAGAGCTACGCGGACTTGCCGATTGAAGATCGCAAGCGCATCCTCGGCAGCTCGATCGACGCGGTGATCGTCAAGCGCGCCCACGCCCCCGTCCCGGTCGAGGATCGCGTCACGATCCTCTGGCGCGGCGA
Organism: uncultured Solirubrobacterales bacterium; assembly: GCA_963723075.1. Classification (GTDB taxonomy): domain Bacteria; phylum Actinomycetota; class Thermoleophilia; order Solirubrobacterales; family Solirubrobacteraceae; genus Palsa-744. Next base: position 343,080 of record CAVRPD010000006.1, read on the forward strand.
AGGGCCGGATGATCTGCCTCGCCGAGGACGAGACAACGGCCCGGTCCGGCCCTACACGCCCGAGCGGTAGAACTGCCACGCCGGGATGCCGTTCCCGCGTGACGTGAGCGAACGTGTCGAGCGCCGCGTCGATCGCAGCACGCGGCATACGGGACGCGTTTGAGGTCGACTCCACGGGCTCCACTGCTTCCTACTCCGACACGAAGGAAGAAGGGGGACTCGCTCAAAAGTCACGATGAGCGTTTGCGCGCCAACTTTGCCCGAAATCCTTGACTGCAAGTCGGGCTTGCGCGTAAGGTCGGATGGTCCTTAAACAAGGTTGGCCCCCGCGCTGCGCAAACAGCCGGGGGCCGCGGCACCAGGAGGTGAAGCTCCCAATGCAGGACGAAACTATGCCCGATCCGGGCCAGATGTTCGATGAGGCGCAGCGGTGCGTGCTGTGCGTATTGCTCGCGTCGGCGGGCAGCGGCTTGTGCTCAATGGGCGAGCTGGCGCTCGCAGTGGGCGATACGCGGATGGCGGAGCTTGCGGTCGAGGATCTACATTCAGCAGGTCTCGTGCATCTGCTGGAGGGGTTCGTGTTCGCGAGTCGTGCGGCGATGCGTTCGCACGAGCTGGATCTGGGCGGCGTGCCGAGGGGCTGAAGGGTTCTTAGAAAACAGTGGCCCCGGCACGGTTGGTGGCCATGCCGGGGCCTACACGGAAAGAAAGCGGGTTTCTTCCCATGCAGGGTCAGGATAGGCAGGCTGGACGGACGGGTGATGGTCCGACGGAGGAGAGGTTGGTGACGATCCCGGCGGAGTTGTTGGAGCGATTGCGCCAGGGTGCGTTCGTGGCGATCGGTGCGGCGGCGCAGGCGATCGACGGGGTGGTGTTCTCCGGTAGGCGCGGCGCGCACCCGGAGTGGTTTCGTGGTCCATCGGAGGATTTGCAAGAGCTGTGCGGGTTGTTGGACGTGATCGGTTGGCAGGGTGCGGTGCCCGAGGTCGATGTGCGGCTCGATTCCGATGCCCTTCCTTGGGGGTTGTTGAAAGCGCTCCGCGCGGCGATGGACACCGCCGAGGCGGAGAAAGGGAGCCCGAGATGAGCCGGTCTGGGCAGAAGATCAGGCCGACGAGCGGGGATCTTGGCCGGGCAATCCGGAAGCTGCGCAAGGAGCGGCGCATGACGATTGACGCGCTCGCCTTCGCCGCCGGGATGCACCCCACCTACTTGTCGGAGATCGAGCGCGGCTTGGGGAACCCGACATTGGAGAAGCTCGATGGTCTCGCGTCGGCGCTCGACGTTTCGCTCTCAGTCGTAGCAATTGAAATCCAGAGGGAGGCCGAGATCGGGCAGGCAACGCGGGACGCAAAGGCTCGCACCGAGGCCGAACACGTCTGAGCCGGAAAACAGACGACCGACTAGCGGATTCCTCCCCGGAATCAAGTACGGAGGGAAAGTCTGACGAAAGGCCCCGTCCCACCTGCGCCGGTGGCCTGGTTTGGTTCTTGACCTCGCACCCCCAACGTCAGGTGTACGAGGTCAGGAACCAAACCAGGGTGGGACGAGGAATGAGAAGAGAGAAGGTCAAGAAAGAGGGGAGGAAACAGAAGAAGAAAGAAAGGAAAGAAGAAGAAAAGGAGGAGAGAAAAGAGAAGAGAGAGACGGACGGACGGAAAGATGGAAGGCCGGTCAGGGGGTCGGCGAAAGCAAGGCAGAGAAGCGCGAGCAGGAATCAGGTCGTCGGGAACCAGGATCAAGCAGGCGGCAGAGCGCCAGCAATCGTGCGGGCAAGCGTGTCGATCACGGACGAGCCGAGGGGTCCGCTCGCGTTCAGCCGCTTGATAAGCGCTCTGCGGTGGATCAGAAGGTGCCCGTGCATCTTCAGCGTGCCGAGCAGCGGCAGATCGGCTTTTGTGAAGCACAACACGCCATGCACCGGCACATCAGCGTGGCCATAGCCCGCCAGCGCGTGACGCACGGCAGCCACCTGGCGGTCCAGCCCATCAATGAGCTTGGTGCGGTTGCGCCCAGAGATCATCAGCCGCGCGGTCCCGAACAGCGGGTTCTCGACGCGCACCTTGCCCTTGATGTCCTTGGCATCGACAACGAATACCCCGGTGGGAGCGATGACGAGGTGATCGATATTGCCGTAGCCACCAGGCATACGGCGATCATGCAGAACGATCGCCGGCCCCTCCTTCGTGCCTCGTTCGAGCGAAGCCGCCACCGCCTTCTCTCCCAGCTCCCCACGCCGAAAAGCCGTCTCGTGTCGCGGTGTGCCTCTCAGTGCGAGCAGTAGTCCACCGATCCGCGGATGGGCCTCACGAGTCCGGGTCTCGCGGTTGCTTTTACGCCGCTGATGCTCTCGTGCGACGCTGGCTCCTGGTCGTCCACGATCAAGCCCGGTCTGCATCTCCGCAAGATTAGGCTCGGCCATCGTTTCCTGGCAAGTCGCGCAGGTCACAGCGCGCGCCTTGGCATCCCACCATGCCTGAGCCCCCGCCGGCAACGCTGAGCTGCACACGACGCACACATCGGGCCGCCGTAACTTCAGCATCCGAGACGCCATGCCCCCAGGTCGTCGCGCAGCGGCGCCGACTTGAGCAAAAGTCCAATCTCTCGGACGACGTTCCTTGCTGGCTACAGACTCTCTTGCCCCCGGTTGAAATTGGAGGGGGGTCTACAGGCCGGTTCGAGCGACATACCTCTGAGAAGGCATGTCATCGATCGCCAGGGAGGCGTCATGCAGACCGAGAAGGACGCGGAAATCGTTGGTTGGGTCGGCCGCATGGGAGCGGCCGGCGCGGAGCACGTGATGGACCGCTTCGCGATGGGACGCAGCTGGGCGTATGCCCGGCTGAACCGGCTGGTCGGGGACGGCCTGCTGGAACAGAGGACGCTGCTGTACCGGCAGCCAGGGTTGTATGTGGCGACGGCGGAGGGGCTGCGCTGGCGCGGCCTTGAGCGCCTGGGGTTTTGCCGTGTCAGCCCCGGGAGCTTCCAGCACGCCAAGGAGGTCGCGTCGACGGCGGTCGCGCTGCACCGGCGCGTGCCGGACTGGAGGCTCATCAGCGCGCGCGAGATACGCATCGAGGAGAACGACGCGGGCGAGCTGTTCGCGTCGGTCGCGCTGGGAGAGCTGCCAGGCGGCCGGAGGGCCCTCCACCGGCCGGATCTGGCGCTCGTCTCCCCAGAGGGCAACACCATCGCGATCGAGGTGGAGCTGTCGATCAAGGCGCCGCGACGCCTGGAGGCGATCTGCCGCGGCTGGGCGCGAGCACGTCACGTAAGCAGCGTGTACTACCTCGCGCCGCCTGCGGTTGCGCGAGCAGTGCAGCGCGCCGTGTCCGAGACCCGCGCTGAGGATCGCGTCGTAGTCCTCCCGATCGATCAGCCGGACGCGCTGGACGCGATCGACGGACTGGAGGCCGCAAATGTTTAACGACGCAATTCTCGTCCTGCTTGCCATCTTCGCTGGTGGCCGCATCGTCGCCAGGATGCTCCGCCGCCAAGGCATGTTGTGGACCTGTGCGGCACCCGGACTGCTCGTCGGGTTCTTGCTCGCGCAGGTGATCTCACTGATCGGGTTTGCCGTGATGGGCGCGTCTCTGTATGCGTGCTCGCTCGGGAGGCGCTGGCACCGCATGGATCTCAACAACGGTGGCGATCATGCCGCAATCGCCAGCGAACGCATCGGAGTCGGCGGGCTGCTCAAACGGCTTCAGCAGCAAAGGCAGATCGAGCGCAAGGGCTGGGTCAGCGGGGGTCAGCTTGTCGTCGGGAACGAGGGGCATGGGCTCCCAGTCTCAATCCCGGCGGGATACAGCTCGGGCTCGCACACGCTCATCGTCGGCGCGACCGGGTCGGGCAAGACGGTCAGCGAGGCATGGATCGCCGGCCGTCTCATCGACGCCGGATATGGCGCAATCGCGATCGATCCGAAGGGAGATCACCTGCTGCGCGACGAGCTGCGCGCGGCGGCCGCCAGAGTAGACGTGCCGTTCTTGGAATGGACGCCGGAGGGACCGCTCGCTTACAACCCATACGGCCACGGGAGCGATAGCGAGATCGCAGACAAGGCGCTTTCGGGCGAGGAGTTCACAGAGCCCCATTACCTCCGCCAGGCACAGCGCTATCTCGGCCACGCGGTACGCGTCATGCAGGCCGCCGGCATCAAGATCACGCCGGTTTCGCTGATGGCGCACATGGACCCTCGCCAGCTCGAGGTCAGCGCACGCAAGATCCCCGACGAGCAAGCCAAGGCTGCGCAGGGCTATCTCGACTCGCTGGACGATCGTCAGAAGCGCGAGCTGTCCGGCGTCAGAGACCGCCTGTCGATCCTGGCCGAGTCGGATGTCCGCCAATGGCTGACCCCGGCACCTGGCGAGTCGGTGCTGGACCTGCAGAAAGCGATCCGCAAGCGGGCCGTCGTCTACTTCCGACTCGACTCCGACCGCCGGCCGCTGCTCTCAAAGATGCTCGTCGCCACGATCGTCAGCGACCTGGTCACGCTCACGGCATGGATGCAGACCCACCCGCTGCCCACACTCGTTTTGGTCGACGAGTTCTCTGCCATCGCGGCTCAGCAGATAGCGCGCCTGTTCGGACGCGGCCGCTCCGCCGCGATCAGCCTGCTCCTCGCCACCCAGGAGATGGCCGACATGCCGGCAACCGGAGATGGAGCGCTTCGAGAGCAGGTACTCGGCAACGTCGAGGCGGTGATCGCACACCGCCAGAACGTGCCCGAGTCCGCCGAGCTGATCGCCGCTGTCGCCGGCACCAAGCCCGTCTGGGTCACGACCCAACAGACCGAGCAGGCCGGTTTCGGCTCGGGAGAGAGCGGCAAGGGCTCACGGCGGCGCGGACACGAGTTCGCGATCCACCCCAGCACAATCAAGGACCTCTGGACCGGCGAAGCGGTTGTCATCACCCCCGGCTCAGGCCAGCGACCGGCCGTCACCCACATGCACCATCCAGACAAGGCCACGAGCCGCTTTGAAGCCAGGCGCGTGAAGTCATGAACACCGCCCGAGGTCGAGAAAGGCGACATCGCTGGCGCCACGACGAAACGGCATCCGGAAACCGGCCGGTGCTGGACTTCATCCGCAAGGTTCCCGACGAAGACAAGGCAGCGATTCTTGCCGCCATGAAGGAAGTCCGCCGCGACGGAACACGAGCAGCACGCCACCTACGCGGCGAGCTGTTCGAGGTCCGCGCCGACGGCCAACAAGTGATCTACCGCGTCCTGTTCGGCCGTGAGGGCGGACAGGGCCAAGTGCTCCTGTCCCTGGTCGCGTTCAACAAGAAGACACAGAAGACGCCGCCCTTGCAGATCGAGCTGGCCCTGCGACGCCTACGCGACTGGCAATCCCGAGCCCGCAAGACGCCAACCAAAATAGCCGCCCAGAGAGACGAACGATAGCCTATTTGATATATCAAAAAAAGCATGATAAGGTCCCGATCATGACCAGCAACACTCCACACAGCCAGACAGAGCCCGACGCGCTCGACGAGATGATCGGCGAGTTCATCGACGCCAACCCAGACTTCCCCCACCTGCTGCTCGCAGCTGAACGCCGCCGAGCGCTGCTGCACACCCTCGCCAAGCAGCGCAAAGACCGCAACCTCTCCCAAACCCGTGTTGCAGCAGCAATGCGAACGTCCCAACCCACGCTGGCCCGGCTCGAGACAACGGCCGCGGACACCAAGCTCTCAACCATCGAGCGCTTCGCTGGCGCCCTCGGCTTCAGCGTCGAGTACCACCTTGTCCCCGCCAAGAAGTCCAAGCGCAGAGTCGGCATCGTCGTGGAGAGCTGAGCCGATCACCGCTGAGCAAGAGCTTGGGACGCGATCGGCGCTCCGCTCGGGCGTCGTCAGGGTCTTGCCGAGCTGGTCTGGGCGATAAGGAGGGCGGTCAGCAGGACGACCCTTTGGCCCGGTACCCAGATCCGGCCCTGTCGGCAGAGCAAGCGGACAGGTTTCAGGTTGCGCCGAGGTCGGCGCCGTCACGTTCGTCGGAGGCGGGCCTTCGGCCCTTGCCGAGAAGGCAGGAACCTCGCTTGACGTGGTCGTCCGACCCGGCCATACTCCCTTACGTGGGAGGCGAGCAGGATTGCGACGTGTGCGGCGGTATAGGGTGGGCCCGAACGGGTTCAGGCATTGCGCCACCGGAACCATACGTATGGAGCGAATATCGAGGATGCCTCAAGACTGGAAAATTCGACCAGCGTGGGCCAAAGCTGCCGAAGCCCACGGAGCCAGCTTGATCGGGCCTTGATCTCAAGGATCTATGCTTACTACGTGTGGCCGAACTACCGTCAGAGTCCGAGTCGCCTGCCGAGTTACCCGATGAGTCCATTGTGGTCCGCGGCGGTGAAATGGGGTATGAGCGTACAGTCAGGAACGCCGAAGCGGCGTTCCGCGAAGACGGCGTCTATGGCCTATCGGTCTGGTCAGTCGCAGGACTCACGGCGGCCGACATCGTTAGGTTGGCGCGCGGCTACCCAGACGACAACTACCTTCCGCATGGTCAGATGCGGACGACGACAGTCGGCCGGCTCTACGCTCAAGGCTTTGATCTTCGTCCCGATAGTCCATTCGGTCACTATCTGCTTACAATCCCGACCCCCCCGACCGATGATCATTGGAACGCCCTACAGGAGGCATTTGGTGATCCCGAGCCAACCCCATCGAGACAGGAGGTCTAGATGCTCACGCTAACAGTGGACTTTAATGTGCTCGCAAGCGGGCTTGTCCGAGGCCTTCAAGAGGATGCTGCCGGCGACGGTGAGCTTCTTGAGGATGCGCTCGTGTTGCTCGGCGACGGCGAAGGCAATGAGGCGCTCGGTACCATCCGCGAGATCCGCGACGGGCTGGTTTTCGCCGACGTTGACTGGGATACCTGGAGTCCGGAGGGCACTTTCCAACAGTTGTCCGTCCCACTCCCTGAGCAAGGTAAGCCAAGGACGGTGAAGGTCATCGGCGTAATCCGCTTGGTGAGTGAAGGCAGCAATGTCCCGGGGCGTGTTGATTTCGCCGAACGACGCGTGCCCGTTCCGGCCTAGCTCAAATGCGCGTTGATACTGCACTCCTATGTGATGCGGCGACAGTCCGAGAGGGATTGCTGCATATCCTCGGAGGAGGGATCACGCAAGTCGTGCGTGCAGAGTATCCGGCGGAGCTTGGCGTGACGCTAGCCCTGCGCATCATGGTCCATCCAACTGAGGCCGAGCATCCGCATCAGCTTCAGATTGTGGTGCAGGACGCAGACGGCGGAAAGGTCACTGAAGTTCGGGCCGACGTACAGGCGGAAGTTGCCCCGGCTGGCGTTGAGCCTGGCGACGAAGGAGCGCTATTGATCCCCTGGAACTTTCCAGGCCGCCCCAAATTGCCTGCACCCGGTCGGTACAGCATGGAGCTACTGATAGACGGCGTACACCAAGGTTCTGTGCCATTTAAAGCTGTGCTCATGAACCCACCAGAGGAGATCTCATGAATACGAATCCGGCAGGAAACACGCTGATCAGGAACGCCGAGGAAACCACAGCAGACTTAAACGGCCGGTTTGAGCGTTTTGAAACGGTCATGAGCGGACTTGTCCAGGTACCGAAGGACACTGTTAGGCACGATTCGGCAGCTAGTCAGTAACCCTCAGCGGAAGTTGCTCGGTACCCCGTCGCCTAAAGGGAGGTGGTCGATAGGGGGTCGACTTACTCGCAGTACGCCTCGCCAGCACTAGAATGACGCCCTCAGCGCAGCGTCTTTCGGTGGTCGCTAAATCACGTCGTCCGATGCGGACATACGTGCGTCCTCCGACCGCTATCTGCGCAACGCGATCATCGCTGTGCTGGCCTACGACCGCGGATCCACCTTGTGGGACGCGGCCCGTTTGCTGTCGGTCGGCGAGGAGGGATATGCCTACAGAGGCAGGGTGGGAGCACACCTGAGAGCGATGCCCGAGTTCAAGGAGATCTCCGATTTTTTTACGGCGGAGCTCACGGCCCAGCTGGCGGATGCGCGTGGCATGACCACCTCCAAGCTCGACGCGCCTGTCAACAAGCTCGCGCGTCTGCTCAACTCGCCCTCGATCAAGCGGGTTCTGCTCAACGACTCCCTGCGAGTCGACTTTGACCGAGTGATCGTCGGGGAGGAGGTGCTCGTGGTGAAGGGCGCGCTCGGTTCGATGGGCGCGGGGAACACGTCGGTGTTGATGCAGTTGCTCGTCGGGATGCTGGACGCCTCGCTGGCGCGCCAGCAGGATCTCGTCCCCGCAGAGCGGCGGGTGGCAGTGGCATTGAAGGTCGACGAGGCTCCACTCGTGCTCAACCGCGGCTTCGCCGAGACGATGGCGCTGAAGCGCTCTGCGGGCCTCGAGACTGTCGCCTGCTGGCAGACCGATACGCAGTGGACCGACCGCGAGGTGCGTGACCAGCTCGATGCGCTGTTTGCCCACCGCGTCTACTTCGCGACGGCTTCCGCACGTGATGCCCGTGAAGCGGTCCGCCTGACGATGGCCGAGTTCTCCGACACGGTACGCCCAGATTTGGAGCACCTGTCGACGCTCGGTCGTCCCGATGCTCGGCTGCACCTTCCCAAGCATCACGCGATCGTCAGCTGGACCACGCCCGAGGGGCGCCAGTCGGCGTTTGTCGCCCAGACGATCCCGCTGCGCGTCGATCCTGAACGCCTTGCTCTGCATGCCGCGCGTCAGGTCGAACGCGGCGGACGCCACCTCACCGATCTGCGCCAACCACACTGGGATCGCAATCGCGCTCAGCCGGCGCCCGGTGCGCCTGGCAGGGATGACCGGCAGCACTCCGGCTCGCCGGATCGCACGCCGCCCGATGTCTGTGCGACTCCACTTCCGGAGACGCCGGCCGACGGCTACCGCGAGCTGATCGAGCTGGACGGGGCTCACAGCGTGCGCTGGGCCAAGCGAGTGGAGTCTCCACACCTGCTCGAGCCCGAACTGCTGGACCTGGAGGTACTTGCGCTCGTGGCCGGCCTGAGACACGTGCTGAGCAGTCAGATTCACCGCCGTTTCAACCCACGGCGTGCCACCACAACAACCCAGCGCAGGCTCAAGCGCCTCTCCGACGCAGGGCTGTTGCAGCGCTTTCAGTTCCATCGTCGAGACGGAGGCGGGGTGCCGATGTGTTACGTGATCACGTCCGCCGGTCTGGATCTGCTGCACGCGAACGATCGCTTGACAGGGCTCGGAGACGGCGATGTCGAGACACTGCACCGTGCTGCGACAGTTTCCTCGACAGTGCAAGAGCGCCGGTTGCGTCAGGCGCGTGGCGATGTGCACGCGGCCGGATGGGCGCTTGCGCTGGAGTGTGCTCTGGACGGCACCCTACTGCGCCTGCGCGGACCGGTCGAGTCTGTACTCTCGCCGCCCGTGCGCTCGGGCGCGACTGGCCGTGTAGCGATCGGTCCCGGAGATCTCCTGCTGCCGGGCGGGCGCGCCGCGCACGAGTTCCTGCGTACCGACCCATCGGGCAAGCGGGGGGCGGTGGAGCACTTCGAGACCGTGCGTCCGGCGCTGACGGTTGAGATTCCAGCGGGAGCCGGGAACCGGGACGACGGCCTCGGGGACAGCCCCATCGACGGTCGAGGCGGAAGCCTCACACGACCGGCCGCGAAGTGCCTCGACGTCATGGTGGAGATGGACGATCGCCTGCCCCAAGGCCGAGCGGCGGGAAAGCTGGAGCGCTACGACCATCTGATTTCAGGCTGGTCTGAGCACGTCAGCCGCTATGGGCGCCGGCAACAGGCGCTGGCAATGGTCGTGTTCGTGTGTCGTGATCGCACACGAACTCGCGAATGCGCCAAGCGAGCCGATGGCGTGCTTCTCGCGTGCCGCGCCTACGCCGGGGAGTATCCATTCGACTGGGAGTATCCCGGCAGGGAACGGATTCTGTTTGTCTCAGAGCGCGACGTCCATGAGGGGCGTCTGGGCGCCTATGGCGTGCCTCGACTGCCGCCAGCGGTGCGCGTGACCGCCGCTCATGGCGATCCCCGAGCAGGACGGGCGGTCGCGGAGGCGAGAGAGATCCCCCGGGCTGCGCCGCGAACCGGCGAGTAGTTCTCTACCGCGCCGAACTGCGAACCGGCGCGCAGCGACCATCGGACTGTCGCTCGCAAGTGATGGGGTAAGGGCCGGCGCGCGGGCGCTCTTGCATTTGCCCTGAAAAAGATGCCGTTGCCCCCATGGAGAGCGGCAGTTGCGGGCTTTCGCACATGGAATCGGTCGCAGTCACCCTCGTCCGCAAAGGGCACGCGACTGCTGTGGATGACCCACGCATGCCGGCATTGCAGAGCCAAATTGCGCCCCTTGCGGTAGGGCGACGGCGTCGGTCCAGCCGTCTGTGGGTCTCGACGCTTGAGCTTCCTCTCCTCGGCGGCTACGCTCGCCCCCCCTCACTTCCTCCTTTACCTCGGCCTTTTCGGCGTCAGTCGACCTCCAACACAGATCCAGCGGCGCCTCCGTGGACCGCTTCCTTCTCTTCTTGCCGTGAGCGTTTGCGCGCCAACTTCTGGTTATTGCGCCTAGCGATCTCGAGATTTCCGAGAGACCCCTTAAGGGGCTCTCGGAGTGTCTCGTTACGTCGACACCCGCCCCTCTTCGCCGCTTGACGATCGCTCGATCTCCTCCTACAACGCGGTCCCCACCTTCCGATCGCCGTCGCCACGCGACGGTGCCGAATCCAGCTCAGAAGACCGGAGACAGCCATGACATCGACCATCTCTTCTCCATCGCCGATCTCGCGTCGGAGCACTCGACGTAAGGCCTCCCCTGGACGAGCCGACCGGGATGCGCCCAACCCGCGGAGGCCGCTGGATCGCTATGTCGACCCGCTCGGACATCCACGCGAGATCGTCGCCCTGTCGGGATCGTGGGGGAGCGTGCTCGTAGTCGATCGCGACGCGGCGACGCTCGGGGATCGTCGGCTGATTGCGCATCTCGACGCCGATGAGCCGGCCGCGAACGCGGCACTGGTGTGCGAGCGATATTTGGAAGAGGAGGCGGGTGAGCGCCGTCGCTGCCGGCGCGTTCTACCCGAGGACCTCGTGACATCTCCAGCGTCCGTCCGTGCGGAGGTATGGCCAGCGCAGGACGGACGGCAGATCGAGCCGGCGGGCGAGGAGGCGCAGTGCTCTGATTGCCAAGGTCGAACATATCGACTTGGGCTGCTGACGACCGACATGTCGATCCCGGAGTTGCGCTGGCTTTGTCATCCGCGCCAAGAGCAAGGCGAGGCGCCTCGGCCGGTGAAATTACGCGAGGTGGTTGCTGCGCTGGAGAGCTATGAGCCGGTGCGCCTCCTGACGCTCAGAGCGCTTGCCCGGCACAGAGAAGATTCGGAGATCTCCACAGTGGTGTTGCGTTCGGAGCTTGCGCTCATCCAGGAGAGTCCGATCGTGCTCAACCGCAGACTACGCCATGCGGTGCTCGTGGCGATTGAACATCAGGGTCTGAGCATGAGCGAGATCGCGATCCGCTGTGGCCGCGTCAAGCGTGACTCCAAAGGCAACGAAAGCGGCGAGACGAGCTGGCTGGCGCGCAGGCTGGGGATCCTTCCCGAGGGGGGTGCAGATAGGCGCACGCCGTGGATCCACAGCGACGTGCTGGCGCTGATCGCACGTCACGGTCTGGGGATCAGCCCACGCGAGGTGGAACTCGGATGACTATGGGACTCGGGTCGCGCCCGATCCTCGTGGTCGAGTCCGATCCGCAGCTTGGGCGAGCGCTCGTCGAGCAGTTGCATGCCGACGGCTACTGCGCCGAGCTGGCGCGCAGCGCGGAGCACGCCCGTGTCCTTGCGGATCGAAGCGAGCCCAAGCTCGCGGTGCTCGGTGGCTTGGATTCGCCCCGGGGGACGCTCGAGCTGCTGGAGGAGATCCGCACGGCAGATCGCGGCTGCGCTCCCTGGGAGCAACGGCTTCCCGCGATCGTCGTCGGCTCAGGAGCCCAGGATCTGGACATGCTCAGGGCTTTCGAGGCAGGGGCGGACGACTTCCTTGCCCGGCCGGCCGGCTATCTCGAGTTGAGGGCGCGCCTGCGGGCGGTCTTGCGCCGCAGCGAGAATGCCGCGGCGTTCGACGGAGCGCTTCAGGTCGGGCCGCTTGCGATCGATCCGAGCGCTCGTGCTGTGAGCTTGCAAGATCGAGACGTCCGGCTGCGGCGGCTGGAGTTCGATCTGCTTGTCCATCTCGCCTGTGAGCCGCAGCGGGTCTTTGCCAAGGACGAGCTGCTGCGCGTGGTGTGGGGATATCGAGCGAGCGGATCGACCCGTACCGTCGACAGTCACGCCAGCCGCCTGCGGCGCAAGCTCGAGCAGGAGAGCGCGCAGCGCTGGGTGATCAACGTGTGGGGCGTCGGCTACAGGCTTATCTGAGTCGCCGTTCTAAGCGGGTCGAGTACCCGTCGGCGATCAAATCTTGGCGCGCTCTGAAAGGCCGCCATGCAGCAGCACATCACCGCGATGGCGGGCCTCTGGGTCCGTCATCGCTCGTTAACCACGCCGGCTCCGCCGGCCACGACCGAGCGGCCTTCAGAGGTCGTTCGCAGGAAAGGAGTGGCGCAATGCCCTCATCGAACCAAACCCCCGAACCGGGGGCCGGTCCCTTCACGGGCGAAGCTGGTGTCGAGCCTCTGGCGCCGTTGCAGCAACTCGCTCACTGGCTGGCGAGCACGAGTGCTCATGTTGCGCTCGGTCTTGCGTTCGGCGCGATCGCGGCGCGGATGCTGCGCAACAGGCATCTCCACTGGAGCTGGGCCGCCTGTGGACTTGCAGTTGACTGGCTCGCCCGCTCGCCGCTTGGGAGTTGGTCGCTGACGTTGGGAATCGCCGCGCTCGGCGCCGGCTTGCGCGGACGCCGCTGGCATCGCGAAGACCTCGACGCGGGCGCTGACCTGGCCGAGATCGCAAGGCGGCGATACGGGCCGCTGGATGCGCTCGGCGCTCTCCTCCGGCGAATTGCGCATCGCGAGCGATCCCTGCACGCAGACCGCTGGTTTCACGGGGAGGAACTGATCGTCGGTCGCGAGGAGGGTGGCCGCGACGTGTCGATTCCGCTCGGCGGCTCGTGGGGAGGCACGAACACGCTGGTGGTCGGCGCGGCCGGCTCGGGCAAGACCGTCACCCAAACCTGGATCGCGGTGCGGGCTATCCAGCACGGAATGGCCGCGATCGTGATCGACCCCAAGGGTGACCGCGACATGTGCGGCGAGGTCCGTCGTGCGGCGCAGCTCGCAGGCAGGCGCTTTGTCGAATGGAATCCCACCGGCCCCTTCGTTTACAACCCCTACGCCCGCGGTGCGGAGACCGAGATCGCCGACAAGGCGTTGGCCGGCGAGCGCTTCACCGAGCCCCATTACCTGCGCCAGGCGCAGCGCTATCTCGGTCACGTCGTACGCGCGCTGCGCCACGCCGGGATCGAGGTCAGCCTCGAGGGGATCGTGTCCCATCTGGACCCCGACCGGCTGGAGCTGCTCGTGCGGGGCCTGCCCGAGCGCGAGGCAAAGAAGACACATCACTATCTCGACTCGCTCACGGAACGCCAGAGAAGCGATCTCTCGGGGGTTCGCGACCGTCTGGCGATCCTCGCCGAGTCAGATGTCGGGCGGTGGCTCGAGCCGCATGCCGAGGCTCGGCAGTTCGACCTGCTCGAGGCGGTGAAAGACAGGGCGGTGGTCTACTTCAACCTCGAGGCCGACCGGCGCCCGTTGTCGACACAGATGCTCGGCGCCGCGATCGTGCAAGATCTACAGACGACGGTCGCTGCCCTGCAGGGCCGTCCGGTGAGCTCGCTCGTGGTGATCGACGAGTTCTCGGCGATCGCTCCCGAACATGTCTCGCGGCTGTTCGCCAGGGCGCGCGGAGCCGGCATGAGCCTGTTGCTGGGTACGCAGGAGCTCTCCGACCTGCGCCTGCCGGGACGGGAGGCGTTGCTCGATCAGGTGATGGGCAACCTGTCCGTGCTGATCGCCCACCGTCAGGTGGTCCCTGGCTCGGCCGAGCTGATTGCGAGCCTCGCAGGTACGCGAGGTGCGTGGCGAACCTCTCGGGCCAGTGACGGCAGGAGCACGCGGACACGCATTCGTGAAGGAGTCCTCGATGCGAGCGAGGTCACCGGTCTCCCACGAGGCTGGGCCGCCGTGATCGGCCTGTCCGATCACCACGGTGTGCGTATCGCGCGCATCTTCTCTGTCAAGCAGCGCTGACCGGGCGCTTCCAACCAAGCCAAGGAGAGTCAAATGACCTGCAAAGCACCTGACATCCAGACGCCCGCGCGGACGGCGATCTTGCAGTGGGTAGCACGTATCGGTGCCGTTACCGACCAAGCGCTGGCCGTTCACACCGGGACGACCGTCGCCTCGGCGCGTGCGCGCCTGCTCGCCGCTGGGCGAGCAGGGCTGCTTGCGCGTCACCGTCCGCTCACCAGCCAGCCGTCGCTGTATACGGTGACGCGCACTGGCATGCGGGTCTCCGGCCTGGGTGGGCTTGATCTATGCCGGGTGAGCAGCTCAAATGCCTTGCATCTGATCGAATGCGCCAGGATCGCCGCCGCGTTGGAGGGTTGCTATGCGGATTACCGCGTCCTCGGCGAGCGGGAGTTGCGCCGCGACGAGCGCGAGCGTGGACGGCCCCTGGCCAGCGCTCGCCTGGGGGAGGGGCTCGTCGGCGGTCCGCCGCTTCACCGGCCGGACCTCGTTCTGTGGCCCACGCATTCAAATGGCGAATTGCCGGTCGCCGTCGAGGTCGAGCTCACGATCAAGGCGCCTCGGCGCCTGCTCGAGATATGCCGATCATGGGCCCGCTGCCGCTGTGTCGCGGGCGTGCTCTACCTTGCCCCTCCCGAGGTCGAACAGGCGCTCGCACGCGCGGTCGAGCGAGCCCAGGCGGAGGAGCGCATCGCAGTCGTTCCGCTCGACGCCCTACCGACGCCGAACGACGGCTCGCCCGTCGCGCTTGACGCATGAACAGCCTGCAAACAGCCCCCGTTCACGACTCGAGTGGCGCGCGATCGAGAAAACCGTCCCAAGCGATCCGTAGCTTTTTTCACGGGGGCTCAACCATCGATCAACGGAGACCATGCTCATGTCTTACTTCACCATCAACCGCGTCGTTCTGGTGGGACGTCTTACCCGCGACCCGGAGCTGCGTGCGCTGCCCTCCGGCATCAACGTGTGCAGCTTGCGGGTCGCCTGCAACTCGAGCCGGCGCGACGCCGAGGGCGACTACGTAGAGAAGCCGAACTACTTCGATGTGAGCGTTTACGGCGGAGCATCCGACAGCGTCGGTCGTTACACGCGCAAGGGCAGCCGTGTTGCGATCGACGGCCGGCTGGAGTGGCGTGAGTGGGAGACCGCCGATTTGCAGAAGCGCCAGGCCGTGAGCGTGGTCGCCGACACCGTTCAGTTCCTCGACGGTCCCAGCGACCGTCCAGCCAGCCGGGGGGAGGACGGCCTGAGCGGCGACGGCGAGGATGGCGGCGAGGAGACTCGCGAGCTCGTCGGCGCCGGTGTGGGCGCCGAGGATGACCTCGTCTTCTAACCGCGGTCAACGGCAGCGGGACGTTCTACGGCGTCCCGCTTGCCGTCGCCTCTCGGAATGCGTCTTTCCAAACCAGCTTTCCCCTGGCCCTGTGAGCCGTAAGGCCTTTTTTGCGTTTAAGGCGCTCCTTGAGAGCACTACGAGCCCGCGAGCCACGGTCTCGCGCCACACCGGAGGGACGCGCCCGCGTAGACTGACGCGCCACGCACAGCAAGCAAGCAGCCTTCGGCCACAGCCCTCGAGGAGTCCAACCGGTGCCAGTCAACAGCAAAGCGGTCGGCAAGCGATATGAGCCCGTGCTCTACGCGGTCGGCCGGGAGAAGATCAAGGAGTACGCCCGCGCCGTGGGCGAGACCGACCCTGTGTATCTCGACGTCGAGGCCGCGCGTGCCGCCGGCTACGCGGACGTTGTCGCTCCCCCGATGTTCGCGGTCGTCTACTGCGCTCCCTCGGTGGGACCGCCGATCTTCGATCCTGAGATCGAGCTCAACTTCGCGATGATGGTTCACGGAGGCCAGGAGTTCGAGTGGGGCCCGCCCGTGGTCGCCGGCGACGAGATCACGACGGTCGCGAGCGTCAAGGACATCTCCGCGCGCGACGGCCGCGGATACTACGTTTTCGAGTCTGTCTCGACTAACCAGCGCGGCGAGCAGGTGTGCCGCGGAACGTGGACGAACATCGTCAGAGGAGTGTGAAGCGTGGCCGATCTACAGGCAGGAGCGGAAATCCCCGAGTTGAGGATCACGCCCGACAAGTACCTGACGGTGCGCTATGCGGGCGCCTCCGGCGATTTCAACCCGATTCACATCGACGAGGAGTTCGCACGCGCCGTCGGCCTGCCCGGGCGGATCCTGCACGGGTTGTGGACGATGGCCCAGGTGGCTCGTGCCCAGACCGAGGCGGCAGGCGGACCTCAGCATCTGAAGCGGCTGTCGGTGCAGTTCCGCGGCATGGGGGTGCCCGAGCAGGAGGTGCTCGTGAGCGGCACGGTGCGCGAGACGGGCGACGGTCGTGTGACGGTCGACACCGTCGCCGAGCAGGGGGGCAAGCAGATCATCCGCAATGCCGAAGCCGAGCTGACGATCTGAGGCAGTGCCAAGCGGGGCCGGCCTGCCAGCCGCCCCGCGGCTCGCCGACGCACGGCTCGTACAATCAATCCATGTCTGGGGCTCACATGACACATGCCATCACCCCGCGGCAGGAGTGCATCCTGCGCAAGGTGGTGGACGATCATCTGCACACCGGTCAGCCCGTGGCATCGAGAACGATCGCGATCGATCCTGAGATCGACTGTGCGCCTTCGACGGTGCGCAACGAGCTGGCGCTGCTCGAGGAGCATGGTCTGCTGGCCCATCCGCACGTCTCCGCCGGGCGTGTGCCGACCGAGGCGGGACACCGCTACGTGGTCGATCGCATGCTCGCGTCGGGCTCGGGCCTGCCGGCGGAGCGGCGGCTCGAGCTGTCGCTGATTCGCAACGAGGTGGAGGAGGCGATGCGCGCCACGAGCGAGACGCTTTCCCAGATGACCAACCTGCTGGCGGTCGTATCCGCGCCGTCGCTGAACACAGCCACGATCCGCCACGTCGAGGTATTGGCGCTGCAGCCGCAGGTGGTGATGGTGGTGATCATCACCTCCGCCGGAGGCGTGTCGAAGCTGCTTGCCACGTTCGACAGCACGGTCGACCCGGGGCTCGTCACGTGGGCTGGGGAGTACCTGAACGAGCGTCTCGTCGGTCTGGGGCTTGGCGCGCGAATGCTCCATCAGCGGCTGGTGGATCCGAGCCTGTCAGCGCTCGAGCTGAGCTTCTTGCAGCGGCTCGCGCTCGCGCTCGGCGAGCTCTCGGCGGAGGACGACGCGCTCTATGTGGATGGCACCGCACGGCTGTTCGCGGTCGGGCAGATCGAAGATGCGACCCAGGTGAACGAGCTGATGAGCCTGCTCGAGCGTCGGGTTGCGCTGTTGGGTGTGCTTCGCGCAGCGCTCGGCGAGCCGGGCGTGTACGTGAGGATCGGCCATGAGAACGAGATCCCCGCGATGCGCTCGCTTGCGATGGTGGCGACCGGCTACGGGCTGGCGCAGCGCAAGTTGGGCGCGGTGTCGGTGATCGGGCCGGTGCGCATGGACTACGCCGGCGCGATCGTGACCGTGCGCGAGGCGGCGCACGAGCTGTCGCGCTTCGTCGAGGACGCTTACGCCGAGTCATGAGCGCCACTTCGATGCCACGCGATCCCTATGAGGTGCTCGGCGTCGAGCGCGACGCATCCGAGCAGCAGATCAAGAAAGCGTTCCGTCAGCTGGCCCGCGAACTGCATCCGGACGTCAACGCGCACGACCCCGACGCCGAGGAGAAGTTCAAGGAGGCCGCCGAGGCCAACGAGATCCTCTCCGATGCCGAGCGGCGCGCGACCTATGATCGCTACGGTCACGAGGGCCTGCGCTCACGAGGATATGCGCCCAATTTCGACGGGCTCGGCTCGATCGGAGATCTGTTCGACGCCTTCTTCGGAGGGGGCGCCTCCGCCGGGAGGGGCGGACCGGCGCAGGGGGGCGATGTGGCGGTCGCCGTCGCGATCGAGCTGATGCAGGCCGCCGAGGGCGCGAAGGTCGAGGTCTCCTTCGAGGCTGTAGAGCGCTGTGAGCGCTGTCACGGCAACGGCGCCGAGCCGGGCACCCCGATCGAGACGTGCGAGCGTTGTGCCGGGCACGGTCAGCTGCAGGCGGTGACGCGCACGCCGTTCGGGCAGATGGCACGCACGGTCGTCTGCGATGTCTGCCACGGTGACGGTCGTGTGCCCAAGCAGCCATGCCGCGAGTGCCGCGGCATCGGACGCAAGGGGGCTCCTCGCAAGCTCGAGGTGGATGTGCCGGCGGGGATCTCAGACGGCCAGCGCATCCGTCTCTCCGGACACGGCCACGCCGGCGAGTCGGGTGCCCCGGCGGGTGACCTCTATGTCCTCGTGCGGGTCAAGCAGGACGAGCGCTTCGTGCGCGAGGGCGACGACCTGCTGACGGTGCTCGACGTACCGGCGCCGCTTGCGGCGTTGGGGGCGACGCTCGAGGTGGCGACACTCGACGGCGCGGCGCCGATCGAGCTGTCCGCGGGAACGCAGCCTGGCGATGTGCTCACACTGAAAGGCAAAGGCATGCCCGGCCTCAGGCGCGGGCGACGGGGCGATCTGCGCGTGGTTGTCAACGTCGTGATTCCGCGCCGGCTGAACGACGAGCAGCGTGAGCTGCTGAAACGCCTGCACGGCACCCTCACCCCGGAGAACCTGCGCGGTGAGGAATCGATGTTCGCGAAGTTGCGCCGCGCGCTGGGCAGCCAGGCCGCGTGATCCTCCGCGGTAGCCGAGCGGCGTGATTCTGCTGGGCAGGGGGGAGGCATGATCCGTCTCGCCGTACGTGTCCGTCGCGCGCAGGCGGAGCTGGTTCTCGCCGATCTGCTCGAGCTCGCGCGAGGTGGCGTGGAGGAGACGGAGCTGGAGGGCGATGTGGTCGAGTATGCCGTTTACGGGTCGGCCGGCGAGCTGCCCGAGCTGCCCGACCTGCGTGCGGTGGCAGGGGAGGCGCTGGTGGAGGTCTCGAGTAGTGAGGTGGCCGACGATTGGGGCGCGCGCTGGAAGCGCTTTCACCGCCCAGTGCTGCTTGCGTCTCCTGCTCCTGCACGAGTGCCGGCGCTGTACGTGCGCCCACCGTGGGAACCGGCGAGTGCCGGCTCCGAGGCGCGGGAGATCGTGATCGAACCCGGCCAGGCCTTTGGCACTGGAGGCCACGCGACGACTCGGCTGTGTCTCGAGTTGTTGCTCGAGCTCGCGGCCTTGCGCGGCGCCGGCGGCGGGTTGCTGGACGTCGGGACCGGATCGGGGGTGCTCGCGATCGCCGCCGCCCAGCTCGGCTACGCGCCCGTGCTGGCGCTCGATCACGACAGGTTGAGCGTGCTCGCCGCGAGCGAGAACGCCACCGTGAACGGCGCGAGGATCCAGGTGCGCCGGTTTGATCTGCGCCGCGAGCCACTTCCCGACGTGGAGAGCGCGTCTCCCGCGACTACGACGATCCTCGCCAATCTCTTGCGACCGCTGCTGCTTGACCTGGCCACCGCAATCGACAGCCCACCACGGGACCTGATCGTGAGTGGGCTGCTCTGTGCGGAGGTCGACGAGGTCACGCGGAGGTTTGCCGATCGGCTGGGTCTACGCGAGCATGAGCGGCGGGAGAGCGGCGATTGGGCCGCCGCTTGGCTGACCATCGACTGATCTCGAAGCGATCGCCGTCGTGCCGAGCAGCCTCGACCGATCAGCCCTGACCGAGTTTATGACTCAGGACACTCCGTCGCGGCGCGGACGATCGCGCGAAACACGAGGTCGATCGCCGGTCCGATGCCGTTCTCTGTCTCCAGCAGCGTGCCGGCCGCGGTGAACGCCGCGCCGATCGTCTCCAATGCGTCGCCCACACCCTCGGGCTCAGGGTCGCGGCAGGCGGCGATCGCCATCGAGAGCATCGCCTGGGCCTGGTCGATCACGCCCGCGAACAGGGCGGGGCCGACGAGGCTGCCGTAGCCGTAAGCGCGCGCCAGGCGACCCGACAGGGTGATCGACGAGCCTCGCCGGGGCGCGGTCACCGGAGGCAGCTCATGGCCATCGACGAGCGCTGCCATCGTGCCGCCGAGCACGCCTCTGACGGCCCTCTCGTCGAGGCCGGCCTGGGCGGCGATGCGAAGGGCCATGTAGAGAGAGGTCGCGGGCAGTCCGTAAGGCGGGTCCGATGCGAACACGATCCGCTCCACGGGCACCCGCGCGAACAGCTCGATCACGTCGATCGGAAAGAAACACGAGATGTCGTACAGCACTCCCGGATGGCCGGCCAGGCGGGAGGCGAGGATGCCCTGATCGCAGATCGCGCCGTGCGCGAGGATCAGGACGGCGCCCGGGTGACGCAATGCGAGATCGGCGAGCCCGTCGGCGAGGGGTGGCAGCCCGCGTCCGGCATGGATCAGGATCGGCACCTGCGTCTCTTCGGCAAGGGCGAAGACCTCGCCCATCTCCGGGCCGTCGAACACGAAGTCCTGCGCGCGAGGGTGCAGCTTGATGCCTCGAGCGCCCTTCGCCAGGCAGCGCTCGGCCTCGGCCCGCGCGTCTTCGGAGGGGTCCAGGCGGCAGAACGGGACGAGCCGCCCGTCGCTCTCGCTCGCCCAAGCGAGGACACGGTCGTTGGGAACGCTGTAAGCGGGTTGACGCTCAGGATCGTGCAGGGGGAAAACACACGCCCGGCGTGCGCCCGCGTTGTCGAGCAGCGTAAGTAGCTGGGGCAGGGTGAGCGAGCGTCCGTCCTCGTCGAGGCCCAGGTGCGTATGGGCGTCGAGCACCTCCGCGTCGGGCGGGAGCAGGCGCTGCGTCTCCG
>CAVRPD010000007.1:0-1205787 GCA_963723075.1 uncultured Solirubrobacterales bacterium
GAGTCCGGCTGGGATGAGCCCGCGAACCTGGAGAAGGATCCGGCGACGGTGCCCGGGGTGGGCGGGACCCCATCCGTGCCGGTGCCGGAGGATCTGCGCAGGGAGATCGAGGCGCGCATGGCCCTGTACCCCGACAGCCGCTCGGCGACCCTGCCGGCGCTCGAGGCCGCGCAGCGGGTGCACGGCTGGTGCTCGCCGGAGGCGATCGAGCAGGTCGCGTGCGTGATGGGCCTGACCCCCGCATATCTGGACGCGGTGGCGACGTTCTACGACATGCTCGAGACCGAGCCGGTGGGACGCCACGCGATCTACGTGTGCACGAACATCTCCTGCTCGCTGTGCGGCGCCGACGAGCTGTACGCGGCCGTGCGCGACGCGGCCGCGGGGGAGCCGGAGCAGTTCAACGTGCGCGCGTTCGAGTGCCTCGGCGCGTGCGACATCGCGCCGATGGCCTCGGTCGACGGCGTGTACGTCGGCCCGCTCACGCTCGCGGACGTGCCGCGGCTGCTCGACGACGTGCGCGCCGGCCGTCCGGTGCTGCCCGAGCGCCAGCTCGCGCGCCGCGCGGTGGCCGACCCGCGCGCGAACACGCGCGAGTTTCCCCGGCCCGAGGTCGCGCACGCCGCGCGTGCGGGCGCGGCGAACCCGTACATCGCGCCGGAGCGCGCCGCCGTCGGCCCGGAGATGGGCGACGAGGACCGGCCCGGCTCCGCGACCGCGCACGAGCGCCCCGAGATGCACGAGGATCCGGCCGCGGCGCACGAGCGGGAGGGGGAGTGAGGATGGCCGCCGCCGCGCCGAGCACGCTGCTGTTCGCCGACATCGACGAGCCGGGGCTGAACACGCTCGAGATCTACGAACGGCGCGGCGGCTACGAGTCGCTGCGCAAGGCCCTGCAGATGACGCCCGAGCAGGTGCTCGAGCAGCTCGAAGCCTCCGGCCTGCGCGGGCGCGGCGGGGCGGGGTTCGCGATGGGCAAGAAGGTCTCGTTCCTGCCGAAGGGCGCGATCGACAAGTACCTCGTGTGCAACGCCGACGAGTCCGAGCCGGGCACGTTCAAGGATCGCGAACTGATGCAGAAGACGCCCCACATGCTGATCGAGGGGCTGATCATCGCCTCCTACGCGGCGGGCACGAGCCGCTCGTTCATCTACATCCGCGGCGAGTACTCGCTGCAGGCCGACATCCTCGACGCCGCGCTGCACGAAGCCACCGCGCAGGGATACATCGGCGAGGACATCCTCGGCTCCGGACACTCGCTCTCGCTGGTCGTGCACCGCGGCGCGGGCGCGTACATCTGCGGCGAGGAGACGGGCCTGCTCGACTCGCTCGAGGGCAAGCGCGGCAACCCGCGGCTGAAGCCGCCGTTCCCCGCCAACCAGGGTCTCTACCAAGGGCCAACGCTGATCAACAACGTCGAGACGCTCTCGACCGTCCCCGCGATCGTGAGGATGGGCGGCGCCGAGTACGCGAAGCTCGGCGTCGAGACCTCGACCGGAACGAAGCTCGTCTCGATCTCCGGCCACGTGCAGCGTCCCGGCAACTACGAGATCGAGCTGGGGATACCCTCGCGCGAGATCGTCTACGGCCTCGCGGGCGGCCCACCCGAGGGCCGCTCCGTGAAGTGCTGGTTCCCCGGCGGCTCCTCCGCCCCGGTGCTGACGGCCGACGACCTCGACGTCCCCTACGACTTCAACTCGCTGGCCAAGGCCGGCTCGATGCTCGGCTCCGGCGCGATCATCGTCGTCGACGACTCGACCCCGATCCTCGACGTCGCGATGAAGGTCGCGAGGTTCTACCGCCACGAGTCCTGCGGCAAGTGCACCCCCTGCCGCGAGGGCACGAACTGGACGGTGAAGATGCTCGAGCGGATCGACGCGGGCGAGGCCACGCCGATGGACCTCGACATCATGGCCTCCGTGCAGGAGCACATCATCGGCAACTGCCTGTGCGTGCTCGGCGACGCGATGGCGATGCCGATAGGCTCGCTGATCGCGAAGTTCCGCCCGGAGTTCGAGGCGCACATCGAGGCGGCCCGCGCGCGCACGGGCATGGGCGAATCGGCCGGCTCGGACGCGGCCCTGGAGGCCCAGGGCGCGCTCGAGCCGAAGGGCGAGCTGGCAGGCCAGGGCGCGGGCCCCCAGGCCCCGGGAGCCCACGAGGGCGCCCCTGGAACCCATCGGGGAGGTGTCTAAATGCCACGCCCAGAGCAGAAATTGATCACCTTCACGATCGACGGCCGTGAGGTTCAGGCCCCCGAGAACACGATGCTCGTGGACGCCGCCAAGCACGGCGACGTCGAGATCCCGGTGTTCTGCTACGAGCCCAAGCTCGGCAACCCGGTCGGCGCGTGTCGCATGTGCCTGGTCGAGATCGAGGGCATCCCGAAGCTGCAGACGGGCTGCTCGACCCCGGTCAAGGACGGCATGGTCGTCAACACGCAGTCAGAGCGCGTGAAGACCGCCCAGCAGGCGGTCGTGGAGTTCCTGCTGATCAACCACCCGCTCGACTGCCCCGTGTGCGACAAGGGGGGAGAGTGCCCATTGCAGGACATCACCTTCGGCTGGGGCGCCGGCACTTCGCGCTTCATCGAGCCCAAGCGCCACTTCGTCAAGCCGCTCGCCCTCTCCCCCACGATCGCGATCGACCGCGAGCGCTGCATCCTCTGCTACCGCTGCGTGCGCTTCTCGCAGGAGATCTCCGAAGACAACCAGCTCGTGCTGCTCGAGCGCGGCGCGCACTCCTACGTCTCAACCTTCGACGGCCACCCCTACGTCGCGCCGTTCAGCGGCAACATCATCGAGCTGTGCCCCGTCGGCGCGCTGACCTCGCGCGCCTACCGCTTCCGCGCGCGCCCGTGGGACGTAGAGGACTCAGGGTCGGTCTGCACGCTGTGCCCGGCGCAGTGCAACGTCAAGCTGACCGTGCGCGACGAACGCGCGCAGCGCGTGCTCGGTCGCGACAACCCCGAGGTCGACGACGGCTGGCTGTGCGACCGCGGCCGCTTCGCCTACCCGACGCTCGGCGGCGTCGCGCCGATCAACGGGTCCTCCGGCTCCGCGCACCCGGCCGACCGTGTGACCGAGCCGATGGTCCGCGACGGCGGCGAGCTGCGCGCCGTCTCCTGGGAGCGCGCGCTGCAGGAGGCCGCCGCAGGGCTGAAGCGCGCCGGCGAGCGCACGGGCGCGATCGCCGGCGGACAGGTGACGAACGAGGAGGGGTTGCTGCTCGCGCGCCTGATGCGCGAGGGCCTCTCCTCCCCCTACCTCGACTCGCGCGCGGCGGGCACGCTGCCGCTCGAGCTGCACCGTGCGCTGAACGATCCGGCGCTACAGGCGAAGGTCTCAGACCTCGAGTTCGCCCACGCGGTGCTCGTGCTCGACTGCGACCCGATCGCCGACGCGCCGATCCTCGACCTGCGCCTGCGCAAGGGCGCGCGCCGCAACTCCGTGAAGCTCCTCGCGGCGACCGCCGCCGAGCTGCTCTCCGAGGATCGCGTCCGCGAGCTCGTCGCTACGTTGAACGAGGCGGGCGATGAGGTCGTGATCCTGTGGCACGAGCGCCTCACTGCCGGCCCCGACGGCGCGGCGGCCGCCCAAGCGCTGCTCGACCTGGCGGACACGCTCTCCTTGGCCGGAGTCGCCGGCGCAGGGTTGCTGGAAATCCCGTCCGGCTCGAACGGGCGCGGCCTGCGCGAGGCCGGCGTGCTGCCAAACGCAGGCCCCGGACTCTGCGCACAAACTGTTTTGACCGGCGCCGACAACGCCGGCGAGGGAGCACGCGAGCGTGTCTCCCCTCAAAACAGCCCGCTCGATGCACACGGGATCGCTCAGGCGCTCGCCGATGGCGAGCTGGCGGCCGTCTACCTGCTGCAGTCCGACCCGCTGCTCGACCTGCCCGAGCCGGAGCTGTGGGACCGCGCGCTCGAGCGCGCGAGCACGGTGATCGCGCACGCGACCTTCCTCACGAGTGGCGTTCGCGCGCACGCGAACGTGGTCTTCCCGGCCGAGAGCTACGGCGAGAAGGAGGGCACGGTCGTCCACCCCGACGGCCGCCTGCAGCGCCTGCGCCAGGCGATCGCGCACCCGGGCTCGACGCGCGCCGGCTGGAGCGTGCTCGCGGACGTCGCCGCGCGCCTCGACCTCGACCTGGGCGTGCTCACCCCGAGCATGGCCTCGCAGCAGCTGTTCGACGCCGTACCGTTCTACGCGGGCCTCACGCTCGAGGAGATCGGCGGCCGCGGCGTGCGCTGGCAAGAGCGCGATGCGGCGGGCGCGTATCCGACGGGAGAGCGCGTATGACGACCCTCGCCACGGTCGGCTTCTACGAGGCGTGGTGGATCCAGATCCTCAAGGCGCTGGTCATCTTCGCCGTCGGCCTGCAGCTCGTGCCCGTCGTGCTGCTCGCCGAGCGCAAGCTGCTCGGGCGCTTCCAGTCGCGCTACGGCCCCAACCGCGTCGGCCCCTACGGCGCGCTGCAGCCGCTCGCCGACATCCTCAAGCTGCTCACCAAGGAGCAGTTCCGCCCGCGCACCTCGATCGGCTTCCTGTTCGCCGTCGCCCCGCTCGTCTCGATCGTCACCGCCGTCGCGGCGTTCGCCATCATCCCGTTCGGCAACGTCCAGCACATCTTCGGCGCGCGCGTCGGCCTCTACGGCGTCGACGTCTCGATCGGGCCGCTCTACCTGTTCGCGTTCGGCGCGGTGGCCTTCTACGGGATCATGCTCGGCGGCTGGTCCTCCGGCTCGAAGTACTCGTTCCTCGGCGCGATGCGCGGCGCGGCGCAGCTGATCTCCTACGAGGTCTCTCAAGGCCTCGCGCTCGTCGGCGTGATCATGACCGCGCAGACGCTCTCCCTCACCGGCATCGTCACCGCCCAGAAAGGCATGTGGTACATCGTCCCCCAGTTCTTCGGCTTCCTGATCTTCCTCACCGCGAGCTTCGCCGAGACCAACCGCGCGCCGTTCGACCTGGTCGAGGCCGACGCCGAGCTCGTCGGCGGCTACAACACCGAGTACGGCGGCGGGCGCTTCGCCTCCTACTACTTCGCCGAGTACCTCAACGTGCTCGTCGTCTCCGGCATCGTCACGACCGTGTTCCTCGGCGGCTGGCTTTTGCCGTTCGGCATCCACCCCCCCGGCTTCGTCGACCCGTTCGTCGTCCTGTTCAAGATGTCGCTGATCACCTTCCTGTTCATCTGGGTCCGCGCTACCCTCCCGCGCCTGCGCTACGACCAGCTGATGAGCTTCGGCTGGAAGATCCTCCTCCCGCTCGCCACCCTCAACGCGCTCGTCACGGCCATCGTCGTGGTGGCGGTCAACTGACATGACCCCCGACGAC
Source organism: uncultured Solirubrobacterales bacterium (assembly GCA_963723075.1). GTDB lineage: Bacteria > Actinomycetota > Thermoleophilia > Solirubrobacterales > Solirubrobacteraceae > Palsa-744. The sequence continues at coordinate 5,340 of CAVRPD010000007.1, forward strand.
AACGACACCACGGCGCAACCGGCGGACGGGACCACGAACCCTGGCGCGACGCCGCCCGCCGGTGACAGCCCCGCCACGACCCAAGGCCCTTCGCCGCCGGCATCCTCAGGCCCGATCGCGATCGTCGCCTGGAGTCCCGGCGAGGACGTGATCGAGGTGCAGCGTTCGCCCGCCCCGGGCGCGGCACGCGGCACCTGGCGCACATTCCGCGAGACCGTGCGCGGCCTGTTCACGACCTTCGGCCGCCTCGCCGAACCGGTCGTCACGCTCGAATACCCGGAGGAGAAGACGCCCGTCTACCCGCGCTTCCGCGGCCGCCACAAGCTCCACCGCTTCGAGGACACGGGTCTCGAGAAGTGTGTCGGCTGCTCGCTCTGCGCGGCGGCCTGCCCCGCCGACTGCATCCGCGTGGTTGCCGCCGAGAACACGCCCGAGCATCGCGTCTCCGCGGGCGAGCGCTACGCGGCGGTGTACGAGATCAACCTGTCGCGCTGCATCTTCTGCGGCTACTGCGAGATCGCCTGCCCGTTCGACGCGATCACGATGGGCCACGACTACGAGCTCTCCGACTACGACCGCACGGATTTGATCTTCACCAAGGAGATGCTCCTCGCCGAGCCGCTCGAGCGTACGCCGCTGAGGAACGAGGGCGAGTGACGATGGGCGTGGGCACAGCGATAAGAATGGTTGCGTCGCGCGCGCGCGGGGGCATGGCGCGCATGAACGCGCCGGGAGCCCTCGGGCGATGAGCGCGGTCCTGTTCTTCATCGCCGCGAGCGGCGTGATCGCGGGCGCCGTCGGCGTGGTCGTGCTGCGCGACGCCTTCTACAGCGTGCTCGCGCTCGTCGGCCACCTGATCTCGCTGGCCGTGCTGTTCCTGCTGCTGCGCGCCGAGTTCGTCGCCGCCGTGCAGGTCGTCGTCTATGCCGGCGCGGTGATGGTGCTGTACGTGTTCGTCGTCGCCTACGTCGGCGGCGAGGGCGAGACGATCGGCGAGCGGCTGCGCAGCCCGGGCCCCGTCGGCTCGGGGCTGCGCGTCGGCGGCACGATCCTCGGCGGCGCGCTGCTCGTCGAGCTCCTGATCGCGCTGCTCGGCACCGGCCTCGAGGCGGTCGACGGCTACGGCGCCGGCTATGCGCCGGGCCCACAGGCGTTCGGCACCCCCGCCTACATCGGCAAGCTCCTGCTCACGCGCTTCCTGCTCGCGTTCGAGGTCGCCTCCTTCCTCTTGCTGATCGCCGCCGTCGGCGGAGTCGTGCTCGCCCGGCGCCGCGCCGGCCTCGACGGGGACGACGACGAGCGTAGGCCGCTCGTGCTCACGCCGCTCGACCTGATCCGTCCCGCCTCCACCGGCACCACCGCCGAGGGCGTAGGCAGAAGGCCATGACGTTTCCGCACGCGCAAACGGGGAGTCGAGAGAAGTCCATAACGTTTCCACACGCGCAAACGGAGGCCGGGAGCAGGCGATGAGCATCGCCTGGTATCTCGCCGTGTCGGCGATCGTGTTCACGCTGGGCGCGATCGGCGTGATGACGCGCCGCAACCCGCTCGTCGTGCTGCTCTGCCTCGAGCTGATGCTGAACGGCGCGAACCTCGCCCTGATCGCGTTCTCGCGCATGTGGGGCAACGGCGACGGGCAGATCCTCGCGATCGTCGTGATGACCGTCGCCGCCTGCGAGGTCTGCATCGGGCTCGGCATGATCGTCGCGATCTACCGCCGCCAGCTGCCGATCGACGTGGACGAGCTAAGGGAGCTTCAGGGATGAGTAAGGGCCCACACACCAACCACGACGGCACGCCAGGGGTCCGATGAGCGCGACTACTTACGGCTGGCTCGTGCTGCTGTTCCCGCTGCTCGGCACGCTCGTGATCGGCCTCGGCTTCCGCTCGCTGCCCGGCCGCTACGTCGGCTGGGTCGGGACCGGCGCGATCTTCCTAGCCTTCCTGGCCGCGCTCGGCGCGCTGATCGCGCTGCAGGGCCACTCCCCCGCGCACCGCCAGATCGTCTCCTCGCTGTGGAGCTACGCCTCGACGGTCGGCGTCGACGCGCAGATGTCGATCCTGGTGGACCCGCTGTCGGTGTTCATGATCCTCGTCGTCACCGGAGTCTCCACTTTGATCCACCTCTACTCGACCGCCTACCTCGACGAAGATCGCGGCTTCGCGCGCTACTTCGCCTACCTCAACTTCTTCGTCTTCGCGATGCTGCTGCTCGTGCTCGCCGGCAACTTCCTGCTGCTGATCGTCGGCTGGGCGTTCGTCGGCGCGGCCTCCTACCTGCTGATCTCCTTCTGGTACCGGCGCACGACCGCCACCCGGGCGGGGATCAAGGCGTTCGTGATCAACGTCGTCGGCGACGTCGGCCTCGTGCTCGGCACGTACTTCATCTTCAAGCACACCCACACGCTCGACCTCCTGCGCACGTTCCACGCCGTCGGCGCGGGCGCGTTCGGCCACACCGCCGGCGGCGGCGCGAGCGGCAGCGGCGACCTCACCGCCGGCTGCCTGCTGCTGCTCGTCGGCGCGTTCGCCAAGTCCGCGCAGATCCCGCTGCACACGTGGCTGCCCGACGCTATGGAGGGCCCGACGCCGGTCAGCGCGCTGATCCACGCCGCGACGATGGTCACCGCCGGCGTGTACCTGATCGCGCGCATGCACCCGCTGTTCGAACTCGCGCCCGCCGCGCAGGACGTCGGCGCGAGCATCGGCGCGCTGACGCTGCTCGTCGCCGGCACGATCGCCGTCACGCAGACCGACATCAAGCGCGTGATCGCCTACTCGACGATGTCGCAGATCGGCTACATGATCATGGGCGTCTCCGTCGGCGCCTACGCCGCCGGGCTGTTCCACCTGATGACGCACGCCTTCTTCAAGGCGCTCCTGTTCATGGCCGCCGGCTCGATCATCGGCGCGATGGGCGGCGAGCAGTCGCTTGAGAAGATGGGCGGCTTTCGCAAGGCGATGCCGTTCACCTACATCTGCTTCATCGTCGGCGGCCTCGCGCTGTCGGGGATACCGCCGTTCTCGGGCTTCTTCTCCAAGGACGAGATCCTGCTCGACACGGGCGATCTCGGCGGCTGGCACTGGGCGCTGTACGCGGCCGGCTACCTCGGCGCGTTCCTCACCGCGCTCTACACCTTCCGCATGATCTTCCGCGCCTTCCACGGCGAGCCCGTGGCCGAGGCGCGCGAGCTCGAAGGCGGCCGGCTGCACCATGCGGACGTCCCCCGCAACCCCGCCAACGGCGAGATCGAGGACACCGACGTCGGCTTCCCCGGTCCGCACCACACGGTCGCCGAGCGCGCGCTTGCGATGCGGATCGCGATGGGCGCGCTCGCGCTCGGCGCGGTCGGCGCCGGGCTCGTGCAGATCCCGAAGCTCGATTACGTGATCGACAACTTCCTGCGCCCGACGTTCGCCGGCTCGCCGCTCTACGAAGTACACGAACGCAGCGGACTGCTCGTGACCGGCCTCGTGCTCGGCACGCTGCTCGGCCTCGCCGGGATCGCGACCGCCTACTACGTGTGGGTCGCGCGGCCGGGGACCTCGGAGGTCGTGCGCAAACGGCTGCTCCCGCTGTATGGGCTGTTCGTACACAAGTGGTACTTCGACGAGGCGATCGCGCTGATCGTCGTGCGCCCGGCCGCCGCCGCGGGACGCTTCGCGCAGAACACGTTCGAGCGCGTGTTCGTCGACGACACGCTGATCGGCGGCACCACCGGGCTCGTGCGCGCCGGCTCGGCCGCCGTGCGCGCCGCGCAGAGCGGGTTCGTGCGCTACTACGCCGCGCTGCTCGTGCTTGGCGTGACGGCCGTCAGCTTCTACTTCCTCCTTCAATCCTGATGTCGATCCCGCTCTCGATCCTCGTCTGGTTGCCCGCCGCGTGCGGGGTGCTCGGCGCCATCCTGAGCGCACGAGACCGGCGTGTGCCCGGCGCGCTCGCACTCGCCGGCTCGCTGCTCGCGCTGGCGCTCGCGGTCGGCTACATCGCCGACTACAAGTCCGGCGGCGGGCTGCAGCACGTGACCGACGTCGTCTGGATCTCCTCGCTCGGCATCCACTACAAGCTCGCGATCACCGGCCTGAACGTGTTCCTCGTGGGGCTCACCACGCTGCTGTTCTTCGCCGCCGCGCTCGCGACCAACTTCCGCGACGAGCGCTCGCGGCCGGCCAACCCGCGGCTGTACTGGCTGTTCTTCATGCTCGCCGAGTCCGCCGTCCTCGGCGCGTTCCTCGCCCAGGACCTCGCGCTGTTCGTCGCCTTCTTCGACCTGATGCTGATCCCGTTCTACTTCCTCACGGGAATGTGGGGCCGCGGCACGCGAGATGAGCGCGTGAAAGCGACGATCAAGCTCGTGATCTACACGCTCGTCGGCTCGCTGCTGATGCTCGCCGCGGCGATCGCCACCGGCGTGCTCGCCGCGCAGCAGGGGGGAGGACACATAACGTTCGTGCTCTCCTCCCTGCAGGCCCTTCCGCTGAGCCGCGGCTCGCAGGAGTGGATCTTCCTGTTCTTCGCCGCCGCGTTCCTCGTGAAGATGCCCGCCTTCCCGCTGCACGGCTGGATGCCCGACGGCTACCGCGCGATGCCGATCGAGGTGCTGATGGTCTTCTCCGGCGTGCTCTCCAAGGTCGGCGCGTACGGATTCCTCGCGATCGTGCTGCCGCTGTTCCCGCAGGGCGCGGCGCACTTCCAGACGCTGATGCTGCTGATCGCGCTCGCCTCGATCGTGTACGGCTCGGCGCTCGCGTTCACGCAGACCGACGCGCGGCTGATCGCCGGGTACTCATCGGTCGCGCAGCTCGGCTTCATCACGCTCGGCATCTTCGCGCTGAACCCACAGGGCGCCCAGGGCGCGCTCCTGCAGATGGTCAACCACGGGCTGGTCGTCGCGCCACTGCTGTTCATCGTGCTGCTCCTCTCAAAGCGCGCCGGCGGCTCCGAGGACGTGCGCGAGATGGGCGGCATCGCCTTCCGCGCGCCGGTGCTCGCCTCGCTGTTCTTGATCGTCGCGCTCGCGACGCTCGCGATCCCCGGCTCGTCGAACTTCGTCGGCGAGTTCCTGATCCTGCTCGGCGTCTTCAAAGCCAAGCTCGTCATCGCGATCATCGCCTTCAGCGGCGTGGTGATGGCGAGCGTGTACGCGCTGCGGCTATTCATCCGCGCGATGCACAACCGCGTCGGCTCATCGGTGGACTCCCATGAGATCTCGATCCGCGACGGCGCGGTGCTCGTGCCGCTGATCGCGGTGATCGTGTTCCTCGCGCTCTACCCCCAGTTCGCGCTGCACCGCAGCGAAGGCTCGGTCAAGAGCGCGGTGTTCGGAGCGCAGGCGTTCGCGGCCGATCCCCACGCCCAGCTCCATTACTTCGCCGGTCCGGCCGATACGGCCTCACTCGGCGCGCCCTCGGAAGGTGCTGCGCGATGAGCCGCGTGCCCCTCTTCTCCCCCGCGATCGCGACCGCCCACCTGAAAGGCCCGCACGTCGACTTCGCCGGCCTCTCCCCCCTGATCGCGCTGCTCGGCGGCGCTGCGATCGTGCTGCTCATCGGCCTGCTCAGCGCTAGGTGGGTCCGCGCGCAGGCGGTCCCGGCCCTAACGCTCGTCGTGCTCGGCGCGGCGCTCGGTCTCACGATCTGGCAGTGGCACGCGCAGAAGTCGATCGTCTCCGGCGCGCTGCGCATCGACTCGCTCGCGCTCGTGCTGAACGTCGTGCTGATCGCGGGCGGCGCCTGCACGGTGCTGCTCGCCTGGCGCTCGCTGGCCGCGCGCGAATCCGGCCACGGCGAGTTCCACGCGCTGCTGCTCAGCTCGATCGGCGGGATGTCGCTGCTCGCGAGCGCGCAGAACACGGTCGCGCTGTTCGTCGGCCTCGAGCTGCTGTCGATCCCGCTGTACGTGCTGTGCGCCACAGAGATGCGCCGCGAGCACTCGCTCGAGTCGGGCCTCAAGTACCTGATCGTCGGCTCGGTCGGCTCGGCCACACTGCTGTACGGCCTCGCGATGATCTACGGCGCGACCGGCGCGACCGACTTCTCACGCGTAGCCACCGCGCTGTCGAGCGGCGGCCTCGCGAGCGACCCGCTGACGCTGACCGGTATCGCGCTGTGCGTCGCCGGCCTCTGCTTCAAGGCCTCCGTCGCCCCCTTCCACCAGTGGACGCCCGACGTCTACGAGGGCGCGCCGACGCCCGTCACGGCGTTCATGGCGGTCGCCACGAAGGTCGCCGCGCTCGGGGTGTTCCTGCGCTTCTTCGACGTCGCCCTGATCGAAGCCCACGCGAGCTGGGGCCCGGCGGTGGCGGTGCTCGCTGCGATCACGATCCTCGTCGGCAACGTCGGCGCCCTCAGCCAGTCCTCGCTGAAGCGGATGCTCGCCTACTCCTCCGTCGCCCAGGCCGGCTACATGCTCGCGGGCGTCGTCGTCGCCACCGCGCTCGGCGTGCAGGCGACCGTGCTGTACCTCGCCGTGTACGTCCTCATGAACATGGCCGCCTTCGCGGTGATCGTCGCGCGCGAGCGCGAAACCGAGCTGGGCGACTCGATCGAGGCGCTGCGCGGCCTCGGCCGCGAGCGCCCCTATCTCGCGTGGCCGATGACGATCTCGATACTCGCCCTCGCCGGCATCCCCGCGACCGCGGGCTTCATCGGCAAGTTCTACCTGATCGACGCGGCCGTCTCCGGCGGCTACACCTGGCTGGGCGTCGCGATCGTGATCGGCTCGATGATCTCACTCGGCTACTACCTGCCGGTGATCGCCGCGATGTGGATGCGCGAGGCGCCGGCCGGCGAGGGCCTTCCCGGCCCGTGGGGCCCTTCCGCCGCCGCGCCCGAGCCCGCCGCCGGTGCGCTGCCGGCGCTTGCGGGCGGCTCGCCCGAGCTCGACGAGCAGGCCCAGGCGTTCGCGGGCGGTCCCCAGCCCGAGGTCGTCCTCGTGGCGGTGCTCGCCGGTGGCGCCACGCTCGTCTTCGGCGTGCTTCCCCAGCCGCTGTTCAACCTCGTGCACAGGGTTGGCAGCGCGCTCGGGCTGCTCTGAACCAAAAATGTCCCAAGCGATGCTTAGGGTCATCCGGCATGAAGGTCCGTGCGATCATCAAGCTCATCGAATGGGACGGTTGGCGGCAGGTTAGGCAAACCGGCAGCCACCGCCACTACCGGCACCCAACCAAGCCCGGCACCGTTACGGTGGCAGGTCATCTCCGCGATGACTTGCATCCTAAGATCAAAGCAAGCATCATGAAACAGGCGAAATTGAAGCTATGAGCGAGGCTGAGCGCTATCTGATCCTTGTCGAAGGCGGCCCGCCGTCGAACTATGCGGCGTGGTCTCCTGACGTCCAGGGCTGCATCGCGACTGGCGCGACCATCGAGGCATGCGTCAGGGAGATGCGTGAGGCCCTATCAGGACATCTCGAGGTGATGCGCGAGCACGGTGAAGCCGCTCCAGCGCCGAGCGGTCCCGGTGTCTACGTCAGGCACGCCGCAGCCGCATAAGGCTAACGCCACGCGAACCTCGCGATCTACGAGCCGAGCGCAGCCTCCGCCGCCGCTTCGGCGTCCGTGAGCTGGCGCTCCACCAAATCCAGCCCGGCGTCCCAGAAGCCGGGATCGGAGAGGTCGATGGAGACGATCTGCCCGAGCTCCTCAGGGCTGCGCGAGCCGCCCGCGGCGAGCAGCTCCAGGTAGCGCGGCACGAGCTCCGGGCCGGTCTGCTCGTAGCGCTCGTAGACCGACAGCGCGAGCAGCTGGCCATAGGCGTACGCGTAGACATAGCCGGGGCTGCCGATGAAGTGCGGGATATATGACCACCAGCTGCGGTAGCCCTCGGTCAGCTCGACCGAGTCGCCGAGGAGCTCCTCCTGGCTCTCGAACCACAGCTCGCCGAAGCGCTCGACCGACAGCTCGCCCTGCTCGCGCCGGGCGGTATGGACGAGGTCCTCGAAGCGGTTCATCGCGACCTGGCGAAAGACCGTGGCGATCGTGTCCTCGAGGTTCTCCGCCAGCAGCGCCAGGCGCGAGGCGGGCGTCGAATCCTGCTCGAGCAGCCGCCCGAACACGACCGTCTCGCCGAACACCGACGCGGTCTCGGCGAGCGTCAGCGGCGTGCCCTGATGGAAGATGCCCTGACGGGCCGCGAGCGCGAAATGGACGCCGTGTCCCAGCTCGTGGGCGAGCGTGAGCACGTCGCGCCGGCGCGCGGTGTAGTTGAGCAGCACGTAAGGGAACACCGATGGCACCGCCGAGGCGCAGAACGCGCCGCCGCGCTTGCCCGGGCGCACGGGCGCATCGATCCGGCGCTCGTCGAAGAACCGCTTCGCCACCGCTCCCAGCTCGGGCGAGAACGAGGAGTAGCAGTCGAGCACGATCTCGCGCGCCTCGGCGAACGTGAAGCTGACCTGATCCTCGGTCACGGGCGCCATCCGGTCGTAGTCGGCCAGCCGCTGCACCCCGAGCAGCTTCGCCTTCAGGCGATACCAGCGGCGCGGGATCTCATAGCGCGCGCGGACCGCCTCGATCAGCGCCTGCACCGAGTCGTCGCTCGCTTCGTTTGCGAGATTGCGCGCAGCCAGCCAGCCCGGATAGCGGCGCAGGCGGTCATCGGTCGCCTTGTCGGCGAGCAGTGTGTTGAACAGGAACGCGCGCGTGCGCAGCCCCGGCGCGAGCGCCGCGGTCACGGCCTCGGCGGTGGTCCGGCGCACGTCACGGTCGGGCAGCGCCAGGCGGCTGAGCGCGACGTCGAGCGGGGCCTTCTCGTCTGCGTCCGCGCCCGGGAGGGTGACCTCGATCGCCGAGGTGAGCTCCTCGAACAGCCGCGTCCACGCGCCCGCGCCCGTGAGCGCCTTCTCCGTGAGGATCTTCTCCTCGGGCTCTGTCAGCAGATGCTCGCGGTAGCGGCGTGCGCTGCGCAGGTGGTGGCGGCAGAAGTCGAGCCCCTCGCCGGCCAGCAGCTCCTCGGCGCGCTCCTCAGACAGCGCCGCCCACTCCAGCTCGAAGAACACGAGCACCGTCCCGATCGCCGTCTCCTGCTCCTGCACCGTCTGCAGCAGCGCGCCGTTCGCCGGGTCTGCCGTGTCGGTCGAGAAGCGCAGCGCCGCGTAGTAGCCGGCGCGCCCGAGCAAGTCCGAGATCGCGCCCAGCTCGCCCATCGCCTCCGCCAGGCCCTCACTGTCAAGGCCGTCGCCTGTCCCCGTAAGGGGGAGCTTGCCGGCATAACGGGCCGCAAACGCCTTGGCGCGCGCGAGCGCGTCGGTCAGCCTGCGCTCGACGCCCTCCGTCCCCTCGCCGTCGACGAGTGGCTCGAGATCCCAGGCGGTCTGCTGTAGCTCGGGGTCTTTGGTGGGGGCGGTGGCGACCATCGCCCGGAGCTTAGCGACCTCGCGACAACCACTCCGAGGAGCGCCGGGCGCCCGCGTTTTGTGCACTCACTTCTTTTTCTTTTTCTTTTTCTTCTTGGTCTGGTTGGCGCCGATGACTTCGCCGGCAGGCTACGATCAGGGCTCGAGCGCGCCGATCGGGATCACCGCCACGCCGTCATCACGAAGGTAGCCGTACCCACTCGCGACGATCACTCCAAGGAGCGCCGGGCGCCCGCACTTCGCGGTGTCGATCCGCGTCGCGAGCCGCGTGAGGCTCGCAGCCCCGTCGTCGATCTGACCGTGCCCGAGCTTGACCTCGAGCGCGATCCAGCGGCCGTCGCCGGACTCGACGATCGCATCGACCTCGAGACCGCCGCTGTCGCGATACTGCGAGACCCGCGCATTCGCCGCCTGCGCATAGACGCGCAGGTCGCGCACGACCAGCGACTCGAACAGCAAACCGAGCAGGTTGAGATCGCCGAGCAGCCGCTCGGGTGTCGCTCCCAGCGCCGCCACCGCCAGCGATGGATCGACGAAGTGCCGCTTCGGCGCCGTGCGCAACCGGTGCTTGGAGCGCAGGTGTGGCGCCCAGGCGGGTTGGTCCTCGATAACCATCAGCCGCTCCAGTGCAGCGAGATACTCGCGCACCGTGTCGTCCTTCAACGGGCCGTCGGCGCCGCCGGTGTCCCTGGCGAGCGTCGTCGCCGCGGCGTGGGTGGCGACGTTGCGCGCGAGGCTCGCGAGCAGTCGCGCCACCCGGTCAGGATCGCGGTGGGCGCCGTCCACACGACCGACGTCCACGCGAGCGATCTCCTGCAGATAGTCGCGCAGCGCGAGCAGAACATCCGCGATGCCGCGCCCACGCAGACCCGGCCACCCGCCGACGGCGATCTCCTCGACGAGGTCGGCCAGGCTCAGACCGGGATCGGACGTGGGGCTCATCCTGCCCTCCAGCAGCTCGCCCAGCGAGACGCCCCCGGTACCACGACCCGTCTCGAAGAGGCTCATCGGGCGCATACGCAGGCGAGTTATGCGCCCAGCGCCGGTGTGTCGCGTGATGTCGTCCGGAGGGACCGCCGAGCCGGTCAAGATGAACTGGCCGGGGTCCGCGCGATCGTCGATCGCGCGGCGAACGTGGTTCCAGATGGCCGGCTCTATCTGCCACTCGTCGATCAGCCGAGGCGTCGGTCCGTCGAGCACGAGCGCCGGATCGACGGCGATCGCCTGCCGAGCGTTCACATCGACATCGAGCAGGACCTCGCTGGCTGCGATCTGCCGAGCGGTGGCAGTCTTTCCACACGCCCGCGGCCCCTCGATCACGACCGCGCCAGCCGCGCTCAGGCGAGCCCCGAGCTCACTGTCGACGATCCTGGATTGGTAGCCAACGGGGATAATGCAGTCAATACGACGGGGAGAATGTAATCACATGGGCGATCTGACCGTTGGCAGCCCTTACGTCGAGGAGCGCCCGGGCGCCCGCGCTTCGTGTCCTCAGATGCGCAGCCCGAGCACGAGCGCCAGCGCTTCCAGCTCCGCGGGAGCAGGTCTACTCGCTCACGAGCGCCTGCAGCAGGTCCAGGCGCGCGGCGCGGCGTGCCGGCAGTTGGGCCGCGAGCACGCCGGCGACACCGGCGGCGATCAGCAGCACGATCAGCGTCCCAACCGGCACCGACAGCACGTATCCGGCGCTCGAGAGCGTGAGCTTCGTTACCAGGATCGCGCCGATGACGCCGATGACGAGCCCCAGCACACCGCCGATCAGCGCCGTGATCAGCGACTCGTAGCGGATCATCTGGCGCACCTGCCGGCGTGAGGTGCCGATCGCGCGCATCATCCCCAGCTCGCGGGTGCGCTCGTAGATCGAGAGGATCAGCGTGTTGACGATCCCGAACAGCGAGACGATCACCGACAGCGCCAGCAGCACGTACACGAGCAGCAGCAGCTTGTTGACGTTCTTGCGCTGTTCGTGGGTGAACTGCGCCGCCGTCTGCGATCGTGCCTGCGGGAAGTCGTGTCGCAGCAGCGCATCGATCGAGCCGCGCACCTGCGTTTCGTTCGCGCCCGGGGCGTAGGCAACGAAATCGACCCCGTCTTCGCGCTGCCCGAACTGTGAGAGCGCCGGCCTCCGGGAGATCGTGAGGTTGGACAGCAGCCCGACCACTTCTTCCTTGGCGATGCCGCGCACCGTGAGGGTCACTTCCCGGCTGGTCGGGGTCAGCACCGACAGCCGCTGCCCAACCTTCAGCTTGTGGGCGGTGGCGAACTTCTTGGAGAGGATCACGCCTTTCTGCCCGAGCGAGGCGAGCGTCGCCGCCGAGCCCTGCTGCCATTCGAGCTTGTACATCTTGCCGAAGGATTCCGGTTCGATCGCGGTCAGGCGGCCGTCTTCTTCGAGCACGGGGGAGCGCGGCTTCGACGGGTCCCGCACGGTGCCTTGGGTGAAGGCGATCGCCGTGACCGTGCCGACGCCTCGGATCTGCCTGATCGCCGGCGCGATCGCACCGGGGATGCCTCCCCCACCCTGTGCCTGTGTGTTCTCGATGATCAGGTTGCCTGCGAACGAGCGGTGGACGGCGTTGTCGATCGTCGCCTCCGTGCTCGAGGCCAGCACCGAGATGAAGGCGACGAGCGCGATCCCGATCGTCAGCGCGAGCGCGGTGACCATCGTGCGCCCGGGCTGGCGCCTGGCGTTCTCGCGCGCGAGGCGTCCGGTGATGCCCCGCCAGCTCACGAGCGTGCCGATCGCGCCCGCCAGCGCCGGCACGACCCTGTAGCGGCGGGGCGGGCGCTCGCCTCCGCGGCGCAGCCGTGCGAACAGGCGTCCGGCACGGAGCGCCCATACGACCAACAGCACGACCCCGATGCCGTGGCCGACCGTCGTGCTGATCGCGATCACGATCGCCAACAGGATCGCGAAACGCACGATCAGCGTGCGCCGGGTCGGCAATGGCCGCGGCGGGATCACGGCGCCCTCGCGCATCGCCGCCACCGGCGGCACGCGCATCGAGCGCAGCGCCGGGGGCAGCCCGGCGAGCACGGTGACGACGATGCCGACCGCCAGCGAGACGATCACGGTGCGTGCCTCGAGCACGGTGCCGTTGTCGGGCAGATCGGCGCCGAGCGCCTTGAACAGCCCGTTTAGCGCAGGCGCCAGCAGGATGCCCCCGAACAGCCCGAGGACAGCGCCGCCGACGCCGAGCAGGAGGCCTTCCTCGACGACCGAGCGCATGATCTGCCGGCGCGAGGCGCCGAGCGTACGCAGCAGGCCCAGCTCGCGCGTGCGCTGGGCGACGGTGATCGAGAAGGTGTTGAAGATGATGAACGCGCCGACGACGAGCGCGATGTAAGCGAATACCAGCAGGAACGTGCGCAGGCCACCGAGATTTTCTTCGAGTTCCGCGGTCTCGTTGGCGGCTTCCTGGGCTCCGGTGCGCACCGTCAGCGTGCTCGGCAGGACCGCGCGGACGCGCCCGGCGAGCGCTTCCGGGGAGACGTTCGCGTCGGCGGCGATGTTGATCGAGTCGTACCGGCCCCGCTTGTCGGCCACGTACTGCGCCTGCGACGTGGTCAGCAGCGCGACCGAGGTGCCGCCGAACGATTCGCTGCCGGCGAACTTGGCGATGCCCGCGAGCGTGTAGGTGCGCGCCGGGGAACGGCCGGCGATCACGATCCGCCGTCCGAGCTTCAGGTACTCGCGATCGGCGGTCGACTGGTCGATCGCGACTTCGCCGGGACCGCGCGGGAGATGCCCTTTGGCGGCGGTGAAGGACTCGAAGCGCGGCGGCTGCAGCGCGCTGATCAGCGCCGGCGCGGCGCCGTTGGTGAGCCGTTTGTCGGCGGTCGTGAGCAGCGTGGCCATCGTCTGAACGCCGCCCGAGACGGCCGCCACCCCGGGCACGGAGCGCACGCGGGCGAGCGTCGCTTCGTCGATCTGCGCGGCCTGCGAGCGGGTCCCGCGGCCGAGCGCTTCCTTCGGCGTCACGACCACCGCCTTGTTCGCGAAGGAGGTTGCGAAGACTTCCGAGAAAGCGTGGTTGATCGTGTCGGTGAGGATGTAGGTGCCGGCCATCAGCGCGACGCCGAGCGCGATCGCGATACCGGTCAACAGGACCCTCACCTTGCGCTGGGCGAAGCCGCGCAGCACCAAGCTGAACATCAGCCCAGGGCCTTCATCAAGTCCAGCGTCTGCTCTGTGCTCACCGCCTCGCCGTCGTGCATGATGCGCCCGTCGGCGAGCAGCAGCAGCCGGTCGGCGTAGGAGGCGGCGTGCGCGTCGTGGGTGACCATCACGACGGTCTGGTCAAAATCGTCGACGGCGTGGCGCAGCAACTCGAGCACGTCGCCCGAGGATTTCGAGTCGAGGTTGCCCGACGGCTCGTCGGCGAACACGACCGACGGCCGCGAGATCAGCGCTCGCGCCACCGCCACGCGCTGCTGCTGGCCACCGGACAGCTCCGCCGGGCGGTGAGTGAGCCGGTCGCGAATGCCGACCGTGTCGATGAGCCGGTCGAACCACTCGCGATCGACCTCGCGTCCGGCGATCGACAGCGGCAGCAGGATGTTCTCCTCGGCGTTGAGCACCGGCAGCAGGTTGAACGTCTGGAAGATGAAGCCGACGCGATCGCGGCGCAGCTGCGTGAGGCGCTTGTCGTCGAGCTCAGTCAGCTCGACGCCGCCGAGGCTGACCGTTCCCGAGGTCGGGCGGTCGAGCCCCGCGAGCAGGTGCATGAGCGTCGACTTGCCCGACCCCGACGGGCCCATGATCGCCGCGAAGCGACCGGCCGGGAAATCGACGGTGACGCCCGCGAGCGCGTCGACGGCCGCTTCGCCCTCGCCGAAGCGGCGGCGCAGATCCTCGGCCTCGACGATCTTCTCCTGCTCCACGCTGCCGTTCGTCACGCTCACCAGCCCAGTCTAAAGAGATGCCCGGAACGACATGTAGCATCGTCCGCCCGATGCACGAGACCACCCCGCAAGTCTTCCTGATCGCCCGCCCCTCGATCGACGTCGCAGGCATGCGCGCATACCTGGAGGCGGTCGGCGGCGAGTCGTGGCTCGATCTGCGCGAGGGCGAGCAGGAGGGTCCGACCGCGGGCGAACTGCTGCTCGAGTTCGGTGGCCGCGCGTGCTACCGCAGCTGGGAGCCGGGCCTGAACCCGAACGTGACCCGGATCCGCACCGACCGGCGCGAGTACTTCGCCAACATCCTGCGCAGCGGTCACGGCAGCGTGCTCGAGCACGCGAGCTATTCTTTCGCTATTCGGAATTGTTCGAGAGTTTTTACTCATGAGCTCGTCAGGCATCGCGCCGGCTCGGCCTTCAGCCAGGAGAGCCTGCGCTACGTGCGCCTCGCCGACATCGGCTTCCGCGTCCCCCCTGCCCTGGAGCCCGTGCGCGAGCAGGTGCTCGCGATCGTCGAGCAGCTCGAGGAGTTCCAGGTCAGCGCCGCCGCCGAGCTGGGGATCGACGCGGAGGGCGTGCCGTTCCACGTCAAGAAGGAGGTCACCTCCGCGTTGCGCCGCCTCGCCCCGATCGGGCTGTCGACGGACATCGTCTGGACGGCGAACGCGCGCACGCTACGGCACGTGATCGAGATGCGCACCGCCGAGGGCGCCGAGGAGGAGTTGCGCCTGGTGTTCGACGAGATCGCCCGCATCATGCAGTCAGAGGCGCCCAACCTGTTCCAGGACTTCGCCCGTCAGGACGACGGCTCGTGGGTTCCGGAGCACCGCAAGGTCTGAGGCCTTCAAGCGTCACGAACTCGCGTCACTTGTAGCGTCACGATTTCGCGTCATCTTGTCGCTATACTGTCGCTTGTCACCGACAGATGCCCGACATAGTTAGGAGGCGTGATGGCGACCTTCGCCGGAGAGCGTGGCGAGCTGGAGCGTTTCGAGGAGCTTGTGGCGGAGTCCGCCCGCAAGCTGCTGGAGGCCTTGAACGAGACGCCGATACCTGACGACTACCTCGCTCGCTGGCAGCACACGGCCAGCCGACTTGCGGATGCGATCAACCGCTCGGCCCCTCCCAGCCTCGAACCCCAGCAGCTGGCCGAGATCCGTGGAGAGCTATTGGAGATGCTCCAGCGTGCGGCAGACAATGATCCTAAGCGGCCGCTGGACTCGGTCGAGACTGCGCTACTCGGCCTGGAGGCGATCCGACACATCGTTCGTGACGCGTTGGATCAGCAGGCGCCAGGCGAAGGCGACGCGCGCAGTCTGCTGAACGGGTTGCAGGAAGCGCTGCCACACATCGGCCGCAAGGAGCTGGCGGACTTGCTCGGCACCAGTGATCGCTCGCTCCAGCGCATCCTCGCCAACCCCGACAAGATCGAGCCCAGCCGTCGCCTGTGGATCGTCGCGCGGCTCGCAGCCCTGCTGCGACGCGGCTGGACCCCGGAGGGAGTGGTGGCATGGTTCCACCGCCCGCGGGTCGAGCTAGGCGAGCGGAGCGTGCTTGCGAGCATCGACGACGGGGGGCTCGAGCAGGACATCTTCGAGCTGGTCCGGCATGGCCGCGCACAACACGGCTCCTGACCGCCGACGGGTCGCGTATGACGACGTCGCGTTCCGCTGGAGCGACTACGACGTTCCGCTGTGGACACGTCCGAACACGAGCCCGTTGCGCTGGAACCGCGCACGCCAGGATTCCACTCAATACCTGAGCCTCACCACCGAGGGCTCCTGGGCGGAGCTGATTCGCGCCGAGCGCCTGCGTACGGCCGACGAGCTGCGCTTTATCAGCATGCCGATGTGGGCTCTGAGCGTCCGCGAGACGAACCTCGCCGACTACTCGACGTTCGAGCGGGCGCAGACAGCCGGCTTCCCGCCCGAGGCGATCGTCGACGAAGACTACGAACGCTGCCAGCGCGAGGGGGACCGGCTCCGCGCGAACGGCTTCCGCGGCGTGCTCGCACCGTCGGCCGCGCTCCCGGGAGCTGTCAACCTGACCCTGTTCGGTCGTCGGCTGACCGTGCCGTGGGACTACCCCGAAGACAAGCTGATGGCCTCCTTCGTCCGCGCCAAGCGCCTGGCCGTGGGGCGGCCACCGGAAGAGCTTCTGCCCTTGGTCCGCCAGCGTGGCACGCCCCACGGCCTCTTACAGGCTCACCTCACAGCGCGGCCGCGACCCGGATCGCGTCGTCCGTGACCGCGACCAGAGCCACCGTGGCCATGTCCGCCCTGATGATGGTACCCATGGCCGCCGTGACCATGACCAGAGCCGCCCTGGCCACCCTGGCCTCCGCCGCCCTGGCCGCCGCCTTGGCCGCCCTGGCCTCCGCCTGAGCCGCTACCGGAGCCCGGCGGGTTCCATGGCTGCAGGTAGGCGCGATAGGTGTTCACTCCGGCAGGGAACTGAGCGTTGAAGATCAGATTCCCCTGGGGGTCGAACTCCGAGATGTACGGCAGACTGCCCCAGCCGACGAACAGGTTGCCCTCGTCGGTCGTCTGCGCGTTGCCCTGCGACGGCGCCGAGAGACTCTCGGGCTGGTTGTCGCTCGCGAGCAGTGTGGCAGTATGATTCCACTGGTTCAACTTCACCGTGACCGCGCGGCTGTACGGCAGGTTCGGCGTGCCAGAGGACTCGTTGTCGAAGAACGTGTAATCGCCGTTGCCGATCGGCTCGGGATCGTGCTGCCAGGAGAAGATCTCGTTCGCGCTGTCGAGCGTCTGACCGGGCGCTGCCTGCAGCGTGAAGCTCGAGTCCTTGCCACCGAGCTGCCAGATGATGTTCCCGCTGCCCCGGCTGACCTTGTAGGTCGTCCAGGTGTCGCGGGCATCGATCAGCAGGTTGCCGTCGTTATCGAGCTTGACGGCGTTGATGTGAAACCAGTCCCACGGCGTGCTCGACGAGGCGGGCAGCGGCTGCTCGCTCTGACTGTATGGCACATGGTCGGCGCTGTTCCACTGGAAGAGCACCTGGCCGGTGGAGATGTCGATCTCCTGCACGACCCCGTCGACCACGGTCTGGTCGGCCGACCCGCCGATCGAGGTCAGGTTCGCCGTCGCGGTGGTGTAGGAGAGGATCAGCGCCGTGTTCTGAGGCGTGATCAGGAACTCGTGGCCGTCCGCGCTGAGGCCGTTGCCAGCGTTCACGGTCGCGATCTGCTGGTAGTGGTCGTTGTAGATGTAGTCCGTCCCACTGGCCAGGCCACCGAGCCCTGTGCCCTGCCACCAGGTGAGAACCGGCCGGCCGTCGTAGGTCTGGGTGCGGAAGTCGCTCGCCTCCTCGCCCGGCGGAACCGCCTGGAACCAGACGACGTTGCCCTGACCGTCGACGATCTCCGGGCCGTTGGCGTACGTGCTCGCGTCGCCGAACGGAGAGATGAAGATGTCGCCGCTGCCGATGTTCCCGTTCGAGGTGAGAACCGACACCGGCGGCCGGGCGGTCGGGGTGGTCGCCTGGGCCGCGGGAACGGCGCCGGCCGCGAGCGCCGCCGGCACAGCCACGGCCGTGAGCGCCGCGGCCCGCCTGAGCGAAGCGATTCTGGGAATGAGGCGAGACAGGCGTAGTCGATGCATTGTGCTTCCTCCTTGGGGTTTTGGTGGAAGGGACACAAATAGCATAATCCTGATCAGATTTATGAAGAACTGGTCGAAACGGCTCCCTTAGGAGGCCTAGGGATCGTCAAGGACCTCTTCCTATGCGTCCATGCTGCGCGTGCGCCACGCGCCCAGCGCGAGGAACACCGCCAGCCAGATCAGCGTCACGAGGATCGCCCCGCCCTGCGAGAGCGTGACCGCGGCGCCGTGTCCGCCGCTGTCGATATGCACCGGGCTGAAGTGGGCGAGCGCCTGGCTGAGCATGCCTCGGCGGGCGCTGCCGAGCGAGCTGATGGAGACTAGCAACGGGCTGGCGACCAGCTGCCAGCCGATCAGCGCGGTGATCGACGCGGGCTTGGAGGTCGTCAGCGACGCGAACCCGACCGCCACCAGGCAGAGTACGCCGGTGGCGAACAATGCAAACAGCAGGCCGTTCAGGATCAGCGCGCCGCCCGGCGTCGGCAGGTTCGAGGCGAACACGAACGAGCCTGCGACCAGCAGCGCGAAACCTGTGAGGATCACCGCCCAGCAGAGCGCGAGCGCGGCTGGCAGGCGCGTCAGGAACAGCGACAGGCGCGAGCGACCGGTGACGACGAGGTCGCGGAAGACGCCCGCAGAGGCGTCGCCCGTGCCAGCCTCCACGCCGATCAAGATCGCGGCGAGCGGACCGAAGAACAGGGCCAGCACGCGCAGCCCGTCGCTGAAGGCGTGCATGCCTCCGGCGGGTTCGTATTTTGCCGGGTTCGACGAGTGCTGAATCGCGGTCACCGCGAAGAAGATCACGATCGGGGCGATCGCCAGCACTGTCGCCCAGATCAGCGTGCCGAGCTTCTTGCGCAGCTTGAGCAGGTCCGCGGCGACCATCTGCATCGCCACGCCCGAGCTTCCCCGCACGGAGGGCACCGGCGCCGCGGGCGCGGGATCCCGACCGATCGCGGCGCTGCTCATACCGCCGCCTCCTCACGCTGCTCGGCCGGAGCCGCGTCCAGCCGCGAGGTGATCTCCAGGAAGCGCTGCTCGAGGCTGTGACGCACGGGCTCGAGCCGCACCACGGCCAAGCCGGCGCCGACGAGCTTCGCGTTGACCTCGGCCGCGGTGGCGGGGCCGCCGGCCAGCACGACGCGCAGCCCGCCGTCCCCGTGACGCGCTTCGCGTACCTGCTCGAGCCTGTCGAGCACGCCCAGCGCCCGCTCGGGGTCGTCCACGCCGACGATCAACTCGTGCCGCGTCCCGCCTTCGGCGAGGTCGGCGATCGCTCCCTGCGTGACGATCTTCCCGCGATCGACGATCGCCGCCGCGTCGCAGATCTTCTCGACCTCGTCGAGCAGATGCGAGGACAGGAAAACCGTGCGGCCCTCCTGCTCGACCATCTCCCTGATCATTTCCCTGAACTCCTGAATTCCCCCGGGATCGAGGCCGTTCGTCGGCTCGTCGAGGATCAGCAGCAGCGGGTCGGCCAGCAGGCAGCGCGCCACGCCGAGGCGCTGGCGCATGCCGAGCGAGTACTTCTTCACCTTCTCATCCGCCCTGTCGGCGAGCCCGACGCGCGCGAGCGCGGGCACGATGCGGACCGCAGCCTCGGGGCCGCGCGCGGCGGCGACGATGCGCAGGTTCTCGCGGCCGCTCAGATACGGGTGAAAGCGCGGCTCCTCGACGATCGCCCCGACCCGTCCCAGCGCCTGTCCGCGCTCGGCCGGGACCGGCCGGCCGAGCAGGCTCATGCTGCCGGCGCTCGCGTGCGTCAAGCCGAGCAGCATGCGGATCATCGTGGTCTTGCCGGCCCCGTTCGGGCCGAGAAAGCCAAACGCGCTGCCGCGCGGGACGTGCAGGTCGACGTTGTCGATCGCCGCGCGCTCACCGAAGCGCTTGGTCAGTCCGCGCGTCTCGATAGCGGCCGCGCCGGTCGGCGAGCCCGGAGGGAGGACGACGGCCGAAGTCTGATCGGAATCGGGGGTCGGCAAGAGCCGTAGCCTTCCAGAACTACATAAAGATCAGATCAGACATGTAGGTGCTCGCGTCGCAATAGTCAGTCCTCCTGCGCCTGCAGCTCCTTCACGCGCTCCTCCAGCTGCGCCGTCACGGCCGGGTCGCGCAGCGTCGTCACGTCGCCCAGCGCGCGACCCTCGGCGATGTCGCGCAGCAGCCTGCGCATGATCTTGCCCGAGCGCGTCTTCGGCAGGTCGTCGGCCCAGATGATCCGCTTCGGGCGGGCGAACTTGCCGATCCGCTCAGCAACCGTCGCGCGCACGCCCTCGACCGTGCTCTCATCGCCCTGCAGATCTCCCTGCAGCGTCACGAACGCGACGATCGCCTGGCCCGAGTCCTCGTCGTGCTGGCCGATCACCGCGGCCTCCGCGACATCCCTGTGCGCGACGATCGCCGACTCGACCTCGGCGGTCGACAGCCGGTGGCCGGACACGTTCACAACGTCGTCGATCCGGCCGATCACCCACAGATAGCCGTCCTTGTCACGGCGAGCGGCGTCGCCGACCAGGTAGGTCTCCTTGCCGAAGCGCTTGAAGTAGGTCTCGACGAAGCGCTCGTCCTCCTTGTACAAGGTGCGCAGCATCGACGGCCACGGCCGCGTCAGCACGAGCAGGCCCTGACCCTCCTCGATCGGCTCGCCGGTCGACTCGTCGCGCACCTCCGCCTCGATCCCCGGGAACGGGTGCGTGGCCGAGCCCGGCTTCGTCTGCGTGACGCCCGGCAGCGGCGTGATCATGATCGCGCCCGTCTCGGTCTGCCACCACGTGTCCACGATCGGGCAACGTTCGCCGCCGATCACCTTGTGGTACCACAGCCACGCCTTCGGGTTGATCGGCTCGCCGACGCTGCCCAGCAGGCGCAGCGTCGACAGGTCGTGCTTGCCCGGCCACTCCGCGCCCCACTTGATGCACGCGCGGATCGCCGTCGGCGCGCAATACAGGATCGTGACGCCGTAGCGCTCGACGATCTCCCACCAGATCCCCTTGTCCGGGTAGTCCGGCGCGCCCTCCCACATCACCGACGTCGCGCCGTTGCACAGCGGCCCGTACACGATGTAGGAATGCCCGGTCACCCAGCCCACATCGGCCGCGCACCAGTACACGTCGGTATCCGGCTTCAAGTCGAACACGTAGCGATGGGTCGCCGAGACGCCCGTCAGATAGCCGCCGGTAGTGTGCAAGATCCCCTTCGGCTTGGCCGTCGAGCCCGACGTGTACAGGATGTACAGCGGGTGCTCCGCGTCCAGCTCCTCGGCCGCACACTTCGGGTTGGCGGCGGCGACGATCTCGTCGTAGTAGACGTCGCGCCCCTCCTTCATCTCATGGGGAGAGTCCTTGCTCCTGACCACCACGATCTTCTCGAGCGTCTGCAGGTCCCCCATCACCTCATCGACGCGCTCCTTCACCGGCGCGGTCTTGCCCTTGCGCGCGGCGCCGTCGACCGTGATCAGCACCTTCGCCTCGCTGAACTCCATCCGCTCGCGCACCGCCTCCGCGGAGAAGCCGCCGAACACCACGTTGTGCGGCGCGCCGATCCGCGCGCACGCGAGCATCGACACCACCACCTCGGGGATCATCGGCAGGTAGATCCCGACCACGTCGCCCTGCTCCACGCCGAGGTCCTTCAGCGCGCTCGCGAGCCTCTGCACGTCGGCCAGCAGCTCCGCGTAGGTGATGTCGCGCTCCGAGCCGTCCTCCCCGCGCCAGTGGAAGGCGACCCGCTCGCCCCTGCCCGCCTCGACGTGGCGGTCGAGGCAGTTGTAGGACACGTTCAGCGTCCCGCCCTGAAACCACTTGTAAAACGGCGGGTTGGAGTCGTCGAGCACGGTGTCCCATCCCTGAAACCAGTGCAGCTGCTCGGCCTGCGCGACCCACCACGCCTGTGGATCGCGCGCGGCCTGCTCATAGATCGCCGGATCGTTCAGCAGCGCGTGCTCGCGAAACCCGCTCGGCGGGTCGAAGCTCTCGACCTCGAGCAGCCCCGCCAGCTCGAGATCGAGCGCCTCTCCGGTGCTCGACGACTCCATTTCCCTGGCCATGGCGTCCTGACCCTACCGCCCGCTCAGCGGAATCACCGGCAGTACCGTACGCCCGAACGTCGAGTTGGTGACCGCCGCGAACGATGCGTACCACGCGGCCGCCGCCGTGGCGAGACCGACGTATCCGCCCCAATGCAGGACGCTCGGGTGCGGGCCGATGTTGCCGATCGCGAGCAGTATGAACGTCGCTGTGAGCAGCACGAACACGAGCAGCACCGCCCCGCTGACGCGAAGCGCGGCGACCGTCATGTAGGCGGTGAAGATCGCCCACGCCCACAAGTACACGCCCAGCGCGTGACCGACGTTGCCTGTGATGCCCTTCGCGTAGAAGACGTTCAGCGCCCAAAACGAGATCCAGAACGCGCCGAACGAGCAGAACGCGACCGCTCCGAACGTGTTTCCCGTGCGGAACTCCCACAGCCCGGCGATCAGCTGCACGATCCCGCCGTATGCAAGCGCCAGTGCAAACACGACCGCCGTGCCCTTGGGGTTGACCAAATTCGAGTTGAACATCGACAGCACGAACGTCGTCATCGCAAACGCGCCGAGTCCCAGCGGGCCGGGATCGGCCGGTCTCCATCCAATCGCGCGCTCGCCCTCGCCCCGCGTCGGATCCTGCCCGCGCACCCCGTCATGGCGCTGGATTGCCGCTGCCTCCATGAAGTCCTCCTCTCGCGCCGCGCCCGCAGCCGAGGCGGCGTCGACAATGCTTGTGTAACTTCGTGTTACCCAGACGCCGGACAACCTAATCGTCGATGTCAGCTGCGCAATCGTCGGTGTCAGCCACGCCGATCGTGGGTGTCAGCTGCGTGCGCCGCGCTTACGGCGGCGCTTGCGCGACGAGCGGCCGTTCGCCGACGGGGCCGGCGCGACGTCCGCGGCCGCAGCGGCCGTAGCCGGGGCTGCCGCCTCTGCGGGGGTTGCCGCGTCTGCAGGGGCTGCCGCGCCTGCCGCGGGAGCCCCTTCCTTGGCGGCGCGCACCTCCGCCGGGGACGGCCATGGACACGCGACCCCCGAGGGCCATGCGGGCGGATCGCCGCCGGGCAGCCGCCCCAGGAACAGGAACCCTACCGACACCATCCACGCCGCCGGGACCAGCTGCAGGTAGAAGATGCCCGCGAACAGTGGCAGGATCACGATCGCCGTGGCGATCCCCAGCCCCCGCTGCCAGCGCGTGATCAGGCCTACCCGCGTCGCCGACAGCAGCACCATGATCAGGCCGAGCGCCAGCACGAGCGGCGCGAGCAGGCCGAGGTAGCCGATCGCCAGGTTCGCGGTGCCCTTCGTCAGCGCGTGTTCGACCGCTGCCTCGGTGAAGTTGTGCCCCATCGCGAATTCGTGCGTGCGGATCGCGCGCACCACCTGGCTGGCGATCCCGAACACCGCGAGGCCGGCGCCACCGGCGAGCACGAGCGGCCCGGCCGCGCGCGGGGTCTCGACCCGGCGAAAGCGCGTCGCCGACAGCAGGAACAGCAGGACCAGCGTCAGCGCGATCGCCGCGATCGCCTCGAGCACGCTGCCCGCGATCAAGCCGAAAGCGTGATGGGAGAGGTACCTCACCTCTCCCGCACGGGCGCTCACCGCCGGGCTCACGGTGCCGCGCAATGCCGGTTCCAGGCCCTGCAGCAGCCCGACCGAGGGCAGCGCGCTGATAACGGAGTTGACGAGGATCGCGCTGATCAGGAACAGCACCCCGCCCGCGGCTGCCGGCACGCCCAAGCGCGCGCGCCGATCGCTCTCATAGGCGACCTGCTTTGAGATCTCGTTCGCGCCGGGCATGAAGCGCGCAGTCTATGGTTTCGACGCGGGTACACGTGACTGGCAGCTGAACGCGTGTACTACGATGAACGCATGGAGAGCGGCGGCTTTGGAGACCTGTTCGGCGATCCCGAGGAGCTGCAGCGGCGTTTGGCGGAGTTCGCCGAACAGATGCAGGGACAGCAGCGCCTCGCGTGGGCCGACAACGCGATCAAGCTCGCCGTCGACATGACCGTCGCGGCCGTGCAGCGCGTCAACCTGCAGGGCAACGCCGAGGCGCAGGCCGAGGAGATCCGCACGGTCATGGCCCGCATCTTCCCCGAGGCGGTCGCGCTCGTGCGCGAGGCGCGCGAGGGGCTTCAGTAGCTTCCCGCTCGCTCGGCCGCCCGCTCGGCCTCGCGTGAGGCGCGCCCGGCGTAGAGCACCTCTTTGAAGGAGCGAAAGCGAAAGATGAACACGACCGCCCCCAGCCCCGTCAGCGCGGTGAACGCGGCGATCGCGATCTGCTGGCCGACCGAGTAGGCGGCCACCACAGCCGTCGGCGCGCTGGCGGCGAACACCTTCACGAGCAGCGCCTGCTGCACACCCGCGCCGCCCGGCGTGAACGGCACCGCGCCCGCCACCTGGTTGACGCCGAACACGAGCAGCACGTTCTTGACCGAGCCGCCGACGCGAAAGGCGTCGAGCAGGAACCAGAACGCGACGAAGCGGCAGATCCATCCCGCCGCCTGCCAGGCGGCGACCTCGCGCAGGTAGCGGGGACGATCGCCGAGGATCGTCACACCCTGGCGCACGCGCGTCCAGAACGCGCGCGCGCGGACCGACAGCAGCGCGAACACGACCAGCCCGACGATCGCGAGCGCCGTGATCAGGAACAGCGTAAAGCGGAAATGCTCGGCCAGGTAGGAGATGTCGAACGAGCCCAGCTTGGAGAAGTCCGGCGGCTTCGGGAAGACACCCTGGGTGAACGCGAAGATCAGCACGAGCACGCCGACGCTCGCATCGAAGACCGACTCCACGAAGAACGCGGCCGCCACGGTCGGATAGCTCGCCCCCGGGATCGAGGAACGCGCGAGGAACAGCTTGATCACGTCTCCTCCGCGCGCCGGCACGACGTTGTTGAAGCCCACCGCCGCGAAGTACGCGCCCCAGATGCGCCGCCATTGGAAGCGCACGGCGGGATAGGCCGCGCGCAGGCTGTGAAAGAACGCGCGCGAGCGCAGCGTCAGGTTCAGCCCGAAGAACGCGAGCCCCAGCGCCAGCGCCCCCCAGTGGACCGCCGCCAGGTCGGAGAAGAACTGGCCGACCGCGTCGAAGAACGAGCTGAGGCTGTTGCCGATCGAGGTCGCCGCGAGGAGCGCATGCACGCCCCAAGCGTACGTGCAGCGCCACCGCCGCTACGCGCCCAAGAGCTCCGCCAGGAAGAATCGCGTCTTCGCCGGGGGCTCCCGCGTTGGACACATCTGCTCGAGGAGCTCGAGCGCCTGCCGCATGCTGTGCATACCGCACTGATCGAGCAGGATCGATGTCTTCATCGTCCTCGCCGAAGCGCATCGCCATCAGCTTCATCGCGAGCAGATATCTCGGGGAGGCGGCAGGCACGATCGAAGACCTCGCGCGCGATCAGGACACCGTGCCGGATGAAGGCAGCCGGAGTGTGGGCCAGCGTGTAGGCATGGAACTCGGGCCGGCTCGCGACATCGTGGGAGAGCTCGACGAGCGATGCTGCACCTCAGCGCCTGCGCGGGCGCGGGAGTATCTCCACGTCGTGTTCACACGCCCCGAGCAGGCGCTCGAGCGTCGCGAGGCTCGGCGTGCGCGCGCCCGACTCGTATGCCGCGACGGCCGGCTGCGCCGTGCCCGCCCGTTCAGCCACCGCCAGCTGTGTGACGCCGGCAGCCAAACGCGCCGCACGGATCAGGTGGGCGACCTCCATACCGGCACAAGTATACGCAAATTGATATATGTATCTCAGGGCAGCGTCGATCGGCCGGCAGCCGTAGGCTACGGTGCTGCATGGGCGTTTCTGGCGACATCTCCACACCGGAGGCGAGCTCCGGCCTGGCCGTTGTGACCGACAGCACCCCGTACCTGCCGTGGGCCCTGATCGAACGGTGGGGCATCCGCCAGGTCAGCCTGTACGTGGGCTGGGACGGCGAGTTGAAGCCCGAGCACGAGTACGAGGACCTCGACGCGTTCTACACGCGCCTGCAAGACTCCCCGCGCCTGCCGACGACCTCACAGCCGTCGGTCGGGGACTTCCTCGCCTGCTACCAGCCGCTGCTCGCGGCCGGGCGTGACATCCTCTCGGTGCATCTCGCAAGCGGCCTGTCGGGCACGTGCGAGAGCGCGCGCGAAGCGGCGCGAATCGCCTCCGGGGAAGGGCACGCCGGGCGGGTGGAGATCCTCGACGCGCAGACCGGCGCCGGCGGCCTCGCCTGCATGGTCCTCGTGGCCGCCGAGCTCGCCGAGCGGGGCGCCACATTGCAGGAGACGATCGACGGGGTGCGCCGCGCCCGCGAGAGCCTCGACATCTGGTTCTGCCTCGACACGCTCGAGTACCTGCACCGGGGGGGGAGGATCGGCGCGGCGCAGGCGATGGTGGGGACCGCGCTGAAGGTCAAGCCGATCCTCACGTTCGGCACCGAGATCGCCCCCGTCGGGCGGGTGCGCACCCAGCGGCGCGCGTTCGAGCGGATGGTCGCCTACCTGCAGGAGCTGCGCGATCGCGGCGCGACCGACTGGTTCGTCCAGCACGCCCAGGCGCCCGACGACGGCGCGCGCCTGGTGGCGGCGGGCGCCGCGATCTTCGAGGATCGCCCGCTGTTCTGTACGCAGGTCGGCCCGGTGCTCGGCGCGCACTTGGGCCGGGGGATGCTCGTTGGGGGCTTCACGCGCGATTCTGGATCGTGAAGAACGCCGCGTCGCTCCATCGCGACTGACCTTCCCTACGTCTTCTTCTTCGTCTTCTTCTTGCTCGTCGGGTATTTCTTGTGTGCTTGTTTTTCGCAGGTCCTACGTTTGGTCTTGGACTTGTCTTTCTTACATGTTTTCAGTGCTGTGGCGAGCTTCTGAGCGTTTGTCGGTGCTTTGGCTGTGGCCGTAGTTTTGGTTGTTTGGGGCGGCTGTGTCGTGGGGAGCGTGAGGAGTGGTGTTTGGGGAAGGCTTGCGGGTTCGGGGAACAAGGCGGTGGTGAACGAGCGCACGGCGCCGTACTCGGTGCCGTCGGGGTTCGTCGCGAGGACCCGGTAGTAGTAGGTGGTGCCGGGCTGAAGGCTGTTCCCGTAAGAGGTGTAGATCTCTACGACCGTGCCGGATTCTGAAGAGATCGTGGCTGGCTTTGCGGATCCCGCGCCGGGGGTCGTGCCGAGTTCGAACTCGAGCGTGCTCTGCAGGCCGCGCGTATCGACGGTCCCGGTGAGCGTTACGTTGGTCTGGGACACGCCGAGCGCTTCGCCTGTCGTGGGTAGCGGTGGGGTTGGAGGGGAGGTGGTGAACGACTCGTTGGGCCCGATCGTGCTGCCGACGGAGTTCGTGGCGATGACCGCGTAGTCATAGGTTTCCCCAGGGGTCAGTTCGCCGATGAACGTCGGGGGGAGCTGCTGGACGGTGTAGCCGTCGCCGATGCCCGTGCTCTGCTGCGTGACGCTGCCGTTGGCGTAGGGGTTCGCAGTGCCCTCTTCGTATTTACCGGCGGGGACGTAGGCGATGTGGTAGGTCGTGGGTGCGCCCGCGGGGTCGACCGTTCCCAGTACCGTGGCGCCGGTGCGGGTGATGTTCTGCGCTTCCCCCGTTGTGACCGTGGGCGTGTCTAGCGTGGTGAATTCTTGGACGTGCCCGTAGGTGGTGCCGGTCGCGTTGATCGCGACGGCTTGGTAGTAGTAGGTCATACCCGGTGTCAGGGCGGTGAGCGTCGCGGGACCGACGGGGTGCGTTTCGTAGTTGGAGCCGATTTCCGGTCCTGGTGGTGTCGCGGTCTGGGTCGAGGTGAGCAGCGCTCCGTCGCTGTTGACCGCGGCGCTCGTGGAGTACTGCAGGTAGCCGGTGGTGGTCTCGTTGTTGGGGTTGACCTGGGCTTCCAGCGTCGCTTCGGTGGGCTCCAGCGTGGATGTGCTCTCGCTTTCCACCGACGGTGCGATCGCGCTCGTCTGGGCCGTCGCTTCCGGCTCCGGTGTCGCTTCGCCGCCCGCGTTCATAGCGACCAGCCGCACCGTGTAGGTCGTGTTCGGCTGAAGGCCTTCGAGCGTTCCTTCCACCGGCAGCGGGCTCGTGGATATCGCTTCGGCGCTGTTTTCAGGATATTCACCACTGAGCGCGGTGATCCAGCCTTCGACGAGCGGTTCCCTGGAGTACTCAAACGCCCACGAGGTCGCCGACGGTCCGCCGTGCGGATTCACGGTGCCACTCACGTGCACGCTGCTCGAAGTCGCCGCGGTGGGCGAGGCGATCGTGACGCTCGGCGCGGTATCAGCCAACGCCGGCCCGGCACCGAACACGAGCACGGCGAGGGTCCCAACGACTCCTATGAGGGGTGCCTTGACCATCATTTACTTGTCCCTCCCGCTCGCTGTGGTGGCTTTCTTTGCTTTCGTCTTCTTCTTCGCCGCCTTCTTCTTTGTCTTGAGTGCTTTCTTTGCCTTCGGGCATCCGGAGACAGCGATCTTCGTGGTCTCGCGTATTTCTGCTCCGTTCTGACCCTTGAACGCCGTCGGCATATCGAGTGTTTGACCGCAGAGACTGTATTTCGCCTTCGCGGGCACGTTCGCCGCGAGCGCGGAGAAGGGGCCCTCGGGGAGCGTGAGGTCGAACGAGCTGATCGGCACATCGGGGACCTGCTTGAACGTGCTGCTCGTGACACCCGCACGGCTGATGAACGTGGCGCCGACCAGATCCACGGTCACGCCATAGCCCTGCAGCACGACGATCAGGCTCGGGAACGCTTCACCGCCGTGAGAGACGAAGTACGCCGGGCCACGCAATGGGACCGGCAGCACCGGGCTGACCGCCGTCGCGTATCCCACGACCGATTCTTTCGGACAACCCGCCGGATTGGCTTCGAAGACCTTCGCCACGCACGCCTTCTGCAACGTCGTCAACCTGGACGGCAGCTGCTTCGGCAGGTCGACCTTGACTGCGGCGATGTTCGCCTGCGAGCTCGCCTGGTTATCGCCCAGAGCGCCGGTCGGATACACGATCTTCGCTTCCAGGCTCGCACCATCCTTTTTCGAGGTCTTCCCGGCCGTGGAGACCGTGAAGTCGGGAGCGAACTTCAAGCTCTGACACGACCCGACCTGGAAATGACTCGAGATCGGCGCGACCGTGCCTTCGGTGCTTTTAGCCGTCCCCGCGAATGCCTGAGAACTGCAGTTGGTGGGATTGAACATGAACCCTTCGCGATCGATCACCGCGTTGATCGTCCGCAGATCCGTCGGGATGCCGTCCAGGACCGAAGGCAGCGGATCGGTCGTGACCGTCAGCTGCGCGGTATGCGGATCGACTTCGATCCTCGCCCGCACCACAACCGTGCCGAGATTGAACGGTCCCGCGATCACCGGCACGGCGATCGACAGCCCGTACGGAGCGCCCTTGTAACCGCCCGTCAGATAGATCGGGGCCGGCGACTGACCCGGCTCCGGCACCACCAACGGATACGGTCCAGGCCCCGCCGCCACCACCGTATGACCGATCTGCGACGCCGCCGAGCACGCACCAGCCGCAGCCTGCGGTTCCTCGCAGAGCGGAACCTTGCTGATCATCCCCAACAATCCCGCGGGAGTCTTGAACTGCAGGGTCGAGACACGCTGCTGGTCATCGGCCCGCTGGAGCAGCAGGGTGAAGCTCGTATAGCCACCCGCCTGATCGGTCGTCGCCCCGGCCGTCAGCGACGGACTAAACGGCAATGGCGAAGCGCACGCGCTCCCGTCCGGCCCGCTGCTGATCGCAAAGCTGCTGTTCGGATACAGGTCTTCAGCGAACGGACTACTCCACGGCGTGAGATCCGACGTCGTCGTATAAGAGCCACACCCCGTCGGGGTCGCCAACGCCGCCTGCGCGCCACCACTGAACGCAAGCTTCAAATCCGTGAACGGCAACTCCGGGGTTTCCGAGAAGGTGGTCGTCAGCTGACCCGTCGCTTCGTTCAGATGCACGTTCCCGACGAGCTTCAGATAGATGCCGTCCGCAGACGCGGCGAGCAGCAACTGCAGGTTCGGAGGATTGGACTGCAAGACATACACATCGCCTTCGAGTTCGCTTTCGAGCTCCCCTTCCAGCAGGGGAGTCCTGATGTGCACCGTGCCGACCTTCGAGGCGCTCGGACACGACGACGGCCCTTCGCTGTGCACGTCGGCTTCCGCGGCCTGGCAGGCGACGAGTCCCGCCGCCTGACCGGGATTGATCACGACCCCTTCCGGCAGGGTCACGGTCGTGTTCTTGAGCGTCGAAGCGACGAGACCTTCGGGCAACGTCAGGCTTTCCTGGGGAATTTTGACGTCCGCGGTGAGCCCCGCGGGAGTGTCCGCGAAAGTCGTGTCAGGAGACGTCGACAACGAGGGTTCCATCGACAGGTCTTCGCACCCCGTGAAACCAACCGGGTCACCACCGTCATCGCTCGTCACCGTACCCGCTTCCGCGGCGGCGCTTGGATCCTGCCACGTTGCCAATCCGCGAATCCCGAAGCTCTGCGGCCCCGCACACGACGTCGGCAACGTCAAGAACGGCTTCGGCAGAAGACCCACCGAACACCCGTCCGTGCACATGCGAATTCCGGCGCGGTGGTGCGGCGTTCGCTATCGTGGATCGCCGCCGCGGGCACACCCCACAGCGTCAGGTAGTTCAGATCGATACCGACCGCCGGGAGGTCATCGATGTGCTCGACGATCCCATACCCGGCGCCGCTGCGCACCCCCGCGTCGAAGAACGTATGCTCGCCCGCGACCGAGAACGCGAACTCATCCGGCACCCCACGCGGCGGGACCATGTTATAGACAGGCAGCCGTTCACCCTACCGGAAGAGTCGCCGACCAGCTGGTTCGGTCCCTGCGGACTGGTATCCGACACTGCTCAATCGATCCCGACCTGCGTTTGGGGAGGGCATCCCTGCCCGTCAAGCTGTTGTCGGGTGCACTCCGGCACCGCGTTGGGATCGCCGAAGAAGCCCGGAGGAAGAACCGCTTCGAGATTTCTGATTTCGCCGTCGGCGAGTTTGCCTTCTGCGTTCTGGTTGAAACCGAGCGCGAACGTCACTTGGTAGGGATGAGACCCGGCCTGCGTATCCGGTGTCCCGTTCGCGTTTGACAGCCACACGTGCCAGCCCGAGAAGCCGAAGGACGAAGGTGTCGCGCTGACCACCACAGGATCGGAGACGCTCGTCGCGCCCACCGCGCCACCGCCGGTGACGGTCACCCTGTTCGCCAATTCCCCGGCGATCCCCGGCGAAACCGTGACTTCGATCGCAAGTCGCTTAACCGGCCCTCCGATAAGGAGCGGGGATTCGGCTTCACCGGTGCAGGTAACCACGGCAGTCCCAGTGCAAACCCACTCTTCACCTAGAGGCCCTTCCTCTTCTGTGCCGCCGCCTGCGGCGGTCGCGGTCACGCCGGCCGGCAGCGTGTCCGTCACCGTGATGTTACCGGTGGCCGGCAACGCTCCCATGTTCACGATTTCCACGTCGATCCTGCCTGTCCCTCCAGGCGGAAGATGCGAAGGGTAGGCAAATGTCGTCGCCTCCCACCCCGTGCCCGCCACGGAAGCCTGTGCCGAGGCGCTCGCAATGGCCAGCGCGGACAGGACGACCACAACACTTGCCACACCCCAGAGCGACCGATTCCCCATCAAACCCCTCATCACTTCCCCCTCCTGTCGCTCTTCTTCGCTTTCGACTTTGGCTTGTACTGCTTCCTGGCGCGGACTTCGCAAGCACTCCGCTTGCGTGCGCTGTGCACCCTGCGGCAAACCTTCAGCGCTTTCGCGAGCTTCTGCGCCTCCGTCAACGGCTTCGCCTTGGGTGTGACAGGCGTGGTGGCCGTTGCGGGAAAGTTGCCCACGCCATTGAACGTCACGCTGGACGGCGTCGCGAACACCGGCGGCGCGGGCGGTACTCCCTGACAGCCTGTGCCGGCGCATTCGGATTCGGCCGGGGGCTGCACCCCGCCCACCCGCGCGTCATACACCATGTCGTCATCGCCGCGGTCCTGCGCGACGAGGTCTGCACGGCTGACGAAGAACACGTCATTCCCCGTTTCGCTCGCGGCGATCAGATAAGAGTTTTCCGGATCCGTACCCCCGGAGAGCAGATACACACATCCCTGGCTTTCCCTGCAACTGCCGCTGCCGTCGCGCTCCCACTCATAGACGTCCAGCCAGCCGTTCGTGTCCTGCGGGACGAGCGGCTCACCGCTTTGAAAGACCACGCGGCTCCCATCGTCGGAGATCAGCTGCGGCTGGTAGGAGGACAGGAGACTCACCGGCAGAAAGGCCCCCAGCGCGTGCTCCGTTTTCACATAGGTGTTGAATTCTGTGGGCACCGGCGGCGCGCCGGTGGGATTGCACGAGACGCACGTCAGCTTGCTCGACGGCGCTTCATAGAGGAATACCTCGTCCTCCACTTCGCCGCCCTCGTCATTGTCATATCCCGTCAGGCTGTTGCGCGACACGAAGATCAGGCTGTGACCGTCGGGCGTCACCTCGGCGCTGCGACGCCCAAGTTCTTCCTGCCAATCACCGACCCCTTGGCCCCCGAATGGCAGAATATTGTGGTCGTCTGCGCTTGAGAGCGTGGCGATGAAAGCGCTGACACCTTCGTGCCAGAGATACAGATGGTAACTGGAGTCGACATAATAGATGTATTCCTCGCCTTCGCTTGTGCCAGCAACCCCGAGTATTTCACCACCCGGGGTCAGATCAGCAGTGGTGCCACGTGTGAGCTCTCCTGGCATGAGTTCGTAGCGATAGAGGTGGCCGTCCTTGGTGAACACCACCCTCGACCCGTCCGCGCTCGCGCTCGAAAACACCCCGCCTTCGGCGATCAGCACCGTGCAGGCGTCCGCCGCGACGGTACATTCGCCCTGGGCATTGAGCGGGCTCTCGGACCGATCGTCGTTCTCACGCACGTACAGGTTGCCGCTGGCGTCACCCGTCCAGAAGATCCGCGACCCGTCCGGAGAGATCGCGTGATCGACATCCGCGCCGTGATTTTCAAGAGGTGCGCCTCCGAACGACGCGCCAGGTTCCGTTTTGCCGTTTGGCAGCACATTGACCAGATACAGCTCGCCGCCGACACTGTCGTAGAGGTTCTGCTCGGCTTCGGGCGCTTCGGGCTGGACCTGGCCGCTCACAGGCAGGGCGCCATTACCTTCGAATAGAATATGGCTAAATGCGGGAACGGTGCTCGTGCCGCTGTTCGCGCCCACGTAAACCGTCCCAAATCCGCTCGGCACACCTGACCCGGCGGCGGCAAAGAGCGGATCGTATTCGCCTTCCGCCCCGGCGATCGTCGCGTGCGAGTAAGGAATCCTTCCCTGTGGCACACCGGCGGCCAGCGGTTCGTTCGTGGTCAGAAACCCCAGGGAGAGATCGTTTGTGAACCCGTCATAGGACGCATCGTTGTTGCTGGTCGGGTCGAGATCCATCTGATTCCAGCCACCGGCCGAAGACCGTGTCGCCATAAACTGGTTGCCACCGCCAAAAAAACCATCTCGGTTGTTCCCGCCGGTCAGGGGCGGGTCCCCGGGATAGACCACCTTTTCCCCGTCGGGCGCGACCTCGAAGGGGAATTCAGAAGGGACACCGTGTTCGTAGAAACCACTCAGTTCCACCACGGCCCACTCGGGCACGTCGATATTGGCTTCCTGGCCGACCGGGGCGGGGCTGACCAGTTCGTATGCGCGTCCGTCAGGAAGCGAGACCGCGAGCGCAGGCGACACGGCCAAGGTCAGCCCTCCGCCCACCGTACACAGCGATACGACGATCCCGATCGCGGCCCTGAAAGACATCGACTTTTTGTCTCTGCCTTTTGTTTGAAGCACATCTCGCACGAGCAGGAACATGTGCCTGACGACTACAAGATAACTAAGAGATATGCCGTTCCGTCGTGCCATAATAATGTCCCTCTCTACCGATAATGTGCTGTACGAGTCCTGGAATATTTTTGGTGCCGCTTCCCGGTTGCGCCGCTCCCCGCCTTTCATGGCACGGTGTTGCATCACGCACGGTCCTTGTGCGCCGAGTTGCTCAGGCTGAGTTGTTCTGTGACGCGTTCCCCGAGAGGGGTGAGATTCCAAGCGTTGCTCTCACCACGGGGCTGGCCCTCGCCCGTGTTCTCGAGCAGTCCCAGGCGTTGAAGGCGTGCGAGCAGCCGCGAGATCTGACCCTGGTCGTGAAGATCGGAGTGCTCGCCGATCCGGCGGTTGCTCGCGCCGGGATGCTCCCGAGCGGCTTGCAGGACCCTTGCGGTGCGGTAGGTCAAACGCATCGGCACCTCCCGCAACGGGTCGCCGGGTGCGCCGGCGCTCTCAGCACGCTCGATATCGGCATGCTCGAGCGGTCCGGGCGCGCGGCGCTTGCGCTCCCTGGCGGCCGCCGCGACGCCGAGGTAGGGCAGCACGATCATTCCCATCAGCTCCCCGTGCAGATCCGTGAGAGGGGCCTGCTCGCCGTTCAACAAGCGCTTGTAGACGATCGCCAGCGCAGCACCGGCGAGACCCTCGGCCGTCAGTCCCGGTATCTGTGCCCCGCGCGAACTCTGGGAGGCTCCTTCCTCGATCGTGTGCGCGAGACGCGCGAGAATCTCCTCACGCGCGCCCAACACCCGGCGTGAGCCGCGCGCGCTCTGCACCACGCACACCCGTGCCAGCACAGGTTCGCTATCCAGGAAGCGCAGGATCCTCCACAACCCCGTGCGGACACGCTCAACCCACAAGCCGTCATCGGGGACCGTCCGCAGGAGATCCTGCTCGACGCGCTCCACCGTTTCCTGCAGCACCGCGAGCAGGCAGTCCTCGCGGTTGGCGAACAGGTCATAGAACGTGCGCCGCGACACCCGCGCCCGTGCCGCGATATCCGCGACGCTCACCCCCGACCAGCCAACCTCGTCCACCAGCGGAACAGCCGCGCCCAACAAACGAGCACGCTGCATCCCAGAAATCTGACCACGACCAGACAGGGTCCGCTCACGACCACCACGACGCCGCGCAGCAACGACCGAGCCCATCAGGACACGCTCCCAACCCGCGCGACCCCACCAGACGGATTGGAACGGGCAAAGCCGCGCTCACGAGCGCGACGGCGACCGGCTAGAAGATCGAGAGAAGCGCCCGAGGAGGCGCCAAAACCAGGCTCAGCGCCTAGAAGACCCGGTGCAAGAGAGAGAGAGAGAGAGAGAGATGTGTCAGCGACGCTGACGCATCTAGCTACGGCACCATCACGGCGCGCAACGACCCCCATCACATCTGTCCTAGTCGGACTCACGCGAACACGACCCCTCTTCATAACGACCCGGTCCCTCTCCCCTACATCCCCTGCAAAGCGCTTGACGTCAACCCAGAAGATCGACCCAAACCCAGTCTATTTCCATGCCCCCAAACCCGGAAGCACAACTACCAACAAATATATACACAAACCGTCGAACTTTGCAAGCCCCAACTGTCAACCAGCACACAAACCGCTCCACAAAGCCAAATCGCCGCCGCGCGAAGGTCACCGCTCAAGAGAGCGTGTAGCCCTCGACGGCGAAGGGATTCAGGAACTGCCGTCTCCAGAAACACCTGCGCTCTACCTCTGTCATGCGCGCGCGATCGCACACTGCGCTCCACTGCGACTCGATGACGTCCAGCTGACGGTCGACGATCTCGCGGGCCTCCACTTCTGAGAGCAGATAGGTCGACGCGGCCTTCACGCACCCGGCAACCTGGCTCATGCGAAAGCCGTCGGGACCGATCGTCAGCGCCGAGACGATCGCGCGTCGCCGGTCCGGTTCGGGCAGGCGATCGAAGCGCTCGACCAGCCGGGCGCCCCCCACAGAGCTCGCATGCAGCAGGGCCGCATCGAGCACCGGCGAGAGCGGGATCCCCTGCTCAACACGTTCCGCCGACTGCATCAGCTCCTCGAGCGACGCCGTCCCGCTCCGACGGCTCACATACTCGCTCGGAGACGTTTGGAAGTCGAGTGCGCCGATACGATCCGAGCCTGACTCGAGCAGGTAGGTCAGCGGACTGAGCGTCGCCGGGTCCTCCTCCATCGCACCGGCGCCGAGGACGCGGTTCATGATGACCCTCTGTCCCCAGGCAGGGCCTGCATCGGCGATGCACCCGGTTCTGTAGCGGCTCGATAGCGTGCAAATCTCCAGTAAAGGTTTATAATTGCACGGATGATAAGAAGACGTGTCGCTTCAGAGGTCACCGCAATGCTCGACCAGGCGCCGGTCGTCGCCCTGTTCGGCCCGCGGCAGTCCGGCAAGACCACGCTGGCGCTGGCGATCGCCGAGAGACGGCCGTCTGTCTATCTGGACCTCGAGTCCGCCGCCGACCGGGCGCGCCTCGCCGAGCCGGCGCTGTACTTCGCCGACCACGCCGAGGAGCTCGTGATCCTCGACGAGATCCACCGCGCGCCCGGCCTGTTCGAAGCGCTGCGCGGCGTGATCGATCAGGGCAGGCGCGAAGGCAGGAGCAACGGTCGCTTCCTGCTGCTCGGCTCCGCCGCGATCGACCTGCTGGCCCAGTCTGGGGAGAGCCTCGCGGGAAGGATCGCGTTCGTCGAGCTCGCGCCGTTCGACATCACCGAGGTGGGCGAGGCCGAGCTGGACCGGCTCTGGATCCGCGGCGGCTTTCCCGACAGCTTCCTCGCAGCCGGCGATGCGATCAGCCTACGCTGGCGCCGGGACTTCATCCGCACGTACCTCGAGCGCGAGATCCCGCAGCTCGGTCCCCGTATCCCGGCCGAGACGCTCAGACGGCTGTGGACGATGTTCGCGCACCACCAGGGCGGACTGCTCAACGGGGCGCAGCTGGCACGCGGTCTTGGCGTGAGCGGGACGACGATCGCCCATTACCTCGACCTGATGGTCGACCTGCTGCTCGTCCGGCGCCTCACCCCGCGACTGCCGAACGCCGGCAAGCGGCTGGTGCGCTCACCGAAGGTGTACATACGCGACAGCGGCCTCGTGCACGCGCTGCTCGGACTGCCCGACAAGGAGGCCGTGCTCGGACACCCCACCGCCGGCGGAAGCTGGGAGGGCATGGCGATCGAGAACCTGCTCGTCGCAGCCGGAGCGGACGGCCATCACGCACAGGGCAGCTTCTACCGCACAAGCCACGGCACCGAGATCGACCTCGTCCTCGCCTGGCCCGACGGCGAGGAGTGGGCGATCGAGATCAAGCGCAGCCTCGCCCCCACGCCAGAGCGCGGTTTTCACTCAGCACTGGCCGACCTCCAACCACAACGCGCGCTCATCGCCTACCCCGGAGCCGACCACTACCGCCTAAAGCCGTCGATCGAAGCGATCCCCCTGGCCGAGCTGTGCGCGCAGGCACAGGCACGCAGCCAAGCCGCGTGACCGCCTCCGCAAGAGCCTGTCTACTCCCAGACCGATCCCGACCGTGCGCTACTTCCGTCGTGTCTTCTTCTTTTTGTTTGTGGGGTATTTCTTGTGTGCTTGTTTTTCGCAGGTTGTGCGTTTGCTCTTGGGCTTGTCTTTCTTGCAGGCCTTCAGTGCTTTGGCGAGCTTCTGGGTGTTTGTCAGCGGCTTGGCTGCGGTGGTCGTTTTGGTTGTTGGGGGTGATTGGCTCGTGGGGAGCGTGAGCAGGGGTGTTTGGGGGAGGCTTGCGGGTTCGGGGAACGAAGTGGTGGTGAAGGAGCGTATGGCGCCGTACTCGGTGCCGTCGGGGTTGGTCGCAAGGACACGGTAGTAGTAGGTGGTGCCGGGCTGCAGGTTGTTGGCGTAGGAGGCATAGATCTCTACGACCGTGCCGGATTCCGAGACGATCGTGGCGGGCTTGGCAGATCCCGCGCCGGGAGTGGTGCCGAGTTCGAACTCGAGCGTGCTCTGCAGGCCGCGCGTATCGACAGTGCCCGTGAGCGTCACGTTGGTCTGCGTCACGCCGAGCGCTTCGCCGGTGAGGGCGAGCGGGGGGGTAGGCGAGGAGGTGGTGAACGACTCGTTGGGCCCGATCGTGCTGCCGACGGAGTTCGTGGCGATGACCGCGTAGTCATAGGTTTCCCCAGGGGTCAGTTCGCCGATGAACGTCGGGGGGAGCTGCTGGACGGTGTAGCCGTCGCCGATGCCCGTGCTCTGCTGCGTGACGCTGCCGTTGGCGTAGGGGTTCGCAGTGCCCTCTTCGTATTTACCGGCGGGGACGTAGGCGATGTGGTAGGTCGTGGGTGCGCCCGCGGGGTCGACCGTTCCCAGTACCGTGGCGCCGGTGCGGGTGATGTTCTGCGCTTCCCCCGTTGTGACCGTGGGCGTGTCTAGCGTGGTGAATTCTTGGACGTGCCCGTAGGTGGTGCCGGTCGCGTTGATCGCGACGGCTTGGTAGTAGTAGGTCATACCCGGTGTCAGGGCGGTGAGCGTCGCGGGACCGACGGGGTGCGTTTCGTAGTTGGAGCCGATTTCCGGTCCTGGTGGTGTCGCGGTCTGGGTCGAGGTGAGCAGCGCTCCGTCGCTGTTGACCGCGGCGCTCGTGGAGTACTGCAGGTAGCCGGTGGTGGTCTCGTTGTTGGGGTTGACCTGGGCTTCCAGCGTCGCTTCGGTGGGCTCCAGCGTGGATGTGCTCTCGCTTTCCACCGACGGTGCGATCGCGCTCGTCTGGGCCGTCGCTTCCGGCTCCGGTGTCGCTTCGCCGCCCGCGTTCATAGCGACCAGCCGCACCGTGTAGGTCGTGTTCGGCTGAAGGCCTTCGAGCGTTCCTTCCACCGGCAGCGGGCTCGTGGATATCGCTTCGGCGCTGTTTTCAGGATATTCACCACTGAGCGCGGTGATCCAGCCTTCGACGAGCGGTTCCCTGGAGTACTCAAACGCCCACGAGGTCGCCGACGGTCCGCCGTGCGGATTCACGGTGCCACTCACGTGCACGCTGCTCGAAGTCGCCGCGGTGGGCGAGGCGATCGTGACGCTCGGCGCGGTATCAGCCAACGCCGGCCCGGCACCGAACACGAGCACGGCGAGGGTCCCAACGACTCCTATGAGGGGTGCCTTGACCATCATTTACTTGTCCCTCCCGCTCGCTGTGGTGGCTTTCTTTGCTTTCGTCTTCTTCTTCGCCGCCTTCTTCTTTGTCTTGAGTGCTTTCTTTGCCTTCGGGCATCCGGAGACAGCGATCTTCGTGGTCTCGCGTATTTCTGCTCCGTTCTGACCCTTGAACGCCGTCGGCATATCGAGTGTTTGACCGCAGAGACTGTATTTCGCCTTCGCGGGCACGTTCGCCGCGAGCGCGGAGAAGGGGCCCTCGGGGAGCGTGAGGTCGAACGAGCTGATCGGCACATCGGGGACCTGCTTGAACGTGCTGCTCGTGACACCCGCACGGCTGATGAACGTGGCGCCGACCAGATCCACGGTCACGCCATAGCCCTGCAGCACGACGATCAGGCTCGGGAACGCTTCACCGCCGTGAGAGACGAAGTACGCCGGGCCACGCAATGGGACCGGCAGCACCGGGCTGACCGCCGTCGCGTATCCCACGACCGATTCTTTCGGACAACCCGCCGGATTGGCTTCGAAGACCTTCGCCACGCACGCCTTCTGCAACGTCGTCAACCTGGACGGCAGCTGCTTCGGCAGGTCGACCTTGACTGCGGCGATGTTCGCCTGCGAGCTCGCCTGGTTATCGCCCAGAGCGCCGGTCGGATACACGATCTTCGCTTCCAGGCTCGCACCATCCTTTTTCGAGGTCTTCCCGGCCGTGGAGACCGTGAAGTCGGGAGCGAACTTCAAGCTCTGACACGACCCGACCTGGAAATGACTCGAGATCGGCGCGACCGTGCCTTCGGTGCTTTTAGCCGTCCCCGCGAATGCCTGAGAACTGCAGTTGGTGGGATTGAACATGAACCCTTCGCGATCGATCACCGCGTTGATCGTCCGCAGATCCGTCGGGATGCCGTCCAGGACCGAAGGCAGCGGATCGGTCGTGACCGTCAGCTGCGCGGTATGCGGATCGACTTCGATCCTCGCCCGCACCACAACCGTGCCGAGATTGAACGGTCCCGCGATCACCGGCACGGCGATCGACAGCCCGTACGGAGCGCCCTTGTAACCGCCCGTCAGATAGATCGGGGCCGGCGACTGACCCGGCTCCGGCACCACCAACGGATACGGTCCAGGCCCCGCCGCCACCACCGTATGACCGATCTGCGACGCCGCCGAGCACGCACCAGCCGCAGCCTGCGGTTCCTCGCAGAGCGGAACCTTGCTGATCATCCCCAACAATCCCGCGGGAGTCTTGAACTGCAGGGTCGAGACACGCTGCTGGTCATCGGCCCGCTGGAGCAGCAGGGTGAAGCTCGTATAGCCACCCGCCTGATCGGTCGTCGCCCCGGCCGTCAGCGACGGACTAAACGGCAATGGCGAAGCGCACGCGCTCCCGTCCGGCCCGCTGCTGATCGCAAAGCTGCTGTTCGGATACAGGTCTTCAGCGAACGGACTACTCCACGGCGTGAGATCCGACGTCGTCGTATAAGAGCCACACCCCGTCGGGGTCGCCAACGCCGCCTGCGCGCCACCACTGAACGCAAGCTTCAAATCCGTGAACGGCAACTCCGGGGTTTCCGAGAAGGTGGTCGTCAGCTGACCCGTCGCTTCGTTCAGATGCACGTTCCCGACGAGCTTCAGATAGATGCCGTCCGCAGACGCGGCGAGCAGCAACTGCAGGTTCGGAGGATTGGACTGCAAGACATACACATCGCCTTCGAGTTCGCTTTCGAGCTCCCCTTCCAGCAGGGGAGTCCTGATGTGCACCGTGCCGACCTTCGAGGCGCTCGGACACGACGACGGCCCTTCGCTGTGCACGTCGGCTTCCGCGGCCTGGCAGGCGACGAGTCCCGCCGCCTGACCGGGATTGATCACGACCCCTTCCGGCAGGGTCACGGTCGTGTTCTTGAGCGTCGAAGCGACGAGACCTTCGGGCAACGTCAGGCTTTCCTGGGGAATTTTGACGTCCGCGGTGAGCCCCGCGGGAGTGTCCGCGAAAGTCGTGTCAGGAGACGTCGACAACGAGGGTTCCATCGACAGGTCTTCGCACCCCGTGAAACCAACCGGGTCACCACCGTCATCGCTCGTCACCGTACCCGCTTCCGCGGCGGCGCTTGGATCCTGCCACGTTGCCAATCCGCGAATCCCGAAGCTCTGCGGCCCCGCACACGACGTCGGCAACGTCAAGAACGGCTTCGGCAGAAGACCCACCGAACACCCGCCTTGCACATGCGAATTCCGGCGCGGTGGTGCGGCGTTCGCTATCGTGGATCGCCGCCGCGGGCACACCCCACAGCGTCAGGTAGTTCAGATCGATACCGACCGCCGGGAGGTCATCGATGTGCTCGACGATCCCATACCCGGCGCCGCTGCGCACCCCCGCGTCGAAGAACGTATGCTCGCCCGCGACCGAGAACGCGAACTCATCCGGCACCCCACGCGGCGGGACCATGTTATAGACAGGCAGCCGTTCACCCGTAACCCTAGAAGAGTTGCCTATCAGCTGGTTCGGTCCTTGCGGACTGGTATCCGACACTGCTCACATCGATGCCGACCTGCGTTTGAGGAGGGCATCCCTGCCCGTCCAGCTGTTGTCGGGTGCACTCCGGCACCGCGTTGGGATCGCCGAAGAAGCCTGGAGGAAGCACCGCCTCGAGATTTCTGATTTCGCCGTCGGCGAGTTTGCCGTCTGCGTTCTGGTTGAAACCGAGCGCGAACATCACCTGGTAAGGATGAGACCCGGCCTGCGTATCCGGCGTCCCGCTCGCGTTCGACAACCACACATGCCAGCCCGAGAACCCGAACGACGGCGGTGTCGCGCTGACCACCACAGGATCGGAGACGCTCGTCGCGCCCACCGCGCCACCGCCGGTGACGGTCACCCTGTTCGCCAATTCTCCCGCGACATTCGGCAGAACGGAGACTTCGATCGCGATCCGTTTAAACGGCATTCGCCGTAGGGCGCGGGATTCGGCTTCACCGGTGCAAGTCACAACGGCCGTGCCGGTGCAAACCCATTCTCCCCCGGGAGACTCGCCCCCCGGCCCTTCTGTGCCGCCACCTGCGGCGGTCGCGGTCACGCCGGCCGGCAGCGTGTCCGTCACCGTGATGTTACCGGTGGCCGGCAACGCTCCCATGTTCACGATTTCCACGTCGATCCTGCCTGTCCCTCCAGGCGGAAGATGCGAAGGGTAGGCAAATGTCGTCGCCTCCCACCCCGTGCCCGCCACGGAAGCCTGTGCCGAGGCGCTCGCAATGGCCAGCGCGGACAGGACGACCACAACACTTGCCACACCCCAGAGCGACCGATTCCCCATCAAACCCCTCATCACTTCCCCCTCCTGTCGCTCTTCTTCGCTTTCGACTTTGGCTTGTACTGCTTCCTGGCGCGGACTTCGCAAGCACTCCGCTTGCGTGCGCTGTGCACCCTGCGGCAAACCTTCAGCGCTTTCGCGAGCTTCTGCGCCTCTGTCAACGGCTTCGCCTTGGGTGTGACAGGCGTGGTGGCCGTTGCGGGAAAGTTGCCCACGCCATTGAACGTCACGCTGGACGGCGTCGCGAACACCGGCGGCGCGGGCGGTACTCCCTGACAGCCTGTGCCGGCGCATTCGGATTCGGCCGGGGGCTGCACCCCGCCCACCCGCGCGTCATACACCATGTCGTCATCGCCGCGGTCCTGCGCGACGAGGTCTGCACGGCTGACGAAGAACACGTCATTCCCCGTTTCGCTCGCGGCGATCAGATAAGAGTTTTCCGGATCCGTACCCCCGGAGAGCAGATACACACATCCCTGGCTTTCCCTGCAACTGCCGCTGCCGTCGCGCTCCCACTCATAGACGTCCAGCCAGCCGTTCGTGTCCTGCGGGACGAGCGGCTCACCGCTTTGAAAGACCACGCGGCTCCCATCGTCGGAGATCAGCTGCGGCTGGTAGGAGGACAGGAGACTCACCGGCAGAAAGGCCCCCAGCGCGTGCTCCGTTTTCACATAGGTGTTGAATTCTGTGGGCACCGGCGGCGCGCCGGTGGGATTGCACGAGACGCACGTCAGCTTGCTCGACGGCGCTTCATAGAGGAATACCTCGTCCTCCACTTCGCCGCCCTCGTCATTGTCATATCCCGTCAGGCTGTTGCGCGACACGAAGATCAGGCTGTGACCGTCGGGCGTCACCTCGGCGCTGCGACGCCCAAGTTCTTCCTGCCAATCACCGACCCCTTGGCCCCCGAATGGCAGAATATTGTGGTCGTCTGCGCTTGAGAGCGTGGCGATGAAAGCGCTGACACCTTCGTGCCAGAGATACAGATGGTAACTGGAGTCGACATAATAGATGTATTCCTCGCCTTCGCTTGTGCCAGCAACCCCGAGTATTTCACCACCCGGGGTCAGATCAGCAGTGGTGCCACGTGTGAGCTCTCCTGGCATGAGTTCGTAGCGATAGAGGTGGCCGTCCTTGGTGAACACCACCCTCGACCCGTCCGCGCTCGCGCTCGAAAACACCCCGCCTTCGGCGATCAGCACCGTGCAGGCGTCCGCCGCGACGGTACATTCGCCCTGGGCATTGAGCGGGCTCTCGGACCGATCGTCGTTCTCACGCACGTACAGGTTGCCGCTGGCGTCACCCGTCCAGAAGATCCGCGACCCGTCCGGAGAGATCGCGTGATCGACATCCGCGCCGTGACCTGCGAGGGGTGCGCCTCCGAACGACGCGCCAGGTTCCGTTTTGCCGTTTGGCAGCACATTGACCAGATACAGCTCGCCGCCGACACTGTCGTAGAGGTTCTGCTCGGATTCGTTGCCGGCTTCGGGCGCTTCGGGCTGGACCTGGCCGCTCACAGGCAGGGCGCCATTACCTTCGAATAGAATATGGCTAAATGCGGGAACGGTGCTCGTGCCGCTGTTCGCGCCCACGTAAAGCGTCCCAAATCCGACACGTGACCCGGCGGCGGCAAAGAGCGGATCGTATTCGCCTTCCGCCCCGGCGATCGTCGCGTGCGAGTAAGGAATCCTTCCCTGTGGCACACCGGCGGCCAGCGGTTCGTTCGTGGTCAGAAACCCCAGGGAGAGATCGTTTGTGAACCCGTCATAGGACGCATCGTTGTTGCTGGTCGGGTCG
Source organism: uncultured Solirubrobacterales bacterium (assembly GCA_963723075.1). GTDB lineage: Bacteria > Actinomycetota > Thermoleophilia > Solirubrobacterales > Solirubrobacteraceae > Palsa-744. The sequence continues at coordinate 49,306 of CAVRPD010000007.1, forward strand.
AGATCCATCTGATTCCAGCCACCGGCCGAAGACCGTGTCGCCATAAACTGGTTGCCACCGCCAAAAAAACCATCTCGGTTGTTCCCGCCGGTCAGGGGCGGGTCCCCGGGATAGACCACCTTTTCCCCGTCGGGCGCGACCTCGAAGGGGAATTCAGAAGGGACACCGTGTTCGTAGAAACCACTCAGTTCCACCACGGCCCACTCGGGCACGTCGATATTGGCTTCCTGGCCGACCGGGGCGGGGCTGACCAGTTCGTATGCGCGTCCGTCAGGAAGCGAGACCGCGAGCGCAGGCGACACGGCCAAGGTCAGCCCTCCGCCCACCGTACACAGCGATACGACGATCCCGATCGCGGCCCTGAAAGACATCGACTTTTTGTCTCTGCCTTTTGTTTGAAGCACATCTCGCACGAGCAGGAACATGTGCCTGACGACTACAAGATAACTAAGAGATATGCCGTTCCGTCGTGCCATAATAATGTCCCTCTCTACCGATAATGTGCTGTACGAGTCCTGGAATATTTTTGGTGCCGCTTCCCGGTTGCGCCGCTCCCCGCCTTTCATGGCACGGTGTTGCATCACGCACGGTCCTTGTGTGCCGAGTTGCTCAGGCTGAGTTGTTCTGTGACGCGTTCCCCGAGAGGGGTGAGATTCCAAGCGTTGCTCTCACCACGAGGTTGTCCCTCGCCCGTGTTCTCGAGCAGGCCGAGGCGTTGCAACCGTGCAAGTAGCCTCGAGATCTGACCCTGATCGTGAAGACCGGCGTGCTTGCCGATCCGGCGATTGCTCACCCCGGGATGCTCCCGAGCGGCTTGTAGGACCCTTGCGGTGCGGTAGGTCACGCGCATCGGGACATCCCGCAATGGATCCTCCAAACGCGGGTCAGGCCGTCCCGTCTGCTCAACACCGGCAGGCGTGAGCGGTCCCGGTGCGGGACGCTTGCGCTCCCTGGCAGCGGCCGCAGCGCCCAAGTACGGCAGCAAGATCATTCCCATCAGCTCCCCATGCAAATCGGTGAGAGGGGCCTGCTCGCCGTTCAACAAGCGCTTGTAGACGATCGCCAGCGCAGCACCGGCGAGACCCTCGGCCGTAAGCCCAGGTATCTGTGCCGTACGCGCGCTCTCGGAGGCTCCTTCCTCGAGTATGTGCGCGAGACGCGCAAGGATCTCCTCGCGCGCGCCCAACACCCGGCGTGAGCCGCGCGCGCTCTGGACAACACACACCCGTGCCAGCACCGGATCGCCATCCAGGAAGCACAGGATCTTCCACAACCCCGTGCGGACACGCTCAACCCACAAGCCGTCATCGGGGACCGTCCGCAGGAGATCCTGCTCGACGCGCTCCACCGTTTCCTGCAGCACCGCGAGCAGGCAGTCCTCGCGGTTGGCGAACAGGTCATAGAACGTGCGCCGCGACACCCGCGCCCGTGCCGCGATATCCGCGACGCTCACCCCCGACCAGCCAACCTCGTCCACCAGCGGAACAGCCGCGCCCAACAAACGAGCACGCTGCATCCCAGAAACCTGACCCCGGCCAGACAGGGTCCGCTCACGACCACCACGACGCCGCGCAGCAACGACCGAGCCCATCAGGACACGCTCCCAACCCGCGCGACCCCACCAGACGGATTGGAACGGGCAAAGCCGCGCTCACGAGCGCGACGGCGACCGGCTAGAAGATCGAGAGAAGCGCCCGAGGAGGCGCCAAAACCAGGCTCAGCGCCTAGAAGACCCGGTGCAGAGAGAGAGAGAGAGAGAGAGAGATGTGTCAGCGACGCTGACGCATCTAGCTACGGCACCATCACGGCGCGCAACGACCCCCATCACATCTGTCCTAGTCGGACTCACGCGAACACGACCCCTCTTCATAACGACCCGGTCCCTCTCCCCTACATCCCCTGCAAAGCGCTTGACGTCAACCCAGAAGATCGACCCAAACCCAGTCTATTTCCATGCCCCCAAACCCGGAAGCACAACTACCAACAAATATATACACAAACCGTCGAACTTTGCAAGCCCCAACTGTCAACCAGCACACAAACCGCTCCACAAAGCCAAATTCAGCGCCCCATACCTCCTGGTGCCGCGCGGCCCCCGGTAGCTACCAACTGTGCGGAGGGCGTAGACTGCGTGTTTCGGAGGTCGCCCTCTTCCCGGTCGCCCCGGGCACACGGCCCCGGAGCGACTGGGAAGGTGGGCTGTTTTATCGCCTGTGGCGCCCCGGCGGACGCGACGGCGGGGTTTCCGGGGTGAGCTCGTTCGCTTCTTCGACTGCCTGGCTGGCAATCTGTTCCTGCGTGCCGACCATTGTCGCTGTGTTTGTTCCGGCGGCTGCGGGCAGTCCCAACTGCGTGTTGATGAGAGAGTCGAGGCTTCCGCCGTAACCACAGCCTGTCGCTTCCGGAGCCACGAAGGTGTCATTGACGAACGTCGTGCCCGAAACGATCAGGAGCTTGCCCTGGTCCTCGATCGTGACCGAGCCGAGTTTGCCTTTGAGTGGGCCAGCGGTTCCATCTGTGAGTTCGAGCACGATCGGGCTGGCGTCCGAGCCGATGTAGCATTCGCGTCCCAGCAGGGGATTTTCGAGCCTGAACTTCAGCGACAGCGACAGTGCCGTGCCGTGTTCCTCGACGCCGTTTTCCTCGTTTATCCCGATCGCGCCGGCCGGGGAGGCCAGTTCGGCGGTCACATACAGGCCGGCCTGTCCGTCTTCGAAGATCGTCTCGCAAAGTGCGTGGTCTGCTCGTTCGAGCCATCCGCCCGTGCCTCTGTCATGCCACCGGTGTGATCTGCGGTCGAACCATCTCGTGTCCTGAACCTTGGAGCATTGCACCGTGCCCGCGGGGATCAGCTGCGGTGTCCTCTGCAGCGTTTCACCGTTGGCCGCGCCCACGAAGGTCAGCAGGGCCGTTTCTTCGACGAACCCGGTCTGAATGAGACCGCCCTGCAGCACCTGGGTGTTGATGAGCGGAACCTTCAGCTTGCCGAGCGTCAGTTCACCGCTTTCAACGCGAACCTGCAGACAGGCAGACAGTCCCTGGGTACCAAGTGGACATTGAGCAAATGCCGCGTATTCGCCCCCCGACGCGGCCATAGCGGACGGCGCAGCAGCAGGCACAAACATCGCGACCATTGTCACACTCGCCAAGCCCAGCCTACGAGCGCCCACGGGTAACCGGCGGAAATCAACCAACCTAAGCATTTACAGCCTCCCATTTGAAAGTCACATCCAAGCAACACAACCAGCACTGCTACTGCCAGGACCGCCCGGAAGCCTCCCCTTTTTATACGATAGGCAGGATTGTGATATCGTCTACCATTATCGCCTGATACTTCACTCTATGGAGAGAGATTCGTTCCGTCAAGACTTCACACTGGGAAAATCGCCTTTACCGTCTGAGTGAAGTTCACCCAAAAGTCGTGCTCGGTTCTCGACTGTCAATGACTCGGTGAATGACTTGTCGTTCTGTGTGCTGTTGATGGTTTCGTGGTGCTTGAGTGCGTTTGCGGCGCGTTTTCCGGTGGGTGTGAGCTTCCAGGCGTTGGAGTGGCCGGCGCCACCAGCCTTCTTGGTGAGCAATCCCAGTCCGGCGAGGCGTGTGAGGAGCCTTGAGGCTTGGCCCTGGTGAGCGATACCGATGCCACCAGCGATTTGACGGTTGCTGGGACCCCATCCTCCACCGGCTCCCTGCTCGCCGTGCTCGGCGAGGTAGAGCACGCACATGCGTGCGCGACTGGCGCCTGGGGCCAGTAGCGCTGCCGGGATCGGTGGATCGCTCGCGTTACGCCTCGGGACGGGCGAACGGCATTCAGACAGCAACGCCCGGGCTGTCCGCTCGGCGCGATCCAGTTCGTGCTCGACTGCCTGCGCGTCGAGGAACGGGCTGAGGATCAAGCGCATCAGCGGCCCTAGCATCGTGATCATCGGCTCTGGGCGCTTCATCACCACGTGTGTCGTGAGCACTCCCAGAATCGCCGCCATCACTCCCCTCACCAGAATCGGATCCGCTCGTGCGGCTCCCGCCGCAGACCAGTAGCCCACGATCAGCCCCTGCACCGTCACGATGTTGCGCTCGCGATGCTCCAGCGCCCATGCGCCCGCGGCCATCGCCTCGACAAACCAGACCCTCGTCAACCACGGCTCGGAGTCGAAGAACACGAGCAGCTCGGCCAGTGCCACGCGCGCACCGTCACGCCAACAATCCTCTCCCTCAAACGCACGCGCGATGATCGCGCTCGGCAGCTCCAGACCGAGATCGAGCAACGCCGCAAAGCACTCCTCGAGTCCGCTGAACTCCTCGTAAAACGTACGACTGGACACCCGTGCTCGCGCAGTCAAGAGCCTCACCGACGTGCCCTGATAGCCACGCTCCCCCACGACCTGCGCCATCGCGTCGAGAATACGCGCACGCCGCCCAACCTCACCAACCTGTGCGCGCGAACCAACCGCACCGCTCAAACCCATGTTGTAGATCTCGGCCGCGCGCCGCTACTTCTTGGGCCTGCTCTTGCCCTTCTTCCTCTGCTTCTTCGGCTTGCTCCTGTGGTGCTTGCCCTTCGCTTTCTTTTTGGGCAGGCTGGGCTTGACCTGCCTTGGCGCTGGTAACGGCGCGTAGCTCGTGAGGTTCGGGAATGTCTGGGTCGCGGTCACAAGCGGGCTCGAGAGCGCCACCGTCGTAAAGGAGCCCACGCTGCCTTGGCTGGAGCCGTTCGTCGTGCTTGCGGTGAACCTGTAGTAGTACGTCGTTCCCGATGCCAGACCCGTGAGCGTGAGTCCCTCGCTCTGCCCCCCGGACACCGGGGCGAGCGCTCCGAACGCGACCGCCTGCAGACTTTCAGGACTGGTGCCGAGCTCGAACGCGTACGTTCCCGCCAGCTCTTGCGTGCCGGCCGCGCCGGTGATGAGTGCGGAGGTCAGCGTCACGCTCGTGTTCCCGCCCGTCACTGCTGTGGGTGGTGTCGGGGGGGTCGTGAACGTGTGGTCTTCGCCGCTGACCGTCTGCGGCGGCCTGAGCGTAGCGTTGCTCGCGACTAGGCGGTAATGGTAGGTCGTGTTCGGCTTGAGGTTTCCCAGCGGTACCCGCACAGGCTGGCTCGTGGAGCCCGAGACTGGCACGCTCGCGGTGGCACCGAGGCCGTAGGAGGTATCGAAACCGTATTCGAAGCTATACGTCACACCGCTGGTACCTTCCGCGTTGACAGTCCCGGTGAGCGTCGCGGAGCTAGGGGTGGCTTCTGTGGCGGCGCCGGTCGTGACATCGGGTAGCGTCAGGCTCTCGAAGACCTTCATGCTCCCGCCATCGCCAACGTACTCATCGCCCGTCGTGTCGTTCACGGCGACGCCTTCCGAAGCGGAGAACACGCCGGCCCCGGACCCACTGAATCTTTCCAGCAATGCTCCGGCAGGATCGTACTCGGCGATGTCACCGCCCTCGTCGACGTATACGTCGTTGTTGGCGGGGTCGATCGTGGGGGTGTTGCCCTGCGGGTCGAGCACGATCCCTTCGCTCGCGCTCAAGCCTTCGAGCTTGGTGATCCCGCCGTGGAACGCCGCGGCGTAAACGTTCCCCGAGCCGTCGGCCGCGACATTGCACGTTTTTTCCAAGAGTTCGGGGTTGCTAGCCGTCGCGGTGCCCGTCATTTCAGCGTCGGTAACCGGGTTTGTGAGCGGCGTAAACTCACTGATATGGGGATAGAACCCGACATAGACATCACCGCTGGGATCGACTGCGACACCACACGCCTCCCCACCCGTCAGTTCGCCGAGTTTTTCCCCGGTTTCGCCGTTGTAGATCAGCACGCTGCTGTTGTTCGCGACATAGACGTCGCCTTTCGCGGGACCGGTAGAGCTGTCGACCGCGATCTCGCTCTCCCCGATACCGCCACCACCAACACCTTCGATCACGTTCGTGCCCGAGGATGCAAAGCTCACCGGCTCACCAGCAGCATCGAACTTGTACACCGTCCCCGCGACAGCGTCGTATACGTAAACGTCTCCGCCGGCCTGGTCGATGGCGACCCCGCGTACGCCCGCGAAGGAGCCTGTGTCGGGGCCCGCGGGACCGAACGACAATCCCGAGAAGACAGTCGCCTCGCCAGCCAACGCCGGAGCGCTGGATACCAAGCAGCAGGCTAGAACCATACACGTGACCAGCACCGTCAACGACGGTCTCGGAATACGCATGATCTACTCCCTTCCCTTGTCGTTGGCACCGGTCGTCCTGTGCGTGCTTGCTCGTTTGGCCTTCCGCTTCGGTTTCGCTGCCTTCTTCGCCTTCGGACATCCCGTCACGCCGACCGGGGTGCTCTGATGTATCACCGCGCCGTCCTGAGCGTTGAACACGGTCGGCATCGTCAGCTTCTGACCACAGAAATCACCGTTCGCCTTCGCCGGAAGGTTCGCCGCCAGCGCGGAATAGGGACCCTCCGGGGTTGTCACCGTGAACGTATTGAACGGCGCGTCGGGAATGGTCTTGAACGTCAGGCTCGTGACGCCCGCTTTGCTGATGAACGTCTGTCCCACGATCTCGATCGTGACGCCATAGCCCTGCAGCACCATCACGAAGTTCGGGAACGCTTCACCACCATTGGACACGAAATACGCCGGGCCCGTCAGTGGTACTGGCAGCACTGGGGTGTGCACCGTCACGCGACCCAAGATCGACGCCGCGGGGCACGCCGCGGGGTTCGCGTTGAAGACGATCGCGAGGCACGCCTTCTGCAGTGTCGTCAAGCGGGACGGCAGTTGCTTCGGGAGGTCGATCTTCAACGACTGAAGGCCAGACTCGCTCGTCGCCTGATCATGACCCGGCACGGTCGTCGGGTTGGTCAGGGTCGCCGTCAGGCTCGCACCATCCCTTTTCGACGTCGCTCCCGCGGTGGAGACCTTGAACGCCGGCTTGAAAGCAAGGCTCTGACAAGACCCGACCTGGAAGTGCGTAGAGATGCCCGCCGTGACGCCTTCCGTGCTCGCCGCCGTGCCGGAGAAGCTCGAGGGGTTGCAGTTCGTCGGGTTGAAGATGAACCCTTCCCGATCGACCACCGCATCGATCGAGCGCAGATCCGTGGGGATCCCGTCCACGATCGCAGGGATGTGATCTGTCGTGATCGTCAGCTGCGCCGTACGCGGATCGACCGCGATGCTCGCTCGCACCACCTGTGTCTGCAACACGAACGGGCCCACCACCAGCGGTACCACGATCGACAGGCCGTACGGCGCGCCCTTATAGGCCCCAGTGAGGTAGATCGCGGCGGGCGGCTGCCCCGGCTGCGGCACGACCAACGGATACGGTCCCGGACCGGCGGTCACGATCGTGTGCCCGATCTGCGACGCCACGGGACACGTACCCTCAGACGCCTGTGGTTCGGGGCACAACGGGATCTTGGAGATCATCCCCAACAAACCCGGCGGCGCCTTGAACTGCAACGACTGGATCCGCTGCTGACCATCCGCTCGCTGCAACAACAACGAAAAGTCGGTAAAGCCACCGGCCTGGTCTGTCGTGGCGCCCGCGGTCAACACCGGGTTGAAGGGGAGCGGTCCCGTGCAGCCCGCAGGGCCGCTGCCGGCCGGGCCCGTACTGATGCCGAAGCTCGTCGCGATCGAGGAGTCAAGCTCAAACGGAGATGACCACGGCACAAAATCCCCGTTCGTCGTATACATGCCGCAGGTGGGGGGTGTAACGAGCGCGGCCTGTGCACCACCACTGAATTTCAAGTTGAAATCCGTAAACGGCAACGGCGGGGTCCCCAGCAAGGTCGTCGTGACCCGACCCGTCGCCTCATCCAGATGCACCTGTGCGGGGAGCTTCAACGACACCCCATCCGCAGACGCCACAATCAACAGTTGCAGGTTCGGGGGGTTGGACTGCAGGACGTACACATCACCTTCGAGCTTGTCCCGCAACAACGGCGTCGCGATTTCAACCGTCCCCACCCTCGACGCCGACGGGCATGACGCCGGGCTCTCCGAGCCGACCCCGTCTTCCCCGGGCCGACAGGCCGCAAGTCCGGCTGCCTGGCCGGGATTGATCGCCATCCCCGGCGGCAACGTGACCGTCGTGTTCTCTACCGCCGCGGTCGCGATCCCACCCGCAATCACCAAACCTTCCTGGCCGACCTTCACGTCGGCCGTCAACCCCGCCGGAGAATCCGACGCGACAGTATCCGGCGCCGCCGTCAACGACGGGCCGAACGCAGGGCGATCACAGCCCGTCATCGCGGGCAGCGTCGCTGTCGCCTGCTTCCACGCCGGGTCAGAGAGGTTGGGTGTGCCGTCGGCGTTATAGGACCCGGGGTCCTGCCAATCATCAGCCACGAAACCCACCCGTAACGGTTCGCTCGTGCAACTCGTCGGCAACGTCAAGAACGGCCCGGACCGCACACCCGCCGGACAACCCGCTTCCATACGACAACCATAACCACGGCGTTCAGCATCGTGACTGGGATCGGCCGGAACACCCCAAAACGACAGGCTCGTCCCACCGATACGCGTGAGCTGGCTGATATTGCCGACAGAGACCGTCAACCCAAAGTCCCCGCCCGTGCGGACCGTCGGCCTCAACAAGACCGTGATATTTTCCACCTTGAAGCCGAACTCGGCCGGCGTCCCCGGCGGCGGAACGAGATTATACACTGGGACCGCCAAGAATTCGGGGTCGTTTTCCCCTAGGCCTGGGTTGCGCAGCTCGACAGTTCCCGCGCCAACCTGCGTATCAGCCGGACATTCGTTGTTGGATCTCCCAAAGCTTGCCCCATCGAATTCACCCAGATTTTCTGGGTTCGTTGCAGATTCCCTGAAGATATTAAATGCCTTTGTTTCACACGCCTGCATGATCGTCGCATTGCCGACAAGCCCTGGAGGAAGCTCGACCTGCAGATCCTTGACATCCGCATCCGGAATCAGCTTCCCTTCTGCTGGTGGGCCCGCCTTCGCGATCGTGTCCACGAAAAAGCTCGTCGTCAACGCCCACGGGTGCGAGCCCGCCCGTACATCGGGCGCACCCGGTTCTTTTCTGGCTGCCTGTTCTGCGGTCGGTTGTTCAGTCGCGGCAAACCCCACGGATGCGAAACCGAAGTTCGCGCCGAATTCACCTTCGTCCCCATGCGCAACCGCGGGAAACCCGAACACAACGCAGGCCCCCAAGATCGCGCACAGCAAGGATGCAAGTATCGCGCTCCGCAAGAGCGGAGAGCTATTCCATTCTGCCGTCATCGGTGGCCCCTCCTGCTAGCAGAGCGCTTAGCTCGCTTCGCTTTAGATTTTTTCTTGGTCTTGACACACTTCCCGCGGCTGAGCTTCCTACCCTTCGCGCACTTCACCGTCTTCTTCGGCGCAGCCTTTGCCGCCGCCGGCGCGGGGAAATTACCGACACCGTTGAACGTCGCGCTGGGCGGAGCTTCAAAGGTAGGCTGCGCCCCAGGGAGACCCTGACATCCCGTACCCGTGCACGCCGGCGCGACGACCTGCGCCTGCCCACCTTCCACACGCGCGTCATACAGGTCCACGAGCTGGTCGGTGTCGCCCGGCACCAGCGACTGACGCGTCAAGAAGAACACGTTCGAGCCGTCTTCGCCGGCATCGAGAAACGTTGACTTTTCGCTGCTCGCGCCGCCTGAGATCAGGCTCACACAACCACCGTTCACTCCGCTACTCGAAATACAGCTACCAGTACCTTCACGCTCCCACTCATACACATCCAACTGCCCGTTCGTATCCTGCGGCACAAGCGCATCCTTGCTCTGGAAAAACACGCGATCACCCGTAGGCGACAACACACGCGATTCATACTCCGCGATCACGGAGCGGAAGGGGGTGCCAGGGGGGATGCTGGACGGCCCTATCGGCCGGGCACCTGTAGGGTTACAAGAGATGCACACCGGGCCAGGCGTCCCCGATTCGTAGGAATAGATCTCCTCATCCGGTTCGCCCGTGACCGCATCTCGATTGTCATAGCCCGTGAGCGACGCCGCAGACATAAACAACAAATGTCTGCCATCCGGCGACACACGAACAGTACGCCGCAGCACCGAGGAACTCCAGTCGTGCGCACCATTCGCTTCAGCACCAACGCTTACACCCAGTTCGTCCTGGCCCGAGAGCGTCGCTATGAACGTCGTGACACCGTTGTGACGCAGATACAAGTTACACGCAGTACCGGGCCCGGCGCCGTTTTCACCCGACAGCGGCGTCTGGCAGTTTCCCGGTGTCGCACCCGGCGCAAGCACACCGTTCGCTGCGAAATAGATGTAGCTACCATCTTCACTGGCACTAACAACCCCAAGGACATTCGCGCCAAGCGGATCACTCGGATTGCTATCCGGTGTGAGATCAATAATTTCTCCCTTCGGCACAGCATTTTCGTTAGGTACCACATATTCATAAAGATCGGCACCGTCACGTTCATACTCGCATCCCGGGCAGTTGACGGGCCCTGTGTTTGCGTTACTTGTGAGCTGCGCGGTGCTTGTGAAGAACGCTCGACTGCCGTCCACGCTAGCCGTCTGATACAGAGTGATGTGGTTTGGTTCTTCACTGACGCCGGGTGCGGGCTTATCGATCTCCAAGCTACGCGCCCCTAGTGTGCCGATCCCCTCACGCACAAACAATGCGGGGCGCCTGATCGACGACCAGAATACACGGCTGCCGTCGGCGGACATCGTATGCGCCGGACCATCTTCACCCCTACCGAACGTTATGCTACCTAGGGTGGATTCGAAGAGTGTTTCGCCGGGCGTGGTGGGGTTCGGGGGTTCGTTGATGACCTGAAACTGGCCATCTACCCACTCATAAAGATTGTTGTGTTCTTCGCCCGGGGTCGCGCCGGGTGTCAACGCCGCGGAAGTCGCGACGAGAATGTGCGTCAGGTCTTCGGTGGCGCCGATGGGCACAAGGAAGAATGAGTCTGAGCCTTCGCTGGGGATGAAGGTGAGGAGGGCCTCGAGTGTACCGTTCGTGTTATTGCGAAGATACAGGTTGTGGTAGCCCGCGGGGGCACCGGGAATCGGGGGATTTTCGACGGTTCCGTTGTGCAAGCCGTTGGAAAGTAGGCTTTGGGTAAGGTCTGAGCTGAAGTACTCGTACTGCTCGCCGTCGCCGCCCAGGTCGGTGTAAGAGCGTAGAGGTTCGGTGATGTTTTCAGTAGACCACCCCGCCGCGCCATGCCTGGAGATGTACTGGTTGACCAGCGGCGAGCCCTTCGATGCGTCAAACGCGCCTGGTGAGATATACGTCACGGCATCGCCGTCCGGTGTCGTCTGGACAGCGGCGCCGCCATCCCCGCCACCGATGCCTTCGATATCGGCCCCGTTCTTTTCCAGCGGGGAGACCATTTCATACGCTCGACAATCGGGCAGTCTCGTGGAGTTTGACTGTTCGCGCGCCTGTTCGTTCGGGCAGGAGGCGAACGCCGGGAGCGCGAGCGCGCCCAACACCATGACCCATAGGACTGTCGCGAAACCCCCGGTACCCAGCTTGCGGATGCTCACCCTGTTGCCTCCCTGTAAGAGCGCCACACGGCGCGTTGTCGAACTACTGCTGCTGTTGCTACCGCTGTATTTGCGAGGCGGCCGGGACGTGTCACCGTGTCGTCTCCTGTTGCATATCGCTGTCGAGGCTGAGCTGGCGCGTGACGCGCTTTCCGAGCGGGGTCAGCTGCCAGGCGTTGCTCTCACCGCGAGGCTGGCCTTGTCCGGTGTTCGTGAGCAGGCCAAGGCGTTGCAGACGCCTGAGGAGCCTTGAGATTTGGCCTTGGTCTGTGAGGCCGGCGCCCTCGCCGATCAGGCGGTTGCTCTGACCGGGGTGTTGAGCGGCGGTTTGCAGCACCCGTGCGGTCCTGTAGGTGAGGCGCATCGGAACATCGCGCAGCGGGTCCTCTTGGCGCTCGCTCCTCGACAGAGCGCTTTCAAGAGCCATCGGCAGCGCTGAGCGTGGCGCGGGACGTTTGCGCTCCCTGCTGGTGGCCGCCGATCCAAGATAGGGCAGCACGATCATGCCGACGAGCTCTCCGTGCAGATCGGTCAGCGGTGCGCGGTCACCGTTGAGGAGGCGCTTGTACACGATCGTGAGTGCCGCACCGACGAGGCCTTCGGCTGTCAGGACAGGGGTCTGTGCTGCCCGCGCGCTCTGTGAGCGACCTTCCTCCAGCACGCTCGCCAGGCGTGCCAGCAGAGCCTCACGGGCCTCGAGCACGCGGCGAGTGCCACGCGCGCTCTGCACCACACACACCCGCGCCAATGCCGGATCACGATCGAGGAAACACAAGATCGTCCACAGGCCGGTACGGACACGCTCAACCCAAGACGCATCCTCGAGGCCTGCTTGGGCAAGGTCCCGCTCGACACGAGTGACGGTGTCGTCGAGCATCGCCAGCAGGCAGTCCTCACGATTGGAGAACAGGTCATAGAACGTGCGCCGCGACACCCGTGCCCGCGACGCGATATCCGCCACCGTGACACCTGCCCAGCCAAGCTCGTCCACCACCGGGACCGCGGCGCCGATCAGGCGAGCACGTTGCATCTCAGACACCTGGCCATGGACAGAGAGCTGCTGCTTGCCAGCGTTCGCACCACGACGACGCGTCGTAATCTTCGCTGCAGCAGTGCTCGTGGAGCGATCGTTGCCGATACGGGCCTTCGCCACCATCACACCCCCACCGGCGCGGCGGAGGACTCCGGGAGGGGCCCGGAGAAACCGTTGCGCGCCACGCTCCCGTCAGACATACCACGACGACGCACGCTGCGAACAGGCGCGGGATTTGATAGCGGGTGTACCAGATCAACCGCAGCATCCAACAAACGGGTGCCCTGCAACACCGACACATACGCACCACCACCCGTAGTGGTGCTCTTGCGCACGCGCACACGCGCCATGCCCGCAACCGCGCCCATTAGGACACGCTCCCCATAAGCACGACACCACCATGCCGGGAACCACGAAAGCCGCGCTCAAAGGCGCGGCGGCTACCAGCTAGAAGATCGAGAAAGGCACCAGCAAGGGCGCTAGAACCAGGCTTAGCGCCTAGAAGACCCGGTGCAGAGAGAGAGAGAGAGAGAGAGAGATGTGTCAGCGACGCTGACGCATCTAGCTACGACACCCACTGGGCGCGCAACCATTCCCATCACACCTGTCCTTTGCGGACTCACGCGAGCACAACCCCTCTTCATCCGACTCGGCCCTCTCCCTTACATCCCCTGCAACGAGCGCTCAAGTCAACCTGGAAGATCGACCCAAACCCAGTCTATTTTCCATGCCCCCAAAGTCGGGAGCACCTCTACCAACATACTTATACACAACCCGTCTGCCATTTGCAACCCCCAAACCACAAGCCCCCAAAACCGACCAGGTTTGCCGTCCCGCTGGGGGCTACTTGGCGACCGACTACAGACTCCGGCTGGGCCCGCCCGGCACGACCAACGCCACGAGCAATGAATCAGCCAGCCCAGCGAGGCGATCAGGTAGAAAGGGGGTAGAGAACGGCATCACCGGCACGATCATCGACACCGATCTCGTCGGAGCCGATCCGCCGCGCTGCTACGGCCTCCCGCTCAAGCCCAGAGCCGGGTCGACCTACCAGACGTCCCGCGCAATCCAGAAGCGGGTCAAACCCGCTCCAGCGCCTCCAGCACCAGCCGATCGTGCTCCGCCGGCTTGACCTTGCGCAGCACCTCGGCGACTCTGCCTTCGGAGTCGATGACGAAGGTCGTGCGCTCGTTGCCGAAGTAGGTTTTCCCGTACATCGACTTCTCCCCCCACACGCCGTAGGCGTCGGCGACTGCGTGGCCCTCGTCGGCGAGCAGCGAGAAGTCGAGGCTCTGCTTGTCGTGGAACTTCTTGACCTTCGCAACAGGGTCGGGGGAGATCCCAAGCACCGTCGCCCCCGCCGCCGTGTAGTCGGCGCGGTGGTCGCGCACGCCGCACGCCTGCGTCGTGCAGCCCGGCGTGTCGGCCTTCGGGTAGAAATAAACCACGACCAGTTGACCACGGAAGTCCGAGAGCTTCACCGCGCGCCCGTCCTGATCGGGCAGCTCGAAGTCGGGGGCGGCGTCTCCTGGCTCGATCGTCACGAGTTGGATCCTAGCTTCTCGCCGAGCGAGCCGGGAGCGACTCGAGGCCCACGATCGCCGTCGACACCCGCTGATTGCCAAACGCGGCTCGCGGGTATCGTGAGGGCATGCTGAACGTGGAGCAGGTGGAGGAATGGCTGGGACAGGAGGTGCTCGACTCCCAGAACGAGCGGGTGGGGAAGCTGGAGGAGGTCTACTACGCCAAAGGCGGCGACGAGGCGGTCTTCGCGCTCGTCAAGAGCGGCCTGCTCGGTCGCCACACGAGCCTCATCCCACTCGCGGGAGCCTCCGTGGGGCGGGACTACCTGAAGCTCGCCTACTCGGCCGAGCAGATCGAGCAGGCCGGCTCGGACGTAGCTGCCCAGGATGTGCTCGTCGCCGATATCGCGCGTCAGACGAGCGCGGCCTACGGCGTCGAGGTTCCCCAGGAAGACTTCGAGAGCGCGGCCTCGATCAACCGGCGCGGGCAAGCGACGCGGGAGGCGCGGGAGCGTGCCGAGGCACTCGAGGAGGAGGCTCGTCGTCGTGCCGCCGAAGCCGAGGAGGCGCGCGGCTCTGCCCATGACGCCTCCGAGCAGGCGTCGTTGAAGGACGACGAGGCGGAGCGCGCCCGAGCAGAGGCGGAGCGCGCGCGCGCCGAAGCGCAGCGCGGCTCGCCTCGAGACAGCTAGGAAAGGGCTACAGCACCCCCTCGATCAGCGACGTGAACTCGGCCTGACCGGCGACGTCCGGGTGGTAGCTTTCGGACAGCGGGTTGGACTGTCCGTTCAACCATTCCGAGGAAGAGCACACCTCGTGCGCTTCAAAGGCGCTCGTCGGGTTGACGAACGTGAATTTGCTGGCTTCCGCGCGCCCCTTGACGACGCTGTCGAGGAGTTCGGCCGATTCGTTCATTTTTTTCTCGTTGCCGGAGGTCAGGAAGTTGACGTTGCAGGTCTTGCCTTCTTTGGTGAACAGCTTGGGGTAGCCGAGCACGACCACTTTGGCGGTGGTGGCTCTGGCGCGGATGTCTTTATACGTCGTTTCGAGCAGGCCCGGCAGTTTGTTTTTGATGAATTCGTTCGCTTCGCCGATCGCGCTCCCGCACGTGAAGTAGTAGAGGGCGCAGTTGATGATCACGTTGCTGAAGCCCGCGTCGTTGCCGCCGATCGTGATCGTCACGAGGCTGGTGGTGGCGCTGAGCGTACCGAGCTGTTTTTCGTTGACTTCCGTCGTCTTCGCCCCGCTGCAGGCTTGAAAGCTCAGCGTGTAGCTCTTGGCGGCCGCGACCTTCGGCGGGTAGGCATTCGGACCGCGGTCGCATTCGCCGGGTTCTTCATAGAATTCGCGGGTGCCGACGCCGGAGGAGTAGGAGTCCCCGAGCGCCACGTACTGCGGCAGCGCGGCGGCCGACGCCGCCGGTATGAGCATCCCAAAGGCCAGCGCGAGCAGGCCGATTATGCGATTTTTGTTCCCCATTGCTTTGTCTCCCCTTGCTCGAAGAGCCCGAAAAAAGCCTTTAGATAGCCAGAACTATCCGCCTTTTCGGGCATTGAGCGGCCAACCTAACCACGCCCGGTCCGGCCCGTCAAGTCGGCCGTCCGCGACACGCTCTGACCAGCCGTCCCGGTCTGGCGAGCCGCCGCCGCGAGACTCCGACCCGCCGCTCGCTCGTGCCGGCGCTAGGCGAGCTGTGAGAGCCGCGTCACTTCAGCAACTTCGACAGCCGCCTGTCCTTCAACACGCGCCCCTCCGTCTGACATGCGGGGCAGTAGGCGATCACGTAGTCCTCGAAGTGGACCGCCTGCAGCGTGGTGGAGCAGCGCGGGCAGGGCTCGCCCTCGTGCCGGTGCACGCGCAACGGCAGCGGCAGCTTGTCGGGCAGCGGCAGGCTGAGCACGTCCTCGTAATGGGCGATCGCCCCATCGAGCGTCTTCACGATCGCCTCCCGTAGCCGCCCAGTCTCATCCGCGTCGAGATCCGAGCCGCGCTTGTAGGGGGAGAGGCGGGCGTCCCACAGGATCTCGTCGACCCAAGAGCGGCCGATCCCCGCGATCGTGCGCTGATCGCGCAGCAGCGTGTGCAGCGGCCGCGGCGCGTCGAGCAGCTCTCGCAGCCGCTCCGGCTCGCCCGGGTCGGGCCACGCTTCGGGGCCGAGCGTCGCCAGCGCATTGTCCTCCTCGAGCGCGGCAGCAGGCAGCAGCTTCACCCATGCCGCCTGCTTGGTGCCAAACTCGCGCAGGCGCAGCTCCTCATTGCCGCGCACGCGAACGAGCAGCCGCGAGGTGCGATCGCGCGGCCCGGCGCGCTTGTCGTACAGCTGCAGCCGCCCGGCGGACATCAGGTGGATCAGCAGCGAGAGCTCGCCGGAGACGTCGACGATCAGGTGCTTGCCGCGGCGGCGCACCCCGACGATCTCGCGCCCGTCGAGCTCCGACAGCGGCGGATCGAACGTCTTCAGCGCGTTGATCCCAGGCGCCAGCACCGACTCGATCGCCGCCCCTTTCAGCGCCCCGTCGAGCAGGCGCGCGGTGATCTCGACCTCGGGAAGCTCAGGCATCGCCTACTCATCGTAGGGAGGTCACCGACGGCGAAAGGAAGAGCCTGACATACCGAGAGCCGGACAGGGACGCAACATTTTGTCCGTGAGAACGGACAAAATGTTCGCCCTGACCGGCTCGGTGTTCGCCCCTGACCGGCTTGGCTCGACACCGGCCGTTTGTGAGCACCCACGCTCACAACAACCGGCGACAGCCTCAAGAAGCCTTGATCGCAGGCCCTTCGTACTTCACGCCGGTCGGGCTCGTCCAGCGCACGCGCCAGTAGGCGCCCTGCGTGGAGGAGCGCAGCGACCAGTAGCCGAGCGAGTTGGTCGTGACGGTCTTCAGCGTGCGGTAGCGCTTGGAGCCCTTCGTGCGCACGAGCACCATGACCTTCGTCGCGCCTGTAGCCGGCCGTACGAGCCCCCACAGCGAGAACCCGTGCCCGGCCTTTGACACGGTCAGCGGGATCGGCCAACCGTAGTAGAGCGGCTTGGGCGAGCCGTTTACGTACTCGAGGCCGGTCTGGAAGCCGACATAGCCGCCGCGCGCGCTCGCGCCGGGGACGCCGCCGAGCGGGTCGTCTTTGAGCAGGTACTGGGAGAACGCGGCGACGCGCGGGTTGTCGTAGGCGATGCGCTCGGAGATCGCATCGAATTCGGCCTGCTGGGCGACGGAGACGCCGAGGTACTTGTTGGGGAAGCTCTGCACCCCGAACTCGGTCAGGTAGATCGGCAGCCCGCTCGGGATCGCGTGCGCGGCGGCGGCGTGGTTGAGGGCGGCGCTGAGGCGCGAGAGCACACCGATCGTGACGTTGTCGGCGCCGGGAGTCTTGTAGTAGGGACCTGCCGGCGTCGTGTAGGCGTGGTCGGCATAGCCGGTCATCTGAAGCTCGCCGCAGGAGCCGGATTTCCTGTACTTGGCGTTCAGGCAGAGCGCTTCGCGCAGGAACGCGAGCGGCGCGACGTCGTGCAGGAGCGCTTTGGATTTTTCGCTGCGCAGCAGGCTCCTGACCGAGTCATAGCCGGTCGGGGCGGTCTCGCCGAAGAGGATCCGCGGACGGGTCAAGCCGGCCTTCTGCAGCCCCACGTAGCCGGCCTGGTAGAGGCCGCGGTAGATCCGCGGCGAGGCGGGCGTGCCGTTGGCGTTCCATTGCGGCAGCAGGAAGGCGGGGTGGTTGGGCTCGTTCCAGATCGAGTAGGTCGAGACCTCCGAGCCGTAGTGCTTGGCGACGGCGGTCATGAACTGTTCGAAGTCGAGGTCGTCGGGGCGCGTGATGTAGGGCGCTTTCTTGTTCGACGTCGCCCAGCGCGGCACGGGCGAGGTGACGGTCAGCAGGACCGGCCATTTCAGCCGCTGGGCTTCGGCGAGCACGGCGTCGTACTGGCCCCAGTCGTAGGCGGCGGGGTTGGTCTCTTCGAAGCTGGGGCGCGTCGCGCTTTCCGGGCTGGGGGCGACTTCGTACCAGGAGAGCTCGATGCGGAGCGCTTTGACGCCGAGCGCCTGCAGCTGCGCGACCGTGTGCGCGCGCGTCGCCGGGTTGAGCAGGTCGGTGGAAGCCTCGAAGTAGACCGTCTGGCCGTGGGAGGCCGCGGCGGGGGCGGCCGCGGCGCCGGCGGCGAGCGTCAAGGAGCACAACAGGGCGGCGAGGAAGCGTGGGAGGAGCTTGTTTCTGGACATGGTCGCTTAAGACACCTTCGAGGTAGAGGGGTTGCGGTCGTCCTGCGAACTTCGCGCGATCGGCCCACCCTCCTGCCCATGGGCCGGCCGTATGTCGTGACAAGACGCACGTTCCCGCACACCGCCCGTCCCAAGCGTGGGATAGCGTTGAGTTCGAAATGAGCATGGCAATCGCCCCAGATGACATCGTCCGCACGCACGCGGACGCGGCCGCCAACGAGCGCCCACCGCTGCTGGTGGTGGAGCCGCTGGAGCGGTTCCTCGACGAACACGGCCTCGGCGAGGGTGCGATCGAGGCGCAGCCGATCGGCGAGGGGCATTCGAACGTGACCTACCTGATCGAGCGCGCGGGCGCGGAGGTCGTGCTGCGCCGCCCGCCGCGCCCGCCGCTGCCGCCCAGCGCGCACGACGTGCTGCGCGAGGCGCGGCTGCTGCGCGCGCTGAAGGGCACGGACGCGCGGGTGCCGGACGTGCTCGCGGTGTGCGAGGACCCGGAGACGATCGGCTGCCCTTTCTACGTGATGGAGCGGATCGGAGGCGAGGCGATCGTCTCGAGCCTGCCACCCGCGCTCGACACGCCCGCGGAGCGCGCGAGGATCGGGGAGGAGCTTATCGACGCGCTGGTGGAGATCCACGCGGTCGACTGGCGCGCGGCGGGGCTCGAGGGCTTCGGCAAGCCAACCGGCTATCTCGAGCGCCAGCTGCGGCGGTTCGGCGGCTTGTGGGAGCTGAACAAGACGCGCGAGATCCCCGCGGTCGAGCGCGTCGGGACGTGGCTGGCCGAGCGACTGCCGAGCTCTCCGGCGGCGACGATCGTGCACGGCGACTTCCGCCTCGGCAACACGATGTTCGCCACGGACGCGCCGGCGCGATTGGAGGCCGTGCTCGACTGGGAGATGGCCACGATCGGCGATCCGCTGGCGGATTTAGGGTACCTGTGCATGATGTGGACCGAGCGGGACGACCCGTCGGACGGTTTGCGCGAGCACCTCGGCAAGGTGACGCGCGCGGAGGGCTTCCCCAGGCGCGCGGAGCTGATCGCGCGCTACGAGCAGGCCTCGGGCCGCTCGATGAAGGACATCCGCTGGTACACGACGCTCGCGGTGTGGAAGACGATCGTCTTCATGGAGGGCAACTACAAGCGCGCGATCGCCGGCTCGACCGACGACCCGTACCTGAAGCAGTTCGGCGACGGCGTGCTCGACCTGGCGAGGCAGGCGGAGGAGGCGACGAATGGCGCCTGAGGAAGTGGCGTCAGCAGCGACTGAGCCGTCCGTAGGCCAAGCGAGGCGCGGACGCAGGGAGCGTGGCGTGCTTCGCACGCGAGCGACCGAGGACAAAGCCTCGCGCAGGTATACGGACGGCTCAGCAAGGGAAGGTCTGCTGATTGACTGGGGTGGGGTGCTCACGACCAACTTGTTTGCGTCGTTCCATCAGTACTGCCTGGCGGTCGAGCTCGACCCGGGGATGCTCGTGGGGCGATTCAAGGGAGACCCGGAGTTTCGTGAGCTGCTGATCGCGCTGGAGAAGGGGGAGCTCGACGAGCCCAGCTTCGAGCTGCGCTTCGCCGAGCTGCTGGGGATCGCCCCCGAAGGATTGGTCGACGGGCTGTTCGCGGGCGTCGGCCCGGATATGGCCATGATCGAGGCGGTCAGGCGCGCGCGCGAGGGAGGCGTGAGGACGGCGCTCGTGTCGAACTCTTGGGGCACGCACCGCTACCCGCACGATCTGTTCGCGGAGATCTTCGACGGCGTCGTGATCTCCGGTGAGGAGGGCATGCGCAAGCCGTCGCGGCGGATGTACGAGCTGGGCGCGCAGCGCGCCGGGATCGCCGCCGAGCGCTGCGTCTACGTCGATGACCTGCCCTTCAACCTCAAGCCCGCCGAAGAGCTCGGCATGGCGACCGTGCACCACACCTCCGCCGAGACGACCGTCCCTGAGCTCGAACGGTTGCTCGGCCTTTCACTCGCTTCCCCCCCGTCCTGACATCACGCGCGAACCGCCGGTGCCCGTCAGGGCTCCGCGCCTCGTGGTGCGAGGTCCCGCCTCAGTCTCGATTGCCCCTGCCGTACAGCAACTTGAAAGCCCGGGCCAAGAGCCGCGAGGTGCGGCGCTTGTAGGGGTACATGAAGACTTCCTTCTTCATCGCCAGTTTCGGCGTGACGACGATCGCCTGCTGGGAGCAGTACTTGCGGATGCCGCCCGCGCCGTGGCGCGAGCCGAGGCCGGAGGCCTTCGCGCCACCCATCGGCAGCTCGAGCACCGTGTAGTTGATCATCGCGTCGTTCACGTTCGCCGCGCCGACCTCCAGCCGTCGCGCGATCGCCTCGCCGTGCTCTGAGTCGCGGCTGAACACCGACGCGCCGAGGCCGTAGGGGGAGTCGTTCGCGAGCCGCACAGCCTCCTCGGCGTCGGCGACCTTCATGATCGGGAGCGTCGGTCCGAAGGTCTCCTCGGTCATGCACTTCATCGTGTGGTCGACGTCGACGAGCACCGTCGGTTCGAAGAAGCGCCCCGCGCCGGGCGCCTGTTTGCCGCCGGTGAGGATGCGCGCGCCCTTGCCGGTCGCGTCGGCGACGTGGTCCTTGATCGTGTCGAGCTGCGGCGCAAACGTGATCGCGCCGACCTCGACCGAGCCGGGGCCCTCCGGCTTGCCGACGCGCAGCGCGCGCACTTTCTCGGAGACTTTCGCGACGAACTCGTCATAGACGGGCGCCTCGACGTAGGCGCGCTCGATCGAGATGCACGTCTGGCCGGCGTTCTGCATGGAGAAGTAGGTGGCGAAGTTCGCGGCGCGCTCGACGTCGGCGCCCGCGAGCACGAGCATCGGGTCCTTGCCGCCGAGCTCGAGCGAGGCCGGGATCAGCCGCCGCGCCGCCGCCTCGGCGACCTTCTTGCCGGTCCGGGTCGAGCCTGTGAACATGATCATGTCGACGTGCTCGATCAGGGCCGCTCCGGTCTCCCCGCGGCCGGTGGCGACCTGCAGCACGTTCTCCGGCAGGCCGCACTCGGCGAGCCCTTCGGCCATCAGCAGCGACGTCAGGGGGGTGATCTCGGACGGCTTGAGGATCA
The DNA here is from genome assembly GCA_963723075.1 of uncultured Solirubrobacterales bacterium. Classification (GTDB taxonomy): domain Bacteria; phylum Actinomycetota; class Thermoleophilia; order Solirubrobacterales; family Solirubrobacteraceae; genus Palsa-744. The sequence goes on from CAVRPD010000007.1 coordinate 70,642, forward strand.
CGCTGTTGCCGGCCATCAGCGCGGGGATGCAGTCGCCGAAGGAGTTCGTCAGCGGGTAGTTCCACGGGCCGATCACGCCGATCAGGCCGAGCGGGCGGTAGCGCATGATCAGCTTCTTGCCCTTGACCAGCAGCTGGCTCGACTTGACGCGCTCGTCGGCGAGGTACTCGGGGCCGGTCTTGGCCCAGAAGCCGAAGGCGTTGCCCGCGTAGCCGATCTCCGCGAGGCTCGCGTCCTCGAACGTCTTGCCGGTCTCCGAGCAGATCGTCGCGACGATCTGCTCGGCGTTGTCCATCACCCACTTCTGCGCGCGCAGCAGCACGCGCGCGCGCCCGTCGAAGCCGAACGCCTCCCAGCCAGGCTGCGCCGCACGCCCGCGGGCGGCGATCTCCGCGACCGCGGCCGCGTCCAGATCGGTGACGGTCGTGAGAATCTCGCCGGTCGCGGGGTTCTCGACGGGAACGCCCTCACGGCCGGCGGCGGCCGCCCCGTTCGCTGTGTGCGGCGCGTGCTGCTCGACGGTGGTGGCCATTATTTCGTCTCCCCTGCTCTGTCGCTCGCTCGTGACAGACAAGGCTAGCTCATGTTCGCGGCCCGCTCAAAGCGCGGCGGCTCGTCCCGCCCGCGTGGTGGCTCACACGCTCAAAGGCGCGCGGGCTCGCCCCGCCCGCGCGGCGACCGGCGACAGCGACCGCCGTGCGGGGACGGCGCGAAATTGTCTCCCGAATGAGACGCGAGGTCAGTCGGAGAGCTCGATCGAGGCGATCCCGACCGGCTCGATCGGCCTGTCGGAGCCGTCGGTGGCAACGCCCTCGAGCTTGTCCACGACGTCCAGGCCGTCGGTCACCTGCCCGAACACCGTGTGCTTGCCGTCGAGCCACGGCGCCTTGGCGGTCGTGACGATGAAGAACTGCGACCCGTTCGTGTTCGGCCCCGCGTTCGCCATCGCCAGCGCGCCGCGCACGATCTTGTGCGGGTTGATCTCGTCCTCGAACTGATACCCCGGCCCGCCCGTGCCGGTGCCCTGGGGGCAGCCGCCCTGGATCATGAAGTCTTTGATGATGCGGTGGAACGTCAGCCCGTCGTAGAAGCCCTCGCTCGCGAGCTTGCGGAAGTTCGCGACCGTCTTCGGCGCCTCCTCGTCGAACAGCTCAAACTCGATCGCGCCTTCGGTCGTCTGCATCGTGGCGGTGGACATCGTGATGGTTCCTCCTCGGCTCGGGTGAGCGCGCCACGATAGCGCCGTAATCTCCCGTGTCATAAATTCGGTGGCGTTTTCCCGGGCGCCTGGACGCGCCCGACGCCCCCCTCGCCTTCGCAGCCGACCTCCGCCGGCTAGTACTTCACGTGCGCTTCGGCTTCGGTGTAGGCAGCGCCTTCTTCTGACTTGAGCTTCAGTATGGCTTCGCTCGTGCCGGACGCGGGGCTCGTGTATTCGAAGATCGTCGCCGATTCGGCGAGGCCCACGGCGGGGATGCTGAGGCCGGTCGCGTTCGTGAGCGTGCCTTCGCCGCTGGTCTTTTCGACCTTCGCCTTGCCGGCGGCGCCGAGGTTGCTCACGACGTTCCCGTATTTGTCGGTGACGGCGGCGTGAGCGGTGAACTTCTTGCTGTTGGTGATGCTGCTCGTCGTGCAGGCAAACAGGCAGGTCCCTTCGATTTTGCCGGCGGTTACCGTGGCGTGAGCCCAGGCGAAGCGTTCCGCGGCGGCTGCCTTGACGGCGAACGATCCTGTGGCGCCCGCTACCGCGGCGCCTTCTTTGACTTTGAGCGTCGTGGTCTGGGCGTCGTAGAGCTTGATCGCCGTGGCGCTGCCCACGCCTTCGGTGAACGTGACCGTCGTCGCCGTGGACGGGTATTCCGGCGCCTGGCCGCTGGGCGAGCTCGCGGGTTCGCTGAAGGTGAGCGTCTTCGCGCCCGCGTAGCTCGTGGTCAGGTTGCCCCATTCGTCGGTGGCGGTCAGCGTCACGTTGAACGCGACGCCCGCTTCCTGTTCTGAGGGAGTCGGCACGCTGAGCTTTTTAGTCGCGGCCGCTTTGACCGTGAAGGAGCCCGTCGCGCCTTCGAGCGTGCCTTCGGTCGCTTTCAGCGTAGTGCTCTGGGCGTCGTACAGTTTGATCGAGGCCGTGCCCGCGCCGGCCGCGAACGTGACCGTCGCCGGGTAGCTGGGCGCCTGGCCGCTGGGCGCGTTGGCGGGTTCGCTGAACGTGACCGTCTTCGCGCCCACGTAGCTTTTCGCGATGTTGTGCCAAGCATCCAGGGCGGTCATGGTCTCGTTGAAGGCGATGCCCGCGGTCTGTGCGGCGATCACCGGCAGGCTGAAGCTGGCGGCGGCGGCCGCCTTGACGGTGAAGGCAGCCGAGACGCCTTCGATCGTGCCTTCTTTGACTTTGAGCGTGGGGGCCTGGGCGTCGTAGAGCTTGAGCGCGGAGGCCGTGCCCACGCCTTCGGTGAACGTGACCGTCGTCGCCGTGGACGGGTATTCGGGCGCCTGCCCATTGGGCGCGTTGGCGGGGCCGCTCCAGGTGAGCGTCTTTGCGCCCGCGTAGGAGGTCGTGATGTTGGCGTATTCGTCGGTGGCGGTGAGCGTCACGTTGAATGCGACGCCCGCTTCCTGTTCTGCCGGCGTCGGCACAGTCATTTTTTTGGTCGCGGCGACTTTTACGGTGAGGCTCGGCGAGGCGCCTTCGAGCGTGCCTTCCTTCGCTTTGACCGTTGTCGTCTGGGCGTCGTACAGTTTGATCGCGGCCGTGCCCGCGCCCGTCGTGAACGTGACCGTCGCCGGGTAGACGGGCGCTTTTCCGTTGGGCGAGCTCGACGGTTCGCTGAAGGTGAGCGTCTTCGAGCCCGCGTAGGTGCTCACCGTGTTGTTGCTCGCGTCCTTGGCGGTGATCGTGAGGTTGTCGGTTTCGCCGGCGGTGGGCGTGGTGCTCGCGGCCCCAATCTGGAAGTGGGTGGCCGGGCCGAAGGTGACGGTCACCGATTTGGCCGTGCTCGTCGCCGTCCAGGTGCGCCACAGCGCCGTGACCGTGTATTCGTGGGCGCCGATCGATACGCCCGTGTCTGTGCAACTGGTGGCGGTCGAAGGAGAGCTCGAGCTCGGACAGCCGCTGCTGGGCGCGCCACCGTCACGCGTCACGTAGTATTCGACCGTGCCGCCGGCGGGTGCGGTAATGGCCGACCACGTGAGTGCGACCGTCCCGGCGCCCGCTGTGGCGCTCGAGATCGTGGGCGCGGAAAGCGTCGCCACGCTCGCCGACGCGCTGGCTGCGCCCGCGTTCGACCAGTACGCGAACGCGCCGGCGGAAAGCAGGCTCAGCGCCACGAGGGTACTAGCCGCGATCCGCCGGAGCATTTTGCGCCTACGAGGCTTTGTATTTGAGCGTGATCGTGGCGCCCTTGCATGCGTTCTGGTTGACGAGGGCTTCTTCTTTCATTTTCAAGCTCACGGCGTATTCCTTGGTTTCGCCGTGCGCGATCACGACTTTTGGTTCCTGGGAGGCGGGCGTGACTTCGAACCATTCCTTTTTGCATTCCGCCACCGAGGTTTTTTCGACTTCCGCTTCGAGCTTGGTCAGGAACTCGCTCTGGCTCGCATCGACGTCCTTGACCTTGACGGTGACCGCAGAGCTGCCGCCGGGATAGACGCCTTCGACCAGCGTGCTGCTGACTTCGAAGGTGGTGCCGCCGGAGCTCGCTTTGACGGTGCCCGTTCCTTCGCCGGAGCTCGTCCAGTAGGCGACCGCGGTTGCGGCCATCACCAGCGCGACGACCACGCCGCCGAGCGCGAGGCGTTGCTTCCTTGTGTTGATAAAGCGGGACATGCAGGAGCTCCTTTCCAGTGTTCACAGAGTGCCGGGCGGCTGGGCGATCTGCGGGAGACCCCTGGCTTTGCGAACCCGCCTCGCGGCGGGTGTGCCTTTTTCCACATAGCGACCCGGCGCCCCGTAAAAGCGGAGCTAGGCGCGGTGCAATATCCCTATCGGCCACGCCGCCGGCGGACTTTAATCCTCGCGCGCGCGATTTCACGCCCCCGGGCACGGAGTTTCCCTACGCCCCCGGGCACGGGGTTTTCCTGCGCGTCGCGCAGAAAACTCGCCCACCGAGCACCGGCCCCACCCGGCCACTCCGTTCTGTCTAGGCCGGAACGCGCTCCAGGCTGAGCGACCGTCCGCGCACGTCGCGCCCGTCGAGCGCGTCGATTACCTTGTCGGCCTCGTTCTCGGGCACAGAGAGGAACGAGAAGCGGTCGAGCACGAGCACGTCGCGCACCGCCTCGCCGTCGAGACCGGCCGAGGAGGTCACCGCGCCGACGATGTCCGCCACGCGCAGACCCGCCTGGCGGCCGCCGCCGAGCACGAGCTTCACGTAGCGCTCGTCCTTGTCGCGTGTGATGCGCGGCTTTGAGTGCCGGCGCGGGCGCTCCTTCACCGGCGTCGGCTCGCTCTTCGCGCCCGGCTCCCACGCCGCGATCGACATGCCGATGTGGCGCTCGATCGCCTCCAGCTCACGCTTCTGACGGTCCTCGACGAACGTGATCGCGCGGCCCGAGCGGCCGACCCGCCCGGTGCGCCCGATGCGGTGCACGTAGGTGTCGGGACTAGTGGGCACGTCGTAGTTGATCACGTGCGTGACCGTCGAGATGTCAAGCCCGCGCGCCGCGACGTCGGTCGCCACGAGGATCGGCACGCGCCCGCCCTTGAACGCGAGCATCACGCCGTCGCGCGAGCCCTGCGACATGTCGCCGTGCAGCGCCCTGACGTTCATGCCGCGGTCGCGCAAGATCTTGAACAGCTGGTCGCAGCGGATCTTCGTCCGCACGAACACGATCGCCTGCTCCGGCTTCTCCGCGCGCAGCACTTCCACCAGCTTGTCCGCCTTGGCCTTCGTCTCGACCGGGAGCTGGAACTGGGCGACCGTGTCGATCGTGAGCGTCGCCGCCTCGACCTGGATGATCGTCGGGTCATACATGTAGCGGTCGGCGAGTTTCCTGATCGGCGGCGGCATCGTCGCACTGAACAGCGCCGTCTGGCGGCTCGACGGCGTCAGCGAGAGGATCTTCTCGACGTCCTCGAGAAAGCCGAGGTCGAGCATCTCATCCGCCTCGTCGAGCACGACGAAGCGGCAGTCGTGCAGCACGAGCGAATGCCTGGAGATCAGGTCGAGCACGCGCCCGACCGTCCCCACGACCACATGCCCGCCGGCGCGCAGCTGCCCCTGCTGGGTGCGGATAGGAGCGCCGCCGAACACCGCCACGACGTCGACGCCCTTGTGCGCCCCGTAGGTGCGCAGCGCCTGCGTCACCTGGATGCACAGCTCGCGTGTCGGCGTCAGCACGAGCGCCTGCACCTCGTTCACCTCAGGGTCTATGTACTCGACGATCGGCAGCCCGAACGCGGCCGTCTTGCCCGTGCCCGTCTGCGCCTGGCCGATCACGTCGCGGCCTTCCAGCACCGACGGGATCGCCTGCTCCTGGATCGGGCTCGGCGACTCGTACCCCACGTCGCGGAGGGCTTGTAACGTGGACTCGGACAGCCCGAGATCGGCGAAGGTCTTGCTCATGCGCCCAGCAGCCTATCCGGCTCAGAGCGCGCGTAGGTGGCCGCCCGGCGAAAGGCGGCGCAGCCAACGAGCGCGGCCACGTAACCGATCCTCCGGGAACGGCCTCACGTCGAGCATCGCCGGTGGCGTCCGTGGCCGGCTACACGGTCGGATCGAGCAGCAACTTGCCGGTAGTGCCTCTCCCGCGCAGGTCGACGTGCGCCTGCGCCGCCTCCCCCAGCTGATACGTGCGCCCGACGATCGCCCTCAGCTCGCCGTCGCGCGCGCGTGCGAACAGGTCGGCCAGAGCGTCGCCGAACATGTTCGGCCGCTCTACCCCGCCGGGCACAGGGAGGCAGTGGAACAGGTAGAAGCCGACCACCGCGCGCGAGTGGCGCAGCAGCGAGCCCGTCCTGACCTCGTTCGGCTGCTGGGTCGCGATCCCGCACACCACGATCCGCCCGAATCGCGCGAGCGCGCGATAGGACGCCTCGAACCCCTCACCGCCGGCCATGTCGAACACCACGTCCACGCCCTCGCCGCCGTTGGCCTGCAGCAGCCTCTCCGTCAGTCCCTCCGGCGCCGGGTCGATCGCGACGTCGGCGCCGAGCTCGAGCGCGAGCGCGCGCTTCTGCTCGCTCGACGCGGTCGCGATCACCCGTCCCGCGCCGAGCGCGCGGCCGAGCTGCACCGCAAGCGAGCCCACGCCGCCGGCGGCGGCGTGCACGACCACGCTCTCGCCCTGCCGTACACGCCCGGCGGTCTCATACAGGTGCCAAGCGGTCGTGCCCTGCACCACGAGCGCGAGCGCGGTCCCGTCGTCGATTCCCTCCGGGATCGGAAATACGTGCTCCGTGGGCGCGACCGCGTACTCGGCATAGCCGCCGTCGCCCACCAGCGCGACCACCCGCTCGCCGGTGTCCTCGCGCACGCCCGCCACCTCGCCGCCCGGGACGAGCGGCAGCGTCGCCTTGCGCACGTATGAGTTCGTCCGCGTGTGCGTATCGGCGAAGTTGAGCCCCGCGCGCGCGACCCTGATCAGCGTCTGCCCCTGCCCCGGCTCCGGCACGGGAAGCTCCGCGAGCTTCAACACCTCCGGGCCGCCGAACTCGGTCATCTGGATCGCGCGCATTCTCGGGCAGGCTATACCGAGATCGGAGCAACGAGAGCGGCCGGCCCTGCCAAGGTCGGATGCAATGGGCCCTACCGAGATCGGATGCAATGGGCCCGACCGAGATCGGATGCAATGAGAGCGGCCGGCCCCACGAGGTAGGATGCCGCGAGGACAGGCGATAAGGTGCCCGGCCATGCCAATCACCGTGGTCGGATCGATCGCCTATGACGCTGTCAAGACGCCGTTCGGCGAACGCGAGCGGATGCTCGGCGGCGCCGCCGTCCACTTCGCCCTCGCCGCCTCCTTCTTCGACGAGGTTCGCGTCGTCGGGCCCGTCGGCGATGACTTCGGCGAGGGGGACCTGGAGACGCTGCGCAGCCGCGGGGTAGACGTCTCCGACGTCGATCGTGTCAGCGGCGGCAAGACGTTCTTCTGGCGCGGCGAGTACGGCTGGGACCTGAACTCCCGCGAGACGCTCGACACCCAGCTCGGCGTGTTCGAGGGCTTTCAGCCAAAGCTCTCCGCTTCCTCACGCTCGAGCGACGTGCTGTTCCTCGCGAACATCCAGCCCGACCTGCAGCGCGAGGTGCGCGCGCAGCTCCCCGACGCGCGGTTCGTCGCGCTCGATTCGATGAACCTGTGGATCGACATCGCGCGCGACTCGCTCGTGCAGGCGATCGGCGAAGTCGACTGCGTGATCCTCAACGACTCGGAGCTGCGCCAGCTGACCGGCAAGCCGAACCTGATCTCCGCCGCGCGCGAGGTCCTCTCCTGGACGCCGACCGGTTCCCAGTCTGCGTCGGACGCGCGCGGCCCGAGCGTGATCGTCTCAAAGCTTGGCGAGTACGGCGCCGCGCTCGTCACGCGCGAGCACTTCTTCGCGCTCCCCGCCTATCCCCTGGAGACCGTGATCGACCCGACCGGCGCGGGCGACACGTTCGCAGGGGGCTTCGTCGGCTACATCGCCGCCCACCCCGAGCGCCCGTCCGAGCAGGACGGAGCGTTGTCGGAGGAGCTGCTACGCAACGCGATGGCCCACGCCACCGCGCTCGCCTCGTTCAACGTCGAAGAGTTCGGCACCGGGCGCGTAGAGCGCCTCGGCAGTGAGGAGATCGCCGTGCGCGTCGACGGCCTGCGCGCGATCACGCAGTTCTCCGGCGCCCCGCTCAGCCTGCGTCGCTGAGACGCGAACCCGCCTCGCCAAGAGCGGCGATGCGGCGGGAGGGAGCCGCCCGTCGGACAGACTCCCTCCCGTTGATCGCACCCCCGGAGGTGGGGACTACCGGGGGTATTGTGGGAACTCCACCGTTCTATTCGCAGGTGGGCCGTACGCGGATCACTCGACCGGGTGAAAATAGATCAGACGATGAAGCCCGTGCCTTTGACCGCGCTCAGCACCTGGCTCGCGGTGAGCGGCGTGTCGAACGGGCCGTTCGGCGCGATCGCCTCGCCGGCCGGTTCATTGAGCAGGCCGATCACGCTCGCGTGCCGCGCCTCGATCGTCAGGATCGAGATCGCCGCCTTGACGTAGGCGGGGCTCTTGATGTTCAGCGCCTGCCCCGAATACGCGTGCACGCCCGTGTTCTCCAGCACCTGCGCCGTCTTCATGAACATTTCAGCGTTCGTGTTGGCGCCTTTGAAGTCGAACTTCGGTTCCTTCGCCGCCTTCGATCCGAGCGCGCCCTTGAGGAACTTCACGTGGGCGTTCTCGTCCTTGGTGACGACCTTCAGGAAGGCGGACGCCTGCGAGCTGAGCGGCAGGTTGGCGGCGGTCGCGCCGTTGTAGAACGCCGCCTCCAGGTACTCCAGCGTGAGGGCATAGTTGAGGATGCCGATGTCGCCCTTGCCGAAGCTCGCCGGCGGGCGGCCCCCGCCCGCGGCCAGAGCGCCCGGCGCGAGCGCACCGAGAATCGCGCCGCCGCCGATCGCGGCTCCGCCGGCCACCGCGGACTTGCGCAGGAAGCCGAGCCGGGTGTCTCCCCGCGGAAGGCCGTCGCTCGCCTCGGCCTGCGCTTCGCGAACGGCGCCGTCTACGTCTATCTGCTCGAGATTGATTGCATGGGACATCGTTGTGCACTCCTTCGGGTCGATGGCAGGGGCGAAGCGAGCGGCTCCCCTGCACGCCCGTGACCTTCTAGTGACTATTCGCGCGCTGATGACGAGCGGATCATTTCTCGACGCTCGCCGCCATCGTCGAGAATCGCGACACGGGGTTGTACGCACGGGAGAGCGGGTATACGATCGGTCGAGTGACCACGTGGACGTTCATCTGGCTGATGGTGCTGCTGAAGATCCCGATCGTCGCGCTGTTCCTGCTGGTCCGCTGGGCCGTGCGCGAACCGGAGGCAGAGGCGAGCGAGGACGGCGGCGCCGGGCCGCGGTCACGCCCGCGCCATCCACACCACCCGCGCTCACCACTGCCCCGCTCGCCTCGTCGCGGCCCGCACGGCGATCCCGTGCCCCGCTCGCCGGCGCGCATACGCGCGGTCGTCGCGCGCGGGCGGCTTGTCGAGCACTGAGCGAGCACTGAGGGCCCACCCAGCGCCGCGCGCGGGCGGACGTGTAAGAATCGCGCTATGAGCGACGAGCCGACGCTGTCTGTCACCGACAACCGCACGGGCAAGACCTACGAGCTGCCGATCGCCGACGGAACCTTGCGGGCGATGGACCTGCGCCAGATCAAGGTCGACGAGGGCGATTTCGGGCTGATGGCGTACGACCCGGCGTTCACGAACACCGCGTCCTGCCGCAGCGCGATCACCTACATCGACGGCGAGGCCGGCGTCCTGCAGCACCGCGGCTACCCGATCGAGCAGCTGTGCGAGCACTCCACCTATCTCGAGGTCGCCTACCTGCTGATCAACGGCCGGCTGCCGAGCAAAGCCGAGCTCGAGGGTTGGGTCGAGGAGATCACGATCCACACGTTCGTGCACGAGAACATCAAGGACTTCATGCAGGGCTTCCGCTACGACGCCAACCCGATGGGCATGCTCGTCGCCTCCGTCGGCGCGCTCTCGACGTTCTACCCCGACGCGAACAAGATCAAAGACGAGCGCGTGCGCGCGATCCAGATCATCCGCCTGCTCGCGAAGATGCCGACGCTGGCCGCGTTCGCGTTCCGCCACAACATGGGCCAGCCGTATGTCTACCCCGACAACGACCTCGAGTACGCCGGCAACTTCCTCGGGATGATGTACAAGATGACCGAGCTCAAGTACCAGCCCGATCCACGGCTGGCGCGAGCGCTCGACGTGCTGTTCATCCTGCACGCCGACCACGAACAGAACGCCTCGACGAGCGCCGTGCGCTCGGTCGGCTCGACCCACGTCGATCCCTACTCGGCCGTCGCGGCCGGCGTCGCGGCGCTGTACGGGCCGCTGCACGGCGGCGCCAACGAGCAGGCGCTGCGGATGCTCGCGCGGATCGAGAAGGTCGAGAACATCCCCGCCTTCCTCGAGGGCGTCAAGGCGGGCGAGGAGCGGTTGATGGGCTTTGGCCACCGCGTCTACAAGAACTACGATCCGCGCGCGCGGATCATTCGCAAATACCTCGACGACGTGTTCGAGGTGCGCGGCAAGAGCCCGCTGCTGGACGTCGCCTCCGAGCTCGAGAAGCGCGCCCTGGACGACGAGTACTTCACCTCGCGCAAGCTCTACCCGAACGTCGACTTCTACTCGGGCCTGATCTACGAGGCGCTCGGTCTGCCGGTCGCGATGTTCCCGGTCATGTTCGCGATCGGGCGCACCTCGGGCTGGATCGCCCAGTGGAAGGAGATGGTCGAGGACTCAGAGCAGAAGATCGCCCGCCCACGCCAGATCTACACCGGCGAGCGGGACCTCGATTACGTGCCGATCGAGAGCCGCTGAAGAACTAGCGTGGCGCCGTTGCGGCTGAGCCAGTCGCGCTCCTCGCGCCAGGTCGGCCAGTACCGCTGCACAAGCGCCCAGAAGCGGGGCGAGTGGTCGAGGATCTCCAGGTGGCAGACCTCGTGCCAGACGACGTATTCGAGCACGCGCTCGGGCGCGAGCAGCAACCGCCAGTTGAAGCTCATCCGCCCGTTCGACGAGCACGAGGCCCAGCGCGTGCGCTGTGCGCGAATCGACAGCCCGGCGTAGCTGCTGCCGGCGAGCGCGGCGGCGCGATCCAGGCGCGGCGCGATCTCCGCGCGCGCGGCGCGGCGGTAGAAGCGCTCAATCGCGGGACGCGCATCGCCGCCGGGCACGAGCAGGCGCTCGCCCACGCGGTGCGCGCGCGTGCGCCCCGCCTGCGGCACGAGCTCGAGCGACGCGTCCAGATACGGCACGGCGCCCCCACGAGCGGCGATCCGCGCGAGCACCTCCTGGGCATCGCCCAACCGGCGTTCGATCCAGGGGCGCAGCTCGTCGACGGCGGCGGCGGCCGCACGCTCGGACGCGCGCGCGGGCAACACGACCTCGACACCGGTATGGGCGTGCACGTTCACCCGCACCCGCCGCGCCCGGGTGGAGCGGCGAATCGTGTAAGGGATGTCGAGGACCTCGGCCACGCCGGCCACAGAGCCTAGTCGGGCGATGCGACGTGACTCGGATCGCCCCCCGGGGGGGCCGTATGCGTGGATGCGACTACGGCCGAGGGCTCCGAAACGGCGCCGCTCGGCAGCGTCCGAACGCCGCCGGTCATAATCGAGGTGACGATGGCTCGATCCAAGGCGAGGCTGCCGCGCGGCGTGCGCGAGCCGTATGAGGTCTACCTGAACGGCGTTGCCCAGCGGCCGGGGATCGACTTCACCGTGCGCGAAGGCGCGCTCGTGTTCGAGCGGGAGCTGCGCAAGGACAGGATCAGCGGCTGGCGCTGGCTGCTCGGCGCGTGGGGCGTCGGCACCTACCGGCAGAACGACTCGATCGACGTGCGCTACGAGGCGGCCGACGGCTCGCCGCGGGTGGCCGAGGGGCTCGAGATCGAGTTGAGTCCGTAGGACCCTCGGGCCCACTTGCTTCTCTACGACCCTTGCTGGAGACCGCCCGAACCTACAGACCCGTGGTGGAGACCGGCCGAACCTACAGACCCGTGGTGGAGACCGGTCGAACCTACAGACCCGTGGTGGAGACCGCCTGAGCCGAGGCTCTTTCCCAAGGCTTTGCGAGCTTCAGCGCCGACAGGATCGCGCGCGTGGCGGGCGAGCGGTTGAGCGTGTAGAAGTGGATTCCGGGCGCGCCCGCGGCCAGCAGCTCGGCGCACTGCAGGGTCGCATAGGCCACCCCGAAGTCGAGCACCGCCTCGGGATCGTCCCCGCGCGCCTGCAGCTCGCGCCGCAGCCCGTCAGGGATCGAGGCGCCGCACCTCTCCGCCATCCGCGCGACCTGGCCGGCCTGGGTGATCGGCATGATGCCGGGGATGATCGGCGCGTCGATGCCTGCGTCGCGCGCGCGCGCGAGGAAGTCGAAGTAGACGGCGTTGTCGAAGAACAGTTGGGTGATCAGGAAGTCCGCGCCCGCGCGCACCTTCTCGGCCAGGTAGGCGAGATCCGCCTCGGGGCTCTCCGCATGGACATGTGTCTCGGGGAAGCACGCGGCGCCGATCGCGAACGGGTAGTCCGCGCGGATCAGCTCCACCAGCTCGCGCGAGAACTCGAGGCCGCCCTCGGTCTTCGTCCACGCCTCCTGACCCGCCGGCGGGTCGCCGCGCAGCGCGAGCACGTTGTCGATCCCCGCCTGCTCCATCTCCGCGAGCGTCTCCCGCAGCTCCGCCTCGGTCGCGCCGACGCACGTGAAGTGGGCCATCGCCTCGAGGCCGTAGCGCTCCCTGATCCGCTTGACGATCTCGATCGTCTTCTCCTGCGTGGACCCGCCCGCACCGTAGGTGACCGACACGAACGACGGCTCGAGCGTGCGCAGCTCGCTCAGGGCCGCGTACAGGTTCTGCTCGCCCTGCTCGGTCTTCGGCGGGAAGAACTCGAATGAGAACACCGGGGCGGGTGGGTCCGAGTCCCGACCGGTGAGGATGTCGTCGATGCGCATCACCCGATTATGAACGCACCGGGCTTACCCGTCCGGCGCCGGCCATCGCTCACGCGAGCCGGCCGCTACGCTGCCCAGCGCTCGGGCTCGCCGGGCATCAGCCGCACCCTTCCCTCGGCGCGCAGGTGCGTCAGGTAGGACAGCACCTTCGACAGCAGCCAGTGGGCGTTCAGCGGCGAGAGCGAATCGCCATAGACGTGGGGCACGATCTCAAACGCGCTCAGCGGCCGCTCGCCCACCGCGCCCAGCACCGCGGCCAGCCGCTCCGCGACGAGCTTGCGATTGCCTTCGATGTGGGCGTGAACGTCGGCAAACGTGCGTCCGTGGCCGGGCAGGCACAGGCGCGCGTCGAGCTTCTCCACGACATCGAGCGAATGCAGGAACTCGCCGACCGGGTCCGGCGAGGAGCCGTAGTCGAAGTACAGCGAGATCCGCCCGAGCAGATGATCGCCGGAGATCAGCAACCGCCGCTCGGGCTGAAACAGGCAGACGTGCGAGGGCGCGTGCCCAGGCGTCTCGTGCACGCTCCACGGGCCGAGATCGGTGTCGACGATCACTCCCGGCACGAGCGCCCGGTCCGGCTCGATCACAGCCGCGATCCCCGTTTCCTCGGGGTCGCGTTTGGCCGCGTAGCGGCGCAGTGGCTCCTCCGGCACGCCGCTCTGGCGCCCCACCTCCAGGCGCCGTGCGAGGTTGGCCTCGGGATCTTCGGCCATCCGCAGCATGTGCTCGTGGTTGGGGTGCATCCACAGCTCGCACCCGGCCCGTTCGACGATCGACGCGGCCTGGCCGTAATGGTCTGAGTGGGCGTGCGTGCAGACGACGAGGCGCACGTTCTCGATGGTCAGGTTGCACATCGCAAGCGCCCGCTCCAGGTGCGCGAGCGAACCGGGCTGGTGCATGCCGGTGTCGAACAGCACGATTCCGTCGCCGGCCGCGACCGCCCAGGCGTTGCAATGGGGAACACCCGGCCACGGCAGCGGCAGACGCAGGCGGAAGATACCGGGCAGCACGCGCTCGCCGCGACCGAGGATCGGCTTGCTCATCGTCTCGGGCACGCCGTTGGAGACTACGGTTTCACGGCGGTTCGTGCAGGGCTAGACTGGTTCGGATCGGGTGAGCCGGCGACAGGGAGATGAGCACATGGCCGAGGACGAGGAGAGCGCGACCAGCACGGCGGCCGACAAGGTTCAGGAGGTGGCGGCCAGCGTGCGCGAGGCGAGCGCGAGGCGGGGGCGCATCTCCGGCAGCAGCCAGGCGGAGTCGGTCGCGCGGCGCTACTTCGAGGCGATCGGCGCGCGCGAGCTGGACGCAGCCGTCGAGATGTGGGCCGATGGAGGGCGCGAGCACGTTCGCGGCCAGGTGGACGTCGTCGCGCCTGAGGGTCTGCGCACGTTCATCGGCGACCTGCTCGGCGCACTGCCCGACCTGACCGTGGAGATCCTCTCCGCCACGACCGAGGAGGACCGCTGCGCGCTGCAATGGCGCTTCACCGGCACCTTCGCCGGGCCCGGGCACTTCGGCGGCCTTGCGCCGACCGGCCATCCGATCGTGCTCGAAGGGATCGACCTGCTGACCGTGCGCGACGGGTTGATCCAGTCAAATGACGCCTTCACCGACACGATGACCGTACCCCGCCAGATCGGGATGATGCCGCCACTGGGCTCCTCCGCCGAGGAGCGCCTGCTGGGGGCGTTCAACCTCAAGACCAGCCTGACGAGCGGCCTCGGCGCGGGCGAGGCCGAGCTGGTGGCCGAGGGCGTGTGGGTTGTGCAGGGTCAGCCCGGACGCTGCAACGTGTATCTGATCGAGGACGAAGGCGGCGTGACGCTGTATGACGCCGGCGCGCGCACGATGACCCGCGCCGTGGCAACCGCGGCCGCAAAGCTCGGCGGCGTCAAGCGGGTCGTCCTCGGCCACGGCCACACCGACCACCGCGGCGTCGCGCCCGCCCTGGGAGCGCCCGTGCTGTGCCACCCCGACGAGGTCGCAGACGCCGAGGGAAGCGGCGGCTTTCGCTACTGGCCGGAGGGCCTCGCCGGGCTGCCGACCCCTCAGCGCCAGATCCACCGCCTGCTGCACCGCTACGCGTGGGACGGCGGCCCGGTAAAGATCGCCGGCACCGTGAGCGAGGGCGATGAGATCGCGGGCTTCCGCGTGATCGACCTCCCCGGCCACGCACCCGGCCTGATCGGGCTGTGGCGCGAGTCCGACCGCCTCGCGCTGGTGAGCGACTGCTTCTACACGCTCGACATGTGGGGCCGTAGCTGCGAGCCGCACATACCGGAGCCCATGTACAACTACGACACCGAAGGCGCGCGCGCAAGCCTGCGCAAGCTCGCCGCGCTCGAGCCCGCCGCGGCGTGGCCGGGCCACGCCAAGCCGGTGACTGGCACGGACGTGCGCGAGCGGCTGGAGCGCGCGGCCGGCGCGAGCTGAGCGCGCGCGTGGTCGAGCCTCGCGTTGAACGGTCGAGCGGAGACGACATCCGATCGGATCCGCGACGTGGGTAGGCGCAGCCGCCGGCGGGCCGCCGAGGGAACGGCCGGCGCCGAGATCGGAGCTGCTCCGACGAGCGACTACACCGACGGCGACGGCAACGTGCTGAGGCTGCGCGGCTCGTTGACACCGCGCGCGCGGGAGGAGTACGCGCGGACGCTCGCCGGCACGGGCGGACGACCGTCGGCGACACAGGAGGACGCCTGGCAGCGGGCGCTCGAGCTCCTCTTCGAGGGGCTCGCCGTGAGCTGGGAGATCGCGGGCGCACCGATCGAGGGTCAGCGCGAGTTGCTGGCGCGCTTCCGGGCGGCGTCCGCCGCGGAGCGGGCGTGGGTTCGCGAGGCGCTGCGCGAGCACTGCGCCGAGCACTTCCCCGATGTGCGGGCGCCCTAAGAACCTGTCTCAAGACAGGCGGTGCGGTCGGGGCGTTCACGGACCAAGCTGGGCGTCGCGGGGCGGTGAAGCGCGTGCTGGTGGCACGTGCGAGCCGTCACGTGGCGTCCAGCGCAGTGTCCAGGGACGCATCCGGGCGTGCCGAATGTCTTGAGACAGGTTCTCAGAGACGCTCCGGCAGCCGCCTATCCTCTACAGCGATGCTCGCCCAGCTCGCCGACGTCCTCGCCCCAGCCTCGCTCACGCCTGCGGAGCAGCGTGTCGTCGAACGCCTCGTCGAGCGCTTGTCCGAGGAGCTCGGCTCCGATCTGCACGCGATCTGGCTGTTCGGCTCGCGCGCACGTGGGGAGCCGCCGCATCCCGAGTCGGACATCGACCTGATGGTGCTCGTCGACGAGGGCCGTTCGCAAGCCGGGACGATGGCGACCGAACTGGCCCACGAGATCGCCCCCACCGAGGGCGTGGGCCCCACGTGGTTCTCGTTCTCCGTTAGAACCCCCGAGTGGCTGCGCGGGCGGCGCGAGATCCGCTCGTTCTTCATCGCCGAGGTGGATCGCGACAAGCTCGTGCTGTACGGGAGCCCCCTCGAATGAGCCCGCGTTCGGTGGAGTTCATGGACCAGGCTCGCGACCGCGCCGCGACCGCGCGTGAGATCCTCAGCCTCGGACACCTCGAG
Source organism: uncultured Solirubrobacterales bacterium (assembly GCA_963723075.1). Taxonomy (GTDB): domain Bacteria; phylum Actinomycetota; class Thermoleophilia; order Solirubrobacterales; family Solirubrobacteraceae; genus Palsa-744. The sequence continues at coordinate 86,860 of CAVRPD010000007.1, forward strand.
ACGGCCGTCAGCACCGCTTACTACGCGATGCTCTACGCCGCCCGCGCGGCGCTGTCCGAGCGCGACGAGTACGCGCGCACGCACAGCGGCACCTGGCACCTCTTCCATGATCGTTATGTGACCACCGGCGTCTTCGACCAGCACCTCCACGCGCTGGCTCACGACGCCCAACGCGCGCGCGAGCAGGGCGACTACGAGGCGATCGCGCCGGATCGTGGCGAGGCGGAGCGGATCGTGGCCGGCGCCGCGGATTACATCGCCGCGGTCGAGCACATGTTGGACGTCGAAGCGCAGGAGCGGGGCGGCGCCAGCTAGTCGCATTGGCCGTTTAGAGAAGCTCCAGCCTCGGGCCGTGTGAGCTTCCCGCCGCGATGAACCGTGCCGTGGCCGGGCTCAACACGAACTCCCACTCCTCGCCGTCGGCGCCACGCACCCGCACCCGCCGTCCCTCCTCGCGCACGGCCACCACGACACCCGCTTCGAAGTCACCGCCGAAGTGAGCGATGCGCGCGCGGGCGCCCACGCGAGGAACGGGTCGAGAGGGACCGAGCACGAGCCGATGATGCTACGCGCGTCTCCCCGCGGCAAGGACCGGGCGCCCCCAGGCCCTTCGCCGACCCGGCACGCGCGCGACTCGCCGCCCCGCACGCGCGACTCGCCGGCCCCACGTGCGCGACTCCTCGGCCCCGGTACACGGCCCAACCCCTCGACGGGCGCACCCCGACGCGCGCGGCCTCGCCGATCGATACCTTGCGCTCAGATGTCACGTCGCACGAAGATCGTCGCCACCATCGGTCCCGCCTCGCGCGAGCCGGACACGCTCGTCGCGATGATCGAGGCCGGCATGGACGTCGCGCGGCTGAACTACTCCCACGGCACCCTCGACGAGCACGCAGAGACGGTCAGCCGCGTGCGTGACGCCGCCGGGCGCGCCGGGCGACCGGTCGCGGTCCTGCAGGACCTGCCCGGCCCGAAGCTGCGCATCGGGCCGCTGCGCGAGGATGTCGTCGAGCTGAAGCCCGGCGACCGCATCACCTTCTCCGGCGGCGGCCACGACCGCGAGGGCGACGCCCAGCACATGACGATCACGTGGGCAGGGCTCGCCGACTCGATGAGCCTCCAGGACGTGATGTACCTCGCCGACGGGTCGGTCCGCCTGCGCGTCGTCGCGGTCCGCCCTGCCGACGGCGAGGTCGACGCCGACGTCGAGATCGGGGGCGCCGTCGCCTCCCGGCAGGGATTGAACATCCCCGGGCCGGTCGACTCGCTGCCGTCTGTCCCCGAGGAGGACCTCGAGCTCTTGCGCCACGGCGAGTCGATCGGTGTCGACATGGTCGCGCTGTCGTTCGTGCGCCGCCCCGAGGACATCGAGCTCGTGCGCGACCACACCCGCCTGCCGTTGATCGCCAAGATGGAGAAGCCGCAAGCGGTCGAGCGCGCCGAAGAGATCTTGCAAGCCGCCGACTGCGTGATGGTCGCCCGCGGCGACCTCGGCATCGAGCTGGCGATCGAGCGCGTGCCGATCGTGCAGAAGCAGCTGCTGCAGATGGCCGGCCGCCTCGCGCGGCCGTCGATCACGGCGACGCAGATGCTCGACTCGATGGTCACCTCCTCGCGCCCCACCCGCGCCGAGGTGGCAGACGTGGCCAACGCGATCCTCGACGGCACCGACGCGGTGATGCTCTCCCAGGAGACCGCCGTCGGCGCCTATCCCGTCGGGGCGATCGCGATGATGGCGGCCGTCGCCGAACAGGCCGAGGCGATCGCCCCGTATGAGGACTGGAACGCCTCGCGCGTGCACCGCAAGTACTCAGACCCCGCCTACACGCTCGCCCACAGCCTGTGCGTGGCCGCGCGCGAGCTCGACCTCGAGGCGCTCGTCATCCCCACCCTTTCCGGCCGCTCCGCCCGCCTGGTCTCCGCGCACCGCCCAACAGTCCCGATCTACGCGCTCTCCCCCGGCCGCGAGACCGTCCGCCGCTGCGGCCTGATGTGGGGCGTGCGCGCGGCCTCGATGCGTCGCCATGAGACGACCGAGGCGCTGATCGCCGACGCCGGCCGTCGCGTCGTCGAGCTCGGCTGGTGCAAGCCCGGCGACCGCGTCGGCATCACCGCCGGCCTGCCCTCCGGGCGTCCGGGCACCACCAGCCTGATCCAGATCCAGACGCTCTAATCCTTCGCGCCACTGTGCCGCTGCACGCGCTGCCGGACAAGCTCACGCCCACCGGGTCATCAACCACCGATGGAGCGCAGGCCACGAACCCCAACCTTCGATGCGCACTCACAGGACCACAATCACCCACCCCACGGCCTTGGAACTTATAGGCCCCGACCCCCCAACCTTCCATGCGCACCTCACAGACCACGGTGATCAAACCCACCGAGGCAAACCCCTCGCGGCGTCGCCTGCTGCGTTGACCGGCGCCGGCAAGGCCGATCCGGCTCACGCGCGCACGCGTCTCCCAAAAGTCGTCGTTCTCCTCAGCCGGAAGCGCCGACGCCCGCGTGGCCGTAGAACTCGGCCTCTTCGCGCCCGAGCTCGGTCACCGGATCGTCTCCGTAGATCCACTCGCGCGCGATCCGGTTCCAGTTCGCCTTCGCGCGCAGCTGGCTGAGCACGGCCAGCGTCAGCACCTCCAGGCGACGGCCGAAGAGATGGTCTGGCGGCAAGGTCTCGTGGCGCATCGTCGCGAAGTGCCGCGAACGCGGGTCGCTCATCTGGATCAGCACTTCGCTTGCGATCTCCGGATCGAGCGCGATCTCGCGGTCCTGCGTATACCACCAGGTCATGTCGTCGACCATCGCCATCGCCTTCTCCTCGGTGTAGTACTTCGGGTCGCCGACCCAGCCGCCGGAGTACATGTGCTGGACGAGCTCGCCCGCGCGGCGCTCGATCGCCAGGCGCTGGGCCTGCAGCTCGAACTCGGCCGCCGCCGCGGGGATCGTCTTGAACAGCCCGAAGTCGAGGAACGCCATGCGTCCGTCGTCGAGCAGGATGCAGTTGCCGGGATGCGGATCGCCGGAGAACTGACGGTGGCGGTACATGCACTCGAAGTAGAAGCGGAAGATGATCTCCCCCAGCCGGTCGCGCTCGGCTTGGGGCAGGCCTTTCATCTCCTCGAAGCCACGGCCCGCGACGAACTCGCTGACGATCACACGCTCGCGCGAGAGCTCGCCGATCACGCCCGGCACGACGATGAACGGATGCCCCTCGTAGATCCGCGCGATCCGCCGCTGGTTCTGGGCCTCAAGCTCGTAGTCGAGCTCCTCCTCCATGCGTTCCCTGATCTCCCCCGTCAGCGCCTTCGCGTCGAGACCCGGCGCGACGCGCTTCATCAGCCGCATGATCATCCCCAGGTTCTGCATGTCCGCGCGCACCGCGCCCGCGACGCCCGGGTACTGGACCTTCACCGCGACCTCGCGGCCGTCCTCTCTGAGCGTCGCCCTGTAGACCTGGCCGATCGAGGCGGCCGCGATCGCCTCCTCGTCAAAGGCGGAGAAGACCTCCTTGATCGGGGCTTCGAGATCGTCCTCGATCACCTTGCGCATCTGCTTGAAGGAGACCGTCGGCGCGGCGTCGCGCAGCTTTGCCAGCTCGCGCTGAAACTCCTCACGGTGCTCCTCCGGAACGAGCCCGACGTCGAGGAAGCTCATCACCTGCCCGAGCTTCATCGCGGCGCCCTTCATCGTCCCCAGCGCCGCCACGATCTGCTTGGCGGTCTCCAGCTGGCGGCGGCCCATCGCCTCCTCCGAGGCCTGCTCACCACGCGTCGTGTTCGCGGCACGTGTCCCGAACTGCTTCACGGCCTCGCTCGCCGCGAGCTTCCCCACGGTCGCCGTGCGCCGCACGCGCGAGGTTGGGATCTTCTGGTTGCTTTCGCGCGCCATACCCACTGATGTTACGGCCACGCGGGTCGATGGCGGTAAGGCCAGGCTGGTCGTTGGCGGAGATGCCCACGCAAACCGCCGGACGGCAACGCTCCGCGCCGCCTCGAGCTCACGCCAAAGGGATCGCCCACCACCGGCGGGGGGTCTCAGCCGGCGAGCTGCACCTGCGAGCCCGGCACGATGTCGTCTTTCCCGTCCTCCCACCGAACCCACGCCTTCTTACCGCCGTCGTAGTCCTCACCCAGCAGCACCAGCGTCGCCGGCTCGCCGAGGGCCGTACACGGCTCCGTCCCCTCCGGGTCCAGTCCGCGCCAGATGCGGATGAACCGGTTCTCCTCCCACTCGCGCGCGACCGTGCTCGCGTCGGTGTGGCCCGGATATATGACCGTGTCGCCGGGCAGCTCCATCAGCGTGCCCATGATCGAGTCCCTCAAGTCCGTATATGTGGTGTGGCCGGGCGCCCTCACTCCCCCGACGGAGCCCCTGAACAGGGTATCGCCGGTGAACACCACCGCCCCGCCCCCCGTGAAGCCGCCCGGCGCCGTGCTCGCCGAGGCGCGCCGCGGGCGACCGTTCTCGGCGGGCGCATGCCCCGACGCAGCCTTGACCACCGAGCGATCGCCGACCAGGAACGACAGCATTCCGGCCGTGTGCCCCGGCGTGCGCAGCGGCCATACCTCGAGCGTGCCGAACCGCAGCGTCTGGCCGGCCTCGACAGTGCCCGTCGCGAGCGTTTCGCCCTCGGCCATGTCCGCAAGCAGCTCGCGCTCGGTCGAGCTGATCAGCACCTCGATCTTCGGCCAGCGCTCACGCAGTGCGGCCGTCTCGCTGACGTGGTCGAAGTGATGATGGGTCAGCAACACATGGGTGGGTTGCAGCCCGAGCCGCTCGGCGGCCGCGATCAGCGGTTTCGCCGGGCCGCCGGCATCGACGAAGAACGCCGGCCCGCCCTCCCCGTCGGCGACGAGATAGGCGTTCGACAAGAACTGCTCGCTCATCGCGCGCTCTACGATCATCGCGGCCATCCTTGCACGTGTGCGTGCGCGCGTGTGAGCGCGACTCCGAGAGAGCCTCTCTCAGGCGTTCGTCGCGACGAGATCTCGCGACAGCACCGGAGCGCGCCGGCGAGCGATCGCCCTGCAGGGATCCGCGCTAGGCTGACGTCCTCGATCCACCGGCTCAACCGCCAACCCGCAGATACGAGGAGAACAGCGATGCGCACGCGGCCCCTTGCGACAGGACTCCTGCTCGGTCTTGCCGCCCTGATCCTTGTCCTGGCCACCACGGCCTCCGCCTACCTCTACAAAAAGCCGGCCGGCCACGACTGCGGCAAGGCGACCCTCATCGGCGGCTTCGGCGGCCCGGCGCCCTCGAACGTGCCCGCCGACGCGAAACCCCAGATCCACACATTCATCGTCAAAGGCAAGATCTCCTGCGCGGTCGCCAGGCAGGTGATGGACAAGTTCGAAAAAAGCTTCGTCACCTCCTCCGGCAAAGGCGTCTCCCCCGCCGGCTGGAAATGCGCCTTCAGCGCCAAGCTCAAGGGGCAGTCGTGCACCAACTCCAAGCACGTCGTGCTCAGCAACGGGATCGTGTACGTGACGTAGGGGGCCGGATATGCCCCTGATCCACACCTGCTACCGCATCACCGACATCGACCGCTCGGTCGCGTTCTACCACGCACTCGGGTTCGTCGAGATCGGCCGCGTACCGATCAAAGACGAGGCCGTCAACGTGTTCATGAACCAGCCCGGCGACGGCGACATGCCACGACTGGAGCTGACGTACAACTTCGGCGTCGACTCCTACGAGCTCGGCACGGGCTACGGCCACATCGCGATCACGGCCGAGGACCTCGACGCCACGCTCGCGCGACTCGCCGAGCTGGGCATCGAGCCCGAGAAGCCGCCCTATTCCGTGCGCGCGGGCGGCTCACGGCTGTGCTTCGTGAAAGACCCCGACGGGTATCGTGTGGAGATACTCGAGATGTAGTCCGACCCTGCGCTAGAGCTGCGGCTCGCGGAGAACCAATACAATGTGCTACACTATGACGCACAATGCCCGCCGCGCCTCCAAGTACAGCAGCCACGACCGTCGGCGTTCGTGAGCTACGTCAGAACCTGAGCCGGTATTTGGAGCGCGTCAAGGACGGGGAGACTTTGACGGTCACGGAGCGAGGACACGAGGTCGCACGACTCGTACCGTCACATAGCGCCATCGACCCTTACTACCTAGAAGTGGCCGAGCAGTACGGCGCAACGATCCCAACGAGGAACCTAGTCGCCGTCATCGACAGTCTCCCGCCGAGGCGCAGCCACCCTGCCGGCACCACCGATGCCTTTCTCGACGAGAGTCGTCGCGAGCCGTTCTGAGCATACGGGTGCGCACCGTATACCTCGACACGAGTGTCCTGGGACGGGTTCTGCTCGATGAGCCCGACACGCCGGCGATCACGCGCGCGTTGGGCCGTTTCGAGCGACACATCTCAAGCGGTTTGCTGAGCGTGGAGCTGCACCGCCTCGCACTGCGCGAGAACATGCTGGCGTTCGTGTCTGAGATCCTCTCAGGAAAAGTCCTGATCCCGGTGGACGCGGAAATCCTCGCAGCGGCAGAGACAATCGCTCCACCCACTGTCGCCACACTCGACGCCATCCATCTCGCCACAGCCGTTGGCCTGTCAAACGCGGGCAAACTGGACGCACTCATGACCTACGACAAGCAGCTTGCGAGCGGCGCTCGAGAGCATGGCCTCGAAGTCCTTGCGCCGAGCTGATCCTGTTGCCGTGGACCGCCAGGAGCGGGCGTAGCGACCAAAAGAGCCTGACCTAAGGCGCGTAGATCGCGGGCCCGCATCCTCCTCGGCCGATCGAGCTGATCGAGCAGCTAGCTAGCGTCTCAGCTCATGGAGGAAACTTGACATAGCTCGACTTAGATTTTATACTGGAGTCATGGCCGATCTACGAAACCCTTGGAGGTGGACACCATGGCACTGATCAGATGGGAGCCGGCTCGCGAGCTGCACACCATCCAGCAGGAGATGAACCGGCTCTTTGGTACAGCCTTCGACGCTCAGGGAGCGAGCAACGGCACGGCGCCAGGCCGGTGGATACCGGCGATGGATCTCGTCGAGGAGGGCGATCGCTTCGTCCTGCGCGCCGACCTGCCCGGCACCGAGCAGGACGCCGTGTCGGTCGAGCTCGAGGACAACGTCCTCACGATCTCCGGCGAGCGCAAGTCCGAGCACGAGAAGCGTGCAGACGGCTACTACCGGATCGAGCGGGCCTCGGGGAGCTTCTCCCGCTCGCTCACACTGCCCGAGGGAATCGACCCGGAGAGCATCGAGGCGAGCTTCAAGAACGGCGTCCTCGAGGTGAAGATCCCCAAGCCGGAGCAGCGCAAGCCCCGGCGCGTGACTATCAACACCGGTGGCGACGCCAACGCCGGCAGCGGCGAGCCCGCTGCGGTGATCGAGGGACAACCTGCCTGAGCAAGAGGTCACTCCGAGGGGGGACGGCCGCCCACCGGCGGCGCTCCCCCCTCGAGCCTTCCCCCGGGCGCGCGTCCGGCGGAGACGCGCCGTAGGAGACGAAGCCGGCCGGCTTGCGCACTGTCAGCTCGGCGAGGCCGTCACGACAGCACGCGACCGCGGAACTTGCGCAGTCCCAACGCGAGGAATGTCGCGCAGAAGCCGATCAGCACGGGGTAGACGATGTACAGATGCATGTGCGAAGCGTGGGTAAGCCCGGCGCGCATGCCCTCGTTGACGTAGATCAACGGGTTGACGAGCACGAGGATCTGCAGCCAGTGAATGCCGCCGACCTGCACCGGGGAGAGCCGGGTCCACTGGTAGTAGGTGCCACCGAGGAAGGTGAGCGGAAGCACGACGAAGCCGAACATCAGCCCGAGATTGCGCGCCTCGAAGGCGGTGCCGAGCAGCAGCCCGAGCGAGGTCATCGTCACGCACGCGAGCGGGATCAGCGTGATCACGACCGCCCAATGCACGGAGAGATGGGCCTCCACCCCGTGCGCGTGCACGATGGCCGCGATCGGGAAGACGATCAGCGCCGCGATCAGTCCCTGGGTGGCCCCGGAGAGGACCTTGGCGAAGGCGACCAGCCAGATCGGGCACGGCGCCTGCACGCGGTCCTCGATCTCCCGCGTGTAGCCGAACTCCTGCGCCATCACCATCGCGACCGCCTGGATTCCCTGGAACATGATCGTGATGCCGATCACGCCCGGGACGAGCACGGTGGCGAAGGCCGACTCGGCCGCCTTGCCCCCGCCGCCGCCCACGCCCTGACCGATCGTGGGGAACACGTAGAGGAAGACGAACACCAGCAGGAACGGCTGCACCAGCGTGCGGATCGCGAACTCGGCGAAGTTCTTCTTCAGCACCACCAGGTCGCGCAGGATCAACGCGCGCAGCGCGGAGCGGCTCGCGACCAGCGTGGAGCGCGTCGGCTCGATCCCGATGCGCGCCCGCGCGGGCAAGGGCTCGGGCGTGGGGGCACTCGGCAGCGGGGTCGTCGACTCGGGTGTGGCAGGGGTTGTGGCCATCAGTCGCGCAGCTCCTTGCCGGTGAGACTGATGAACACCGTCTCGAGACTCGGTTCCGAGACCGACAGGTCGGCGAGGTCGAAGCCCGCGTCCTCGGCCGCGTTTACGACCCGCGGCACGAGCCGCTCGGCGTCCTTCACATGCAGCTCGACGCCGCCGTCGCCATCGAGCACGCGCGTGCGCGTGACCTCCGGAATCTCTGCCGCCAGCCGCTCGGCCAGCGCCTGGGTATCGCCGGCGGCCTTGACAGTGACGATCGTGTCGGCGCCGACCGACTGCTTCAGCGCCTCGGGCGTGTCGAGCGCGAGGATCTTGCCGTGGTCCATGATCGCCACGCGGCCGCACAGCTCCTCGGCCTCCTCCATGTAGTGCGTCGTCAGCAGGATCGTCTGGCCCTCGCGGTTGAGCTCGCCGAGGATCTCCCACAGCGCGAGGCGGCTCTGCGGGTCGAGGCCGGCGGTCGGCTCGTCGAGGAACAGCACGGCCGGCCGGTGGAAGATCGCGCGCGCCATCATCAGCCGCTGCGCCATCCCGCCGGAGAGGGCGTAGACCGAGGCTTTGGCCCATTTCGAGAGGTGCAGTTGCTCGAGCAGCTCGTCGGCGGTCCGGCGCGACTCGCCGGCGGAGATGCCGAACAGACGCCCGTGGAAGTAGAGGTTCTCCCACACGGTCAGCTGGCGGTCGAGCGTGTTCTGCTGAGAGACGATCCCGAGCAGCTGCTTGGCAAGCGCCGGGTGCGCGACGACGTCGATTTCCCCCACATACGCGGTGCCGGAGGTCGGGATCACGCGTGTCGTGAGCATCCCGGCGGTGGTCGTCTTGCCGGCGCCGTTCGGCCCGAGCAGCCCGAAGATCTCGCCCGCGTGGACGGACAGGTCGAGGTGGTCGACCGCGGCGAAGTCGGTGCCCTCGTAGACCTTCGTCAACGCGTCGGTCCTGATCACTGGCTGTCCGTCGAGCACCTCCCCAATGTACCGAGGGGGCCCTCGGACCCAATCCACGATGTACCCTGGAGGGGGCGATGACCGAGACCACGGGCAAGATCGCGAAGAACCTGGAGCGGTTCGCGCAGGCGGTGGCGGCGCACGATCGCGAGAACCCGACGCACACCGCGCACGGGATCGGGCTGGCCCACTTCGACATGGAGCGGCTCGGGTTCGAGGAGGGCGAGGAGATCCTGCCCGGGATCACGATCCACGCCGACAGCGGCGTGACGGGCAACTTCCGCGTGCTGTGCGACGGGGAGCACGACGAGGAGCGCGAGCAGTCCGAGCAGGAGACGGTCGAGGCGGTCGCCACGCAGGCGGTCCCCGCGATCGCTCCCGGCGGCGACCCCCGGTTTCGTCCGTTCGGCGAGTAAGCGGACCGCCACCGAGGTCCCGCGACTGAGCAGGCCGCAACCTGGGTCCCGCGACTGCTCGGCATGCCAGGTGCAGGCCAGCGTTCGCAGCGCGCTACGGCAAGCCGCGTTCGCTCAGCGCGCGAGGACCGGCACGGGCACGCCGGCGCGAGCGGCGATCAGCGCCACCAGTCGCTCGATCGTCGGGCAACGCAGGCCGTGGCGCGCACCCGCGCGAAGCACCGCGCCCGGGATCGCATCGAGCTCCGGGGGACGCCCGGCGGCGATGTCGCGCTGCATCGAGCTGCCGAGGGTGTCGTGCGCGAGCGAGAGCTCGGTGAGCGCGATCTGCGGATCGACGTCATCGGCGCCCTCGGCCCGCCCGACCGCGCACGCCTCCGCGATCGTCGCGACGAAGTCGGCATACAGCTCGGGGGTCGAGCGGATCTCGCCCAGCAGCTTGTCGTAGGCGCTGGTCGTGCACGCGAGCGCGTTCAGGCGGACGAGCTTCGACCACATCGTCTGCGCCTCAGAGCCCTGCACCCGCACCGGCACGCCCGCTCCCTCGAGAGCCTTGGCCAGCGCGGCGATTCCGGGCTGCGCGGACGGGTAGCCGCTCGCCATGTCGACGAGCAGGAAGGGACTCGAGTGCACGACCACGCCCGGCTCGGGCCGGTCTGCCTCGACGCGGATCGTGCCCGCGATCACGGTCTCCGGTGGAAAGCGCTCGCGCAGCACGGCGATGTGGTCGAGCCCGTTGAGCAGCGGCAGCACGAGTGGGGGCTGTGCCTCGACTCGCTCGAGCGCGGAGGAGAGCCCCGCGGCCTTCGTCGCGACGATCAGCGCATCGACCGGCTCCTCCAGTCGGCCGACCGCGCGCGGGTGCGCGACGAAATCGCCGAGCATGACGCTGTCCACCCGCAGGCCGTGCCCGGAGATCGTCTGCGCGGTCGACTCGCGCGCGACGACCACGACCGAGTTCCCGGCGCGATCGAGCGCGCCGGCCACGAGACCGCCCACGCCGCCGGGGCCGAGCACGGCGATCTTCACGTCCCGTCTCCGCCCGCTCGATCGATCGCGGCGCCGAGATCGACGCCGGGGCGAGCATCGACGCCGGAGCGAGAATCGGCGCCAGGGCCGGGATCGGCGCCGGAGCCGGGGTTCGTCGGGTCGATCAGCACGCCGGGATTCATGATGCCTCGAGGGTCGAGCACGGCTTTCGCGCCAGACAACGCCGCGGCGAATGGCACCGGGCGCTGCACGTCATACCACGGCCGGTGGTCGCGCCCGACGGCATGATGATGGGTGATCGTGGCGCCCTCGGCGATCAGCGCGTCGGAGACGGCGCGCTTGATCGCCGCCCACTGCTCGACCTCCTCGCCCCGCCGGGCGGGTGCGAGCACGGTGAAGTACGGCGCCGGGCCATCGGGATAGACGTGGGTGAAGCGGCAGAAGATGCGCCCCTCGCCACCGCACATCTCGCGCATCGCGGTCTCTGCCGCGGCGGTGACCTGTGCGTGGAGGCGGGGAAAGCGCTCCCATGTGGTCGCCGTCTCGAACGTCTCGGAGAGGACGCCGATCGCGACGAGCATGTCGCGCAGGTAGGGAGCACCGAGGAACGCATCGCGCCAGGCGGCGACCGCGTCTCGGCCGGCTCCGTTCGACCCACGGCGCTCTTCAACGACGCCACCGTGCTCGGCGCAGATCGCAAGCGCCCGCCGCATCGCCTCCTCGACGGGATGGTCGGCCGACTCGAAGCCAAGCACGAGCAGGGCGTGGGAACCGTCCCCGGCCATCGTCAGGCGCGCCTCGCCGGGGTCGAGCAGGCGGCAGTTGGAGGGGTGCAGCCCGGATTGGGAGAGCGCACGCACGCACTCGGCGCCGGCGAGGAAAGAGGAAAAGCGAACGCCGGCCGAGCGCCGGTGGGTGGGTCGCGGCTGCACACGCACCCAGGCGTCGACGATCACGCCGAGCGTGCCCTCCGAGCCTGCAAGCATGCGGTCGGGGCTCGGCCCGGCGCCGGAGCCGGGCAGCCGCCGCGAAGCCCACTCGCCGGAGGGCACGATCGCGCGGACCGACTCGACGAGATCCTCTATATGCGTCCACACGGTCGCGAAGTGGCCGGCCGCACGCGTGGCGATCCAGCCGCCGAGGGTGGAGTACTCGAACGACTGCGGGAAGTGGCGCAGGGTGAGGCCGTGCTCGGCGAGCTGGGATTCGAGCGCGGGACCGGTTGCGCCCCCCTGGATGCGCGCCGCGCGCGAGACGGGATCGATCTCGAGCACGCGGTCGAGCGCACGCAGGTCGACCGAGACCGCCCCGTTGTAGGAGGGGCCGACGTCGGGAGTGACGCCGCCGACGACCGATGTGCCGCCGCCGAACGGGATCGCGGCGACGCGCTCGCCAGCGCACCACTCGAGCAGGCGCCCCAGATCGACTTCGTCGCGCGGGCGCGCGACGAAGTCGGGGGGATGGTCGAAGCGACCGCGAAAGCCGCGGACGACGTCGGAGTAGGACTTGCCGAGGGCGTGGCACGCGCGCGCGTGTGCGTCGGCCGAGCAGATCGACCGCAGCGAGGCGGGCGCCACGACGCGTGGCGGATCAAGCGTGACCGCCTCGAGCATGACCGGCTGCTCGACCTCACCGTCGAGAGCGATCCCGAGATGCGTCGCCAGCGCGCCGGCGCCGGCGCGCACGTCGGCGAGCGAGGGCTGTTGATCCTCGAAGCCCCAGCCCCAGTGCTTGTGCCGGCGAACGTTCACTGCGAGCGAGTCTATGAGCCGCGGTCGAAGGAAGCCAACGAGGCCGGACGAAGCCCCCGCGGCGGTTCATGCCGATAGCCTTCACGGCACGTGTCCGCTCAGCCCAAGCCCGCAGCAAAAGAGGAGCAGCCGGAGATCCTCGCCCGTGGGCCGTGGACGATGGAGCAGGTGCAAGCACACTGGCGCGAGGAGCAGTTCGAGCCCGCGCCCGAGCACGCGCAGGCAGCCGACAGGGCGATCGAGCGCCTGCAGAGTCGCGGCTCGCCCAGCCATGACGGGGTGGCGGCGCGCTTGGTGGCCTACAAAGAGGACGCGAACGGGCTCGCGGTCGAGCTGCAGCCGCTGCGATGGGCGCTGCGACTGGTCGCAGGCGACGCGTCGCAGAGTGTGGCGGCGATGTGTGTCACGCGCTCGGCCGACGGCCGCTGGCTGGCGGGGCGGCGAGCGGCGTGGGTCGCCTCGTGGGCCGGCCGTTGGGCGCTGGGGGCGGGCGGAGCGGTCGATCTGGGAGAGAGCCCGGCCGAGACGCTCGTGCGCGAGCTGAAGGAGGAGTGGGCGGTGACGCCGGAGCGCGTGACCTGCGAGGCGCTCGTGCGACTGCCACACCAGATGGTGATGTTCGTCGGGCAGGCGTGGCTCGCGGAGGGCGCGGATGAGGAGGTGACGCCGGACCACGAGCACGACGCGTTCGCGTGGTGGCCACGCGCGATCGAGGACTGGCCGCCGGAGGCCGGAGAGGCGCTGCCCCGCATGGCCCGCTGGCTGTCGGAGTGAGCGCACCCGAGCCGTCCCCTTCCACGGCGGCCGAGGAGTCGGCACCGGCCGGCATCGAGCGCGCGCGGAGCAGGTCCCCCGTCCCCAAGAGGCCCGCCGCCGGTCCGCTCACTTTCACACGATTGAAGTGGACGTCGTTCACTCACTCGTGTGTCTATACCGCCCTGCTGATCTGCGCGTTCGCCGCCGGCAAGCCACAGCCGTTGACGTTCGTGCTGGGACTGACACACGGGCTGCTGTGGATCGGGATGTCACTGGCGTGCATCACGGCGGCGCGGCTGCGCGTGGTCTCGCTGAGGCTCGCGGTGGCAGTGGCGGTGCTCGGCGGGATCGGGCCGTTCTTCGGCAGCTATGAGTTCATCCGCGAGCAGCGCGCGCGCTCGTCCGCGAGCAGCGTGTGAGCCGATCCGTGAGCGGCGGACGCGGAGGACGCGGGCGAGCGCGATAGAGTGAACGGACATGGCGACGGGCACCACGGCTCAGCAGACGGTAGACGTCGTGACCCCTGCCGCGGGCGAGTCGGTGACCGAGGGGACGATCCTCGAATGGCACACGAAGGTCGGCGCGCAGATCAAGGTGGACGACACGATCGTCGAGATCTCCACCGACAAGGTGGACGTCGAGCTGCCGTCACCCGCGAGCGGGACGGTGACGGAGATCTTGGTGGAGGAGGGGGACACGGTCACCGTCGGTCAGGTGATCGCGCGGATCGCGGTCGGTGACGGCGCCAAGGGCGAGGGGAGCGACGCGAGCGCTACGAACGGTGGTGCCCAGCAGCAGGCGGAGCCCTCGACGGACGTGCCCTCGAACGGGCAGACCTCGGACGGGCAGGGATCGGCCGGGAACGGGCAGGGTTCAGATGGTGATGTGCAGCTGCTGGATGGGAGGAAGGTCTCTCCGGTCGCCGCACGCGCCGCCGCGGTGGAGGGCGTGAACCTGGCGACCGTGTCGGGGAGCGGTCCGGGGGGACGGATAACCAAGGGGGACGTGCTCGACGCCACGACCAACGGGGCGTCGACGGTGCCCACCGCGGCAAGCGCACAGCCGATCAAGGGCGCGGCGGCGGTGCTCGCACGATATATGGACGAGTCGCGGTCGATACCGACGGCGACGAGCTTTCGCACGCTGACGGTCACCGTGCTCGAGGCGCGGAGGCGTGAGCTGAAGGAGACGGGACGGAAGGTGTCGTTCACTCATCTGATCGCGTACGCGATCGCACGCGCGGGCGAGGACATGGAGGTGATGGGCAACCACTTCCAGGAGCTCGAGGGAAAGCCACAGCGGATCAAGGACGGCCAGGTGAACTTGGGGCTGGCGGTGGACGTGGAGAAGAAGGACGGGACACGCACGCTGATGGTGCCGGTGATCGCGAACGCGGGCAAGCTGCCGTTCGACCGGTTCGTGCAGGCATATGACGCGCTGGTGGAGAAGGCGCGAACGAACGCGCTGACGGCGGATGATCTGCAGGGGGCGAACATCACGCTGACGAACCCGGGCGGGCTCGGGACGGCGGCGTCGGTGCCGCGGCTGATGGTCGGGCAGGGCACGATCGTCGCGACGGGCTCGATCGCCTATCCGCCGGGGCTGGGCGCGATCGGCGCGATGATCGGGGCGGAGAAGGTCATGACGATGACCTCGACTTATGACCATCGCATCATCCAAGGGGCCGAGTCCGGCAGGTTCTTGGCGCGGGTCGAGGAGTATCTGCAGGGCGAGCGTGGGTTCTACGACGGCGTGTTCGCGTCGATGGGAGCCGAGCTGGGTCCGCTGCCGGCGCTGCCGGCCCCCGCCGCCGCCGCATCGGCCGCCGCTGCAGCCACTACGTCGGGCGGCGCGACATCGCCGGAGGCGACGCCGAGCGAGGATCTGCTGCAGGGGGTGCAGGCGGCGAGCACGCTGGTGAGCCGCTATCGCAGCCACGGGCATCTCGCGGCGAGATTGGACCCGCTCGGGACGGAGCCGGAGGGCGATCCGGGACTCGATCCGGAGCCATTGGGGCTGACGCCGGAGATCCAGGCGAAGCTGCCGGCGAAGATCTTCCACATGTACGTGCCGGGGGCGACGGTGGCGGATGCGCTGCCCCATCTAAGGGAGACGTACTGCGGGACGATCGCGTATGAGATCGAGCACATCGCCTCACACCGCCAAAGGGTGTGGCTGCGCGAGCACATCGAGTCGGGCGCGTTCCGCCAGCCGCTGACCAGTGAGGAGCGCACGACGCTGCTGAAGCGGCTGGTCGAGGTGGATGCGCTCGAGCGGTTCATGCACAAGGCGTATCTCGGCCAGCACCAGTTCTCGATCGAGGGGCTGGACATGACCGTGCCGATGCTCGACGAGCTGATCCAGCTGTCGGCGGCGCACGGCGGGAAAGAGGTGGTGATCGGGATGGCCCATCGCGGGCGGCTGAACGTGCTGGCGCACAACCTGGGCCGCCCGTACGACACGATCTTCGCCGAGTTCGAGGGAGCGTCGACGCTCGAGGCCGTGACGACGATTCCCCAGGGGGGGACGGGCGACGTCAAGTACCACCACGGCAGCCAGGGCTCCTATCAGCTGCCCGACGGGGAGACGATTCGCGTAAACCTCGAGTCCAACCCAAGTCACCTCGAGTATGTATCGCCGGTGGTGGAGGGCGCCACGCGCGCGGCGCAGACCGCGCGACAGGGCCCTCACGCCCATCAGGACACCGACGCGGCGGTGCCGATCGTGATCCACGGCGACGCCTCGTTCCCGGCTCAGGGAGTGGTCGCGGAGACGCTGAACCTGCAGGCGCTCGACGGGTACAAGGTCGGCGGGACGGTGCACATCATCACGAACAACCAGATCGGGTTCACGACCGACCCGGATGACGCGCGCTCGACGCGGTGGGCCTCAGATCTGGCGAAGGGGTTCGACGTGCCGATCGTGCACGTGAACGCGGACGACGTGCCGGCGTGCATGAGCGCGGTGAGGCTGGCGTTCGCGTTTCGCAGGGAGTTCGGGCACGACGTGCTGATCGACCTGATCGGGTACCGGCGGTTCGGGCACAACGAGTCGGACGAGCCGGCGTACACGCAGCCGGAGATGTACGCGAAGATCAAGACGAAGAAGCGAGTCTCCGAGCTGTGGGCCGAGCGGCTGATCGCCGACGGGGTGGTCACGAAGGAGAAGGTCGACCAGCTCGGGCAGGGCGTGTGGGACAACCTGACGATCTTGCATCAGCGCTTGAAGGCGAAGATCGCAGCGGCGGCCGAGCACGGCGGCGATGGCGGGGACATCACGGGCGAGTACCAGCTCGACCGCTCGCCGAGCCCGGATGTGGAGACGGCGGTGCCGGCGGCGCGATTGCGAGCATTGGGCGAGGAGCTGCTGAAAACGCCGGACGGGTTCACGGTGCATCCGAAGCTGGTGAAACAGCTGGAGCGCAGGCGCGAGGCACTGAGCGAGGAGCAGCGACAAACGGCGGGCGAGGGCGCGCAGCCGCAGGCGCGGATCGACTGGGCGCACGGCGAGGCGCTCGCGTTCGCGTCGCTGTTGACCGAAGGAACGCCGATCCGGCTGACGGGACAGGACACCGAGCGGGGCACGTTCAGCCAGCGCCATCTGGTGCTGCACGACGCAAAGACGGGTCAGACGATGTGCCCGATTCAGAGCCTGCCGGAGGCGCTCGCGCCACTCGAGCTGCACAACAGCCCGCTGTCGGAGCTCGCGTGCATGGGCTTCGAGTACGGCTACAGCCAAGAGGCGCCGGAGACGCTCGTGCTGTGGGAGGCGCAGTTCGGCGATTTCGTTAACTCCGCGCAGGTGATCGTCGACCAGTTCATCGCGTCGGGCCTCGCCAAGTGGGGGCAGACCTCGCGGCTGACGCTGCTCTTGCCGCACGGGTACGAGGGCTCGGGACCGGAGCACTCATCCGCACGGCTCGAGCGTTTTCTGGCGCTCGCGGCGGAGGGGAACATCCGCGTGGCGAGCCCGACGACGCCGGCCCAGTACTTCCACCTGCTGCGCCGCCAGGCGCGGATCGCCAAGCAGCGCCCGCTGATCGTGATGACGCCGAAGTCGCTGCTGAGATTGGGGCAGGCGACGAGCTCGGTCGAGGACATGGGCGAGGGTACGCGCTTTCAGCCGGTGCTGGCGGAGCCGGGGGTCAAGGACGAGCTGGTCACGCGGCTGCTGTTGTGCACGGGGAAGGTCTACTACGACCTCGTGGGCCATCCCGAGCGCGCGGCGCACGAGGGATTGGCGGTGGCGCGCGTGGAGCTGCTGTACCCGTTCCCGGAAGGACAGCTGCTCGAGCTGATGGGGCGCTATCCGAAACTGCAGGAGGTCGTGTGGGTGCAGGAGGAGCCGCGCAACGTCGGTGCGCGCGCGCATATGTTCCCGCGGCTGATGCAGATCATGCCGGAGGCGATGCACTTCGGCTTCATCGGGCGGCCCGAGCGCGCGAGCCCGGGCGAGGGCTATCCGGCCGCGCACATGGCCGAACAGAACCGCATCGTCACGACGGCGATCGACCTCGGCAAGCCGATCTCGCAATATCCGCGCAAGGTCCCGGGGCAGCGCTGATGTTCTGGCTGGTCAAACGCCTTTGGCGGATCATGCAGCAACGCAAGCGCAAGCGCCGCGGCTACTGAAACTGCCTTTTTGGGAGACACATGAGCGGGTGGCTGCGTACAGCCCCGTCGGCACCGGCCAAAACAGCCTGTGTCGCTAGCGCCCCTTCCAGGCTGGCGGCCGCTTCTCCTTAAACGCCGCGGCCCCCTCCTTGGCGTCCTCCGAGCCGAACACCGGGCCGGAGATCTCGACCTGGCGCTGCCACATCTCGGCGGAGGACCAGTCGAACTGCTCTTGGAGGATGCGCTTGGAGGCGATCAGCGCGAGGGGACCGTTCTTGGCGAGTGCAGCGGCCAGCTCCAGCGCGACGTCGACCGCGGCCCCGGGGTCGGCAAGGCGGTTGACGACGCCAAGCTCGTGGAAGCGCTCGGCCGGGAGCGGGTCGCCGGTGAGGGCCAGCTCCATGACCACGTGATAGGGCATGCGACGGGGCAGGCGCAGCAGGGCCCCGCCGGCGGCGACCAGGGAGCGCTTGGCCTCGGGGATGCCGAGCTTGGCTCCGCGAGCAGCGACGATCAGGTCGCAGGCGAGCGCGACCTCCATGCCGCCGGCGACGGCGAAGCCCTCGATCGCGGCGATCAGCGGCTTGTGTGAGGCGCGCTGGGCGATGCCGGCGAAGCCGCGATCGCCGAAGTAGGGCGACTCGCCTGCAACGAACGCGCCGAGATCCATGCCCGCGCAGAAGAAGCCGCCGGCGCCGGTAAGTACGCCGACCGACAGCGAGTCCTCACGGTCGAGCTCGTCGAGCGCTCCCGCGATGCCGGCAGCGACGGCCGCGTTGACGGCGTTGCGCACCTCGGGCCGGTCGATCGTGACCAGCAGGACGTTGTCGCGCCGCTCGGTGAGGACCGCGTCGGAATCGCTCATGTGGCTCATCCTACGCCGGTCGGCCTCGCGCTCGCCGTGCAGCAACTGCTTCCAGCGCCGCTTTGCGTGTTCATGCGGCGAACAACGTCAAGTCAGGTTCGCGTTCGCCGCGGAGCACCTCGATGTCGACCTCGACGCAGTCGATTCCGCGCGCCTGCGCGAGGACGCGCGCCTGGGGCTTGATCCACTTCGCGACGAGCACTCCACGGCAGGACGCGAGCGCCGGGTCGAGACGGATGCGCTCGAGATAGCGCGTGAGCTGCTGGACGGACTCCATCGTGGCGATGCGCTTGATCTCGACGGCGATCCACTCGTCCTCGCCGTCGCGGCACATCAGATCGACCGGGCCAATGTCGGTGGGCCACTCACGACGCACGAGCCGGAACCCCTCTCCACACCATTCGGGCGCGCCGGCGAGCAGCTCCTGCAGTTCGCGCTCGAGACCTTCCTTCTCGAGCGAGGCGACTACGTCGACCTCGTGCTCGATGTCGGCGAGCACCTCGGCGATCGAGATCTCCACGCGCTCGTCGTCGCGTTGCTTGCGCACGATCAGACGGGTCAGCGGGCCGTCGCCGGACGGGCCGCGCTCCTCTTCGAGCACGGTCGGCGGCGTCATCCAGTTGAGCGGTTTGACGTTCGGGCTGCCGCCGTCGGCCCAGACCATGAACGTGCCGTCGGCCTTCAACATCAGCAGCCGCACCGCCTCCGGCAGGACAGTGTTGGTGCGGCCTATGTAGGAGACCTCACAGCGAGCGACGATCAGGCGCATTCGCCGGACCGTATCGACCAGGCCGGACCTATTGAGGCGCAGGCTCCGACGGGGCCGGCGGCGGCGCAACGGGTTCAGCGTGCACCGGCTCGGGCGCGGCCGAGACATCAGGCTCGGCGTGCATCGGCTCGGGCGCGGCCGAGACATCAGGCTCAGCGTGCACCGGCTCGGGCGCGGCCGAGACATCAAGCTCGGCGCGTACCGGGCCAGGCGTGGTCGCAGCCGTTGCGAGAGGCGGGCTCGCCGGGACTTGCGTGGACTCCGCGGAGACCATCAGCTGCGCCTGACCAGGGACCGGCGCGGGAGGCTGCGCATGCTCCTCACCGTCCATCGCGCCGCTCATCGCCTCGCGAAACTCGCGCATGCCATGGCCCAGCGAACGGGCCAGCTCGGGGAGACGTTTGGGGCCGAGAACGATCAGCGCGATCACGGCGATGAAGAGCAAATGGATCGGACTCTCTATTCCCATACAACCTCCTACGCCTTCAGCGCGATAATCGATCAACGTCAAGCGTACCGCCGTGTCGGCGCGTACGCTGCAACACGTGGCGCAGGAACCCTCCCGCCAGCCCGGCCGCCCTTATCCCCCGCCCGCTGCCGCTGAGCCTTTCTGGCCCGCGCAGCTCACCGTGCTCGCCGCAATCGGCATCCAACTGCTGCTGCCGTCGCGTCTGACCGCCGGGCCGTCGTGGCTGATCCCCTCGCTCGAGGGCGCGCTGCTGGTGGGGATGTTCTTCGCCACCCCGCGCCAGCTCGAGCACGAGCACACCGTGCGCCGGCGCGTAGCGCTCGGGCTGACGGCGTTCGTGAGCGCCGCCAACGTGTTCTCGCTGGCCGAGCTGACCCATTTTCTGCTGCACCACAATGTCGCCAGCGGCCGCGAGCTGATCGTCTCGGGCGTGCTGATCTGGCTGACCAACTTCCTGATCTTCGCGCTGTGGTACTGGGAGATCGACCGCGGCGGCCCCGGCAGGCGCGCCGCGGGGCATGACGGCGCGCCGGACTTCCTGTTCCCGCAAATGTCAGACGACCGCATCGAGCCGCTGCAGTGGCGGCCGAAGTTCATCGATTACTTCTACGTGTCGCTGACCAACGCGATGGCATTCTCCCCCACCGACACGATGCCGCTGACGCCGACGGCGAAGAGCGTCATGGGTGTGCAGTCGCTCGTCTCGCTGATCACGATCGGGTTGATCGTCTCGCGCGCGGTGAACATCCTGTAGCAAAGCGGCTGCTCAGTCCTGCGGCAAGCGACTGCTCAGTCCCGCGGCAAGCGACTGCTCAGTCCCGCGGCAAGCGGCTGCTCAGCTCGCAGCAATGCGGCTGCTCAGCTCGATGGGGGAAGGCGACCGCTCAATTTCAGCGCTGTCCGTGCGGCGCCCGCGCCGAGGCTCCGATAGGCCTCGAAGCGCTGGTCGGTGTAGAGCTGATCGGTGGTGGGATCGTGGGGAAAGCTCTTGTCGCGGTGGTGGTAGGCCATTACGTCCGTGGACGCGTGGCTCGTGAGGGCGAGCCGCGCGTAGTAGAGCTTCGCGGCCGGCGCACCCTGACCGGGATAGGTGATAGTTGCGCTCACGCAGTCGCTCTTGGCGAGCCCGCTCTTGCCGTCGACTTGGAGGTCGCCATATTTCACGTCGACCCCCACGTCGAGCTCGCTGCGGGCCAGCGAGACGGCGTCGCCGATCGCGTCGAAGTCGTCGTTGCTCGCGTCGAAGCAGTAGATCTCCGTGCATCCCCGTCGCAGGAGCTCGACCAGGCCGAGATTCTCGTAGTGGCCGCCGTCTGTGACATAGAGATACGGCGCATTCAAGGGGTTCAAGCCCAGCAGTTCACGCAGCAGGTAGGAAGTGCGGGGATTCGGATAGCGCTTGCGTCGTTTGAACGCGGACATCTTCCTCGGATTTGGCACCCAAACGCCGAGGCGCACGTTCGCGAGGGCCATCAGGAAGCGGAGGGGGCGGCGGGTCATCTTGCCCATCGACGGAGAGATGGCAGCCCCCGACATGGCCACGGCCGCGGGCAGTGTGAAATACGACTGGCGAATCGTGTCGCAGGCTTCCTCCAGCTTCGCCGTCTCCACCGCGCCGATCAGCGGGCCGCCCATCGCGGTCGCGCTGAAGGTGAAGCTCGTGACCGAGCGGCCGGGCGGCGTCGCGGCGGTGTCGGAGATGTTGGCGGCCGCGCAGACGAGCAGCGTGGGCCAGTCGCGCGTGCCGTCGGACCGCGGGGGGATGGCGGTGTGCGACAGGCTCACCAGCTCGTGATAGCTGCGTTCAACCGCCTTGCCCGCCTCCTCGCAAGCGATCGGGAGGTCCTCCGGTGAGCGCACGACACGCTTCAGCGCGAACGCGGAGCACAGCCTGCGCCGGTAGAAGGAGTGCAGCGACCAGGTCGTCATGTCGGCGACGCTGTATACGAGCGAGAAGAACGCGAACAGTCCCCCCGCGATCGTCCATTGAATCCATGGGTGGGACAGGTTGAGGATGAAGGACATCGCGCCCAGTACCAGTACCAGCGCCAAGGCCGGCCCCACGAGCGCGGCGATGAGGTTGGCAAGGCCCCGGCGCAGCGGCTGCGCGAGACGCGCGTACCATTTTCGGGCGGCGGTGACGTCCTTCGCCACCTTACGTACCTCCACCCAGTCGGCGCGGAGCTGCAACAGCACCGCGCTCCCGAGCGTCGCCAGACCGCCGGCGCCCGTGAGAAGCGCCGCCAAACCCGAGACATTGCTCGCCTTGACGGGGACGCGGGGCAGGACGGCGCCATTCATGGTCTTGGCGGGTGCTTGAATCGCGGTCCCCCATGCGCGCACCAGCGAGAGCAGGAGGGGCAGGCCGATCAGCAGGAACCCCGCAAGCATGGCGAGCATCAGCAGGCGCAGCGACCACACTTCGGTGAACTGCACGAACCGAGACCGCCAACGGTAGGCCACGAGCACGGCCGCGCCGAGCACGACCGCGAACACCGCCAAGCCCGCTACAGGAATCCAGATGCCCATCGGAATACGCAAGGGCAGAAGCTGGCAGAGCGTGTTCGCATGTACGGATCGGTGCGTCGCGACATCGGTCACCAGGCGCCGGCAGAGCCCATGGCCGACGACATGCGAGGTGAGGCTCGGATACAGAACGCCGTAGAGCAGTGCGAGGGGAACCGCGACGGTGATCAGCGCCACGCCGATGAAGAGCAGGTTGAAGCCCATGCCGAGGATCACGCGGTAGCCGAGACGGATCTTCCCGAACGTCCCCGGGGCCAGATAGGAGCTGCGATTGCGCAGGTACTGCTCCTCGGGCGAGCCAGGAAAGAACGGCGGGTGCCCCCGGAGCGCCTTCGGGTCCGAGTCGTCCCAGCCGGGCTCCGGCGATCTCGGCTTCTCGAGACCGGTCCAGACCTTGCGCACCATGCAGAACGCGGCGGCGATGTAGGAGCCACCCGAGAC
Organism: uncultured Solirubrobacterales bacterium; assembly: GCA_963723075.1. Lineage (GTDB taxonomy): Bacteria > Actinomycetota > Thermoleophilia > Solirubrobacterales > Solirubrobacteraceae > Palsa-744. The sequence goes on from CAVRPD010000007.1 coordinate 109,845, forward strand.
GCCGGCGAGATAGTGCGCGGCGCTCAACACCTCCTGCTCTTGCAGCACCTGCAGCGCGCCCAGGTTGAACGCGGCCGAGCGGATCCCGCCTCCCGAGCACGCGATCCCGATCTTGCCCTTTTCCGCCTGCTCGACGAGCCCGGTGTAGGAGGGAATCGGCGGGGGCTTTTCACCGTTGCCCAAATATCTGGCCAGCGTGCGGGCGGTCCAGCGGGACCGGTCGTAGCGTTCGACGGCGCTGACAGCGAGGATGCCCTCGTCGCTTTCCGTGACGGAGGACCGAGGGGATGCGCACCTCACGATTCCTCCCATGCGCGCACTGCATGCGCGCACGCGACTCCAAGCCGATAGAAAGCGCGATGTGGCTGTGCGAATCGCCCCGAGCATCTCCCCCATCGCGGCTCAGTATTCACGCTTTGCCCCGTGGCGTCAACATGGCGTAAGTGTTCGATTCAACGAACCAACTTGTAATGACTCTTGTCGCAAGGTGAACGCGCGGTTCCTCATGCCAGGCATCAACGCTCTGCCGGCGGCTGCGGGGCGGCTCGCAAGCGCGCCTTGAAGCCACGCCGTCTGCTCAGAGCCCCTACGTGGCAGACGCCATGCGCGGCTCGAGCGCGAGCGCCCGCGCCAGCAGATCGCGCACCTCCCCGCCCGCGCCGAGCGCGAGCGCGCGCTCGAGCGCCTGCAAGGCGCCCTCGCGGTCGAGCAGCCGCAGGCGCAGGCGGCCCAAGCGCTCCCACGCGCCGGCGTCGGAGGGCCCGCGGAGCACCGCGCGCGCGGCCGCTTCCTCGGCCAGGTCGAGCGCGCCGATGTCTTCGTAGATGCGCGCCGCGAAACGGTGGGCCGCGGGGCGGGCGCCGTCGACGCGCGCCCAGTCGCGCACCGCGCGCGCCGCCTCCTCGAGCTTGCCCGCCTGCCAGAACGCGAGCGTCATCAGGCGCAGCACCGGCACGTTCTCAGGTTCCGCGTCGCGCGCGTAGATCAGCCGCTGCGCGGCCTGCAGGTACTCGCCTTCGGCCATCGCCCGCTGCGCGGCGAGCATGAACCGCTCGACGCGCTCCTCGGCGGGGTCGGGCTTTGAGAAGTCGACGAAACGCATGCTCCCCGCGGGCACCGTGCGCACGCCGTGGCTGAAGCGCACGCGCGCCCACTGCTGCACGTCCTCCTCCCCGTCGGGGTCGCCGGAGAAGTAGATGCCAGCCACGGTGCCCACGCCCCACTCGGGGTAGGTGAGACAGCGCGCGTAGCGGTGCACCACCGAGTGGTCGGGCACGCGCGAGCCGAACGGGTCGTGCTTGGCGCGCTCCTGCGCGTGCTCGCGCGCGCGCTGCTCGGCCTCATAGGCGCGCCGGCCGGCCTCCTCGCGCTCGCGGCGGGCGGCGGCGGCGCTCGCGCGCACGGCGGTGCGCGATACACGGCCGCCGGTGAAGCCCTCCGCCAGGCGCTCGAGCTGATCCGCCGCCTCGTTGATCGCCTTCAAATGGCGCTCGTGCTCGAACTGGCGCCCCTGTGGCGCCACATCCGGGTGCCAGCGCTTGGCCATCCGGCGGCGGGCGAGCTGCACGTCGCGCTTGTCGAATGGCGCCTCGAGCTCCAGCAGGAGGAGGTGCTGCTCGACGTCGAGAACGGTCGTGGGCATGACCCGACAACGTTAGCGACCCCTTCAAGCGCCTTCCTCGACGCCCGCTCCCCGCCCGAGCCTGAGCCGACGCCCTCCCCGTTGAAGCCCGCCGCCCGCACGAGCCCGGGCCGGTGCGGCCCGCGGGCCGCACGATCGTGGCCGCGTGTCACCACGCGAACGGCACGCCGGACGGCTTGCCGTCCCATCTCCTATCCTGGCCCGAGCATGTCCTCCCAATACATCTTCACGATGCACCGGCTCTCGAAGCTGCACCCGCCCGACAAAACGGTGCTCGACGACATCACGCTCGCGTTCTATCCCGGCGCCAAGATCGGCGTGCTCGGCTACAACGGCTCGGGCAAGTCGACGCTGCTGCGGATCATGGCGGGGATCGATCAGGAGTACCGCGGCGAGGCCGCGCTCGCGCCCGGCGCCACCGTCGGGATGCTCGAGCAGGAGCCGCACCTGGACGAGAGCAAGAACGTCAAGGAAAACGTCGAGGACGGCGTCGCCGAGACCAAGGCGCTGCTCGACCGCTTCAACGAGCTCGCCGCCAACTACTCCGAGGAGACCGCCGAGGAGTTCGGCAACCTCCAGGCGAAGATCGAAGCCGCCGACGCGTGGAACCTCGACACGCAGCTCGAATACGCGATGGACGCCCTGCGCCTGCCGCCGGCGGATGGGGACGTCTCGACCCTCTCCGGCGGCGAGCGCCGCCGCGTCGCGCTCTGCCGCCTCTTGCTGCGCGCCCCCGCCCTCCTGCTGCTCGACGAGCCCACCAACCACCTCGACGCCGAGTCGGTCGCCTGGCTCGAGCAGCACCTGTCCGAGTACAGGGGCGCGATCGTCGCCGTCACCCACGACCGCTACTTCCTCGACAACGTCGCCGGCTGGATCCTCGAGCTCGACCGCGGCAAGGGCATCCCCTACGAGGGCAACTACTCGAGCTGGCTCGAGCAGAAGCAGGCCCGCCTCGCGCAGGAAGAGCGCTCGGAAAAGGGCCGTGAGCGCACGATCGCCGCCGAGCTCGAATGGGTGCGCACGAACCCCAAGGGCAAACGCACGAAGTCCAAGGCCCGCCTCGCCCGCTACGAGGAGCTGATCGCCGAGGAGCTGGGCGTCAAGCTCGACGAGGTCCAGATCCACATCCCTCCGGGACCGCGCCTCGGCGAGAAGGTCCTGACCGCGACCGCGCTGTCGAAGGGCTTCGGCGAGCGACTGCTGATCGAGGACCTCTCATTCGACCTCCCCCGCGCGGGGATCGTCGGCGTGATCGGCGCAAACGGCGCCGGCAAGACGACCCTCTTCCGGATGATCACCGGCGAGGAGTCGCCCGACAGCGGCAAGCTCGACGTCGGCGACACCGTGCAGCTCGCCTATGTCGACCAGTCGCGCGACGCGCTCGATCCCGCGAAGACCGTCTGGGAGGAGATCTCCGAAGGCTACGAGCACATCAAGGTCGGCGAGCGCGAGGTCAACTCGCGCCAGTACACCGCCGGCTTCAACTTCAAGGGCTCCGCCCAGCAGGCGCGGATCGGCAAGCTCTCCGGCGGCGAGCGCAACCGCGTGCACCTCGCCAAGCTGCTGCGCTCCGGCGGCAATCTGCTGCTGCTCGACGAGCCCACCAACGACCTCGACGTCGACACGCTGCGCGCGCTCGAGGACGCGCTACTGGGCTTTCCCGGCTGCGCCGTCGTGATCTCCCACGATCGCTGGTTCCTCGACCGTGTCGCCACTCACGTGCTCGCCTTCGAGGGAGACTCCCAGGTCACCTGGTTCGAGGGCAACTTCGAGGCCTACGAGGAGCACCGCCGGGCGATGCTGGGCGCCGCTGCCGACCGGCCCCACCGGATCACGTACAAGCGCCTCGTCCGCGGCTGAGCGGGCCCATCGCATCACATACGGAGCGCCTCGCGCGCGGCCGGGACCTGTCCCGGTAGGGAAATACGACCCGGACTGGCCAGGCAGCCAGGGGCGCGCATGACCGATATGCTCGCGGGCGCATGGACACGGTGTTCGATCGCGACACGGCCGTCACGCAGAACTCGGACGGCACCTACGCGGCGACGATCGCCCCCGGCTGGCGAGCGGGACGAGGCCCCCACGGGGGCTACCTCGCAGCGATCCTGCTGCGCGCGCTGATCGCCACGGTCGACGATCCCGAACGCGCGCCACGCTCGCTGACGATCCACTACCCCGCTTCCCCGGAGCCGGGGCCGGTCGAGATCCGCACAACCGTCGAGCGCGAAGGCCGCTCCCTGAGCACACTGTCGGCGCGGATGGAACAGTCGGGCCGCGTGACCGCGCTCGCGCTCGCCGCCTTCTCGGTGCCGTGGCAGGCGCCGGGCGCGAACGAACTGCCGATGCCCGAGCTGGGTGGGCCCGACGCGCAGCGACGCTCCACGCCGAAGCTGTTCAAGGGCGCGCCCGAGTTCACCCGCCAGATCGTGATGCAGCCGCGCGTCGGTGCGGTCCCGTTCGCCGGCAGCGGCGCCCCGATGCGGATCGGCGGCTGGACCGGCCTGCCCGAGGAGCGCCCCGTGGACGCGCTCGCGCTGGCGCTGTTCTGCGACGCCTGGTTCCCCCCGTCGTTCATCGCGCTCGACTCGCCGGCCATCAGTCCTACGATCGATCTCACGATCCACTTTCGCCAACCGATCTCCGCGTGTGACTGCGACCCGGCGGCGCTGTGCCTCGGCGTGTTCGAAACGCGCCTGCTCCACGACGGCCTGTTCGAGGAGGACGGTGTGATCTGGGCCCCGGACGGCGCGGTGCTCGCGCAGTCGCGCCAGCTCGGGATCATCATGCCGACGGACACGCCCGTGCTGCAGCCGGCCGCGCTCGTGAGCGACGCAGACACAGCCCCACCCAGGGACCCCCAAGACAGGAGCGACTCATGAGCGACTACACCGCGAAGCGAGTCAAAGACATGGAGGCCGCCTTCGGCGGCGGCTTCGTCAAGGCGCGAGCCGAGCTTGGAGTCACCTCGTTCGGCATGCAGGTCATCAGGATGCCGGCCGACTACAACGACTACCCCGAGCACGATCACGAGAACGACGGCCAGGAGGAGGTCTACGTGGCGCTGAAGGGCTCCGGCTGGATCGAGATCGACGGCGAGCGCGTGGATCTCGACAAGGACATGCTCGTGCGAGTCTCCGGCGGCGCCAGGCGCAAGGTCCATGCGGGTCCCGAAGGTCTGCAGATGCTCGTGATCGGCGGCTCTCCCGGCAAGGCGTACGAGGTATCGGAGGTGACCGAGCTGACCGCCGTTTAAGAGCCGACCGTCACGCCCCCATGTGGGTGCCGGGAGCACCTCTGCTGTATACTGCGCTGTATATGGCTGCTGCGACCCGTACTCAGGTGTATTTGACCCAGGAGCAGCGCGATCGCATCGAGGAGCTGCGCGCGCACGACGGCCGCACTCTGGCCGAGGTCATCCGCACCGCCCTCGATGAGTATCTGGCCACCCACGGTCGCGCGGCCGAAGAGGTACAGCGCGCGGAGACACAGCGCGTGTTCGACGAAACGTTCGGATCGATGCCCGACATGGAATATCCGAATCGCGCGGAGTGGGATCGATTCGACTCCGACCTGAACCCCATCGAGCGTGATCCTCCTCGACACTGACGTACTGGTCGATCATCTGCGTGGACACCGCCGGATCAACCTCGTCGACCCCGCATGGAAGATCTCCGTCGTGACTCGCTGTGAGCTCTTTGCCGGTCGCAATACGGACGAGCCGAGCCTGCGACGAACGCTGAACCAACTCGAGGAGCTCTTGGTCAACCGGGCAATCGCGGAGTCGGCTGGAAAAATTCGCCGTGCGGCGCAGCTCGCCGTCCCCGATGCGCTGATCGCCGCCACCGCGCTCGAGCACGACCTTTTGTTGATGACTCGTAATCGGCGCCACTTCGAGCGAGTCCCCGGTCTGACTCTGAGCGCACCGTCCTGAGTTGACGCTTTGACCACTCAGCGCGCGAACGAAACGCCCGCGTCCAGCCGCAGCGCGGCCGCGGCGATCAGGCGCGCGCACGCCTGGACGTCGTCGAGCTGGACGAGCTCGACCGGCGAGTGCATGTAGCGGATCGGGATCGACACCAGCGCGGTGGGCACGCCCGCGCGGCTGACATGCACCGCGTCGGCGTCGGTCCCGGTCGCGCGCGCGGTGGCCTCGACCGTGAACGGGATCTTCTCCTGCTCGGCGGTTTCGTACAGCAACTCGAACAGCTGCGGGTGCAAGGTCGAGCCGCGGCTCAGCACGGGCCCCGAGCCGAGCTCGTGCTTGCCGATCTCCTTGACCTCGATCCCCGGCGCGTCGGTCGCGTGGGTGACGTCGACGACGATCGCCGCGTCGGGCTCGAGCGCGAAGGCGCTCGTGCTCGAACCGCCGAACGTGATCTCCTCCTGCGCGACCGCCACCGCCGCGAGCTCCCACTCGGCGCCGCCGGCCGCGGCCACCAGCCGGGCGGCCTCGAGCGCAACGAACGAGCCGAGGCGGTTGTCCAGCGCGCGCGCGATCAGCCGTCCGTTCGGCAGCTCGGCGGGGTCGGCGTCGATCACGGCCACGTCACCGATCCGCACGCGCTCGCGCGCGTCGGCGCCGTCACGCGCGCCGATGTCGAGGTGCAGGTCGCGAACCTCCGCCACCTTCTTGCGATCCTCCTCGCGCAGCAGATGGATCGGCTTCTTGCCGACCACCCCATGCACTCGACCCCCGCGCGTGTTCACCGCAACACGCTGGCCGACAAGGATCTGCGCATCCCAACCGCCGACGGGTCCGAACCAGAGATAGCCGTCGTCGTCGATATGCGTCACGATCAGGCCGATCTCGTCGATGTGGCCCACCACGAGCAGACGCCGCGCCCCCTGCTCGAAGCCGTGCCGGGGGGCGACGCGCGCGAGCGGGGTCCCGAGCACGTCGGTGCTCACCTCGGCGAACGCGCTCGCCGCCTCACGCCAGACCGCCGCGGGCGCCGTCTCATAGCCGGACGGCCCGCGCGCAGAGAGCAGATCGAGCAGGACCTTGGGCGCGCCTTTGCCGGCTCCCCCGCCGCTCGCTCGTTTCGCGGCTGCGCCCCGGGCTTTCGATCCCCCTTTGGGGATCCGCGAGGAGGGGCTCTCCCGGCTCATGCGGAGAGTAGCTGTCGCAGGACGTACTGCAGGATGCCGCCGTGGCGAAAGTACTCGGCCTCGCGCGGCGTGTCGATGCGCACGCGCGCTTTGAGCTCCTGCTCGCCTGCGCGCACGGTCACCTCGCGCGGGGGGGCGCCGCCGGCCGCCATCGCCTCCGCGAGGCCCGTGATCGAGAAGACCTCCTCGCCGGTCAGCCCCAGCGACTGCGCGCTCTCCCCGTCGGGAAACTGCAGCGGGAGGACGCCCATGCCGACTAGGTTCGAGCGGTGGATGCGCTCGAAGCTCTGCGCGATCACCGCGCGCACGCCGAGCAGCTTCGTGCCCTTCGCGGCCCAATCGCGCGAGGAGCCGGAGCCGTACTCCCTGCCGGCCAGCACGACCAGCGGAACGTCCTCCTGCATGTAGCGCATCGCGGCGTCATAGATCGACATCTCCTCGCCGCCGGCCGCAGAACCGCCATTCCCGGATTCATTGCCGGCTTCGTCGCCGGAAGCGGCGGCGTCGCGCGTGGACGGCGGTGCCCCGAGGTAGCGCGTGACGCCGCCTTCCGGCAGGGATCCACTCCCCCCGCCGAGCTGATTGCGCAGGCGGATGTTGGCGAACGTGCCGCGCATCATCACCTCGTGATTGCCGCGGCGCGAGCCGTATGAGTTGAAGTCGCGCGGCGCCACACCCAGCTCCTGCAGGTACTTGCCCGCGGGGCCGTCGCGCTTGATCGCGCCGGCGGGTGAGATGTGGTCGGTGGTGACGCTGTCGCCGAGCAGCGCGAGCACGCGCGCGCCCTGCACGTCCTGCACCGGCGGCGCCTCCGCGGGCATGTCCTGGAAGTAGGGCGGCAGCGCCACATAGGTCGAGTGCTCATCCCACGCGAAGCGCTCCCCGGTGGGGACCTCCAGACCGTTCCAGCGCTCGTCGCCCGCGAACACCTCGCCGTAGCTCTTGCGGAACATGTCCGCACGGACGGCCTCGCCGACCGTCTCTGCGATCTCCCGCTCGGACGGCCAGATGTCGCGCAGGTATACGTCCTCGCCGTGCTCATCCTGCCCGAGCGGCTCGCGCACGATGTCGACGTCCATCGTGCCCGCGAGCGCGTAGGCGACGCACAGCGGTGGTGAGGCGAGGTAGTTCATCTTCACGTCCGGGTTGATACGGCCCTCGAAGTTGCGATTGCCCGACAGCACAGACACGACCGCGAGGTCGGCATCGCTCACCGCCTGGGAGATCTCCGGCGCGAGCGGACCGGAGTTGCCGATGCAGGTCGTGCAGCCGTAGCCGACGAGGTTGAAGCCGAGCTGCTCGAGCGGATCGGTCAGGCCGGCGCGGTCGAGGTATTCCGTGACGACCTTCGAGCCGGGCGCGAGCGAGGTCTTGACCCACGGCTTGCTGCGCAGCCCGCGGGCCAGCGCGTTGCGCGCGAGGATGCCGGCGCCGACCATCACCGACGGGTTTGAGGTGTTGGTGCAGCTCGTGATCGCCGCGATCACCACGTGCCCGTGGTCGAGCTCGAACGTCTCGCCGTCGCTCGTCACGCTCGTCGCCGTCCCGTTGTGCGGCAATGCTGTCGTCGTGCCGCCCTCTGGCAGCTGCGGCTGAGCGGCGCCCGCGAGCTCTGAGTGGCCAGGCTCGTTGGCCGGCGGGTCGGAGGCGGGATAGGACTCGGCGACGGCCTCGTCGCGGGCGTCGGCCTGATCTCCGTCGGTGGGCGTGTAGTCGCCGAGTGCTTGACGAAACATCTCCTGGGCCTCGCTCAGCGCGACGCGATCCTGAGGGCGCTTGGGGCCCGCGAGGCTCGGCTCGACCGTGCCGAGGTCGAGCTCGATCTCATCGGAGTAGACGGGCTTCTCAGAGTGCTCGTCGTGCCACATGCCCTGCTCGCGGGCGTAGGCCTCGACGAGCGCGATCTGCTCCGGCGGGCGTCCGGACAGCTCGAGGTAGGTGAGCGTCTCCGCATCGATCGGGAAGATCGCGCAGGTCGAGCCGAACTCGGGCGACATGTTGCCGATCGTCGCCCGGTCGGCGATCGGCAGCCCGGCCAGGCCGGCGCCGTGGAACTCGACGAACATCCCGACCACGCCGCGCTCGCGCAGCATCTGCGTGACGGTCAGCACAAGATCGGTCGCGGTCGCGCCCTCGGGCAGCTCGCCGTGCAGGCGGAAGCCGAGCACCTGCGGGATCAGCATCGACATCGGCTGGCCCAGCATCGCCGCCTCGGCCTCGATCCCGCCGACGCCCCAGCCGAGCACGCCGAGGCCGTTGATCATCGTCGTGTGCGAGTCGGTCCCCACCAGCGTGTCGGGGTAGGCCTGGGGCGGGTTGGCTCCGGATCCCTCCTTGGAGAAGACGACCCGGGCGAGGTACTCGAGGTTGACCTGGTGGACGATGCCCGTGTCGGGCGGGACTACCGAGAAGTCGTCGAACGCGCCCTGCCCCCAGCGCAGGAACGCGTAGCGCTCCTGGTTTCGCTCGAACTCGCGCTCGGCGTTGACGCGGAAGGAGTCGCGGGTGCCGAACGCGTCGACCTGGACCGAGTGGTCGATCACGAGCTCCGCCGGGACGAGCGGGTTGATCTTCGCGGGGTCGCCGCCCATCTCGGCGATCGCGTCGCGCATCGCGGCGAGGTCGACGACCGCGGGCACGCCTGTGAAGTCCTGCATCAGCACGCGCGCGGGACTGAACGCGATCTCCTTGCTCGGCTGCGCCTTGGCGTCCCAGCTCGCGAGCGCTTCGACGTCGGCCGCCTCGACGGTCGGCGACGGCCCGGTCGAGCCGTTGCCCTCGGTGCGCAGCAGGTTCTCGAGCAGCACCTTCAGCGAGAACGGCAACCGCGCCACGTCGAAGCGCTGCTGAAGCGCGTCGAGGCGGAAGATCTCATACTCGCGCCCGCCCGCGGCGAGCGTGCTCTTCGCGCCAAAGCTGTTGTTCTCTGTCAATGCGCCTCCTCGGCGGTCTGATCGAAGACTGACGTGGGGTTCAGTCTCTCAAAGCCACCGAGGAGACGCGGAGCAAGCTCAGATGCCTCGGGCCCTCTCAGATGCCTCGGGCCCTCTCAGATGCCTCAGCCCTTGATCAGGGGACCGGCCGCCGCCAGCACCTGCTTTTCGGTCAAAGGCTTGTCGAAGCCCTGGTTGGGTGTGGGGCTCTTACCGATCAAGAGGTCGATCGCGGCGGCGTGGCGCGCCTCGATCTGGACGATGCTCCCCGCCGAAGCCAGCACCTGCTTGCTTTTGATCGACGGCGCCGCGCCGTTGTAGGCGCCGACGCCGGTGTTCTCGAGCACCGAGGCCAGCGCCAGGAACGACTGCTCGTTGGTGGCAGGAAAGACGAACGTCGGTTTCTTGACGGGCGCGCCGCCGAGCTGCTTGATCGCGGCGGTCAGCGCGACCACGTGCTCGCCCTCCTCGGCGCCGAACTGCCTGGCGTATGCCCTGGCCTGCCCGCTGAGGCCGACCTGCCTGCCCTTGACCTCGTAGAAGTCGGACTCGAGATACTCGAGCGTGAGCGCGAAGTTGAGGATCGCCGCGTCGCCGCCCCCTGTTTCGGCCAGCGCCTGGGAGACGAACGGCGCGACCGCCGCGGTCCCGTAGACGGCACCCGCCGCAAGCGCGCCGCGCAGGATGAAGCTCGAGCGGGTCATCCCATGCACCTCGAACCCCGTCAACTCCGGGTTTGCCAGTCTGTGATCGGGGTCTGCGAGTTTGGTGTCAGACATTTCCGTTGGCTCCTTTTCGCGACTCAGGCCAGGAACGGCTTGACCGCCGCCAGGACCGTGGACATGTCAGCCGGCTTGGCGAACGCGCCATCCGGGGTGACCGACTTTTTCACCAGCGTGCCGAGCGTCGCCGCGTGGCGCGCCTCGACGGTGTGAATCGCAAGCGCCGAGGCCAGGACCTGCGGACTCTGGATGTTCGCCGCCTGGCCCAGATACGCGGAGGCCCCGAGGTTCTCGACCGTGTAGGCGAGCTCGGCGACCTTGGCGGCGGTGGTGATCGGGAATTTACCTTCCGGCTTCGTGGCCGGCGTTCCGCCGAGCGATGTGACCGCGGCTTTCAGCGCTGTGACATGCGATTCCTCCTGCGCTCCAAATTCTTTGAGCAGCGCGCCGACGGAGCCGCTGAACAGTCGTGCGGCGATCACCTTCGAGTAGAACTCCGTCTCGAGATACTCGAGCGTGAGCGCGTAGTTGAGGATCGCCACATCGCCTGTGTTGGCAGTGCTGGAGGCGGACGTCGCGGTCGTCGTGGCGGGTGCGGCCGTGGTCGTGGCGGTCGAGCTTTTTTTGCTGCTGCTCCCGCAAGCGGCCAGCACGAACGCGCCGAAGCTCGCGGCCCCGGCGCTGCCTGCCACCTTCAGAAAGCGCTTGCGGTCTGAGTCGTCGCGCACCAGTCGCTCGACGATGCCCGCCGGCTGCAGGACGTCATTGTCCGCTCCAGAATCACCTGGCATTTTTAACCTCCGGTAGCCCTGCTTACAAGACGCGGCGAACGCTGTTTACATTCTGTCCGCCTGGCTTTCACTGCTCTATTCGTAGATAGCGCTCGAACGGATCAACATCGACGCGCCCAGCGCGCCGTTGCGCTGGACGAGCGAGGCGGACGAGCGGGCCGAACGAAGCGGGTGAGCGCGCCGTTGCGCTAGGCGAGCGAGGCGGACGAGCGATCCAAACGAAGCGGGTGAGCGCGCCGAGCGAGGCGGATGAGCGGACCGAGCGAAGTGGGCGGGCGCGCCGAGCGAGGCGGAAAAGCGAGTGTTAACGCACCGACGAGGAGGCCTGCGTGACGCGGCCCTTGCCCTGGCGCTTTGAGCGCAGCAGCGCCGCGTCGCAGGCCTCGAGCAGCGCATCGGCGCTCATCGAGTCCGTCCATTGGGCGACGCCGATCGAGGCGGAGACTCCGGCTTGGGAGACCCCGAGCGAGGGCATATCGAGCAGCCGCTGCAGCGCGCGCGCGGCGGCGGCTGCGGCGCTCTCGAGCGCGGCGTTGGGAAGGATCACGACGAACTCGTCGCCGCCGTAGCGCGCGACGCGATCGAACGCCCGAAACTCGCCCGCGAGTGCCTGCACGACGCCGCGCAGCGTCGCGTCGCCCGCCTGATGGCCGTGGCGGTCATTGACGAGCTTGAAGTCGTCGAGGTCGATCAGCAGGCATGACAGCGGGCTGCCGGTGCGCGCCGCGCGGCCGATCTCCTCGTGCAGGCGCCGGCGCATCGCGCGATGGTTCATGCAGCCGGCGACCGGGTCGGTGCCGGCCTCGGCCCGCGCGCGCATGAGCGCAAGCGCGGTGGCCCCCTGGTCGACGAGCGTCGTGGCCAGTTCGATCGCGGGGTCGGTGAAGGCGGTGGCGAGTCTGCGCACGAGCATCACCACCGCCTCGACCTCGCCGCGCTCGGCGAGGGGCAGCAGCAGCACGCACCCAGCGGTGGTGGGCGGGCTCGTCCCCAGTGCGACCCGGGGCACGGCGGCGGCCAGCTCGCGGGGGTCGGCGACGAGCAGAGGGCGGCCGGTGCTCGCCACCCGCTCCACGCCCTGCGGGCGCTCGGCTGCGGGCAGGAGGTAGCTCAGGCGGCCGTCGCCGTCGAACATGTAGACCGCCACAAGCTCTTCGGAAGCACCCGGCTCGAGATGGTGGATGTGGACCTCCTCGGCGCCCGGCGCGTGCAGCAGCTCGCGGGCGAGCGCACGGAAGATCGCCTCGGAGTCGGCTGCCTCGTCGGCCAGCAGCGTGAGGCGCCGCACGCCGGCCAGCAGGGGATCACCGCCCGCAGGCGGCGAGGAGGTATCCGTACCTGTGCCCGCTCCGTCTATGTACATGCCCTAAATCTAGGGCATCTGCCCGAAGAGGACGCTATCAGCGCCCGAACAGGCCGACGCGCGTTGCCCGCAAGGGCCGACGTCGCACCTCAGCACCCGTGTCCGAACAAGCGATACGGTCGGGTTTCTAGCGAAAGCGCACGGTGACCGCGGCCGCGGAGGTGCTTTCCCCCCGTGACTTGGGCACGAAGCCGACTTTTACACGCAGTTTGAGCCGGCGGTGGCGGCGCAAGGTGCGCAGCCCGGCGCGAGACAGCGGGATCTTGATCGTGACGGTGGACGCCTTGGCAAGGCGCTTGTAGACCGTGTGCAGGCCTTTGCCCTTGACGCTGATCCGTCCCGCCGCAAACGACTGCACCTTCAACACGAGCATGTGTCCGACCACCCGATGACGGACGATCTTGACGGGGCAGCTCGACACCGAGATCCGCGTGTTCTGTTTGATCTGAGCGCCACTCTGAGCGGTGATCACCGTCGGCATGATCAGCGGCTTGGCGCAGAGGGAGCCGTTGGAGCTGAGCGCCGAGTGTGGTCCGGTGGGCAGCGAGAGCACGAAGCTCGTGACCGGCGCATCGGGGATCGCGGCGAAGGTGGAGCTGGTGATCCCCTTCTTGATGTTCGTGTTGCCCACCAGGATCAGCCGTACGAGGCCGTCTTCGAGCACGAGGTCGAGGTCGGGGAACGCGGCGCCGCCGTGGGAGACGAGATAGGCCGATCCCGTCAGCGCGCCCGGCAGCACGGGGGTGACGACGACCGCCGTGCCGACTTCCGAGCCGAGCGGCCGGCAGGCGACGGGGTTGGCCGCGAACGTCGCTTCGGGACATGCTTTTTGCAGCGTTGTCAGTCGCGATGGGAGCTGGATCGGGAGCTGGGCGTAGACCGAGCGGAGGTTTGCCTGGTGGGCGCCCTGGAGCAGGTTGACTTGCAGCGAGGCGCCGATCGGTTTCGAGGTCTTGGCGCTGGTCGAGACCTTGAAGGACGGTTTGAACGCGAGCGCGTTGCAGGCGCCGACCTGGAACGGGCTCGACAGGCCCTGGGTCGCGCCGGAGCTCGAGGGAAGCTGCGCGAACCCGGTGAGCGCCGATTCGGTCGCGAGCGCAGAGCAGTTGGTCGGGTTGAAGATGAAGCTCGGCCGGTTGACTTCGACCTTGAGCGACTTCAGCCGTACCGGCACGCCGTCCACGATCGTCGGCAGGTTGGTCGTGGTCGCGGTTACGCGCGCGGTGTAGGGGTTGACGGAGATCGTCGCGCGGGTTGTGATCGTGCCGAAGTTGAACGGCCCCGCGGCGATCGGCACGGGTATCGAGAGTCCGTAAGGAGCGCCATCGTAGGGACCCGTCAGATAGACCGGCCCGGAGAACCCATACGGTTCGGGGCCGGAGCCGGCGGCCACAGAGGCTGTGCCGATCTTCGCGCTTTCCGCACAGCTGCCGCTCGCGGCCTGCGGTTCGCCGCACAGAGCGACAGAGGGAATCGCCCCGAGCAATCCGGCCGGCAGGGTGGTGCTGATCTGTGAAAGGTACTGCTGGCCGTCGGTCCGGGCGAGGTTGAAGGTGTAGGGGCTGTACGCGCCGGCGGTCGCATTCGCGCTCTGGGTGCTCTGGCCGAGCGAGAACGGCAGCGGGTTGGCGCAGCCGCTCGCGGCGAACGGTTTCGAGCTGAACGCTTCAGGCTCGCCGGTGTAGGGCTTGAAGAGGGCTTCGATCGGAGCGTTGCCGCACGCGAGCGGATTTGCCAGCGGCGCATACTTGCCGCCGTTCAGCTTCATGATCAGATCGCTGAACGGGAGCTGCGGATTTTCGGTGAAGGTCGCTTCGAGCCTGCCGGTGCTCGGGTTTGGGCTGACCTTGCCCCGGAGCCTGACCGACACTCCATAGGTGGAGCTTTCGGCGTCGACGTAGATCGTGAAGGGCGGTCCCGTGATCGAGCCCCCGCCCGGGCTGCCCAGGTAGACAGGGCCTTTGAGCGAGTTCGGGGGCAGGTCGGTTTCGATCGTCACTTCACCCACCTTCGAAGCCGGGGGGCACGCGACGGCAGTGGTCGCGCCGATCGCGATCTGGCCGGCCGTGCAGGCTGTGAGCCCGTGCGCCGCGGAGGGGTTGAGCGTCAACCCTTCGGGCAGCGTCACACGGGCGTTCTGGATGTCGGCGGTGTTGATCTGTCCCGCACCGACGTTTTGAGGAACCTTCACTTCGACGGCGGCGCCGTCGGGCTGGTCGGATGTCGCTGTTTCGGGCGCAATCGTAGCTTGCGGTGCGAATGGCACATTGCCACAGCCTTCGACTCCGACCGGGGTGTGGGTTTCTGTCGTCGAAATCGCCCCTTCATAGGATTCGACTTCCAGGTAAGAGGTCGTGCTGGGCGAACATACGCTCGGAAGGGTGAGGAAGTTGCCCTCGCCGGCACGCCCCTCGAAGAGGAGCTTCGACTTGACGATCGGAATCGCTTTGGAGACGTTGTTTATTTCGAAGTACTCGTGATAGTCGCTGCTCCAGGCGACGTGGCCTTCGAGGAAGATATGTTCGTTGGCGACCTCGGGCACTTCCACATGGATCCCGAACTCGAGCGGAAGACCCGGCGCCGGTTCCAGGTTGTAGACGGTGCCGGTGACCGACGTATTCGCCGCGAGCACGAATACCGTCAATTCTGTTTCTCCCACCTTCGTTTCGGCCGGGCACCCATCCGCCTCGAAGGTGGTGACCGAGCACTTCGGCAGCGCCTGAGGGTCGGCGGCCAGTCCCGCGGGAACATCGACACGCAGGCGCTTCAATGCCCCTTCCGGTTCGCGTCCGAGGAGCGACGTTTTCGAATTCAATTCAAAGGATGTGATTCCCCATTCTGGATGTCCCGCGGCCTGCGTGTAGAACTCAGATGTAGGGCTCGTGTATTCACAGCTGCGGACGTTGCACGTGCCGGCTTCAAAATGGTTTTTGACGACACCGAACGACGCCTGCGCGGCGGGCACAAATGCGCCTGCGATCGATGCCGCAGCGATCAACGCCCCGAACAGCGTCCCACGAACAGCATGCCCCTTCATCCTCGCCCTCTCCACTAGATCCCTAAACCCGCCATATCAACCTCAGCTCTACCCGGCTTGCCCCGTCTCTAATCATGGGGCGGCTCGTGGCCGCCCCATGACAAGAGCCCCTACCGGAAGGTCACTGTGGCGAACGCCGCGGAGCTCGGAGTGCCCTTCTTCTTGGGCAAAAAGCCGACGCGCAGCTTCACTCGCAGCGGGCGGCGCCGTCCGCGTCCCCCGCGCGAGAGCGAGACCTTGAGCGTCGCCGTTTTCTGCGCCTTGCCCAGGCTACGGAAGACCGTCGCCACGTTTGATCCTTTGCCGCTGATACGCCCCGCGGAGAAGGTTTGAACCGTGATGTAGGCGGTGTTCCCGACGACCTTCTGGCCGACGACGCGTACTGGGCAGTTGGTGATCTTGATCGTCGTGCTCTGTTTGAACGGCGTTCCGTTCTGCCCGACGATCGTCGTCGGCATCAGGAGCTTGTTCGCGCAGACGTTGCCGTCGGCGGTCAGCGCCGAGTGCCCGCCGATCGGCAGGTTCACGGTGATGCTCGTCACGGGCACGTCCGGGGTCGTCGCGAAGTTGGTCGTGGTGATCCCGTTCTTGATGTTCGTGTTGCCGACCAGGATCACGCGCACGCCGTCGCCTTCGAGCAGCAGGTCGAGATCCGGGAAGGCGGCCCCGCCATGTGAGACGAGGATCGCCGGGCCTTTCAGTTTGGCGGAGAGCACCGGCGTGTTGGCCCTGACGCCGCCGACGAACGAGCCGCCGGGACAGCTGTAGGGGTTGGCGGCGAACGTCGCTTCCGGACACGCTTTCTGCAGCGTGGTCAGCCGCGACGGCAGCTGCTTGGGCAGCTGCACGAGCACCGATTTGACGTTCGACTGGCCCGCGGGCACGTTGATCGTCGTTTCGAGGCTCGCGCCGTTGGCTTTCGAGGTCTTCGCTCCCGTCGCCGCTCCGAACTTCGGCTTGAACGCGAGGCCCGTGCAGCCGGCCACCTGGAAGGGACTCGACAGGCTCTGCGTCGCGGTCCCCGCCACGCCGAGCGTGGTGAAGCCGCTGAGCGTCGATTCGGTCGCGAGCGTCCCGCAACTCGTCGGGTTGCGCATGAAGCCGGGGCGGTTGATCGCGATGCTGATGCCCCTCAACCGCAACGGCACACCCTTGACGATCGTCGGGATGGAGCTCGTGACGACCACGCGCGCGGTGTACGGTTCGACGGCGATGCTCGCGCGAGTGACGACCGAGCCGAGGTTGAATGGCCCTGCGACCGCAGGCACCACGATCGACATGCCGTACGGAGCACCGTTGTACGGCCCGGTCAGATACGCCTGCCCGTAGAACGTGTATGGCGAGGGGCCCGACCCGGCAGCGACCGTCACGGAGCCGATCTGGCTACCGACCGAGCAGGTTCCGGCGTTGGCTTCGGCTTCGCCGCACAGCGGCACCGTCGGGATCAGCCCGACGAGCCCGGCCGGCAGCACGGTCTTGACCTGCGACAGGTACTGCTGGCCTTCGTTGCGGCCGAGGTTGAGCGTGTAGGAGGTGTTCGCGCCCGCGACCGAAGACGCGTTCTGCGTGCTCTGGCTGAGCGTGAACGGCAGCGGCGAGGAGCATGAGCCTCCCGCGTTGTTGCTGTCGACCGTGAAGCTGCTCGTCGGCGACTGCGCAGCCGTGCCGGTGAATGGCGAGAGGCTGGTTTCGGTCTTCGCCGTCCCGCACACGAGCGGGTTGGCGATCGGCGCGGTCGCGCCGCCCTTGAAATGCAGGGCGATGTTCGTGAAGGGCTGTTCAGGATTTTCAGTGAACGTCGCCGTTAGGCGACCCGTTGTTTCGTTGGGCGTAACCGTTCCCTTCAGACGCACATCGACGTCGTACTTGGTCGATTCGGCGTTTATATAAACCGTGTAGGGTGGTCCCGTGATCGAGCCCGTTTCGGGTCCACCGAGGTAGACGCTTCCTGCAAGCGATCCGTTGGGAAGGTCGGGGACGTTCAGGGTCACCGACCCGATCTTCGACGCTTCGGGGCACGCGACCCCAAATGTGGAGCTGCCGATCCTCGCCTGCGAGGGCGAGCATGATTGCAAACCGTTTGCGCCTGAGGGGTTCAGCGTCATCCCTTCGGGCAATGTGAAGCTCGCCGTCTTCAGCTGCGAGGAGTCGATTTCTTCGGGACCGGGATTGTGGGGCAAGCTCAGTTCGGTCGTGATGCCGTCGGGCTGATCGGACTGCTTCGTTTCGGCGTTTAGTGCAAACGTAGGCGCGAACGGCACGGGTGAGAAGGGAGAGGCACCGTTACAACCTTCGGTGCCCAAGGCTCCCGAGAAACCGATGCTCGCAGATTCGCCTTCGTAGGTTTCGACTTGCAACCCGGTCGTAGTCTGTTCCCCGGTGCCCGAGCATACGCTCGGGTTCGTCACGAATCCACCGAGGCCCGTGTTACCAGCAGTGCCGTTGAAAATGACCCGCGACTCGATCAGTCCGGGGGTGATTTCCTTGATGATGTAGTAGTCATGGTAATCGGCCTTGCCAGTGCCTCGCGATTCGACCTTGGCACTATTCGGGGGTTCGGATCCCCATTCGATGTGTCCTTCGAGGAAGGTATGGACGTAGAGTGGCACTCCTAGAACCGGTTCGAGGCTGAGCGCGATGCCGAAGTACGAGGACAGGCCTTGTGTAGGCGGCTGTTCGAGGTTGTACATCGTGCCTTTGAGTACGTAGTTTTTGTATACGCCTTTTGCTACTTCAAAAACAACGTGGACGATGTTCGAGCCGATTTCGCTTTCCGTGCAGGCAGGGGCAGGAGCCGTAAAGGCGTGGATGCCCGGCACGGGTTCTACCGGTGACCCCGTGAAATTCGCTATCGAGCACTGCTTGACGGCCTCAGGATTGGTGGATACGCCAGGGGCGACATTCGTGCGCACGGTCTTTACGTTGACTTCAGGCGCTTCCGCAACTTCAGGAGACGTCTGAATGACGTGGCTTTTGATTTTGAAGTCAGTGATCCCGCCAACGGGATGCCCGCCCGCCTGGGTATAGAATTCAGAGGGGTTTTCTTTCGTACTTTTGTCCGTACACGTCGCGTTCTTGCAGTTCGCAGCGAAGAAGCTTTCGATGCTAAAGGCCTGAGCCGCAGGCGCTGCGACGGCGACACTGGCGCTCACTAGCAGCGCGACAAGCGAAATACGGACGTGGACCCTCATGCGACGACCTCCCTGTTGAACCGGGGCATCTATACCCCGCTTTGACTCCCCGTAACCCCGAAAGTTGCGGTCGACCGAGAATTCCCACTGGACGAATCCATTGGGCATAGCCCAATGTAGCGAACCCCTCGGACCCCGCATGCGCGTTCCATTGCAAACTCCACCTTACACTATCTGGCGGGATTCACGCGTCGGTAGTCGCCCATCGGGCGATGCTTGACCCATGCGAACGATCGTCACCCTCGCCGATGATGTCGCCGCAGAGATTCAGCGGATGCGTCGCGACCGCTCAATCAGCGTCAGCGAGGCGCTCAACGAGCTGGTTCGCGCGGGGATGGCGCACAAGACGAAACCTCGCCAGCGCTTCGTGCAGCGCACGCACGCCTTTGGCCTCAGAAAGGTCGACGTGACGAATGTCGCTGAGGCACTGGAACAGATCGAGGGGCCCTGCTACCGCTGAGACCAGGGCCAGGATGTGCGCGCGTCAGAGCCGGGCTGACCGGCCCTGACAGTCGTAAAGTGTAGCCGTGCTCACACCTGTGGCCGCCGATACGTCGATCGTGCTCGTGCCTGAGCCCGCGCTTGTGAGCATCACCCGCTGACACCCCTTCTCGACCGCGGCGATCGCCGCTTTCGCGCCCGCGCGTGGGTCGCCCGGCAACCCTCTTCCGACGCCCGCGCCGCCGCCCTGTGCTTCGGCCAGTACCCAGCGGATCTTCCCCGTCTTGACCTCCTGCGCGAGCCACGCCACGCTCACATCGCTCTCCTTCCTGAGAAGCCGCCGATCCCCGCGACGTTCGCGCCTTTTTCGACGATCGCCTGCGCGGCGCTCGACTGGCTCGACACCGCGATCGTGCCGCCGCCGTGCTCCTTTACATAAGCCATGACTTTCGTCAACGCCGCGTCGCTGTCGAACTGGCCACCGACGGCGGCGCCCGGCCCCGCGCCAGCGCCTGGACCAACCGAACCCTGGAGGTGCGCCTGCCGGAGCGCCGCCGGCGCTGCCCGGCACGCCCGCCGGCGCTTCCGCGGGCAGCCCGAGACCGCTCACCACCGCGAAGCCGAGCAGCCAGCCCGCCTGGCCGCCGAGCGCGGAGTTCAGCAGCCGTAGCGGCCCGGCCGTGCCGCCGAACATGGTGCCACCGCCTGCGCCGCCCGGACCGCCGGTTTGGCCGTCGACGCGACCAAGGCCGTTGTATTCGAAGATCAGCGCCAACACCCGGCCGCGGCAGACGCATCGCGTCCACCCGCAAGCGCGAGACCCCGGACGAGACCCTCTTTCCGTCTCGTTCGTGCGTGTGTGCGGGCCACGCATCGCCGACAGCTGTCGTGACCGGCGCCGGCGACGCTGTCGGTGAACGGTGCGAACGTGTCTCCCAGAAATTTTTCATGCCGCCAGCATCGCCCCCGCCCGTATGACCAGCGTGAGACGGACCTAAAGTTGCCTAAACGCGCTTCCGGAAGGACGCGGCCTGTAGCGCCAACGGCCGCCTCAGTCGATCAGGCGTTTGCCGAGCTGCCAGATCGCGATTCGCCACATCGCGATCGCGAAGCCGATCAGCACCGCGGCGTGGCCCAGATCGGCTCCTCCGATCGGGCCGAGCGAAACATCGCGCACGAGCTGCACGCAGTGGTACAGCGGGTTGAACTGCGCGACCGTCCTGATCCCCGCCGGCAGCGACGACACCGGAAAGAACGTCCCCGCGACCAGGAACATCGGCGTCAGCACCGCGCTCGTCACGTAGTTGAAGTTGTCGATCGTCTTCGCCACCGCCGCGATCGCCACGCCGAACGCCGCGAAGCCGAACCCCGTCACGAAGCCGATCAGTGGTACCAGCAACATCCCCGCGCTCGGTTCCAGCCCGAACGCGATCGCCACGATCAGCGGCGCCAGCCCGTACACGCCCGCGCGGATCGCGATCCACAGCACTTCCGCCGTGATCAGCTCCTCCACGTCCACCGGCGTCGCGAGCATCGCGTCGTACGTCTTCTGAAACTGCCATCTCACGAACGTGTTGAACATCCCCGGGAACGCCGATGAGAACAGCACCGCGGTCGCGACCACGCCGGTCCCGACGTACTCGATCGTCTTCACATGCCCGATGTGCGCGACGAGCGATCCGAACCCCAGCCCAAACGCGAGCAGATAGATCGTCGGCTGCATCACCGACGAGAACGTCGTCGCCTTCCAATACCGGCCGAACATCACGATGTCCTTGCTCATGACCGCCCGGATTGCGACCGGTTCGAGCCGGTGCACGCGACGCGCCTCCTCGCGCGCGGGCGCGAGCGCGCGCGACGATGCCTCTTGCGCGCTCACTCGATCTCCTCGCCGGTCAGCGCGACGAACGCGTCCTCCAGGTTCGCCGGCCTGCGCACGCCCTCGGGCGCCTGCCCGTTCAGCCCCTCGGCGCGCATGATCGCAACCGCCGGACCGCTGCGCCGGCTCGCCCACCCTTCGCTGCCCGCCAGCTCGCTCACCTCTGCCAGCCGCTCCGGCGGACCGTAGACTTCGAGCACCTGCTCGCCCGCGTGCGCGCGCACGAGCTCACCCGGCGTGCCCTGCGCGATGATCCTCCCGTGCGACATCACCGCCACGGTGTCCGCCAGGCGCTCGGCCTCCTCGATGTAGTGCGTGCTCATCAGCACCGTCACCCCGCTCGCCCGCAGCCCGTCGATCAGCGACCACAGCTCCTGCCTGACCTGCGGGTCGAGCCCAACCGTCGGCTCGTCGAGCAGGACCAGCCGTGGCTGGTGGATCAGCCCGCGCGCGACCAGCAGCCTGCGCCGCATCCCACCTGAGAGCTCTCTGACGATCGTGTCCGCGCGCGACTCGAGGTTCGCGAGCTTGAGCGCCCGCTCGACCGCCATCGCCCGCTCGCCACCGTCCACGCGATACAGCCGCGCGAACACGGTCAAGATCTGCCGGCACGTCAACTCCACGTCGAGGTTGTCGAGCTGCGGCACGACCCCCATCTCCATCCGCGCCTGCTTCGACTCGCCCGGCAGCGTGTAACCGAGCACGGCGATCTCACCCTCGTCGGCGATCGTCTGCGCGGTCAGCATCCGCATCGTCGTCGACTTCCCGGCCCCGTTCGGTCCCAGCAGGCCAAAGCACACGCCGCTCGGCACCTCCAGGTCGAGGCCCTCCACGGCCGTGACCGAGCCGCCTGTCCCCGAACGGGGGAAGCGCTTGACCACGCCCTTGATCGAGATCGCCGGCGCGCTGGTTCTGTCGAGCTCGTTCGCCATCGACCGACACTGTAAGGGCATGAGCCCGCTCGGCGGTGCCATCGGCGCGTTCGCGGCGCACTCGGCGTGTGTGATTGCATTCTCGAAAGGCTTCGACGCGCGCGTGCGTGCGTGCGTGCGCGCGCGCATACGAAGCCTTTCGTGCATACAGTCCGCACGCTCGCCGCATGGTCGGGTGTCCAGCCCGGGGTGGCGAATCTCCGACGAAAGTCCATACCGCGCCCGCGGCCGCCAAGGCACGCTGACGTAGCTGTTTGAGCTGCCCACACACAGAGCACGCCTCGAGCCCGAACTGCTCGCGGCCGACACGCACGGCGCGCTCGGCGTCAACTACGGCCGGCGCCTCCTACTCGTCCGCCAGCGCGGAATGACTGTGCGCCGCGTGAACGCCGAACGGCAGGCCCAGCCGCTGAGCGACCCGCTGCAGCAGTGCGAGCAGCTGCTCCCGCTCCTGCTCGCTGAGGTCCGCGCACAGGTCGCGCTCGTGCTCGAGCGCGAGCGCGAACGCGCGGCCGAGCAGCTCTTGGCCTGTGTCCGTGAGATGCAGCGCGCGCAGGCGCCGATCATCGGAGCGCTGCCTGCGCTCGAGCAGCCCGCGCTCCTCGAGGGCGTCGATGAAGGCCACCATCCGGCTTGGCTGGACCCGCATGCGCTCGGCCAAGGCCTGCTGAGACAGACCTTCGGCGGCCCTCACCGCGCGCAGCAGCGCGAAGTCGCGCGGCTCGAGGTCGAGCGGGTCGAGGATCTCGTGAAAGCGGCGAGAAACCGCATAGCCGGTCGTCGACAGAGAGAACCCGACCGAATGGAACGGGACCGACGCCTCGGGCGAGGAATCGATGCCTTCGACCGCCGGCGCCTCGCTCGTCGGCCACACCCGAGGGTTGGCTCGATCGCCCGCCGCCGCCCTCTTGCGGGGGCTTGCCTTGTCATCCGCCGCCCTCTTGCTCTCGATCTTGTTGCTCTCCACACCGGGGATCATAGCCCCCGTGAAAGATTTCTGATAAGAATCATTCTTCCGTTGAACTATTTCAGGCTGGAAGGTTCATACAAAGAACAAGACCTTGCTCTCCCGTCCCGCCTCCTCGGCCCTCCCCCACCGCCTACACGAGGATGGCGCGACAACCGATGAGCTTTTCCGCGCCCCGCCGTCTACACCACAAACCTTTCCCGACACGGCAACGACAAACGCACCACGAAACGCAACAAAGGAAGGACACACAGGATGACATCGCTGACACGCTGGGTTCTCGCACACAAGCGCATCGTGGTCGTCTTCTGGGTCGCGCTGACCCTCGTCGGCATGGGCTCCGCCGGATCGGCGACCAAAGCGCTCAAACAGAAGTTCTCGGTGCCGGGCAAGGAAGGTTGGCTCACCAACCAGCAGATCGCGCGCGACTTCAAAGGCACCGGCGGCAACAGCGCCCCGCTGCTGCCCGTCGTCACCCTACCCGCGGGCCGGTCGATCGCCTCCCCGAGCGTGCGCGCCGAACTGACAGCGGTGGAAACGCGCCTCGAGCAGACCCTCCCCGGCACGCGCCTGGCCGGCTACGCCAGCACCGGCAACCACGCGTTCGTCTCCAAGGACGGTCTCACCACCTTCATCGTCGCCTACCCGCGGCCCGATCCGAAACAGGCCTTCGAAAGCAACCCGGAAGCCGCCAAAAAAGCCGCCACAGCCCTCCGCGGCATGACCGTCGCGGGCGCGCCGGTGCACCTGACCGGCTTCGACGCGCTGTCCGTCCAAAGCGGCGGCGGCAACGGCCCAGGAGTGCTCGTCGAGGCGCTGCTCGGCGGCTTCGGCGCGCTGCTCGTGCTCGCCTTCGTGTTCGCCTCGTTCCTCGCGGTCGTGCCGATCATGATGGCGATCGTCTCGATCCTCACCACGTTCCTGGTCGTATGGGGCTTGACAACCGTCACGGAAGTCTCGCCGATCGTGCAGTTCCTGATCGCGCTGATCGGTCTGGGAGTGTCGATCGACTACTCGCTGCTCGTCGTCGTCCGCTGGCGTGAGGAGCGTGCCCACGGCCGCAGCGGCGACGAGGCGATCCAGCGCGCGATGGAGACCGCCGGGCGCGCGGTCGTGTTCAGCGGCACGACGGTCGCGATCGGCCTGCTCGCGCTCGTCGCGCTGCCGCTCCCGTTCCTGCGCTCGGTCGGCTACGGCGGCATGCTGATCCCGCTGATCAGCGTGATCGTCGCCTCGACCCTCTTGCCGGTCGTACTGAGCAAGCTCGGCCCGCGCCTGGACTGGCCGCACGTGCGCGACGACGACAAGGCCAGCCGCTCGTGGACCGGCTGGGCGGAGCTGGTCGTGCGCCGCCGCTGGGTGGCCGCAATCGGCGCTGCGCTCGTGCTGGCGGCGCTCGTGCTGGCGGCGAGCAACCTGCAACCGGGGCTGCCCAACGCGAACACGATCGCCAAGCAGGGCGACGCAAAGCTTGGCCTGCTCGCGCTCGAGCGCTCCGGCATCGGCTCGGGCGCGCTCCTACCCGACGAGGCGCTCGTCGGACCCTCCTCCTCCCCCGAGAAGGTCGCACAGGCAATGGCGGCCGTCACCGGCGTGCACGGCGCCGTCGCGCCCGACACGCCGCAATGGCGCAACGCGGACGCCGAGGTGGTCGACGCGTTCGCGACCCCGGACGGTTCCTCCTCCAACGGGCGTGACACGCTGGATCGCGTGCGCTCGGCCGCACGCGCGGCGGGCGGCGAAGTGCGCCTCGGCGGTCTCGGGGCCCAGAACGAGGACTTCATCAACGCCGTCTACGGCAACTTCCCGTTGATGATCGCGCTGATCGCGCTCATCACGTTCGTGCTGCTCGCGCGCGCCTTCCGCTCGTTGCTGCTGCCGTTGAAGGCGGTCGTGCTGAACGTGATCAGCGTGGGCGCCGCGTGGGGCGTGCTCGACCTCGTGTGGCAGCGCGGCCACGGCTCGAGCCTGATCTGGGGGATCGCCGCGACGGGCTCGGTGACAGCCTGGATCCCGCTGATGGTGTTCGCCTTCCTGTTCGGCCTGTCGATGGACTACGAGGTGTTTATCCTGGCGCGCATGCGCGAGGAGTACGACGCCACCGGCGAGACCGACACCGCGGTGGTGCGCGGCATCGGGCGCACCGGGCGCCTGGTCACGAGCGCCGCGCTGATCCTGTTCCTCGCGTTCGTCTCGCTCGCCTCCGGGCCGGAGACCGAAATCAAGGTGCTCGCGACCGGATTGGCGGCGGGCATCCTGCTGGACGCGACGATCATCAGGGCGCTGCTCGTGCCCGCGGTCATCTCGCTGTTCGGGCGCTGGAACTGGTGGCTGCCGCACCTGCCGGCGCGGCTGCTGCGGGTGGAGCCCTCGCCCTCGCCCGTGCCACGCCTGGCAAGCGAGCTGGAGGGGTCCTCGCTGTGATGCCCCCCCGTGCAGACGGCGATGGCACAGACGGCAAAGCTACGCCCGGGAGTCATAACACGACGGCTCACGGCGGCAACGCCGCCGACAACGGCATCGAGGTCGAGGGCCTGGTCAAGGACTTCAAGGGCGGCGTGCGCGCGGTCGACGGCATCGACCTGCGCGTCGCGCCAGGCGAGATCTACGGCTTCCTCGGCCCCAACGGCGCCGGCAAGTCGACGACCGTGCTCGTGCTCACGACGCTGCTCCCGCCGACGTCCGGCTCCGCACGCGTGGCCGGGCTCGACGTCGTGCACCAGGGCGCGGCGGTCAGGCGCGCGATCGGCGCCTCGCTGCAGGAGTCGGCGCTCGATCCGTTCCTCACAGGCAGCGAGCACATGCGCCTGCAGAGCTCGCTGCACGGGCTGGGCAAGTCCGAGCGCGAGCAGCGCGGACGCGAGCTGCTGGCCCGCGTCGGGTTGACCGACGCGGCCGAGCGCAAGGTAGGCGGCTACTCCGGCGGGATGAAGCGCCGGCTCGACCTCGCGCTGGCACTGGTACACCGCCCGCGGATCCTGTTCCTCGACGAGCCCACGACCGGCCTCGACCCGCAGAGCCGGGCTGCGTTGTGGGACGAGGTCCGCCGCCTGGCCGACGACGGCGTGACGGTCTTCCTCACCACGCAGTACCTCGAGGAGGCCGACGTGCTCGCCGACCGGGTCGGGATCATCGACCGCGGCAAGATCGTCGCCGAGGGCACGCCGGCCGAGCTGAAGGCCGGGATCGGCCAGCAGAGCGTCGAGGCGGTCCCGGAGAATCCCGCCGAGCGCGAGCGACTGGCGACGGTGCTCGCCCGCTTCGGCGAGGAGGCGGCCGCCTCCGCGGGCGGCGTGGCCGTGCGCCTGCCCGATGGAGCCGGCGACCTCGCCGAGATCGTGCGGGTGCTCGACTCCGAGGGGTTGCGCATCGCCGACCTGCGCTTGCACTCCCCCACGTTGGACGATGTCTTCCTGGCCAAGACCGGCCGCTCGCTCGAGGGCGCGGCCGACGACGGCGCAGAGGAAGGACAGGAGGACGAGTCTTCCACGCCCGCCCCGGCGGTCGCCTCGCGATGAACCCTGTGCTGCTCACCCGGATCGCCTCGCGATGAGCCCCGTGCTGCTCACCCAAATCGGCGCGCTCGCCAGGCGCTCGACGCTGAAGACGCTGCGCCAGCCGTTTCAGATGTTCCCGATCGTGTTCTTTCCCGCGATGCTGCTCGCGGTCAACGCCAGCGGACTGAAGGCGGCCACGCGCCTGCCGGGCTTTCCGACGCACTCCTACATCTCCTTCGCGATCGCCGTCGCGTTCATCCAGGGCGGGATGTTCTCGCTGATCAACACCGGCACCAACCTGGCGGAGGACATCGAGAGCGGCTTCTTCGACCGGCTCGCGCTCACGCCGATGCGCCGGACCTCCCTGATCGCGGGGCTGCTGCTCGGCGTCGCGGCGCTGGGAGCGCTGCAATCGGCCGTCTACATCGTGATTGGCCTGCTCTTCGGCGCCCACCTGCAGGCCGGCTTTCCGGGCGCGCTGGTCGTGATCGTGCTCGGCTCACTCGCCGCGGTCGGCTTCGGCGCGCTGGGCTGCGTCGCGGCCCTGCGCACCGGCTCGGGCGAGGCGGTGCAGGGACTGTTCCCGCTGTTCTTCGTGTTCATCTTCCTCTCCTCCAGCAACCTCCCCCGCCAGCTGCTGAAGACGGGCTGGTTTCACACGATCGCGACCTGGAACCCGATCTCCTACCTGATCGAGGGCTTCCGCTCGCTGTTCATCTCCGGCTGGGACGGCACCGCGCTGTGGCGCGGCTTCGCGGTGGCGCTCGGCCTGCTGATCGTCGGCCTCTTCGGCGTCACCGGAGCGCTCAAATTCAGGCTGCAAAGGACATGAAAGGCGCGACTCCACACGGCGGGCTGTGGCGGGTCGCCGGGGCGATCGCCTGGCGCAGCCTGCACACATACGTGCGCCGGCCCGACCTGTTCGTCCCTTCGATCGTGTTCCCGCTCGTGTTCCTCGCGAGCTTCGCCGGCGGCCTCTCGGCGCTCGGGTCGGTACCCGGCTTTCACTTCCCCGCCGGCTATACCGCCTTCCAGTTCGTATTCGTGCTCTGCCAGTCGGCGATGTTCGGTGGCCTGTTCACAGGCTTCACGCTCGCGTTCGACTTCGAGAGCGGGTTCGCGCGCCGGCTGATGCTCGCCGCCGAGAATCGGCGCGGCATCGCGCTCGGCTACGCGCTCGTGGCCCTCACCCGCTCTGTGATCACCCTGACGGTCGTCACCGGGGTCGCGCTGATCGCCGGGATGCGCATCACCGGCAGCGGCGCGGACATCTTCGGGCTCTACGGCCTCGCCGCGCTGCTCGTACTGGTCGGCTACGGCTGGGCCGCAGGCGTGGCCTTCCGTTTCCGCTCGATCCAGGCCGGCCCGCTGATGCAGACCCCGGTGTTCCTGATCCTGTTCCTCGCGCCTGTGTACGTGCCGCTCGGACTGCTCAAGGGGTGGATTCACGCGGTCGCGAGCGTCAACCCCGCGACCGCCTTCCTCGACGCGGGCCGCGGGCTGATCTCCGGCGCGCACGACCACACCGCGCTCGCCTTCCTCTGCGCGGTGGCCCTGATCGGGGTGTTCTCGATCTGGCTGCTCACCGGCCTGCGCGCGGCCGAGAACGCGGGGTAGGGCCGCCGAGCATTGGGCAGCCCTGACCCGGGTGACAGACGCCGTGTAGCCCGTAGACAGGCCTCGAACGCTCGGCTGCGCCGCCTCATTCGACCGTGAGCGTGGCTTTCATGCCTTTCGCCTCGTGCCCGGGCAGCGAGCAGAACAGCGTGTAGGACCCGGCGCGCAGGTCGAGTGACAGGCTCGGGTGGGCTTTTGGCGCGGTGTTGGGGAGGGCCCCTTCAACGGTGCCTTCGCCAGGTTTGACGTTCAGATTGTGTTCGTCTTCGCCGTGATTGACGAATTCGATCACCACCTGACCCGCGGGAACGCTCGCGCGCGAGAGGGTGAAGCGATAGCCGCTTGTGTCTTCGGCTGTCACCTGCACGTGCGCGGGCCCCACCGGCACGACCGGCGCTTCCGCGGGCGGGAGGGGGCCGGAGGAGCCGGAGCCCGCCGGAGACGCGCCGCCGGAGCCGGGCGCCGTCGCACCGGGAATCACAGGCGCGGGCGCCGCTGTCCATGGCGCGCTCGTGGGGCTCGGGTAGCCCGTCGTAGGGCTGGCGGGCGTCCTGGGCTTTGCGACGGATCCACGCTTGCCTGCGCGCTTGGACCGCTTGGGACGCGATCGGCTTCCGTCATGAGCCGCAGGGCAACGGCGATGCTTCGGGTGTCGCCGGCAGGCCCGTCGAGCATGAGCAGGAGGCTCATGCCGGCGGTATCCGGACGCGGCGCTCGCGCCGATCGCCGCCCCGCACAGCACGCACATGACGCCGACGAGGAGCAGACGGGACCGATATCGGTGAGCGCGCCTCCCGGATCGGGGCCTCGCCGGCGATGCCCGCAGGACTTTCATCCCAGAGCCTTCATTTCACGAGCACCGGCCGTTCGAACGACGCCGCTTCGGGGATCACCAGGCCGGCTTCGGTCTGAAACCACTGTTCCAGCAGCGAGCAGTACATCCCGCGGAAGTCCGACGTCCTGACGACGTTTTCGTTTTCGTCGAGGTTGGTCAGGCCGGGGAACTCGCCCACCATCTTGCCCGACGCGCGGGTGCCGATCAGGAACGCGTTGCCGCCCGCCCCGTGGTCGGTGCCGGAGCCGTTTTCGCGCGGGCGGCGGCCGAACTCCGACCACAGCTGGATCAGCACGCGCTGGTCCAGCCCGCGCGCTTCGAGATCGCGCTGGAAGGCGACGACCGCGGTGACGGTCTGGGCGAGGTTGGTGGCGAGCGTGCCCGCCTCGTCGGAGTGCGTGTCGTAGGAGCCGACGGCGTTCAGCGAGGCGCATTTGATCGGCATTTCCGTGTGGAGCATCGCCGCGAGCACCGCGAGCCGTTCGGCGAAGTCGCCGCTCGGGTAGGTGACCGTCGATTTGTCGCCCGATTCCTTCTCGGACTTGACGAAGGACGCCATCTTGTTGAGGACGAGGTCGGTGTCGTAGGAGGCGGCGCGCGCCTGCGCGAAGGCGGGCGAGGGGGCGGCGAGCGCGCCGAGCGCGCCGAAGGTTTCAAGCGCCGGTTCGATCACCGGCGAGCCGAGGCCCTCCGCCCACATCGTGTAATCCGCCGGCGACGAGACCGCGGCGACGGGCATCGTCTCGGTGGCCAAGGCGGGCGCGAGCGAGTAGTCCAGGGAGAGCCCCTGCAGCGGATTGTCGGGTTCGCCGACGCCGGGCAGATCGAGGTAGCGCCCCATCCAGCCGGTGCGCGCGTTCGTGTCGAGCTGGCCGACCTCCCAGTAGTGACGGCTGGTGAAGTGGCTCTCGTCCTGGGGCTCGTAGCCGATCGCCGGGAACGCCGTGACCTTGCCCTCTTCGTGCAGTTCGGCGAGCCCTGCGGCCGACGGGTGCCACATCAGGTTTTCATCCTCGGTGAAGGTCTTGCCCGACCCTTCGGCGAGACCCAGGGTGGGGCGCAGTTCTTTGTACTTGGCTTCCTTGACGGGGGCGAGCACCGATAGGGCGTCCCAGCCGCCTTCCATGAAGATCGAGACGAGCACGGGCTGGTTCGGCCCCGAGGCGGCCGAGGCCTCGGCGATGCCCTCTTCGAAGTGGCGCGGCGAGAGCATCGAGGCGCCGTACACGGACAGCGCTGCGCCGGCCGACGCGAGCAGGAACGTGCGCCGATCGAGACCTGTGCCGGCCGGCATGGGCATCCCCGGCTCGATGTTCGGCAGCCCCTTCCCGGCGACGGCGGCGCCCCGGCGCAGCAGCGCGGCACGGTTGAAGTCGTTGCACGAGCAGCTCCTGGCCATCCTCAGATCCCCTCGTCGCGGGCGGCGGTTGGCTTGACCATCGTCAGCTCACCTGCATGTCGGGAGAGGTGGCGATCAGCATCCGCAGCGCGTTCTGGCGCATCGCCCGGTAGGGGCTCAGATCCCACTTCGTCTTGCTCGTGCCGGCCGGGCAGGTTTCCGAGAAGCGGGCGATGCACTCGCTCGATTCACTCGAGAGCAGTGGATCTCCCCAGTAGCTCATCGCGTTCGCGAGCGCCGCGGCCGGTTCCTCGGTTTCGCTGTATTTCGGTTCGCCTGCTTTCGGCCACGGGTTCTCATAGGTCTTCGCGGTGACATAGGAGGCCATTTCCCAACGCGCCTTCGTGGTCGACGTGTCGAGCCAGCTCGAGAAGTCCCAGCCGGAGACGTTCGGCGGATAGAACAGCTGCTGACCGGCGTTCGCGGACAGCCACGCCCACACGTTCGTGTCGATCGGGCGGCCGATCGAGCGCAGCAGACCGGCGTTGTAGACCACCGGCGGGGTGACGAGCTCGGCCCCTTCGTAGAAGTCGGGGTGCAGCAGGATCGCCTCGAGCACCGCGCGGATCGAGTAGTTCGAGCCCACATACAGGCCCTGCAGCGAGGCGAGCGTCGCTTCGTCAGGCGGGCTGGGGATGAAGTAACCCCACAGCTTGGTCACGAAAAACGACGCGTGGAGGGGATGTTCCACGCACAGGCGCACGGCGTCTTCCCAGTCCCAGTTGCCGGCGAGCGGATTGCCGGAAGTGCCAAACGCGGCGGACAGGGTCTTTGCGGTCTTGTCGTGGCGGGCGGTGTCGAATTCGAATTCGCGCAGCCCTTCATCGGACCATTCCGCCGTCCAGCCCGTCAGCACCCGTGCAATTTCTTTTACGTCGTCCTGGGTGTAGGCGCCGCGGTCGGCGCCGAGCGAGAACAACTCCATCATCTCACGCGCGTAGTTCTCGTTGGGATTGCGCTTTTCGTTGTCGATCCCGTCGAGGAACACCAGCATCGCCGGGTTGGATGTGACGGCGAGGAACAGGTCGTGGAAGGAGCCGAGGCACATCGAGCGAAACAGCTCGTTCTGTTCGAGCATCATCCGCTGTGAGTTGACCTTTTCGTTGGAGTTGGCGAACCAGTCGTGAAAGACGAACGTCATCCGCTCGACGAGCGGCTGGTCGGAGCGGACCATGCGGTCGAGCCACCAGCAGTGATCGTCGCCCCACACGTCGTACGGATCGAGTGGCTCGCCGTTTTCTTCGACCGGCGCGGGGCCACTCAGCGTCGCTTCGCCCGACGGCCGGGTGAGACCGAAGACGACCTGTTCCAACGGCTGTCCGACGAGCGCCTCCGCCTGGCCGGCCGTGGGCCCGAAGCCGGCGCGCCACAGCAGCCGGTGCGCCTGCTGAAGCGTGATCGGCGGCGAGCCGACCGACGGCGGTGACGCGGGAGAGGAGGCGGGCGGCGAGCTCGGCGCGAGCGGCACAGGCGCGGGCGGGGCGGCGACGGCCGAATGGTGCGGCTTGGGGCGTTTGAGCACGCGCTTGCGCTTGTGGTGCTTCTTGCGACGCTTGGCGTGATGCTTGGCCTTGTCCCGCTTGCGATGGTCCTCGTGGCCTGAGCGAACGCGCTTGCCCGCTCTGTCGCCGGCCTTTGCCGCGCCGGTCGTTGCCGCCACACCAACTGGCGTCATGCGCACGCCGCGTGCACGCGTCGCCGGGCATGGTGCCGAAGAACCATGCGCCGTACCTCGGGCTTTGCCGGCGACAGGTTCATGGTGCGGCGGTCATTCCCAACGGATGTCCTACGGGCAGCCGCCAATCGACGTAGCATGGAGCGAGTGCCCAACGATCAGCGAGACGAGCCCGATCGTCTGAACGCCAGTCGTACCGACGCGCACCCGCCGATGCCGCGCGACAAGCGCGGCTGGCAGGTCTCTCCCGCGCCCGACGGGCGCGGGATGCCCGAGCACGCGCCAACCGGGACGCCGCCGCACCGGATGCGTGGCTTCTGGTACTTCCTGCTGGTGCTGGTCGCGCTGAACTGGCTGTCGGTCCTGTTCTTCCAGCCGTCGGCGGGCGAACAGCGGGTGACGGTGCCGTTCAGCCCCTACTTCCTCGAACAGGTCAAGAGCGGCACGGTCGGCACGATCTCCTCCAAGGGCGACACGATCCAGGGCAAGTTCAAAGCCAAGCAGCGCTATCCGGCGAGCGACAAGAAGGCGACGCCGACGAAGCTGTTCGCGACGCAGGTGCCGAGCTTCTGGAACGGCAGCCAGCTGTCTGCGCTGCTGCAGGAAAAGGGCGTGAAGATCAATGCCGAATCGACGAGCACGAGCGAGTCGCTGCTCGAGGAGATCCTGCTCGGGTTCGGCCCGACCCTGCTGATCGTCGGCATCTTCTTCCTGATCTTCCGCCGCGCCGCGAAAGCCGGCGGCGGCATGAGCGCGCTTGGCTCGTTCGGCAAATCGCAGGCGCGACGGGTCGACCCGGAAAAGATCCGGGTCACGTTCAACGACGTCGCGGGGATCGACGAGGCCAAGCGCGAGCTGTCGGAGATCGTCGATTTTCTGCGCAACCCCGAGCGCTACGGCAGCCTAGGCGGGCGCATGCCGCACGGCGTGCTGCTGTCGGGCGCGCCCGGTACCGGCAAGACACTGCTCGCGCGCGCGGTCGCCGGCGAGGCACACGCCGCGTTCTTCTCGATCTCAGCGTCAGAGTTCATCGAGGCGATCGTCGGCGTCGGCGCTTCGCGCGTGCGCGATCTGTTCGCCAAGGCAAAGGAGGCCGAGCCCGCGATCGTGTTCATCGACGAGCTCGACGCGATCGGGCGCTCGCGCCAGGGGCAGGTGTCGGTGACCGGCGCCAACGACGAGCGCGAGCAGACGCTCGACCAGATCCTGACCGAAATCGACGGCTTCGAGTCATCGGAGGCCGTGATCGTGCTCGCGGCGACGAACCGCCCGGACGTGCTCGACCCGGCGCTGTTGCGCGCGGGGCGTTTCGACCGCCGGGTGACGGTGCAGGCGCCCGATCGCAAGGGGCGTGCGGAGATCCTCGCGGTGCACACGCGCTCGATCCCGCTCGCACCCGACGCCGACTTGCAGGCGATCGCATCGAGCACCCCCGGCATGGTCGGCGCCGACCTCGCGAACCTCGCCAACGAGGCGGCGCTGCTCGCCGCCCGCCGGGGGCACGAGCAGGTGGGGATGGGTGACTTCACGGACTCGCTCGAGAAGATCATGCTCGGCTCTCCACGCGGCATCCTGCTGTCGCCCGCCGACCGCGAGCGCACCGCCTACCATGAGTCCGGACACGCGCTCGTGGGGATGCTGACGGAGGGAGCCGACCCGGTGCGCAAGGTCTCGATCATCCCCCGCGGGATGGCGCTCGGGGTGACGCTGTCGACGCCCGACGCGGACCGCGTGTCGTACTCGCTGGAGGAGCTGCAGGCCAAGATCAAGGTCGCGCTCGGCGGTCGCGTGGCCGAGGAGATCGTGTACGGGACGATCACGACGGGCGCCGAGTCAGACATCCAACAGCTCACCATGATCGCGCGCCAGATGGTCGGTCGCTGGGGCATGAGCGAGGCGATCGGACCGATCGCGGTGCTGCCCGACGAGGCCCAGGGCATGTTCCTCCCCGGGGCGAGCGAGACCTCGGAGTCGACGCAGCGACTCGTGGACGAGGAGGTGCACCGCCTGATCGACGCGGCCCACCAGGACGTGACGCGCCTGTTGAGCGACCGGCGCGAGCAGCTCGAGAGCCTCGCCCAGGCGCTGCTCAAAGCCGAGACGCTCGACGCGCTCGACGCGTACGAGGCGGCGGGCGTGGCCCGGCACGAGGAAGAGCCCGCGCCCGCAGCGGTGTGAGCTTTCGGCCAGCGCGCGCTGTCGCCGCGCTGGGCTAGCGGAAGCTGTCGCCGCGCTGGGCTAGCGGAAGCTGTCGCCGCGCTGGGCTAGCGGAAGCTGTCGCCGCGCTGGGCTCGCAGGCGGCGCACCTCGTCGACCAGCCCATGGTTCTCAATGCGCAGCGCGGCCGCCTGACGGCGGGAGCTCGCGAGTTCTTGGGCAAACACCGGGAGGACCGTGCGCAGGCGATGCAGGCGCTCGAGCAGATGGTCGCGGTCGCTCGCGGACATGCGGCCGATCCTCGCGTCCACGGCGTGGACATCCGCAAAGGACCCGGCGCCATTGTCCGAGCTGGCGAGCTCGTATGGTGGGAGTGGGGTGACGTTCGTAGCTGCAGGCACTGTCGATCCTCCCGGTTCGCGTCTTGTCAGGATCTATATTCCCGTTCTGCGCCGTCTCAATCCTCCGCAGAATCCCCGACGAGAACTCGGTGGCCTATAGGGGGAGGTGTACGCTTAGCGCATGACCATGAGCGACCGGCAGATATCCGAGAAGGACCGCTGCTCGGTGTGTGGCGGATCGGGATGGACCTGGTGGAAGGCGGGCGAGACGCCTCCACAAGAGCAAGGCAGATGGGTCGTCTGCCGCGAGTGCATCGGCACGGGACGCACCGACCAGAAGGGCCGCAAGCGCCAGAAGCCGGCCGAGGCGTCCAGCTAGGTCCTCAGGCCCTCAGGCTGCCCGCGTCGCGATCAGCTCGAGCTTCTGTGAGCGAGGCAGCGTCTTGATCCGAGCCTCCTCGCGACGCGCGGCGGTGCGGTCTCCCATCGGCTTCGCCAGCGCAAGCTCGACCGGCAGGCGGCTGGCGGTGTAGCGGCTGGCCTTCCCTGCGCGATGGCTGGCCAGGCGACGGTCGAGATCGCTGGTCCAGCCCGTGTAAAGCGATCCGTCGCGGCAGCGCAACATGTACACCCAGGCGTCGGACATTGAAGTCACGAGTTTACTTGTGTGTGCGGGAGTGATGCACGTGTCGGCACTTGATGCAGGCGTTAACGTCCTCGGCGTGAGTCTTCGGCTTGGCCCCATCCGTCCTCCTGTCCGTGCCGCCATCGGCGAGCGCCTCGCGCCGCCGCGCCCGCGTCCGGCGCCGTTTCAGGGCGAGATGCGAAGGGCAGGCTAGGAACGTGCCCGGCGTGCTCAAAGACGGTCTCAGCCTCACCTTCGACGACGGCCCCGACGAGATCGGCACCCCCGGCGTCGTGGGCGCGTTGCGAGGATCTGAGGCGCGCGCGACGTTCTTCATGGTCGGCGAGCGCGCGCAGGCCGCTCCGTCGCTCGTGCGCTCGGTCCTCGCCGCCGGCCACGAGGTCCAGCTGCACTGCCATCGCCACGTCCGTCACACCGAGCTGAGCGAGGCCGAGATCGAGCTCGACACGGACGCGGCGCTCGCGGCGCTCGGCGTGCTCGGCGTGCGACCGACGCGCTGGCGAACACCGTGGGGGGTGCAGACCCCCGCCACGGTAAGCGTCGCCCGCAGGCGGGGCTTGAAGCTGGTCGGATGGACGCTCGACACACACGACTGGCGCGGCGACGCCTCTTCCTCGATGCTCGCGCGGGCGCGCCCGCATATCGCCGGCGGCGGCATCGTGCTGATGCACGACGGGCTCGGTCCCGGCGCGCGGCGCACGGCGTGCGGGAACACGATCGAGCTGCTTGCCCCGCTGATCGCACTTGCGCGGGCGAGGGGCCTCGACGTCGGTCCGCTGGACCTCGACGTCACGCCGGAGCTTGACGTCACGCCGGACCTCGACGCCACGCCGGACCCCGACGCCGCCCAGCTCTGATGCTGCGATCGGTGGCGCAATCAACCGCTGTCGCGGCCGATCGAGGCCCACGGGCCGCCGCGCTCGCGCTGGAGGTCGTCCTTGCCCAGCTGGCGGCCCGCGCGGGCGAGCTCGACGCCCGCCCGAGGTTTCCCAGCGAGAGCTTCGAGAGCCTCGCGCTCGCCGGCGTGATTCAGCTCGCATCCGATCGCGAACGCTGCGACCTGCTGCAGGAGATCGCGCTCGTCCGGGCCGTGGCGAGCGCAGACGCTTCCACGGCGCGGATCCTCGACGGTCATTTCAACGGAGTCGAGCGCTTGGCGCTGCTGGCCGACGACGATCTGCGCACGCGCGAGCTCGGCGCGATCGCGAGCGACGACCTGCTGGTCGGGGTTTGGGGCGCCGACCCCGCCCCCGGCGAGGGACCACCGGCCAGGATTGAGCGAAGCAGCGACGGAAAGCCCGTGTTGCGCGGCGTGAAGACGTTCTGCTCGGGCGCCGGCGGCGTGGGGCGCGCGCTCGTGGTCGCCCGCGACGAGCACGACGCCCGCCGCCTGGCCTATATCGACTCGCGCCGCGGGGTGGAAATCGACCGCAGCTGGTATCGCGCCTCGGGCCTGCGGGCCTCGGAGAGTCACCGTGTCGAGTTTCACGACACGCCCGTCATCGCGATCCTCGGCGGCGAGGACGAGCTGATGCGCGAGCCGTGGTTCTCGCGCGACGCCATCCGCACCGCCGCCACATGGGCGGGCATCGCCGACTGCATCCTCACGGCGACCGTCGAGGCCGTCGGCGAGCGCTCGCTCGACGACGTGCGCCTGCACGCTGTCGGCCGCATGCGCGTCGCGCAGGGCTCGATCGACCGCTGGCTCGATCACACCGCTACAGTCGCGCTTGCATCGAGCAGCGAGCGCCTCGGCTTGGCGGCGACGACGGGCATGGCGGAGGGCGATCGCGCCCCCGCTCGGAAGGTGCGAGAGCTGGCCGTCGAATGCCGCATAGCGCTCACCGACGCGGCCCGCACGATCGCGGCCGAGGCGGCGCGGGTGTGCGGCTCGCGAGCGCTCGTCGGCGGTGGGACGCTCGATCGCGCGCGGCGCGATCTCGATCTGTTCCTGCTGCAGCACTCCCTCGACCCGAAGCTCGTAAAGCTCGGCGCGCGCACGATCGAGGAGAGCACGCGATGAGTCTCGCGACGCGGTCCAAGCGGAGGGGCGCCAAGCGGATGACAGCCGAGCGGTTCGAGCGACACTACGAGGCGAGCGCCGACCCGTGGGGATATGACACGAGCGTCTATGAGCGTGAGAAGTACGCCGCCACGCTCGCCGCCCTCCCGCTGCGGCCACTCGCGCGAGCGCTCGAGGTCGGATGCTCGATCGGAGCCTTCACCGAGCTGCTCGCGCCGCGCTGCGAGCGACTGGTCGCGATCGATTTCTCCGCGCGCGCGCTCGCGCTCGCGCGCGGGCGCGTGGGGGCAGTCGCGAACGTGGAGCTCACGCAGGCCGGCTTTCCCGAGGAGATCCCTGCCGGCGAGTGGGATCTGATCGTCTGCTCGGAGGTTCTCTACTACCTCGACGCACCCGCGCTGCTGCAGGCGATCGGCTGGCTGGAGGAGCAGCTCTCTGGCGGCGCGAGCCTGGTCGCCGTCAGCTGGCGCGGCACCGGCTCCGAGGAGCCGCTGCACGGCGACGAGGTGCACGATCTGCTGGCCGGCAGGCTGGCACGGTGGCACGCCTTCGACGGGCGCCATCCGGGCTACCGGCTCGACCGCTTCGACGGCGATGCGCGCTAAGAACCTGATCCGCTCATGACCGGGACAGGGCTCGACCGCGCGCCGGACCCGGCGCTCTGCGCCGTGGTCGTCGTCCCCGCGCGCGACGAGGCGGAGCGGATCGAGGCATGCCTGCTCGCACTGGCAGACCAGCGCGAGGTGGGACACGAGAGCTATGAGGTGATCGTCGTGCTCGACGGTTGCCGCGACGCGACCGCCGAGCGAGTGCAGGAGCTCGCGGAGCGTGAGCCTTCGCTGCGCCTGCACACGGTCGAGCTGCCTACGCCTCAGGGCGTGGGGCGCGCGCGGCGACGCGGGATGGACATCGCCTGCGAGCGGCTTCTCGGCCTCGGCCGCGAGCGGGGCCTGATCGCGAGCACAGACGCCGACAGCATCGTCGCCCGCGACTGGCTGTCCTCGCAACTGAAGCTCGTCCGGCAGGGGGCGCACGCGATCGGCGGTCACATCGAGCTTCACCCCGAGGAGAGCGGCGCGCTCGCCGCCGAGGCGTCCTCCGAGCGCGAGCGCCGTGGCGCGGAGCGCATGCGCGCGGTGGCCGCCAAGGGGCCGCCCGGGCCCGCGCTCGAGCACCATCAGTTCAGCGGCGCTTCGCTGGCGCTGACGGCCGAGACCTACCGGCGTTGTGGCGGGCTGCCGACGCGCGCCGCGCTGGAGGACGAGGCGCTGGAGCACGAGCTCGAGGCCCGCGGCGTCGCGATTCGCCGCAGCCGCAGCGTCCGGGTGAGCACCTCCTCGCGCATCGACGGGCGCGCGCCGCGCGGGCTCGCGCAGGATCTCGCGCGCTCGACCTGGCGCGCGCGGCGCTCTTACAGCGCCGATCGATTCCCGCTCGAGCGCCTGTTGGAAGCCAAGCGCGCATCGATCGCGCTCGTGCTGCCCACGCGCGAGGTCGCCGCGACGATCGGCCCGATCGCCTTGCGGGCGGCGCGGCTGCGCGAGGCGGGCCTGCTCGACGAGGTGCTCGTGGTCGATGCGGGCTCGCGTGACGCCAGCGCGCGGATCGCGATGGCAGCGGGCCTGACGGTGCTGCAGGAGAGCGAGCTCTCGCCCGAGCTCGGCCGCGCCCGGGGTAAGGGTGACGCGATGTGGCGGGCGCTGCGGACACTCGACACCGACATCGTCGCCTTCGTCGACACCGACACCGAGGAGTTCGGCGAGCACTTCCTGACAGGACTGCTCGGCCCGCTGATCTGCGAGCCCGAGGTCCAGCTCGTCAAGGGGTTCTTCGAGCGGCCGTTCCGCAACGGCGACGCGCTCGCGCCCACCGGCGGCGGACGGGTCACCGAGCTGATGGCTCGCCCGCTGCTGAACCTACACGCGCCGGAGCTTGCGGTCTTCGATCAGCCGCTCGCGGGCGAAGTGGCGGCGAGGCGCGAGCTGCTGGAGCGGATCCCCTTCAGCGCCGGCTACGGGGTCGAGATCGCGATGCTGATCGATGCGTGGAGGCTGACCGGCCTGGACGGCCTCGCGCAGGTCGATCTCGGGGTGCGCCAAAACCGCCACCAGTCGCTGCGCGACCTCTCGGCGATGGCATACGCCGTGCTCGTCGCGGCCCAGAGCCGCTTCCTCGGCGCCGACTTCGCCGACGCGCACGCCTGCGGGTCGATCCTGCTGCCCGGCCTCGACGGCGAGCCCATGATGGAATCACGCCGCGTAACGGTGGAGGAGCGCCCCGCGCTGTCGGAGCTGCGCGCGCGAGGATAGCTCGGGGAGCCCGTTTTGGAAGACGGATATCGGGGTAGATCGAGTGCATGCCCGAACCGGATATGCCTTTTTCCCGTCACGAAGAAAGGCCAGCGGCCGGCGAACGCGAGCCGGTAGGCGCACGCGAGCCGGTGGTAGGTGACGGCGAACGCGGTCCGGTCGACGAAGGCGCGCCGGAACGTCCACTCCCCGGCGAAGGTGAGCGCAGCACTCGCGAACGCGGGCCAGCCCCCAGAGGGCGGGGTCTCCGGCGTACACGCCGAGGCGGCTCCGAACGCGAAGCAGCCGGGCCTCGGCGTGGGAGGGGCCTGGGTTGGCGGACCCGCGACGCAAGCGCAGCGGCGGTCGGCGCGGCCGGGACCGGCGTGATCGTGATCGCCCGGCTGGTGCTCACCGTGGCGACGCTGATCGCGCTGCTGATCGCGCTCGCGATCGTGCTGCGCGACGTGGACGCGAACGCGAGCAATACGATCGTGAAAGGGATTCATGAAGGCGCAAACTTCTTCGCCGGGGCGTTTACCGGCCTGATCAAGTTCAGCGGCCATCCCAAGCGCGCGATCACCGTCGATTGGGGTATTGCGCTGATCGTCTATCTGATCGTGGGAGCGGTGATCGCGAGCGTGATCCGCAACATCGGCCGCGGCGGCGTGCGCTTCGAGCAGAGTCACCGCCCCGCGCTCTGAGCAGCCGGCTGCACGACGGTCATGGCCACGAGGATCGCACAGGCGACGAGCGCGGCGCCGATGAAAAAGGCGAGGTGATAGCCCCCGGTGAGCGCCGCCGCGGTCGAGGTCCCGCCGTGGAGCAGGCTCTGGCTGTGAGAGGCGGACAGCGTGGCGAGCACCGCCAGGCCGAGCGCACCGCCGACCTGCGCGGTGGTGTTGACGAGGCCCGAGGCGAGGCCGGCGTCGCTGGGTGTCGCGCCCGACATCGCGAGACCCATGAGCGCCGGGAAGCAGACGCCGGCGCCGGTGCCGAACAGCACCATTACGGGCAGGATGTGGATCGCATAGTCGCCGTGGACGGGCGCGCGGGCGAACAGGAGCAGGCCGGCCATGATCAGCCCGAGCCCGGGGAACATCAGGGTTCGCGCGCCGAAGCGCATCGCCAGGCGCTCGGAGTAGCGCACCGAGAGGGTGCCCATGATCAGCGTCACCGGCAGGAACGCGAGGCCGATCTGAAGCGCGTCGTAGTGGAGGATCCGCTGCATGTAGAGGGCGCCGAGGAAGAACATGCCGAACATGCCCGCGACCGACAGGACCTGGATCAGGTTTGCGCCGGCGACGTTGCGCGAGCGGAAGATGCGCAAAGGCATCAGCGGCTTGGCCGCCGTCACCTCACGGGCGAGGAAGGCCGCGAGCAGCGCGAGCGCGCCGGCGCCCAACTCGAGCGTGCGCGCCGCTCCCCAGCCGTCCTTGGCGGCGGGATCGACAATCGTGTAGACGCCGAGCATCAGCGCGCTCGTGATCAGCACCGCGCCGGGGATGTCGGCGCCGTGGCCGAGACCGATGCCCTCGTCGCGATCCAGCAGGCGAACGACGAGCACCGCGGTGACGATGCCGATTGGGACGTTTACGAAGAAGATCCAGTGCCAGTTGATCGCCTGGGTCAGCACACCGCCGGCGAGCAGGCCGACCGCGCCGCCGGCGGAGGCGACGAACGCGTAGACGCCGATCGCCTTCGCCTGCTCGCGCGGCTCGGGGAACATCGTGACGATCATCCCCAGGATCACCGCGGCGGTCATCGCGCCGCCGAGACCCTGCACGAAGCGAGCGGCGACGAGCATGCCCTGACTCTGAGAGAGGCCACAGACGAACGAGGCGACCGTGAAGATCGCCAGCCCGCTCAGGAAGATGGAGCGGCGGCCGAGGAGGTCTCCGAATCGCCCCGCCAGCAGCAACAGGCCGCCGAAGGCGATCAGGTAGGCGTTCACCACCCACGCGAGGCTCGAGGTGGAGAAGCCGAGGTCGGTCTGGATCGACGGGAGCGCGACGTTGACGACGGTGACGTCGAGCACGATCATCAAGCATCCGGCGCACAGGACGTAGAGCGCGATCCAGCGCTTGCGATCCTCGGCCGCGGTCAGGGGCGCGGGACGCGGCGAAGGCGCGGGAGGCGCCGTGGGGGTCGGGTCGGCGATCTCGCGATGAGCCGTGGGGGCATCGGTGCTCATGTTCTCGAGTCTCCTCGTCGTCGGGTTGAAGCCGTCACTGCTTGAGACGGATGGCGGGCCGGGAACTCATCGGTCGAAGGCGGCGATGAGTTTTGACTCGAGGCCCGGTCTGAATCCTATGACAAGGCCGCAGGACGGCCGGCAGAGGCCAGCGTTTCGACGGCCCGGCGCGAGTGTGCGTGAGGGCGAGGCTCTGCGCTGCGATGTCACCGGCGTGGCCGCGGACGCGGTCGCGGTCGACGTGCTGGCGCGTCTGGCGCTCGCCCTCCGCCAGCGGGGGGAGCGGCTGGAGCTCTGCGGCGCCTCTGAGGAGCTGCGAGCGCTAGTCGCGTTCATGGGCCTTGCCGAGGTGCTGCTGAACGCGGAGGCGCCGCCGGGGGTGAGACCGGGCCCCGCCGCCCCGGCCTTACGCGGGCAGCGGCGGAAGGTCGAACAGCGGGAAGAGGGCGTCGGTCGCGAGGAAGAAGGTGAGCTCGACGATCTGCCCGCCTGAGATCTCGAGCACTTGGAGCGCCCACGGTTCGTAGCCCTCGCCGGACTCGGCCGGCTTGTACTGGCCGAAGGCGGGCGAGCCGTTGGCGGTCACGGTTGGGATCACGCGCGAGCCGCGGCAGCCGGCGCCCCGCCCGACCCACCAGCCGAAGATGTCCTCGCGGCCGCGGAGCCACAGCTCGTATGGCGGCATCGACTGGGTCGCGTCCTCGTGGATCAGCGCGGTCAGGGCGTCCATGTCGTAGCGCTGGAAGGCGTCGACGTAGCGAGCCAGCAGCTCGCTGTCGCGCTCGCTCAGCGAGCCGTGGCCGGCGTCCTGCGCCGCGGTCGCGTCGAGCGTCGCGCGGGCGCGTTGCAGCGCGCTGTTGATCGCCGCGACGCTCGTGTCGAGCAGCTCGGCGACCTCGGACGCCTTCCAGTGCAGGACCTCGCACAGGATCAGCGCGGCGCGCTGGCGCGGCGGCAGGTGCTGTAGCGCCGCGACGAACGCAAGGCGAATCGTCTCGCGCGATTGCGCAACGGCCGCCGGATCCTGCTCGGCGAGGACGAAACCGTCGGGGATCGGCTCGATCCAGGTGACCTCGGGGAGGATCTCGCCGATCGGGCCGTCGGGCGAGCGCGCCCCGCCGAGGTCCATCGGCCGCGCGCGGCGCTGCTTGCCGGACAGCATGTCGAGGCAGACGTTGGTGGCGATCCGGTACAGCCACGAGCGCAGCGAGGAGCGCCCTTCGAAGCGCTCGATCGAGCGCCACGCGCGCAGCAGGGTGTCCTGGACGGCGTCCTCGGCTTCGAACGGCGAGCCGAGCATGCGATAGCAGTAGCCGGTCAGCTCGCGGCGATGGCGCTCGAGGTCACCGAAGGCGGGGGTGGCGGTAAGGGTGTGACCCTCCACACGAGCATCGTAGGACATTGCCGAGAGACGCTGCTCGTGCCCGTCGTGCTCTCCGCCGCCGCCCGCATCACCACGTGCGCGGCAGCCGGACCGGCCGGACTGCTACGACCCGGCGGGGCTCTGAGCTGCGCACCTCGACGGCGATCCAGCCCGCGCAGACCAGCAGGCCGGCGGCGAGCAGGATGAGCTAAGGGCCCACGCCAAATAAATGGCGGTTGACGCCGCCACCGAGCGAAGATCGGCTAGCGACCTCAGCGTGGGCCCTATGGCGCCGCGGGCACGACCACGAGCGGGCCGTCG
This sequence comes from uncultured Solirubrobacterales bacterium, assembly GCA_963723075.1. GTDB lineage: Bacteria > Actinomycetota > Thermoleophilia > Solirubrobacterales > Solirubrobacteraceae > Palsa-744. The sequence goes on from CAVRPD010000007.1 coordinate 153,211, forward strand.
CTCGCCGGCAGCTCGCCGGTCTCGAACGAGCTCTGCTCAAGTCGTTGCACGTGCGCGGAGCGCTCGAGGAAGGCGTCGGCGGTGTCGAGGAAGTTGATGCGCGGCGTGCGGTAGTGCATCGGCACGACCCAGCGCGGCGAGAGGCGCTCGACGATCAGCGAGGCCTGCTCTGAGCCGATCGTGGGACCGCCGCCGACGGGGACGATCAGCAGGTCGACCGCGCCGATCGCCTCCTCCTGCTCGGGGCGCAGGCCGCTCTGACCGAAATCGCCGAAGTGGCAGACGCGCAGCCCGTCGAGTGCGAACACGAAGATCGTGTTGGGTCCGCGGGCGGTGCCGGCCTGCTCGTCGTGCTCGGAGGCGATCGCGACGACCTCGCCGAGCGGGGACCGCAGGGTGCCGGCGGTGGAGCGCAGGATCGCGGGGTCGCCGGCGATCGCCTCGACGCCGTTGTGGTCGCCGTGCTCGTGCGTCACCAGCAGCAGGTCGGCCTCCACGCCTGAGATCGGCGGGTAGTCGAACTGCATGCCGCGGCCCGCCGCCAGCGCCGACATGTCGGCGAACGGGTCGATCGCGACCGATTGCTCGGCCGTGCTCAGGTGAAAAGCCGATTGGCCATACCACTCAACGCGCATGCTGCTCCTCTGCTGTCGTAGTAGTTCGTCGCGCGAGCACGTCGCTCGCGCCGTCTGGATCGAAGCTGCCGGCGCCGTTCACGGCGCCGGCGATGTCCGGGACGCCGTCGAGCGAGGGCTGTGCCGGCGCCTCGACGTAGTGATACTTGCCGCCGCGCATCAGCGAGGCCCCGGCGGCGATCAGGCAGGAGACGATCGCGAACAGGAACGCCTCGTGCAACCCGGTGCGGAAAGGCGCGGAGATCAGATGCGGGAAGAACGAGCGGCCGACGAGCGTCGCATGGTTGGCCGCCGAGACGGTGGCGAGCGCGTGCGTGCCGAGCAGATGTTCGATCGGGTTGTAGCCGAGGAAGGCCGCGAACAGGACGGACACCGGCGGGAGATGAGCGGCGGCGGACGCGGCGGCGGCGGAGATGCCGTGCTCCTGGAGACCCGCGGACAGCGTGTGCGGCAGGTTCGCGGACAGGCCGAGGATCATCAGCGTGAAGAACACGCCGATCGAGAGCACCTGGGCGGAGTTCTGGAAGGTCTGGTTCATGCCGCCGCCGGCGCCGCGGTGCTGCGGCGGCAGGCTGTTCATCACGGCGGCGCGGTTGGGCGACGCGAACATGCCCATCGAGACACCGATCATCGCGAGGATCAGCGCGAACAGCGGGAAGGGGAAGTCGATTGGCAGCAGCGTCAGCAGGAAGAAGGCCAGCGCGGAGCCGAGCATCCCGCCGGTGGCGAACCAGCGCGCGCCGAAGCGGTCGGAGAGGTAGCCGGAGCTCGGCCCGGCAACGAGCATGCCGAGCGTCAGCGGCAGCATGTAGATGCCCGCCCACAGCGGGGTTTCGGTGAAGTCGTAGCCGTGCTGGGGCAGCCAGATGCCCTGCAGCCAGATGATCAGCATGAACATCAGCCCGCCGCGCGAGACCGCGGAGAGGAAGGTCGAGAGCGTGCCGAACGTGAACGCGCGGATGCGGAACAGCGGCAGGCGGAACATCGGCTCCGCGACTCGCAGCTCGACGATCGCGAACGCGAGCAGGAAGGCCGCGCCGGCACCCAGCAGACCGAGCACGCGCGGGCTGCTCCAGCCGGTGGCGTGGCTGCCGTAGGGCCGGATGCCGTAGGTGACCGAGACCATGATCAGGATCAGGCCGAGCGCGAAGGTGATGTTCCCCCACCAGTCCACGCGCGCGCGTTTCGGCGTGGAGCGCTCCTCGAGCTTGAGGTAGGCCCAGACGGTGCCGAACAGGCCGACGGGCACGGAGATCAAGAACACGAGCCGCCAGTCGATCGGCGCGAGCAGGCCGCCGAGGATCAGCCCGACGAACATGCCGCTGACGCCGACGATGTTGTTGATGCCGAGCGCCATGCCGCGCTGGTTCGAGGGGAAGGCGTCGGTGAGGATCGCCGCGGAGTTGGCCAGCAGGAAGGCCGCTCCGATCCCTTGGACGATGCGGAAGGCGATCAGGTACAGCGCCCCGTCGCGCCCGGTCATCCAGTCGACGGTCAGGAGCAGCGAGGCGAGCGTGTAAACGGCGAAGCCGAGGTTGTACATCTTCACCCGCCCGTACATGTCGCCGAGGCGCCCGAGGCTGACGATCAGGACGCTGGTGACGACCAGGAAGCCGAGGATCATCCACAGCAGGTAGAAGCTGTTGGCCGGGACGAGCGGGTCGAGGTGGATGCCGCGGAAGATGTCGGGCATCGCGATCAGCGTGATCGAGCCGTCGAGGGTGGCGAGCAGGACCCCCAGGGTGACGTTCGAGAGGGCGATCCACTTGTAGCGGTCGCCGCTCCCGCCGGTGTCTTGGTCGCCGCTGCGGCCGTCCCTCCGCACGGGCTCGGCGCCCGGCTCGCGAGTGTTCGCGCTCTCACGTGAAGAGCCGTTGGTCGATCGTGTGCGCAAACCAGCCATCACGGTAGCGACGTGGCTCGAGCTCCTCGACAGCTCGGGAACCTGTCTCGAGCATTCGGCACGCCGGGATGCGTTTGGACCGACAGTACCGTCTGTGTCGAGACAGGCTCTAAAAGATTTGACCGCGCTTAAGGCTGGCGGACTAGGTTCTGCGCGGGATGAAACGGGTGGACAACGCGACCGACCGCAGGAGGAGCGCGCTCGCGCGTGGACGCGCTCCCTTGGCGTTGCTGCTCGTGCTCGCAGCCGGATTGCCGGTCGTGCTCGCAGCCTCCCTGGCCGGCTGCGGCGGCGGCTCGTCGAAATCGGCCTCCACAACGACCGCTGCCTCCACGCCGGGATCGACCGGGGCCGTAACCGTGCCCAGCTCTCCGGCCGGCTCCCCCACGACGGCCTCCAAGGGTGCCTCCACCGCGAAGGCCGGCGCGATCGCGCTTGTCGCGGGCGTGCCGATCTCGAAGGCAAGCTACGAGCATTGGCTCGCGGTCGAGCACGCGCTCGGCGGCGCCTCCAATCCAAGTCACCAGGCGCTCGCGTTCCTGATCACCTCCGACTGGGTGCTCGGAGAGGCGGCCGCGCGAAAGATCTCGGTGAGCGAAGCTGAGGTCAAGCAGCGCTTTGCGCAGATCAAGCGGCAGAGCTTTGCCAAGCCCGGCACGTTCGCGAAGTTCATCGCGAAGTCCGGCGAGACCGAAGCCGACCTGCTCGCGCGCGTGAAGGTCGAACTGCTCGAGTCGCGCATCGCCGCGCAGGTCGCCGCCGGCAAGAGCGGAGCGCAGCGCAAGGCGCTGATCGCGAGCTTCGAAAAGGCGTTTCACGGCCACTGGAAGCGCTATACGACCTGCAGCACGGGCTATCTGATGGAAGACTGCTCGGCGTACAGGGGCAAGCCGGAAGACCTAACGGCGACGACGAGCAGCTCATCGAGCCACTCCCCTTCACCGCAGCACTGAGCCTCCCCGGCTTGCGCCTCGTTACGCGCCAATGCGACGCTTCGAGTCGATGCTTCGCGCGGCACCCGAGCAGCAGCAATATGAGGGGCGAGACGGCCTCCCCGGCCGGTTGCGCTCAAGACACAGTCACGACCAGCAAAAGGGCGAACGCAAGGTAGGCCATGACGATCACGATGCCGGCGGAGCGGCGCAAACCGCGGTTGACGTAGGCGAAGCCGAGCGCGAGCACGGTCATCGCGACGTAGGCGCCGGCCACGAACGTCGTCGGCCCGGACGGGGCGCCGAGCCCGAGGATCGCCGTGGGGATCAGGAGCCCGGCGAGGATGTTGAGCATGTTGCTGTTCAGCGCCGTGCTGAGCACCGCCGCGCCGCGCCCGCGCCCGGCGAGGTACACGGCGGCGACCGCGTTGGGAAGGCTCGTGACCGCGGCAAGGACGAGGCCGCCGACGACGATTTCGGGTACCGCATGACGGGTGCCAAGCTCGGAGGCGGCGCGCTCCATCGCCACGCTTGCGCCCACGACCACAACCACGGCGCCCGCCGCGATCAGCGCGTCGCGGGCGCCTGCGCGACTGGGATGGATCGCGACGTCGAGCTCCATCTCCTCCTCGCTGACGGCGGCCACCAGCCAGCTCGACCACGAGGCCGGCCGCAGGCGAGCCAGCCGCTCGTGGCGTACGCCGAGGACCACCGCGTACGGCACGAGCACCGCCAGCGCCACGAGCAGGCCGGCCGCCGGGGAGAGGATCCCGATGATGACCGCGAGCGTAACGGCACTGATCCCCAGGGCGACGGCGCCGGACAGCTCGATCACGCGGCGGTGCAGCGCGACCTGGCCGGCGACGATCGCCGTGAGGCCGAGCAGGGCGGCGAGGTTGAACACGTTGGAGCCGACCACGACGCCGGCCCCGACGCGCGGGTCGTGGCGGACGAGCGCCGTGACCGCGGCGGTGATCTCGGGTGCATCGGCTGCAAGCGCCGCGAGCATGCCGAGCAGCGCCTCGGACAGGCCGAGGCGCGCTCCGACACGCTCGATCCGCGCCACGAGCACCCAGCTCGCGCCGATGCTGACAGCGGCGGCGAGCACGAACGTGGTGGCGAGCAGAAGGTCAGACACCGCTGCCTCCTGCGCACGAGACCGGACCCTTCGCGCCCCCGCGCCAATGGTGAGTCCGTTGGATGTCGAGTCGGTTTGCCGCCATCTGGCCTCCCTCTCGCAAGGGCACGCCGACCAGGCTTCCCGGCTCGCCGAAGGGCAGTTTACCTGTCGCGCATCTCCCAACGCCGGCCAGGTGGCGTTGTCAACCACGCACGAGCTCGACCCCCTACGGACCGCCGGCGCCCCCGGCCCGAACAGTCGCGGCCCGCCCGGACCGCCCGGACCGTCCGGGCCACCGCCGAAGCCTCCGCTGGACCCGTCCCTGCCACACCGCTTTGGCGCCGAGGTCGCCCGTCCTGAAGGACATGTAGCCGGCGCCGATCGCGAGCAGCACGAGCACGACGCGCGCCGCCGCGGGAACTCCCCTTTGATCCACTGACCTGAGCCAAGTGTATACTTAGTAAACGGCTGGAGGGAATGCCTCGAGCATTGGCTCGCGAGGGAGGTCTCGGCACATGGCGGGAAGGTCGAGGGAGGAGAGCGCCGCGAGGCAGGCGATGCGGACCATGATCCTGGTCACGCTGCTCTTGCTCGCGTGCACGTGTGCGGCCCTCGCGGGGATCGCCCGGGCCGGCGGGGACGCGCTGACCGTCAAAGAGGCGTTTACGCCCGACCGGCTCGGCGCCGCCGCCAACCTGTCGATCACGGCGAGCTTTGCGTCCAGCGCCGACGTGCCACCGTCACCGATCGACAGGCTCACGCTGTACGGCCCGGCCGGGCTCGGTATCCAGGCGCACGACGCTGGGACGTGCACGGAAGCCGTACTCGAACGGCGGGGTCCCGTGGGCTGCCCTGCAGACTCGCGCGTGGGCTTCGGTGGCGGCGTCGCCGTGGTCGCGCTGCCCGGTCAGCTCACGCGCGAGCCGTTCACGCTCGACTTCTTCTTCGCTGCTCCAACACACGGGCGCTTGAGGCTGCTGGCGTACGCGAGCGGCATCGCACCGGCCGGCGCGTCACTTGTGGTGGTGGCCAAAGAGATCCCTGCGCCCAAGCCGTACGGACTCGGCTTCAGCGTTCAGGTTCCCCAAGTCTTGACGATCCCCGGCGCCGAATACGCCTCCGTCGAAAACGCCTTCGCGTCGATCGGCGCGAGCGACGTCGCATACTTCAAAACCGTCCACGGACACCACCGCCTCGTTCACGTCAAGGGGCTGACCGTACCGAAAACGTGCCCGTCCGGCGGCTTCCCGACGCGCGCCACAGTCGGGTTCGCCGACGGCGCCACCTTCACGGTCGATCCGAGAATTCCATGTCCGTCCGCCTGACTCCTCGTGCATGGTCTCATGCGTGGCTACCCGCTCGCGGGCGGCCGTGCGTGTGCGTATACGTGTACGCGTGGCTGCTGACAGCAACGGTGCTGACAGCACCCGCCGGCGCGACACCAGCCCGCTCTGCGAACCCGACCGGCTCGCAGGTTCTGGCCGCCGCCGCGTCCACGCCCGCGCCCACAAGCCCCCCGCAGGGGCCAGCCACGATCGCGGCGTCATTTCAGCCCGACAGGCTCGGCGCGACGGGCGCGCTCACAGTCTCGATCGACCTCCCTGGAGGTCTCCTGGGCGTTCCCCCGCCACTGCGCAGCTCGATCCTGCGGCTACCTACCGGATTGGGCATCGAAATTCCCCACCTGCGCAGCTGTGAACCGGCGCGACTGCGTCTGCTGGGCGCGCGTGGCTGCCCGTCGCAGTCGCGGCTCGGCGTGGGGCGGGCGCTCGTGCGTGCGCCGCTCGGCGCCCAGCAGCTCGGGGAGAGCGTCTCGCTGTGGGTGTTCCTCGGCCCGCTGCGCGACCTGCAGCCGACGTTCGAGATGCTCGCGCAGGGCTACACGCCGTTCGACGAGCGTGTGGTGCTGAGCGGCACGGTGCTCCCCGACAATCCGCCCTACGGCGAAGACCTCGTGCTGTCCGTTCCCGCGATCCCGACGCTGCCGCTCGAGCCGGAAGCGTCGATCGCCTACATGTCGCTGACGATCGGGTCCAGCCGAAGCTCGGCGCACGAGTCGAACACGACCATCGAGCCGGCGCGCTGCCCGCCGGGCGGCTTTCCGTTCGCGGCCGAGCTGACATACGCGGACGGCTCGACGCAGGACGCATCCACAGCCACCCCCTGTCCACGATGAACCACCAGAAAGGCACGGCAGATCATGCAGAACGACGGTAGGAGAACCCACAGCCGCAAACGCCTGCTCGCCGTCGCGGCGAGCCTCTCGCTCGCGACGTGCTGGGCCTGCGTGACGCCTGCTGCGAGCACCTCGCAGGCCCGCGCCGCGGTTGCGAGCAGCGCGAAGGCGCTCTCGCTGAACGAGAACGGCAGCATGCGTCTGACGAGCAAGCACGGCTTCACGCTCAACGAGCAGGGTCTCGCGTCGGGCACCGTGAAGGGCACGATCTACGTCCATCTGAGCATCGTCTCCAGCAGCCGCGTCACCGCCGAACTGAGCATCTACCCGAGCGGCGGCTCGATCACTGCTCGAGGCAGCGCGAGCTATCGCAAGGAAAGCACGCTCGCCCGCTTTTTGGGCTCGATCTCGATCGAGCGCGGCACCGGCAGCTACGCGCACGCGCGAGGGTCGGGTCTGAGCTTCAGCGGCGCCATTCAACGCTCGAACGACAGCGTCACCGTGCACGTGGTGGGCAATGCCGTCGACTGAGCTGCACAAGCGCGACCCGCGCGCGCACGAGCCGCGCGAGCGTGAGCCGAGCAGGCCCGCTCCGCGTGAACGCGAGAGCTTTATGCTCGAGCTGCGCGACCTGGTCAAGCACTACCCCAGCCACGCCGGCGAGCCGGTGCGCGCCGTCGATGGCGTGTCGCTGACCGTGCAAGCCGGGGAAATGGTCGCGCTGTACGGGCCGAGCGGGTCGGGCAAGACGACGCTGCTGTTGATGATCGCGACACTGCTCGCGCCGACCTCGGGAAGGGTGCTGATCGGCGGGCGTGACACCTCCTCGCTGTCAGAGCGCGAAGCGTCCCGGTTCAGGCTGACGGAGCTCGGCTTCATTCGCCAGAGCTTCGACCTGTTGCCGGGCGTCAGCGCGATCGACAATGCGGTCATAAAGCTCCTGAGCGAGATGCGCTGGCGCCAGGCGCGGCGCGAGATCGAGCCGTTGCTCACACGTCTCGGGCTGGGCGAGCGCCTGCACCATCGCTCAGAGACGCTCTCGATGGGCGAGCGCCAGCGCGTGATGATCGCGCGCGCCCTGTCCACCGACCCACGCCTGCTGCTTGCCGACGAGCCGACCGGGAGCCTCGACAGCCGGCGTGGTCGCGAAGTGCTCGAGCTGCTGTGCGAGCTGTGCCGTGAGAATGGCGTGGCGGTGGTGCTCGTCAGCCACGACCCGATGGCCGCCCGCTATGCCGATCGCGTGCTGGCGCTGCGCGACGGGCGGCTCGGCGAGTACGACGCCGGGTCGTGAAGCCGTCGAACGCCGTCTGGCTCTACCGGGTGCGGCTGCGCGCGCGAGCCGCGCAGGAGTGCCTTGCGATCTTGGGCATAGCGGCAGGCGTGGCGCTGCTGTTCGCCTCGCAGGTCTCGAGCTCGAGCTTGCAGGGCTCGATCGGCGAGCTCGAGCACGGGATCGCCGGCAACGCGACGCTGCAGCTCGCCGCGCGCGATCCGCACGGCTTGACGCAGGGAACGGTGCAGCGCGTGCGGCGGCTTGCGGGCGTGCGCTTCGCCGCGCCGCTGCTCGAAGCGGACGCCCAGGCCGCCGGACCCGGTGGCAGCGAGTCGGTCGAGCTGATCGGCGCCGATCAGAGCCTCTCGGCGCTGGGGGGCAGGCTCGTGCCGCACGGCGAACTCACCCCGTTCGGAGGGTTCGGCGCGGTCGTGATCGCGGCGCCGCTCGCGCACGCGCTGAGAGTCGTCCGCTTCGGCCAGGAAGTCACGCTGCGGCTCGCGGGCCACACCGAACAGGCGCCGCTCTTCGCTCAGCTGGGCGAAAAGCAGATCGGCCAGCTCGCACGCAGTCCCGTCGTGATCGCGCCGCTCTCCTATGCCCAGGAAATGGCCGGTCTGCAGGGACGCGTGAGCCGCATCCTGATCCAGCCCGAGCCGGGCGCGCAGGCGCGCGTGCGAGCGGAGCTCAGCACGCTCGCCGCAGACCGCGCGAACGTCGAGCCGATCGACTACGAAGCGACCCTGTTCGCCAAAGCCGCGAGCGTGAGCAACCAGTCGAGCGCCCTGTTCGCGACGATCAGCGCGCTCGTCGGATTTCTGTTCGCGTTCAACGCGACGCTGCTCACCGTGCCCGTGCGGCGCCGGCTGATCGTCGATCTGCGCCGTGACGGCTATCCCCCGCGGACGGTGATCGCGACGCTCTGCCTCGATGCGCTGGTGCTCGGCGTCGTCGCCTCCGCGCTCGGGCTCGCGCTCGGCTACATGCTCTTCACACACGTGCTGCGCTCAGATCCCGCCTTCTCGCTCGCGTTCGCCGTCGGCTCCGAGCAGTCGGTCAGCCTCCCAGACGTGGCGATCGCCGCGGGAGGTGGCATGCTCGCCGCGCTCGCCGCGGTGCTCAGCCCGCTGCGCGCGGTCCTCTCGCACGACCCGCTCGCCGTGACCGGCGAGAGCGCGCGCGAGCGCGCGAGCGCAGGCGCCAGCACGTCCGGCGCCTGGGCGACCGCCGGCGCGTCCGGCGCCGGCGCCGCGCTCGCCGGGATCGCCTGCCTCGCCTCGGCCGGCGTGCTGCTGAGGATCGAGCCCGACGCGGCGATCCCCGGCATGGTGCTCGTGATCGCGGCGCTGCTCTGCATGCTGCCGCTCGCGCTGAGCGTCACGCTCGCGCTGGCGGCGCGGCTCGCCGCGCTGATCGTCAGCCCGGTGGCGCACGTCGCCCGGATGGAGCTGAGCGCCGGGCGCACACGGGCGGCGGCGATCGCCGCGACCGGCGCCGTGGCGGTCTTCGGCAGCGTCGCGATCGGAGGTGCGCACCGCGACCTGCTCGCGGGCCTGCGAGCAGCCGCGCGCGAAACGAGCGCGACCGCCCAGGTGTGGGTGGCGCCAGCCGGCTCTTACAACCTATTGACGACCACCCCGTTCGCGCCGCTCGCCCAGGCCCGCCTGCGGCATGTGCCGGGAGTCCGGGCGGTCGGGCTCTATCGCGGCGGCCTGCTCGACTATGGCGGGCGGCGCGTCCTCGTCATCGCCCCGCCCCCGACCGCGCCGTCGCTGCTGCCCGCGGGACAGCTGCTCGGCGGTCGCGCGCGCAGGGCGCAGGCCCTCGTGCGCGACGGTGGCTGGATCGTCATGTCGCGGACGATCGCCGCAGAACACGACCTGCGCGCCGGGCAGAGCGTCACGCTGCCGACTCCCATCCCGAGCCGGATGCGTATCGCGGCGCTGTCCACCAACCTCGGCTGGGAGCCGGGCGCGATCGTGATGAGCGCGCCCACCTATGCGCGCGCCTGGGGCAGCACTGACGCGAGCGCGTATGCGATCCAGCTTGCCCCCGGCATTGCACCGGGCTACGTCGCACGTGAGATACGGAGCGCTTTGGGATCGGGCGCGGGGAGCGCGCTGGCCGTGCAGACCGCCGGACAGCGCAGCGCTGCGCTGGACACGCTCGACACGCGCGCGCTCGCGCGCCTCACGCAGATCGCCACGCTGATCCCGATCTTCGCCGTGCTCGCGATGGCGGCGGCGATCGGCGCGATGGTGTGGCAGCGACGAGCGCGTCTGGCCAAGCTCAAGCTCGAGGGCCTCGCACGCGCGCAGCTGTGGCGCACGATCCTGCTCGAGAGCCTGCTCCTGCTCGGCTCAGGCTGCGTCACCGGCGCACTGTTCGGCCTCTACGCTCAGCGCCTCGCCGATCGTGCGCTCGCGCAGACGATCGACTTCCCCGTCGCTCATTCGCTCGGTCCGCTGCCCGCGCTCACGAGCCTCGGCGTGGTCATCGCCGCCGCGCTCGCGGTGCTCGCGCTCCCCGGATATCTGGCGAGCGGCGTGCCGGCCAGCGTCGCGCTGCAGGAGTGAGCGGCGCAATCGAGGAGTCGTCGGTCCGGCGTCGTCGGGCATCCAGCTTGGTCCAGAGCCCGCCGACCACACCGCCTCTGAAAGGCTCTTATCAGGCGTGGCTGCTCGCCACCTGGCGCTTCTCGAAGAACGCCCGCGCGCGCTTACCCATCTCGGTGAACGGTGCGGCCTTCTCCAGGTCCTCTGCCGCGATTGCGCCCCAGTGATTTCCGGCGCGCAGCTGTGCGATCACAGACGCCGACCCTATCTCGATCCGGCTCATGACCGTGTAATCGGGCGAGACGGTGCTGTGGCGCAAAGCGTTGGCCGAGGGTCCGTTCGGCGAGCACCTGCGCTCGATCCTCCTTGCCACGTACTCCGGGGTCACGACGAATCGCCGCTCCGACCAGAGCATCGCAAAATCCTCCCGCCAGTATGCGAACACCTCCTCGGGGGTGACGGGATCGGAGGATCGCCAGAACCCGGCCTCCACACATGCGCGCCATGTCCCGTGCACGTCGCCCCGCAGGCATTCGCGCACGATCGCGTCCATCATCTCGACCTGCTCGCGGCGGAAGCGCTTGACGCAGCCGAAGTCCAGGAAGCTCACGCTCCCGTCCTCGTGGAACACGTAGTTGCCGGGGTGCGGGTCGGCGTTGAACATGTAGATGTGTTTGTAGGTGCCGTAGGTGAAGCGCCAGATCGCCTCGGCCCACCGGTCACGCAGCTCCTGTGGGGCAGTGACGGCTTCCTCCCAGGAGCGGCCCCGCACGAGCTCCTGGGTCAGCACGCGCTCGGTGCTCAGCTCGCCGACCACCTCGGGGATGTGGATAAAGGGATGCCCGCGGTAGTACTCGGCGAACTCCGCCTGGCTGGCGGCCTCGTGCCGGTAGTCGAGCTCCTCGGCGATGCGGACGCCCAGCTCGCGCGCAGCGCCCCGCAGGTCGAAGTTCAACCTCCGCGCGAACACGCCGCCGATGATCAAGCTCAGAAACGTCGCCAGCAGCTCCGTGTTCTTCAGGTCCGCGCCGATCGCGTCCGCCACCCCCGGATACTGAATCTTGACCGCGACTGCGCGGCCGTCGTGCAGCCGTGCGGAATGGACCTGGCCGATCGAAGCCGCCGCCAGTGGCTTCAAGTCGAACTCGGCAAACGCGCTGCCGGTGGAGCGGCCGAGCTCACGCTCGAGCACGGCACGCGCAAGCTCGCCCGCCATCGGCGGCGCGTCACCGCGCAAGCGCACCATCGCCGCCTGATAGATCGACTGGGTCTCCATCGGCAGCGTGGAGCCGATCGCCGCGAACGAGAGCAGCTGCCCCGCCTTCATCAGCGCGCCCTTGGAGCGACCGAGCAGCTCGGCGTAGCGCTCGGCGGTGCGAATGTGAAACTCGGCGCTGTCCGCGCCCGTCAGCTTGCCGCGCAGCCCGACCACGACCGCCTCGCCCGCGGTGCGAGCACTCAGCGCAGCCAGCGGCGCGGCGCGGCGCACGCGTCCATGGCTGATGCCGTCACTGCTCGACAGCGCGTCGCTTGGATCTGGGGGAAGCCCGGCGTCGGACACCAGACACACCTTTCTCTTTCTCGGTCTACTGACTTCAACCAAGTGTATTCTTAGACGAACCCATGTCAAACACGACTCGAGAGCGCATCGTCGACGAAGCGATGCACCTGTTCAGCCAGCATGGATATGCCGCCACCAGCATCGTCAAGATCGAGGCCGCAGCGGGGCTCACACCGGGAGCCGGCGGCATCTACCACCACTTTCCCAGCAAGGAAGCGGTGCTGGCGGCCGGCATCGAACGCCAGCTCTCGAGGCTCGGGGCGCTCCGTGAGATCCGCAACGTGCTCGGATCGCTTGGAGACCTCAAAGCCGAACTGACGCTGACGGCTCGCTACGTCCTCACCGAGCTCGACAGCGAGTCCGAGTTGCTGCGCATCCTCGCCTCCGACGCCCGCAACCGGCAAAAGCTGCTGAAGAGCGCCGTCGAGGAGCTCGTGAGCTCCACGTTCACAGGCTTTGCCGCCTGGATCGGAGAGCGCGCCGAGCGTGCGATCGCGGAAGATGAGGCGAGGGCGATCGCCGCGTTCGGGCTCGGGTCGCTGCTCTCCTCCCGGCTGCTGCGCGACGTCCTCGGCGTCCCGGCTCCGGTCGACGACGAGGCGCTGGTCGAGACCTGGGTGCAGATGATGAGCACGGCCATGGCCGCTCGCGCCTGACGGACAGGCCTGACGCGTGCCGTTCGGCCACACCACGGCCGTTCGGGTGCGGGAGCGTGATCTCGATTAGCTTTCCGTTCGCCCGAGGCTCGACGCGAGCTTCCACTTACGATCGCCGGAGGGACCTTTGTCGCAGCGAGCACCCAGCAGCAGCAGCGCGGACGTGATCGTCGTCGGGGCCGGGCTCGCCGGGCTCGTCGCCACCGCCGAGCTGTGCGACGCCGGGCGCCGGGTGCTGCTGCTCGACCAGGAGCCGAGGCCTCGCTCGGCGGTCAGGCGTTCTGGTCCTTTGGCGGCCTGTTCCTCGTCGACAGCCCCGAGCAGCGGCGCATGGGCATCCACGACTCGCGCGAGCTCGCCTGGCAGGACTGGCTCGGCACGGCCGGCTTCGACCGCCCCGAGGACGAGTGGCCGCGCCGCTGGGCCGAGGCCTATGTCGACTTCGCCGCCGGCGAGAAGCGCGCGTGGCTGCACGCCCAAGGCATGCGCTTCGTGCCCAACGTCGGCTGGGCCGAGCGCGGCGGCTACCTCGCCACCGGCCACGGCAACTCGGTCCCGCGCTTCCACGTCACCTGGGGCACCGGCCCGGGCGTGATCGCGCCGTTCGTACGCCGCGTGCGCGAGGCCCAGCAGCGCGGCCTGGTCGAGCTGCGCTTCCGCCACCGCGTCGATTCGCTGACCGTCACCGCCGGCACCGTCACCGGTGTTGCCGGGCACATGCTGGATCCGAGCACCGTCGCACGCGGGCAGGCGAGCTCGCGCGTCGAGACCGGCGAGTTCGAGCTCGAAGCGCAGGCCGTGATCGTCACCTCCGGCGGGATCGGCGCCAACCACGAGCTCGTGCGCCAGAACTGGCCGTCGCGCCTGGGCACAGCACCCAAGAACATGATCTGCGGCGTCCCCGACCACGTCGACGGGCGGATGCTCGCGATCAGCGAGGCGGCCGGCGCGAGCATCGTCAATCCCGACCGCATGTGGCATTACGTGGAGGGGATCCGCAACTGGGATCCGATCTGGAGCCGCCACGGCATCCGCATCCTGCCGGGGCCCTCCCCCCTGTGGCTGGATGCGACCGGCAAGCGGTTGCCGGTACCGCTGTTCCCCGGCTTCGACACTCTCGGCACGCTCGAGCACATCATGCAAACGGGCCACGACTACACGTGGTTCGTGCTGACGCAGAAGATGATCGAGAAGGAGTTCGCGCTGTCGGGCTCCGAGCAGAACCCCGATCTGACGAGCAAGAGCGTGCTCGAGGTGCTGAAGACGCGCGTCGGCAAGGGCGCGCCCGGCCCGGTCGAGGCGTTCAAGCGCAAAGGCGCCGACTTCGTCGTCGAGCGCGACCTTGCGTCGCTCGTACGCGGGATGAACGCGCTGAGCGGGGAGCCGCTGCTCGAGCTGGCGACCGTCGAGCGCGAGATCGTCGCGCGAGATCGGGAGATCGAGAACCCCTACACAAAGGACCTGCAGGTGACCGCGATCCGCGGCGCGCGGCGCTACTGGGCCGACCGCATCACCCGCGTGGCCGCCCCCCACCGCATCCTCGACCCGAAGGCCGGCCCGCTGATCGCCGTGCGCTTGCACATCCTCACGCGCAAGACGCTCGGCGGCCTGCACACCGATCTCTCGAGCCGCGTGCTCGGATCGTCGGGGGAGCCTCTGCCCGGGCTCTACGCCGCCGGCGAGGTCGCAGGCTTCGGCGGTGGCGGCGTGCACGGCTACCGCTCGCTCGAGGGCACGTTCCTCGGCGGCTGCCTGTTCTCGGGCCGCTCGGCCGGGCGCGCCGCCGCGGTGAATGTAGGTTGAGCGACGTGCGCTGCGCGCTGTCATGGAGCGGTGGCAAGGACTCGGCTCTGACGCTCTGGGCCTTGCGTCGCGAGGGCGTGGAGCCGGAGGCCCTGATCACGACGGTGACCGACGCGTACGATCGCATCAGCATGCACGGCGTTCGCCGCGAGCTGCTCGCACGGCAGGCGAACGCGATCGGCGCTCCGCTCATCGAGGTGCGCATCCCGCCGGCGTGCGTCAACGACGCCTATGAGGAGCGCATGGCTCGGGCATTCGCCTCCCCTCCCCTGTCCGGCGTCGAGGCCGTCGCCTTCGGCGATCTGTTTCTCGAGGACGTCCGCGCGTATCGCGAGGAGCGACTCGCCGCGAGCGATCGCCGCGGCCTCTTTCCGCTGTGGGGTCGCGACACCAAAGCCCTCGCGCAGGAGTTCATCGCGGCCGGCTTTCAGGCTTACATCGTCTGCCTGGACCCACGAGCGCTCGACGCCTCCTTCGCCGGTCGAGCGTATGACGAGCAGCTGCTCGCCGACCTGCCCGCGAGCGTCGACCCTTGTGGCGAGAACGGCGAGTTTCACACCTTCGTGCACGCCGGGCCGATCTTCGCCGAGCCGATCGCGTGCGAGACCGGCGAGGTCGTCGAGCGCGAGGGGTTCGTGTTTTGCGATCTGATCGCCAAGTGACCGCTCGTGTGTGCGGACACGACAGATCTGCACAAATGATTTTGCAGACCGGCGCGCCGTCAAGCTCACGCAATTCGCGCAAGGGCGGCAGCGGCGTCTCGCAGGCGGTCGTCTCCCCAGAACAGCTCGTCGTCGATCGCGATCGTGGGCACGCCGAACACGCCGAGCTCGTGGGCGGCGTCGGTGGCGGCTCGCAGCGCGAGCTTGATCTCGGGGTCGCGCGTCGCTTCGTCCACGGCGCCTGGATCGAGACCACCCTGCTCGGCGGCCCGCAGGACGTGCTCGGGAACGGCAAGGTCGTGCCCGAGCACGAACGCCTGGCGGAAGACCGCGATCGTGAACGGGCGGCCGCGCCCGGCCTGGAACGCGTATGTGGCAGCTCGCATCGCATATAGGTAGCTCGTCGGCCACGGCTCCGGCCAGCGCATCGGCGCAAGGCCGTAAGACTGCGCACGGCGCTCGACCTCGGCCATGCCGGCCTTCCGCCTGTCGGGATCGTCAAGCGACCACGAAGATCGCCCGTTGAGCTTGAACAGGGCGCCGAGCGACACCGGCTGCCAGCTGACGGCCTGCTCCGGCAGCGTCTCCTCCAAGCGCTCAGCCGTGAGGTAGGCGTAGGGAGATCCGAGGTCGAAGTAGAAGGTGACTTGGGGCATGTTGGTCATCGTCTGCCTCCCGCCGAACTCGGGCTGCGAGAGAGCGGCATGTGCCCCCGCTCAGTGTCAGTCGCACGTTGGTTTGCGAAGATAAGATACGCCAGGTGGCAGAGCAGGTGCCGGCGGTGTGTGACGTGCTCGATGCGATCGAGCGCCGTCGGTGGGAGCGCTTGGCCGGACTCCTTCACCCCGAGATCCATTGGACGACGGCGGCTGAAGAGGATCTGCACGGGCAGCCCGAGGTGATCGCGAGACTATCGGCGGATCCGCCTCCGGCTCCACCTTCCTTCCATGAGGTTCGCGGCGGGCTGATGTACCGCTGGATCGACTGTCCCGGCTGATCGGCGTGGCCCGGCCGATCCGGTTAGGCGCCGAGGGCCGCTCGAACGGCGGCAACGGCGCTCGCTCCGGCAACCTCGAGCGGCTCGGTTGTACGCATCGCTCGGCAGAAGATGAACGCGCCCTCCAACAGCGAAAGCATCGTGAGAGCCAGCTCGCGCGCGGTGCCGCGTGGGATGCCGGCGGCCGCAAAGTACTCAGTCGCGCCGGCAATCCAGCTGTCGAAAGCCTCGGCGGTCGCCTCGCGCAGCGGCTCGCTGGTGCTAGCGACCTCGAGGGCGACCGTCGCGATCGGGCAGGCGTCCGCATAGTCGGTTTTGAGCAGGGTCTCGGCGGCGCCGGCGAAGAAATCGTCGACCGCGCTGACCACGTCCGGCGCTTGCATGGCGATCGTCGCGAACAGCTGCATGTAGAGCCTGCCCGAGGAGCGGATCGTCTCAGCTCCGAGCTGCTCCTTGCCACCGGGGAAGAAGTGGTAGATCGACCCGAACGGCGCGTTCGCAGCCGCCACGATCTGCTTGACGCCGGTGCCGGTGTATCCCTGGCGGCGGAACAGCTCGGCGCTCGAGTCGATGATGCGGTCCTTGGTGGTGCTCGCCATGCTCAGTCCTCTTGCTGCGCTGATGGTCGCTGGGTGGCAGGCTCGCCATGTGGTCGGCGCCCGTCGGTCGTACCGTGATGATAGGTTTTCCGACTAGAGCGATCTATCTAATACGGGCTGGAGGTAACCATGCCCAACGTGGAGCTGGCAGCGGGAACGATCGAGTACGAGGACACGGGCGGCGACGGGCCGACGATCGTGTTCGTGCACGGGCTGATCATGGACGGCTTGCTGTGGCGCCACGTGGTTGCGGACCTGCGTCGCGACTATCGCTGCGTGCTGCCTACTCTGCCGTTCGGTGCCCATCACTACCCGATGCATCCCGACGCCGACCTATCGATGAGCGGGATGGTGGAGATCCTCGGTGAGTTCATCGAAGCGCTGGACCTGCGCGAGATCACGCTCGCGACGAGCGACTGGGGCGGGCCTCTGCTGCTCGCCGGGGGCGTCCGCGACGAGCGGATTGCGCGACTCGTGGTTTGCTCGTGCGAGGCGTTCGACAACGTGCCGCCCAAAGGGCCTGCGCGGCTCTTGCCGTACCTCGCGAGCATCCCCGGAGGCCTCGACGTGGCGCTGCTGCCGTTTCGCTTCGACCGGCTGCGCAGGCTGCGGATGACATATGGCCTGCTGAGCAAGCGCCCGGTCCCACGCGAGGTGATGGACCGCTGGTTCGGCCCGATCCGCGAACAGCGCGCGATTCGCCGCGACCTGCGCAAGTACGTGCGCAGCGCACCGCAAGGCCGTCGCGACATGGTCGCAGCCACGGATGCGCTGGCAAGGTTCGACCGCCCTGCGCTGGTCGCGTGGGCCAGCGAAGACAGGATGATGCCCGCCGAGCACGGCCGCCGGCTCGCCGAGCTGCTGGCGCAGAGTCGGCTCGTGGAGATTGCCGACTCCTACACGCTGATCCCCGAGGACCAGCCGGCCGTGCTCACCGCGCACATCCGCGAGTTTCTCGGCTAGACAGGGAGCTAGCGCGGAAGCCCCGCGAGAGCCTTTCCCGCTACCACACGACTCGTCAGCAGCTCCCCGTCTCCGATACTCGGCGCAGCGATGCCTATTGCGGCGCGACTGCTCGCTTCCGACCGTGATCCGGGTAGGATCGCCTCGTCATGCCTGACCCCCTACTGGAGGAAGTCTTCAAGCTATCGGGTAGCCCTACGTACACCTTCGTACGTCCGCTGGAGTACGCGAAGTTGCTCGTTGCCCTTCGTTCGCCGGGTCGTGGAGTAGTCATCGAGGGGCCAAGCGGAATCGGCAAGACAACCGCCGTGACAAGAGCGCTCGAGGAGCTGAGCCTCTCGGATCGCGTGCTTAGGCTCAGCGCCCGAAAGGCACACGACCGCGAATTGATCGCTGAACTCCCAGAGATGGACGACATCGGGATCGTGATCGTTGACGACTTTCATCGGCTCGATGAGAGCGTGCGCCGGCAGGTTGCCGACTATCTCAAGACACTCGCGGACGAGGAGGACAAGAACTCGAAGCTGATCGTCGTCGGAATCAATCGGGCCGGCGAGTCCTTGATTCGCTTCGCCCGTGATCTCGTCAACCGCATTGACACGATTCGTTTCGAGGCGAACCCTGACGAGCGCGTCCGCGAAGTCGTGGCAAAGGGCGAAAAGGCCCTGAATATCGAACTGCCCATCTGCCATGAAATCGTCGAAGGTGCCAACGGCAGCTTTTATATCGCCCAGATGCTCAGCCATGAGACCTGTATTGCTGCGGGCCTCATGGAGGCAGGCACTGATCCGACTAGGGCTAACGTCAGCTACCAAGTCGTTCTTAGTCGCGTCATGGACCGTTTAGGAGATTCCTTCTTGCGAACCGCCACGGAATTCGCAAAGGGCAGCAAGCTCCGGCGAGAAGGGCGAGCGCCATACCTCCACATGCTCAAGTGGCTTGCAGAAGCGGAGGAGTGGTCGATAGATCTCGAGCGGGAAGCGGCGCGCCATACGAAGCTCAAAGGAAGTGTGTCCCAGGTCGTAGAGAAGGGGTTCCTTTCTAGCCTACTCGAGGACGAGGACATCGGGGCGGTATTGCACTTCGACGGCGAGACCAAGGTGCTTGCCGTCGAGGATCCTCAATTTGTCTTCTTTATTAGAAACCTTGCGTGGCAAAAGTTCGCGGAACGTGTAGGTTACCTAAGTTTGGATTTTGATTCTACTTACGACTTTGCGCTGTCCTTCTCAGGTGGAGAGCGAGAGCTGGCAGCGCTTATTTGCGAGCATCTCACTGAACAGGAGTTTGAGGTGTTCTACGATAAGAACGAGGAGCATCGAATCGTTGCCGAGAACATTGAGGATTATCTCGGGCCGATTTACAGGTCGGAGGCCACCTATGTCGTTGCGCTCCTGAGCAGCGACTATCCGACACGTATTTGGACTAAGTTCGAGTCGAAGCAGTTCAAGGATCGCTTTGGCTCCAATTCTGTAATTCCGGTTTGGTTCTCCAATGTTCCGCCGTCAGCCTTTGGAGAGGACCAGGTCGTCGGAGGGCTGGTCGTCAACGTCAAGGCTCCTCAAGCCACCGAGGCCAAGCGCGTCGCTGAGGTCCTCGCGAACAAGCTCAAGGTTCGTAAGCTTTCACACTCGTAGGACTTGGGAGGCCTCTAGGCAGAGGCGACTTTCAGTGAGATCTCGCGGCCGAGGCTCGAACCTCGAGCGCCCGCGGGGTGCACTGCAGCCAGCCGAGCCCAAACAGGCGTCGGTGAGGACGACGCCGAGGCGCCCGGCGAGGTGGCCGTAGCAGGTGCGGGCGTCACCAAGAGCGCCGGCGCACGTGGACTGCTTGAGCGAGCGCACCGGGAAGCGCGGAGCGGGGGCGGCAAGCGACTCGACCGCGGTCGAGATCTCGGGACCGACGAGACGGAAATAGCGATTGCGCGCGCCCTGCTCCACCGTGAGAAAACCGGCGCGCTCGAGCTTGACGAGATGCTCGGAGATCGTCGAACGCGAGACGCCGGCGACTTCGGCCAGCTCGCTCGGCGGCAGCGCCCGGCCGTCGATTAGCTCGATCAGCACCGCGGCGCGGCTGGAGTCGGCCATCAGCGCCGCGACCGCGGCAATGTCGACGTCGCCGAGTGCCTCGCCGGGTACCCGCTCGACGTCGATTTCGGTCTCGGTGGAAATATGCGTCGTGGCCTCGGTGAAAGCTCTCCTCGCGGTTGCCATATAAACAGGCTAGGACCTGACGATTCAGCCCCCGCCGCATCGTTCCGCGCCTACGGTGATCCCATGAGCGATTCCGAAACGCCCCATGGCCGCTGGCCGGCGCTGACCGTCGCCTCGGCCGGTTATTTCTTTGTCCTGCTCGACGTGACGATCGTCAACGTCGCCCTCGCCCGGATAGCGGCCGGCCTCGGCGGCTCGCGTAGCGAGTTGCAGTGGGTCGTCGACGCCTACGCGCTGGTGCTGGCGGCGACGATGCTCGGCGCCGGCGACCTCGCCGACCGGCTGGGCTCGCGCCGCCTCTTCCTCGGCGGCCTGGCGCTGTTCGGCACCGCCTCGACCCTCTGTGCGCTGGCGCCGAGCACCGCCATCCTGATCGCCGCCCGCGCCGTCCAGGGTCTCGGCGCGGCGGCGATCCTGCCCAGCTCGCTGGCGATCGTCAACAAGCTCTTCCCCGACCCGGCGGAGCGCCCGCGCGCGATCGGCATCTGGGCCGGGCTCGGCGGCTCGGCGCTCGTGCTGGGCCCGATTCTCGGCGGCGCCCTGGTCGGCCCGTTCGGCTGGCGGGCGATCTTCTGGGCGAACGTGCCGCTCGTCCTCGCCTCGCTCGCCGGCGGGATCGCCCTGCTGCCGGAGGGGCCGATGGCGCGCACCGCCCGTCCCGACCTGCCCGGCCAGGCGCTCGGCACCACCGCCCTCGCGGGACTCGTGTTCGCCCTGATCGAGGGTGACCGCGCCGGCTTCGGCTCGGTCGTGACGCTGACCGGTGGCGCGGTTGCGCTGGTGGCACTGGCCGGGTTCGTCGGCGTCGAGGGCCGCTCGCGACGGCCGCTGCTCGACCTCGGCTGGTTTCGGCGGGCGGAGTTCAGCGGCGCCAACGCCGGTTCGGCGCTGATGAACCTCGGCACTCTCGGCGCAATCTTCGCGATCGGTCTCTACTTGCAGCAGGACCGCGGCCGCTCGCCGCTGGCTGCCGGCCTCAACCTGGTGCCCCTGGCGCTCCCGCTGGCGGCGCTGACACCTTTCACCGGCCGCCTCGTCGGCGTCGTCGGCGCCCGCCTGCCCGCCGGCCTCGGCCTGCTGGCGAGCGGCGCCGGCTATCTCGGCACGGCGCTGCTCGCCGACCGCATCGACAACCCGGCTGGCTGGGCCTTCCTGGCGCTCGCCGGAACCGGCATGGGCGTCGCCGTCCCGGCGCTGGTCGCCGGCGCCACCGAGGCGCTCGGCCCCGACCGCGCCGGCATTGCCGCCGCCGTCAACAACACCGCCCGCCAGGTCGGCGGTGCGATCGGGGTGGCCTTGATCGGCGGCTTCGCGGCGGTGTCGACCGCGCTTACCGCGAGCGGCGCGGCGCTGGTCCTCGGCGGGACCGCCGCGCTGGCGCTGATGCGCGGTGGGCGACCGCCTCGATCATGAAGCTCGTCGCTGAGAACCTGTCTCAACGGGCAGTGCAGTTGGGTTCGATACGCAGCGGGTTACGTCGGTGCGGAGGGGCTTCAGTGATGGTGCCCTTGGCCGGGGATGCAAAAGCCGTTCAGTGCCTACGGAGGACAGCGGACGAGACACGCCACGCACGGCTCGGTGCGTGAGTCGATTCGCTACCCTGCGCGCTGTGAACGTACGCTGGCTAAGCGGGGTTGTCCTCACGACGCTCGGACTGACGGCGCTGCTCAGCAGCGCGACCGCGGGCGCCGCCGAAGAAGCGGACATGCGCGTGTCGATCATCGACCGTGCCTACCAGCCCTCGCAGCTGACGGTCGGGATCGGGCAGACCGTCACGTGGCGAAACGAAAGCGTCGGCCAGCAGCACACGGTGACCTCCGTCGATGGCCGGTTCGACTCCGGTGTGATGAGCGCCGGGGGGTCGTTCACCATGACCTTCGCGCAGACGGGGACGTTCAACTACTCATGCACGATCCACCCGACGATGAAGGGCAGCGTGCTCGTGCTGCCGATCGCCGCCGGCACGCTCCAGCTCCACCTCTCGACCAGACACCGCTCCCACGGCGAGACGCTCGTCGTCCATGTGCAGGCGGCCCGCGACGATGCGGACGTGCTGCTGCAGGCGGCGGGCCCGGCGGGACACTGGCAGACGGCGGCTCGCTCGCGCCTGAGCTCCATTGGCGTCGCGACACTCAGCCTCGCCGGCCCCGCACACAGACGGTTCCGCGTCGTCGTGGAAGCCTCAGACGGTGCGCCGCGCCTGGTCAGCCGAGTCGTGCGCTCTCCTGTCTGAGCGTCATCATCTGCCGCGCGCGAGCCCCGCGAGCGCGCGCAGGCTGCAGAAGAACAGGGTTGCCTTCACCGACGGCTGGTCGTGGGAGCCGTAGGAGGAGGAGCCGATCGCGAGGCCTCCGTCGAGGACGATCGAGCGGCGCGCCTCGGCGGCGGTCGGTTCGCGCACGACCTGAACGGTCGCCATCATGCCGTGATCCTCGTGGAAGGTGACGTGGCAGTGGAACACGAACTTGCCGGTGAAGTCGGTGGGGTGGATCAGGACGATCGTGTGGGACTTCGGCGCGAGGGCGACGTTGTCCTGATCGTCGACGTAGGGGATGCCTGCGCCGTTCATGCTGACCACCTGGAAGTCGTTCGTGTGGATGTGAAACGTGTGCCATTCTTCGGTCGAGTTGACGAGCGTCCAGCGCTCCACGGAGCCGAGCTTCATCGTCACGTCCACGCGGTTGGGATCGAAGGACATGCCGTTCAACAGGAAGTGCGGCGTCCCTGCGCCTTCTGCCATTTCGCTGAAGACGACCGTGCGTTCGCGGTCGACCGGCAGGCGGCGCAGGTCCAGGGGGCGACTGAGTGGGGCCGCGGGAAGGCGCGTGTTCGTCCGCCGTCCCGCCGAGTGGAGCGTCAGCACCGTCTGGTTGGGTGTCGGCCCGCCGTCGGCGGCCTTTTCGCCGCCGGGAAACTGGGCGAACGGCACGGCCTTGACCGGGTAGCTTCCGGGCGCGCCTCCACGGACGAGCACGTCGCGCCGTGAGCCGGGCGCGATCATCAGGTCGCGGACGTTCTGCGCGCTTGCGAGCGTGTGGCCGTCCTGCGCGAGCAGGACGAAGCGCTGTCGCCGGGGGAGCCGGAGCACGATCACGCGGTCGGCGCTGGCGTTGAAGATGCGCCAGCGCTGCAACTGACCGGGACGGATCTTCGCGGTCGGATCGCTCTCACCGTTTACGTAGATTCGCGACCCCGCTTCGGTCGCTTCATCGACAGACAGCACGCGCCCCTGACGGACCTCGGTGTTGTCGAGCACGATCCACCGCTGCGGCACGTGACGAAGCGCGGGGAGCCGATCGAGACCTCCCTCCTCGACGATCGCGCCGGCGAGGCCACCGAAGATCTGGCGCTCGACGCTCGGGTGAAGGTGCGGGTGATACCAGTAGGAGCCTGCCGGCATGTCCTGCGGGATGTCGTATTCGTAGGTGAACGTCGTGTGCGGTTCGATGCGCAGGAAGATGTTGTCGCTGTTGCCTTCCGGTGAGACGTGAAAGCCGTGCGTGTGCAGGTTGGTGGCTTCCGGGAGCTCGTTCTCGAGGTGCACGACGACGTGATCGCCGGCGCAGATGACGAGCGTCGGGCCGGGGATGCTGCCGTCGTAGCTCATTGCCTGAACGCGCCGCCCTCCCATCAGCGCCGGGCCGACGGCCGCGCGCAGGGTGACGTCGAGGAGACCATCGTGGCTGACGAGTTCGGGCGGCTCGGGAAAGCCATCGTGCAGGACGGGAGGAGCCTGCGCATGGCAACCGGAGCGCGCCCCTACGGCGGACCGGTCACCCGCAGAGGGGCCCTGGGCCCACGCGGCGGCCGCCGCAACCAGCACGATCGCCGCGAGCGACACCCCGCCGAGACGTCCCCACTTTCCCATCGGCGCAATCGTAGCGACGGTCGGCGACCCCGCGTCAGCTGACGCCGTGCGAGACGGAGCCTGGAACGCTGCGCGGGCACGTACCCGGTCGAATCGCAAACGACGGCCCGCCCCCAGCCATGGGGAGCGGGCCGCTCGCAGCGTCCGTCCTGCTACTTGATGATCCTGATCACTCGCTCCATGCCGAGGAGCGTGTGCGGCCTGCCGTCCTGCGTAGGCATGAAGCACGCCTGCACATACCAGCCCGGCTTGGCAGTGATGGTTTCCTGCTGAAAGGCCCCC
This sequence comes from uncultured Solirubrobacterales bacterium, assembly GCA_963723075.1. GTDB lineage: Bacteria > Actinomycetota > Thermoleophilia > Solirubrobacterales > Solirubrobacteraceae > Palsa-744. The sequence continues at coordinate 177,409 of CAVRPD010000007.1, forward strand.
GAGGAGAGCGGGCCGGCGAAGCTGGCTTCAGAGCCGGAAGCCAGCTTCTTCAAGCCCTTTTCCTGTCCCGCTGCCAATCCCTTTGCGATCTTGGCGGCATCCTTCGCGCTCTTTGCCCCGAGCGCGGCGTCCATATGCACGAGGTAGCCTTCGTTTTCGAAGCGTACGAGCTCGCCGACGTGCAGGACCTTGGGGCCCTTGAAGGCAAAATCGACAGTCTTCTCCGTGGCCTGCGGGGCGGGAAGTGCCGCAGGCGATGGCGATGCGGCGATCGCAAGACTCTCACGAGGCCATGTCGAGGACTTTTCGCCTTCAGCGTTCAGAGCCACGTATTGACCAGGCGCCAGGACGGTTTGGGTTTCTGTGGCCTTGCCCTTGCCGGCCGCGGCGTCGAAGACGATCGAACCGTACTTGCTCGTGCTGTTCGGATCGTGCGTCGTCTTGTCTTCGTTCAGATAGGCATAGAATTCTGCGAGGCTCACGCCCGGCTTGAGCGCGAACAGCACTGCGGATGGTTCCTTGCCACCAGTCGCCGTGCTGGCGATGTTGACGGCGCCGGACTGCAGGGCACCGCTCACGGCAATCGAGGTGGGGCCGACGGTGGCCGTGATCGTAGGCAGCGTCGCGGCCTGCGCGGCGCCCGCCGTGAGGACTGAAGCGACGGCTGTTAGGGCGACGGCCGTGATCGCCGAGGCGACCATCCGTCGCGGCGATGCTGAAGGGCTACAGGGATGTGGCATTCCTTCTGATCCTTTCTTTCACCCACGGGACGGCCGAAGCACGATCCCCCAATGACTTGCTCTGCGACTTCGCTTACAGTCCGCTTTCAAGCACGGCGCCGCCACACCTGCTTTCGGGCTCGTCCCGACAGGTGGCGGTGACCGCCTCGTGCGGCGAATTATAAGTGTCGGTCTTACAAAGCGCTCCCAGACGGCGCCCCGAGTCATGACTCGCCCTCAAAGCTGGGTCCCAATCCGAGCGACTGCCACGTTCGCCGGCCGACGACAGAATCGAGGCAGGGCAGAGGAACGCCAGGTCGAGCCCCGCCACTCTGACTTGACTGAGTCGTAGTAGCGGCCGACGCCCTGATGGCGACGGTGGCGCTCCCTCGCTTGTACGGACCTATGGCTGGCGATGGAAAAAGATCGGCTCCTCACTCCGCCCGCCGGTATCGGATGTGCGTGGCGAGCGGAGAGTGGAGCACCTCGACCGGCTCGAACCCGAAGGACTCGACTCCGTCGAACAGCCGCTCGCCGAACCCGAACAGGACGGGGACCACGTCGAGCGTGAGTTCGTCGATCACTCCGACGGCGAGCGCCTGACGGACAGTCGAGGCGCCCCCCGCGATGTCGACGCCACCCTCGCCGGCCGCCTCACGCGCCTGCGCGTATGCGGCGTCGAAGCCCCGGGTGACGAAGTGGAAGCTCGTGCCGCCCTCCATCTCGATCGGCTCGCGGGCGTAGTGGGTGAGCACGAAGACCGGTGCATGGTAGGGCGGCTCGGGACCCCACCATCCATCCCAGTTCTCATCCCATTCGCCGCGGATCGGCCCGAACATGTTGCGGCCCATGACGTAGGCCCCACGCGGCCGCAGGAGCCAGCCCGTCGCGGTCGCATCAGCGTGATTCGCGCGCTCGTCGCCGAGGTGCCAGCTATGGACCTCCCTGCCGCGATTCCCCAGCGGATTCTCCCGGCCCTGGTCCGGCCCGGCGACGAAGCCGTCGAGCGAGATCGACATGTGGCAGGTGGTGTCCGGCATCGGCGTCCTCCAACTAGTTGCGATTTGCAAGCGTCGGGACGCTACAGCGCTCGGCGAGAGCTAGCAACGAACCGGGCCACACCCCGTGAGTCCGGGCTGGGCGGGCGCTTCCAAATACGGCAGGGCTCCGCGTGCTCGATCCCGCCGCATGTCGCCCACGGAGCTCCGACGGCGCAAGCCCGAGCTTCCTGCGCCCTACCCCAGATAGCCTTGCTAGCGTGGATCTCCGGCATCGCATCGTGGCCCTCCGGGGTGAGTTCCTGCTCTTCGCACTGACCCCGCCACGGTTGTCGAGCACCCCGGAGAAGGCCCAGGAGATCGCCGATGTCACCGTCGAGCGCCTGGAGCCGCTCGACGTCGACGGCCTGATCCTCTACGACATCGACGACGAGGCCGACCGCAACCCCGACGAACGACCGTTCCCGTTCTTTCCGACGATGGACCCGGCCGACTATCTGGACCGGCACCTCAAGAACTGGCGCACGCCGGTCGTGGTCTACCGCGCGACGGCGAAGTACAGCGAGCAAGACCTTCGCGACTGGATGGCGTCCCTGGACACCGCCATGCGAATGGCTGTCTTCGTCGGTGCTTCCACGCGCGAGACGCGTGTCGCCACGACGCTTCGCAGGGCTCAACAGCTCCGCAGCGAGGTCAACCCCGAACTGCTCCTCGGCAGCGTCGCGATACCCGAGCGGCACACTCGCAAAGGCGACGAGCATCTTCGCCTAGCCGCCAAGCAAGACGCCGGCTGCTCCTATTTCGTCACCCAGGTCATTTACGACGTCAACGCTGCCAAGAATCTGGTATCCGACTATGCCTACGAGTGCCGCGATCGCGGCCTCGATCCGGTCCCGATCGTGTTCACCTTTTCGGTGTGCGGCTCGATGCAGACCTTGGAGTTCCTCCGATGGCTCGGCGTCGACGTCCCGCGCTGGGTCGTAAACGACCTGCGCCACGCCGAGGACGCCCTCGACGCATCCCTCGAGCATGCCGAGGCAACCGCGCTTGAACTGATGTCCTTCTGCCGCCGTCTGGGTGTCCCGTTCGGCATCAACGTCGAGTCCGTATCGATCCGCAGATTGGAGATCGAGGCGAGCGTGCGCCTGGCCGAGCGGCTCCGGGACAAGTTGGCGCGCTGACGTACAGCCGTGCCCGAGAGCTTCGAGCGAGCGCCGAGCCAGACAACATCTAGCCGGGCAGCAGCTATGTGCGGCTGACTCTGATCGAGCCGCAGGCGCCAGTCCTGGTCGCGTGACATCATCCACTCAATCCGCTCACCATCGCCGATGCAGACTATCGGGATCAGCCAATGATCCGCAACCGACGACGAGATCTGCCGGTCGCACCGATTCGCCGTCGTCTGCTGGCATCGCTGATCGACCTGGCGCTCGCGCTCATCGGAGGAACCCTCGCGATCCGGCGCCGTCACCAGTGTCATCACCATGCGCGGCAGGAAAGACGGTCCAGGAGTGATCTCGCTGACCAGGCTAACGAGCTCCAAACGGGTGAGCATTGCACTGCGGGTGTTCGCGTTCGTGCTGAACGTGCTCCTCACCGGACGCCGGGGGCCAGGATCTCGCATCGTCGGAATCCGACTCGTGGACGCTCGCACGGGAGGGCCGGTGAGCCCCAGACAGGGCGGCCCTACGTGCAGGCGCGCGGCAGGGGTGGCAGTTCCTGGTTAGGAGGCTGACTGCTCGAGTCGGGAAAGCCGAGCAGTTCAAGTATCGCGATCTGCAGTCGAAGATCGAAACACTCAAACGCGCTCATGCGGATGACCACGACGCATTCCAGCACGCGATGATGGAGATGTATAAGGAAAACCAAGCGCGCCCACACGTGTCATGTCTCCCGGCACTTGCGCAACTGCCGCTCGGCTTAGCGATCGAGGCGCCCGTCCTGTGGACACCCTTGCAGCAAGGGCTTCCCGACAAGCTCGCTGGAACGATCATCATCAGCGACCGCTGACGTGATTTTCCGTCAATGACAAGCAGCGCGCCCGACCAGCGGGGCGGCGCTTTCGGCGCCTGTTCTGCTTACTCGAGACGCCGCGCCGTCCGAGCTGCGCCGCCGAGGGCTGAAGGCGCCGAGCATCGTCGTGATCAACGGTATGCGCAAGCCACACCGCACGACCTTCACCGACCGGGACTACCGCAAGCACGTCAGAGCGCTCGGCGAGGACCACCTGGCCAATATCTCCCGACGGCTCGCCCAGTAGACGGATACCTCGTGTTCCCGCCGACTGCCGCCGCCCGTTTCCGCCTCGGTGGCGCCCCGGACAAAGGCCGCTGACCCTCTTTGACGGGCATCGCGAGGTCCGAGTTCCAAACAAATTGGAACGATATTGGAACAATGGTGCCACACCCAGGCCGAGTCCGCCCGCAAGCCGGTAGAAGCTGCCTGAATCATTGAGCGAGCAGCGAAGGAGCTGCCGCCACATCAACCCCAAAAGTTCGCTACGGCTAGTGCTGGACGGCGCGCCGCAGTCGGTAGGCAAGGTAGAAGTGCAGAGCTGCCGGCGCAACCATCACGACTCCCCACCAGTTGCCCTCGCTCAACAGGATGGCTCCGGCCACCAGCAGCCAGATGCCGATCGCGACGCGCACGCGGACAATAAGACGCGGGTGCCTGCGTTCCCATCGCCATCGAGGTTGACGTGTCACTTCGCGCCACCACATGAAGAGCGCACTCATCGCGAGGTCGGCGGAGTCTGCCAGTCCAGGCCGTCGCTGGCCTTCCTTGGCCCCAGCCATGAGCACCGACAGGATCTCCTGCTCGTGCTCGCGGCGATACCGTGCCGGGAAGCACTTCAATAGACGTCGATAGCGGCGCTCTAGGTCAGCTGCGTCGGTCATCGCATTGCCCCCGCCGGGTGCAGCCGCGACAGTGCGACGACCGCGTTCGCCTGCAGGCGGCCCGCCTCGTCGGCAAGTCGCTTCTCGCCCGGCGATGTGAGCCGGTAGTAGCGACGCAGCCGGTTATCCACGATCTCCTGGCGGTCCACCTCGATCAGTCTGTCCGCGCGAAGCCGGTCCAGAGCCGTGTACAAGGTCCCAGCGCGCAGTCGGACGCGCCCGTCGGAGATCTGCTCGACGTCAGTGATGATCCCGTAGCCATGCTGGCTGCCTCCCGCCAGAGCCGTCAGGATCAGGAACGTCGCCTCCTGCATCGCACGCATGCCCATAAAGACAATATATATCGATCAACTAGCGCTTGTCAAGCTATCACGTCCCCTCCCTGCGCCTGAACTTCGCAGGCCGACACGACGACGGGCGTCGTGGCAACCCCTCAACCCCTCAAGGACGCAGATCGAGCGTCACCTTGTGGAGCAGCTTGATCGCGTGGACGGCGACCACGAGCGCAATCAACAGCGCGCCATGAATCGAGGGCGCTCCGGTGCTCAGCCGGTAGATCGCCTCCACCATCACGGCGAGCGTCACGGCCAGCAACAAGCTCACATTGACTAGGGCGGCAACGGAGGTAGCGTGTCCGTCCTGCCTGCGACGGCTCAAGCGGAGCGCCAGCAGCGCTAGGCTCGCGCCGAAGGCATCGCCGAGGTAGTCGGCTCCCGAGGCCTTTTCACAAGCGCCGACCTGGAGCCGGGATACAATCCTGTGCGCGATGCGCAGATTTGCACCTTCGGCACTACGCGAGACGACCGTCAATGAGTGGCGGTCATGAACGCGCTCGCCGCGACAGAGATGATCGAGCGGGCAGGTCGTGTCCTTATCGACGCGGCGCCGGCGCCGGCCAAGGTGATCCTGTTCGGCTCACGCGCTCGCGGTGATGATGGCGAGGGCAGCGACTTCGACTTCCTGATCATCGAGGAGGAGGTGGAGAATCGTCTCGCTGAGGCCGTCCGGCTCCGCCGTGCTCTTGGGGACTTCAACGCGCCGGTCGACCTGATCGTCATGGACGCCGGGCTCGCTGAGCGGCGTGCGAAGGTGCGGGGCACGATGGTCAACCGCGCGCTCCGTGAGGGCCGTGTCCTCGCCGAATCCTGAGCAGGTGGAGTACGCCGGGGTGCTGCTGCGCCGAGCGAAGGGCGATCTCCAAGCCTGCCGAGTGCTCGCCGACGACATGGACATTGACGAAAACATCGTTGGGTTTCACGCCCAGCAGGCGGTCGAGAAGGCTCTGAAGGTCGCACTCGTGCTCGCAGACGCCGACCTCCCGCTCTCGCACGACCTCGGGTTTCTCGTGCGGCAGGTCCGCGAGTCGGGTATCGAGCCTCCTCAAGAGTTCTCCGACGCCCAATGGCTCACCCCTTGGGCGGCCGAACTCCGCTACGACGAACCGATCGCACTTGATCGCGCAGCCGCGCTTGCAGCCGCAGAGAGCGCCGTCGGCTGGGCAGTATCGCTGCTGGACGACCCGGCCTCCGTAGTCCCCCCGGACGAGAGTCGGGAGGGAGGAAGTTCGCCAGACGATTAATCCTGAGAAGCAGAAAATCCTTCATTTGGAGGGCTTTTCTGAATAGCGGGGGCAGGATTCGAACCTGCGACCTTCGGGTTATGAGCCCGACGAGCTACCAGACTGCTCCACCCCGCGTCGCTACCTACGTTCTAGCAAAAAACAGGGCCGGTAGCCGATCTGCTGAGATGGGCCGGCATGCGCGTGGCGATCATCGACATCGGAACGAACTCGACCCGCTTGCTGATCGCGGACGTGCATCGCGAGACGGGCAAGGTCGAGGAACTGGTGCGCCACTCGCAGGTGACGCGGCTCGGCGAGGGCGTGGACTCTACGGGGAGGCTGTCGGATGACGCGATCACGCGCGTGATGGACACGCTTGGAAAGTACGCGAGCGAGATCGACGAGCGAGGCTGCGAGGCGAACCTGGCGGTGTGCACCTCGGCGGTGCGCGACGCGAAGAACGGCGGCGACTTCCTCGCGCGCGTGCGCGATCAGGGCCTCGACGCACGAATACTGGCGGGCGAGGAAGAGGCCCAACTGACGTTCCTCGGGGCGATGTCTGGCCGCGACGACGACGACGGCGACGACGACGGAGCGGACGAGCAGACGACGAGCCGGGCGGACGAGCAGACGACGAGCCGGGCGGACGGCGAGACGGACGACTCGGCGGTGGGCCACGGAGACGGCGGCGAGGGCAGGGACGAGCCGACCGTGGTGATCGACGTGGGCGGGGGCTCGACGGAGTTCATCGTCGGGAGCGGGCGCAAAGCGGGCTTTCATGTTTCGCTGCACGCGGGCGTGGTGCGGATGAGCGAGCGACACATCCATTCAGATCCGCCGCGTCCGGAGGAGCTGCAGGCGCTCGCGCAGGACGTACGGGCGGTCTTCCTCGACGGGCTGCCACCGCAGGAGCGCGCGCCGGTGACGCGCGGGATCGCGGTTGCCGGGACGGCGACGTCGGCGGCGGCGATCGACCAGGAGCTCGACCCGTACGATCCTACGCGCGTGCACGGCTACGAGCTGCAGCTGGCGACGGTCGAGATGCTGCTGGCGCGACTGGCGGACATGAGCGAAGCGGAGCGGCGCGAGGTGGTCGGCCTGCACCCGGACCGCGCGCCGACGATCGTCGCGGGGATGATCCTGCTTGGCGAGGCGTTGCGCGCGTTCGAGCTCGAGCAGGTGGAGGTCTCCGAGCACGACATCCTGTTCGGCGGCGCGCTGCGCCTCGCGGGCTTGGGCTGAAAGGCGCGCGTTTTTGAGGGGAGACACGTACGCCCGTCCGTCCCCCAGCGCAGCCGGCGCCAGTCAACACAGCCGTTGGCGATGCGAAGGGATTCGAACGACGCGTCGCGCCGCGTCCGATGCGGGCGTCACGAGGTCAATCACCGAGCCCGGCCGCCTTGCCCCAGGCCGTCTGGCGTCGCGTCCGCGCACGAAGCGGGCGCTCAGGCGAGGTTCGACTTGCGCGGGTAGACGACGGTGGGATCCGTGAGCACGTTCACGAGTGCGGGCTTGCCGGCTGAGAGCGCGCGCTCGAGCGCGGGGCGCAGCTCGTCGGGGCGCTGCACCAGCTCGCCGTGGCAGCCGAGCGCTTCGACGACCTCGTCGTAGCGCGTGCCGGGGCGCAGGTCGGCGGCGACGGAGTAGCCGTAGAGGAACTCCATCGGGTGCTTCTCCAGCGCCCAGATCCCGTTGTTGCCCATCACGCCGACCACATTCACGCCGTGACGGGCGAGCGTGTCGAACTCCATGCCGGAGAAGCCGAACGCGCCGTCGCCGAGCAGCAGCACGACCTGGCGCTCGGGATGGGCGAGCTTCGCGGCGAGCGCGTATCCCGGCCCCGTGCCGAGACAGCCGAACGGACCGGGGTCTAGCCAGCAGCCGGGGAGGTAGCTGTCGACGACGCGCCCAGCGTATGAGACGTAGTCGCCGCCGTCGCCGATCACGATCGCGTCGCGGTCGAGCACCGTGGCGAGCTCCGCGTACAGCCGCATCGGGTGAAGCGGCGCGCGATCGTCCTCGAGCTCGGCGCGCTCCCCCTCGCGCCGCTCGCTCTCGGCCGTGCGCAGCTCGGCCACCCAGCGCTCGCGCGCCCGCGCCGCAGAGTCCTGCGCCCCGCCGTGCGAGGACGAAGCGCCGCTGCGCAGGTCGGCAAGCGTCGGGGCCAGCGCCCCATACAGCTCGGCGGCGACCGCCCGCGGGTGGGCGCGCGCGGGCTCGGCGACGTCGATCACCACGATCTCGGTGTCCTCGCCGAACGACGCGCCGAAGCCGAGGCGGAAGTCCATCGGCACGCCGATCACGAGCGCGACGTCGGCCGCTTTCAGCGCGTGGGAGCGCACGCGCGAGAAGAACAGCTCGTGGTCGGCCGCCACGCAGCCGCGGGCGAGGCCGTTGAGGAAGACCGGGATGCGCAGCGCCTCGGCGAGCTCCAGCAAGGCGACCTCGCCGCGCCCCCAGTACAGGTCGGTGCCGGCCATGATCACCGGGCGCTCGGCGCCGCGCAGCAGCTCGGTGGCGCGCTCGATCGCGACGGGGTCGGCGCCCGGCAGGCTCGCGAACCGGCTCGCGTCGGTGGCCGCGTCGGACAGGCCGGAGTCGGGCTCGGGCGCCTCCATGAAGACGTAATCGAGCGGGAAGTCGAGGAACGCCGGCCCGCCGTGCGGCGCGAGCGCGGCGGCGAACGCCTCGTCGACGAGCCCCGGTATCTCGGCCGTGCTCTGGGCGGTGGCAGCGAGCGTCGCGAGCGGTCGGACGAACGGGACGTGGTCGATCTCCTGCAACGAGCCCTGCCCCCAGCGCAGCGCGGGAGCGCGACCGCCGAGGACGACGATCGGCGAGTGGCTCGCCTGCGCGGAGGCCATCGCGCTCATACCGTTCGTCACTCCGGGGCCGGCGGTCAGCGCGCACACGCCGGGCTCGCGCGTGACCTTCGCCCAGCCCTCCGCCGCGAACGTGGCGGTCGACTCGTGGCGCACGTCGACGATCTCGATCCCCTCCGCGCGGCAGCCGTCATAGATCGAGAAGATGTGCCCGCCGGAGAGCGTGAACAGCTTGCTGACGCCGTGCGCCTTCAGCCGGCGCGCGACCAGCCGCCCGCCGTGGAACGTCGCCGCGCTCTCCTCACTGCCCGCCTCGCCGGTCATCGCGGCGCGACTCTATCGCCACCGACGCCATCTACGCCCGCCGGCTCTACGCCCGCCGTCCTCGCCGCGCCGCTCAGCGGGGATGAGCAGGTGTCGAAAGCGCGATGCCGCGCGCCCGCGCTACGCAGCGGCCGCTACGCGATCGATCCCCGATCAGCTCCGATCTCGACCCAAGCACAACCGCCTATATGCCCGGGACGGGAGTCGAACCCGCAAGCTCGCTTTGGAGCGGCAGATTTTAAGTCCGCTGACTTTGCCAGTTTGTCCACCCGGGCGCAGCGATCGTAGCGCTCGGCGCAGCGTGAGAAACATTCGAGCGAGTCCGGCGCGGATCGGCCGGGATCGCGGCGATCGATCCGACGAGGCCCCGCGCTCGCGCGTGAGGACCGCAACTACCCGATTGCTACCGTGTCGGTAGGAGTAAGACGACGAACAGCAGCGAAGGGACCGTCCGTGGAGGCCTCCGCACTCACAAACACGAGCAGCATGTCAGCCCTGCGAGGCCCGAGCCCGCTGCTGCGCCTGCAGTCCGACGAGCGGCTGATCGCGCTGACCCGCCGCGGGCAGCACGCCGCGTTCGAGGTGCTGTTCTCGCGCTACCACTCACGACTGCTGTCGTTCTGCCGGCACATGCTCGGCTCGCGCGAGGACGCCGAGGACGTGCTGCAGGAGGTGTTCACCGCCGCCTTCAACGCGGTGCTGGGCGACGAGCGCGAGATCAACGTGCGCCCGTGGCTGTACCGGATCGCGCGCAACCGCTCGCTCAACCACCTGCGCCGCGCCTCCGCGATCGGGGTGGACTCGATGGACGTGCACTTCTCAGACCACGGCCAGTCGACCGGCGACCGGGTGATCAAGCGCGAGAGCTTCCGCCTGCTGCTGGCCGACGTGCAGGAGCTGCCCGAGACGCAGCGCACGGCGCTGCTGCTGCGCGAGATCGACGCGCTGTCCTACGAGCAGATCGCGCACGCGATGGAGACCACCGTGCCGTCGGTCAAGTCGCTGCTCGTCCGCGCGCGCATCTCGCTCGCCGAGGCCGCCGAGGCGCGCAAGCTGAGCTGCGCGGAGGTCCGCATGGAGCTGGGCGAGGTCGCGGAGGGGCTGACCAAGCTGGGCGCGCCCGCGCGCCGGCACGTGCGCAGCTGTGAAAGCTGCCGCTCCTTCAAGAAGCAGCTCAAGCAGAACAACCACGCGCTCGCCGCGATCCTGCCTGTGGGCCCGCTGCTGCTGGTCAAGAAGCTGCTGCTGACCAAGCTCGGCTCCACCGCCTCGGCCGGCAGCGCGCACGTCGCCGGCGGCGCCGGGGCCACCGTCGGCGCGGGCGCCGGGGCGGCCGCGGGCGCGGGAGCGGTCGGCGGCGCAAGCACGGCCGGCGGCGTGTTCACGGTCGGTGCCGGCGCGCTTGCGACCAAGGCCGTCGCCGGGTTGGCAGCCGCTGCGATCGTCACCGCCGGGGCGGTTGCGGCCGAACACACCGGTCGTCCCGCACATCGCCGGCACGCGCCCACGAGCAGGGCTTCGGCGTACGTGCCGCCCGCACCCACCGTGAACGAGCCGGTCGTCGTGCAGGCCACGTCGCAGCCGATCAGCAGCTCGGGCGTGCGCGGCCCGAGGTTGGGCGCGACAGCCGCGAACACCCGTCCGACCCACCATCTCGCCGCCGCAATCGCGCTGCACAAGAAAGCTGCTGCCACCACTCCCGCGTCGACCGTGCCTACCGCGACCGCGACCCCCCTCGCCGCGGTCACGTCGCCGGTCACGACCAAGCCGCTCGCGCCGAAAGCACCGCCGGTCACAGAGGTCACGACCGAGTCGACCGAACTCCCTCCGGCGGCCACCGGCCAGCCGAGCCCGCCGCCCGCGGAAACGCCTGCTGCCACGACGACCACGCCGAGCGAAACTCCCCCGCCCGTGTCATCCCCGCCCGCTACGAATACCGAAACGGCCACGACGCCCATCCCCGCCCCCACCCCCGCGCCGGTGTCGAGCACACCAAGTGAACCGACCGCGCCGACGCCGGTGTCGTCGACCAGCCAAGCCACGCCCGTCGTCGAAACCGTCGGAGGCTGAGCGCCGCCGAGACGCCGTCGCAGCGCGCTCTGCGACACAAGCCGAGGGCGAGGATATTCCAGCTGCGACGCGCTAGATCCCGGTGGGAAGCTAGCCCAGCGAGAACGATTTCAGCGGCGTGGCGAGCACGCCCGAGGAGCCGGCTTCCACCGGCGAGTCCACTTGCGAGCTCTTCGCCTTGTACGCCAGCATCGCGATGTCGACACCGCTACGAACTCCTTCTCTTTCCGGCAAGAGCATCACGTCACGCCCATACATCTCGTGCCCCGCCACGAGCGCGGTGTAGAGGACGTCGTAAGCAGGCACCTTGTTCACGCGGGTCTTGCCCTCCCCGCGCAGCACGAAACCGGCATAGCGGCGGCTGAGCTCGCGGATGTAGCCCGACGCGTACAGCGGCAGCTCACCGGAGAGGGCGCCCGAGTAGGGAGGCAGGCGCAGAGGTCCCACCGCGAAGGAGTCCTCCAACCGACCGTCCGCGCCGCTGCTGCGCTGCACCACCTTGACGTAGCCGCCCGCTTCCGGCGCGGTGCGATAGAGGTCGCGGTAGGCGAAGCTGAACGGCACGGGTCCGCCGTGCGAGTATTTGGCGTCCTCGAGCGTCAGCCCGGCGGCGACCAGCAGCACGAGCAGCCCGGCGGCGCAGACGATCGCGATCGCGCGCGCTGCCGAGGAGGCGGCGTGCCAGCGAGGCGCGAGCAGGCGGCCAAGCGTCGGGCCGTACTCGGGCTTCAACGGGATCGCGCTCATCGCGAACGGCAGGCTATTCGCCGATCGAAAAGAGAGCTTCGAGGTCGTGTCGCGAAAAGGCGGCGAAGGCGACCATCGTCTGCGTGCGGATCACCCCGGAGAGGCCGCCGATCTCGCCGGTGACGACGTCCGCGAGCTGCTCGTGGTCGGGCACACGGACGATCGCGACGAAGTCCCACTCGCCGGTCACCGAATAGGCCTCCGCGACGCCCTCGATGTCCGCCAGCGCGCCGCCGAGCGAGGACAGCGCGTCGCGCTCGGCCTCGATCAGCACGACCGCGTTGGTCATCGTCATGGCGAGTGCACGTCCCCCGGGGCCAGCACGACGACCTGCGAGGAGCACGCCGCCTCGACGTCCGCCTTGAACGCCTGCGCGTCGGTCTCGATCGGTGGGAACGTGTCGTAGTGGCAGGGGATCACCTGCCTGGCGCCGATCAGCTTGGCCGCCTGCACCGCGTCGAAGCGGTCCATCGTGTAGTGACCGCCGATGCACACGATCGCGACGTCGATCTCGCCGGCGCGCTCGGAGATCAGGCCCAGGTCGGAGAACAGCGCGGTGTCGCCGAGGTGGTAGATCGTCTTGCCGGCGAAGGTCACGATCAGGCCGGCGGGCGTGTTCGCGGTGCCGCTCGGCGTCGTCGAGGTGTGCCACGCGGGCACCAGCTTGACGGATCCCCAGTCGAGCTTCACCGTCCCGCCGATGTTCGGGTCGTGCACGTTCTCCAAGCCCCCGTCGGTCAGCTCGTTGGCGATCTCCACGATCGCCACGACCTCCGCGCCCGAGCGCTTGGCGATCGAGACGGTGTCGCCGAGGTGGTCGCCGTGGCCGTGGGTCAGCAGGATCGCCTGCGGGGACAGATCCTCCGCGGCGGCCGCTGCCTTGGGGTTGCCGGTCAGGAAGGGGTCGATCAGGATCGAGGTGGAGCCGTCGGTGAGCTCGAAGGCCGCATGGCCCAGAAAGCGGATCTCCATGTTCGTCGCTGCTCCTCTGCTGGTAGCTGGGGCGGGGAGCCTCCCATGATACGAGCGTCCGGCCGCGCCGGCTCACACCACGCGGCTCGCCGGCTGTCTACAGCTCCGGCGGGTCGATCAGGTGCAGGCCGGTGCCCAGCGCGAGACCCAGCGCCCCGCCGGCGATGCCCGCCAGCCAGCTCGCTTCCGCGGTGGCGAATGGCATCGCCAGCAGCACCGCGAGGATCGCCAGCACGCCGAGCAGGTCGCCCTCGCGGTAGTAGTTGGAGCGAAAAGCTTCGACGTCGGGAATCGCCCAAGCGGCGAGCAGGCCGATCGCCCCGGCGTTGCCGCCGATCGCGACCGGCTCGGGGTAGACGGCGAGCGCGACCAGCGCGCCGGTGACGCCCGTGGCGAGAAACAGCACGATCACGACCGTCGGCCCGCGGCGGCGCTCGAGCAGCCAGCCGAACAGCGCGACCGCGACCAGCGTGCAGAGCTCATACAGGCCGTTGTCGTATGCGAACTGGGTGGTGATCAGCTTCCACCAATCGCCGTGCAGCGGTCCGATGATCGTCAGTTCGCTCAGGGCGACGAAGCCTCCGCGCCACGCCACCCACACCGCGCAGCTCGCCGCCACCAGCGCGATCGTCGCATAGGGAGTCGCAGCGGCCCAATGGCCTTCCTGGGAGCGAGAGCGCTTGGCGGGGTTGAGCCGGATGCCTTTCAGCGGTCGCGGCCGCGCGAAGATCGGCCATGGCCTGCGCCCGCGCCGGGCGGTCCCGGCGGCTGCGGGCTGCTTGGGCGGCAGCTTGGGGGCGCGCCGGCGCAGCCGATGGCCGCAGTAGGGGCACTCGGTGATGTACGGGCTTACCTCTGAGCCGCACTGCTTGCACACCACGAACAGGTCGGCGCCGGAAGACATCGTCGAATCATTCTGGCACGGACCCGAAGCGTCCAGCTCGAGATCTCGCCTCCCGAGGCCGGCTTCGACCCCGTCCGCCGTGGCCGAAGCCGTCTTCGCCCGCCTTTGGAATACTGGAGCCCATGAAAACAGGCTATGACGAGAAGCTATACATCCTCGCGTTCGACCATCGCGGATCCTTCCAAAAGAAGTTCTTCGGCATCGACGGCGACCCGGATCCCGAGCAGACGGCGATGATCGCCGACGCCAAGCACCTGATCTTCGAGGGCATCGTGCGCGCCGTCGGCGCCGGCGCCGACCCCTCGGTGACCGGCGTGCTCGTGGACGAGCAGTTCGGCTCGACCGTTCCGGCGGAGGCGCGCGAGCACGGGTTGAAGCTCGCGATGCCGGCCGAGCGCAGCGGGCAGAACATGTTCGACTTCCAGTATGGCGATGACTTCGGCGCGCACATCGAGAGCTTCGACCCGGACTTCACGAAGGTCCTCGTCCGCTACAACCCCGACGGCGACGCTCCCGAAAACCGCGAGCAGCTGGGCAAGCTGAAGCGGCTGAGCGACTGGTTGAAACAGCACGAGCGCAAGTTCCTGTTCGAGCTGCTCGTCCCCGCCGAGCCCGCGCAGCTGGAGTCGGTGGGCGCCGACTCCGACCGCTACGACGCAGAGCTGCGCCCCGAGCTGATGCGCCGCGCGATCGCCGAGATCCAAGACGGCGGCATCGAGGTCGACATCTGGAAGATCGAGGGCGTCGACGAGCGCGCCGACTGCGAGATGCTCGTCGCCCAAGCCCGCTCCGGCGGTCGCGACGGCGTCGTCTGTGTCGTGCTCGGCCGTGGCGCCGACGACGACAAGGTCGATCAATGGCTCGGCGCGGCGGCCCCCGTCGACGGCTTCGTCGGCTTCGCGATCGGCCGCTCGATCTGGTGGGACCCGTTGAAGTCCTACGTCGACGGCAAGATCGACCGCGCCGCCGGCGCGCAGAAGATCGCCGAGAACTACCTCCGCTTCGTCAAGGTCTACGAGCGCGCCGAGGCCGAGACGACGGTCGGGTAGCCCTCGTGAAGATGAGACAGAGCCTTGCGGAGTGGGAGCAGGCGTTCGTCAAAGAGATCTCCCTCGATCGTCGGCGCCGCGACTCGCTGCGCCGCACGACCGAGCAGCGCGCTCACAAACGCGCGCTGGACCGCCGCCACAAGCACGGCTCGTTCCGCTTCGCCCTGCTCGTGCTCACCCTGATCCTGACCGCGGCGATCGTGACCGTGGTCATGTTCCGCACGCTCTACCTGCTGCTGGGCTGAGATGAAGCCCTACGGAGTCCGCTCGGACCCCGGGGAAGACGCGTCACCCAGCTCCTGCAGGGCATCGCTGACCTCGGCACGGACATCCTCCGCGGGCGCGCCATCGCCGTCTTCGCGGTGAATCTCGAGGTAGATCTCCTTGCGGAACACGGGAATGTCCTGCGGCGCTTGAATCCCGATGCGGACCTTCTCGCCCATGACGGACAGCACCGATACCTCGACATCGTCTCCGATCATGATGCTCTGGTTGGACTTGCGCGTAAGAACCAACATTCGGTGACCTTCCTCTTTGCCGACGGGCGACCGGCTCAACTGCCCCCGCCGGTCCGGCAAGCATAGTCACCCGCTCGGGGGAAAGCGACCCCGCCGCAGGGAGCGCACCCTTTGCGCTAGTCTCCCGGACCGCTCATGCCTCGTAGATCACTGCGTCCGCACTTGAACCAGATCCGCGCGTGGGTGCGACAGGGTCGCACCGACGCCTGGGTCGCCCACCAGCTCGAGGTCACCGTACGTGACATCGAGCAGTTCAAGCGCCAGAACGAGCTCGTCAGCGACGGAGACCCGGCCGATGGCGCGGTCGCCGCGGACTACGAGGAGATCGACCTGCGGGCCGAGGACGACGCGCTGATCGCCGCCGAGCTGGAGGCCGCGGAGCTGGAGGCCGAGCGCGCGAAGGCCGACGCCGAGCGCGCGAAGGCCGAGGCCGCGGCGAGGGGCGAAGCGGAGGAGGACGTCGAGGACGCGGCCAACGACACAGAGGCCGGCGAGGACGCCCCGCGCACCCGCCGGCGCAGCCGTCGCGGCGGCCGCGGACGTGCCCGCGCAGGCGCACGCAACGCCGGCCCGCTCGAGGGCACGTTCGACCACGGCGAGGAGGGCTACGGCCTGTGGCTCGACCCCGCGGTCCAGGACAATCCGATCTACGCCGAGCACTGGGCCGGACATCGCCCGGTGGAGGTGACGGTCGAGGAGGACCGCATCGTCATCCGCCGCGTCGAGAGCGGCGAGGACAGCTGATTAGGCGGTGACTTCTGTGCGGCCGCCGGCGTAGTCGGCGGCCTCGTGCAGATAGCGGCCGAAGGCCGCGTCGACCACCACGCCGGCCTCCCACGCCCATGGATCGTCGGGAGCCGTCTTCATCGCCACCTGCAGACACCAGGCGGCGCCCTGCTCGTAGAGCGCGGCCAGTTCTCCCGTCGAGAAGCGGCCGCCCAGCCGCCGGCGCAGCTCCGCTACGAGAGCGCTCGTCACGCGCTCGAGCTGCGCCGTCCGCTCGGCCGGAGCCCCGCCCAGGCGGCGTTCTCCCTGGCGCCACTGGTAGATCGCGTTCTCATACGGCGAGTACATCCCGCCGAGGGTAGCGCCCCGGCCCGGCCGGCCCGCGAAGCCCGCCTCCAGAAGGGCGGTAGGCCCCCTTCCGCGAGCCCTTCAGTCGTTCGGCAGGCCGCTGACGACGTACGGACGCTCGCCTTTCTTGACCATGCCGAGTCGCCGTGCCTCCGCTTCGAGCGTGGCCTGCTTGCCGAGGCTTTCGTGCTCGCGCGAGAGCGTCTTGTATTCGCGCTCCATCGTGGCGACCGTGGCGCTGGTTCGGTGCGATTGCCGCCACGTGGAGAACATGTGAACGCCGGCACTCAGATACAGGTAGGCGAGCGCCACCAGCACTCCTCCCATCGCGACACGCCCAAGCCGATCCCAGCGCACGCGTGTCTTCGACTGCATCTCCTCGCATTCGCGCTCGCGGGTGAACCTCCTGCAAGCGATCGGCTATGCGGGGCGCCTGAGGCCACCGTCCCGCCGACGGCTCGGCCTCAGTGGCCGGCGAGCTGGCGCGAGAAGACGGAGCGTCCCGGGAACTCGGCGTCCGCGCCGAGTTGCTCCTCGATGCGCAGCAGCTGGTTGTACTTCGCCACCCGGTCCGAGCGCGACGGCGCGCCGGTCTTGATCTGCCCGCAGCCGGTCGCGACCGCGAGGTCGGCGATAGTGACGTCTTCGGTCTCGCCCGAGCGATGGCTCATCACGGCCGTGTAGCCGGCCTCGCGCGCCATCGCGATCGCCGCCAGCGTCTCCGTCAGCGTGCCGATCTGGTTGACCTTGATCAGGATCGAGTTCGCCACGCCCAGGTCGATGCCGCGGCGCAGGCGCTCGGTGTTGGTGACGAACA
The DNA here is from genome assembly GCA_963723075.1 of uncultured Solirubrobacterales bacterium. Classification (GTDB taxonomy): domain Bacteria; phylum Actinomycetota; class Thermoleophilia; order Solirubrobacterales; family Solirubrobacteraceae; genus Palsa-744. Next base: position 194,881 of record CAVRPD010000007.1, read on the forward strand.
GGTCGTCGCCCACGAGCTGCACCCTCTCCCCCAGGCGCTCCGTGAGCGTCTTCCAGCCGTCCCAGTCCTCCTCGTCCATGGCGTCCTCGATCGAGACGATCGGGTAGCGGGCGGCGAGCTCGCTCCAGTAGTCGGCCAGCTCGGACCCACTCAGCGTGCGGCCCTCGTGCTCGAGCACGTAGCCGCCGTCGCGATACAGCTCGCTGGTGGCGGGATCGAGCGCGATCGCAACATCCGCGCCCGGGTCATAGCCCGCCCCTTCGATGCCGGCCGTCAGCATCTCGAGCGCCTCCGCGTTGGATCCGAGGTCGGGTGCGAAGCCGCCCTCGTCGCCACCGGCGGTGGAGAGCCCCTGCGCGTGCAGGGCGCCCTTCAGCGCGTGGAACACCTCGACGCCCATGCGCAGGCCCTCCGAGAACGTGCTCGCGCCGCACGGCACGATCATGAACTCCTGGAAGTCGACTTTGTTGTCGGCGTGCGCGCCGCCGTTGAGCACGTTCATCATCGGCACCGGCAGCACCCTCGCGGCCTCACCGCCGAGATAGCGCCACAGGGGCAGCCCCTCCTCGGCCGCCTGCGCGTGGGCCGCCGCCAGCGACACGCCGAGGATCGCGTTGGCTCCGAGCCGAGACTTGTCAGGGGTCCCGTCGAGTGAGATCATCGCCCGATCCAGGGTCTCCTGGTCGGCCGCGTCCATACCGGCCACGGCTGTGGCGAGCTCTCCGTTGACGTTGCCCACCGCGCGCGTCACGCCCTTGCCCTGCCAGCGCTCGCCGCCGTCGCGCAGCTCCTTCGCCTCGAACTCGCCCGTAGAGGCGCCTGACGGCACGGCCGCGTGGCCGTGAGCCCCGGAGCGCAGCCCGACCTCGACCTCGACCGTGGGGTTGCCGCGGCTGTCCAGAATCTGGCGCGCGTGCACACGCTCGATCTGGCTCACGGGGACAGCCTTGCGGTTTGGAGCAGGCTTCTCATGACCGGCACGACCGGAGTCTTCGACCTATTTTTTGGTCGGTGTGACGGGTACTTTGGTGGTCGTCGTCTGGACTTTGGTGGTGGTCGCGCCGGCAGGGGCTTCGGCGCCCGTGCCGGGGGTGCTCGTCTTCGGGGCTTTGTAGCCCTTGCAGTCCTGCACCACGTAGCCCGTGCGGCATTCCGTTTTGGCGGTCCACTTCTTTTTGAATTCTTTCACGAACTTGCTGAGCGCCGTCTGCTGCTGGGTGGCGGTCAGCTGCTGCTTGATCGAGGACTTGGCCTGCGCCAGGCTCTGCTGGCTGCCGGTGGTCGCGCTCAGAACTTCGAAGACGTAATAGCCGAACGGCGTCTTGACGGGGCCGCTGAGCACACCCTTCTTGGCGTTGAAGACGGCTTCGTCGAGCGCCTTCTCCTCCTGGCCCTTGGTCACGCCCGAGAGCAGCCCGCCGTTGGCCTTGCTCGTCGGGTCGATCGAGACCTTCTTGGCGACGCTCGCAAAACTCTTGCCAGATTCGACTTCCTTCTTGGCGCTCGCCGCCTGGGCTTCCGTCTTCGTGAGGATGATCCGCAGGTTGCGCTTTTCCGGCGTGCCGAAGCGCGACTTGTTTTCGTTGTAGTACTTCGCGATCTGCGCTTCGGTGGGCGTGCCCTTGCTTTTGACGACGTGCTGCTGGATCTTCGACGAGAGCAGGTTCAGCTTCACGCGCAGCAGCAGGTCGGAGACCGTCTGCCCCGAGGTCGTGAGGAATTTTTCGAATTCCGCGGGCTTGGGGAACTGCTCGCTCTTGATCGTCGCGAACTGCTTCTTGACTTCCTTGTCGCTCACCTTCACGCCCAGGCTGTTGCCTTCGCCGATCACCCATTCCGATGAGATCAGGAAGCCGAGCACCTCTTGCTGCAGCGATTTGTACTGCTGTTCGCACTCGCTCTTCAGCTCCGCCGCGGTCGGCTTGGACTGCCCCTTCGCCGGTTTCGCGGCGGTCGCTTCCAAATGCGCGATGCAGGCTGTATAGGCGGGCGGTTCCGGCACTACCGGCTTGGCCACGGTCCTGGTCGTCGTCGCGCTCGAGGCCGCCGCCACTGAGATCCAGTGGTCGAAGGTGGCTTTGGTGATCGGGTGGCCCCCGACCTGCACCACGGCGTTGCCGGGAATGCCCCCACCGCACGCGGACAGACCCACGAGGGCAAAGAAAACGGCGCCTAGCGCCGAGATGTAGCGAAGCGGCTTTGACACGACGCGGGCACTCTAGCGGAAACCGCGGACCTCGTGCTTAAGGAGTTCCTGAAGACGTCTCCAACTCCCGTAAACCTCAACCAAATCAGGCTCGCGTATGGACTTCATGCCGCTTCGCGGGTGAGCGCGAGCAGCACGTCGGCGGCCTTGGTCACGGTCGGGAAGCGCCCGCTCGCGTCTTTTGGCACGCGCACCGACACCTGCGCGCGACCGCCTTCGTACAGCGCCTCCGGCAGCTGCTCGTGCAATCGCTTCGCCCGCTTGGAGTCGAGCTCGATCGGCGTCACCGCGAGGCGATCGCCGTGGAAGCTCACCATCCGCGCCCCCGCCTGACCGAACTTGATGCGCGCCCGCTGCAGCGCCAGCAGGTTGCCGAGCGGCTCGGGCACCGGGCCGAAGCGGTCCTCGAGCTCCTCGCGCAGCCGCTCCACGTCGGCGACCTCCACCGCTCCCGCGACGCGCCGGTGCACCTCGATCTTGGCCTGCTCGTAGGGCACGTAGTCGGCGGGCACATAGGCGTCGACGTTCACGTCCAGCCGCACCGGCTCTGCGAGCTCCTCGCCCTCCGCCTGCGGCTCGGCCGCCTGCACGGCCTCGTCGAGCATCTGCATGTACAGCTCGAAGCCGAGCGCCGCGACGTGCCCGGACTGCTCGTCGCCGAGCAGGTTGCCGGCGCCGCGGATCTCCAGATCGCGCATCGCGACCTTGAAGCCGGCGCCGAGCTCGGTGTAGTCCGACAGCGCCGACAGCCGCTGCGCCGCCTCGGGCGTGAGCGACGCCGCCGAGTCGTACAGCAGGTAGGCATAGGCGCGCTCGCGGCTGCGACCGACCCGCCCGCGGATCTGGTAGAGCTGAGCCAGGCCGAAGGTGTCGGCGTGCTCGACGATCAGCGTGTTCGCCTGCGGGATGTCGATGCCGGACTCGATGATCGACGTGCACACGAGCACGTCGGCGCCCCCGCGCAGGTAGTCCATCATCACCGTCTCGAGCTCGCCGTCGCCCATCTGCCCGTGGGCCACCGCGAAGCGCACGTCCGGGCACAGCGCGCGCAGCCGCTCGGTGGTCTCCTCGATCGTCTCCACGCGGTTGTGCATGAAGAACGCCTGCCCGCCGCGCTCGTGCTCGCGCAGGATCGCGCGCTTGACGAGCTCCTCCTCGTACTCGCCGACATACGTCCTGACCGGCCGCCGCCCTTCGGGCGGGGTCTCGATCACCGAGATCTCGCGCAGGCCGGCGAGCGACATCTGCAGCGTGCGCGGGATCGGCGTGGCCGACATCGAGATCACGTCGACCTTCAGCTTCAGCTGGCGCAGCAGCTCCTTCTGCTTGACGCCGAAGCGCTGCTCCTCGTCGATGATCAGCAGGCCGAGGTCCTTTGCGCGCACGTCGCGCGAGAGCACGCGATGGGTGCCGATCAGGATGTCGACGCGGCCCTCGGCGAAGCCTTTGATCGCGGCTTTCTGCTCGGCGGCGGTGCGAAAGCGGGAGACGTGCTCGAGCGTGAACGGGTAGTCGGCGAGGCGCTCGGAGAACGTGCCGTAGTGCTGCTGGGCGAGGATCGTCGTCGGCGCGAGCATCAGCACCTGCTTGCCGTCGTTCGCCGCCTTGAACGCCGCCCGCAACGCGACCTCGGTCTTGCCGTAACCGACGTCACCGCAGATCAGCCGGTCCATCGGCCGCGGCGCTTCCATATCCGCCTTGACGAGCTCGATCGCCTCGCGCTGGTCGGGCGTCTCCGCGAACGGGAAGCGCTCCTCGAACTCGCGCTGCCAGTCGGAGTCCGTGGCGAAGGCGTGCCCGGTCCGCCGCCGCCGCTCGGCGTAGAGGGAGAGCAGCTCGCCCGCCAGCTCCTGCGCGGCGCGCCGGGCGCGGGCCTTCATCGTCTCCCAGCGCGTGCCCCCGAGCTTGCTCAGCGGTGGGTGCTCACCGCCCCCGCCGACATAGCGGGAGATCTTCGCGAGCTGGTCGGTGGGCACGAACACGCGGTCATCGCCCTGGTATTCGAGGTAGAGGTAGTCGCGCGTGACGCTCGCCACGGTGCGCGTCTCAAAGCCCGCGAAGCGCGCGACGCCGTGGTCCTCGTGCACGACGATGTCGCCCGTGCGCAGCTCGGTGAACGAGCGCAGCGCACCGCGACGCACTCCACCCGAACCGCCCCGCCCGGCGCTCGCACCGCCGCCTGCGCGCTCGCTCGCGCGGCGGCGCAGCAGGCGGTGCTCGGGATACACGGCCAGCTTCAGTTGCGGCGAGACGAACCCCTCGCGCAGCGACGCCGTGGCGAAGCGCAGCGACGGCTCGAGCGGCGCCCCGGCGACGCCGGTTCCCTCGCCGAGCCACGCGGCTTTCAGCCGTCCGAGGTTGTAAGCGGCGCGCTCGCCCTCGCCACGGCGGGGAAACGCGACGACGGTGCGGTAGCCGGAGCGCACGAGCTTCTCGAGCTCCGGCTCGGCTTCGCCCAGCGAGCGCGCGGCCGTGTTCGCCGCCTGCGCGCGCAGCTCGATCTCCTGACCGCTCGCGAGCGCCGAGAGCCAGATCCGCGCGCGCTGCGAAAGCGCCCCTTGGATGTGCTCCGGGCTCACGTACAGGTGATGGGCGTCCGCGTCGGCGAACGCCGCGCAGACGTCGCTCCAGTGATCGCTCAGCACCGGCGCGAGCTCCTCCTCGGCCGCCACGAGGAGCTCCGTCTCTGTGCCGATCAGATCGAGCAGCGCGCCGAAGCGCTCGACCGGCAGGAGCTCGGCGATGTCCGGGCGCCGCTCCGCATCTCCATTCTCACTGCTGCCGCCACCGGTGAACGCGCCGGTCGCCGCGGCGATCTCCGCCAGCTCGCGGTGCTCGGCCGCGAGCTCCGCCGCCGGGGCGATCTCGACCTCGGCGACGTCGCCGAGCGAGCGTTGCGTGAAGGTCGAGAACCAGCGCAGCGATTCGATCTCGACGTCGAACATGTCCACCCGCACGGCCCGCTCCTCGGTCGCTGGAAACACGTCGAGCAGCCCGCCGCGCAGCGCGAACTGCCCGCGCTCCTCCACCTGGTCGACGCGCTCGTAGCCCGCGCCGACTAGCTCCTCGGCGCACTCGTCGAGGTCGAGCAGCTCGCCCACGCGCAGCGTGAACGAGTGGGGGCGAAGCGCCGGGTCGGGCACCTTCTCCGACAGCGCCACCGCGCTGACGACCACCACCGGCTGCTCGCTTTGCGCGCGCTCGCGCTCGGTGGCTTCGTGCGCGGCCAGCAGCGCGTCGAGCGCCGCCACGCGCAGGCCGACGAGGTGCGGCGGCGGGGCGAGATGGGACTCGTAGGCCACGCCGCGCGAGGGGTAGTAGCGGACCGGCCGCGGCGCGAGCCACGCGCGCAGGTCGGCCGCGAGGTCGCGCGCCGCGCGGTCGTCGCCCACCACGACCAGGGTGGGGCGCGCGCGCGCGGCCGCGTCGATGTCGGCCAGCGCGGCGATCACGTAGGCGCGCAGCGCGCCCGAGACGAACGCGTGGCCGCCCTCGCGTGCGAGCCGCTTGGCCGACTCGTCCTCGTCTAGCAGCCCGAGCAGGGAGCGCAGGACGGGCGCGGCGGGCGCCTTGCGGGCCTCGGCGTTCTTGGCCCCGGAGTCCCTGGCGGCGGTTGAGCTTCCGGTGGGCGTCACACCCTCATCCTGCCGCGTCCGAGGCGATGTCGCCGAGAACCACGTGCTCGACCTGCTCGCTCGCGCGCGCGATGAGGTCTTCCACCTGAGGCCTCTCCTCGCGGAAGCGCCCGAGCACGTAGGCCGAGACGATCTCCGGGTCGGTCGAGACGGGACGCCCGACGCCGACGCGCACGCGCACGAAGTCGCCGCTGCCGAGCTCGCGCTTGATCGACTTCAACCCGTTGTGACCGGCCAGCCCGCCACCGGTGCGCGTGCGGACCTCGCCGAACGGCAGGTCGATCTCGTCGTGCACGACCACCACCCGCTCGAGCGCCAGCTTGAGGGCGCCGCGTGCCGGCCCCACCGCGCGGCCGGCGTCGTTCATGTACGTCCGCGGGCACAGCACCGCCACCCGTGGACCCTTTCCCCCCGGCGCGCCCACGTCGATCGCGCCTGCCGCCGGGCTGCCGGCACGCCCTTCGGCGATGCGCCCGCGAAAGCGCTCCCTGCCGCGCCCCAGCTGCCAGCGCTCCGCCAGGGCCTCGGCGACCATGAAGCCGACGTTGTGGCGCGTGCCCTCGTACTCTCGCCCGGGATTGCCCAGCCCGACGATCAACCAGTCGACGCTCCCCCCGCCACCGCCGAAGGGGCGTCGCAGGAGTCGCTACTCCTCTGAGCCGGAAGAGCTCTCGGAGCCCTCGGCATCGCCGCCCGCAGCGCTCTCGCCGACGAGCTCGGTCTCGGACTCGATCTCCTCCTCGGCCTCGTTCTGCAGGCGCGGCGGGGAGAGGGTCGCTACGACCGTCTCCTCGAGATCGTCGAGCAGCGTCACACCCTCGGGGATCTCCAGCGCCGACAGCAAGATCGTCTCCCCGATCTGCATCTCCCCGATCGGATGCACGATCGACTCGGGAATCGCCGTCGGCAGCGCCTCGACGTTCAGCTCGCGCGTGATCTGCTCGAGCACGCCGCCTTCCTTGGCGCCAGGTGAATCGTCGCCGCCGGTCAGCTCAAGCGGCACGACCGCGTGGATCGCCACGTCGAGGTTCACCCGCAGCAGGTCGACGTGCACGGTGTCGCCGCGCACGGGATCGCGCTGGGCCTCCTTCAGCACCACCGGCGTCGCTTTCTTGCCGTCGAGGCTCAGGTCCAGCACCGCGCCGGCTCCCGCGAGCGCGTGGCGCAGCTCGCGGGCGTCGGCGTCGAAGCCGATCGGCTCGCCGCCGCCGCCGTACAGCACGCCGGGCACACGCCCGCTTCGGCGCAGGCGCCGCGCCGCGCGTGAGCCTTCGCCCGAGCGGGTCTTCACATCGAGCTTTGTCGTCGCGGTGGCCATGAGCGGTTGCAGACTCTAGCAATCGACCCTCTGAGAGCAGGCCCGCCCCTCGATGCGCTCCCCGCTCTCATGGCGCTACCCGCTCTCACGGCGCGCGGGCCTTCGGCGAGTGTCCCTGTTCGACGGCCGTGTCTTCTTCTTCTTCCAATTCGGTCCGCGTGCGCTTCGAGCAGATCCCTTCGTTGCCGATCGGAGGGCTCAGGCCGACGAGCTGCACATGAATCCCCTCGAAGAAGTTGCCGGTGCGACGCACCTCCACGCACTGCACGACCGGCAGCTTGCCGATCACCGTCCACGCGAGGCGCGTCCTGCCGGTGGCCCCGAACAACGAGTATGCGGTCTTCGATTCGAGCTGCAGGATCTTCACGGCGCCCGCCCTGCGCACGCGGGGGTTGCTCGCGTCCTTCTTGACATCGGCCACGCACGATGGGCTCGCACGGCAGCCGCTGAGCGCGTCGAGCATGCCGGCGACGTCGCCCCTTGCCTCCGCTTGCACGAGCGCGAGGTCATCGTCGCGTTCGACGTTCTCGGTGCTCAGGAACCCCGCCAGCAGGCCGCTGATCCCGAGGAACAGCACCACGGCCACAGCGATCAGGACGGCTCGTTTCAGGACACGCGTCTCAGAACAGCTGGTTCTCGCCGCCGAACACCTCGCTGACGGAATCGTCGACGAAGATCCGCCGGATCGAGTCGGTCAGCAGCTCCGCGCACGGCAGCACGCGAATGTTCTCGGGACGGTCGACGGGGATCGGGATCGTGTCCGTGACGACGATCTCCTCGAAGCCGGACGTGCGCAGGTTCTCGAACGCCTCGCCGGAGAGCACGGCGTGGGTCGCCGCCGCATACACGCGCGCGGCTCCCTCTTCCTTGACCGTCTTGGCGGCCGCCGCGAGCGTGCCGGCGGTGTCGATCATGTCGTCGACGATCACCGCGGTCTTGCCTTTCACGTCGCCGATGACGTAGCCGATCTCCGCGACCTGCTGGGCGGGGCGCTCCTTGTCGAGGATCGCCAGCTCGGCGCCGATCTTCGAGGCGAAGTTCTTGTTCAGCTTGACCCTGCCCGCGTCAGGCGCGACCACGACCAGGTCGGGCAGGCCGAGGTCGGCGAAGTATTGCGTGAGCATGAACAGCGCCGTCATGTGGTCGACGGGCTTTTGGAAGAACCCCTGGATCTGACCGGCGTGCAGGTCCATCGTCAGCACCCTGTCGGCACCGGCCGCCTCGAGCATGCGCGCGACCAGCCGCGCCGAGATCGGCTCACGCGGCGAGGACTTCTTGTCCTGGCGCGAGTACCCGAACCACGGCGTCACCGCGATCACCCGGTGCGCGGAGGCGCCGACGGCGGCGTCGATCATGAACAGGAGCTCCATCAGCGAGTCGTTCGCCGTCACCCCCGTCTCGGCGTTGCCGCAGGTGGACTGCACGATGAAGACGTCCGCGCCGCGGATCGACTCGTCATAGCGGCAGTACACCTCGCCGTTGGAGAACGTCTTCAGCGTCACCGGTCCGAGATCGACTTCGAGCTTGTCCGCGATGTCGACCGCCAACCGCGGGTTCGCGCGCCCGCTGAACAGCATCAGCCGCTTGTTGTAGTCGATCGCCAGGCTCGCCCGCGAGGACTGCGTACGCGTGTCCATCGCGCTGCTCATCTCCCCTCGGAGTCTAGGGTTTCCTTACGACGGCGCTCTGAGTAGCCCTTGATGTTCGCCTGCTTTGCCCGCCCGACCGCCAGCGCGCCCGGCGGCACGTCCTCGGTGATGACCGACCCGGCGGCGGTGTAGGCGTCGTCGCCCACCGTCACCGGCGCCACGAACGCTGTGTCGACGCCGCCGCGTACATCTCTGCCGATGCGCGTGCGGTGCTTCTTGCGGCCGTCGTAGTTGGCGGTGATCGTTCCCGCTCCCAGGTTCGTCCGCTCACCTACATCGGCGTCGCCGATGTAGGACAGGTGCGGGATCTTCGCGCCGGCGCCGATGTCGGAGTTCTTCACCTCGACGAACGTGCCCGCCTTTGCACCCGCGCGCAGCACGGAGCCCGGCCGCAGGTAGCCGAACGGCCCGACGCTCGCCCCGTCCTCGAGCACGCAGTCGAGGAGATAGGAGTGCTTGACGACGCAGCCCTCGCCGATCTGAGTGGCCCCCTTGATCGTGCTGAACGGCTCGATCGCAGTGTCCTGCCCGATCCGCACGTCGACGTCGATCACGGTGTTCGCCGGGTCGACGATCCCCACGCCCGCGCGCAGGTGCCGCTCGAGGATCTGCTGCTGCGCGAGGCGGCGCACGTGCGCGAGCGCAACGCGATCGTTGACGCCGAGCATGAGCCGCTCGTCGGCTACGGCGTGCGCCGCGACGCTCAGCCCGTCCGCGCGCATCAGGTCGAGCACCTGCGGCAGGTACAGCTCGCCCTGCGCGTTCTCGTCGCTCAGCCCCGGCAGCGCCTTGCGCAGGGCGGGCGCGTCGAACGCGTAGATGCCCGTGTTCACCTCTTTGATCTCGAGCTCGGCGGCGGTCGCGTCGCCCTCCTTCTTGGTCTCGACCACCCGCGCCACAGCTCCGCTCGAGTCACGCACGACGCGTCCGTAGCCGCTCGGGTCGGCGAGGGTCGTCGTGGCCATCGTCGCGCCCGCGCCGCTCTGCTCGTGCGCCTCGGTCAGCGCCCTGATCGCCTCGGCGCTCACGAGCGGAACGTCCCCGCTCAAGACCACCACGGGTGCGTCCGACCCCCCGGCCGTCGAGGCATCCGGCCCTCCTGCCTCCGCACCGTGCCCCCCCTCCCCCGCAAGGTCCGCCTCGACCCCCTCCCCCACAAAGTCCGCGTCGAGCTCGGCCATCGCCGCGACCACCGCCCCGCCGGTACCGTTCGAGCGCGGCTGCACCGCCAGCAGCACCCCCTCCGGCAGCACTCTCTCGAGCGCCCGCGCAGGCGAGTCCACCACGACGATCCTCCCCGCTCCGGCCCCGATCGCCGCCAGCACGGGCCACAGCACCATCGGGCGGCCGCACACCTCGTGCAGCACCTTCGGCGTCTTCGACTTCATCCGCGTGCCCTTGCCCGCGGCGAGGATCAGGACGGTGGGTGGGGTCATCGCGCAGACTGTAGTGATCGGCGGTTGCGCGACGCCCGCGCGAGCATTGCGCTTATAGCTGGGGGGCAGGGATTCGAACCCTGATTCTCAGGACCAAAACCTGATGTCCTGCCTTTGGACGACCCCCCAAGGGGACGGATATCCTCGCAGGTGACGGCCGCCGTGGCGAGTTGCCGACGTCCGACGGCGGGTCCGCACGAACTGGAAAGGGCATACCTACCTCGCAACACGCACTTCTCCTGCTTCTGCAAGGATGCCTGCACTCTGTTTGGGGGCCGGGAGAGATCGGGGTGGCGTCTAGCCGCTGTAGTCGTCACCGCGCTGGGCGTGTGTGCGGGTTCCGCGCAGGCGCGATCGACAAGCGCGCCGTCCGCAAGCACGCCGCCGGCAGGCGCCAGGGCGAGCGCGCCGAGGAGATCGCGTTTGTGCGCAGGCTCAAATCTGGTTCCCACCGAGACCAACGCCAAGACGATCGATGCGGCGACATTGTGCCTGATCGACAATCTGCGCGCCGTCTATCGCCTCGGCCCGCTGCGGGCCAACCGCGAACTGCAGGGCGTCGCCGTCGCACAGGTCGACGACATGGTCGGCTGGGACTACTTCGCCGATGACCGTCCCCCGGCGCAGACGCCGGCGTCGCTGATCGAAGCGACCCGATACCCGGCGCATTCCGCGCGCCTCTCGACCGGCCAGAACATCGGCTGGGGCACGGGCCCGTATGCGACCCCGGCGCAGATGGTCGCTGCCTGGACGGCCTCGCCCCCGCACCGCGAAATCATGCTGCTGAGCGAATATCGCGAAGCCGGTGTGGGCGTCGCCCCGGCGGTGCCGTCGGTGCTCGCCCAGTCGTTGCCGGGCGCGACGTATGCGATCGAGCTCGCCGTCCGGGGCTGACCGGTAAAGATCTCATCCATCGTCGCCGTCGGACGAGCGCGCATTTTCGGCGCCCAGCAGCGCATCCGGCCGCCGCGCCTCTCCTTGTTGATCTCTCACCGCGCTGTACGCACGCAAGGCGCTGAAGTCAGGCCCACGGGATGGGACCGGTGGGCCTGACTGACAGCCGTCGAGATGCGGGTCTAACGTCCGGCTTCGGCCACAGCCTCCGCGCCGGCCTGTCTGACCGTGTTGTTGAGGATCGCCGTGTTGTGGCCTGCCGCGGAGGGCAGCCCGAGCTTGCTGTCTATCAGCGGGTCGATCAGGAACGAGAGCGCTCCCCCGCAGCCCGTAGCGGCGGGCGTCGCAAAGGAGTTGTCCACCAGCGAGTTCCCTGAGACGGTCAGGATCGTCCCTTCGGCGTTGGCGCTCAGCCTGCCTGCGCTGCCTTTGATCGGGGTGTTGGGCGAGGGTGGGCTTGTGGTCCCGGTGATGAGTTCGAGCACGATTGGGTTCGTGTTCGAGCCGATGTAGCAGTCCTTGCCCAACAACGGGTTTTCCAGGCGCACCTTGACCGGCAGCGACAGCGCGGTACCGGCTTCGGCAAAGACATTTTCCTCGTTCAGGCCGATCGAGCTCGCGGGAGCGGCCAGTTCCATCGTTGCGCTCAGCGCCGTGAACCTGCTGTGGGACAGCAGCCGGCAGGCGATCCGTGCGAGCCAGTTCTTGACTTCACCACACTTGGTGGAGCCCAACAGTCCGCCCGGGACTGCCTGGGGGGCTTTGGAGAGCGTGTTCCCGTCGGTGGCGCCGACAAACGTTATGACTCCCCTGCTTTCCACGAGCCCGCCCTGCAGCACTATCGGGTTCCCGATCGGGATCTTCTCGCTGCCGACCGAGAATTCCCCCGATTCCACCGTCGTCGAGATGCACGCGGTCAATTCCGTATTGCTCAACGGACAGTCGGAGAACACCGCGTATTCCCCCGATGGCGCGGCAACAGCCGAAGAGGCGGTGACAGCCCCCCACATCACGAGCAGCGCCACCACACCCACTCCCGTGGCCGGCCTCCACCGACGAACCCCCCTGCGCACCTTCTTCGTCTCGATCATCGATTCCCCATTCCTTTGTGGTTATCACGATGCTCTGTTCGGGGCTTACCACGGCGCCGCTGTCGTCGTCAGCACGACGACTGGCCGAGATCGGGCGTCATCGGCACGCTCATCCCCATATCTTAAACACAGAGCATCATTACTGCCAAAGATATACAAAAACATCTGCGTATTTCAAGTACAGGCATTCACGCAGCCCAAAAACTGCATTGGCAGGCCACACCCACCTCAAAAAGATCTGCGCCTAACGCGTCTCGCTTGGCAAAAAAAACTCCCGTGCAGGAGTCTGACTATGCAAAAAGTGTTACTTGTTCACGCCCGCCGGCCCGAGCGTCGCGGCACCCGTCCGCCTTCGGCGCCGGCCTCCGAGGCGGGGCCTCCGGAGGAGGAGATGCCGAGCACGCGCATCGACTTCAGGCCGAGGCTGAGCTTCTCACGGCCGTCGCTCGAGCTGACGTCCAGGCCGGAGAGCTCGCGTACGCGCTCGAGGCGGTAGTAGATCGTGTGGCGATGGGTGAACAGCCGCTGGGCGGTGCCGGCGACGTTGCCGTCGGCCTCGAGGAAGGTCTCGAGCGTCTGGAGGAGGTCGGTCTCGTACTGCTCGTCGTAGGCGACGAGCGGCTCGACGGTCTCCGCGTAGAAACGCAGCAGCTCGGAGGGGTTCTCGGTCATCGCGCTCAGCAACAGCCGGTAGGCGCCGGTCTGCTCGAACGCGAGCGCGGCGGGGTCGGCCGAGCCCTGGGCGACGTTCGCGGCCAGTAACGCCTCGCCCGCGGCGCGCGGCAGCTCGGCGGGATCCTCGGCGATGCGGCTGCGCCCGACGGCAAAGGTGTAGCCGGCCAGGGAGGCCTCCATCTCGCGCAGGACCGCGTCGCCGGCGCGCGCGGCGAGCGCCTCTTCGCCGCCGGGCACGAGCAAGAGCACCTCGGCGCCGACGATCCCGTCGCGCTCGGACAGCGCGGCGATCGAGCGGCTGGAGACCGCTCGCGCTCCGCGCTCGGCGACGGCGCGTACGCGCGCGCGCCAGCCCTCGTCGGTCGGGGCCTGCGGGTGGGCGCGCGCGACGATCATGGACGCGCCGTCGGCCACGTCCAGCGACAGCTCGCGCGCACGCGCGACGAGCTCCTCGCGCTCGGTCAGCTCGCGGGAGAGCATCGCGCGCAGGAAGTCCGCGGCGGCCGTCTCCGAGGCCCGCTCCGGCGCGCGGACGCGCTCGACCTCGGAGGCGATCATGGTTATGAGCAGCCTGCGCATCGAAGCGCTCGGCTCCGCCGCGGCGCGCATGTGCAGCGCGCCGACGACCGTGTCGGCGACGCGCAGCGGCGTGCTGCTGACGCCTTTGCCGCCGGCGAGCAGCGAGCGCTCGTCGGCGGGCGACTTGGCCGCGACCGCGAGCGTCGCCCCCCATGCGTCCGTGACCGCGAGGCTCGCCTCGAGCGCCCGCGCGGCCGCGCGCACGACCTCGGGCAGGCCGGCGCCCGACTCGACGGCCTCGGTGATCGCGTCCAGCGCCGCGAATTCGGACACCGATCAGCCCCAGAAGTAGATGACGGCGAGCGCCGCGAGCACACCGGCGCCGACGAGCACGGCGAGCACGTACAACGAGAGCACGGTCGCGGCCAGCCGCTCCCACACGCGCGCGTAGGAGGTCCACGCCGGCACGAGGATCAGGCCGGCGTAAAGCGCGAGCCCGAACACTGCGGCACAGACGGCGACGAGGTCGTTGATGGCGGTCCTGCTCATGACGTCAGGTCGTGATTGTGACGCACGGCGACGTCGCCCACGCGCGCAGCGGCCCCGAAGGCGCGGTCCACCGGCGTGGCGCAGAGCGGGGCGGGCTCGCGCCCGGCCAGGCCGGCCGCCGCGCGCTCGGCCGCGCCGAGCCCGTTCGCGCGCGCGAACACGCCCACGACGGTCGGCCCGGAGCCGCTGAGGAACGCGACGTCGGCGCCCGCCTCGCGCGCTTCGCTCAGCGCGCGATCGATCGCCGGGCACAGCGAGATCGCCGCCTGTTGCAGGTCGTTGCGCAAGAGCTCCCGCACGGCGGGGATCGGCGCGCCGAGCTCCAGGGCGAGGCGCAGCGCGTCACGGCGCTCGACGAGCTCGCGCGAGGTGCGCGCCGGCCCGAGCCGGTCCGCCTCGGCGTAGACGTCCCCGGTCGAGAGGGTCGCGGCGGCGGGCAGCAGGAGCAGCCCGAAGGGGGAGCTGGGGGGCGCGAGCTCGTGCAGGCGCTCGCCCGCCCCGGTGGTCAGCCAGCGTCCGGGCGAGACCTGCGCGGGCACGTCGGCGCCGAGCGCGGCGGCCAGCTCGCGCAGGAGCGTCTCGTCGCCGAGCCCCGACGCGTGCGTGGCCAGGCGCAGCGCGGCGGCCGCGTCGGCCGAGCCGCCGCCGAGCCCGGCGGCGACAGGGATCCGCTTGAGGATGCGCAGCCGCAGCGCGGGAGCGTCCCAGCCGCTCGCCGCGCGAAACGCGGCAAGCGCCCGCGCGGCGAGGTTGCCCTCCGGCGGGCCGTCCACCCCCGGACAGACGATCTCATCGTGCGCCGCGCCCGGGGGGGCGTGCTCGAGCGTCAGCTCGTCGGCGAGCGAGATCGACTGCATCGCGCTCACGAGCTCGTGCCTGCCGTCGTCGGCTCGTACCGGACCGAGGAACAGGCCCAGGTTGACCTTCGCCGGGGCGAGCGCGCGAGCGGGAAGCGACCCTCGCCCGTTTTCTTTGTCGATTTGGAGTTCGCCTGGCACGATGACGCTCAGCTCCCGTCGCTCACAGTTCGAGCAAGTGCGCGAGCGTGCGGAAGTCCTCGGGGGAAAGGCGCTCGGCGCGCACGTCCGCCGGATGGCCGAGCCGCTCCAGCGCATGGCGAACCAGCTCGCGCGAGTGTCCCGCGGTTCCGCGAGAGGACAGCGAGAGCGAGCCGGCCAGCGTCTTGCGCCGGTGTGCGAAGGCGCCACGCACGAGCGCGCGTACGGCCGCGGTGGGGGCCGGCCGAAAAAAGTCCGTCGCCGCCGAGGAGCGGGTCCCCGCCGAGGAGCCTGTCCCCGCCGAGGAGCCAGTCCCCGCCGAGGCATTCCCCGATCGCGCTTCGCCACCGCCCGCCCCGATCACAGGCTCCCGCCGTCGGCGCATGCCGACGAGCACCGAGTCGACGTTTGGCACGGGGTAGAACACCGTGCGGGGGATCGCGCGCAGAACCTCGACCTCGCAGACGAGCTGGGCGATCACCGAAGGCACGCCGTAGGAGCCGCCGCCGGGCGCGGCCGCCAGGCGCTCGCCGACCTCGCGTTGCGCCATCGCCACCCAGCGCTCCACGGCTCCCAGCTCTTCGATCGTGCGCAGCAGGACCCCGGCCGCGATCCCGTAGGGCAGGTTCGCGACCACCTTGTTCGGTGCGGGGCGCAGTCGGGCGAGGTCGAGAACCATCGCGTCGCCCCAGCTCACGGTGACGTTGGTGTACGGGTCGGTCGCATCGACGAGCGCCGCTTCCAGGCGTCTGTCGATCTCCACCACGTGCACGTGGTGGACGCGCTCGGCGAGGTGCTCGGACAGAACGCCCAGGCCCCCGCCGATCTCGAGGACGACATCCTCGCGGTCGAGCTCGGCGGCGCGGCCGATCACGCCGAGGATGTTCGAGTCGATCAGGAAGTTCTGCCCGAGCTCGCGATCGGGGTGTATGCCGAACCGGCGCATCCGCCGCAGGCTGGGCTGGACGGGGATGTCGGCCTCGGCGATGTCCCCAAGCCGGGCAGGAGCGGGGCGATCCGGCGTACCGGGGCGACCGGCACGGTCACGTGGGGAGGAGAGATCGGCCACGGCGCTCACGCCCACCCGAACACGCGCGCCCCGTTGCGCTCGACGGTGGCGTCGAGCTCCGCGACCGTCACCCCCCGCAGCTCGGCAAGGAACGCAAGGGTGTGCGCGACGAAGGCGGGCTGGTTGCGATGCTTGCGCACGATCTGGGGGGTCAGGTAGGGCGCGTCGGTCTCGACCAGCAGCCGGTCCTCGGGCACGAGCTTCGCGGCCGCGGCCAGGTCGGCGGCGTTCTTGTAGGTGACGTTGCCGGCGAACGAGATCGCGTAGCCGCGCTCGAGGCAGTCCTCGAGACGGTCGGGCATCGAGAAGCAGTGGATCACGACGCCCAGCCCCTCGGCTTCGGCGGCGAGCTGGGCGAGCGTCTCGTCGGTCGCCGCGCGCGAGTGGATCGTCAGCGGCTTGGAGGTCTCGCGCGCGAGCGCGATCTGGGCCGCGAACGCCCGCTCCTGGTCTGCGCGCGGCGCGCCGTCGCGGTAGAAGTCGAGGCCGGTCTCGCCGATCGCCAGGCAGCGCTCGTGCGCGGCGAGCGCGCGCAGCTCGGCCAGGTCGGCGTCGTCGAAGCCCGTGGCAGCGTTCGGGTGGCGCCCGACCGCGGCGTACACCTGCGGGAACGCCTCGGCCGCCGCGAGCGCGGCGCGGCAGGAGGCGCTTTCGGTGCCGACCGTCAGCATCCGCGTCACGCCGGCCGCGACCGCCGCCTGCACCAGCTCCGCGTCCGGCGGCTCGCACAGATCGAGATGTGTGTGGCTATCGATCATGGCGCAGCCTTGTGTGAGTGTCGATCACGAGGATCTCAATCCTTGGGGAAGAGCGGCTCGATCGTGGTGACGCGCTCGATTCTCCCGCTGCCGAGCTCAGCTCCGGCCAGCGCCAGGTCGGGGGCGCCGAGCGCGGCGAGCAGCTTCTCGGCGCTTGCCGGCAGGTAGGGCCACAGCAGCACCGCCACGACGCGCAGCCCCTCGAGCAGCGTGGAGAGCGCGCGGTCGAGATCGCTCGCGCGCGAGTCGTCCTTGGCGAGCTGCCACGGCGCCTGTTCCTCGACGTAGCGGTTCAGCCGCCGCACCCGCTCCCAGATCTCCTCCAGCGCGAGCGTCAACTCCGCCTTGGCGATCAGCTCTTCGACGCGGGCGGTGAGACCGGCGAAGTCCGGTGCGAGCGCCGGGTCCATCTCCCCCACGGGCACGACCCCGTCGCGGTAGCGCACGGCCATCGCGAGCGTGCGGCTGGCGAGGTTGCCGAAGTCGTTTGCGAGCTCGCTCGCGTAGCGCTGCTCGAAGGCGGCGGTCGAGACCGATCCGTCCTGGCCAAAGGGGACGTCGCGCAGGAGATAGAAGCGCAGCGCGTCGGCGCCGAAGCGATCGATCACGGCGAACGGGTCGAGCACGTTGCCGAGCGACTTCGACATCTTCTCGCCCTCCATCAGCAGGTAGCCGTGGACGAAGACGTGCTCGGGCAGCTCGAGCTCGGCGGCCATCAGCAGCGCCGGCCAGTAGACCGCGTGGAAGCGCAGGATGTCCTTCGCGATCACGTGATAGCTCGCGGGCCAGAACCGATCGGTGAGGTCTTCGTTCGCGCGCGCGTAGGAGAGCGCGGAGTAGTAGTTGAGCAGCGCGTCGAACCACACGTAGAACACGTGCTCGGAGTCCCATGGCACCGGCACGCCCCAGGTGAGCTTGTGGCGCGAGAGCGGCACGTCGCGCAGGCCGGAGCGGATGAACGACAGCGCCTCGTTGTAGCGCGTGCGCGGTGCGAGGAAGTCCTCGCGCTCTGAGTACAACGCCTCCAGCCGAGCTTGGAAGGCGGACAGCTTGAAGAAGTAGCTGTCCTCCTGCTCGCGGGTCAGCTCGACGTGGTGGATCGGACAGCGGTTGCCCTCGTCGACTTCGTTGTCGGCCTTGAAGTCCGCGCAGCGCGGGCAGTACCAGCCCTCGTAGGTTCCCTCGTAGACGAACCCGTTCGCGCGCACGCGCGAGAGCACCTCTTGGACCTTCGCCATGTGCCGCGGATCGGTCGTGCGGATGAAGAAGTCGTTGGCGGCGCCGAGCTGCGGTACGAGCGCCTTGAAGCGCTCGGCGTTCTTGTCCGCGAGCTCCTGCGGCTCGATCGAGAGCGCGTGGGCGGCGTCGGCGACCGGCTCGCCGTGCTCGTCGGTGCCCGTCAGGAAGAACACCTCCTCGCCGCGCTGGCGGTGATGGCGCGCGAGCGCATCGACCGCGATCGTCGTGTACGCGTGCCCGAGATGGGGCGCCGCGTTGACGTAGTAGATCGGGGTGGTGACGTAGAAGGACACTGTGCTCCTCAGGCTACTGCCGTCTTGTGACGGGAGCTCGTCCCGTGCCCCGCCCGGCCGCCGCCCGCCCGGTCCACAGCGTCCGGCGGCGAACTCGGTTGGCGGTGAGGTCAGACCTCGGTAGTGAGCGCCCGGTACAACTCATTCGCGCCGACCCCGGTCAGCTTCGCGACGGCCGTCGCGGCCGGCCGCGGCTTGGCGCCCGCGGCGATCAACTCGCGCAGCGCTTCGAGCGCCTGCTCGCGCGCGGGCTCACCGGGCGCGGCGGCGCCGACCACGAGCACGATCTCCCCGCGCGGCGGGTGCACCTCGTAGCGCTCCGCCAGCTCGCTGGCCGACCCGCGGCTGATTTCCTCGTGGAGCTTGGTCAGCTCGCGGCACACCGCCACCGGGCGCCGCGGGTCGCGCGCGGCAAGCACGCGCAACGTCGTGACCAGCCGGCGGGGAGACTCGAACGCGACGAGTGTCTCGGGTACATCCACCAGCAACCGATCGAGCTCTGCACGCGCGCGCGGAAGGAAGCCGACGAAGCGCCAGCGCTCACCCGGCAGGCCGGAGACGGCGAGCGCCGCCACGACGGCGCTCGGACCGGGCAGCGCCTCCACCACGAGGCCCGCCGTCACGCACGCGCGAACGAGCGCAAAGCCGGGATCGGACACCAGCGGCGTGCCCGCGTCGGACACGAGCGCCACCACGGCGCCGGCGGCGATCCGGGCCACGAGCTCCTGCGCGCGCGCGCGTTCGTTGTGCTCGTGGAAGCTGACGAGCGACGCGGCGAGGATCCCGTGGCGGTCGAGCAGCAGCTTGGTGTGTCGCGTGTCCTCGCACGCGACCACGTCGGCCTCGGCGAGCGCGGCGAGCACGCGCAGGGTCACATCCTGCAGGTTGCCGATCGGGGTCGCGCAGAGCAGCAGGCGACCGTCCCGGCCGGTCGCGGATCTCTGCGATCCTCGATCGGTCGAGGCAACCGGAGGGTTCTCGGCCGACATGTCGCAAATATAGGGTCCGATGCCCGACGACAGCCAAGAGCCACCGCCGCAATACACCCGCTACCGCGCCGGGCGTCGTTTGCGACCGCGCAAGGACGAGCCGGTACGACCGCGCAAGGACGAGCCTGTCGTACAGCGGAGCCTCGCGCAACCCGGCCCCGCCCGACCCGCTCCGCCCTCGGTGCGCACGCCCCGTCGCGCGAGCGAGCGCGCGCGCCTGAGGGGACCGGGAGGAGATCCCCCACGAGCGCGTGGCCGCGCGGCCCGGGCGTGGCGCCGCTGGGGGCGGCCGAAGCGCATCGCGCTCGCCCTGCTCGCGCTCGCCATGGGCTGGATGGCGCTTTCGCTCGTGCTGTTCCTGATCAGCTCGCAGTTCGAGCGCACCTCGCTGCCGGCGAACGTCGCGGGCGTGCTCGACCCCTCCGGCTATCCGCTGACGAGCGCGAGCAACATCCTCGTGCTCGGATCGGACCGGCGCCAGAAGAACAGCAGGGAACCGGGCGCCGAAACGACCGGGCCGGGACGCTCGGACACGATCATGCTGATCCGCACCGGCGCCGGGCATGCCGCGCGGCTGTCGATCCCGCGTGACACCGTCGTCGAGATCCCCGGTCACGGCCCGCAGAAGGTCAACGCCGCGCACGAGTACGGCGGCCCGGCGGAGTCGGTCTCGGTGATCAAGAGCTGGCTCGGAATACCGATCAACCACGTGGTCGAAGTGAACTTCGAAAACTTCCCGCAGCTGATCGATGCGATGGGCGGCGTGACCTACACGGGCGGGTGCATCGTCTCACGCCTCGACGGCGGCGCGAGCGACGGCGGCTTCACGTTGCGCCTGAGCAGGGGCACGCACCACCTCGACGGCAAGCAGGCGCTGGCGCTGGCGCGCACGCGCGAGAACCTGTGCGAGCCGAACGAGACGGACATCCAGCGCGAGGAACACCAGCAGGCGTTGTTCAACGACATGAAGAGCCGGCTGCTCTCGCCGTCGAGCCTGCTGCGCCTGCCGCTGATCGCGTGGAACGCGCCGCCGGCGATCATCTCGGACATGAGCGGCGCGGAACTGCTCGGCATGTTCGCGGCGCTCGCGGTGACGGGCACGCCGCCGACGCGCGTGCTGGAGCCGACCGGCGCGATCACGCTGCCGGGCGGCGAAGACGGCCTGACGGTCTCAGAAGGCGCGCGCCGCGCGGACGTCGCGCGTTTCATGAACGGCTGAGTCCGAGGCCTGAGTCGGTCATGAACGGCCGAGTCACGGGGCTGAGTCAAGGACTCACCCTTTGGCTGCGGCCGGCTTTGCGTCCTTGGGCTTGGAGGAGGCCTTCTCGCCCCCGCCTGTAGAGGAGGCGGAGTCGGAAGGCTTTTGCGAGGAGGCCTTCTCGGACCCTTTCTCCGCAGGCTTACCCGAGGAGGCCTTCTCCGAGGATGACTTCTCGGCCGCGGCCGCGGCCGTCTCGCGCTGGCGGTTGCGCGTGCCGTAGTCGGTGTTGTAGAAGCCTTTGCCCTTGAAGTGCACGGCGGGAGCGTGCAGCACACGCTCGACCGGCACGCCCGTATCGGGGTCGGTGGTGAGCGCGGGGTCGGAGAAGGACTGTTGAAGCTCGAACGTCGTCCCGTCGGGACGTCTGTACTCGTAGATGGGCATAGGGAGAATCTAGCCTGCTTGACGCGTCCGAGCGTCCCGGCGCGCGATCGGGCGGCCGGCGTCGGCACACCGGCGATCCCGGGACGGCCGGTCGATCAGTCCGCCAGCAGCGCGCGCGCGCAGGCGATCCCGGCGCGAACCGTGGCGGTGAAGTCGCGGTCGGGCTCGGTGAGCATCCGCAGCGCGAAGCCGTCGCCGAGGGAGAAGAGGATCTCGGAGACCACCTCGGGCTCGGCGTGCAAACGCAGCACCCCTTCGCGCTGGGCGGTGGCGAGCAGCTCCGCGACCTGTTCGCGGGTGCGGCGAATCAGGCCCGCGTACTCGACGGCGACCTCGGCGTTGCGGCGCGCGAGCGTGAACAGCTCGAACAGGAGCGTGACGAAGTCGGGATCCTCGCGCACGGTCTGCTGCAGGTTCTGCGCCATCAGGCCGATGAAGCCATCTGCGGTTCGCTCCCCGGCGAGCTGGCGCTCGAGCATCTCCATGCGCAGCTCGCAGTCGCGGCGCACCGCCTCGACGAGCAGCTGCTCCTTGGTGCCGAAGTAGTAGTGGAGCAGTCCCCGCGAGACGCCCGCCTCGCGCGAGACGTGGTCGAAGGTCGAGCCCGCCGCGCCGTGGCGCGCGACGCTGCGGCGCATCGCCTCGACGATGCGCTGGGCCTTCTCGCCGGACAGCGACTTGGCCGGCGCGGCCACGGGCGCCGGCGCGTTCGGGTCAGCCACGCCCGAATCGGCCACGCCTGGATCGGTAACGCCCGGATCGGCCACGCCCAGGCCGGCCACGCTCGAGTCGGCCGCGCCCGGGCTCTCGGCTGCGACGGTCATCCGTGACAAGAGCCCCGCGCCTCCGGCTCAGCCGGCGGGAGCACCCGTCGGCTCGAAGTCGGGAGCCGTGGTGGTGGAGCTGTAGTCGAACTCCTCCTCGGCGCCGAACAGGAGGTCGAGCACCTTCGAGCGCAGGCCCTCGCTGAGCACCATCGCGAGCACGGCGGCCAGCGTCAGCAGCAGCAACGAGCGGCCCAGGCCGCCGCCACGGCGACCGCGCTTGGGTGGCTCGCGCAACGAGTTGGAAGCGTCCCGTAGGGCGTTTGCGGCCTCCTTCAGCTCACGTTGGAGCTTGCGATCCTCGAATAGAGCCTGGGTCGCGGGCGTGCCGTTGCTCATCCGCCCGTAGGCGCTGCGCGCCGAGCCATATGCCGTGAGCAGGTTCTCGCGCAGACCCTGATCTTCGATCAGGCGCTGCAGGTAGCGGCTGTGCTGCGTTGCTTCCCGCGCCGCCTTGCCGGCCTTGCCGATGCTGTCCTTCGCTGCCATCGTCGTCACCACCTATGCCGAAAGCTTGCAGGTCTGGACTCAATATACCCCCGCACATCGAGGGGCTGCGGATCAGGCGTGCAGCGCGGCCTGTTCCTGCGCCGAGGGGAACGCCCAGGCCGCACGCGTGCGACGCTCCTGACGAAAGACGAAACGCATCTGCTGCGGCGGCTGCAGCTGCGCCTCGTTGGGGCGGAAGGTGGCGCAGGGCTCGGACAGGTCCAGCGCACAGAGGAGGTTGCAACGGAAGAAGCATTCGTCACAACTCACCTTGCGAGCGACTCGCTTGCCCTGCGTTCTCTGCACCCTGCCACCCCCATGCGCTGATCGCTGACTGAAACGGACGACGGGGAGCATGAAAGCACCGTCCGGCAGCAGGCGTAGGGCGCCATCCCGCAAATCGCAGAGAAAACGGTTTCTACCCACGGACGGCCGGACATCGGTCACTTTTCTGTGAGCGCCGAGCCGACAACCACCCATTTTGCGGGACTTGGACGCAGCCGAACCACCCGCGTCATGATTAGGGCATGCGCATCCTCGTCACCGGCGCCGGCGGGTTCGTCGGCTCACAGCTCATCCCCCGCCTGCTCGCCGACGGTCGAGAGGTGCGCGCGCTCGGACGTACACCCGCGCGGGTGCGGGAGACGCTCGAGCTGCTGAGTCCCGGGAACATCGCCGAGAATGTCGAGATCTTCCGTGGCGATGCGCTGACGGGCGCAGGGCTCACGCGCGCGCTCGAGCAGGTCGAGGTCGCGTATTACCTGATCCACTCGATGGAGCGCTCCGAGGCCGGCTTGCCGTTTGCCGAGCGGGAGCGCGCCGCGGCTCACACATTCGCCGCCGCGGCGGCACGGGCGGGAGTGAGGCGCGTGGTGTACCTCGGGGGGCTGATGGGGGTCGAGCCAACCCGCGTCTCACGCCACCTGGCCAGCCGCGAGGCGGTGGAGCGCATCCTCATGCAAAGCGTCCCCGACTCGGTGGCGCTGCGCGCCTCGATCGTGGTAGGCGCACGCTCGCGCTCGTTCCGTTTGCTCGTCCACCTGGTCGAGCGCCTGCGGGTCCTCACGCTGCCGGCATGGCGGCGGTATCGCACGCAGCCGATCGACGCGCGCGACGTCACCGAGATGCTCGTCGCCGCCGCGACCGCGCCGGCGGTGAGCGGTCTGTCGATGGACGTCGGCGGACCCGACGTGCTCAGCTACGGCGAGATGATCGCGCGCATCGCCGAGTTGATGCTGGTGAGTCGCCCGGCGCTCGGGTTGGGCGTGAGCGTGACACCCATCGCGGCCCGTGTCGTGGCGGCAATCGCGGGTGAGGACCCGGAGCTGATGGTGCCGTTGATGGAGAGCCTCGAGGGCGATCTGCTGATCGCCGACGATCGTGCCGCGAAGCTGCTGAACGTGAGACTCCACTCTTTTGACTCGGCGGTGGAGCACGCGCTCGGCGAATGGGAGGAATCCGAGCCGCTGGCCGCACGGTGAGCCATCCGGGAATCCGAGCCGCCCGCACGTGAGCCACCCGGGAATCCGAGCCGCCGCCCGCACGTGAGCCACCCGGGCGCGGCCAAGCGCAGGCCGCCCTACGCCGCCCGCCCTATACCGTTGGGCGCACCGATGAACGCAAGCATCCTATGAGCCTCGTCACAGCCTCGATCCAGATCGCCGCGCCTGCGGAGGACGTGTGGAAAGTGATCATGGATCCCGCTCGCCTTGGCGACTGGGTCACGATTCACCGCCGGCTGGTACATGCCGACAACGGCGCATCGCGAGTGGGGTATGAGATGGATCAGCAAATCCATCTGCGCGGTGTCAATCTCGAAGTTCACTGGAAGCTCGTCGAGTGCGACGCCTGCGCGCACGCCGTGTGGGAGGGGCGTGGGCCGGCGCGCTCACATGCTCGCACCGAGTACGGCCTGACAGCTGAGGGCAAGGGCACGCGCTTTGACTATCGCAACGAATTCCGCCCACCGCTCGGACCGCTCGGCGCAGTGGTCAGCCGTGCGCTGGTGGGGGGCATGCCGGAACGAGAGGCCAGGCGCACACTCGAGCGTTTGCGCACATATGTGGAGAACGATTAGCCGGCCGGAGAACCTGCAGCGACTCCTAACCAATCAGAAATCGCCCTTGCAAAACGCTGTGCGGCCGGGTTTCCGGGGTTGGATCGTGTAAGGTCAGGATGAAAATATGTGACTTAGGTCGCATTTACACTAGTGAAGAGGATTGAATCGTGACCGACTTCCTTGACGAGAAGCGCAAAGAGATCACCGATCGGCTGAAGGAGATCAAGCCGCTCGTGGACGAGTACCAGCGACTCGAGGCGGCAGCCTCGGCCCTGGCGGGCGTCGGCGGATCGGCGTCTTCCGCTTCTTCCGTCGCGACCGCGTCGCGTCGCCGTGGACCGGGACGCCCGCGCGGCTCGGTCAACCGGACGAGCACGAAAGCCACAGAGACGGCGACTCCGGCCGCGACGGCCGCTGCGCCGGCCAAAGCCGGTCGTAAAAAACCGGGTCGCCCCCCCGGTCGTAAAAAAGCAGGCCGTCCCCCCGGCAGCAGCAGCAGCAGTTCCACCCCGCGGCGCGCCGGACGGCGCAAAGGCAGCGGTACACGCGCGGCCGAGGCGCTGGCGTTCGTGACGGGACAGCCGGGTATCACCATTCCCGAGCTGGCCGCGAAGATGGGCATCAAGCAGAACTACCTGTACCGCGTGTTGCCGAGTCTCGAGCAGGAAGGCAAAGTGGCCAAGAAAGGCCGCGGCTGGCACCCGAAAAGCTGATCTCGCCGGAGCGGCTCACACACCGAACGAAGAGGGCGCGGCAGGGATGCCGTGCCCTCTGACGTTCTCGGCCCAGTTCCGCAGGAACGCCTCGGTGGCGGCCACGTCGAGGGGGCGGGCGAAGAGGAAGCCCTGTCCGTTGTCACAGTCCTGATCTTTGAGGAGAGAGAGCTCGTGCTGTTGCTCGATGCCCTCGGCGAAGGTCTCGATCGAGAGCGCCTTGCCGAGCTGCACAAGGGTATGTATGAGCGTCTCACCCTCCTGGTTGTCGGCCATGCCGGAGATGAACGACTGGTCGATCTTCAAGGCGTCCACCGGGAACCGCTGGAGGTGGGCGAGGGAGGAGTAGCCGGTGCCGAAGTCGTCGATCGCGATGCGCACGCCGAGCTGCTTGACCTGCGCGAGCAGGCGAGCGGTCTCCTCGATGTTGCGCATCAGCGTCGTCTCGGTGATCTCGATCGTGAGCCCCTCCGGGTCCATGCCGCTGCGTGAGAGCGCTCCCTCGATGTCGGCTATGAGCTGGTCGCTGTCGAGCTGGCGAGCTGACACGTTGACGGCCATGCCGATCGGATACCCGGCCCGGCGCCATAGGGCGCCCTGAGCGCAGGCTTCCTCGAGGACCCACTTGCCGACCTCTGTAATCAACCCTGTCTCCTCGAGCAACGGGATGAAATCGTCGGGCTGCACGATCCCGCGCACCGGGTGCTGCCAGCGAATCAGCGCCTCCACTCCGGTGGGGCTCATGTCGCTCAGGTTGATCGTGGGTTGATAGGCGAGAAAGAACTGGTCCTGCGTGAGCGCTTCGCGCAGGTCCATCTCGAGCTCCATGCGGTTTTGGATCGTGTCCTGCATGCCGATCTCGAACACGACGTAGCGATTCTTGCCATCCCACTTGGCGCGATACATGGCGATGTCCGCGGCGCGCAGAAGCTCCTCGGCGGTGGTGTGCTCTCCTGTGGCGATCCCCACGCTCGCCGTCACCGACACGCGTGTGTCGCCGTCGGCCCCGAGCTTGAACGGCTGCTTGAGCGCGTCGAGCAGACGTTCGGCGATCAGCTCCGGCTCTGTCGCGAGCGAGAGTTCCTCGGAGATCACGACGAACTCGTCCCCGCCGAGTCGCCCCAGCGTGTCGGTGGCTCTGACGACGCCGTCCAGGCGGGCAGCGACCGCCCGCAGCAGTTCATCGCCGACACCGTGACCGAGCGTGTCGTTGATGCTCTTGAAATTGTCGACGTCGACGAACAGCGCCGCCACCGGCGTTTGGTTGCGGCGCGAGCGCGCGAGCATCTGCTCGACGCGATCGAGGATCAACGTCCGGTTCGGCAGCCCGGTCAGCGGGTCGTGGGTGGCCAGGAACGAAAGCTCGTCCTCGCGCCGCGAGAGCTCCTCGTCGGTGCGCTTACGCTCGGCCTCAAAGCACTCGCACATGCGCAGCAGGCTGAACTCGAGGCTCAGCTGCAGGATGTGCAGGGCCTCTGACAGCGCATCGCGTGAAACGGCGAGCCGGTCGGCGCTGTCCTCGAGGATCTCCGCCGTGACGTTGCGCCACCAGAAGCAGCGCCAGGTCACCTCGTTCAGCGACGCCGCACGATGGGCCGCCAGCTCGGCGAAGATCTCCCACGTTTCCTGGCCGGCCTCGATCGCAACCTCCATGCCCTCGCCTGACATCCAGCGGGCCACCGCAATCGTCGAGCTCTTGCAGATCCGTTCGAAGCTGCTTTGAACCAGCGGCTCGACGGCGTGGTCCGGGCCCGCGGTCTTCGCGACCGTCTCGGCAAGCACATCCTCCGTGCGGGTCTTCAGCGTCTCCCCGAGACGAGCGAGATCCTCACCGGTCTGATCCGTTGAAGCGGACGGCGGCAGCGGGACACGAATCGCATCCGATCCTGGGCTCGGGCGTTGAGAGGACATCGCATGCAACCGATCGGCGGACAGTGTCCATTACTTGAACTCGGGCCTGCCGCAGTAGGCAAGCGTCGCGGCAGCTGCTGGCGTCAGCGTTGGGCACGTTGCAGCCAGCGCTCCAGGCTACGCCGGGACCCCGCCCGCAAGTGCTCCTCGTGGAGGCTTCTCGACGGCTACCGGGTGGCTATGTAGGTCTTGCCCGCGGTGAGGATCTTGGTTGCGTTGTGGATCAGGTCGTGGACCTTCACCTTGCCGGCTGCGACCTTGACCTCGGATCGATCGCACTCATCGAGCGTGAGCCAGTGCGTACCCTCGACCGTGGTAGTCACATAGCGCCCGCTGGTGCCCCAGCTGCCGCCGCCGTCGGAGACCCATAGGTGTCGGCTAGTGGGCCCGGAGCGGTGCTTTGCTCTGCTCGCCGTGGCTGCAGAGTCATGCGCAGACGTCACCTTCGGGCAGCCTGTCAGAGGCAGCGAGAGCTCCAGGTGCGTCTCGGCGGTTGCGTTTCGTTCCTGCTCGATCACGAACATGCCACCGCTGGCTTCGGCGCTCTCAGTGCCCCCTTGACGCGATGCGACGGTAAGTAGGACCGTCCCGTGTGTGGCGTCCACTTCGCTGCCATCCGGCAGAGACCTCAACGCATTGAGCGCAACGAATGTGTGTGTCCCCTTCAGGCGCACCCTTGCCGTTCCCGAGATGGCCTTTACGCTCGCGGTCTTGCCGGAAAGCGGGGTCGAGGTCTTGCCAAGGGGTGCGGTGGGGATCCTGCCGAGAAGCGGGATGAGCTCGGCAAGCTCCGCATTGATGATGAGTGCTTCGCAGTCGGAGTACTCTTTCACCGTCGGCGTGAGCTCCGCGAGCGCGACCACGTACGCGCTGGGGCGGAACCCTGTGAGTGACTGCCCGTGTGTGCAGCGTTCGATGATCGTCGATGCTTCATCGGCGTCGGTCGCTGCCACGTCGAACGCAAGGGGGCTCAGGAGCCCCGATGCAAGCCCGGCGCACAGGACGAGGCTACTTAACCGTCTGCTCATGCGCGCCTTCCCCTTCGATCGAATACCGGTATCGCCCGAATCGGGCGTCTGAGCCGCCGGACGCACTTGTCTCAGTTCCACCCGGTGCCGCTTAGTCCATCAATCAGGATCGGGACCTTAGCAAGATTGGACGAGATGCACCGCCGCCCCAGGGCGCCCTTAAATCAACCCCTGCCCTTTGACCGTATCCCGCTCGTCGGTGAGCTCGGCCACGGACGCGTCGATCTTCGACCGGGAGAAGTCGTCCAGATCCAGGCCCTCGACGATCGACCACTCGCCGCCGGAGCACGTGCAGGGGAACCCGCTGATGAGGCCCTCGGCCACACCGTAGGAGCCGTCGGAGGGGACGCCCATCGAGACCCAGCGCCCGTCGGTGCCGGTGACCCAGTCATGAACATGGTCAACCGCGGCGGAGGCGGCGGAGGCGGCGGAGGAGGAGCCGCGCGCCTCGATGATCGCGGCGCCGCGTTTGCCGACGTTGGGGAGGAAGTCGTTCTCGATCCAGGCCTGATCGTCGACCACGGCGGCCGCTTGCTCGCCGCGCACCTGCGCGTGGAACAGGTCGGGGTACATCGTCGGCGAGTGGTTTCCCCAGACGCCCATCTGCGAGATGTCGGTGACGGGGACCTCCACCTTGGCGGCGAGCTGTGCGATCGCGCGGTTGTGGTCGAGGCGGAGCATCGCGGTGAAGCGCTCGCGGGGGATGTCGGGCGCGTTGGACATCGCGATCAGGCAGTTGGTGTTGGCGGGGTTGCCGACGACGAGGATTTTCACGTCGGAGGCGGCGCGCGCGTTCAATGCCTTGCCTTGGACGGTGAAGATCTTGCCGTTCTCGGACAGCAGCTCGGCGCGCTCCATG
Organism: uncultured Solirubrobacterales bacterium; assembly: GCA_963723075.1. Lineage (GTDB taxonomy): Bacteria > Actinomycetota > Thermoleophilia > Solirubrobacterales > Solirubrobacteraceae > Palsa-744. Next base: position 223,727 of record CAVRPD010000007.1, read on the forward strand.
CCCTTCGTGCGCGGGCGCGAGCCGACGAGCAAAGCGATGTTGACGCCGTCGAAGGCGTCCTCGGGGTTGTCGTGCAGGTCGAGGTTCGCGAGCAATGGGAAGGCGCAGTCGACGATCTCCATTGCGACGCCCTCCAGGGCGCCCATCGCGGGCGGTATCTCCAAGAGGCGCAGGTCGACCGGGGTGTCGGGACCGAGCAGCTGGCCGGAGGCGATGCGGAAGAGCAGGCTGTAGCCGATCTGCCCGGCGGCGCCTGTGACTGTGACTCGTACGGGATCGTTTGTGCTCACTGATTCATCTCCTGGGTAAGGGCTTGCGGGAAGGTGGATTGACTGTGCTGCGAATGAAGGACGGATGGAATGGAGGACGGATGGAATGGAGGAACGGACGGACGGACGGACGGTGCGCGCGGCGCGGGATCGCGGGTCAGGCCATCGCCTGCCTCAGGTTCTCCTGCACCGAGGCGAGATATTCCTGGGTGGTTTGCCACGGCTGGTTGGGGCCGACGAGCAGTGCAAGGTCCTTGGTCATGTGCCCGTTTTCCACGGTCTCAACGCATGTGCGCTCGAGTGTCTCGGCGAAGGCGGACACATCCGGCGTGCCGTCCATCCGCCCGCGCGCGGCGAGCCCGCGCGTCCAGGCGAAGATCGAGGCGATCGGATTTGTGGAGGTGGGCTTGCCCTGCTGGTGCAGGCGATAGTGGCGGGTGACGGTGCCGTGCGCGGCCTCGGCCTCGACGGTCTTGCCGTCGGCGGTCATCAGCACGCTCGTCATCAGCCCGAGCGAGCCGAAGCCCTGAGCGACGGTGTCGGATTGGACGTCGCCGTCGTAGTTCTTGCACGCCCACACATACCCCCCCTCCCACTTCAAAGCGGCGGCGACCATGTCGTCGATCAGGCGGTGTTCATAGGTTATGCCGGCGGCCTCGAAGTCTGAGCGAAACTCGGTCTCGTAGATCTCGGCGAACAGGTCCTTGAAACGGCCGTCGTAGCGCTTGAGGATCGTGTTCTTGGTCGAGAGGTAGACGGGGAGCTTGTGGTCGAGGCCGTAGCGCAGGGACGCGCGCGCGAAGTCGCGGATCGAGGAGTCGAGGTTGTACATCGCCATCGCGATGCCGGGACCGGGGAAATCGTAGACGTCGAGCTCGATCGGCTGCGAGCCGTCGGAAGGGGCGAAGGTGAGCGTGAGCTTGCCCTCGCCGGGAACGACGAGGTCGGTCGCGCGGTACTGGTCGGCGAAGGCGTGACGGCCGATCACGATCGGCTTGGTCCAGCCGGGGACGAGCCGGGGGATGTTGGAGATGACGATCGGCTCGCGGAAGATGACGCCGCCGAGGATGTTGCGGATCGTGCCGTTGGGCGAACGGTACATCTCCTTCAGACCGAACTCCTGCACGCGCGCCTCGTCGGGGGTGATCGTGGCGCACTTGACGCCTACACCGTGGCGTTTGATCGCCTCGGCCGCTTCGACCGTGATCGCGTCCTCGGTCGCGTCGCGACTCTCGATCGAGAGGTCGTAGCGCTGCAGGTCGATGTCGAGGTAGGGCACGATCAGCTGCTCGCGGATGAACGACCAGATGATTCGCGTCATCTCGTCGCCGTCGAGCTCGACGACGGGGTTCTGAACTTTAATTTTGGCCATAGTAGGCGGCGATGCTATCCATCTCTGCTTAACTTCACCGCATGGCGACCGTCTCACAGGACCCGCGCGCGGGCACGAACGGAGCGCCGTGGCGGACACACACAGTCGCGAACCAGCCGCCGCCACTGGAGGGCGTGGACGTGTTCTCGAGCAACGTGCCGCTCGTGGAGGCGACCGAGCGCGAGGGCGCGGGTTGGGTGCGCGAGCGCGCCGCGGAGCTGGGGCGATTCGTCGGTGGCGAGCCGCAGCAGCTGTGGGGACGGCAGGCGAACGAGAACAAGCCGGTGCTGAAGACGCACGACCGGTATGGAAATCGCATCGACGAGGTCGAGTTCCACCCGACGTGGCACAAGCTGATGAGGATGGGGGTCGAGCACGAGCTGCACTCGCTGCCGTGGACGAGTGAGCAGCCGTTCGCGCACGCCGCGAGGGCGGCGCTGTACATGACCGCGATGCAGGCCGAGGCGGGGTTCGCGTGTCCGATCACGATGACGTTCGCGGTCGTGCCGGCGCTGCGGATGCAGCCCGAGCTGGCGGCCGAGTGGGAGTCGCTCGTAACCGCCACGACATATGACCCGCGGCTGATCCCGGCGAGCGAGAAGGGCTCGGCGATCGCGGGCATGGCGATGACCGAGAAGCAGGGCGGCTCGGATGTGCGCGCGAACACTACGGTCGCGCGTGCGCTGAACGGCGGCGGGGCGGGCGCGGAGTATGAGATCACCGGGCACAAGTGGTTCTGCTCGGCGCCGATGTCGGACATCTTTCTGGTGCTCGCACAGACCGAGGAGGGGTTGTCGTGCTTCTTGCTGCCACGCATTCTCCCGGACGGCAGCCGCAATGAGTTTCACATCCAGCGGTTGAAGGACAAGCTCGGAAACCATTCGAACGCGTCGAGCGAGATCGAGCTGCACAACGCGTGGGCGCGGATGGTGGGCGAGCCGGGAAGAGGCGTGCCGACGATCATCGAGATGGTCGGGCACACGCGCCTTGACTGCGTGATCGGGGCGGCGGCGGGAATGCGCTCGGGGGTCGTCAACGCGACACATCACGCGGCCCATCGCAGCGCGTTCGGCAAGACGCTGATCGACCAGCCGCTGATGCGCAACGTGCTGGCGGACCTGTGCGTCGAGTCGGAGGCCGCCACAGCGCTTGCGATGCGGCTGGCGCGCGCGTACGACGAGGCCGACGCGGATGCGCAGGCCGGCGAGAACGACACCGACGCGCAGCTGTTCAAGCGGCTGGCGACGGCAGTGGGGAAGTACTGGACGTGCAAGCGCGCGCCGAACCACGCGTTCGAGTCGCTCGAGTGCCTGGGCGGCAACGGATATGTCGAGGAGTCGGGGATGCCGCGGCTGTATCGCGAGGCGCCGCTGGCTTCGATCTGGGAGGGCTCGGGGAATGTGATGAGCTTGGACGTGCTGCGCGCGCTCACGCGCTCGCCGAGGTCGCTGGAAGTGTTCTTCGGCGAGGTGCAGCAGGCGCAGGGCGCCGACGCGCGGCTGGACGCGCGCGTGGAGGAGCTGCAGGGCCAGTTCGCAGGCGATCCGACGACGCTCGAGACGCGCGCGCGGAGGGTTGTCGAAGACATGGCGCTGTGCCTGCAGGGCTCGCTGCTCGTGCGCCACGCGGCGCCGGCGGTGGCGGACGCGTTCTGCGCCTCGCGGCTGGCGGGCGACGGGGGCCTCGAGTACGGCACGCTGCCGGCGGGCAGCGACTTCGAGGCGATCATCGCGCGCTCGCTGCCACACGCGTAGGACCGGCGGGACAGGCCCCCGCACGACCTAACATGAAAATATGAGGCCGCGCACGAACCTTCAGCTCGCTCGCGTCTTCGGGATTCGCATCGGCGTGAGCTACAGCTGGTTCTTCGTGCTGTTCCTGCTGATCTACTGGCTTTCGCAGTCATACTTTCCAGAAGTGATGCGCGGCTCGAAGACGACCGACTACCTCGTGGCCGTGGCGGGGGCGCTCGGCTACTTCGCGTCGCTGATCATGCACGAGCTCGGGCACGCACTCATGGCGCGCCGCCAGGGCATACCGATCGCCGGCATCGACCTGTGGTTCTTCGGCGGGCTGTCGCACGCGCGCCGCGAGCCGCAGAGCGCAGGTGAGGAATTCAAGGTCGCGGCGGCGGGGCCGGCCGTGACCTTCACCCTGCTCGTCCTCTGTGCGGGGGCTACCGCGGTGCTCGCCAGCAGCGGGACCGTCGGTGACCTGACGCTCACGGGCCAGCTCCTGAAGACGACGCCGGCGCTCGCGCTCCTCGGCTGGCTGGGATTCATCAACGGGGTGCTCCTCCTGTTCAACATCGTGCCCGCGTTCCCGCTCGACGGCGGGCGGATCGCCCGCGCGGCGATCTGGTGGCGCACTGGCGACCGCAACCGCGCGACGCGCGCGACCGGGCGCTCGGGACAGGGGTTCGCGCTCGGGATCGGGCTGCTCGGGCTGTGGGAGTTCGCGAGCAGCGGCTCCTCGCTCGGGCTGATCACGATGCTGCTCGCGTTCTTCCTCTACCAGGCAGCCGGCGCGGCGGTCGCGCAGGGCGTTGTGGGGCAGCGAATTCAGAACGTGAAGGTGGCCGACATCATGGACCGCGAGCCGGTGACGATCCCGGCGGGGCTGACGCTGCTGGACGCGCAGGAGCAGTTCTTCCTGCGCTATCGCTGGCCGTGGTTCGCGGTGGTGGACCCGGCGCGGCACTTCCTCGGCGTCGTGCGCCAGCAGCGGGTCGAGAGCGAGATCGCCGCGGGACGGCCGGCGCTGGGGGTGATCGACGTGCTCGAGGAGGACATGCCGGTGCGGATCGGCGAAGAGGCGCCGCTGGAATCGCTGCTCGGCGCCGAAGGGCTCGGCCGGTTGGGAGCGATGGTCGCAGTCGACAAGGACGGGGTGCTGCAGGGCGTCGTTACGCTCGCGCAGGTGCGCAAAGCGCTGCGCCCGGCCGCCGGTATATAGAGTCTCGCCCCATGCCAACACATGATGTTTTGATCATCGGGGCCGGTCTCGCGGGCCAGCGCGCCGCGCTGGCGGCCGCGCAGGAGGGTGCGAGCGTCGCGATCATGAGCAAGGTCCACCCCGTGCGCTCGCACTCGGTGGCGGCCGCGGGCGGCATCAATGCGGCGATCAGCGTCGACGACGACTGGCGCTCGCACGCCTACGACACCGTCAAGGGCTCGGATTTCCTGGGCGATCAGGACGCGATCGAGATCATGTGCTCGGAGGCGCCGCGGGAGGTGATGCACCTCGAGCACATGGGCGTGACGTTCCATCGCAACGAGCAGGGCGAGATGGACCTGCGCGCGTTCGGCGGCGCCTCGATGAAGCGCACGGCGTATGTCGCCGACATCACCGGCCAGGCGCTGCTGCACGTGCTGTACGAGCAGCTGATGAAGCACCACGAGACGGTCGAGCGCTACGAGGAGTGGTTCACGACCTCGCTGCTGAGCGACGACGCGGGCGCCTGCTGCGGCGTGATCGCGCGCGAGGTGCGCAGCGGCAGGATGGAGGCGTTCACCGCCAAGAACGTGATCCTCGCCTGCGGCGGCGCCGGACAGGCGTACAAGCCGACGACGAACGGCCTGATCGTGACCGGCGACGGGATCGCGATGGCCTATCGCGCGGGCGCGCCGCTGATGGACATGGAGATGGTCCAGTACCACCCGACGTGCCTGGTCGAGACGGGGATCCTGATCACGGAGGGCGCGCGCGGCGAGGGCGCGCACCTGCTGAACGCGAACGGCGAACGGTTCATGGAGAAATCGGCGCCGAACAAGATGGAGCTCGCCTCGCGCGACGTGGTCTCGCGCGCCGAGCAGATCGAGATCGACGAGGGCCGCGGGGTTGGACCGGACGGCGCGGGCATCTACCTCGACGTGACGGTCGTGGAGCGCAAGCGCACGCTGGAGGCGCTGCGCGAGATCGTCAATCTGGGACGCGACTTCGCGGGCGTGGACATCACGCGCGAGCCGATCATGATCCGCCCGGGCCAGCACTACATCATGGGCGGGGTCAAGACCGACGTCGACGGGCGCACGCCGATCGAGGGGCTGTACGCGGCGGGCGAGGTCGCGTGCGTGTCGGTGCACGGCGGCAACCGCCTCGGCGCCAACTCGCTGCTCGACACGCTGATCTTCGGCCGGCGGGCGGGCGAGCACGCGGCCGCACGGGCCGCGGGGATGGCGGCGCCGAAGCTCGACGCGGGTGCGCGCCTGCGCGAGGACGCGGCGCAGATCGATGAGATCATCGCCCGCCCGCGCGACGGGCGGCGGGTATCTGAGATCAAGAGCGAGCTCGGCGAGCTGATGAACCGCCACGCGGCGGTGTTCCGCGACGAGGCGGGGCTGCAGAGCGCGCTGGAGACGATCGGGCGCCTCAAAGAGGAGGCGGGCAGGGCTTGGATCGACGATCGCGGAACGGTGTTCAACCAGGACGTGCTCGGCGCGATCGAGCTCGGCTTCATGGTCGACTGCGCCGAGGCGACGGTCATTGGCGCGATCGAGCGCAAGGAGTCGCGCGGCGCGCAGTTCCGCACCGACTACCCGGAGCGCAACGACGAGGAGTGGCTGAAGCACATCGACATCTCACTGGACGGGGACGGCGCTCCAAAGGTGAGCTACTCGCCGGTCACGATCACCCGGTGGCAGCCCGAGGAGAGGAAGTACTGATGGCTTTGGGGCGACGGACCCGACCGCAGCAGGATCTCTCATCCGACCTGAGAAGGAGCGCCGCCAATGGCTGAGACGCACAAGCCGCCCGAGCAGTTCACGCTGAGGATGCGCCGCTATGACCCGGAGTCGGGCGAGGCCCCGTACTGGGACGAGCACACGGTCGAGCTGGCGCCCCACCGCTCGGTGCTCGAGGCGATCCTGCAGGCGAAAGACCGCTTCGACGGGTCGATCGGCGTGCGTTGCTCCTGCCGCCAGGCGATCTGCGGCTCGTGCGGGATCCGCGTCAACGGCGAACCGGCGCTGGCCTGCCACACCCACCTCGACGCAGCCAAGCGCAGCGCGAAGGACGGCGCGATCGAGATCGAGCCGATGGGCAACATGCCGGTGCTGAAGGATTTGATCGTCGACATGGACGCGGTCCACTGGAAGAAGGTGCAGCGGGTCACGCCGTGGCTACTCGCCAAGCAGCCGGTGCCCGAGCGCGAGTACATCGTCTCGAAAGAGTCGATGGTCGATGTGACCCAGACGATGGGCTGTATTCAGTGCGGCGCGTGCGTGTCGGACTGCCTCGCGATGGAGGTCGACCCGGGCTTCATCGGCCCGGCGGCGCTCGCCAAGGCCTACCGCTTCGTCGGCGACCCGCGCGACGACCAGCACGAGATCCGGCTGCGCGACCTGGCGGAAGACCCGCAGGGTATCTACGACTGCACGCACTGCTTCAAGTGTGTCGAGGCGTGCCCGAAGGACGTCAACCCGATGGGCCAGATCATGCGGCTGCGGCGGATCGCGGGGAGCGACTTCGACATCGTCGACCAGAACAACGGCGAGCGCCACGAGGCGGCGGTGACCGGCCTGATCGGCGACTACGGTCTGATGCACGAGGCCGAGCTGATACCGCGCTCCTATGGCGGGAACTCGTGGTTCGCCAAGTTCCACCCCGCGGCCGGCAAGGAGCTGCTGTCCTCGCTGCCGGTTGTGATCAAGGGCGTGCTGCGGCGCAAAGTCAACGTGAAGATCGCGATCTTCGGGCACAAGATCCCGAAGCAGGACCTGAAGGGCGTGCAGGCGATCTACGACAAGGTCGAGGGCCGCAAGGAACGGTACGAGCTGAACCTGTACATCACGGGCGAGGACGAGGAACTGGTGGGTGCCGCTTCGGGCGCCGAGTTCAAGGCGCCCGTCGGCGAGAATCCCACCTCCTCCACACCGCCGCGACCGGATCCCGGGCCGCCTTCGGCGGTCGGTCCGGAGGGAGAGAGCCCACAGGTCGGTCCCGGCGGCGATGACGTCGAGGACGCGCGAGCGGAAGGGAGCGAGAACTGATGAAGGTCGCCTACTGGCCCGGCTGCGTGAGCCGCGGCTTCACCCCCGAGCTGCATGGCTCGATGGCGCAGGTCGCGCCGCTGCTGGACATCGAGCTGGTAGAGCTGGACCGCGCCTGCTGCACGGGCGCGGGCGTGATCGCCGAGCACAACCAGGAGCTCGCGGACACTCTGAACGCGCGCACGTTCGCGCTCGCCCAGCAGGTCGAGGGGGCGGAGCTGATGATGAACATCTGCTCGACGTGTCAGGGCGCGCAGAGCGAGTGCCAGGAACGCCTCGACGCGAACGCGGAGTATCGCGGGCAGGTAAACGAGACGCTCGCGAGCGAGGGGCTGAGCTATGAGAAGGGGCTGACGAACAAGAACTTCCTGTGGCTGCTGGTCGAGGAGATCGGCCTCGACGCGTTGCGCGCGCGCGTGAAGCGCCCGCTGACGAACCTCAAGGTGGGACCTTTCTACGGCTGCTACATCGTCAGGCCACGCCCGCGGCTCGGAATCGACGAGGAGCACCCGCGCGACGATTACCTGCACCAGGTGATCGAGGCGCTCGGCGGCACCGTGATCGAGTACGCCGGCATGCGCAAGTGCTGCGGCTTTCCGATCATCACGATGAACAAGGAGGCCTCGCTGAAGCAGGCCGGCCGCCACCTCGGCGACGCGGTCGACGCGGACGCCGACTGCCTCGTGACGCCGTGTCCGCTGTGCCACCTGAACCTCGACATGCAGCAGCCGCTCGCCGAGAAAACGGTGGGACGCGATCTGAACATGCCGGTCCTGCATCTCCCCCAGCTGGTCGGCCTCGCGCTCGGCCTCGCGCCGAAGGAGCTCGGGCTGAGCCGCCACGTGGTCAAGCCGACGTCGGTGATCGACTGGACGACGACGGTGGTCGGCGCCGCGGCATAGGCTGCGAGGGGTGAAGGTCCTCACCGTTGTCGGCAACCGGCCCCAATTCATCAAGGCGGCCGCGGTCTCGGGGCTGCTGAGGGAGCGGCACGAGGAGGTGCTGGTGCACACCGGCCAGCACTACGACGACTCGCTGTCGAAGGTGTTCTTCGGCGAGCTGGGCCTGGCCAAGCCGGAGCGCGAGCTTCAGATCGGCGGCGCCAGCAACACGTCGCAGACGGCGCGCATGCTGGCAGCGCTCGAGCCGCTGCTGGCCGAGGTGGAGCCCGACGCGGTGCTCGTGTACGGCGACACCAACTCGACGCTCGCGGGCGGACTGGCGGCGGCGCAGGCGGGGGTCGCGGTGGTGCACATAGAGGCGGGGATGCGCTCGTTCGATAGGACGATGCCGGAGGAGCTCAACCGCGTGCTGACCGACCATCTGTCCGACCTGTTGCTGTGCGCGTCGGACACCGCCGCGGCGAACCTGCAGGCCGAGTCGGTCGCAGGGAGGGTCGAGGTCGTGGGCGACGTGATGGTCGACGTCGCGCTGCGCCGCCTGCCCGCCGCGCGCGCCGACGGCGAGGCCCTTGCGAAGTACGGGCTCATCGCCGGCGATTACCTGCTGCTGACCGCGCATCGCGCCGGAAACGTCGACGATCCTGAGCGGTTGCATGCGCTCGTGCGGCTGATCGCGGCGCTGCCGGGGCCGATCCTGTTCCCGGTCCATCCGCGCACGCGCGCGCGATTGCAGGACGCGGAACGGTGGCAGGAGCTCGAGCGGGTAGACGGGCTGCGCCTGACGGAGCCGCTCGGGTATGTCGAGCTGAGCGCGCTGCTCTGCAGCGCGCGCGCGGTCGTGACCGACTCGGGAGGCGTCCAGAAGGAGGCGTACCTTGCCGGGGTGCCGTGTGTGACGCTGAGAGCCAACACGGAGTGGGTCGAGACGGTGAGCGCCGGCTGGAACACGCTCGTCGACCTCGACTCGGGAGCAGCGCTCGCCGCCCTCGAGCGCGAGCCGCCGGCTGAGCGTCCGCAGCTCTACGGCGACGGCCACGCGGCGGAGCGGTGCGTCGCGGCGATCGGGACCCTCGCACAGAGCGGCGCGAGGCGATGAGCGCCACAGCGCGCAACCTTCGCGACGGCGGAGAGCGGGGTCCGCGATGAGCGGAGCGCCCGGCGAGGGTGAGCCGATCCGCGTCGGCGTGGCGGGGCTCGGCTACTGGGGGCCGAACCTCGCGCGCAACTTCGCCGCGATCGGTGGCTGCGAGCTGACGTGGCTGTGCGACGCCTCGCAAGAGGCCCGCGAGAAGCTCGCGCCGTCCTTCCCACGCGCGCGCACGACCGGTGACCTCGACGACCTGCTGAGCGACGGGGAGCTCGATGCGGTCGTGCTGGCGACGCCGGTGCCCACCCACGCCGCGCTGGTGGTGCGCGTGGCGCAGGCGGGCAAGCACTGCTTCGTCGAGAAGCCGCTCGCGACGACGGCGGCCGACGCCGAGCGGGCGGTCGCCGCGGCCGAGCGGGCGGGGCGGATCCTGATGGTGGGCCACCTGCTCGAGTACCACCCGGCGGTCGACCGGCTGAAGGAGCTGCTCGACGAAGGGCAGCTGGGCGGTCTGTACTACGTGTACGGCAACCGCTTGAACCTGGGCAAGCTGCGGGCGGAGGAGAACGCGCTGTGGAGCCTCGGCGCGCACGACGTGTCGGTCGTGCTGCGTTTGATCGGCGAGGAGCCGACGGAGTGCGTCGGGCACGGCGAGTCCTACGTGCGCGAGGGGGTGCAGGACGTGGTCTTCTGCTACCTGCGCTTCCCCTCGGGCGCGGTCGCCCATCTGCACCTGTCATGGCTTGATCCGCACAAGGAGCGGCGCCTGACCGTCGTCGGCGCGCGCAGGATGGCCACGTTCGACGACATGCTGCTCGACGGCAAGCTGACGGTGTACGACAAGGGCTTCGACGAGGATGCGCACACGTGGGGGGAGTACATCGCGCGCTCGGGCGAGAGCTTCTCGCCGCAGATCTCAAACGCCGAGCCGTTGCGGATCGAGTGCGAGCACTTCGTCGAGTGCATCCGCACGGGCGCGACGCCGCGCTCGGACGGCCACAGCGGCCTGCGGGTCGTGCGCGTGCTCGAGCGGCTGCAGCGCTCGCTCGACGGCTGAGCGGGCCCCCCTCCTTTACCGTCTGGGCGCCTCGCCCGAGGCGCGGGCGCCAAGTCGAACCTACGCGGCCGGAACGCAGCGGCTACACGGCCAGGACGCAGCGGCGGCTACACGGCCTGGACGCGGCGGCGCTCGACGCCCTCGAACTGCTGGCGGCGACGACGGCTGCGGCGCTCGGGCCGCAGCACGGGGCCGACGGAGGAGCCGACGGCGCGCAGCACGAACGCGTCACGGGTAGCGCTGTAGCGCAGTATGGGCCTGAAAATGAAGAGCCAGTGGCGCGCCACGTAGCGGCGCGGCCGTGTCGTCGAACGCATCGCGGTCCTTTCCTCTGCTCAGCAGCTCTACTGTCTATTACGAACGTGGGGCGAGAATTCCGACCTGTTGGAACAAATATTTCTCGCTCTCCGCCTCAAAACCTGCACAACCGCACAGATCCCGCGGACCACCCGCTCAGAGAACGAGGATCGGCGGGCTGTAGCTCGACAGGTGCGCGCCGTCTGAGATCTTGATCAGCGCGCGATATAGGCCGGGATGGCGCACGCGCACGACACGGCTGAAGGTCGAGACGGTCGCTGTGCCGGCTTTGACGACGGTGCCCCCCTCGTTGACCGACTTGCCGGGGGTGAGCAACTGGAAGCCGACGAGCGCCCCGACCTCCGCGGGCGCGACCGTGCCGGACAGGCGCACGTAGCCGCGACGGCTCGAGCGGCGCGCGTGGAACGTGACGCGCACGGCGACGTTCTCTGTCAGCACCGGGCTGATGACCAGCGGACTGCCGACGGTGAGCACGCGCAGCTGAGCGTTTTGGAGCAGACCCAGGAAGGGGAAGGAAAATCCGCCGGTGGCGTTTGTCAGCTCGGGGTTGCCGACGGTCTGGAAGCCCGCGGTGTAGGGGAACGGGTTGGCCTGCAGTGCGATCGGGTGGTTGGCAGCGCCCGTCCCCGACAGGTTGCCCTCGACAAGAAACGGGTTGCCGAACACGACCGGGTTGGGCGAGCCGGCGAGCGCCACCGACAGCGGGATCTTGGCGGTCGTGAACGTGCGGTCTTTGCCGAACGTCGTCCCCGCCTGGTTGATCGCGACGATCCGGTAGTGGTAGACGGTGGCGGCCTGCAGCCCGGTCACGGTCTGGCTGAATTTGAGCGTGATCGTCCCGTTGCCGGCCGGAGCGAGCGGCGACTGCCCGCCGTAGGCGCTGGTCGTGCCGTACTGGAAGGCGTAGGTGGTCGTCAGGCTGTGCGCGTCGACATAGCCATAGAGGGTCACGGACGAGAAGGTCGCCCCCGACGAGCCTCCGGTGCCGACGGCCGGCGCGGAGGAGGCGGCCGCGGCCGCACCCGGGAGAGCCAGCGCGAGCGTGCCCGCGACGAGCGCGAGTGTCGTAAGGCGCGTTCCCCCCCATCCAAATCCAAATCGAGCTCTCATACCATTCGCCTCCTTCATGCCGCTTCTCTTACCCGACGTCCGATACCTGCAACCCTGAGGCCGTCACAAAGTAGCGCACTGCCGAGTCCGCGCCTTTAGAATCCGCCTCAGAGCAGCTCGACGAGGCGTTGCGCCGCCCGGGCGGCGCCGTCGGTCTCGACATCGCGATAGCTGACGTCGCAGCCGATTTCCTGCGCGATCGCCGCGGCTATCTGCTCTGGTGGGGAGTCGTCGTAGTCCATGCGGCGACCGGCTCCGTACTGTTCGAGGCGACGGCGGACGTGGAAGTTCTGCTCGAAGTGATGGCGCAGCGGGAAGTAGAGGAACGGCCGCTTGTTCGCGGTCAGCTCCATCGAGGTCGTCAGGCCGCCCTGTACCACCGCCAGGTCGCAGGCGGCGAGGTGCCGGTAGAGGTTGTGCACGTAGGCGACCACCTCCAGGCCGTGATGGGAAGGAAGCGCCTCGGGGTCGATGCGCGGGCCGGCGACGACGATCATGCGCAGCTCCGGGACGCGCTCCTTTGCCTGCGGGAAGGCGGCGATCACGCGCCGCAGCAGACTGGCTCCGACGCCGGATCCACCGACGGTGACGATGCAAACACGCTCGTCGTCGCCGTAGCCGAGCTCCGCACGCAGCTTCGTACGCTCGCCGAGGTCGGCGGGATCGAAGCCGGTGACGTAGCCGGTGAAGTCGAAGTGACGCTCGGTCCAGTCGCGAATCGTCGGCAGCTGCGGCCCGAGGCGCTCGGCGACGATATCATCGGGGTTGCCAACGAACAGGGCGAGGTCGCGTACCTCGGGGTGCTCGGCGATGTGGTCGACCATGTCGGCGTTGTAATCCGCGGTCAAAAAGCTCTCCCGCTCGCCTCCGTCGACCATCGGCAGGAAGCCGACGAAGTCGGTCAGCCACGCGAACGGCACGCGCTTCTCCCTGGGGTTCTCGTGCAGGTAGTAGTCGAGCTCCCACGCCTCGTCCCCGATCCACAGGTCATAGCGATCCTCGCGCACGACGTCGTGGAAGAGCATGAAGTTGGCGGCGAGGATCTCATCCATGCGCCGCAGCGCGTGAAAGCAGTGCAGGTCGTGCTCGGCTGACTCCGACTCGATGTGCTTGGACTCATTGGCGAGATGCGCGCTCGCGGGATGGATGCGCTCCCCTTCCGCCGCGAGCACGCGGGTGACCGGGTCCTGGGCGAGCCAGTCGATCTGCAGGTCGGGTTGAAGCCGGCGCAGCTCACGGGCGATCGCCACATCGCGCTGGGCGTGGCCGAGGCCGATCGGCGAGGACACGAACAGGGCGCGGGGACGGCCATCGGGGCGGTAGATGGTCGGGTCGCGCGGTGTGTGCTTGCGGCCGAAGGCGTCCTCGGAGAGCCCGCGCAGCGCCAGGTTTACCGGCACCGGATTGCGCGCGTGCAGGAAGTGTCCGGCACCTGGGATGACCTCGAGCTCACCGCCGCTTAGGCGGGCCAAGGCGTGAGCGTCTCGCGGCGGCGTGATCTTGTCGCGTGTGCCCGAGACGACCAGCACAGGACAGTCGAAGTTCTGCGCCAGCGCGCGCAGAGAAGAGCGCCCGAGAGGGCGCAGGCCGGACTGGCGATCGAGAATGGTGGCAATCAGCGTCTCGGGGTCACTCTCAAATCCCCAGCCCATTCCGTCCTCGATCGCCTTGGTCGAGTGGGGCTCGGGGAAGGCGCGGGTGACGAACCACTCGACGAACGCCGGGTATTCATCGTGCCAGTGGACGACGTTGTAGCGCGCCCACCAGCGGTAGAGCTGGGGTACGCGCGGCGGATGTTGAAAGATCCGCGAAAAGCCTCGGATGCCCGCGAACCACAGGTGCGAGGGGGTATAGGGAAACACAGGACCTATGAACGCGGCGCCCACAACCCGCTCAGGCGCGATGCGCGCCAGAGCGAGTTGGTACTGCGCTCCCGTCGAGAGGCTTACCATCACCGCGCGCTCGGTGCCACTCGCGTCCATCACCGCCAGGCAGTCGCGGGCGAACTCCGCGGAGGCGTAACGCCGCGGGTCGCGACAGCGGTCTGAGCGTCCATTGCCGAGACCGTCCATGCTCAGCACGCGGAAGTGGCGGGCGAGATACGGGATCTGCATCTTCCAGTGGCGCGAATGGAACAACGACCAGGTCGGAAGCAGGAAGATCGTCTCCTCGCCCTCCCCGTAGACCTCGTAGAAGAGGCGTTGGCCATCGCGCTCGACGAAGCCCTCGGAGTCGGGGTAACGGGCGCGGCTCTGCCCGCCGTCGCGCCCGGTCGCTGCGCGGGCCGGTGAGGCTTGGTCGGGGGCGGGGGCTTGCGTGATCGTGTTCATGGCCGGCCTCCCCGATTGACTGCAGAGCTCATGGCCGTGCTTCGAAGACGAGGTTGAAGGGCGTCTCGGCCGCGCGCCGGAAGCGCGTGAATCCGCCCTCTTTGACGACCTCGCCGATCTTGGCTTCGCCGGCCTGCGCGCCGAGCGCGAGCCCGACCTCCTGGGACAGCGACGCGGGGGTGCAGAGAAACGTCGAGAAACCGTAGAACGCACGACCGACGGGGTTGAGGTTGTCCTCCACGCGGTCGCCGGCCATCGGCTCGACGATCATCCAAGTACCGTCTGGGCCGAGCATGCTGTGGACCTGGCGGGCGGCGCCGACCGGATCGCCCATGTCGTGCAGGCAATCGAACATCGTCACCAACTCATAGCCCTCGCCGTGGTCCGAGGCAGCGGCGACCGTCTGAAAGCTCACACGATCGGCGACGCCCGCCTCCTGGGCCCGCAGGCGGGCGGTCTCGATCGAGCCCTCGTGGTAGTCCGAGCCGACGAACGTCGAGGAGGGAAACGCCTGCGCCATCAGGATCGTCGACGAGCCATGCCCGCAGCCGACGTCGGCGACCTTGGCTCCTGACTGGAGCTTTTCGATGACCCCGTCGAGCGCCGGCAGCCACGACGGCACGAGGCTCGCGTTATAACCCGGCCGGAAGAAACGCTCGCAGCCCTCGAACACATCGTGGTTGTGCTCGTGCCAGCCGACGCCCTCGCCACCACGCGCCGCCTCGGTGATCCGCGGCGAGTCGATCACAGTGCCGAGCGCGATCTGAAAGAAACCCGGTAGAAAGGCGGGGCTTGTGTCGTCGGTCAAGGCGACCGTCTGCTCCGGCGGAAGCGTGTAGGTGCAGCCCACCGGGTCGTACTCCACGTACCCCCCGGCGGCTTGGGCATTGAGCCACTCGCGGACGTAGCGCTCGCTGACCGCGGTCCGTCGCGCGAGCTCGACGGGTGTCAGCTCTCCGGCGCCCGCGAGGGCCCGGTAGAGCCCCAGCTTGTCGCCCATCACGACCAGTGCAGCGTTGAGGGTCGCGCCGATCTCCTCGACGGCGCCGAACACGAACTGCTCGAGCTTCCGTGGATCGAGCTCGACTGCTTCTTGGACGGTTGCCATGGTGTCCTCCCTTGTAGATGTGTTCATGTTTTTGTCCTCTTGCCCTTCTCCAGCGACGTGAGCCAGCCATCGATCGCCGCGAGCAGCTCTGAATGGCCGCGGTCGAAGCCGAGCAGGCGCTCGAACAGCAGCCCCTCGTTGAACTGCATCACGAGCGCCGCCCATGCCTCCGGGGAGAGATGGGTGTCCTTCAGGCCGTACTCCTCGATCGCCTCCGAAAGCGCGTCGCGCAGTAGCGAGCGCCACCTGTCGTTGAGGCTCTGCAGGCGCTCGCGGAGCTCTGGCTTGTTCCAGGAGAGCGTCTGCAGCTCACCCCATACCTTGGGGTAGCCGGATGCGAGATCCTCCTCGATGAAACCCATCGCGGTGCGCCACTTCTCGATAAACGGCGCGTCAGTTCCGTACATCGCCTGCTGGCGCTCGAGGATGCGGCCGGTGAACCGCTCCAGAGCCTGCACCAACAGCTCGTCGACCGAGCCGAAGTAGTAGTGCACGAGGCCGTGGTTCTGCCCCGCCTCCCTGGCGAGCTGCCGCGTCGAGATGCCCGCCGCTCCCTCCCTGACCAGCAGGCGCTCGGCGGCGTCGAGGAATGCCTCGACGTTGGCCTCCCTGATTGAGGGGCCGGTGTCCACGCTCTGTGGGTTCGCGGTTGCAATTGACTTAGTCATATGCCTAAGTCGATTATCTAAGCATCTCGACGGGCGGCTGTCAACCACGCCCCGAAAAGAGCCGCGGACACCTCTGTAACCGAGAGGGTCCTCTCGACAGTTGTGTACCTGGCCGGCGGTTCGGGCACATACATGCGTATGACCGCTTCAAGCATCGACATCCCCGACGTACCCCTGCGCGGCGGGGTCGAGATCCCCCAGCTCGGCTTCGGCGTCTTTCAGATCCCACCGGAGGACACCGAGGAGGTCGTCCTGCGCGCGTTGCGGGCGGGCTACCGCCATATCGACACCGCCGCGGCCTATCGCAACGAGGCCGCGGTCGGGCGCGCGATCCGCGCCTCGGGCCTCGCGCGCGAGGAGGTGTTCGTCACGACGAAGTGCTTCAACGACGACCAGGGCCATGAGGAGTCCCGGCGCGCGTTCGACGCGAGCCTCGAGCGCCTGGAGCTCGACCGTGTCGACCTATACCTGATCCACTGGCCGGTGCCGTCACACGACCGCTACGTCGACACGTGGCGGACGTTCGTCGAGCTGCAGGACGAGGGCCGGGCGCGCGCGATCGGGGTATCGAACTTCCAGCCGGGCCACCTCGACCGGATCATCGCCGAGACGGGCGTGACGCCGGCGGTCAACCAGATCGAGCTGCATCCGCGCCTGCAGCAGCCCGAGCTGCGCGCCAAGCACGAGCAGCTCGGGATCGTCACGGAGGCGTGGAGCCCACTCGCGCAGGGACAGGTGCTCGACGATGCGACGATCGTGGAGCTGGCCGAACGCCACGGCAAGACCCCGGGCCAGGTCGTGATCCGCTGGCATCTGCAGCTCGGCAACGTGGTGTTCCCGAAGTCGGTGACGCCGGAGCGGATCGAGCAGAACATCGACGTGTTCGACTTCGAGCTGAGCGACGCGGAGATGGACGCGATCGGCAAGCTCGACCGCGGCGAGCGCACGGGGCCGGATCCGGACACGTTCGTGCGGCCGTGAGGCCTGGGCAGATCGCTACGCTCGAAGAACGGAGATCATCGACAGAGGAGCAGAGCGCGATGAAGGCGGTTTGGAACGGAGCAACGCTGGCGGACAGCGAGCAGACGGTTGAGGTCGAGGGAAATCAGTACTTCCCGGCGGAGAGCATCGACGAGCGGTACTTCACGGACAGCGACACTCACACGACGTGCCCGTGGAAGGGCGAGGCGAGCTACAAGACGGTCACCGTCGAGGGCCAGTCGAACCCGGATGCCGCCTGGTACTACCCGGACCCGAAGGACGCGGCGGCGCAGATCAAGGATCACTACGCCTTCTGGAAGGGCGTGACCGTCGAAGCCTGAGAAAGCCCTACGCTCGGTAGGGGACAATCACCTTGTGGTCGCAGCCGACCAGATTCCAGTGGCGATTCTGGGGTAGGTAGCGCATCACGAGGGTCTTGAGGCCGGGGCCGTTGCAGTAGACGGTGCCGTAGCCGTAGACGAGGGCGACGTGGTCGTTGCCGGCGCCGGTCCAGATCGCGTTGTAGCCCCAGCTCGCGTAGAGCCAGTCTTCGCCTGAGCCGCCGTGCAGGAAGTCGCGCTGGGAGGTGGGCTGCTCGCCGGGATGGGAGTCGCCCCAGATCACGTCGCCGTCGTCGCCGGCGTAGATCGTGTCGTCGCCGCCGCCGCCGAGCAGGTAGTTGTGCACGCC
Organism: uncultured Solirubrobacterales bacterium; assembly: GCA_963723075.1. Taxonomy (GTDB): domain Bacteria; phylum Actinomycetota; class Thermoleophilia; order Solirubrobacterales; family Solirubrobacteraceae; genus Palsa-744. Next base: position 241,609 of record CAVRPD010000007.1, read on the forward strand.
GTCCTGGCCGCGCATGACGCCGCTTTCGTTGCCGGGGTGGCCCTCGTGGTGTTCTTCGCGCGGCCAGCCTTCGTGGTTGGCCTCGCCGAACGCCGGACCGCCGAACGCGAGGCCGCTGGCGACAAGGACGAACAGCACGAGCGCGGCGACCGCCAGGGCGAGCTCCACGCGCAGGTATTTGGGCGATGGCATCCCCAATTCATCGTCTCCAGGTTCGGCGGTCTTTAGGACAGCGTCGCAGCGTGGACGATAACGGCGACGGACGGTAGCCTGCGACGCGTGCGGATCATGGTCACGGGGGCGAGCGGGTTCATCGGGCGGACGCTGTGCGGGCGGCTGACGGAGCGCGGGCACGAGCTCAGTGCGCTGGTGCGCCGGCCCGGGTCTGAGCCGCGGGGGACACGCGCGGTCGTGGCGGACTTGACCGACGAGGGAAGGCTGAAGGAGGCGTTGAAGGAGGAGGAGCCGGAGTGCGTCGTGCATCTCGCGGCGGAGATAGCGTCGCAGCGCAGCGAGCGCAAGGTGCGCGAGGTCAACGTGGAGGGAACGGCGAGACTGCTGGAGGCGTGCCAGGCGCTGGCCGGCGCCGAGCAGGGCGCCGGCCAGCGGATCGTGTTCGCCTCGACGGTCGTGACGGGGGACGCGCATGGGGCGCTGCTGAGCGAGGAGACACCGCTGCCGGTGGAGACGGCGTACGGGCGCTCGAAGCAGGAGGGCGAGCGGTTGGTGTGGGAGTCGGGTCTGCCCGCGGTGGTGGTTCGCCCCTCGCACGTGTATGGGCCGGGCGGGTGGTACGCGCACGAGCTCATCGCGGGGCTGCGTCGGCCGGGCCGCCTGGCGGTGATCGGGAACGGGAGGAACCTGTGGGATGTCGTGCACGTGGACGATGTCGCGAGCGCGCTGGTGCTCGCGGTCGAGCGGTCTGAGGCGGGTGAGGTCTACCACGTGGTCGACGACGAGCCGATCGCGTTCTACGACTTCATGGCGCTCACGGCGAAGGCGCTCGGGGTCGGGCGGCCGCGGCGTGTGCCGGCGGCGCTTGTGCGCCTGATCGCCGGTGGCCCGGCGGTCGCGGCCGCGACGCGCTCGGCGCGCTCGAGCAACGCGAAGCTCAAGCGCGAGCTCGGTTGGGAGCCGCGGTACCCGACCGCGCGCGAGGGTGTAGCCGACGCGGTGGCGAGACTGGATGATTGCAGCAGTTGACACGAGTGAAGCAGATCTGATGAACTTGATGATGAATACGGTTCGGATCAGCCCACTCGCGCTCGCTTGGCCATCCTGCTCATCATCCTCGCCGTCTGGATCTTCGTCCTATTGCTGACGATCGCGCTGTGCCGCGCGGCGCGGGCGGGTGACCGCCGGCGGACGATCCCCTCCCGGGAACGGCTACTCAGCCCGCGGCGACTGGTGCAGAAGGCGCGCCCGCGAGCCCGCCGTTCGGCGACGGAGCATGCGCGGCGGGCGGCCCGGATGGCCGCTCCGGAGCGCAGGAGCAGTCACGAGCACAGCCAGAGAAGCCACGACCGCCTGGCTTGAAGCCGCTCGGCTCAGCCGTCGACGCTGGGCACGGATCGCTCGCCCGCGAGGGCGCCCGCGCCGTTCGCCGACTGAGTATCCGGCGTTGGCGGCGGCGGTGGCGGCGCGTAGGAGTAGTCGTAGGAGTAGCCGTAGGATCCGCGACCGCCCGACTTGAAGCCGTTCGCGATCACGCCCAAGAGCGGCGCGCCGGCGCCGGTGAGCGTCTCGTGCAACCGCTCGGCGACGTCGCGGCGATTGCGCCCGACGCGGCCGACGATCACGACGCCGTCGACCTTGCGCAACAGCGGGAAGGCGTCGGAGACGGCGGTCAAAGGCGGCGTGTCGATCACGATCAGGTCGTACGTCGACTTGGCCTGCTCGAGCAGGCGCTCCATCGCGTGGCTCTCGATCAGCTCGCCGGGATTCGGCGGCAGGGCCGCCCCCGCGACGAGCACGTCGAGCGCACGCGCGGAGCCGACCTGGCCGGACGGCGAGTCGAGGTCGACCGACTGGATCGCCTCGCCGAGCGCAACCGAGCCGATCAGGACGTCCGCGATGCCGGGCCCGGAGGGCAGGTCGAGCTGCTGGGCGATCGTCGGGCGGCGCAGGTCCCCCTCGAGCAGCAGCACGCGCGAGCCCATCCGCGCGGCCGCCGCCGCCAGATGCCGCGCGACGGTCGTCTTACCGTCACCCGGAGCGGCCGAGCCGACGAGCAGCGTACGCAGCTCACGATCGACGTTGAAGTAGCGCAGGTGCGCGCGGATCAGATGGAACGCCTCGGCCTCGCTCGCCGGCAGTGCGCCCGAGCTTCCTTTGCGTCGCGCGGAGCGTGAGAGGGCCGAGCTCTCCGGGACGACTCCCAGCAGCGGCAGGCCGTAGACCTTCTCCAGGTCTTTCGGCTCGCGAATGCGCCGGTCGAGGCGCTCGAGGAGGAAGGCGATGCCCAACCCCAACAACAGGCCAAGTACCGCACCCAACACTGTATTGCGCGAGATCTTTGGCGAAGACGGCGAGGTCGGGATCGTTGCCGCCTGCGCGATCTGCACGCTACTGTTGCGTAGTTCCGCGAGCGTACCCAACGACTGCGCGCGATTCTGCAACGCCAACCCTGCGGTGCTCAGCTTTTCCTTTGGCGACAGCGCCGCCAGCTGCTTGTTCACAAGCGCCAGCGCACTCGCGTAGTAGCTATGGTTGGCGCTTTGCTGCTCCTTGACAAACTGTTCGGTGTAGGTGTTCGCGATACCGGCCGCAAGCGCAGGCGATGTCGCCGTCGCCGCCACGTCCACGATGTTCGATTCCCCCTCCGCGCTTACGCTCAGATCCGCGCTGAGCTTTTCCTTCGTCAGCCCCTGCCCGAGCCGGCCTGCGGTCTTTGCGGCCATGTCGCCGAGCTGGACGAGCTTCAGGTTCGTGTTCTGTTGGGCCACCTGGCTACTGCTGCTCGCCACCGACAGGCCGGCGACCTGCTGGGCGAGCTGGTTGTTGTTGAAGACGAGCGAGGCCGTGGCGGTGTACTTCTTGACCTGGTGCTTGGAGAAGCCATAAGCCGCTCCTGCTGCAAATACGATGCAGAGCAGAATCAACAGTGCTCGACGGCTAAGTACGCCCAGCGCCTGTTCGATACCTGCGCTCGACTGCTCACCGTCCACGGGATCGACTCCTTTCTTGCATCCGATGGATCATAAGCGTAAGCTGCCCATAAATTGTCTGCCAGACATTTGGAGTCTGGATGGAAGGTTCGAAATGATAGACCAATGCGCCAGCCCATGCGCAATCTCGCTGGCAGCGAATCGCAGCAGACTCCCGAACATACAGCATAGTCACTACACCGCGCGCCGCCGTGAGATAGCCTACATCGGAGGTACGCTGCCCGATCACTCCCTCACGACGGTCCGAAGTCGTGCCGTCATCAAGCTCAGCGTCCCACTGCCTATCTGAGGTGGAGTCCGCCCTCGGCGGTCCACCCTCGGCGCCAGACGTAGCCCTGAGAGGAGCATCGTTGCGAAGTGACTAAGCTCAACGTCCTTGAGCTAGCTCGGTCCTGATGATCCACCAGAGACTCCCACCTGCGATACGCTCATCCATTGACCGAGACCTCTCACGAGCCGGCCTCTATGCATTCTCAGCCTATCCTGCGCCCAGCATCATCGTGTTAGGCAAATGCCGGATATAAGACTTTCGCCCACTGCCCGTCTGACTAGTGGCCCCAAGTCGGAGCTAGTGCCTATTTCCACGGCGCTAGGAATAGCTGGTCTGCTTGGCATCGTGATCGCCTATAACTGGAAGATTGGCTTGGCGATGTGCGCTTTTGTTGCGCTTGTGGTGCTCGGCATTATCTGTGCTACACAAACTGGCGTGCGCTTTCTGGTAAGCGCATTAGTGGCTTCAACGTTTGTCACACGGTTTAAGTTTGAAGCAGTGGGTCTTCATTTTCGCCCTGAGGACGGGCTCGTCCTATCGGCACTTGTTGCGCTGGCGCTTTATCACAATCCTCAAGAGAATCTCGGGCGTACTTTCTCTCGTCCACCTATCGTCCTTCTTGGTTTCTATGTGTTGTGGACCGTGGTCATCTCGATCGCCATGTCTCCCAAGCCGCAGGCCAGTCTCGCCATCGCCGGCTGGCTCGCACTTGACCTAGGCATTCTCGTAGTTCTCGTCACTGGATTCAACAGTGCTTCGGAGTTAGAGGAAGTAGGGGCCAAGTGGGCTTGTGTTGCGTTTGCGTTTGCGGACGTACTCTACTTCATAGGCAACCACATTGGCTTTGGTGTTCAAATAGACAGCGTCACGCACGCCAAGTCAGCATACGGGCTTTCTTACGAGGCCAATCTACTTGCAGGCACAGCAGCCATATGGCTCTTTCTTGCAATTTCCTCGCCTAACGTGCGCACACACCGGAGCTACAAGCTTTTACTGCCCTTTGGCTTCCTTGCTCTTATCGTAAGTTTTACACGTGCGGCTGACGTAGCACTCATAGCTGGACTCATAGTCTGGGGCTTTCTGGAGGGCTACCGCGCACGCCAGATGCTCATCCGTCGGTTAGGAATACTTTTGGTTGTTGGAGCATTTTTGTTGGTGGCAGTTCCATCTCTCGGCGCCCCGGTCGTAAAGAAGCTTGATCAGATCACCAATATCTATGGCTCTACCGGCGGCGACCGTGTAACTACTTCGTCAGAAGCCCTAAAAGATCTGGGTGATTTTAACTGGATTCTTGGACTTGGAGCCAACTCCTTTGGTCAACGTCACCTAAGTTTCACAAGGCCCGATCAAAACGTAGCGGGCTATCTAAGTGTACTTCCTTTGGCTCTGGTTTATGACGGAGGCATCGTGGCGATCATCCTTTTGGGGTCTGCCTTTCTCACCCTTCAACCTTGGCGACTACGTTTCCCCGCAAGAGCATTGGGGCTTGTGGTCGTTTATGTCGTGGCATCCTTAACGACCAGTCCTTTTTGGCTAGGCTCTACCTGGCTCATTGTGGCTCTAGCTGTCCTAGCTGGCCATCGGACAGAGTCAGTTCCGTCTTGAATCGCGGCATCCGCGATATTGGGTGGGTTTCCCTCTCTTTGATCGCCCGTCAGGGGCTTGGCTTCCTGGGAACCGTCGTCGCGAGTCGTTTTCTTTCCACACCTCAATTCGCTATGTATTTGGTGGCAGTCGCCGCTGCTGTAGTCTTTATTCCTCTCGCTGACGCAGGGATGTGGACCCTCATTGCTCGGGTGGCCGCACGGAGTCCCCATGCTCCGCTTTTTGGCATAACTAGATATGCCGGGACTAAGCGTTTCTGGTACTGGCTAGGGATTGGGCTCCTTGTCATTCCATTTACCTATCTGCTAGCTCCTGGCAGTGGCCTTCTCGTCATTCTTGCATTGACCGGCGCGGTGGGACAAGCCAATCTAGACTCAATGTGTGGTGAGCTAATGGGCCACCGCGGATACGCGACAAGCGCCAGCCTGCGCATCGCCTCTTCTGTACTCGGACTAGTGGGTCTGGTATTACTGCTGATAATAGGAAAGACGGCAGTGACGGCAATGATCGTGTTTTCCGCATCCCGCATTATTCCACCTTTGATAGTAGCTGCCATCGTTAGACCACCGACGGTCAGGAATCCGGCGCTCACTTGGCGGGTGAGCATTGCGTTTGGGTTAATTGGCTTTCTTCAGGTTCTCTATATTCGCAGCGATATCATCATGCTGTCTTTCTACGGTATATCGTCGGCGACCGTCGCTCTATATGGCGTAATTTATACCGTGCTAATAGCAACTCAAGTGATCCCGTCCTCTCTCGCTGCCGCCCTATACCCGCGGATTGCGTCCGCCGGACAGTCGTCGTGGCAAAGACTTTTCACGCTAGGTATCGGCGTGAGTTTTAGCCTATCCGTTGCGTGCTGCGCCTTTATGCTCTTGTCACCTGGGACTCTATTTGGAGTTTTTGGCCATCAGTATGCCGTCGGGGTTTATCATCTTAAGACGCTTCTCCTAGTAATCCTCCCGATTTCAATCAACCAGGTAGCGACTTCAGGGCTGCAAGCACGGGATCACGAGGTATCGCTTCTTCGACTAGTGGTCGTCATATTACTAATAAATATAGGCGGAAATGCCGCGCTGATCCCGCTAATGGGCGCGTCTGGTGCGGTCATCGCTACAATGACTGCTGAATGTGTATTTGCCGTTGGAACAATGCTGATGGCAGGACCTGAGTTTTGGAGGCATCGAGAGCTTTGGCCTATCGCCATGGTAGCCTGTAGCATCGGACTTAGCTTTTTCGGAGCGCCGTCCTTAGTCGTGTCTGTAACACTTTTTGCATCTCTTGCAGCGCTTTTTGCGTCCAACAGCTTTGGAATCACCGAAACCACGAGCCTTGTAGTCTCTAGGCTCAGGCTCCAACGCGAAACTACCAAGGAATCTTTGTAGAGCATGAGCGAGCGGATCATTTATGCTATTATCGTTTGCAGCGCATGCTGGATGTGTCGACACGCCTCTTACGCAGATGAGAAAGATAGTTTTGAACTCCGTCGGTGAGCAGATAGAATACGCGCTCGCGGCCACGTGTTGTCACCTCGACAGCAACGATGATGCCATTTTGGTTGAGCGTGTTACTTTTATGTTAAGTCATAGATGTAGCGACACAGGGGAAACCGAGCCCTTTTACTGGTATTCCAGCAATACGTCGCCGGTGCTCTCACGCCTAACCAGCCGCCAGACTACTTTAGGCGTTTCGCTCTTTGTCCACGGAAGTCATGCCGACGAGACTGCTGGTCGGTATGCTGACGTCGATATCGTTGCCATTCTATGGGATGACGCATTCGACAATCTAGCAAGCCTTCGTCTGGCGCTAGCAGCAATAAGAGAGGTGATGCGAGCCTCTTTGCGAATTGACCCTCTTCAGCACCACGTGCCTAAGATAATTGTTGCAGCTGATGTACTTGTTCCGACAGCCAACTGGCTGATTTTTCCTCCCCTTTTTTGTGAGCGTCTCGCTTTGGTCGGAGGCGTGACACCTCGTCCGGTTGGGCCTATAGTTGCACCATCACGAGCCGCGCTCGAAGCCCAGCTACGGGCAACTTCAACGATGTTGATGAGCCTGAGCCAATTCAATCCATGCTTTGCTTATAATGCAAAGGCTTTGATAAGCACTATTCTACTACTGCCGGCCGTCATCTTACAATGCGATGGTCATCTGCTATCGAAGCGAGATTCCTTCGACGCATACACGGGTGAACTCTCGAAGTACATTGATATAGCTTCGAGGATTAGGGCTGAATGGTCATATACTGGTCATGATTTGGCGAAGGCTGTGCGGCGAACCCTCTCATTCAGGAGAGGGGCAGGGGCTCTTCGTCGTCTACCCATAGTTCAACTTGACCCTCGACTACACAAGGCGATACTAGATCTTCGAGAGCAGATACCGAACATAGCACGGCTTGCCCGGCTAGAGGGAAGCAAACATCTTTCGTCTTTTACCTCAGAATAAATCAATGCTCCTGTGGGATATTGACTTTGTATCGCCATGGCCAGTCGATGCGTCCGACTATGACGCTCAGCTCAAGCGTGCCACGGATGCTTTTATGGGTCTTGGCGCCGTATTTGTGGGGGAGTACGGCTCACGCGGTGTAATCGGGGTATCCGACCTAGATCTTTATGCAGTGTTTCCAGACGCTACAGCTCGTAAGACACTCGCCATGCAAGTTGCGTTGGTGCTCCATGAGCTCGATCCTCGCATCGTTCAGCATGCTCCCTTTGTTATGCCGCTGTGGGCATGCTCAGCATGGGCGAGCTTTCATCCTGCGCCAATTAATGTCACTCCGAGAGGTCTCAATAAGGCTGCTCTGGATGGTGAGCGAAATGATAGTGATTTGCGCCGTGCATTTTTTGCGGTCGAGGGCGCCGTTGACATTATGCGGCGTCTACAGCTCCATTATGAGCACGGAGCAATCCAAGCATTTACACTACTGGCTAGTGTGAACTCGCTGCGACAATCGATAGACGTGCTTAACGAGATCAGCACGAGCTGCCCTAGCCATCTAACTCGGTATGCCGGACAAATAAGGCAAGTTCGGGAAGAACTGGCTACAGAACGCTTGTGGTCTATTTCCAGCAAGCTTTTGCTAGCTGAGCTTGGCAACACAGCTCCACATGCTGCTTTATTGACGCTGGAAGCACTTGGAAAAGCCGGGGCAGCACTTGGGTGGTGGGACAGTAAAAAAATGTCAAGGTGGGCCCGCTTGGGTAACTATAGATTTTTTCTTTCCCCGTTTGCCAATGCTGCTATAGATGCGGTATACGGCGATACACAAACTGACCAAATCGTCGGCTTGCGCACTGTGATTCGAACTAATCGCAGCTCCTACGCGGAATGGCTCGGTCGTAATGGGTTCGGTGCCCCTGGCATGGGAATCCGAACTCTTAAACGCTCTCGTCGCTCACGAGTAGGAGGCTTGCTGAGACGGAAGCTTCCGGCACATTTTGGACGCCCCTGGCTTTTTGATAGGAGCTTATTAGCAACAGGCGAGTTACCCTTAATACCTACTTCTGTCGAGTCAGTACAAAGAACTGACCGGGACGTCCATAGTGACGACCAAATCTGAGCTTACCAACGAGCATGGCAGGACTAGAACGCCATGCTTTTACCGCAGGAGTAAGAGCAATCTCTGTCAGACTCCATTTGGTAGGATCTATAATCTGCTGAATGCAGGCAGATGTGTACGGACGCACATGAGTGGGATCGTTCCAGAACCACTCGGTGTACACCCGTGGGTCGCGGAAGTTTGGAGTGACCAGCACGACAAGTCCGCCTGGCCGCACAACCATAGCTATCTCACTGAGCAATCGCCCCACCTCAACCGTGGTAAGGTGCTCGATCAAATGGGCTGCTAATACGCCGTCCACGAGGCCGTCTGATAGTTGGGCAATCTCCGTTGCGTCAGCCTGATGTACATCTAGCCCCCTGTCCCGGGCATTCGAAACGAGATGCTCGTCCCTATCGATACCCATTGCTTTGATATCTCGTTGTCGTGCTGCTTCGAGAAAATACCCTTGGCCAAAGCCGATATCGACCACCGTACTTCCTGCCGAAAACATCGCGGCGTAAAACTGGGCAAGGTATTTTGCATGCTTCTCTCCAGGAGAGAACGCGCACGGATCACGCATTGCGTCAGCGGCTGACTTGGACATCAAAGAAGCGCTGGACGTTTGAAGTATTGGTCATTGCACATCCGGACTCTAGCAAAGTTGGTTTGTGATATCAGGAACCCAACTGTGATAGCAACCGTAACGCCAGATCTCGAGGCGCGAGACGTACATCCTTGGTCATTATGCTGGCTCGACTCGATGAAGATCGATTGGTGTGGGCAAGGTATAGCTCTAGCCGGACGACTTGGCAGACCCTGTCCTGGTGAAGAAGACGGCGGTCCATTGGCCGTGGTCGGGCAACTCATAGCGCTGGCTTTTCGGGGACGCGGCGGATGAGCCCGTTGCGCCTGATGCGACGCAAGTGGACTAAAGCACTACTTAGCTAAGAGCTCACGGGTTGGCTCGGCATCGCATGTTCTGGCCAAGACGCATCGCTTATGACTGCGGGGTGGGTCTCCTGCACCCGACGGTGGCCGGCTTGAGACGCGCAACCGGCCAACGCCGATGCTCATCGGAGCCCGAGCGGACCTCATGCGCCGAAGCGATATATCATCCTTTGGGTGGCAAGCAATCCTAGCGAAACATCTCTTCGACTGCTCCTTGAGACTACGGCCCTCACGCGTCCCGGGCTGGAGAGAGGCTTGGGGCGATATACGAGCGCCTGCCTCGCGGGAGCCCGCCAGATGGGGTGCAAAGTCACCGAGCTGCGGGTGCGTAATCGTAGTGGTAGAACGGCGGAGCTTATCGATCTCGCCGAGCGCTCTGTCTCAGCTTTTGCTCACAAGCATGACATCTTTCATGTCACCCATCCAAGGGTGTGGGGTCCTTCTTGGAATCCCACGGTAGCCTCGATCCTAGATCTGATCTCGCTCGATCTGGCGGGATATAGACAAACTGGGATTAAGTCCAGGTTCTTTCTCTCGCGGGCCGCGCATGCCCAGGTGGTGCTCACTATTTCCAATTTTACCGCGGATCGGATTGTCCAGCGCCTTAAAATTCCCCCCGCTCGGGTGATAGTCGCTCCGCTGTTTCCGGTGGCTGCGTTCTATGCCGGCAGCGCCAGCCCTCCCCCCATCGAGCTTCCTGACGCCTACGTGCTGGCGGTCGTTGACATGGCGACGAGCGATCCCAGAAAGCGTCCCGGCTGGATCGCGCCGCTCGCGCGGGACTTGAAGCGGGCAGGTTTGAATCTGCTGGTCGCGGGAGCTGGAACAGGTAAGAGGTCCACAGTGCTTGGCGAGGCAGTGGGTCTGGGACGCATATCCGACGAAAGGCTGGCCCAGCTCGCCCATCACTCGGCATGCTTCCTTTATTTCTCAGCATACGAGGGACAGGGGCTTCCGCCGCTTGAGGCTATGGCCGCAGGCGCAGCGGTGGTCGCAACCGCCAATACCGCCATTACCGAGATTGTGGAGGATGCCGGCATCCTTGTTGATGAAGGCCCCGGCGGCTGGACCGATGCACTGCTCGAGAACACGGCGGCTGAAGCTACACGCAAGAGGCTCATCGACGCATGCTTATCTGTGTCACAGGATGAATCCCTACAAGCGGAGCTCCAGGCCCGAGGCCGGGCACGGGCCGCTCTTTTCTCCGAAGAACGCTTCTTCAGCGGTCTCACGAGGGCATATCGGAAGGCTGTATGCGAGTAGCAATCAACTGCGCTGTCACCACCCGGGGTATCTCGGGCACCTCGCGCGGGCTGAACTATCTCCTCACCGCGCTCGACGAGATTCCTGATACAGAAGTCCAGGAGATCTGGCCGAGCCATGGCCTCCGAAGGAATCGCGTATGGAACGCAGGGACACAAGCCTCTTGGGATCTTTACTTGGCGGCCCGTGAGTCGCAGTCGGCAGATGTCTTTATTTCTCCGTGCAATGTCGGCCGGTCAAGCCGAGGCCAGCGTCACGTGTTGGTGTTGCATGACACTATGGTCTTGGATCGACCCGATCTATTCGACCGAGGCTACGCCCTATATGCGCGGGCGTTATTTGGGCACAGCATCCGTCATGCTGATATTGTTTTGGTTCCCTCGCACTACACAAAGAAATGTTTGGAGGCTAGATGGGTTGACACATCGCCTGTAATGGTCGCCGCTTGGCCTCTGAAAACCAAGAGCCTCCAACTCCAACGCCCAACCAACCCCAAACGGGTCCTAATGGTAGGTGCAACGGAGCCGCATAAGCGCCAGACGATGGGAATTGCCGCCGTAAAGCTCGCGAGAGAGGCTTCTGGTGAGGATCTGAGGCTCGTCATCGTGGGACCGCGTGGACACGCTGAGGAGGCGATCGCGGCAGCAATGCGGGCTGCCGACCCTGATCGAAGCTGGATATCGCGCAGGGTCGACGTCCCCCAGATCGAGTTGGAGGAGCTGTACGAAAGCTCATGGCTTCTGCTTCAACCCTCGCTGATGGAGGGATACGGTCTGCCCGTCGGCGAGGCAGCCGTCAGAGGTATACCGGCCCTGCACTCAGGCCAAGGAGCACTGAGTGAGATCGCTCCAAAGGCCGTGGCCTCACCCGCGGAGCCCACCGACTACGCTTCGGAGATATGCTCGTTGTTGGATCGCGAGCGCTATTCCAAGGCGTCCTCAGCGGCACTCGCCGCTGCCGGGCAGCTGACGATGGCGAAATTTACACAGACTGTGGCACAGGCAGTCGCCGCTGATCCGCTGTTGAGTTGAATGCCTTTGCGTCTCGCCTTCCTACATGGCAGCAACGACCTGTACGGCGCAAGTAAAGTGCTTGCGCAGGATGTGGAACTCCTGCGCGAGATGGATCACGCTGTCGCGGTTGCTCTCCCTGAAGACGGGCCACTGACGAGCACCCTGATGGACCTGGGCGCGCAGGTCAGCATCGAGCCATTGTGTGTTCTCAGGCGCGTGGCCGGAGCCGCTGGAGCGCGAATACCCGTGCATCTCCCGACTGTCAGCCACAATGCCCACGTCACCATTATTTGGACCGTTGCGCTCGCCTCCTACCTCCCAACGCTTCGCCTCAGACGGCGGCGGGTGATCTGCTCTGTACACGAGATCCTGCCAGGTACCGCTGGGCGCCTCTTGGCCGCTGGGACGTCTGCGCTGTCCAACAGCCTCATAGTAAACAGCGAAGCCACGCGCAGCTGGGTAACACGTGATTTTCACTCCCACTATGCTCACCTTGCCTATCCAGCGAGTCCCCCATACGACCCGGTCCCACGACAGCCTTCCGCGACCGACCCACTTCAAATTCTATTGATGGGTCGTGTCAATGGACATAAGGGTCATCTGGAAGCAGTCCAGGCTATCCGGACGGCACGTGAGTTCGGGGTTCAAGCGGAGATCACTCTGCTAGGAGGCTCTTTCCCAGGGCAGGAGCATCACCTGACCGAACTGCTCGCAGCCATCGATGATCTCCCGTGGGCGCGCTATACGGGGGAGGTGTCCGATACTAGGGCGTTTATTGAGAAGTGCGATGTGGTCCTGATCCCCTCCAACAGACCCGAGTCCTTTGGCATCGTGGCTCTCGAGGCGTGGGCGACAGGGCGACGCGTTATTGCGTCGGATCAGGGTGGCCTACTGGAGGCGACCGCGATGGTCGAAGGCATGACGGTGCCTGCTGGCGACGTCATTCGGCTCAGCGAGGCAATTATTAGCGTAGCCCGCGACCACTCATTCCGTGCGGCACCCCTCGCGGATGCACCCGTGAGCCGGCTATGTACCCCGGCAGCCCGTGTAACCGCTTGGCGATCAGCCCTCCTCGATGCCTGTGCCTAGCTCGATCAGAGCAATGGACTTCCATCCCAAGCTCCCGAGCAACAACCCACCAACTCGATCAACCTAAGTCCATGAAGCTCGCAATTCTCGGAAGCCGCGGCTTCCCGAGCACCTACGGCGGCTACGAGACGCTCGTGAGACATCTGGCGCCCTATCTAGTGCAGGCTGGGCACGAGGTCACCGTCTATTGCCGAACGCGTGACGAGGGTCGGCGGTCTTGGATCGTTGAGGATGTGCGCTGCATAGCGACTCCAGGACACGATACGAAGTCGCTCTCGACGCTCACCTTCGGCATGACAGCAACGCTCGATGCGAGCTTTCGCGGCTTCGACTCGATCCTCGTCCTCAACATCGCCAACGGATTCTGGTTTCCGGCGTTGCGGGCCTCACGGACGCCGTTTGCGGTCAACACCGACGGGATCGAGTGGGAACGAGGCAAGTGGAGCCGCCTCGGCCAGGGCGCTTTCCGGGCGGGAGCGTGGATGACAGCTCGCAACGCTGGCGCTCTGATCTGTGATTCTGAAGCGATTGGCGCTCTCTGGAAGGAGCTCTTTGGCCGCGACTCGACCTTCATTCCCTATGGCGCGCCGGTACTGGACGATGTAGGTCGCGATCGCCTGGACGCCATGGGTCTTGGCATCGAGCCCTACCTGCTCGTCGTCGCACGTCTCGCCCCTGAGAATAATGTCGAGCTGACGTTAGACGCCCTCGACCTGCTCGGCGACCGAGCTCCGCGCGCGGTAATCGTGGGCAGCGCAAACTTCGACTCGCCGATCGAGGGTCGCCTGCAGAAGATGGAGGCGGAGGGTCGCATCTCGTGGCTCGGTCATGTCCACGATCAGCAGCTGCTCACCCAACTATGGGCCAACAGCTCCGTGTATGTCCATGGGCACTCAGTGGGCGGCACAAACCCTGCGCTGCTGCAGGCACTCGGTGCCGGGGCGCCGACCGTTGCCCTTGACACCCCATTCAACGCCGAGGTGCTGCCCGATGCCGACCATCGTTTCCCACGCGACGCTCGAGTGCTTGCAGACCGGATTCAATCCGTGGCGGACTCGCCCGAGCGACAAGGCGAGATGGCGCAGCGCGGCCGCTCGATCATTCGTGAGCGCTACTCGTGGGACGATGTGTGTCAGGCGTATATGGATGTACTGGTGAGGTTGGCCAGTCAGCGCCACTGATAACGCAGCGACCCTCGGTGTCCCGCTGACTTGCATGAATGCGGCAAAAACGTTCCCAAGAAACACCAGATCGGCGACACGCCGCCGGTGGGCAGCCTCGTGCGTGCGCGATACGACTGGGAGCTCCTCACCGAGCAGACCGAGCACGTATACCGGCAGGCGCTTGCCAGGCACGACTCACCCGCGCCCACCGGCTGACCCGGCCACCGCCCGCTCGCCGACGGTCTCAGCCGTCAAGCTGCCCGATCGAGAATACGGGACGGTAACAACCCCGCACGAGGTCGTGTCCACAATCGAGACAGATGACCAATCGACCAAACATAGAACCATGATCCTCCTCGCGATGATCCTCACCGTCTGGGCGGTGCTATCTGTGCTCGTGATCGGGGTGTGTTGGGCGGCGCGCCTCGGAGACCGATCCCAGCAGGAGCCCCTCCCACCCATCGCTCCCCACCCTGCCCCTTCGGGCATCAGGCGTCGACGTGCCTTGAGCTAGTATGATAGGTCGGTAGTCATTCCTACCGAAGTGGTCAGACCATGTTGAGCACGGTTTCCGAGAAGGGGCAGATCACCATCCCCAAGCCCCTGCGCGAACGTCTCGGTCTCCAGCCGGGAGACCGGCTCGAGCTCGTCGAGGAGGCTGGGCGGCTGATCGCCACGAAGGCTGCCCCTGGCGATGCCGATCCCGTCGAGGCCGTCCTTGGCATCCTGACTCTCGACGTGAGCGTCAATGAGGCGGTCCGCGCAATGCGTGGCGATCCCAAGCCTGTGTGATCAGCGCCAAACCTCAGTGGTTACCTTCAAGCCTCAATGATCACAGCCGTCGATACCAACGTCCTGCTCGACGTCTTCACCAAGGACGCCGTGTTCGCCAGCGGCTCCGCGAGCACGCTCAAACGTTGTATAGCCGAGGGGAGCCTGATCGCCTGCGACGTTGTGTGGGCTGAGACCGGCGCATGGTTTCCCGACGAGCAGAGCGCACAGAGCGCACTCTCCACTCTGCGGGTGTCCTGCTCCCCGCTCGACGCGCCGGCCGCGCTCGACGCCGGCCGCTCCTGGCAGGCCTGCCGCAAGGCCGGAGGGTCGCGGGGGCGTGTGATCGCCGACTTCCTGATCGGTGCTCACGCCAGCGCGCATGCCGACCGGCTCCTCACACGCGATCGGGGCTTCTACCGAACCTACTTCGTCGGCCTGCCGATCCTCGACCCCTCCGCGACGCCCGCCTGACCTCGCTCAGGAGAGCGCCTGCCACTGCTCGACGTTGTGCTCGTAGATGTCCTTCAGCACGTCCTCGATCCCGTACGTCAGCCGCCACTGCGGGTAGTCCGCCTCGAACGTCCCGAAATCGCTCACATACCACTGGTGATCGCCGATCCTGGCCTCGTCTGACAGCGTGTAGTCGAGCTCGCGCCCGGCGATCCTCTGGCACAGCTCGATCGCCTCGAGCATCGACACGTTCGACTCCCTCCCCCCGCCCAGGTTGTAGACCGCCGCGATCTTCGGGTCCTTGCGAAACGCGTCGAACGCCCTCACGACGTCGTGCGCGTGGATGTTGTCCCTGACCTGCTTGCCCTTGTACCCGAAGATCGTGTACGGATCGCCCGTCACCGTGCACCGCATCAGATACGCCAGAAAGCCGTGCAGCTGAGCGCCTGCGTGCTGCGGGCCCGTGAGACATCCACCACGAAAGCACACCGTCGGAATCTCGAAATAGCGGCCGTACTCCTGCACCATGATGTCCGCCGCGACCTTCGACGCGCCGAACACCGAATGTGTGCAGCGATCGATCGACATCTCCACCGGAATCCCTTTGAACCACTCGTGATCTTCCGGCAGCTCCCACCTCGTCTCCTGCTCGACCAGCGGCAGATAGTTCGGCCGATCGCCATACACCTTGTTCGTCGAGGTGAACACGAACGTCGCGCCCGGGCAGTGCTCTCTGGTCGCCTGCAGCAGGTTCAACGTCCCGACCGCGTTCACGCCGAAGTCTGTGTGCGGCTCGCGCGCCGCCCAGTCGTGCGACGGCTGCGCCGCGGTGTGCACGACCAGCTCGATCCTCGGCCCGTGCTCGGCGAACAGCCTGTCGATGGCTCCCTGGTCGCGGATGTCCAGGTCGATCGCCCTGAACGAGTCCCCCAGCTCGTCCGCCAGCCGCGCGCTGCTCGGCCGCGTCGAGGCCTCGGCGCCGAAGAAGTACGCGCGCATGTCGTTGTCCAAGCCGATGACGTCGAAACCCTCCTTGGCGAAGAAGCGCGTCGACTCCGAGCCGATCAGGCCCCCAGAGCCGGTGACAAGTGCGATTGGCATCGATACCTCGACGTTTCGTTGGCGACCGGCCCGGCTCGTGACAGACGGCCCGAGGATGCTGCTGCTCCACGACCCGCGTGACGGCGGATTCTAGCTCTGTTGCGCCGGATGGAGGCCGTGCCATCCGGCGCCAAGGCGTCGGGGCTCGCCGTCAAGCTATCGGTGTGGACGACACCCCCATCATCGCAAGCACCATTTCGC
The DNA here is from genome assembly GCA_963723075.1 of uncultured Solirubrobacterales bacterium. Lineage (GTDB taxonomy): Bacteria > Actinomycetota > Thermoleophilia > Solirubrobacterales > Solirubrobacteraceae > Palsa-744. The sequence continues at coordinate 258,195 of CAVRPD010000007.1, forward strand.
CACAAGGGCGCACGGTCGAGCTCACCGAGCGCAAGTGGGCCTACGTCCAGCGCCACGTCGAGATGCGGCGAGCTGGAGCTGTTGATTGCCGCGATCCGCCGCCCCGATCTCCAAGAGCCGGACCCGCGCCCGGGACGCGAACGCTTCTGGATTCGCACACAACCGCCGTTTCGGTTCCGCTGGCTGAGGGTCGTAGTACAGTTTGATAACGACGTTGACAGCGTCGTCACGGCCTTCGGACAGGACAACACACCGGAAGGCCTCCCAAGATGACGATCACCATCGGCACCCTCACCTTCGACCACGTCGACTACGACGCTGACGGAGACGTGCTCTACCTGAGCGTCGGCGAGCCGCGCGAACCGGCCGACTCCTACGGTACCGCGGAGGGGCACAACGTCCGCTACGACGACTTTGGCCAGGTCATAGCCCTCACACTCGTTAACGCCAAATGGCTGCTCGAGCGCGACGGCGAGGTACGGGTAACGATCCCCAACCGCGTCTCGGCCGACACGCTCGCACTCGCACTCGCGGCCTGACCTCCCAGCCCAACAGGCGAACAATCACTCGCTCGCCCGCAGCCACGGGCGCGCGACCAGCAGCCATCCCACGGCGCCCGCGAGCAGCACGCCGCACAGCACCCATCCAAGCGCGGTCGCGCCGAGGCCCACGTACTTCAACCCCGAGGCGAAGATCACGAACGTGATCGCCGGCCTGATGTACCTGTCCGGCACGCTCGAGGACACCAGCGACCCGACCAGCACGGCCGGCACGCTGCCGATGATCAGCGACGCCGTCACGCCGAACTGCACGTGCCCGAACGCGAGCGCGCCGAGCGCCGCCGCCGCCGTCAGCGGCACCGCCTGGGTCAGGTCCGTTCCCACCAATTGCTTCGCGCCCAGCGTCGGGTACAAGAACAGCAGCATGATGATCATCAGCGAGCCTGAGCCCACCGAGGTCATCCCAACCACGACCCCGCCGACCATTCCCACCAGCACCGTCAGCAGCGGGCGCGCCACGATCTCGTGGACCATCCTGCTCCGCGCCTGCCCTCCCCGCACGTCCATCAGGTAGCGAAGCACCATCGCCCCCGCGCCCACCAGCAGCGCGATCCCCAGCAGCAGCTCCACGTGTTCCTGCGCCTGCTTCGCATTCCCCAGCCGGCTCAGCAGGTACGCGCCGAGGAACGCCATCGGCACCGACCCCGCCACCATCCACCCCACCAGCCGCCTGTTCACCGACCCTTTCCGCAGGTGCACTCCGGCGCCGATCGGCCGCATCACCACCGCCGCCACCAGATCGCTCGAGATCGCCGCCGACGGCTGCACCCCGAACAGCAGGATCAGCATCGGCGTCATCAACGCGCCGCCGCCCGCCCCCGTCATCCCGACGAGGAAGCCGACCACGGCGCTGCCGAGAACGATGTAGGGATCGACGTGCATAGCTCAACCGCCACGAGACCTCGCCAGAGCCACGGCCCGTGCGTCCCCCGCGCGCACGCATCCTATTCGCGGGACTCACCCGGCAACGAGGTCACCGCCGATATCCTGACGTCGATCATCCGGCCGGCGCCTCCCCACATAGCAAGCAGCACCCACCCGGGCATGCGCACGCAGACCGGCGCCACCGGGCCGCAGCGATGAGCCTCGACACGCCACGCGCCAAGAACCTCGCCCTGATCCTGCTCGCGATGACGCAGTTCGTGATCGTGATCGACGCCTCGATCGTCAACGTCGCGCTGCCCTCGATCGGCACGGCGCTGCACTTCTCGCGCGACTCCCTCTCCTGGGTCGTGAATGCCTACACGCTCACCTTCGGCGGCTTCCTCTTGCTCGGCGGCCGCCTCGCCGACCTGCTCGGGCGCAGGCGCATGTTCATGATCGGCCTGGTCGTCTTCTCGCTCGCCTCGCTCGCCGGGGGCCTCGCTCAGTCGGAGGCGTGGCTGATCATCGCGCGCGCGACCCAGGGCCTCGGCGCGGCGGTCGTCTCGCCGGCGGCGCTGTCGATCATCGCGACCACATTCGCCGAAGGCGCCGAGCGCAACCGCGCGCTCGGGGTCTGGGGAGCCGTCGCCGGCGCAGGCGGCGCCGCCGGCGTGCTGCTCGGCGGCATCCTCACGAGCGGCCTCAGCTGGCGCTGGGTGCTGTTCGTCAACGTCCCGATCGGCCTCGCCGCGGCGACGCTCGCGCCGCGGCTGCTGCTCGAGAGCCGCTCCGACGACGGCACCGAAGGCTTCGACATCCCCGGCGCGGTGACAGTCACGGCCGGCCTCGCGCTGCTCGTCTACGCGGTCGTCGATGCTGTCAACGTCGGCTGGGGATCGACCGGCACGCTCCTGCGGCTCGCCGGCTCGGCCGTGCTGCTCGTCGCGTTCATCCTGATCGAGCGGCGCCAGCGCCATCCCCTGCTGCCGTTCTCGATCTTCCGCCTGCGCACGCTGCGCGGCGCGGACATCGTCGGCCTGTTGATCGGCATGTCGCTGTTCTCGATGTTCTTCTTCATCTCCCTCTACCTCCAAAACGTCCTGCACTACTCGCCGATCAAGGCGGGGCTCTCCTACCTGCCGCTGTCGGTCGGGATCATCCTCTCCGCCGGCGGCGCCTCCCAGCTCGTCACCCGCATCGGCTTCAAGCCGACGCTGATCGGCGGGCTGCTCCTGATCGCCATCGGCCTGCTGTGGTTCTCGCGCGTGCCCGCGCCGGGAGGCTCCTACCTGGCGGACGTCCTCGGACCCTCGCTGTTCGCCGCCTTCGGCCTCGGCTTCGCCTTCGTCCCCGTCACGATCGCCGCGGTTACGGGCACGAGCCCGGGCGAGGCCGGCCTTGCCTCGGGGCTGATCAACACCTCCCAGCAGGTCGGCGGCGCGCTCGGGCTCGCGATCCTCGCCACAATCGCCAACAGCCGCACCCAGAGTCTGCTCCACGCGGGTGGCCACAGCACGTCGGTGGCGCTGACCAAAGGCTTCGACCGCGCCTTCCTCGTCGGCGCCGGCTTCGCGATCGTGGGCGCGATCCTCGCCGCGGTCCTGATCTCCTCGCGCGACAGTCGCGAGCACGCCGAGGCCGCGAGCCGTGGCGAGGAGGCCGTGGCGCCGGCCGTGGGATGAGTGTGGCGCCGGCCGTAGGGTGAAGGAAGCGCAGCCACGTTCGCTTGCGATGAGCACACCCGCGGGGTAGTCTCTGAGCCTTCTACGACATGGCTGACCTCATGCGCCAGCTCAGCGCCGTGCCTGCTTAGACGCACAAACCGATGGTGTACGTCAACTGCTATCCGCCATCGAGCAGCATCGCGTTCCCCGCCTTCTACGCACAACAGCACCCTACGAGCTGCGACATCCAGGGAGAGCCCGAGGACGAGGCAGATCTGCTCCAGCTCACCCAAGCTCGCTGGTCGGGATGGGGCACCACCTCAGCGAAGGCTCAGGGTCAGGCGCTGAACAACCATCCCGGCATGGGCGGGCCCACCTCCTACCCGGTGAGCGTCCGCCTGTCTCGCATCCGCTCTGGCTGCCACGGCCGCCGCTTCTACACGCGCGCCCGGGTCACCACGAGCTACGGCACGGGCACTCTGCGACTCACCTCCACCTGCAAAGCGATCCCGCCCTCGGGCTGACGCGTCGCTCGCGACGACGCGTGCGGAGAGCTACTCGGTCATCGCCATCAGACCGTGCATGAACACCTCGAACATCTTCCCGTACAACGCAGCGTCGAGCTCGGGGTCGATCATCTGGTCGAGCAGGAAGCCGTCGGCCATGAAGAACGTCATCGCGGCGACGTCCCCCGGGGGCACGGGCGGGGTGACGCCCAGGTCGGCGGCCCAGCGCGCGAACACCGCCGCCATCCGCTCGCGCAATGTGCGGTGGCGTGCGGCGAGCTCGGCGCGGAACGTGTCGTGACGAGCGGCGTGGGTAGCGAACTCCTGATAGAGCCGGCGCCACTCGGGATCCGAGTCGATGTGCTCAAGGAAGCCCTCGGCCGCGCTGCGCGTCTCGGCAACCGGGTCGCCGGCGCCGGTGAGCACCGCCTCCAAACGCGCGATCTCGGTCGCGAAATGCTCGTCGAGCATCACCAGGAACAGGTCCTCCTTGGAGGCGAAATGCGCGTAGAACGCGCCCTTCGTGTAGCCGGCCTCGGCGGCGATGCGATCGATCGAGGCGCCGTGCATGCCAAGCTCGCAGATCGTGTGCGAGGCCGCGCGCAGCAGCGCGGCGCGCGTCTCCTCGCTGCGCTGCACCCGTGTCGAGCCGGCGCCGCCGCGCCTGTTGTGGGTGCGGTGCGCGGTGGCGCTCACACAGGGCTCGTCTCGCCTACGAGCGCGTCTTCGTGTCCAGCTCGGGTCACGCCTTCAGCCTCGGCGCCGACCGCCTGCGTGTGTACAGCGGCAACCGGGCAGCGTCCGACGATCACCTCCGCGTCGCGCCGCGGGGTCTCTGTGATCGCGCGACGGTAGTTGCGCTCTGACTGCGGCCGCGACGGCGCGAGCGTGCGTCGCAGGACGAGCTCGCGCAGGACGACCTCCATCTCGAACTGCGCGAACGCGGCGCCGAGGCAGCGGCGGATGCCACCGCCGAACGGGATCCACGTGTACGTGCCCGGCGCTTTGCCGCCCTCCGACTCGAGAAAGCGCTCGGGGCGGAACTCGCCCGGTTCGGGATAGATGTCCGCGCGGCGGTGCACGAGATGGATCGACGGCACGATCGAGGCGCCGGCCGGCAGCAGGCGCCCGCCCAATTCCATCGGCTCCTGCAGGGTGCGCAGCACGATCGAGATCACCGGGCGCAGGCGCAGCGTCTCCTGGATCGTGGCCTGCAGATAGGCGCTCTCACCGGCGCGCACCTCCGCGGTCAGGCGCTCCATCCGCTCGGGATGGCGACACAGCCGCTCGACCGCCCAGGACAGTGCGTTGGCGGTCGTCTCATGGCCGGCGACGAGCAGCGTCAGCAGCTCGTCACGCAGCTCGGAGTCGCTCATTGGGCTGCCGTCCTCGTGCGTGGCCTGCAGCAGCAGCGACATGATGTCGTCGCGCTCGGCCAGGTCCGAGGCGGTGCGCCGCTCGGCGATCTCCTCGTAGATCGGGCCGTTGACGCGCTCCAGCTCGCGCCGGAACGCGGGCACGCGCGCGATCCGTTCGGGGCCGAGCGCAAGCAGGGCGAGGCCCTTGAAGGGATTGGTGACGATGTCGAGCAGCCGGCGCAGCTCGCGCCGTAGCTCGTCCATGCGTGGCCCCTCGGAGACGCCGAACACCGCGCGCAGAACGATCTCGAGCGTCATCGCCTGCATTTGCGGGCGCAGCGGATAGGGCTCGTTCAACGGCCAACGCTCGATCTCCTGTGCGGCGACGTCAGCCATCAGCGCGCCGTAGCGCTGCATCCGCTCGCCGTGGAACGCTCCCAGCATCAGCTTGCGCTGGCGCAGGTGGGGCGCGTCGTCGAGCAGCAGCACCGAGTCCGGCCCGAGCACCGGCAGCAGGATGCGGTTCGCCTCACCGGCGTGCAGCAGGCGCGGATCGCCCGTGAACACCTGCTTGATCGTGTCCGGATTCGACGTCACGACCCACGTGCCTTCGTTGGCGATCTTCAGCGTGAACATGTCGCCGAACCGTGCCTGGCACCGGTCCATCAGCCCTTGCGCGTTGCGGTACCAGATCAGGCTCTGCACCGCGCGCGGCAGGCGCGGGCCCGGGGGGAGCGAGGAGGTCGCGGCGGTGGCAGGGGCGGTGTGAGGGGCTTCGGTTCGCATGAGCTCCGTTCAGGCCGAGATGGTTCGCATACTGAGCGGTATCTCATCACATACCGGTCGGGATGTCAAATCGGTCAGGCGATCTTCCTGCGCCAGACAGCTGTGACCGCATTGCTAGATCGTGTTCAGCTTCTTGAACGCCAGGATGGGCCAGGCGGCGGATGGTCCGAGCCCGTGCCCACCTATACGGTTGCCCGATGGCCTGCCACATACGCGCGCGCAAACGCAGCGCGCGAAGCTTGTGATGCGCTTGCGACGCAGACTTGTGCGCAGGGGGGGATGGCGCCTGGGTGTAGCGATCGCGGCGCTCTCGCTGTCGGCGCCCGCCGCCGCCGCCGCGAGCGAACCGGCTTACACCCAGGCGCCCGGCTCGCCGCTGTCTTCCGCGGCCAACGGCGGATCGGGCCTGGCGTTCAGCCCGTCCGGCAGCCTGCTCGCCGACGGAACCTCCATCTACACGGTGGGCGCCTCCGGCGCGCTGACCCCGGTTGCCGGCGCCGCGCCCGACTCCTCCGCCCACGCGGTCGCGTTCAGCCCGAGCGGGACTTTCCTGGCCGCCGCCAACGAAGGCACAGGCCACACCGTCTCGATGTTCTCCGTCGCCGCCTCCGGCGCGCTGACAGCGGTGGCCGGCTCGCCGTTCATCCTCGGCGCCCAGGCGACGTCGGTCGCGTTCAGCCCCAACGGGCAGCTGCTCGAGGTCAGCGCGGGAGAATCGCTGTACGTCTTCACGGTCAGCGCCGCGGGCGTATTGAAAGCAGCCACGGGCTCGCCGCACGCCGTCAAAACGACCGGCCACGCCGCCTTCAACGCGGCGGGCAACCTGCTCGCCGTCCCCGGCTCCGCCGGTGTGAGCATGTTCACGGTCGCCGCCTCCGGCGCGCTCACGGCGGTCGCGGGCTCCCCGTTCAGCGCCGCGGGCCAGGCGGGCGAATGGGCGGTGTTCGCCACGGAAGGCAAAGTCCTCAGCGTCGCCGGGTTCGGTCCCAAAGGCGAGCAGCTGAGCACGTACTCGGTCGCCGCCTCGGGCGTGCTCACCACGATTGGCAGCGGCGAAGTCCAGGCCACCCCCACGGAAGCGGCCTTCAGCCCGAGCGGCAACATGGTGGCCACGACCGGGTATGACAACTCTGCCGTGCACCTGCACTCGATCGGCGCGACCGGTGCGCTCGCCGAAATCCAGGCGCTTACGAACTCCGACCCCGTGACGAGCATTGCGATCGCCGCGAACGGCACGATCGCGACCGAAGGCCTCAACCACGGTCCCCTGGCAGTGTTCGTGCCTTCGCCCTCCTCGGCCGGAACGAACTGGGTCGGCGCGTTCGGCAGCGAAGGCTACGACCTCGCGGGCTGGGGCGGCAGCGAAAGCGACGTGAGCTATCTGCCCGGCGCGACCGTCAGCCTCGTGCACGGCAGCCGCGCAACATGGGCCTCCCCGACGAGCGACACACGCGCGCTTCAGAGCCCCAGCGGCTCGACGCGGATCGCGGCCGGCTACTACGACCCCAAACAGGTGGAAGTCAAGCTCACGTTCCGCGCCGCCTACACCGGGAACTTGCGGTTGTACGCGGTGTACTGGGGCGGCGGTGGGTCGAAAGAAAACGAGTCGCTCAAAGTCGGCGCGAGCGGCGCTGTGATCTTCTCGAACAACCCCGACCAGGGCAGCCAGGGCTTCAGCAACGGACAGTGGGCGATCTTCCCGATCAGCGTGTCCGCGGGCGGTAGCGTGACGATCGTCGTCAACGGCGAAGGCTGGCCGAGCGGCGCGGTGTTGTCGGGCATCTTCCTCGGCGACACGGGCGCGCCCCCCGGCGCGCCGACCGTCTCTACCTCTCCGCAGGGAACCTGGACCGGCGCGCTCGGCTCGGCCGGCTATGACCTCGCGGGCTGGGACGGATCGACGGATGTCTCGGACATTCCGAGCGCGAGCCTCAGCGTGACGCACGGCAGCCGCTACGTGTGGGCCCCGTGGAGCGAAGAAGCGCGCGCGCTGCAGAGCCCCGGCGGCCTGGCACGCGAGGCGGCCACCTACTACGACTCGAACGAGCTGGGGATCGCGTTGAAGTTCACCTCGGCCTACACCGGCAACCTGCGGCTGTACGCGCTGGACTGGGACTCCACCGCGCGGCGCGAGACGATCACCGTCAACGGTCAGACCGCCATCTTGTCGAGCTCCTTCAACCAGGGCGCCTGGGTGACCTTCCCGATCTCCGTCGCCGCCGGGGAAACGGTCACGATCACGGTCGACCGCACGGCCGGCGCCAACGCCGTCATCTCGGGCGTGTTCCTCGGCGACGCGGGCGCCCCGCCGACGGTCGCACCGACGAGCGCGCCGCAGGGCAGCTGGGTCGGGACGTACGGCTCGGCGGGCTACGACCTCGGCGCGTGGAACGGCGAAAGCGACGTCGCGGACATGCCGGGCGCGAGCGTGAGCCTCGCGCAAGGCAACCGCTACGTGTGGGCGTCAAAGACGAGCGACGTGCGCGCGCTCGAGAACCCGAACACCGTAACGCGCGAGGCCGCCACGTACTACGACTCGCAACAGCTGCGTCTCGCGTTGAAATTCACGACCGCCTACACCGGCAACCTGCGGCTGTACGCGGTCGACTGGGACTCCACCGCGCGGCGGGAGACGATCAGCGTCAACGGTCAGACCGCCACCCTGTCGAGCTCCTTCAACCAAGGTGCCTGGGTGACGTTCCCGATCTCCGTCGCCGCCGGGGAAACGGTCACGATCGTGGTCGACCGCACGGCGGGCGCCAACGCCGTGCTCTCAGGCGTGTTCCTCGGCAACGCCGGATCGGTGCCGGGCCCGGCACCGCAGGGAACGCTGATCCCGCTGTATGACAACGCCAATCCCGCCGACTGGACCGAGGCGTGCTCGCAGACAAACGGCTCGGGCGGCGGCTCGCTGATCATCGCCGACGCGGCCGAAGGATCGGGACCGGGGAGCGCGCGCCTGCCGGCGTGGGCGAGCGTGATCGAAAACTGCCTCACGTACGGTCGCGCGTCGATCATCGGCTACGTGTGGACCGACTACGGCGAGGGCGGCACGGCGAGCATCGCCGGGATCGAGAACGAGGTGAACGCCTGGTACTCCTACTACCCGGGCGACATCTCCGGGATCTTCTTCGATGGCGTCTCCGACGTTGTTCCCGGGACGACCACCAGCAACCAGAGCTTCTACGAGACGCTCGCCGCATACGTGCACACGCACGAGGGACCCAATGCGCAGGTCGTGTTCAACTTCGGCGCCAATCCCGCCTCCGCGTGGATGCTGAGCGGCAGCGCCCCGAACAACGCGAACCTGATCGTGACGTTCGAGGGCTCCTACGACACGCCCGGCGAAAACCCCTACACCACCTGGACGCCGGCTCCGTGGGAGGCGGCCTACCCGGCCAAGGACTTCGCCGCGCTCGTCTACAACGCCCCCGAAGCGCTCGCCACGCCGCAGCCCGCCTCGGCGTGCAGCGGGTTGGCCAAGCAGAACGTCGGCTATGTGTACGTCGGCACGTGGTATTCGCAGCTGCCGCCGTACTTCGGCTCCTTCCTGAACGACTCGTTCAGCGGCGGCTGCTGAGCTCCGATCGCTGAGCGGGTCCGGCGTCGCCGGTGTCGAGTGCCGCGGTCGCCTGCGAGCCGTCGCGACCCTGTCGCTCCTTGCCGTAATAGCCGTAGTAGTCGATGTCCGGTCCTTTGCCCGGAACCATGTTCAGCACCGCCCCGGCGATGCGTGCATCGACCGTTCGCAGCGCCTGCAATGCGCGCTCGAGCTTGTCCATGCGCGTCGAGTTCGCTCGCACGACCAGCAGCGTCGTGTCGGTCACCTTGGTCAGCACGGCCGCGTCGGTGAAGGGCAGGACCGGCGGAGAGTCAATGATCAGCATCCCCCGCGAGCGCAGCTCGGCCACCACTCGGCCCATCGCACGCGAGCCCAAGAGCTCGCTCGGATTGGGCGGTGTCGCACCGCTCGGCAGCACGGTGAGCATGCCGTCGTCGCCCCAAGACTGCAGCGCCTCATCGAGCGTCACCCGGCCGATAAGCACCTCGCTGAGCCCGACCCCCCCGGCGATGCCGAGGTACTGGCTGAGCTGTGGGTGGCGGAAGTCAGCGTCGATGACCGTGACCGGCTCGCGCGACTGCGCTAGGGCGATCGCAAGATTGCCGGTGGTCGTCGACTTACCCTCGGCCGGCAGCGTGCTCGTCACAAGGATCGAGCGCGGCGCCTGCTCGATGCCGAGGAAGTGCAGGTTCGTCCGCAACTGGCGAAATGCCTCCGCGCGCGCCGAGCGGGGAGCGTCCCTGACCACGAGCGGCCTGGACTTCGCATCGCGGTCGAAGGGCATCGAGCCGAGAGGCGTAAGGTCGAGGCGATCGGAGAGCGTGTCGAGGTCCCTGATGCGCGTGTCGAACACCTCCAGCAAGATCGCGATCCCCGCGCCCAGCGCCAGGCCGACGATCAATCCAAAGGCGACGTTGCGTGCCGTCTTCGGCGTCGCCGGACCGCCTGGAATCGATGCGCTCTGGGCGACGGAGACCTTGATCGGGGAGGGCTGTCCGGACAGGGGGGACTCCAGATGGGCAACGGTCTGTGAGAGCTGTTCGCCGAGCGCGTTGGCGATCCGCGGCACGAGCTCTTTCGACGGATCGGTCACGGTGAGGTCGATAACCACCGTGTTGGTGGGCACCGTGGCACTGACGCGGGAGGCGAGCGAGCTTGCGGTCTCGTTCAAGCCCAGCCGACGCACTACGGCGGAGGCGATGTTCGTGCTGCCGGCCAGATCGGCGTAGGAGGCAACCCGCTCCTGGGTGAGCTGCTCGGCTGCGATGACCGTGCCGGCGTCGGTCGGCGACTGCGATGCCGACACGAACAGGCCGACGTTCGACGAGTATTCCTTGGTGGTCGACAGGCTCAGCCCGACGGCGACGCCTCCGCACAGCAGCGTGACCAGCGCAATCAGCAGCCACCGACGGCGCAGCAGCTGTGCATAGTCACGTAGGGTCACGGTATCTCCAGTCGGTCGGTTTGCTTCGATGGTTTAGCGATGGGCTGCTCCGACCGACTATCTACACGGGGCGGAGGCGACGCCCGGCGTGAATAATCTACCCGGACGATGCAGCAGATGGAACTGACAAGCACAATGGTACAGACGAGACTGTTGCGACCGGCCGAGCAGGCCTCGGAGGGCTACGCCGTCGGTCGCCTGCAGCAATACGGCCCCTACGCGATCGCGCTCTACCTGCTCGCCACCACCCGCTGGGGGAGCGGCCTGAGCCTCGTCGGCGGCCCACCGTATCTCAGCGACCTCGTCCTGGCCCTGATCCTGATCGATCGCGCGGTTGCAGCCGCGGCGCATCGCACGGTCTCCACCGGAGTCGATCTGTGGGTCGGCGTCTTTGCCACCTGCCTGCTTGCGTGGAGCCTGATTCTGCTGGCCTTCGGATCCATCTCTCAGAACGGGCTGCGCGACGCCGCACCATATCTGTATGTCGTCACGATCTTCCTCGTACGACCCCCGACGGAATCCTCCGAGCGGGGCGTGTCGCGAGCGCTGATGGCGGTGCTGATCTTCCACGCGGCGTGGGTGACGCTGGCGCAGCTCGATCCGTCGCTCGAAGCCGGTACGCCGATCGTCGCCGCCGGCACACATCTGCTGTCGCTGCGCTCGGACATCGACAGCCTCGTCTGTGGCCTGCTGGCCGCGATCGGTCTGCACCGCGCTCTTGCCGGCCGTAGACCGACGTACAACCTGGCGCTGGCGGCGTGGGGGGCGGCGCTCGTGTTCACGTTCTTCAACCGTGCCGGCCTGCTCGCGTTCATAATGGAGCTGGTCGTGGTCATGCTGCTGGTCCCGGCGCGGCGACGCTTGGTCGGGAAGTACGACCGGCGCGTCGCGATCGCGGTGCTCGTGATCATCGTCCCGATCGTGCTGGTCGGCGCAAGCCAGAGCAGGCCCGTGGAACGCCTGCTGGTAACCGTGCCCGGAAGCACGTCGTCGTCGAGCAATCACGGCGCGACGGGTACCGCGAACGCACGGCTGAAGGCCTGGAAGGCCCTGATCGCATATATGGAGCGAAGCCCGTCCCGCGAGCTGCGCGGTGTCGGCTTCGGACCCGACTTCCTGCACGACTCGGGCGCCGACGTGCTGCTGCTGGGCACCGTCGCCGCCGAACAGGAAAACGTCCGCTCACCCCACAACTACCTACTCGGAACGTGGGCGCGGTTGGGACTCATCGGCGTCTTTTTGGTTCTCGTCCTGCTGATCGCCGGGCTTCGCCTCGCACGCCTCGTCGCAAAGCACGCTCCGCATGTGCGTGACGACGACGTGCTGGCGATGCTGCTGGTGTCCAGCATTCCGGTGGTCGCGTTCGTAGGCGTGGTGCTCGAGTCGCCCTTTGGCGCGCTCCCCTACTTCTGGGCGATCGGCCATCTGAGCGCGCGCGCCTGTCAGGTGGGAGCCGTCAGGCCATTCGGGGCCATCGCGCACACCAAGCCCTTTAATCGAGCCCTCCCTGTCAGCGTCGGAGAGCGGTCACGTTGACGACGTCCACGGACTCTCTGTATGGCATCGACACCGGCTCGTTGCGTCAGATCGCCTACCGCCTGGGAGGGCGCGCTCGCGCCAGACGGCATGCTCGGTTCTTTCCGCTGACATGCCTGCCCGAGGGAGGTCGCGTGCTGGACGTGGGCTGTGGTGAGCTCGGCTTGCGCGTCTTTGCGCCGGACCTGGACATCACCGGCGTAGACCTCGAGCATCGGCCCGATTATCCGGGGCCGTTCGTGGTTGCGGACGCCACGGAGAAGCTGCCATTCGCGGACGGCGAGTTCGACCTCGTGTACTGCAACAGCGTCATCGAGCACATCGACCCGCCGAAGCGGGCCGCTTTCGCCAAGGAGATCCGGCGAGTTGCGCGCGGCTGGTTCGTGCAGACACCGGCGTTCTCGTTCCCGATCGAGCCGCATGCGCTGCTTCCAATCGCGCACTGGCTTCCAGTGCGCATACGCCCTTACTACTGGCGTCTGGGCGCAACTCCGGAGTGGGAGGAGATCTCGCTACTGAGACGCTCGGAGATGGAAGATCTCTTCAGCCCAGCTCTGCCCGAGCGCGTCGGACCGCTGACCAAGAGCTGGGTGTCGATTCAGCCGGCGCGCCCCAACACGGCTGTGTAGACGTCTTCCAGACGACGCAGGCTGTGTTCCGGACGGTGCCTGTCGGACCAGCGGCGCAGAGCTCCCTCACCCAGGCGCACGCTCTCTCGCTCGTCGGCGAGTCGCTCGACCGCCGCGATCCAATCCTCGGTTGCCCCGGGAGCGATCAACATGCCGGACTCGCCGTCTTGTACCGCCTCGGGGAGCCCTCCGCAACGGCTTGCCAGCACCGGTACGCCGGCCGCATAAGCCTCGGCCACCGACCTGGGGGCCGGGTCGTTCGTAAGCGAGGGCACCAACAGCGCCTTCGCCCCGCGCAGCAACGCCGGCACGGCGTCGCCAGGCACCAGGCCACGGAAATCGACAGCCGGCGAGGCGACTGCACGCAGATGGCTCATCTCCGGTCCGTCGCCGACCACGACGAGCTTGCCGAGACGCTGCTCCCATGCTTCGATCAGCGCGTTCGCACCCTTCTCTCGCGTGAGTCGCCCCAGATACAGGAAATAGCCTCCCGGCCCCTCGCGCGTCTCCGTTGGCCACGCGAACTGCGGTGTCACGACGATGCGCTCGGCCGAGATGCCCCCCTCGATGTGCTTATTGCGCACGAAGTCGCTGACGGCGAGGAAACGGTCGACCCGATCGAAGCTCTTCAGGCCCCGGTGCAGGGTCAGCGATGTCGCGAGCACGCCGCTTCCCAGGGCCGAGCCGCGGTAGCAGCTGTGCGCCACGCCACGCCACGGCACTCGTCCCAGGCAATCTTCACAGGTACGCCCGGCTCGAAAGAAACTGCCTGCCAAGCACATCAAACGATAGTTGTGCAGCGTCATGACGACGCCCGCCCCCTGCGCGTCGGCCTCACGGATCACAGCCGGAGAGAGCAGCGGAAACAGGTTGTGGCAGTGCACGATCTCCGCTCCCCATGAGCCCACCAGCTCTCTGACCTGGGCCACCGCTTCGACCGACCAGACGGCCTGCACCGCGGCGCGCGCCTGCTCCCCGGGCGAAGTGCCCGGGGAGGGCGTCCAGCTCCTGACCTCATGGCCGGCCTCGGTGAGGAGCTGAATGTCGTCGGCGAGCACCCGGTTCTCGCCAGATGCGGGGCCGGAGAGGTAGCGCGAATGGAGGATCGCGATCCGCATAGCGGTGTCAGGATCGGTCGCTGGACGTCGCCTGTGCCGACTGGCTCGAGGCGCGAGCCAGCATGATCAAGCCCTCTCCGACCGGGCCTCCGCTCAGCCGATGGGCGAGCTTCAGGCCGACGTCCACCACCATGCCGAACCGGCTGGGGACCGCGAAATAGCTCGACGTGCTGTATGTGACGAAGCCGGCGGCGCGTAGGGTCCGCTCCAGCGTGCGCGGGCTGTAGTAGACGAAATGGTCGGGATGCACCCGCTCGCGCCCGAACAGCGTGCGAACGCCGATCTTGGGGCTGCACGCATTTGGGACGGTCACACAGATCGTCCCATCCTCAGACAACAGCTCACCGCATCCCCGCAGGAAGGAGACCGGGTCGGGCACGTGCTCGAGGGTCTCGGCGACCAGAACAAGATCGTAGGCGCCCCGCTGGGCCGGGGGCACCTCGCCCGTCACATCGAGACATAGAAGGGGCGCAGCGGGCATGAGCTGGGCCAGCCGCTCGATACCGGCGCGATCAACATCGATCCCGGTGACGTCGCCAAACCGTGAGAGACGCTCGTGCAGGAGCTCTCCGGTCGCGAGGCGATGCTCGGTGTAGGGCCAGTCGGTGCAGCCAAGATGAGCGGTCCGCTGGTGCTCTCCGACGAGGCCCTCCAGGAATGCGACGCGATCGAGGACCAGCGGCAGGCGCAGCCGGCTGCCGGTTCGCGTATCGGGCTCCACAACCAGCATTATCGTAGGCCGTAAAGCAAGGACGCTTCAGGACGGCTGGACCGCCGGACCAGCCATCATTCTGGAGGCAGTGTCGGCCTTGCCCGCCGGCTGCACGTCCTGGTGCTCGGAGACGGCACGAACGAGGTGGTACCAGAAGACGAACGCCGCGAAGCTGTTGCCGACCGCGATCCCCCAGGCCGCGCCGGAAGCTCCGTGCAGCGCAGCGCCCACCAATCCGCTCGCCAGCACCACCGGGGAGACGACGAGCCGAGCACGCAGACTCCGTCGCGCCGCCGCCAGCGCGCGCAGCGAGATCACGGCGCCCATCACTCCTCCGAGCATCGCCAGCCCGAGGGCAAGCGGCACGATCAGCGGCCGAGCCGTGTACCAGACCGAGCCGATCGCCGACACGCCAAGGCGGGGGGGAGCATCAGGATGAGGCTCGCCCAGAGCAGCGTCACCACCACGAGCCCGCCGGATACGACTCCGCTGAGCAGGAGCAGGCGGCGCGAGCCGCCCTTCAACACTCGCACGGCTTCTGGAACCCCGGCGATCATTGCGCCATACCCGAGGATGTTCATAGGACCGAGCAGCAGCATGCCTCCACGAACAGCCGCGACGGTCGCGAGGCCGGTCACCACCGCAATCGCATAGAACATCGCCTGATACTCGCCGGTTAGCCCCACGAACTCGGCCAGGAAGCGCAGCGCGAGATCCGACTGCCGCCGCCACCAGAGGACAAGTCGAGATGGGCTCGGCATCAGCCCGCTCTGCCAGATCCCAAAGATCGCAGCCACCGCCGCGGAGGCGCCCCACAGAGCAAGCAGCCCGTCGACGGCGACGTGACCGTGCATCAGCAGCACAACAAGGGCAAGCAGGAGCAGGAACGCGCACACCCCATCGTTGGCGAACGCGCGCGCGCCGCTTCCGGCGGCGAAGAACGCGTATCTCCACGCATCCTGGAGCAGCAATCCCGGCAACGAGACCCCAAGGACAACGAGCAGATCCCTGCTCTGCCCTCCGATGGCCAGACCGACAGCCATACATCCGAGACCTATGATCGTGCCCACCCCAAGAGCCGTCCCCGTCGCCATCGACGCCCCCACCCGCCACTCGGACTTCGACGCGCCGCTGTAGCGCACCGAGAGCGGTTCGCAACAGATCGCGCGGCACGCGCCCAAGGCCAGGCTGAACGTGGCAAAGATCAGGGCAAACAGCCCAAACGTCTGAGGCGTGCTCTCGTGCGCCGCCACGATTGCAATGGCGAAGTTGGTGAGGCTCGACAGCGCTTGATCGGCGAACCCCCAACCGGCGCGGCGGGCCATCCCGCCTCTCCCGCGCGGGACGCGCGCACGCGCGCTGCCACCCCGCGGCTGGGCTTGCGACCTCGCCGTCTGCACGAACATGAGACTAGCTCGAAATACGACCGAAGTACTCGCGCGCCACGCCCGCGACGAAGCGGGGATTCCCTGCCAGGTAGCGGGGCCCGAGGCGCTTGGGCTCACTCGCCAGGCGATGGCACCACTCGAGACCCAGCCGCTGCAACCACTCGGGCGCGCGCTGCTTGGTGCCCGAGGCGAAGTCGAACGCGGCGCCGACGCAAAGGATCACAGGCGCCGCGCCGAGCTCGCGCAGGCGATGAGCTACATAGTGCTGGTTGGGGGTGCCGATGCCAATCCACAGCAGCTCGGCCCCGGAGGCCTTGATGCGGGCTGCCGACTCGGCCAGCTCTTTCTCTGCCGGCATGCCCATCGGAGGAGCCTCGGTCCCGACGATGCGGATGCCTTGATGATGGCGGCGCAGCTGGAAGCGCAGGCGGTCGTTGACCTCCTGACTGCCTCCGTAAAGGTAATGCGTCCTGTCTTCCTTCAGCCCATCGGTGCACAGGAGCTTGACCCCGTCGGTGCCGGCGATCCGCTCGGTGCGGCGTCCGTTCATACGAATCGCCCAGGCGACCGGCTGCCCGTCGGCGACGTTGAGGTCGGCCGCGTTCAACACATTGCGATAGTCGGCGTCTCGCGCGGCCCTGACGGTCGGATCGACCGCGAGGAAGTGAACCACGTGGCTGCCGCCATTGTTGACGAAGAGGCGGACGACCTGCGCCAGGTCGGAACGCTCCAGCAGATCGAAGCGGATCCCGTTGATCGTCTGCGTAGCGCCGAAGCCCGTCTCCACCCGGAGCTCGGCGTGCAGATCGGTCACGTCGCTCTGGCCGGCGGGCAGGTCGTATTCGTGCTGATACATGGCTCAGCTCACCGCCACCGCGAGCGCGCCCGCCTCGATCGGCGACTGCCAGGCGGCGGACATCTCGTCGAAGATCCAGCGATACGTGGAACGCAGGCCCTGTTCGAGTGAGATGCTCGGCTGCCATCCCAACCGCTCCTGGATGATCGTGTTATCGCTGCTGCGCCCGCGCACGCCCTTCGGCGCCGTGAGGTCGTAGCTGCGCTTCAGCTCGACGCCGGCGATCCGCTCGACCGTGTCGACCAGCTGGTTGATCGTGACCATCTCGCTGCTGCCGAGGTTGATCGGCTCTTCGATCCCGCTGTCCATGATCGCCCGCGTGCCGAAGACGCAGTCGTCGATGTAGGTGAAGCTGCGCGTCTGCTCGCCGTCCCCCCAGATCTCGATCTCGTGCTCGCCGGACAGCACCGCCGCCACCACCTTGCGGCAGATCGCGGCCGGCGCCTTCTCGCGGCCGCCGGTGTAGGTGCCGTTGGGACCGTATACGTTGTGATAGCGCGCGACGCGGGTGACGAGGTCGAAATCCTCGCTGAAGTGACGGCACATTCGCTCGCTGAAGAGCTTCTCCCAACCGTACCCGTCCTCGGGCATGGCGGGATAAGCGTCTGACTCCCTGAGACCGGGGACGTCCGGGCTCAGCTGCTTGTCGGCCGCATAAACGCACGCCGAAGACGCATAGAAGTAGCGCTCGACGCCCAGATCCTTGGCCGCCTCGAGCAGGTGTGTGTTGATCAGCACCGACAGCATGCACAGCGCTTTGTTGTTCTCGATGAAACCCATACCGCCCATGTCGGCGGCGAGGTTGTAGACCGACCGTGCACCGGTCAGTGCCTCATAGCAGGCATCTCTGAGCGAAAGGTCGAGCTGCATGCTCTCTATCTCATCGAAGCGCTGGTGCCATTCGTCGAACGGCTTGACGTCTACCGCCACAACATCCGTATAACCGTCGCGAAGCAGATCGGCGATGAGATGCCCACCGATGAATCCACCCGCTCCGGCAACTATGACTCGCTCCTTGCTCGTATTCACCGTAGTCCTCCTGACCTGGTGTTTGTCAGTCTTATGTTCGGGATTGCGCACATGTTCGTTTGCTAGTTGAGGAAGATCCCCGATAGCACCGCGTTCAGTCCAGCGGTCCTGTCAGCGGTGATCGTCACAGTTTCACCGGCCGCCACTTTGATCGGGAACGACAGCCACGCGCCTTTGCTGAAATCGCTCGACAGCACCGCCGTCTGCCCATTGACGGTCACGAGCTCACGCCGGCCGCCCGCTTCCCAATCCACGGCGTACAGGTTGAGCGCTCCCGTATACGCAGATGTGAAGTTGAGCTGAACCTCGACCTGGTTCGGATCGTAATAGGTCGCAGCCGTCCGCACCGACTTGTCGGGGCTCTCGAGCGCCTGCGGCTGGGTGGTCGTCCCCGTCGTCCACCACACATACCTTGTGCCCTTGACGAGGCTTACGCTCGCGTTCGTCAGCGAGGTCAGGTCGGTAGACCCGTTCCACGCCGCCAGGTCGTATCCGGCGGTTCCGTAAGTCCCCGCCCAGTTGCCTTCGGGAGCGCTCGGAGTCGCCATCGCCGGCGGCGCGCCCCCATCGCCGAGGAAGATTCCCGACAAGACCGCATTGGGACCGGACGTGCGGTCGGCCGTGATCGTTACGGTGGCGCCTTCGGCCACGCTGATCGGGTACGACACCCACGCGCCTTCGCTGAAGTCGCCGAGCACAACGCTCTGACCGTTGACCGTGATTATCTCGCGACGCGTCTGTTTGTCCCAATCCACCGCATACAGGTGAAGATTGCCGCTGTACGCTTTCGCGAAGGTCAGCGTCAGCTTGACCTGATTCGGGTCGTAATAGGTCCCGGCGTTATGCGTCACACCGGTCGGATCGGACAGCGCGCGAGGATCAGCGCTCGCCGAAGCCCACCGATAGCGACTACCCTGCACGACGCTCAGCGACGCATTCGGCATATAGGACACGTCCTGGGCGGCGCCATCCCAGGAAGCCAGGTCATAGCCGGCCGAGCCGACGGCGTTCACCCATGCTCCCTGCGGAGCCTTGGACGCGATCGGGCTCGGCGGAGTGCCCGCGTCGCCCAGCATGATCCCCGACAGCACCGCGTTGGCACCCGCCGTTCGGGCGACGGTGATGGTGACCTTCCCGCCCACGGGGACGCTGATCGCGAACGAGGCCCACGCGCCTTTGCTGAAATCGCCGGAGAGCGTCGCCGTCTGCCCGTTCACGGTGATCGTCTCCCGCCGCGCGGTCGAGTCCCAGTCCACCGCGTAAAGGTGGAGATTGCCCGTGTAGCCGCCCGGAATGCTCAGCGTCAGCTTGATCTGGTTTGGGTCGTAGTAGGCGGCGGCCGAGCGCGTCAGGCCATCCGGACCCTGCGGAGCACGCGTGTCGGTCGTGCTCGTTGCCCACCGGTAGCGGCTGCCTTGTTCAAGGCTCACCGACGCGCCCTGCAGATCGCTCACGTCGCCGGCGCCATCCCAGTCGGCAAGGTCGTACCCGGCCGAGCCGAAGGCGCCTACCCAGTTGCCTTCGGGCGCGGTCGAGACCGTCGGAGGAGGGGTGGCGGCGGTGGCATCGCCGAGCATGATCCCCGACAGCACGGCGCTTGTGCCCGCGGTGCGTTTGACGGCGATGGTCACTGTTGCACCCGCGGCGGCGTTGATCGGGACGGAGGACCAGGCGCCCTGATTGAAGCTGCCGCCTGTGAGGCTCGCCGTTTGTGTTCCCACGGTGATCGTCTCGCGACGTGCGGTTGTGTCCCAATCGACCGCATAGAGATGCAGGTTGCCCTGGTAGGCGTTGGTGAAGTGCAACTGCACCTGAACTTCGGTCGGGTCCGAGTATGCGGTCGCGCTGCGCGAAGAGCCGTTGGGACTTTCCAGGGCCCGCGGATCGGTGCTCGGAGATGCCCATGTCAGGCGACTGCCTTTGGCGAGCGTGGCCGTGACGCCCGGCATGTTGGTCAGATCGCTGGCTCCGTTGAACCCGGCCAGGTCGTAGCCGGCCGCGCCCTTCGTGCCCACCCAGTCGCCCTGCGCCCAGCACGGCGCGTTCCACGCTTCGAGGTCCTTGCCCTTCTGCATCGCCATCAGTCCCAGCGCGTTGGTTTCGGCGCAGAACTGGCTCGGCGTCTTCGCATACTCCACCTCGAACACAGGCTTGCCCGCCTTGACGAACGGCTCCAGCAGACTGCACTCCGAGTACTCGATGCATTCCTCATCGACCGAGTAGTCGTAGTACGGCTCGAGTTCGGGAATCTGTTGGGTGTCGCTCTTCAGCGCGATCGACAGCCCGAGCGAGTGCGCGGTGTTGGCGAGCCACTCGTCGTATGTCAGCTGCTCGGCCGCCGTGATCGGGAAGCCGGTGTTGTTCTGCCACCCGTCGACGTTGTCGGCCTCAATGCCGTCGAACCCCTTTTCCTTGCACAGCTTGAAACGTGCTTCCATCAGCGGCTCGATGATCGACAGCTGACGGATGTCGAGCCATTTCTCTTCCGTCCATCCAGGATCGGCTTTGCCGAGGACGGACGCCGGGAACTTGCCGGCGTCCGGACGCCAGCCCTCCCAAGTGCCGGCGTCCATGTAGCAGATCACATGACGGCCCTGAGCGTGGAGCGAGGCGACCACCGACGCTTCGTTTTCGAACAGGTCGATGTCGTAGACCGAGGCGTCCACCGTCTGGTCGATCGGCACACTCAGCTGCCACTGCCACGTCGCGTTGACTGGCGGGGTCCAGTAGCCGGCGGCCCCCGCAAGTTGGGGTGCCGCGAATCCGAGCGCGAGCAACGCAAGCGCCAGCAGGCCTCCCAGCCACGCCGCTCCTCGCCATCGGATAGAGGGGAGCTCAGTCAAGGAAGATCCCCGATAGCACCGCGTTCAGTCCAGCGGTCCTGTCCACAATGATCGTCACGGTTTCACCGGCCGCTGCTTTGATCGGGAACGACAGCCACGCGCCTTTGCTGAAATCGCTCGACAGCACAGCCGTCTGCCCGTTGACGCTCACGAGCTCACGCCGCCCGCCGGCTTCCCAGTCCACGGCGTACAGGTTGAGCGCTCCCGTATACGCAGATGTGAAATTGAGCTGAACCTCGACCTGGTTCGGGTCAAAGTAGGTCGCAGCGGTGCGCACCGATTTGTCGGGGCTCTCGAGCGCCTGCGGTTCGGTGGTCGTCCCCGTCGTCCACCACACATACCTGGCCCCTTTGACCAAGTTAACACTGGAGTCTGTCAGCGACGTCAGGTCAGTGGACCCGTTCCATGCAGCCAGGTCATATCCGGCCGTGCCATAGGTGCCGGCCCAGTTGCCTTCGGGAGCGCTGGGAGCCGCCATCGCCGGCGGAGCGCCGGTGTCGCCGAGAAAGAGACCCGACAACACTGCGTTGGGACCGAACGTGCGGTCCACGGTGATCGTCACCGTCCCACCTTCGGCCACGTTGATCGGGAACGCGACCCAAGCGCCTTCAGTGAATTCGCTGGACAGCACAGCGGATTGTCCGTTGACCGTGATGATCTCGCGACGGGTCTGTTTGTCCCAGTCCATCGCATACAGGTGAAGATTGCCGCTGTACGCTTTCGTAAAGGTCAGCGTCAGCTCGATCTGGTTCGGGTCGTAATAGGTCCCGGCGTTATGCGTCGCTGCGGTCGGATCGGACAGCGCGCGCGGATCGGAGCTGGCCGAAGCCCACTGGTAGCGGCTGCCCTGCACAACGCTCAGCGACGCGTTCGGCAGATAGGACACGTCCTGCGTGCCATCCCAGCCGGCCAGGTCATAGCCCGCCGAGCCGACCGCGTTCACCCACGCACCCTTGGGTTCGCTGCTCACAGTCGGGCCGGGAGGTGTGCCGGCTTCGCCGAGGAAGATCCCCGACAGGACCGCATTCGGTCCCGCCGTCCGGTCGACCGTGATCGTCACGGTCCCGCCGGCGGCGACGCTGATCGGGAACGACACCCACGCGCCGCCGTTGAAGGAGCTCGACAGCACCGCCGTCTGGCCGTTGACCGAGATCGTCTCCCGGCGTGCGGTCGAGTCCCAGTCGAGAGCGTATGTGTGCAGCGTACCGGTGTATGCCGCTGTGAAGCTCAGCTTCACCTGGACCTGGTTCGGGTCGTAGTAGGCGGCTGCGTTGCGGGTTTGCTGGCCCGGTTCTGAGAGTGCACGCCCGTCTTCGGTGCGCGCCGCCCATTGGTAGCGGCTGCCCTGGACGAGGCTGACAGCGGCGTTTGGAATGTAGGAGACGTCTCCCGTCGGACCATCCCAGCCCGCGAGATCGTAACCCGCCGAGCCGACGGACCCTACCCAGCCGCCGCCGGAGCCGGTCGGCCCGGCGCTTGGGGGCGGCCCCGCTTCGCCGAGGAAGACACCCGACAGCACGGCATTCGGGCCGGCGTTGTTCTGCACCGTGATCGTCACCGTGCCACCCGCGGCGACATTGATCGGCACCGACACCCACGCACCCGCGTTGAAGCTCGAGGTGAGCGGCACGGAGCGAGGGCCCGAGCCGTCGTTGACGGTGAACGTCTCGCGGCGCGCGGTCGAGTCCCAGTCGACCGCGTACATGCGCAGGGTCCCGCTGTAAGCGGTCGCGAAGCTCAGCTGCTCCTTGACTTCCTTGGCGTCGTAGTAGGTGGAAGCATTGCGCGTCGCGCCTTCGGGTCCCTGCAGGGCGCGCACGTCGCTGGTGTTGGGAGTCCACTCATAGCGGCTGCCCTGCACGAGCGTCGTCGTCACGTTCGGCATGTCCGACACGTCCTGCGCCCCGTCCCAGCCCGCCAGCAGATACCCGACCGAGCCGAGTTTGCCGACCCAGCTGCCCTGCGGTTCCTGCTGGACCTGCACAGGTGCGGCCGGCCAAGTCGTCGGGGCAGTGGCGGTGCTCGTCCCCGCCGGCACGCTCGTCCAGCCCGACTGGATACCGCCGTAGACGGCGCCGACGCCTGTCACGCCGGTCAAGGGCGCGTTGGCGGCTTCGCTGCCGGTGTTCTGCAGGGTGAGCTGGTTGCCTTCGATGTAGCCGCTGACCTGGCTCGTGCTCGCTTTGCTCCACGCCTGCTGCTCGGCCAGGAGCGCGCCGATCTGCGCCATCGTCAGCTGTTCGAGCGGGACGTTGAAATACGAGTTGTACTGTTCGAGCAGCGGGTTCAGTACTGAGTAGAACAGCCCGTCGCCTTTCGAGGGCAGGGTGGCCGGCGGCGTGCCGGTGGTGGGCGGGCCGGGCGGCGGGGTGCCCATCAGGTTGGGCTGGTGGAAGTAGTGCGGGCGCGGATCGTTGCCCATCACGTGCTGGAACATGTTCGTGTCGATGCTGCTCACGATTTCGGCGAAGTTGGCCGCTTTTTCCTCGCACGTGTTGGTCGAGGAGCTCGTGCATTTCCCACCGTGTTCAGGTGAGAGATACAGCTGGTTGTACTCGTCGATCTCCTGCGCCTCGGTCGAGACGTTGTAGTAGATGTTCGTCGGATAGCGCGGGATCGCACGGGCGCTCCCGTCGAGGAACGATTCGCCCGCCACGAACGCCGGGGTGACGCTGCCGGCGACCGCCGGGTTCGGGTACGGCTTGGAGGCATCGGAGCCAAACGCTTCGATGCCGACGCCGGCGAAAGCTGCGGCCAGGCTGGGGTTCTCGGGGTAGGCGGTCTCGATCGCTTCGTTGCCGGCCGGAGGCCCCGACGACGCGGTGCCCGCGGTGCCCGTGTCGGTGAACGTCTGCCCGAGCGCGCCGCCGCCGGTCACTACCGTTTTGCTGCCGCCGGTGGGATCGCCAAACCAGCTGTTTGGAGGCGCCGTCGTGGGCGCCGGGGAGGTGCCGATCAGCTTCCATTCGGTCGTGCCGACTTTCTCGCGGTAGATCTTGAACTCCGCGGCGTGGCAGACAGCCGCCCAGGTGAGCGTGACCGCTCCGGTCGAGCCCGTGACCGTCACCGGCGCGGACTCGCTCGCCAGCGACTGCCCGCCGCCGGGTGTGAAGTCGTCGGTGACCGCGTATACATAGCTGCCGGCCGCGAGCGTGCCGCCGGTGCTCGACGCTTCGGCCGTGTCGAGATCCGGCGGGTCGACCGCGCCGGGGTTGCCCGGGATCAGGTTCGCGAGGCCCGAGTGCTCGCCGGTGACGATCGCCGACGGGTTGTCGTTGCCGTAGGCGGCCGTCGGTTCTTTGCTCTGCGTCAGCCCGAGCGCGCTCGCCGCCCAGCTGTTGTTCTCGTTGAGCTCGGCTTCGATGTAGCTCTGGGTCGCACAGCCGATGTCGATGTTCGGATGATCCCACGTGTGGCTGACCCAGCCGAAGGAGCTTTTGTGGGCGGCGAACGCCGTCAGCAGCGGGTCGGTTCCGCCGTGTTCTTCGGCGTACTGGACGGAGCCGCCGCCGTTGAACAGCATGTCGATCCGGAATTTGTTTTCCAGCGCCCATTTGGCGGCGTATTCGACGTCGGCGGGGACCTCGCGAATCGCATCTGCAGGCGTAAAGTCGGTTGCGTGAGTGGTCGTGTTCCAGGAGTCGTCGAACAGGAAGTTGTCATCGATGTGCGACTCGTAGTAGTTGCGCTGATCGCCGAAGTAGACTCCGCGCGTGACCCAGTCGAGCGCGCCGTGGCGCAGCAGCTCGGCCTGCAGCTGGTTGGCGTTCTCGTTGAAGGTCTCGACCATTTCCTGCACGCCGTTTGCGTGCGCGTAGATGCCGACGAGCGCCGATCCGGCGGTGGCGCCGGAGACGAGTGGCGTGAAGCTGGCGCCAGCCGCCTGCGTCGTCAGCGGAGTCGCTTCATAACCGTAGGTGCCGGTGTCCAGCGGCACCAGGCTCTTCAGGTAGGGAAAGACTTTGCCGCCTTCGGCCGTGAGCGTCCCGTGGGCCCCCGTGGCGAATGGTCCACCGACGGTCGGAGCGTTCAGCCCGAATGCGGCGCTCGGGAAGATGTCGCCGGTCACCTGGCGCACGTTGAACGTCTGCTCGTACTCTTCGAGCGCCGTCCATTCGCTCGACGAGAGCGTCGATATACATTCTTCTTTGCCACCCGTAGTTTTGCATTCCGGGAGATTCCCGACCGACACGATGACCGCCTGGTATTTGGCCTCCTGTGTGCCGTTCGCCAGCGTGTCCGACAGCGTCGCGGCCGTGATCGGCGCGTGCCCGGGCGAGGTGACGATCGTTTCGTAGGGAACGCCCTCACGCTGCAGCGCGGACTGCCAGGAGGCGAGGTTCGGCTCGGTGCTCGAGGTCCCGAGCACGAGCACCTTCATGTCGATGCGCTGCGCCGCGGCCGCGGAGGCCGGAGCGACGATCGAGGCCAGCGCAGCAGCGAGCGAAAGGACCGTCGTCAAAAGCGCGAACGGCCTGATCGTCGTCTTGCGCAGCATCTCAAATCTCTCCATTGTCATTGCTCGTCTCTCCTGTTGACATTCAATCGGCCGAAGCGCAGGGCGCGCTCAGGCCGCGCTCTGCGCGAGCTCGGGCGCGGCGTCGGCTGCGACGGTCAGCTCGATATCAATCGCCTCGACTGCGGACGCGGCGAGGCGGGGGGGCAGCGCACGATCGCCTGAGCGGCCCTGCATGTCTCCCGCCAACGCTCCCAGCCGGCCGCGGATGCCCTGCATCGCTTGCTGGACCTCCTGGCAGGCCGCCATCAGCCCGTCACGCACGGCGAGGCACTCGGCGATGACGTACGCCGGCGGTGTGCCGTCGCCCTCTCGCCGCGCGGCGGAGGGCTCCGGCCTGATCGAGCGCATGCGCTCGATCACGTGGCCGGCGTCGGCCGGGCGGTGACGCTCGACCTTCAGCCGTGCGTTTTCCTCGCGCAGCAGCGCGATCTCGGCTTCGAGCTCGCCCATCGCGAGCATCTCGCCCGAGGGCGATCTGGCGCTGTCGGACATCCCCATGCGGAGCAGCCGCCCGACTACCTTCTCTCGTGTGCTCGCCTCCATGCTTGAGCAGTGTCTTCGTTTCGGGGCAGATACCCAATGGCCCGAATGCCCCATCTTGCGTTCAGGCGCCTGAACGCGCGGCTACGACAGAGAGCTTGCCAGCAGGGTTCGAACGTCTTCACGAGTCGGATCGAACCGTCCTCGACAGCCCGCTTGGAGCATCCTCACCAGCAGGGGTCGAACGCCCCGCCGTCGAGCTCGAGGTCGAAGCGCGCCCCCATGATCCCGGCTGCGTCGTCGGCCGCGCAGAACGCGCTCGAGGAGGAGCCGTATTCGGCGTTGAGCACGGGCTTGCCGGCGGTCAGGTAGGGCGTGAAGCTCGAGCATTCCCCGTACACGTTGCATTCCTCGCTGAGCGCTCCGTCGAAGTGCGGCTCCAACGAGGCGGTCTGTTCGCCGTCGTTCTTCTGCAGCACGGCCATCCCCAGCGAATGAACCTCGGTCGCGACCCACTCGTCATAGGTCAGCTGCTCAGCCGCCGTGATCGGAAAGCCCGTGCTGTTTTCATAGCCGTCCATGTTGTCCGGCTCGACCGCGTCAAAGCCCTTTTCCCTGCACATCTCAAACCGCTTGATCATGATCGGCTCGAGCACGCCCAGCTGACGCACGTCCAGCCACTTCTCGCCCGGCCAGCCCTGGACTTCGGCGCCGATTAGGGAGGCGGGGAAGGAGCTCGCATTGGGACGGCCCGGCTCGTAGGTGCCGACGTCGATGTAGCAGATCACGTGAATGCCCTTGGCGTGCAGAGCCGCGACCTCGATGGAGGTGTTTTCGAAGCCGTCGATGTCGTACGCCGCGACCGGCTCGCTGTTGTCGACGGCGCCCTGCAGTTGCCAGTACCAGGTGAGGTGCTCGGGCGGAGCCCATTTGGCGCCCGTCGAGCCACCCCCGGTGGAGCCTCCGCCCGTCGAGCCGGCGCCGGTCGAGCCGCCGCCGGTCGACCCGCCGCCGGTGGAGCCTCCGCCCGTCGAGCCGCCGCCGGTCGAACCGCCCGAGCCGGCGCCGGTGGAGCCGGCGGTCGAGCCCCCGGAGGAGGGGGGAGCGGCGGTGGAGCCGGCGACCGCGCCGCCGGGGGCTGCTCCGAGCGCGTCGCCGCCCACCCGCGGGGCGAGCACCTGAAAGCGCGTCCCCGCAAGCCCCAGCCGGCGCGGACCGCGCTTGGTGTGAACCCTCCTCACGGCGAGGATCCGCAGCCGCCCGCTCGCGCCGGCCGGAACGAGCAGCCCGACCCGAAACCTGCCTCTCGCCCCTGCCCGGAAGGAGGCTCGACGCCGCCCATCGACGACGACGAACCCCCTGGTCCCGGGACGAAAGCCGTACCCGCGCACGACGACCGCCTGACCGGCTCGGCCCGAAGCGGGGACGACCGTCAACCGTGGCCCGGCCTGAGCGGCCAGGGCGTTGCCGAGCGCAAGTCCGGCGAGGACCGCAGCCAGGACCACGACCAGCCCCATGGCCCGAGGGGAGCGAGTCCGCATCGGCGCAGCATGCCACATCCTCTGGACGCCCCGGGGGCGCGCCGCTGCGGCGCGCCCCCGGCAGAGACCTACCCCCAGCAGGGTTCGAACGTCTTGCCGTCGAGTTCCAGGTCGTAGCGCGCGCCCATGATCCCGGCCGCGTCGTCAGCCGAGCAGAACTGGCTCGTGGCGAGGCTGTACTCCGCGTTCAGCACCGGCTTGCCGGCTTTCAGGTAGTCGCCGAAGTTGGAGCATTCGCTGTACTGGTTGCACTGCTCGTCCAGCGCTCCGTCGAAGTGCGGCTCCAACGAGGCGGTCTGTTCGCCGTCGTTCTTCTGCAGCACGGCCATCCCCAGCGAATGAACCTCGGTCGCGACCCACTCGTCATAGGTCAGCTGCTCAGCCGCCGTGATCGGAAAGCCCGTGCTGTTTTCATAGCCGTCCATGTTGTCCGGCTCGACCGCGTCAAAGCCCTTTTCCCTGCACATCTCAAACCGCTTGATCATGATCGGCTCGAGCACGCCCAGCTGACGGATGTCGAGCCACTTCTCGCCCGGCCAGCCGTTGGATGCGCCCTCTACCGAAACCGGAAACGACGAGTAGTCGGGGCGATAGTCCTCCGACGTGCCGACGTCCATGTAGCAGATCACGTGAATGCCCTTGGCGTGCAGAGCCGCAACCTCGGCGGCCGTGTTATCGAAGCCGTCGATGTCGTATGCGGCGACCGGCTCGTTGTTGTCGACGGTGCCCTGAATCTGCCAGTACCAGGTGAGGTGCTGGGGCATGACCCACTGGCCGCCGGTCGAACCGCCGGAGCCGCCCGTGGAGCCACCCGAGCCGCCTTCGGAGCCGCCCGTCGAGCCTTCCGATCCGCCGGTGGAGCCTTCGGAGCCGCCCGTCGAGCCTTCGGAGCCGCCCGTCGAGCCTTCGGAGCCGCCCGTCGAGCCTTCCGAGCCGCCTGTGGAACCGCCCGTCGAACCTTCCGAGCCGCCTTCGGCCGAGCCTTCCGAGCCGCCCGTGGAACCGCCCGAGCCGCCTTCGCTCGCCCCTTCAGAGCCGCCGGAGGAGCCTTTCGAGCCTTTGCCCTTGGTGCCTTTGCCCTTGGTGCCTTTCCCCTTGGTGCCTTTCCCCTTGGAGCCTTTCCCCTTGGAGCCTTTCCCCTTGGAGTCTTTCGACCCGCCGGTAGAGCTTTTCTTGGACGAGCTGCTCTCCTTGAAGGAGGCGCTCTGCCTGGAGGGACCGCTCTTCGTCGAGGTGGTCGCCGCGGCTGCGTGTGACCTGCCCGCCGCGGTCTTGTGGCGGTGGGCCGCATGGCGCCCCGAGCGCGCGGCGGCTACGCCGGTGGAGAAGGCTAGGACGGCGAACAGCGCCATCGGGATGACTACCTGCTTCGCGATTCGACAGCTTCGAGCGAGCATCGATGACCTCCGTGTCAGACGCGTTTGTGAGCGAGGTGAGCGGCGCCTTGTTGAGTGAGCGAAATTGCCGCAGTAAGAAGAAATTCCTCTTGCAGCCCTCAAGGATCGGGCGGCCGCGCCGTTAGCGCATGGGTCAGGCCCATTCTTGGACGCATGACCGACGCACGCCGCCCCTACCCGTAAATACGCCCACCGCTCACGTATTGATCACGCGGGCGCCGCGTGTCGATACGGAGGTTCCGTTCAGCTTCGAGCGGCGGAGAAGACGATGATCATGGAGCGGGGGTTCGCAGTTCGATCGACCAGCTCGCGTGAGCAGCCACGCGCACGCTTCGATACGTGCCGCGAGACAGGTGGATGCTGCCGCTCGGCGCCGTGCTGTTCACGAGCATGAACCCGTTCGCCGCGAAGATCTGGATCGGAGCTCGCACCGTGTGCCACCGAAGCACCTGCGGCGAGCGCACGACGATCGTCCCCAGCCGCGTGTCGCCGGAGCCGGCGAACCGGCGCAGCACCCGCTCGCTCGGCGCAGACCCCGCAGCACCGGTGGACGCGGAACCACGGGTCCTCGCCGGTGTCGTCGAACCCTGGATCGCCTTGGCGCCCGTGCTCGCTGCACGCGCGGGCGCGGTCCGCGTAGCCGAAGAAGCCCCGGTTTTCGCTCGCGCACTCCCGCTCCCACCCTTACCCGCCGCGACGATCGCCGGCCCGCTCGCAGCAGTCGTCGCATTGTGGCCGGAGCTCGTCGAGCTCGAGCCCCCGCCGCCACAGCCGGCCAGGCCGATCGCGGCTAGGAGTAAGGCCGCCGCCGGCGACAGCGCCCGGGCCGCGGTGAAGCTCGGCTTTTGAGAAGAACGTGCGCTCATCGAATATCCGCCGGCCTGCTCAACGCCGGCGCGGCGAGCTTATTGAATCCACAAGCTCGTGGCGAGCACACGCCCCGGGCGCAGCAGCACCCGCAGCAGCGGCGGCAGCGCGAGCGCGATGCCGACGAGCGCCCCCGCGATCAGCGCCGTCCCCGGCGGCGCCCCATGCGTCAGCACGAGCCTGCTCAACACCAGCTCGGTCGTGACGCTCGCCAGCGCCGCGAAGAACGCCCGGCTCGCGTACGCGAGCGACTCGAGCAGGTTGACGAGCATCGTGACGAACGCGACACAGCCAAAGCCCACGAACAGGCTCCAGCGGTTCGTGCCCGACGTCCATTGCCCGATCAGGATCACGACCCCGGACAGCGCCACGGTGGTGCCCAGCAGTCGTAGCAGCGACCCGCCGAAGATGCCCATCGCCGCGCCGCGCACGTCGCGCTCGTTCGCGCGCTCGAGCCCCACGCCCTGCAGCCCGCGCGGGATCGCGTCGTAGAACTTCCACAGGTGATAGCCCGCCCAGAAGGAGCCGAGCACCGACGGCAGCAGCGCAAGCGCCGGAAACGCGCCGTGCACGCCCCAGCCGAGGCTCGAGTCGCCGACCAGCAGCCCGCCCAGCGCGGCGCCGATCGCGCCCGCCCACAGCGCCCGTCCCACGCGTCCGGCCGGTTCGTCCAAGCGCCCGCCGCCCGAGGCGACCGCCCAGACCGCGCTCGCGATGATCAGCGCCGTCAGCCCCTCCAGCAGCGGGTAGGCGGAGACCTTCAGCTCCAGGCCGGCCACCGCCGCGACCAGCACGAACCCGTACGCGAGCGCCCAGCCCCGGCGCGCCATCACGGTCCCGCCGACCCAAATCGCGACGAACATGCCCGCCAGCCGTCCATATGAGTGCAGCAGCATCAGCGGCCCCTCGATCGCGATCAGCGCGAGCGCGCAGATCGCCACACGATCGCGCACCAGGCAGGCAAGGCCCGAGCGGCGGCTCAGATAGCGGCTGCGGATCGCCCATTGCAGCGCCAGCGTCATCGGCAAGGCGATCGCGATCGCCTGCTCCAGCACCGACGTGCCGACCTGGCGGCTCAGCGGGCCCGCCCACGAGGCCACGGCGAGGATCGCCATGATCAAGGCGATCGCCTCGGCGAGGATGCTGTCGCGGCTGCCCGACTCCTCCGTCGTGAACCGGCCTGGCGTCCACGTCGGCGGTTTCGGCGGCACGATCCTCGATCCCAGGCTGAGCGCCGCGTTGGCGCGCACCCCGCCCCACGCCTCGAGCACGACCGCCGCCTCGAGCACGTCCTGCGCCCCGCGCCCGAGCCGCGCCTCGATCACGCCCGTCGCGTA
The DNA here is from genome assembly GCA_963723075.1 of uncultured Solirubrobacterales bacterium. Lineage (GTDB taxonomy): Bacteria > Actinomycetota > Thermoleophilia > Solirubrobacterales > Solirubrobacteraceae > Palsa-744. The sequence goes on from CAVRPD010000007.1 coordinate 289,191, forward strand.
TTTCGACCCGGGCTGCTCCATCACACCATCGTCCGGCCGGTCAGCTCGCCCAGCAGGTCGCGATACCCGTCCAGGCAGGCTGTCCGCGTGTAGAAGCGATGCACGCGCGCGAACCCACGCTGCCCCAGGCGCGCCGCGAGCTGCGGGTTGCGCAGCAGCATCGCCACCCCGGTCGCGATCGCGTGGACGTCGCCCGGCGGCGGCACGATGCCGCACCCGCGCAGCACCTCGGGCACGCCGCCGACGGCCGTGGCCACGACCGGGCGCGCCTGCGACATCGCCTCGAGGATCGACATCGGCAGGCCCTCGGAGATGCTCGTCATCAGCACCACGTCCGCAGCGCGCACCACGCCGTTCGGGTCTTCCGTGCGGCCCATGAACTTGAAATGGGACTCCGCCCCAAGCCTGCGCGCGAGCTCTTCGCACGCGCGCGCGTAGGTCTCCTGTCCTTTCGTCGGCGGCCCCCAGTACTCGAAGCTCACCCCCGGCACGCGGCGAGCGACCTCGACCGCCACGCGCAGCATCGTCTGCACGTCCTTCAACGGATCGATCCGCCCGACGGAGACGACCTTCAGGTTGCCGGGCGGATCGGTGTAGGTCTCGGGCGCCTCGATCCCGTTCTGGATGACCCGGATCTTGCGCGGGTCGACGCCCAGGCCGCGCTCCCACGTCGCGTTGGCCTCGGTCACCGGCGCGACGTAGTCCGCCGCCGCATAGGCAGCCCGGCTGAGGCCGCGGGCGAGGCGGCTGGAGAGGAAGCGCTCGCCCTGCGAAGACGGGCTGCGCGCGGCCGCGAGATAGGCCTCGCGCACGTACACGCCGTGCTCGGTCAGCAGCATGTCGGTGCCGTGCAGCTGCTTGTGCACGAGCGCCGGGATCGTCGCCCAGCCGGCGGCGGTCACGTGCAGCAGGTCCGTCTGCGGGGTCGGGATCCCCGCGGCGCGGGCGATCCAGTAGATCGTCTGATAGAGCCGTGCCGCCTCGAGCGCGTCGAGCGCGGGGGCCGCGCCGGCGTCGGGGTGGTGCTCGTCCAGCACCTCCTTCAATGCGTCGAGAAAGATCTCCCACGCGCGCGCGCGCCGGAACGCGGCGCGGACGGCGTCGGGGCGGCGCCGGCACCACATCAGCGCGTCCAGTAGATCCCCGTAGCTGCCCTCCCAACCGATCAACGCGCGCATCAAATCGGCCGGCAGGCTGTCCCCGGCGGCGCGCTCGGAGCGGCAAGTCAGGCGGCGGCGGGGCAGCCGCTCCGACCACAGCTCGATCTGACCCACCAGCGCCGCGTGCGGCGGCAGCTCGAAGATCGCGCTCAGGCGGCGATCGCCGGCCATGATCGGCAGGATCTGCCAGTCGAACTCGGTCAGCCCGCCGATCACGAGATCGCACCACGAGCTGACGCCCCCCACCGCGTACGGATAGGTGCCCTCGGTCGTCATCAAGATGCGCGGCCTTCTCGTGCGCGCGCGAGCCGGCTGCGCGGGCACCTCGTCGGGAACCTGTCGCAGCACGGTGGCCGGGGACGCCTCGGCGGCGGCCACCGTGCTGCGTCTGGCCGCCTGCGCCGGGGACATCAGACGGGTGCGGCGCCGTTGACCGGACCAGCGCCGTTGACCGGGCCGGCGCCGTTGACCGGACCAGCGCCGTTGACTGGGCCGGCGCCGTTGACCGGGCCAGCGCCGTTGACTGGGCCGGCGCCGTTGACCGGGCCAGCGCCGTTCGGCGGAGCCACGCCGTTGACAGGAGCCGCCCCGTTCAGCGGAGCCACGCCGTTCAGCGACGAGGCAGCGTGGGCGCCCATTGCAGAATGCGCCACGCCGACGCCGCCTCCCTGGCCGTCGGTCTCGAGTGCGAACGGCAGCGCGGCGAGCCTTTGCTGGATGCCCTCCATCGTCTGCTCGATCTCATGACAAGCGTCCAGCAGGCCGTCGCGCAGGACCAGGCACTCTGTCACGAGGCTCCAGGCCTCCTCGACCAGGCCCTGCGCCTCGACGTACAGCCGCTCGTCGTCTGCGCGCGCGCCGCCATCGGCCTCCCCCAGTTCAGCCTCCAATCGCCGCAGCGGATCGGCCGCGAGATGCTCGGCCTTGCCATTGGCAAGGCCCAGGTTCTCGGGATCGCCATGGGACGCTGCAGGTGCTGCCATCGTTTGCTCCATCTCGTGGTTCGGTTCGTTCGATCGGATGCACCCCTCGCGCAGACCGCCTCGAGCCGGCGTCGGCGAGCGACGCTGGATCCCCCTCGGCGAGCGCGACGCTCGGCATCATCGCCATGGAGTGTCTTAGGTTACGGGCCGCCGCCCAATGGCCCGTGTGCCCCATCTTGTGTTCAACCCTCTGAACGCGCGCCGGGCTCCGGTGGGGGCGCGAGCAGTTGCAGAACCCACAGTGAGGTCCATCCGCCATTCGCGAGATAACCGCTCGGGCTCACAGAGACAGACGACCCGATTGACGGACAAACGAGGCGCCAGGATGTAAGATGTCTCCCGTCGGCCTTGCAAACCTGAGGAGGAAGGAATCTCAGGAGCGGCCGATGGTTCGGAGCGTCAGGTCATCGATCGATGGAGACTTGAGCTTAGAGCTCTGGCCGCATGGTAGTGACGAGGACCATACACGGATGCCTGGATCTCATCACCTCGACAGCGGGGAAGCGGCCATGACCGAGTCGGTCGACGGTGTCTTTTCGATCTTCCTGAACCGGCTCTCGAGCGGCCGTGTGGGGCCCTGGAGATCGGACTCTCGCTGGAGCGTCGAGTCACGCTCGATCGCCGTGCGATCGCAGCTGCGGATCCTCGCCGTGGCGCTGATCGCACTGGCGCTCACCGGCGTCCTGCAGGCGTTCTCGTTCTCCGTGCACACCCTCTCCGGGCACACCTCCGTGGAAACCGCGACGGGCCTGGTCGGCGCCTTGGCGGCGTGCGTCTTCGCCGAGCGCACGTGCTCCTCCCGGCTGCTGGGCGACTTCCTGACAGCGCTGTCGCTGGGGATGCTCAGCGCGACCGATCTGATCCTCGGCGCCGGCCCCACGCTGATCGACTCGAGCCCTGGCAACGCGAGCCAGTGGATCGTCCTCGTCAGCCGGCTGACGGCCAGCATCGTCCTGATCGGCGCCGTTTTCTGCCCGCCGCTGAGCCTCGACCGAGCGCGCCGCCCGCACCGCGCGATTCTCGCCGCCGCGATCGGCGGCGTGGGCGCGTTCGCCGTCGCGGCGCTGCTGTGGCGCTCGCACCTGCCGAGCCTGATCGAAGCCAACGGGTCGTCGCGGGCGAGCTTCGGCGATCCGCTCGGCTACCTGGAGATCGCCGGCGCGCTGCTCGCCGCGACCGCGGCGATCGGGCTCGCCCGGCGGGCCGGCAGGGGAGCAGACCCGATGGTGCGATCGCTCGCCGCCGGCGTGAGCGTGCTGGCGATCGCCCGCTTCAACTACTTCCTCCTTCCCCCCGTGCACAGCGCCGGCCGCCTGTACGCCGGCGATGTGCTGAAGCTCGCGGCCTACCTGCTGATCCTGTACGGGTGCATGGCGGAGTTTCGCGCGCTCCAGCGCCGGCTGGTCAGGCGGGTGGCGATGGACGAGCGGCGGCGGATGGCACGCGACATGCACGACGGCCTGGCCCAGGAGCTTGCGTTCATCGCGAGCCACTCCCAGCGCCTCGGCAAGACCGGCGACGACGCCGCGACAGTCGCCCACCTGCGGGCCGCCGCGGAGCGCGCACTGCACGATTCGCGCACCGCGATCGCGGTCCTCACCTCGGCCGAGGAGGCTCCGCTTGATGTGTTGATCGCCCGCACCGCCGACTCCTTCAGGTCGCGGTTTGGCGTCGAGGTCGAGCTCGACCTCGAGAGCGAGGTGCTCGTCGAGGCCGAGTGGCGCAACGCCCTGCTGCGCATCCTGCACGAGGCCACGACCAACGCGATCCGCCACGGCGGCGCCGAGCACATTCGCGTGCACATGCGCAGCGGCCCGCATGGCCCGTCGTTGCGAGTCGCCGACGACGGCTCTGGCTTCGACGTGCAGGCCGCGGTCGCCGGCGGTGGGGGCGGCGGCCTCGGCCTGACGAGCATGCGCGAGCGCGCGGAGATGCTGGGCGCGCGGCTGAGCATCTCCTCGACGCCCGGCGCCGGCGCCGTCGTGGAAGTCGGGACGCTGTAATGGGCGAGTCGCGGGACGAGTCGCGCGAGGGCCTGCGCGTCGTGCTCGCCGACGACCACGCCACCGCGCGCCTGGGCGTCCGCATGGCACTCGAGGAAGGGGGCTTCCAGGTGGTCGCCGAGGCCGTGGACGCGCGCACCGCTGTCGAGGCGGCGCTGGCGCACCGCCCCGACCTGTGCCTGCTCGACGTGCACATGCCGGGGGAGGGCATCGTGGCGGCCGCCGAGCTGTCGGAGGCGCTGCCCGACATGCCGGTCGTGATGCTCAGCGTGTCCGACACCAGCGACGATCTATTCGAAGCGCTGCGCGCGGGCGCGTGCGGATACCTGCTCAAGGACACCGACCCGCAACGGCTGCCCTACGCGCTCGCGGCGGTGCTCGAGGGCGAGGCGCCGCTGCCGCGCGTGCTCACGGCGCGACTGATCACCGAGTTCAGGCGGCGCGGCTCGCAGCGGCGCACGCCCACCGCCGAGGGCGGCGTGGCCACGCTGTCCGAGCGCGAGTCGGAGGTGCTCGAGCTGCTGCACGAGAAGCTCTCGACCAAGGAGATCGCCCAGCGACTCGATATCTCTCCGGTGACCGTGCGGCGCTACATCTCCGACCTGATGCGCAAGCTGCGCGTCGCCGACCGTGCCGCGGCGCTGCGGCTGACCGGCAGCGCGCGACCGTAAGGCCGTCCCGCGCCTGCTCGCCCGGCGGCAATAACGGGCCGGCCGGCCGACGCTCGGTCGGGCCGACGTTCGGCCGGGCCGACGCTCAATCGCCGGCGCGGGTGCCGGCCGGCGGCGACTCAGCCGGAGATCTGCGCGCCGATCGGCGGCGTGTTGCGCGACCAGCCGTCGCTCGCGAGATCGATCTCACACCACACGGCGGTGGTGCCTTCGCCTCGGTCCACGCCCCAGCGGTCGGCCACCCGGTCGACGATGAACATGCCCCAGCTCGCCGGGACCGCGACCGGCGACGGAGACACGGCCATGTCCGGCCGAGGCGTCCTGACTTCGGCGCGCGTCAGCTGCTCGCCACGCTTTACCACGAGCTCGATCTCCTCGTCCGCGAGATCGCCGTGGTGGACGGTGTTGGTGACCAGCTCGCTGACGCACAGCGACAGGTCGTAGAACATGTCCGGCTCGAAATGGCTCTCCCACCGGCGCAGCGCCCGGCGCGCGGCGCCCACCGCCTGGGGCATCCCGCGGAACTTGAAGCGGCGCTCGGTCGCGCTCAGCAGGATCGGCGCAAGTGGTGCGGGCGCCCCCCAGACGACCGACTCCATACGCAGGCCGGCCGGCGCCGCGGTCTCGCCGTGGGTCTCGAGCCGAGTGGCCTGCTCGCGCTCGGCGGCTGCGTCGGTCGTGCTTGGGCTGATCTGCTGCGTCGGCATGGAGTCCTTTCCTTCGGCGTTGCCCGTCGGTAGACGTGCGCGCCCCATCCTCTGACGAGCCGCAAGTCAGCCGGCTCGCGGCGAGAGTAGCAGCTGGGCTCTATTAAAGCCAATGATCGACATCCGCCCGCTGGCTCGCTCCGGCGCCGCACGCGCATGCGGCGCCTGTAGAATCGCCCTTTACATGCCCTCGCCGATCACGGTCGTCATCGTCGATGACCACGTGCTTTTCCGCTCCGGGCTGCGTGAGCTGCTCCAGCAAGAGGAGGTCCACGTCTTGGGCGAGGCCTCCACGGCCGAGGCCGGCCTGGAGCTCGTCCGCCGCCACGGGCCCGATGTCGCGATCATGGACCTCAACCTGCCGGCGATGTCCGGGCACGACGCGATCCGGCGGATAGCCGAGAGCGCGCCCCGCACGCAGGTGCTCGTGCTGACGATCTCCGCGAACGAGTCCGACGTCACCGAGGCCGTGCTCGCAGGCGCGTGCGGCTACCTGCTGAAGGACGCCTCGGTGGCCGACATCGTCACCGGCGTGCGCGCCGCGGCCGCGGGCGAATCGATGGTCTCGCCGAGAATGACCAAGACGATCTTGGACCAGCTGCGCCAGCAGGACCGCGGTGACGGCAAGCCGCCCGCCGAGGCGCTGTCCGCCCGGGAGGGGGAGATCCTGCGGCTCGTGACCGAGGGCAAGGACAACGCGACGATCGCGCGGGAGCTGTTCATCAGCCCATATACGGTCAAGAACCACATCTCGAACATCCTGCTCAAGCTGCACGTCTCCAACCGCATCCAGGCCGCGGTGCTCGCCGTCCGCGACTCACTGATCTGAGCGCTCCCACGGAGAGTGCGTCCCGATCGTGCAGCCCGTACACGCGCCGCGTGTGCCCCAGCTCCACCTGCCGGCTCCTACCTGCTCCGCGCCCCGGGGCCGCGTCTCCTCCGCCGCTCGCGCGCACCGATCGGGCCGCCGGTGCGAGCGCCCTCGAGGCGGGCCCGAAGCGCATCCAGGCGCGCGCGCAGCTCTTCGCTGACGCCGGTCATGCGACGAAGCAGCCCGGAGAGCTCGCTCAGCCGTGCGGCCATGCCCGGGTCGCCCGCCTCCGCGAGGCGAGCGACCTCGCGCTCGAGCCTGCGGCGATCGACGTCCAGCGCAAGGACGTGCGCGTAGCCGTCCACCACCAGCTCGAGCGGGCCGCCGGCGGAGCTCTCGGGCCCGACGTCGGCCAGGTAGCCGCGCGGCAAATCCTCGCCCGTCAGGCTCGCGATCAGCGCTTCGGCCTGCTCGCAGAGACGCTCCGCGCCGGGCTGGGTCGAGTCGTGATGGGGAATGGAAGCTGCGGACAAGTCGAACCTATCTCTCGCTCTGCACGGCACCGGTCTGACCGCCCGCACGCCCCTCCACCGAGGAGGACGCACGATCCGCGCAGGCAGCCGACCGACAGATGGCGGTGGCCACCAGGAAGGCCGCTGACCACACGGTGGCGATGAGGAAGATCAGCATCGGTGGTCTCTCGATCGGCAGTCTGCGACCGGCGGGCCGCCGCGTCAATGGGTCGTTCGGGGCCGATTGCGTTCAAGCCCTGAACGGACGCCGGCCCGGGGCCGGCCGTCCAGCCACCATCGGCGCCCGTCCCTCCCCCTGGCTGCGCACACCCATCCTGCGAGTTGCCGACGCTCGCGTGAGCAGCGGCAGGCTGTCGGCCGTATTGGTGATTTCGATCAGACGCCGTACACATCTGGAGGCGCCGACGATCGTCAACCGGCGCCCGGCGCTCAATGCCCGGCGCCGGGCCTCCATCAACATGCTCAGGCCGGCGCCGTCGATGAAGTCGATCTTGTCGAGATCGACCTCGACCGGGCGCCGCAGGCGCGCGGCCCACGTCAGCGCTTCGCCGAAGACGCCGCGTGCGAGCAGGTCGAGCTGGCCGCGGACCTGCAGGCGCACGACTCCCGGCTCGGTGGTTGTGTCTGCGTCGATGTGAACCATCGGCAACCCTCCCCAACCGTGGCGCGAGCGCGCCAGGGCATCTCCGAGAACGACTGGCTCGCTTCCCTCACTCGGCGTACCCGAGGGCGGACCCACGCAACCAGGCCTCCCATGGTCTACCTGTGACGAGCCTATGCGCACCCCGGCTCACCACGCAATGGCGCTTGAACGCCGATCGCGGAAATACCGAGCAAAAGCGCGATCTTCCGCCGGGGGAAGATCGGCCTCGGCGGACGTCGAGACGGACGTGAAGACGACGGCGGATGTCGGTCGGACATGGGAGACATCGCCGGCGAGCTGCCCATCTCCTCGACGCGCCCGCGTGCTTGCCCCTCGATGCGCCCGCATGCTTGCCGGGAGCGCGAGTGCCTTAACGTGAGGCGCCCGTGATCGACCTGCACAGCCACGTGCTCCCCGGCATCGACGACGGCCCCGACTCGATCGACGGCTCACTCGAGCTAGCCCGCGCCGCAGCGGCCGGCGGGACGGGCACGCTGCTGGCGACGCCGCACGTGAGCTGGCGCTATCCCAACGACGGCGCCACGATCGCCCGGTTGGTGGACGAGCTGAACGAGCGTCTGCGCGCCGAGCAGATCGCGCTCGAGGTGCGCGCGGGTGCGGAGATCGCGATGACGCGCCTGAGCGACATCGAGGCCGGTGAGCTATCGCGCCTCGGGCTCGGCGGGGGACGATGGCTGCTGGTGGAGCCTCCCTTCACGCCGGTCCTCACCGGCCTCGACTCGATCCTGCTCGACCTCCAGCGCCGCGGGCACCGCATCCTGCTCGCCCATCCCGAGCGCTGCCACGCCTTTCACCGCGATCGCGAGCTGCTCGAGTCGCTGGTGCGCTCGGGCGTGCTCACGTCGGTGACCGCCGGCTCGCTCGTGGGCCGGTTCGGCGGCGATGTGCGCCGCTTCGCGCTCGGGCTCGCGCGCGACGGCCTGATTCACAACGTCGCCTCCGACGCGCACGATCATGTGCAACGGCCACCGAGCATCGCCGCCGAGCTCGAGCAGGCGGGGCTCGCCCCGCTCGCCGACTGGCTCACGCGCGAGGTGCCCGCGGCGATCCTCTCAGACGGCGAGATCCCACCGCGCCCGGCGGTCGATCCGCCGGCGAGCGAGAAGCCCGCGCGGCGATCATGGTGGCGCCGGTGAGCCGACGGCGCTCGGCGGAGTCGATCGGGCTCGTCGCGCTGGTGCTGCTCGCGCCGGCGGCGCTCGTCTACCTGTCGTTCAACGCCGGCGGCTACTTCCCCAGCGCACCCGGCTTCGCGGCGATCGTCTTGGCGCAGGCGCTCGTGCTGCGCACGACGCTCGCGGCGCGGCCGTTCGAGGGGTTCAGCCGCACGCTGGCGATCCCCCTCGGGGGTCTCGTCCTGTACGCGGCCTTTCAGCTCGCCTCGGCGCTGTGGTCGCACGGTACGGCGCGCACGCTCGACAGCTATGACCGCACGCTGCTGTACGTGCTCGCGTTCGTGCTGTTCGGCTCGCTGCGCTACACGCGGGCGCGCCTCGACTGGCTCGTGCGCGCGCTGTTTGCAAGCCTCGCGGCGGTCTGCCTGATCGGGCTGGTCTCACGGGTGCTGCCGCACACGTGGCCGACCGCGAGCAGCTTCTTCGACGACCGCCTGAACTACCCCCTGACGTATTGGAACGCCGAGGGGATGCTCGCCGCGATGGCGCTGATCCTCGGCCTGCACCTGTCCGCCGACCGAGCCGAGCGATGGAGCGTCCGCGTGCTCGCGGCCACGGTGGCGCCCGGGGTCGCCGCGACCCTGTTGCTGACCTTCTCGCGCGGGGCGATGGGCGCCGCGATCATCGGCCTGCTCGCCTACTGCCTGCTCACCCGCCTCTCCACGCTGCCGACCCCCCTGCTCGCGATCGTCCCGGCCGCCGCCGTGGCGCTGCACTCGGTGTGGGACGCGACCGCGCTCGCCTCCAAGCACCCCACCAGCGCGATCGCGGTCTCCCAGGGCCGGCATGTGGCGATGGTGGTCGGGCTGTGCATGCTCGCGGCCGGGGTGCTGCGCGCGGTGCTGCTGCTCGCCGACGGGCGGATCGCGACGCTCGCGCTCGTGCGTGCCCCTCCGCGCCGGGCGGTGCGCGCGGGTGTGGGGGTGAGCGTGGCCGTCGTCGTGCTCGTCCTCGCGCTCGCGCTCGGCGCCGGCGGGTTCGCTCACCGCGAGTACGACAAGTTCGTCCACGGCACCGCCGGCCCGCGGATCTCACAGACCCGCGAACGGCTCTCCGACCCGGGCAACGACGGGCGCCTGCCGCTGTGGAGGGCGGCCGTGCATATCTATGAAACGCAGCCGCTGCACGGCACCGGCGCGGGCACCTACCAGCCGTATTACTTCCGCTATCGCACCGAACCGGAGCTGGTCGCCGACGCGCATTCGCTGTATCTGCAGAGCCTGGCCGAGCTCGGCCTGATCGGGTTGGCGCTGATCGCGATCGTCGTCCTCGGCACGCTCGCCGGCCTGGCCTCGCGCATCCGCGGGCCCGACCGGGCGGTGTACGCGGCGCTGTTCGCGCTGACGCTGGCGTGGGCCGTGCACCAGGCGTTCGACTGGGACTGGCAGATGCCGGCGGTCACGCTCGGCGTGTTCATCCTCGCCGGGCTCGCGCTCGCCCGCGCACGCGACGGCCGCGCAGGCCTGTCGGGCCTGCCCGCCAGCCGCACGCTCGTCGCGCTCGGCTGGCTGGTGCTCGCCGTGGCGCCGCTGCTCGTGAGCACGTCGTACGCGCGCCTGCGCGGCGGCGGGCAGGCGTTGAAGCAGGGGAACTGCGTGAGCGCCAAGCACGACGCGCTGTCGTCGCTGTCGCTGTCGGCCGAGCGCCCGCAGGCCTATGAGATCGTCGGCGTCTGCGACCTCGAGCAGGGCTTCGCCCAGGCCTCCGTGCCGGCGATGGCCGAGGCGGTCGCGCTGGAACGCGAAAACTGGGAAGGGAGCTTCTGGCTGGCCGTCGCGCGCGCCGCGGCCGGCGTCGACCCCCACGCGGCGATCGATCGCGCGCTCGCGCTCGACCCGCTCGAGCACGGCTTGAAGAACGCGGCGCGGAAGCTGGGCTCGAACGACCCGCGCACGTGGGAACGGGCAGCACCGCGCCTGATGAGCGAAGCGCTGACGTCGGGCAAGTTCGCGATCACGAATCTGTGAGCCCACGCCCCGGGGCCCCAGGCGCCCGGGGGTGCCAGGGCCTGGGGGTGCCAGGGCCCGGGGGTGCCAGGGCCTGGGGGTGCCAGGTCTTTCGAGCGCCGCTATCGAAAAACATGGGGCTCGTGCTGTCGGAAAACAGGGGGCTCGTTCGTATATGGGCTGCGAGAGGCTTTTTTCCGCATATCCATCAGGAGGCCAGGAGACCAAGATGCCGCGCAAGCACGACGCAAACAAGGATGAGCTGGAGGGCGTCGCTCAGCGCTTGCGCTCCGAGCGTCCCGCAGCCAGCCCGCTCGATCTCGACCGGATCAAGACGACCGCGATGTCGCGCGCCAAGGCGACGAGCGGCGGTAGCCGCGCAGGCGCCCGGCGCCTCGCCGTGGCCGGCCTGACCGTCGGCCTGATGGCCGCCGGCACGGGCGGCGTCATCGCCGGCGTGGGCAGCGGACACTCCGCCGGCAACGCCGCAACCGCTCAGTACGGCAACACCTGTATCGCCGGCAACGGCGGCAACGGTGGAGCAGGCGGCAGCGGCGGCAAGGGCAGTGCCAACGGAGGCAAGGGTGGCACGGGCATCGGCATCGGTGGCGAAGCCGGCATCGGGCTGGGCGGCGAAGGTGGCGCAGGCGGTACCGGTGGAAACGGCGGTACCGGCGGCAACGGCGGAGACGGCGGAGCCGGCGGCAGCTACAACTGCGACGAAAACACCTTTAACGTCACCGAAAACAACTACAACGGCACGACCACGGTCAACAACTACTACGTCTCGCCGGTGACGGTCACCACCGCCGCCACACCGGCCGGCGGTGTCCTGGCGTCGACCACGACCAAAACCGCAGCCAAGACGGGCAAGATCAAAGTTCACGTCCGCATCCCCCGTAAGGGCAAGGTCAAGAAGGTCACGCTCAAGCTCAACGGCAAGCGCTACGCGGTGATCAGCGGCAAAAAGGCATCGTCGACGATCAACCTGACGAACCTGCCGTGCGGCAGCGAGAAGCTGCAGATCACGGTGACGCTTGAGAGCGGCAAGACGATCACGCAGACGCATACGTACAAGCTCTGCTAGTTCGGTCGAGCTCAGGAGCTATGACCACCTGAAACAGAATCGAGTGCAACGAGGCTCCGGGAAACTCCCGGAGCCTCGTTTGCCTCAACCGCCTACCGTTTCGCGCCGGACACGCCTCAACCGCCTCGCCAAGTCATCGCACCGGACAATGCACACGCTGAGCAGCACACGGACGTCGAACGACAGGAACCCATGGCTCACGAACTGACCCGCCCGTCCACACGCACCGCTTCACCGCGACCCGCAAGAATGTCGCCGAGCATGCGATCCGACACGTTCGAGCGGCTGTTCGAGGAGCACTCCGAGCGGCTGTTCTCCTTCTTGGCCTACCGCACCGGCAACCGCGCGCTGGCCGAGGACCTGCTGTCGGAGACGTTCGAGCGCGTGCTGCGCTCACGCCAGCGCTTCGACCCCCGACGCGGCAGCGAGCGTCGCTGGCTGTACACGATCGCGTTGAACCTGTTGCGCGACCACGCCCGCAGGCATACCCACGAAGAGCGCGCGCTGCAGCACGCGGGCGCCGGCACCTCGCCGGCAGAGGCCGATCCAGGGCTGGCCGCGGTCGAGCACCGCGACGAGCTGCACAGGGCGCTCACTTTGCTGAACGACGAGGAGCGCGAGGCGATCGCGCTGCGCTTCGGCGCCGATCTGAAGCTGCGCGACGTGGCGAAGGTGCTCGGCGAGGGCGAGAGCGCCATCGAGGGCCGGATCTACCGAGCGTTGCGCAAGCTGCGCGCCGAGCTCGACTACGACCTGAGCTGAAGCGGCCTGAGGCGGTCGCCTGAGGCGGTCCCCTGAGGCGGTCGCTGGCCTTCGCCGAGCGGCGTCTTCTCGGCCGCTGCCGAAGGAGTCTCCGGGCGGCCGGCGGCTACGGGCCGCCCACGCAGCACCCCCTGAGGCTGAGCGAGCCCGCGAGCGGACGGCCTTCGGGCTGACCGTAGCCCTGGATCGAGCGGTCGGCGTTGACGACCACGTCGTAGCGCACGTGGGGAAGGCGTGGATAGCGCACGACGCAGGTCCACGGATTGCGCAGCGCGCCGCTCGCGGTGGAGACGCAGCGCGCGCCGCGCGCGCGGCCGAAGTAGCCCGGACGGGGATCGCTGGTCGTGAGGATCAGGCGCTGCAGCGCGGTGGCGTCCACCGGGAGCAGTTCCTGCTGCTGGGCGATCAGCTGGGCGTTGCCTTCGCGGCTTTTCAGCGCCACCACGGCGCCGGCGATGCCGAGCGCCAGGACCAGGGCCACGAGCAGCGCCGGACGCCTCATGCGTAGCTCTCCGTCATCGTCCTCAGCATAAGCCGCCGGCCGCCCGCGGACATCCACGCCACCTCTGCGGAGCACCACCTTTCATTGTCCAGATAGCGCTTAAACGCTTACGTGCGCTGGCTTTTTGGCCGATAGCGGAGGCGTGAGCAGCCTCCATAAGCTCTTCCTCCTCGCGACGGCCCTGCTGCTCGCGTGCGCCGTCTCGACCACTGCCGCAGGCGCCACTGCCGCAGGCGCCGTAACCGGCGGTGGAGGCAACCACCGCTGCCATCACGCTCACGCGCACGGACAGCGCTGCCATACACGCACCCGCAAGATCCACCGGCGCAAGGCGGCCCGGCCCGCCTCCACGCCGTCCACGACGCACCCCACCGGCCACACAGCGGTGGCAGGCAAGCGCACGCACCGCACGCGCGCACACGGCAGTCCTCGATCCGGCACGAGCGTCACCGTGGCCCCGCTCGCGGCCGCGCCCTCGATCGCGAGCGTGCTCGCCACTCCCTGCCAGAACACCGAGCTGACGCCCGAACCGGGCAACCTCGAGCTGATCCGCACGGCCACGCTGTGCCTCGTCAACCAGGAGCGCGCTCGCAACGGCGAGCTGCCGCTGAAGCTCAGCTCCGAGCTCGAACGAGCCGCGCAGGGCCACACCGAAGCGATGGCAAGCGAAGACTACTTCGCGCACGTCGCCCCCAACGGCGAAACGCCCGTGGACCGGATTCAGGCGACCGGTTACATCCCGAACGCCGAAGCCGGTTACACGCTCGGCGAAAACATCGCCTGGGGCACCCTCGAACTTTCGACCCCGAACGCAATCGTCGCCGCCTGGATCGCCTCGCCCGAGCACCTCGAAAACATCCTTACCAGCGCCTACGTCGAAACCGCTGTCGGCGTCACCGCCGCCGCGCCCGCATCGCTCGCGAACGGACAGCCAGGCGCCGTCTACAGCCAGATTTTCGGGGTCATTGCGGGATAAACATCGGCGGATTTCGGGTAAGTCCGAGGGGAGGAGTAGACATGAGCTTCACAAATAACACATCGCACATGATTTTCATCCTGATACCGATCTTATGGCTCACCGTCGTGGCCCTGTTCGTGGCCGTCGGTCGCTCGGCGGCGCGCGGCGACGGGCGCCGGGTGCGGCCCGAGCGCGGCGAGACTACCGTGAACACCTCGATCGACGGTCTGGTCCTGTGGGAGGACCCGGTCGAGGCGGCGCTGCAGGACATGCGCATGCGCAAGCCCCGCCGGCTGCTCGCGGGCCACGGGCTGACCCACCACGGCATCCGCTGAAACGATGCCGTCCAAGCGGCCCGGTTGATCCAGGGAGCGCGGGCCCGGGGCTGCGACAGGCGTCGGGACGCTGCAGCCCGCGAAGCGCTACAGCCCGCGGCGGCCGATCACGTGCGGGACGGTGCGGAGCATGATCTTGATGTCCGTCCACAGCGACCAGTTGGCGACGTAGAGGTAGTCGATCGCCATCATCTCGCGCAGCGGCACGCGCGCCGGACCGAGGATCTGCCACGGCCCGGTCATGCCCGGCATCAGCTCCAGCCGCCGGCGGTGCCAGCCCTCGATGCGCTCGTCCTCCTCGACCACCAGTGGGCGCGGTCCGACGAGGCTCATCTCGCCGGTGAAGATGTTCAGCAGTTGGGGCAGCTCGTCGAGGGCGCTCTTGCGCAGGATCCTGCCCACGCGGGTGATGCGGGGATCGTCGGCGATCTTGAACAACCCCTCCTGCGCTTCGTTGCGGTCGCGCAGCGAGTCCTTCATCGCGTCGGCGTCGGGGACCATCGTGCGAAACTTGAACATGCGAAAGCGCTTGCCGTGCCGCCCGACGCGCAGCTGGCGGAAGAACACCGGGCCGGACGGGCCGTCCAGCTTGATTGCGATCGCCACGGCGATCAGGAGCGGCGAGATCGCCAACAGCCCGAGCGAGGCGCCGAGCAGGTCGAAGCCGCGCTTCATCGCCGAAGAGGAGCGGGTCAGGTCGAAGCGCCTGACACCCATGACGGTGACGCCGTGCAGATCGTCGAACTCGACGGAGGAGCCCACCACCTCGAGCAGTCGCGGCAGCACGCTCACGCGCACGCCTACCGCCTTGAGCGTGCGCACGAGGTCGAGCATCTCGCCCGCGTCGGCGCTGCGGGGAGCGACGATCGCGCGGTGCACGTCGAGCGTCCGCGCGAGATCGCGGACCTCCGAGAGCCGCGACTGGGAGAAGCTGTCCGTCGACCAGGGAGCCGCCTTGTCGAGGTTCAGGTGCGCCACCATCTTCGCGCGGACGCCACCATGCTCGGTCAGCTTCGAGCGGATCGCGTTGGCGGAGGTCTGATCGCCGATGAACAGGCAGCGCTCGACCGGCGCGATCCGCAGCGCGATCGCACGCGCGAGGGTGCGCGCCAGCATCAGCAGGATCGCGAGCGTCAGCCACAGGAACAGCGCCTCGTGGCGGTTGAGTTCGCCGGAGACGATCAGGCCGCCCATCAGCCACGCCACGAGCGCGCACAGCGTGGCGGCCTGGAACAGCTTCGGCGCCTCGTCGAGCGTGGTCTTGCGCAGCAAGGTCTCGTCGCGGTCGTACAGCCCGAACAGCTTGGCCCCGATCAGCAGGATCGGCACGCCCAGAATGCCCGCCCAGGTGAGCTGCAGCGAGCGCGAGGACAGCGCCACGGTGAGCACGAACGCCCCCACGATCGCGACCGTGTCGGCGACCAGCAGCGTGCGGCGGAACAGCGCGTCGCGGCGCATGCTCGCAGCCGGCCCGCGCGCCTCGGTGATCTGCAGCGGCGTGGCCCGGCGTCGTGTCCCCAGGCCGACGAGACCGCGGAAGCCCGCTGGAGTGCTGCCCCAGCGCACCCGCTGGACATCGGTCTCACCGCTTATCTCACCACTCATAGCGCCTCCCAGCCTCCTTGCTTACCATCACTCATGCTCGCGTGATGGACACCCCACCGTCATCCAAGACCTCAACCAGTTGAGATTTCGCTATTGCAGTTCGGGGAATCTTGCACAAAAGCACCCCGTTATGCAAGGCCCAGAGGCAAAGTTAATTCATTCTCGTTCCAGCTCGATTGCTAGGATTCCGTCCTTTAGAAACATGATTCGAGCTGGTGATGTCCTTGACCCTTTCGCCAGGGTGGAATGAGTCGCTCGGGCGGTGCTGTCCGAAAGGGCGCTCCAGCCCCTGCGTCGCCTCCAGTCCGCGCAGCGAGCTACGAAATCGCGGGCGGCGCGAACGAGTCCTCTACCAGGACCGTGCCCGGCCCCGAGAGCTCGAAGGCGCTGTGCAGCGCGCGCACCACACCGTCGACGCGCTCGCGCGGGATGACGCAGGAGATCTTGATCGGCGAGGTCGAGATCATCTCGATGTTCAAGCCCTCGGCGGCGAGCACGCCGAACACCTTCGCGGCCACGCCCGGGTGCGAGCGCATGCCCGCCCCGACGATCGACACCTTGCCCATCTCCTCGCGCGCGATCAGCTCCGAGTAGGCCTCCCCCGCGAGCGGCTCGAGCGCCGCTCGCGCCTCGCGCAGGAGCCCGCGCGGGACTGTGAACGAGATCTCGGCGAGGCCGCCCGTGGAGGTGGGGACGTTCTGGTCGATCATGTCCACGTCCACCCCCGCTCGAGCGAGCGCTTCGAAGATGCTCGCGGCCACGCCCGGCCTGTGATGGACGCCGATCAGCGTTAGCATCGCCTCGGAGGTCGAGTGGGTGACGGCGGTGATGAGGGGTCTCTCGGCGTGGTCCATGCTCTCTCCTTCTGAGACGACAACCGTACCGGGAGAGTCCTCGAATGACGAGCGACAGTGAATGCGCACGCCGTGGTTGCGCGCGTACTCGACCGAGCGCAGCTGCAGCACGCCGGCGCCGGAGGCCGACATCTCGAGCATCTCCTCGAAGGAGACGACTGCAAGCTTGCGCGCGTCGGGGACGATCCGCGGGTCGGCCGAGTAGACGCCGGCGACGTCCGTGTAGATCTCGCACACCTCCGCGCCGAGCGCCGCGGCCACGGCCACGGCGGTCGTATCGGAGCCGCCACGGCCGAGCGTCGTGACGTTCTTCGCGCTCGAGGAGACACCCTGGAAGCCCGCCACCAGCACGATGCTGTCCTCGGCCAGCGCCTCCTCGATGCGGTCGGCGCGCACGTCGATGATGCGCGCGTTGGTGTGCGACTCGTCGGTCACGATCCCCGCCTGGGAGCCGGTCAGCGAGATCGCGTGGTGACCGAGGTCGTTGATCGCCATCGCGCACAGCGCGCACGAGATGCGCTCGCCCGAGGACAGCAGCATGTCCATCTCGCGCGGATCCGGGGCGGCCGAGACCTCCTCGGCCATCGCGATCAGCTCGTCGGTCGTCCTGCCCCGCGCGGACAGCACAACGGCAACCCTGTATCCCTGCTCGCGCTTGTCCACGATGCGCCGCGCCGCGCGCTTGACGCGCTCGGCGTCGGCGACCGAGGTGCCACCGAACTTCATGACAACTAAGGGGTGATGAGGCACGCACGGAGGATAGTCGGCCGGCGATCGCTCGTTGAGCCGTCGCACGGGGCGGCGGACGGCCATCCGGCGGTGCGTGCGCCCGGCGGCCGCACCCGCAAAAGAGGGCCCGCGGTCGCGGGTCCTCTTTGCTCACTTTCGGAGGCTATGTCTCGAGCTAGCCGTGCCGGCCGCCGTGCCCGTGGCCGCCGTGGCCGCCGTTGCCGTCCCCACCGTGGCCGTCACCGCCGCCATTGCCGCCGTGACCACCCTGGCCGCCGCCGCCTTTACCATCGCCGCCCTGGCCGCCGCCGCCCTCGCCGCCGCCTTTGCCGCCTTGGCCGCCGCCTTTACCACCGCCGCCTTTACCGCCACCGCCGCCCTGGCCGCCGCCACCACCGTTACCGCCGCCGCCATGGCCGCCGCCTACGAAATGGCAGGTTCCGTCTTCCAGCACCCAACCGTGGGGGCAATGGGGGACCGGTATGGGCTTGCAGTTGCGGCCCCTGAGTTCGTACCCGGGCGGGCACGTGGGGGGCGGGGTCGGCACGCATTTGCCGCCGACGACTTCGTAGTTGGGAGGACAGTGCGGCGGCGGAATGACGCGGCAGTGCCGGCCGATCAGTTCGTACCCGGGCGGGCATTCGGGACGGTACTGGTGGTAGCTCGCGCTGCCGCCACCGTTCCCGCCGCCGCCACCGCCATCGCCGCCGTTCAGGGCCAGCGCCCCGCCGGTGCCGACGGTGAGAAATGCGGCCGTGAGCAGCGTGGTCAGGCGTGACCTCATGGAAAATCCTTTGTCTCGTGCTGAAAGGGGACGGCGCGCCCGGCTCATCGCCCGCAGCTTGACTCGGTCGAGCGACAGCGGGTCGAGGGTGGGACGTCTACTGCGAAGCGTGTCGGCGACGTGTTGCAGGTCGTCGCCGTCAGCGAGGGGTTGCTCTTCATGTGGGTGGCTCATGGGGGCTGATACGAACGAGCGGCCACATTCCTGACTGAGGCTTGGCCGTCTGGACGAAAGGCCGATAGGGCGGTGTGCAGAGGACCATGCGCGACGACGCGTTCGAGCGGCTCTACGAGGAGCACGCGCAGGCGCTGTACGGGTTTCTGAGGTACCGCACCGGCAGCAGCACGCTGACCGAGGAACTGCTGGCGGACACCTTCGAGCGGGCGCTGCGCGGGCGCAGGCGGTTCGACCCGCGCAAGGGCAGGGCCAAGACGTGGCTGTATGCGATCGCGCTGAACTGCTTGAGCGACCACGCCCGCCGCCAGGCCAGCGAGGGGAGAGCGCTCGAGCGAGTGGGAACGCTGGAACGTGTCGCCGCGGGGCCAGGCCAGGGAGCGGACGGCGCGCACGAGGAGATCGACGAACTGGCCGATCGCGAGCTCGACGGCGTGGCCGACCGCGACCTGCTGAGCCGCAGCCTCGCAGCGCTGAGCGGCGAGGAGCGCGAGGCGATCTCGCTGCGCTACGGCGCCGATCTGACCGTGCCGGAGATCGCCAAGCTGACGGGCGAGCCGGTTACAACGGTCGAGGGGCGCGTGTACCGCGCGCTGCGCAAGCTGCGCGACGCGATGGGCTGAGCCCTGCGTCGCCGGAGGCCGAGGTCCTAGCATCGCTGCACCGCGGCACCCGCCACCCATCCGCCCGCGCCGAACTGCGAACTCTCTTGGACAGTCGATCCAGCCAAACCGGCGATGTCGACAGCGATACTCTCCAATGCGCGCCCCCCTGCCCTGCCTGCCGGGCGGCGAGAGAGATTGGAGTTTCGGATGGCGCGTCGAACAAAACGCAGCGACGAAGACATCAGGCGCACAACGTTGCACGGTCACGACGTGGCCTACCGTCAAGGGGGCAGCGGCCCCGTCGTCGTGCTCGTCCACGGGATCACGTCCAGCTCGGCGACCTGGGAGCGGGTTATGCCCTACCTCGCCGACCGCTTTACCGTGATAGCCCCAGACCTGGCCGGTCATGGCGAGTCGGCCAAGCCCAGAGGCGATTATTCACTCGGCGCCCACGCCAGCAACCTGCGCGATCTGCTGCTCGCGCTCGGGCACGAGCGGGCAACCTTCGTGGGGCACTCGCTCGGCGGAGGGATCGCGATGCAGTTCTCCTACCAGTTCCCCGAGCGCTGCGAGCGACTCGTCCTGGTTGACAGCGGCGGCCTTGGCCGCGACGTCAGCTGGCTGCTTCGCGCCGCCACGCTGCCCGGCTCCGAGCTCGTGCTGCCGTTGCTCGCGGCAACCCGCCTGCTCGACGCCGGCGCCCGCGTCGGCGGTTTGCTCAGCCGACTGGGTCTGGGCCTCGGTACTGATCTCGAGGAGATCGCGCGCGGGCACTCGACGCTGTCGGACAGCGCCACCCGTGCCGCCTTCGTCCACACGCTTCGCGCTGTCGTCGAGCCCGGCGGCCAGCGGGTCGACGCCTCAAACCGGCTCTATCTGGCCGAACAGCTCCCATTCCTGCTGATCTGGGGCGAGCGCGACTCGATCATCCCCGTCTCCCACGGGCACGCGGCCCACGAACGGATGCCCAACAGTCGCCTGGAGGTGTTCTCGCGCTCGGGCCACTTCCCCCAGCTCGACGAGCCCGAGCGCTTCCTGGACGTGCTCGTCGAGTTCATCGACTCGACCGAGCCGGCCATGCGGGAGAGCCCCTGACGACCTCGGAGGGAAAGATCGAGAGCTGATTGCTTTTGAGGGCCGCCGCGCGCAGGGCACGCGCACGACGAGCCCACTCGCGCGGGCCGGCGGCGGGCGCGAGCTCCCGTACCGCCTGCCGGGTGAGTGGGTCGAGCGGGTTCATGTGCAGCGCCCGCCGCGCGTCCGCCATCGGGTCGACGCCCGCGGCGGCCTGGGCGATCGACAGCGCGTAGTAGGCCTCCCAGCTGCCGGGGTCGACGCGCACAGCCCGGCGCATCTGGACGACAGCGTCCGCGGGCCGGCCGCTGCGCAGATCGCAGAAGCCGAGGATCTCAAACGGTTCGGGGCGCAGGTCGAGCCAGCCGATCGACGCGCGCGCCGCGGTGCTCGCGGTTGCGCAGTCGGGCGTGGGCGCGTAGAGGGCGTTCTCCGCCTCGCCGAGGCGGTTCTGCGACCCGATGATCAGCACGGGGAGGACGACCCCGGCGATGCACAGCAGGGAGAGGATCGTGCGACCGCGCGCCCCGGGCGTCCAGCCAGGGGCGCGAGCGCGCCCGCGCGGGCTGAGGGCGAGGCCGGCGGCGGCGAAGAAGGGAAGGGTGACGACGGGCATCTCCCAGTCCCAGTCCACACCGGCGCGCACCGCCCAGACCACGGCGCAGGCGAGCAGCACCCCGTACAGCGAGCGCCGCGGACCGCGCGCGCGCGCGCGCAGAGCCAGCCCGCCGAGGACCGCGCCCAGGAGGATCGCAAGCAGCGCGATGCCGGGCGCGCCGAGCTCGGCCATCGCCTGCAGGTACAGGCTGTGGGCGTTGATCGTGTAGACGAAATGGGGGCGGGCGCGATCCCACAGCGTCTGGTACATCCCCGCTCCGTAGCCGTGCAGCGGGGAGGCGGTGAACCCGTTCAGCGCAACCCGCCACAGGTCGGTGCGCCCGTCGTTGGACGGGTCGGTCAGGCGCCGGCGCAGGTCGCTGCCACCGCGCGTGGGGGCGCCACTGATAAACCGGCTCCAATCATTCGCGCCCGCATGGGGAGCGCCGAGCGCGACAGCGAGCGCGATGGCCGCGCAGAGCCCAGCGGCGATTACAGCTCGGCGCGTGGAGGCACGCATGCGGGGAGGGGCGAGCGAGCGGCGCAGCGATCGGGGATCGAGTAGGAGTGCGCAGATCGAGCACAGGCCGGCGCTCGCGCACGCGCAGAGGCAGGCGACGAGGGCGACGTGGTGGCCTTGGGAGACAGCGGCGGGCGTGGTCGGATCGACGGTGTCGAGCAGCTTGGCGTGATAGGCGGCCACGATCAGCACGGCTGTGGGCGGAGCGGTGGAGAGCACGCCGCCGAGCAGCCCGCGCGGGCGCGCGAAGAGGACGTACACGACCAGTCCGATCGCCCCGGCTGCGATCGCGCCGCGGGAGAACGTGAAGAACAGCGTGGCCGCGAGCAGCGGCAGCACGCCCGCCGCCAAAACTCGCACGGGCCGGCGCTCGGAGAGCGTGCAGGAGAGATGAAACGCGAGCACGACGCCCAGCGCGGCGAGCAGGCCGAGCGTGTTCCAGTAGGTGACGGGATAGCTCAGACGCTGGTTGGACACGTCGGGGGCGGTGGGCCACACGGCGGGCAGGACGCGGCTGGTCAGCCCCGCGAGGCAGACGACGGCGGCGCCGAGCAGCAGGCCGCGCACGAGCTGGCGCAGGTTGTCGGTGGTGGCGCGGACGGAGCCGAGCAGGAGCAGCACCAGCAGGTACATCCAGGCGCGGTCGAACTCGATCAGGGCGCGGCCGCTCGCGTGCGACCAGAGCGTCGAGAGCAGCGTCATCAGCGCATAGGCCGCAAGCGCGCCAAGCGCGAGGAGCGTGCTCAGGGTCAACCCCTCGAAGGGATGGCGCGCCTGGACGATCCTGACGAGCAGGATCTGTAAGAGCACGATCGCGAGGATCGCGGGCGTCGCGGGAAAGTAGCCGCCGGCGTTGAACCCGGTGAAGACGATCAGCGCGCCGGGCAGCAGCATCAGCGCGGTGAGTGCCAGCCGCTCGACCCGCGCGCCCGTCGCGGCCTCGGCGCCGTGCGTATCGCCGCCGGTGGGGGCGAGGCCGGCTAGACCGGACCCTGGCGCGGTCGTGGCGATACCGCCTCCCATGGCAAGCGTGTCGGCCACCCAGCCATTAGACCGGAGGGAACGGCTACAGGCGATAGATCATTCGGCCAGAGCCATGGCCGGCAACGGCCGGCGGCAAAGCGGCCACATCTCAACGGACGGCGCGATGGAGGCGCGGGAAAGTCAGACGGAGCGGCGCCCGGCGAACGCCTTGCCGAGGGTGACCTCGTCGGCGTACTCCAGGTCAGAGCCCACCGGCAGGCCGCTGGCCAGGCGCGTGACCGTGACTTGTGGCGCGCGCGCGCGAAGCTCCTCGGCGATGTGCAACGCGGTGGCTTCCCCGGTCGTGGTGGGGTTCGTGGCGAGCACGACCTCCCTGACCGCCGGCGGCGCCCCGTCCCCGCTCGCGCGTGCCTCGCTCCCTTCGACATCCCCGCTCGCGCGTGCCTCGCTCCCTTCGACATCCCGGCTCGCGCGTGTCTGGCTCTCTTCGACGAGTGCCTCGCCGGCGGCGGAGCGCCCATTGCGCGCGACGCGGGCGAACAGCTCCGCGACCTTGAGGTCCTCCGGGTCGATGCCGTCGATCGGCGAGAGCGCGCCACCGAGCACGTGGTAGACGCCGTGGTACTCGTGCGTGCGCTCCATCGGGATCACATCGCTGGGCTCCTCGACCACGCAGATCAGCCCGTGATCGCGGCGGGGGTCCTCGCAGATGCGACAGCGCGAGGTGTCGGTCAGGTTGAAGCACACCTCGCACAGCCCGATCTTCTCCTTCACCTCGCGAATCGCCTCCGCCAGCGCGGTAGCGTCCTCTGGGGAGGCGCGCAGGATGTGAAATGCCAGTCGCTGCGCGGTGCGGTTGCCGATGGAGGGCAGCTTCGACAGCTCGGTCACGAGCCGCTGGACAGGAGGCGCGTAGGAGTCGCTCACAGGCTGGCCTTTTTTGGGGAGACAATTCGGCGCGATCCACGTATCGAGCCGTGTTGCGCCGGTCTCACCGCGCGATTCTTAGACGGGGATTCAAGCCCTGTGCACGTGTGGCCGCTCACGGTCACAGGCCGGGGAGGCCCAGGCCGCCGAGTCCGCCGCCCAGATCGAGGCCGCCGCCGGCGGCGCCGAGCTTGCGCGCGGCCAGCTCCTGCGCCGAGCGCAACCCCTCGTTGACGGCCGCGAGCACCATGTCGGCGAGGATCTCCACGTCCTGCGGATCGACCGCGGCGGGGTCGATGCTCACCGCCTTGATCTCGAGATCGCCGCCGACGCGCACCGTCACCATGCCGCCGCCCGCCGAGGCCTCGACGACCTCGTGCTTCAGCTCCTCCTGCGCGGCCTCCATGTCCTGCTGCATCTTCTGCACCTGCTGCATCATCTGCTGCATGTTCGGCATACGCGGCTGCTTGGGCATCTCACTCTCCTTGCTGGGGGCTCTGGGAAGGCGTGAGGGCGGGCTCTCCTTGCTTGGGTCCTTGTGAAGACTCGAGGGCGGCCTCGAGCGGGATCTCCTCGGCGTCGAGCTCGGCCTTCAGGCGGGCGAGCCATTCCTCCTCCGTGTACCTCCCCCCGGAGGACGACCCGTCTTGACCCGCGTCGAGCTCCTCGCGCAGCTCGTATGAGATCCGCCAGCGCCCGCCCGCAAGCCGACGCAGGGCCTCCGTCACGATCACCCGGTTGTCCGGGTCCTCGGCTTGCTTCTTCAAGAACGTCGCCGTCGTCGCAAAGCCGATCGTCACATCTTCGCCGGCGATCTCGACGGGCCGCGCGTCGGCGATCACCGCGCCGCAGAGCCCATGGCCGGCTTTGACGAGCTCAACGACCGCGGGCCACAGCGCGCGCAGCGACTCCAGATCCCCGGCGAGGGCGACGTCCGGAGGCGGATCGGCGATCGCGGGCGCGGCGACTACCGCCGGCTCGCCCACGACCTCAGCTCGCGGCACGGGCACCTCAGCTCGCGGCGCGGACACCTCAGCTCGCGGCGCGGACACCTCAGCTCGCGGCAGGGCCGACACAGAGGCTGAGCCGGCCGACCGGTCCGCGCTCGCATTCTCAGCTTCCGGCGCCTGTGTCGAAAACGCGTCTGCAACGCTCGCGCCCGGATCCGGCGCCGAACGCGCGGCGACGGACGGCGCGGTGGCTCGCCCCTCCCCCTCATACCCGGCGGACGGTGGCTCGCTCACGGGACCGCCGACGCTGCCCGAGGGCGCCTCCCGCTCGACGGCCACGGCG
This sequence comes from uncultured Solirubrobacterales bacterium, assembly GCA_963723075.1. Lineage (GTDB taxonomy): Bacteria > Actinomycetota > Thermoleophilia > Solirubrobacterales > Solirubrobacteraceae > Palsa-744. The sequence goes on from CAVRPD010000007.1 coordinate 313,634, forward strand.
GAGGCGACTCCGCGGTCGCGCTCCAGCCGCTCGATCCGCGCGAGCAGCGCCCGGGTCGAGGCGTCGACCTCGGGGCGCGCGGCCTTCACGAGCGCGAGCTCGAGTCGTGCGCGCGGGTCCGCGCCCGCGCGCACCCCTTCCATCGCCGCGCCGAGCAGCTCGAGCAGCGCCACCACGGTCGTGGAGTCCACGCGCTCGGCCTGCGCCTGCAGGGCCGCGTCGGCCTCGGGGGTTAGCGAGAGCTCTTCCGGTACCTGGCCGAGCGTCTGGGTCACCAGCAGCTCGCGTGCCCGCACCTCCAGGTCCGCCGCGAACGAGCTCGCGTCGCGTCCCTGCTCGGCGCACTCCTCGAGCGCTTGGAGCGCCCGCCGGGGATCCCCCGCGGCGACGGCGTCAACCGTCTCTTCGAGCAGCCGCGTGTCCGCCACGCCCAGCACCGCCAGCACGTCCTCGAGCGCGATCTGCGCCCCCCCATAGGTGACGATCTGCTCGAGCGTGCCCAGCGCGTCGCGAAAGCTGCCGGTCGCCGAGCGCGCCAGTGCGGCGACCGCCGCCGGCGGGATCTCGATCTGCTCGGCCTGCGCCGCGCGCCGCACGACGCTCGCGATCTGCTCGACCGTGGGCCGGTGGAAGTCGAAGCGGTGGCAGCGATCCACCACCGTGGCCGGCACCTTGCCCGCCTCCGTGGTGGCCAGCACGAACACGGTGTTCGGCGGCGGCTCCTCGAGCGTCTTCAAGAACGCGTTCCATGCGGCGGTGGACAGCATGTGAGCCTCGTCGAGGATGTACACCTTGCGCCGGCCGCTCACCGGCGCGTAGGCGACGCTCTCGCGCAGCTCGCGAATGTCGTCCACGGAGTTGTTCGACGCCGCGTCCATCTCGATCACGTCGAGTGAGCTCGCGCGTGCGATCGACACGCACGAGTCGCACTCCCCGCACGGCTCGATCGTCGGGCCGCCGCGCTCGCAGTTGAGGCACGCCGCGAGGATCTTCGCCATCGAGGTCTTGCCGGTGCCGCGTGAGCCCACGAACAGGTAGGCGTGGTGCACCTTGCCGCGCTCCACCGCGTTGCGCAGCGTGCGCACGACCGGCTCCTGCCCCACCACGTCGGCGAAGGTACGGGGCCTGTGCCTGCGGTACAGGGACCGCTGCTGCTCTTGCTGTGGCTGCTCCTGTGTCGACACCGTTCGCTTGAGTCTACCCACGGCCACGGGCCGGCTCGGCGTGCGGCGCAGGACCCGCGGACGCGCAGCTCGGGCCTGCGCCGGCGCATGGCGAGGACCCGCCCGGTCCCGGCCCCGAGCGGATAGCGTGCCCCTCGTGACAGCCCCGATCGAGCGCCTTCGCCATCTCCCGCGACCCGCCCCACGACCCGTTCTCGCACGCCTCGGCGCCCCGCTCGCGATCGCCGCCGGAGCGGTCCTGCTGCGCGTGATCAGCGGCGTGGGCTTCGCCAACTACGACACGCTCTACGCGCTCTCCTGGGGAGGCCAGCTCTCACGCGCAAGCAGACCGGCGTACGAACTGCCGGTCGCCCCCACACCGCACCCGCTGGTGGAGGTGCTCGGCGTCGTGCTCTCCCCGCTCGGGCCACACGCTGTCGAGAACGTGACCGTGGCGCTTGGGTTCCTCGCGCTGTCGGCGTGCGGGTGGGTGGTGTACGCGCTCGGCGCCGAGTGGTTCGGGCGCGCCGCCGGAGCGCTGGCCGCGCTGATCCTGATCACGCGCGTGCCGATCCTGTCCTACGGCGTGCGCGCGTACGTAGACCTGCCCTACCTGCTGCTCGTGCTGGGCGCGCTGCTTGTCGAGTCCCGTCGCCGGCGTGCCGGCTGGCCCGTGCTCGTGCTGCTGGCGCTCGCCGGTCTGCTGCGCCCGGAGGCGTGGGTGTTCTCGGGGGTGTACTGGGTGTACTTGATGTTGTACTCGACGCGTGTCGTCGCGCGCGTGCGTGCGCGCGCGCGAGGCAAGCCTCAAATCTATACACCGTCCCCCCGGCTGGCCTGGCGTCAGATCGCCGGGCTGACGCTGCTCGCCGCCGCCGCCCCACTGGTGTGGGTGCTCAGCGACCTGGCGATCACCGGCGACGCGCTGTGGTCGCTCACGAACACGCGGCACACCGCCGAAACGCTCCGCCGGGTCACGGGGATAGGAAACGTGCCCGAGTACGTTCCGCGGCGGATCGGCGAGATATTGCGCCCGCCGGTGCTGCTCGGAGCGGCCCTCGGGGGCGTGCTGGCGCTGCTGTGGCTGCGCCGTCGCGCGCTGCTCGCGGCGGGCGCCGGCGTGCTCGCCGTGGCGGTGTTCGCCGCGTTCGCGACCGCCGGCCTGCCGATCGACACCCGCTACGCGTTTCTCGCTGCGGCCATCCTGTGCATCTTCTGCGGCGCCGGCGTGTTCGGCTGGACGCGTCTTCCGCGCGGCGACGCGCGGCGACCCTGGTGGATGGCCGGCGGCGCGCTCGTGCTGATCGCGCTGATCGCATATGCGCCGTCGCAGTACCGCTCGGCGCACCGTGAACTGGATAAACTGGCCCGCCAGCAAACGATCCAGGACGAACTGACAGCGCTTGTGAGCAACCGCTCGATCGCGCTACGGTGCGGGCCGGTCGAGGTGTCGAACCACGCGCCGATCCCGCTGCTCGCGCTGTACCTGAAGACGAGCCCGGCAAACGTCGTCAGCGGCGAGGTCAAGCGCGTCTCCTACGGGCAGTACGTCGACCCGGCCAGCAGGGAAGTCGAAGTGGAATACGTGCTCGACCCCAACGACCCGCATCCGCCCGTGGTCGTGCCGCCGGGCTTCACCGAGGTGCGCGCCAACCGCTCATGGCTGATCTTCGAACGCTGCTCGTAGCGCTATTGAGACGTCGCCTTTGATCGCTCCCCAGCTCAGCCGCGCGGTGTCCACGCGCAGGCGAAGACGCCCACGAGCAAGGACGGACCGTGCACCCCTCGTCGAGCCTCCAGCCCCCGGTCGCCTGATCGTCGCTCGCGACTCCGGTCCGGGTGCTCCCGCTGCGCCTGCCGGTGATCGCTTAAGGCTGCTTCCTTCCGGACCTGACCTGGTTCGCAAGCCGACACCGCGCGGGACCCGAACCATCGACGCCCCAAGCGGCGGGGCGACCGGAACGGAAAACCCTCGAAGGGGAGTTCAGCCCCGCTAGAGCGGATTGCGGATACAGGGCGCCGCTACCTCCCCGCCTAGCACGGTCCGCGCCCGATCCTAGCGGAGTCCCAGCGGTGGCAGTGTGCCGGCTCGACCGCCGAACGGGTGGGAGCTCGTGGACGGGCGGTGAGCCGTCGTCGAGCGCAGCGGAGCACCCTGGAGTGCGAGCAACCGCACACAGGCGCCGCGACTTCCGTTAGGCTGCGCGACCGTGACCTACTTCAACGGCTTTTCCCCAACCCTTCGCTCCCGCGCTGGACTCGGCCTTGCGACGCTCGGCGTCGCGGTGCTGATCGCAGGCTGCGGTTCGAGCAGCTCGAGCAGCACGATCACGGTCGGCAACGAGAACAAGGCCGACCAGGCGCTGGCGAAAGCCACCGCCACCACGGCGTCGACCCCGACCACGCCCACCGCGACCGCGAAAACGCCGACGAGCGGGCCGCTGTCGAAAGAACCGAAGGTGACGGTCCCCTCGGGAGCCGCGCCGAGCACGCTCGGGATCAAAGACCTGATCAAGGGCACCGGCCCGGAAGCGAAGGCCGGCGAGTCGGTGACGGTCAACTACGTGGGCGTGCTGTACAAAGGCGGCAAGGTGTTCGACGCCTCGTGGAAACGGAACGAACCGTTCACCTTCACCCTCGGCAAGGGTCAGGTCATCCCCGGCTGGGATCAGGGCGTGGCAGGCATGAAGGTCGGCGGCCGGCGCGAGCTGGTCATCCCGGCGGCGCTCGCCTACGGCGCGAAAGGCTCGCCGCCGACGATCCCGGCGAACGCGCCGCTCGTGTTCGTGGTCGACCTGCTCGGCACCTAGAGACCGTCGCTCCGCGCGGCGCCGAGACACCGACCACGCGCGCTCCCCGGAAAGCTGTGCGCGTCATGGCGCTGCTGCTTGTGGGCAGCGCCATGATCGCCGTCGGCGGCTGCGGCTCGGACCGCTCCTCGACGCCGGCCGAACTGAAGCTGCAGCGCGAAGATCTGATTGCGGTGGCGCACGCGCTGAGGTCCAGCGAGGCGCAGGTGGGCAGAGAGGTCGCAGACGCCAAAGCCGCATGGCCGCTCGTCGCGAACGGCCTGCCCACGGAGATCTCTTCGTCGATCCGTCCGCCGATCATGGCGGCCGGGGCGAGCGCGGCAAGGATGGAATTACCGGTGCCGCTGCGGGAAGCGCAGACGGCCATGCTCACCGGCCCCGCCTCGCAGATCGCAGGCATTTTCCGTACGTTCACCCTGCTGGCGACGCGCGGCTGGGCGCTGATCGGCGCTGCGGTCGCGCAGATCGAACACGGTGCGGCCACATCCGCCCGGTTTGCGCGGGCGGATGTGGCGCTGTACATAGAGAGCGTCTACGACAGCCACTTCAACCTCGCTCAGATCGACAAGAAGCTGCGCACCGGCTATCGCAAGCTTGGCGGGCAGGCCGCGTTCGGAGGAGCGTTGACGCAGCGTGAATTGGACGGGGTGGCCGGCTTCTATTCCGAAGCGACCTCCCGGCTTCACCCGCACGTCGGGGTGCGGCTGGGATCGTAAGGGCTCGCGCGACGTAGGCCGCGCAGCCAATATCGTGCGCCTAGGATGGCTTTTACATGGATCACCTTCTTCTCATAGGAGCCATCCATGCGAGACACATGCTCTCCCTTTCACGATTCATACTCATCTCAATCTGCGCTCCCCCTTCGCGAAGTCTCGTGAGCTACCGCTCTCCTTTGACGTCCCATTCACGGAGGGTCCATCTGTGACCTCTACGTGGCTTGCCACAGTGCACCACGCACATGGTCTGGCGCGCGCTCTCGGCCTGCCTGGACGCTTCGCCGAGCGCTTGCGCGAGCGGCTCGGTCGCACCTACATCCCGGCGATCGTGATCGCCGAGTCCGTCATGGGGGCCGGTCTGTACGCCCTCTCCTCGGTTCTCGAGCAGCGCGCAGCCAGTGAGCAGCCCCACCACCGATCGCTGCGGCTCAACCTGCTCGTGGAGCTGGCCCGGCGGCGTCTTTGGCTGCTTGGCATGGCGGTCGGAGTCGTCGGCTACGGGATGCAGTTCATTGCTCTGCGCAAGGGCTCGCTCGCGCTCGTGCAGCCGATCTTCGTAACCGGCCTCGTCATGGCGCTCGTCGGGAGCGCGCTCGCCAAGCACCGCAGGCTTTCGCGACGCGAATGGCTGGCGAACGTGCAGATCCTTGGCGGCATCGCGCTGTACATTGCCGCCGCCCAACCCGGGCCGGGCCATCCGCGTGGCTCGACCGTCGGCTGGATCCTCCTCGCCGCTATCTCGACAGCGGCAGTGGCGGCGCTGATCGCTTTCAGCCGCGGGTCGCCACAGCCCAGGCCGCTCGCGCTTGGCCGCGGGTCGCCACAGCGCCGGTCGCTTGCGCTTGGCCGCGGGTCGCCACAGCCCAGGCCCCTTGCGCTTGGCCGCGGGTCGCCACAGCGCCGGTCGCTTGCGCTTGGCGCCGCCACCGGCATCGTTCTCGGGGTGAGCTCGGCGATCACCGAGCGAACAAGCCACCGGCTCGGTATCTCGCTGGGACACGCGCTCAGCGACTGGTCGCCATACGTGTTGGTCGTGGTGAGCGTCGGTGGCCTAGTGCTCAACCAGAGTGCGTTTCAGGCCGGTGAATTGAAATGGTCGCTCCCCGCGATCACCGTGCTCGAGCCGCTTGTCGCGATCCTCATCGGCCAAACTCTCTTTCACGAGCACATAGCGAGCAGTGCCCTGCATGTGTCCGGCCAGATCCTCGGGCTCGCGTCAATGGTGGTCGGGGTGCTCATCCTCGCGAGAAGCCCCGCGCTGGATGACGTCGTGGTGGCGACAGACCACTCCGACGCGTACGGCGGGTAGCCAACGGGCAGCAGCGCCGCAAGAGCGCCCACTCGCGCGTCCCTTGAGTGCTGCTTTCGATCCCTCTGACTCGGCGCTCCTATGATCCTCCGGCTCATGTCCAAGGATCGGATGAGAGAACTACTCCTCGCCCCTGATGTGCTGATCGTCGTGAGGCGTTCAAGCGCCCATTCGGTCGAATATGCGATCTTGCTGCTGACCGAGCGCGATGGGGAGTGGCATACGGTGCGGACCTTCGACAATGCCCACGCGCGCGAAGAGCACCACACGTTCCCGGCGACCAAGAGTGGGCCGCTGATGTCGTCTGGCGCAATCTCACGGAGGGTCGCGCGACTGTGCTCGTCAGCGACGAGACGGAGCTGCTGTTGATCCCGCTCCCACGGAGCCTGATCGACCGACTACGCGGCCGCGTCGGCGTCAACGTCACACAGCGCATCCACGGACACCCTGCGCCCTACGCAACCGCGAGCCGACTCGGTCGCCATCCCGTGCGCCAGATGCGCGAGCTGGCGCACGCGTAGCCGGCTCACTTCCCGGCGCAGATCGCAAGCTCAATAGATCCACCCGTCGGGCGGTGCGCCGGGTATCCATGCATCGGTGACGCTGCCACCTTCTTGGCGGAGAATGCGGCCGTAGTCGGCGAGGCTGGTCTGGAAGGCCAGCTCTTCTCGCGGATCCCCCACGAACTGAGGGTTGCGGTGCCCGCATGAGCCCCGTCAGGAAGTCGTGATTGGGCAGCAATGGGCAGCGGCACCGCCGTGTGACGCCCGACCAGGCAGGCACAGACCCCAAACCCCAATAGACTCGGGCATCCAGGGCGCGTAGCTCAGTGGGAGAGCGCTCGCTTCACACGCGAGAGGTCGCAGGTTCGAAACCCGCCGCGCCCATCGGGGCCTTTAGACCCCCAGGAACGCCGAATACTTCAGCCGCGTGCCACACGCGTGCCACCGACCTCCCGCGCGAGCGGCGACGAGCACGACAGCCCGTGGGCGATCCTTCGGCGGGGTATCCCAATAGGGCGACCGGCACCGTCGGGGGATGGTCAGGCAACCAGTGGTACGGAACGAGGCGAGGCGAGACCTGACGCGAGCCGCGGATCGGCGCCCTCCACGAGCGCTGCCAGCGCGGACTTCTCGCTCTCGTCGCGGCGCATGACCTGCGCGTAGACGTTCAGCGCGAGCTTGGCGTCGGTGTGGCCCATTTCCTGCATCACCACGGGAGGCGTCTCCCCAAGCGCGTACAGCAGCGAGCAGAAGGTCCGCCTGAGGGAGTGGGGTGTCAGCCGCTCTGGCAGTGGCGGGAGGTCCACCCCCTCGCGCCGCTTGTCCGCGAGCGCCACCGACGGCTTCAAGACCCTCTTTCGGTAGTTCTCGGCGCGGGTGCGGGCTCCGGTGCCCGTGGGGAACACAAAGGCCAACGGAAGGGCAGGAATGCGCCTCTGACGGACCCCGAGCAGCTCGTCCCGCAGCACTCCGCGGATCTTCACCTTTCGGCGGCCCGCGTCGGTCTTGGCGTCGCCCACCGTCAGCCACCCGCTCGCGAGGTCCACGTCCTTCCAGCGCAGCGCAAGCATCTCCCCGATCCGCAGGCCCGCGAACGTCAGCGTGGCGAGCGACGCCCGGCGCTCGATGTGCTTCCCTTGACCGCCCTTCGCTTTCTGGTCGAGTTCGTCGGCCGCGTCGAGCAGCGCTTTGATCTGGCCCGCCGACTCCAGGTAGGAGCGAGCGGGCGCCCGTTCTTTGACGCGGCGCTTCTTGCCCGTCGCCGGGTTCCGCGGGATCAACTCCAGCTCTACGGCGCTCTCGAGGATCTGCCCGAGCAGCGTGAGGAACATGTTGATCGAGCGCGGCGTCAGCGGGCTGCCGGCGGCGCTCTTCTCCTTGAGCTTCTGGGCCTTGAAGCGTTCGACGGTGCTGTAGGTGATCGCGCTCAGCGGCATGTCGCCGAAGAACGGCATCAGGTGGCCGTTGCCGTAGCTCTCCGGCCAGTCCCAGCGCCCGAGCCGCCACATGTAGTCCAGTCGCGTGCTCTCGCGCCACTCGCCCTCGTTCAGCGTCCACCACTCCTTCGCGAACTCCCGGAAGGTCGTATGTTCGGTCGCGCCGGTGGCCTCGATGTGCGGCTGCCAGATACCGCGCTCGATGTCAGCCAGCAGGTGCGCGCGGCGTCGTTCCGCCTCCTCCTGCGACACGGCGCCGAGGGTCTCCGACCGGCGGACACCATCCACCTGCCACCTGAGAGCGCGGTATAGGGTGCCGTCCTTGCCTGTGCGGGTGGTGATCGACACCCGGGTCGCGGGCATCAGGTGCCGCCCCCGAGCGTCTCAGTCCGGTGCTGTGCGGCAGGGACGCGATGAAGGTCGGGTAACTCGCCAACACCATCACCCCACAGCATGTAGGGGTAGGCACCCTGCTCGACTGGCACCTCCAGTGTAAAGACCCGCCGCTCGCGGTGCGCGTGGGAGTCGCCCCCCTGCGCCCGTTCACGATCGCTCATCATCTCGAGAACGCAGCCGGTGTCCTCGCCGTTCAAGCGGGCCCAGGATTCCGCGGCCTCCTCGCGTGAGGGTTGGAGACTCGCGAGCTTGCGGCCATCCCTCTTGGTCATGATTACGTACTCCATCGTCCGCTCCTTCCATTCACAACCCTGCTCACCGGCCAGGGTCTGCGTCTCGCCGTTAACCCCCAAAGGAAATAGGACGAATGGCCGCGTGTGAATCCCCTGCCATGCGCTGGGCGCCCGCTGCCCAGGGGAGGCCGCGCAAACGCCAGCGCCTCCCGCACGCGGTCTCCGGGCCGCCTCTGAGGCCAGCAGATGGCACGTCTCGGGGTCCAGATGGCACGCCATCGCGCCCCGCTCCCGCTCGACACCGCCGTGCCGAGCCCAAATGCTCCGGGACCTGTCGCTGCCCCAGCGGTGGGTCTCGCTCTGTGCGTGCGCGTGCGGACGAGCGCCGACTGCGCCCGAAGGCCGATGGCGCCCGGACGGGTCGACCTGCCGTGCCGCCGTCCAGGGCGCCGGCGCCAGCCGCGGTGCCACCCCCTAAAGGGGGTGAGGCAATGGCACCGTCTCGGCTCGGTGCCGTGGCACCCTCTTGGCACCGCCTGGCACTCACTCCTCGCTCCAATCCAAGCCGAGCTGTGTGAAGCGGTACTTGGAGGTCGAGGTGCCAGCGCCTTCATTCTCCAGGCAGCCCGCCCGTTCGAGATTCTTCACCGCGCGGTGGTACGACGTCTTTGCCAAGCTGGCCCACTCTTTCAGCCGCGCGGCTGGCACCCACTCAGTGCCAAGCTCGCCTGGCACTCGGTCCAACAGCGCCCGTTCGGTGGGACCGAGGAGTGCCAGGCCGGTATTGACATGATCCCCGGCGTGTAGCACGGCGGACTGACCGCAGGGCTGGAGACGCAGCGCTTGCGACCTGAACTGTTCCGCCTCCTTCTGCTTCTCACAACTCAGCCAGGCGACTGAGCCGTTCGGCTTCAGTGCCACCATCGCATCTGAGGCGCCGCGCAGCGCGCTCGAGCCGCGCTCGAGCTTCCCGTCCTTGCCGGTGTGGTGCACGATCCAGCGCGCCGCACCGTGGGGCTCGGCGAGACCGTCGAGTGCAGCCACGAGCAGACCGACATCGCGAGCGGCGTTCTCATCGCCTCCCGGCATCGAGCGCGCCATGGTGTCGACGACCAGCACGCCGGGCGGCGTCGGGAGGGTGGCGAGCGCCTCCTCCACCGCATCAACATCTCCTCTGTCGAGCAGGTTGATCGGCCTGGGCACGACATGAAAGCCCGCCGGGCTTCTGACCTCGTGGTCCGTGCACCACGCCGCGACCCGCTTCCGGAGCCCGTAGGCGCCCTCCGCCGCCACGTACACGACGCTGCCCACCCGGACCTCCCTGCCGTTCCATGGTAGGCCCGACGCGACGCAGAGCGCCCAGTCGAGCGCGAGGAACGTCTTGTAGGCCCCGGAGGGGCCGTAGATGATGGTCAGGCCCCGCTCGGGGACAATCCCGTCGATCTGCCACTCCGGCGCGGGCAGCGCCTCGAGGTCGGCGATCGACAAGAGCGGCACCCTCCCACGCAGCTTGGCCTCGACCGCCGAGATGCGCTGCAGGCGCTCGACGATTTCGTCCGAGAGCCTAGGCACGGTGCGCCTCTGACCTGAGCCCGAGGTTGTGCAGGTGCTCGTAGACCGCAGGGCGCTCAGACGAGTCGGTGACCCAACGGTTGCCGACCTGCTCGCCGATCCCGAGCACCATCGCCGCGACCGCGACCATTTTGCCCTGCACGCCGCACCGGCCGTAGCAGGTGACGTGGGGGCCGCTCGGGTGGTCGTCGGGGTAGACGTGCATTGAGGGCGTCCTGTCCTCGTGCAACGGGTTGGTGCAGCGGATCTTCCCGTCCGCATCCGGCTCTTGCCCGGTGAGGACCGACAGCCACAGGGATATGGGAGGTTCGCCCGCGACCGGCCCTATCCGGCCTCTCCGGGGCGCCTCTTTGCGCTGCCTATCCAGCTCGTCGAGCTCGCGGACGTGGCCGAGCAGATCCTGCTCACGCCAGCGGAGATAGGCCGAAATCTCCGCGTCGGACTTGCTGCGCAACCGGGGCCAGTCGAACTGGATCGCATCGAGGTAAGCGAGGTCGATCGGCGTCAGCGGCGGAAGCGCGTCGAGTATTTCGGCCACCCACCTATCGCGCTCCTCATCGGTCGCGGCTGCCCACTCGGCGTCGTCGTGAGGGCGAGGTCTCAGTGCCCCGTTGTCAGTAACCATCGTGGAATCGTCACTTGGTCCCCCACCTAGTGACTGCCTCCTTCCTATTTCCGGATTTAAGTGGGGGCCAGCCGACTGCCACCGGAAAGAGACAGCCGGCGGACCCACACGATGCATGCACGTACACAAAGCGACACACAGCCGATCGATACCCCAGCTGACTCGCTGCCCGAGACCCATCGCTTCCAACCTTCCTTTATGGCCCGCCTCTCGCGAGCCGCTTGAGCAAGCCACTATAGCGCCCCTAGGACTAGGGTGGGGTCCTTGCCGGGCTAGCGCCACCCGGATGAGGGTCCGGGGCGCCGTGCTTGCTAGCGTTGCGGCCGTGCCGATCGACAACGAGAGCCCAGCGGGCCGCAAACGTCGGCTAGCGGCTTCCCGCCGCGGAGCGAAGACCGTCGAGCGAGCGTGGAAGTCGGAGAGGGCGCTCACGCGACGCCGCTACTGCGAGCTGGTAGGAATCCACCCGAACACGCTCAAGCGCTGGGAGCGCACGGGGCTGCTGGACCCGGAGCTAGTGTCGGTTATGGGCAGCCCTACCCGCGTGTTCAACGAGCAGGATGTCGACTTCGGCCGACGCCTGATCGCTGTCCTACGCGAGGAGCCGGGGCGCTACAGCCTCAGCGAAGCCGCGCGCCGAGCCCGCTCCTAGACCGCACCCGACATTTACCTGGGGCCGGAGCCGGCTTCCACCCCTGGTGCCAGTCGCGCCCCGTGGTCCCGGAGATGGTCCCTCGGGGCCCCGGGGAGCCCGTCCGGGGCCCTCGCGGGTGTCCCTCCCGCCGAGCTGGTGCTCCGGCGCGTGTCGGGGTTCGATCGTGACGAAGGAGCCTTTGTGGTTCTCGCGCCAGCCTTTCCTGGAGGGCATCGCACCCGTCCGTTTCAGACGCCGTGTCGTGCGGTGGCCGTGCAGCCATTCCTACGAGGTGCCGTGGCCGGTTTCCTTTCGGTTATGGACAGCAGAGGTGTGGTCTCCCCCCGCACACCGAGACCGCGTTCGGCCCCGTCCGGATGGCAGCTCATCGTGAGGAGCGATCCGCCATGTCCGGCGGCGGTGCGGATGGCCACGATGCCCCGGCAAGCTCAGCCTGCTTCTCAGCCTTCGCGAGTAGAGCAGATGGTCGGAGGCCCAACGTGACCGCGAGCACGGCGACGGTCCTGACGGTAGGCCGGCGCTCTGCGCGCTCGATCCCGCCTATGTAGTTGCGATGAACGCCGCTCTCAAGACCAAGACGCTCCTGCGACATCCCGAGTTCGTCTCGCAGGTCCCGGATGGCCTCACCGAGGCCGACCAGGAGTGGGTCTCGTGCTGGCATGCAACGGCACCTTGCACACCAACCGTGTTAGGTTCTACAGCCCAACCGTGTTGGAGTCCTCAAAGGAGACAACCCGCGGCGCAGGCGCGTCGCCGGGCATTGGCCCGCCGAGGCATATCACCTACAAGCAGCATGACCAGGATCGATAGGAGGCCCTGATGACACGCAACCTGGTACTGCTCGCATTCGTTGCGGTGGCCATCGCAGGATGCGGGGGCACTAGTGAAGTCGCCAAGGACCGCGCTGCACAGGGCGCCCCGTGCGAAGCAGCTGAACTCGAACCCAACAACTCTAAGTTCGCAAGCGAATGCACCGCGCAGAAGAACCATGAAGCCAGCGAGAAGGAAGCCAAACAGGAAGACGAAGCCATCCGCGAAGGCGAGCGGTTGAAAGAAGAAGGGAAGTAGTGAACGGCACCGGCACCGCCAAGCGCCATCCGATCAGCTCATCACGTAAGAAGGTTCGAGGGCCTGGAGGACGAGCTCGGGCACCACATCGACCGCCGCGTCCATGAAGCGTACAAGGTGGGATGAGAGGGCACCGTGGTCGAGGTTGAGCATCGCGTTCCAACCGGCGGGCTCGTAGCGGGCGAGCATAGACAGGCCGAAGGTCAATGCCCACCACATCATCAGATCGGTCATCGCGGCACCGCCGACCAGTGGGCGTAGCCAGCGCTTGCCGCCGGGCGCTGATGGCACAACACGGCCGAGTGTGTTCTGGCGTCCCGCGAGGTCTGCTTTCTCGGTGGGCCAGAAGGTCGTCAAGCCGATCCCCTGGGAGAGCTGTGTGACACGGATGCCGAGGCCGGGGATATCCTCGTAGTTTGCTCCCGCGGTGTTCGAGTAGTGCGGCAAGTCGGCTGCGAGCGATCCTCCGTCGGGATGCTTTCAGCCGAGCAGCGCCACCTCGACGCGGTCGAATCTCTCGAGCGGGCTCGTCGTGACTTCGGCCGGGAAGGCCAGACGCAATCTCCCGCCCGACCGGATCTAGGGCCAAGCCTTCCCTGAACAGAGATCGACCATCACCTCTCGGATGCTCTCCGCTCGGCGATCGAGGAACCCCTCGAAGTCGCCACTCGCCAGGTCTCCGTAGTCAATGAGGTGCGAGCCGAGGCGCTGTCGGACCTCGGCTTCTCCGAGCGCCGCCGCTTCGGTGCGATCACGTAGGTAATCGACTGGCGGCTTCGCTGAGATCGTCCGGTTCGTGCGCCACGTGATGAGCGCGCAGTTCAACGCCACCGAAGCCGCCCATCCAGGTATCTCTTGGCCAGCGAGATATGCGACGGGAAACAGGTGGTGGTACTCGCGCTTGCCCACGTTGGACGGAGAGATAGCGGCGCCGTCCGCAATATCTAGGGCGCCCGTGCGGAACGAGATTGCCAGGATGGCACGCGATAGCCGATCACGGCGCTTGGGCCAACCGGCGATCCTTATCTCGTCCATTGACGGCAGCGGTGTGTCGAAGACCGGGGCGATGACCTCCCCGTTACCGCCGTTCTCGACGAGTGGCGCAAGGGCGGTGAAGTCTTGGTAGCTGGCGGTAGCCGCCGCGGCCTCGTAACGGGCGGTCACGAATGCCCGCCAGAGGTAAGTGCGCAGCAGGGTACGCACCGCTCCAAGCTGGTCGGGCGTCTCCGGCGCCTTCGCCCAAAGGACGGTCAGAGGTGCCAGGACGACCTCACTCGGGAGTCGCGCTCCGTCGATGACGCGCTCTTCTTCGAGGAACGCGACCAACTTCTCCGCACCAGTGACGAGCTGCGGCCAGTCAGCGACCATCTGCTTGAAGTCGAGGAACACCTGCTCGCGCCGCGTCGGCCGTTTGCCTTGCATCAGTGCCGCGGCGGGCAGGACCAGGTCGGGGGGATTGACATAGCGCCGCAGCGCTGGCACCTGCCCTTCGAGCGACGCGACCAAGTCGTGTAGCGACTCGCCAGTCTCGCCCTCCACGCGAGCGACGATGATGTCGAACGCTGTCAGCGGGACCGTGCGGGTGTTGAGCTTGACGAACACGTCGAGCACCACCGTGTCCGAACTCTGGACAGGAAGAGCTAGGAACGGGAGATTGAACGCGCTGACGCGTGCACGCAGGCTACCTGCCAGCGGCTGGAGTTCCAGCAGGTGGTCCTTGTCGCCATCGGTAGCCTCCCAAAGCCAGTCACTGCATTCCTTCTCCCCCTCCGAGCCTGGCCTGAGTAGGCGAGCTGGGAGCAGCCGCCGCCCCAGCACCTGGCGGGGGTCGTCGCACCACACGGGGTAGCGCTTCCCACCACGCGACCACCGGCTCTGGCTCATCGCTGCGAACTGTCTGGGCTCGTCCTCGTCATCGCTGAGTTCGCCACTGATGTCGATGTAGTGGGATCGATCCGGGTACGTTTCGGTCAGTGCGCGCCACAGCGCGGTAAGACGTTGTTGGCCGTCGAGGAGGAGCTCAGTCATGCGCTCGGTAGGCTCTGGCGCCCCAGCAAGTGGGCGCGCGTGGAACGGCGGCTCATCACCGATCTCGAGTACGAGGACGGCGCCTGCGGGTAGCTCGTCTACGACGGTCTGCAGCAGGTCGTCGATCTCGCGGTGGCCCCACGCCTCGAAGCGTTGGAAGCGCGGAAGCTGGACCTGCCCGCTAGCGACCCGCGTGAACCATTCGGCAAGCGACCTGTTCCGCGCGTCCATCGATCTCCAATCCGCCGTTATCCCGACCGGTCAGTGTATTGGAACAGTCCGCGTCTCGATTGCCGGGCATCATTTGGCGCTGGACTTCTCCGTCTCGCCAGGGGCTCGCAGCTTGTTTGGTTTCTTGGTGCGCTTCTTCCTCGCGGTGGACGTTCCCCGTACGGCACGGGTTGCCGCCGACAAAGCGCCCATGAGGTCCGGAGTCGATGTGTCGGCTTGCGACTTCGAGGGCTCGATGTGCTGGGAGCCGTCGTCGAGGAGGTTACGCACAGCATCGTCGATCTCGAGCGCCACGCCATCCTCGCGCAGTGTTTCCCGAGTCACTCGGCGGGACTTCTGAAACTGCCATGCGGCGTCGAGATCGATACTCGCAGCCACGGTCTCGGCCCGCGCGGCGAGATTCGCAAGGTGCTTATGCAGTTGGTCATTTGCATCGAATGCAGGGAACCCCAGCGCGAATATGTGCATATCGAAGTGCCGTGGGTTGTGTTGGCCGCGCGCCTGCAGCGAAGCGACGGCGTCGGCCAAGGTCTGGCTGTTGAGAATGGCCGTTAGGTATCTAGCCTCCTCAGCCGTTGCGACCGATGCCCAGTAGAGCGTGTGATCGACAACCACGTCGGTGTCGTCGACGCGGCAGGCGGCGAGGTGCTGTCCGCTCTTCGTGTACACAACGCGATGCTGCGCGATCGGGAACTGCTTGTGGAGCTTGCCCATGTAGTCCGCCTGAGTCACCAGGCTGAGACGGCTACTCGCCGTCTTGTGGGTGTCCCAGAGCCTTTCTGCGGCTCGCCACCAAGCCCCCAGCCCGGGATATTCATCGAGGGCGTCGTCGGCCCCGCATATAAGCCGCTCGCCGTCGTAGGGAATGACTGCCATCCACGGGTGTCGCGCTCGATACGCGACAATCGTCGCGCCCAGATGCATTGGGCGAATGAACTGCTCCTCAATGACGCCGCCGAGATCTTTGACGTCTTTCCATGGCGCTTTCTCTACGGCGCTGCGGCGACTGCGCACTGCCACACGCCCGGCGGGTAGCCCGACAGCGGGCGGCGGAGCCGGATCAACGGTGAGAAGCACCCGTGGGACGACAGTTGCTCCCTGCTGGAATCTCGCGCGATAAGGTGACGCGTCAACATCGAGCGCGGGCCGGACCGGACTGTCCTGAGCATGCAACGACGTGCTGACCGCCTCCCATCCGAGGTGGTGATTCCCAACATGGCCGGTCCAACGGATTGCGTCCGTGGGCATAGGTCGCGCCCGCGGAGATCGTGTACCGGCGACGACGCAAGCGGGCATAGGGAAGAGTGGTGGCTTGACGCGCGCGAACTCCTCGGGTCGGCTGAACTCCACTGCTTGGACTCCCTCGGCATCCGATGTGAAGTCGCCGGATCGGAACCCTGCATACTGGCGCCGGGAAAGAACCCCGAACGGCATCACGAACGCGAACTTGCCGCCGGGGCGGAGGTACTGCTCGATCGCGCGCGCGACGAACAGATCAGACAGGTCCTGGTGAGTCGCCACCTTGCCGCCGGCCCACAGGCCGCGGGCCTTGGAGAGCTGTTGGTAGCGCGCCTGCAGCGTCCTGCTCATATGCCGATATGCGAGCCAGGGAGGGTTTCCGATTAGCACATCTGCCTGCGCTCCGCGGCGCGTGAACGACAGCGGTCTGGCTAGGTTGCGGATGTAGTAGCCCCACACGTGGTCACGACCCGCATCGTGGAGTCGGCACAACTTGTCGAAGACGAGTTGGACGGCAGGACGGTCGACTTCAGCAACCTTGTGCGCATTCATCAAGCCCGTGATCGCTGTCCTTCGCTGAGAGCTGGCCTGTCGTGATGCGGCGCGGTCTGCGAGGGCGGCGACGAGGCGGTCGAAGCGCGTCGGATCCTCAAGCAGGCTCTCGGGGAAGTGAAGATCCTGCGCGAACAACTCCATGCTCTCGCTCGTGTGGACGGTGATGCCGTCCGGGCCGAATAGGTTGGTGTCGTGCTCCCATCGCACGCTGTCGGCCAAGAACACCGGGATTGTGAGCTCATTGCGATCACCGAGCCGCTCGCGACCGATAGCCAGGAGGTACGTGACGCGTGCCAGCGTGACGACGACCGGATGTAGGTCGATGCCGGAGACGCGGTTGACGACCAGCTCAAGGGCATCTCGATTGCTCAGCTGCTCCTGGTCTGCCGCATGAAGGACGCGACGCACTGCCCAGAAGAGGAAGGTGCCCGAGCCACACGCCGGATCTAGAACGCGTTCATTTAGCGGATCGCTCACCTGCTGTTCGACCATCCGTTGGGCGAGCCAGTCGGGCGTGTAGTACTCGCCGAGTCGATGGCGCGTGTCAGCGTCAATGACCGACTCGTACAACGCCTTGAGTATGTCGTGCTCGACGGCGGACCAGTCGAAGCGCATGACTCGTCGCGCAATCGACCGTACGACTCGTTCACCCTCGGGACGAATGGCTGGCCAGTCGAAGAAGTCAGCCTCGACGACTCCGTGCAAGGCGGCCAGCTGGAACTGCTGTCCCTCAAGCAAGGCACGGACATCCTGGTCAGCGTCGACCGGCACTTGCGCTACGGCATGGGCGATGAGCTCTGCTGTGAGGACCAAGTAGGTGTGGTTGACAAAGAGCTCATCCGAGTCCTCGAAGTTCGTCCCGAGCGCAGCGACGAGCAAGCGCCCCCACAACTCGCGCTTGAGCTGAACCTCCGGCTCCAATCTGCATGCCTCATAGAGGTCGCGCAGCTCGTCGAGATCCAACATGAAAGCGGGTGAGTCCGCCCCGAGGTTGCGCAAGATCTCGTGCGGCGTCGGCTTGACGTGCTGCACCGTAGCGAGGATGCTCTCAAGCCATGCAGCGAGGCGGTCTGCGTCTGGCGCTCCATTGAGCGTGAATTCTCCGGCCTGAGAGAATGACCCGTCGAGTAGGAGGTGGTGGAGCATCCACCTCCTCCCATCTGTGAGCAGGCCCACGTATCGTTGTCCGACCTCCTCGGCCCGCTCCCGTACGTACCCCGCCAACTGGGTCCGGGCAGTCTCCACAGCACCGGGCGAATTCAGCGACTTCTTGATCTCGAATACGGCGTTGCCAGCCTCTACGTCGATGCGTCGTCCGCCCCCGACTTTCGCCTCCAGCGATACCTCCGTGAGCAGGCTGCCGTCGAGGTCCAGAGGGGCGTCGAGCAGGAAGCTCCGTACGTCGGCCTGGATGTCGGCCTCGGTCCGTCCCCTTGACCCGGTCGCGAGCCGTGCGACTGTTTCGCCCAGTGACCCCACGGTATGACGTTAGACGTTGCAAGCTGCATCGCTGCAGGTTTGCGCCCACGCGGCCGAGCGACGGCGTGACATAGTCGATGACAGCCGCGAATCGCAGTAGGAGTGGTGTCGTCCAAGGGAGCTCGCCTCTGTGCCTTCCGTCCGCGGTCCGCGACAGTTGCCGGCCTCGGCCCGCGAGCCGATTGACGTTTCGCGGTATGCGCTGAGGAGTCGAATATGTGCGTGGGCGAGAGCGCCAAATGGTCGGAATGATCCCGTCATGGTCCCGCTGTACGATCAGTGGGCCCTCTCCCGAAGCGAATGAACATCCCGACGATCAGACAGTCAACGTTTAGGGCACTGTGTGTCGATGGTGGAGGCATGCGTGGTGTGTTCGCGGCTGCCTTTATCGCGTGCGTTGAGGAGCGCCTCGGCGACCGAATCGCGAACCACGTTGATCTGATCGCTGGTACGTCCACCGGTGGGCTGATCGCGCTGGGTCTGGCTGCCGGTCGTTCCGGCCAGGAGATGCTTGATCTCTACCGGGACAACGGACGCCGGATCTTCTCCCGCAGTTGGCCGGGGCGGAATCTTCTCATGCCCAAGTACTCGCGCCGAGGTCTTGATCAGCTACTGCAGGCCGAGTTCGGCGAGCTTCGCATGCGTGATCTCACGACGCCGGCATGCGTCTCGGCTTATGAGGCCGTGAGCGGTCAACCGCGCGTTTTCAAGAGCGATCACGCCGAGGGCCTCTACTGGGGGCACGATCAGCTCGTTTGGAAGGTGGCCGCCGCGACCTCAGCAGCACCGTCCTACTTTGCGCCCGTCCAGTTCATGGAGGAGGACGCACACGTCGATGGTGGGGTGTGGGCCAATAACCCCTCGATGATTGCGCTTACCGAGGCGGTGCGTCGGTTCAATCGGCAGCTCGGGGAGATTCGCCTGCTGTCCGTCGGGACCGTTGCGCCCCGCCCGCGGATCAGAAGCTTCGCGGCGTCGCGACGGATGGGCTGGCCTCGGTGGGCGAGACCTGGGCTCGCGCTTCTCCAAGGGGGACCTGCGATCGGCAACCACTTCCAAGCTCGATTACTCTTGGGTGAGCAGAACTACCTTCGTTGCGATGACGATAGTGGGGTGCCGGTTGCGCTAGATGACATCAAGGCGTGCCAGCCCCTTGCGGCACTTGGGCACAATGTCGCACTTGCCGAATGGCCGCGGGTCCAACAGCTTCTTCTTCTGTAAACACCAGAACGGATTGGATATGACCTGGGAGGAATGGCTTCGAGACGCTGCTCGGCCGCCGAGCCATACTGAGGATACAAAGCGCGCAAAGACAGAGCAAGAGATCAAGCTCGCGTTGCGCATCCACGAGCCGCTGCGCGGGAGACCGTACACCGTGTACGCAAAGGGCTCTTACGCGAACAACACGAACGTTCGTCTCGACTATGACGTTGACATCGCGGTTGAGTACACGGGTTCGTATTTCTGCGACACGATGTTTGACTTGGAGGGTAGGAACCTTCAGGAAGTCGGAGGAGTGCCGAACACGGATCCGTATACCATCGGTGACCTGAAGCAGGATGTCCGCGCAGCGCTCGAAGCGGCGTACGGATCTGCCGCAATCACGGATGGTGAGATTGCCTACCGAATACGCGAGCGCAAGACGACCTTGCCCGCTGACGTTGTGCCCTGTTGGCTCTACAGGCGGTACGACTCAATCATCGCCGGGCGACCTTCGTATCACGAGGGGTCGCGCGTGTTCCCGCGGAGCGGAGGCCACAAGGACAACTATCCGAAGTTGCAGATAGTAAACGGGACCGCCAAGAACGATCGCACGAGTCGGCGATACAAGCGGATGGTCCGCGCGCTCAAGAAGCTCCAGACACGTCTCGTCAGCTCAGGCAAGCTCGATAAGGAGCTCGCCTCCTACCTCATTGAGTGTCTCGTCTATAACGTCCCGGACCCGAACTTCAACACTCCCTCTTATCTAGGAGACATGCAGAACGTGCTCGCGACGATCTACAACGCGACTCTCGTGGGCGGCAACGCCAACGAATGGCTCCATGTCCACGGATTGGTGTACCTGTTCGGTGACCACGAGAAGTGGACGCAGATAGAGGCTCGAGCGCTCGCCCAGGCCGCCTGGAACGAGTTGGGGCTGGGCTAGCTGCCCCAGGGTTGGCTCGCCGGTGTGGGACCTCTCGCGTCCGCCGAGACTCTGCGGCTGGAGGCGAGATTCCCGCTGGTCGTGGTCCTTCCCGTGGTCCCTAAGTGAGCGAGTCTCAGGTGATCTCAGAGCACCTCAGAACCGCTCGGACGCCTTAGAACATCCCACAACATCCCAGGCCCTCCTTCAAGCCCAGTATGGCCCATCGCGTGAATCCCCGTGCCCGCGGGGATTCTGGAGGGTTGTGATCGACTCGTGGTCCCGTGGTGGTCCCTCGATGAGGCTAACTGGGCTCAGGTCAACCGGTAGCCGACGCCGTGTACGTTCACCACCCATCCGCTGCCGAGCTTGCAGCGTAGGCGGCTAGCGTGGCTGTCCAGCGTGCGTGTGGAGCCTGGCAGTCGGTAGCCCCATACGGCCTGCAACAGCTCGTACCGCTTGAACACGCGCTGAGGATCATGCGCTAGATGCGTCAGCAACTCGTACTCCATCCGGCGCAGATCGAGGCGCGTGCCGTTGAGGCTCGCCGTGTGTGCGTCCCTGTCGATAACGAGTTCGCCGACCCGTAGCAGCCTGCCGCGCCGGACGAGATAGGTACGGCGCAGAATGGCGCGCAGCCGCGCTCGCAACTCCAGATACCGCGCCGGGCGGACCAGGAAGTCATCGGCGCCTGCCTCAAAGGCTCGCAGCACATCTGGCTCATGCGCGCACGGGCCGACCACGATCACTGGAAGATCATCCCGCCAAGGAAGACTCTCCCGGGCGGGCTCACGGATCTCCCTCAGCCATTCCAGCGCACCGTGCGGTGAGTCGAGCTCTCCCAGCACAACCAGTGTCGGTGGATGTTGGCTCGCCAGTGTCGCAGCGTGTCCGGGAGAGAGCGCGAGCTTCGCTGGGTGCCCGTCGGCGGCCAACTGCTCGGTGATGCCTCGTCCGAGGTCGGGATCAGCCTCGACAACAAGGATCAATCCACGGTCCCCGCGCTCCATAGCCGCGGTCATATGCTCACCATCCCCAGCGCGTCTAGGTGCAGAGCGCACCGAGACGCCACCACGTCGTTCTCCCCGCAGGTCATGATGATGCCGTGTCGCTCGACGCGGTCCAGCGCGTCGGCCAGCGCCGAGGGGGCAAGGTCCTCTATCTCGGCTTGCAATTCGGCGAGCGTCCAACGCACTTCGTGGTCGTGGCGGAGCACCTGCAAGGCGATGGCCCGCTCAGCGGTCCGCCGGTCGCTCCATAAGGCATCGGCCCTACTCTGGTCGTGCATCAGGACTTATCCTCCTGGTGTCGCGGCCCCGGGACAGTTCGCGCTGTCGCCGGGGCCATCTGATTAGCGTATCTATTCAATTATACGGTACAGTTCGGCGGACCCGGCGAGTCGGGGGCTACGGTCGCGCTCGTCCACGCCATAGGACGTGGCGAGAAGAGCAGCGTCTCGGTCGGCTCATCGACGGTGCGCTATCCACTCCC
This sequence comes from uncultured Solirubrobacterales bacterium, assembly GCA_963723075.1. Lineage (GTDB taxonomy): Bacteria > Actinomycetota > Thermoleophilia > Solirubrobacterales > Solirubrobacteraceae > Palsa-744. The sequence continues at coordinate 335,268 of CAVRPD010000007.1, forward strand.
TCAGTGCTGGCCTCGTCACTCGATGCGGTGGGCGGAACGGCCGATCCCGTCTCCCAGCAGCAGTGAAGTTACGACGTCGCTGGCTCATCATGCTGACGGGCTCGACGCCTCCTCGCCTGCGCAGCCTTCCTCGCCTTCGTCCGCACCGCGTCACAGGTCTCGCATCGCACTTGCGCGTCGCTCACGGGTCTGACACGGCATCCAGGGCACGTAGTGAAGCGCGGAGTCCGGTCGCTGACGCTGGAGCTGTGGCGGTGACCGCATCCCGCACGTGCGTCTCGGCCGCTACGTTAGGTTCGCCCCCCGACGAGATGGAGACGTGGTGGCGCGGCCGGATGCGTGGCCCCACAGTGCGACCTGGTCCGGTACCAGCCTCGGTGAGAAGCTCCAGACTCCACGTGCCATCCGCGTGCCGCTTGCTCGTCGCTACCGGCTCCCGTAGGCGCAGGCTTGTCGTATGCCACCAAATAGGCTCCGAGCAACGGGACCGTACCCCCGTACGTACAAGGATCCGCTGCAGGCTGCGCTTCACACGCGAGAGGTCGCAGGTTCGAAACCCGCCGCGCCCATCAGTCAATCTGGGCTGTTCGAGTCCTAGACGCCTATATTGAAGCCATGGTGGCCGCCTCGTGAACCTTCGTCGGCTGGGATCTACAGGGCCGGATGTCTCGGCGATCGAGGAGACCGTCGGCGCGATCGCGGAGCTGGTTCAGGCGGGCTACGTCCGCAACGTCGGACTCTCGGAGATGGGCGCCGAGACGATCCGTCGCGCGGCTGGCCCTGGCAAGGAAGGCCGGCGCAGCTATGCGGCGAATCGCTGTGCGCTGCGCGCCTTGCGCTTCGCCGCCTCGACCTCACGATCCCTCGCGGGCGCCGTGGTGACCAGCCGGCTCAGCAGCTCAGCCGAGACTGCGGCAACCTCCTCGACGGCATGCTGAAACGCCGCCTCGTTGGCCTGTGACGGCTTGGTGAAGCCGCTGATCTTCCGCACGTATTGCAACGCGGCGCTGCGCACCTCCTCGTCGGTCACGGGAGGCTCGAAGTTGTATAGCGTTCTGATGTTTCTGCACATGCAACAAGACTAGCCGTTCCCGTCGGGTTACAGACCGGCGCGGGACGGCAAGGCTTCCCCGGAACGCGCCTGGCTGCAGGGTCGCCGAGCTTTGACAGGTCCGGTGCGCGCGCGTCTGGGCTCGACGAGGTGCAGATTCAGGGTCCGGCGACGCCCACGCGCTCTCCGAGCACTCGCCCGGAGGGCAGTTCTATGTAGGTCTCCGAGACGTCGTTCTCGCGATGCGACTCGATCAGCAGATGGTCTGGATCGGCGATCTGCACGTAGGCGAAGCGCCCGCGCAGACCGGTCACGTCGATCCATTGTTCGGGGTACTCGTACGGATATCCGTCCGTCCAGCCGACGGAGATCCCGAGGACGTCGTGGCGTATGCCGGGGTTCTGGCTGCACGCCGGGTATACGGGCGCGCTCGGCGAATGGCTCGACGGACGGGTGTGGAAGAGATCTCGCAGGCAGTAGTCCACCTTCGGTCCTCGCCGCACGAGCCGGATCGCGCGGCGATGGGGCCCGATCGACCAGAGCTCGAAAGCGGCCGCGTGCTTGAACTTCCAATAGCTGGCATCGCCGACGTTGCCATAACCGTATCGCTCGCCGGGCACATACTTGTAGGCGAGCGTCGCGGCGGTGCGGAACAGATGGCGACGCCCGCGTTGATCGTAGATCGCCTGGTAGACGACCATGCCGTAGCGTCCGGTGCGATGGGCGCTGACTTCGAGTGGACCGCTGCCACGGTTGTTGAGCGCGCTGGCCGCCCGCAGCAGAACCCGGCCGGGAATGGTGGTGCGGTCGATGTGCAGCAGCGATGGAGCGGACATGATGAGATCCGGGCAGAGCAGATGCACACGCCTCAGCTTGCACTGCAACCCCCCTCTGGACCCGGCCGGTGGGACGGGCGCTCGATAGACCGCCGCGCCGGAGGCTCTGTAAGCCGCGGCGTCGGACAGATCCGATCGCGCGGAGAGCGCGCTCGGCAGCCCCAGCAGCAGCGCAAGGACCCCCGTGACTGCGAGCGTCGCCCCCGCAATAGAGCGCGACAGCGCGCCGGGTCGATCGGTGTGCCGCCGAGCCGGCGCGCGCCGAAGGGTGTGTCGCCGCGTCGAGATGCGCGTGATTCTCGCACAGGCAAAGCTGACGGTTTCCCCAGCGGGTATAACACGCGGGTCGGCACAGTCGATCTGAAGCGAGAGCGAACGGTGAGCAGTAGAACAGAGATCGTCCAGCAGCTGTTCGAGGCATTCAACGCCCGCGACCTGAACACTGCCCTATCGCTGCTACATCCCGAGATCGTCTTCGAGCCGGTCTCAGGGGCGGTTCTCAACGAGGGCGAGCCATACGTGGGCATGGATGGCATGCGTCAGTACTTCGCCGATGTGCAGGCGCATTGGCAAGAGCTCACCGTCAAACCGGTGCACGTGCGTGCCGCCGGCGATGCGGTGGTGGCCCTCGGGCATGCCAGCGGCAAGAGCGCAGCGCCACTCGAGGACGCGCCTGCCACCTGGGTTTTCAAATTCGACGGTGACCTGGTCGCTCACATCCGGATCTTCTCCGACGAGCACCTTGCGCGCCAAGCGCTCGAGGGCGACGTCCAGCCCGGCTAACGCGCCACGCCCTCCACGACCATGTGCAGCCCGGAGTGCCGTACTCGCCCGGGGACGAGCCCGGTGTCGCGCATCAAGCCGTGCACCTCCGCCGGCGAGCGCTCGCGGCCACCCTCGCACTCGACGAGCATCAGCATGTCCGCCATCGAGACGACCGGGCTCGGACGGTGGCGCTCTGCGTGCAGGTCGAACACTACGACCGTCGACCCTGCCTCCATCGTGGCCCGCACCCGGCGCAGGATGTCGCGGCACGCGTCGTCGCTCCAGTCGTGCAAGATCCACTTGAGCACGTACACGTCGGCGCGGGCATCGAGCGTGCCGAACAGGTCGCCGGGGCGGCGCTGCACCCGCTCGGCGACGCCGCGCGAGCGCAGGAAGCCCTCGGCCTCGGCCAGCACCTCCGGAGCGTCCAGCAAGACGCCGCGTGCGGCGGGACGGCGCTCGAGGATCGCCGCCAGCAGCGTGCCGATGCCGCCGGCGACGTCACAGATCACGCCGTCGCGCGGCCACGGGTAGGAGCGCGCAAGGCCCGCCAGGTCCACCTCCGTCAGCTCCCGCATCGCGTGGCCGAAGCGTGCGCCCTCCTCGGGATGCTCGCCGAAGTAGTCCCAAACCGAGTTGCCGAATGCGCGCCGGTGAGCCGATGGCTCCGCGCCGTCGCGCAGCTGGCCCTCGATCTCGGCGTGCGCGGCCGCGTTCGCCGGCGCCGCCTGGTAGGCGACCCATGACGCCAGCGAGTGTGGGTGCGCGCTGCGCAGCGGCATGCCGAGCCGTGCCAGGCGCACCCGCCCGTCGCGGTCCATGCGCACGAGCCGCGATGCGGCGGCGGCGCGCAGCACGCGCAGCGTCACCTCCTCGGAGAAGCCGAGCTCCGCGGCGAGCTCGCGCACGTCACGCGTGCTTTCGCCCAGCGCGTCCGCGAGCCCCGAGGTGACAAGCACGCCGGCCAGCTTCGTGCGCTGCATGCCCGCGGCGAAGTCCCACAGCGCAGCCTCCGCCGGCAGCATTCGGTCGGCGAGGCCGAGCACGCCGCTGCGCACGGCCAGCCCGGCGCGCATCACCGAGCTCGGTATTGGAAACGGCGGCAGTGGCAAAGTGGCAACAGCCTATAGCGAGAGCCCTCTTTCCAGCGACCCTCTGCGGCGACGGACCGTCCGTGTCGCCGAGCACGACGCTCGCTTTATCCCGTGCGTAGTTCAATAAGTCGAATAACCGATAGCCGTCGGAAACACTCCTTGCGGTAAGTCGAACCGAACGACTAGGTTGCTTCTCGTCCGGTGACGCGGAGAGCAGCGTGGGAATCGTCACGGTGGATGGTTGGAGACGCAACCGCAAATTAAATAATGCAAGAGGAGATTGAAAGTGAGAAAACGGCTCCTGATGCTGATCGTCCCGGCGGCTGTCGCCGTCGCCACGTTCACCGCGTTCACCGTCGCATCGGCTTCGTCGACCCCGAAGTGGTATGTGGGGGGCAGCGAACTGAAAACCACCGAAACGATCGGCGGGCTGGCTGAACCCAGCGATCTCACGGTGGCGGGCGTGAGCACAAAGTGTGAACACTCCTATTACGTCGCGAAGATCTTCAACAGCGGCGAACTCGGCAAGGGCGAAATCACCAACCTGCCGCTGTATGGATGCAGCGCCAACGCCGGTTGCACCCTGGCAAAGCTCGAACCGACGAAACTCCCCTGGAAACTGCACACCGTCTACGAGGAATCGAAACCCTATTTGGTGATCGAAGGTATGACACTCGAAACCGAATACACCGGGTCGAGCTGTGCGATCAAAGGCAAAGGCGAAGTCACCGGCTCGGCCGGCGGCCTGGTCGAAAACAGCACCCACAAGACGGTCTTCAGCGCAGCGACCGCCAAAGCGACCGGGACGTCCCTGAAAGCGGGGACCGTATCGGTCGAATTCACGGGCTCCTACACGGTCGAAGCCGTCGGCCCGGAACACGCCGGCCAGACGGTCGAAGCGAGATAGTCAGCGGCGCGCAACTCATGCGCGCGCAATCACGCAGCTGACACAGCGAGGTGGGCCGCGCCGGCGAGACGCGGCCCACCTCATTTCGTGCCAGATACGCCGAGCACGTACGATCCGCCACGCCGATGGTGCGTGCGACGACCTTTCTCGACCTCGGATCGCAGTATGCCCACCCGCTCGCCGCGGGCGCTCGCGCGCTCACCGCGGGCGCGCTGCTCGTAGGGCTTGCGGCCACTGCCGCCGTCGGCGGCTCGGTCGAACCTGCCGCCGCGGCGGCGCTCTGGTCTGCGCCGGCCGCCCTCAGCACGTGCCCCGCGAGCGAAGCGCCGCTGGTGGTGTTCCCGAGCGACAGCCCCACGCACGCCACCGGGCCGGGCGCGATCGTGTGGGACGCGACGAGCGGGTGCCCTGGCGGAGAAGGGGCGCAGGTGGCCTCGCTCGGCCGCGGGGACGTGCCCGGCTCTCCGGTCCTACCTCGCACCGCGGAGGGCCGAGCACCGCGTCTACGCGGACCGCTCGCGGCGAGCGGCGGCCCGTATGGCCGCATCGTGATCGCCGGCTCCCCGGCCCCGTCCCAGGACGAGCTCATCGAGGGCTCCGCGCTTGGGCCGTTCTTGGCGCCGGCAACCGCCTCGAGCGAATCGGCGCTCGGCCCGTTCTCTGCGCCGGCTGCCGGCTCGACCGGGGGGGCGCCGGTGGCGCTCGCCACCGCTTACCTCGGCGACGTCGCACTCGCCTCGTCTGCCGACGCGCGCACCGGCGAAGGGGTGCAGCTGCGCATGCAACGCCATCGCGCGCAGACGTTCGCGCGATCGATCGCCGTGAGTGCCGGCGCGAGCGGGTACGTGACGGCGCTCACCGTCGCGCTCGACTATCGCAGCGACGCGCTCGTCGTATGGCGCCAGGGCGAGTCGATCTACGCACGCGACCTGCCCGCCTCGGGACGCACGCGCGCCCCGATCCAGCGGCTCGGCCCCGCCGTCGGTCCCCCCTCGCGGATCGCGGCGCTGCTGAGCGACGACAACCGGGGGCTCGTCGCTTGGTCGACGCAGAACGGTGCAGAGACGAGCGTCTATCTCGACCGCTCCACAGGCGGCGTGCGCTTCGGCGCGCCGCAACTGCTCGAGCGCTTCGCCGATCCCGCCGGACTCGAGCTCCCGGAAGGGTCCTCGCCACGCCTCGTCCGTCTGAGCTCGGAGAGCGTGATGCTCGCGTGGACGGGCTCGAACGGGAGCAACTGGCTGGTGCGCACAGCCGCGATCGACCTCAACGGCCTTGGAGCCGTCACCACGATCTCACCCGCGGGCCACGACTCACTGCTGGCCGCGCTCACGCCCGGCCCAGAGGGCGAAGCACTCGCGCTGTGGACCGAACCGCAGCGCGACGCGAAGGGCGCTCCGAGCGCGGACGCTCAGCTGGAATCGGATCGGCAGGCGATCTTCGCCGCGCGCGGCATCGACGCCTACCCCGCGCGCACGATCTTCGGCGAACCCGAAGAGGTGGCCGCGCCCGGCCCGGACAGCGGCGCCACCGTCGCGCTCGACCCGGATGGCGGCCGCGCGGTCGCCGCCTGGCGCGGGGAAGGCGGGGAGATCGACTACGCGATCCGCACGCCTCCCACGCCGTGAGAGCCCGCCAGTCGACCGCGATCGTCTTGCTCAAGACACGCGCCGGGCAGACTCCGCCGCGAGCCCTCAGTCGCCGACCTTCAGCACCTGCTTGCCAGTGTTTTCGCCGTTGAACAGCCGCAGCAACGTGGCGGGGAAGTTCTCAAAGCCCTCGACGACGTCCTCGCGCGAGACGAGCTTGCCTTCGCGCAGCCAGCCCGCTATCTCCCGGGCCCCCTCGCCGTAGCGCTTGCCGTAGTCGGAGACCACGAAGCCGGTCATGCTCGCGTGGTTGACGAGCAGCGACATGTAGTTCGACGGGCCCGCGATCGTGTCGGTGTAGTTGTACTGGGAGATCGCGCCGCAGATGACCACGCGCGCGTGGCGCGCCAGGCGCGCCAGCGCGAGGTCGAGAATCTCGCCGCCGACGTTGTCGAAGTACACGTCGATCCCCTTCGGGCAGTGCTCGCGCAGCCCGGCCTTCACGTCGCCGCCCTTGTAGTCGATCGCCGCGTCGAAGCCGAGCTCCTCGACCACGTACGCGCACTTCTCCGCGCCCCCCGCGATGCCGACGGCGCGGGCGCCCTTCAGCTTGGCGATCTGTCCGACCGTGCCGCCGACGGCGCCGGCCGCGCCGGAGACCACGACGGTCTCGCCCTCGGCGGGGCGGCCGATGTCGAGCAGGCCGAAGTAGGCGGTCAGGCCGGGCATGCCGAGCGTGCCGAGATAAACGGGCAGCGGTGCCAGCTGCGTGTCCACCTTCACCACTGCGTCGCCCGGCACGACCGAGTACTCCTGCACGCCGAGCATGCCGGTGACGTGATCGCCGGCAACCAGGCGCGGATGGTTGGAGGCGAGCACCCGGCCGGCGACGAGCGCGCGCATCACCTCGCCGATGCCCACCGGCGGGATGTAGGAGCGGACATCGTTCATCCAGCCGCGCATCGCCGGATCGAGCGAGATGTAGAGGGTCTGCACGAGCACCTCGCCGTCGCCCGGCTCGCCCACGGGCGCCTCTTTAAAGGCCCAATCGTCGGACTTCGGCAGGCCCGAGGGGCGCGCGGCGAGCAGGAACTGGTGGTTCACGAGATCTTCTACGTCTGCCATTTGCGGCGTCCCCTCCTCGGTCGAGGCCTCCTCCGGCGCTTCCCGCCGATCGCGAGGAAGCCTTCATAAGACCTGCTGGACGATCAAGAATACGGGGGCGCACCGCGCGCAGGGGGCCCTTTAGGAAAAGATGCGGCGGGAATGGACAGGGACTACGAGCTGCAGACGCATCGCGCGGAGGATCGCCACTGGTGGTACCGGGGGCGGCGCAGCGTGATCGAGGGCGTGATCGCCGACCTGCGTCTGCCCTCCCGCGCGCGCATCCTCGACGCCGGCTGCGGCAGCGGGCGCAACATGCTCGAGCTCGCCCGCCACGGCACGGTCACCGGGGTCGAGCTGTCGGGCACGAGCGTCGCCCTCGCGCGCGGGCGCGGAGCCGGCGAGGTGATCGAAGGCTCGGTGCTCGACCTTGGCTTCCCGGCCGACAGCTTCGACCTGGCGGTCAGCCTCGACGTGATCGAGCACCTCGACGACGACCTCGCCGCGCTGCGCGAGCTGCGGCGCGTCGTCGCGCCCGGCGGCGCGCTGCTTGTGACCGTGCCGGCCTATCAGTGGCTGTGGAGCGGGCACGACGAGATCAACCACCATCACCGCCGCTACACCCGCCGCACGCTTCATCGGGTCGCCGAGCAGGCGGGCTGGGAGCAGGCGCGCACGACCTACTTCAACTCGCTGCTGCTGCCCGCGGCGATCGTGCTGCGCGTGCTCGACCGCGTGAACCGCGCGAAGACGACCGAGACGAGCCTCGACCTGTGGGTGCCGCCGGAACCGCTCAACTGGCTGCTCGAGCGGCCGCTGGCGCTCGAGGCCGCGCTGATCGCGCGCGGCGGGCGTATCCCCGCGGGGCTCTCCCTGCTTGCGGTGTTTCGCTAAGCCGAGTCAGCCACGGGCGGGTGCATGCGGAAGGTCCAGGCGCGGTTCACGAAGAACGCGAGCACGGTCACGATCGCCGTCGCGCATGCCTGCCCGATCAGCTTGTCGAGCCCGACATCGTCGACGAACACGTACACGAGGCCGAGGTTCAACGCCAGGCCACAGCTCTGCACGACCCCCCAGCGCACCGGCGTGAGCGCGTCGCCGACGTGCTCCTTGAACGTCCAGCGGCGGTTCAGCAGGAAGCCGTTGACGGCGCCCACGGCGAACCCGATGCCCGACGCGGCGACGTACCACACGCCGAACACCTTCAGCAGTAGCGCGTACACGGCGAACGACAGCACCGTGTTCGACACGCCGACGATCCCGAACTTCACGAACTGGGCGACCGTCGCCGCCTCCAGACGGCGTATGCGTCCCGGTAGGCCGTCAGGCGATCCTTTGCCCGCCAGGCCCCCGGGCACGGTTTCGGTCGGTGGCCCCTCGAGGAGCCGCTCGGGCGGCACGTTCTCGGGCGGTCTTTCCTGTGCAGGGCTGGATTCGGGGACCATCCATAGACAGGATGAACGATAATTTCATCCGCGGCTTAAGACGCTCGTGCACGATGAGCGTCAGATGAGAGCACCGACCATGTCAGCCACCACACATCTGCGCACCCCCACACTGCTCAGCGTCGTCGCGCCGGTCTACGACGAGGAGGAGCTCGTCGAGCAGTTCGTCGCGCGCGCGCTCGCCGCCGTCGCCGACTACGAGTTCGAGCTGGTGCTCGTCAACGACGGCTCCTCCGACGCGACCCCCGAGCTGCTCGACCGCATCGCCGCGACCGATCCGCGCGTGCGCGTCATCCACCTCTCCCGCAACTTCGGCCACCAGGCCGCGCTCACCGCCGGCCTCGAGCACGCCGTGGGCGACGTCGTCGCGATGATCGACGCCGACCTGCAGGACCCGCCAGAGCTGATCGGCGAGATGATCGCCCAGTGGAGCCAGGGCGCGGACGTCGTCTACGCCGTGCGCAAGCAGCGCGAGGGCGAGACCGCCTTCAAGCTCGCGACCGCCTCGTGGTTCTACAAGCTGTTCGACAAGCTCGCCCAGGTCGACCTCGAGCCGAACTCCGGCGACTTCCGCCTGCTCGACCGCCGCGCGCTCGACGCTCTGCTGGCGATGACCGAGCGCTCGCGCTTTCTGCGCGGCATGACCGTCTGGGTCGGCTTCACCCAGACCGCCGTCTCCTACCAGCGCGACGCGCGCCACGCCGGCGAGACGAAGTACACGCTGCGCAAGATGCTCCGCTTCTCGCTCGACGCGATCGCCTCCTTCTCGCATCTGCCGCTGCAGCTCGCGACCTATGTCGGGCTGCTGTCGGCGGGCGTCGCCTTCATCGCGATCCCCGTGGTGATCGTCTTGCGCATCTTCGACTCCTACCTGCCGGGCTTCGGCTCGATCACGATCGCGATCCTTTTGCTCGGCGGCATCCAGCTGATCGCACTCGGCGTGATCGGCGAGTACGTCGGACGCATCTACGACGAGGTCAAGCACCGCCCGCTGTACATCGTCCGCGACGAGCGCAACCGCCCCGCGGCGGGAGAGGGCGACTCCCTGCTCGGGGCGCCGGCCGCGCGCGCGGGGCTGCCCGCCCGCACGCCGGAGCGCATCGGGTAGGCACCGCTCCACCGGGGCTCGAGCCGTGTTGTGCAGGCGATGACGTTCTTCCGACGCCGTCTCTTAGGTGTGCTCCTGCTTGGCCTCGCTACCGCACCCGCTGCGGCCGCCGCCGAAACGCCCGAAGCCCCCGCCGCGGCGAGCGTCGAAGCCTGTCCGGGCTCGGGTTCCGGGCCGTGCCCGTACGCGTCCGCGCAGATCATCGGGCAGCGCGCCGAGTCGGTGCTGCGTTTCCCCGAGGCGGTCGCGCTCGATACGCAGGGCAACGTCTACGTCGCCGACCAGCTCGGCTACGTCGTGCAGAAGTTCTCCGCCGCCGGCCAGTTCGAGGCCGAGTGGGGCTCCTACGGCGGCGGCCGTGGCCAGTTCGGGCCGATTGGCGGCCTCGCGACCGACGGGGCCGGGAACGTGTACGTGGTCGACTCGAGCCACAACCGCATCGAGAAGTTCAGCTCGAGCGGCGAATTCATCACCGCCTGGGGTCATACCGGCGATGAACTAGGCCAGTTCCGCTTCTACTCCTCCAAAAACCCGACCCAGCCGCCCGGCGGCGGGATCGCTGTCGCGGGCGAATACGTGTACGTCGCCGACTCCGGCAACAACCGCGTCGAGCGCTTCGACCTCGAAGGCGGCGAACCGATCGAATGGGGCTCCAAGGGCGGCGGTCCCGGACAGTTCTCCTATCCGCGCGGCGTCGCCGCGAACGCCACAGAGGTGCTGGTCGCCGACGACGACAACAGCCGCATCGAGAAGTTCACGCCCGACGGGGAATACGAGGGCTCCGCCGGCACGCATGGGACCGGTCCCGGCCAGTTCGGCTTTCCCTACGGCGTCTCGCTCGACGCGGTCGGCAACGTGTACGTCGCCGACGACATCAACCACCGCATCGTCAAGCTCAATCCGGAATTGGGCTACATCGGGACCTGGGGCGGCTACGGCTCGAAAGCGGGCCAGCTCGCCTTTCCCCGCGCGCTCGCCGCAGACGGCGCCGGCGACACGTACGTGGCCGACACCGCCAACGACCGCGTGCAGGTGTTCGACCCGAACGGCGACTACCTGCGCACGATCGGCAATTCGGCGCGCGACCTGTCCGTGCTGACCGCGCCCACCGGGCTTGCCACCGACCCGACCGGACGTCTACTCGTCTCCGACACGCTCGACAATCGCGTCGAGACATACGCGGCGGGTAGCGACGCGTTCGAAGGGGCGTGGAGCACGACCGGCGGCTACACCGCGGGCTTCGCCGAACCGGCCGGCATCGCGATCGACCCGAACGGTTCGGTGTATGTCGCCGACACAGCCCACACGCGCCTCGTGCACCTGTGGGGCGACGGCACGTACCTGTCCGAAATCGGCGGACCGGCCGACTATGGCGGCGCCGGCCTGTCGAACGCGGCCGCGGTGGCCGTGGCCGCCGGCTCGGGCTGGGTGTACGTCGCCGACACCAACCACAACCGCATCCTCGCCTACGGCCCCGAAGGCGCGCTGCGCGCGAAGTGGGGCGCGCACGGCGCCGACGGCACGGCCGGTAACGGGAACGGCCAGTTCAACCATCCGGCGGGGATCGCGGTCGACGCGAGCGGCGACATCTATGTCGCCGACCGCGGCAACAACCGCATCGTCGAGCTCTCACCCAGCGGCGAACTGCTGACCGAGTGGGGCTCGGCCGGCGCGGCCGACGGGCGCTTCCACGCGCCGAGCGGGGTAGCGGCCGACGCGGCCGGGCGCGTGTATGTGGTCGACAGCGAAAACAACCGCGTGCAGGTGTTCGACTCGAGCGGACGCTTCCTGGCCAAGTGGGGCTTCCGCGGGGTGCAGCTCGGCGAGCTCTCCCAGCCGACCGCGATCGCGGTCGACTGCGCGGGCGACGTGTACGTGGCCGACACGAACAACAACCGCGTCGAGCGCTTCGACCCGGTCTCCCCCGCCGGAGCGGGCTGTGAGCCCGCGGGCAGCTGGCCGCCGCCACTGAACGTGCCGCCGGTGCTACACATCGCCCTGCCCCGGCACACAGGCGTGCTCGCCCGCCGCGCGCTGGCGTTGAGCGTGAGCTGCGAACGGGGCTGCAAGGTCCTCGTCACCGCCTCGCTCTCGATCCCCGGCCGGCCGGGGATCGTGGGGCTGGTCGCGGCCGCTCGCCCGCTGCCCGCGGCGCTGACCGGGCATGTGCGCCTGCGCGTCGGACCCTCGGCGCTGCGCCGCCTGCGCAGGGCGCTCGGCCGCCACACGGCGATGACCGCGAACGTGACCGTCGTGGCAGTCGGCCCGACCGGCCGGCGCGCGACCGTGGGCAGCACCTACGCCGTATCGCGATAATGACCCTATGGCACCCGAAGAGGAGCGCTTCGAGGAGCACCGCCGCGAGCGGATCCGGGTCGAGACCGAGCGCCACCGCATCGAAGGCGAGCTCACACTTGCCCGCGACGGCTACCGCAGCCGCGTGTCCGACGCGCTGAACGCCTCAGAGCGTGACTTCCTCACGCTGACCGACGTGAAGGTCGAACCGCTCGAGGGCGGCCCGGCCGAGCTCCACGACTACCTGACGCTGGGCCGCCGCCACATCGTGTTCGCGGTCTCCGCCGGACAGCCGAGCTGAGCCGGACGGCTGCGGCTGCCGCGTGGCCGGACTTGGCGGGCTCGCATCAGTCGCGCTCCGAGCCGCCGGGGAGCGACTGGGAGTCTGTATCAGGCTCGCGTACGCGGCCCGTCTCCGGGTCGAAGACGAACCCACGAATGCCCTCTCGGTACGGCAGCTCTGGGCTCGAGCGCAGGCGGGCGACCCCTTCGCAAAGGGTCTGCTCGAGGTCGGCGAACGCGCCGAGCCGCCAGTCCGGCGTCGCCCCGTCTGCCGCCAGCGTGTCCGCGAAGTCAGCGTCCGAGGCGCCGTGCAGGCCGCATTTGTCGTGCATCACGACGGCGATCTCATTCGTCTCCAGCAGCCGCTGCGACGCGGCGAGCGAGCGGATCGCGTCGGGCGTGACGAGGCCCCCGGCGTTGCGCACGACGTGGGCGTCGCCGAGCCGCAGACCGAACAGCGCGAGCGGATCGATTCGCGCGTCCATGCACGTGAGCACGGCCAGTCGCTTCCGCGGCCGCGCGCCGATCGCGGCGGTCTCGCTTGGCTCTGAGGACGGGGACTTGGTCTGCATCTCGCTGGGGGGACCTGTATTCGGCGGGAAGCCGCACAGGAGTCGCTGGCGGCCATTGGGACGGAGAGGGCGGGATTCGAACCCGCGATGGAGTTTAACCCCCATACTCGCTTAGCAGGCGAGTGCCTTCAGCCTCTCGGCCACCTCTCCCTGGGTCGGGATGCCAGTTTAGAGGGCTGCCGTCACTCGAGGTTCCAGCCGAAGTAGACCTCGGTCTTGCATATCTTCTCGCCGTCGAACGTGAGCACCTCGGTGTTGCGAAAGCGACTGCCGTCGGTCTTCGTGCTCTCATACGTGACCACCACCTCGTCGCCGGCCTCGATCAGACGCGTGAACACGGTCTCCTCGATCAACTCGGCGTTCGGCCAGCAGCGCTCGAAGTACCGCGTCCGGTCGATCCCCACGTCGGCCGGGCTGTAGAACGCGAAGTCGTCGCTCAACAAGTCCTCGATGACACTGCGATCTCCCGATACGTACGCCCCGTACGCGTCGCGGGCCATCTGCAAGCGGTCGCGGGCGGGCATGTTCAGCCGACGACCATTAGGGAGTTGCCCTCGGGATCGCGCAGCCAGAACAGCGGCGGCACCGGGCCGCCCATGCGACTGACCTCCTCGTCGACGTCGACGCCGGCGGCTTTCAACTCGGCGTGGTAGGCGTCGATGTCATCGGTGTGCAGGCCGATGCCCGTCTCGCGCTTGCCCGTCGGCTGGTCCTTCGACGGCGGCGGGGCGAGCGCGATCGTCGTCTCCGCGGCGACCGGCGCAACCTCGACCCAGCGATAGCCGTTGCCGAACGGTATGTCGGCGCGCTTCTCGAGGCCGAGCTTCTCGACGTAGAAGTCGATCGCACGGTCCTGATCGGACACTGGGATGACGACCGTGTTGATCTTGTCGACGCGAGTCTTGGTGGAAGTCACGACATCCTCCTTGGGAGTTGTGGGGTTACTCTCGCTGAGACCGTCGGGTCAGCCAAAACTCATCGCTGCGATGGGCGAAGCGTCCACGTGGGTCACACTGTCAGAGATTCGACCGAGAGCGGCTACAGATACTCCAAGCTCGGGTGCCGCCCGGCGGCAGCGCCCGCCGCTGTGCGGCCCGTCGATTTCGGCCTCGAGCAGGCGATTTCGCTCGTGGCGATACTCCGGCGACCGGCCGGCCCGACGCGCACGATGAAGACGATGGGGTCGATGCGATAGAAACCCGATAAGGAGAACAACTGACACGATGGACGAGCTGAAGAACGTCGAGGCGGCTCGCGCACCCGAGAAAGCCGGCGGCGCCTGAGGTGATTGATCGCGCCGAGAAAGCGATCGGGACGGGACTGGGGCCGCGCTACGAAGTAGGCCGAGAAGAGCGCTATGGCCACGAACTCGTTAAGCTCCGAAAACATGTCGAAACGCAGCCTGATGGTTGTCAACAGCCTGTTTCGTGTGAGCTACGGGCTGGGGACGCTGTTCCTTCCGGCGAAGATGTCCGCGCTGAAGCTGTCGGCAGATATCGACGAGCACCCTGAGGCGCGCCTGTTCGTTCGCGGTTTCGGTGCGCATCAGATAGCCGTAGCCGCCGCGGCTCTGGCCAGTCGACGCTGGCGGCGACTCGAACAGCCGGCCGCCGTGGCTGCGATTGCGATCGACGCGGTCGACATGCTCTCCGCGCTCGTCGAGGCACGCGGCCGAGGACAAGTGAACGCCGATCTATCCGGGGGCCTCGTGTTCTCGGCGGCGGGCATGGCTACCGCCGTGGCCGCTCTACGGACGCCGGCACCGCGATAAACCGCTCCGTTCGCCAGCCGTTCCCGCGATAGAGTTCGATATGCAGGCCGAGACCACCACACAGACCCGAGAGCTCCTTACGGGCGAGACCCATCTCGCCCACTGGGCGATGCGCGCATTGCGAACCGTCTACGACAGCGAGGAGCGATTCGTCGAGTACGTCGACGGTGCACTGCGACCCGCCGGCTACAGGCTCCTCGGCGCCTTCTCGCCAGACCGCGAGCCGGCCGGCGCAGTCGCTGGATTCCGTGTTGGCGACAACCTCGCCTGGGGCCACCACCTGTATGTCGATGACCTCTCGACCGCGCCCGAGGCACGGCGTCAGGGTCTCGCCGGCGCGCTGCTGGAGTGGTTGATCAAAGAGGGTCATCGACGCGGGTGCGGCCAGTTGCATCTGGACTCGGGAGTGGGTTCGGAGCGCTTTGACGCACACCGGCTCTACCACAGCCACGGTTTGTCGATTTGCTCGCACCACTTCGCCCGCGGGCTATAGGGGCCACGCGCATAGCCCGATCGACGCCGACACTGGCTATGGCCTACCTCCGAAAGCGGCAATCTCGTACGGGCACGATCATCTCCGCCGTGATGGTCATCGCGGGTGTCATCCTCCTCGTGAGCGCGGTTTGAGGATTTCAGTAGACGGCCCCGGCATCCTCCCGAATTCTTTGTCGTGGTATCGGTAGCCTTGCGCTAGACGCCTTCGGGGCACGCCAACCGAGGATCGATGAAATATCGTCTCCCGATATGATTGTTGTGTGGTTGACAATGGTCATGTCGAGCGGCCTTCTGGTGAGACGATTGGTTCTCGGGACACGCGGCCGTCGGGCGCGCGGGACCGTGAGCTTGGTGACTTCGCTGCGACGCGATCGGTACTTCGCCTGGCGGCTCTGGCGCTTTTGATCGGGGCGGCCGTCGCGCTGCTCGCGCTGGCGCTGCTGGATCTGATCGGACTGATCACCCATCTCGCGTACACCGGGACGCTCAGCACCGCTCTCGATCCCCCGGACATACATGTGCTTGGGGAGTGGAGCATGCTGGTGCCGGTGGCTGGTGGGCTGGTTGTGGGTCTGATGGCACGGGTCGGTTCTGAGCGGATTCGCGGTCACGGGATCCCGGAGGCGATGGAAACGATCCTGCTGCGCGGCAGTCGCATGGAGCCCCGGCTGGCGGTGCTGAAGCCGATCTCAAGCGCCGTGAGCATCGGCATGGGTGGCCCGTTTGGCGCTGAGGGGCCGATCATCGTGACCGGAGGCGCGCTCGGGAGCATCGTTGGGCAGCTTCTGCATCTCACCGCGGCGGAGCGGCGAACGCTGCTCGTCGCCGGCGCGGCCGGGGGCATGACCGCGGTGTTCGCCACACCCGTCGCTGCTGTGCTGCTGGCGGTGGAGCTGTTGCTGTTTGAGTGGCGTCCGCGCTCGATGATCCCGGTCGCGCTCGCGGCGTGCTCGGCGGAGGCGGTTCGGGAAGCGCTCGCGGGTGCTGGGCTGTTGCGGGCGGCTCCGCTGTTTGCGATCAGCGCTCATGGCTCGTTGGGCGTGTCGGTGACGCTCGGGGCAGGGTTGGTGGGTGTTGCGTGTGGAGGTCTCGCGTGGGTGATGACACGGTGTGTGTATGGGGCAGAGGATCTGTTTGGCCGGCTGCCTTTTCATTGGTCGTGGTGGCCGGCGATCGGTGGCGTATTCGTCGGCGTCGGCGGCCTGATCGACCCAAGGGTGCTCGGCGTGGGCTACGCCACGATCGGCGCGGAGCTCGCGGGAGAGCTTGCGCTCGGGACGCTGGCGGTGCTGCTCGTGGTCAAGCTGGCGGTCTGGTCGATCGCGCTGGGGTCGAATACCAGCGGTGGGATCCTCGCCCCGCTGTTGATGCTGGGCGCGGCCCTCGGCGGACTACTGGGTGCGGTATTGCCAGGGGCTGGAGGGGGCACGTGGGCGCTGATCGGGATGGCCGCCGCGATGGCCGGCGTGATGCGCTCGCCGTTTACCAGCATCGTGTTCGCGCTGGAGCTCACGCATGACGTCAACGCGCTATTGGCGCTGCTGGTCGCGTGCACGATCGCGCACCTCGTGAGCGTCCTGACGCTGAAGCGCTCGATCCTGACCGAGAAGATCGCACGTCGTGGCTACCACGTCACCCGTGAGTACGAGATCGACCCACTGCACGCCCTACTCGTACGCGATGTGATGAGCACCGACGTGTTGACCGTGCAGCCACTGACGACCGCCCAGGAGCTCTACGAGCGTCTGCCGGAGGGCAGCGCCGGGCGCCGTCAGCGCCTGTACCCGGTGATCGACAGTGACGAGAACTTCGTTGGTGTGCTGGCATTCTCCGATCTCCTCGCGGACCAGTCCACCAGCCCAATCAAAGCCAGCGAACTCGCACGCCAACCGATGATTGCCTTTGCCGATGAGACCTTGCGTGAGGTCGCCGACAGGATGGTCTCCAGCGGCCACGGGGTGCTGCCGGTCACAGACCGGGAGAACCCTCGGCGGCTGGTTGGCCTGGTCAGCCAGTTCGATCTGCTCAAGGCACACGAGCGGGTACTGATCGAGGAGCGCCACCGTGAGCGCCCCCTGGGACCACGCCGGCTCGCCGGGGGGCTCGGCACGCTCCTTCCCGTCCACGAGTCGAGACCGTGAATTCCCTCGCCGCCGAGGACCCGTTGCTCGATGAGGACTACCAGCGGCTGCTCGCGTTCCGCAGCGAGCTGCGCAACTTTTTGCGCTGGAGCGAGCAGGCAGCTCACGATGCCGGCCTGACACCCTCCCTGCACCAGCTGCTGCTCGTCGTGCGGGGTTATCCCACGGCACCCGGCCCGACGATCGGGCTGGCGGCGCAAGAGCTGCAGATACGCCATCACAGTGTGGTGGAGCTCGCTCAACGCGCAGAGACTGCGGGCCTGATCTGTCGCGACCGGGACACCATCGATCATCGCCGCGTACACCTCACGCTCACCAATCACGGACGCAAACAGCTGGAGACCCTCACGCGCGAGCACCTCACCCACATCCAAGCGCTCGCCCACACCCTGGAGCACGTGCTGGGCGCACACACGCTGCGCATCGGCGATGCTTCACACTCACAGGACACGTGAGATGAGCCACCTCTGGTTCGTCATGCGCTGGCTGCACATCCTCGCGATGGCGTTCTTCGTCGGTGGGCAACTCTTCCTCGCCGCGATCGTCGTGCCCGTCGAGCGCCGCTCGCCGGATCGCGAGCGGCTGCGCGCGATCGCCCAGCGCTTCGGCTATGGAACACTCGCCGCGCTCGGCGCGCTGCTCGCAACCGGCAGCGCGATGGCGAGCCACCTGGACCTCTGGGGCGACACCACCTTCCAGGTCAAGCTCGCGCTCGTCGCGCTGATCGCGGTGCTCGTCGTGTCGCACATGCGCCGCCCGAGGTTGCATGCCCTGGAGGGCGCGATTTTCCTCTGCTCGCTCGCGGTCGTATGGATCGGGCTATACCTCGCAAATGGATACAGCTGATATGGCTCACCTGGTACCCCGCAACTTTCCCCGACTCGATCATCCGATCGTCCAGGCGCCGATGGGGGGTGGACCGTCCACGCCGGCGCTCGCGGCCGCGGTTTCGAACGCCGGCGCGCTGGGCTTCCTCGCCGCCGGCTACAAGACCCCCGACGACCTGCAAGCCGACATCACAAAGACCAGAGAGCTCACCTCAGCACCGATCGGCGTCAACCTGTTCCTCCTGACCGAGACACCCGTGGATCCCGCCAAGCTCGCCAACTTCGCGAACGCGATCGAGCCAGAGGCGCGCCGGCACAAGGTCGCGCTCGGCGAGCCTCGTTTCGAGGACGACGCGCTGGAGGACAAGCTCGAGATCGTCTGTCAGGAGCGCCCGTCGATCGCCTCATTTACGTTCGGGTGCCCCTCGTCCGAGGTCATCCAACGGCTGCAAGAGCGTGACATCGCCGTGTGGGTCACGGTAACCGAGGTTGACGAGGCACTTCTCGCGACGCACGCCGGAGCGGATGCACTGATCGTGCAGGGAGTGGAGGCAGGCGGACACCGTGGCTCCTTCCAGGACACCGACGGATACGGCGAGATCGCGCTCCTGCCGCTGCTGAGCCTCATTGCGCGAGCGAGCGAGCTTCCCCTTGTCGCCTCGGGCGGTATCGCCGACGGGTTCGCCATCGCGGCCGTTCTCGCCGCCGGCGCTCGGGCGGCTCAGATCGGCACAGCGTTCATGCGCTGCCCCGAGGCTGCCACCAGCGACTCGCACCGGGACGCACTGACCCGTTCGAATCCCACGGCCCTCACACGCGCCTTCAGCGGCCGCCGCGCCCGCGGCATCGTCAACGCGTTCATGCGCGACCACAGCGTGCACGCCCCCTCGGCCTATCCCCACATGCACCATCTCACCGCACCGCTGCGAGCAGCCGCGCGCAAAGCTGGGGACGCCGACGCGATCAACCTCTGGGCAGGCCAAGCGCACCCACTCGCCGAAGACCGTCCCGCCGGCGAGCTCGTCGTTCGTTGGAGCACCGAAGCTCGCGCGGCCATCGAGCAGGCCCGCTCACGGCTAACGACGCCCGCCGAGCGGCAGGCGTAAAGGCTCGAACGACGTTGGTCGTTTCACTTTCGTAACCCCCTATGAGGGCCTGATCAAGGAGTCCGCCGCCGCGTCCAACCGCTGGAGATCGTCCTCGCAAGCGACCCCAAGCGACGACGACTGAGCCTGCCGAGAATCGACTAGCCTTCCGTTTCCGCGCGTGGAAGGGTGGCAGAGCGGTTGAATGCACCGGTCTTGAAATCCCTAACCGCCGAAAGTTGCGGCTTCGAGCCGCCTCCAATTTTTTGGCTTCCCGAGCGGTTTTCCGCATGGTTGAGCCGGATTCGGCGGGATGTCCGCTCCGAGTGAGATGCGCCGCGGGACCGCTAGAAACCGCCTGAAACCGCACGATCCGCCCTCGGACTGGCGCGGATTTGGCGCGAGAACGGGGGAAGTTGGTCGAGGGTTGCCGCTGACCCTGTGGTGGGCTTGTCTTCGCTCGCCGCGCATGGAATGACAAAGCCCCCGGCCGCAGAGGCCGATCCGCGAGGGCTGACTGTCCGCACCGCGAGGGCTGACTGTTCGCACCGCGAGGAGCTTCGTGCAAACGCTGAGGCTGCTTCCCATCTGACAGAATGAGGCGCGCACGATGCGGACTTGGCGACTCGCAGCGCATATCAAGCGATGTAGCGCGGCGCTCGCCGTGTGCGCAGTGCTCGCTCTAGCGTTCGCTGGGCAGACCCTCGCCAACGGCGGATCGCTCTCGGGCACTCTCGTCTACAGCAACACGACCCCCGCAAGCAGGGTGCTCGTGCTCGTCGTCCCCGCCAACGCAACCGGCGAGGTGCAGACCTATGAAACGGTCACCAACGCGCAGGGCGAATGGTCCCTCAGCTCGATCCCAGCCGGGGAATACAACTTGGCAATGATCGTCGTGCCCGCAAGCGGCGACCACGAAACGCGGACCAGTCAGACCGTGACCCTCACCGAAGGGCAATCGTTGTCCCTCGGAACAGTCAACATCGGCGCCCCAGCGGTCTCCGAAGCCAGAACCGAGGCCGAAATCATCGCCCAAGGCACAGTGATGGTCACGGTCAACACCGCCGAAGGTCTGCCCGCGACCGGCGCCATGCTGACGATCCAAGGCAGCATCGGAGGGGGCAGCGCCACCGTTCCCTCCGGAGGGGTCGTCACCGAAAAAGTGCGCAACGGCCCGGTCACACTGTCAGCAACCGACACGCCGCCCGACAGCGCCACCCAGGTCTCGGTCACCGCACAGGCGACGATCACCGCGAACGCAACGACCACGGTCACCCTCACGCTTCCGGCGGGCACGTCGCTCGCGCTGCCCGCCGGGATCGCAGCGAGCAACAGCGAACGCGACCTCGGCTACCTAAACGCCGAGCGGACACGGTGGGGCCTGCCGGCCGGCATCACACTCGACAGCGCCTGGTCGCAGGCATGTGCCGCCCACGACACCTACCTCGCGGACAACAAACTCCTCGAACACCCGGAGGACGCCAGTCTCCCTGGCGCATCCCCCGCGGGCGCGTGGGCGGGACTACACAGCATCCTCGCCGGTGGCGCTTACTGGACAGCCGAAGGCAACCCGTGGGAGGACGCTCCGATACACCTCAACCAGCTCTACACCCCCGACCTCGACGTCGTCGGGATCGACGAATCCCGCGACACCTGCACGACAACGTGGCCAGGGATCGGAGCGCCACTGCAGCCCAGCGGCACGATCGTCACCTACCCGGGAGACGGCACCAGCGGATTCCCGCCGTCCGAGCGCGCGGCCGAGTCACCGTTCGTCCCCGGGAAGTTCGTCGGGCTGCCGGAAGGCACGATCGCCGGCCGCGAGATCTTCGTCTACGAGGAGCCTGGCGCATGCTCGCTGCTGTCGTGCCTCGGCCCGAACTCGCCCGACGTGGAATCAGCGACGCTCACTGGCCCGAGTGGGCCCGTCGAAGTCCGCACCGTCAGTGGCAACACCAGCGAAGTCGGGGGATACCTGACCGGCGCGATCATCATCCCCGTGAAGCCACTCGCGGCGAACGCCAGCTACACCGCCGAAGTCGCGCTCGCCCCTTATGGAGAACTACCGGCAGAGAGCCACCACTGGACCTTCCAGACAGGTCCCGCGAACCCGGACGGCGCGTGGCCGACCAGGGGCAGCTCACCGCGCAGCACCAGGTACCAGGCGGCGCGGATCAGCGAACTGCGGGTGACGCCCGCCGCGTTCGCGGTCACGCGCCGCGGACGCCGCCACGCCACGGGGGCGCTCGTGACCTATCTGGACTCCGCCAACGGCACCGTCAGCTTTGCGGTCTATCGCCTCACCGCCGGGGTAATCACCGTCGGGCGCTGCACGACGCCAAGGGCACGCGCCGCCCGTAAGAGACGCTGTACTCGCCACACCCGCGTGTACTCGATCAAGCACAACGACCAGCCGGGCAAAAACTCCTTCCGGCTCACCGGCTTCTACGGACACCGCCGGCTGACACCGGGCCGATATCAGCTCGTCGCCTTCCGCTCTCCGGCGACCGCGTCGTTCGCGATCACCCACTGAGCCCACCGAGCAGTCCGGCGAGCTCGCTAGGCGAGGCTCGCTCATGCGATACTCGCCCTGGCGAGACGACCCGAGCCCACAGTGGACGGGGCTATCCGGCGGGTGCTCTTGACTGCGCCCGTGGTGCTCGCCGCTGGGTGCATCCTGGTCGGTACCATCGCTCAGCCGGTCGCGGCTCGTCCCCCGGCCGGGCACGCCGCCGCGTACTACCAGGACCGTCGGCACCTGCAGACTTTCATCGACATACTCGCACACGACCTCACCTGCCGCAAAGCGCTCGCCGTCGCGCGCTCATACTCACCGGCAACCACCGTCCCCTTGGCTTTCACTGCAAAAGGTGAACGTCAACGCCGCCGCTGGCTACTACACCCTGCACCAAGCACCCGGCGGCCGTAAACATCGTCCCCGAATAAGCCGTGGCCACCAGCGACGACGCCTAGTCTTGGATCGGCTCGTGACGATCAGTGGCGAGTAGCGGCCTGTTCTGTATGGTTACTTCCGCGCCGCGAGAAATATGCGCGCAGCGACTCTCGCGCTCACCGAAAGCAAGGAGTAAGCCTTGACCGCTCGCTCGACGGTCTCCAATAGCTCAATTCCGATGCTGCTCGTGCTAGCCATCTTCTTCTCGGTCGGGCTTGCGCTTAGCGGCTACGCCTCGGCTTCTTCCGCGCGCTCCAGCGACTCGAAGGCAACGAACTGCGGCACGATCTTTGCGCGGAACTACTTCAATGGCAAGGATGTCCGCATCTCCGTCGTGCGACATGCGGACTGTTGAACTGCGCTCCAAGTCC
Organism: uncultured Solirubrobacterales bacterium; assembly: GCA_963723075.1. Taxonomy (GTDB): domain Bacteria; phylum Actinomycetota; class Thermoleophilia; order Solirubrobacterales; family Solirubrobacteraceae; genus Palsa-744. Next base: position 357,959 of record CAVRPD010000007.1, read on the forward strand.
TATCGGGCCCTACGACGAGAGCGGGCGGCGACTCGCCCCCAGCGGATCGCCCACTGCCGTCGAGTTCTCCGTCGCCCTTTGGCCAGTGCCACGCGAAGAGGTGACGGCTCTGCTGGCGTCCTCTGGCTAGGTACGTCAGGCCTGGGACGGTGCCTGCGGCTCTCTGGGCAGGAGGCGGTGGCCGTCGACGACTGCGGTGGCGAGGTCGATGAGCTTGCGGTTATCGACACGTGACTGCTCGCGCAGCATCTCGAACGCGCTCGTCTCATCGATGCCGTGGCGCTCCATCAGGATGCCCTTGGCGCGCTCGGTGAGAGCGCGGCGCCCGAACGCGCCCTGAAGGTCCTGGTACTCAGCGAAGCGCCGGAGCACGATGTCGATCGCGCTCTGCCAGTCCTGGACGTCGGCGTCTGAGATGTGTGCGAATACGCCGCGCTTGGATGCCTCGTTGATGAACTCAGGGTCGCGGGCGTGGAGCAGGACGATGACCGGGCAGGCGGCTTCCCGCACGATCTTGTCGATCAGGTCGAGTGCGTGCTCTGAGCTCTCCCCGAGCCCTACCAGAGCAACGTCGGGTCGCTCTCTGGCGGTTGCTGGGCCGACGTCCGCGACGTCAATCTCGCGCGCGATCACCTCGTGACCTAGTCCGACGACGATCGGAGCGACGAGCGCCAAGCGGTCCTTGCGCTCGTTGGCGATCAGGACGCGCAGGTGTTTGGTCTCGCGGTAGCTCATCGAGGTTGAATCTGCCCACTCGCGGATGGACAGCGGTGCTAGGCTAAATGTTAGCTCGCCTCAAATCTCGGTGGGCTCTGATTTTTCCGGCTCCGACATTCGGCTGGCGTTTTCGTATCGACCTGGACGGTCGAACGCCGCAGCGCACGCGTCAGGAGCCCAGTCATCGCACGCCTTGCCAGAGCATCCGATCAACGTCGTCTCCTCGGCGTCAGCTCGCTCGGGGCAAACATCTCATGAGGACCCCGGCCGGAAGCTTTCGTGTGGTCATCGTCGGTGGAGGAGTAGCCGCGCTCGAGAGCGCGCTGGCGCTCTCCCACCTCGCGCCTGAGCTCACCGACGTGACCCTGATCGCACCCAACCTCGAGTTTGTCTACCGCCCTATGGTCGTCCGCGAGCCTTTCGCCTATGGGTCGGCAAGCCGCTACCCGCTCCAGCGGATCGTCAGCGACGCCGGCGCGACGCTGCTGGAAGAGCAGCTGGCGTGGATCGACCCCGACAAGCACACGCTGCACACCGAGACCGGCAAGGCGATCGAGTACGACGCGCTGCTACTGGCGCTCGGTGCCCACGCCCACGCACGCTACGAGCACGCGATCACGATCGACGATCGACATCTGGATGAGACTCTGCACGGCCTGATCCAGGACATTGAGGGCGGCTACGTCGACAGCCTCGCATTCGTGGCGCCCGGAGCAATCGCCTGGCCCCTGCCACTCTATGAGCTCGCGCTGATGAGCGCCGGGCGCGCATACGACATGAGCATCGAGCTCGCAACGACGATCGTCACACCCGAGGACAGCCCCCTGGCGATCTTCGGCGCGAAGGCCAGCAGCGCCGTCGCCGAGTTGCTGCACCAGGCCAACATCCAGACGATCAGCTCCGCCTACGCCGAAGTACCGCGCTCGGGCGAGGTGGTGATCAGCCCCGGCGACCGTCATCTGCGCGTCGACCGCGTGATCGCTCTGCCCGAGCTCTACGGGCCTCCCGTGCGAGGTATCCCCTTGAGCGACCACGGCTTCATCCGCGTCGACCCTCATGGGAGGGTGCCTCATGTAGAGGACGTCTACGCAGCCGGCGACGCCACCGACTTCCCGATCAAGCACGGCGGCCTCGCCGCCCAGCAGGCCGACGTCGCCGCGCAATCGATCGCTGCGCGGGCAGGTGCCGCGGTGAGCCCGGAGCGGTTTGATCCCGTGATCAACGGCATGCTGCTCACCGACGGCAAGCCGCGGTATCTCACCGCCCACATCACCGGTGGTGACGGGTTCAGCTCTGAGATCAGCGACACACCGACCTGGTCACCGGCGGGCAAGATCGTCGCGCGGTATCTGGCGCCATATCTAGATGGTCTGGATGACGAGCGGACACGGAGCGACACAGCTCTCACTAGAGGGGAACCGACGACGGACCAAGCTGATGTCCAGCCTGGGATTGCCGCCTCGGTCGCAATCCCATGAACGCATCTACAGAGAGACAAACATGATCGCCTACATAATCATCGCCGTCATCCTCGTCGCGCTCGTCGGTCTGGCGCTGTCGGTGCGGATACTCAAGCAGTATGAGCGGGCCGTGATGTTCCACTTGGGCAAGGTCCGGGACGGGGCGCGCGGTCCGGGGCTGATCATCTTTGCTCCGCTCGTAAACCAGGTTCACCGCGTGTCGCTACGGATCGTCACGATGCCGATCCAGTCACAGGGCATCATCACCAGCGACAACGTCAGCGTCGACGTCTCGGCAGTCGCGTACTACCGCGTCGATGATCCGATCCGCTCAGTCGTCGCGATCGAAAACGTCGAAGTCGCAATCAATCAGATCGCCCAGACCACGCTTCGTGCTGTTGTGGGCCGCCACACGCTCGATGAGACGCTGTCTGAGACCGACAAGATCAACCAGAACATCCGGGAGATTCTCGATGTGCAGACCGAGGAGTGGGGCATCAAGGTCACGACTGTCGAGCTGAAGGACATCCAGCTGCCCGACTCGATGAAGCGCGCGATGGCACGCCAGGCCGAAGCCGAGCGCGAGAAGCGCGCGAAGATCATCGCCGCCGAGGGAGAGGCGCTTGCCGCCGGTGAGCTCGCCCGCGCCTCCGACGTGATGATGGAGCACCCGCTCGCCCTGCAATTGAGAAACCTGCAGACATTGGTGGAGATCGCCGTGGACAAGAACTCGACGGTCGTCTTTCCGGCGCCGCTGATGAGCACGATCCAGGAGCTCGGAGCGTTCCTCAAACGCGAGACGATCGCCGCGGGGGACCCCCCAGCGGCGCCTGTGCCAGCGTCGCCTCCACCGTCAAACGGCTCGGTACTGACCAAATGATCCAGCCATCACCTACATCCCATCCAGAGGAGCCGTGTCATGCGTCGCAGAGTCTTTGATGTTCTCACCAGCGCCGTCGGGCTGGTCCTCGTAGTCGTCCTGCTGGTAGCAGGGGGACTGTTGATGTGGGGCTACAGCTACGACCACAACAACGTCCACAACCAGCTCGCCTCACAGGACATCTTCTTCCCGCCCAAGGCAGCCTTCGAACACCCCAAGGCCGGAAGCGAGATCACCGCGGCGATGATCCCCTCCGTCTCCCAGTACGCAGGAAAGCAGCTGCTGACGGGGCCGCAGGCCGAGGCCTACGCCGACCACTTCATCGCAATCCACCTCTCCGAGATGCCATACGGGGGGATCTACTCGAAGATCAGCACCGCCGCGCGCGCCGAACCGACGAACACGAAACTCGCGACCCTCGAGACGACCTCCTTCCAGGGAACAACGCTACGAGGCCTCTTGCTCGAGGCGTACGGCTTCTCGAAGATCGGCACGATCATGCTGATCGGCTCGATCGCCTCCTTCATCCTGGCGCTCGTTTTGCTCGGCTTCGTCGGCCTCGGATTCCGCCACGCACAGCGAATCCCAGCCGAGGAGGAGCTACTCCCACCCAAGCGCAGCCCGAAGCTGGCAGGTGCTCCCTCATGAGGGCCCACCCAGCTCGGACTCGCTGCACCACGGCCGGCGCCCACCAGAGATTGGAGATCGCATGAAGGCCCTCGTTTACCACGGCCCAGGCCAGCGCGGCTGGGATGACGTCCCCGACCCCACGATCATCGATCCGACAGACATCGTGGTGCGGATCGACACCTCGACGATCTGCGGCTCAGACCTGCACATCCTCAAAGGTGACGTACCGGAGACAACGCCTGGGACGGTTCTCGGCCACGAGGCTGTCGGCACCGTGCAGGAGATCGGCGCCAGTGTGAGCGCTGTCGCGGTTGGAGACCGAGTGCTCCTTTCGTGCATCAGTGCCTGCGGGCGCTGTCGCTACTGCAAGGAAGCCCGCTACGGGCAGTGCCTTGGCGGGGGCGGATGGATCTTCGGCCACACGATCAATGGGCTACAGGCCGAGTACGCACGCGTACCGTTTGCCGATAACTCGGTCTTCAAGGTGCCCGAGCAGCTCTCAGACGAGCAGGTCCTGTTCCTCGCCGACATCCTGCCGACCGCCTACGAGGTCGGGGTGCTCAACGGCAAGGTCGCGCCGGGCGACGTCGTGGCGATCGTCGGCGCCGGCCCGATCGGACTCGCAGCGATTCTCACTGCACGCCTCTACACACCAGGGCGAATCGTGTCAATTGATCTCGCCGACAGCCGGCTTACGAGTGCGGGAAAGTTCGGGGCTGACACCACTATCAATAACGGCCGCGAGGACGCGCTCGCGCAGATCATGGAGCTCACAGATGGACTCGGCGCGGACGTTGCGCTCGAGGCAGTTGGCGTGCCCGACACATTCGAGCTCGCGACTGAACTGATCCGCCCCGGCGGGCGCGTAGCGAACATCGGCGTGCACGGCCACTCCGCCACGCTGCACCTCGAGAAGCTCTGGACCCGCGATGTCACTATCACCACAGGTCTCGTCGACACTCGGACCATCCCTCAGCTGATGAAGCTGGTGGCCAGCGGCCGCCTCGACCCGACGGTCTTCGCGACGCACCGGTTCGCGCTCGCGGACACGATGAGCGCGTATGACACCTTCGCCGACGCGGCGAACACCGCCGCACTGAAGATGGTGCTCGAAGGTGGCGAGAGTGACCGCAAGCCGGATGTCCTCGTTGGGGCAGCGTCGGCATCGTGACGATCCGTATAACAAATGCCGCTCGCGTGGCGTGAGCGCCACCGATGAGCGCGGCGGTTGACCCTCGGAGTTTAGGTTCGCGCCGCTGGTGGGCGCTCGGCGCGGTGTTCCTGACCATCTTGTGCGTGGGCGTCGACAGCACCGTGCTCAGCGTCGCGCTGCCCACGCTGGCAAAGTCACTCCGGGCATCCGAGACGGACCTCCAATGGTTCTCCTCAGGGTACTTCCTCGTGCTCGCCGCAGGGATGCTTCCAGCCGGACTGCTGGGCGACCGTTACGGCCACAAGAATGTCTTCCTGTTCTCCCTGGGGCTCTTCGGGCTCGGTTCGACCGGGTGCGCGTTCTCAACCTCGGTGGCTGAGTTCATGGCCGCCCGGGTGCTGCTCGGGCTCGCCGGGACGGGTGTGATCGTGATGGCGATCTCCTCGCTCACAGTGCTGTTCAATAAAGAGGAACGCCCAAAGGCCATAGGGATCTTGGCCGCCGGGAACTTCATGGCGATGCCGAGCGGCCCGATCCTCGGCGGATGGCTTCTGACCAACTACTGGGAGCCAACCCCGCTGCGATCCGGAGACAGCTCTACGAGCGCCGCGGAGGTCGAGGTAGCCGCGCGAGACCCATCCCTGCCCCGACAACCACCATCCACATCGCGACAAAGGAGCCACTGGGCCATTCGGCATCGCGATCCTCGGCGCCCTCCTCAGCCTGCTCTATCTGCCAAGGTCGAAGGCCTCTATGAATACCGAGCAGCCAACTGTCGGCAAAGAACTCGCTGTGGCGGCCGTTAGATGATCACCGTGCTGGCGGCCGTCTTCAACTTGAATCATCCCGCGCATGTCGTGGAATGGCATTTCATCCAGCTGTCCGTCGCGAACCTGATCGTGATCGCACTGATGCTCGTGGTCTTCGTCCTCGCGATCACGCTGCCGTTCCCCGGCGCGCGCGCTCGCGCGATCGCTCGCCGGACTGGAGGGGACCCCGAGTGAGTGCCGCCCAACCTCCGAAGCCCACCTGGACGGGCCGCGTGCGTGAGGCAGCGGTCGAGGCGCTGCCCCCGGAGAAGCTGCTCCCCGACGGCCAGCCGACCTATGTCGCCTCGTGGATCTACATCTTCGGTGTCGCCAGCATCGCCGCGCTCGTGGTGATCATCGGGTCGGGCGTGATCCTGAGCCTCAAGGGCCCGGCGTGGTGGCACTACACGGGCATCGGCCACTTCATCAACAGCATCCACCTGTGGGCCGTCGAGCTGTTCTTCTTCGCGATGGTCGTGCACCTGTGGAGCAAGTACTGGATGGCCGCCTGGCGCGGCGGGCGCACACGCGTCTGGATTACCGGCGCCGTCACGTTCCTGGTCGCGGTCCCGACCGCATTGACGGGCTATGTCTCTCAGCAGAACTTCGACGCGCAGTGGATCTCAACGCAGGCGAAGGACGGCCTGAACTCGGTCGGCGTCGGCGCGTTCTTCAACGTCACGAACTTCGGGCAGATGTACAGCTACCACGTGTTTCTGCTGCCGCTGGCCGTCGTCGGGCTCGTCGCCGCTCACGTGCTGCTCGTGCGCCGCCACGGCGTCGTGCCGCCCTTCGAGCTCGACCGGCCCGCCCTCGCCACGCGCCCGCCGCAGGCCGGCGGCCCCCCATCTGCGGTCCCCGCCGGCAACCCCCCGTCGGCTAGGACGGGAGTGACGTCTTGAGCTTCCTTGCCTCCAAGGACGACACCGAGCCGTGGCAAGGCGCCTACGCCTCCTACGACCTCGTCAAAGAGCTGTGCATCGCCGTCGGCGTCGTCGCGCTGCTGGCGATCCTGTTGAGCGTGCTGTTCTCATCGCCGGATGAGAAGCCGAGCACGGTCGCGCAGTGGTCGCGCCAAATGCCGATCAACTTCGTAGCGACCGCCGCCAAGGAGCTCGACGGCACGAGCGACACCGCCGAATACGGGCCGCCCTACAACCACAACTCGGGCAGCGTGCAGCACTTCCTCTTTCTGCACCCACAGCGGTGGCTCGGTGTGAGCCACCCGATCGACACGGCCCAGGACTACGTGATCGGCCCACTCGAGACAGTCCCCGGAAACCCGGTGCTACAGAGCGCCCTGGCTGCATACCGGGCGGCTCCGGAAAAGACACAGAAGGCGTGGGGCGAAGCGTACGCCAAGCCGCTGGAAGAATACGAAACGGCTACCGAAGAAAAGAAGACGCCGCCCAAGACGGTCGTCCTCGACCCCTCGAGCGACGCCGTCACGGTGCAGGCGAGCGGAGCCGGACCGGTCCCGGCGCTGATGACGGGGCTATTGAGCCTCGCCCAAAGCGGCGGACTAGACGGTGCCCTGTTGACCAGCAACCAGTTCTTCCAGACCGACTACACCAAGCCACTGCTGTTCATGGCCGACGGCGGGCTGCTTGGCGAACGCGCCGAAGGCGACCACCTGCTCGGCGAGCAGTGGGGAATGATGAACGAGACCGGCCGCTACCCGGGCCAGGTGTGGCTGTGGCTATACACCCTCTCCTACCAAGTGGAACCGATCAAGTCCTCCGCCAACGCCGATATCCAGGTGATGCTGATCATGGGCCTGCTCAGCCTCGCGTTCATCTGCATACCGTTCATCCCGGGCGTGCGCGATCTCCCCCGCCGCATCCCGATCTACAAGCTGATCTGGAAAGAGCACTACCACGCACAGAAAAGCGCGTAGCAGCGCTCCGACAAGGAGGCATGGTGAACAGCTGGGAGCTCAAGGCGCTTGACCTGGAGGCGCGGTTGCCGGAGATCCTCTCCTCCAGCGAGGAGGCGCGCGCAATCGTGCTCGACCTCGCGGCGGGTGAGAGCCTGTCTGAGCATGAGGTCCACGAGCGCGCGTGGCTCCTCGTGATCGATGGCGCGATCGAGGTGACCACGGCCGCGGGCGAGCGCGCGAGTGGCGAGGCGGGGCTGCTGGTCGAGCTAGCTCCAGGAGAGCGCCACGAGGTCATCGCGTCCTCGGCTACACGGCTGCTGCTGCTGTTGACGCCCTGGCCTGGCAGTGGACATCCTGGTGCGATGACGATCCAGCAGAAGCTCTATACGAGGCGTCACGCAGCCAAGCGCGCCCGGTAACGCCTCGTGACCTTCTATCCGGGGTGCTGGCGCACGATCAGCTTTCCCAGCATGTCAAGCGGCGCCGCGCGTCCGAGGGCCGCACACCCAAACCAGAAGGTCAAGTGGCGCGATCATCTAGGAGATGCGCTCGGTGCCGAGAATGTCGTCCCCTCGCCTGACCCGGTGGATGGGTGGCGTCGCACGGTCAGGTAGGCGATCACGGCTGCGAGCGCGACGATCGCCAGGGCGACGTACGGGAACTCGCTGTAGGGGGCTGGCTGCCCCGGCTTGCAGAGCTCGACGAACGGGACGATCAGGGTCAGCGCTCCCAAGAAGGGGAGCACCACGTGGCGCGGCGCGGAGAACGATTGACGGTGGCGGCGCCACATGAAGATCGGCAGCGACAGCGTCGTCAGGAAGTAGACGAACAGGATCACGATCGTGCCCATCGTGGAGCACTCGGCATACAGTCCGACAGGGTCCGTCGACCCTCCGTTGAAGCCGACCAGGTGGGATATCCACCACAGCGCGATGATCGCGAGCCCAACGCCGGCCATTCCGAGCAGTGCATGAACCGGTGTGTTGTCGCGTGCGCGGGCGCGGCCGAGCCATGCCGGCAAGAGGCCGCTTCGCCCGCCGTCGTAGAGCATTCGTGCTTGGGAGTTCGCGCCGGCGACGAGCGTGGCGAGCACAGAGACGATCCCGGCCAGCCAGGCGAGAATCGCCAGTTGGCCGAGGTAGTGGTCTGAGACGCTCAGGAACGGGACCGAGGCGCGGCCGATCGAGGAGACGTTGTAGTGAAAGCCGGTGACGGTCGAGTAGGTGAAGAAGACGAACAGAAAAGTTGCGAGGGCGATCGATATGAACAGCGCCCTGGGCACCGTTCGCTTCGGGTCGCGGCACTCCTCCGCGAGCGCCGGGCCGTTCTCCCAGCCAATGAACATGTAGAGGGCGAGCGGGAAACCGGCGGACAGGCCCGTCAGGCCGCCGGTGAGGTGCGCCCAAGAGAACGGTATGCCCGAGAGACGAGCACGCTCGTCGATCAGCACGACGACGCAGACCAGCAGCATGATCGCGACCTGCGCCACGACAGCCAGGGCGACGGCCGTGGTCGACAGGCTGACGCCCCGTATGGCGAGCCAAATCGCTCCGCCCGTCAGAACGAGTGTGATCGGCTCCCACGCCGGATGCCACGAGGTGTAGTGAGCGAGCGTCAACGCCACCATGCCTCCCGACATCGTGAACACCCCCGCCATCGCGACCGTGTATCCCACCGCGACCAGAAGGGCCACCACGACACCGGCCCTAGCTCCCAGCGAGGTCTCCACATAGGTGATGAAGCTCCCCGCCGAGGGCTCCACCTTGGTGAACTCCGCCACCGTGAACGCGAGCAGCACGACAGCCACACCCGCCGCGAGGATCGTCAGAGGAGCCGCGACACCGGCGGTGACCGCGATCACCCCGAACGCGAAATAGAAGTCGATCCCCGGCCCGATGTTCGCGACCGTGGAGGCCGTAACCTCGGCCGTGCCCAACTGCGCCGCGGAGCTTTCCGGGCGGGCGCTCATAGGGTCCGGCGGCGCAATGTAAGCCCCCGAGCGTGAGCGCGATGAGTGTCGCGTTGAGGATCACACAGATATCGATCGCCATACGGCTCCCGAGCGAGCCGGAGCGGGTTGCGCGTGCGAGGGCGTCGTAGGCGTAGGTCAGTGGCAGCGCCCACGAGACCCCCGTAGAGCGCGGCGGCCATCTCGTGACGGTCCACGAACAGTCCGCACAACAGCAGCTGGGGAAAGATGATCGCGGGCATGAACTGCACGGCTTGAAACTCTGTCCTTGCGAACGCGCTGACGAACAGGCCGAGCGCCATCCCGAGCACGGCGTTGCCGACGGCGAGCAGCCCCACAAGCCACGCGCCGTGCGGCGCGTGCAGGCCGAGCGCGAGGAACCCAACGAGGCACACGACGACTGCTTGGAGAGCGGCGAGCAAACCGAACGCGACCCCGTAGCCCACCAGCAGGTCGACCGTGGCGATCGGCAGGCTCATCAAGCGCTCGAGGGTGCCGCTGGTACGCTCGCGCAGCATCGCGATCGAGGTGACGAGAAACATGATGATGAATGGGAACAGCCCGCACATCGGCGCCCCGATCACCTGGAAGGTCTGTGGCTGACCGTCGAATACGAAGCGCATCAGCACGAGCAGCCCGACGGGCACCACGAGTAGCAGCGCGATCGTGCGCGGGTCGCGCCGAATCTGCCACAGCACGCGTCTGGCCGTGGCCAGCGTGACCCGTGCGCTCACGAGGACGCCTGCTCGATAACCGCGAGGAATGCCCGGCCGAGATCCTGCTCGCCGGTCTGGCGGCGCAGCCGCTCAGGCGTTGTCTGCTCGAGCAGCGCCCCGTCGCGCATCAGCAGCAGAGCGTCGCACTCGCTCGCCTCGTCCATCACGTGGCTTGAGATCAGCAACGTGCTCCCGGCGCTGGCCAAGTCGTGGAAGGTCCGCCATAGCTCGGCGCGCAGCACCGGGTCCAATCCGACGGTGGGCTCATCGAGCACCAGCAGCTCTGGATCGTTCAGCAGCGCGCTCGCGAGCGATACTCGCGATCGCTCACCGCCCGAGAGCGACCCAACGATCTGCTTCTCACGCCCGGCGAGGCCCACGGTGTTAATGACTTCGCCGACGCGCCCTTGGCCGACACCGACGACCGCCGCGAAGTAACGCAGGTTCTCGCTGATGCTCAGGTCTCCATAGACCGATGGAGCCTGTGTCACGTACTCGACGCGCCGGCGCAACTGTGGTGAGCCACCCGATTCGCCGAGCACCATCACCTGGCCAGCCCGGATGATCTGCACGCCGACGATCGCGCGCATGAGTTTGACTTCCCGCACCCGCTGGGACCCAGCAGGCCCGTCACCGACCCCGCGGCTACATGCAGGTCCAGGCCGTCGATCACGGACCGTCCGCCGCGCACGACATGCAGATCCTCGATCTCGATCGCCGTGTCGGCCATGTAGCCGCACAAGCTATCCCCTGGGCGCTGCCTGCGCTTACAATCGACGCGTGCAGCCTGGGGAGCTAGATGTAGAGCGACCTTGTCGGTAGCCAGGCGCAGTCAGGCGGTAAAGCTCGATCCAGCGGACGCGTTGCCCCACTCGTGCTCCTCGAGGAGATCGGTGGGACCGAGGATGAACACCTCGCACATCAGATCAGGGCGCTGCTGGTTGTCACTCATAAACCCGACCACCGCCCGGCCGGTCGCCTGTTCGATCACCCCGGTGAAGCGATCACGCATTACCTCCTGAAACTCCATGCGCTGCTGAATGACAGCGTGGCCGCGCCCACCATCGAGCAGGGTCTGCTCCACTCGCGAGAAGCCGCCGCGTAGCACACACGACCAGGTCTTCCTCGTAATAAGACTTCGCACGAGTCGGGCCCCGCCCGTACCTTCAACAAAGCGACCATCCCGTCGGAGATCGCCGTGAGCACATCGCCACGCGTCTCGAGATGCTCGTGCTGTTGGGAGGGTTCATCGCGGACAGAGGTGCCGTCGGGCGAAACGCCACCGAATCTTAGCCCGAGCTGCACCGGGCGCCAAACCAAGCAAAGAACTTCCGTCGAGGGAGGCGCACCCCCGTGCGTTACAAGCGCGGCCCCGACGATCACATCGTGGTTTTCGTGGTCTACGCCGGCCCCGCCCCACCGGACACCCACTGACCGCTATTCACATGGGAGACCCCTTGTGGCGAGGAGGCGAATGCTTCTGCTTCCCCACGCAAGCGGGTACCCTGCGGACGCTCGGCCGGCGCGTTCGGAAATCGCCAAAACAGGCACGTCGGCGGCCCGAGACGAGACGCACGCTTGGGATGAGCTGCGAAAGCCGGAGTCGGACCTTGGTTGGCCGCTCCTTTCCACCAAGAGCGGAAGCCGGCTCCGGTCTTAAGTAAACGGCAGCGCCGCTAGCCGACACTCCCGCCGCGGCCACAGCCCCGCGACGGGAAGTATGCGCTCCGTGCCGAGCGGCCCACACCCGCGCCCCCGTCCCGGGAGGCAGCTACAGTTCCGGCCCGCATGGATGATGAGGAAATCGACGAGCTGATCCTGAGCCGGCTGCGATAGCGTCGGCCCAGCAAGCGCGGGACCGGACCGCGAGCGCGGCGGACCTCGCCACCTTCTTCAACGAGCCCGAACCCCCGCATCCAGAACCGGCTCCGAGCGCGTGCCGACCAGGGCCTGATCAAGGAGTCCGCCGCCGCGCCCGACCGCTGGATGATCGTCCTCGCCAGCGACCCCAGCGACGACGACTGAGCCAGCCGCGAATCGACTAGCCTTCCTGTTTCCGCGCGTGGAAGGGTGGCAGAGCGGTTGAATGCACCGGTCTTGAAAACCGGCAGGCGGGCAACCCCCGTCTCGGGAGTTCGAATCTCCCCCCTTCCGTAAGGGTCTGGAGCTGACTCGCGCCAGTGCTCGACGCGCAGAGAGCGACCGCTCTGGCCGAGCGCTGGGCGCCACACCACGCCAAGTCGCCGCCGGCCTCGCCAGCGCGCAACTCGCCCCCGCACTGGTGGCTGTCATCCTCGGCTTTCCTGCTGGGTTCGTCCTCCACATGGCCGCCGCCGGCAACCCCAACCGAGCGAACCCCCCGACCCTCTTGCTGCTCGCCGTGATCCCAGCCACGCTGATCATTGTCGCGGCATTGACGGCGATCCCCGCCAACATCGGCGCACGCCGCCCCGTCGCCGAAGTACTGCGATCCGAATGAGCCTGATCGTGCCTGTGTCGGGGAGGCTTGGCTCAGACCCTATGTCGTAGGTCGCCCCGTTGGGTTAGCTACGCCGAGTCGCCGCAGGAGCTCGAAGGGACGGCCGACCTCGCCGCGTGCGCCGCCGTGATTCAACGCTGTTCGCTCGGCTCGGATAAACAAAACCGCTGCCGGCCTCGGAGAGCGAAACAGCGCCGAAACAATCCACCGCGTAGAACTGATCCGCGACGAGGACGCAAACCCCGAAACGGACGCTGAAGGAGACCAGATGCCGCACAGCATCCACACCAAGAGGCTCACCCGGAAGCGAGCGTGTGTGCTCACCGCCGCGGCACTCCTGAGCGGGGTGCTGGTGGCAGGATGCGGGGGAAGCTCCCCCAGCCCGACCGTGGCACGGCTGGGCGCAACGACCACCTCGGGATCGACTGCCGCGGCCGGGGGCGGTGAAGGCAGCTCAGGTCCATCCTCGCCGAGCACCCTCGACTCGGATGCGCTCGCCTACGCCAAGTGCATGCGCGCCAACGGCATGCCCAACTTCCCCGACCCGAAGGCCGGCGGGGGCTTCCTCTTCCACGTGCGCGCTGGAATGAATCCTTCATCGCCCGGGTCCAAGGCGGCGCAGGCGAAGTGCCGGCACTTCATGCCCCCCGGCCCGGGCTCGGGACCCCCACCCTCCCCGCAGACGCTCGCGAAGTTTCTGAACGTCGCGCGCTGCATGCGCCAGCACGGCGTCGAGGACTTCCCCGACCCCCGGACCTCTGTCCCGTCCAATCCCTTCGGCTCCGGCGCCGGCGTGATCAGCGATATCGAAGGAGTGATCCTCATATTCCCGAGCACGATCGACGAGCAGTCGCCCGTGTTCACGCGGGCGTCGACCGCGTGCGCGTTCCCGCTGCACAACCACTGATGGAACGCCCCATCTTGATATCGATTAGCTATTGCGCTAAACATCTAAAGATGGGCCGCGGCGGCTCGACCGGTCAAGCCCCTCCGGGGCGAGCAAGCGCCAGCGCCGGCTTCGTCCGGGATGCGCGAACCGAAGCCGTGATGGTCAAGCGACGGCGGTTGCTGGTGGCGGTCATCGTCTCGATCGAGGTCTGCTCTGCGGTGTTCGCCTGGAGGGACCTTGCCCATCGGTCCGACGATCAGGTACGAGGCACAAAGAACCTCTGGCGGGCGCTGGTCTCGCTCAACCCCGGCAACTCGGCGATCTACTGGCTGTTCGGGCGACGCTGACGCACCGCGCCGGCCAAATCGCGTCTCTCCCGGCGGCCCGCAGTCGTCCGGGACGGGGTGGCGACCGTTCCGGGGATCTCCTCGTCGTCCTCCGAGGGCGAAACAGGGACGAAACAACCGACCGCGTAGAACCAATCCGGGAGCGGACGCAAACCCCGAAGCAGACCTTGAAGGAGACCAGGTGCCGTACAGCATCCACACCAAGAGGCTCACCCGACAGCGAGCGCGCCTATTCACCGTCGCGGCGCTCTTGAGCGGGGTGCTGGTGGCCGGATGCGGGGAAGCTCTCCAGGCCCGCCGAGCGGCGCGAGCACCTCGGCGTCCGCGGTGAGCACCGTCGAATCGGGGGTCGCGTTCGCCAGGTGCATCCGCTCGCACGAGGTGCCGAACTTTCCCGACCCGAAGGTCAGTGGCCACACGGTCCGGATGGGCTCGGCGAGCACGGTGCAGTCGCCCGCGTTCCAGTCCGCCGCGCACTCGTGCCAGCGCCTGCTGCCGAAGGGCCCTCCGGGCCCCGAAGCCTCGTCCTCGCAGGCGCAGGCGCGGATGCTCGAGGTGTCCGCGTGCATGCGCAAGAACGGGATCTCGGGCTTCCCCGATCCAACCACCTCGTCTCCATCGAACGCAGCCCGCAACAGCGCGATCATCGGCAGTGGCGGGTACTACCTTGCGATCCCGAAGTCGATCGACACGAGCTCGCCGGCCTTCGAGCGGGCGGCGGCCGCGTGCGACTTCGGGCCGGGGCGGTGAGCCGCCGAAACCGAAGTGATGCGTGTCCGGCTTGCTGCGGTCACATACGCGGCTCCTCGCGGCCGGGCGACGGTGGCGGCGATCGTGCTCGCCCCGCTCGCCGGTCGCTGTGGCGGAGCTGTTGTCAGGTTCTGCGGGTCTCGCGTGTCTTATGAGGTATGCACATCGTCTACATCGTGATCACGATCATGGCGGCGCTCGCGAACAGCTATGCCGCCTCACTGAACTTCGTCGGCGCGAAGCCGACGATGCCCTCCAGGAAGCATGGCTGCGGCTTGCTGACCAGGATCCAGGGGGTATTGAGAATATGCAGGCGTGGCTGACGACGATCGTCGGCTGGCGGCGGGGCGCCCGTTTCTCGCATGTTCTGGCCGCAAAGACAGCGGGACCGGCCGTGCGCTAGAATTGTGTACATGCCGACGCTGCCTGTTGCCGAAGCCCGCGCCCAACTCTCGAGGCTCGTGGAGGAGGCGACCAACACCCATGAGCGTTTTGAGATCACGCGCAGCGGGCAGCGCGTCGCGGTGCTCCTCGGAGCGGATGATTACGACGCTCTGCGCGAGACGATCGCCGTGCTCGCCGACGATGAGCTTCTACGCGCTCATACCGAGGGCTTGGCGGCCCTTGGAGCGGGCGACAGCTTGGACGCTGATGGTCTCGGCCGAGCGATGCGCTCAGCCGGCCGGTTGCCATCATCAGGGTGAGCCCTGAGCGCTATAGGCTCGAAATTGCCGGACCGGCTGCCCGAGCCTTGGCGGAGTCTCTACCTCCAAAGGTCGCCGCGGCCGCCTACGCCTTCATCACCGGGCCGCTGCTCGATAACCCGAGACGGGTTGGCAAGCCATTGCACGCTCCGCTTGCTCCAGCGTGGTCGGCCCGGCGAGGCGCGTACCGAATTCTCTATCTGATCGACGAGGAAGCACGGACCGTCAAGGTCACCGCCGTTCGGCACCGCAGCGATGCCTATAGAAGCCAGACGTGAACCCGATCGTCTACCTGCTGGATGCGTCACCCTTCAGGTGAACCACGAGCGGTTCCGTCGATCCGACGGGTCGTCGCTGATCATCTCCTCGTGGATGCGGGGGTCCCAGCGAAGCGCACTTCAGCGTTGAGCCCTCCGCTTGGCCCGGGGGTGAGGGTCAGCTTCGCCCCGTGGGCGGTGGCGATCGCGTGGACGATCGAGAGCCCGAGGCCGTGCCCGTCGCCGTGGTTGGTGCGCGCGGCTCCGAGTCGCTGGAAGGGTTGCTGGAGGCGCTCCAGCTCCTCGGGTGCGATCACGGGTCCGTCGTTGGCTACCGACAGAACGGCCTGTCCTGCCTCGGTCGCGGTCGTGAGGTCAATTCGACCGCCCGTCGTGTTGTGTTGAATGGCGTTGTCGATGAGGTTCGCCACGAGACGCTCGACGAGCTGTGGGTTGCCCTCCACCCCGGCGGGGCCGAGGGTGGCGTTCAGCTGCAGGCCACGACGCTCGATCTCCGCACGACGGGCGGCTATCACCTCGCCGGTCATCCCCGTCAGCTCGACGGGCTCGCGACGGTCCAGCTCCCGCTCGCTGCTGGCCAGGCCGAGCAGTGCCTCGATCAGCCCCTCCAGCTGCTCCTCGGAGACGAGCACGCGCTCGTGTGCGGCACGGAGCGAGTCCACGCTCGCGTTGGGGTCGGCTAGCGCCACCTGCGCGAGCGTCTTCAGCCGCGCCAGCGGGGTGCACAGCTCATGCGAGGTGTTGGCGACGAACTGGCGCTGGGCGTGGAAGGACGCATCGAGCCGCGCGAGCAGTCCGTCGAAGGTGTCTCCGAGCTCTTTGAACTCGTCGTTGGGCCCGTCGAGCGCGAGCCGTTTGTGGAGGTCTGTGGCGGATATGTCGCGGGCCGCGCTCGTGATCGTGCTCAGCGGGCGCAGTACACGTCCTGCCATAAGCCACCCGAGCCCCATCGACACGGCCGCCATCACTACCAGCGCGATCACCGACACGACCGCGAGCACGCGCAGGTCGGCGCCGTGCTGGCCGGGATTGAACACCTGCACCGAGGCTCCGTCAGGGTGTGCGTGCAGCGTTGGCTGTACACCTTCTTCGCCAGGCCCGGCGAGCCCCTGGGCAGGGGTACCAGAGGGCGCGGCGTGCGACTGGGACTGTTCGAACGGGACTGCGACGGATTGCGAGTACGCCCCATGGGTGCGCGCGACGATGGTGTAGGTGATCGTCAGCAGCACGGCGCCGGAGATGAAGAACAGGCCACCGTAGAGCAGCGCCAGACGCAGACGAATCGTGCGCCGCGGCAGGTGCAACCGCCTGGCTAGCAGGGTCCGTTGGCGGCCGAAGCGCACAGCAGCGCTCAGATCCGGTACCCGGACTTGGCGACGGTCTCGATGATCGGGGGATCGCCGAGCTTTGAGCGCAGGCGGCTGACGGTGATCTTGACCGCGTTCGTGAACGGGTCCGTGGCCTCGTCCCACACGCGGGCGAGGAGCTCCTCGGCGGAGACGCTGCGACCTTGCGAGGCGAGTAGCAGCTCGAGTACACCGAACTCCTTCGGCGCGAGCTCGATTTCCCTGCCGGCTCGAGACACACGGTGCTGCGCGGTGTCGAGCACGAGATCCTCGTGGCGCAGCAGCGGCGGGACCGCCGGCTGTGATCGGCGCGTCAACGCGCCGATCCGCGCGACCAGCACCGGGAAGTCGAAGGGCTTTGGCAGGTAGTCATCCGCGCCGAGGCCGAGGCCGTCCACCAGGTCCTCGACCATCGCGGCAGCGGTCAGCATCAGTACCCGGCTGCGACATTCGCTGTCCACGAGCCTGGCGCAGAGCTCATCGCCGTGCATGCCCGGCAGGTCGCGGTCGAGCACGATCACGTCGTAGTCGTTGACCGTGGCACGCTCGAAACCGGCCCGGCCGTCGAACGCCACGTCCACGGCCATGCCGCTCTGGCGCAGGCCGAACGCGATCGCTTCGGCCATC
This sequence comes from uncultured Solirubrobacterales bacterium, assembly GCA_963723075.1. Classification (GTDB taxonomy): domain Bacteria; phylum Actinomycetota; class Thermoleophilia; order Solirubrobacterales; family Solirubrobacteraceae; genus Palsa-744. The sequence goes on from CAVRPD010000007.1 coordinate 375,592, forward strand.
TCCTCGTCATCCTCGATCACAAGCACTCGCATATTCAGCAGGCTACTTTCCGGCGGTTTCAGCACGGTTTCGCCGGCGGAGAAGCTCACGTCTGGCAGGCGATACCTTCGCGAAACCCTCCATGTCGTACAAGCAGCCCAGAGCACCACCTCTCGAGCTGCAAGGAGACGACATGCAAGACGATGCGAAACCCACCAACGAGCCAAGCGAGGCGGCAGGCGGGCTGCCGCGAGCGGCTTGCCTGACAGCGGCACTGGTTGTCCTCGGCGTGCTCATGACGGGCTGCGGGGGCAACTCGCCGAGCGGGGGTGTGGCGAGCATCGGATCGCACGCCTCCAAAACGTCCACGACGAGCTCGACACCGGCCGGGTCGACGGGCGGGGGCGAATCCTCGCCGGGCAGCCAGGCCGTCGCGTACTCGGCGTGCATGCGCTCGCGCGGAGTGCCCAACTTCCCCGACCCAAAAATCTCCACCCACGGCAACGGGGTGAGCGTAGCGATCGGGGTGACGCCGGCGATCACGGGCAACCCGCATTTCAAGGCGGCGCAGCAGGCCTGCAACCGGCTGCTGCCAGGCGGCGGTCCCGGAGAAGGATCGAACCACCAGGTCAGCCCTCAGGAACAGTCGCGGTACCTGAAGGCGGCGGCGTGCATCCGCTCGCACGGAATCCCCAACTTCCCGGACCCGACCTTCTCCGGCGGCGGGGTGCACATCGCCCATCAAGGACTGAACGAGAGCTCGCCGGCGTTCAAGGCGGCGGTGCAGGCCTGCGAATCGCTGGTCCCCGGTGGCGTGCACGGCGATCGCGGAGCTTCCGCGCACCCCGCGCCCCAACCGGCGCCGTGACACGGCGCTTCGCGGTCTCGAGCTCTCGTTAGACGGCCGCTTGACAGCTCATAGCGATCGCCCTAAAGTACTATGAAGCTATCTATATAGGGAGATCGTCTGATGATCGAGTTCCACCTCAGCTCTCGCTCGGGGGTTTCGCCGTACATGCAGATCGTCCAGCAGGTACGCCAAGCCCTGCGGCTCGGCCTGCTGCGCGACGGCGACCAGCTGCCGACGGTCAAGGAGGTCGTCGCGCGGCTCGCGATCAACCCGAACACCGTGCTGAAGGCCTACCGCGAGCTCGAGCATGCCGGACTAGTCCTCGCGCGGCCAGGTGCCGGTACGTTCGTCACCGGATCGCTCGCCGATCCCGCGATCGCCGCGAACGGGCCACTGCGTCGTGAGCTGCGCCGGTGGATCGTCGAGGCACGGCGCGCCGGCCTCGACGAGGAGTCGATCGAGGCGCTGTTTCGCGACGCTGTTCGCAGCGCCCGCATCGAGGGGGTAGCGTGAGCCTCGCGCTGGCGACGCACGGCCTCGGCAAGCGCTACGGGCGCCGCTGGGCGCTCTCCGGCTGCACGCTGCAGGTTCCCGCCGGCCACGTCGTCGGCCTCGTGGGGCCGAATGGGGCGGGCAAGACGACGCTGCTGCACCTCGCGGTCGGCCTGATCGAGCCGAGCGCAGGGTCGGTCGCTGTCCTCGGCGAGGAGGTCGCGGCGACCCCCGAGCAGCTCGCGCGGGTCGGCTTCGTCGCGCAGGACACGCCGCTGTATCCATCGCTGTCGGTCGCCGAGCACCTGCGTCTGGGCGCGGCGCTCAACCCGGGCTGGGACGCCGCGCTCGCGCGGGAGCGGATCGCGCGGCTCGGCCTGGACCGCGCGCAGCGCGCCGGTACTCTCTCCGGGGGGCAGCGTGCGCAACTCGCGCTCACGCTCGCGATCGCGAAGCGACCCGAGTTGCTGTTGCTCGACGAGCCCGTCGCCAGCCTCGATCCGCTCGCTCGCCGCGAGTTCCTCCGGGCGCTGATGGAGTTCACCGCCGAGCACAGCGTGAGCGTCGTGCTCTCCTCGCACCTGATCGCCGACCTCGAGCGCGTCTGCGACTACATGATTCTCCTCGCGGCGGGTCGCGTCCAGCTCTCCGACGACGTAGATGAGCTGCTCGCCACCCACCGGCGCCTGAGCGGGCCGCGTCGTGCCAGCGTCCCGCTTCCGGCAAGCCAGCAGGTGATCGAGGAGAGCCACACCGACCGCCAGAGCACGCTGCTCGTGCGTACCGAGGAGCCGATCATCGACCCGGCGTGGAGTGTCGAGGAGGTCAGCCTCGAGGACATCGTGCTCGCCTACATGGGCCGGCCGGTCGGCACGCCGGATGACACCGCGGTTGTGAGGATCGCCGGATGATCTGGGTCGCTTGGCGCCAGTTCCGCACGCAGGGGCTCGTGACGCTCGGCCTGCTCGCCGCGTTCGCGGTGCTGGTGCTCGTGACCGGCCTGCATCTTCACGACGTCTACGGCTCGCTGGGCGGCGCGCACTGCAGCGCGCGCGGCGACTGCACGGCGCTGCTGGTCCACGACCACATGCTGCAGGATCTCCTCGGCCCCGCGCTGCTCGCGATACCTGCGCTGCTCGGGATGTTCTGGGGCGCGCCGCTGATCGCGCGCGAGCTCGAGAGCGGGACCTACCGTCTCGCGTGGACGCAGAGCGTCACCCGCCGGCGCTGGCTGTCGGTCAGGGTCGCGCTCGTAGGCGTGGCCGCGCTAGCCGTCGCGGGTCTCGCGAGCTGGCTTGTCAGCTGGTGGTTCGCGCCGCTCGATGCCGTCCAAAGGAACAGCTTCGGCCCGGGCGTCTTCACCGAACGCGGCATCGTCGCGATTGGCTACGCGGGCTTCGCGTTCACGCTCGGCGTGGCGGCCGGCGCGCTTACGCGGCGCACGCTGCCGGCGATGGCCGCGACGCTATTCGGCTTCATCGCGTCGCGAATCGTTTTCACCTTCTGGGTGCGCCCCCACCTGCTGGCAAGCAGGCACCTCCTGCTCCCAGTGACGCAGGGGCAGGCCGTCGGCTTCCTCGGGACGCCGACGAGCGTCAGCCTCTTCGCGAGCAAGCCGACGATCCCAAACGCGTGGACGATCTCGGCCGCGCTCGTCGATCGCGCCCACCACGCCCTCAGCACCGCGCAGCTTCACGATCTGCTCGTCCGCACCTGCCCGACGATCGCGACAGGACTGCCACAAAACCCTGGCGCCGATGTCGCCAAGGGCCCGGGCGGGCTGACGGGCGGCGCATTTCAGTCCTGCCTGCACGCGCTCTCCCCTCACCTACAGCTGCTCCTCGCCTACCAGCCACCGAGCCACTACTGGCCGCTGCAGGCAGTCGAGACCGGGATCTTTCTACTCGCCGCCCTCGCGCTGATCGCCACCACGCTCTGGCGTGTCGGGCGGCGGGCCCCGCGCAAGCCAACAGTCGCTGAGCGCGGTGAGCCGGATGCGAGCCCGCTCACGCTGGCGATCTGACTGCTTCCCGTTCTCGATCGAAAGGAACGAAATCATGCGTTGCCGCCGTCCACCCATCCTCGCTGCCGCTCTTGCGTTTGCGGCGTTTTCGCTATTCGCGGCCGGCTGTGCCGGCGGCGCATCGAACTCTGGTGTGGCGCACATCTCGACCAGCACATCCGGCGGCTCGCCCGCGAGCGGCGGCGACTCATCCTCCCCGGAAAGCAGCGCGAGCGCCCAGCAGAAGATGGTCGCCTACGCGCAGTGCATGCGCACGCACGGCGTGCCGAACTTTCCCGACCCCACCAGCAGCGGAGGGAGCAGTAAGGAAGCCGCTATCAGGGCGTTCAAAGCGCTCAGCAACTCCCAGGTCGAGGCGGCCCAGACAGCGTGCGAGCATCTGCAGCCCAACGGCGGCCAGCCGAGCCAGGCGCAGATCGCGCAGCACCTCAGCGACCTGCTCGCGTTCGCCAGCTGTATGCGCACGCACGGCATCACGAACTTCCCCGACCCGACCAGCAGCGGCCAGGTGACCCACGAAATGCTCGCCAAGGAGGGGGTAAACGTGCATCAGCCGGTAGTGCTGCAGGCCGCCGACGCGTGCGTGAGCGTCACACACGGGGTCCTCACCAGGGCCGCCGTGGCCCGCTTCGCCGAAGGGCGCTAGACCGTGGATCGCGGAACCTACCCGCCGGGCGGCACGTGGAATCTACAGCCCCGTCTGGGGTCTGGCGAAACCTTCCCGAAACCGTCGATGTCGTACAAGCATCATCGATGAGCGATCCCGTGTCCGGTCAAGCCGCGTTCGTGCCCGAGGCAGGTGAGACGGCCGGATCCTCTGGCGAGCGATCGAGGATCGCCCCGCCCGCCAGACGTGCTGGTCGGACGGTGCTCGCCGGTGCAGGGCTGCTGCTCGTCACGGTCGTTGTGGTCCTGATCGTGGTCGACCCGTTCGCTGGCTCGACCAGGCCCCGGAGTGGCGTCGGTGATAACGCGACCGCGATCTCGTTGGCCAGTGTGAAACGGCAGTCTTTGTCGTCGCAGACGCAGGTGAGCGGGACGCTCGGCTACGCGGGCTCCTCGAGCATTCGCGCGCCGTCCGGGACCCCGCCCTCCGCCGTCCAGCAGTCAAGCCAGCAGGTCACGAGCGCCGAGGCGATGCTGGCAACGGCTGGGACGACGCTGGCCTCCGACACGCAGGCGCTCGCGGGTCATCAGGCGACGCTGACGGCGGCGCGCGCGAAGGAGCAGGTCGACTGCGCGGGCGAGGGCGCCGCGGAAGCCGCCTCCGCCAACTCCTCGACCGGGAGCGAAAACAACTCGCCGAGCGGCGGTGGAAGCTCGTGTGCGAGCGACGTGCAGGCCGTCTCTTCGGCGCAGCAGAGCGCAACAAGCACCGCCGGCAAGGTCAGCGCCGACCGCTCCCAGGTCTCCTCGGCCGAAAAACAGCTCGCAAGCGCCGAATCGAGTCTGTCCACGGCGCGCTCCTCGGCCGCGCTCTACGGTCAGAGTTCGACGTTCACGAAGCTGCCGTCGGTGGGCCAGGTCCTCACGCGTGGGCAGAGTTTGTATGAGATCTCAGGCCAGCCGGTGCTGCTGCTGTACGGCTCGGTGGCGCCGACGCGGGCGTTCACGTTGGGGATGTCCGCGGGGCCAGATGTCGCGGAGTTGAACGCGAACCTGCGTGCACTCGGCTACGGGCAGGGCCTCGCCGGCGACGAATTCACCGCCACCACCGCGGCCGCCATTCGCGCGCTGCAGTCCGCGCGCGGCGCGTCGGTCACCGGCGAGCTGCTGTTGGGGTCGGTCGTGTTCCACCCCGGGGCGGTGCGCGTCACGAGCGTGACGCCGACGGTCGGCGCGGCGGTTATGCCCGGGCCGGTGCTCGCCATCACCTCGACGGCCCGGCAGGTGAAGGTCGCGCTCGACGCCTCCCAGCAGGGGAGCGTCAAGGTCGGCGATCAGGTCACGATCACGCTGCCCGACAGCCAGAGCACGCCGGGGCGTATCACCTACGTCTCCAGCGTCGCGACCTCGCCGTCCTCGGGAGGCAAAGGCGGCGAAGAAGAAAGCGCGCCCACCGTCGAAGTGCAGGCCACGCCCACCGATCCCGGGGCGACGGGCCACCTCGACCAGGCGCCCGTGAACGTCGAGATCACCACCGAACGCGTCGAAAACGTGCTCGCGGTGCCCGTCGATGCGCTGCTCGCGCTCGCCGGAGGTGGGTATGCGGTGGAGGTCGCCGAAGGGGGCGTGCACCGTCTGGAGGCTGTCACCGTCGGCTTGTTCGACGATGCCGAAGGCGTCGTGCAGGTCAGCGGCCAGGGACTGTCCGCCGGCCAGCGCGTGGTGGTGCCACAGACATCATGAGCGAGCAGCCAACAGCCGTCGCATACGCGGACGACGGCGAGGTGCCGGCGGTGCTGGAGCTTGACGGAGTCAGCAAGGTCTACGGCGCGGAGCCGCCGGTGTACGCGCTGCGGGAGGTCAGCTTCGCGGTGGCAGAGGGCGAGCTCGTGGCGATCGTGGGTCCCTCCGGTTCGGGTAAGACGACACTGCTGCACGTCATGGGCACGCTCGAGCGCCCCAGCTCGGGGGTGGTCTCGATCACGGGCCTGGACGCGGCTGGGCTCACCGATCGTGAGCTCGCCACATTGCGTGCCACGCGTATCGGGTTCGTCTTTCAGCAGTTCTTCCTCGCCGAGCACTCCACCGCTCTCGAGAATGTCGCCGAAGGACTGCTCTACGCCGGTGTTGCTGTCGCCGAGCGCCGCGAGCGGGCAGCGGAGACGCTGGCCCGAGTGGGCCTCGCCGCGCGCGCGAGCTTCCGTCCGAGCAAGCTCTCCGGTGGCGAGCGCCAACGTGTTGCGATCGCCAGGGCCCTCGTTGGCCGCCCCGCGATCGTGCTGGCGGACGAGCCGACGGGGAACCTCGACAGCTCCTCCGGTGAAGCGATCCTCATGCTCCTTCAAGAGCTGAACGCCGATGGCGCGACGATCCTTGTGATCACCCACGACCACGACCTCGCCGCCCGCCTACCACGACAGGTACAGGTTCTCGACGGACGCATCGTGAAGGACACCACCGCAGCAGGGGCAGTGCGCTGATGGCAGGAATGGCGTGGTTGCTACGCCGTGTTCGCTGGGCGGGGCTGGGACTGCTCGTGGCCGCGAGCTTCGGCAGCGCGGTTGGCGTGCTCGTGGGTGGCCCGGCGTTTGCCGCGGGGGCCACCGGCGGATCGCCGCCCGAACCCGCAGGCACCGGGACGTCGAACTGTCCGTCTTCTAATCCGCCCAACCAGATGACGCTCGTCGCGGGCACGCCACAGACGGCGATCCTGCAGAGCGCGTTCGCGACCGGATTGCAGGTCGCGCTCAGCAACAGCAATGGCTGCCCCGTCACGAGCGCCGCCGCGGGGGTCCCGGTCAGGTTCAGCGCACCCTCCAGTGGCGCGAGCGGCGTTTTCTCCACCAGCGGGTCTAACACCGTCATCGTCGGCGCCGATGCCTCGGGTAGCGTGGCCGCGCCGGCGTTCACCGCCAACGGCACCGCCGGCGACTACACCGTCACCGCCAGCTCACAGTACGGCACGGTCTCGTTCTCTTTGACGAACACCGCCGCGGGCATACCGGCAAAGATCGTCGCGATCCCGCTGAAGAGCAGGTCCGCGCGCGTTACCGCCCGCTACCCGAAGCCGCTGCAGGTCACCGTCCTGGACGCAGGCGGCAACCCGGTCGCGGGCACTATGGTCACGTTCACACTCGGCTCCGGCGGCGCTAGCCCCTGCGGCACAAGCAGCTCCGCGAGCGCCGCCGGTGCGACCTTCGCCGGCGGCGGCGCCCAGGCGACCGCGACGACCGGCCCGAACGGTGTCGCAAGCTCGCCGCTCTTCACCGCGAACAGTACGGCGGGGTCGTTCACCGCGACCGCCGCCGTCTCGGGCAAAGAACCCTCGGGAGGGTCGGGTAAAGAAAACGCCGGCGCATCCGGTGGGGACCCGGCTTCCCCGGTGAGCTTCTCGCTCGCAAACCTCGCCGGCAAGCCCGCCAAGCTCGCCCCCGGCGTGGGCTCCACGCAGTCCACTCAGGCCGGGAGCGCGTTCCCGATCCGGCTCGCCGTCACCGTCACCGACGCGCAGAAGAACCCCGTCCCGGGCGCGCTTATCACGTTCTCAGCGCCCACGCGCGGCGCGAGCGGGCGCTTCACGGTCCGCTCCCGAGGCTCCCGCCGCCATCGCGCCCGTGTCTCTCACCCCTACATGGTCGAGGTCAAGACCAGCGCCTGCGGGATCGCTGTCGCGCCGGCCTTCACCGCCAACGCCACGCCGGGCGGCTACATCGTCAAGGCTGGCGCCAAGCCGGCCAGGTCGGCGGCGTTCGCGCTCGTAAACGAAGCACCCGACCAGTCGGAATGAGGGCGCGGTGAGCGTCGTGGCCGATCGGACCCGAGAGCATGCCGGCGGCGCGGACCTCGCCCCGCGCAGGCTGCGGGCCGCCGATCTCGCGCGCGTGGCGAGCGTGGGGTTGCGTACCAGGCGCATGCGTGCCGGGCTCTCCGCGCTCGGGATCGCGATCGGAGTCGCCGCGATCGTGGCGGTGCTCGGCCTGTCCTCCTCCAGCCGGGCTGGGCTACTGGAAGAGATCGACAGGCTCGGCACGAATCTGCTGACCGTCAGCAATGGCCAGAGCTTCGCCGGCAAGACCGCGGAGCTGCCGCTCGTGGCGCCGGCGATGATCGCGCGTATCGATCCGGTCGAAACCGTCGCGGAGACCGGGAAAGTCGAAGGGAAGGTGTACCGCTCGCCGCTGATCCCGGCCGTCGAAACCAACGCCTTGAGCATTCAAGCGGCGAGCCTCGGCCTGTTGCACACACTGGGCGTCCAGGTCGTGCAGGGCCGCTACCTGAACGCCGCCACCGCCACCGAGCCGGTGGGGGTGCTCGGCTCCGCCGCTGCTGGGCGACTCGGGATCGATCACATCTACCCCGGCGAGCGGATCTGGGCCGCAAACCAGTGGGTGTACATCATCGGGATCCTCGGCCAATCGGTGCTCGCACCCGAAATCGAAAGCTCGGTGCTCGTCGGCTTCAAGGCCGCGGAACGCTACCTGCACTTCAACGGGCACCCCAACACCGTCTACCTGCGCGCCCAGAACAGCCAGGTGCCGGCCGTCCAGTCGGTGCTCGCCGCGACCGCGGACCCCGAAGCACCCAACGAAGTCGACGTCAGCCAGCCATCGGCCACGCTCACAGCCCGCGCCGACGCGCAAGGCGCCTTCAACGGTCTCTTCCTCGGCCTCGGCGCCGTCGCGCTGCTCGTCGGCGCCGTCGGGGTCGCGAACATCATGGTCATCAGTGTGCTCGAACGCCGCTCAGAAATCGGGCTCAGGCGTGCGCTCGGCGCGACCCGCGGGCAGATCCGCACGCAGTTCCTCTCCGAGGCGATCCTGCTCGGGCTCGGTGGCGGCGCCGTCGGTGTCGCCACCGGGGCACTCGCTACCGCGATCTACGCCACCACGAAGGGCTGGACGATCGTCATCCCCACAAGCGCCTGGGCCGGCGGGTTCGGCGCAGCCATGCTCATCGGCGCCGTCGCCGGCCTCGTCCCAGCCCTACGCGCTGCGCGCCTCTCGCCGACCGAGGCGCTGCGGACCGTGTGAGGCGCTCATTGACGCGCGGTCATTGGCCGGGCGTCAAGCGCTGGGCGCGCGCAACCCTCGAGTAGTATCGGGCAGGACTGGCGCGAGTTGTGGCGCGAGCAGTCAGTTTATGGCTCAACCATGCGGTTTTGCGTTAGTCTTGAAAACCGGCAGGCGGGCGAACCTCGTCTCGGGGGTTCGAATCCCCCCCTTCCGTCTTGTGATGTGTCGCGACATCGGAGACTGATGTCGCGGGACATCGTAGACATGTTTAGCTGTGTGTGAGTGGCTGATAGACGCGCTTGGGGTTGAGTGTGAGTTCGCGGATTAGCTGGCGTCTGTGTCGATCACGCGGATCTGTAGATCGGCGATCAGGAGCTTGACGGCGCGGCCTTTGTGGGCTCTGCCGAGGCCGATTTTGTAGAGACGGCTGTCGTAGCGCAGACTGACCTGCCCGCCTGATCGACCTTGTCCTGGCGTACTCGGAAGTAGCTTGCCGGGGTGCTGCCATCTCGCCATCACAGTTCAGGCGCCTGCTTCCGTCGCGATCCGCCAGCGCGGCTTTGTGGCGCCTGGCTTTCAGAGTCTGTTGAACGTTCTCACGATGCGCCCGCGGCGCCTCGCCAGGTCATCTTCACGCCGGGAACGCCTTCCAGGCCAACGGAGCGCGGGAGGAGGACGACGAGCTCGTAGTTGATCCACGGGGGCTGGAGATCGTGAAGGGATAGCGAGATGATAGGGATGGTGCTAATATGACTAGCACGATGCTCGAGCACATAGATCGCTCAGATCCCACGTCCCTGCACGATCAGGTCGCCGCGCAGATACGTCGCGCGATCGCCGATGGCGAGGCGCAGGCCGGGGAGCGCTTACCGCCCGCGCGCGATCTTGCGGCGGTCATGGGCGTGAACACGAACACGGTCTTGCGCGCTCTTCGTGCTCTGCGTGAGGAGGGCCTCCTCGAGTTCCGTCGCGGACTCGGCGTGCGGGTCAGTGGCACTCCGCAACGCGGCGCGGTGATCGCGCGTGCTCGCGAGCTCGTTGGCTTCGCGCGCCAGCAGGGCTACCAGCCCGAGGAGCTGATCTCGATCATCCAAGGCATTCGCTGAACCATGCCGGCGCTACTCAGCGATAAGCCGTCCCCTGCTGCGCCGACGGTCGTGCCGGCCGGACCTGACCAGGGCGTCATAGAAGAGGCTCGGCGACGCCAGCGCCGACGGCGTCGCCGGATCGCCTTTGTCACCCTGGTCGCGGCGGCGCTGATCGGCGTCGTCGGCTGGGCGCTCGGCGGCAGAGCATCGCACGCCACCCCCGTGCACGGTGATGCGGCCAATCGCGCGTTTGCTGTGGACGTAAGCGATCCGCATGCGTCGGCCTTCAACATCCGCCTCGTGCCCTCGTTCACGGTCGGCTACGTAGGGTGGTGCATCGTGCCTGAGGAAGGCCGGCGGACCGGTGGCAGCGCGTGCGGTGGTCCGCCCTTTTCCTCCTCACCGTTTCTCGAGGAGTTCGGGTGGGGGAGTCCCCCCTCGCACCACGAGACGATGATCGATGTGACGACGCCGCAGGTCGCCGCGATCCGCCTCGACGGTCGCGTCGTTCAAACCGTCGCCCTGCCGGGACTTCCCTACGGCCTGCGCGCGGCGCGCATCGTCGTCCCGTTCGAAGCGCTGCAGCATCGCGAGGACGGGATGTCGGTCGCGATCGACGCGGCCGGGCAGCCGATCGCACCGGGTCCGGCGGGCTACGAGCGCCGAGCACCCGTCGGCTCGTGGCGATACCCCGGGCGCCCGGCGCATGGGGTGTGCGGACTGCACGCAAGCGGCGCGCCCGAATTCTCGGTCCGCGGAGGAGAAGTCCTGACGGCGCTGCGCGCGCTCCCGGGCGAGATCGTCGGCCACGCGTTCCTTCCCTGCGTCGAGACCGAGTTCCGGTTTCAGAACGTGCCGGTCGACGCGGAGGTCCTGCTCGACGCGACGCACCCTGGCACGCGTCCCGCCCCACTACCGGACTGGAGGCCGGTCGCGGGAGCGCCCGGCTTCTTCGCCGAGGGCGCCGGCGCCACCGCGACGCGCTACGCGAACACCTGGCTCCTCGCCAGGCAGGGCAGCAGCCTGGCTGAGCGGATACGCCTGCTCCGCCATCTAACAGTGACACTAACGTTGTAGTGAGCGAACCAAGTTCGACGGAGACTCCGGGACGGGTTGGGTCGGAGGACCAAGGCGTGTTGGCACCGGAGTCTTGACTGACGATCTTCGCGCCGATCGGTCACAGATTCTGCCGCTCGGGGTTAATACGGTTGTGGACTTCCTCGAGGCCAGCGACGGCGAGCTATTGGCGGCATCGCGCTCGAACCCGGACGCGTTCGCCGCTTTCTACGACCGCTACGAGGCATCTGTCGTCGGCTACTTCGCTCGTCGTACGGGGGATCCGGAAGTGGCAGCCGATCTGACGGCGGAGGTGTTCGCGGCGGTGCTCGGCGCCTGCCACCGCTACAGGCCCGAGACGCCCACGGCTGCGGGCTGGCTGTTCGCGATCGCGCACAACAAGCTCCTGAAGAGCCTTCGCCGCGGGCGCGTCGAGGCCGACGCACGCCGGCGGCTGGGTATCCTCGCCCCGATCGAACTCGCCGCCGAGCAACTCGAGCAGGTCGAGAGCGCCGCCAACGCGACCGGCTGGGTAATCGAGCTGCTGGATCGACTGCCCCCGCTGCAACGGGACGCTGTTCGCGCACGAATCGTCGATGAGCGCTCCTACCCGGACATCGCGGGGGAGCTGCAGACATCGGAGCTGGTCGTCCGTCAGCGAGTAAGCCGTGGCCTTTCCAAGCTCAGAGCCCAACTGGAGGAGCAACCATGACTCTCCTGCCCCAGGTCCGAAGCCAGCTGCACGACGCCGCCGGCCGGCGTGCCCGCAGTCGCTCTCGCCGCCTTGGGATGTTTGGCCGTGGCGCTCAGCGCCGCGGATGGCACCGGACCCCGTTGATCTCGCTCGCGGTCACACTCGGCCTAGCCGGGGCCGCGTTCGCGAGCGGTGTGATCCAGTTCGGCTCGCCGGCGCCGGCCTCACGCGTACAGCTGTTCACAGCGCCGACGACGGGCGAAGGCGCGCTGACTCCGGGGACGGTGCGAATGCTGCCGGTCTCAACGCCGGACCCGGCGGGCGGGGCGCCGTGGGGCATGCGTGAGTTCACGACGAGCAGGGGCCTCGGCTGCGTCGAGGTCGCGCGCGTCGTCGACGGCGAGCTCGTCGCGGTCGGCGAGGACAACGCGTTCGGCGATGACGGGCGCTACCACGAGCTGAGCGTCTCAAGCGGCGGCGCTGGCTTCGGCGACTGGTGCAGTGCGCTCGACCGCTACCACCGTCTATACATCAACGACATGTGGGGCGAGCAGCCGGCAAGCGCATGGCAGAGCCGCTGCTACGCGCCGGGCTCACCGATGGGCGGACACCAGCAGCACGAACCGGAATGCCCGCTGCAGGACGAGCGCAACCTCTATTTCGGGCTGCTCGGACCAGACGCAAAGAGCGTCACTTACGTGCTCGACGGACAGCGCCACACGCTCGCGACGAGCGGGCCCGAGGGCGCATACCTGATCGTCACGCGCGCCACCGCCGGCCAGCTGCTGAAAGGCGTCGGCACCGGCGGCGTGGTGCCGGTCGACGGGCCTATAAGAGAACTGCACTACCGCGACGGCGCGACCTGCCACCTGACCTCGCGCAGCTGGATCGGCGGCGCGTATGCATGCACGCCGAGCATGCAGGTGCCGGTCGGCTACGTAGCGCCGCCGTCGCTGTCATACACACACGCGCAGGTGCAGACGCCGGTCAGCGCGAAGCTGATCCGCGCGCACGCCGGCGGCTACGAGCTGCGCCTCGCGTTCCGATCGCGCGTCGCGCTCGAGAACGCGCAGAGCGGCTACAACTTCACCTGGTACGTGCCGGGCACGCGCTTTGAAAACCACGGCGACTGGCGCACCGAATCAGACATCGCCGCCGGCCAGACCGTGAGCACGACCACCTGTCCTCTGCCCACCGGCGAGCAGGTCCACGGCACGATCAGCCTCTTCGAGCCCGACGAAACCTACAAATCCAAGAGCGAAGTCGTGTACGCGTACAAATACGAAAAAATCGGCGAGCTCGTCGGCAGCTTCTCCGTGCGCGTCCCCGGCGCGCCGCGCCCGAACGACCCCGAAACAGACCACCGGATGTCGCCACTGACCTCGTGCAGCGCCATCGAAGCCTCCGAACGGCGCTTTCGCTCCCTGCGCCGCGCGCATGGCCGCGCGCACCCGCCGCTTCCAGGCGCTGCGCGCTGAGCCGCGCGCACCCGCCGCGTCGGCGAGCCGCACGCCTCGGGAGGACGACCTCCATCCGCCGGACTGATCGGGTCAGACTGGCTACGACCGACGCTCATGAGAACCTGTTATCCCGTGGATGGCGCGGCGGCAAATTGGTCGCACCGATGACGAGTCTCGCGAGTGCTCATCGAGCCATTGCTTCGCGCTGGCGGGACCGCATGGCCGAAGCCGGTGCGCTGTTCGGGGTGGCCTCGCAAATGCCCCCTCCCACGGGACCCTTTTTCGGGCACCTTGCGGTCAATAGTGGATTCTGTGTGGTTGTGCTGCAGAGGTTCGCGAACGATCCGCCGGACTTGAACTACCGTACGGCTGTGCGTCCAGCGCGGTCCCTCGCGTCAACGGTTGAGATGCGAGAGCACCTGAAAGCGCCAGATTGGGCGGTCGGCTTGACTACGGCACTCGGCGACGCAGGCAGATATGCCGATGCGGCGATTCGTGCGTATGAGCGCGCGCAAGGCGCGAGTACGGCAGAGAATCCGGACGCTCACAACGCTCTACTCTCGCGTCTCTCGGAGACGCGAGAGTACGCCGGTATCGCGGTCGAGCCAGTCGACGAGATCGCCGACTGGGCTGATCGATTCGCGGTCATCTTCAGCGAACTATTCCCGGAGAGCGTGATGAGCACGTCCGACCCGCCAGAGGACGCTGGCGAGCTGCCGGAGGCAACGCTTGCCTCGCTGTATCGCGCCGGTATCCCGCTACGGACGCTCAACAATGCGCTACGCACCACGAGCCTTTGGGCAAGGCGCGCTTTGGAGCCGACGGAACCGCAAATGCGAGAGCTGGCCTCGAGCGCCCGTGACTTCGCCGGCTTCCTGCGAGCATGGGCGCCTAGCGTTTAGTCGCCTTTCGGCAAGACCCGGCCTTCAACGCTCAAGCGACCGATCCCGGCAGGGGTTCGCCAGTCGGCCCGATACGCCGGTTTCACGGCGCAACCCTCAAGTAGGTTCTCGGCTGGACTGGCGCGAGTTGTGGCGAGAGCAGTCAGTTTATGGCTCAACCATGCGGTTTTGCGTTAGTCTTGAAAACCGGCAGGCGGGCAACCCCTGTCTCGGGAGTTCGAATCTCCCCCCTTCCGCTTTTGATTAGGGCCTCGAGGCCCGAGCCCGCGTGACGATCAGGCCCGCGGCTATCGCCAGCAGCGCGCCGGTTAACGCGGCGGCCGGCAGCCGCGGATCGACCTCGCCGAGGACCGACCGATTCCTACCCGCAGACAGCACCGACGCCCTCGCCGCGGCCGAGAGCACCGACCCGAGCGACACGGCCGAGCCGACAGAGCCGACGGACAGAAACGAGCCCACGGAGGCCACCGACAGAAATGAGCCCTCCGACCAGAGTGACAGTCCGTCCATAGATGAAGGATCGTAGACGAGCTACCGCCCGTCGAGCACACGCTCTCGCCGATAGCGCAGCCACGCTCCTCGCGCGGTTGCGAGGGCAGCGATCAACAATGCCAGCGGGATGAGTATCGCGGCAGCTATCAGCAGGACGACGAGCGTCACCGTAAGCACTCGACCGGCGTCGTGCAGTCCTCGATGGAGTGTCAGTCCTTCGCCGCTCGTGCTCTTATCGCCGAGCACGGTCACTTCGACTTCGGCGGTGCTCGCCTGCTGGGAGACGCTCTGCAGCGTCGCGCGGGCCTGGGCGATCGCGCCCCGGGCCTGGACGAGTCGTTCGCGCAGGCTGTCGATCTCTCCTGCGGTGCTCGCCTTTGCGAGCGCGCGCAGCAACGCCCGGCGTTCGGCTGTCGCGTCGTTCAGTCGCTGCCGATCCCCGTCATACGCGTTCGTGATGTCCTGCAGCGACTGACTCTCCCCTCGCACCGGCGCGAGCCGGCCCAATGAGGCGAGCGCAGCACTGAGCTTCGCGCTCGGCAAGCTCAACATCATGCTGGCTTCGCCTGTCTTTTCCCCCTCGTTGACGTGCGAGCTCTGCACGAATCCGCCCTCGCTCACCGCGAGCCGTACCACGCGGTCGGCGAGCGTCTGCACTTCGCCGGCGATTGCCGCGAAAGTGATCGAGGCGGCCAGCTGCTGCACGCGGCCGGGCGACGCCGCCGCTCCGCTCGCGACAGGCGCATTCGTGACCTTCGCAGGGGACGCGTCCGCCGTCCCACTTGAGCCCGATGCGCCTACACCGGCGCCATTGGACGAGGGTTTCGCGGCGCTCGTGCGCGCCGCCGACGCGCTTTCAGCCGGGCCAACCGCTGGACCGAGGCGACCCGCGCGCGCCGCCGGGGCAGATGATCGCCCGGCGTTCTCGACCGGATGACCCGTCGGTCGCCAGGGCGCCGCGACCAGCACCGCCGCGATCACTGCACATGCCACCGTGACAACAGCGAGCGCGGGAGGAGTCGGACGCAGTCGATCAGCCAATCGGTGATGCGGCCACCCCCCATGATGTGGCTCCTTGAGGCGATGCGGCTGCTTGTGACTCCGCGGTTGGTCGAGCGCCGAGCGCGCGCTCCGTTCGAGGATCTGCTCGCTCAGCTCGCGCTCGAGCTCGGGGCTGATCGGCGGTGCGAGCGCCCTCACGTCGTCGCGCAGCTCGCGCCACGAATCCGCGGCGGAGCCCTCGGCGGTCCCGTTCAGCGAGGCCTCGAGCGCTGACAGCCAGCTCTTCTCGCCGGGCCCGACGTCGTCGCTGCCGGGGAAGGCGATGATCCTCATGCGACCTCCTGTCGGTCGATCTGCGAGCAGTGCTCGCGCAGCCGAGTGAGCGCGCGGTGCAGACGGGTACCGGCGTTGGACTCGCTGATACCCAGGGCTCGCGCGAGCTCGCTGTTGGAGAGCTGGCCGTGAAACTTGAGCAGCACCACCTCCCGCTCGCGCAGCGGCAACTCCGCGAGCGCTTCGCGTACCGTCGCGCGCCGCTCGACATGCTCGAACGTCTCCGCGCAGTCGCCACCGGCGGTGAGCTCCTCGTCCAGCTCGTGCTGAGGCCGGCGTCGCCGTCGGCGTAGCTCGTCCAGGGCGGCGTTGCGCGCGATCGCAAACAGCCACGCGCGAGGCGTTCCCCGGCGATGGTCCAGGCGCACGCGCGAGCGGTAGAGACGCTCGAACGCGAGTGCCGTCACATCCTCCGCCGCGGTCCGCTCGCCGAGCAGCGAGATCGCGTACGCGTGCACGTCGGCGCCGCACTCCCGAAACAGCGTCTCCAAAGCCTCGCCGTCGAGGATGCCGGACCACGTGCGAGCGACGACCGGCGGGGGATGCTCATCGGGCGACGGCTCTGGTCTGCTCATCACCCTAACTACGTCAGCGTCGCCGATCCGTCACAGACAGTCGCAATCGCCCGCGCACCGGTGTGCGCGCGGGCTCAGCGATCTCGTCAGCTCAACAGCTTCGCGCCTTCCTTCAGCTCTTTGGCGCCCGCCTTGACCGCGCTCAGCGCCTTTTTGGCCTCTTCCTTCGCCGCCTGCGGGCTGGCTTTCTTCTCGCCGATCGCGCTCTTCAAATGGCGATAGGCGACGACCACCGTCTTGAGGCCCTTGTCGAACTTCGCCTTGCCCGCCTTCACCCGCGTGCTGGACGCGGGCTGGGCCGCGACCTTGGACTCCAGCGAGCTCAGCACGCTGATCGAGCTTGAGATCGCCGACTGCACGTCGGCCGGCTCGCCGGTGTTCTTGTATTCACCGAGCGCCGTGAGAACGTGTCCTTCGGCGACGAGGATCTTCGAGTCATAGCTTTTGATCACCGCCTTGATGCTCGCGTCACTCGCCGACGCCCCGGAGACCGGCCCGGCCAACGCACTTCCCGCGACAGCTGCACAAATCGCGAGTCGCGTTCCTTTCGAACCATTCATCAATCGGCCTCCAACGATCACGCGCCAGTCCACACGCGACTGCGCTTGTTGTGTGAATTATGCTCGGTAGCTATCTATCCGGCGCGAGCGACAACCAAACATCAAGCGATGCGGGCGGCGAGTAGCGCGATGTCGTCGCGCAGCTTTCCCTCGGCGCGCTCGAGCGCGGCGCGCTCGAGGTGCTTGAGCAGACCGGCGAGCCCCAGCTCGGGCGAGCGGCGGCAGAGCTCCACGACTCCCTCCTCGCCGAGCGGGCCCACCGATCTGCCCGCCTCCGAGACGCCGTCGGTGTAGAGCAGCAGCGTCTGGCCGGCCTGCAGCACCGCTTCGCTTTCGGTGATCTCGATCGGGTCGAGCACGCCAAGCAGCGTGCCGGGCCGCCCGACCGGCCTCGCCTGCCCGTCGCGGTCGACGAGCAGCGGCGGGTGATGCCCGGCGAGGGCGACCGTGAGGTGCATTCCCCCATCGGTGCGAGTCATCACGACCAGGCAGACGGTGCACAGGTCGGCGCCCGGAGGCTGGCGGCGCAGCGCCTGGTGAAGTGTGTCGAGCATGCCGGTGAGCGACTGGCCGCTGATCGCGCCCGCACGCAGCGTGTGGCGTGCGAGCGCCGTCACCCCGGCGGCGCGCGGGCCCTTGCCGCAAACGTCGCCGATCAGCAGGAGCCAGCGATTGGAGTCGTACTGGAACACGTCGTAGAAATCGCCGCCCACCTCGTTCAGCTCGCCCGCCGGGGAGTACAGCGCCCGCAGCTCGACTCCCGGTATCTCGGGCAGGGACTCGGGCAGCAGCGCCCGTTGCAGCGTGTGCGCGATACGGGTGCGCTCGGTGTAGAGGCGGGCGTTTTCGACGGCCGTGCCTGCGCGCCGGCCGAGCCGCTCGAGCACACCGAGATCGGCGTCCGTGAGACGGCGACCTCCGCCGGAGGAGACCAGCGTGATCGCTCCGATCGTCCTGGTCGCGCCGCCCATCGGCACGATGATCACCGCGGTCGCGTCGAGCGCTTGCAGGAGCTCGAGATGCTCGCTGTCGCGCGCGTAGGACGCGAGCGCGTCCGGCCGGATGTCGGTGACGATCAGCGCCTGCCCGCTGCGGATCACCTCTGGCACGCCCCCCGACTCGTCGGGCGCCGGCTGATAGATGCTGTGCAGGCGCTCGGCCAGCGCGACCTTCTCCGGGTCGGCGTGATGGACCGCGACCCGTTCGATCCGGCCCTGCTCGTCGAGCAGGTCGACCGCGCACCAGGCGGCGATCCGCGGGACCGCGAGCCGCGCCACGCGCTGCAGGGTCTGCGAGTAGTCCATCGAGGAGGCCAGCACGCGGCTCGCCTCCGCCATGAAGCTTTCCGCCCGCTCGACGCGCTTGACCTCGGTGATGTTCTCGAAGACGTTCACGGCATAGAGCACCCGGCCGGTGGCCGGGTCTGCGATCGGCGAGGAGCGGACGATCAGCCAGCGCTCCTCTCCGGTCGCACGCACGATGTTCCTCACGAGCAGCGGCTGCGCAGGCTCGCCAGCGAACAGCCGTCTGCCGGGCATCCGCTCCAGGTCGAGCTCGCGCCCCTGCTCGTCGAGGACCAGGAAGCGCGTCATGATCGTCCCCGGAGCAGCGGCCGTCAGCTCGCCGGGATCGTCCACGCCGAGCAGGTCCGCCGCGGCCTGGTTGGCGAAGACGGTCTGCCCGTGCTCGTCCACCACGGTGATCGCCTCGGCGAGGTTGACGAGGATCGTCTCCAGGCGCTGCTCGACACGGCGCAGGTCGGAGAACAGCCGGGCGTTGTCGATCGCCAGGGCCGCGCGCCGCGCGAGCTCGCACACGAGCTCGAGGTCCTCCTCGCCGTACGGCTCGCCGTCTCCGAGCCGCAGCACCGACAGGGCGCCGAGCGTGCGCTCGCGTGCGCCGAGCGGCGCGACCACGGCGGAGCGGTAGCCGTGGCGGATCATGAAGCGGGCGTGCTCGGAGCCTTGCGCAAATGAGGTCAGCAGCATGCTCGTCATCTCGCCCAGCAGCACCGGCTCGCCGCTGTGCAGCACCTGCGCCACGGGATGCCTGCTGGTCGGGTCGAGCGGGTACCGAGTACGCAGGGTCTCGAGCTCCCGGGCGATCTCCTCGTCCGCCGAGGCGACGGCGACGTCGTTGATCGAGCCGTCCTCGTCGAGCAGATCGATCACGCACAGGTCGGCAAGGCGCGGGATCGTCAGCCGCGCGACCTGGCCCATCGTCGTGGCCGGGTCGAGCGAGCTCGCCAGCACCGCGCCGGCCTCGACCAGCAGGTGCATGGCGGCGTTGCTCGCGGGCTGCACCGTGGCGCCGGCGATCGTGGTGATAGGTTCCCCCTTGGGCTCTGGCATGGGTACTGGTCTGACCTCGCTGCACATCGTCCCGGCCGTCGCCGCTCACCGGATCCGGTGGTGCGATTATCGCAGCAATAGACGGCCCCTATATCGACTCGTCGCGCCCGTTCTGCGCGGAGTTCGTCCCGCCGAACCTTGATGCCAGCACGAAGGACTCGACGGCGTAATCCGGATCGATGTGGTTGTCGCTGAGGAACGCGACGACCTCGCGGCCGGAGGTCGCCTCGACGAGCGCGACCAGGTCCGTGCCCATGGCGTTCTGATAGGCCTTGCGGTTGGCGAGCACGAGATCGGTCTGGCCGTTGCGCACGAGGCTGCGCTCGCCCTTGGTCAGGGTGTCCTGCAGCACGGTCGTAATCAAATTCTCGTCGATGTAGGTACGCGCCTGTGTCGGCCCGCGGCCGGTGTACTCGCTCAGCAGCCGCACGACGCCGTTGGAGATCGAGGAGGACATGGAGCCGGCGGTGGGAGCATCGGGGGAGGGGTTGGACAAGCCAACTCTCCTTCTCGCCTCCCTCCTGAAAGCGGATCGCGCGAAGGGCAGGAAGGAGACGGATCAAATCCGCGCGCGCAATCCGCGTTTCGTCTCGTACCCGTCCTCACGGTCCGACGCGAACACACGTAGGCACAGACTACCGCGTGCTGCGCCTGCGTCCTGACACGTGCGGTCGCATGTACTAGCATTTGGAGACCGTCTGAGCGGCTTGGAGAGTCCCCGAGGCGGGCAACATGCGGTGGGAGGCACTGGCAGCCGATGGGGGAGGCCGGGGGCAGACCGTCGCACACACCGACAACACGTGTGCGGAGGACTACTTGAAATGGCCTACCTGGACTGTCGCAGCTGTGAATCGACGACCGCACGAGACGGGGTCGCCGACGCTTTGCGGGAGCGCGGCTCTCGACCATGAGACAACTCATGGGCCCCGAGGACTTCAGCATCCACGAGGATGCCCAAGGCGGTCGCCGCACGCTGACTCTGGCCGGCGAGCTCGATCTCGCCTCGGCCCCGGCGCTCGAGGCGGCGGTCGCGCAGCTGTGCGCCGACGGTGCGAACGAGATCGTGTTCGACCTGAGCGGCCTCTCCTTCGTCGACTCGACCGGCCTGCGCACGATCTTGAGCAGCATGAGCCTGTGCGAGGAGCACCTCTGCGACTTCTGGCTGATCCCGGGACAGCGAGCCATCCAGCGCCTGTTCGAGCTCGCCGGGCTGCTCGGGCGGCTGCCCTTCCGCGAGCCCGAGCGGCGAACGCCCGAGACGAGCACCTGAGACGAGCACCTGAATACGCGCGGTCCCGGGAGGGTAATCCCACCCCATCAGTCATCCAATCAAGGAGGCTCGGCGATGCCACCCAGCGGGGTCAGGAAAGGCAGCAAGCGCGACCGTCAGTACAAACACGTAAAGCAGAGTGAGAAAGAACAGGGCGCTTCGGAGAAACGGGCTGAGGAGATCGCGGCGCGCACCGTCAACAAGGAGCGCGCGCGCAGCGGCGAGTCGCGCACCCGTTCGCGTTCCTCCACCAAGGACATCTCCTCCGGGCGGCGGGGCGGGCTGCGGTCGGGCAAAGCGGGTCCGCGCGGGCGCACGCGCGAGCAGCTCTACCAGGAGGCCCGCAAGCTCGGGGTCGAAGGCCGCTCGAGCATGAACAAGGCGCAGCTGCAGCGCGCGGTGGACGCCAAGAAGCGGTGAGCCCAGCGAGGCAGGAAGCACAGAGCCAGACAGCGTCTGTCAAGCAGCGGTGAGCTGCATGGTGCCTCAAGCAGCGGTGAGCTGCATGGTGCCGGCGCTTGTGTCGATCGGCCGCCCCACCGTGGTCGGCCGATCGACGCACAGCGCCCCAGCGCCCCTACCAGCCGGCGGGCGCCCAGGCTCTACCAGCGGCCGTACCACCGGCGCCTGCCGCCGCCCTCGACACCCCCGATGAAGAAGCCGATCAGCCACAGGAGGACGGCGAATACGAGCACGTACCACAGCACGTGCGCCGCAAAGCCCAAGCCTCCGAGGATCGCCAAGAGAAGTACAAGCACTACCAGAGCCACCATGTCGATACTCCCGTCCTCGATTTCGGCGCGGTTCGCGCCACGTGGAAGAGTTACCCCGGCCGGCGAGCGGCTAATCATGAAAGGGCTCTCATCGGCGATCGAGACAGTGAAACGACAGCGTAGTTTCTACCTGGGCACAGTCTATTTTCATTCCATCGCGGGTCCTGCTGTTTGTTTCCATCGCACCGACCCGGGTAGACGAGGGACAGACACCGCATATCTCAAAAGGAGGATTTCGATGGCCGAGTTGAGTGGCAAGCGGATCGCGTTCCTGGTTGCGCAAGAGGGCATCGAGGAAGTGGAGCTGACGAAGCCGTGGGAGGCAGTCGAGCGGGCGGGAGGCACGCCCGAGCTGATCGCCCCCGAAAGCGGCAAGGTCCAGGCGATGAACCACATGGACAAGGGCTCGACGTTCGACGTCGACAGGACGCTGTCTGACGCTCGCGCGAAGGACTACGACGGCGTCGTGCTGCCGGGCGGAGTGGCCAACCCCGACCAGCTGCGCACCGAGGAGCGCGCGATCGGGTTCCTGCAGGACCTCTTCGGCGAAGGCAAGCCCGCCGGGGTCATCTGTCACGGCCCGTGGACGCTGGTCGAGGCCGATCTGGTGCGCGAGCGCAAGATCACGTCCTGGCCCTCGCTGCAAACCGACATCCGCAATGCCGGCGGCGAGTGGGTCGACGAGGAAGTGGTCGTCGATCAGGGCCTGGTCTCCAGCCGCAACCCCGACGACCTGCCGGCGTTCTGCGCGAAGATCGTCGAGGAGTTCGCCGAGGGGCCGCACGAGGTGGCGGAAGCCGGCGCGACCGTGGGCGCGAGCTAGCGACGCGGCCGTGGGAATGGCCCGTGGATAGGCGTGGGCTGACGTCGCACGGTGGTCGTCCGCGTGCTGGTGGCACGTGGACGACCACCGGGTGGCGTCAGGCGCGTTCAGGCGCGTGCCAGGGTCGGCGCCGGCTCAGGCCGGCGTCGGCCTCGGCCTCCCGGGAGCGCTCCTCGGCGGAGTGTCCTCGACGGTGAGCGGCTGGGCGATCGACTCGAGGCTCCGCCGCTCGGCCTTGACGCCGAAGAAGACCTCGGCGACCCCTCCCAGGATCATCGCGACGGCGCCGATCATGAAACCGACGAACACGTGGCTGGTCTTGCCGCTTTCGATCAGGTGAGCGAACAGCAGCGGTCCGACGATCCCCCCGGTGGCCGTTCCGACCGCGTAGAAGACGGCGATGCACAGCGCGCGCGTCTCCAGGGGAAAGACCTCTGAGACGGTCAGGTAGGCCGCGCTCACACCGGCGGATGCGAAGAAGAAGATCACCATCAAAGCCGCGATGAACCCGGCGGCGGAGAAGGCGCCGCTCTTGAACAGGAAGGCCGTCACCAGCAGCAGACCGCCGGACAGGATGTAGGAGCCCGCGATCATCGGCTTGCGCCCGACCGTGTCGAACAGGCGGGCGAGCGTCAGCGGCCCGAGCAGGTTGCCGACGGCGAAGATCGCGATGTAATAGGGCACGTTGCCGCTCGAGATCTTGAAGAACGTCTCCAGCAGATAGCCGAGGCTGAACAGCAGCGCGTTGTAGAGGAACGCCTGGCCGACGAACAGCGCCAGCCCGAGGACCGTTCGTCGTGGGTAGAGGGTGAGCACCGAGCGCACGATCAACGGCAGCGGGATCGTCTTGCGCTGGCGCACGGTGATGCTCTCTTCGGGCTCGGCGAGCTCTTCGCCCGTCTGCTCGCGCACCTCGGCTTCGATCTCTTTGACGATCTTCTCGGCCTCGTCCTCGCGTCCGTGGATGAACAGCCAGCGAGGACTCTCCGGCACGTTGCGCCGGATCAGCAGCACGCCCAGGCCGAGGACGGCGCCGAGTGCGAAGCACAGGCGCCAGCCGAGGTCGACGGGAAAGATGTTCGTGTTCAGCGCGAGCACCGCCAGCAGCGAGCCGCCGATCGCCCCGCCCCAGTAGCTGCCGTTGATCGAGATGTCGGCGTGCCCGCGGTGCTTGGCGGGGATCAGCTCGTCGATCGCCGAGTTGATCGCGCTGTACTCGCCGCCGATGCCCATGCCGGTGAGGAAGCGGAACGCGTAGAACCACAGCGGCGAGAACGAGAGCGCCGTGAGGATCGTCGCGAGCAGGTACAGGCCGAGCGTGAGCATGAACAGGCGCTTGCGCCCGAAGCGGTCGGTCAGCTGGCCGAAGATCAGCGCGCCCACGCACGCTCCGGCCACATACAGCGACGCCGCAAGCCCCGATACGTCGCCGGCGGTGATGCCCACCCCGGATCCCTTTTCGCCCAGCCGTCCGGCGATCGAGCCCACGATTGTGACCTCGAGCCCGTCGAGGATCCAGACCGTGCCGAGCCCGATGATCACGCGCCAGTGAAAGCGCGACCACGGCAGACGATCCAGGCGCGCGGGGATGTCGGTCTCGATCGTGCCTGTCTGCACGCCGTCCCCCCTCGCATCCGCGTCTGCCACGCCCGCCCCGGTCCCGCTCGCGCTCGCCATTGTCTCTTACTCCTCCTCGGGGGCGCACCGCTGCGGTGCACCCTTCCCTCACGTCACACGTGTCACGCTGATTACCCCGATCCGCCTGCCGTCAACCCCGTCGCAAAAAGCTGTTTATGAACTCAGCGGAAGGGGCATACCGTAGTCGACTGACATGGACGTTCCCCTTCCTCCGGACGGTGGCCGTTTTCCCCCGACGGCCACCGTCCAACGGGCGGCGTCGCCCAGCATTTGACGCGCGGCCCTCGATTCGATTGGCTATCCGGCCCATGCCCCGATCACTATGGAACGGCACGATCTCCTTCGCGAACGTACGCGTGCCGGTGAAGCTGTACTCGGCGACCGAGCCCAGGGCGATCCGCTTCCGCGAGCGGCGTCTGAGCGACGGCTCGGCGATCGAGCACCGGCGGGTGTGCGTGAAGGAGGATCGCGAGGTCCCCTACGGCGAGATCGTCAAAGGCTTCGAAGTCGCCGCCGGCTCGTATGTGACGCTGTCCAAGGAGGAGATCGCCGCCGCCGACGGGCCGGCTGCGCGCACGGTCGAGATCGAGCATTTCGTCGGCCGCGAGGAGATCGACCCGGTGTACTACGAGCGCGCCTACCATCTCGGGCCGGGCAAGCTCGGCGACGAGCCCTACCGGCTGCTGCACGCCGCGATGAAGCGCTCCGAGCGCGTCGGGATCGGCCGCTTCGTGTTCCACAACAAGGCACACCTCGTGGCCGTGCGCGCTGTGGGCGACGTGCTCGCGCTGCACACGATGCGCTTTGCCGACGAGCTCGTCGACCCACGTGAGCTCGACCTGAAGGCGCCGCGGCGCAAGCCGGGCAAACGCGAGCTGGCCGCCGCGCGCGTGCTCGTCGAGCAACTCGGCGCGCGCTTTCAGCCGCACCGCTATCACGACACCTATCGCAAGGCGGTGCTCGAGCTGATCGAGCGCAAGGCGCGCGGCGAGACGATCGCCCCGGCGCAGGAGGAGCCCGCCACGGCGGAGGACGACCTGCTCGAGGCGCTGCAGGCGAGCCTCGACCGGCACGGCGCGCGCTCGCGCAGCGGCGGCGCGCGGTCGAAGCAGGGGAGCGGCACGAAGCCGGTCGGCGCGACGAAGCCCGCTCCCGGCGCCGCGCGCGACGGCGGGGGGCGCGCGTCCCGCGCTCGCGCGCAGGCGAGCAGACGCCGCGGGAGCGAGGACTGATGGCGCGCTCGCTGTGGAGCGGCTCGCTGAGCTTTGGCCTCGTGAACGTGCCGGTCGCGCTGTACAGCGCGACGCGCGACCGCGGCGTGCACCTGCGCGAGTTACACGAGCCCGACCGCTCGCCGGTCGAGACCCACCGGGTCAGCGCCGCGGACGGCAGGGACGTGCCGTGGGAGGAGGTCGCCAAAGGCTATGAGGTGAAGGACGGCCAATGGGTGCTGCTGACCGACGAGGACGTGCAGGCGGCCGCGCCCAGGCAGAGCAGGACGATCGACATCGAGCGGTTCGTGCAGGAGCAGGAGATCGATCCGCTGTACTACGACCATCCCTATCTGCTCGAGCCGAGCGACGAGGGCGCCGCTCGCGCGTACGCGCTGCTGAACGAGGTGATGGGCGCCTCCGGGCAGGTGGCGCTGGGACGCTTCGTGATGCGCGCCAAGCAGCGCATGGTCAGCATCCGCAGCCGCGCGGGCGCGCTCACGCTGACGACGATGAAGTTCCACGACGAAGTCCGCTCGCCGCAGGAGATCGCCGAGGCGATCGAGGGGGCCAGGCCGCCGCGCAAGGAGGTCGAGCAGGCGATCGCGATCATCGAGGAGTTAGGCGTCGCGTTCGACCCCACGAGCTATCGCGACGAGCACCGCGCCCACCTGCAGGCGATCATCAAGCGCAAGCAGCAGGGCAAGAAGATCCCGGCCCCGCCCGCGCCCGCCGAGGAGCCTACGGTCACGGTGCCCGACCTGATGGGCGCGCTCGAGGAAAGTCTCGCGCGGATCCGGGCGGGGAAGGCGGCGGAGGCAACGCCGAAGAAGACCCCGGCAAAGAAGGCCCCCGCGAAGAAGGCCTCGGCCAAACAGAAAGCGAAGAGCACGCCGGCGACCAAGAAGCGCGCAAAAGCCTAACCCTGAATGGCCGAGGTGCCAAGCACCCCGCCGCCGGCGGCGAGCGCCTGCACCGCGAAGTACGGTCCGACCGCGGCGCCCGCGGGCAGCGGGATCGCCGTCTCGAAGCCAGTGCGCGCGACCTGCGCGACGGGTGCAAGGCTCGTGGCGGTGGGGCCGGCGAGCAGCCGCCAGGCGGTGACGAGCGTCGCGCCGTTCCAGCTTGCGTAGGCGGTCCCCCCGCCGCTGCCGCCGGCGGCCGGCGCCACCGCGAGCGCGGGAGGATGGGTGGGCGTGCCCGTCCAGAGGAAGCTGAACGCGCGGTAGGACTGGGTGTGAGCGGGGAAGTGCGCGTCGAAGAGCAGCTGGCCGGAGGGGCTGAGCTCGGAGAAGTCGGGCACCTGCCCCCAGCCGAGGAACCAGTCGCCGTTTGGAAGCGCCTGCATGTTGCCCTGGCTTTCCGCCAGCAGCGGGGGTGGGTGGAAGAGCTGCCCGACGAGCGTCGCGGTCTTGGTCTGCGGGTCGAGGCTCACGACGATGCCGCGCGACTGCTTGTGGATCGCGGGGCCGGCGCCGTTGTCGAACACGCTGATCGACCCGTCCGGCAGTTCGCGCGGGTCGTGCTGCCAGGCTGTGCTCGTGCCGGCGCCCATCGCAAAGCTCGAGCGCTTGCCGCCGAGGCGCCACTCGATCTGCCCGGTCTGGCTGTTCACGTCATACACCGTCCACGTGTTGCGTCCGGAGATCAGCAGGTTGCCGCTCTGCTCGAGGTCGAGCGAGTTGATGTGAAAGAAGTCGAACGGCCACGCCGGACTGGTGGTCGCGGGGGGCGTGTAGGAGTCGCTCAGCGGCACGTGGTCGAGGCTCGTCCACTGGAACATGACGAGGCCGGTCTTGACGTCGATCTCCTGGAACAGGCCGTCGGTGACGCCGCCGTCGGCGGGGCCGCCGACCGAGGACAGGTCGCAGAGGACCGGGTCGTACGCTGTGATCAGCGCGGCGCCGTGGGGCGTGAGCTGGAAGTCGTGCAGGTCGGCCTGCACGCCGTTGCCGGCTTTGACGTGCGCGATGTCGGTGTAGGTGGAGTCGGCGATCACGTCCTCCCCCTGCCCGAACCCGTGCACGGAGATGTCGCCCTGCCACCACGTCAGCACCGGCTTGCCGGCATATTCCTGCACGCGGAAGTTGGCCGCCGAGACATGTTCGGGCAGCCCCTTGAACCAGACCAGAGAGCCGTTCTGGTCGAGGATCATCGGGCCGGCCTGCCCGGGGCCGGTGTACGGCGCGACGAGCTCGTCGCCCGGTGCCACGGCGGGCGAGTCCACGGTCACGGTGACCGCCGGCGGGCGCAGGTCCGGGCGCGAGTGAAAGCTCTGCGCTTCGTCCGTGCTGCCGGGATGGATCGTCTCAGGGGTCGTGCTGAGCGGGTCCTCGTGGGCAATCGCGAACTGGTCGAAGAGGGCGTGCTCGGCGCCGCGGGCGCGCAGCCGGGCGCGCACCGTGACGAGCTCGCCTGCGGCGAACCCCTGCGCCGGGACGAAGCTCGCGCCGTCGCCCTGCGAGTAGGCGAGCAGCCGACCCGCGTGTGCGCCCGTGCGCGAGCCGACCACGCTGATCCCGCTCAGCTCGGCCGCGGGCACGCCGAGAAAGCTGATCTGGGTCTGCGGCGAGGCGTCGCGACTGCCCGGCAGCGGCGATACGGTTACGGTGCCGTCGAGCAGCGCCGAGGTGTTCAGCGTGCTCGGCGCGCAGGCCGGCGCCGGCTGCGCCGCGGCCGCGGACCCCGCCGCTAGCATCGGCCCCGGTACAGCCACCGTCAAGCCAACGATCGCAGCAGTGCGTACGGAGAACATGGACTCGGAGCAGGATAAGCACATCGACAGACGCACCTTCGTCAAGCGGGGGTTGATCGCAGGGGGCGCATTGGCAGGCGGCGCGCTGGCCGTGTCCAAGCTCGCCGAGGCCACCGACGGGTCGGGCGCCCCCCGGACGGCGCCCCCCGCGAAGGCCCCGCCGCCCGCGCGCCCGGCGCCGGCCCGGCCCGCGGCGGCAGCGGCGGCAGGCCAGAAGCGGCCGAACATCCTCGTGATCGTCGTCGACCAACTGCGCACGCCGCAGTGGTTCTCAAGCGCACCGATCGGCCTGGACCTGCCGCCGAACCTCAGGCGCCTGAGCCAGGGCGCGGTGTCGTTCGGCCGCCATTACACCGCCTCGAACGACTGCACGCCCGCGCGATCGGCGCTGCTCACCGGCCTGTACACGCAGCAGACCGGCTGCATGATCACCGGTGGAAGCACGCTCGACCCCGGGTTCCCGACGTGGGGAACGATGCTGCGCGACCACGGCTACCGCACGTGGTGGTACGGCAAGTGGCACCTCACCCATCGCGACAACAAATGGACGCCGGGGCCTGGCGGGGAAGCGCTCGAGCGTTACGGCTTCTCCGGCGGCACCTTCCCCTCGCCCGACGGCGGACCGGGCCAGGGCTGGCGCGTGGATCCGCACATCGCACACCAGTTCAAAGACTGGTTCGCCCACGAGGGTGGCTCGGAGCCGTGGTGCACGACGGTGTCGTTCGTCAACCCGCACGACATCGCCTGGTGGTACAAGTGGAGCGATCGCGCGCCGCCAGAGGCGGAGTCGCCGCGCGTGGTGTCGCGGCTGCCACCGAACTTCGAGACGCCCGAGCTACTGATCGAGCGCAACAAGCCGCTGCTGCAGCGCTCGCTGCAGGACACCGCGGCGGCCTCGTTCGGGCCGGTCCCGTTCACCGGGCCGGAAGTCACCGGCACATGGCTTCCGTTCCTCGACCTGTACATGAAGCTGCAGCGCGAGGTCGACAAGCACATCGGGCACGTGCTGCGCACGCTCGAGAGCAACCCGGAGGTGGCGGCGAACACCGTCGTCGTGTTCACATCGGACCACGGTGAGTACGGCGCCTCGCACGGGCTGCGCGGCAAGGGCGCGGCCGCGTACGAGGAGGCGACGCGCGTGCCGCTGATCGTGAAGGACCCGCGCGGGGTGCTCACGCGCGCGTCCGAGCAGGTGCGCAACCAGCTCAGCTCGAGCGTCGACGTCGCGCCGCTGCTGCTGAGCATCGCGACCGGCTCGAACGACTGGCGGCGCGAGTCGCACTACTCGCACCTGGCCGAACGGCTCGACCTCGCCGCGATCCTCGCCGATCCGGCGGCGCCCGGTCGCCCGTACGTGCTGCACGCGACCGACGAGATCGTGACGGAGTACGCGATCGAACCGTACGCGGCCGACGCCCCGTTGCACGTGGTCGCGCTGCGCACGCCGTCAGCGAAGTACGCCACCTACTCGAACTGGCCTGTAGAAGGCATCGCGCCGCAGACGGCGGGGCAGGAAAGCGAGCTGTACGACTACAGCACCGCCGCCGGCCGCCTCGAGTTGCACAACAGCTCAGGCGTCAGCCCGCTCGAGGAAGGGCTGCGTGTGACGTACCAGCGCGCGTTCTACCGCGAGCTGCGCCAGCCGCTGCCGCCACGCCTCGTCGAAGCTCACGCGCGCGGGTTCGCCGACTACTTCTCGACCGCCCGCCACGCCGCCGTGGAAGCGGCGGCGAAACGCAAAGCGCGCACCGAACGGGGCGTCGCGCCGCTCGAGCTCAATCCGCGACCGTCGGAGAGATACCGAGGACGTCACCGCCACCATCGAGGGCCTGGACGGCGACATAAGAAGGGGGCGTGACCGTCGCGGGCAGCGGGATCGCCGTCTCGAAGCCGCTCCTCGACGCGGTGGCGACCGGTGTCAGGGTCGTCGGCGACGCGCCCGCGAGCACGCGCCAGGAGGCGACTCCGGTCGCACCGTTCCAGCTCGCATAGACGGTCGCCCCGTCGACCGCCACCGCCGGCGGTTCGGCCGGCTGGGCGGACCAGGACAGGACGTAGGTGCGGTAGGACTCCCAATCGGGGGGAAGGTGCGCGTTGAACAGCACCTGCCCGGACGGTGTGACCTCGGAGAGGTAGCCGGCCTGTCCCCAGCCCACCATCCAGTCGCCGCCCGCGAGCGCCTGCACGTTCCCCTGGCTGCCGGCGAGCAGCGGGTTGCGATGCTCGTAGTTGCGCGCGAGCGTCGCCGTCATGTTCGCGGTGTCGAGGATGAGTTCGATCGCGCGCGACTGCGGGTGCGACTGGGGGAACGCGCCGTTGTCGAAGAACGTGATCGCGCCGTCGGGCTGTTCGCGCGCGTCGTGCTGCCACGCCGGGGCGGCGCCCGCGCCGAGCCTGAAGCTCGAGTGGCGCCCGCCGAGCTGCCAGCGCACCTGGCCGGTCTGCTGCTCGACGTCGTAGGCGGCCCACGTGTTGCGCGAGTCGATGAGCAGGTCGCCGTCGTGGGTGATGTCGATCGAGTTGATGTGAAAGTAGTCGTACGGGTCGGCGCGGCTCGTGGGCGCGGCCGACGCGTAGGAGCTCTGCAGCGGGACGTGGTCGAGGGAGTGCCACTCGTACATGACAAGGCCGGTCTTCAGGTCGATCTCCTGCAGCAGCGTGTCCGCGATCGCGCCGTTCGCGGGACCGCCGACCGAGGACAGGTTGCAATCGATCGCGTCGTACACGGTGATCAGCGCGGTCCCCTGCGGGGTGATCTGAAATTCGTGCAGGTCGGCCTGATAGCCGTTGCCGGCGCGGGCGATCGCGACGTCCCGGTAGGAGCTGTTGGCGATCACGAGACCGGCCGCGTCGCTGCCGCCGGCGGCGAGCGGGTCCTGCCACCAGGTGAGCACGGGGTCGCCTTCGTACTGCTGCACCTGGAAGTCGGCGGCGCGCGCGCCGGGCGGGATCGGATCGAACCAGATCAGGCCACCGTGTTCATCGAGGATCATCGGCCCGTACTGCCCGATCCCGGAGTACGGCGCGAGAAACACCTCGCCGGTCGCGGTCTGGGCGGTTACGGAGACGGTCACGATCGGCGGGCGCAGATTCGGACGGGAATGGAAGCTCTGGAAGTAGATCGGCTTTGAAGTGGGCGGGCTCGCGCCCGCCGTGTTGACGAGGTCGGGGGTGGCACTCGTGAAGCTCCAGGCGAACGGGGTGGACTGCGTGCCCACGGTGAGCACGCCGTGGACGGTTACGAGCTCGCCGGGAGCGAACGGCTGGGCGGGGACGAAGCTCGCGCCGTCGCCCTGGGAGTAGGCGAGCAGCCGGCCGGGGTGCGCGCCCGTGCGCGAGCCGGAGACCGCGATCTTCGACAGCTCGCTCGCAGGCACACCGAGCAGGGAGATCTGGGTCGCGGGCGAAGCGTCGCGCGTGCCGGGGGCGGGCGAGACGGTGACGCGACCGCCGGCGAGCGCGGCCGAGACGTTCAGCGTGTGCGGCGTGCACGTCGGGGCCGTCGTTTCGGCGCGCGCGACCGTGCACCCGAACGCGAGCGCCGTGAGCACGGGCAGCACCGTGACCAGCGCCCGGCGCACAGTCAGGATTTGACCGCCGCCGAGGTGCCGATGACCGCGCCCGCGGCGTTGAGCGCCTGCACCGCCACGTACGGACCCGGGCTCGGCGCCGCGATCGTCGTTTGAAAACCGGACTTCGGCGCTGCGGCGACCGGGGTCATGGTGCTCGGCGAGGTGCCCGCGAGCACCTGCCAGGAGGCGACTTCGGTCGCCCCGTTCCAGCTCACCGCGACCGACATCGCGCTCGCGCCCGCGGGCTGTGCGACGACCGCCGGCGGGGTCGTGGGCTGGCCCGACCACGGCGAGGAGTAGGTGCGGAAGTCCTGCACGTTCTTGCCGAGCGTGGCGTCGAGGAGCACTTCGCCTGAGGGTCCGTACTCGGTGAAGTTCGGGAGCCCGCCGTAGCCCATCAGCCAGTTGCCGGCGGTGCTGCCGGGCGCGAGGTTGAGCGTGTCGCCCTGGCTGGAGGCGAGCAGCGTTTTGGCGGGGTTGACGAGCGCTTTGACGAGTGTCACCGTGCGCGTGGCGAGGTCGGGCGCGAGCAGCAGGCCGCGCGACTGCTTCTCCTTGGGCGGGTTCGAGCCGTTGTCGAACACGGAGATCAGCCCGCCGGGCTGCCATTCGGCGTCGTGCTGCCAGTAGAAGCGCACGCCCGAGCCGAGCTTGAAGGTCGAGCGTTTGCCGCCCAGCCGCCAGTGCATGGAGCCGGAGTGCAGATCGACGTCGTACAGCGTCCACGTGTTGCGCGAGGACAGCAGCACGTCCCCTGTCGAGCCGGGGTCGATCGAGTTGATGTGGACGTAGTCCCACGGGTAGTTGTTGGCCGGCACCGGCTGGTTGGATTCCCCCACGGGGATGTGGCCGAGCGCGTGCCATTCCCACATCACGAGGCCGGTCTTTACGTCGACCTCCTCGATCACCGAGTCGGTGAGGATGTCGTTGGCCGTCCCGCCCTCGGCCTTGAGGTTGAGGTCGACCGGGTCGAACACGTCGATCCACGCGGTCCCTTCCGGGGTCAGCCTGATTTCGTGCAGGTCCGAGTGGTAGCCGTTGCCGGCGCGGATCGTCGCGACCTGCTGGTAGGCGGTGTTGTAGATGACCTGTTCGCCCTGGCCGAAGCCGACTTCGAGGATGCGGCCCTGCCACCAGACGAGCACGGGCTTGCCTTCGTATTGCTGGACGCTGAAGTTGGTCGACTCGATGCCGGAGGGAAGCGGGTGAGCCCAGATCAGGTTGCCGCTCTGATCGACGATCATCGGCCCGGGCGTGCCGTCGCCCTGATAGGGGGCGAGAAAGAAGTCGCCGGGTGAGGCGCCGGGCTTGGCGGGCGTCGTGACGGTCACCGTCGAGGGCGTGAGCGTCGGCGCGGAGCTGTAGTGCTGCACGGTGCTTGCTTCGCCGGCTTGGATCGGGAACTCTTTCTTGCTGAAGCTCGCCTGGTGGGCGATCGTGAAGGTCGTGCTCGCGACGAGCGTCGGCGGGGCGCCGGGGCTCGCGCTGACGCGGGCGTGGACGGTGACGCGCTCCCCCGGGACGAACGGGTGCGAGGGCAGGAAGCTCTCGCCCGTACCGGTCGAATACCCCTCGAGCCGGCCGCCGTGCACACCGCTGCGCGAGCCGACGACGCGCACGTCGTCCACGCGCGTGCCGGGGCCGCCGAGGAACGCGATCTGCGTCTCGGGCGAGGCGTCCTCGGTGTCGGGCAGCGGCGAGACCGTTACCGGGTTGGCGGCCGCCGCGGTCGCGGCGACTTCGGCGTGGAGCTCTTCGGCGTGAAGAATTTCCGAGCTGGCCGAGGCGCCGCCGCACGCGCATAACCCGACGGACAGCGCCAGCGCCGCCGGCAACATGGCCGCGCGGATCGTCATCGAGCTACCACGGAGAAGGGACGCGAGACGGAGATCGCGCGGCCGCGGGCGTTGAGCGCCTGCACCTCGTAGCTCTCGCCACTCCCCGCATCGCTCTGCGGCACGGGGATCGCCGTCTCAAAGCCGCTCTTGGCCGCGGTGGCCACCGCGGTCAGGCGTCCGGAGCCGCTGCCACTTCCAGCGCCGGTCCCATCCCCGGCGCCGCTGCCACTTCCAGCGCCGGCCCCGCCCCCGGCGCCAGGCCCGGCGAGGACCCGCCAGGACGCGACTTCGGTGGCGCCGTTCCAGCTCGCGTACACGGTCGTCTTGCCCCCCGTCGCGCGCGCGGCGCCGGCGGGCGGGGTGAACGGCAGCCCGGCCCACTGCTCGAGCGTCGCCCGGTAGGTGAGGTCCGGTCCGGGCAGTTCCCCTTCGGCCAGCAGCTTGCCCGAGCGGCTGTACTCGGTGAAGTACGGTTCCGAGCCCCAGCCGACGAGCACGTTGCGGTTGGCAAGCGGCTGGGTGTCGCCCATGTACTCCGCATCGAAGCCTTTGCCGAGGCTGTATTCGCTCACGCGCGTCGCGGTGTGCGCCTGGGTGTCGAGCTTGAGCACGAGCCCGCGCGAGGGCGCGCTCGGCGACACGTAGGTGCCGCCGCCGGTCAGCTGACAGCAGTGGTCGTCGAACAGGCTGACGGTCGAGCCGGGCTGCAGCTTGACGTCGTGCTGCCACTCGAAGGCAGCGCCGGGACCGAGCCTGAAGCTCGAGCGCCTCCCGCCGAGCGTCCACTCGATCCTGCCGCTGGCGATGTCGACGAGGTAGGCGGCCCACGTGTCGCGCATCGAGACGACGAACGTGCCGTCGCCGACGAGGTCGATCGCGTTTACGTGGTAGGCGTCCCAGGGGAACCCGTTGGTGGGAAGCGAGGCCTGGGACTCGCTCAGGGGGATGTGGTCGAGCGCGTCCCAGCTGTAGAGGAGCTTGCCGCTCTTCAGGTTGTACTCCTGCACCGCCGAGTCGACCAGCGCCCCGTTGTAGGCGCCGCCGTACTTGGAGAGGTCCATCGGGATGTTCCTGTTGGCGGTCACCCACGCGTCAACGCCCGAGATCAGGAACTCGTGCAGAGTGAGCACCCAGCCGCTCCTCGCTTTCAGGGAGGCGATCTTCTGGTAGTGGGAGTTGACGACCACGTCTTCGCCGGTTTCGGTCGCGCCGGTGTTCGTGACGCGGCCCTGCCACCAGGCGAGCGCCGGCTTGCCTGCGTAGCTCTGCAGGCTGAGGTTCGAGGCGACGACCTTCTCCGGCACGGGCTGGAACCAGACCGGCTGCAGGTTGCGGTCGAGGATCAGCGGTCCGCTCTGGCCGATGATCGGCGGTTCGTTGAGGTCGTAGAAGTTCGCCATGAAGATGTAGCCCGGCGCGAGCGCACTGCTCGGCGCGTGATAGGTGGCGCGGATCTTGGGCGGGTGCAGGCCGGGCGCGGTGACGAAACTGTAGGCGCCGCGGGTGGTGTAGGCCCCGAGCGGAGCGCCGTGGGAGCCGGCGAACGCGGCGGTCAGCGCGACGAAGACGGCGAGCACGGCGGCGATCGCGAGCGTGAAGCGACGGGCCGCGCCGCGCAGCGCCTCGGGTGGCTTCGGCAGCGAGGTGAACGTGACGAGCGCGGCGCTCGCGGCCAGGCCGGCGCCGATCAGGTAGGCGAGCGCGAAGCCGTGGGTCAGCGCCTGGGAGACCTGCTGGCCGGAGCCGATCAGGTGGGTGGTGCGCTGGGTCGCGAGCGTGATCAGGAGCGCGAGGCCGAGGCCGCCGCCGATCTGGCGCGAGGTGTTGACGAGGCCCGAGGCGAGCCCCGCCTGCCCCTCCTTCGCGCCCTGGGTGGCGGCGATCGTCGAGGGCACGATCGCCATCGCGATCCCCGCCGCGGTCAGCACGCCGGGGATGATCACGTAGACGATCGGGGAGCCGCTGGATCCGATCCGCGTGAACAGGAGCAGCCCGCCGGTGAGCATCAGCAGGCCGGAGCCGAGCACGGGGCGCACACCGAAGCGACCGACGAGCGCGCCGGCGCGCCGGGCGATCAGCATGATCGTCAGCGTCATCGGCAGGAACACGAGGCCGGTGTGCAGCGGCGAGAGGCCGAGCACCTGCTGCATGTAGAGCGAGCTCACGAACCACATCGGGAACAGCGCCGCGCTGAACAGCAGGACGACCGTGTTGGCCGTGCGCAGCGGCTTCGTCAGCTCCTTGAAGGGGATCAGCGGCGCCGAGGCCACGCGCGTCTCGATCGCGCCGAAGGCCGCCAACAGGACCAGGCCAAGGGCGATCGGGCCGAGCGCGGCGAACGTGCCCCAGCCCTTCAAACCGGCTTCGACGACGCCGTAGACGAGCACCATCTGGCCGATCGTCAGCGTCAGCGCGCCGGCGAGGTCGAAGCTCGCGTTCGGCGCGCGGCGACGCTCGGTGACGACCGCGAAGGCGACGAGCGTCGCGGCGATCGCGATCGGCGGATTGATCAGCAGCACCCAGCGCCAGCTGAGCACTTCGGTGATGATCCCGCCGAGCAGCACGCCGGCCGCGCCGCCGAGCCCGTTCATCGCCGCCCACAGGCCGATCGCGCGGTGGAGCTGGGGGCCGGGAGGGAAGGACGCGGTGATGATCGCCAGCGAGCAGGCCGCCATCAGCGCGCCGGCGAGGCCCTGCAGCGCGCGCGCGCCGACGAGGACCTCCTGGCTGGGCGCCGCGCCCCCGACCAGCGAGGCCAGCCCGAACAGCAGCAGCGCCGCGGCGAACGTGCGGCGCTGGCCGAAGTGATCGGCGGCGCGCCCGCCGAGCATCAGGAAGCCGGCGAACGTGATCGCGTAGGCGTCGATCACCCATTGCAGGGCCGGCGAGGAGAAGCCGAGGCTCGTCTGGATCGAGGGCAGCGCGACGTTGACGATCGAGAGGTCGAGGATGACCATGAACTGCGCCACGCAGCAGACGGCCAGCAGCCATGGAGAGCCTCCCTCGGGGCGGCTGGTAGGGTGAGGCGCCGAGTCCTCGCGCGAGATCTGGAGCCCGGCAGACGATGAAGATAACGCCACTCAGCGCCATCCTAACGACGGCTGCGGTCCTCGCGAGCACCTTCGCAGTGGCGGGGTGCGGCGGCAAAACGACGAGCTCATCGACCGCGACCCCCGCGACCCCCGACACCCCGGCGACCACCACGAGCACCTCGCCGACGACGCACAAGCACAAGTCGAAACCGGCCTACTGAGCCACCCTTCCACGGGCTTTCCCGGCTCATGGAGCGCCGTAACCGCATCGAGCACGGTCATTTCGGCCTCCCGGAGTTGGGAAGCGAGGCGTCGTAGCTGATGACCGCGACGGCCCGCGAGGCGCCGATCGCGTGACCGGCCGCGTCGAGCGCTTGGACCGCCACGTAGGCGTGCTTGTCGGGCAGGATCGTCGAGCTTTCAAAGCCGCTCGCCGCGATCGTGGCCTGAGCGGAGAGCGCCGCGGGCTTTTCCCCGGCGAGCACGCGCCAGGAGGCCACTTCGGTCGCGCCGTTCCAGCTCATGTGCACGATCGTCTCTTCGCCGGTGTCGTTCAGGGTGGCGAGCACCGTGGGCGGGCTCGCCGGGCTCGCGCTCCAGGGGAAGCGGGAGGCCCGGTAGAAGGTCATGTCGAACGGCAGGTGCGCGTCGAGCAGCAGCGCGCCGTTCGGGGCGTACTCGCTGATCGCGGGCAGCCCACCGTAGCCGACGACGGCGTTGCCGTCGGGCAGCGTCTGCATGTCGCCCTGACTCCCGGCGAGCAGCGGCGGATCGGGGTGCGTGTAGTCGACGGTCAGGCGCGCGCGGTGGGTCACGAAGTCGAGCGCGATCCGCAGCGCGCGCGACTGCGAGTGGATCGGCGGGTTCGAGCCGTCGTCGAAGAAAGTGACTTCACCGTCGGGGAGCATGCGCCCGTCGTGCTGCCAGGCCGTTTCCGTGCCGGGGCCCATCTTGAAGGAGCTGTCATCGCCGCCGAGGCGCCAGAGGATCTTGCCGGTGCCCGCCTGCAGCTGGTAGGCGGCCCAGGTGGAGCGCGCCGAGATCAGCAGGTTGCCGCCGGACTCCACGTCTACCGAGTTGAGGTGAAACCAGTCCCACGGCGCTGTGTCCGTCGGCGCTTCGACCTCGGACTCGGCGGCGGCGACGTGGTCGAGGGAGTGCCATTCCCAGCGCATGAGGCCCGTGCGCATGTCGATCTCCTGGATCGCCGTGTCGGTGATCGCCCCGTCACGCGCACCCTTGACCGGAGCGAGGTCGCAGCGGATCGGGTTGAACGCCGTGACGTAGGCGACGTGGTCGGGGGCGAGCTGGAAGTCGTGCAGGTCCGCCGCCAGCCCGTTGCCGCCGGAGACCCTGGCGACCGTCTGGTAGTGGGTGTTCATGACGACGTCTTCGCCCTGGCCGAAGCCGAGCGAGAGCACGTGACCCCGCCACCAGGTCAGGTCGCGCGCGCCGTCGTAGCTCTGCACGGAGAGGTCCTCCGCGGCTTCGCCGTTCGGGAGCTGGTCGAACCAGACGAGCTGCCCCTGCGGGGTGTAGATCAGCGGCCCGTACTGGCCGGGGCCCGGCCCGTTGGTTGTGAGGATCTCGCCGGCGGCGGGATCGCGATCGGGCGCGGTGACGGTCAGGATCGGGGCGCGCATCGAGGGCAGCGTGTAGAAGCTCTGACTGTCGGCGGGCGCCGGCGGCAGGTTGGCGAAGTCGGTGGTGTTGGCGGTCGGATAGGGCGTGTCTGTACGGAACTGAAAGGCGACCTCCCGGTCGCCCGCGGGGTTCGCGTGGAGGGCGCCGGGGCCGATCAGCGCGCGCACGGTCACGCGCTCACCGGGGTCGAAGGGAGCGTCGGGCAGGAAGCTCGCGCCGTCGCCTTGGGAGTAGTCGCGCAGCCGGCCTGAGTGCGCGCCGCTGCGCACACCCGTGACGGAGACATGGTGGATCTCCGCGGCGGACACACCGAGGAAGCTGATCTGCGTGTGCGGGTTGGCGGTGTCGGTCTCCGGCGCGGGGGAGACGTCGACGCTCGTGCCGGCGAGCCTCGCGGTGTGGTCGAGCGTCGCCGGCAGGCACGCGGGCGAGACCTTGGCCGACGGGGTCCCGCCCGCGCCCGTCAGGTCGAGGCTCGCGGAGCCGAGCACGACAGCGAGGATCGCCCAGGCGGCGATCGCGACCAGCGGGAGGATGTACCAGTGGTGCCTGCTCATGTGCGCTTGCACTGCATTCTCATGTGCGCTTGCGCGCTCGACGACGGAGCGGCCTCAGGCTGGACGCCGAGCAGCCCCTCGGTATCTCTGCCTGCGACCCTCGGATCCGGATGGACCAGACCGCCGTCGTCGAGTGAGGACAATACCCGGGGAACCCGTGCGTTCCGTGTCGTGGAGCGGTGATCGCGTTCATCCTTACCAACTTCTTCGCGGGCGCGCGGTCGGCGCGAGGGAGCGGATCGCGTCGGGCGTGATGAGACCGCCGGCGTTGCTCAGCGGTACGCGTCGAGCCTCATCGCCTAGGCTGGAGGGATGAGCAAGCGACTCGCCCTATCGCTGCTCGCGGTGCCGGCCATCGCGGCAATCCCGGCCCCGGCGCTCGCCGGCTCCCGGGACCTCACCGCCACCCAGACGTACATCCGCGCCAACTACGCGCTTGTGCGCGCCGGCAAGCGCGCGCTCGGGCCGAGCGAAGCGGCGGTCAAGGGACTGCTGCACGGCGTGAGCGGAGAATGCTCGGGGGCGGCCACGAGCTCGCCGCAGGGCGAGGACTCCGATCGGATCGGCGACGAGCTGCAGGGCGCGATGACGATCGCCGCACTGCGCCCCGTCGCGCCCGCGGTCGCCGCGTTCGCGCACGCGGTGGCGGGGCTCCGCTTCAGCAACTCAACGCTCACGCACAGGGTCGCGACCTATGCGAGCAAGCTGCGAGCGGTGTCCTCGTTGACGGCGCCGCGGGTGTGCGCCGACGTCCGCGCGTGGACGGCCACGAGCTTCGCCACGCTGTCCGCGAGCACCGCCGTATTCGATTCGGCCTTCGACGGGATCGACGTGGCTCTCGGCGAAGTCCCGTCGGAACTGCTCGCGCCGTACGAGCGCCCGCGGGAGCACGCGATGCTGCGCAGCACGGCGCAGGTCGAAGCGCAGCTGGCGGAAGCCGAAAACCGGGCCGTGCCGCTGTGGGAACACACGCTCGCGACGATCGGGGTGGTGCCGTAAGGCGCCGTGTGCTGGCGCGCCGTGGTCTTGGTGCGCCCGCGGCCGTCGCCAGGTGGTGAAGGTAGCCTCCGCATGCCTCGCCCCGTCCGAGCGTGAGGAGCTTGTTATCAGATCTGGTAACATCGCTGGTCGATGAAACCATCGCTGGAAGATGTGTTGGAGAAGGCCGCACAGCTCCAGGAGCTTGTCCCCGGCGCGGTGCTTGTCGGAGGCACCGCCGCGGCGCTCCACGCTCACCATCGGCAGTCTTTCGACCACGATCACGTCGTCGCGGACCTGGCGGAGCGCTTCGACACGGTCCTCGAGCACCTGGAGGCGCTCGGTGACTGGTCGATGACACGGGCGC
Organism: uncultured Solirubrobacterales bacterium; assembly: GCA_963723075.1. Taxonomy (GTDB): domain Bacteria; phylum Actinomycetota; class Thermoleophilia; order Solirubrobacterales; family Solirubrobacteraceae; genus Palsa-744. The sequence goes on from CAVRPD010000007.1 coordinate 415,525, forward strand.
AACCCGGGAAGATCATCCTCGGCGAGCTCGGCGGCATCGAGACCGGGGTACGCCAGCTGCTGCGCAGCCGGCCGCTGGAGACCACGAACATAGAGATACAGGGCAAGCGCCTCGTGATACCCACAGCGGCAGAGATCCTGCGGATCAAGGCATGGCTCGCCCTCAGCCGCAACCAGACCCGCGACTATCTCGACATCGCCGCCCTCGCGGACGGGCTCGGACTCGACGAGGCAGCCGCCATCCTGGCGGGCATCGACGACTACTACGCCGACATCAACACCCGGCCCGAGGCGGTCGCCACTCAGCTGGTCAAGCAGCTCGCGGACCCCCGCCCGCGAGACGCCGAGGTGACCGTGCAGCTCGCGAGCTACAAGGCGCTCGACCCACGCTGGCACGACTGGTCCGCGATCCAGACGGTGCTCGCCGATCTCGCAGAGAAGATGCTGCGATGACGACCCACTTCCGCAACCTGGACTTCAACCCCGACACCCCCCTCGACCGGTGGCCGGCCGAGGCGATCGAGACGATCCTCGACCGCGGCACGCTCTCGGACTGGCGTCAACTCGCGCGCGCGGTCCGCCGCAACCCCTGGGGCACCGCCGCACGCACGACCGAGACCATCGTCGCCTGGGGCGAGCACTACGGCACCGACACGCTGATGAGCAACGTCATCCGCCACGCGCGCGAGGACATCGCCCACAAAGGACGAGCGGCATACGCCGCGCAGATCCGCGACTGGCGCACCCAAGCCGGCATGACCCTGCGCCAGCTCGCCCGAGCCGCCGGCACCTCACCCTCGCGGCTGTCCGACTACGAGAACGCGAAGGTGGCGCCCACCACCGACGTCCTCGCCCGACTTCAGCACGCCGCGACCACCCCCGACCCTTAACGCTCCGACCTAACATACGCTGACGTAACTTACATTGGCGTGTGTTATGTCGGAACGACCGTGTGTGCCTCAGGGGGCCGGGCGCGGGCCGGGAATGCCGCGGAACGCGAACGCGTCGCTGGGACGACCGGCCTGCACGAACCAGCACTCGCCGCTCATCTCGCCGGTGAACAACGTGAGCACCGTCTCGGCGACCTGCTCGGCCGGAATGATCGGCACGCCCTCGCTCGCGAGCGACTCGCGAATCGGGTCGATGATCGCCGACTCGGCGAAGCCCGGGCAGACGGCGTTCACGCGGATCCCCTCGAGCTCGAGCCCCGGCCCGAGCGAGCGCACGAGCCCGACGACGGCATGCTTGTTCGCCGCGTAGAGCGGGTCGAGCGGCACGGCGGTCAGGCCAGCCAGGGAGGCCGTGGCGACCACAGCGCCGCCGCCGCGCGCGCGCAGCGCCGGCAGCGCGGCCTGCAGCCCGAACACGACGCCGTCGAGGTTGATTCCCATCGCGCGGCGATACTCGCCTAGGTCGAAGCCCTCGCCGATTCCACACCCGCTCACGATGCCGGCGTTGAGGTGTACGAGATCGAGGCCGCCGAAGTGCTCCGTCGCCTCGGCGACCATGCACACGCACGCGCCGAGATCGCTCACGTCGGTCGTGACGAACAGGCCGTCGAGCTCATCCGCGAGCGCGCGCCCGCGCTCGACGTCGACGTCCGCGATCACCACACGCGCGCCCTGCTCGGCGAGCGCGCGCGCCACCGCGCTGCCGATCCCCCCGGCGCCGCCGGTCACCAGCGCGACTCGATCTTCGATCTCCATCGGCTTCGCCCCTCCTCGTTCGCCCTCCTGTGAGCGTGGAGACTACCCGGGCGCGCCGGGCGCGGACGATGGCTGGGCTGGCGAAGGTGACAGGACCGAAAGCGCTCGTTCCGGCGACTGTCCCATAGGCGTGCGTTTGACGTTTGACTCAGCGAGCTTCGACAATTGCTCCGATAGCGTCCTCCGGACCGAGGTACGGAGCCAGCGCGATGAACGTGAGTTGCTCAACCAAGCAGGGTAGGCGCGCTGCACGGTCGTTCGTGACATGGCTGAAGACCATGCCCCAGACAGCTCCAGTGATCGCTTCGCGGGCCAGCACAGGGCCATGACGCGGCTCAGGCGAAGACTCCGTGATCAAGCTGATGAACTCCTCGACTACCTTATTGAGCCGGCCAACCATGCCCGGACCGACTTCGAACAGGTCGACAAATGCGATTTTTAATAGCGCTCGATGGCTGGTCAGGTATGCGGCGAACGCAACCGTCGCGTGGTAGACCGACTCCGGCCAGGATGAGGCCCTTTCGAGCTCGGGCCTGACCGACTCGCGCGCCTCTGCCGCGAACTCATCGAGGACCGCTAGGAAGCACTCCTCCTTGCCGGAGAAATGCATGTGGAATGCCCGTGTTGAGACACCAGCGAATTCGGCGATCTGGGAATCGGTCAGATTGGCATAGCCTTCGTCGAGGGTGAGGTGGACGATAGAGCCCAGTAGCCTTGCGCGCCTGTCGTCGCGCCTCAGGAAGGCCGCCGGGACGCGTGCCACGGGCGGGGGCGTGCTCAGACCGGATGCCAGCCGCGCGAGAGACGGCGAACGGTATGAAAAGCTCCAGTCGAGCACTTCATCGGTGAGCGAGTACAGCTCGCGCTCGCGCTGCTCCAGCATGCGGTTGAACACTGTGTGGCGCGCACCGGCGACAACCGCCGGGGCAATGAAAGGTGGCAACGTGCCACCATCGGGCTCCGCGCGAAAACCAGCGGTGACCAGCCTCTCGAACATGGAATCGGCAAGCCGCATTCGCTCTCGCCCCTTCAGGCCAATGCCGAGCGCGTCGACGAGGACAAGATGCGGCCCTGTGGGGTCCCCGGCGATATCGTGCAGCAGCGCTTTCCAGCTTGCCCGCATGCGATTGGTCCAGCCTCGCTCGTTGCGCCACGCCTCACGGATAAGTTTGTGGGAACGGGCGATGACGATGTCATACGTCCCCAAGAAGCAGGCCTCCTTACTCGAGAACTGCTCGTAGAACGTTCCTCGGGAAATGCCCGCCAGTTCGACAACGTCGGTGACTGTTGTTGCCTTGTAGCCTTGCTGAGCAACGGACCGGATCATGCCGCCGTACATGCGCGCCCGCTGATGCATAGCCACTTCCTCGCGCCTCATGCCGCTTGGCCCATGAGGCAATCTCCGATACAGCGGACCCACACGTCGTGCCCCCCGTGGGCTGGAGGGCGGTTGTGAGGTCAGGTGTCGGGCTGGACGCTCCGTACGTGGTGGCGCCTTCGGCTCGGCCTCGAACTGTGACCAGGTCAACTCCAGTTCGTCGCTTGCCCTCCGTGGAGTGACTGCCGGCGGAAACAGGCCCTGATGATCGAGCAGGTCGCGGTCACCTGTCACGATCACATTTGCCTCGGCTGCGTACGCGATCGCAACTAGATAATCGTCACCGGGGTCCCGCACGATTCGCGGCGGTGAGACCGGGTCGGCTATCTCTGTTCCGATGCGGATAAGTTCATCGACGAACTCGTCACCCTCCTGGAGGGTCACGCGATCGCGAAAGTAACGACTACCTAAACCGCGCCGTACCTCCTCGATCAACTGCTCGCATACGATCATCTCGACCAGCCCCCTACGCACGGCTTCCATCAGCAGTGCAATCGGTGTGTCGCTGGCCGTTACTGTTGCGGACAACAGCACACTCGCGTCAATCACTAGACGTGGCAAGCGCTGCGAGCCTCGCGGAGATCTGCGTTACGCAGCCTGATGGACAGTGCTGCGCAGCTTGTCTGCAGCTGCGCTACGGGTCTCGTGTACAGCTTTGACGCCTAGCTCGATGGCGTCGTCTTCACTCAGGGCATTGCGCTCCTGAGCTGCGCGAAGCGTCGCGATTCCGAGGTCACCAAGCGCTATGTGCTCGATGATCTCCTTATCGCTCTTACCAAGATGCACGGCACGCAGACGTTCGAGTAGCGAGTTGTCGATCTCGATCTTGATGGTTGTAGTAGCCGTATGCGCCACGACCACAGTGTAGCTATGCGGATCGGCGTGTTGAGAGCCAGTTTGCAGGGGCCTTTCGCAAGCCGACGCGGGGACTCGAACCCCGGACCCCTTCATTACGAGTGAAGTGCTCTACCAGCTGAGCTACGTCGGCGCGGGCACTGATGCTAGCGCTGGAGCGTCGCTCAGGGTGGCCAGCGCGCTCAATAGGGACTCGCCGTGCTTCTCGCAGAAGGACGGGCCGATGCCTCGGATCTCGATCAGCTCTTCCAGGCTCGCCGGGCGGCGGCGCAGGACGTCCTCGAGCACCGTGTTCGCGGCCACCGTGAATGCCGGCTTGCCCTCGGCTCGCTCCCAGCGCCACATGCGCAGCCGCTCGAACTCGCCCTCGTCGACGGGGCTCGTCTCGGCCTGCGGCGGCGTTCCCGGCGATCCCCCGGCGCCCGCGTATGGCACACCGCCCTCCAGGCCACCGGGCGGGGCACCGCCTGCCACCGCGCCCGATGGGGTCGCGGCCATACGGGGCGACTCCGCTCGTCCCCCGCCGCGCTTGCGCGCCCCCTTTGCCGGGGCCCGCTGCATCGCCAGCGCGAGCTGCGAGTCCGGGTCGCATACGTCGCAGCAGCGGCCGGTCGGGCGGCACTGCTCCGCGTCGCCGAAGTGGTCGAGGATCTGGCGGCGGCGGCAGCGCTCGCTGCTTGACATGTAGCGCTCGATCGAGCGGTATGACTCCCAGCCGCGGTTCTTCGCCTCGCTGATCGCCGCCCACGCCTTGCGCGGGCTGCCTCTTCCCGTGAGCGTGACGAGCAGGCCGTCGGGGCCGCCCGGGCGCAGCTCGACCGCACCCGCGCGCTCGGCGATCGACAGCAGCACACGGTCGCGCTCGCCGCCCAGCTCGCCGTGGCCGATCGTGACCTCCGTTCCTTCCTCGCGCCGGCGCAGCGATCCCACGTAGCGCTTGACGTCCTCCACGCTCGTTTCGCGCTCCTTGATGAACCTGATCAGCCTGCCCAGGTCCATCCGCGACGCCAGCAGCAGCGCCCTGGCCGGCTGCCCGTCGCGGCCGCCGCGCCCCGCCTCCTGGTAGTAGGCCTCGAGGCTCGTCGGCAGCGCCCAGTGCGCGACCGTGCGCACGTCCGCCTTGTCGACGCCCATGCCGAACGCGTTCGTCGCCACCACCACCTCCGCCCTGCCCTCCATGAACGCGTCCTGGCTCTTGCGCCGCGCTTCCGGCGCCATGCCCGCGTGGTAGGCGACCGTCTCGATCCCCTCGCCCGCGATCAAGCCCTTGACCTCGTCGGTGTCCTTGCGCGTGCCGCAATACACGATCGCCGGGCGCGCATCCGGGTCGCTCAGCACGTGCAGCAGCGCCGCGCGCTTGCGCGCGACGGCGCCCTTGCCCTCGACGCTTACGACGTCGAACGTCAGGTTCGGGCGGTCGAACCCGCTGCGGATCGAGACCCAGTCCTCGAGCCCCAGCCTGGCCGCGATCTCCTCCGCGACCCTTGGCGTCGCGGTCGCCGTCGCCGCCATCACCGCCGGGCGGCCCAACCCCGCGATCGCGTCGTGCAACCGCAGGTAGTCCGGCCTGAAGTCGTGGCCCCACTCGGCCACGCAGTGCGCCTCGTCGACAACGAACAGCGCGACCTTCCTTTGCGCGAGCGCGTCGCGGAACGCGCCCGAGGCGAACCGCTCGGGCGCCGCCAGCACGAGCTGCGTCACGCCCGCGCGGATGTCCTTCAGCGCCTGCGCGTTGTGCCCCTCCTCCATCCCCGACGCGAGCATCGTCGCGCTCACGCCCGCCTCCTGCAGCCGCCGCCACTGGTCGGCCATCAGCGCGATCAGCGGGCTGACGACGACGACGAGGCCGATGTCGGCGAGCGCCGGCAGCTGGTAGCACAGCGACTTGCCGCCGCCCGTCGGCATCACCACCAGGCTGTCGCGCCCGGCGAGCGCGGCGCTGACCGCCTCGCGCTGCCCCGGCCTGAAGCTCTCCAGCCCGAAGCGCGCGAGCAGCTCCTCGGGCGTGTGCAAGCCCGGCGGCGGCGCTGCGCCTGTCTGGCCGCGCCGCGGCGGCTCTTCGCGCGCGTGCGTCGCGGGCCCCGCAGTGGTAGTCGTAGCCTCGTACATCCTTCAGAAGCTACTCACCACTCCGGTTGAAACTCTTCGCCGGCTGCGCTCACACCGCGATTTTCCGCGCGGCGAACGCCTCCTGGCCGCCCCGAGGCGGCCCTCCTCTACATCGACGCGGGCGCGGGCGCGCGTCGATCCCACACGACGCGCGTGCCGCCCGACGGCACGAGCGTGATCGCGCGGCGGCGGTTCCACTCTCCCCGGCGCCACATCCGGCCCCCGGCGGGCAGCGTCGGCTCGAGCTCGCTCAGCATCGTGCGCAGCATCAGCTTCATCTCGAGCTGCGCGAACGACGCGCCGATGCAGCGGCGGATGCCGCCGCCGAACGGGATCCAGGAGAACGTCTCGGGGCCGTTGCCGAGAAAGCGCTCCGGCATGAACTCAGCGGGCTGCGCATACGCGCGCGGATTGCGGTTCGTCAGGTAGATCGACGGCGTCACGCGCGTGCCGGCCGGCAGCGTGTATCCGCCCACCCGCAGCTCCTGCGTCAGCATGCGCGCGACCAGCGGCACCACCGGCCGCACGCGCAGCGTCTCGTTGACGACCGCCGTCATGTACTCATCGCCCGACCTACCTGCGCCGTCGGCGCCGCTCACCCCTGCTGCGCCGCCCGTGCCGTCCTCGTCGCGCACCGCGGCGTCGATCTCCGCCTGCAGCCGCGCGAGCTTCGCCGGGTGGCGCACCAGCCGCTCGATCGCCCATGCGACCGACGTCGCCGTCGTCTCGTGCCCGGCCAGCAGCAGCGTCACGAGCTCGTCGCGCAGCTCCCCGTCGGTCATCGCCTGGCCGTCCTCGTCGCGCGCCTGCATCAGCAGCGACAGGATGTCGGTGCGCTCGGCCAGGTCCGCCTCCGCGCGTCGGCGGCCCAGCTCCTCGTAGATGACCGCGTCGAGCGCGTCCAGGCCTCGCCCGATCGCGCCCGTCGGGCGCTCGAGGCTCCAGCGGCGCAGCGTGAACAGCACCATCCGCGGCGAGCTGACCGGCTGCAGCAGCGCCCCGATCGCCGCGGTCAGCGTCGCCATCCGCTCGGCCTCGACGCCGAACACCGCTCTGACGATCACCTCGAGCGTGATCGCGCGCGTGTGCTCCTGCAAGCGCATCGCACGGCCCAGCTCCCAGCCGGCCATGTCCCGCCGGGTCGCCTCGACGATCGTGTCCTCGTACTCGCGCATGCGCTCGCCGTGGAATGGCGGCAACAGCAGCTTGCGCTGGCGCATGTGCTCCGGGCCGGTCAGCACGATCACCGAGCTCGGTCCCATGATCGGGGCGATCGGCGAGCTGCCCGCGGCCGACGGCGCGACCTCGGGCGGCGCCGTGAACACCGTCTTGACCGCCTCCGGGTCGCTCACCATCACGAGCTTCATCCCGCTCGGGGCGAACGTCAGCGTGAACGCCTCGCCGATGCGCTTCGCGCACTGGTCCATCACCCAGGTCGGCGCGAGCGCCCACGCGAGCGTCTGCAGCGGCGCCGGGGCCCGCGGGCCGGGCGGAAGGCGCACGGGAGCGGCTGAGCCGAGGGTGGGCTTTTGGGGAGGGGAGGGGGAGGCGTGCTGGGTGCGGTCCCGCGGCGTTCCGGGCGCTACCGAGCCGTCCCCGTCCCGCGGCGTCGTTGCAGCAACGGTGGAAGCCATGCCCACAGCGTACCCCCCGAATCCCCGCGCGCCTCGGCGAGCGCCGTGGCCACACGGCGATGGGCCTGCTCGACCTGCTCCGGCGTGAGCGTGCTCGCGCGCCGCTTCAGGTACCCGCGCAGCATCCGTGCGGGCAGCACGCGCACGCCCTTGCGCCGTGCGAGCGGCCGGTCCACCCACGCGCGGCTGAACACGATCAGCGGCTCCACCTTCATGCCCGTCACCCGCTCGATCGCCTTGCGCTGAGCTTGGGCCTGGCTGAGCGTCGCGCCGTGCACCCCCCCTACCCGCACGGGACCCGGATGGCTCTTCGTCTCGACCGTGAACACTCCGGCCGGGCCGATCAGGATGTGGTCGACGTTGCCTCGGCCGAGGCTCGCATCGTGGATCACGCGCCACTCGCTGCCCGCCAGCTCGTCCAGCAGGGAGCCGACCTGCTCCTCGCCCGTGGCGCCACGGTCGCGGCGCTCGACGAGCGGCAGCACGTAGCGCGAGATCACGAACATCGCCGTCAGCAGCGCCAACTCAGAGGCCAGGAAGCGGACGTCGCGCAAACCGAACGTCTTACCCAGCATCGCCGTCGCCACCGCCAGCACGCCGAGCGAGATCAGGGTGCGCATGCGCAAGCGCCGCACCGTCGAGCGCGCGTGCTGCCCGGCGATGCGGGCGGTCGGGTCATAGCCCAGGGCATGCATCTCTCCCTCTCCATCGGACGCTCGACCGATGCGCCTTAGGCGCGCGCGCATCCGCCAACGAGAAGAAGAAGATTTCTTTAAAGTCCCAGAAGAAAAATCCCCCAAGAAGCGTGGAAGCTCGCACGATCCTCTAAAGCCTTCCCGCTCCCCAGTCGAAGCCATGACCAGAGCCCTCGATCCTCCAGTCGAGCGCCACCGAGCACGGATGCCTGGCATGACCCACGATCAAGACTCCTCCTCCACCTCCACGCCGCCCCCGTCCGACGTCTGCCTGCTCCTGCGCGCGCACGCCGAGCAGCGCTGGCTGAGCCACGAGGTGGTTCCCGTCGTGCGCGAGCTCCAGCACCGCGACTCGCTCCCCGAGGAGCAGCTCGGCGCCGCGCTCGCCTATCTCGAGGTCATCTGGCTCGAGGCCGCCCGCCGCGCGGCCGAGACCGACGCCACCTTCGCCGAGCTCGACGCGACCGTGCCCGAGCAGGAGCGCGCCTGCGACCGTGCCCTGCCCGGCAAGGCCCGCCGCTACCACACCGCCGTGCGCACGCTGCGTGAGATCGTCGGTCGCCACGTCGCCAAGCTGATCGCCGTTCCCAGCGAAGCTTTCACGCACGAGCACGTGGGCTTCTGAGGCCGTAGGCTGAGCGCCCTATGGGGCTTAGCTTCGACCTGCAGTCGCACTCGACCAACTCCGACGGCGCGCTCCCCGTGGGCGAGGTCGTCGCACGGGCGGCCGCGGCCGGGGTCGAGCTGCTGGCGCTCTCCGATCACGACACCGTCGGCGGCGTCTCCGAGGCCGTGCTCGCGGGCGAGCGGGCGGGCGTGCGCGTCGTCCCCGCGGTCGAGATCTCCGCTGTGGACGACCTCACGGGCGGGGTCGAGATCTCCGCTGTGGACGACCTCACGGGTGGGTCGGCGCCCCCCGACGGGTCCGCAACCCAGGGCGTGGCCGGAACGCGTGATGGACGCGAACGTGACGGACGCGAACTGCACATCCTCGGCTACCTGATCGACCACACCGACCCGGCGTTTCAGGTAAAGCTCGCGGAGTTCCTCGCCGACCGCGAGCGCCGTACGTTGCGCATGGCGGCCGGCCTGCGCGAGGCCGGCTTCGAGCTGGACGAGCAGCAGATCTCGACCCGCGTCGCGGCGGGGCAGCCGATCGGGCGCCCGCACCTGGCCGAAGCGGTGCTCTCCGCTCCCGCCAACGCGGAGCGCCTGCGAAACGAGCAGATCGACGACATCGGCTCGCTGATCCGGGGCTACCTGATCGAGGGGCGTCCCGCCTTCCGCCTGCGCGAGACCCCCACTGTCGCCGAGGCCGTCGAGGCGATCCACGCGGCGGGCGGCGTCGCCGTCTGGGCGCACCCCTTCTGGGACATCTCCGAGCCCGACGAGGTGCTGGCCACGATCGAGCGCTTCCGCGAGTTGCCGGTCGACGGGGCAGAGGACTCCTCTACCGACACCGTCTCGATCGACGGCGTAGAGGCCTTCTACATCACCCATACGCGCGAGCAGACGGAGCTCCTCGTCGAGCGCTGCACGGCCGACGGGCTGCTCACGACCGGGTCGGCCGACTTCCACGGGCCCGAGAACCGCCTCTTCTCGCGCTTCCTCGCGTTCGAGACCTACGGCCTCGAGCCGAACCTTGGGCCGATAGCCGCCTGAGGCGGTCGCAAACGCCGCCCCGCGGCGCTCCGGCGCGGGCGTGTGCCGGCGCTCAGCCTGCCAGCGCCCCTACCCGGTAGGCGAGCGCCTCGAGCGCGAGCTCCTCCGAGACGTTCAGCGACAGGCTCAGCCGGGTCTCGCCGACCAGCTCGATCGCCTCTCTCAGGCGCGTCCCATCGCGACCCTGCGCGTCCTGCTCGAGCTCCGCGCGGCGATCCACCGCGTATATGAGCTCGGGCGCCCCTTCGCGCACGCACATCACGTCGCGCAGCCACAGCTCCGCCAGCCCGAGCTCGAGGTCGAGCGTGGTCGTGCGCGCGCGACGCTCGCCCCGGCGCCGGGCGTCGAGACCTTCGCGTTCATAGCGTTTGCGCTCCTTGCTCGGCACGAGCTCGAGCTCGCGCGCCACCCGCTCCTGCGACGCCTCACCGGCGCTCGTACCGGCCTCCTTGGCCGTGTCCAGCAACCCCATCCAGGGGCGCCCGTCCGTCTCGCCCGCCAGTGCCGCGCGCGCAAAGTCCTCTGCCCGCGCCCGCAACTCCCCGCCCGCCGCGCTCGCCAGTCTGGCGGCCAGCCGGGCGTCACCCAACGCCAGTCGTGCACATGCCTGCACGCGCTCCGACCCGACACGCACCACATCCTCCCGACCTTCCTCGTCCTCGACACGCTCCACGCCCGCCCCCCCTACAAAGCCTTCAACTCCCTCCGTGCCCTCAATTCTCTCCATGCCTTCCAAGCTCGCGGCGATGCGCGCCGGGGGCAGCGGGTCGAAGCGCACGCACTGGCAGCGCGACGCGATCGTCTCGAGCACGTCCTGCCGGCGGTCGCTGAGCAGCAGCAGGTGCACGAACGCGGGCGGCTCCTCGAGCGTCTTCAACATCCTGTTGGCCGCCTGGTCGTTCATCGTCTCCACCGCCTCGATCACGAACACGCGCCGCGCCGATTCGAACGGCGTGCGCGCGGCAGCGGCCACGACGGGCTCCTCGATGTCGCTCACGAGCATTTCGCTCGCGCCCGACGGCGTCACCCACGTCAGGTCCGGATGCGCGTCGCGGGCGATGCGCTCGGCCGTCGCAACCGGGTCGTGCGCTCCGTCGGCGAGCAGCGCGGCCGCGAACCCGCGGGCGATCGTCCGCTTGCCGACACCCGCCGGGCCGTGAAACAGGTAGGCGTGGGACGGCCTCCCGTGAGGCGGCAACACCGGTACAAGCACCGCGCGGGCGTGCGGATGGGCGTCGATGCCGGGCAGGATGGGCGGAGGCGAGGGGGTCGTGGAGGCTGCGGAGGTCATTGCGAACATCGTAGAGGCGGCACAGCCCGGGAATGTGCCAAGTGTGTGTCACGAGCGTGCCGATTGTGCGAGAACCCGTCGTGGGACGGTCCGGCGCTACGGTGCCGGGGTGGCCCGCGGCAGACTGGTGACGATCGAGGGGCTCGACGGCGCCGGCAAGTCGACGCTCGCCTCCTCCCTCGCGCGCGAGATCGCGCGGCGCGACCACACCGTCGAGCTGCTGCGCGAGCCGGGCGGCGTGGCGATCTCAGAGCGCCTGCGCATGCTCGTCAAGGATCCGGCGCTTGAGGTCTCGCCTCGCGCGGAGGCGCTGCTCTATGCGGCTGCGCGCGCCCAGCTCGTGCACGAGCTGTTGATCCCGCTGCTCGAGCGAGGCACGTTCGTGCTGCTCGACCGCTTCGTCGACTCCTCGCTCGCCTACCAGGGCGCCGGGCGCGCGCTCGGGATCGAGGAGGTGCGCGCGATCAACCTGTTCGCGACCGGCGGGCTGACGCCCGATCGCACGCTGCTGTTGCGCATCTCCCCGGCTCTCCGTCGCGCGCGCCTGCTCGCGCGCGCGACGGAGCCCGATCGTTTGGAGCTCGAGGACGAATCCTTCTTCGCGACGATCGCCTCCTCCTACGACGAGCTCGCGCGCGCGGAGCCCGCGCGCATCCGCGCGCTCGACGGAGCCCAGCCGCCCGAGCGCCTGCTGGGCGAGGCGGTAGCGGCGATCGAGGATCTGCTGACCGCAGCCGGCTCGCGTGGCTAGCATGGACGGGCGATGAGCTACCCGCAAAATCGGCAGCGCACACGCGCGCGCGTAGGAGCCGCTTGCATGCTTGCCGTCCTCGCCATCGCCTCAACCGTGCCGGCCATCTCGGCGCAGGGGGCCGGGACACCCACCTTCCCTGTGCCGGCCTCGGAGCGAGCTCACACCGCCACCGGCGGCACAAGCACGCCGACGGGCGCTTCCACCCCGGCGATCGGCTCGCCGGGCGCCACCACCGCCAACGGCCTGCCCACGACCACCGCCACCGCCACCGCCACCGCCACCGCCGAGCCGAGCACCACTCTCAAATCGACGTCGATCGCGCCCGCGCGTACGCACGCGCGATCGAAGTCGTCAGGCAAGCTGTCCACCGCCGCGATCGTCGTCGCGGCGGTCGCCGCGCTGCTGGCGCTCGGCTGCGCCGCGTGGGGTCTCGCGCGGCGGCGCGCGTTCGAGCCCCACTGGCTGCTGTCCTTGCGCCACTCCATGGCCGAGGCCGGTTTCCGCACGTCCGCAACGTGGGCGGAATTTGCGGACTGGGCTCGGCTCGGACGCTGAAAACGGCCGTTGAAAAACACTCCGCGTCTTCTAAAATCGAGGGTGTCCTCGCGATTTTTTCCGCCGGTCGGAGAGGGATGATGCTCGACCCCGACAAACAGCTTCGAGTGGTTGTCCGCGACGGCGGCGCAGCAGAGGAGGAAGGCCGATGAACCCAGCCCCGCACCCCCCAATCCCCGCGGAGAGCACCTCCGGCGAAGCGCTCGCGATCGAGCGCTTCTTCACCTCTCCGGGCACCCATCCGTTCGACGCCGTCGAGTGGGAGCTGCGCGACGCACGCATCGGTCACGGCGACCGCGTTGCGTTCGAGCAGGAGCGCGTCGAGTTCCCGAAGAGCTGGTCGCAGAACGCGACGAACATCGTCGCCCAGAAGTACTTCCGCGGGCAGATCGGCAACCCGGCGCGCGAGCATTCGGTCAAGCAGATGATCGGCCGCGTCGCCGGCACGATCGCCGGCTGGGGGCGCGAGCGGGGCTACTTCGCAAGCGACGCCGACGGCGAGGCGTTCGAGCACGAGCTCACGCACATCCTGCTGCACCAGATGGCGGCGTTCAACTCGCCCGTGTGGTTCAACGTCGGCTTCGAGGAGAGCCCGCAGTGCAGCGCCTGCTTCATCCTCTCGGTCGACGACACGATGGAGTCGATCCTCGACTGGAACACCAAGGAGGGGATGATCTTCCGCGGCGGGTCCGGGTCGGGCATCAACCTGTCGAACATCCGCGGCTCGATGGAGCACCTGGCCAAGGGCGGCACCGCCTCCGGGCCGGTGTCGTTCATGCGCGGCGCCGACTCGTGGGCCGGCACGATCAAGTCCGGCGGCAAGACGCGGCGCGCGGCGAAGATGGTCGTGCTCAACGTCGACCATCCCGACATCAGAGAGTTCATCTGGTGCAAGGCCAAGGAGGAGGACAAGGCCGCGGCCCTGCGCGACGCCGGCTTCGACATGTCGATCGACGGTGAGGGCTTCAAGTCGATCCAGTACCAGAACGCAAACAACTCGGTGCGCGTCACCGACGAGTTCATGGAAGCTGTCGAGGCCGACGGCGAGTGGCGGCTGACCTCGCGAACGACCGGCGAGCCCGTGGGCGAGTCCGTGAGCGCGCGCGAGCTGATGCGCGAGATCTCAGAAGCGGCCTACCGCTGCGCCGACCCGGGCATGCAGTACGACACGACGATCAACCGCTGGCACACCTCGCCGAACAGCGGCCGCATCAACGCGTCGAACCCGTGCAGCGAGTACATGCACGTCGACAACTCCGCGTGCAACCTCGCCTCGCTGAACCTGATGAAGTTTCGCCGCGCCGATGGCACGCTCGACGTGGAGTCCTTCGAGCACGCCGTTGACGTCGTGCTGCTGGCGCAGGAGATCGTCGTCAGCCCATCCAGCTATCCGACCGAGGAGATCGCCGTCAACGCGCGCGCGTTCCGCCAGCTTGGGCTCGGCTACGCGAACCTCGGCGCCTATCTCATGAGCAACGGCATGCCCTACGACTCCGATCCCGGACGGGACACGGCGGCGGCGATCACCGCGCTGATGACCGGCCGCGCCTACCGCCGCTCGGCCGAGGTCGCAGCGGCGCTCGGGCCGTACGAGCATTACGAGGAGAACCGCGAGGAGCACAACAACGTGATGCGCATGCACCGCGACGCCTCCCACCAGATCCCCGACGCGGGCTGCCCCGACGAGGAGCTGCTGGCCGCGGCGAGACGCTCGTGGGAGGAGGCGGTGGAGCTCGGCGAGCGTCACGGCTACCGCAACGCGCAGGCGACCGTGCTCGCGCCGACGGGGACGATCTCGTTCCTGATGGACTGCGACACGACCGGCGTCGAGCCCGACTTCTCACTGGTCAAGTTCAAGGAGCTCGTCGGCGGCGGGCAGATGACGATCGTCAACCGCACGGTGCCGCTGGCGCTTGAGACGCTTGGCTATACCGAGCAGCAGGTCGAGCAGATCGAGGCGCACCTGGCCGAGCACGGCACGATCGTCGGCGCGCCCGGCCTGGCCGAGGAGCACATGGAGGTGTTCGACGTCGCCGTCGGCGAGCGCGCGATCAGTCATATGGGCCACCTGAAGATGATGGGCGCCGTGCAGCCGTTCATCTCGGGCGCGATCTCGAAGACCGTCAACCTGCCGCAGGAGGCGACGGTCGAGGACATCGCCGACGCCTACACGCAGGCATGGCGCTTGGGGATCAAGGCGCTGGCGATCTACCGCGACGGATCGAAGACCGCACAGGCGCTACGCACCGACGCGCAGCAGGGTGCCGACGCGGCCGCGCCGAGCGACGTGGATGCGATCGTCGAGCAGGCCGTGAGCAAGGCGCTGAAGGATGCCGGCCCTCGCCGCAAGCGGATGCCGCGCGAGCGGGAATCGATCACGCACAAGTTCTCGATCGGCGGCCACGAGGGCTACATCACGGCCGGCAAGTACGAGGACGGCACGGTGGGAGAGATCTTCCTGACCGACATCGGCAAGGAGGGCTCGACACTGCGCGGCATGATGAACTCATACGCCACCGCGATCTCGATCGCGCTGCAGTACGGCGTGCCGCTCGAGACCTTGGTGCAGAAGTTCTGCTACATGCGCTTCGACCCCGAGGGCATCACCTCCAACCCGGAGATCCCGTTCGCCAAGTCGATGCCCGACTACATCATGCGCTGGCTGGCCTCGCGCTTCCTCAGCACCGACGTGCAGGAGGAGCTCGGCATCCTCACACCAGCCGTCCGCGCTCGCATGGCTGCACAGGACACGGTGCAGTCGGTCACCTCCTCCGACACGGCCGGCCCATCCTCGGACGGAGAGCAGCCCGCAAGCACCACCGCCAAGACAAAGGCCTCAGCCGGCGGCAACGGCGGCTCGAGCGCCCCCACCGCCTCCCTGACCGACACGCCCCTGGTTGTCCCCGCGCGCCTGCAGGGCCTCGACCTGGGTCCCGCGTGCAGCCAGTGCGGAGGAATGATGCAGCGCACAGGGTCTTGCTACACGTGCAGCAGCTGCGGCAACAACACCGGCTGCGGCTGAGCAACGCCGCCCTGACGTTCGAGGGTCAAGCAGGTCAAGGACGCAAGGAGCGTGGCGTGCTTCGCACGCGAGCGACTGAGGACGCAGAGATGCGCCGGCCCTCGAACGTCAGGGGCCGGTGAGGTCACCGGCCCATATGGGCCGGTGACGCCCCCGTCGTACCGCAGGTCAGCCGTTCAAGCGCTTCTTCAGCGCGCTTGCCGCAGAGAACTTCGCGGCTTTGCTGGCCGCGATGTTGATCGTCTCGCCGGTGGACGGGTTGCGTCCCTGACGAGCGGCGCGGTGACTGACGCTGAACTTGCCAAAGCCCGCAAGCGCGACCTCACCCCCCGAGGCCAGCTCGTCGGAGAGGACCTCGATCGTCGTCTCCAGCGCCTGCCGGGCCTGGCTGGCGGCCAGTCCAGTGCGCCCCGCGACCTGCTCAGCTAGCTCGTTCTTGGTCATCCCAATCCCTTCTCGAGTGTCTTTGCTACGCGCAGGCTAACCGCTTGCGAGGACGATGACACGTCCAAACTCAGGAATTGGGCGTTCTGGAAGGCTAATTTCCGGGGAACTCGAGGGGGGGGCCGGTCCGCATGAGCCTCTCCGGGCCCAGCTCGGAGGGCGATCCAGAGGAAGATCGGGACGGCTGCGGCGCGAGGCGGCCGGCCGCGCACGCCGCCCACAAGGTCGTCAGCCAGGTGGCGCAGGCAAGGCCTACGTGAACCCAGACGAGCTCCGTGGGCAGGTGCGTCTCGTACTGGTCGAGCCCAACGGCGCCCTGCAGGGCGAGCAGCACGCAGAGGACGGTCAGCGAGCGCTGGACGGCGGGTCCCGCCGCCCAGCGCCGCGCCAGCCACCATGCGACGACGGCGAGCAGGCTGAAGACGAAGGCGATCTCTGCGTGGCGGTGGATGACGAAGTCCATCGTGCCGCGGCCATCGAACTCGAGGCGGTTGATCTTCTGCCCGGGCGAGCCGCCGGCGTGCGGGCCCGCGGCGGTGGCGGCGGTGCCGGCGAAGATCGTGAGCGCACCGAGCGCGACCAGCGCGCGGATCGAGAAGATGACCCCGCGATCGGTCGGCGCCTGATCAACCTGATGCTCGTCGAGCGAGGCGGGCTCGCGTGTGGCCCGCCAGACGAGCAGCAGGGCGGCGACGAGGATCAGCATCGAGAGCGCGAAGTGGCCCATCACCCAGCCGTAGTCGAGCGCGCCTTTGACGGTAAAGCCACCGAGCACCGCCTGGCCGACGACGCCGAGCGGGAGCAGCGCGCCGAGGCGGGTGAGGTCCCGCCGGTAGGGGCGCCGGCGCAGCGCCATAAGCCAGGCGAGGCCCGCGGCGATCGACACGGGGACGGTGATGACGCGGTTTGAGAACTCGATCACCGCGTGGGTGTTCAGCGGCGGGTAGACGTTGCCATAGCACTTCGGCCAGGTCGGGCAGCCGAGCCCGGAGCCGGTCAGGCGCACGGCCGCGCCGGTGAGCACGATCAGCGTGAGGGCGACGAGGGCGGCGTAGGCGAAGCGGACGTACTGCGCCGGGGTGACGGTGTAGCCGTTGGTGCGCTCGCGCAGGCGCTCTAGACAGGCGGTCATCGCAAGCGCTCTGCTAGCCGGGGGGACATGCGTACTAAGGATGCCACCGGAACGGCAGCTCGTCCGCCAGCTCGCTGAGGCGCGGCGCGGCGGCGTCGCGCGCGGAGACGATCAGCTGCTCGCGCGGCAGCGGCCATTGCACGCCGACGTCCGGGTCGTCCCAGGCGATGCCGCGCTCGAGCGCGGGGTCGTAGTAGGCGGTCTGCTTGTAGAGCACGTCGGCGACGTCGGACAGCACGCAGAAGCCGTGGGCGAAGCCGACGGGCACGTACAGCTCGCGCATCGACTCCTCGTCGAGCTCGATCGCCTCCCACTGCGCGTAGGTGGGCGAGCCGCGGCGCAGGTCGACGGCGACGTCGAGGATGCGCCCGCGCGCGCAGCGCACGAGCTTGGCGACGCCGTCGCCGACGTGGAAGTGCATGCCACGGAGCACGCCGCGAGTGGAGCGCGAGTGATTGTCCTGGACGAACTGCTCCTCCGCGGGGATCCCCGCCTCGGCGTGCCAGGAGCGGCGGTAGGTCTCGCTGAAGAAGCCGCGCTCGTCGGGAAACACGGCGGGCTCGATCGCGATCAGGCCGTCGAGGCGCGTGGGCAGAGTGCGCATGGGCGGGAAGAGTAGCCGCAGGGCAGGGGATCGTGCCGCAGGCACCCGTAAGACGCCCGCTCGCGACGACACGCCTGTCGGGGAAATTGCATCCTCGGAAAGGATGGAAAGCCGTTGGCATCGCACTGAAGGTTGCTGGGAGCAGCCGGGGCATCTACATTGATTTCATGATGTCGCTGACCGACGCGTCGTTGTCCCCCGATGAGCGGGCGCTGCTCGAGCGATTCGTAACCGAGCTGCAACAGCAGCTGAAAGAGAACATGCACGCAGTGTGGCTGTTCGGCTCGCGCGCACGCGGAGAAAAGCCATCGCGGGATTCCGACGTGGATGTGCTCGTGCTCGTCGACGACGCGTCCTGGGATGGCCGGATGCGGGTGCGTGGCATGCTCGACGACGCCGCCCGCGAGCTGGGACTGGACGCCCTGACGTGGTCGTTTTCGGTGCACGTGCAGACGCTCGAATGGCTGGCGCAGCGCCGCGAGATCGAGTCGTTCTTCATCGCCGAGGTGGATCACGACAAGATCGCCCTCTGCGGGTCGGTGTGAGCCCGCGCTCGAGCGAGTTTCTGGACGCGGCGCGACGCCGGCTCGCGGCGGCGGAGGTGGCCGCGGCGGAGGATCCCTCGACGGCGTTGAGCGCCGCGTATTACGCGATGCTGTATGGAGCCAGAGCAGCGCTCAGCGAGCGTGGCATCTCCGCGAAGACCCACCGGGGAACGTGGCACGAGTTCCGCGACGCGTATGTCGCAAGCGGAGAGATCGACGCCGAGCTGGCGGCCGACGTGCAGAAGCTCCAGCCGGAGCGCGAGCACGCCGACTACGACGCCTGGCCGGCGCCGGCACAGGAGGCACAGCGCGCGATCGAGCTGGCGCACAGGTTTCTTCGCGCGATTGAAGCGCTGTTCGTGTAGGCCTGCGTCGGACACGGCCATATATCGAGCTATAGGCTTTGATAAACGCAGAAATTGATTCCAACGCGACTTTCATCAGGTCAACAGCATAATTTGGACGTTTTATGTTGTTGGAGACAGTCTCATGAGTTGCTCACCGAACTCGAGGCCGGTGCGTAGCTCCTCGCTCGATGGATCCTCATGAATCAGCCGCTGCAATGCAACAGCCAGATCGAGGCAGCCGAGTGTTCGCAGCTGGTTAGAGAGCTCGTCACGAGAGAGCGGAAACTCGCCGTTTGCGATCAAGAACCACCGCGCGATCGTGGTCAGCGCTGCACGACACTGCTCACGCGCCGCCTCGACATCGCCGCTCTCGAGCACGAGCCGGGCGAGGCCCAGCCCACGACGGGCCTGGATGAGCTTGCGCTCGGCGGATGGTTCAAGACCGCTCTCCTCGATGTAATCGCTCGCCGCGCGCAGGATCCCTTCGTCGTGCAGTACGCAGCCGAAGCGCAACGTCCACTGGATGTAGTCATCGCCGGCCAGCAACCGCTCCCAGAACGCCTCTGCGCCTGCCGCATAGACGTCGACGTCTTCGTGGAGACCATCAAGGTCCGGCCGATCGCCGACGACCATGAGGTCCAGATCGCTCGTCGTTGTTCGTTGACCGCGGACGGTTGAACCGGTCAGCGCCACCGCCTCCGCACCCCGCAAGAGCGCACGCTGAAGGATCGTCTCGGTAGCTACTCGCTGGGAGGGCGCTTGCAACGCCACTGCGCGGCGGCGATCCGCTCGCAAGCGTGTGTTCCAGGAAGCATCGAGGACGACACTGGTCGATATCTCGCGCGGGGTCACGGGGCCGGCTCCTCAGCGGTCCCTGTTGCCCCCTCAGCAGCGGTCCCTGTTGCCCCCTCAGCAGCGGTCCCTGTTGCCCCCTCAGCAGTTTGTACTGCGTCCTCGACAAGATGCAAAAGGCTTTCTAAAGTCAAGGCGCCGAAGTCGGGGTCCTCACCCTCATAACCGGCGTCCTTGCGAGCCTGGTTCAGCAGCTCCAGTATTGGACTTAGATCCGTCGACAGGATACCGCTCGTGTGCAGCTCGGTCGCTGCCTCCGCCTTACGCCAGTGTTGGCGTTCGGTCGCGATGCCGTGCAACTCCGCCAGCGCGACGATCGCGGCCTCAGCCGCGAGGTGTAGGAAGGTAACACCAACGACAGGATCCCCGGCCTCGAACGCTCTGCTGGCTCTCGTGAGATGCTCGCAAGCCAGATCCGACTTCGACTGGGGCGACATTCCCCAATCGTACTCCCGACTCCGGTCCGACACCGACATCGCCGACCCTCGGCGACCAGTTCCTTGAAGCCGCCCTGCGTCGTGCTGCCCGACCGCCCGGCGTCCTCGTCGACGACGTGACCGACCTCGCCGGCGCCACGCTGATCGCACCAGTCGGCACCCGCGGCCTGAACTACCAGCAGAACGCCGCCCGGCGAGTCGTACGCGAAGCGGCCGGCTACCTCTGCTTCATTCAGGAATACGCGAGAACCATCCGCTCGATGTTCGAGGAAAGCTCCATAATCGTGCAATCATTCTGCACCAAGTCGCCCGGCTCGTCGCGAATTTCAGCCTACGAAAAGAAGATGATTGCTAGTTTCGCTCACCACATGTAGCACAATGGCCATAAACACCACATAGGCGGCGCCTATGATCGCCGGCGTTCCAAAGCGACGAACTCCAGCCGCCTCGGTATCCATGGGGTTAGGCCAACCTGGAGCAAGTACAAGTATGTAGCTGAGCAGGTAGACCGGCAGCATATATCGTGTCTCCATTGCGGAGGGAACTGCTGTGAGACAGCAGATCAGAAGCGCCACCGGATAACGCCAGCGGACAGCCCCAAGGCCGAGTCGCGCCTTCGACCAGCCTACGCGCAGCATCCCAAGAAATACTAAGAGAAACCCAAACAGGCGTAACCACCGATGCGATCCGGAGTCTAAGTGTTCGATATAAGGAGTGCTATAGCGCTGATCCAAGCCATTGATTACATGTCGTAAGAGGACCCCTGCCATTGTCACCGGATGGTCCTCGACCAGTCCGAGATACTGATTTAGACCCACGACTACATGTTCTTTCTGCTTGGCAAGCAGCTTTTGTCCAGACGTATCTTCATAGATCATCAGTGGTGGATGTCCCGCCCCAACATAGCCGCTCACCCGTTGTACACGAAGCCCTTCGGTCAACTGCAAGCTCTCCAAATGACTGGCACTACCCGGGATAAAGCTCCAGGTACGGAAATAGCGATGCGATGCAAGCGATTGTGGTAGTGACACGACAGCAAAGCCTGCCAACATCACCGCAAGGCCGACTGCCAGGTGCCGAACGCCCTCATGACGGCGTTGTTCGAACCATCTCCATAGGAGCAACGAAAGCACAACCGGAGCGAGCAATATGTATGATGGTCGTATGTCGATCGCAATTCCCGTCGCGAGACCGGCGACCAACACCCATCCCAACTTGTCGGCACGACTCACGGCAATGATCGCGAGCAGGACCGCCATGAGCGCAGGGAAGTCACTCAGAGGAAAATTGAGATAACCGCTCCAAAAGATAAGGAATAGCGCGGTAAGCGTAAGCCGTCGCCATACACCCCAGCGCCTGCCTGGCCAACTGGCTTCCGCCATCGCCGGGGCCAATGTGGCACCAGAAAGCGCGAAGACCAGCGCATTGAAAATCTTAGCCGAAGTCGAGCCACGCCATTGAAGGGCCTGCGCGAGCCCGTTCAAACCGTGATCGATCAAAGGAAGCATATAGCCTCGCAACGGGCTGTTAAAATTTATGAGCGAAAAACTTCCTTGTCTTACAAAGGTGTTGCCAAGAGCCCAGTAGTTTCCGGAATCGAAGTAGAAAGGCTTTGCGGCCTGTAGCAGCGCGACAATCAAAGTCAGGGCAAAGGCCGTCCCGAATGCCATGCCTGGACTGCCCATCGCGATGTCATTACGAACGCCGCTTATCATTCGACTGAAGCGGCGTGATCCGATAGTTCTGCCGTTGTCCATGACGCAGGATGGTATCCGATCGCGACATTAAGAGTCTCCAGACGACACAACGACACATACACATTGAGCTCCCCTTGCGCGGAACCGCCCGAAGGCCACCCGTCTGGGGCATGTGCGAACATCCTACCGTGCCGCGTAACAAACTCAATATCAGCGCCTTAGACCACTCTCAGCCGCCGGAGGGACGACTTCCGGCGCTGACGGGCGTACGTATTCTCGCCGCCCTCGCCGTTTACGCAAGCCATCTCGGCCCCCCCCATGGGGCCCCTAAGCCGTTGAAAACTTTCATGGAATCCGGCTATATGGGTGTCACACTGTTCTTTACACTCTCAGGGTTCGTGCTTACGCTCAATTATTTTGAGTCGATGCGTCATATCAGCGGGCGCAAGCTGCATCGCTACGCGGTCGCACGTCTTGCTCGAATTTACCCCTTGTACATCCTAGTCGTGGTCTACTTCATCGATCGTCAGCATGCCTTTGGCGAATCGATTCATGGGTGGTGGGAGCATGTTTTGGCAGTTCAAGCCTGGGATCCCAATGTGTTCCAAGCGTACAGCTTTGACCCACCCTCCTGGTCGGTCAGCGTCGAGTTCTTTCTATATGCCTGCTTTCCCTTATTGGTCCTTGCGCTAGCTCGAATTCGAACACCACGAGCTACGCTGATCCTTGCAGCAATCGTCGCGCTGATGATGACATCGTTGACGACATGGTTCGTGGTCACTGGTCGTGGAAACCTGGTCCCGGCCGATCCAAAATCGGCACACCGCTGGCTGTACGTAACACCGCTGACGCGGCTTGGAGATTTCACCCTTGGCATACTTACCGCACGTCTGTTCATGCAAACACGGGGGCACCCAAGCTTAACGCGGCTCGGCGGGCCGTTTGCCATCGTCGCAGGCGTGGTCATAGTCGCGCTGATGGCCTGGCCAGCAAACCTCTTCAGCGCTTGGAGCCTGGACGTTGCCTACGCTCTGCCCGCCATATTGCTCATTTTCGGACTGGCCGTGTCTCCATTGAGCTTACCCGCACGCGCGCTGTCAATCCCGATTGTCGTATTGCTGGGCGAGGCGTCCTACGCCTTTTATCTCGTGCATATGCCGGCGCTGGGATTCTTTGGCGCTGGCCGGTGGGCCGTGGCGACGTCCCCGACCACGGTTCTCTATGAGGCTCTGACGTTGGGGGCCATCCTCTGCTTCGCGGTCGGACTACACGTCATGGTCGAGCGCCCGGCACGGCTCTACATACGCCGTCTGTCCGGCTCCTATCGCGGCCGAGTCTCGAACCCAGCCGCGATCGCAGAGCCGGATACGGCAGTCGCCAGCCAGACGCGGTCGCCGATCATTTGAGCGGGCTTGCCGGGCGCCAGCGTGCGCCTCTGTTGGCAGTAGGCTAGCGCGGTGCCGAACAGCTCACCGACGGTCCTCTCCAATGACTTCGCGCGCCAGTGGCAAGACATTGGCAGCGATGCGCTCGAAGCGGTCGATCGGGTCGGCCATAGCGGCTGGCTCGTCCTCGGCGAGGAGGTGCGCGCGTTCGAGCGGGAGCTCGCCGCCTGGTGGGGAGTCCCGCATGCCGTCGGGATGGCGAGCGGGCTGGATGCGCTCGAGACAGCGCTGCGCTGCGCAGATCTCCCCCCCGGCGCCCGCGTGCTGACAACGCCGCTGACGGCCTTTGCGACGACGCTCGCGATCGTTCGTGCGGGGGCCGAGCCGGTGTGGTGCGACATCGACGGGTCGGGCGGCTTGGATCTCGATCAGGCCGACGCCGCCTTGCGCGCGGATCGCTCGATCCGCGCCGTGATGCCGGTACATCTCTATGGCCACCCACTCGATCCGGCCGAGCTCGATCGTCTGGCGGTCGAGAACGATGTGGTCATGATCGAGGACTGCGCTCAGTCGGCAGGCGCCAAGCGCGATGGCAAGCCAACAGGGCTTGCCGGAATCGCCGCCGGCACCAGCCTCTATCCGACCAAGAATCTCGGTGCCATGGGCGACGGCGGAGCACTGCTGACCTCTGACGAGGTCATCGCCGAACGGGCGAGGCGGCTGCGGAACTATGGGCAAGGCATACAGTACGAGCATGTCGAACTTGGGTTCAACAGCAGACTAGACGAGCTTCACGCGGCTATCCTGCGCTCGGCGATGCTGCCACGACTCGACGAATGGCTGGCACGGCGAGCCGAGATCGCCTCGCGCTACACCGAGGCCCTGCAGGAGAGCAGCTTGCGTCCGGTCGTCGCCATCGACGGGCGCTCAGCCCATCACCTGTTCCCAGTTGAAGTGCTCGACCAAGACCTGCAGACGATCAAAGAGCAGCTCGCCCAACGCGGAGTAGCGGCGGGGCGCCATTATCCGGTTGTCTGTCCTGAACAGCCGGCCGGGCAGGGCCTTGGGATGATCATCGGCGATCTGCCGATCGCTCGCCGACTGGCCGAGCGCGAGCTGTCCCTCCCGATCCATCCGTATCTCGAGGATCACGAAGTTGAGGCCGTGATCGAAGCGTGTATGGAGGTCTGCGCATGAACGCTCCGTTGAACTCGCTCGTCGTCCCGGTCTATGCAAACTCGGGCTCGATCACCGCGCTTGTCGAGGCAATCGAGCACATTGCCGAGCAGGTCGACGGCGGCCTGGAGACGATCTTCGTAATCGACGGACGCCCGGACGATTCCCGCGAGCTGTTGCTGGCTGCCCTGAAGAAAAGCGGACTCGATGCCCGGATCGTCGACCACTCGCGGAACTTCGGCTCGATCGCGGCGGTCCGCACCGGCATGAGCCTGGCTCGCGGAGCCTACATCGCTGTGATGGCCGCCGATCTTCAAGAGCCGCCCGAGCTCGTGATCGAGTTCCTGCGCAAGCTGGCAACCGGCACAGTCGATGTCGTCGCCGGAGAGCGCGCGAGCCGTGAGGACAGAGATATGACTTCCAGGATCTACTGGCGACTGTATCGTCGATTTGTGATCGGCGATATGCCCCCGGCGGGGGTGGACGTGTTCGCGTGCACAGCCAGCGTCCGCGACGTGATCTGCTCGCTGGAGGACGTCCACACATCACTCGTCGCTCAGCTGTTTTGGGTGGGGTTTCGCCGAGAGCTCGTTCCCTATGACCGTCGCTCGCGACCCGGTAAGAGCGGATGGACGCTACGCCGCAAGCTGCGCTATCTCTCTGACAGCGTCTTTGCCTTTACGGATCTCCCCGTACGGATTCTGTGGGTCACAGGCGTCATCGGGCTGACCTTGGGAGTCTTGATCGGTGCACTGGCTCTCATCGGCCGCGCTGTCGGCGCAATCACGGTGCCTGGCTATGCCGCGACGATTCTCGTGCTTGTGTTCTTCGGAAGCCTGAACCTGCTCGGCTTGGGCATTATCGGATCTTACGTCTGGCGAGCATACGAGACGACCAAGGGCCGTCCCGGCGCGATCGTGAGCGACGTTGTGGAGCTATCTGAAGGAGAAACGGGTGCGTGAGGTATTCGTACACGAGCAGGCGTTGTGTGAAAGCGACGAGGTCGGCCCAGGTACTCGTATCTCGGCCTTCGCGCGCGTGCTCTCAGGCGCACAGGTCGGAGCTGACTGTCACATCGGCGATGGCGTCCTCGTAGAGGACGGGGTCGTCTTAGCCGATCGCGTTACCGTCAAGTCGGGTGCACGGCTGTCTAAAGGAGCCAGGCTCGAGGCTGACGTGGTCGTGGGCGCGAACGCCACATTCACAAGCGACCTACCTCGCGACCGACGATCCACCGGCGTGCAGTCCAGTGCAGTCGTTCGCAAGGGCGCTTCAATCGGTGCCAACGCCACGATCTTAGGAGGAGTCGAGATCGGCATCGGTGCGATCGTGGGAGCAGGAGCGGTAGTCACCCGCTCCGTCCCTCCCAATGCGATTGTCAGCGGCAACCCCGCCGACATTCACGGCTATACAGGCGAGTCGTGGCACGACTCCTCCCCGCCGGGAGTTGCAATCGGTGAGCCCGGTAAGGTAGAATTGTTCGTTCCAGGCGTCTACCTGCAGAGATTTGCCGAGTTCTCCGACCTGCGTGGCAGCCTGACTGCGGGTGAAATTCCGGATGACATGCCGTTTTCCCCCCGGCGCTGGTTCGTCGTGTATGACGTACCAAACCGCGAGGTGCGGGGCGAGCACGCACACCGTGTCTGTCATCAGTTCCTGATCTGCGTGTCCGGCAGCATAAGCGTCGCGGTCGACGATGGCGAGCGACGAGATGAAGTAACGCTCGATGCGCCTACGCTCGGACTACGCATCCCTCCACTCGTGTGGGCGAGCCAGTTCCGCTATGATCCGAGCTCGGTGCTACTGGTGCTGGCCTCGCATCCCTACGATCCGTTTGACTACATTCGCGACTACGACGTCTTTCTGACGACCGTCGACAACAACAATCAGCAGGCATAGTCAGGAATTAGAACGGGGCTGCACATCCCGCTTATAAACGGCGGGAACGCCGGCCACCATGGTGTAGGGCGAGACGTCCCTGGTGACTACTGAGCCTGCCGCGACGACCGCGCCGGTCCCGATGCTCACCCCCGGAAGCAGAGTTGCGCCTGCACCGATCAACGCTCCATCGTCGATGATCGGGCCGCGGACTCTCTCCTCTACGTAGCCCTCGACGCCCAGCGGCTGATTATCGTTGGTCATTCCGACGGTCAAGCTGATAAAAACGTCAGAACCAATACGACAGTTCCCCGTTACATGAGTCAGGTCCATGATCTTGGTGCGATCTCCGATGATCGTCGCATAGTTGATCGTCACGTAGCGAGAGATCAAGCACCCCTGACCGAGTCGACAACCCTCGCGAATTGAAGCGCCATCTCCCAGCAGCGTCCCAGCCCCAATCTCAACGTCATAGAACAGCACGACGTGTGGGCCGATGGACGAACCTCCACCCACTATCAATTTTCTGTCAAATCGTGGTTGCCGAGCGACGGCACCTGCCCCCTTCGGCTCCTTTCCCAGAAACGCTCCAGGAAATATCTCCGTTCCAGGACCAACGACCACGCCGTCTTCTATGACTACGTGGGGATGGATCACTGTACCATCCCCAAGACGCGCGCCATCGCGCACGACAGCGAACTCGCCGACAGTAACGTCAGTGCCTACCTCATCTGAATCGACTACCGCGCTCTTGTGGATTCCGGATTTAATCATGTGTGATGAGCCCCATTCACGCGAAGAACCTCCCCTGTGATAAAGCTGGACATGACGGGTGATAGCAGAAATGCGATCGCCCAGGCCACCTCATCGGGTCTGCCAAATCGTCGCATCGGGATCTGATCCAATATGCGTCTCTTGACGGCATCCGGCACTCCGGCAAGCATTTCTGTTTCGATAAAGCCGGGGGATACCGCGTTTACGCGGACATTGTGGCGAGCACATTCGAGAGCCAGAGACTTCGCAAGCCCAATCACAGCTCCCTTACTCGCGCCGTAATTCACCTGCCCCACGTTTCCACGCTCACCTACGATGGAGCTCAGAAGCACAACAGCCCCCTCACCACGCTCGCACATCGCAGGCGCTAAAGCACGCACAGCGTTAAACACGCCTCCCACATTGGTGATCATGACCCTATCCCAATCAGCATCAGTCATATTTGCCAGACGTGCGTCGGCGACGATCCCCGCGTTCGCCACGACACCGTAGACGGGACCGAAGCGCTCCTCGGCCTGACTGACCGCCACCGAGACCGCCTCGCCATCCGTCACATCAGCCTGGAAGTGGTGACCGAGCTCGTGCCGAGGAGCGCCGCGGCTCACGTGTGAAATTACGGCACCTAAATCTGTGAGCAACACCACGGCGGCCGCCCCGATTCCTCGGCTGCCGCCAGTGAGTAGGATATGTCGATTCTCGAGGCCCAGCATAGGTCAAACGACTGAAAGAGATCCCAGGGTAGAAGGTGGCGACGAACGAATCTTATCCGTATCGTGTTGAGGGAAATACCACATTTAAGACAGCTCCGTTTTAGGACGGTCAACCGGCATACGACGAAGCAGGAGCATGCAACCCACCCAGGCGAGCAAGGCCGCGGTCGCTATCAGCTCCTGGAGCCTGCGATCGGCTTCATGATAAGACGCGATAAACGTGTAGCGACCGGGTGACAGGCGCCACGTACGTAGCGGAATTCCAGCGTTAATATTTTGCACTTTCGTCGTGTTTGCCCGCCAGCCGTTTATAGCAAGCTCATTTTCGACCATCAGAACCGGCTTGGGGATATTCACCAAATAAGTGATCTTCCCATTGCCATAAGAAAGCGTCTTTAAGTCGGGGCTCGGGCGCCATGTTTGTGCTGACGGCAGGTGTGCCACTACACTTTTACATCCCACCGCTTCACAAGGGAAAATATATCCGTGCCACGGCTCGAGCAGCAGAGCAGACCAGGTCGGGTTATTCTCCGCATCCCAAAGCGCCCGCTCAAATGTGGAGTCATAATCGGTCTCGTGGTAGGCATCGGCCACCCAGCCCGACGCATTTGGTTCCGGAGTCGAGGTCGCAGGGACGCGAGCCGGACGACTTGCAGGCGATTCAGCCAAGACCTTAGGCAACTCTCTCACATAGCCGTCTCGGCGTCGGTAAAAGGCCAGCGCCGATGGAGGCACCTGCCAGGGGGAGACCACCCCACCCAGTCGATAGTCTTCTATCTCTCGTGCTCCGTCGATCACGATCAGGGCCATGAGCACGCAGGCGAGGATCCGCGAGGATGGTCTGATCAAGACGAGCGCGGCGCTGGCCACGATCACCAGCAGAACGAGCCACAGCTCGCGTGTAGGCTGAGCGTGCGTACTGGGCACAAGCAGGGCACCGACGATCAGAACACAAGCCGCGATCGGCGCCGCTGCCCAGTGACGCCGATCGCGAGCTGAGATACGGCCCCATGCGTCGGCGGATATGACTATCAAGGCTACCGCTACCACGGCCTTGTAGTCAGCCGCAGGGAAACGACTGGGAAAGAGCGGGCGAACCGAGGTCATCGCCCGGCCGATGAAACCGACCTTCGGCGCCATACCAAGCACCAGTGCGACTGTCCCGCAAGCAACGAGCGGAGCTTGCCTGCTCAGCGTCTGACGGCGAGCGCAGGCGAGGCCCACCAGGATGGGAATCCCAATCGCCCATGTTGTGATTGTCCCTTCGGACGCCCAAGCGAAGTTGTTCAGGTACAGACCAAAAACATCAAGCGGAGCGATGGAATAGATGGAACGTATGGCGACCGTGGGTTCAACAGTGCGGTACAGTTCACCAGCCTGTTCGGCGCGAAGGTAAGGCAGCAGCACCGCGAGACACACAGCACCCGAGGCGGCAATCGTCAACGCTAGCGGTCCCCGATAACGACGCCACGCTCCCGACCCACTGACCCTTAAGGCAACGGTCACGTATACAAGTCCCGTGATCCCAAAGGAGACCATCTCCCCGGGGTACGCGCCTGAGGCGATCAGCCACGCGAGCGGAGGCACGGCCGCCAAGCGAAGCCATCGACCGGTGCCATCTGGTGGCGTCAGTGCCCAGAGAAGCCATGGCAGGTAGGCAAACCCACGAAAGTAGTCGGCGTGCTCAGCCTGGCCATAAAAGCCGCCAAAGAACAAAAAGGCCACCGCAGCCACCGTGGCCCAGATCCATGACAGCCGCCGTACCCTCCCCAAAACCAGCACGCCGACGGCTCCAAAAAGTACGTGGACAACTTGCACCGACGTCAACACGCGCAATGTGGGAGCTATATGCAAAGCCCCAAGGAGCCACCATCCAGGAAAGTACATGCCTGACTGCGCATTCACATCGACGGGGAATCCACTTGCAACAAAAGGGGACCACGACAGAGGATGCCCGCGTCCAATGGTGTCAGCGACGAAGGCTGGCGTTGTGGTATACGCACCGAGGAAATCCCACGGGAAGCTCCAGTGATCGAACAGCTGGCGCCAGAACACCCAGGCGGTCAGCACGCCCAGCAGGACGACGGCCAAGATAGGAGCTAGACCGAGCCGCGCGGCGCGCTGCGAGCGCCTCGCGATCCCCAGGCGGTCGAGTGGGTCTCGCGGAGGTCGCAAGGGCTCGGATGACCCCGCGGACACTATGCCGCGGCCCACGGAAATACCCAGGCAGCCGTCTCCACTCCCGAGCCCGTCAAGAGCAGGTCTCTCATCAATGCCCGCGTCCACCCAGCAAGCGCCTGAGGGCTCCGCGCACCGCCGCGACGGCGCGCGCAGGCGGACCGAGCATGCGCCAGCGACGCGAGTTGACCGTCACTTCATACGCACCGCGGATCCTCTCGAGCTCCTCGGCCAAAGTGGCCGCATCAGCGACGATCTGCTGGTCACGTCGTGCCTCGTTACGCAACGAGGCAGCTTCGTGACGAGTGGCCTTGAGGAGCGCCTCGAACTGGAGATTGGTGGCATCGAGCTCGGTCAGTCGCTCACACATCTTGGCCAGTCGGTCTGTAGATCCAGCGGGCAGCAATAGCGGCCTTAGATTCATACGGTCCTGGAGCACGCGCTGAGTCGCCTGCCACACGTCGACCTCATGCAGCGACGCGGACGACTCACCTGAGCGCCACATCTGATACACGCTGGTCACCTTATGAGTGTCTCGAACGGCCGCAAACGCGACGCTGCGCATCAGGAAGTCCCAGTCCTCAAGCACAGGAAGATCCTCATCAAATCGCAGCCCAGCGTTCTCTATGAGACTACGAGGAACTGCGAAGGTGCAAATCGGAGTTTCGTTTTCCCAGAAGTGACGCAGAAGATCAAAGTCGAGCTTATACCGAAATTGCAGTGCTGACAGCACCGTATAGGGATGACAGTGGACCCCGTCCTCAGGCGCTGAGACTTGGCGCACAGCGACGCCCGAGCGGACGATTGCCCCGTCGCCCGAGGCCTCGACGAACGACTCGGCCCAATTGGCCATCACCAGATCGTCGTCGTCGAGAAACGCCACGTAATCAGCTTTGAGCCTCTCCAATGCCGCATTGAGCGGACGGGCACGCCGCCCGCCCGAGACATGCACAATGCTGACGCGCGAGGCAAAAGCGGGCTCGAAGTCCGCGACTAGCGCCCTGACGTCCCCCAGCGCCGGCTCAGCGTCGTCAGAGTGAACCATCAGCAGAACCTCAAAGTTGTCTATCGTCTGGGCGGCCAGACAGGTGAGCGCGTCACGCAGGTGCGAGGCCCTCTTACCCTGGGTGCGCATCACGACTGCCAGCGGCGAGGCCTCGTTGAGGGTTGTCGTATCCGATGGAACCGCCTGTGTTGGCGGAGAGGCCTCTGTGTCGCACGGGACATAGGCCCTGACGAACTGGATCGTCTCGCCGTGTGGGTCGGCCGACTCTCGCCATGTCCTGATTGCATGTGCGACCGGCGAGCTCCACGAGAGCGCTGTGTGATCTGCTGGAAAGTGTTGGTCGCTCACCCTCAATTTGAAGTCATGGGCATCGAGCTCGAGGAACCCGCAGGCACGTGTGTCGAGCCGGAGACGCTCTGAGGTGAAGAACTGGGTATGAGTTGAATCGAGCAGACCCGTGGTGGTGTATTCCCATTTGCCGAAGACAAGCTTCGCTCCGAGATCCACGTGTGCAACATTTGGCACACTCACGAACAGTGGAGGGCGACCGAGCAGCTCGAGCCCGTCGCGTACCGCCGTAAAGAAGGTTCGCGTGGCCGGCAGGTGCTCGATCACATCCAACAGCAGCACGGCTGCGACCCGACGACCACCGGCCACCTCCAACATCCGTCCTGCCAGCTCATCGGTCTGCCCGAGATCCAGCTCTCGACCCTCGAGTCCGCGTTTCGTGAGCTGCTCCAGCGAGTCGTGGTCGATGTCCACGCCTATGTACTCGAAGCCCAAATCGAGCAGCGGCTCGGCGATGGAGCCCACCCCACATCCGAGGTCTACGACGAGTCCGCGCTCGAGACCGAGGCGCTCGAGTAGCTCCACGGCGTGTCCATACGAGCTCTCCCAAGCGAAAGAGAATTCGTAGCGCGGTGTGGTCGTACCTTCAGAAGCGATGTGTTGCATACTCGCCCTCGACGAATTGAGCCACGCCATCGGGATCCGGCTCGCGGTCGGGCACGCGACCACTGGCCACACGCGAGCGGAACTCCTCGAGCGCGGCTCGTTGGATCTCCGACCGGCCCGCCTCAACCGAGGCGATCGTCTCCTCGACGATGTCCGGTCGGTTCCATCGTGTCGCCAGCATGAGCCGTCCCAGCGCCGAGTGATAGATCTCATGATCTGATGCTGGCCACGCCGCATCGAAAGTCGGGCGCTTGTCGTGGAACACCGCCGCGTGTGGCGCAATCGCAACGGCGTGTCCAGCCTTGCGCGCGCGCCACGAGAGATCGACGTCATCGCAGTGCAAGAGGAAGTGCTCGTGATCAAACCCTCCGAGCTGGTCGAACAGCGACCTACGGATGAGCATGCAATAGCCGCTGGCCCAGCTCGTCCGGCCGGTCACCAGGTCGTACTCACGTGGATGCTCGAGTGGGATCTGGCGCGCCTCGACAATCCCCACCTCGGCGTCAGCGAGGGCTTTGACGAGCTCCACGAGCGCTGTGGGAGATGGATAGGTGTCGGGGTTTAGGACAAGCAACAGGTCGCTCGGGTGTCCGTCGGCGAGACGGTTCTGCCCTCCGCTCGATCCGAGGTTCTCACCAAAGAACTCGTAAGTCACGGCATCAAGAGCATCCGAGCTCGCGTCGCTCAGCGCCAACATGTCCGCGGCCCCAAGGCCGGGATTCGGTGCGCTGTCTCCCAAGGCCCACTCAACTCGGCCCACAAGACCTGCATCGATGACCTTCCTTGCCGCCGCGTCCAGCCCCCTGAGCAATCGCCAGATCTGCTTGAGCTCGTGGCCAAACAGGACCGTCTGCGCCCGCAGCACACGCTTCGATTCCCTCGAGGACATCGCGTTGATGTTACCCAGGCCTGACGACGGGCAAATGACCGTGCGACATGGTGTCGAGAGCGAAATTGCAGCCTCACGCGCTCGCGGGTTCGCCGTGCGCGCATCCAGGCCGACGCGTCGGCGAGCAGGATAAGGTCCTCGCGGAAGATGCGTTTCTGCTTCCTCAGCACCCGCCGCGGCAGCCACTTCATGACTGAGCTGCTGCTCGCCCTCTCCAACGCATGCGCGGACGCCGGGCACCGGGTCGAGCTTGCTCTCGACGCGTTTCCCCCGCTCGCCGAGGAAACCGTCTACGTGGCGATCCCCCACGAGTTCTATGCGCACGGCGATCCCGCCGGCCTCCCCGACGCGCGCCAGCGCGCGCGCACGATCGCGCTCTGCACCGAGAACCCCGGCACCCCCTGGTTCGACCATACGCTCGAGCTCGTCACCCAATTCGCCGCCGCCGTCTCGATCAACCGCTCCTCCGCCGCCGCGCTACGGCGGCGCGGCGTGCCCTGCACGCACATCCAGCTCGGCTACGTCCCCGCTTGGGACGCCTGGCGGCGCGACGAGACCGCCCCCCGCGCGATCGACGTGCTCTACCTCGGCGCCGCCGACCCCCGCCGCGACCCGCTGCTTCCGCCTATCCGCCACGCCCTCGCCACGCGCGAGTGCCAGTTCCTCGTCCCACCGCTCGAGGTGCGCACGGCCCCCCGCCCCGACTTCATCACGGGCGCCGACAAGTACCGCCGCCTGCGCTCCTCCCGCGTCCTGCTCAACCTGCACCGCACGACCTCCCGCGCGTTTGAGTGGATGCGCTTCCTCGAGGCGATCTGCAATGGCTGCGTCGTCGTCTCCGAGCCCTCCATCGACAGCGAGCCGCTCATCCCCGGCGAGCACTTCCTCGTTGCGGACGTCGACGAGATCGCCACGGTCGTCGACGAGCTGCTCGACGACCCCGCCCGCCTACTCGCACTGCGCCACCGGGCCTATGACTTCGTCCGCCGCGAGCTGTCCATGCGGCCCGCCGCCGACAGGCTGGCCCAGCTCGGGGCGGAGCTGCTCGCCTGAGCCTCGAGCCCGACCGTCGACTCCGGACAAATGGGAGTAAGGGGCCGGACAATCGGGGAATTGGCCTAGAACACGAGCGAGGACAGGGCGAAGCCCAGCTCGCGGTTCTCCGGCGGAAGCATTCCGTCGTCCCCCTCCGGGTTGGACCATGTTCTGTCGGCGTCGAATCTGACCACATAGTCGCCTGCGGGCAGGCGCAGGTCCAGCGCCTGCTCGTGCCACTCACCCTCGCGCCAGTCGATCCGCGTCGTCCACACCGCCTCGGTCCCACGCGCGCCCAGCGGGCGCACGGACATTTGCAGGCCGCCGGTCGGGCCGGGCGGGAAGCGGTAGCTCACCCTCGCCCCGCTCGTACCGTCCCCCTCGACGCGCACGATCGCCTCCGCGTGCGCACCCGCCCAGCGGTAGTGACGCCCCGCGCTCTGCTCGCCTTCGAACCAGCCGCTCAACAGTTGCTCCTCGACCGTCGCCTCCGCCGCCATGTCGACCCCGCCCGCGGCGATCTCCCACGACTCCGCGAACGCCATGCTCGCGAGCGCGAACCCCAGCCTCCGCGTCTCTCCCGGCGGGTCGGTCCACCCTCTTGGCGCGCTGAACACGACTTCGTAGTCGCCCGCCTCCAGGTCCACCACCCGGCTTTCAACCGAGCGCTCCGCGTAGCGCCACGGCAGGTGCGTGCTCCACACCGCCACGAGCGGTTCGGGCGCGTCCGGCCGTCTGATGCTCACGTCGACCCCGCCACCGTCGAGCGGCACATGCGCGTAGTCGAACCGCACCCTCCGCGCAGGCGCCTTCAGGCGGATCAGCGCCCCCGCCTGCACCCCCGCCCAGCGGCGACTGCGGCCCGCCACCCGCTCCGCTCCGAACCAGCCGTACAGCAGCTGCCCCTCGCTCTCCGGATCGGCCATCTCCAGTGCATCGCCCGCCGCCTCCGGCCGCGGCCGTGCGCGCGGTGGCACGCCCACGGGGAAGCCGTCCCCCCACGACGGGTCGATCAGCCGCTCCGGGGCAGGCGGGCCCCCCCGCAGCGCGCGCCGGGCCGCGACCGTGCTCGGCAGGTGGCGCACGTTCCACGCGATCGCCCTCAGCTTCACGCCGCGCCGCTCCCGACCGGCTCGCCTCAGCTCCTGCGCCTCGTACCGCGCCCACGTGCCCAGCTCGCCGAGCGGCGCGTGCTTGAGCGCCACCCGCATGCGGTGGCGCTCGCACAGCAGGCGCTTGTATCCCGACTCGCCACCGCCGCCCTGGCCGAAGCCGTGGTCGATCCACGCGTCGCCCGCCACCACCACGCGGTAGCCCGCGCGCCACAGCCGCACGCCGTAATCGACGTCGTCGTAGTAGTTCAGCATCCGATCGTCGAACGGTCCTACGCGCTCGAGCGCCTCCCGCCGCACCGCCATCCCGCAGCCCATCGCATACAGCGCCTCCCCCGCGAGCTGCGCCCGCTCGTAGGACTCGTTCATCGCCATGTCCGCCGCCCAGCCCTGGCGGTTGACCGTCCCCCCGGCGCCGTTGATCGCGAGCGGATCGTCCGCGAAGAACACCGTCGACGCCACCCCCCCGATCGTCCGATCCGTGCCGAACGCAGCCACGACCTCGCGCAGCCAGCTCGGCGCGGCGAACCCGTCCGCGTCGATGAACGCGACGATCTCCCCCCCGCGTGCTCCAGCCCGAGGTTGCGCGCGTGCGGGCAGCCGCGATTGACCGGGCTCGCCACGACCGTCCCCCGGCCACGCGCCAGCTCGCGCTCGGCCACCGCCCGCGTCTGATCCTCCGAGCCGTCGTCGACCACGACGATCTCGTAGTTCCCGTACTCCTGCTCGAGCAACGCCCGCAAGCAGCGTCCAATCACCTCCGCCGAGTTCCAGCACACGACGATCACGCTCACCAGCACGCACGACTCCGAGGCGGCGGCAGCCGCCCGCTCTCCGTTCCTCTCCCCACCCTCCTCTCGCCGCTCCCGCGTTCGCAGCGCCTCGCGCAGCCTGCGCTGCTCCGCTGTCCACTGACGGGCGTCCATCCGGCGATCAAAGCACAGCGCCGCGAGCGCCCTGGTTGCACGCGGTTGCGCGTACCGGAGCGACGGACCATATCCCTACACTTATTCAGAGCCATCGCACCGCTTTTTCGCAACTCGCCGCCGGCGAGCGCGTTGCCATTCACACGCCACCGTCATGACTCGCCCACCCTCATGAGACGCCACCTCGCCATCGTCCCCGCGCTCAACGAGTCCGCGGCCATCGCCGAGACAATCGTCGCGATCCAGACCCGCGCGCCCTCCTTCGACGTGCTCGTCGTCGACGACGGCTCGACCGACGCCACCGCCGAGCACGCGCGAGCCGCCGGCGCCGCCGTACTGCGCCTGCCCTTCAACCTCGGCATCGGCGGCGCGATGCAGAGCGGCTACATCTATGCACTCGAACACGGCTACGACGTCGCCGTCCAGGTCGACGGCGACGGCCAGCACGACCCCGACCACATCCGCGACCTGCTCGCCCGCCTGCACGAGGATCCCACCCTCAACATGGTCACCGGCTCGCGCTTCCTCGATCCCGCCCTCGACGGCTACCGCTCCTCCGCCCCGCGCCGCGCCGGCATCCGCATCTTCTCGCGCGTCGTCTCCCTGATCACCGGCCGGCGCGTCACCGACCCCACCTCCGGCTTTCGCATGACCGACCGCCGCGGCATCGAGCTGTTCGCACGCGACTACCCCCACGACTACCCCGAGGTCGAGGCGATCCTGCTGATGCACGCCCACCGCCTGCGCAGCTGCGAGATCCCCGTCTCCATGCGCCCGCGCCTGAGCGGCTCCTCGGCGATCTCCTCCTCCCAGTCGGTCTACTACATGATCAAGGTCCTCCTCGCCGTGTTCGTCGGCCTCTTCCGCCGCCGCCCCAACGTCGAGATCGGCGAGCGCCCGGCCGTGGCGGCAGAGCACGCGTTGTAATGGGACTGACCCTCCAACGCGGCCTCGCGATCGCAATCACCTTCGCCCTGCTCGTGCTCGTGTTCGAGCTCGTCCGCCGCAAGCGCCTCTCTGAGCGCTACGCGATCCTGTGGCTGCTGGCCGCCATCACCCTGTTCGTGCTGGCCGCCTGGAAGGGGCTCCTGACGACCCTCTCCTACGACGTCGGCATCTCCTACCCGCCGTCTGCCCTGTTCGCCGTCGCGATCGGGCTGATCGCGATGATCCTTCTGCACTTCTCACTCGCCGTCTCGCGCCTCGCCGACCAGAACAAGGTGCTCGCCCAACGCCTCGGCCTGCTGCAGCAGCGCATCGAAGAAGCCGAGGATCTCTCCGGCGGCCGGCGAGTGTCGGCCGTGGCCCGCGAGCCCGTCGAGCCCTCCGATCCCGACCCGCTCGCGCCGCGCGCGGCCGAAGAGCTCTCCTCCAGCACCCGCCGCTGAGCGCCACCTTGCTCCACTCCAAGAGCTCTCCGGCGACCGCCGGCGCCTCGCCGGCAGGTATCCCATCCGAACACGGCGATGCGCTGGCGATCGTCGTAGTCACCTACAACTCGGCCGCCCACCTCCCCGCCCTGCTTGCCGCGCTCGCCCCACAGCTGCGCCCAGACGACGAGCTCGCGATCGTCGACAACGCCTCCACCGACTCGACGCCCTCCGTCGCGCGCGCACACGGCGATCGCGTGCTCGTGCTCGAGACCGGGCAGAACCTCGGCTTCGCCGGCGGCTGCCATGCCGGCGCCGCCGCGACCCGCGCGCCGCTCTTGCTCTTCCTCAACCCCGACTCGCGCCCGCACCCTGACTGCCTCGAGCGCCTGCGCTCCGCCGCGGCGGCCCATCGCGACTGGGGTGCCTGGCAGGCCGCCGTCCTGCTCGACGGCGATCGCCACATCAACACCAGCGGCGGGATCGTCCACTACCTCGGCTTCGGCTGGGCCGGCGACTGCGACCTCCCGGTCGCCGCGCTGCCGGCCGAGGACTGCGAGATCACGTTCCCCTCGGGCGCCGCGATGGTCGTGCGCCGCGATGCCTGGCGCGAGCTCGACGGGCTCGACCGCGAGTACTTCATGTACGGCGAGGACCTCGACCTCGGCCTGCGCCTGTGGCTGAGCGGGCGCCGCGTCGGCCTCGTCCCCGCCGCGCGCGTCACCCACAGCTACGAGTTCGACAAGGGGGCCTCCAAGTGGTTCTACCTCGAGCGCAATCGCTTGCGCACCGTCCTCTCGGTCTATCCCTTCCCACTGCTCGTGCTGCTCGCGCCGGCGCTGCTCGCGGGCGAGCTGGGCCTGCTCGCGGTCGCGGCGCGCGGCGGCTGGCTGCGGCCAAAGCTGCGCGCTCAGGGGGCCGCGCTTGTCGCCCTGCCGCGCACGCTCGCGCGCCGGCGTGCCGTGCAGCGCACGCGGCGCATCAGCTCGCGCGCGCTTGCCACGCACCTGACCGCCTCGCTCGACAGCCCCTACCTGGCGGCTGCCTCCAGCCCCCTGCTGAGCGCTCCCCAGGCGGCCTACTGGCGCCTCATCCGCGTCGCCCTGTCCCTCCTACCGGCACGCCCGCGCTGATGCGCGGCCCCGCACGTCCAGGGTCAGTGCCCTTCGAGCGGCGATGCGCGTAGGCCTAGACCTGCTCTACCTCGTGCCGGGCCAGACCGGCGGGCGCGAGACCTACGCCCGCGAGCTCATCCCCGCGCTCGTCGACCTCGCTCCGGAGCTCGAGCTCGTCGCGTTCGTCAACCGCGACGCCGGCCCGCGCCTGGCCGCCGAGCTCGGCCCGCGCGTCCGCGCCGTGACGCTGCCCGTGTCCGCGCGCAGCCGCGCGCAGTGGGCACTCGGCGAGCTCGCACTCGTGTCGCTCGCGGCGCAGCGCGCGCGCGTCGACGTCCTGCACTCGATGGCCAACTTCGCGCCCCCCTGGGGGCGCTTCCGGCGCGTCGTCACGATCCACGACCTCCAGTACCGCGCCATCCCCGAGCTGCTCTCTCGCGCCAACCGCCTGGCCACCTCGGCGCTCGTGTCGCTCGCCGCGCACCGCGCGCAGCGGATCGTCGCGGTCTCTTCCGCCGGGGCCGATGAGATCGTCTCCGGGCTTCGCATCGCGCGCGCGCGCATCGACGTCGTTCCCAACGGCGTGCGCCTCCCGCCCGCGGCGACCGGGCTCACGCCGTCACCGTTGTCCCCGGCGCCCTCGTCACGCCCGTCGTCGCTGTCGGCGTGCGACCTGCGCGCGCGCCTGCGGCTGGACGGCCGCCCGCTCGCGCTCGCGGTGGCGACACACCTGCCCCATAAGAACCTGTCCGCGCTGATCGACGCGCTCGCGCTGATCGCGGCCGCGGACCGCCCGTTGCTCGTGGTCGCCGGCCACAACACCGACGACGGTGGACTCGCCGCGCGGGCGGCGACCGCCGGGGTCGCCGCGGACGTGCGCCTGCTCGGCCCACTGTCGACCGCCGAGCTCGACTCGTTGTACGCGCTCGCCGCCTGTCTCGTGCTGCCCACGCTGCACGAGGGCTTCGGGCTGCCCGTGGTCGAGGCGATGGCGCGCTCGCTGCCGGTCGCCTGCTCGGACATCCCCGCGCTGCGCGAGGTCGGCGGGTCGGCGGCGCTCTACTTCGATCCGCGCTCCCCGGCCCAGATCGCGGCCGCGATCTGCGAGCTGATCTCAGACACCGGGCTCGCGGGGCGACTGCGCGAGCTGGGGCGTGGCCAGGCGGCGCGGTTCAGCTGGGCCGCGGCGGCCGAGGGGACGCTTGCGAGCTATCGCCGGGCACTGGACGGCGCCGGGAGCGCGAGTCCCTAAGCCGAGCGGGTATGTCTAGAGTCTCGACGCATTCTCATCGCCTTGCGGTGAATGCACATTCCCGAGTTGCAGGACCGCAACGAGCCCGATCAGGCCCAGCGCCACGGTGATCCGCGCCACCGTCGTAAACACCTGACCGTCGTACAACGCGCCCGAAAAGGGACTCGTCCAATACCCCCAGAGCAGGCCGATGAAATACAGCAAGCCAACGCTCAGATAGTAGGCGGGAACGCCCCTGCGTCCTTTCCACATCCACAACGCGACCAGCGTGATCGCCAAGCCGAACGCGACGAACAGGCGGGGATCGAGCCCTTCCGGCTGTATCTGCGCCACCAGGGCCTTGATGGCGGGCCAGACCCGGGAGCGGTGTTCTACCAGGAACGAGAGGTCGAAGCTCTTCCCAAATGAATGATCACCGTGAATGCCGTTCGACGCCAGCCAGATGCGCCACGGGGCCATCCCGACAAATACGATCGCTCCGGCGGCAACCGCCAACTCGCGCAATGCGCGACGCTCGCGTGTGAACCAAAGGACTCCCGCGGCAGCGACAAGCGCCGCCGCCGTTCCCACAGCACCCTCGTTCTTGACATTCGCCGCCCCGACGAACAGGACGGTCGCGATGATCAGATCCTCGCGACGGCGGTGCTGGAGCCACAGCCCCAACGCCAGCACGGCCAGCGAAGTAAACAGGGCGCTCGGAACGTCAGCATAGGCGGTCACCACCGTCGGGATCAGCAGAACCGCGATCCCACACAGTGGCGCGATCGCAAACGTCACTCGGCCGGCGCGGCGCACGAGATAGGCGCCTGCGAAGACCCACGCAACGAGCAACAGCCACTCGACTACGTGCACCGACCGGTCATCCAGCACCCCCATCGCACGGAAATGCGACGCGTCCAGCAAAGGCAGGAGCAACGGGTAATAGGACTGTATGTACCCCTCCTTGGGACTCTGAAGAATCGCGGCGGGCAGGTGTGAGCCCAAAAACATCAGGTTGGCCTTGCGCGCCCACAGATTCCAAGCGTCATATTCGCCGGCTCCGATCGGCCGGTTGGATACCGCATATAGGCCGACAACCGCAAGCACGAGGAACAGAACGAGAATGACGCCGAGCGCGATCTGCTCGCCCGTGAGCGAACGGACTCGGCGCAGATGCTCCTCGCGCGCTCCCAGACCATGGAAACGCGGAACATTTCGCAACGCTCCAGGACCGAGCAGCGCCGTAAAGAGAGTGATCAGCACGGCGATTGTCACGAGCGTAAACGGGAGGCCGACCACGAGGAGCACGATCGACACTCCAAGCACTGCCGCGATACCGGTGAGATACGCAAGGCCCGCCGCCCAGAGCGTCTTGCGCGACCAGACCGTATCGATCGCGCCGGCAATTCTGAGAACGCCAAAACCGGCGGCCATGAAGCCGAGGTGCAACAGCAGCGGTCCGAGAAAGAGCCTCATGGCTTCAGGGTCACGATCGCCTCTTGCCCCTTGACGAATTCAGCGTCGCCGGAGGTGTCTTGGGGGGCAAAGACGGTCGTCGGCCGGCCTCGCGCGTACGTCGGCGAACTGGGAGGAATGTCATAAAAAAGCGCATACTGCGCTTGCGCTGGGCTCGAGACAAAGACGCGTGGAGCCAGACGGTATGTCACCCACTCGCCCGGACAGTGGCCCGCGCATTCCAGGTAGACACGCGCCGTATGGGGCAAGCGGGCGTTGGCCCACGCGAGGAAGCCCTCGTCGGCCGGAAACAATCCACCGGCAGCGGTATTGGCCTGCGTCAGTGTCTCCCCTTCATCGGAGGTGTGCTGGCGCAGGAGAGCGCGCAGGGTGGAATAGCCGTCGAGCCAGAAAGCGGCGCCCCCGACGGCGACTGCTACAACCGCGATCGCAGTGGTAAGCGCAATTGAGCTCGGTGCAAGCGCAGCACGCGCGAGTGCGGCCAGCACGACGATGCCGACAACCTCCAGTAAGAGAGTCACACCCAGTCGATCCTGTCTCGACCCTGGACCGCCCTGTCGCTCTCCTCGATCAACTCTCCGGACATTTCGAGCGGGGATAGTAGTCCACCATCCGGCGTTTCGACCATCTGAGAATCGAGCCAGATCGCGGCAAAGCTGCTCAGTCGCCCTTCGCGCCTTGTCCCGCTCTGTCCTCTCGACGCAGGAGAACATGGACCAGCTCGACCGGGAACACGCGCAGCAGCACGATCAGCGCCAGGTACGCCGTCGAGGCGATCGCCCATTGGGCGATGCTCGGCAACGGCAGCAGGAGCGCGCACGCGCCGACTGCCACCGCAAGTGCGACGCGGGGGAGCGCCGCAAGGCTTGGGCGCATGGGGGTGTGTCCGCGCGCGAGCGCGAGCAGATAGCCGCCCGCCACCGCGAGCTCGCTCACGGCGGAGGCGATCGAGGCGCCTTCGGCGCCGAGGCTCGGCACGAGCGCCACTGAGAGCGCGACCGAGACGACAAGCGCAGCCAGCGTCACACGCAGCAGCGCGCCATGCATGCGCAGCGAGAGCAGCGTGTAGCTCCATGTCGCCGCGAGGAAACCACCCAGCAGCGCGAGCGCCTGTAGGCGCAGGACGGGGACAGCCGGTTCAAAGCCTTTGCCACCTATGACTTCGATCACGAACGGAGCGGCGACAACCAAGCTGAGGGTCACGTACGCGCCGGCGATCAGCGCCGTATCGCCGACCTTCCCGACCGCATAGCGCAGGCGCTCGTGATCGTCACGCCCGGCGCGAGCGAACAGCGGGAAGGCCGAGTTGGCGATCAGTCCAGAGGTTCCGCCGATCACCTCGACGACCTTGTAGGCGGTCGAGTAGTAGCCCGTCTGATGGGCATCGGATATGAGCGACACCACGAGCAGTCCGATCCGCGGGTAGAAGATCGCCACGGTGGCGGCGGCCGCATAGGGGAGCGCGTCGTGCGCCAGCCCGCGCCATGCGGAGACCTCGAAGCGCGGCAGCAGCGATACGCGCCGACGCAGATAGACGGCACATGCCACGAGCGCCGCCGCCGAGGAGGCGACGCTTACGAGGAAGAACGGGAACAGCTGGGCGCCGATGAGCACCAGCAGGACCGT
Organism: uncultured Solirubrobacterales bacterium; assembly: GCA_963723075.1. GTDB lineage: Bacteria > Actinomycetota > Thermoleophilia > Solirubrobacterales > Solirubrobacteraceae > Palsa-744. The sequence continues at coordinate 458,084 of CAVRPD010000007.1, forward strand.
GCCCGCCGCGACGACCGCAGAATTGATGAGTTCGAAGATCGAGGCGGCGCCCCAGTCCAGCTGGGCGGTGAGCGAGATCGAGTAGGTCTGCTGGACGTTGAGCAGCATCAGGCCGAACCCGGAGACGAGCATGCCCGCGATGACCACCCGTGGATAGCCGCCGAGCACCATCAGCAGCGCGGCCACAGCCAGCCCGGCAAGCGTCAGCACGGTGCGCAGGCCGAGCAGGTTGGCGAGCAACTCGCGCCGCTCGCCGGGTGCGGCGAGCGCGTACTCGCGCGTGCCGATGCCGCTGAGGCCGAACTCGGTGATGCCCGCGACGAGCATCACCACCGAGGAGGCAATCACGAAACGACCGAAGTCGGCCACGCCGAGGTGACGCGTCATCAGCGGCACGACCGCCGCCGTAAGCAGGATCGTCGCCCCGTAGGAGATCCCCCTGACGGCCCCGCCGCGGATCACCTTCGCCCCGGCCTCGGGACGATCGAGGACGTCCGTGGGGAGAGTCGCCGTCCCCTCGCTCTCCGGTCCCAAAGCCATCAGCACGGGTACGTTACGCAGAACGCGATCGTTCAAACGCGCTCACAGGAGCTCGGCCAGCGACCGTCCGTCCGCGGCCGGCAGGCCAAGCGCCCGCAGCAGCCGCTCGGCGACCCCCGTCCAGGTGTACGACTCAGATCGCCGGCGGGCCGCCTCACCCATCCGACGGGCCGTCTCGCCGTCGGCGAGACGCAGCATCGCGGCCAGCAGCGCCTCCTCGTCGGTGGGATCCACGACGAGTCCGCCGTCCGTGCCGATCGCGTCGCGCGCGCCGCCCACGCTGCTGCCGATGCTCGGAACGCCGGCCGCTCCCGCCTCGACGTACACGATCCCAAAGGGCTCGACGAGCGAGGGCATGACCAGGCAGGTCGCGCGCGCGAACAGGCCGACCAGCACGTCGCGCTCCCGCGGCCGCCCATGCGAGAGCACGCCGTGCCCGGTGACACCAGGCTCGGCGATCGGCGGGTGGCCGCCGACGACGTCGAGGACGGCGTCGGGATGCTCGCGGCGCAGGCGCGCGAAGGCGCGCAGGACGAGCGGCCCTCCCTTGCGCTCCCAATCGATGCCGACGAACAGGAACCGCGGCTTCTCCCAGACACGGTCTGAGGGGTGCGCGCGGTGGGTGGCGCCAAAGCCGACGACCGCGATCCGCTCAGACGGCAGGCCATAATCGGCGCGCAGCGACTCGCCGGCCCAGTGGCTGGCAACGGCGCACATGCGCGTCTGGCTGTAGATGTCGGCGCGCCGCTTCTCCCAGCCCTCGATCCCCCGCGCCGACATGCGGCTGAAAACCGGGTGCGCCGTCGCCCCCTGGCGCAGGGTCATGTCCTCGAGCGTCACGTGCGGCACGCCACGCGGCACGGTGACCGTCGTGCCGATCTGGATGATGCCATCGACATCCATCCCTCTCAGGCGTCGCCGCGCGAGCCGGCCGCGCAGACGCATGGTCAGCGCCGCACCTTCGGCGTCGTAGCGATTGCGCGTGGCGGCGGCGGCGCCCACCAGCAACGCCTGCTCCAGTCCAGGCGGGAACATCAGGTTGAGCGCGTGGGTCGTGAGGCCCAACTCATCCAGCGCGCCGCATATTCCCGCCGTCACTCCCGACCAGGTTCCGGGAGAGCGTGGATCGCCGACCGCGACGACCGCGACCGCCGGGGCGGAGCCCCTCGCCGCTCGCCGCCGGCCGTCCGTAAGCGTCGTCACCGCTCGCGCCGCACCGTGCGTGCCCATCAACGCTCCCGCGAGTCGTGGACGCCCGGGCGAGGAGAGCGCGTCGCGGCCGACCGTCCGCCCCCAAGGTAGAGGTACTTCGCCACGTAGTACTGGACCATGCCCGCGTAGATGCCTTGGTAGAGCGACAGGCGCAGGTTCTCGCGCAGGCCATAGACGTCCCGCTCGCGCCACAGGTTATATAGGAACACCACCGGTATATAGGGCAAGAAGAGCAACGGCGAGAGGCGGTTGAGGACCCGCCTCCGGGGCGGCCAGTCCGTGGTGTCCTCCCAGTTGAACGCGGGCAGGTCGGCAAACGGCATGAGGAACTCGCTCGCGTTGATCTGCGCCCAGCGGCGCCACTTCGTAAGCACGGTCGCGAGCGCGAAGTTGTTGTACGCGGGACGATGCTCGAGCTGCAGGTCGACCCTGCGAATCGGCGGATCGACCCGCTCGATGCCGTGGATCATCCCGAGCAGGTGGACGCTCGCGCGCCGGAACAGCGCCAGCTTGAACGGCCCGTTCTCGGTGATGTAGCGCCGGCCGTCCCACATTCGCCACAGCAGCTCGTAGCCGTTCACTCCCTCCTCTTCGAGGAGCCCGCGCAGCCCCACTCGCAGCGGCTCGCTCAAATACTCGTCGGCGTCGAGTGAGAGGATCCACTCGCCCCGCGCCTGCGCGAAGGCGAACACGGTCGACGCCTCCGCATGGCCGACGAGCGGGCGTACGTGGATCTTGCACCCGTGGCGTTCGGCGATCTCAAGCGTGCCGTCCTCGCACTCCCCGTCGTGGACCAGCACGATCTCGTCCACGACGTCCTCGAGGCTCTCCAGGCAGCGCTCGATGACGGCCTCCTCGTTGCGCACGACCAGGCATGCGGACACCGACGGCGGCGTCGAAAGGTCCTCCGCAGCGGTCGCAACGGTCGTGGGCGTGATCAGGGTCGAGTCCATCGCGACCAGGGTAGGGGGCAACGCGGCAGAGACGATAAGCGGCGCGCAGCCGGCTCAGCCCCCAGCTTGAGATCATTGGCGCGTGAAGGGAAATCCCCGCGTGAGCGTGATCATGGCCGTGTACAACGGGGCGGGCTTCCTGGCCGAAGCGGTCGAGAGCGTGCTCGCACAGAGCTTCGATGACTTCGAGCTGATCATCTCCGACGACGGCTCCACCGACTCGAGCCTCACGATCGCGCGGTCGTTCGCCGAGCGCCATCCCGAGCGCATCCGGGTGCTGAGCGCCGAGCGCAACCAGGGCAAGCCGTTTGCCCTCAACCGGGCGCTCGAGGTTCGCCGCGGCGAGCTGATCGCCTGGCTCGACGGCGACGACGTGATGCTGGCGGACAAGCTCGAGCGCCAGGTGGCGATCCTCGACGGCGATCGCGCCCTCGCCGGCTGCACGCACGACGCCGAGATGTTCGACTCCGACAGCGGCGCCGTGATCGGCCGCTTCTCGCGCGTGTCGAACGGCGGGCCGTTGCGCAGCGGCGACATCGAGCTGTGGTTCGACCCGACCTACAAGATGCTTCCATCGGCGACGATGATCCGCTCGAAGCTCTGCCCGCCGGGCGGCTTCGACGAGCGGTTGACGTTCACCAACGACTGGCTGTTCGACATCGAGGTGTTCCGCCACGGACGGTGCGTGGCGATCGACGACGCGCTCGTGCGCTACCGCCGCCACGGCGATAACTTCACGACGCGCGCCGATGCGTCCGGCGCCTCCTACGAGGAGGGCATGATGGCGATGGCGCTCGTGACCGCGCGCTATCCCGAGCTTGCGCGGAGCGCGCGCCGGATGAGCGCGGCGATCATGCTCGGCCAGGCCCGGCGACGCGCCGGCGCGCGGCAGTGGCGCGCGGCGGGCCGCTACGGGGCCGGCGCATTCGGGGCCGGTGGAGTCGCCGGGATGCTCGGGGTAGCGGCCGCGCTGACGCGCTCGGCGTTGCGCGGCCGCCGCGCCGGACGCTGAGCTCCCCACCGCGCGGCGCCGCGCCGCGGGTTGAGCTCGCTCCTATCACTCGTACTAAATTAAGCCGTATCCTGATAAGAGTTGGCCCATGCGAATAAGATCCGCTCATGAGAGTCGGGGTCTATATTGACGGATTCAACCTGTACTACGGGGCGCGCGGACTTTGCGGCAGGGGCATGGCGGGCTGGCGCTGGATCGACCTGCGCAGTCTCGCGGAGCAGCTGGCCGGCTGGCATGGGTCGGAGATCGCGCGCATCGTCTATTGCACTGCGCGGATCAGCGGAGCGGACAACCCCTCGGGCGCAGCCGATCAGGACATCTATCTCAAGGCTCTGACAGCCGCCAAGGCGGTCGACCTGATCGAGTACGGCTCCTATGTATCGCGCGTCAAGCAGGCTCCGATGGCCACGCCAGACGCGAAGGGCCGACCGGTCCTGACTCGATCCGCGCCACCGGTCCTAGTCAAAGACGCCGCGAACGATCCTGTCCGGGATGCCGTGTTCATGGTCTCTCATGCCCGACGCGAGGAGAAGGGCTCCGATGTGAACGTGGCCGCTCATCTCCTGCTCGACGTGCTCGAGGACAAGGTCGATGCCGCGATCGTCATCTCGAACGACAGCGACCTCAAGCTCCCGCTCGTCGAAGCGCGCAAGCGCGTGCCGGTGGGAACCGTCAACCCGTCGAGAAGCTTCCTCGCCGGCGACCTGCGCGGCGGCGCGGGCGACGGCGTCGGCGGCCACTGGTGGGCCAAACTCAGCGCGAAGGACTTCCGCGCTCACCAACTGCCCGATCCTGTCGGTGTCTACGCCAAGCCCGTCGGCTGGTGAGCAGAGTTAGAAACATTTAGCCAAAGCGCTTGACATGGCGTGCGAGGCGGCCGATATACTGGTCTACATACCACCCGGCCCCTCGTGGGCCGGGTCTTTTTTTGCCATGTGGCCAGTCCGGCCGCGCCGTGTGGTCCTAGCCCAACCGCGGGCCGAGCCGCCCCGCACGGGCGTCGCGAAAGCCGGAGAACACCGCGCACAGCGCGCGGCGGCGGTGCGCGCGGGTGAGCGCGTGCGAGCTGAACGTGGCGAGGATCGCCGCGCGACGCAGCACGCTGGGAACGCGCCCGAGCGGGCGTCTGCGCTCCAGCACGACGACCGTGTTGCGCACGCCGTAGTAGAGCGTGTGCGTCGAGGCCGCCTCTCCCCCGGTGGAGGCAGACACGCGATGCCAGGCGCGCGCCTCGGGAGCGAGCACGACCTCGAAGCCGGCGTGGCGGACACGCAACGCCCAGTCGACGTCCTCGACGTAGAGGAACAGATCCTCGGCGAGCAGCCCGGCCCGTTCGATCGCTTCGCGCGAGATCGCCATCAAGGCACCGACGGCACGGCCCGTCGGGGCCACCCGGCTGTAGCGCGGGCCGTCCACGCGCCCGTAGCCGCGCGGCCGGCCGGAGTAGCCGAGCAGCTCGCTCACGCGCTGGCCGGCAAACCAGATCGTCTGCGGCCGGTCGGCGAACAGCACCTTGCCGGCCAGGATCCCGGCCCGCGGACGCGCGTGCGCCGTCCGCTCGAAGCCCGCGACCACATCGGTGGCTACGGTCGCATCGTTGTTGACGAGCATCGCCCAGCGCATTCCATGCTCGAGCGCATGGCGCAGACCGAGGTTGTTGCCGGCGGAGTAGCCGAGGTTTGCGTGAGCTTCGATCAGGACGACCCCCGGAAAGCCCTCGCGCACCGCCGCTTGCGAGCCGTCGGTGGAGCCGTTGTCGACGCAGACGACCCCGAGATCGACGTGCTCGACGCCCGTGAGCGACTCGAGGCACCGGAGCGTGTCCTCGCGCCCGTTCCAGTTCAACACGATCGCCCACCAGGCATGATCCGGGCAGACGTGCTCGGGATGGCTCGCGGGGTTCTCGGCGGGAAGCATTGCGCTCGACAATAGGACCTGCCGCGGCCGACGACAGACGGACATCAGGAGCCCGCGCGCGCGGAGCAAAGCGGTGGCGACACGCTTGACGGTCGAGTGAATCGAAGGACGAGCAACGCGTGGCTGCCGCCAGAGCCGCTATAGATGCCCGCTTGATCGGATCGTTTCTCAGTGCTTGGGTCCTGTTTCCGCTGGTACTGCTCGCGGTGAGTGTCGGCTGCGGCCTGCTCGTGCGCGCGCTCGCCGCGCAGGCTCTCTCGAGCCTACTCGTGACGCCTGCCGGGTTCGCTGTGGTGGTCGTCGTCTGTGCGTTTGCGACCTCCTACGGTTGGCTCGCGCCGGCCGCCGGTCCGATCGTGGCGGTGATTGCGATCGCCGGCTTCGCTCTGTGGGCTCGAGGGCGCTCTGCGCGCGATGCGAAAGCGAGAGAGCGCCTCGTCGCGAGATGGATATGGCCGCTGCTGGCCGCGCTCGCGGCGTTCGCGGCGGTCGGCGGCCCGGTGTTCCTCACGGGCAGCGTCGGTTGGACCGGCTATACGCGCATCGTGGACATCGCTTTTCAGATGGACTTCGCCCAGCACCTGGCGGCCGCCGGCCGCGTCGCGCCCACGCACGGGGACTCCTCCTACAACATCGTGACGACGAAGCTGCTCGGCATCGGCTACCCGGGCGGCGGTCAGGCGACGCTCGGCTCCGTGGCGGAGCTGATGCACACGAACGTGGCCTGGTGCTACCAGGCGTTCCTTGCCTTCACCGCGGCTATCGGGGCTCTCGCTGTGTTCTCGACGCTCGGCCGCGTCACACGCAGCGGACTGCTTCGCTGCGTCGGGGGAGCGCTTGCGATCCAGCCGAACATCTTGTACGGCTACACGTTGGAGGCGGGCATCAAGGAGCTCACGACCGCGACCCTGCTGCTGGTCCTCGTGGCAGCGTTCGCCGAGCGACTGCCCGGCGATGGCCCGCGGCGCGGTGCGATCCCAGCGGCGATCGCGGCCGCGGGCGCGTTCGGTTCGTTCAGCCTGGGGGTCGCTCCCTGGCTGGGCTTGCTGCTCGCGAGCCTGTTCGCGATCTCGCTGACCGGGCGTGACAAACGCTGGTATGCGTTGCAGTGCTGGGGTGTGTTCGCGGCCGCCGCGATCGTAATCGCGCTGCCCGGCCTCGTGACGGCAGTGAAACTGGCGACCGTCGCCGGCTCGGCGATCGGAGGGGTGGTCGACCTCGGACTCGGCAACCTCGCGGTTCCCGTCTCCCGCTGGGCGAGCGCCGGCGTGTACCTGACGGGGGACTACCGCTACCCGCTCGTGCATGTGACCGCCAGCCACGTGTTCGACGTGATCGTGATCGCGCTCGCCGTGCTCGGCGTGCTCGTGGCCGTGTTCCGCCGCCGCTGGGCGATCGTCGCCGTCGGCATCGCCGCCCCCGTCGCGCTCTACTACTTCGTCGAACACAGCACGGCGTGGATCCAGATCAAGGCGTTCACGATCACGGCCACCTTCGCCGTGATGCTGGCCTTCGTCGGGATCGCCGCACTGCAAAGCAACCGCCGACGCTGGTTGAGCAGCATCGGCTGGCTTGCCGCGCTCGCGGTCGCGGCGGGCGTGCTGTATGGCAACGCGCTGATCTACCACGACACGACGCTCGCGCCCGGCGCCCGCTATCACGACCTGGCCGCGATCGCTTCGCGCTATGCCGGGCAAGGCCCGGCGCTCGATCCGACGTTCGACGAGTACGCCGAGTTCTTCTTGCGCGGCGAGCACGGAACATCGCTCGTGGACCCCGCCAACTTCAAGCTGGAAGTGCGCAAAGGCGTTCCGTCGCCGCCCGGCGGGCAGAGCTTCTCCTGGGACCTCAACCAGCTGGTGTTCGGCTTCGTGCAGAGCTTCCCGCTGATCGTCGAACCGCGCAGCCCGACGTCGAGCCGCGCACCGAGCAACTACGACCTAGTGGAGAGGACGCGCTATTACGACGTCTGGCGCAGAGACAGGCCCGCACACACCGTGGTCGAGCACTTCCCGCTGTCGAATCTGCCCCACGAGCGCACGCCGCACTACTGTCGGCGTGTCGTCGAAGTCGCCCGCGGCGCGGGAGCGGGAGCGGAGATCGCCTACGCGCAGACGGCGACAGCGGCCGTGACGACCCTTACACAGGGCACGCGACCGAGCTACTGGCGGGAACTCGGCCCCGGCACGGTCGCCGCCCGCGGGGCCGGCACCGCGCAGATGACGGTCAAGCTGCCTGTCACCGGCCGCTACAGCCTGTGGCTGCAGGGCTCGGTGGGCCGACCGGTGACGATCTACGTGGATGGCCGGCGGGTGACGAGCATCGGTTATGAAGAGCGCTACCCCGACCAGTTCTTGCTGCTGCGCGAAACCACGCTCGCGGCGGGCACGCACACCGTGCGCGTGGTGCGCGGCAACGGCAGCCTGCATCCGGGCAGCGGCGACCCGCCGACTGAGACGATTGGGCGCACGCTCGGCGCGATCGTGTTCAACCGCGTGGCAGCGAGCAACGACCGCGTGTACGTCGCGCCCGCGAGCAGGGCGGCGCAGATCTGCGCCGCCCCGGTGGGCTATCAGTGGCTGGAGGTCCTGCGCCCGGGCGGAGCGCCGCCCGACGCGCTCCCGGCGAAGGTCTGATCGCTGGCTAAAGGGCCCGCGATCCTAAAGCTGCTCGAGCCGCCGACGCATCGCCGCGCCGGTCGCTGCGGGCGAGAGCTGGCGGGCAATGTCCTGCGCCGCCTGCTCGCCGAGCGCGCGGGCGTCACGCGGGTGCTCGACCACGCGGCGCATCAGCTCCGCTGCGTGCTCGACGGAGGGGTCGGCCCATTCGCCCTCGGGCGGGTAGATCTCGCATTCCGGCCCGACGCGACCGATCGCGTAGTCGACCAGGAGGCTGTTGCGAGCATTCATGAAGTCGACGTTGCCGGAGTAGCCGGTCGCGATCACAGGCTTGCCGATCGCCATCGCCTCGGCAATCGTCAGCCCGAAGCCCTCGGCGCGATGCAGGGAGGCGTAGCAGTCACACGCAGCCATCAGCCCGGAGAGCTCGGCGGAGGAGAGCGAGCGATCGACGACATGGATGTCCTCGCGCCCGTGCGCGGCCCACAGCACCTCCTCCTCGGCGAGCGGGCGCAGGGGCCCGTTGATCGTCTTGATCAAGAGCTGCGGCCCCTCGCCGGGTGAGAACGCGCGCTTGAACGCCTCGATCAGCCCGACGGGGTTCTTGCGCTGAATCGTGGAGAGGTAGTCGAAGACGAACAGGAACAGGAAGCCGTCGGGGACGCCGAGGCGCAGCGGCGGGGCCTCGGCGGCGGGGCGTTGCACGGGCGGCGGCAGCGAGAGCACCGGCACGGTAGTGGCAGCGCCGATGTTCGCGGCCATGAAGCTCGAGTAGACCCAGATCTCCTCGACGAGCGCGAACGCGCGCTGCCAGCGGGCGGGGATCGTGTTCGTCTCCCAGCCCCAGATCCCGATGCGCGGACCCTGGAAGTAGCCCTCGCCGAGGCGCTCGACGAAGGGGGGGAGCTCGTCGGCGTTGACCGCGACGATCTCGAAGCCGTGACGGCCGTCGTGGACGAGCTCCTCGAAGTCGTGGCGGCCGTACTCGTCGGCGAGCACGACCGGCAGCGCGAGGTGGTGCAGGGGGATGCTGACGGTGCGCACGGGCACGTCGGCGGCGGTGAGCGCCTGCACGTAGCCGCGCGCGGCCGCGCCGAGGCCGAGCGTGTGGCCGAGGTAGCCGGTGAGGCGCACCGCGGGACCATCCCCGGCCGGTGGGTGCGCCGGCGAGCCGGCGGAGGCCGGCGACCCGACATCCGGCCGGTCCGCGGACGCCTGCGACCCGGAGGGGGTGTCAGGCATGGAGGAGGGGGACGGCGTATCGGCGGGAGCTGGAGTAGCAGCGATTGCCGCCTGAGCGGCGGCCGGCGGAGTTGTCTGTGGGTGCTCCAAGCGATGTGCATGTCCGGGGCGGGGAGGCATGAAGCGGTCGGGGATCGCGAGCTCGGAGCGGCCGAACGCCCAGCACCAGGTCAGGTACTCCTCGCCGTCGGGCCCGTCGAGGTCGGGATAGGCGCGCACGACGTCGGGGCGCTCGTGGGCGACGCGGTGGAACACGTAGCGGTTGATCCCATAGGAGGCGCCGCGGGGTGCGGGTCCTTCCAGCCAGGCGATGAACGCGCGTGTGCCCCGCTCGCCGAACAGGTCCTCGACGGGCTCGCCGAGCGCGAGCGCCGAGCCGTACAGCGCGCGGAGGGACTCGTCGTAGACGAGCTCGTCCCGCAGGCGCCGACCGACCTCGGCGTGGTGGTCTGAGTCGCCGAAGCCGCAGCGGCGCAGCTCGGCGGCGTAGCGCGCGGAGAGATCGTGCAGGACGGGCGAGCGGCTGACGCGCGCGCGACTCGCGGTCGCGCTCAGGCGGTGGGGGTGGGCGGGGTCGAAGCCGGGCAGGTTCAGGAAGCGCAGCGGATGGCGGCCGTCGACCAGCACGGCGCCTTCGTCCCGTGCCCCCCCAATGGCGCCTGCCGACTCCGCGTTGCCCGTCGCACCCATGTCGGCCGCCCCACCCGCGTTGCCCGCATTACCTGCGTCGCCCGCATTACCTGCGTCGCCCGCGACGAGTGTGTGACGGTGCAGGTTCCACATGCTCAGGTTGCAGCCGGGATCGTCGAGCACGGCGGTGGCGAAGCGGGCGGGGGCAAGCTCGAGGAAGCGCGCAAGCCAGGGCCGGTCCTCGGGGCGCTCGCCGGCGACACGGGCGTCGAGCGAGCCGAGCGCGCGCTCGACGCGCTCCTGCCACCAATCGAGGAATGCGAGCGAGTCGGGGCTGCCGTCGACGGCGACGATCGTCTCCTCGATCCGCCCCACCCGCTCGAGCTCTGCAGGCGAGGGCTCGAGACCGTCGTCGGGCAGCTCGGCGGTGCAGCGGGGCACGAGCAGGACGGGGCGCGCAGACAGCGCCGCCTCGATCGGCGCGAGCGCGTCGAGCACCCAGACGGAGCTCGGCAGGTGCAGCACCGTTTCGCGCGTGCGCTCAGCGACGCGTCGCAGCAGGGGCGGTAGCAGCAGCGCGGTCAGGTCCTGCTCGCCGTGCAGCGCGAGCAGCGCGGCGAGGTCGACGTCGAGCTCCTCGCAGACGGAGCGCACAGACAGCGGGCACTCCGCTGTTGCGGCTGCGCGCGAGGACTCCTCGGCACGCGCCGCGGAGGCGGTGGTGTGATCGCGCGCGGAGGCGGTGGCGCGCGCGCCGGAGGATCTCTCGGCAGCCGCCGCAGCCGCGGCTGCGACCCGCTCGCCGGTGAGGAGCACGATCTCAAACGGCCAGTCGGGCTGGTGTTCGCGCAGCGAGTGCCCGAGCACGCGCGCGCGAGGCAACGAGCCGAGCGTGGCAAGGGTGACGATCCTCATCTACTCCTCTCCGCCCCCGTCTGCCCAGTCCCGTCGGCTACGTCCCCGTCCGGTGGGCGCGGCGCGGCGATGTCGCGGCGCAGCGACTCGGCGGCGAGGACGAGCTCGCGGACGAGATCCTCGAGGCGCTCGATCTGCTCGGTGTGGCGCTCACGGACGTGCTCGAAGTCCGCCTCGAGTCGACGCACGGTCGCTTCGAGCTCGATCGCGCGCGCGCGACGGCGGGCGTAGACGGGTGCGATCCGCGGCAGCGCGCGGCGCGCGAGGCCACGCACCGAGTTCATTGCTCGGGACACTAACTGGCATTATCGCCCAATGAGCGCAGCCGGCAGGCGAGCAGAGATGGCCAACCACGAGCGGCTATGGGTGACGATCGACGCGCGCGCTCTCGACGGCGCGCTGATGGGCACGCAGATCCTGGTGCTGGAACTGACGCGCGCACTGGCGCGGACGCAAGCGCTGCGCCTGCGTGTGCTGATCTACGCCGAGCGGATCGACCGGGAGACGCTCGATTCGCTGCGCGAGCTGCCCGAGACCGAGATTCTGGCGGTGGAGGACGTCGATGAGACGACCCCGCCGAGCGCCTTGTTCCACCGCCCGCAGCAGGCTTTCTCGCAAGCCGACATCGCGCTCGCGTGGCAGCTGGGCGAGCGGATCGTGCTCAGCCAGCTCGACCTGATCGCCTATCGCAGTCGCGACTACTTCGCCGACACGGACGCGTGGGAGGACTACCGGCGAGCGAGCCGCCACGGCATGATCGCGGCCGAGCGAGTGCTCGTCCTGTCCGAGCACACGCGCGGGGAGCTGCTCGGCGAAGGGCTCGTCGAGGCGGAGCGAATCGCGGTGATACCACCCGGTCTCGACCACTGGTCCCAGGGACAGCCGCACAGGCCAACGCGGTTGAGCATTCGCGGAGAGGAGGGTGAGAGAGCCAACGAGCAGGGTGAGAACTCACAGAAGCAGGACGAGAACGCGCAGGAGCGGGGTGAGAACGAGCACGAGCAGGACGAGGCCGCACACGAGCAGGGGTTCCTGTTGTGTCTCGGAACGGACTACAACCATAAGAACAGGGTGTTCGCGCTGCGTCTGTTCGCCGCGCTGCGCGAGCGTCACGGCTGGTCGGGGAGGCTCGTATTCGCCGGAACGCACGTCCGGTACGGCTCCTCGCGGGAGGCCGAGCGCGAGGAGCTGGACGCGCACCCGGAGCTGCGTACGGCCGTGGTCGACCTTGGCGCGGTAGGCGAGGGGGAAAAGGAGTGGCTGATGCGGCACTCAGACGCGGTGCTCTACCCGTCGACATACGAGGGATTCGGGCTCGTCCCGTGCGAAGCCGCGCTGCACGGCGTCCCGTGCCTATTCGCGGCTACGACCTCCCTGGCGGAGGGGGCGATCGGGGAGGCGGCGACGATCGTGCCGGGAGACCCGACGCGGAGCGCGGACGCGGCAGCGAAGTTGCTGCACGATCCGCGCGCGCGCGCGCGGCAGCTGGAGCTGCTCGCAGGCGCCGCGCGCGAGCTGACCTGGGATCGCGCGGCCGTGGCGACGGTCGATGCCTACCGCGAAGCCGCCGCCGCGCCCGTGCGCGAGGCGGCGACGCTGAGCCGCGACGCGGTCGCGCGCGAGCGCGAGCTGACCGCATCGCACGCGGCCACAGTGCAGACGCTGATCGACGAACGCGAGCTCGTGCTGAGCGACTACGACGAGCTGCTCGCCGCGGTCGGCCCGGCGCGCAGCCTGGTCGGCCCGCAGGGCGCCCTGCCCGAGGACCTGCAGCGCGGCCTGCTCGCGCTGAGCGCGCGCCCCGCGCTGAGCCGTCCGCTGTACGGCGTACTGGCGCGGGTGTACGCCATGCTGCGGACTCTCGGTCGTACCCTGGGCGCACCGCTCCATCGCAGACGTTGACGGGTTCGTAGGAAGGACGGATCGAACGTCGGGCGCTGTTGGCCGAGATCGTGTCCGCGGCCTCGGGCCGACGGTTCCGACCGCCTCCCCGCTATACCCTGCATGACCGTGGCCTCTCGACAGATATCAGTGAGCACCCGCCCGGCGCTGGCCGCGCAGGGCGTGGACAAGCGCTTCAAGATCCCCGAGGAGCGCAGCCACACGCTGAAGGAGCGGGCGCTGCACCCGCTGCGGCGCACGCGCCATGAGGAGCTGCACGCGCTGAAGGACATCTCCTTCGCGGTCGAGCCGGGCGAGTTCTTCGGGATCGTCGGGCGCAACGGCAGCGGCAAGAGCACGCTGCTGAAGTGCCTGGCCGGGATCTACCGCGCCGACAACGGCAAGATCTGGTGCAACGGGCGGATGTCGACGTTCATCGAGCTCGGCGTCGGCTTCAACCCCGACCTGGCCGCGTACGACAACGTGTCGCTGAACGGCATCATGCTCGGGCTCTCGCCGCGCGAGGCGCGGGCGCGCTATCAGAGCATCATCGAGTTCGCCGAGCTCGAGGAGTTCCAGGACCTGAAGCTGAAGAACTACTCCTCGGGGATGCACGTGCGCCTCGCGTTCTCGGTCGCGATCCAGGTCGACGCCGACATCCTGCTGATCGACGAGGTGCTCGCGGTCGGCGACGCCGCGTTTCAGCAGAAGTGCTTTGACGTGTTCAACCGCATGCGCGAGGAAGGGCGCACGATCGTGTTCGTCACGCACGACATGGGCGCGGTCACGCGCTTCTGTCACCGCGCGATGCTGCTCGAGCGCGGCGAGATGGTCACGATCGGCGATCCGCGCGACGTCGCCGACCGCTATCTGGAGATCGCCTTCGGCCGCGCGATCGGCTACGAGGACCCGGAGGTCGGCAGCGCGCGGATGGGCGACGGCGACGCCCGCGTGAGCGAGGTGTGGCTCGGCCACGATCGCTCCGAACACCGCACGGTCGCGCCGCAGTCAGAACCGCTGACGCTGAAGGCGCTCGTCGAGTTCAACGCCCACGTGCTCGACCCGGCGATCAGCCTGACGCTGCTCAACGAGCACCGCCAGCCGGTGGTCGTCGCGACGACCGCGCAGGACCAGGAGCAGACCGGCGGCTTCCAGGCGGGCGAATGGGCGATCTTCGCGTTCTCCTTTCACAACATGCTCGCGCCCGGGCGCTACCACACGATCATCACGATCAGCCACCGTGGCGAGGGCCTCGACGTGATCGACCGCTACGTCGGCGGCCTGTCGTTCGTCGTCTCCGGCGCGGTCGCGAGCGGCGGCATGGTCGAGATCCCGGTCGAGACGGAGATCAACCGCGCAGGAATTCTCTCCGAGGGAGAGATCGCTGGGATGGGCTTCAAGACGGTCGGGACGAGGTCGCGATGAGCGTGCCCACGATCACAGAGCCGCTCGGTCAACCGATTCGCGGTCCGCGCGCGCTCGACGACAGCTGGTCGCGGTTCTGGCAGCTCGCCTACAACATCGCGCTGAGCGAATTCAAACTGAAGTTCTTCGGCTCGGCGCTCGGCTACATCTGGCAGGTGATGCGACCGCTGCTGCTGTTCGGCGTGCTGTACGTGGTGTTCGTGAAGATCTTCCACGCCGACAAGTCGGCGCCGGGACCGGCCGGTCACTTCTACGGCGCGCAGCTGCTCGGCTCGATCGTGCTGTTCACGATGTTCGGCGAAGCGACCAGCGGCGCGGTTCGCAGCGTCGTCGACCGCGAGAACCTCGTGCGCAAGATCCAGTTCCCGCGGCTGGCGATCCCGATCTCGGTCGTGCTGCTGGCGATGTTCAACCTTGGCCTAAATCTCGTGGTGGTGATGATCTTCGCGACGATCGAAGGTGTGCGGCCGATGCTCACCTGGCTCGAGCTGCCGCTGATCGTGGCGGTGTTGACGATGCTGAGCACAGGCGTGGCGATGCTGCTGGCCGCGCTGTTCGTGAAATTCCGCGACATCCAGCCGATCTGGGAAGTGCTCTCTCAGATCCTGTTCTACGCCTCACCGGTGATCCTGCCGGCGGAACGGGTCAGCAAAGAACTCGAACATGGAACGTTCAACCACATCCTCTACCACGTGTACACGCTGAACCCTTTGGTGGCGATCTTTCAGGAGTTCCGCCACGCGATGATCAACAACCACGCCAAGAGCGCGGCGCAGATCATGAACGGATGGCCACACCTGCTCGAGCCCCTCGCGCTCGTGGCAGGTATCTTCGCGTTCGGCTTCTGGGTGTTCAACCGCGCGGCCCCGCACATCGCCGAGGATCTCTAACCGCGACAATCGTAGGCACCGCGCGCACCAGCCCTGCGGGCGTAGCGCAGCCGCCGCGTCGGTCACCGCTCGACAGGAGCGGGAAGCGGCGGCGCGAGGTCGCCCTTGGTCGCCATCCGCCCGTACGCCGCCACCCGCTGGAAGAACGCCTCGAGCGCGTCGATCCGCCGCTCCCATGCGTAATCGCCCGCCGTCGCGATCCCGGCGGCGCCGAGGCTCGCGCGCAGCTCGGGGTCGGCCAGCAGGCGCGCGATCGCCGCGCTGACGGCGCCGGGACTCGGCTCGGGCATCAGGCAGTTGACGCCGTCTACACAGAAGTCGCGGTTGCCGTGGGCATCGGTGCAGACGACCGCGCCGCCCGTGGCCATCGCCTCGAGCGGCGGCAGCGCAAAGCCCTCGTGGGTGGAGGTCTGCACGAACACGGTCGCCTCGCTGAGGAGCTCGCCCACACGCTCGTCGTCGGGCGACTCGACGTAGCGCATGCCCGGCTCCGCGGCCAGCTCGGGCTCGATCCCGAACAGGCACAGCTCGGGACGCGGCGCGCGCAGCGCGCGCCAGGCGGCGAGCGTGAGCGGTAGGTTCTTCAGCGGGTTCGAGCGTCCCAGCGCGAGCACCATGTCCTCGCGGCGGGCGACATCGGGACGCGGGCGGAAGGTGTCGAGATCGATCCCCGGCGGGATCAGCTCGGCGTCGAGCTCGAGCTCGCGCAGCCGTTCGAGGTTCCACGTGGAGATCGTCATGTAGCGGAACTCGGGACGGTAGGAGTCGAGCACGGCGTGGCGCGCGCGCTCGTGGTCGGGGTAGTAGGAGGTCTCGATGTCCTGCACGAAGTAGACGGGGATGCCCCGGGGGATGGACGCGCGCCAGACCGGCACGGCGGTCATCCACCAGGTCGCGACCTTGATCGCCTCGACCTCGGCGAGCGCGAGCGCGAGCTCGTCGTAGTCGGCGAATGAGTGCACGGGCGCACGCAGCGGGAACCACTCGGGGGGATCGCCGAGCGTGTACAGCGCGACGTCGTGCCCGCGCGCGGACAGACGGTTGAGGTGCTCGAAGATGTCGCGGTGCCCGCCGCCGACGCCGGTGTCCTCGGTCACGTAGACAATCCGCAGGCGATCGTCGCGCGCGCGCGCGAAGTCCCCTGTAGCGACGGTCGCCGACCGCTCGCTCCCTTCGGACCCCTGCCGATCGTCTCGGCCGACCTCGTGCCGATCGTCTTGCCGGTCTCCCGCGTCTCCCGCGTCTCCCGCGACGGTCACCGTGCGCGCGTCGAGGAAGTCCGACCAACGCTCCCAGAACAGGCGCTGGGAGGCCAGCTCGCGCTCGCCGACCTCCATGCCCCGCGTGACCGACTCGTGGTGGACGAGCTGCGCGCTCGGGAAGTACTCCACGCGAAAGCCCGCCTGCCACGCGCGCAAACACCAGTCGACGTCCTCGTAGGCCATCGCGTAGCGCTCGTCGAGCAGGCCGACGCGCTCGATCAGCTCGCGCCGCACGTACATGCACGCGCCGGTGATCGCGAGCGCGGGGCTGGCCTGACAGGCCGGCCCCCAGGTCGCGGGCTTGCCGCGGTAGCGATGGTCGAACCACTCGGGACGGTCGCGGTTGCGCACGGTGCCGCCGAACTGGATGCGCCCGTCGGGGTACTGCAGCTGCGCGCCGACGATGCCGTCGTCGTCGTAGCGGTAGGCCGCGTACTGCAGGCACTCGAGCCAGTTCGGCAGCGCCTCGATGTCGGAGTTCAGGACGACGACGTCGCGCTCTGGGTCGCTCGCGCGCAGCCCGCGGTTGACGTTCGCGGCGAAGCCAACGTTCCGCTCGCCCTCGATCAGCTCCTCGATCCCATCGATCCGCCGCAGCGCGGCCAGGTGCTCGGGACCGCTGTAATCGTCGGCGACGATCACGCGTGCCATCCCGCGCGGGACCGTCTTTCCGATCGAGCGCACGAGCGCGCGCACGTGCTCGGCGTCGCGATAGCTGGGGATCACGACATCGACCGGACGGCCGTGCTCGCGGTGCCAGATCTTCGCGCGGCGCACTTCCTGCTCGCGCGCGTGCGTGCGCAGACGCATGCGGCGCTCGAGCGGAGTGAAGCGCAGCGGGAAGGTGATCGCGCGGAACAGGATCGTGCGCAGGCCGAAGTTGGTGTAGGTCAGGTAGATCCGCCGCGGCAGGTTCGAGAAGGCGCCCTGCGGGCGCCCCTCCAGGGGGTTGTCGCTCATCGCTGTCGTTCGTCTGGGTCGCTCGTCATATCTCGTTCACCGTCGTCGTCCGTCATTCACCGGGACCGCGCCCCTCGCGGCCCGCGCCGGGATCCTCGCTCATCGCGGGCAAGAGCGGTCGCTCGGTGAAGCCTGCTCGCCGTCGAGCCCGAGCGGCGCGAAACCGCCTCGTCCCTCGAGCGACAGCCGGCGACGGGCAACAGCCGGCAGGCGGTCGGCGCGCGAGCCCAGCAGCGCGCCGGTCAGGCGCAGCACGTGGTGAGCGCCGACGGCCGCGAGCGTCGCGCGGCGCTGTGCGGGAGACATGCCCTCGCGCAGCGCCTCGCGGCGCGCCTGCCCGAGCGCGCCGCGCAACTGCCCGGCCACGCGCATGGGCGAGGCGGGCTCGCGCCAGCCGTAGACCTCGCGCAGCCCCCGCCACTCGTCGAAGCTTCGGCGCAGCTGCTCGCCGGCGGTGTAGTCGTGGGAGTGAATCACCGCCGCGTCCGGCACGAACACCTTGGCGTAGCCGGCGCGCAGCATGTCGATCGCGAGCACTCTGTCCTCGGCGTAGGCCACGTCGCGGAACGAGACCTCAGACCACGCCGCACGCGCGATGCACGCGTTGGCGTTGGTCAAGAAGCCGCGCGCGCCGAGCAGCTCGAGCACGGGCAGCGCGCGCTCCTCCGCGCCCAGGCGCTCGACGCGCGGGGCACCGTCGGGGGAGAGCGAGGAAAACCACTGTTCCAGCTCCCAGCGAACCGCGGGCGCGGCGTCCGACCGGGGGACGTAGGGGCCGTAGACGACGCCCACGTCCTGCACCGCCGAGAACCCCCCGAGCAGCCGCTCCAGCCACTGCTCGTGGGCCGGCTCCGCGTCCTGGGTGAGCAGCGCGACGTGCTCGCCCGTGGCCTCGCTCAGCAGCAGGTTGCGCGTCCCGCCGTGACTGAACTCGCGCGGTGCTATCTCGATCACGCGAGCGCCGTGCTCGTGTGCGCACGCAAGTGAGCCGTCGCGGGAGCCCGAGTCGCATACGAGCAGCTCGTGCGCGACGGTCTGGCGCGCGAGCGCGGCGAGCGTGCGCGCAAACAGCTCGCCACCGTCGCGCACCGGGATCGCGACCGTCACGCTTCGAGCGCCCACGAGCCCGGAGACGGGCACGTCGCTGGCATCAGGCGCGATGTAGGCCTCGCTCGCTCGCAACCGGCGCTCGCCCGCGGAACCGGCGTCGCTCATGCGTAGTAGCGCGCGATCGTGATCGCTTGCGAGAACAGGTCGTGGCCGATCGCGATCATCACGATCGCCGCGCCGATCGCAGGGCCGAAGCGCCGTCCGCCGGCGCGTGTCGCAAGCGCGACGATCGCGGCATACAGACACAACAGCGGCAGCAGGTAGCGCGCCTGCTCGAACACGCTCCCGGTGAGGATCGCTTCGCGATAGGACTCGACGCCGATCTCCACGCACAGCCCGACGAGCGCCAGCACGTATACCGCGAGCTCGCCCAGCCGGCCGGCGAGCGCGCGGCGGCGGCGCACGAGCTCGACGACGGCCAGCGCGCAGATGAGCACCATCACGCCGCCCGCCGCGTTGTACACCCAGCCCGGGAAGGTGTAGTCGAGCCAGCCGAAGCGACCGACGAAGCCCTTCAACCACGTGTGCGCGAACGGCAGGTAGCTGAACTGCCTGTGCATGCCCGGCAGCGGCGGCAGGAACAGCTGCCAGATGTGGCTGAGCTCGCCCGTGAAGCTGAAGTGCTGCCCGGTCGGGCTGACCGAGGAGACGGAGCCGATCGCCGGAACAGAGCCCCGTTTCCAGACCCAGCGGTTGAGGACCAGGTAGACGAGCACGGGCGCCGCGACCAGGCCGGCCGCCCAGGCCGCGCCGCGCACCGCGAGGGCTCGCTCGCTCGTGTGGCTCTCCGCGCGCGGCCTCCCTTCCGATCCCACCCGTCGCCCGCGCCCCGCGTCTCCCCTGTGCGCCCCCTCATCCTCCACTCCGACGCCCCGCTCCGGTGACCACGCGCGCCACAGTCCCAGCGCCAGCGCGAGCGCGGCGGCCGGCAGGAACCCGAGCAGCGTGAACTTCGTCACGAGCCCGGCTCCCAGGAACGCGCCGAGCGGCGCCCCGCTCGCGGGGGTGAGGCCGCGGCGGAACATCCGCGCCACCCCCCACAGCGTGCCGGCCGCGGTCAGGTAGATCAGGTTGTCGCTGTTGACCCCGCCCGACATGAAGCCGAACAGGGGTTGAAAAGCGACCGTCAGCGCACCCGCGCTCCACGCGCGGCGGCGGCCGGGGAGGAGCTCCATCAGGAACAGGTAGACGAGCAGCACTGTCACGGCGCCCATCAGCGCCGAGAGCACACGCATCAGCGCGAGCCGGTCGAGCACGGTGCCGCTCGAGCCCAGCTTGTACGGGATCGCCTCCAGCACGTAGTACAGCGGCGGGTTGTTCGTCGCCGTGAGCGCGTCGCCGTCACCGCGCGTGGACAGCGGCTCGCGCGCCACCGCTTCGATCGCGTCCTGTTGCAATGCCGAGAACGGCGCCGGATTGTGCGGCTCGCCGACCATTTCGTAGAAGCGGATCGTCGCGAGCGTCGCATCCTCGGCGGGCGACAGCGGGCCTGCGGCCGGCCCTGGATGGGGCAACGTGCCGCGTTCGGCGATCTGCGCGACATACGCGTAGTGAGCGTTCTCGTCCGGCACCTCGAACGGCGGCACGATCAGCGACCAGGCGAGGCCGTTCGCGAGCGCCACGACCGCGCACAGCCACGCCGCCCTCGGCACGCGACGGACGAGCGCGCCGACCCAGGCTGATCCGGGCGCCCGACCGACGAGCGCGCCAACCCGGGCGGATCCGGGCACGCGACCGCCGCGCGCGCGACCGCGCGCCGGAGCGCTCCCCGTCGAGCTCGGCGCAGACGAAGTCGTGCTCATGCCTCCGCCCCCTCGCGCACGATCGTGCGCAGCGCGAGACCGATCGCGAGCAACATCAGCGCGAGCGCACCGGCCCACGCCCAGTGACGCACCAGGCCGGACTTGCCGAGCGTCGAGCGGTACACGGCGGTCGGCAGCAGCTGCAACCACGATTCGCTGCCCGGCCGCATGTATTCGTAGAGCACCTGCGCGTTCTGAATCGTCCGGCCGGCCACCTGCATCGTGTGGAACGAGTCCCCGCTGTCGCCCGCCACCGCGACCCGTGAGGAACCGTCGTCGCGCAGGCACGCGCTCGCTTCGGCGCTCGCCCGGTAGACGTGCCCGACAGGGATCTCCACCACGCCCTGACGCCAGCCGGGCGCGAGGGAGCCCGCGGTGAGCGCTTCGCCGTGCTCCCCCGTCAGGCTCACGCTCACGCGCGGCCCCGGCTTGCCGTAGGTGCCGATCGTCGTCCGCACCGCCGCGGTGTCGGCGGGCAGCAGCTCATGGGCCTGGCAGGTCTCCTGACCGGGCTTCAGCACCGCGGCGAAGTTCGCGTTGGGCGTGTAGTCCGTGCCGGAGCGGCGCGACTCTGAGTGGGTGAGGAGCACCGCGAACGCCACGGCGATGGCCAGCACCCCGCCGGCGAGGACCCCTCGCAGGGTTCGCGTCAAAGTAGATGGTGGGTTGAGGCGTGGTCCCTCACTGTCACGATCAGCCGCGGCGCAGACCGAGGATCGACAGGAGGAAGGAGGAGAAGAAGATCTGAATCCCGACGATCAACAGCGCAGCGGAGAGCAGCGCGAGCTGCTCATAGGAGAGCTGGCCGAAGCCGTTGGAGATCCAGGTGACGAGCACGATCGCGCCCATCACGAAGCCGGCGAGCATGAACGCGCCACCCAGCAGCAGGCCGTGCTCGAGGCGAAAGCGCGCGCGCATACGATCGAACCACGGATCGCGCTCGCCCATGAAATAGGTGCCGTACGCGTGCGCGCACAATCCGAGCGCGAGCACCTGCGTACCGACGATCGTCAGCAGCGCGCCGCCGATCAGGGCGTGCAACCCCCAGGCGCGCCCGAAGAAGGCGAGGCCGGCGGCGACCATCACCATCAGCACGAGCCCGACACCCGACATGATCAGGCCGGGGACGATGAACAGGTGATTGGGCGAGTGGACGAGCAGGAAACGCAGATGGCGCCAGCCGTCGCGGAAGCTCGACAGCTTCGACTCGCCCCCGCGCGGGTGGTACTCGATCGGGAACTCGGCGATCCGCAGCTTCTCCTTCGAGGCGCGGATCACCATCTCCGAGGCGAACTCCATCCCGGTCGTGCGCAGGTCGAGGCGCGACAGCACATCGCGGCGCAGCGCGCGCATGCCGCAATGCGCGTCCTTGACACCGGTGCGAAAGAACAGGTTGAGCAGACCCGACAGCAGCGGGTTGCCGACGTAGCGGTGCAGCCACGGCATCGCGCCGGGCTGGATGTTGTCCATACGGTCGCCGATCGCCATCTCCGCGCCGTCTTCGAGCGCGGCGACGAACCTGGGGATGTCATCGAAGTCGTAGGTCAGATCGGCGTCGGCCATCACGATGTAGCGCCCCCGCGAAGCCCGAAAGCCGGCCAGGTAGGCGCTGCCGTAGCCGCGCCGCGGCTCCACGACCACGCGCGCGCCGGCATGCGCGGCCAGGCGGGCGGAGTCGTCTTCTGAGGCGTTGTCGGCTACCACCACCTCGCCGTCCACCCCCATCCGCGTGAGCGCCTCTCGCGCGTCGCTCACGCAGCGCTCGATGTTCTGCGCCTCGTTCAAGCAGGGGATCACGACCGACACGAGCGGCGTGTCCGCGTCCGCGATCTCGGGCGCCTGGGGAGTGCTTGTCTGGGCGAGTGTGCTCATCGACTGTCGCTCTTTGGCCCTCTCGTGGCGGCGGACAGAGCGAGCTGTCCGGTTATAACGCGCACCTAGGCGGAAAGTGGCGGCGAATTCCACTTACGATGCTATCGGAGCACGTCAAAAAGGCCTCCTGCTCGTCCAGCCCGCCCGGTGGCCGGCGACACGGGACCGGGCTGCGGGAGTCGCGCGACATTGCCTCCCCAAAAACCCGCTCGATATTCCGGCATGCTTGCGGACATGCGTGTGTGCGTCGTCTATGACTGCCTGTTCCCCCACACGGTCGGCGGCGCCGAGCGCTGGTATCGCGATCTCGCCGAGCGCCTCGCGGCGGACGGGCACGAGGTCACCTATCTGACGCTGCGCCAGTGGGAGCGGCGCGGGCCGGGGGCGGACATCGACGCGCGCGTGCGGGTCGTGACCGCCGGGCCACGCATGGCGCTGTACACGGCCGGCGGGCGGCGACGGATCCTGCCGCCGCTCGTGTTCGGGGCCGGGGCACTCCTGCACCTCCTGCGCCACGGCCGCCGCTACGACGTCGTGCACACGTGCGCGTTTCCCTACTTCTCGCTGCTCGCCGCCGCGCTGCTCGCGCCGTTGCGAGGCTACGAGCTGGTCGTCGACTGGTTCGAGGTCTGGAGCCGCTCCTACTGGCGCGACTATCTCGGCGGAGTCGGCGGGCGTGTGGGCGAGCTCGTGCAGCATCTCTGCGCGCGCACACACCAGCGCGCGTTCTGCTTCTCCGAGCTGCACGCGCAGCGACTGCGCGAAGCCGGGCTGCGCGGGGAGGTAACCGTCCTGCGCGGCCTCTACGCGGGCGCGAGCGAGCCGCTCGCGCCGCGACCGGCCGACCCGCTCGTGCTGTTCGCGGGGCGGCTGATCCCCGAGAAGCAGGTCACGCTCGCGGTCGCCGCGGTCGCGCTCGCCGCGCGCCGGATCGACGGGCTGCAAGCGGTGTTCTTCGGCGACGGCCCCGAGCGCGCGGCCCTCGACGTGGCGATCGCCGAGCACGGGCTCGAGGACGGCGTCACCGCGCCCGGCTTCGCCGCCACAGAGACCGTTGAGGCGGAGATGCGCCGCGCGCTGTGCGTGCTCGCGCCCTCGCGCCGCGAGGGCTATGGCCTGGTCGTCGTCGAGGCGGCCGCGCGCGCCACCCCGAGCGTCGTCGTCGCGGGCGAGGACAACGCGGCGACCGAGCTGATCGAGGACGGCGTCAACGGCGCGATCGCCTCGCGCGCGGACCCCCAGGCGGTGGCCGACGCGATCGTGCGCGTGCACGATGGTGGGCTCGCGCTGCGCGAGAGCACCGCGCGCTGGTACGCGCAGCACGCCGTCGAGCTGTCGCTCGAGCACTCGCTGCGATTGGTGCTGGCGAGCTACGCCAGCGCCCGGGCGTAGCTGTCGAGCGTCAGCCGCGCGGTGCGCTGCCAGGTGAACTCGCGCACGCGCTCGCGCCCGCGCGCGACGAGGTCGGCGGCGAGCGCAGCATCGTCGAGCAGCCGTTTCAGCGCGGCTGCGATCGCGGCCGCGTCGTGCGGGTCGAACAGCAGCGCCGCGTCGCCCGCGACCTCCGGCAACGAGGAGGCATCCGAGCACGCGACCGGCACACCCCGCGCCATCGCCTCGAGGACCGGCAGCCCAAAGCCCTCGTACAGCGAAGGAAACACGAACGCGTCGGCGAGCGCCCACAGCGTCTCCAGTTCCGCATCGGAGACCCATGCGAGAAAGCGCACGTCGCCGTCCACGCCGCGCATGCGCGCGCGCGTGCGCAGATCCTGCTCGTGCGCGGTCGGATACCCGGGGAGCACCAGCACCGGCCGCTCCCCCGCGGGCAGCCGCGCCAGCGCGTCGATCAGCGCAGCCAGGTTCTTGTGCGGGCGCTTGGCGGAGAGGCCGAGCGCGACGCGACGGTCGAGCAGGCCATGGCGCGCCCGCACCTCGCCCTCCGGCAGCGGCCACTCGTGGCGCGGCGCGCCGAGGCCGAGCGGCACGACGTCGATGCGCTCGGGCGCGACGCCGATCAGCTCGACCACGTCCTCGCGCGTGCTGAGCGAGTCCACGATCACACGGGCCGAGCGCCGGGCGGCGGCGGGCACGAGCGCTTTCATGCCGAGGTCGCGAACACCGGCGTGGGCCTCGGGGAAGCGCGTGTAGATCAGGTCATGCACGGTGACAACCCGGCGAAAGCGCCCCCGCAAGGGGGCGGTCGACGCGAGGCTGTGCACGAGATCGACGCCCGCGCGGCCGGCCAGCCGCGGCAGCAGCGCCTGCTCGCCGAGCACCCACTGCACGCGGTTGCGCGCCTTCACCGGCACCGTCACCGCGCTCAGCCGCGCGCCCCACGGCGCCGCGAAATCCGCCGCCGACGCCTCGCGGTTGACGAACGCGGTGAAGCGCATCTCCGCGGGCGCCTCGGCGAGCAGCGCTCCGATCAGCTCGCGCGCGGCAACCTCCATCCCGCCGGTCTCGCCGGGGACGAGGAAGATCAGGTTCAGCCCGATGTGCGGCGGCCGCGCGGCTGCCTGTGCTTGCCCACGCGGGGAAGCGGCGGCCGCGCGGCGGCGCGCAAGACCGTGCGGCGCGCGCGAGCTCAACGGCCGGTGTGGCCGTTGAGCGAGCCAGCGTGGAGCTGCTCCTCGCGGCCCCTCGCCACGAAGCCCGGCTCGAGCGCGCGCCTGTAGCTGTCGAGCGTGCACTCGGCCGTCCGCCGCCAGCTGAACTCCTCACAGCGCTGGAACCCGCTCTCGATCAGCTGCTCGGCGAGCTCCCTGTCGGACAGCAGCCGCTTGACCTGGTGGGCCATCTCCCACGCGTCGAACGGGTCGAACAGCAGCGCCGCGTCGCCGGCGACCTCCGGCAGCGAGGAAGCATCCGAGCACGCGACCGGCACACCCCGCGCCATCGCCTCGAGGACCGGCAGGGGGAAGCCCTCCCGGAAGGAGGGCAGCACGAAGCAGCTCGCCGCCGCGTACAACGCCTCGAGGTCTGGTCCCTCCACCCGCGCGGGGAACACAACGTCTTCGGCGACGCCGACTTCCAGGGCGAGCTCGCGCAACTCGAGCTCATACTCCGTGGGCGAGCCGACCAGCACCAGCAACGGCCGGCGCCCAGCCTCCTCCTGCTCGGAGATGTGGGCCATCGCGCGGATCAGCCCGTCGAGGTTCTTCCGCCGGCGCCTGGCCGCCACGCACAGCACGATCGGGCCCTCGCGCAGCCCCAGCCGCTCGCGCATCTCGCGGTCCTCGGAGCGAGGACGCCCATAGATGCCCGAGATGATGCCCAGCGGGGTCACGTCGAGCTTCTCGAACGGGATCTGAAGCGTCGCCGAGACGTCCTCCGCCGCCGCCTCGGAGATCGCGATCACGCGGCTCGAGGAGCGCGCGCACAGCGGCACGAGCGCGCGCATCGTCATCCGCGTGCGCGCGTCCATCGCAGTTTGGTCACGCATCCAGCCGACGTCGAGGATCGTCACCACGCTCGCCACCCCGGGCGTGAGGAGCGGCGCGAGGCTTGCCAGCCCGTGCACCACGTCGAGCCGGCGGCGACGCGCCTCTAGACCGATACCCACGAGCTCATGCCATAAGTGCCACGGCGAGCCGACGCCGGGGACCGGCAGGCGCAGCCACCGCACCTCGCCCGCCCACGGCTCGCGCAGCACGTCCGCCGGCACTGTCGACCCCACCCACGCGGTGATCTCGATCCCCGGCTCGGCCTCGATCAGCGCGGGGACCAGCTCGCGCGCGTAACGCTCGGGCTCGCCGCGGTCGTCGGGCCCACCTGGGCGCTCGGCCAGGTGAGCGAGGTCGAGACCCACACGCAAGGGATGGCTCATTCGATTTGATCTTGCATCGGCCGGCAGTCGGAACGCAGCGTTGTCCGCACCATCTCCCTGAAAAGTGTAGATCCATCAGCGGGCGCCGCCGTGTCTGCGGCCCCTTGTAGTCTCACGAATCTGTTTCTGACCGGAGGACGATATGACTGCGCGCAAGCCCGCGCCGCGGAAGCGGCCCCCCGTGCCGAGCGGTGAGGGTCGGGCTCGTCACCCGGCACCTCGGGCTGCCGGTCGGACTCGGCACATATGTATCCAACCTGCTGCGCGCCCTGGATAGGCGCGACGACGACAACGAGTACTTCGTCTACGCGCCGACGTGGAACGAGGTGCCGCCGCTCGGGTCCCGCTTTCAGATTCGTCGCTCGCGCGTCCCGCGCGGCTCGCCCGCGGCGCGCACCCTTTGGGACCTGACGGTTCCGGCGATCGCGGCGGCGCGCGAGCCGGTCGACCTCGTTCACTATCTGTATCCCGCGCTTCCGGCCTTCTCACCCGGACGTCCCACGATCATGAATCTGCTGGATGCGATCGGCTGGGTGGTGCCCGGGTATCGACCGTCCCAGCCCTACGAGTGGCTCGAGCGCCGTGCCGCGCACCGCGCCGACCTCGTGCTGACGCTGTCGGAGAGCGCGCGCGCAGACCTCGAAGGCATGCTCGGTCTCTCGCGCTCGAAGATCCGTGTCACCTACCTCGGGGCCCCGCCGCTCGATCCCGAGCCGTCCCCCCCGCTCGATCCCGAGCCATCGTCAAAGGAGCCCTACTTCCTGTTCGTGGGGGGCACCGAGAAACGCAAGAACCTCGGTGTCGTGCTGGATGCCCTCAGGTCGCTCGACGGGCTCGAGCTGCGCGTGGTCGGCCCGTATACGGCCACGCCGGTCCACGACGCGCGGCGCGAGCAGCGGGGCGTGCGCTGGCTCGGCTTCGTCAGCGCGGAGGAGCTCGTGGAGCTGTATCGCCACGCGATCGCCCTCGTCTTCCCGAGCCGCTACGAGGGCTTCGGGCTGCCGGTGCTCGAGGCGATGGCGCGGCGCACCCCGGTGATCGCCTCCGACCGGTCATCGATTCCCGAGGTGGCGCGCGGCGCGGCGATACTGGTCGGTCCCGACGATGTCGACGGGTTGCGCGATGCGATGCGGCGTATAGCCGGCGAGGCGGGATTGCGAGCAGAGCTGACGAAGCGTGGCGCCGTAGTCGCGTCGGGATTCAGCTGGGAGGAGACGGCGCGTGCCACCGTCGCCGCCTACGAAGAGCTGTGCCCGTCCACCTGATCGCCGCCGGCCTAAGAGGCTGTCTCGAGGCAGCCTCTTAGGCCACGCCACGCCGGCGTGGGCCCCTGGAGCGGAGATAGTCGAACGGCTGCCTCAGACGTCGCTTGACGGGCGCCGGAAGGTAGGTCCCGACACGAGTGGCGATGCGGTTGCTCAGGAATTTGCCGCGGCGCGTCCAACGCCAGCGCACCCTCGACCGTCGAAACTTCCTGAGCTCGCGCGGTCGCACGAGCTCCACGTCGGATTCGTGCGCGTACCACGCGTTCACGCCGGTGCGGCGAAAGTGAACATACCCGTGTTTGGCCATGTGCATCTCCACGCGCGGGTCGCCGCTCGGCGCGCGCGGATCGAGGCTTTCCGAGTTGTTCTCGATGATCACGATCCGCGGCCTGTACGTCTCCAGCGTGAAGCCTTCGAGCACCGCCAACTCGTGGCCCTCGACGTCGATCGTGATGAACTGGATGCTTGGAAAAGCCGCTTCGGCGAGCAGGCTGTCGAGCGTGGCCGTGCGGACATCGATCTCTTCGATCGCACCGCCGACCTGCTCGATCCAGGCGAGATGGTCCGGCGTCAGATCGAGCGTCGACATCTGCTCGACGTGCTCGGCGACGAAGAACCGGGCCGTGCCCTCCCGGTCGCTCACCGCGCAGCTCACCACCGTGCCGGTGCGGTGCTTGCGGATCTCCTCGGCGAGCCGCGGGGTCGGCTCGACCAGCAGGCAGCGCCAGCCGCGCTGCTCGAACAGCCAGGTCGCGCTCCCGGTACGGCCGTCGTAGGCACCGACCTCGACGCAGCAGCCATCCACGCGCTCGCCGAAGATCTCCTGCAGCAGGCGGTCCTCCTCGAACTGAGCGTGTGACTCCGGCTCGGCATCCATTAGTGGATGCCGCCTATGCGGCGATCCTGCGCCACCGCTGCAGCGCGGCTCCGATAGCGCTCCCGAAGGGCAGCGGTACACGTCTGCTGCGAGCCAGATCCCACTCCAACTCACCAAAAATCGTGTCGCGGGAGCGCGTGATCGTCACGTGCACGTGCAGGCCGTCGTCACGGGGATCTGCTGACGCCGCGATGAGCCCGTCACCGCTACATGACTCTGAGGCCGAGTGCTCGGCGATGATGTGCAGCCCGGCCTCCCGCAACAGCCGCAGGCAGCGCTGATGCGTCAGCGGGTCACCGGAAATCCTGTGATGATGCGTCGAGACGATCAGGAACCGTACGCGGCGCTCGGCCAACGCACGAGCGGCTCCGCGAAGCGCGTCGAGCTCGGCACCCTGTACGTCGCACAAGAGCAGGTCGATCCACTCGAGCCGGTACTCGCTCATCAGCCCATCGATGGTGACTTGTCGAGTCTTGTGCCTGCGACCATCGCTCTCCCAGATCAATGAGACATCCGTGTCGTGCTCACTCCCGATTGCGGCGTGCACGATGGCGTGAGCCTCAACGCCGTTGAGCTCGAGGTTCTGGCGCCCCACCTCGAGGTTCGCCCCATCCGGCTCAACGAGGACCAGGCGAGTGGTGGGGATCGCGTGCTTGGCCCAAAGCGAGTAATAAGCCCAAAAGCTCCCCAGCTCCACCATCGTCGGCTCAGGCGTATCGGATGCCAGACGCTCCAGCACCGCATGAAATGCGAACTCCTCCTGTGGCTCGTGGTGCCCTCGTAGCTGACGAATGATCTCGGTCATCCACGACCCGTGGTAGCAGCCCTCGCGCACGAGGACGCCGTTGTGCATCACTTGGACAGGAACACCGTCACGTACGGTCACCTCGCCGGCGTCGGGAACCTTGGGAATCGCATCGGTGTCGCGGACCGCGACGGCCAGATCTATCCGTCGCTGGTCGTCATCCGAAAAGGCATTCATGTGTGGCGATACTAGTCTCGTGAGAATCGGTGTGCCGGGTCCCAGATCCCGGTCCAGATCCCGGTCATGATCGATTGCGTCGACGCTCACGCGGAGTGGTGGCGCGTGAAGAGCACCTCGCGAATCTCGGCGGGGATGAGTCCGAGCGCCAGCAGAGCTACGACATACAACGCAAGCGCCAGGAGCGCCGAGGGCAGCGAGGGCAGGTCCAAGACGGCTGCGACGGCACCGGCAGCCAGGGTCGCCGCGGCAGCCCGCAGCACGAAGCCCAAGCCAAGCCGTAGCTCGGGCCGCTCGAGCGAGAGCGACCACTCGTAGCAGAGGGCCAATGTAAGCTCGGCCGCGACCATTGCGATCGCTGCTCCTTTCGCCCCGTAGACGCTGATCAGCGGCACTCCGCCACCAACCACGACGCCGAGCGCGATCACGGTCGAGACAAGCATCGCACGCAGGCGGTCGAGCGAGAGCAGGACGTATCCGCGGGCGGCGATGACAAAGGTCCCCAGCAGCGCGACGGCGAGGATGCGCAAGACATCGATCGACGTCCCGAATCCGGGGCCGGCGATGACCCGGACCGCAAACCCCGCACCGAGGAACAGCGCGAGCGCCAGACCGCAGCCGACGAGCATCATCGTCTCGACGAGCCTACGGCTGGCGTAGTCGAAGCGCTCCGCGTCGTCGCGCGCGGCGCGCGCGAGCAGCGGCAGAGCGGTCGAGACGAGCAGAGGCGGCAGCGTGGTAAACGCCGCCAGCACGCGGAACGACACGCCGAAATAGCCCGTCTCGGTCGGGCTCGACAGCACCGACACCATCACCTGGGCGATCTGAAAGTAGACGACCCACACGACGACCGCGGCCGAGAACGGCAGGATCCGCCCAACCATCCTGCCCCACTCACGGGCCTCGAGCGTCGGGACGAGGCGCGAGTCGCGCCCGCCGACGAGCATCGTGATCGCGAGCACCGGGATCACGACCGGCAGCTGCAGCGCGAAGAACGGCTCGAGCCCCGCGCCCGCCAGCGCCAGCGCCACCGCCTCGATCGCCACACCCACCTGGATCGCCAGCTGCAGCCCCGCCACCCACCCGAAGCGCAGGCCGACCTGCAGCGGGATCGAGCACCCGTCCTGGACCACGAACACGAGCATGCCGGCGCCCGCGATCGCAGTCCCGACCACCATCACCGCCGGGTAGCCGACGAGCAGGCCGAACCCGATCGCGAGCGCGAGCCCGCCCAGGGCGATCGCCACACGGATGCCGAGCAGGTTGCGCAGGAAGCGTCGGCCGTCCGCCTGCTGGCCCGTCGCATACTCGCGCACGGCGAAGCCCGTGAGCCCGAGGTCGCTGACCGTCGTGACGATCATGACCAGCGAGCCGACCGTCAGGAAGTGCCCGGTGTCGATCACACCGAGATGGCGGATGACGACGGCGCTCGACACGACGGTCGCCAGCGTGCCGAGCAGGTAGCCGCCGAGGCGCAACACGCTCCCGCGGATGACGCTCGAGCCGGCGTCGCTCGTGTCGAGGATGTCAACCGCCGCCACGTCCTCCCGAGAGCCGGCCGGCGCCGGATCGCCGTCGACTGGGAGGGTCGATACCATCCGCCCACAGGATATTGGACCGTCGGCGTCCTCCTGCCGCGGGCGATGGGCCGGGCGGAGGGTGTCGTCTCCGCCGGCTCTCCTCGCATGCACATCGCGCTCGTCCAACAAAACGTCGGCGGAAAGGCGGGCGGCGGCGGCGGTGTGCGGCTGATGCTCGAGCTCGGGACCGGACTGGTGGGGCGCGGTCATCGCGTCACCGTCGCATGTCACGACTACATGCCCGACAGCGAGTTCTCCTACGCATCGGATCAGCTCGATATCCGAGCGATCCGTCGCGGCGTTTGCGAGCTGCCCGCCGGCAACGCGGCGCTGGCCCGCCGCTACTGGCTCGACATGCCGAAGGTCGCCCGACTCGTCCCGCCCGACGCAGACGTCGTCAACGCCCACGAATGGCTGGCGCTCAGACCGGGTCGCATCGCCGCGAGACGACTCTCGATCCCACTCGTGTGGACTCGCAACGACGAGTCGCCTTGGGAGGCCCTGCTCGTGCCGCGCCAAGCTGTCACCGGCGAGCGTCCGACGATGGTGCGCGCGGCGCAGTCCCTCCTGACGTGGCCGGATGCATTGGATGCCCGTTGCGCGGCCACGATCGCGGTGCTCAGCGCGCAGCAGCGGGAAATGGTCCGTCACAGCTATCGCAAGGATGCCGCGATCGTGCCGCTCGGACCGCCTGCGCATTTCTTCGATCCGCCCGACCGGGCGGAGGCGCGCGCACGGCTGGGGATCCCCGAGCACGTCTTCCTGGTCGTAGGCTCTGGCATCCTCGTCAAGCACCGGCGATTCGAGGATCTGATCGACGCGATGTCGCTGCTGAGCGACGATCCCGAGGTTCACGCCCTGGTCGCGGGCTCAGATCATGTCGACCCCGCCTACGCCGACCGTCTGGGCGCCCGGATCGCTGCACGCGATCTGCAAGACCGTGTGACGCTGCCGCGCAGGTCCCTGTCAGAGGCAGAGCTCGAGGACATCTACGTGGCCGCCGACGTCTTCGTGCTCCTGGCGCAGCGCTACTCGTGGGGTCTCGCGCCGCTCGAGGCGCTCGCCTCGGGAACACCCGTGGTCATCACGCCGGGCGCGGGCGTCTACGACATCCTCTCCGGCCGTCCCGGCGTGCAGGTCGTCCCGGCGGAAGACCCACAAGCGACGGCCGACGCCATCCGGCGCTCGCGCTCAGGCGAGGGCCGCGAGGGGCTCGAGTCGACGCGCGCGTGGCTGCGCGAGGAGTATGCGCTCGAGAGGTATGTGGAGCGGATGGAGCAGATCTACACGGATGTCGTCGCGGCGCGCTGAGGCGACTCCCGCGCAACCGTCCGCTCGAGCGCTTCCAGCGTGATCTCCGCGAAGCGCTCCCACGAGAACTCCTCGGCCCGCTCGCGGGCCAGCACGCCGAGCTGGGCGCGGCGCTCGGGCGATCGCAGCAGGCTTTCCAGCTGCCCGGAGATCTCCCGCACGTCGTAGGGATCGGCATACGCGACCGCCTCGCCGCCGACCTCCGGTAAGGAGGAGGTGCTCGACGTGAGCACCGCGGCGCCGGCCGCCATCGCCTCCAGCACCGGCAGGCCAAAGCCCTCGCCGAGCGACGGATAGCAGAACACCGCGCAGCGCCGATACAGCTCCGCCAGCGCCGCGTCCGAGACATGACCGAGCATCACGCAGTCAGCGCCCAGCGAGCGCAGCGCCTCGAGCGTCTCGCCCGTCTGCCAGCCGACGGCGCCGACCACCACGAGCGGATGGGCTCGCCGCAGCTCGCCGTCCAGCTCGCGATAGGCGGCGACCAACCGCGGCAGGTTCTTGCGCGGCTCGAGCGTGCCGACCGACAGCACGAAGCCGGGCTCCGGCAGCGTCGCCGCCTCCTCCCTGTCGCGACCTGCGGACAGCACCGGCGTGACGCCCAGCAGAGCAACCGATGTCCGCCCCGCGGCGGCGGGGAAGCGCTTCCTCAGCGCGTCGGCGGTCGCCTGGGAGATCGCGAGGAAGCCGCTCGCGCGCCGCACCGCCGGCGGCAGCGCGATCCGCTCGATCACCGCCGACACGCGATTGGGCCGCATCGCCGGTTCGAACGTCACCAGGTCGAAGACGATCGGCACGGACGGTATCGAGGCGAACCAGGTCGTCAGGTAGGAGTTGGCCGACAGCAAGACGTCGCACTCGCGGCTCGCGGCGCGCGCCGCGAGGAGGTGCCAGAACGGGTTGCGCGCCTCGCTCAGACGCCAGTGGAAACGGCCCTCGGGAGCTCGCTCCAGCGCCGGATCGGTCCACCGCCGCCGCGCATAGAGGATGTAGCGGTTGTTGTCGTGCTCGCGCACGGCGAGCGCGCGCAGCAGCTCGCGCACAACCCGACCGCGGCCTGCGCCGACCTCGGTCGCCGAGCGCGCGTCGATGCCGATCGTCAGGGATCTCATGCTCGGTAGGAAGATTGACAGACCCGGCCGACAGGGCGTCCCTGAACGCGGCGCTGGATGCCCGCTGTTCTGGGACAGGCTCCTATCCGCGCTCGTACACCCCAATCGTGCTCGACGCGCCCGTCGCAAACGGGAAGTCGCTCTCTTCGTTCGACACGACGCGGAAGCGGTAGTGGACGGGGCCGGGGAGCTTGAAGCGGTAGCTCGCGTGGAAGCTCCCCTTGGCGGTCGTGTGGATCACGTTGAACTGGATCCATTCGCTACCGGGGGAGCGCGCCTCGAGCACGAGCTGCTTGCCTCCCGGCGGGACCGGCGCGCCGTGCAGCAGGCCGGTGAAGCGGATCGTGTGCCCCACGCTCGTCGTGCGCGGTGAGATCTTCAGGCCGATGCCGGCGCGCACGGTCAGGGCGAGCGTGCGCGTAGCCGCAGGGGGCTCGGCGTCGAGGTGGGCGCGGTAGCCGAACGTGAGCCGGCCCGAGGCGAGGGAGTGGGGCAAGCGCACGGTGAACGTCCCGTTCGCGCCCGTACGCGGGCTCGCGAGCGCGACCGCCTTCGCGCCGGTGTACGCGGGGGTCTCGCTCAGGTCGATCTGCGCGTTGCCGATCGGGATCCCGCCCGGCGCCGTCAGCCGCCCGTCGATCGTCGGCTCGCGCCCGTACGCACACGCGATGCGCTGCCTGCTCGTACCCTTCCAGCTCGCCGTCAGCGTCGCCTGCGACGACGCGTTCGCCCCGTTCGCCGGTCCCGGCGGTGTGGGCGGCGGCGGGTTTGCGACCGTGATCGTGCGGTCGAGCACCGGCGCGCTGTTGCCCGCCGCGTCGAGCACGCTCACGAGGAGGTGGTGGCTGCCATTCGCGAGCTTCGTCGTGTCGAGCGCGACGTCCGCGCTGAGCGCTTGCTCGCACGGCTGTACGTACAGGAACGCCTGCTCACCGTTCTCACCGACGTCCTTGCAGCGCCCGCCGTTTTCGTCGAGTGTCGTCGTCTGCACCGTCTGCCCGTCGATCGCGATCGTCGCCTCGTACACGCCCGCGCCGGGATCGCTCGCCGAGAACGTCACATCGCTCGTGCCACGCACCGACGTGGCCGTGGCCAGTTCGCCGGCGACGTTGCTCGCGCTCGGGCCCGCTCCCTGTTCGAGGGTTATGTCGGCTGCGTACAGGTAGACCACGGCCGCGTAACCGTTTGCGTCGCCCGCGCCTGCCTTGCATTCAGTTCCAGGGTTTCCTTCGCACGAGACGTTGGTATAGAGATGCGCCCCCAAATTGACGCTGGGTAGCGTCAAGCGATTGACGCCAGAGAGCGGCTGCCCAGGTTCTCCCCTATTAAGGCATCCCTTCATGTAGATGCATTCATCAATGATGTTGGTGTCGAGAGGCCCAGCCAGCCAGAACTCGTAGGTGGCATTTTCGTTGACTTCGCCATGCAGATAACCGGCGCGCCACAACGTTGCGGCCGTCAACGTCGCGTCGGCTGGAACGCTAAATACCCATGTAGCCTTGTCGTCACCTGCGAGATGCAGGTACTGAGAGCGAAGGGCTGCCACCAGCGCACCACCCTGCGAGCATGAGTTTTCTGCCACGGCGCCTGCGCCTGTCGTGCTCCCGCTCCACCCGTCCGCCGGCGCACTTTCGCCCGACGGCGTCCTGCACGCGTACACGTGATACTGCCCCGCCTGCGCGCTCCCCACGTCCGCGATCGCCGCCACGCCGCTCGCCGCCGTCAGGCTCGCCAGGCTCACACCCAGCGCCACTCTCCTTCTCAACCCGCTCCTCATCGCCATCTTGGCCGGCCGTCCTCCTACGCGTCGTACCACCCCCGCGCCAAATTGTTCCACGCTTTCGCCCCCGCTGTGCCGACAACTGTTTTGACCGGCGCCGACGGCGTCGTGGGTGGGACCGGCCCACGCGTCTCCCCTCAAAAGCGCCTCGTGTCTCCCCTCGAAGCCTTTCCTCGCGCCTGCCCGCGCACGCGCGCGACGCGGCCTTCAAACAGAGAACGCGATCGGCAGCTCGGCCAAGCCGTAGATGCCGGTGATGCTCTCGTACACCGGCTCGCCGTCGAGCCTCAACCCGTCCATCCTTCTGGCCATGAACACGAGCGCCTCCTCCAGCTCCGCGCGCGCGAGGTTCGCACCCAAGCAGAAGTGCACGCCCGCGCCGAACGTCAGCGTCCGCGCGCGCGGTCTTTCCGCCGTGATGTCGAACACGTCGTCGCTCTCCCCGCCCTCTCCCAGATCGCGATTGCCCGTGAACGCGCACACCATCACGATCGTCCCCTCCGGAAACGTCACGTCTCGATACGTCACCTCCGCCGTCGTCATCCGCGCCGTGAACGGCGTGATCGGCTCATACCGCAGCCCCTCCTCCACAGCGTCCGCCGCGAGCCCCGGATCGGCCGCGAGCGCCTCCCACTGCCGCGGATGCTCGGCCAGCAGCCTGACCGTGTGCGCGAGCTGGCTCTGGCTCGTATCGACGCCGCCCACCAGCACGTTGAAGACGAGGTTGACGCACTCCACGTCCGACAACGGCTTCTCCCCGCCAACCGCTGAGATCAGCCTCGAGATCAGATCGTCGCCCGGGTCCTTCCTGCGCGTGCGCACCAGCGCCTCGGCGTACTCGTAAAACTCCTCCACCGCCGTTTCGATCCCGTCGCGCTCGCTCGCCATCGCGGCCGCGTCGAACTGCCTCTGAATCCAGCTCGACCAATGGTGCAGCCTCGCCGCGTCCTCGACCGGCGCGCCCATCACGCTCGCGATCGTCTGCGACGGGTACGGCTTCGCGAACGCCTCCACGAACTCGCACCGCACCGTCGTCTTCTTCTTCCTCGTTCCCGCCTCGTCCGTTCTCACCTCGTCCACTCGCGCCTCGTCCATTCGCGCGCTCGCACACGCGCGCGCGAAGAGCTCCTCCAAGAAGCCCCGCATCGCCGGCCGGTAGCGCTCGACCGCGCGCGCCGACAGCGCCGGGTTCACAAAACTGCGCAACCGCGTGTGGTCCGGCCCGTTCACATGCAGCACGTTGCGCTTCATCTGCTCGTACAGCGGCCCCTCGCTCACGCCGAAGATCTCGGCGATCTTCATCCCCGGGAAGATCGCCTCGCGCATGCGCAAGAAGAACTCGGCCGACTCGCGGTCGAGCACTATGTACCCGAACGGCCCTCTCGCGAGCCAGCCTCCCGCGCCCTCCAACTCGCGCATCGCCTCATGGAAGCGCTCCCCGCGCAACGACGGATCGGTGTAGTCGAAGGCGGGGAGCTCCAGCTCTGAGACGAGCGTCACATCTGTCCGATCGTCTACTTTTTCTTGCCGCTGACCGCCTGCTTCAGCGTCGCGCCCGCCGAGAACTTCGGTGCCTTCGACGCTTTGATTTTAACCCGCTCGCCCGTCCGCGGGTTGACGCCCGCACGCGCGGCGCGTTTGACGACCGAGAATTTGCCGAAGCCGGTGATGATCACCTCGTCGCCTTTTTTCAACGTCTTGCTGACGGTGCCCACGAACGAGTCGATCGCGCGCGCAGAGTCCGCCTTGGAGAGGCCGCTGTCGGCGGCGACCGCCTCGATCAGCTGGGACTTGTTCATTTTCAGTTGCTCCCTTTCAAGTTAGATATGTGAGCGGCAGAGGGCGCAGAGTAGCGTGCAAGCCGGAGCGACCGCTTGCCTGTCACATCGCCAAGGCCCACGCCGAACACTCTCAGCCCGCGAGCGCGCGCTGCAGCTGCTCGCCCATCAACCACAGGCCGGCCTCCACGTCGACCGACGGATGCCCCAGCACGGCGCTCGCCAGGCCGCTGTCGAGCGCCGTGTTCGGTGGCAGCGCCAACCGCTGATCTTCGCCGCACGCCTCGAGATACTCCGCGATCTCCCCCTCGCGCACCAGCTCGGGATCGGCGGCGAACGCGCGTGCGATCAGGCGCAGGTACTCGCGGCGATGGACCGAGTCCGGCCCGGCCATGTGGTAGATGCCCTCACACCCCCGCGCGATCAGCTCACACACGCGCTGCGCGTAATCCCACGCATACGTCGGCGAGCGGCGGACATCCGCCGGCGCAGCCAGGCCAAGCCCGTCCTTGAGCCTGCGTCCCACCCGCATCGCCACGCCGGAGCGCTCCCAGATGTGGCGCGCCCGCGCTTCGCCCACGCCTGCGCCCGCGCCGAACGGCCGGCGCCCGCCGGGCCTCGACAGGTTCACCCCGTACACGTCGGCCACGCGCGTGATCAGCCAAGGCACGCCCGCCTCCCTGACGGTCTCCTCCGCGGCGACCTGCGCCCGCCCGTACGCGTTCACCGGCTCCGGGCGCTCCCGCTCGTCCCACAGCTGCCCCGCGGGGCGCAGGCCGCTGAAGACCCAGTCGCAGGAGACGAGCACGTAGCGCGCGCGCACCATCCGCGCAGCCGCCAGCGTGTGCTCGACCCCGAGCACACACCTCCCCACGAGCCGCGGATCGCCCTCGAACCGGCCGGGCGAGCCGGCGCTCGCAGCGTGCACGATCGCGTCCGGCTCAAACGCCGTCACGGCCGCCATGCACGCCGCGCGGTCGAGCATGTCCACGCCGGCCGTCTCCACCCCGTCCACCTCCACAGGCTCCGAGCACCAGAGACCAAGCACATCCCAGCTCTGCTGCGCGAGCGCGGCCGCCAGATTGGAGCCGGTCAGGCCGCTCACGCCGGTGAGAAGAATCCGCATCGTCTTTGAGGGTTCCGCCGTCACCACCGATTGTCAAGGGGATGATTCAGATCGTTGGAAACGCTCTCTCACCATGTGTCTCGCCGGGAGCGTCCGAAAACCGCCGCCCCCCGGCTCCGTCAACCGGCGGGCGCGATGAACCGGTCGGTCCCATAGCGCGTGGGCGCGACCGGGGCGCCGATCAGCCCGCTCTGCACCATCCACGCGGACATCGCCGCCACGTTGCCCGCCTGCAGCGTCCCGAACGGGACCCGCCCGCCGCCTGAGAACAGCGGCAGGTAGACCTTCAGCGACGCGCGCGTGAGCTGCGGCGGGAGCCCCGGGTTCAGGCGCTCGAGATCGCCCAAGCTGCGCACCGGGCTGACCAGCGTGTCCTCGTACCCCCGCGCGGTCGCGGCGACGAAGTCCCGCACGAGCGCGGGATCGGCGGCGATCTCCTGGCGCGTCGTGAACGCCACCAAGCCGGGGTAGGCGGGACCTCCATTTTCGGCCAACCCAAACGCGGTGATCGGCCGGCCGCTCACCCGCAGCTGCACGCCGTCGTCGGGTATGAACCCCGTGAAGGCCGCGATCTTTCCCGCCACGAGCGCCTGGGCGCCGTCGAAGCCGATCGTCACGACATGCACCTTGCGCGGGTCGCCGCCCGCGTGGCGCACCTCGGTGTCGAGCACCGCCGTGTCCGACGGCACGCCCGTGATCCCCACCGTCCTGCCCTGCAGGGCGGCCGGCGAGCGCAGGTGCTCGGAGGCCAGCGCGATCAGCCCGCCGAGCGGGCGCTGCACGATCGCCATCACCGCCTGCGCGTCGCCCCCGTGGGCGATCAGCCCGGCGACGTCGCTGCCGTCGGCGAGCCCGAACTGCGCCCTGCCGCCGTCGATCAGCTTCAGCGTTTCGACCGTTTCGCTCGGCTGCACGACGTCCAGGTCGATGTTCTCCCGCCGGTAGTACCCGGCCGCGAGCGCCCTATAGATGCCTGCGTGCACCGCGTTCGGCGTGAAGTCGAGGATCAGCGTCACCTTCGCCGCCCGCCGCAACGGAGCGGGCAGCGGCGGCTCCTGCGCGGTCCTCGCGGCCCCTGCCGTCGCGGTTCCCCTCGTCGCGGTCGGGGCAGCCCCCGGTGCGGTCGGCGACGCGCTCGACGGGGAAGATTCGAAGCGGTGCGTGCTCGACCCGCACGCCGCCAGGACGAGCATCGCCGCCGCCACCATCAAGATCGCCAGTTGCGAGCGGTATCTTGCATTCACTTGCACTCCATCCCTTCCATCCCGCAGACGGACACACCGGAGCGCCGCACGCTATCGGGCGAGCCCGTGCGCGAGCTCTACACCCCGGCCGACCTGCCTGCGGGAATCGGCGCCCACCCGCCCGAGGACGACCCGATCGGGCTCCCCGGCGAGTACCCCTACACGCGCGGCATCCACTCCTCGATGTATCGCGGGCGGCTGTGGACGATGCGCCAGTTCGCCGGCTTCGGCACCTCGGAGGAGACCAACGAGCGCTTCCACTACCTGCTCGACCACGGCCAGACGGGCCTCTCCACCGCGTTCGACATGCCCTCGCTGATGGGCCACGACTCAGACCACGCGCGCGCGCTCGGCGAGGTCGGCCGCGAGGGCGTCGCGATCGACACGCTCGACGACATGCAGACCCTGTTCTCCGGCATCGACCTCGGCGAGGTCTCCGTCTCGATGACGATCAACGCCCCCGCCGCGATCATGCTCGCGTTCTACGTCGCCGCGGCCGAGTCGGGCGGCGTCGGCGCCGAGCGCCTGTCCGGCACGATCCAGGCGGACATCCTCAAGGAGTACATCGCGCAGAAGGAGTGGTGCTTCCCGATCGACCCCGCGATGCGCCTGTGCGGCGACATGATCGAGTGGTGCACGCGCCAGCTGCCGCGCTGGCACCCGATCTCGATCTCCGGCTACCACATCCGCGAGGCCGGCTCCACAGCCCAGCAGGAGCTCGCGTTCACGCTCAAGGACGGCCTCACCTACGTCGAGCAGGCGGTCGCGCGCGGCCTCGACGTCGACGAGTTCGCTCCCCGCCTGTCGTTCTTCTTCAACGCCCAGATCGACTTCTTCGAGGAGATCGCCAAGTACCGCGCCGCGCGGCGCATCTGGGCGCGCGAGCTGCGCGAGACCTTCGGAGCGCGCAACCCGCGCTCGTGGCAGATGCGCTTCCACACGCAGACCGCCGGCGTCTCGCTGACCGCGCAGCAGCCGCTCAACAACATCGTCCGCACCACGATCGAGGCGCTCGCGGGCGTGCTCGGCGGCACCCAGTCGCTGCACACCAACTCCTACGACGAGGCGCTCGCCCTCCCCACCGAGGAGGCGGTGCAGATCGCCCTGCGCACGCAGCAGATGATCGCGCACGAGTCCGGCGTCACCAACACGGTGGACCCGCTCGGCGGCTCCTACTTCATCGAGGCGCTCACCGACGAGATGGAGCAGCGCGCCTACGAGTACTTCGCCAAGATCGACGAGCTCGGCGGGATGGTCGAGTCGGTCAAGCGCAACTACCCCCAGCGCGAGATCGCCGACGCCGCCTTCACCCTCCAGCAGGAGATCGACGCGGGCGAGCGCGTC
Organism: uncultured Solirubrobacterales bacterium; assembly: GCA_963723075.1. GTDB lineage: Bacteria > Actinomycetota > Thermoleophilia > Solirubrobacterales > Solirubrobacteraceae > Palsa-744. The sequence goes on from CAVRPD010000007.1 coordinate 498,550, forward strand.
GTCGTCGGCGTCAACCGCTACACCCACGAGAACGAACAGCCGATTCCCACCCTGCGCGTCGATCCCGCGCTCGAGCGCAAGCAGATCGACCGCCTCAAGGCCGCGCGCGCGCGCCGCGACGGCGCCGCGGTCGAGCGCACGCTCGCCGCACTGCGCGAGGACGCCGCCCACGACGATCGCAACCTGATGGAGGCGCTGCTCGCCTGCGCCCGCGCACACGCCTCCGAGGGCGAGATCGTCGAGTCTTTGCAGCAGGTGTTCGGCGACTACACGGAGAACCCCGTCTTCTAACGATTTCCTTGGGGCGAGACCCGATCGCGGCGTCTAAAGCGCTGAGCGCCCGCAGCGTGCGCGTACGCGATTCAACGCGCTTTCGAACCTGACTCCTGCTGAGCAGCACTTCGCAACTTCTTCAAAGGCCATCGTGTCGTGAAGCTAGGGTGAGCGACCGGTGAGCCACGACAAGACCCACAGGCTGCGCCGGGCATTGGTGCTCGGCGCGCTGGTGATCGCGCTGTCGAGCGTGACAACGCTCGCGTTCGCCTCGCGGCGGATCGTCGCCGAGGAGTCCGCCTACCGTGCACCGGCCGTCGGGCGCTGTGAGCCGGGCACGCTCAACCGCTCGGCGGTGCTGCCCGGCACGCCCCTCGCGGTCTCGCCGCTGCCCGACTCCTACTACGCCTCCGCCTACACACAGATCTCCCTGCTCGGCGCGCCGATAGGGGATCTCAGCGACGTGCGCGTCAGCGGCTCGGGGACCGGCGCGGACGGGGGGCACCTGCGCGGCTACTCCCAGGGCGACGGCGCGAGCTTCGTGCCGTCCAGGCTGTTCCGCGCCGGCGAGACCGTCACCGTGCACGGCCGGCTGAAGACGGGCTCAAAGACTCAGGCGTTCGCCTACCATTTCACGGTCGCCACGCAGGACGCGCTGAAGTACGTCGCGCCCGCGCGCTACCCGGCTCCCGGTCCCGGGGAAGTGCAGCGCTTTCACTCCCTCCCGAACGTGGCCGCGCCGGTGCTCGACGTGACCGTGCACTCCCCCCTGATCGCTCCAGGCGACATCTTCACCGCCCCCGACGCCGGACTCGGCCCGAGCGGCCCGACGATCTTCGACGAAGCCGGCAACCTCGTGTGGTTCGACGCGCTGCCCCACGGCGTCGAGTCGACCAACCTGCAGGTGCAGCAGTACGACGGCCGGCCGGTGCTGACATGGTGGCAAGGCTACATCCCCCCGCAGGGGTTCGGCGAGGGCGAAGAGATGATCTACAACAGCTCCTACCAACAGATCGGCCGCGTGCACGCGGGCAACGGCTTCAAAGCCGACCTGCACGACTTTCACATCACGACCGACGGCGCCGCCCTGCTGACGGTGTTCGACCCGATCCGCTGCAACCTCTCGGCCGAGGGCGGCCCAAGCGGCGGAGCGGTGACGGACGGCATCTTCCAGGAAATCGACCTGCGCACCGGCCTGGTACGGCGCGAGTGGGACAGCCTCGACCACGTCCCGCTCGGGGCCTCCTACCAACCGGCGACCGACACCGGCGCGGAATCGCCGTTCGACTACTTCCACATCAACTCGATCGACCAGCAGACGAGCGGCACGACGCTGCTCTCCGCGCGCAACACGTGGACGCTGTACGAACTGAACACCCTCACCGGCCAGGTGATCGCCCGCATCGGCGGCAAGAGCTCGACGGTCAAGCTCGGCTCGGGCGCGGCCACCGCCTACCAGCACGACGCAACCGTTCAGTCGAACGGCACGATCACCGTGTTCGACAACGGCGCGGTCCCGGTCGTCCACCCGCAGTCGCGCGCGCTCGTGCTGTCGATCGATCCCCAGACCAAAACCGACAAGGTGCTCGCGGAGTACGAGCACCCCTCGGGTCTGTCCTCCTACAGCCAGGGCGACGTGCAGGCGCTCGCAAACGGCGACATGTTCGTCGGCTGGGGCGCCGAGCCGTTCTTCTCCGAGTTCAGCTCGAGCGGGCAGCTGCTGTTCGACGCCCACCTGCACGGCTCTTATCAGACCTACCGCGCCTACCGCTTCCCCTGGACGGGCACGCCCGGGAGCCCCCCGTCGATCGCCGCGAGCGCGACCGCCGGCGGAAAGGGGCCGGTCACCGTCTATGCGAGCTGGAACGGAGACACGCAGACCGCGGCCTGGCGCGTGCTCGCCGGACCGTCCGCCAAGCAGCTCACGCCGGTGGGAGGCGGCCCGCGCGCCGGCTTCGAGACGGCGATCTCGACGCCCGGCCCCGAGGCCTATGTGGCCGTGCAGGCGCTCGACGCCGCCGGCGCGGTGATCGGGACTTCCCCCACGATCAAGTCCTGAGTTAGGCTCCCTTGGAGCGCCTAGGCGTTCTTCGGGGGTTGACGGGGGGAGATAGTTTGATACTCTCGTTTGTCTCGATGTCAAACGGAGGTTTTCTATTATGGCCGTGCGCGGAGCCAGACCCAGGCCCACCAAGCGGAGCACACCTTCGCCCCAAAGGAGGCCTACGTTGAAAACGTCGAAGCCCAAGCGAGCGTCACAGGCGTCGACCCGCGACGCCGGCGAGGAGCCCGACGAGCGCTACCAGCGCCTGCCCACCGGCGCGCACGGGCTGGACCCCGAGGAGGTCCAGCGCGACCAGCGCGAACGGCTGCGCGACGCGCTGATCGAGCTGATCGCCTCCCGCGGCTATCAGGCCGTGCGCATCCTCGACCTGACCAAGCTCGCGCGCGTGTCGCGGCCGACCTTCTACAGCCTGTACGCGGACAAGGAAGAGCTCTTCCTCGCCGCCTACGACGACATCGCCGCGCGCACCGCGCAGACCGTCCTTCAGGCATACGCCGTCGAGGGTTCCCAGAGCGAGCGGATACTCGCTGGAATGCGCGCGTTCGGCGAGCTGGCCGCAGCCAAGCCCGACGCGGTGTCGCTGCTCGTGCTCGGCGCGTTCGGCGCAGGGGCGAAGGCGCTCGAGCGGCGCAACCGCACGCTGAAAGCGCTGGAGGAGAGCATCCGCGCGAGCCGCGACCGCGCCTCGGGGCGCGCCGCGGCCGCGGGCGCCGGCAGGCGCCGCGCGCGCAAGGCCGAAGGAGAAGACCTGACGGTGAAGATCATCCTCGGCGGGATTCGCGAGGTGACCGCCGCGCGGCTGCGCGAGGGCCGTACGGGCGAGCTGCCCGGCCTCGCCGATCAGCTCACCTCCTGGGCGGCGTCCTACCCGCCCAAGCTTCCGGCCGGGCTCGACAGCTCATCGCCGGCGTCACGGCGACGCGGCAAGGCCGTGCCACCCGAGCTCGCCTCCGAGCGCGCACTGCGCGCCGAGGGCCGCCTGCCGAGCGGGCGCCACGACCTGCCGCGCCAGTTCATCGTCAAAAGCCAACGCGAACGGATCGTCGACGCGACCGCCGCGATCGTCGCCGCGAAGGGCCTCGCCGGCCTGACGATCCCCGAGATCGCACGCCGCGCGAGCGTCTCCCATCAGACCTTCTACGAGATGTACCCGACCAAGCACGACGCCTTCCTCGGCGCGCAGAAGGTCGGCCTGCACCAGGCGCTGCTCGTCACCGTCGAGGCCTACGAAGCCCATAAGGACAACTGGCCGCACGCGGTCGCCGCCGGCTTGCGAGCGCTGATCGACTACCTCTCGGGCGAGCCCGCGCACGCCCACCTGACGCTCGTCGACACGTTCGCCGCGAGCCCCGAAGCGATCGAGATCCGCGACACCGCCCTGCATGCCTTCGCCGCCTACCTGCGTCCGGGCTACGCCCTTTCGCCGGCCGATCTCGACGTCCCCGACATCGCCGCCGAGGCGGTCGCCGGAGGTATCTGGCAAGTCCTCCATCACTACATCGAGGACGACCGCATCGCCGAGCTGCCCGACGCCACCCCGCAGATCGTCTACATGGCGCTCACCCCGTTCCTCGGCCCCAAAGATGCAGCCAAGGCCGGGCGCTGGATCGCCGCGCGGCGCTAGTCTGGCCCTAGGGCCAGCTCTTACGGTGCTGCCGCGAGTGCGTAGGCGGTCTTGTCTTCGCGCTTCGTCTGACTGATCGTCTGCGCTTGCAATAGGCGTCGCAGGTTGTTGCGTATGTTCTGAGTGGACATCGCCGTCACGATCGCCAACTCGCTCACCGTGTGCGAACCGTGCTCGAGCGCCGCGACGATCGCCTCGGCGGCCGCACCGCGAGGAGCGCGCTCGTGCTTGGGAGCTGCTCGCGCGCGAGCGGCCGTGCCACCGCGGGCGTCCACCCCAAGCGTCTGCTCGACCGCGAGCAGCTCTTCGTACTCGTCCACGAACGGGCGCAGCTCGCGCATGCGCGCCTCGATCTCGCGGCCCACCCGCTCCGGCAGGTCGGATGGCTTCGGGACCGTCCAGCTCAACTCAACGACGCTCCGTGCAAGCCGCCGGCCGGTCGCTCGCGTTGCTCCCACCACTCGTTCAACACGCCGAGCGCACCACCGATGATGCCCTCCCTGAACGAGGCCGTGTCGTTCACCCGCGGCAGCGGCTCCGCCGGTACGGCCACCTCGAGAAACTCGCACAGCGGCTCCCAGCCTTCGCGCGGGTCCCACACGAGCAGGCGCTCGGCCGCCACCGTGCTCTTGACCTCCTCGTTCCATCGGCTCATCACCTCGAGCAGACCGGCGTCGCTGTATGTGTCGCCGGCCATCGCCCCCGTCTCCTCGTCCCAGTTCATGCTCCTCATCAGCGCGATATACCGGCGCCAGAGCGGATCGACGACCGTCTGCGCTTCGCTGACGTAATGAATGACCGAGTCGCCGTGAAAGATCCCCCACACCGTCTCGCGCATGGAGCGCACCCAGCCCTCGCCCTCGCGCACGCTCAACAGCACCTTGGCCTCGGGGTAGTAATCCATCAGCTCGCGGTAGTACCGGGCCGAGGGCCAGTCGACCGTCGAGCGGGCGTCGCCGAAGATCGCCTCCCAATCCTGGTCGCCCTCGATGGCCCGCTCCCACAGCGGCAACCCCTTCTCCAGGTCGCCCAGCAGATCGCGCATGTGGTAGCAAGGCGCGAACCCGAGCTGCTCGAGCGCGATCATCTGCGTGGTCGTGGCGGTACGCGGGAGTCCCGCTCCGATCACCTGCATAGTGCCTTCCACCGCCTCGTCACTAGCTTGCCGCCGTCGCCCGGCGCGTGGCTCGGCTTTCTATCAGGTCCGGTGCGCGCCCGCGCGCCACGCCGCGCCAGGGCATCTCCACGGACTCCGCGACCGGCGCGGCGCGAAGCCTACGAGCGCTCCCGAGCCTACACGTCCCCGAGGCGTGAGCTCTCACGCGCGATGCGCAGATACGCGAGCACGGCTAGCACCCGCCGATGATCGTCGTCGCAGGCCGGCAGATCGAGCTTCTGAAAGATGTTCGTGATGTGCTTCTCCACCGCTCCCGGCGTCACCACCATGCTCTCGGCGATCGCCGTGTTCGAGCGCCCCCTGGCCATCAGCTCGAGCACCTCCCGCTCGCGCACGGTCAGACGGCTCGACACCTCCGGCGTCTCCTCGCGTGGCTCGAGCGCCCGTGGCGCCATCTTCGTCTCCGCCTCCTCGACAGGCGCCGACTCACCGCCGAGGAGCCGCTCGAGCGCATCCAATCCCGAGCGGATGTTCACGATCCCCGACCGCGCCACCCCACGCCCGCGATCGAACAGCACGCGGTCGTGCAACGCGATCAGCGAATAGCCGCTGCCCGCCGTCGCGAGACCCAGCAGCGCCCACGCCGGCCAGAACTCGTGCACCCCCGCGAGCAGCCACGTCAGCAGCCACGTCAACATCAGGATCGTCCCGGCCACGCCGATCAGCGCCCACACGCACGCGACCCTCCTCACCGCCCCGCGTTCGTGGCGCCAGGCCCAGCCGGCGGTGAAGTCGAGCAGCACCGGCACCGCCAGCCCCAGCCAGGCCCACGCCGGCCAGAAGTACCCCTGTCCCGTCAGCGCCCAGATCGCGCCGAGCAGCACCGTCGTCAGCGCCGCGAGGCGCCGCACGAGCGAGCGGGCGTACTGGCCCAGCGACAGCCCCGCCGCCTGCGCCGGCATCCACCGCCGCACCGGCGCCGATTTCCCCGGCATGCGCCCGGCCGGCCGCGCCCGTTGCTCGCTCATATGAGCAATCCTCCCACGACGGGCGCCTCCGCGGGGAACCTCGACACGAAATTCGCGGGCCCTTGCAGGCTCCTCGCCCCACCTACCGACCTGTCGCCGCGCCTACCACCCTCGCCGCGCCCACAGCCTCTCGCCGCCTACCGGCCGATGGCCTTTGCGGCCTGACGCTCGGGGGCGATCCGGCGCACGTCCCACACGAGCCCCGCCCGCTCCATCGCGGCGATCGCCAAGCCCGAGAGGTCGAGCTCGCGCCTTCCCAGCCCGTGAATCGCGGACGTGGGAAACGCATGATGGTTGTTGTGCCACGCCTCGCCAAACGACAGCGGCGCGAGCCACGACAGGTTGTGTGAATGGTCCTCGGTCTCAAACCGCCGACGCCCAAAGAAATGACACAGCGAGTTGATGCTGTACGTGACGTGGTGCAGCACGAGCATGCGCACCGCTCCGCCCCACAGCATCCCCTCGAGCCCCGCATCGACCGTACCGCCGAGCAGCACGCCCAGCCCGAACGGGATCGCCAGCCCGAGCAGCGACCACCACACGAACGTCCTGTCCACAAAGCTCACCACCGGATCGGCGATCAGATCCGGCGCGAACCGTTCGCGCGCGCCGCGCTGCTGATGGTCGAACAGCCAGCCCACATGCGCGTGCGCGAGACCGCGCAGCGCACCCTTCACGCCCTCGCCGTGGCCGACGTGGGGGCTGTGCGGATCGCCGAATCGGTCGGAGTAGGCGTGATGCTTGCGATGGTCCGCCACCCACGAGATCACCGGGCCCTCGACCGCCATCGTCCCGAGCACCGCCAGCAGCCCACGCATCCACGGCGAGGTCTGAAAGCTTCGATGTGTCAGCAGCCGGTGAAAGCCGATCGTGATCCCGAGCCCCGTCGGCACGTACATCACCGCGAAGATCGCCACATCGCGCCAGTGCAGCCCGTGGTTCCACGTCAGCCACACCGCCAACACCAGCAGCAGCGGCGGCACCGCCGTGATCAGCCCTGTCACCGCCCGATCCAAGCTCTCCATCACCGGCAGCTGGATCTCCTCCGGCGCCGGGCCCTCGGCGGGGCCGACCTGCATCTCCTCGAGCGACTGTGGATCTGCTCCCGAGGGGGGTTTAACGGCGATGCTCATACATCGAATTGTCCCCCGTCAAATCGTCCCTGTCGCTGCGGCCTCCCACCCAGACACGACCGGCACGCCCCCGAATCGAAGGTGGGGATAACCCCCGTAGACCTGAAATCAACCCGGATGCACGGGGAAGTCTGTCCGTCGATTCAGGGGCTAATCCACCCGGGGAGCGTCTCAGTCGTCGCGCACGTCGAGCACGACCTTGCCGGTCGCGCGACGCTCGTCGATCGCCTTCAACGCCTCGCCTGCGCGACGAAGCGGAAAGCGCTCGCCGACGATCGGCCGCACCACACCCTCGTCGACCATGCGGCTCACCGCCGCGCCGGTCTCGCTGTTGACCTCCGGCTTGCCCATCGCATACGCGCCCCACCCGGCGCCCACGACCTCGGTGTTCCCGAGCAGCAGCCGGTTGACCTTCACCTCCGGGATCGACCCCCCGGTGAAGCCCACCACGACAAGGCGCCCACCCTCGCGCAGCGCGCGCAGGCTGTCCGTGAACCGATCTCCCCCGACCGGATCGATCACGACGTCCACGCCACCATCCGAGATCTCCTTCGCCTCGTCCTTCCACTGCCCATCGGCCCGCACCACCGCATCGGCGCCAGCCCGCTCGGCGACCCGCTGCTTTGCCTCGCTCGACACAACCGCGATCGTGCGCGCGCCCAGGCCGCGCGCGACCTGCAGCGCGGCCGTCCCGACCCCACCGGCGGCGCCGTGCACCAGAACCGTCTCCCCCTTTTTCACGCGCCCGCGCAGCGCGAGCGCGAAATAGGTCGTGTGGTAGTTCAGGATCAGGCTCGCCCCCTGCGCGAAGTCCAGCTCCGGCTCGAGCGCGAACGTGAAGAACTCCGGCGCCACCGCCGTCTCGGCGAAGCCCCCCAGCGCGCAGAACGCCGCAACGCGATCGCCCTCCTTCACCTGCGCGCCGTCGGGCGCGCTGCGCACCACACCCGCGACCTCGCTCCCGGGGACGAACGGCAGCGGCGGTTTGAGCTGGTACTCGCCGCGCGTCTGCAACACCTCCGGGAACGAGACCCCGGCCGCGTGCACGTCGATCACGACACCTTTCCCCGGCGTCAGCATGTGGGTGGCCTGCGGCTCTGGCAGCTCCACCAGCGCCAGCGCGTCCTCGGGGCCGGACAGGGAGACGATCTGGATGGCTTTCATCGGACGATTATCCCCGACGCCCCGACGACGATCTCGGCACGCCCGTCGCGCCCGGAGCAGGTCTCGGCATCGACATCATCGGCGCGAGCTTCGACCCGAGCCTGATGGCTCGAGCGCTCGCCTGCCTGTTCGCCGCCGGCGCAACGCTCGTGCTCCTCACGTTCGTGCTGCTCCACTCGCCGCGCGCCGACGTGCTCGGCCTGCTGCTGATCGCGGGCAACGCCTACCTCGTCGCCGCCGTCCTGCTCTGGCGCGCTCGCACGCTGCCAGCCCGCTCACTGCCGCTCGCGCTGGCCTGGGGTAGCACGCTGATCACGGGAGTCGCCTACTTCTCGGCGGAGAGCCACGGCTGGCTGCTGATCTCGCGACCGTCCTCGAGCGGCGTGCCAACGACTCGCGGATCGCCTGCAAGACGGCAAAGCGCTGCGCGAGGCCGCGCACGCGAGCGACGGCGTCCCCGACAGCATCTTGAAAAAGCCGGCCAAGCTCACCGCCGAGGAGTTCGACGCCCGTCAAGCAGCACCCCTAGCTCGGCGCGCAGATCCTCGAGCACCCGAGCCTCGCCGACGTACGCGCACGCGTGAGCGGCAGGCGCGCTCAATCGACGCGCAGCACGGCCTTGCCGGCGATGCGGCGCTCCGTCAACGCGGCGATCGCCTCCGCGGCCTCGCGCCACGACCCGTCGAAATCGACCGAGCAGTCGACGCGTCCCGCGGCCACCAATCTCGCCAAGCGTTCCAGGTCGCGCGTGCCGGAGCGCTCACGGTGGAGCTGCGCGAACAGGAACAGCCCATACAGCCGCGCGCCGGGCGCGCGTCCGAAGAACTCCCGCGTAGGAAACTCCACGGGCGCCTGATCGCTGGACGCGAACGACACGATCGTGCCCTGCGACGCCACCCGCCGGATCGCGGCTCCAAGCGTCGCCCCGCCGACGCCCTCGACGATCGCGTCGAACTCCGATCCGGTCGGCTCGAGCTCTGAAATCACCTCATCCGCGCCGAGCTCCTCCAGGCCGCGCGCTCGTTCGGCGCTCGCCGAAACCCCTGTCACGTGCGCACCCGCAAGCTTCGCCAGCTGTACCGCGAAGCGCCCCACTCCGCCGCTCGCGCCGGTGACGAGCACACGCCGGCCGAGCACCGAGCCGAAGATGTCAATCGACTTCAGCGCCGTCAGCCCCGCGACCGGCAGGGTCGCCGCCTGCACATCGGAGATCCCGTGGGGCAGCGGCGCGAGCACGTCTGTGTCGACCGCGGCGAGCTGCGCCCACGCTCCGCGACCCATCAGACCGACCACGCGTGCGCCGACAGGCGGGCCCGAGCCGTCGGCCGCCCCCTGCTCGACCACGCCCGCGAGATCCCAGCCGGTCACCTCGCCATCCTGCATCTCGCCCAACCGTCTCACCTCGCCGCGATTCAGCGAGAACGCGCTCACGCGCACGAGCGCCTCGCCGGGCAGCGGCCGCGGGTCCTCCACCTCGCGCAGCTCGACGTGCCCCTCGGCTCTGGGTGCGGCGGTGAGGGCGAGCATCTCTCCGGGTCAGGGCTCCAGCGCGTCTGTGCGCGCGCGGCTCTGCTGCTCTTCCTGGCGCGCGCGGCGGTACTCGTTGACGACGATCTCCGTCAGCTCCTCCACGGAGGTCTCCGCCGTCGGCTTGTCCAGCGCGATCGCGCCGTCCTGGATCATGCTCACGCGATCGCACGCCTCCAGCACGTGGACGTAGTTGTGCAGGATCATGATTATCGAGACCCTGCCCTCCTCCTTCAAGCGCGCCACGAGATCCAGGATCTGAGCTCCCTCTTTGGCGCCCATCGCCGCGAGCGGCTCGTCGAGCAGGATGATGTCGGCGTCGGAGTTGACCGTGCGGGCGACCGCGATCGCCTGACGCTGGCCTCCCGAGAGCCGCGCCACGGACACGTCGATGCGCGGGATGTTGATCCCGATCTCATCGAGCGCGGTACGCGCTTCGCGCTTCATCTGACGGTTGGCGAGCAGCGGGATCGGATGGTGGACGCGCTCCTTGCGCAGAAACAGGTTGTGATAGACGGAGAGTTCGTCGATCAGGGCGAGGTCCTGATAGACGGTCTCGATCCCGTTCGCGCGAGCATCGTCGACGCTTTTCGGCGCGTATGGCTTTCCGTGCAGGAACATCTGACCTGAGTCCTGCCTCTGAAAGCCGCACAGGATCTTGATCAGCGTCGACTTGCCCGCCCCGTTGTCGCCGAGCAGCCCGAGCACCTCGCCCTTCTTCAGATGCAGGTTGACGTCGCGCAGGGCGGTGACGGGCCCGAAGCGCTTGGCGATGTGCTCGACACGCAGCACATCCTCCGGCGAGCTGCCCGGGGCGAGGACCTGCGGATCTGAGGTGCTCTCGTCAGCCACTGCCATGCCCCCTTCGCGCCCGCCCCACGTAGACGTTCGCAGTCATCGCCACGATGATCGCGAGACCCGTGTAGAAGAGCAGGTAGTTGGCGTTGACGCCCTGCAGGATCAGACCGTCTTCGAGAATGCCCAGGAACAGGGCGCCGATCAGCACCCCCACGACCGTGCCCGAACCGCCCGACAGCAGCGTCCCCCCGATCACCACCGCCGCGATCGCCAGCAGCAGGATCTTGTTCGGCCCCGACGGGTCGGGCTGGATCGTCTGCGAGCGGACCGCCTCGAAGATCCCGACGAGACCGGCGAGCAGGGCGCTCAACACGAAGTTGCGCACCGTCACCAGCTTGACCTTCACCCCGGCCTCGGCCGCGCCGAGCTTGTTCGAGCCGATCGCGACCGTGTAGAGGCCCCAGCGTGTGAAGGTCAGCACGACCTGCAGCGCGCCCACGATCACCACCGCCCAGATCAGCTCCGAGTAGACGCCGCCGCCGAAGATTTTCGCGAACGTGCCGATGTGGTTGATCGTTTCCGGCAGCGTGATGTTGTGGCCGTTGACGACGTGATGGACCTGTACGGTGGTCTGATGGATCTGCCCTCCCGGCGTCGCCACGGGAGTTCCGTGCGAGAGGATCAGGCTGAGCCCCTCGAAGCTGAACAGCATCCCGAGCGTGGTGACGAAGGAGCTCACCCCCAGAAACGCCACGAAGGCGCCGTTGGCGGCGCCCACGACCATGCAGATCGCAAGCGCGATGATCACCGACGGCACCAGGCCGAGACCGGCGGTGTCGATCTTGTAGAACACGATCGGGGCGAACATGTACATCGCTCCGATCGAGAGGTCGATCTCTCCCAGGATCATCACGAACACCTCGCCCGCTCCGAGGATCGCCAGCGGCGCGAAGTACGGAAGCAGCGTCTTGAAGTTCGCTCCCGTCAGGAAGGTGCTCGTGTTGGCGGAGAAGTAGATCGCCACGACGATCGTGACGACGATGATGCTGCCCTCGCGCAGGGCGAGCATCCGGTTCAGCATCTCGCGCCCGCCCGGCAGGCCTCCCCCAAGGCTCTCCGCGCCTCGCCGGCCCGCCGGCTCGGTCGCGCCTGAGGAGGGATCGCTTCCGGCGCTTCGGGGCGGCGCGCTGGCCACGATCCCTCCTCCGTTCCTCTTCTCTCTTCCTAGCTGACCACCGCTGCGGTGGTCGAGGTGCCCTCGTAGCGTGACTTGGAGCTCACGTAGGGCTTGACCGTTTCTTTGTTGAGGAACTTCAGCCCGGTGTCCACTTCCGCGGGGCCGGTCAGCGTGCCCGAGACCTTGTATTGGAAGAGCTGCAGCACCGGCAGGAAGCCCTGCAGGTAGGGCTGCTGGTCGATCGTGAATTCGATGTTGCCTTCCTGCAGCAGCTTCTGCGTCTGTTCGGTCAGGTCGAAGCCACCGGCCTTGACCTTGCCGCCGAGCCCGAGCTTCTGCATCACTTTCGCGAGGCTTTCAGTACTGCCGCCGTCGACCGCGTACATCCCCTTGGCGCTCTTGTGGCTGAGATACCAGGCTTCGATCGCCGACTGCTCCTGGGCAACCGCGGCGCCGGTCGCGACCGAGTGTGAGGTGATCGACTTGCCCGAGTCCTTGATCGCCTTTTCAGCGCCTTCGATCCGCGGTTGCAGGTTGGCCGAGCCGGGTGTCGCGATGAACAGGCCGACTTCGCCCGAGCCCACCGCTTCGACGATGCGTTTGCCCATTTCTTCTCCGGCCTTGAACAGGTCCTGGCCGACATATGAGAGGCGCGCGTTGCCGGCCGCATCCGCGTTGTATGAGATGACCGGGATGCCGGCCTTGATCGCCGCTTCCACGGGGGCGTTGAAGGCGTGCAGATCGATCAGCGCCACCGCGATGCCGTCAGCCCCACTGGTCACGGCGGTGTTCAGCGCGTTGACCATCTGGCTGACGTTGCTGTTTTCCGAGCCCGTCCACTGGTAGGAGCAGCCGAGCAGCTTGCAGGCGTCGGCGGCGCCGTACTGGGTGGGGGTGAAGAACGGGTTCGTGGTGACGTGATTGACGAACACGAATTTGTAGCTCTTATGCGAGCCGAACACGCTGCTCGATCCCCCGCTCGAGCCGCTGGACGCACTCGACCCACAGGCGCTCAGGATCGTGCTGACCGATCCCGCCGCGACGCCGGTCAGCGCCGTTCGGCGCAGAAATGCGCGCCGGTCGATCTCCGGCCAGCGGATCCCGGCCCCTCTACCCTCGCGCGACTGCTCGCCCGACTCGTACGTCTGATCGGCCTCTGACATGGGTCCTCCTCCTCGATTCCACATGCTGCGTCATAGCGACACAGCCTGAACCACTGCCCTGCTGCTCACAACCTTCTCTCCTAATGCTCCGATAGTCAATGGCGCCTTCGAGGAAATCCCGCATCCCGCGTACGGGGTTTTCCGCAAAGTCAGCGTCTCGCCGTCGCGTATGACCCTCCTGTCGCCGTGGGAATAGCCCTCCTCTTGCATGGGTATACCCTCGGTACATGGCCGGGAAACCCGCACGGTCCGGCGAGCGCGCACCGCCGGGCGTGGACGAGCCGTCGGAGGAGGGCACAGCGCCGAGCCGCAGCGCTCACACGACGCCGGGGCAGCGCACCGAGAGCAGCGAGCGCGTCGGCCCCGTCGGGGTCGCTCGCCTGCGCAAAGCCGACGGGCGCGCGCTGCTCCTCTACAGCGCGGGCGGCGAGCGCGCGTGAGCGAGCTGCGCTTCAACGAGCTGCGCGGCGAGCAGGTCGCCTATGCGATCCATCGCCAGGGCCGCACGTTCCTGCCCGCGCGAGACCACTGCCCGCTGTGCCCCACCCATCCGGGCGGGCCCGAGACCGAGATCCCCTTTCCGGCGTATGAGATCGCCGTGTTCGACAACCGCTTTCCCGCCTTCGAGCCGCCCCACGGCGCGGCGGAGGTCGTCGTCTACAGCGACGATCACGACGCTTCCTTCGGCACGCTCGCGCCTGAGCGCGCCGAGGCGCTGATGTGGGTGTGGCGCCATCGCTATCTGGAGCTCGGCGCGCGTGAGGACATCGAGTACGTGTTCATCTTCGAGAACCGCGGCGTCGAGGTCGGCGTCACCCTCCACCATCCCCACGGGCAGATCTACGGCTATCCGTTCCTGCCGCCCGTGCCGGCGCTCGAGCGCGCGGCCGACGAGCGCCTGGGCGGCTGCGCGCCGTGCGCGCTGCTCGCGCGCGAGCTCGCCGACGGGCGGCGCGTGCTGTACGAGAACGACCACGTGCTCGCCTACGTCCCCGAGGCCGCCCGCTGGCCGTATGAAGTACACGTGACGATGCGCGAGCACCGGGCGAGCCTGCTCGACTGCAGCGCCCCGGAGCTGCGCCTGCTGGCCGACGCTCTTCAGCGCGTGGTGCGAGGCTTCGACTCGCTGTTCGCGCGGCCCTTCCCGTACGTCATGGCGGTCCATCAGGCGTCCACGTCCACGGTGCTCGCGCCCGACACCGCTCCCTTCCCGCCCGCGGGCGCCACGCGCGCGCCAGACGCCGTGGAAGCAGCGACGCAAGGGCACCTGCACGTCGAGTTCTACCCGCCGCTGCGCACCGCGGAGAAGCTCAAGTACCTCGCCGGGTCCGAGCAGGGCGCGGGGACCTTCATCTCCGACGTGCTGCCGGAGAGCTCCGCCGCCGAGCTGCGCGAGGCGATCGCCCGTGGCGCCTGAGGCGGCGGACCCCGCCAAAGCCGGCAGGCGTGCCGCCGCGTTCGCCCCGGGCCGAGTCAACCTGATCGGCGAGCACACCGACTACAACCAGGGCCTGGCGCTTGCCTTCGCGGTCGCCGAGGGAGTCACCGTGCACGCGACCGCGGCCGCGCCCGGCACGCCGGCGGCCGAGCGTATCGAGGCGTACGCCTGCGACCTGCGCGAGCACGACGAGTTCCCGCTCGCGCAACCCGCGCCCGCTCCGGGCTGGCGGGCGTTCGTGCGCGGCGTCGTCGCCGAGCTCGCCCGCGCCGGGCACCCGCTCGTGGGCGCGCGAATCGAGATCTCAGGCGACGTGCCGCAAGGCGCCGGCCTGTCCTCCTCGGCGGCGCTCGAGGTGGCGCTGAGCCTCGCCCTGCTCGCTCTCTCCGACGGCGACGGCGCACACCCGGTCGGGCGCGAGCGCCTCGACCTGGCCAAGCTGTGCTCACGAGTCGAGAGCGAGTGGGTGGGCGCGCGTACCGGCCTGCTCGATCAGATCGCCTCGCTGTATGGAGCGCCGGACACGGCGCTGCGGATCGACTTCCGATCGCTGGAGGTCGCTGCGGTCCCGCTGCGCCTGCACCGCGGATGGCAGCTCGTAACGCTCGACTCGGGCAAGCGCCACACCAACGCCGGCTCAGGCTACAACGAGCGCCGCTGCGAATGCGCCGAGGCGTGCGCGCTGCTGGGCGTGGCTTCGCTGCGCGAAGCCGCCACCGACGCCGTCGAAGGCCTCCCCGAGCCACTGCGGCGCCGCGCGAGCCATGTGCTCGGCGAGAACGCCCGGGTGAAGGACACCGTCGTCGCACTGCGCGCCGAGGACCTGCCGGCGGTGGGAGCGCTGCTGAACACCTCTCACGCGAGCCTGCGCGACCTGTTCGAGGTCTCCTCGCCGGCCGTGGAGCAAACGGTGGCGAAGCTGCTCGCAGCCGGCGCAGCCGGCGCGCGGATCATGGGCGGCGGCTTTGGGGGTCATGTCCTCGGCCTGCTCGCCCCCGGAGTCGCAGCTCCCGCCGGCGCGCGGAAGGTGCGCCCCGGAGCGGGGGCCCAGCTGCTCGATCGTCAGGACGCGCGCGCGTCGCCTGCGCCACCCCGTCGGCCGTGAGCTGCCGCGCCAACCCCGTGAACGCGACGACGAGCTCGGGGTCAAAGCGCGTTCCGCTGCCGCGCTCGATCTCCGCCAGCGCATCGTCCACCCGCCAGGACTCCTTGTAGGAGCGCTGGGAGACCAGCGCGTCGTAGACGTCGCAGATCGAGCAGATCCTGCCGGCCATCGGGATCTCTCGGCCCTTCAGGCCGGCCGGATAGCCGCTCCCGTCCCAGCGCTCGTGATGGGTTCGTGCGATCTCCTCCGCGATCTGGAGCAGCGGGTTGGACGAGCCGGCGAGTATCTCCCCGCCGGTGACGGGATGGGTGCGAATGATCGCCCACTCCTCCGCATCGAGCCTGCCGCGCTTCAACAGCACGCGATCGGGTATTCCGATCTTGCCGATGTCGTGCATCGCGCTGGCGTAGCGGAGCATCTCGGCGTCGGCCGCCTTCCAGCCGATCGCGAGCGCAAGGCGCTCGCAGAGGGCGCCGATCCGCTGGATGTGCTCGCCGGTCTCGGCGTCGCGGAACTCGACGGCGTGCGCGAGGCGCTCGATCAGCTCCAGCTGAGAGTCGCTCAGCCGGCGAGAGAAGGCGTCCCGCTCGATCAGAGCCCCGACATAGTTGGCCGCGACCATCCCCACCATCCCGATCCCCCACGCCACGAGCGGATAGCTGACCGGGACGATCCAGCCCGCATCGAACGCGAGCTGGGCGAGCAACAGGTATGCGCCCGCGATCGCCAGCACGAGCAGCGCCGCGACCGACACGCGAAATCGGAGCGACGCGGCCGGCGCCGCGATCGCGGCGAGCAGGATCGCGATCAGGCCCAGCCAGCTCGGCGCGGGCTGCAGCGGATTTCCATGCAGCGCCGTCCAGATCGCGTTGGCCTGGATCTCCGGTCCCGACATCGGGTTGGTCGAGGCCGTCGAGGTGGGGTGAACGTCCTGGAGGGTGGCGGCGGACGCCCCCACGACGACGACCTTGCCTTTAAACGTCCGCGGTGAGACCTTCCCCCGCAGCACGTCTGAGAAGGAGACGGTCGGGATCGTGCCGGGCGCTCCGCGGAAGTCGATCCACGCCCCCTGCCGGCCGAAGCGCGCCCGGGAGATCGGATGGCCGTCCGCCCTCGCGGCGGCGACCGCCAGGCTCGGCAGGCCGAGCTGGCGATAGCGGTAGCGACGGATCACGCCGCCGGGGTCGGCGGGAAGATTGCTGGCGGCGGCCACCGCATGAGCCCGTCTCAGGTTGGCTTCGCCACCGAGCACGCCCGCTTCTCCGGCGGCGTCGACTTCCGTCGTCGCCAGCACGACACCTCTCACGCGGCCGATCGCGCTGTAGAGCGCCATGTCCTGCGGCGGGGTGGTCGGCTCGGTGAACTGGATGTCGTAGACGATCGTCTTCGCGCCGTCGGCGTGCAGCCGTTTGATCACATCCGCATGCAGCTTTCGCGGGAACGGCCATTGCAGGCGCAGATCGGAGAACGTCTTGTCGTCGATCGCGACGACGACGACGTCGGTCGGATGTGACGGCTTGCGCAGCCCGAAGCGCACGTCGATCGTTTCGCTCTCGAGCTGCGGCCACGCTTCGGCGGCGTAGGCGACGACTCCGATCGCCACGGCGAAGACGGCCGCGAGCGCGACCGCGAGCGTCTTCGGCGCCCAAGTGACGAGAGGTCTCACCCGTGCTCCCGCGGAAGCCCCGGTTCGATCAGGCTCGTGCCAGATAGCTATGGCCGGCGCTGACCAGGACCGTGCGATGGCGGTGCAGAGAGCGTACGCTGACGAGACCGCGCCGGACGACCGTCAGCGTCCCGTCGCAGCGCTCCACGGTGCCCCACCAGGTGCCGCGAACGGTTGCCACGCTGTTCTGCCCGCGCGTCGAGAAGTGGCCGTTTTCGTCCTTCGCCCAGAGCGTCGGCGGAGCCTTGTGGCTCTTCGCGGAGGCCGCCGCGGCGAGATGGCCGGCGCGCCGGCGGTGGGTAGAGCAGTCGCCCGGCCGCGCCGAGCGCATGACGAAGGTGGTCATGCCGCCGGCGGCGGGGTCCTGCTGAAGCACGAAGCTCCCACTCCACACCGTCGCCGACTGGGTGAGTCCCTGCCGGTTGACGGCCGTGGTCAAGACGAGAGCCCCATGTTCGGCATCGACGAGCGAGCCGACCGGGATATTGTCGGCGCCCATCAGCGGCTGGGGTGTCTGAGCGCCTTTGAGCTTCACCAGCACCGTCCCGGAGAGCACCTGGACGACCGCGCTCTTGCCGAGCGCAGCGGGTAGGACGGGGGAGGGGGGCGCGACAAGGCCCAGGGCCGGCCCGACGGCTGAAGGCAAGATGGCGGCGGCTGGGGTCGAGCCGGCGGCGGCGGGCGGCACGCTTGCCGGTGGCGTCCCTTCCGCTTCGCCTGAGACGACCGGCTCCGACGCGGTGGTGAACGTCTGGTCGGGACCGTAGGTCGTGCCGGTGGGGTTGGTGGCGAGCGCACGGAAGTGATATTCGGTCGCGGGGCTCAGGCCGCTCAACGTGGATGAGACCGGCACGGAGTCGGCGCCGCTGCCGGTCGAGCCCGGTGAGGTGTGAGAGCCGTAGAACGCCGTCGTCCCATATTCGAACTCGTAGGTGGTCGCCTGCGAGTTGGGGCCGACATCCGCTTGCAACCTCGCGGACCGGTCGGTCACGTCCGCCGCCGAGGTGGCGCCGACCCGCGGGGCCACCGTCATGACCGCGAGCTTGCCGGGGTTGGCCTCCTCGGTGAACCAGATGTTGCCGTCGGGCCCGGTCGTGATGTCGTCGGGGACGCTCGCGCTCGTGGGCGGCGTCTGCTCGGCGATCGCTCCCGAGGGCATGATCTCCCCCACTTTCCCGCCGGCCGGCTCGGTGAAGTAGACGTTGCCGTCGTTGCCGGCCGTGATCGCGAGCGGTCCGGAGCTCGGAGTGAGGCCGGCGGTGAACTCGGTGATCGCTCCTTCCGGGGTGATCCGCCCGATGCGCCCGGGATCGGCGAACTCGGTGAACCACAGGTTCCCGTCCGCGCCGGCGACGATGTCCCGTGGCCAGCTTTCCGGCGTCAGCCCGCTCGCGAACTCGGCGATCGTCCCCCCGGTGGTGATCCGGCCAATCCGCCCGGGGTTCGCGGCCTCGGTGAACCACAGATTGCCGTCGGGTCCGACCGCGATCCCTTCCGGCTGGCTTTTCGGGGTCAGGCCTGTGGTGAATTCGGTGACCGTCCCCACGGGGGTGATCCTTGCGATCGCCCCGTTGCCTCCCTGCTCTGTGAACCACAGATTGCCGTCAGGCCCGGCGATGATGTCCAGGGGTTTGCTGCCGCCCGGAAGTGGAAACTGTTCGAGCGTTCCGCTCGTGGTCATCCGCCCGATCTTGTTGGCTGCCTGCTCGGTAAACCACAGGTCGCCGTCAGGACCGGCGGTGATCGTCTGGGCAGGACTCGCCAGGCCGGGGAATTCGGTCATTTCCCCGGTCAGCGTGCTGCGGCCGATGGTGGGGGAGGCCTGCTCGGTGAACCAAATGTTCCCGTCCGGGCCGGCTGTGATACCGAGGGGCTGGCGGTTGGCCGTTTTGACCGGGAGCTCTTTGATCGTCGGTGAGGCGACCGCGACCCCGGCCCAAGACATCAAAGCTAAGATCAGCGCAAGGGGGGCGGCAGCTCGAGATGCGGAAATTTCCATGTCGCTTTCCTCGGCAGAATCGGGAAAGTCTTTAGGTGACGGAGCGATTCTGCACACCTCTATGGCCGGGCGCCGCTCGCGAGAGCGACGACCATGGAGCACGAGGAGGGACGGCAAGGCACAGCGGACTCAGATCCACAGTCGCACGACCAGCCCCGTCACCATCGAATCGTCCTACGATCCATAGATGGCGATGACCCCGACGCCCCGCGGTCCCACGTCGAGAGGGCATGGTCGCAAGCGTGCTCTGCTTGGCATGGCAGGGACGATCGTCCTCGTGGCTCTGCTGCTGGCGATGGCGGCGGTGTTGTGGTCGGGCGTGACGCTTGCCGGCGACTCCACCGCGCTTGCACGAGTCACGGTGCAGCCTTTGGGCGGCACGATCGAGCACGTGCAGGCGTTCGGGCCGGATGGCCGGCGGGTGGCGCTCGCGGTCGCCTCCGGCCACCTGACGCCGCTGCAGCGGCTGACGCCGGGCGAGCAGGTGTCGGTGGAGGTGGAAGTGCGCCGCCCCGGATGGCTCGGCTGGGCTTTGGGCGCAAAGCGCAACGAGCATCTGACGCTGCGCGCGCCCGTCGCGCACTTGACGGAGCCGTGGATGACCGTCGACCCGGGCTCTGAGGTGCGCATCAGCTTCGACAGGCCCGTAAGCGCCGTCGCCTATGCAAGCGCGAGCGGCATGACGCATCACATGCTGAGCACCCCTCACAGCTCGATCTCACTCGGCGCTCAGCCGGCGACCGGCACTACCGAGATCGCCGCCGCCGCGCGTCCGTGGGAGACCCTCGGCGCTCCCATGCAGGTCAGCTGGTTCCCACCGTCACGATCTCCGGTGATGGTCAGCCTTCCCGTCGCAGGCGCGCGGATCTCCCCCGCCACCGCGATCCACCTGACGTTCTCACAGCCGGTGAGCGAGGCGCTCGGCTCGAGTCGCCCCCGGCTCTCGCCGAGCACACCGGGGAGCTGGCACGAGGCCAACAGCCACACGCTCGTGTTCGTCCCGTCCGGGGAGGGAGCGGCGCTCGGCTCACAGCTGCGCGTACAGCTCCCGCGCGCGGTCGCGGTGACGGCCGGCAGCGGCAGCGGCAGCGGCAGCGGCAGCGGCAGCGGCAGCGGGCTACGCACTACCAGGCAGATCGAATGGACCGTGCCCCCCGGCTCGACGCTGCGCCTGCAGCAGATCCTCGCACAGGCCGGCTACCTGCCGGTCGACTGGCAACCGTCCGGTGGCGAAGCGCCGCGTACGCCCGGCGCCGAGGCGCAGGCCGCGGTCGATCCGCCGAGCGGCAGCTTCAGCTGGCGCTACCCAAACACGCCACACCAGCTGCGCGCGATGTGGACCCCGGGACAGGCGAACTTGATCACCAAGGGCGCCGTGATGAAGTTCGAGAACGAAAACGATATCACCGTGGACGGGCTCGCCGGAGCGGCCGTATGGCACACGCTGCTCGACTACGCGATCGCCGGCAAGCGCCTGAACAGCGGCTACAGCTACGTGTACGTGCACCGCGAAGTACCGGAGACGATGACGCTCTGGCACGACGGTCGCACGGTCATCAACTCACCGGCGAACACCGGCATCTCCGGCGCGGAAACAGAACTCGGGACGTTCCCCGTGTTCGAGCACCTGCCCGAAACGACGATGAGCGGCACGAACCCCGACGGCTCGCACTATGAAGATGCCGGCATCAAATGGGTCAGCTACTTCAACGGCGGCGACGCCCTCCACAACTTCGACCGCTCGTCGTTCGGCTCTCCGCAGAGTCTCGGCTGCGTCGAGCTGCCACTCGCGGCCTCCGCGGAGATCTGGCCCTATACGCCGATCGGCACGCTCGTCACGATCGAAACCTGAGGCGACCGCTGGTCCGCGAGGCGCCCCTTTGCGGCATGGAAGGTCCAACGCTTGTCGAATCGGGACGCCGCGCCTGCCGCATCAAGCTCCCCTTGCCGAGACAGATCACCGGCACGCGATGCAGAGGCAGATACGACTACTTCGACAGCTTGTGCTCGACTCGCAGTACGCGGTCGATGAGATGACCGTCGCCGAGGCGATCCTTGCGCGCGCCGCCGCGCGAGAAGCGGTTGTGGGAATCGCGTTTCGAAACGACCTCCGCGCGGCGGCTCGCGAAGAGGCGCCAGAACCTCAGGTGCGATCGTTCCGTCCCAGCGCCTACGCACGGTCCTTCCGTCCGTGCACCTCGCGGAAATCGCAAGAAGGCATCCTCCCGATGCCGCCGTTGCGCCGCCAATAGCGCCCGCTGGCCGCTCCACGCGAGGATCTGTGTCGCCCTCATGGGGAGGCAAGATCCTGTCCTCTCTAAAGGCCCGCATCGACGCGGTCGATCTTCGGACTAGCCTCACCGGCCCGGATATCCGATGACAGTGCCTAATAGGAAACACAGCGTGACGAGCGAGCAGACAAGACATCAGGTTGGTCGTGCGCGCATACACCGCCGGTGGATGATCGGCATGGCGTCACTGGCGCTGCTGGCGCTGCTGGCGACGCTGACCGCCGCGATCCTCTTCTCCCAGCATCAGTCGCGATCACAGATCCTCTCGTCGTTCGAGTTGCGTGGCACAACCTCGGCGAAGTTCATATCGGAATTCCTGGATCAGCAGGCGTCGCGTGAGCAGCAGACCGCCGCGCAGTTCCTCTCCGGCCGGCGACCCTCGCCTGAGCGATTCCAGCTCGTGGTCGCCGCGTTCGGCAGCAGAGCCGCAGTGCTGCTCGACTCCTCGGGTCGACTGCTCGATGTCGATCCAGCCGACCCCGCACTGATCGGACAGCCGATCGCATCCCACTATGCGCACCTCAGTGCGGCCGAGCAGGGAAAGACGGCCGTCTCGAACGTCGTGCCGTCGGCGGCACGCAAAACCGCGGTCACGGCGATCGCCGTGCCGTTCTCGACTCCCGGCGGGCGCCGGGTGTTCAGCGCAGCCTACGCAGCTTCCAACTCGCCGCTCGGACGGTTCGTGGCGCACACGATCTCCTACCGCCAGCATGACGTGCTCCTCGTCGACGGAGCCGGGCGCATCGTGACGGCCAGCCCGTATTCCGGAGCCGCCACGCTCGCCCAGGCCGACCCGCAGCTGGCGCGCGCCGCCGCCCATGCGTCATTTGGCTCGATCACATCGGCAAAAACGACTTTCACCAACACGCCGGTGCCGGGAACATCCTGGCGGCTGCTGATCGCGGTGCCCGACAGCCGGCTCTTCGCCTCGACGGCCGGCTGGACACAGCTGATTTCCTGGATCGTACTTGCGATCGTGAGCATCCTCGGAGCGCTGCTCGTGACGCTGCTCGACCGTTCGCTGGCCGATCGTGCGCGGCTCACGCGCCTGTCGACCACGCTCGAGGAAGTAGCGCGCACCGACCCCCTCACGGGGCTGCTCAACCGACGTGCCCTAAACGAGCACCTGACGCGCTCAAGCGCCCACGCCCGCAGGCGCGGCGAGCACCTGTCGGTGATGATGATCGACCTCGACCGTTTCAAGGAGACCAACGACCGCTTCGGCCACGAAGCGGGGGATCAGGTCCTGTGCGGGATCGCCGACTGCATGCGCGACGCGCTGCGAGCAGACGACGTATACGGACGCTGGGGAGGCGACGAGTTCCTGGTAGCGCTGCCAAACACCGGTCGCGAGCAGGCGCTGATCGCCGCCGAGCGCCTTCGTGACTGCGCACAAGCGCTGCCGCTGAGCGACATCGGGCTGCCTCAGGGCGTTCGGTTCAGCGTCGGCGTCGCGACAGCGATCGAGACAACGCCCGCCGAGCTCGTGCACGCGGCTGACGTCGCTCTGTATGAGGCCAAGGCTGAAAACCACGCCGAGAGGCACTCATCCGCGCGCGACGACCAGACCGAGATCCATCACTACCAATAGCGGTCGGGCTCACCTCCTGCGGTTCTAACGCATCTCCTGTGTCACCGGAAAAAGGGTGGTGACAAAAGCGGGAACGACGGGACTCGAACCCGCGACCTCCGACGTGACAGGCCGGCGCTCTAACCAACTGAGCTACGTCCCCGCGCTTGCGCGTCGGCAGCCGCCAGGGCTGCTCTCGCGCTCACCCAGTATGCCAAGGCTCCACGATCATCCGTCTTGTCCTCCTCCATCCGGCGTCTCCGCCCACGCCTCCCGCCTCCTTTGCTCCCAGCGGCCCCGCCGCCCCCCGCCTTCCCACGGCGCCGATAGCCGCCGCACATCCCTCCAACGACTGGACTGGCCAGCCAGCCAGTTTTCCACTACGCTTCGCCACGTGGCACTCATCGGCCCTCCACCGCTGCTCGACTCCAATCCCCTCGCCGCGATCCTCGGCGACCTGCGCGAGGAGCGCTCCGCCACCGTTTCCTTCCCGCCCGGCGAAACCCGCTTCTCACTTGCCCGCACGCGACGCTTCGCCAACGATCCGCTGCCGCTGCTGCTCAAGTCCTACGAGCGCTTCGGGCCCGTCTTCACGCTGCGCCTCTTTCACGGCAACGTCGTCTTCATGCTCGGCTCCGCCGCCAACCACTACATCACCGTCTCCCACGCCTCCAACTTCATCTGGCGCGACTCCCACTTCCGCGACCTGATCGGCCTGATGGGCGACGGGCTGCTCACGATCGACGGCGACTTCCACCGCCGCTCGCGCATGATCATGCTCCCCGCCTTCCACCGCGAGCGCATCCTCGCCTCGGTCGACACGATGATCGAGGAGACCACCCTTGCGCTCGAGCAGCTCGTGCCAGGCCAGACCGTCGACCTCTACGCGTGGACCCGCCGCCTGGCGATGCGCATCGCTCTGCGCGGGCTCTTCGGCCTGAACCCCGACCGCGGCCCCGCTCGCTCGCTTGACGCAGCCGGGCTGTTCGAGCACGCGCTCGCCTTCTTCTCAGCCGAGTACGCCCTGCGCATCCTCCGTGGCCCCTTCACCCCGTGGGCGCGCATGCAGCAGGCCGCCCGCCAGCTCGACACGCTGATCTACGCGGAGATCTCCTCCCGCCGCGCCTCCGGCGCCCGCGGGCAGGACATCCTCAGCCTGCTGCTCGACGCCGAGGACGAGGACGGCAACTCGCTCTCAGACCTGCAGATCCGCGACGAGGTCATGACCCTCCTGTTCGCCGGCCACGACACCACCACCTCGACGATCGCCTTCATGTTCCACGAGCTCGCCCACCATCCCGCAATCGTCGAGCGCCTACGCGCCGAGCAGGACGCCCTGCTCACCGACGGACGCCCGACCGCCTCCCAGCTCGCCCTGGGGGAGCTTCCCGAGCTCGAGCTGGTCTTCGACGAGACGCTCCGCAAGTATCCGCCCGCCTGGATCGGACCGCGACGCTCGATCGAGCCGTTCGAGTTCGCAGGCCGCTCGGTGCCCGGCGGCGCCTTCGTCAACTACTCCTCCTGGGCCTCCCATCATCTGCCCGATGTCTTCAGCGAGCCCGACGAGTTCCGTCCCGAGCGCTTCGCCCCCGACGCGCGCGCCGCCCTTCCCAAGGGCGCCTACATCCCCTTCGGCGGCGGCTCGCGCACGTGCATCGGTATGCGCTTCGGCCAGCTCGAGGTCCGCACGATCGCCACGCTGCTCCTCTCCCACTTCGACCTCTCCCTTCCCGACGACTTCTCCCTCACGATCCGTCAGATGCCCACGATCAGCCCCAAGCAGGGCCTGCCGATGATCGTCGGCAGGCCCTCCCCCGCAGTGACGCCGCAGCCACTTTCAGGTCTGTCTGCGTCTGTCTGAAAGCGCGAGCTCCCGCCACCCAGCTTCGGACGGACCCGTGCTCCGACATCCCTGCTACCGCAGCCTCGCCACCATTCCCACGCGATAGACGGACGCTTCGCCGGGTTCCGCGCTCGCGCTCACCGATTCCACGTAAACGTGCGGCTCGTCGAACAGCGTCAGCTGCAGCGCTTCGATCAGAAACCCGCGCGGGCGCACCGTCAACCTCCCTTCGCTCGCGGTCGCGACCGCGTTCACGGTCGCGCCGATGCCGAACAGCGCGCCGCTCACGCTCAGTTCCACTTCCCCGCCTTCGCTCTTCACCAGATGCGCGTCGAACCCCTTCGGCAGCGCCTCCCGCACGTCCGCGTCGGTCATCCGCGCCTGCACTTTCAGCGCGCTGCCACGCTTGCTGAGGCTCATGTCACTGAACGCCAGCTGACCGACCTGCGCACTCCTGGCCGTCAGCTTGAGATTGCCCAGACCGCGTCCTTCCCACAGCAGCGCCGCCGCCTGTTCCTGGCTCCCCCGCAGGCTTCCCGCCCGCACCGTCACCGAGTCTGCGTCACCCCACAGCAGCTCCACCGCCGGCCACGCCTTCACGCTTACGCTTTCGACCTTCCCATAACGGCCCACGCGCGATCTGATCCTGCTCGCGACGATCCCCGGCAGGAACACCTGCGCCAGCACGAGCACCAGCACGACCACGCCGACCAGCGACAAAGCGACCCTGGTCGTCCTTCCGCTCCCGCGCCGCATCTCCGCAAGCATTGCAGAGATGCGGCGCGCGAAGTGCGAACGGCTCAGCCCAGGCCGTTGGCCTGCAGGAACTTCTGGGCGACGCTCGCCGCCGACTGCTTGTCGAGGCTCACCGCCGCGTTCATCTGCTGAATCGCCGGGATCGTCAGCAGCGAGCTGACCTTGTTCAGCGTCTGCGCGAACGCCGGGCCCTCGGCCAGGACCACGCTCTGCTTCACGACCGGCGCCACGTTCTGAAAACCGAACACATGCTTCGGGTCGGCGAGCACCTTGAACTTGCCGCCCAGCAGCTGCCCGTCGGTCGTGAACACGTCCTGCACGTCCACCTGCCCGCTTTCCAGCGCCTTATACGACAGTTCGATCGCGATCGGCGTGAATGTCGGGTTCACCCCATATTCCTGCTTCAAACCGAGCAGCCCCTCGAAGCGCGTGGCGAATTCCGGCGCCGCGCCGAGCTTGACGCTCTTGCCCAGCCCCTTCAAGTCGGCGACGCTCGACAGATGGTGCTTGCTCGCATAGCTCGGCAGCGTCGCCAGCGCGTCGGAATCGTAGAACGGCGTGTAGTTCAACAGCGTCAGCCTATGCTGCTCCGCGAACGCCTTCGCGGCTGTGTACGCGTCCGCCGCGCTCGTGGGCGCCTTCGTCTGGTTGGCGACCGCCGACAGCAGCGTGCCCGTGTACTCGGGATACAGATCGATCTGACCCGACGTCAGCGCCTTATAAATGATCTCCGAGGAGCCCACGTTGTCCTTCAGCGTCACCGTATAGCCCTTCGCCGCCAACGCCTGGCTGTAGAGCGCCCCAAGAATGTTCTCCTCGGCGAAGTTCTTGTCGCCGATCGTCACCGCCGGCTTGCCCACGCCCGGTCCGCTCGTCGCGGCGGGAGTGGTGCTCGCGTCCGTAGTCGCCGCCGGAGCGCTCGCCGTTGTGCTCGACGAGCTCGATGAGCTGCTGGTTTTGCTGCTTCCGCACGCCGTCAGCACTACGGCCAGCACCGTCAACATCGCTATCGGCACAACCTTCCAGACCTTGCCTTGCATACGCTGCCTCCTATTTATATGTTTTTCTACCGGAATTATAAGGAATCTGCCTTTTTGACGAACTCTGTGCGTCTCCTTGTGAGCTTTGGAAGCTCTCTGGACGGACTGCGAGCTTCATACGTCGGCTCCCCACGCCTCACGAGGCGCCCTCCACAACGGCGTCGCCCAGCGCCGGCGGACGCTCTTGCAGCGTCCGCTGCGCCAGCTTCAGCCCGCGCGGAGTCACCAGCCGCTGCACGCCCGCGAGCACGCCGTCAACCGCCAGCGCAAGCGCCGCCACGCAGATCGCCGCTCCCAGCACGCCTGAGAAGTGGTAGCTGGTTTCGTTCGCGATCACGTCTCCCAGGCTCCCGCTGAAGCCGACCAGTGCGGCGAGCGTCGTCGTGCTCACCACGAACACCGCCGCCGTGCGGACCCCCGCGAACAGCAGCCCCACCGCCAGCGGCAGCTCGACCCGGCGCAGCACCTCCCAGCCGCTCATCCCCATCCCCCGCGCGGCGTCGATGAGGTCTCGATCGACGCCATCCACCGCCAGGTAGGCGTTCGTAACCATCGGCGGCACCGCAAGCACGACCAACGCCAGCTCCACGACGACCAGGCCCAGCCCGAGAAACGCGTCGCCGACCGCCAGCACCACGAGGCTCGGCAGCGCCCGGCCGAGGTTGCCGACGTTGATCGCCAGGAACGATCCCCGATGAATGTGCCCGAGCCAGACGCCCGCCGGGATCGAGATCACAAGCGCGATCGCCACGCCGATCGCCCCCACCCACAGCGTCTCCAGCGCGAGCCCGCTCAGGCTCGGCAGCTGTGGCGCGCCCGCCACCGCGCCATTGTGCACGATGAACTCGAGCGCATCTGCGAATTCGCTCACGCGCGTGCCGCCCTGACCCACGGCGTCAACAGCCGCTGCACGCCCACGAGCAGCCCGTCGGCCAGCAGCGCCAGCAGGACCGCAAGACCGCCCGCCGCGATCAGCTCCGTCTTGAACGGGCCCTCCCCAAGCGCGTTGTGCACCGGCAGGCCGAGACCGCCCGCGCTCACCAGGTAGGCGATCGTCGCCAGCGAGATCACCGTCACCGTCGCGATCCTCAACCCCGCGACGATCGCCGGCAGCGCCAGCGGCAGCTCCACCCTGCGCAGCACCTGCCCGCGCGTCATGCCCATCCCCTCGGCGGCCTCGCGGACCTCCTCCGGCACTTCGCGCAACCCCGTGACGATGTTCCTGAACAGGATCAGCAGCGTGTAGGACACCAGCGCGATCTCCGCCGTGGTCGTGTTCAGCCCCACCGGCGCGACCAGCAGCTCGAACAGCGCCAGTGAGGGAATCGTGTAGAGGATCCCCGCCACCACCAGCGTCGGGCGCTCCAGCCGGCGCAGCCGGTGCGCCGCGAGCGCGAGCGCCAGCGAGATCGCAAAGCCGATCGCCACCGCCACCAGCGTCAGGTAGATGTGCTGGCGCAGTGCCGGCCACAGCACCGAGCCCCAGTTGTGGCGCACCCAGTCGAAGCAGAAGAAATGATTCTCCACGACACACCTCGAGCTCTGCGCGGCGTAGTTCGGTATCACCGGGCCGGTGGCGAACACGCTCATGGCTGTGCTCGCTCGTCCAGCAGCTCGCTCACGGTCTCGAGCGTCAGCAGGCCCGCCACGCGCGCCCCCCCACCGTGACCGTCTCTGCCTCCGTCCACCACCGTCAACGGCCGCCCGCCGTTGCTCAGCAGCAGCGACAGCGCGTCGCGCACCGTTGTGCTCGACGGGACCGTGTCGCCGTTCGGCTGGGCACCGTTCGGCTGCACCAGCTCGATCTCCGCGAGCGTGCTCAGGCCGAGGCGCTTGAGCGCGCGATCGGCGCCGACGAACTGCGCGACGAAGTCGTCGGCCGGATTCGTCAGAATCTCGCGTGGGGTGTCGTACTGCGCGAGCACGCCACCCTCGCGCAGGATCGCGATCCGGTCGCCCATCTTGATCGCCTCGTCGATGTCATGCGTGACGAACACGATCGTCTTCCTCACCCGCGCCTGTAGCCGCAGGAACTCGTCCTGCAACCGCGCGCGGGTGATCGGGTCGATCGCCCCGAACGGCTCGTCCATCAGCATCAGCGGCGGGTCCGCCGCCAGCGCCCGCGCCACCCCCACGCGCTGGCGCTGACCGCCCGAGAGCTGGACCGGGTAGCGATCGCGCATCTCCTGCGGGTCGAGCCCGATCAGCTCGAGCAGCTCGTGCACGCGCGTGGCCGTCCGCTGCCTGTCCCAGCCCAGCAGGCGTGGCACCGTGGCGATGTTCTGCGCGACGGTCTCGTGCGGGAACAAGCCGATCTGCTGGATCACGTACCCGATCTCACGGCGCAGCTCGCGCGGGTCGCGCTCGAGCACGCTCTCACCGCCCAGCAGGATGTCCCCGCCCGAGATCGCGATCATCCGGTTGATCAGCCGCATCGCCGTCGTCTTGCCCGAGCCCGACGGCCCCACCAGCACGCACACCTCTCCCGCCGGCACCGTCAACGACAGCTCCGCGATCGCGGGCTCGCGCTGCCCGGCGTAACGCTTGCTCACGTCACGCAACTCGAGCTCGGCCGCCTGCGCGAACGCCGACGGCCCCTCGTTATGGGCGGTGTCTGCGGTATTCAAAGGCGAATCCCCAGCCGGGAGCGCCAATCTTAGCGCCGGCACACCCGTGTACTAGCCTGTGGAGCCCCAGACCGGGGGCGCGTAGCTCAGTTGGCCAGAGCACCTCGTTTACACCGAGGGGGTCGCCCGTTCGAGTCGGGCCGCGCCCATATGACCGACGCCCCCATTCGCATCGCCGTGATCGGCTCAGGGCCCGCGGGCTTCTATGCCGCCGGGCACCTGCTCAAGGATGGCGTGGGTGGCCATGGCGCGGGCGGGCATTCCGTCGATTTCGAGGTCGACATGATCGAGCGCCTGCCGACGCCGTGGGGCCTCGTGCGCTCCGGCGTCGCGCCCGACCATCCCAAGATCAAGTCCGTCACGCGCGTCTACGAGAAGACCGCCGCGCACCCCCGCTTCCGCTTCTTCGGAAACATCTCCTTCGGCGAGCACGTCTCGCGCGCAGAGCTCCTCTCCCATTACCACGCTGTCGTCTACGCGACCGGCACACCCATCGACCGTCCGCTCGGCATCCCCGGCGAAGACCTCCCCGGCTCGCATGCCGCCACGGAGTTCGTCGGCTGGTACAACGGCCACCCCGACCACACCGATCTCGAGGTCGACCTGCGCTCCGCCGAGCGCGCCGTCGTGATCGGCAACGGCAACGTCGCGATCGACGTCGCCCGCATGCTCGTGCTCGTCCCCTCCGAGCTCGCGCCCACCGACACCGCGGATCACGCGCTCGAGGTGCTGGGCGAAAGTCACGTAAAGGAGGTCGTGATCCTCGGCCGGCGCGGCCCCGCCCAGGCGGCTTTCACCAACCCCGAGCTGCTCGAGCTCGGGGAGCTCACAGACGCCGACGTGATCGTCGACCCCGCCGAGCTCGACCGCGCGCTCGCCGTCCACGACGCCGGCGCCGAGGAGAACATCACCTCCCGGCGCAATATCGAGATCCTGCGCTCCTACGCCGAGCGCACCCCCGCGGGGCGTCCCAAGCGCATCGTCCTGCGCTTCCTGCTCTCGCCGACCGCCCTCCTGCCCGACGAGCACGGCCGCCTCGGCGCGGTCGAGCTGGTCCGCAACGAGCTCGTCCCCGCGCCCGACGGCTCCCTGCGAGCGCGGCCGACCGACGAGCGAGAGACGATCGCCGTCGGCCTCGCCTTCCGCGCGATCGGCTACCGCGGCATCCCGCTCCCCGACGTGCCCTTCGACGAGCGCGCCGGCACGATCCCCAACGACGGCGGCCGCGTGCTCGACTCGCCCGGCGGAGCCCCTTTGCCCGGCGAGTATGTCGTCGGCTGGATCAAGCGCGGCCCCTCCGGCGTGATCGGCACGAACAAGAAGGACGCCCAGCAGACCGTCGATGCGATCCTCGCCGACCTTTCCACCAACGGCAACGGCGCCTCTCCGGCGCCCGACCCGGTCGCAGCCGACCCCGTCGCGATCGAAGAGCTGCTCCGCACCCGCCAGCCCGACCTTGTCACCTACGAGGGCTGGACCTCGATCGACCGCCACGAGCGCTCCCTCGGCGAGCCGGCCGGCCGGCCGCGCGTGAAGCTCACCACGATCGAGCAGATGCTCGATGTCGCCGGCTCAGACAGCTGAGAGCCCGCGTGGGCGAAGGGCGGGCCCAACGGTTTTGCCCGGCCTACAGGACCATCTGGCAGACTGTCGCCCGCGAGCCCCGTTAGCTCATCTGGTAGAGCGCCGGACTTTTAATCCGGTGGGGCGGGTTCGAGTCCCGCACGGGGCATGGCGATGGTCGCTTGACAAAATCCGGACGTACTGCCATCGTGTGTACATGGTCGCAGTCAAGGAAAGTCGCCTCCAGATCAGGGTCCAGCCCTCCGACAAGCACCTGCTTGAGCGTGCCGCAGCTGCCACGCACCTGAACGTCTCTGCGTTCGTGCTCCAGGCCGCCGCCGCACGGGCCGAGGAGGTTCTCGCCGCACGTCAGAGCATCCGTCTGAGCCCACCGGCGGCAGCGGCATTCAGCGAAGCGCTGAAGCGTCCCGCCCAGGTCAACGAGCGACTTTCCAAAGCCCTGCTCCGGCCTCGCGCGTTCAGCTGGCTTGACTGAGTTCACTCGCCCTACACCGCTCGACACCAAGCGACACGATCGCTCCGACTTCGACTGCGGCGACCCGACGCTCGACGAGTGGCTGCGCCGCTACGCGGGACAGAACCGCCGCCATGACACCGCTGCCACCTGGGTGATTCTCGATGCGCACGACGCCATCGTCGCCTACGCGAGCATCGCGATGACCGGCATTGACCGCTCCGCCGCACCGCCGACCGTCGCCCGCCGCGCGCCCGACCCGGTGCCGGCCCTCCTGCTCGGCCGGCTCGCAGTAGATCGCCGTCACAGCGGGCTCGGCATCGGCACGGCGCTCGCAGCCCACGTGCTTGCGACCGCGGTCGAGCTCAACGCCAAGGCAGCCTGCCGCGCAGTCGTCGTCACCGCGCTGAACGCCAATGCCCGCCGCTGGTGGCAGCGCCTCGGCTTCAACGCTCTCGACCCCACCGACGAAACCTGCCTCGATCTCTACCTGCTCACAAGCGAAGTCGAGGCCACCCTCACCGATCAGCTGGTCGGAGACTCCAACGATGACTGAAGATCGATTCTGGGAGCGAAGCGCGTGTACGCCTTCCTGCCGCCTGCGACGGAGGCACTGTGACCGATCGGAAATGTGAGAACGCGAACATGGCGATTCGCGCCGTCGTGCGCGGCGCGGTTAAGGACATCGGGTTTCGCGACGCCACCGTCAGCCGGGCGCGCGAGCTCGGGCTGATGGGCTGGGTACGCAATGGCAAGGACGCCGCCGTTGAGGTTCACGCCGAGGGTCCCGAGCGCGCGGTCGAGGAGCTCGCTGCGTTCCTGCGTAAAGGCCCGCCGGCAGCGCGGGTCTCCGAGGTGGCCGTCGACCGGGTCGCGGCCGAGGGCCACGAGCAGTTCGCGATCCGCGGTGTCAGCGCCGGCGTGTTCGTCGTCCAGGAGCACGCCGCCACCGCGCACCACTTCGACTTCCGCCTGGAGGTCGACGGGGCGATGCGCTCATGGGCGATCCCCAAGGGGCCCTCCCTCGACCCAGCCGTCAAGCGCCTCGCGGTCGAGGTCGCCGACCACGCCATGTCGCACAACACGTTCGAGGGCGCGCTTGGCGGGGGCGGCATGATCGTCTGGGATCGCGGCGTCTACGAGCAGGGAGGACGCGTCGCCTGGCCAGAGGCGCTCGACCGTGGCCACGCTGTGTTCGTGCTCCACGGCGAGAAGCTGCGCGGCGGCTTCGCCCTGCAGCGCACCCGCCCAGGCGCAAAGCCGCAATGGCTCTTGATCAAGCGCCGCGACGAGCACGCCCAACCCGGCTCTGACGTCGTCGCCGAGTACCCCCGCTCGGTCCTCAGCGGCCGCACGCTCGCGGAGCTGCTCGGCTGAGCCGACCTCGCGCTCTATGAATGAGCCGGCCTCGCCTTCTCTGAGCCGGCCTCGCCCTCTCCGTTAGTGTGAGCGCCCGTGGAGCACCATCGCATCGTGATCGTCGGCACCGGCTTCTCCGGCTTGGGCGCCGCCATTCGCCTGAAGCAGCGCGGCGAGCACGACTTCGTGCTGCTCGAGCGCGCCGACCGCCTCGGCGGCACGTGGCGCGACAACAACTATCCCGGCTGCGCCTGCGACGTGCCGTCGCACCTGTACTCGTTCTCGTTCGCCCTCAACCCCGACTGGACACGATTGTGCTCGCCGCAGGCGGAGATCCAGACCTACCTGGAACGCGTCGCCGATGAACATGACATCCCGTTACACATTCGCTTCGACCACGAGCTGCTCGAAGCGGCCTGGAGCAACGAGCGGCGCCTGTGGGAGATCCACACGTCGTCCGGCGATCTGACAGCCGAGATCCTGATCAGCGGCATGGGCGGTCTCAGCGAGCCCGCGCTACCGCAGCTCGAGGGCCTCGACTCCTTTCAGGGGACCACCTTCCACTCCGCGCAGTGGGACCACGAACATTCGCTAGCCGGCGAGCGGGTAGCGGTGATCGGCACCGGCGCATC
Source organism: uncultured Solirubrobacterales bacterium (assembly GCA_963723075.1). GTDB lineage: Bacteria > Actinomycetota > Thermoleophilia > Solirubrobacterales > Solirubrobacteraceae > Palsa-744. The sequence continues at coordinate 531,983 of CAVRPD010000007.1, forward strand.
CGCCGTCCAGTTCGTACCCGAGATCCAGCCCGAAGTCGGCGAGCTGCAGGTCTACCAGCGCACCGCGCCGTGGGTCGTGCCGCGCAACAACGCGAAGATCAACCCGCACCTGCGGCGCCTGTTCCAGCGCTTCCCGCCGGCGATGAAGCTGATGCGCGGCCTGCTGTACTGGAGCGCCGAGCTGCTCGTGCTCGGCCTCGCGAAGGAACCGCGCTTGATGCGCCTGCTCGAGCGTGTCGCCGAAAAGAACCTCGCGCGCCAGGTGCCCGACCCCGCGCTGCGCGCGAAGCTCAAACCCAGCTTTCGCCTCGGCTGCAAGCGCATCCTCTTCACCGATCAATACCTGCCTGCGCTCGCCCAGCCGAACGTAGAGGTCGTGAGCTCGCCGATCCGCGAGGTGCGCCCGCATTCGATCCTCACCGCCGACGGGGTCGAGCACGCGGTCGACACGATCATCTTCGGCACCGGCTTCCACGTCAGCGACCAGCCGCTGATCGACCGCCTGCGCGGCCGCGATGGGCGGCTGCTGGCCGAGCACTGGCACGGAACGATGGCAGCGTTCAACGGCACAACGATCACCGGCTTCCCGAACCTGTTCACCCTGCTCGGCCCCTACACGGGGCTCGGCCACACCTCGATCGTAATCATGATCGAGGCGCAGATCGAGTACATCATGAAGGCGCTCGACGCGATCGACGCGCACGGCGGCGCCGCGATCGACGTGCGCCCCCAGGCGCAGGCAGCCTTCGTGGCCGAGATGAGCCGCATGGCCGAGGGCACCGTCTGGACCGCCGGCGGCTGTGAAAGCTGGTACCTCGACTCCCACGGCAACGCGTCGGCGATCTGGCCCGACTTCACCTTCCGCTTCCGCTCCCGCACCAAGCGCTTCGACACCGGCGACTACGAGCTCATCCCACGCACACCGAGCAGCGACGATCCGGCTCCGGTCACAGCCACCTCGACCGCGTCCGCTTCGGTCCCGGCCACGTCCACCCCGACCACGGACGATTCCATGCGGGGCACACCCGAGGAAGAGGCCCTCCGCGCATGAGCCGCAAGCACGCACCGCGATTCGACGTCAACGGCCGCACCGTGCTCATCACCGGGGCGGCGCGCGGGATCGGCGCCGAGACCGCCCGGCGGCTGCATGCGAAGGGCGCGAACGTCGCGCTCATCGGTCTCGAGCCCGAGCGCCTGGAGGAGCTCGCCGCCCAGCTCGGCGACCGCGCCGTCTCCTTCGAGATCGACGTCACCGACTACGAGGCTCTGCAGCGCGCGGTGCGCGCGACGGTCGAGCGCTTCGGCGCCCTCGATGTCGCGATCGCGAACGCCGGCGTCCAGTTCAACGGCGCTCTGGCGACCACACCGGTCGAGCAGATCGAGCGCACCCTGGCGGTCAACCTGCTCGGCGTGTGGCGCACCGATCGCGCCGTGATCGAGCAGATCGTCGCCCGCCGCGGCTACCTGCTGAACATCTCCTCGCTGTCGGCGATCGCCCACGCGCCGCTGCTCGGCGCCTACTCGACCGCCAAGGCCGGCGTCGAGGCGCTGAGCGACGCCCTGCGCCTGGAGACGCTTCCGTCGGGCGCGCGCGTCGGCTGCGCGTACTTCGGCTTCATCGACACCGACCTCGTCCGCGGCGGCTTCGCCGGGCCCTCGGGTCAGGCGGCGAGCAGCCAGATGCCGGGCTTCATCTCCAAGCCCGCCCCGCTCGCCAAGGCGATCGACGCGATCGAGCACGGCATCGAACGCCGCGCCGCGCGCATCTGGGCGCCGCGCTGGGTCGGGCCGATGCTCGCGTTGCGGGGCCTCGTGCAGCCGATCATGGAGCGCCGCGTGGAACGAGACCCCGCGCCGCTCGCCGAGAGCCTGCGCCTGGCCGAGTCGGCCTCGAGCGATCTCCCCGAGCCGGACCCCCTGCTCGGCGTCGCGGCCGCAGGGATCGACCCGAGGTCCTGACCACCGAGAGCCCCCGGCGGAACATCGGCTCCGCCCGGGGCTTCTCAGTCGGCCAGTCGGTCAGCGGTCACTGTGCCTCCGTGTCGGAGGCCGTCTCTGGCTCCCCGTCGGCGAGAATCCTGTACAGGTCTTTCCTCGTCGCCGTCAGCACCTTGCGAGCCTCGCCCATCTGCGCCTCGCTGCCAGTTCTCACAATCTGGGTGAAGGCGGAGGCGACCTCGCGGATCAACCTGCCCAGCTCGTGCGCCTGATCTGAGACGTCGCCGCTCATCTGCTCCCACGGCGCCGGCTTGCCCTCGCCGCGCTCCTTGACGTACTCGCGTCCAGCGTCGGTCAGCTGAAACAGCTTGCGACCGTCCAGTTCCTGCGCGCGGATCAGGCCCTCGTCCTCCAATTGCTGCAATGCCGGGTATGTCGAGCCGGGACTCGGCCGCCAGACGCCGTCCGAGCGCTCCTCGACCTCCTGCATGATCTGGTACCCGTTGCGCGGCTCCTCGCTCAGCAGCAGGAGCGCGGCCGTGCGGATGTCCCCGCGGCGCGCCTTGCGACCGCGTCCTCTCGGACCGCCGAAGCCGCCGGGGCCGAAGGAACCGAGCGGTCCGCCGCCGCGCGGGCCATGGCGATGGCGGTGTCCACCGCGATGGCCGGGATGGTGGTGGTCGGAGCAATGACCCGGCTCACCCGTATCTGTGGTGTATGTCTTATTTCCAAACATGTCTTTCTCCTATCGTGGACTATCTTTGTAAGCTCACGATATATCGTGAGCTATATTCTGTCAAGTCCCTCTCACGAAAAAGAGCGTTCCGGCATGGGGCCAGACGAGGGGGTACTAGTGGCGAAAGTGGCGGCGATCCGTCGCAACCATCGCGACGCCCGCCGCGTCGGCGGCGGCGACAACGTCCGCGTCACGCACCGACCCCCCAGGCTGGATGATCGACGTCACGCCGGCGGCGATCGCCAGGTCGGGGCCGTCGGCGAAGGGGAAGAACGCATCGGATGCAAGCGCCGCTCCCGCGAGGAGATTGGGCCGGTTGGCCTGGGCCTTCTCGACCGCGATCCGCACCGAATCGACCCTGCTCATCTGGCCCGCGCCGACCCCGATCGTCGCGCCGCCGACGGCGAGCACGATCGCGTTCGAGCGCACCCGCCGGCAGATCTTCCACGCGAACAGCAGGTCCTGCCACTGGGTCTCGCTCGGCTCCCGCTCGGTCATCGCGCGCATCTGCTCACGTCCCTCGGTGACCGCGTCCCGCGTCTGCACGAGCTGCCCGCCGAGCACGGGCTTCGCTTCGACCTCGGCGCTCGGCTCCGGCCAATCCGCCAGCTCCAGCAGCCGCACGTTCTTTTTCCCCCTCAGCGCCTCCAGCGCGTCCTCGTCGTAGCCCGGCGCGAGCAGCACCTCGATGAACTGCCCGTTCATGCTTTCCGCACAGGCCCGATCGACCCGGCGGTTGACCGCGATCACGCCGCCGTAGGCGCTTTCCGGGTCGCACGCGAAGGCGCGCTCGTAGGCGCCCTGGGCGCCCTCGCCGAGCGCGCAGCCGCAGGGGTTGTTGTGCTTGACGATCGCGCACGCCGGCCCGGCGAAATCCTCGACCAGCTCCCGCGCCGAGCTGAGGTCGAGCAGGTTGTTGAACGACAGCTCCTTGCCGTGCAGCTGCATCACGCCCTCCAGCAGGTGCGTCGGCGCACCCACGCGCGCGTAGAAGGCGGCGCGCTGATGAGGGTTCTCGCCGTAGCGCAGGTCGCTCACCTTTTCGTAGGAGTCGTTCCAAGTCGGCGGGAATCCATCGTACGTGCGCGCTGCGAACCACGTCGCGATCGCCGCGTCATAGCGCGCCGTGCACGCGAACGCCTTGGCCGCGAGCCGTGTGCGCATCGCCGTTGAGATGAGACAGCCGGGAGAGGTGCGTGAGCCAGAGGAGGAGGAGGAGGAGGAGGAGGGGAAGGGGGAGCCGGGCGCGGCCACCGGGCTCCCGTCGCTCGCACGGCGCAGCTCCTCGAGCACGGCTTCGTAGTCGTCGGGATCAATGACGACGGCGGCATAGTCGCTGTTCTTCGCGGCCGCGCGGATCATCGTCGGACCGCCGATGTCGATGTTCTCGACCACCTCCGCCTCGGTGGCGTCGCCGCGCGCGACGGTCTGCTCGAACGGGTACAGGTTCACGCACACCAAGTCGACCTGCTCGATCCCATGCTCTTCGGCGGCGCGCACGTGCGCGCCGTCGTCGCGCCGCGCGAGCAGCCCGGCGTACAGCCGTGGGTGGAGCGTCTTCACGCGCCCGTCCATCATCTCGGGAAAGCCGGTGAAATCCTCGATCTCCCTCACCGTCACACCCGTCTCGGCGAGTGCGCGGGCGGTGCCGCCGGTGGAGACGATCTCGACGCCCAGCTCGGTCAAGCCACGGGCGAAGTCGACGATGCCCTGCTTGTCGGACACCGACAGCAGCGCCCTGCGCACACGCGTCTCACCGGGCGCCCCGGACTCCAGGCCTACAGGCGTGCGCGCCAACGCGGGGGACGTGGTCTCGCTGTCGCCGGACACTGAGCAGAGCCTATCTCCCGGCCACGATGCGCCGCGGGTTGTGAGCGTCGACTTCGAGCGCACCGTGCGCAAACAGGCGCACCGCCTCCGCCAGCAGGGAATGCTCGAGCGGGCGCAGCGCCGCCAGCACCTCGTCCGGCTCGCGCGCATCGGGGAGCTCGACCGCGCGCTGCAGGATCACCGGCCCCGAGTCGACCCCGCCGTCGACGAAGTGGACGGTCACTCCGAACACCTTCACCCCGTAGCTCAGCGCCTGCTCGATCGCGCCGAGACCGGGGAACGCTGGCAGCAGCGAGGGGTGCACGTTGATGACCGCGCCGGGAAACCGCGCGAGGAAGGGGTCGCCGAGCAGCTCCATGTACCCCGCGAGCACGACCAGCCGGACGCCGCTGCCCTTCAGCCAGTCGGCGAGCGCCGCGTCACGCGCCGCGCGGTCGGCGTACGCCGCGCGTGGGAACACCCCCGTCGGCACGCCGCTGCGCACGGCCCGCTGCAGCGCGGGCGCGTCGGCCACGCTCGACGCGACCGCCACGATCTGCGCCTCGCGGCCGTGCACGGTGTCGAGCAGCGCCTGCAGATTGGTGCCGGTGCCGGACACGAGCACCGCGATCGGGATGGGCACGGCCCGCACGATAGCTGTGACGCACCTCACAGAGAGCGCCGATCGAGCACGGTTCAATAATCGGGAAGGTGGAGAGGACCCACCATCGGACCGATAGGAAAGAGCATGTTTTCAGCAATCGTCATCACCGCAGTCATAGTCGGCTCGCTCGGCCACGCGCTGAGGTCGGGTCGCGACGGCGATCTGATCGTTCGCCGCCCGTACAACAACCGCTATAACGACGCCTCCGCCGCGCGCGACTACACCCTCTGGGATTAGTCCTGCGCGGCGCGTAGGAGCGGCCGTGAAGGAGCCCGCGAGGGGGCGGCTACGCGCGCACGAGGGGGAGCGTGGGGCCCGTCGGCTCCTCCAGGGAATACTTGCCGGCTGCCTCTTCGCTGCCGCTGAGCGGGTATTCGCCGGTGAAGCACGCGTCGCAATGCGTGCTTCGCTCGGCGCGGACCGCCTCGTAGACGCCCGCCAGCGACAGATAGTGCAGCGAGTCGCAGCCGAGCTCTGAGGCGACCTCCTCGGTGGTGCGGCCGTGGGCGATCATCTCCTCGCGCGTGGACATGTCGATGCCGTAGTGACACGGATGCTTGATCGGCGGGGCGGAGATCCGCATGTGCACCTCGGCGGCGCCGGAGTCGCGCAGCATCTGCACGATCTGGCGGGTGGTGTTGCCACGCACGATCGAGTCGTCGACGACGACCAGCCGCTTGCCGGCGATCACGTCGGGCAACGGGTTGAACTTCAACCGCAGACCGTGCTTGCGCAGCTCCTGTCCGGGCTGGATGAACGTGCGCGCGACGTAGCGGTTCTTGACGAAGCCGTCGTCCTGCGGCAGGCCGGCGGCGCGCGCCAGCCCGCGAGCGGCGGGGTTGCCGGAGTCGGGGACCGCGATCACGAGGTCGGCCTCGACCGGCGCCTCGCGCCACAGGATCTCGCCCATGCGCCCGCGCGCGACCTGCAGCACCTGCTCGTTCATGCGCGAGTCGGGGCGCGCGAAGTAGATGTACTCGAACACGCAGAACGCGCGCCTTGCACCTGGCATCACCATGCGACTCTGCATGCCATCCTCGCCGAGCGTCACCACCTCGCCCGGTTCGACGTCGCGCAGGTACTTGGCGCCGATGATGTCGAACGCGCACGACTCGCTCGCCACGCAGTAGCGGATCTCCTCGTCCGAGCCCGCGGCCGGCTCCAACGCGCCGAGCACGAGCGGGCGCAGGCCGTGGGGGTCGCGAAAGGCGACGACGCGGTCCTTCGTCATCGCCACGATCGAGAACGCCCCGCGCAGGCGGGGCAGCACCGCGGCGATCGCGTCCTCCAAATGCTCGGCCGGGTGCGTGGCGATCAGCGCGGCGACGATCTCCGAGTCCGAGGTCGAGCTGAACGTGACACCGCGCGCGAGCAGCTCCTCCTGCAGCTCGACCGCGTTGATCAGGTTGCCGTTGTGCGCGAGCGCGACCTCGCGGCGCGAGCCGTTCATCCCCTGCGAGCGCTGCACCGGCTGGGAGTTCTCCCAGGCGTTCGAGCCCGTCGTCGAGTAGCGCACGTGACCGATCGCCAGCTCGCCCGCGAGCGTGGAGAGGTCGTTCTCCGAGAACACCTGGTTCACGAGCCCGAGCTCGCGGCGCGTGATGATGTGCCCGCCGCGGTCGGCCGCCGCGATCCCGGCCGACTCCTGCCCGCGGTGCTGCAGCGCGTACAGCGCGAAGTACGACAGCCGCGAGACCTCGTGGCCGGGTGCGTATAGGCCAAACACACCGCACTCGTCGCGCGGTCCGTCGCGATCCTCCAAGTCGAGCCTCGAGGCCCTCACATCAGCCATCGCTGCAATCACGCTAGCAGGCGCCTCACGGGAAGAAGACCCCCAGCGCTGCATGAGCCTCGGCCAGATCGGCAAGCGTCGCGACGAGCGTCTCCCCGGCGAGCTCGATCCGCAGCGCTTCGCCCCCGACCGTGCCGATCCGCCGCACCGCGGTGCGCTCGGCCAGCCCGCTCAGGACCTCCTCCGCTCCGCTCACGAGGAAGCCGCCGGCCCCCTCACCGAACAGGACGGCGGCGGTCGCGCCCGTCGAAACCGGCGACAGCGACCCCAGACCCGGCGCTGGGAGCGCTGTTGTTTCCCGGAGATCCTCCCCCAGGCTCACCTCCGCGCCGAGGCCTCCACCCAGACAGCACTCGGCCAGCGCGACCGCGAGCCCGCCCTCGGCGATGTCGTGCGCGCTCACGAGCCTCCCCGCGCGAATCCCGTCGCGGACGGCCGCCTGCGCGGCGGCGACCGCGGCGATGTCGATCCGCGGCAGGACGTCCGGCAGTGCCTCGCCGTGCAGCTTTGCGAGCTCGCTCGCCGCGAGCGACGGCGCAAACGGGCCGACGAGCGCGATCGCATCGCCCGTGCGCGCGAACCCGAGCCGCCCGGCGCGGCGCGCATCCGGCAGGCGGCCGACCATGCCGATCACGGGCGTCGGATAGATCGGGCCGGAAGCGCCCTCGTTGTAGAGAGAGACGTTGCCGCCTACGATCGGCGCGCGCAGGGCGCGGCAGGCGTCGCCGAGGCCGCGCACCGACTCGGTCAGCTGCCAGGCGATGTGGCCCTTCTCGGGGTTGCCGAAGTTGAGGTTGTTGGTCGTGCCGAGCGGCTCGGCGCCGACGCACGCGAGGTTCGACGCGCACTCGAGCACCGCCTCGACCGTGCCGGTGTACGGGTCGGCGGCGACGCGGCGGCCGTTGCAATCGATGCTCACCGCCAGCGCGCCGCCGTCCTCCAGTGCGAGCACGGCAGCGTCTGCCTGCTCCGGGCGGCGGACCGTGCGCGACTGCACGATCGCGTCGTAGCGCTCGAACAGCGGCCGGCGCGAGGCGATGTTCGGTGAGGACAGCAGCGTGAGCAGCGCCTCGCGCGGGGAGGCGTCCGCGGACAGTGTCGTCGCGGGCGGCGGGTAGAGCGGGGTGGTGGACCTCTCCGGCTGCAGGTCATACAGCGGGCAGTCGTCCACGAGCGCTCGCACCGGCATGTCGCCAACGAGGTCCACCCCGGCGAAGATCCGCATGCGGCCGCTGTCGGTGACCGAGCCGATCGCGGTTCCGTGCACCTCCCACTTGACGCACGTGTCGAGCACCGCCTGCACGTCGACCGGGGCGACGACACACAACATCCGCTCCTGCGACTCCGACACCATGATCTCGAACGGGGCCATGCCCCCCTCGCGCAGCGGGATCGCCGCGACGTCGATGTCGATCCCGACCTCGCCCTTCGACGCCATCTCCGCGGCCGAGGACGTCAGCCCCGCCGCGCCGAGGTCCTGCAGCGAGACGAGCAGGTCGCGCTCCAGCAGCTCGAGCGAGCACTCGAGCAGCTTCTTCTCCTCGAACGGATCGCCCACCTGCACGGTCGGGCGCTTGTCGCCGTCCCCCTCGCCGAGCTCCGCCGAGGCGAGCACCGAGGCGCCGCCGATCCCGTCACGCCCGGTGGAGGCGCCGAACAGGATCACGATGTTGCCGACGCCCGCGGCGGCGCTGCGCATCAGTCGCTCGCGCGGGGCAAGCCCGAGCGCCATCGCGTTGACGAGGCAGTTCTGCTCGTATGGCCCCTCGAAGTAGACCTCGCCGCCGACGGTCGGCACGCCGATCGAGTTGCCGTAGTGAGCGATTCCCGCTACTGCCCCGTCGAGCAGGTAGCGCACACGCGCGTGCCGCGCGCGTGCGCGGTCAGGCGTCGGAGAGGAGTCCTCGCCCGACGCCGCGGTTGGCGCCGGCGCATCGACGAGCTCGCCGAAGCGCAGCGAGTCGAGCACCGCGATCGGGCGCGCGCCGATCGCGAAGATGTCGCGCAAGATGCCCCCCACGCCGGTGGCGGCGCCCTGGAACGGCTCGACCGCGGAAGGATGGTTGTGCGACTCGACCTTGAACGCGCACACCTGCCCGTCGCCGATGTCGACCGCGCCCGCGTTCTCACCCGGCCCCATCACGACGTCCTTACCCTCGGTCGGCAGCGTGCGCAGCAGCTTCTTCGAGTGCTTGTACGCGCAGTGCTCGCTCCACAGCAGCGAGTACATCGCGAGCTCGACCTGGTTCGGCGGCCCGCCCTGCTTGTCGCACACGAGCTCGTACTCGGCGCGCGTCAGCCCCAGCGCGAGCGCGTCGTCGATTGTCGGCACGGCCGGGTCAGGCACGGGCGCCCTCGACGGTCAGTCGCATCGACTCGAAGATCTTCAACCCGTCGACCGAGCCGCCGGTCAGCTCGTCGACCGCGTGCTCGGGGTGGGGCATCAGGCCGCACACGTTGCCGCGCTCGTTGCACACGCCCGCGATGTCGTGCACAGAGCCGTTGAAGCTCTCACCGGGCGCATATCGCAGCACGATCTGACCGGCGCTGTCCATCGCCGCAAGCGTCCGCGGATCCGCGTAGTAGCGGCCCCAAGAGTGCTTGGCGGGAATGCTCAGCTTTTCGTCCAGCGCACACGCGCGCGTGAACGAGCCGCCGCTGTTCAACACCTCGAGCTCGACCTGGCGAAAGGTGAAGCGGCGGTTTGCGTTCCCCAGCAGCGCCCCCGGCAGCAGCCGCGCCTCGCACAGCACCTGAAACCCGTTGCAGATTCCCAACACGAGCCCGCCGTCCGCGGCGAAGTCGATCACCGACTCCATCGCCGGCGCGAACCGCGCGATCGCGCCCGCGCGCAGGTAGTCGCCGTAGGAGAAGCCGCCCGGCACGACGATCGCGTCGGCGCCTTTCAGGTCGCGCTCGCCGTGCCAGATCAGCTCGGCGTCACCCACCCGCCTGGCGGCGTTCAGCGCGTCGATCTCGTCGCACGAACCGGGGAATTGCAGTATGCCGAACTTCACTTCAGCGTCGCCACTGCCTCGGCGTCGACCGGGTCGACGCGCTCCAGGCCGGATATGCCGTCATAGCCTTTGTCGGCACTGAGGATCGCGTCGATGCCGCGATTGAGAGCCTGAGCGGCAAAGAGCGCGTCGCGCATATCGAGCCGCTCATGCTCGCACCAAAGACTGAGGGCGCGCTCGATGTCAGCAAGATCGACCGGGTGAAGCGGGCACGAACGCTCGATCCTGTGGGCAAGGTGAGCGGCGATCGCGCGCGAGTCGCGTCTCGCACGGACATAGGCGAACTCGTGGATCAGCTCGATGCTCACCTCGCCCGCAAGACGTCCAGCCTGCAACTCGCGCAGAATCGCCTGACAGGGCCGACGATAAGGGTGTTCGCTCCCGACCGCGTAGAGGAATATCCCTGTATCGAACAGAAAGCGGCGCACGGACGCGCTACTCCTCCTCGTCGTACAGCTTTCGCAGCTTGCCATACCTGCCCTCGACTATCTCTTGCTTCATCACCGGCCAGTCATCGACCGGCATAGGCTCCGCGGCGAGCAGTTCGTCGATCGCTTTGGCACGATCATCCTGGGCGCTCGCCAGCTTCTCGTCGATCGCCTCGCGAATCAGCGCCCCAAGTGAGATACCGCGCTCGGCGGCGATTTTGCGCAGGCGCTGGTGTAGGTCGTCGTCGAGCAGGAGTTGGGTGCGGCGCGTCAGTGTGGGCATGTGCCGACACTAACACAGGCACAGGCGAATACACATGCACATGTGTGTGTACTTATGCATATGTGCATGTCCTCAGTCGCTTGGACCGTCGATGACCTGAACCTCGTAGTCCTCGACCAGCGGGTTCGCAAGCAGCCGCTCGCACATCGACTCGAGCCGGCCCGGATCCTCGACGTCGAGCTCGACCAGCCGGCCGACGTGCACGTTCGCGACCCCCGCGAACCCGAGCGCCGGCAGCGCGCGCTCGACGGCATCGCCCTGCGGGTCGAGAATTCCCGCCTTGGGACGGATCAGCACGCGCGCCCTCATCGCAACGGGTACGCCGCGGTCGGTGCGCTCGCACCGCCGCCCGGCCCGATCATGCGCCCGGCCCGGCCCGCTCCAGCCACGCCTGGAAGGGATCGCCGACGATCAGCTCGTACGCCTCGACGTAGCGCGCGCGTGTGCCCGCAACGACGTCGTCCGGGATCTCCGGCGCGGGGGGGCGCTTGTCCCAGCCGCTCGCGGCGGCCCAGTCCCGCACGTACTGCTTGTCGAAGCTCGGCTGGCCGTGGCCGATCTCGTAGCCGTCTACGGGCCAATAGCGCGAGGAGTCGGGCGTCAGCACCTCGTCGCCGACGACCAGCTCGTCGTGCTCGTCCAGCCCAAACTCGAACTTCGTGTCGGCCAGGATCACGCCTCGCTCGCGCGCGTGCGCGGCGGCGAACGAGTACAGCTCGATCGACACGTCGCGCACCCGCCCCATCAGCGCGCCGTCGCCGACGAGCTCTGTCGCCTGGTCGAAGTCGATCGTCTCGTCGTGGCCGACCTCGGCCTTCGTGCTCGGCGTGAAGATCGGCTCGGGCAACTGCTCGGACTCGCGCAGGCCGGCGGGTAGCTCGATCCCCGAGACGGCGCCCGTCGCCTGGTAGTCCTTCCAGCCCGACCCGGTGATATAGCCGCGCACGACGCACTCGACCGGCAGCATCCGCAGCTTGCGCACCGCGAGCGCCCGCCCGCGCACTTCGTCGGGGACGGAGTCGGTCGCGGAGATCAGATGGTTGGCGACGATGTGCTGCGTCTTCTCAAACCAGAACACCGACAGCCCCGTCAGCACCTTGCCCTTGTCGGGGATCGGCGTGGGATGGACCGCGTCGTAGGTCGAGATCCGATCGCTCGCGACCATCAGCAGTTGCTCGTCCAGCGCGTACATCTCGCGGACCTTCCCTTTGGCGAGCAGGTGGAGGTCGACGAGGGTGGTCATTTGGCGCGATGCTAGCAATGGGGCCGGGCGAGGGGCGCGCGCACGCGCCGAGAACCTCAAGCGATCATGTCCAGCCTGCGGACGATCTCCTCGGCGTAGCGCGTGTAGTGGTCATAGGTGAAGATCGCGTCGAGATCCAGCCCCGCCGTGCGGTCGTCGGCCGTGAGCAGCTCGCGCAGGGGGGTGGCGGTGTCCCACGCGCGCTGGGCGAGCTCCTGCACGATCCGGTAGGCGTCGTCGCGGGCCATCCCGTTCTCGACGAGCGCGAGCAGCACCCGCTGGGAGAAGAGCGCACCATGGGTCAGCTCGAGGTTCGCGCGCATCCGCTGCACGTTCACCTGCATGCCTTCCACGAGCGCGATCGTGCGGTGCTGGAGGTAGTCGAGCAGGATCGTCGAGTCGGGCAGGATCACGCGCTCGACGGAGGAGTGGGAGATGTCGCGCTCGTGCCACAGCGCGACGTTCTCGAGCGCCGCCTGGGCGTTGCCGCGCAGCACGCGCGCGAGCCCTGCGATCTGCTCGCTCTTGATCGGGTTGCGCTTGTGCGGCATCGCGCTCGACCCCTTCTGCCCGGCGCGGAACGGCTCTTCGACCTCGCGCACCTCGGTGCGCTGCAGGTGGCGGACCTCTGTCGCGAACCGCTCGAGGCCGGCGCCGGCCAGCGCGATCGCCTGCAGCAGCTCGGCGTGACGGTCGCGCGCGACGACCTGCGTGGAGACGTCCTCGCGGAGGATGTCGAGCCGCGCGAGGATGCGCGCCTCGAAGTCGGGGCTGGTGGCCGCGTAGGTGCCGACCGCGCCGGAGATCGCACCAACGGTCGTCTGCGCGAACGCGCGCGCGAGCCGCTGCGCGTTGCGGTGCGCCTCGAAGGCGAAACCGGCGAGCTTGACCCCGAACGTCGTCGGCTCGGCGTGGACCCCGTGCGTACGTCCCACGCACAGGGTTTGCGTGTGCTCGCGTGCGCGTGCGATCAATGCGTCGGCGAGCGCGCGGGCGCCGGGCACGACGACCTCGCCGACGGCGCGCAGCTGCAACGCGAGCGCTGTGTCGAGCACGTCCGAAGACGTAAGCCCAAAGTGGATCCAGCGCCCCGCATCGCCCGCCGAGGCGGCGAGCACGTCGACGAACGCGGCCATGTCGTGGTCGGTCGTCAGCTCGCGCTCGTTGACCGCGGCGACTGTGAACCGCGCCGCGCGGATCGCCTCGATCTCCGCTGCCGTGGGACCCTCGCTCTCGCCGAGCAGGCCAGTCAGCTCTTCACAGGCGGTGATCTCCACCTGGCGCCAGGTCTGCATGCGCGCCTCGTCGGTCCACAGACGAGCCAGCTCGGGCCGGGTGTAACGGGAGATCACTGTTTTTGATTATCGCCGCCTGCCGGCGGCCGTGTCGCCCAGCGTGGGACGACACGTCGGCAAGGGTATGCGTAACGCGGCGTCGTCAGAACCTCAGGCTCCGAGGATCTGCGCGGCGAGGATCGCGGCGTTGCGCGCGTTGTCGAGGCCGACACAGGCAACGGGCACGCCCGGGGGCATCTGCACGATCGAGAGGATCGCGTCGAGGCCGCCCGCGGCGGTCAGGCGCCCTGACAGGGGCACACCGATCACGGGCAGGTCGGTGTGGGCGGCCACGGCGCCGGGCAGCGCCGCGGAGATGCCGGCTCCGGCGATGATCACGCGCAGGCCGCGCATGTGCGCGTTCTTGGCGTACTCGGCCACCACGTCGGGTTCGCGGTGGGCGGACATCACGCGGATCTCATGCAGGATGGAGCGCGCTTCGAGCTCCTTTGCGGCCTTCTCCATCGCCTCCATGTCGCTCTTCGAGCCCATCACGATGCCGACGCGCGGCGCGTCGACGTCGATGTCGTCGAGCTGGGCCTGCACCTCGTCCTGGAGCATCGGCTCCGGCGCAAGCGACAGTCCGGGCACCTCGCGCTCACTCACCGCGGGCCCCCTTTGCATGCTCATTCATAGCGTCTCCTCCTTCGCGGGCTCGCTCATCTCGCGCTCTCCGGCGTGGGCGGCGATGTCGCGTCTCATCTGCATACCCTCAAAGGAGATCATCTCCGCGGCAGCATACGCTGCCTTCCGGCCCTCTTCCATGTTCTCGCCGAGCGCGGTCACGTTCAGCACACGTCCGCCGGCGGTGACGACCGTCCCGTCCGGTCCCGTGGCGGTGCCGGCGTGGGTGAGCTCGACGCTCGCCGGTCGGTCGGGTTCGACCGGCGAGTCGTGGTCGCCCAGCCGGGCGACGTGGCGCCTCGTGTCATCACCCGCGTCGCCATCTCGCACACATGCGCGCGCTTCGTCCAAGCCAGAGATCGGATCGCCCGACGAGGACGAAGCCGGGTAGCCGGCGCTCGCCAGCACGACCGTGACCGCGCACTCGGGCGACCACTCCAGATCGATGTCGGTCAAACCGCCGGGACGCGACGCGGCCAGCAGCAGCTCGAGCAGGTCCGAGCGCAGCCGGGGCAGCACCGCCTGTGTCTCGGGGTCGCCGAAGCGCGCGTTGAACTCGAGCACGCGCAACCCCTCCGGAGTGAGCATCAAACCGGCGTAGAGCACGCCGTGAAAGGGCACGCCCCGCGCGCGCATCAGATCGACGATCGGCTGGTGCACGGCGGCGACGATCTCGCGTACACGCGCGCTGTCGAAGCCTGCCACCGGCGAGTAGGAGCCCATGCCGCCGGTGTTCGGTCCCGTGTCGCCCTCGCCGATGCGCTTGAAGTCGCGCGCGGGCGCGAGCGGGACGGCGCGCTCACCGTCGCATAGCGCGAGCAGCGACAACTCCTCGCCGACCAGACGCTCCTCCACCACGGCACTTGCCTCGCCGTCGCCGAAGCGGGCCTCGACAAAGATCTCGCCGAGCGCCGCCTCCCCCTGCTCGCGGGTGTCGGCGACCGTCACGCCCTTGCCGGCGGCGAGCCCGTCGGCCTTGATGACGACACCCGCACCGGGCGTGCCGGGCGGCTTTGAGAGCTCGCGCACCGCGTCGATCCCCTCGCGCAGCGAGTGCGCCCGCGCCCACCGCGCCGTCGGGACCCCTGCCTGCGCCATCGCGTCCTTGGCGAACGCCTTCGACCCCTCGAGCTTCGCCGCTGCCGCCGTGGGGCCAAAGGCGCCATGTCCGCGAGCGGCAAACGCGTCGACGAGCCCCGCGACGAGCGGGACCTCGGGCCCGACGACGGTCAGATCGACGCCCTCGCGCTCGACTGCCGCCACGAGCCCGTCGATATCGTCGGCGGCGATGTCGAGCACGCGCGCGTCCTCGGCGATGCCCGCGTTGCCCGGCGCGCACAGCAGCTCGGGGCGCTGTGGCGAGCGCGCGAGCGCGCGCACGAGCGCATGCTCGCGCCCGCCTCCGCCGACGACCAGGACCCTCATTGGCACAACGCAACTGTGAGCGTCGGATCGTCGTGACTGGCAAGGAGCGCGATCGGGGACAGTGCTTGGCACGGGCGCGATCGCGGCGACGCAGCCACGCGCGGCGAGGCGAGGCTCACAGAGATGCGATGAAATCGTCGATCGGGATCGCCGACAGCGTCTCGTAACGGCCCGTTCCGCGTGAGCCAAGCTCCAGCGACACACGTGCCATCGTCGCCTCGTCGGGCGCCTCGACGACCGAGATGAAGTCGACGTGGCCGAGCGTCGCCCACTGCGCCTTGACGGTGGCGCCGAGCTGCTCGACCTCCTTGTTGACCTCTTGGATCCGCTGCGGGTTGTTCTTGACCGTCTGCACGCCCTCGGGGGTGAGGGTCGAGAGCATGATGTACGTGGGCATGGCTGTGGCTCCTCCGTCGGGTTCTTGGCGGGTGGGTGTTCGCGGGCGTGCGCGCGACGGCGCGCTCATTGACCGTTCTACCGGATCGCCGTGTTCGGGTGCCGCTCGTGCCCCGGCGTCCTCGCGAAGAGACCGTCGAGTTGGCCGCTCGTCCTTCCGTCCGGCGCCCTTCCATCCGCCGCTTGTGCCCATAGGGTGCCGCGCATGCTCAAATCTAAACGCAGCCTTAACTACGCCAATGTCACCGCCACGCTCGCGCTCGTCTTCTCGATGAGCGGCGGTGCGCTGGCGGCCAACCATTACCTGATCAGCTCGACCAAGCAGATCAGCCCGAAGGTGCTCAAGAAGCTCAAGGGCAACACCGGCTCCCCCGGTACACCCGGCGCGCCCGGTACACCGGGAGCCACCGGCACGACCGGGCCCCAGGGCAAGGAAGGCTCCCAAGGCAAGGAAGGCAAAGAAGGCAAAGAAGGCAAAGAAGGCAGCGAAGGAATCCAAGGACCCCGTGGCCCAAGCGACGTTTGGCAAAGCGGAAACGGCACGTCAACGTCGACAGCACCCTTGTCGGTGTCCCTTCCTGCAGGAACGTTCCTCATACAAGCCAAGACCGTAATCGCCGGCGGAACAGGCGATAGCGTTTGCAATCTCGCAGGCGGCAGCGAAAGCGATGCGACGTACGGGGCGACAAACTCGGGTATCACCCAGATGACCCTCGACAACCTCGAGACAACCGTCTTGAGCTCTCCGGGCACTGTCAAATTGACATGCACCGGCAGCGCTGAAGACTTCTTCTACGCCAAGCTGACAGCCACTGAGGTCGGCACACTTCACTAAAGAGGGATGCGCAGCTGGGCCGGATGTCTCATTCGGCCCAGCTAAATCCCTTTCGAACCTCGTCGCTTCTCTACCGACTGCAACTCCAGCTCTCCGTCGACCGCGTTCACGCGCACTGAATCACCTTCGCGCAGCTCGCCTTTCAGCAGCGCCAGCGCGAGACGGTCGGTCAGCTGCTTCTGAATCACGCGCCGTAGCGGCCGTGCTCCATACGTCGGGTCGTAGCCCAGATTCGCAATCAACGTACGTGCGTTGTCGACCAGTGTCACCTCCACGCCGCGCTCTCTCACTCTTTCAATTACACGGGACACCTGCAGGTCGACGATCTCCGAGATCTGCTCGCGGGTGAGCGGCCTGAAACGCACGATGTCGTCAAGGCGGTTGATGAACTCGGGCTTGAAATAGTCGAGCAGACCCGCGCGCAACTGCGCGTCGGCGTGGGCCGAATCGGAGTCGTCGTCTGCGCCGGCCGCTCCCACCGGGATGTTCGAGGTCATGATCAGCACGGTGTTCTTGAAGTCCACGGTCCTTCCCTGACCGTCGGTCAGGCGGCCGTCGTCCATCACCTGCAGCAGCGTGTTGAACACGTCCGCGTGCGCCTTCTCGATCTCGTCGAGCAGCACCACGCTGTACGGCCGGCGGCGCACCGCCTCGGTCAGCTGGCCGCCCTCTTCGTAGCCCACATATCCCGGCGGCGCGCCGACCAGGCGTGAGACCGAGTGTTTCTCCATGTACTCGCTCATGTCGATCCTGATCATCGCGTCCTGTGAGTCGAACATGAACTCCGCGAGCGCTCGCGCCAGCTCGGTCTTGCCGACGCCCGTCGGGCCGAGGAACAGGAACGTGCCGATCGGCCGGTCCGGGTCCTGCAGCCCGGCGCGCGAGCGGCGCAGCGCGCTGGCGACCGCCTCGATCGCCTCGTCCTGGCCGACCACGCGCTCGTGCAGCCGCTCCTCCATGTGCACGAGCTTCTCCGTTTCACCCTCCAGCAATCGGCTCACCGGGATGCCCGTCCAGCGCGCGACCACCTCGGCGATGTCGTTCCCGTCGACCTCCTCTTTCAAGAACACCGGCGCCTCGCCGGAACCATCGACCGGCGCCTGGGCGCCGTTCCCGTCGCGATCGTCAACACCGCCTGTAGCGCCATCGACGGCCGCGTGCACGCCATCCTCCGCGATCCCGCCGCCACCGCCGTCCCCCTCACTGCGAACCCCCTCGGGGCCGCCCTCCAAGGCGGCCAGCTCTTTTTCGATCTCCGGGATCTCCCCGTAGCGCAGCTCGGCTGCGCGCTGCAGGTTCGCTTCCCGTTCCGCGCGCTCCATCTCGCCGTTCGCCTGCTCGAGGCGCTCCTTCAAATCCGAGACGCCTTTGATCGCGTCCTTCTCCTTCTGCCACTGCGCCTTCATCGCCTGCGAGCGCTCCTTCAGCTCTTCGAGCTCGCGCTCGATCGCCTCGCGCCGCTCCTTCGACGCGGCGTCCTTCTCCTTGCGCAGCGAGGTGCGCTCGATCTCCAGCTGCATCACGCGGCGATCGACCTCGTCGATCTCCGTCGGCAGCGAGTCGATCTCGATGCGGATCTTCGACGCCGCCTCGTCGACCAGATCGATCGCCTTGTCCGGCAGGAACCGGTCGGCGATGTAGCGGTGCGACAGCGTCGCCGCCGCGATCAGCGCGCTGTCCTGGATTCGCACTTTGTGGTGAACCTCATACCGCTCCTTTAGCCCGCGCAGGATCGCGATCGTGTCCTGCACGCTCGGCTCGCCCACCGTCACCGGCTGGAAGCGCCGCTCGAGCGCGGCGTCCTTCTCGATGTACTTCCGGTACTCGTCCAGCGTCGTCGCGCCGACCGCGCGCAGTTCCCCGCGCGCGAGCATCGGCTTGAGCAGATTCGACGCGTCGACCGATCCCTGCGCCGCGCCCGCACCGACGATCGTGTGCAGCTCGTCGAGGAACAAGATGATCTGTCCCTGGGCGTCTGCGACCTCCTTCAGCACGCCCTTCAACCGCTCCTCGAACTCGCCCCTGTAAGCGGCGCCCGCGATCAGCGCGCCCATGTCGAGTGCGATCACGCGCCGCTCGCGCAGCGACTCGGGCACGTCGCCGGAGACGATCCTCCTGGCGAGGCCCTCGACGATCGCGGTCTTGCCCACTCCCGGCTCGCCGATCAGCACGGGATTGTTCTTCGTACGCCGGCTCAGCACCTGCACCACCCGGCGGATCTCCTCGTCGCGCCCGATCACCGGGTCGAGCTTGTTCTGCTCGGCCATCTCCGTCAGGTCGCGCCCGAAGCGCTCGAGCGGACTCTGCTCCTCCTCCTGGCCAGCCTGGCCGGGGACGCCCTGGCCGACCGGACCCGTTCCGTTAGGCGCCATCCTCGCTCCTCCTCCTGCTTCGCTTCGCGGCCGGGCCGAACCCCGCGCGCACGTCGGCGGCACGCACGAGCTCACCGCCGCGATATGGAACCGTCAGCTCCGCGCGGAACGAGCGGCGCACCTGCTCCAGCTCCTCGGCGAGCTTCACCTGCGCGTGCAGCGCCTCCAGCTCGAGCTGCTCGATCCGCGCGTGCATCCGCTCGAGCTCCGCCTCCTGCTCGAGCACGCGCTCCACCCCGGCGAGGTTCAGCCCGAGGTCGGCCGTCAGCTCCTGGATGCGCCGCAGCTGCTCGACATCGTCCTGGGAGTAGAGTCGCGTGCCCTTCGGCGAGCGCTTCGGCTCGATCAGGCCGCGCGCCTCGTATACGCGCAGCGTCTGCGGGTGCATGTTCGCGAGCTCCGCCGCCACCGAGATCATGAACACGCCGCGGTCGGTCTCGACCTCGATGCGGCCCACCTGGCCCAAGAGCTCGACTCGTTTGATCGCACGCGCCATCACGCGCTCTCCCCGCCGTCACTCCCGGCCCCGGAGGCGGCAGGTGCACCCTGTGCCCGCGCGCCCTGGAACAGTCGCGCGCGCGGATTGCCGTTCATGACCTGCGCGAGCGCCTCCACCGCCTCGCTCTGCTCCGCGCTCAGCTCGTCGGGCACGTCGATCAAGAAGCGGTAGTGGATGTCGCCTCGCCTTGGCGACGACGACGCTCCTCCGCCGACCTTCGGCGGCCCCTCGCCGCGCAGCCGCTGCACCGTGCCATGCTTCGTGCCCGGCGCCACCCGCAGCGTCTTCGTCCCGTCTAGCGTCGGCACCTGCACCTCGGCGCCGCGCAGCGCCTCGGGGATCGTCAGCGGTACCTCGACCTCGAGGTTGTCCCCCTTGCGCGCGAACACCGGCGACGGTGACACGTGCACGATCAGATACAGGTCGCCCGCCGGACCGCCGCGCGGTCCCGGCTCGCCCTTGCCGGGCAGGCGAATGCGGCTGCCGTCGCGCACGCCTGCAGGGATGTTCACGCGCAGGCGCTTCACCGTTCGCACCGCGCCCGAGCCGTGACAGGTCGGGCACGGGTCCTCGATCACCGTGCCCGAGCCACCGCAGCGCGAGCACGGCTGTGAGATCGAGAACATGCCCTGCCCCTCGGTCTCAATCCCACGCCCCTCACAGCGCGGGCACACCGTCGGGGTCGTCCCCGGCTTGGCCCCCGTGCCACGGCAGGTGTTGCAGGTGGTGTGCATCGGCACCTGCAACGGCACCTGCGCGCCCGCGACCGCCTGGTCGAAGGTGATCGACACCTGCGCCTCGAGGTCGGCGCCGCGCTCCGGCCGCGCACGCCCGCGCCCTCCGCGCGCGCCGCCCGGGCCGGAGGCGCCGCCGCCGGCCCCTCCACCGAACAGGTTGGACAGGATGTCGCCCATCGACGAGCCGTCGAAGTCGAAGTTGCCAAACCCGCCGAACCCACCGCCCGCCCCGCCGCCGGTCGTAAACGGTCCCGCTCCGGTGTCGTACTGCTTGCGCTTCTCCGGATCGCCGAGCACGTCATGCGCCTGTGAGATCTCCTTGAAGCGCGCCTCGGCCTGCTTGTCGTCAGGGTTGCGATCCGGGTGGTACCGGCGCGCGAGCTTGCGATACGCCTTCTTGATCTCATCCGGGGTCGCCTTCTTGTCGACCCCCAGCGTCTTGTAGTAGTCGGGACGCGCTGCCATCTCTATCCGCCCATCTCTTGTCTCACTCGTCTTCCTAGGCGGCGACGACGACGCGGGCCGGCCTGATGATGCTCGTGCCCAGCCTGTAGCCGGGCTGGTAGACCTCCACCACGGTGCCACTCTCGGCGCCCTCCACCGGCTGCTGGGCCATCGCCTCGTGCAGCGCCGGGTCGAACACCTCGCCCGCGGGCGAGAACGACTCGACGCCCACGCGCGCGAGCGCGCTGCCGAGTTCGGCGCGGACGAGCCGCACGCCGTCGAGCAGCGGATCGTCCTGGGCCGCGGCGTCGAGCGCGCGGTCGAGGTTGTCGAGCGCTCCGAGCAGCTCCTTGGCGAGCTTCGCCACGCCGCGCTCCTGCGCGAGCGCGGACTCGCGCGCGACCCGCTTGCGGTAGTTCTCGAAGTCCGCCTGCGTGCGCTGCGCGAGCGCAAGGTACTCGTCGCGCTCGGCAGCGGTGCGCACCAGCTCATCGAGGTCGCCCTCGACGTCGCCCGCGTCCTCGCCGCCGGCGCCGTCATCGACACCGTCGGGTCGATGGACTCCATCGGTCCGACGGTGTCCATCGGTCTCCCGCCCCTCGTCGGGGGCCGCTGGGTCGGCGCCGACCCCCGGCGCGTCTGCGCCAGGGGTCGGCTCCTCCTCGATCGTCTGCTCCTCAGCCATATCGCTCATCGCGCTATGCCTGTGGCTCGTCGACTACCTCGGCGTCGACCACATCCTCCTCGTCGGAGGAATCGCCGCCGCCATCCGCCGCCGCGCCGTTGGGAGACGCCGCCGCCTGCTCCTCCTGGGCGCGCTGGTACATCGCCTCTGAGATCGCGTGGAACGCCGTCTGCAGCGTCTCGGTCTTGGCGTTGATCTGAGCCGGGTCCTCCACCTCGAGTGACTCGCGGACCTCCTTGATCGCCGCCTCGATCCGCTCCTTGGAGTCAGCGTCGACCTGGTCGCCGAGATCGGCGAGCTGGCGCTCGGCCTGGTAGGCCGCGTTCTCGCCGTTGTTGCGCGCCTCCGCCAGCTCGCGCGCTTTGCGGTCGTCCTCGGCGTGGGTCTCGGCGTCGGAGACCATGTTCTTGATCTCCTCCTCTGACAGTCCCGAGCCCGACTTGATCTCGATCTTCTGCTCCTTGCCCGTGCCGAGATCCTTGGCGGACACGTTCAAGATCCCGTTCGCGTCGATGTCGAACGCGACCTCGATCTGGGGGATCCCGCGCGGCGCCGGCGGGATGCCGGTGAGCTGGAACTTGCCGAGCGACTTGTTGTAGCTGGCCATCTCGCGCTCGCCCTGCAACACGTGGATCTCAACCGACGGCTGGTTGTCCTCGGCGGTCGAGAACACCTCGCCCTTGCGTGTCGGGATCGTCGTGTTGCGCTCGATCAGCTTCGTCATCACCCCGCCCTTGGTCTCGATCCCGAGCGTCAGCGGGGTGACGTCGAGCAGCAGCACGTCCTTGACGTCGCCCGCCAGCACGCCCGCCTGGATCGCGGCGCCGACGGCCACCACCTCATCGGGGTTGACCCCGCGATGCGGCTCCTTGCCGGTCAGCTCCTTGACCTTCTCCTGCACCGCCGGCATGCGCGTCATGCCGCCGACGAGCACCACGTGCTCGATCTCCTTGACGCCCTTGTCTTTCGCGTCGTCGATCGCCTGGCGCACCGGCGCGACGATCTTGCTCAGCAGGTCGGCCGTCAGCTCGGACAGCTTCGCCCGTGTCAGCCGCGTGTCGAGGTGCTTCGGCCCGGAGGAGTCGGCGGTGATGAACGGCAGGTTGATCTGCGTCTCCTGCGTCGTCGACAGCTCGATCTTCGCCTTCTCCGCCGCCTCGTACAGACGCTGCAGCGCCATCGGGTCGGCGCTCAGGTCGATGCCCTGGGACTTCTTGAACTCGCTCACCAGCCAGTCGACGATCGCCTTGTCGAAGTTGTCGCCGCCGAGGTGGTTGTCGCCGGCGGTCGACTTGACCTCGAACACGCCGTCGCCGATCTCGAGCACGGATACGTCGAAGGTCCCGCCGCCGAGGTCGAACACGAGGATCGTCTGGTCTGACTCCTTGTCGAGGCCATACGCGAGCGAGGCTGCGGTCGGCTCGTTGATGATGCGCTTGACGTCCAGCCCCGCGATCTTGCCGGCGTCCTTGGTCGCCTGGCGCTGATCGTCGTTGAAGTACGCCGGCACCGTGATCACGGCGCCGTCGACACTCTCGCCGAGATAGGCCTCTGCGTCGGTCTTCAGCTTCTGCAAGATCATCGCGCTGATCTCCGGCGGCGAGTGCTGCTCGCCGGCCGGAGCTTCCACGCGCGCGTCGCCGTTTGGACCGGAGACGACCTTGTACGGCACGATCGACTCCTCCTCGCGTACCTCGGCCTCCTTGCGGCCCATGAAGCGCTTGATCGAGAAGATCGTGTTCTGCGGGTTGGTCACCGCCTGGCGCTTGGCGACGGTGCCGACGAGACGCTCGCCGGAGGAGGCGAAAGCCACGACGGAAGGTGTTGTGCGGCCGCCCTCGGCGTTCTCGATGACGGTGGGCTCGCCGCCCTCGAGCACGGCCATGCACGAGTTCGTCGTGCCGAGGTCGATGCCTATGGTCTTGCCCATGTGGTGATGCTCCTTAGAAGAGGCTTTACAAATCTAAGCGTCAGTGTGGCAGATTTTCTAATGGGCGTCAAGGGCCACGGGGTGTCGACCGCAAGGTGGACTGCGGGGAGTACCTTGTATGGATGGAGATGGCTTCGTTCAATTCGGTGAAGCCTCGCCTGCGGGGGGTCTCACACCAGTACGCGTTCTTCGTCTCCCTCGCCTGCGGTCTCTTCCTGATCCTCGCCGCCTCCGACGGTCGCGCACGCATGGCGGCCGCGATCTACGCCGCCGCCGTCTCCGGTCTGCTCGGCACGAGCGCGCTGTACCACCGCGTGACCTGGCGTCCCGGGCCACGGCGCTGGATGCGGCGCCTGGACCACTCGATGATCTTCGTGATGATCGCCGGCACCTATACCCCGGTGGCGTTGCTCGCCTTGAAGGGCTCGCTTGCGGACGTGATCCTGATCGTGCTGTGGGCCGGAGCGCTCGGGGGCGTGGTCTTCAAGCTCGCCTGGATCGACGCGCCGAAGTGGCTGTTCGCGGCCGTCTACGTCGTGCTCGGCCTCGTCTCGGGCGCCGTCTTCGGCGAGCTGCCCGCCGCGATCGGCTGGCTCGGGGTGGCCGGCCTCGCGACCGGCGGAGCGCTGTACGTCGCGGGCGCCGTGATCTACGCGAGCGGCAAACCGAACCCCTGGCCGAAGGTGTTCGGCTACCACGAGGTCTTCCACGCGCTCGTGCTCGCCGCAGCGGCGCTGCAGTACGCGGTGATCGCGTTCGCGGTGCTACCCCGGGGTTAGATTGTGAAGTCCTTCCTGCTCGGACACATGCGCGCAAGCGCGCACTCCGCGCACGCGGGCGAACGCGCGTGGCAGGTGCGCCGCCCGTGGCGCAGCAGGTTGACGTGCAGCTCGAGCTCCTCTCCCGGCGGGGTCAGCGCGAGCATCGCGTCGTGCAGCTCATCGAACGGCGCCCCCTTGCGCAGCAGACCCAGGCGGGTGCCCACACGGGACACGTGCGTGTCGACCGGCACGTCACGCAGGCCGTATGAGAACAGCAGCACGCACGCCGCCGTCTTGCGGCCGACCCCCGGCAGCGCCACCAGATAGTCGCGGCTCTCGTTCACAGGCGCCTCGCACATCCAGTCGAGCGAGAGCTCGTGACGCGGATCTCGCGGGTGGGCCGCGATCGCATCGAGGATCGCCTGGATGCGAGCCGACTTGACCTTCGAGATCCCGCCCGGACGGATCGCCTCCTCGACCTCCGCCACGGGCGCGTCGCGCACCGCCTCCCACGTGGGCAGCCGCTCGCGCAGCCGCAGGTAGGCGACGTCACGGTTGCGGTCGTTGGTGCTCTGCGACAGCACCGTCAGCACCAACTCGGCGAGCGGGTCGCCGTGCGGCTGCATCAGCGGCGTGCCGTTCACCGCACGCAACCGATCGCGAACCCTGCGCACACGCGCGCGCGACGGAGGCTTCCAGACGATGGCCCCAGCCTCCCCGCTCGTGGGAAGGCTGCTCGAGCGAGAGGCGGCGATCGGCGGCACGTGACAACGGTAGTCGGATGCAACAACGGCCGGCGACCGTGCAGGCAACAGGCGGTGACCCTTATATCCTCGCCCGGTGCCCGCGGTGAGCGACCACACCGGCGATCTGGATGGACTTCCGATCTTCTGGCGCTCCGCGCCGGTGGCGCCCGGCACCGTCCCGCCGCTGTATCTCCACGGCGTGCCGACCAACTCCGACGACTGGCTCCCGTTCCTCGAGCGCACCGCCGGCCTCGCGCCCGACCTCCCCGGCTTCGGCCGCTCCGGCAAGCCCGGCTCGCTGCGCTACACGATCGACGAGTACGCCGACTTCCTCGAGCGCTACCTCGACCACGTCGCAGTCGAGCGCGTCAGCCTCGTCATGCACGATTGGGGCACCGTCGGACTCGCGTTCGCCCAGCGCCATCCCGAGCGCGTCGAGCGCCTGGTCGTCGTCAACGCGATCGCGTTCCTACCGGGGTACCGCTGGCACCGCACCGCGCGGCTGTGGCGCACGCCGGTGATCGGCGAGCTCGTGATGGGCTCGACCACCCGCTGGCTCCTGCGGCTCAGCTCCAGAGAGTCGAACGCCACACCCGGGCCGATGCCCGACACCTGGCTCGACACCGTGCTCGACCACTTCGACCAGGGCACCCAGCGGGCGATCCTGCGCCTGTACCGCAGCTCTCCGCCCGACGTCCTCGCCGCCGCCGGCTCACAGCTCGCGCTCCTTACGATGCCCGCGCTCGTCGTGTGGGGGGCTCGCGACCCCTACATCCCCGCGCGCTTCGGGCGAGCGTACGCCGAGGCGCTGCCGAACGCTGAGCTGCTCGAGCTGCCCGACGCCGGGCACTGGCCATGGCTCGACCGCCCCGACATGATCGACCGGGTGGCGGACTTCCTCGGCACGAGCTGAGGTCGACCGCCGTGTCAGCACCGGCCACGCTCTTCGCCGCACAGCCCGATCTCGTCGCGCACTCGGAGCGGGGGCCGCGTCCGCGCGAACGCCCGTGGGCGCTCGCGCTCGCGCTCGCGATCCCGCTGACGATCGCCTACCTCGTGTGGACGCCGCCAGCCGCCGATCTCTCGGCGGCGATCTACCGCAGCGACCTGTTCGCGCGCGTGGGCTTCACGCTGCGCGACAACGGCTGGTACGCCGTCCACGGCCACTACCTGCTCGGCTACTCGCTGCTCTCCCCAGCGCTGGGGGCGCTGCTCGGGGTGCGCGTGCTGCTCGTCTGCTCGGCGCTTGCCGCGAGCGTCCTGTTCGCCCTGATCGCCGAGCGCGCCTTTGGCCTCGCGGCCGGACGCGCGGCCGCGTGCGCGTTCGCGCTCGGCATCTGCGCCGAGCTGCTCTCCGGGCGCGTCCCCTACGACCTCGGCTTCGCGATCGGGCTCGGCGGCGCGCTCGCGCTGCTGCATCGAAGGTTCACGCTCGCACTCCTGCTGAGCGTACTCACGAGCGTCGCGAGCCCGGTCGCCGGAGCGTTCCTCGCGCTCGCCTTCCTCGCCTGTGCGCTCACGAAAGAGCCTCGAGGCGAACCGTTCGCGCTCACCGTCGCCGCGCTCGCACCGATCCTCGTGCTGAGCATCGCCTTCCCCGAAGGCGGCTACGAGCCGTTCGCGCCGTCGTCCTTCTGGCCGGCGCTCGGAGGTGTCGTGCTGATCGCGCTGCTGCTGCCCCAGGGCCCGCTCACACCGCGCGCGCGACGCATCGTGCGGGTCGGCGCGGCGCTGTACGCGCTCGCGTTGATCGGCTCGTTCGCGCTCGCCACTCCCGTCGGCGGCAACGCTGCGCGTCTCGCACCGCCGCTGGCCGCGCCGCTCCTGACCGGCGTGCTCTGGGACCGCCGCCGCGGTGTGCTTTGCCTGCTCGCTCCCGTGCTGCTCTACTGGCAGCTCAACACCCCGATCGGCGACCTGTCGCTGATCGCGGGACAGCAGTCCGCGAACCCCTCCTACTACGCCCCGCTGCTGTCCGAGCTGCGACACCTGCGCCACGGGAGCCCGACGATCGTCGAGGTCCCCCTGACCGCCACTCACGCGGAGGCCGCTTACGTGGCCGGCCATGACGGCGTCTCGCTCGCCCGCGGCTGGGATCGTCAGCTGGACACGCGCTACGGGGCCCTGTTCTACCGTCCCAAGCTCACCGCATCCGCCTACCACGCGTGGCTCGAGGAAAACCGCGTGCTCTACGTCGCGCTGCCCGGCGCCCGCCTGGACTACGCCGGCAAAGCCGAGGGAGCGCTCCTCGCACGCGGCCTGCCCTACCTGCGCGAAGTCTGGCGCTCGCAGCATTGGCGCCTGTACCGAGTCTTGGGGTGAGTCCTCTCCGCATTCGTCTAGGCTTCTGAGCAGATGCTCGCTCGCGTTCGTGCTCAGCAGGCGCGCCTCCTGCCGCACGGTTGGCTGGACGCGCTGCGCCAGGTTCTGCTGTTCGCCGCGGCCTACCTCGCCTACCGGCTCGTGCGCGGGCTCGTCGAGGGAGACGCCAACGCCGCCTTCGCCCACGCCCGCGACCTGATCTCGCTCGAGCGCTCGATGCACTTCTTCGTCGAGCCCTCCGTGCAGGCTTGGGCGTCCGGCAGCCACGCGCTGATGGAGGTGTCGAGCTGGCTGTACGTGAACGCGCAGACGACCGTGACGTTCGGCGCGCTGCTCTATCTCTACCTGCGCCACAACCGCTCGTTCTACTTCGTACGCAACATGTTCATGATCGCGATGTTCATCGCGCTGATCGGCTACACCGTGTTCCCGACGGCGCCGCCACGGTTCATGCCCGAGTGGGGCTTCATCGACTCCGTCTCGGACTTCACCGGCGTCAACGTCTCCCACGCGAGCGCGTCCGCCAACGTCCTGTTCAACCCCTACGCAGCCGTGCCGTCGATGCACGTCGCCTTCGCGCTGATGATCGGCTGGCCGCTGGCGCGCCTCGTGCGCCTCAAGGCGATGCGCGTCCTGTGGGTGCTCTATCCCTTCCTGATGGCCTTCGTGATCGTCGCCACCGCCAACCACTTCATCTTCGACGCGCTGCTCGGAGCGCTCACCGCCGGCGTCTCCGCCTACGGCGCCCGCCGACTGGCGCGAATCCGGCCCGACGTGTGGCGCTTCTCCGCGGCGCCCGAGCTGGAGGACGAGCGGATGACCGCGCCGACGACCCTCTCGGTCGCCGCCTGATGGCCCCCACGCGCCATCAGGCGCCGCCGCGTCGAGGCCGGCGTGCGGGCGCTCGGGCCGGACGTCCACGCGCCCGGGCGCCGATCGGCGCGGGCGAGCGCCGCGCGCTCGTGCGCAACCGCCTGGTCGAGTCGCGCCTGACCCCCAATGCGATCTCGCTCACCGGCTTCGCGCTCAACCTGCTCGCGGCGGCGCTCGTGTGGGAGCGACTGTTCTTCATCGGCGGCCTCGCGTTCGTCGTCGGCTCGATCATGGACACGCTCGACGGCCGCTACTCGCGCATGTCGGGCAAGGGCACCCCGTTCGGGGCGTTCCTCGACTCCACCCTCGACCGCATCGAGGAGGGCATCGTGCTGACCGCCGTGGCGGGCTACTTCGCCCTGCACGGCGACCGCGTGGCGGCGGCAGCCGTCGTCGTCGCGGTGCTGGCGTCGCTGATGGTCTCCTACACCCGCGCGCGCGCCGAGGCGTTGGGCGTGGAATGCAAGGTTGGGATCGCCACCCGCCCCGTGCGGGTAGTGATCCTCTCGATCGGATTGCTGTTCGCGCGTGGGGCCTCGCTCGGCAGCTTCGAGCTGCTGCAGCCCGCCGTGTACGTGCTCGCGGCGCTCAGCCTCGTCACCGTCGCCCAGCGCATCGGGCACGTTCGGCGCGAGCTCTCGGTGTGACCTAGGGCGCCCCGCGGAGTAGTCTCTGCGGGCAACGGCTCGGTCCGTCGTCCCCGCGAGAGAAGGGAGCCCAATGCTCCCTTGACCGGGCCCCAGGCCCTCAGGAAGGACATTCAATCGTGAGCACACAGCACAGCAACGGCCGCGCCTCGAGCAACGGCGCCCCCTCCAGAAACGGCGCGGCGCGCTACCAGTCGGAGAAGGTGAGGGTCGCAATCGTCGGCGTCGGCAACTGCGCCTCGGCGTTCGTCCAGGGCGTACACCACTACCGGGACGCCGACCCTTCCCTGGACGTGCCCGGCCTGATGCACGTCGACCTCGGCGGATACCACGTGCGCGACATCGAGTTCACCGCCGCCTTCGACATCGACTCCACCAAGGTCGGCAAGGACCTCGGCCAGGCGATCTGGGCGGGGCAGAACAACACGATGAAGTTCGCCAAGGTGCCGCGCAGCCTCGGCGTGCCGGTGTATCGCGGCATGACCCACGACGGCCTCGGCAAGTACCTCAAGCAGAAGATCAAGAAGGCGCCCGGCGAGACCGCCGACATCGTCAAGATCCTGAAGGAGACCCACACCGACGTCGTAGTCTCCTACCTGCCGGTCGGCTCGGAGGACGCGACCAAGTGGTACGTCGAGCAGGTGCTCGAGGCCGGCTGTGGCTTCGTCAACTGCATCCCCGTGTTCATCGCCCGCGAGGACTACTGGGACAAGCGCTTCAAAAAGGCCGGCCTGCCGATCGTCGGCGACGACATCAAGTCCCAGGTCGGCGCCACGATCGTGCACCGCACGCTCGCCCGGCTGTTCGCCGACCGCGGCGTGAAGATGCTGCGCACCTCGCAGCTGAACGTCGGCGGCAACATGGACTTCTACAACATGCTCGAGCGCGAGCGGCTCGAGTCGAAGAAGATCTCAAAGACCAACGCCGTGACCTCGATCATGGACCATCAGCTGCCGGCGGAGGACGTCTACATCGGCCCGTCGGACTATGTGCCGTGGCTGACCGACCGCAAGTGGGCGCACATCCGCGTCGAGGGCCAGGCGTTCGGCGACGTGCCGCTGAACGTCGAGCTGAAGCTCGAGGTGTGGGACTCGCCCAACTCGGCCGGCATCGTGATCGACGCCGTGCGCTGCTGCAAGCTCGCGCTCGACCACGGCGTCGGCGGGCAGCTGGACGGGCCCTCCTCCTACCTGATGAAGTCGCCCCACAACCAGCGCCCGGACGACCAGGCGCGGGCGGACACGGAGAAGTTCATCGCCAAGTACGCCGCGCGACCCGGCACGCGCGCGGGCGGCGGCACGCGGCGCGCGGCAGCCACGCGCAAGGCCCCGGCCAAAGCGAGCTCTCCCACCAAACGCGCCAAAGCGCGCGTGGTGAAGACGCCCGCGGTCAAATAATCCCCCGGCCCTACCGGGCGGGCGAGATAATCGAGGAGCGATGAGCGCGACGTTCTCGATAGCGCACGTATCTCCCTATCCATGGGAGGACGGGGAGAACGAGGTCAACGCCCACGTCGGGCGTGTCGCGCGCGAGCTCTCCCAGCGCGGTCACCGCCTGCTGATCGTCGCGCCGTCGCGCTCGCAGGAGCGGGTGCGCTCGAGCCGCAAGGCGCTGCGCGCCGCGCGAGGGCAGCCGGCTGAGCTGCTGCGGGATACCGATCGCGGCGAGCCGCGCGTGGTCGCGGTCGGCGAGGTGCTCGACCTGCCCGCCTCCGCCCGTCCGAGTGGTGGCCCCGGCCGGCGGCGGCCGGCGGCGCTGCCGATCGACGTCGCACGTACCGTCGAGGAACTGCTGAGCACCGTCGAGTTGGACTTCGTGCACGTGCACGAGCCCTTCGCCCCGAGCGCCTCGAACGCGGCGCTGCGCCACTCGCGTGCGCTGAACGTCGGCTCTTTTCACTCCTCGACCGAGCGGCTGCTCTCGACGCTTGTGGCGCGGCGCTTCGTGGAGAGCTTCTTCGGGCGCCTCGACGCCCGCACGGCGAGCCTCCCGGCGACCGCCGAGCTGATGGCGCGCCACTTCCCGGGCGACTACCGGCTCGTCCCCGACGGCGAGGATGCAACCGGCGAGCTAGAAGCGATCTACCGTGCGCTCGCCGCGCGCCGCCATTCCTCGCAGGGAGACCCGGCGATGCAGAGACGCCTTCAGGAGCGCCAGCTGATCGACGTCGACCTGCACATGCACACCGACCACTCCGGCGATTGCGCCACACCTGTGGAGGTGCTGCTCGCGACGGCGCGCGAACAGGGCTTGGGGGCGATCGCGGTGACCGACCACAACGAGATCTCGGGCGCGCTCGAGGCTCGGGCGCAGGCGGCCGAGCTCGGTTCCGACCCACCCGTGAAGGTGATCGTCGCCGAGGAGGTCAAGACCGCCAGCCAGGGCGAGGTGATCGGGCTGTTCATCGAGGAGAAGATCCCGCGCGGCCTCAGCCTGGAGGAGACCGTGGCGGAGATCAAGCGCCAGGGCGGCCTCGTGTACGTCCCGCACCCGTTCGACCGCATGCACTCCGTGCCCGACTATGAGCACCTGCTGAAGATCCTCGACGACGTCGACGCGATCGAGGTCTTCAACCCGCGCGTCGCGATCGGGGCGTTCAACGAGGAGGCGGTGCGCTTCGCCGCCAAGTACCGGATCGTCGCGGGCGCCGGCTCGGACTCCCACGTCGCGCAGGGTCTCGGCTCGGTGCGGATCCGCATGCGCGACTTCGACGGGCCGGCCGAGTTCCTGCAGTCGCTGCGCGACGCCGACATCACGACCCGCCCGTCTTCGCTGCTGTACGTGCAGGCGCTGAAGTTCCTGCAGACCCGCGCCACCCCCCCGGCCGCGCAGCGCGCGAGCAAGGCGCGGCGCATCAAGCGGATCAAGCGAGGGCCGCGGAGTCCGCGCGGCGGCGGCCCGAAGTAAGGGTTGGAGCTCGAGCGAAAGCGCAAGTACTGATGCACGGTCAAGGACAACTCGGCGCGTCGTCAAATCCCTCGGGGTCGATGCCCATCACCGATGACGAGATCCGCGAGAAGTACCTGGAGCGCGCCATTCGCGAGCTGAATACGCTCACGCGCGAGCTGCAGGCGTGCCCGCACTGCCCGCGCGGCAACCTGATGCCGGTGCTCGGCTCGGGGCACCCGCAGGCCGACATCATGCTCCTCAAGCACTCGCCGCAACCGTCGGAGATCGAGGAGGGCGTCGCCTTCTACGGCCGTGCTGGCAGCGCCCTGATGAAGTCGCTCAAGCGGCTGTCGATCGACCCGCTCGCCGTCTACGGCACGCTCTGCGTGAAGTGCCCGCTGAGCGACTCCTCGCTCGCGGACTTCGCGTGCGTCGCTCGCGTGGTGGAGGAGATCGCGATCGTGCAGCCGAGCATCGTGGTCGTGATGGGCGCCGAGGCGCTGAGCGCCATGGCTGAGATGGAGATCCCGCTGGCGCATCCGCTCGATCCTCGTCTGGGCGAGATCCAGCAGCTGACGCCGACGATCGATGCACTGTACGTGCCCGACATCGACGAGTCACTGGACGAACAGGATGCGAAGCGCGCTTTTTGGGCGGCGTTCCGCACGCTGGGCGACTGGTACGCCTCACAGCCGCCTTATTGACCGCTCAGACCGTGAGGACGATCTTGCCGAGCTTGCCGCCCTCGGCGAAGCGCTCGTAGGCGGCGGCCGCCTGCTCGAGCGGGAAGGTTTCCGCCACGGGCACGCGCAAGGCGCCGGCGGCGAACAGAGGGAGCACCTCACGCTCCAGCAGGCGGGCGGCGAGCGCTTTCTCCTCGAGCGGCCGGGAGCGCAACGTGGACCCATGGATGCGGGCGCGCTTGCCCATCAGCGCGAGCAGGTTCAGCTCGCCCTTGACTCCGGCCGAGACGCCGATCACGACGATGCGTCCCCCGCTCGCCAGCGCCTGCAGGTTCGCGGGCAGGTTCGGTGCGCCGACGAGCTCCAAGATCACGTCGAACGGACCCTGCTCGGCGAAGCCCTCCGGCGCGATCGCGCAGGCGCCGAGCGCGGCAACCTGCTCGCGCAGCTCCTCACGGCGCACCGTCGCGGTCGCCTGCGCGCCGGTGGCCTGCGCGAGCTGGATCGCGGCGGTGCCCACCCCGCCCGCGCCGCCGTGCACGAGCAGGCGCTCGCCCGGCCGCAGAGCCGCCTGAGTGAACAGCGCGTCGTGAGCGGTCGTAAACACCTCCGGCAGGCCCCCCGCCGCCGGCCAGTCGAGCTCGTCCGGAACCCCCATCAGCTGGCGCTCGTGCACGACAGCGAGCTCGGCCTGGGCGCCTCCGCCGACGATCGCCATCACCCGCTCCCCCAGGGCGAAGCGCTCGGTTCCCGGTGGGTGGGGACCAAGCGCAACCACCTCGCCGGCCAGCTCCATCCCGGGAATGTCCTGCGGCGAGCCGGGCGGCGCCGGGTACAGCCCGCGGCGCTGCATCATGTCCGCCCCGTTCAACCCGGCGGCACGTACACGCACGAGGACCTCGCCCTCCCCGGGGACAGGATCGGAATGCTCCTCGATCGCTATCTCCTGGTCACGGATCGTGGCGGCGCGCATTTCAGCGCGTAGGGTACTGTCGAACGATGCGTGGTGTCACTGGCCGCTTGACGATCGTCCTCACCGTGCTTGCCGTCGCCCTGGTCCCGACCGATGCGCTGGCAGCGTCCCGGGAGGACATCTCCTCCACGCACACCGCCCTCGCGGCCGCGGACACGAACCTGCGTGCCCTCGTGGACACCTGGTCCAACGAGGAAGCGAGCTTCCACGAGCTCGACCTGAAGTTCGCCGGCGAATGCCCCGATGTGGCTGCCGGCTCGCCCCAGAACACATCGGAGCAGAAGCTGAGCTACGAGGTCGTCGGCGCACTGTGGACGGTCGGCTACCACGCGGACGCGAACATCATCCACGCCTTCATCAAAGCGGTTAGCCCGCTGCGATGGAGCAACCCCGCGCTCACGCGTCGCGCACACGAGTTCATCACGGGGCTGCGCGAAATGCTCGCCCTCTCGGTACCGGATCTTTGCGGAGACGTACGCGCGTGGATCGCGAGCGGCTATCGAACGGTCCCGGCCGACACGGTGCGGTTCGACGAACACGTGGAAGCGATCAACGTCGAAATCCCCTTGCCACGGCTGGTTGCCGCCTATGTACACCCCGATGACAGGGCCCTTTTCAGACGGACGGAACATCTCCTGAGGAGATTTGACGAACTCGAATTCTCGACAGGCCAGAAGGCCTGGATCAACCTGCTCGAAACACTCGGGTTGAACGAGTAGCCGGCGAGACGGTGTCCTGACTCGGGACGCTGGTGTCCTGACTCATAAACACTAGGCGCGCTCGAACAGCGCCACGCACTCGATGTGGTGCGTCTGCGGGAACATGTCCACCGGGCGCACCCGTCTCAGCGCCCACCCCGCCTCGCAGAGCTCGGCGGCGTTGGGCGCGAGCGTAGTGGGGTTGCATGAGACGTAGACGATCCGCTTGGGGGCCGCCTCGACGATTCGGCGCACGACTTTCTTCGACAGTCCTGCACGGGGAGGATCGACGACGACCACGTCGGGGCGCCCGGCGCGCTGCAGCAGCTCGGGCAGGGCCAGGCGAATGTCCCCGGCGAAGAACTTGGCCTTCGTGACCTCGTTACGGCGCGCTCCGGCGATAGCGTCGGCGACCGCCTCTTCCACCAGCTCGACCCCCCACAGCTCGCCCGCGTGCGGTGCCAGCGTGAGCGCGATCGTGCCGATCCCGCAGTACAGGTCGTACACGCGCTCCCACCCTTCGAGCGCCGCGTACTCGCTCACGATCCCGTACAACGTCTCGGCCATCTCGGTGTTGGTCTGGAAGAACGCCTCGGGAGAGATGCGCAGGTCGAGCTCGCCAAGGCGCTCCGGCAGCTCTGCATCGCCCCACACGAGCTCCGTGTCTCCTCCCGTGGTGGTCTCGGCGAGGCTGCGCGAGCGCGTCCACAGCACACCGCTGAGCCGCTCGCCGAGCGTCTCACTCAACGCGCCGGCGAGCGCGCCCGCCTCGAGCTCGCCCTCGGTGGTGACGAGACGGATTTGCAGCTTGTCGGTCTTGCGGCCTTCGCGCACGACCAGGTTGCGCAGGCGTACGCGCCCGTCCGGCGCAGGCGGCGGCGGCTTGGCGCGCTCGCCCTCCACGGCGGGGGGCAGGCGTCCACGCCTGCGGCCGCGGTCCCAAGCCGAGAGCCCCTCGGCTCGGCACCAGTCGAGTACGAGCTGGCGTGCGTGGTTGCCGACCTGCGAGGCGAGCAGACAATCACCCATCGCGGTCACCCGATTGGCGCCGGCGGACACGTGAAAGCCGCATACGAGAGAGCCGTCTTCGGTTTCACCGAAGGAGTACTCGAGCTTGTTGCGATACCGCCACGGCTGCACCGCAGGCACGATCGTCTCGAGCTCGAACCCGTCGAGCTTGCCGATCCGCCGCAGCGCCTCCTCGACCTGCGCCTGCTTGACCTCGAGCTGGCGCTCATACGGCAGCACCTGCCAGGGCACGCCCGGGTGGTCGGCCACGGGCTCGATCCGCTCGGGGCTCGGGTCGAGGATCTCGACCGCGCGCGCGTGCGCGTAGCTGCGCTTGCGCTTGTACACAACCGCCCGCACGCGGTCGCCGGGAACCGCGCCGGCGACGAACACGACGTAGCCGCCGTCGCCCAGCCGCGCGACACCCTCGCCGCCGAACGCGAGCGACTCGACCTGGAGCTCGAGCTCATCCCCGCGCTGTGGGCGCTTCGGCTCCTCTGCGCCCGCGACCATGGCTTCCTGCGGCTCGAGCGTCATGCCGGCGCCGACGCACCGCTCGGGCCAGAGGCAACGAGCAGCTCGAGCAGGGCCTTCTGCGCATGCCGGCGGTTCTCGGCCTGGTCCCAAATGCGCTGGCGCTCGCCGTAGAGCACCTCGCCGGAGATCTCCTCGCCGGGATGCGCGGGCAGGTCGTGCATGGCAAACGCGCCCGGCGCGGCCGCGTCGAGCAGCGCATCGTCGAGGCGGTAGGCGCCCAGCGCGCGGCGGCGCGCGGCGGCGGTGTCCTCATCGCCCATGCTCACCCACACGTCGGCGTACACGGCCTGCGCGCCCGCGACGGCCTCGCGCGGGTCGGTGTGCAGACTCAACGTTCCCGTCGCGCCCGGCAAGGGGGCAAGGCCCGACTCGAGCGCATACCCGTCCGGGGAGGCGATGGCCACGTCCACTCCCGCGAGCGTCCCCAGCAGCGCGAGCGAACGCGCGACGTTGTTGCCGTCGCCGACATAGGCCACCCGCACGCCCTCGAGCGTGGTGTGCGCCTCGCGCAACGTCACCAGATCGGCCAGCGCCTGGCAGGGGTGGTGAAGCGCCGTGAGCATGTTTACCACCGGGATCGCGCTGTGGGTCGCGAGCTCCTCGAGCATCGCATCCGGGCCGGTGCGCACGCCGACGGCGGCGACGTGCCGTGAGAGCACGTAGGCGGTGTCGCGCAGCGCCTCGCCACGGGAGAGCTGCAGCTCGTCCGCGCGCAGCACGACCGGGTGGCCGCCCAGCTCGTGGATGCCGACCTCGAACGACAGCCGCGTGCGCGTCGATGGCTTCTGGAAGACCAGCGCGATGCTCTTGCCGCTCAGCGCGCGCGAGGAGAGAGGGGCCGCCTTCAGCTCGAGCGCGCGGTCGAGCAAGGCGTGCAGCTCCGCCGCCGTCAGCTCCGCTCCGGTGAGAAAATGACGTGTCATGGACGGGCCAGTGTACGTCCCGACGTGGGACATAGGGCGGGCCCATGGGTTAGGCTGGCCCTTGGGCCCGCTCATCTGCCGGGCCCCACGGCTCGCCCCAGAAAGGACCGTCCGATGAGAAGAAGCCTCTCCGCCCTGATCGCCTGCTCCGCACTGGTGCTCGTCGCCGGCTGCGGGTCGTCGAGCAACTCCAGCTCGTCTTCGAGCTCCAGCGCGAGCAGCAGCACGCCGAAGGCGACAAGCACGAGCGGGGGGCTGAAAACGGACACCACGCCCAAGTACGCGAGCCCGGAACCGTCCTCGCCGGTGCAGAGCGGAACCGTGCAGGTCGCCTACCGCAACATCGCGATCGACCCGGACACGATCAAGGTGAAGGTCGGCAGCACGATCAAGTGGACGAACTACGACTCGGTCGAACACAATGTCACCAGCGAGGGCGGCCCGCAGAAGTTCGCCTCCAAGGACTTCGGCGAAAACGGTACGTACGAAATCAAGGCGAACAAGCCGGGGGTCATCCACTACGAGTGCACGATCCACCCGGCGTCGATGAACGGGACTATCGAAGTCGTCAAGTAGCGCGGGTCCTGTCACTTTTCCCGACCGTAAGACCGCTTCGCGGGTCGGTCGGGAAAAGTGACAGGACCCGCTTAGCTGAGATTGAAGTCAGCCAAGCCCTCGGTGGGGGTCGATGGGGTGGCGTGGAGGCGACGGGGGATACGGCCCGCGCCGCGCGCTAGCCGGCCCGCCTCTACGGCGGCTCGCATCGCCCGAGCCATTCGCACGGGATCCTCGGCGCGCGAGATCGCCGACGCGGCCATCACCGCGTCGCAGCCCAGCTCCATCGCCAGCGCCGCGTCCGATGCGGTGCCGACGCCCGCGTCGAGCACTACCGGCACGTCCACTGCTTCGCGGACCAGGGCGATGTTGTGCGGATTGCGGATGCCCATGCCGCTGCCGATCGGCGATCCCAGCGGCATCACCGCGGCGCAGCCGATGTCGACCAGGCGGCGCGCCAGCACCGGGTCGTCGGTCGTGTAGGGGAGCACGACGAAGCCCTCGTCCACGAGCTGCTCGGCGGCGCGCAGCAGCTCGGGGGCGTCGGGCAGGAGCGTGTCCTCGTCGCCGATCACCTCGAGCTTGATCCAGTCGGTTTCGAACGCCTCGCGCGCCAAGTGGGCGGTGAGGACGGCATCGCGAGCGGTGAAGCAGCCGGCGGTGTTCGGCAGGAGCTCGACGCCAGCGCCTGAGAGCACGTCGAGCAGTGAGCCGCGGGATTCGGCGGCAGCGACCTCGATGCGGCGCAGCGCGACCGTCACCAGCTCGCTGCCGCTGGCGGCGATCGCCGCGGCGAGCAGCTCGAGCGAGGGGAAGCCGCCGGTGCCGAGCAGCAGTCGCGAGCGCAGCGTGCGGCCGGCGATCGTCAGCGTGTCTTCCGCTTGTGCCGGGAGGGCCGAGCTCGCGCGGGAGCCGTTGCGCTCTTCGCCACCGTGCTTGTCCGTGGACGCGGGTGCGATCGGATCTGGCATATCCACAGATCATCCTCCCTGCATCGCGGTCAGCACCTCGACGCGGGCGTCTTGCGGAAGCGCGAACGTCTGCCAGTCGGCTCGCGGCACGACCTCGCCGTTGACGGCGATCGCCACGCCGCGCGCCGCAACGCTCAGACCGAGCTCGCTCAGCACGTCCGCGGGCGTATCGCCCGGCCGGGTCGCGGCCCGTTCTCCGTTGACGACGATCACGTGGGCACGGCCATCGGAGACGTGGACTCGAGCCGGGCTGTGAAACGATCGGGCGCGCATGCGGCAGCCAGCGGCTCCGGCGGATCGCCGGCGAGCGCCGCCACGACCAGCTCAGCGGTGAGCGGCGCGAGCAGGATCCCGTTGCGGTGGTGGCCGGTCGCCCAGACGAGGCCCGGAAGCGCGCCGGCCCCAATCGCCGGTGCGTTGTCGGGCGTCCCCGGCCGCAGCCCGACCGACAGCTCCTCGATCTGCAGCTCGCTCAGGCCGGGCACGAGCTCGTGCGCGTCGCGCAGCAGCTCATACACACCGCCCGCGGTGGGCTGCAGCTCGAACCCGCGCTCCTCGACGGTCGCGCCGAGCACGTAGCGACCGTCTCCGCGGGGCACGAGGTAGCCGCCCTCGAAGCGCACGACGCGCGCGAGCAGCCCCGGTCCGGCCGGGTCGCGCAGGCGCAGGATCTGACCCTTGACCGGGCGCACCGGCATCTGCGCAGAGCGTGGCAGGCCTTCGATCTGCTCCGTCCACGCACCGGTAGCCATCACCACCTGGCCGGCAGGGACACGCTCGCCATCGCACAGCGCCACGCCCGTGACCCGCGCGCCGGCGCCGTCCAGCTCGATCGAGCGGACCCGTGAATGCTCGCGGATCTCGACCCCTTCGCGCACGCACGCGCGACGCAGCGCCTCGAGCACGAGACGGGGATCGACCGAGTGGTCGTTAGGCGCCTCGATTGCCAAGCGCACAGTCGGCGCGAGCGCTGGCTCACGTTCGCGGGCCGCACTGGGAAGCAGGCGCTCGGCGTGCAGGCCCAGCGACCGGCGGAAGACGAGCTGGCGCTCCAGCTCGCGCGCCTCGTCCTCGTCGCGCGCGAGCACGAGCGTGCCGGAGCGTCGCAGGCTCACTTCCTCGCCGCTTGCCTCCTGCAGCTCTGCCGCGAACCCCGGCCACATCTCAGCCGAGCGCAGCCCCAGCTCGAGCAGCCGCCGTCCGGCCTCGCCGAACTCGGCCTCGGCGACCGGCGCGAGCATCCCCGCCGCCACGTGGGACGTTCCCTGCCCGGTGGTGTCGCGCTCGAGCACCGTCACCGCCAGCCCACGCGCGTGCGCGCGCCACGCGGTCGCGAGGCCGATGATGCCGCCACCGACGATCGCCACGTCGGTCGATTCAGCGCTCGAGGACATGGGCTTGATGCTAGTGCCCAGATTCCCAGCCCTGTCGGTCGCGACGGCGGGAGGGCGCAGCCCGTGAGTTCTCGGGTAGGAGCGCGATCGGCGCGTGAACCTCCCTGTCAGACTTCGGGTGGATGACGACGCCGGTCACCGACCTCGGAGCGAACCGCCGCGCACGGCTCGCCGCCGCGCGGCTCTACCTCGTGTGCGGTGCGGGAGCTTCTCCCGAGGGGCTCGAGCTGCCCGATCTCATACGCGAAGCGGTCTCAGGCGGTGTCGACGTGGTGCAGCTGCGCGAGAAGCACCTGCCCGACGA
Source organism: uncultured Solirubrobacterales bacterium (assembly GCA_963723075.1). Taxonomy (GTDB): domain Bacteria; phylum Actinomycetota; class Thermoleophilia; order Solirubrobacterales; family Solirubrobacteraceae; genus Palsa-744. The sequence continues at coordinate 571,458 of CAVRPD010000007.1, forward strand.
CGAGCTCGTCGCGGTCGCCAACGCCGCGCGGGCGCTGTGCGAGCGGTTGGGCGCTCTGCTGATCGTCAACGACAGACCGCTCGTCGCGCGCGAGGCGGGGGCCGACGGCGTGCATGTGGGGCAGGACGACATGGCGGTCGCGGAGGTCCGCGAGCTGGTCGGCCCGGACACGCTCATCGGCCTCTCCACCCATGCGCCGGGGGAGATCGACGCAGCCGTCGCGAACGGGCCGGGCGGAGAGCCGGCGGTCGACTACATCGGCGTCGGACCGGTCCACGCCACGCCGACGAAGCCCGGCCGTCCGGCGGTCGGGCTCGATCTCGTGCGCTACGCGGCCGCCCACGCGCGCGTGCCGTTCTTCGCGATCGGCGGTCTGGACGCCGGCAACGTGCGGGAGGCGGTCTCGGCGGGCGCGTCGCGAATATGTGTCCTGCGTGCGATCGCGCGCGCCCCAGACCCCGAGCGCTCGGCCCGTGAACTGCGCGAGCAGCTCACGTGACGCCTCCGCCACTCGAGCCTCTGGGCGCGAACGAGCGGCCGCCCGCGCTGCTCGTCGTGATCGCCGTGGCCGCCGTGCTGGCACTCGGGGTGATCGTCGGCGCGCTGACGGTCCATGGCCTCAACCGCCATGGCGGCTCGCTGGCCGGCGGGCTGTTCCTAGGCTGCGTGCTCGCGCTGCTCAGTCAGGGCATGTACCGGCGCCGCTACTGGGCGGTGCTCGGCTTCGAGGCGCTGCTCGCCTTCCAGATCATCGTGACCTCGCTCGCGCTCGTGGTTGCGTCGACGCTGCTCGCCGCGGGCCTGTGCCTGCTATCGATCGTGCTCGCGGGCTGGCTGTTCTGGAAGCTCGTGAGAGTAATGGGGCGTATCCAGGCGGGTGAACACGGGGCCGCGCGGTGACCTTTCGATAGGCTCAGCCACGCATGGCAGAGACCTCTTACGACTGCATCGTGATCGGCTCCGGGCCGGGCGGCTACGTCGCGGCGATCCGTGCTGCGCAGCTCGGGAAGAGGACCGCGGTGGTGGAGAAGGACAAGGTCGGGGGACGCTGCCTGAACTACGCGTGCATTCCGGCGAAGGCGGTGCTGCGCTCGGCTGACCTGCTCACGGAGATCCGCGAGTCCGAGGAGTACGGGCTGAAGGTCGCCTCTGTGGAGGTCGACTACGCGGCGATTCAGGCCCGCCGCGAGAAGGTCGTCTCGACGCTCACATCCGGAGTCGGGGGACTGTTCAAGAAAAACACGATCGACCTGATCGAGGGCGACGCAGCGCTCACGCCCGACGGCGACGTGAGCGTGGGCGGCGAGACGATCGCAGCGCAGACCGTGATCCTCGCGACGGGCTCGGTCCCGCGCGCGATCCCGGGCGTGGAGCTCGGCGGGCGGGTGATCGGCACGGAGGAGGCGTGGGCGCTGGCGGAGCTGCCCTCGCGCCTGGCGGTCGTCGGCGCGGGCGCATCTGGCGCGGAGATCGCCTCGGGGTTCGCGCGCCTCGGCAGCGAGGTGCTGCTGCTGGAGGCGCTCGACCGCATGCTGCCGAGCGAGGACGCCGACATCTCCCGGCTGGTCGAGCGCGGGTTCAAGCGGCAGGGAGTCAAGGTGCACACGAGCACCCCCGTCGCCGACGTGCAGGCGGGCGAGGCGAGCGTGAGCTTCTCCTATGGCGGTGAGACGGCCGAGGTCGACTACCTGGTGATCGCCGCCGGGCGCGGCGCCGATGTGGAGGGATTGGGCCTCGATGCGGCCGGCGTCGAGCTGGACGACCGCGGCTTGGTGAAGGTCGACGGTGCGCTGCGCACCACTCGCGCGGGCGTCTACGCGATCGGCGATCTCGTCGCCGGGCCCGCGCTCGCGCACAAGGCGTCCGACGAGGGCGTGATCGCGGCGGAGGACTCGGCCGGGCGGCCGACGCATCCGCTCGCGCACGTCGACATACCGCGCGCGACGTTCTGCACGCCGAACGTCGGCTCGTTCGGCCTGACCGAGGCGCAGGCGCGCGAGCAGGGGTATGACGTCGTCGTCGGCAAGGTTCCATACGGCGCGGTGGGTGGCGGGATCGTCTATGGCGACCGCACCGGGCTCGTGAAGCTCGTCGGCGAGTCCAAGTACGGCGAGCTGCTCGGCGGGCACATCGTCGGCGCGCGCGCGACCGAGCTGATTCAGGAGCTCGTCAACGTGCGTGCGCTCGAGGGCGGCTTCGCCGAGGTCGCGCGCACGGTGCACGGCCATCCAACGCTGTCGGAGGCCGTGATGGAGGCGGGCCGAGCGGCCGATGGTTGGCTCATTCACGGCTGAGAGCCCCGTAGGACCCTGAGGCCGTGCCCGAGGCCGCGTTCTACTTCGATCTGGCCAGCCCGCTGGCGTATCTCGCCGCCGAGCGGGTGCTGCATGTGCTGCCGGGGCCGGCCGAGTGGCAGCCGGTGCTCGCGCGGGAGCTTCCGGGCGGAGAGACGTTCGAGGGATTTCGCTGTCGTGAGGACGAGGACATCTTCCGCGTCGAGGTCGAGAGACGCGCACGCGAGCTGGGGTTGCAGCCGCTGCGCTGGCCGGATCCATTCCCGTTCGACAGCGCCCTGGCGATGAGGGTGGCGACGTACGCCAAGTCGATCGGCCGTGCCGTGCCGTTCGCGCAGGCCGCCTTCCGCCAGGCGTTCGCCGGTGGACGCGGGTTGGACGATGAGGACAACGTGGTGATCGCGGCCGCGGCCTGCGAGATGCACCCGAAGGCCGTGCTCACCGGAGCGGGGCTGCGCTCGGTCGATCTCCAGCTGTCCGAGGCGACCGCGAGCGCTGCACAGGCGGGCGTGAAGGACGTCCCCGCGGTTGTCGTCAGGGGCGCTCAGACCGACGCCGAGCCGCGTCACGTATTCCACGGCGAGCGCTCTATCGAGGAGGCGGCGGCGCACATGCGTGCGAGCGCGAGCGCCACCACGATGGGATGAAGGCGAACCGTGCCTACCGGCTGATCCTCACGCGCGGCGGGCGCGCACCCGCGCTGCTGGCGGACGCCGATCGGGTGGATCACGTCGAGGTGGTGGAGGTCGACAGCGGCGAGGTGATCCTGTTCTGGGACCGACCGCCGCAGGCGGCGTCGAAGCTGGCGCGCGCGCTGCGCGCCGACCTGTCACAGCTGGAGGCGGAGGAGTTCTTGGCGCGCTGGGCTACCGTGGAGCATTGATGGGAGACTTGCCCGAGCCTGAGGTCGCGCGCGAGTGGCTGCAGACGATGACGCTGATCCGCCGCTTCGAGGAGCGCGCGGGGGAGATGTACGCGCGGGCGAAGGTGGGCGGCTTCCTGCACCTGTCGATCGGCGAGGAGGCGACGATCGTGGGGAGCACGCGGGCGCTCAGGGAGACGGACTACCTCGTCTCGACCTACCGCTCGCACGGCTACGCGCTGGCGCGCGGCACCCCGCCCGAGCGGGTGATGGCCGAGCTGTTCGGGCGTGTGGACGGCTGCTGCGGCGGGCATGGCGGCTCGATGCACATGTTCGACGTCGAGCGGCGTTTCATGGGCGGGTACGGGATCGTCGGCGGCAACCTGCCGATCGCGACCGGGATCGCGCTGGCGAGCGACTACGCAGAGACCGACGAGGTGACGCTGTGCACGTTCGGCGACGGCGCGTCGAATCAGGGCACGTTCGGCGAAACACTGAACCTGGCGGCGCTGTGGCGGCTGCCGGTGGTGTTCGTCGTGATCAACAACCAGTTCGGGATGGGCACGTCGCTCGAGCGCCACTCCGCAGTGACAGACCTGCAGCGCAAGGGCGAATCGCTCGGCGTGCCGGGGACGCGCTGCGACGGGATGGACGTGGCCGACACGCACGCCGTCATCTCAGAGGCCGTGGAGCGCGTCAGGGCAGACCGCCGGCCAGTGCTGGTGGAGGCGGTGACGTACCGCTTCCGCGGCCATTCGATGGCCGATCCAGAGGAGTACCGCAGCAAGGAGGAGGTCGCGCGCTGGCGCGAGCGCGACCCGATCCCGGTATTCGGCGCGCTGCTCGAAGGCGAGGGGATCCTCGAGGCGCAGGACCGCGAGGAGATCGATCGGGAGGCGATCGCCCTGGTCGACAGGGCGGTCGCGTTCGCCGAGGATTCGCCGTTCCCGGCGGCGGAGTCGCTGTACGACGACGTGTACGTGCTCGACGAGCAGGTGCGGGGGGTCTATCACTAGTGGTCCATCCGGCAAACCGTCGACGAATTTCCAGAAGGGACCGCTGATGGCGCAGCTGCGCTACCGCGAGGCGCTGAACGCGGCACTGCGCGAGGAGTTGAAGCGCGACGAGCGCGTCTTGCTGATGGGCGAGGACATCGGCGTGTTCGGCGGCGCGTTCAAGGTCACGGACGGCCTGCTGGAGGAGTTCGGCGAGCGGCGCGTGCGCGACACGCCGATCTCGGAGAACACGATCGTCGGGATCGGCGTCGGCGCGGCGATGAGCGGGCTGCGACCTGTGGTGGAGCTGATGACGGTCAACTTCGCGCTGCTGGCGTTCGACCAGATCGTCAACAGCGCATCCCATATTCGCTACATGTTCGGCGGGCAGGTGGCGGTGCCGCTCGTGATCCGGATGCCCCAGGGCGCGGGCCACCAGCTGGGCCCGACGCACTCGCATTGCCTGGAGGCGATGTTCCTGCACGTCCCCGGCCTGCTCGTCGCCGTGCCCGCGACACCGGCCGACGCGAAGGGGTTGTTGAAGACGGCGATCAGGGACGAGAACCCGGTGATCTTCATCGAGCACGAGTCGCTGTATGGGATGCGCGGCGAGGTGGAGGACGGCGAGGAGGTGACGGTCGACTTCGGCCACGCGCGCATCGCCCGCGCTGGCACAGACGTGACGATCGTCGGCGTCTCGCGGATGGCGCTGACGGCCGAACGCGCCGCGGAGACGCTCGCGCAGGAGCACGGTATAGAGGCAGAGGTGATCGATCCACGCACGCTGCGCCCGCTCGATCTCGACACGATTCTCGAATCGGTGAAGAAGACCAACCGCTGCGTGATCGTCGAGGAGGGCTGGCCTCACGGTGGGGTGGGGGCGAACTTCGCGGCGCTGATCGCAGAGCACGCGTTCGACGACCTCGACGCCCCGGTCGCGCGCGTGAGCGGCGCGGACGTGCCGATGCCGTATTCAAAGCCGTTGGAGGACATCGCCTTCCCGCACGAGCCGCAGATCGTCGAAGCTGCGCTCGCGACCTTCGGACAGCGACCCGCGGCGATTCTCGGAGCGCGTTAGATGGCCGCCGAGATCGTGATGCCGAGGCTGTCGGACACGATGGAGGAGGGGACGATCCTGCGCTGGCTGAAGCATGACGGCGAGCTGGTGAAGCGGGGCGAGGAGCTGGTCGAGATCGAGACCGACAAGGCGAACATGACCTACGAGTCAGACCAGGAGGGCGTGCTCGAGACGATCGCCGCCGAGGGCGAGACGCTGGCGGTGGGGGAGCCGATCGCGCGGGTGGGTGCTGGCACCGGCGGAGCAGAGGGCAACTCGGCCGTCGCGTCTCCACCGGCCGCTGAGACGGAGGAGGAGCCGGCCTCGGGGCCGGCCGGCGTGCGCGCGGTGAGTGCTGCAGCAGAGGAGGATGGCCCTCACGACGCCCGATCTTCGACCCAGCGCCCAGAGGACGAGACCGCAGCCGCCGGGGAGCGGGTCAAGGCCTCACCGCTCGCGCGACGGATCGCAAGCGAGAGCGGTGTGGACCTGCACACGGTGAGCGGGAGCGGCCCGGGTGGGCGGATAGTGAAGGCCGACGTGCAGGCGGCCGGCGACGAGCCGGCGCCAAGCAACGAGGGGACAGTAGCCAAGGACGGAAGCTCAGTCGCCGCGACCGCTGCGACCGCCCCTGCAGCCAATCTGGGGAGTCCCTCGAGCGGGCCGACGCCCGCCGGGGTGGCGACCGCCAAGGGCGAGACCACGACCGTGGAGCTAACCCGCACGCAGCAGACGATCGCGCGGCGGATGGCCGAGTCGAAGGCGACGATCCCCGACTTTACCCTGCAGATGGACGTCGACATGGAGGGGTGCGTGAAGCTGCGCGAGGAGCTGAAGCGCCTGTCGCCGGCGGAGGCGCCTACGTACAACGACATGGTGGTGAAGGCGAGCGCGCTCGCCCTGCGCGAACACCCACGCGCGAACGGCAGCTATCGCGACGGGCGCCTGCAACTGCATTCGCGGGTCAACGTCGGCGTCGCGGTGGCCATCGACTCAGACGACGGGCTGACCGCCGGGGCGCTGGTCGTGCCGACGGTGTTCGACGCGGAGGAGAAGTCGCTGGGGGAGATCGCCCGCGAGACGCGCGCCCTGGCCGAGCGCGTGCGCGACGGGACGATCACCCCGCCCGAGCTGGGCGGCGGCACGTTCACCGTGTCGAACCTCGGCATGTTCGGCGTGAGCGCCTTCACCGCGATCGTCAACCCGCCGCAGGCGGCGATCCTGTCGGTCGGCGCGCTCGCGCCGCGGGCCGTGGTGCGCGAGGGCGACGTGGTCGTGCGCGGCACGATGACGGTGACCCTCGCCTGCGATCACCGCATCCTCTACGGGGCACAAGCGGCGCGGTTCCTTGCGCGCATCCGCGAGCTGCTGGAAGCCCCGGCGGCACTGACGCTGTAGCCGCATCGCCTCGCCCGCCTCGCCAGCGCGCGTCGACTCAGGCGGCCTCGTTGAAGATGGAGGGATAGAGATGGCTCACAAACGCGGTCGGGCCCGGCTTCGAGACCAGGTTGTCGATGACGAGCGCGTCGACGGCGGTGGCCGCAGTCCCCACGATCGGGCCGGCCCCGGGTATCAGGCTGAGTCCAGCGCTGACACACATGCGCATGGTCTTGCCGCGCTTGCTCTGCAGGGCGGCGCGAACGGTCTCGCGCAGCTTGCGTATCGCATCGTGTATTTCTGCGTCGCTGACGCTGTCGATCCCCCTGAGCCACACGCGGAAGGCGCGGACCTCGTCGCTTTGGACGATCTCGATCAGACGCGCGAGATTCACGTCTCGGGCATCAATCGACGAGGCGACGTCCGGTAGATCGGCAATCTCGACCACACGCGAGAAGCGCTCCTCCGCGACGTCGGGATCGAGTTCCCGCGCCAGGAATGCGAGCTTCTGCTCGAATAGCGACAGCTCGCCGGACCTGAACCCGGTAACCCCATGGAACTGCTCCATGAGCCCGAATCGCTTGTTGAGCTCGCCGAGCGCGTGCAAAGCCGAGCCGATGAGGTTGTGAACCTCCTGCTCGTTTATGCCGAGTCGCTTCCCGAGGTCGGTTCGCGCCTCGACGACTTGGAACTTGGAAAAAGAATCATCCGGCGAGGTCGGGGTGCGGACGCGATATATCTCGAGCGAGAAGTCGCTTGGAACCAGCGACTTATCGCGTGTCCGGCCGAGTCGCGCGACCGTCAGCTTGACGATTGGGTTACCGGTGTCGATATCCGCATTCAGTTTGGTGAGCATCGGCACGCCCTCATCGGTCAATGGTGGGGTGATCCGCTCAGACAGCGCGCGTCGCAGCCGCTGCTCCTGCCTGCTGTTGAGCTCCAGGATCTCGGCTTGTCGCGCGAGCCCCCTGTCGACGATGGTGTCGTGATCGGCATGAAAGGTCCCCATTCGGTGGCGGCCAAGCGGAAGGTCGTCGCCGAAGGACGCCATGCCCGTGAGCTCGCAGCAAACAGCTACCACTCCTGAGCTCAGCATCTCCAGCACGCCGTCATAACCGAATCTGCGAACTAGCAGCGGGAACTCGTGCAGGCCACACGACTCGATCACGAGTTGCTCGGACAGGACGAGTTTGCGGACGAGATCGCCGAAGTCCACCCGGATCTCGAGGTCCTCCCGGGAGAGCCGGCCGGAGGCCACGTTGGCGTTGTTTCGGATCGTGAATCTCGATATCGGACTTATCACCCTGTCCCGAAAGTCCATTCGCTGAACGCTACAAGGCTCCGTGGACGCGGTTTGGCCGATACCGCGGGAGAGCACAGTGCCATCCCCCCGGGGGTTTCCCGCCACGTACCTCCGGGCCTGCGCAGCCTCGCTAGGCTGAGACTGGGCCGATATGGACAACACAAGCGGGCAACAGAACTCCTCCGGCGAGATTTGGGTGTGTCACCTGGGGCTCGTGCCGTATCTCGACGGCGTGGCCATCCAGGAGCGCCTGCGCGCCGCACGCCAGGCGGACGAGCTGCCGGACACGCTGCTGCTGCTCGAGCACCCGCCGGTGTACACGCGCGGGCGGCGCGCGGAGGCACGGGAGCTGCCGTTCGAGGAGTCCTTCTATCGCGCGAAGGGCATCCAGGTGCACGCCACCGACCGCGGCGGACGCATCACCTACCACGGCCCCGGCCAGCTCGTCGGCTACGCGATCATGGCCGTCGACGACATCGGCGGCTTCGTGCGCACGATGGAGTCCGCGATCGTCGCTGCGATGTCGCAGACGGGCATCGACGCCCACGCACGCACGCAGGACGGCCCCGACTACACCGGCGTGTGGGTGAGCCGGCCTTCGCGCGCACCCGCGTCGCGCTCCTCCCGCGAGCGCAAGATCGCCTCGATCGGCGTGCACGTGGCACGCGGCGTCAGCACGCACGGCTTCGCCGTCAACGTCGACAACGACCTCGAGCCGTTCTCATGGGTCGTGGCGTGCGGGCTGTCCGAGGTTGCCATGACGTCCGTCGCACAGGAGGCCGGCGCGGGGTGCTGGCCGATCTCCGATCGGTCCCCGGCGTGCTTCCGGCGACGTATGACCCACGCCTTCTGCCAAGCGCACGGCAGGCGCCAGCGGCTCGTGTCGCCGACACGCCTCGGCATCGACACTGCGAACGCCGACAGGCGAGCGCAGCGAGCCCCCATGAAAACGATCTCGTCCGCCGTCGCCGAGCCGGCGCCCGCGTGAGCAGGATGGGCGGGACTCGATCTCGCTCCAACCCCGGCGGCATGGACGTGCTCGACGTGCTCGGCCCCGACGTGCGTCCGTTGCGCGAGCGCAAGCCGCCGTGGTTCAAGGTGCCGCCGCCCGGTGGCGAGCGCTATCGCGAGCTGACCGCGCTGATCCGCGAGGAGAACCTGCACACGGTCTGCCAGGAGGCGGCGTGCCCGAACGTGGGCGAGTGCTGGGAGCGCGGCACCGCCACGTTCATGATCCTCGGCGACACGTGCACGCGAAGGTGCGGGTTCTGCAACGTGAAGACCGGCAAGCCCACCTGGAACGATCCGCTCGAGCCGGCGCGCGTCGCGCGGTCGATCGCGCGCATGGGATTGCGCCACGCGGTGATCACATCGGTCGATCGCGACGACCTGCCCGACAAGGGCGCCTCGGCGTTCGTCGGCGTCATCCGCCAGGTCCGCCGCCAGGCGCCGGACTGTCAGGTCGAGGTGCTCACGCCCGACTTCCAAGGCCAGGAGATGCCGCTCGCGAAGGTGATCGCCGAGCGTCCCGACGTGTTTAACCACAACGTGGAGGTCGTGCCCCGCCTGTACCCGCTGGCGCGGCGCGGCTCGGAGTTCCAGCGCTCGTGTCGCGTGCTGCGCCTCGCCGACGAGCTGGGCGAGGGCGAGGTCGTGACCAAGTCTGGGCTGATGGTCGGCCTCGGCGAGACCCACGAGGAGCTGGTGGAGGCATTCGCCACGCTGCGCGAGAACGGGGTGCGGGTGCTCACCGTCGGCCAGTACCTGCGACCGTCGGAGCGCCACCTGCCGGTCGTGCGCTATTGGCATCCAGACGAGTTCGCCGCGCTCGAGCTGGCCGCGTACGAGCTCGGCTTCGACCACGTCGCGGCGGGGCCGCTCGTGCGCTCCTCCTACCACGCCGACCAGCACGTCCCCCAGCGTGGCGCAGGCTCCGGACCACTGGCTGCGCTGGGTTCCGAGACCCGGTCTCGATAGGCCGGTCTCGGCGATCGACCGGTCGCGTCCGAATGCGACGACAGCTCGTCGTCCGCGGATAGGGTCCGTGGATAATTCCCTTGAAGGACAACATCCCGCGGACAGGCCTTCCGCTAGCAACGGTCGCGTTGGCGGCACTCGAGACGAGCGCCTATCTGCTGTCTCCGCGCCACGGCGGGCTTCCGCCGGTCCTGCTTGACATCCTGCTGCTGGTGCTGTTCGGACCCACCCTCGAGAGCACGCTCGGGCGCGTGCGCTTCTGCGCCCTCTGCGTGCTCGGCGGTCTGCTTGCGGGGACCGCCCGGGCGCTCTTGCATGGCGGCGCGCCCGGTCCGATCGTGTTCGGCGCCGCGGGCGCGAGCGCGGCCGTGCTCGGCGGCTACCTGGCGAGGTACCCGAGGGCGCGCGTCCTCACGATGGTCCTCGTCCCCTTCCTCGCCGGCCTGGTCGAGCTGCCCGCGGCGCTGTTCCTGGGAGCGTGGCTGATCGCGCAGATCCTGCTCGCCGGTGAGAGCGCCTCCTATGTGGCGCACGCCGGCGCCTTCGCCTTCGGCCTGGTCCTGGCCGGGTCGTTCGCGGGGGCTTCCACGTGAGGCGCATCGCCGTGTTCGGCGCAGCGCTGATCTTCATCGCCGGCTTCGCTTTCCTCACCTTCCGCGCGGTGGCCGAACAAGGGGTTACCCTTGCCGGCCTGCTGTCCATCTTCGTCCTCGTGCTGCTCGGGATCGGGATCGTCGGCGCGCTGCTGAGCGGGCCACGCCAGTGACGGCCGGCGCCGGGCGCCGAGGATCGACTCACCACGAGGATCGTCCCTACAGATGAGCTCCCCTTCGCCATTCATGACCCCCAGCCAACATCGGCGGCGACGGCGCGAGGCCGCTCGCCATCGGCGGCGACGGCAGCGGCGTGCGGTCGCCGTAGGCATGCTCGCGCTGGCGATCGCCGGGGCGGTCGTCGTCATGGCGCTCGCCGGATCGGGCCGTGCGCATGGCGGAGACGCCGCCGCCCGACACCCAGTCCGCGGACGTCTCCCTACGCCGCCCGGCCCTCCGACGCGATCGCCGAGCGGGCTGGCGCTCGGCCGTCCTCCGCTCGCGCTTGCCTTGGGCGATCCCGCGGGCGACCCCGTGCACGCGCCGTTCCATGTTCCCCCGCGCGCCGGCGTGCTGTTCAACCTCTCCACCGGCCAGGTCCTGTGGCAGCGCAACCCCTACATCCACCTGCACATCGCCAGCCTGACGAAGATGATGACCGCGCTGCTCACCGTCACTTCGGCGCCGGCGGACGCGCCCGTGCTCGTGACCAAAGAAGCGGTCGACCAGGCCGGGTCGAAGGTGGGGGTGCTGCCGCTCGGCAAGCACGTGCGGCTGGAGACCATGCTCTACGGCCTGTTGCTGCCGTCGGGCAACGACGCCGCCGTGGCGCTTGCCCAGCACGTGGCCGGCACCGTCAACAACTTCGTCGTGCGCATGAACGGAGAGGCGGCGAAGCTGGGGATGGGCTGCACGCGATACTCCTCGCCGTCGGGGTACTTCAACGAAGGCGACTACTCCTGTGCGGCCGACCTTGCGCTGCTCGCCCACGTCGACCTCGAACAATCGCGGATCGCGCGCGTCGTGCGCACCTACACGGCTGCGCTGCCGTTCCCGATCAAGGGCGGCAAGCTCTACCTCTACAACAACAACCCGCTGCTGATCTACGGCTATCCCGGGCTGACGGGGCTGAAGACCGGATACACCGAAGCGGCAGGGCGCTGCTTGGTGGCAACCGCGGAACGCCACGGCGTGCGCCTCGGCGTGGTGCTGCTGCACTCGCCCGATCCGGGCACGCAGGCCGCCTACCTGCTGAATCGCGGGTTCGAAGGCGTCTACCATCAGGCTCCTGTCCCGGAGCCGCCGATTCCTGCCGGCGCGTAGGCGCGTAGAGGCTCTGTGCGGGAGCGCAGGGGGAGTGGCGAGACCGCAGAGGAAGCGCCGAAGTCCGCATTAAACGACCATGGGGCGGCACGTTCCACGGGGCAGCGGACAGGGGAGTAAAGTGTGACCCGAGGATTGACTGGCCAGTCAACCAAGGGCGGATTTGCCCAAGCGAAGCAGTCCCAAAGGAGAGAGCCGTGGACCTCGACGACACGACGGAGCAGGGGGCCTACCGCGCACAGGTGCGCAGCTGGATCGAGCAGCACAAGTCTGAGGCGCCGATCCTGCAGGGCCCCGGAGCGCTCGAGGACGAGAACGAGATAATCGCCGCGCGCCGCGCCTGGCAGGGCAAGCTCGCCGAGGCCGGCCTCGCGGGGGTGACCTGGCCCAAGGAGTACGGCGGACAGGGCCTCGGCCCGATCGAGCAGGTGATCGCAAACCAGGAGATCGCCCGCGCGAAGGTGCCCGGCATCCTCGACGCGATCGGCGTCGGCATGCTCGGCCCGACGCTGATCGCCCACGGCGCCGAGGAGCAGAAGGCGCGCTATCTCGGCCCCATGCTGCACGGCGACGAGGTCTGGTGCCAGCTGTTCTCAGAGCCCGCCGCGGGCTCCGATCTCGCGGCGGTGCAGGCCCGCGCACGACTGCAGGAGGACGGCAGCTGGCGGTTGAGCGGGCAGAAGGTGTGGACGACGAACGCCCAGTTCGCCTCTTACGGCCTGCTGCTCGCGCGCACCGACGCGGACGTGCCGAAGCACAAGGGCATGACGATGTTCGTCGTCCCGATGGACGCCCCGGGCGTGACCGTGCGCGGCCTGCGCCAGATCTCGGGCGAGGCCGAGTTCAACGAGGTGTTCTTCGACGATGTCGCCCTCGACGGGGACGCGGTGGTGGGAGGCGTCGGCAACGGCTGGGGCACTGCGCTTACGACGCTGATGTTCGAGCGCGTCACGATCGGGCTCGGCGGGGAGGGGCTCGGCTACAACTCGACCCGCTTCGCCGCGGCGATCGCCGGCGACGCGGAGGCGCGGCGCGACCCCGAGGTGCGCCACCAGCTCGGCGAGATCACGAGTGAGCTCCTGGCGGTCAGGTTCACCGGCTACAGAACGCTCACCGCCCTGCAGAAAGGCCAGATCCCCGGCCCCGAGGCCGGCCTGGCGAAGGTCACGATCGTCAACGGCGCGATCAAGGCAGGCGAGCTGATCACCGATGTGGTCGGCCCCGACGCGCTGGCGGAGGACAGCGAGTGGGCCTACATGATCTCGTTTCTGCCCGGCCTGAAGTCGGCCGGCGGGACCGAAGAGATCTTGCGCAACACGATCGGCGAGCGCGTGCTCGGCCTGCCGCCTGAGCCGCGGCTCGACAAGGGTATCCCCTTCTCGGAGCTGCGCTCGAAGGAAACAGCAGCCGTATGAGCGCGTACGGCGATCATCTATCAACGGAGACAGCATGAACCTCGCACTGTCAGACGAGCAGGTGTTCCTGCGCGAGGCCGCGCGCGGCGCGCTGTCGCGCTTCAAGACGTTCGAAGCCGCCCGTGAGGCGCTCGACGGCAACGCGGAGCTGCCCGACCTGTGGCCGATGGCGTGCGAGGCCGGCTGGCCGGGCCTGCTGATCGACGAGGCCGACGGTGGCGCCGGGCTGGACGCGTTCGACGCGATGCTCGTGCTCGGCGAGTGCGGGCGCGTGCTCGCTCCGATCCCTCTGCTCGGGCATCTGCCCGCGTCGGCGATCCTGAACGATGCGCCGAACGCCGCCGAACACCTGGCGGCGGTCGCAAGCGGCGAGCACAGGGTCGCCTACCTGCCCGCACAGCCGCCGAACGACCTCGACGGGCGCTGGAGCGGCGACCCCGCGAGCGGCCTGCGCCGCGCTGAGTTGCCGAGCGTCTCTGGGCCGGGCGAGGACGGTCGCGTGCGCGTGAGCGGCAGCTTCGCGTTCGTGCCCGACGCGCCCGGCGCCCACGCGCTCGTGGGCGTGGCACTCGACGACGGGCGGCCCGTGGCCGTGGCGATCATGGGCGACGCTTCTGGAGTGGAGGTGCGGGAGGTCAGGCGCTACGACGCCACCCGCTCGCTCGGCCATGTCTCGCTGAACGATGCACCCGCGATCCTGCTGGACCCTCCCGAGGAGTCGCTCGCGGCCGCCTGGCACCTCGCGCAGGCGCTGATCGCCGCGGAGTCGCTCGGCAGCGTCGAGACGGCGCTCGACGTGTCCGTGGCCTATGCGAAGGAGCGCTTCACGTTCGGGCGCGCGATCGGCTCCTACCAGGCGGTCAAGCACTCGCTGACGGAGGTGCTGCGCCAGCTCGAGAACGGTCGCTCGCTGCTGTACTACGCCGGCTGGTCGCGCAACGGTGCGCCTGAGGAGTTCCCGCTCGCGGCGAGCGCGCTGCGTTCGGTGGCCGGGCGCGCGCTCGACCAGGCGGCGCGCACGATGATCTCCGTGCACGGCGGCATCGGCGCCACGTGGGAGCACGACGCGCCGCTGTACTTTCGCCGCGCGCAGCTCTCCCGCCGCCTGCTCGGCGGCACGGCGGGCGCGACCGACCGGGTCGCGGGCGAGCTGATAGCTCAGGCCGGCGCCGCCGCCTGATCCCCCATCAGATCGGCCGGATGTCGGCCCAGGTAACGGCCGTGGCGGCTGCTGCTGGAGCGGTCACAAGTGGTATCCAGAAGCGCAGGCCGGGCTCGGCGAAAAGCCCGGATGGCGTGTCACTTGCGCGCCCGTGCAACCGTGGCCGTGGTCAGAGTCGCCAGCACGGGCGCACCATAGGCGGCCTGCACCGCTTCGACCATCGCTCCTTCAACCCCGCAGTTGATGCAGAACCCGCGCTGGGACCAGCCGATCGCGCGGGCGAGCACCTCGTCCGCGTAGCTCACGCCGGTGGCGTCATGGCCGTAGTAATCGTACGCCGCGTCCCACGCGGCGCCGTTCAGGGCGTATTCGGCGCCGTCGGCGGACAGCAGGTGAGCGGCCGCCATGATCGCGTCGAAGTCGTCGTAGAGCGACGGGTGGGTCGCCGTCATGTGGTCGTAGGCGGGAGGGCGCTTGCCGTAGACGTAGGAGTCGCTGACGAGATCCCACGTGGAGACCGGCCCGTTGGTGACGTTGAACTGCATCGGACCGCCACAGCAGCCGGCGAAGTTGAGGCCGTGGTAGGTGGTGGCCGCTGTCGAGAAGGCCGACTCCTGCCGGTGGATCGAGGCGATCAGCAGCCAGTTGACGCCGAACGTGCGCTGGGCGGTGGCGTAGATCGGGTAGAAGCCTTCCATCCAGCGCCGCGGGATGTGCACTGCGGTCCGATCGGCCAAGCGCTGCGCCTCGAGGCTCTGCTGGGCGGTCGACGGCTGCGCGACGATCGCATCGGCGCGCGCACCCCCCTTGCCGTGAAGGCCCGCGCCGCGCGCGCGCGCGGCGCGTGTCGCCGATGCGCCCTTCGCCTGCGCGCCGGCGAGCGCGCTCGCGGCGGCCGCGGGCCCGGCTGAGGGGGTCGAGGCGGCGAGCAGGACAGGCGGCGGGGCGGCGGATATCGTCGGTGTCGAGCGGCCGACGAGCCCTGTGAGCACGGCCGCGAGGACACTCGCGCCGAGCAGGCCTAGCACGCACGCGAGCAGCCACGCGCCCCGTTCGGAGGGGGGCGTGGGGAGGTGCGCGTCGACGGCCGTGTCGATCGCGAGGTCGTGCTCGTCCTTGTCCATCGGCCCTATACGGTATCCGTGTCGAATAAAGGGCCCGTCGGTTCGAACCAGGCTTTGCGCGGCGGGCGGCGCACGGCCAGCGCCCAGCCGGGTCTGAGGTCGACCGTACGAGTGTCGACTGCACGAGGGTCGACCGCACGAGGGTCGACCGGCCGACGCGCGACGATGAGCGCCCTTTCGGGTTGTACTACGTAAGCATGACCAAGCTCGCACTCGCCATCGCCGCGCTCGCACTCACCATCGCCGCGCTCGCGCTCGTCGGCGCGGCGCTGCCCGGCTCGACGACGGCCCTCGCCGCGTCTGGAGCCACGCGCGCGACGGCGCCCTCCGCCCCGCCCGCTGCCGCGATCACACCCCAGCAGCAGCATTACCTGTCGCTCGCGCACGCAGGCGTGGCGCAGGGGGAGCATCGTTGGGCCGATCCTCGCCGCGGCTGGTATGACGCGCGACTGGGCGACCGCGAACGCTATCCGCTGGCCACGATCTGGGACATCGTGCCGCTGTTCGAGTCGCTCGACGCAATCGCGATCGCCCAGCCCACGCCCGCGAACCGCGCCGCGGTCAGACGCTTCGCGGCGGGCGCCGAGCGCTACCTGAATCGCGGGCTGCGCCCCCTGCCCGGCTACTCGCCATATCAGGGCGACCGCACGGCGGACACGGAGACGTGGTTCGACGACAACGGCTGGTGGGGGTTGGCGTTCGTCAACGCCTATCGCGCGACCGGCGCGCACCGCTACCTGACCGACGCCGAACGGGCCTTGCGCTACATCGCCACGGTCGGCTGGGATCCGGAAGGCGGCGGGATCTGGTGGAACACCGACCATCCGTACAAGGCCGGCGAGGCGCTGGCGAGCGGCACGCTGCTGGCGACGCTGCTCTACCGCGAAACCGGCTCCCGGTTCGCGCTCGCCCAGGCGAGCAGGTTCTTGGAATGGGCGAACACGTCAGGCTTCAGCGTCGCCAACCAGCTGTATGCGGGCAGCAACCTGAACCCCACCCCGATCGACTACATCGAGGCGCCGCTGATCTACGCGCAGGCGGTGCTCTGCCAGGTGACCGCGACCCCGATCGACTGCAAGCGGGCCGAAGCGCTGAAGGCCACCTCGCTCGAGCGTTTCGGCTCCGCGCTCGACTTCTCGCCGCAGTACGACGCGATCTATCTGCAGTGGATGCTCGCGCTGTACTCGCTCGACCACGACCCCACCCTGTACGCGCTCGCGGCCGGCAACGCCCACGACGCCGAAACGCGCGCGCGCAATGGCGAAGGGCTGTACCTGCTGTCATGGAGCGGCGAAGTTCTGCCGCCGCAGGACGCGCCGGCGGGGATGCTGCAGACGCAGGTGGCCACCACCAGCCTGTTCGCATGGCTGGCCGTGTACCCGCCGCCGTCGTAGGGAGCAGAGCGCCTTTTGGGGGAGACAATTGCGCGTCGTCCCCGCATCGGGGTCGATGTCGCCGGTCGCAACGCGGGCTGGACGGGCCGGCGCGCGTCTTTGGGCGTCCCGAGCGCGTGCTCAGACGCCGAGCGCGCGGCGGGCCACCCGATCGAAGACGTGGTCGGGCAGCAGCCGCTTGGCGAGCAGCATCGCGCGCGCGTCGCGCCCGATCACGTAGCGCGCCTTCATCCGCCGCGCGGTGAGCGCCCCCGCGATCGTCTTCGCCACCTGCTCCGGCGGGACGCCGCGACGCTCGGTGTCGCGCAGGACCTTGTCCATCGCGGCCGGCACGTGCCCGTACTGGTCGATCAGCTCCGGCGGGACGCTCAGGCCGTCGCCCTGCGCACGGCCCTTGTCCCAGATCGGCGTCGCGACCGAGCCCGGCTCGATCAGCGCCACCTGCACGTGCGAGCTGCGCAGCTCCACCCGCAACGCGTCGCCGATCGCCTCGATCGCGTGCTTGGATGCGGCGTACGGCGCGGTGAACGCCATCGCCACGCGCCCGCCGATCGAGGAGACGAGCACGATCCGCCCGCGTGCGTGACGCAGCGCGGGCAGCAGCGCCTGGGTGACGGCGACCGGCCCGAGCACGTTGACCTCGAGCTGGTTGCGCAGGTCGCCGATCGGGATCAGCTCGAGCGGGCCGCCGTAGCCGATCCCGGCGTTGTTCACCAGCGCGTCGAGCCTGCCCCCGTGCTCGTTCACCCGCTCGACGGTCGTGGCGATCTGGGCCGGGTCGGTCACATCGAGGACGATCGGCTCGACCCGCACGCCGCCGGCGGCTGCCAGCGCCTCACCGTCTGAAAGCTTGCGCACGCCCGCGAACACGGTCCAGCCGGCGCCCGCCAGGTGAAGTGCGGTGGCACGGCCAATGCCGGTGGACGCGCCGGTGATCAGGACCGTGGGCATGCGACGACAGTAGTACACGTTGACGGTGGCGTGGGAAGAGTCTCACCGCGCGTTGAGCGAGCACTTAGGATTCGCGTCGATGGTTCAGCGTATGGAGAAGATCGCGCGCTTGCAGCGCGTCGCTGTCATCTGCGCGGTCATGCTTGCTCTGGCGGGTTGCGGCTCGGGCGCCGCCAAAGGCGATTCCGACGCTCGCGCCGACGCCGCGGGCATCACGGCCGCCGCGCCGGCCACGTCGAGCGCGTGCGCTCCGACCGTGATGGGCGTGCTCGGCGACGTGGCGCTGCGGGTCTATCGCGAGGGCGTCTCCAGCGAAAGGACCGCGACCGCCCTGCACCTGGTCACGGCCTCAGCGGCCCTGCGCGAAGCCGTCGAACGGAACGACCCGCGGGCCACACGCGCAGCTGAGCAGGCGCTGCTCGCCACGGGTCATCTGACGAACCTGAAGGTGGTAAGCCGTGGCCGGACACTCGCGGAGGTCGGCGCACCCAACGCCCTCGCGCCGCTGTCTGGGACGATCGTGGGCGGCGGCGGCGCCCCGATCGCGAGCTTCGTGGCAAGCGTGTGGGCCAAGGATGGTCTGATCTCGGAGATCGACGGGATCGCCTCGAGTCAGACGGCGCTCCGTGCGAACGGGCACGACGTCGGCGGCGCCTTCGCGCTGCCGGCGGGGACAATCCCAACTCAGGGCACGCTCGCGGTGGGGGGCGTGGATTATCAGTACACCTCCTTCCCCGCCACGGCCTATCCGGCCGGCTCCCTGCGTGTGTATGTGCTCCGGCCGATCGCCTCGACCGCACGTCTCTGCGGGCAGACGCCACAGGACACGACTGTCAACACTCTGACTGCCGTCGCGAAGCTCATCTACGCGGGCGAGATCGGGCAGCGAGCGCGGGTTCAGGTGCGCCGCGTCCAGCACGACCGGGCGCTGCTGAGCGCCGTCGCAACCCGCGACCCCGTGGCGGCGCGTACGGCGATCGAAGCTCTGCTCAATCAGCACATCGTGCGCCTGCGTGTGAATGCCGGTGGAAGGCTGCTGTCCGATGTCGGTGGCCCGTTCGTGCTGGCTCCGCTCGAAGCGCCGCTGCGGCTCGGCGGGCGCACGATCGGGAGCCTCGTGCTCTCGATCCAGGACGACGAAGGCTACCTGCGGCTCGCCCGCCGCCTGGCCGGGCTCGACGTCCTGATGTACATGGGCCCGCGCCTGGTGAAGAACAGTCTCGGTCCCGCTCCCGGGACCCCGCCCGCCGACGGCTCATACAGCTATCGCGGTCGTCCTTTCCGCGTCTTCACGCTGCACGTGCGCGCGTTTCCGTCGGGACCTTTGCGGATCCAGGTGCTGGTGTCGATCCCCTACGCCTGATGAGGGTCGGCGATGCCGCCGGCTGTCGTGACCGGCGCCGACAACGCCGTAGGAGCGCGACGCCTTCGTGTCTCCCAAAAGCAGTTAAGCCGTCGCGAGCGAGCGTTGCTTGTCGCGCAACGCGTCCAACAGCTCGTCAAAAGCGCCGGAGAATTTCTCCACTCCCTCGCGCTCGAGCGTGTCGGTGACGTCGTCGTAGTCGACGCCCGCGCGCTCCAGCTCGTCGAACACCAGCTGCGCGTCGTCCAGCCCGCTCTCCAGCCGCGGTCGTGGATCGCCGTGGTCGCCGTAGGCTTCGATCGTCTCCTCCGGCATCGTGTTCACCGTGTCTGGCCCGATCAGCTCATCCACGTACAGCGTGTCCCTGTAAGCCGGGTTCTTCGTCGACGTCGACGCCCACAGCACCCTCTGCGGCGTGGCGCCCTTGCCGTCGAGATACTCCCAGCGCGGGCCCGCGAACGCCTCCCGGTAGTGCCGGTAGGCGAGCTTGGCGTTGGCGATCGCGAGCTTGCCCTTCAGCTCGTCGTGGCCGCCGATCTGATCCAGCCGGCGATCGGCCTCGGTGTCGATTCGCGACACGAAGAAGCTCGCGACCGACGCCACCTTGCCCGGGTCGCCGCCCTCGGCCACCAGCCGCTCGAGGCCGCGTATGTACGACTCGGCCACCTCCGCGTAGCGGCGCAGCGAGAAGATCAGCGTCACGTTGACCGACTTGCCTTTGGCGATCACGTCCTCAATCGCCGCCAGCCCCGGCTTCGTAGCGGGGATCTTCACGAGCAGGTTCGGCCGCTCGACGAGCTCGTGCAGGCGCATCGCCTCGCGGAACGTCTGCAGCGTGTCATACGCCAAGCCCGGATCGACCTCGAGCGAGACGTAGCCGTCGCGTCCGCCGCCACCGTCCCACACCGGGCGGAACAGGTCGCACGCGTCCTTGATGTCCTGCTCGGCCAGCGCCCAGAACGTCTCCTTCGCGTCGGTCTCCCGCTCGGCCAGCTCGCGCAACTGCTGCTCGTAAGCGTCGCCCGTGGTCATCGCCTTCTCGAAGATCGACGGGTTCGACGTCGCGCCGACCACCGCGCAATCGTCGATCAGTCCCTGCAGATGGCCGTCCTTGATCGACTCGCGTGAGAGGTTGTCGACCCACACGCTCTGCCCGAGCGCGGAGAGATGGTCGAGTGGCGAGAGTCCCATGCGTATCAGCCCTTTCGCTCCAACAGCGCCTTCGCGCGCGCGAGGATGTTCTCCGTCGTAAAGCCCAGCTTCTCGAGCACTGTGGTCCCAGGCGCCGAGGCGCCGAAACGGTCGAGGCCAAGCACGTCCCCGTCGAGGCCCACCCACTTTCCCCAGCTGATCGTCGCGCCCGGCTCGACCGCCAGCCGAATCCTGACCGCGGGGGGCAGCACCTCGTCGCGGTACTCCTCGCTCTGCTCCTCGAACAGGTCCATGCACGGCATCGAGACGACCCGCACGCGCGTTCCCTGCTCGGCCAGCGCCTTGCCGGCCGCGAACGTCAGCGGCACCTCGGCGCCCGTGGCGATCAGCACGATCTCCGGGTCATCGTGCCCCGAGGAGTCCCACAGCACATAGGCGCCGCGCTCGACGCCGCGCGCGCTTGCGACCTCGCCGCGGTCGAGCACGGTCACGTTCTGCCGGGAGAGCAGCAGCGCCGTCGGGCCGTCCTCGCGCTCGAGCGCCACTCGCCAGGCTTCGACCGTCTCGTTGGGGTCGCCCGGGCGCATCACCCACAGGCGCGGAATCGCCCGCAGCGAGGCGTAGTGCTCGATCGGCTGGTGCGTCGGGCCGTCCTCGCCGAGGCCCACCGAATCGTGCGTCCACACCCACACCACCGGCAGGCCCATCAACGCCGACAGCCGCACGGCGGCGCGCATGTAGTCGGAGAACATCAAAAACGTCGAGCCGTACGGTTTGACGATGCCGCCGTGGGCGGACGCGCCGTTGACGATCGCCCCCATCGCGTGCTCGCGAATCCCGAAAGGGATGTTGCGGCCGGCATGGACCTTCGAAAACTGGCCGCCGCCGTCGAACAGGGTCTTGGTCGACTCCACCAGGTCGGCCGCGCCGCCGATCATCGTCGGGCCGAACTCGGCGAACGCCGCCATCACCTTCTGGCCCGCCGAGCGGGTGGCGATCTCCTCCCCGGCGGCGAACTCCGGCAGCGACTCGCGCCAGCCCTCGCGCAACTTCCCCGCCCACGCGAGGTCCCAGTCCGCCGCCATCTCCGGAAAGGCCGCCCGCCACGCATCGAGCTTCTCGTTCCAGGCACCCTGCGCCTTCGTGCCCGAATCGTGCAGCGACATGTGCTCGTAGACGCGCTCGTCGACCTGGAACCTGCGGTCGGGGTCGAAGCCCATCACTTCCTTGGTAGCCCGAACCTCGTCTTCGCCAAGCGCCGCCCCGTGCGCCTTGGCGGTGTCGATCGCGTGCGGCGCCGGGTAGGCGATGTGCGAGCGGATCGAGATGAACGACGGGCGCTCGGTTTCCTCGCGAGCGGCCGCGATCGCGTCCTCCAGCGCGTCCAAGTCCTCGGAGTCCTCCACCAGTTGCACGTGCCAGCCGTCGGCCGCCAGGCGTGCGGCGTGGTTCTCGCCGTCGAACGAAAGCGACGTGGTGCCGTCGATCGTGATGCGGTTGTCGTCGTAGCAGACGACCAGCTTGCCCAGCGCGAAGTTGCCGGCGATCGAGGCCGCTTCCTGGCTTACGCCCTCCATCAGGTCACCGTCCGAGCAGATCACGTACACGTGGTGGTCGAGGAGCTCGTGTCCTGGGCGGTTGAAGCGCTCCGCGAGGAAGCGCTCGGCCATCGCCATCCCAACCGCGTTGGCAAAACCCTGCCCCAGCGGTCCCGTCGTGACCTCGATGCCCTGCGTGTGGCCGCGCTCCGGGTGCCCCGGCGTGAGCGAGCCCCACTGGCGGAACTGCTGCAGGTCCTCGATGCTCAGCTCATAGCCGCACAAATGAAGCAGCGCGTACTGCAGCATGCATGCGTGACCGGAGCTCAGCACGAAACGGTCGCGGTCCGGCCACTGCGTGTCCGCCGGGTTCGCGTTCAGGAAGCGCCGGAAGATCGTGTACCCCAGCGGCGCCAGCGCCATCGCCGTGCCGGGGTGGCCGGCGTTCGCCTTCTGCACAGCGTCCATCGCCAGGCCGCGGATCGTGTTGATCGACAGCTTGCGGATCTCCTCCTCGCCCTCGGCGACTGCTCCACTCGCCTGAGTCGCTGCGCTCGATGACCCGGTGACCGCCATTCACTCGATCCTAGCGACCATCGAGACGGCGCTCGGAGCGAAGCCGATGTGGATCGAGCCCGATCAGCTCCCGTGAGGCCGGCGGTGATGGACCGGCAGGCTGCCGGTGGAATGACCTCGGCCGGCGGCACACCAGCGCCGCCTCGATCGCACCTGCACGAGCCAGTGAAAATCGTGACGGCAGTGCGAGCGGCGGTACGGCCAGCGGCCGTGCAGCGCGCGCAGCATCCGCCCCTCCTCACAAGCGAACAGTCTCATCTCTCCCCTCCCTCTCTGCTCATCCCCACCTTGCTGATCCCCGGATACGTCTGTTGCGTCTCGGCCGGTGGCCGGTCGAGACGCGCGCCGTGCCGTCTGCCGACCTGGCCAACGGACATCCCCTGCGTGCGCCCTAAAGTCCGGGCTAATAGTACAGGGCCTACAGAATGAGAGCGTCCCGTTCTACTGCTCGGCAGCTTCTGTCCTACGCCCTGCGGCCTCAGCATCCTGCTTGACCCTTGACCCATAACCAGGCCCTTCTCTCGCTTTATCGCCTCCCTGTCCATCCATTCCAACTATCCGTCGATCGACGAGAGCGCTTGTTTTCCTACCGACATATAAATCATGTTTTACGCAGCTTGTCAACTTGTACCCGCTCAGACCCAATCACCGCACGGTTGTGCCGTGTTGGCCAACGTGGCGCTGGATCTTTCCACCGGCACGCTCGACCAATCCCGTAAGGTGCGCTCGTGGGAGCGACGCGCGGACAGCCGGGGGGAGCGAAGAAGCGGCCCTCGCGGGCGCGCGCGGCGAAGCCCACGGGCGAAAACGCGAGCGCCGGTCAGGCGAGCGCCAACAACCTGCCGCGCGGGCCACAGGCGCTCCCGCGCGAGGCGGTCGCGGCGCACCAGCGCGAGCGGCTGTTCAAGGCGATGGTCGAAGCGGTCGACGAGCGCGGCTTTGCGGCGACCACGATCTCCGACCTCGTGACGCGGGCCGGGGTCTCCCGGCGCAGCTTCTACGAGCACTTCCACAACAAGGACGAGTGCCTGCTGGCGACCTACGACACGATCGTCGTGCGCCTGATCCGACGACTCGCTCGTGCGGACGACCCTACGCTGGAGTGGAACGAACGCATGGAGACGTTCATCCGCACCCTGTTCGACGCCGCCGGCGACCGCCCCGACGCCGCACGCCTCGTGTGCGTGGAGATGGGCGCCGCGGGGCCCGCGGGCGTAGAGCGCTGGGCGCAGGACGCCGAGCGCCTGCAGCGTCTGATCGTCGACGGTTTCGCCCAGGCGCCCGGCGCCGGCACGCTCCCCGAGCCGGTGGCCCGGGCGATCGTCGGTGCGGTGCGCAGGATCCTTCACTCACGCGTCGGAACCACACGTTCGAGCAAAGCGCTGAAGACCCAGCTGTTGCAGCTCGTGCCCGAGCTCCTCGCCTGGATCGCCATGTACTACCCCTCGCCGCCGGGCGTGCCCCGCCGCCCCCACGCCGGGCGGCCGCGCAGGCTGATGGGCGGCCGGGCGCCCGGCACGCTCTCGCCACCCTCGCTGTCGGGGGCGCGCGGGCTTCCGCGCGGCGAGCACAACCTGCCGCGCGGGTTCGTCATCTACAACCAGCGCGAGCGAATCTTCGACGCGATCGCCAACCTGACCGCCGCGGGGGGATATCCCGCGCTGAGCCTCGAGGACGTCGCCGCCGAAGCGGCGGTGTCGCTGCAGACGTTCTACACGCATTTCGCCAATAAGGAGGAGGCGTTCCTGGCCACCTACGAGGTCGGGCACTCCAAGGCGATGGCGATCGTCAACCAGACGCTGCTCAGGCAGTCGAGCTGGCTCGGCGCGGTACGCGCGGGCGCGACCGCTCTGCTGGAGTTCCTCGCCTCCGAGCCCTCCTACGCGCACCTGGCGTGTGTCGACGTGATGGTCGCCTACCCGCACATGGCAGGGCGCGTGCACGAGGCCAACGCCGGCTACGCCGAGCTGCTCGACCTGCGGGTCGGCGCGGATGCGCCGTCGCTGCCCTCGGCGCCGGTAGTCGGCGAGGCGATCGTCGGGGGCGTGTTCGAGCTGCTCCACGACTACATCCTGCGGGGTCAGACACGCCGCCTGCCGGAGCTGACCGAGCACATCATGTACATCGCGCTCACGCCCTTCATGGGCAGCGAGGCGGCGTGGGCGGCCGTCGCGGGAAAGTGAGGGACGCCGAGCTGGTCAGGCTCGCGGCCTACGCCGGACTGCGACAGGGTGAGCTGCTTGCGCTGCACTGGGGTTCGGTGTGTCTGGTGGCTCGTCGGTGGTGCCGATGAGGATCGTGAGCAGGTCGCTGATCCGCTGCACACGGCCGAGGCGATCGGGGAGGGGGAGGCCGGATTGGATCGTGTATTGGTTGCGTCGTCCGTTGCGCTCGCGTGTGATGTAGCCGCCGTCGGCGAGCTCCGTGACGATCCGGTGTGCGGCGCGTTCGGTGATCCCGATCGTCACCGTCGCTGCGGCAGGCATGATCGTCGTCGGCGCGCTCGCGCTCATCGGCGGCCACTACGACACGCAGGTCGTCCACGACCAGCTAGCTCCGCAGAAGATCTTCTTCCCGAAGCCCGCGACAAACCCGGCCCTGGCAGGCTACGCCGGACAGCAGGTGCTCACCGGCAAGCAGGCAAAGCTCTACGCACAGAAGCAGATCGGTGTAGACCTGACCAAAGTTGCCGGCGGCGAGACCTACTCACAGGTCAGCGCCCAGTGGATCGCCGGCGGCATGAAGAACACGACACTCGCAGGTGAGCGCACCACCCTATTCATGGGAGAGACGCTAAACGGTCTACTCCTTAACGCGTGGGGATGGTCGGTCATCGGCAGTATCGCCACCGTTGCCGGATTCATTCTGATGCTGCTCGGCGCAGTGCTGTTCCTGCTCCCGCTCGCGAACTGGCAGGTCAACCTCAGACACCGCCGCTCCGCAGTGGCCGCCGCCTGACACGCAAAACGCGATTGCCGCTCACCCGTCGTGGGCCATCGACCGACCCCAAAACCCCCTGCATTGGAGGCCCAACAAAATGCGCCCGGCGGGAATCGAACCCGCGGCCTGCGGCTTGAAAGACCGCTGCTCTTTGGCTCCCCGAAGAGAACCGTTGACCACTGAGCTACGGGCGCGCGCTGACATTTTCTACCGATTCGATAGTTGCCAGACGCCTAATCTAAGCATGCCGGCGCGGCAGGCGTGCGATTGAAAGCCATAGCCCGGTCATCGAGCTGAGGCAGGCTGAAGCCGCCAGGCGAAGAACGCCAAGATCTCGTCGCGAGCGGCGATCGTCGGCTGTCCCTCTTCGTCGATCAGATGAGCGGTCACCACGCTGTGCGGGCTCGCCACCACCTGCTCGAAGAACGGCGCCGTGTCGGTGTTGGCCGCGCTGTCGGGGAGCTCCCGCCCGGAGAAGCGCTCGCCAAGCGCCTGCGAGTAGGCCGCGAATCGCTCGGCCTTGCAGAACCGATCGCCCTTGAAGCGATACGCCATGACGGTCAGGTCCTCCCGCTCGAGGCGCTCCTTGACCGCGGCGAGCTCCTCGGGCGCGATCTCCAGGCCGGCGGGATCGCTCAACGGCAGGGTCGGCTCGGCCAGGACGGGGGCGAGCATCGCGGGCTCGAGCATCATCGTGAGCGCGAAGTTGCCCGTGAAGCACATCCCGATCGCGCCTACACCCGGACCGCCGCACTCTCCGTGCGCCAGCCTCGCCAGCGCGCGGAGCCACTGGGTCACCGGGCTCGACTCGTTCGCGGCGAACGCACGGAACTCGGCGCTCATGCATGCGCGCTGGAAGACCGCCGTCCCCTCCTCGACGCCCGGCACGGCGCCATCGCGGCCGAACAGCGATGGCATGTATACGGTGAATCCCGCGTCTCTGACCCAGCGGCTGAAGCGTGCGACGTGCGGGCTGATGCCCGGCATCTCCGTCATCACGATCACCGCCGGCCCGGCGCCCGCCACGTGCACCACCTTCGTGACGCCTTCCAGGGTGACCTCGCGAGGATCGAAGTCCTCGAGCGGGTCGTCCTCGTCCAGCTTCCGTTTCGCCGTCTTCGCGGGCACGCTTGGATTATCGGGTATCGCCCGAGATATGCCCACCGGCTCGGATGTGGGGGGCCTTCGACAGTCGAAGGCCCCCAGACCGGCGAACTCGTGGTAGATGCGCTCTATAGGCTCTTGATCATCGCGGTCGACCTGTCGAGAGCGAAGCCGTCGATTGAGCGGCCGGGCGTCAGAGGGACAACGGTCTCCTCTGGATCGGGCGCCACCAGGTCCGTCGCGCCCGCCTCGGCCAGCACGTGGCTGAAGCGCGACCCGGAGATCACCGCGAAGTCGCGCCCGCGCCGGCGGTAGGCGGCACCGCGAAATGCGATCGTCTTGACCCCGGCCGAATCGATTGCGCTGAGCTGACGTAGATCGAGCGTGAGAGTTGTGACGCCTTCCTGGCACAGACACTCGATCTCCTCCTCGAGATCGGGCGCCGAGCGATGGTCGAGCCGGCCCATCAGGATCAGCTTGTGCCTCCACGCGGGCGGCCTTGCGAGGGTCAGGTGCGGCCGAGCGTGCGCGGGCTGTGACAGGCCGGTCTCGCCGACCTCCGCTCCGTCGCCGAGCACACCGGCTCCGGCTCGCTCCGCGACCGCCGCCGCGTCGCTCTGACGCGCGGGCTGGGAGATCGTTGGCAACCTCAAATGACGGTTCATATCGGTACGGCTCCTCTCAGATGTAAGAACAGATCGAACTGATTGCAGACGGTCCGAATCGGTGATCCAGGACCGAGGTAGAAGCGACCGGGAGGAGCTAGTCCGGTCGCTCTGGGATCAGAACGAGTACCGAGGTGCGCCACGACTGCTGCGCAAGGAGCAACCTGCGCATCGCGCGCGGCGCCGCTTGGAGCAGAGCGCCTACAAGGGTGAAGGGCGCCGAGGAGGCGGAGCCGGAGCCGCCCCCGGCGGCCGATCCGCTGCCCGCTCCGCCGGATCCAGGCCCGGGGATTGGAGAGGTGGGATGCTCGCCCGCGGAACCGTCATCGTCGCCGGCGGGTCCGCCTGTCGTGGTCGCCGCCGGAGAAGCCTCGACGACGGCGAGGCGGAGGGTCGAGACCGGGGTGACGGCCGAGATGTCCAACAAGCCGTGGACGTCGCCCACTGCGATCGACGCTCCAAGCGCGGCAAGCTCGCAGCTCGCCTGCCCACCGCTGTGCACCAACGTCGCCGCGGGCGGCGGGAACGCGAGCGACGGCCGATCCTGCACGGAGGGCATCGAGACTTCGGACAGGACGGCGGGGGCGGCGGGAGTCGTCACGGCGGCCGAGGCCCCTGGGGCGACTTCGTCCGCCGTCCCTTCGCCACCCGCACCCTTGCGGGTCGACCCCGAATTGTCGATGGGCGCCTGCTGCGAGCCTTCCCCCGACCCTTGAATGGCTTCGGAGCCGGCTTCGGCGGCCACCTCGCCGGCGGTCTGTTCGATGATTTTCTTACCGACCACCGGAGAGGGTTCTTCGACCGCTTTGACCACGGGCAACTGCTGTTCGACCGTGGGCGGGGTTTCGACGGCCACAGGCGGCGTTTGTTCGGTGGGAGGCGAGGCCACGGGAGCTGTTCCTTCAACCACGGGTGGCGCCTGTTCGACAGGTGGAGGAGTTACTTCAGCCACCGGAGGAGAGACTTCTGTCGGGGCGGGTGATTGTTCGCTTGCAGGCGGTGTCTGTTCGACCGCAGGCGGTGTCTGTTCGACCGCAGGCGGTGTCTGTTCGACCGCTGAGACGGGTTCACCACCGGCGGATTTTCCGAGCACCGGAGGAGCTGGTTCAGTCGTGGTAGGTGCTGTTTCAGGAACGGCCGGCGATTGTTCGCCGGTGGACGGCCCCGGCTGTTCTGAGGATGCAGCGCCACTCGTCGCCGCTTCGCCGACGATCGGCACGTCCGCGGCGTCGCCGGGTACGCCCCCGCTTGCTTGGGCGTCGACGGCGAACAGGAGCGCCGTGAACAAGAGCGCTGCGAGCGCGAGCAGGACAACCGGCCAAAGGGCAAGGCGGGGTCTGAGGAGGGCCCGCGTCGAAGGGCTGGCGAACGGCTCGATCATGTTCTCAAAGCATACGCCCGGGTTGTCGGCTTACGATCGTCATTCCAGCGCTAAGCTCCTACGAGGATGATGACACCGAAAAGTGAGTCCGTAAGTGGCATGGCTCGGAGGACCGGTCGAGGCGTCCATCCTCGCTTCGCAGTCCGAGCGCGGCGGCTCGAGTCGGGGAGCCGAGGCTTGTGCTCGTCCTGACACGCAAGGCCGGCGAGAGCATCGTGATCGGCGACGACGTCGAGGTCACGGTCCTGTCGAGCAATGGCACAAAGGTGCGCCTCGGCATCCGAGCGCCCAGCGACGTCACGGTCCACCGCACAGAGATCTACCTCGAGATCCAGACCCAGCAGGGTCGAGAGAGCGCGGGCTCCGAGCAGCGCGAGGATCTTCCGCGCTCACGGCGAGCGCAGGCAAGCTGACGCGCGCAGGTCCCGCGACGGTATCCGACGGAGGCGTGGCTATGGCCGAGCATGCGGTGGTGATCGCCGGAGGCGGTCCGACGGGGATGATGCTGGCGGCCGAGCTCGCGCTGGCGAAGGTTGACGTCGCGGTGCTCGAGCGGCGCGCGTGTAGCAGAGCTGCTACGCTCCCCTCGTGTCGGTCACGATTCCACAGCGCGAGCTCCGTAACCAAATAGGCGATGTCCTCAGGCGCGCCGAAGTTGGGGAGCGCTTCACGATTACCGTGGGCGGCCGGCCCGTTGCCGAACTTGGCCCCCTGACCAGCGTTCATCGGCCGGCAGCACCGGACCGGCTTGGGGCGATCCTCGCAGAGGCGCCCCCCGACACCGCGTGGGCTACGCAACTGCGCCAAATGCGCGAGGAAGACCTCGCTGTGGCCCAGGACACCTGGGCCAGTTGACGGCGCTGATCGACACAAGCGTCCTGGTCCGTGGCATCACGCCCGAGATCGATGAACCATGGGCGGTAAGCGCGATCTCGGTCGGCGAGCTCGAGGCGGGCGTGCTAATGGCGCACGACGACGCGACGCGCGCCCTGCGGCTGCGGCTGCTGACCGCCGTCCTCGCAGAGGCTCCAGTCGTCGACGCCGATCGCCTGGTCTCCGCCCGCTACGGCGAGCTGCGCACCGCCAGCGGAAGACGACCAACGAACGACCTCTGGATCGCAGCAACCGCGCTCGCCCACGATTTCACGCTCATCACGGGCGACCAGCGCCAAGCGGCTCTGCCGCTCGTCCGCGTGACAGTTGTATCGCACAGCGCATAGGCAGGTAAGCGCCCATATGCGCGCTCGGCGCGCTTTCATCCGTTCTGGGACCTGGTGGAGCTGGCCGTCGCGGGCCTACTGCTGAGTCCGTCGATGCGACGCGTCGCCGCCGTCAGTCTCAAAACCCGCTAATTAGCAGGGGCGAACTGCCGGAGCCACCGCCGACGGGTCGTTCCAGCAATCTGAATAGTGGTGGCCTTCGGCTCAGTGTCAGTTGCAGTTATCTCCCGTCTGGCGCTGAAATGAGCGGCGAAGAACCAGGCTGTCCGGGCACGATCGTCTCGACACGATCGCGACCGTTTTTCTTGGCTGAGTAGAGCGCCCGATCGGCTGAACGGATGAGTGTGGGTGCATCACCGGCATCGTCGGGTAGGACCGCGACGCCGATGCTGGCGGTGACCTGGTTGAGGTTGGGCATGTGGATCGCCGCGATGGCCTTGCGAACAGTCTCGGCCACCTTGAGCGCGGCCCGCTTGTCGGTCCCAGGAAGCAGCAGCAGGAACTCCTCGCCTCCGTAGCGCCCAACGAAGTCGCTGTCGCGGACCGCGTCACGCATAGCGACACCGGCCGCGGCAAGAACCTCGTCACCTCGGTCATGACCGAGGGTGTCATTGATGTTCTTGAAATGATCGAGATCCAGCAGCAGAGCCGCGAGCGGACTGACCCCGCGTGCGGATTGAGCGACCATGCGCTTGAGCGTATCCTGTACGGCTCGACGGTTGGGCAGGCCTGTCAGACCATCGGTCGCGGCTTGCAGCTGGGCGATCGCAAGGTTACGCAGGTTGGCCAGCACCGGCGCCGCCTGGGCGACCGTTTCGCGAATTCGCTGACGCGAACTCGCATCGAGCTCCTCAGGATGGCTAATCAGCACCACGCCGATGACCTCACCGCCCACGAGCAGCGGCTCACAAGTCGACGCACCTGGAAGCGCACCGCAGATCTGACAGCTCAGCAAAGCCTTATCGTCGCTGGACTCCTCGGTATGGCCACGACCAAAGCGAACGGCAAGACAGGACCGTGGCGTCGCACCCATCAGTGGGTCGCGCAGAGCATCGACCTGGTTCGAAAGCGGCGTCTTGGCTTGCAAGCGGTCCGCGCTGTTGTTCCGCACAAGCACTACCGCCCGTGCCCCCCCTACAGATCGCTCGAGTTGACGGCGCAGCAGTTCATGAGCTTCGTCCTCGCTCTCGGTGACTTGCAACGTCTCGATGTACTCGCTCTCGCTTTCTTCGAAGCGTCGATCCCTGGCTCGCTGGTCCACCATGCGCTTGAGCGTCATCCCGACGAGCAGCATCACCCCGGCGGCAGCGGCGGCTACGATCGCGACGACGATCAGCCAGCTCCGGTCACGGTGATAGGTGGTCTGCGCACCCGCGCGGGCATCGGCCGCCGCCTCACGCTCGATCGGCTCACGCCCAGACACGTAAAGGATGAGCGGATCCATAGCATCCGCGATAGAGTCAGCGGCCCCAGCACGCCGCCCCGCGCTGAGCGATCCCCCAACAGACGCCAGAGCCCGACGCTCCGTCCCCGCGGCCGCCCTCCATCCCGAGGGGACCCGTCGCAATTCGGCACGCTCCGCCGGTGGATCGCCGACATGCAACCGCAGAAACCTCGCAACGTCGCCATCGACCAGAGGCACAGCAATCAGGTCAAGTTCCGCTCGAAGCCGGTCAATTTCAGCGGCATTGTTACTTGCAGTCAACTCCAAGCCAAGGCGCTCGGCATCAGCGAGATCGAGCGCCAGCCTACTACTCGCTTCAGCCGTCAGGAGATTGTCAGCAAAAACCTGGTCATTCGCGTGCTGCACATCCCGCAAGCCGCGAAGCCCGAGAACACCAACCGCAACCAGAGACGCAAACAGCACAAACAATGCGACGAAAAAACGAGCACTAATACTGATCGAACTCGGACGCACCTCAATACATCGACACAGACAAACCCATCCATAAGCCCTCGACCGTCCCCTCGTCATGGGAACACCCGACCAACGCAACAAATGCGTTGAGTTTCGCTCACCGAATGTGATCAGCGATCCACGCCAGCGATCAAGCCTGACCCAGCAGGAATCGACCTGCGTCGAACAAGCTGGCGAAGACGCTCGCGCTGCCTAGATGAGCGACAGTCGCCACGCCGCTCAACAACGCCGCTGGCTCGGACGATAAGGAGGTGTGGGCGAAGGTCTACCCGCGTTGTGCGTTCGCGAGAGGTACGCACAACGCGTCGCGGGGCGCCGGACAGGCACCTGCCCAGAGCTCCTCCAGTCGGCCTCGCCGGGGGACTCCTTTGTGGCGGCTGACCCGGCTCTCACACGCGGCGACCTTATACGGATTAAGCAGACGCCCCCGAGGTGTTTCCCCAGTAGGCAGGCGGGAATACGCCTGGTGAATTTAAGCCCACGGATAGGTTTTATGGGCCAAACAGCCGACTCGAATCACCGAGAAACCAATGCAACGGCGTATTTGCAGGACTTTCTGAGTGGGCGAAACTTGGCTGTGCCCAAACCATGCGGTGATGGTGGCGCCAGTGGTCGCGGTCGGCTGATGTCGCTGTCGACGGGCGTTAGGCAGCTTGGCTGGCTGTGCCAGGCGTGACGGAGCTGGCTGCCTGGCGTACCTCTTGCTTCATCTCAGTCGTACGCCGAGCGCCCTGAGAGAGCAGCATGGCGCTTTCGGCGACTTCGCGGTTGACCTCTGGCGTGGTCTCCACAAGACATCCGTTGCGGACCGTATGCGATCGATCGAGCTTCGGGAAGCTGGCGTCCATACGCCCAGCGTAGCTCATGCCTGGGACTCTATCGAGCGCTGGATGAGATCAGCCAGCAGCTGCGTGAAGGCTCGACGCTCCCATTCGTGGATTCCAGAACGGGAACGAGCGCGTCGTCGTGAGCGATCGTGTCCGCATCGTCATCGAACTCGATGTTGGGCAGCCCGAATGACCAGAGAGCCGCGGAGAGCGCGACGAAGCTCATGTGGTGGTTGCCGTCCGCGAACGGGTGAACTCGCAAGGTGCCCGAAATAGAGGGCAGCCACGGCCCGCGTCCGCTCAAGAACAGCCGTCGGATCCGGGTCGCCAAGTGCGTCTGCATACCGGTTGAACAACGAGCAGACGGTCTGTAGTTCACGACGGATCGCCTCGGGTGCCGCGCCCTCCAGTTGTCGCATCCCGCCCTTTGGGACCACCACGCCGAAGAATGCTCGGTCTCGGCGAAAGCGTCTGCCGTCATGCGGAAAGTGGTGGGCGAAGATGCTCTGTGCCACCAGCGGACGCGCTCCGGGTCCGCCTGATAGTTCGGACCGCTGCCTGTGCAGTCAGGGGTTCGCGCACAAGCAAGAAATATGGGCGAAACTTGGCTGTGCGTAAACCATGCAGTGGTGGTCGCGCCCGCAGTCGGCGTCAGCTGACGGAAAGGCTCGCCCGGCCCCCGTTCGGGGCTGCGTCAGTCTTGGTCCGCCACTGCGGCGGCCGGCTCGTCTGGGTCGCGCTGTCCGCTTCGCATCTCATCGGAAGTCACCTCACTGAACATCCCACACGCAATTCACACCCGGAGGACCATTCGCCGCCGATCTATCCGGGGGCCGGGTGTGCCCGGCTGTGAGCTATCGTCGGCGGAGTTGCTCGCTGGCCGCCTTTCGCTCGATGGCGGCGTCGAACCGAGACCGAAGCTCTGGCCACTCCGGCGCCATAATCGAGTAGAAGGCCGAGTTGCGGATCGTGTCGTCCTCTCCGGGACGGTCGCCCCGCAGCACGCCGTCCAAGCGACCTCCAAGGCCCTCAATCGCCGCCCGTGATCGCGCGTTGCGCACATCGGTGCGGTAGCGGACCCGGTGCACACGCCACTCCTCGAACGCATGGCTCAACAGCAGGAAGTTGGACTCCGTGTTGACCGCCGTGCCCTGTGCTGACACTCGCAGCCACAGCCAGCCGATCTCCACCGCGTCGGGGACCCCGTGGCGTTGATTGCGGCTGCCGTGCGGCCATGCCCAACAGGCCACGTCCATGAATCGGACACTCCCGAGGACATCCCCGTCGTCTGTTGGCCCAACGATCGTGAACGGCATCTGACGGCCGGCGTCCGCCTCCACCAGCGCCTTCTCGACGTACTCCTCCATCTCGCTCTCATCGCTGGGAACTGGCGTATATGCGTATGACGACCGGTCTTCGTTGGCGGCGGCCAAGAGCGCAGCGGCATGCTCACGCCGAAGTGGGATCAACCGAACGAACCTACCACGGAGTTCCAGTTGCGTGGCCATCTCTAATCGATTGATACCACAGCTTTCGTCTCATAAGCCATGTTCAGGAGGGCCCCCAGCCACGCCGAATACTGGATCACTCGAGCCAGCCCCGCCACGTCGAAGCGAGCCGCATCGTCGTGGCTCATCCGCACTGCCCGGAAGTCCGCGAAGATCCCGGGAAGATTCACCGCCTCGCCGTCCCGGGCGAACACCAGGGGAATGGGAGCCCGGCCACCCGCGGAGCATCCGGCGTTCTTGTGTCCTGGGTAATGGGCGTCCTCGTGGTGGAAGATCATGCAGTCCCCGGACTTCTCCAGGGCTTCGCCACCGAGGCACCCCGAGCCAAAGAACTGTTTTGCCGCCTTGAGCTTCAGCACCGTCATGCGGGCGCCGATCACGTTGGCGAGGCGTGTCTCCGATGCATGTCCGAGCTGGTCCTCGAACTCGCTCAGGTCGACGCCAGCTCTCAGCTCAGTGCGCCTGAAGATGTTCTCGCGTTCGCCGAGGTGGTTACTCGCCGGAAAGCGCACCTGCTTCGGACACGTAACCGTCACGTGGTCCACGCTCAGCGTCGGATCGCGCCACCGCGCACCGCAGCGTGGCCAGCACCGCCGGTTCGAGCGCCCCGTGCTCTTCAATTGTGCGGAGCGCCGCTCGGCGCAGGGTCGCCGCGTAGTCATCGCCGTCGGGCTGGAGCTCGAGCTCAGCGAGCAGGTCACCTGGAAACTCGTCCAAGCACACCATGACCTTGGGAAGCAGGCCCTCGGTCCGGTACCAGCGCTCACCGTCAATGCGCGAGTACTCCTTCTCCACGAGACGACGCTTGGCGGGCAGCGCCTGAGCGATCTCGGTGAGGCTTCGCGGCTGCGTGTCGACGAGGGAGATGTATGCCCTCAAAGCGTCGCGGTAGAGCCGGTCACGGGTCGCGATCACGGACGCCACCGTTTCGGTGGACAGCGTGCCCGGCACCTGCTCGAGCCCCACGCGAGCCACGCCGAGCACATACAGCAGGAAGACGAGCTCGCCCTGCTGCGAGCTCCATGTCTCCGGCGAACCTGACCTCGCCCCCGCAAAGATCCCTTGGAGCCCCTTGCGGTCGTGCCCGTTGCCGTCGTACTCGAGCCAGTGGTGTCGGCTGTAAGTCAGCACGCGCTCGCACTCCAAGAACAGCGCATCGACCTCTGCTTCCGGGTCCGCCGCGGCCACATGGTCGCGGAACTCACGCCACGTGTTGGCCCTCGGCTGATCCAGCGATGCGATCGTCACACGCTCGGACTGCCCCGCTGGGCAGGTTGCTGTTGTCGTATGTAACGGCATGTCAAATGCCTCCGTTCGGCTGGTCCATGACTGGTTTTACTTTCATTTTTGGCGTTTGTGTCACCCGAACCTCATCGGACGATGACTTCGCCGGTCATGCCCGGATGCAGCAGGCAGCCAAATTCGTATTTCCCGGGGCTCTCGAACCGCAGCGAGTAGTCCGTCGTCGGGGTGGCGGGATACGGCGCGGGAAACAAGCCCGACGAGGCAATCAGATCGTAAACGGCCCCGGAACGCAGCGTGGCAAAAGCCGCCGCGCGGTCCAGCTCCGTGGTGACTGTCCCGCCGCCGGGGCATCGCAAGCTGCGCAGCGGCGTCTGCACCTTGGCGTCTCCACAGACGGGAATGACATATGGAAGCGCCCCGAAGGGCGCTCCTCGAAAGCTCACCATCGGCGCGAACGTGACAGTGTGATAATCGCCCACCGCCCCCGATCCGTTAATCCAGGTCAGCGATTCACCTCTCCGTATGACGGCGCGATCGGGGAAGGAGTCGTTGTAGCTTCCCGTCGCGTTCCCGCAGCCGGCCACCACGACGTTGCTCGATCCACGATGCAGGCTCGCGACCTCACGGGTACACGAGGCCCTGATCCCCGCCACCGTCTTCTTCATCTCAGCCGGAATCAGTGCGGCGACCGCCGGCGGCGGCGCGGTGGCGGTGGCGTCGGGCACGACTTCGAGCAGACCTTCCATGTGCTGCTCGATCTCGTCGTAATACCGGTACGCACCTGGCTTTGCGCTCGTCGAGACGTGGAGTGCGAACTGACGAACGTCGGGGCTCTTCAGCGGGTTGCCGAAGTACCGTGTGATGACGCCGGAATTGGCGTAGCCGGTCCCGTCCCAAGTGGGAATGACGTCCCCGTGGGGGATTCGATCGGGACAGTGCGACAGTCCAGGATTGACGTGCACCCCGGGCGCAACGCACGGCCACACGACGCCGTCGTTGAGCGTCAGCCGCGCCGTCTGGAGGGTCGCACCCCCCACGACCCGATACAGCGCAGGAATCACCTGTCGATCGGCGCCGAACGTCACCGTGTGGTGCCCCGAGAGGCCCATGAGTGATTTTGACGTCTCGGCAGACTCCGAGGGAGCTGCGGAGTTTGCCTAAGAATGGCTCAGTTGCAGGTGATTCTCAAGTGGAGCCAACCGGGATCGAACCGGTGACCTCCTGCTTGCAAAGCAGGCGCTCTCCCAGCTGAGCTATGGCCCCACAGGACTCTCAATATACGCGCTCTCAGTCGGCCCATGACCGTTCTCTGCCGCACGACAACGCCTCGAAAGGCTCGTTCGAGTCATAGACTTGGCTTGCCGCTACGGGTTCGAATGCAGCACGAGCTACAACCCATCGAGACTGAGGCGGAGATAGCCGGACAAGGCGGAGGCGGACGGGCGCCTTGATCGCGCCCTGTCGATGGACCGGCGAGCCCCGGCGAGCAAGAGGCGCCGAGGCGACTACTTGTCGAAGTCGAAATCCCGCGGCGGCTGCTGCTCGAACCAGAGCCGGTCCTGCTCGGGCGTGTCGCGTAGAAAATCGGGCGTCTCCTCGAGGACGTCCTCGGCTGCTCCCTCCAGCTCCTCCGGCTCCTCGACCGACCGTGACTCGACCGGGCCGACCTCCGTCGCATCCGGCTCCTCGCCCAGAACAGCCCGCATGTCGAGCTCTGCCGTCTCCTGTCCCACATGCGAGAAGTCCGCGTCACGCTCCAGCTCGGGCGCCTCGTGCCCGTTTTCCTCGCCGAGCCCGTCCACGATCTCGATCCCGTCGACGTCCCCAGCCTCGTGATCGCGCGTCGCTGCGGCCAAGACCTCGGCCTCCTCGCCATGATCGTCCCTCCCGTGCCTGCTGTCGCGGGGAACAGGGTCCAACGCCTCCCGCTGCTCACGGGCGACCTCACCCGGATCGGCGCCCCGCAGGCGCTTCAGATCCAGGTGCTCGCGTATGGCGTCGTCGAGCAATCCCATTGCGCAGCCAAACGATACTGCGCGCGCCCACCGGCGTTCTGCGACTACACTTCGGGGCGATACGCCGTGACGAAGCGTTTACGGGGCTATAGCTCAGTTGGGAGAGCGCCTGGATCGCACCCAGGAGGTCGGGGGTTCGAGTCCCCCTAGCTCCATGTCGCGCCCCGAAGAGCTCGAACCGCTGTTAAGGTTCTCAAGACATGTCGGGCTCTGATCTCGGTGACCGCTCATCTGTCTTCACCGCCGAGTCCGTCCCGGCCGGGTACGCGCGGCATCTCGCCCCCGTGATCTTCCAGCCGTGGGCCGAGGTTCTGCTCGACGCCGTCCGCTCGCTGCTGGAGCGCGCCGGGTGCTCGCGGGTCCAGGTCGATGTCGTCGAGCTTCAGGTGACCTGGCGCGACGATGCCTCCGCGGCCGCCGGGGCGCTCGGTACTCCGTTTGGACCGCTGATCGACGCGTTGTCCGCAGATCGGCGCGGCCGCCTGCAAGCCGCGCTGCTCGCACGGTTCGCGCCGGAGGAGCCAGGTGGGGTCGTGCGCCGCCAGACCGCAGCGGTGGTGGCCACCGCCAGCCATTGAGGTACACATGGACCCCCGCATCGACATCATCACGCTCGCCGTCGCCGACTTGGAGCGAGCGCATGCCTTCTATCGAGACGGTCTCGGCCTCGAGTCGCGCGGGGTGATCGGTACCGAGTTCGCCGGCGACGACGTCAACCCCGCCGGTGCCATTGCGCTGTTCGAGCTTCGCAACGGTCTGCTCCTCTCGCTCTATCCCCGATCCGAGCTGGCCAAGGACGCCCAGGTTCCCCTCGGTCCTTCCAAAACCGGCGAGTTCAGCATCGGACACACGGTCTCGAGCGCAGCCGAGGTCGACGCGCTGCTCGCCCAAGCCCAGGCCGCCGGCGCGACGCTCACCGATCGGCCGCACGACCGTCCGTGGGGTATCTACTCCGGCTACTTCCGCGATCCGGACGGGCACCTGTGGGAGATTCTCTGGAACCCACGGCTCCCCGTCTCACAGGAGTGATTGCGATGCCGTCACAGCCTCTCGCGCTGCCCTCGCCAAGCGACTGGCGCCCCTGGAAAGCGGGTTGCTCGCGTTGGGTCCGACTCTCTCCGTCTTTCACATGAAGCTCGAACGCGGCGGATGGCCGCGAGATCGGAGGATCCATGGCTGACCGACTCGACGCAACCGTCGCGCTCGTCACCGGCGCGAGCAGCGGCATCGGCGAGGCGAGCGCCCGTGCGCTCGCCTCCGCAGGAGCGACGGTCGCGGTGGCGGCTCGGCGCAAGGACCGCCTCGAGGAGCTCGTCCACGAGATCGAGAACGGCGGCGGTCGCGCCCTCGCGATCGAGACCGACGTGACCGACCGCGGCCAGGCCGAGGCGGCCGTCGACCGCACCGTGCAGGAGCTCGGGCGCCTCGACACGGTCGTCAACAACGCTGGCGTGATGCTGCTCGGACCGCTGCTCGACGCCCCGGTCGAGGAATGGGATCGCATGATCGAGCTCAACCTTCAAGGCCTGCTCTACGTCGCGCACGCCGCCTTCCCACACCTGCTCGAAGCGGCCGACGACGGGCCGCGCCGGGTCGCTGACCTGGTCAACATCAGCTCCGTCGCCGGCCGCGTCGCCCGCTCCGGCTCGGGCGTCTACAACCTGACCAAGCATGGCGTCGTCGCGTTCAGCGAGTCCGCGCGCCAGGAGTTTGCCACCCGGCACCTGCGCGTCTCGCTCGTCGAGCCGGGCGCGGTCGACACCGAGCTGCCCGGTCACGTGCGCGACGACGTGCGCGAGCAGATGATGAAGCGCTTCGGCGACATCGACCGCCTGCAGGCCGACGACGTCGCCGACGCGATCTCCTACATCGTCACCCGCCCCCGCCACGTCGCGATCAACGAGCTGCTCATCCGCCCGACCGAGCAGACCGGCTGAGGGGCGGCGGCGGGCGGACTCCCGGCGCGCAGCCGTCGCGCCGAGCGCCGCGGTCGGGGGCGTTAGCGGTCGAGGGGGCGCGTTAGCGCCGACCCGCGTGCGGGTCGGGCAGCGGCGTCAGCACGCTTTCGATCCGCGCGCGCATCGGCTCGAACTGCGGCGGCAGCGACAGCCGCTCGCCGAGATGTCGCTCGTCCTCGTCCACCCCGAACCCCGGGCCGATCGTGGCAATCTCGCACAGCACGCCGCTCGGCTCGAAGAAGTACACCGAGTGGAAGTAGAACCTGTCGATCACCTCCGTCGGCCGGGCACCCGCCGCCGCCAGCCGCTCGCGCCACGCCTGCACCTCGTCCGCCTGTGCGGCGAACGCGACGTGGTGCACCGTCCCCGCGCCTCGCCTCCCGCGCCCCTCCGGCGGCGCGTCGTACACGTAGAGGCCGCTGCGCCGCTCGCCGCGCGCCTGCCAACCAGACCCGCTCTCCTGCCGCGTGAAACCGAGCGTATCGCCGAGGAACTGCGCGCTGTCGGCGGGCCGGGAGCTGTAAACGCGCACACCGGCGAAACCCTGCAGCGCGAGCCCGCCGGGGATCTCACGCGAACGCGCGATCAGCGGCTCCTCCCCCCCGCCGGCGGACGCGACGATCAGCTCGTGCGCCAAGCCCTCGGGGTCGGCGAACAGCACGCCGTCCACCGTCGACTCGACCTCCACCCCCTGCGCGGCCAGCCGCTCCCGCCAAAATGCCAGCGCATCGTCAGACCCGACCCGCCAGACGATCCTGTGAACCATGCCGTCGCCGGGCCTGCCGCGGACGGCATGCGGGTACTCGAAGAACGTCAGATCCGCGCCCGGCGAGCCGTGCTCGTCGCCGTAGAACAGGTGGTACACCGTCGGTTCGTCCTGGTTGACGGTCCGCTTCACCATCCTCAGCCCGAGCACGCCCGTGTAGAACTCGACGTTGCCCGCGGCGTCGCCCGTGATCGCGGTGATGTGGTGAATCCCCTCGAGCCTCATCCCTCTCTCTATACCATCGGCGTGTGCACGACGGTTCGTCACGGGCGGCCGGCGCCCTCATCCCGCGCTTCGGCCGTGCGCGACGCGACCCCTCGTTGGCGGTGCTCGAAGGCTTCCACCCGCTCAAGCATGCGCTGCGCTTCGGCGCGAACGTGCTCGAGGTCGTCTCCTCCGACCCCCGCGAGCTCGACCGCCTGACCGCCGCGCTCGCTCCCGACATCGCCTCGCGCCTGCGCGCGCTCGCGTGCGGGGTCGAGCCATCCATCTTCGCCCAGCTCGCGCCGCTCGCGCCGCCGACCGGCGTGATCGGCCTGGCCGAGCGGCCCGTCGTCGATCCATCCGCTGTGGTCGCCGACGAGCGAGCGCTGCCGGTGGTCCTGCTCGAGGATCCGCGCGACCTCGGCAACATGGGCGCCTGCGTGCGCGTCGCCGCCGCCGCCGACGTCGCCGGGGTGCTTACCACCGGCAGCCACGACCCGTGGCATCCCGACGCTTTGCGCGGCGCGGCCGGGCTGCACTACGCCGTGCCAGTCGCCCGTGTCGGGCACGTCTCCTGCGGCGGGCGCCCCCTGCTCGCGGTCGATCCTTCAGGCGAGCCTCTCGACCCGGCCGTGCTGCCGCCGCGGGCGATGCTCGCCTTCGGCACCGAGCGCTATGGCTTGAGCGACGAGCTCCTTGCTCGCGCCGACGCGCGCGTCAGCATCCCCATGCGCGCAGGCGTCTCGAGCCTCAACCTCGCCACCTCGGTCGCCGCCGTCCTGTTCGCGTGGCGGCTCTGCTCGGCCGTCCCCGACGGAGATTAGCCGGGGCGCCACCGTCGGGAAGTCCGATCCGCCGGCCGGCCAGGCGCCGGTTCGGGGCGAGACGACCGTTAAGACGAGACGGTCAGCGTGCCTTCCATCCCGGCCTGACGGTGGCCCGGAACCGAGCAGTAGAAGGTGTACGTGCCCGGCTTCAAATTCAGCGTAAGCGTGCGGCTCCCACCTTGGAAGGTCGTGGTCGCACCCAGCACCGTGGCGCCCTTCGCGATCGTCACGTTGTGTTCTACCGGCGACATGTTCGTCATCGTGATCGTCACCCTGCCCGCCTTCGCCGTCAGCTGCTTCGTGTCGTAGCTGAGCTGGCCACCCGGTTCAGCCGCGAGCTTCAGCGCGGTCGTCGTCGTCGCGCCGGCCGCAGGCGAGGAGGGTGGTGGGGGCGTCCCCGTCGTCGCCTTGGACGAGACGGCGGGACGGGCGGAGGTGGTCGTGGTGGAGGTGTTCGTGGAGGGGGACGCTTCGCCGCCGGTCGGAGACGTCTGCGTCGAGGCCGCGTTCGCCGCCGCCGTCGTCTTCGCGGGCGCGCCCGACGTGAGCACGGCCGTCGACGCAGCCGCGATCACGAGCACCACGGTGATCGCGATCACGATCCGCTCGCCCCCCGTCCCGCCGGGGAAGTCCGGCCGGCGCAGGCCGAGCCCCAGCGACACGATCAACGCCCACACCACCAGCGCGCCGCCGGCGATGTAGAAGGGGACCTTGCTCTTCTCCGCCCCCAAGATGGGCACCAGGTGAAGCGCTGCCACGTGCATTGGCGCGAGCCTAACCGATGGACCCCCAGTTATGCTGTTTGCCACGATGACCGACGCGGTGCGCGTATCCGAGGAGGCGCTGGAAGGCCTGCCCGACTTCCCCTTCCCCTCGCGCTACCGAGAGGTGGACGGACTGCGCCTGGCCCATCTCGACGTGGGCGAGGGCGCACCCGTGATCTTCCTGCACGGCGAGCCCACCTGGTCGTTCCTGTGGCGCAAGGTCATCCCGCCCGTGCGCGACGCCGGCTTCCGCTGCATCGCGCCCGATCTTGCCGGCTTCGGGCGCTCGGACAAGCCGGTCGACATCGACTGGTACTCCTACGATCGCCACGTCGAGCTCACCGCCACGCTGCTCGAGGAACTCGACCTGCGCGGCGCCACGATCGTCGTGCACGACTGGGGCGGCCCGATCGGCCTGCGCATTGCGGTCGAGCACTCAGAGCGGATCGAGCGCATCGTGAT
Organism: uncultured Solirubrobacterales bacterium; assembly: GCA_963723075.1. GTDB lineage: Bacteria > Actinomycetota > Thermoleophilia > Solirubrobacterales > Solirubrobacteraceae > Palsa-744. Next base: position 613,718 of record CAVRPD010000007.1, read on the forward strand.
CCTCGACACCGGCCTCGCGACCGGCTACCAGAAGTCGACCGAGGCGTGGCTCGCGTTCCGCGACTTCGTCGCGCGCACCGAGGACCTGCCGATCGGCATGCTCGTCCGCGGTGCCTGCAAGCTCGACCCCGGCGACGAGGTGATCGCCGCGTATGAGGCCCCCTTCCCCGATACCCCCTCGAAGGCCGGCGCACGCGCCTTCCCGACGCTGCTACCCCAGACCCCGGACGCGCCTGGAGCGGCGGCCGGACGGCGAACGCAGGAGGCGCTGCGCGAGGATCGCCGCCCCACGCTGATGCTGTGGGGTGACTCCGACCCGGTCCTGCCGCTGGCGGTTGGAGAGCGCTTCGCGGCGTCGATCGGGCAGCCCACGCCGCGTACGATCGCGGACGCCGGTCACTTCTTGCAGGAGGATCAGGGCCCGCTGATCGGCCGTCTGATCGCCGACTGGCTGCTAGACGGCCGGTAGGCGGCGCGCTACGGCGTCCTTACCGATTGTCGATCAGATGCGATCGACTAATCGGCCAGCACGCGTGCAGAGCACGCCACGCTCCCTGCGTCCTTGTATCGCTTGCCTCTCAGCCGTCTAGCGGCGGGCCGGTGGGGCCCTCAGCCGCCGCCGACCTCGGGCTCGCCGACGGAGCTGGGAATCTGCGGCTGCTCCGGGGGGGCCTCCAGCGCCGGCTCCGAGCGCGAGGCCCGCAGCTCGTAGGCGCGCCTGGTGCTTGCGTTCGTGTCGATCAGCACGCGATCGGCCTTCATCGCGCGGGCCACGCCCTCGGCCAAGCGCCGGGGCAGGATCACGCCGAGCACGTTCGTGCGCTTGGACGACTTCGGCACCCACACTTCGACCGTGCCCTGCTGGAGCGCCTCGACGATCGCGTCGGCCACGTCGCCGGGTTCGAGATTGCTCAGCCCCCGCGCCTCTCCCAACCCCGAGCCGAGCTCGGTGTTGACCACGAACGGCATCACATAGCTGAGATCGATGTGGGCGCCCATCAGGCGCAGCTCGCCGCGCACGGCCTCGGTCAGACCGACGACGGCGTGCTTCGTCGCGGAGTAGGTCGCGCCGCCCGGCGCGCCGAACTTGCCCGCCTGGGAGGAGATGTTCACGATGTGGCCACGATCGCGCGGGATCATGCGCGCGAGCGCGAGCTTCGTGCCGAGGATCACACCGTGCACGTTGATGTCGACCATCCTCCGCGCGGTCAGATCGTCCTCGTCGACGAACCGGCCGAGCTGCATGATCCCGGCGTTGTTCACCAGCACGTCGATCGGGCCCAACTGCTCCTCGGCGCCGTCGAGAAACGCCGAGAACGACTCGCGCTCGGTCACGTCGAGTGGGAGCGCCACGGCGCTCGGGCCGAGCTCCTTGGCCGTCTGGCGCGCCGCCTCGACGTCCACGTCGCCGATCGCCACCCGCATCCCCTGGCGCAGCAGCGCCTGGGCGGTGGCGCAGCCGATTCCGCGCGCGCCCCCTGTGATCGCGGCGACCTCTCCGGCGAGAATGCGGGGTTGCTTGGCCATCGGTCTTCTCCTCCTATGGACGCCCTTGATTCCGCCGTGCGGGCTCGAGCTGGACCGCGAGGACGGTATTCGAGACACAGTACACGCGGCCCATCTCCGAGCGCACCTTCAGCGCCGACGAGGGGTTACACATGTGGGTCGCCTGCGGAACGGCCACCTGCCGAGCCGGTTCCGCGGAAGCCCTACGGAGAGGGATAACGCCGGCCCGGGCGATCCACGGCATCGTCCGGGCCCGCGTATAGGGCCCACCATTTCTTCTGACGTGGGCCTTAGCTGTAGGCTGGAGACATGTCTTCCTTTCGGTTCAAAGGTCAGCGCATCGCCTACACGGAGTTCGGCGGCGGCCCAGCCGAGGTCAACCCCGGCGGCGGCCGCGGGCGCACGGCGAGGAGCTCCTCGGCGCACGCGCGACCGTTGATCCTCATCCACGGCCTGCTGCTCTCCCAGGAAATGCACCGGCCGCTGGCGGAAGACCTCGCGGCGCGCGGCAACCGCGTGATCACGGTCGATCTGCTCGGCCACGGCCGCTCCGATCGGCCGCGCGACATGTGGCGCTATTCGATGGCCTTCTTCGCCGCGCAGATCGTCGGGCTGATGGACCATCTGGAGATCGAGGACGCGGTCGTGATGGGCACCTCGCTGGGCGCCAACGCCGCCCTGGAGATCGCGTCGAGCACCCCGGAGCGCCTGCGCGGGATGGTGATCGAGATGCCGGTGCTCGACAACGGACTGCTGTCGAGCGCGCTCACGTTCACGCCGCTGCTCGTCGCCCTCACGTTCGGGGAGCCGGTGATGGAACTGCTCGCGCGGGCCTCGCGCCTCGTGCCACGACGGTTGCTGCCCCATTACGGCAACGTCCTGCTCGACACCGTGCGTCAGGAGCCCGGTCCCGGCGGCGCGCTGCTGCAGGGACTGTTCTTCGGGCGCATCGCCCCCCATCGTGATGAGCGGCGCACGTTCCCGATGCCGACGCTCGTGCTCGGCCACCATCGCGATCCGGTACACCCCTTCTCCGACGCCGGGCAGCTCGCGGAGGAGCTGCCGAACGCGCGCCTGCTCGAAGCGAACTCGCTCGTCGAGCTGCGTCTGCATCCAGAGCGGCTGACCGCCGAGATCGCCTCGTTCCTCGACGACGTCTGGGCGAAGCCGAGCGCGGGTCGCGCAAAAGCGAAACGGCCGGCCAAGCCGGTCAAACGCGTGCCGGCGAAACGCGTGCCCAAACGCGCGCGCGCAGCCTCCGCTTAGCTTTTCGCCGGGAACAGTTCCAGTTCGTTCACGATCACGTGGCCGGGCGCCTGGGGGGTGCCGACCGAGGCAGGGGGGGCGCCCGAGATCCACAGCACGACGAACCGAAACGCTTTCGCCGAGTGGCGCAGCTTGATGCGCACGTGCTTCTTCTTCTCTACGAAGTACGGGCTCAGCTGCACCCACGCGGGGTCGGTGATCGACGTCGGCAGGGCACTGCCGTTGGCGCCGTAGACCTGGACCGTCATGCCGGGGGAGGTGGTGAGGAGCGTGAGCGCCGACACGCGCCGCGGGGCCTTCAGGTCGATGGCGAGCCCCTCCGCCATCTTCGGCGCCACGCCCGGTTCGACCTGGGCCGTCCAGCCGGTCGAGGCTTCGCCGTCGATCGCCAGGCTGGGGTCGCCGAAGCTGCTCGCCGGATAGTTGTACGGGTTGTAGGTCGACGCGGCGTTCGTGTCGAGCATGATCGACGCCGGCTGCGGTTCGCTCGCGGGAGGCGTGCCTTCGGCCGCTTTCGGCGTCGTCGTCGACGGGCTCGTTTCGGAGGCCCCCGGCGTGGAGGCTTTGGTGGGCGCGGTGGTCGTGCCCGACGATTTCGGCGTGGGCGCCGTGAGCGGGATCTTCGGCGGTTTGGCGCCGCCGGTGGGGAGCAGCGGGTTGACGGTGGTGGGGCTGCCGGGAGCGGTCGGCGTGGCCGTCGGCGTCGTCGCAGTCGCACCCGGCGTCGTTGGCGTGGGCGTCAGGGGCGTGGTGGGCGTCGCCGTCGAGGGAACGGTCGCCTGTGCGACCGTGGTTACCACCGAGCGGGGTTTGGGGCTGCCTTTGCTCAGCGCGGCATATGCGGCGGTGGCGGCTCCGATCGCGAGGACCGCGGCGATGCCAAAGATCGCCGCGGCCGAGCGCCAACTGGGAGCGCGCGTCGTGAGGCTCTCCGGCGTGCCGGCGCCGCACTGCAGGCACCAGTCCTGGCCGGGGCTCAGCGTCGAGCCGCAGTTCGCGCAGGTGCGCTCGGGTGTGGGCGGCCCGTCGGGTCCTGCGCCCGGGGTCTGTTGAGCCGGGGTCCGCTCTGAGCTGGAGACAGCCGGCGAGTCGGCGAGCAACGTGTTCACAGCTCTGATTCTTGCACTTCGGACAGATCTCTCGGGCAGGTTGGGGCCGTCAGGTCTGGTTGGGCCTTGGCGCCGGGTCTGCCGGGACTGCGGGCACCGCGAGCTCCAACGCTCACCGCGGCGGCGCCGGTCCGTCCTCCACGATCTCCCGCCCGGTCGGCTGGAGACGGTCGTCGAGCTCGAGCTGCCAGTAGTAGCGGGTGAACGTCATTCCCGCGTTGAACTCGCCCACGTGCGGCACGACCGTCTCACCGGCGGCGAGACGGACGATCAGCTCGGGATAGGTGCGCCCGGGCAGGGCGGCGTAGGCGGGAGCCGGAAAGGCGCCGCCGAAGCGGGTATTCACGTCGGTTATCCCCAGCCCGATGTCGGGATCGCGAAAGACCTGAATCGTCGCCGGGCCGCGCACCTCGAGTGCGTCCATGACCCACCGTCCCAGCTCGATCAGCTCGCGATCGTGAATAACTTCGCCCTTGATCGACTCGCCCCCGCGCGACTCGAGCATCGTGCGCGGGATCGCGTTCAGGCAGCGGCCGTCCAGGTCGCCCAGGCAGTCGATCGACAGCTCGGGGCCATTCATCGCGCGCTGCACCATCACCGGCTCGGCGACGTAGTCGACGAAGAAGCGCGCCTGATCGGGGTCGTGCGCGAGGTGGATCGAGCGCGCGCCGGAGCCGCGCCGCGGCTTGACCATCACGGGGTAGGTGAGCGCGTCCAGATCCCCCTCGGGCAGCACGGTCGGCGGCGAGGGCAGTCCCAGACGCTCGAGCAGCAGATGGGTCTCGTACTTGTCATATGTCGCCCGTGCGACCGTCGGCGACGGCACGAGCGCGGGCAGGCGCCCGTCGGCGCGGGCACGGGCTAGCACCTCGATGTCGAGGTCGGTCAGCGGCAGCACCGCGCCTACCCCATGCGCCTCGCACAGGCGCTCGAGCGCCGGCACGTATCCCGGATCGTCGATCAGCGGGACCATCGCTCGCACCTGCGCCGCGTACTGCGCAGGCGCCAGCGGCGAGGGGTCGGCGACGATCGTGGTTGTCAGACTGGCGAAGCAGGAGACGATGTCGTAGCGCTTGCCCGCGCCCGTCAGCAGCACGGCGGGCGCCCGGGGGACCGCCGGGGCGCGCGCGGCCGCCGCGTCCACCCGCGGCTGCGCCGGCTCTTCCCGCGATGTCAATGTCATGTGCCCTCCCCCTCGGACTCCCAGCCGCCGGTCTGGCCCTTGTACAGGCCCGAGCCGCCGAGCACCATCGTCGCGGTGCGCCACAGGATGCGCGCGTCGAGCGCGAGCGAGCGGTGCTCGATGTAGTACAGGTCGAGCTCGATCCGCTCGCTCCACGGCAGCGACGCGCGGCCGTTGACCTGGGCCCAGCCGGTGATGCCCGGCTTGATCCGCAGACGTCCGCGCTGGCGATCGGTGTATTGCGCGACCTGCGCGGGCAGCGTCGGGCGGGGGCCGATCAGCGACATGTCCCCGCGCAGCACGTTGATCAGGTTGGGCAACTCGTCGAGCGAGGTCCGGCGCAGGAAGGCGCCGACCCGCGTGATGCGCGAGTCGCTCTCGTTGATCGCAAGGCCCGCGCCGATGTGCTCGGCGCCGTCGACCATCGTGCGCAGCTTGATCACGTCAAATGGCCTGCCGTCCTGCCCGGCGCGGCGCTGGCGGTAGATCGGATGACCGGCGGACTCGAGCCGGACGGCGATCGCCGCCACGAGCAGCACGGGAGCCGAGAGCGCGAGCAGCACGGCGGAGACGGCGATGTCGATCGCACGGCGAATCATCGGTCGGACAATAGGCGCATCGCGCGACGCTGACGGCAGAGGGTCGAGCGGGGCGCGGACGCAGGGAGCGTGGCCTGCTTCGCAGGCGAGCGACTGAGGACAAAGCATCCGCGAAGGCCATCTGCCGTCAGCGGGTGCCTTCCGCCGCATCCCAGCTCGGCGCGGTGCCGTGGCGCAGCCAGTCCCACAGGCCGGCCGCGAGCGAGAAGGTGGTGAGGACGTAGTAGCGCGCCACGAGCAGCGGCCGCGCGCGCGCGCTTCCCGCGAGCGCGGCCGCGGCGAGCAGGGCGAGCTGCAGCGCGAGCGTGACCACATACGGGGGACCGGCGCCCGCGAGCACCAGGATCGCGTTCGCGAGCAGCGCGACGGCGTGCAGCAGCGGCGTGGCGTAGCGGAGGATGCGGTGGGAGAGGATCATCAGCCCGTAGCCGAGCCCGTAGCCGCGCGGGGAGAGCATGCCGCCGCGCAGGACGATCGGCCAGGTGTGGCTCATCATGCGCCGCTTGCGCGCGAACTCGCCCTCGATCGAGGGGACCATCTTCTCGCTCGCCTGCGCGGCGGGGACGTAGACGGCGCGGAAGCCGCGCTTGACCATGTTGAAGGGAAACGACAGGTCGTGGCCCATGATCGGGTCGACCTCGAAGTAGGCGTCGCGGCGCGTGGCGTAGATCGCGCCGTTGCCGGCCGTGATCGAGCGCAGGCGCGACTCCAGCGCGCGCACCGCCAGCTCATAGCGCCAGTACACCCCCTCCTGGTTGGTGGCGTTTGCGCCGGAGGCCCCCTGCACAAAATGGACCTGCCCGCAGGCGTAGCCGACACGGGGATCGACGAACGCGCTCACGAGCGCCTGCGCGGCATCGGGTGCCCACGACGCGTTGGCGTCGGAGAAGGCGACGATCTCCCCGTGTGCGCCGCGCACGGCGGCGTCCTGTGCGCGGATCTTGCCGCCGCGCGGCAGCTCGATGACAACGTCGGCGCCCGCCTCGCGCGCGCGCGACGCGGTCGCATCCGAACAGCCGTCGCAGGCGACGATCAGCTCGAGCAGCTCGCGCGGGTAGTCGAGCGCCAGCGCGTTCTCGACCTTCGCGGCGATCACCGACTGCTCGTCGTGCGCGGCGACGATCAGCGACAGGGACGGCAGTTGCGCGATCTGCGCGCTAGTCGTCGGTCTCCCCAGCACGCGCACGAGCGCGGCCAGCGCAATGGCGTAGCCGACCTGCGTCCACACGATCAGACCGGCGCACACCCAGAAGAGGATCTCGAGCGCGAGGCTCATCGGGGGGGATTCTCTTTCAACAGGAGGCTCACGACAACGACTCGTAGAGGTCGAGCGTGCGACGTGCGACTGCATCCCATGAGTAGGGGCCGTACGCCGCCCCACGGGCCCGCTCCGCCATCGCAGCCAGGGCTGCGGGGTCGGACAGCAGCTCTTGCAACGCGTCGCGCAGAGCGGCAGCGTCGCCCGCTGGGAACGTGCGCGCGGCGCCGGTCGCCGCCAGCTCCGGGAAACCGCCGACGTCGCTGAGCAGCATCGGGACGCCCGCGCCGAGCGCCGTGAACGCGACGCCCGACTGGTCGATCTCGCGGTAGGGAAGTACCACTAGATCGGCGCGGGCGAAGTACCCGGCAACCTCGGCGTCGGGGACGAAACGCGAGACGAAGCGTACGCTCGGCGGAGCGGCGGCCCGTAGCGAAGAGATATCCATGCGGGGCATACCGACAACCCACAGCTCCGCGCCGGCGATATCAGGCCATGCGTCGAGCAGCAGGTCAAGCCCCTTGTAGGTGCGCAACAGGCCGAAGAACAGCACGACAGGGACGTCCGTCTGAAAGGGCGGAGGAGGCGATGTCCGCGCAGCGAGCGACGCGACGAACGCACCGTGGGGGATGACGTGAACGCGCGCAGAGTCAATCCCCAGCTCGCCTGTAAGGCGCCGGCGGCCGTGCTCGGAGTGGACGACGAGCGCGTCGAAGCGCTCATACAGGCGGCGCTGTGCCGCAAGTTGTCCGGCCCGCGGCTCGCGCGGGAGGATGTCGTGCGCGGTCAGCACCAGCGGACGACGCCCGCCTGACGGCGAGCGGCGGCGGGCGGGCAGCAGCCGGCCGTCGAGATGTTGCACCGTCAGCCATTGGAAGTGGACGACGTCGGCCGCGCGCGCGGCCCGCCGGTAGCGGAGCATGTCGGGCACGTGCTCCACCAACTTGACGGCGCGTCGCGCGCGTGAGCCCGGTGGGCCGACGGCGGCGCGGTAGAAGAAGTCCCTCCGCGTGTATCCCTCGGCGGGCGGGACCGCACCATAGGCAAAGCGGCTCGTGAACAGCTCGACCTCCGCCCCGGCCGCTGCCAGCGACCGGCTGAACGCGTGGTCGTATGGAGGCGTGTAGGCCGGGGGATCGACGACGTGGACGCGCACCCGCAAGACAATAGGCGCGGCTCCGCGCGGGCGCGGGTCGGAGCACTGGGAGAGAATGGGTCCATGGCTCCCATCGACCCATTCGACGACACCCCACATGAGACCGGGGAGATCGAGCTGACGTACTGCGTCGTGAACACCTCCCAGCGCGAGCTCATGCTAGGCGGCCTGGACGCGATCGCTCGCGAGCGCGCGACGCTGCCGTTCGCGAGCGAGGTGCTCGTGCTCGACAACGGCTCGCGCGACGGCTCCGCGCGGGCGGCGCGGGAGCATCCGGCGGTGGACGAGACGATCGCGATGGAGGAACGGCGCAGCAAGGCGCTGAACGACTCCGAGCTGTTGCGTCGCGCGCGCGGGCGCTACGCGCTGCTGCTGAACGAGGACTCAGAGCTCCTGCCCGGCGCGACGCTCGCCTTGTACGAAGCGCTGGAGCAGCGTCCGCGGGCGGCGTGTGCGGGCGCTGCGCTACGGCGGCCGGACGGGACGGCGCAGGCGTCGGCTTGGCGCTTTCCAACGCCGCTGACCGCGCTCGCGGGCGCGCTGTTCCTGCACCGAATCTTCGCCGTGCAGAGCAGCGGCGAGCACACGCGGGAGGTCGACTGGTGCCAGTCCGCGGCGCTGCTCGTGCGCACGAGCGCGGCCGCGCAAGTCGACTACCTGGACGGCGACTTCTTCGTCTACTCCGACGAGGTCGACTTCGCCCGCCGGCTGCGCGACGCGGGCTGGCGCAGCGTGCACGTGCCGGACGCGGTGGCGATCCACCACGAGCAGCTCGCGACCGACGCCGTGCCCGAGCGGCGAATCGTGGAAATGGCGCGCAATCGCGACCGGTACATGCGCAAGCACCATTCCGCCGCGGCGGCGCGCACGGTGCGCTGGCTGACGGCTTGGACATACGCGCTGCGCGCGCTCGCCGCGCTCGTCCTGCGCGGTCACTCATCGCAGCGCTACTGGCGCCACGTCACCGCGACGCTACACCCCGAGCGGGGCGAAGGGCTGCGCGAGGCCGCTCGCGAGTACAACCGCCTCGCCGAACACTGATCCGGAGTGCGAACCCCGGCTCGGCACAACACGCGAACCCAGCTCGACGCGGCACGCGGACGGCGAGGGGCGACCGGCCGGCCGGCGGCAGCAAGCCGCCGCTGTCAGAGATCGCGAAGGGGGTCCTCGGCGTATTCCTCGACGTCGCCGTGACCGGCGCGATAGGTGGCCACGCGCCGGCGCCCGTCGGCCACGAGCGCGCGCGCGTGGTCCCACTCGTGAGCGTGGAAGAAGCGCGTGAGCAGCAGCAGCGCCGGGGCGAGCGCGAGCCATAGGGCGCGCAATGCGAGGCCGGCGAAACCATGAGTGGGGAGCAGCAGCTCGCCGGAGACCGCCACGGAGGCGAGGATCGCGACGAGCTGCGCCAGCCGCCGCCATTCGAAGCCGACGCGGAACAGCGAGCGGGTGAGCAGGTAGATGACGGCGATCATCGCCGCGTAGGCGCCGCACAGCGCGATCCCGGCGCCTTCGATCCCGAGCCCGGCGCCGGAGTGGGGCACGAGCAGCACGAGCAGCGTCACGTTGAGCGCGAGCCCGGCGGCGGCCGCGGGGAAGTTGCGCGAGGTCACGCGGGCGCGACCGGCGATCACGACGAACACGAGGTACAGCCCGTACAGCGCCCAGCCGAGCGCGAGCCACGGCAGCGCCCTGTAAGCGCCGAAGTAGGCGGGGCCCGCCAGCAGCCGCACCATCCAGCGCCCGAGCAGCGCCACGCCGCACACGACGACGCCGGTGGCGAGCGCGTAGTAGGTGGTGACGAGCGAGTACAGCTCCGCCGCCTCCTCGTCGCTCTCGATCGAGTACGCCAGCGGTGGCCAGGCGTACTGAAAGCCGCGCACGGCGACGAACACGACGGTCGCGAGCTTCAGCGCGACCGCGTACAGGCCGGCCGCGCTTTCGCTGTAGACGCGCAGCAGGTAGAAGCGGTCGACGACCTGCAGCGCGTACACGCTCGCGTCGGCCGGCACGGTGGGCAACCCGAAGCGCAGCATCGCGCTCAGATCGGCGCGGCGAATGTGCAGGGAGAAGCGCCGGCGCAGCACCCACCACAGTCCGAGCACGACGAGCGCCGAGGCGGCGAAGTTGCCGAGCAGCAGCCCGCGCGCGCCCTGGCCGGCGAACACCACGAGCACCACGGTAAAAGACACGGTCATCGCCACGTTCGCGCCCGAGGCGTAGACGTAGGCGCGTGTGCGCTCGTCGACGCGCAGCTGGGCATAGACCATCTCGAGGTTCGTGAACGCCCACAGCCCGAGGATCGCGCAGTCGAGCAGCAGCGGGTCGTCGTGGCCGAGCAGCAGCCGCGAGATCCCGCCGGCGAAGACGACCGCGAGCAGCGACGCCACGGTCGTGGCCCACGCAACCACCGCCGTCGCCGAGCGCGTGATCCGGTCACGGCGGCTGGGATCCTCGTCGAGGAAGTAAAACCGGATGAACGCCTCGCCCACGCCGGCGCGGAGGAGGACGCTCGACAGGATCACCGCCGTCAGCAGCGATTCTGCGGCGCCGTATGAACTCGTGCCGACGTGGCGCGTGTACAGCGGCAGGGTCAACAGCGCGAGGCCCTTGGCGAGGATGTCCCCGAACTGGTACGCCGCACCGGTGGTGACGAGGCGCTTCAGGTAGGCGAGCACCGCTCAGACGCTACTGGCAGGCCCGGCCCGCGCGAGCGCGACACCGAGTGCGAGCAACGTCCAGGTGAGCGGGTCCTCGAGGAAGTCCGCGTACGTCCACGTGTGCAGGACGAGCGCAGCGAAGCAGGCGGCGATCGCGATCCTCGGGGGCGAGCGGCCGGCGCCGCGGAACAGCACGAGGAAGGCGCAGAGCAGCAGTGCGACGTACGCGGCCAGGCCGACGATGCCCTGCTCGGCGGCGACCGTGATCGGGATCGTGTGCGAGGCCGAGGTCGCGTTCGCGCTCGACGCGGCCGATTTCTTGGCGTGGCGCTTGTACTCGGTTTCGAACGAGCCCGAGCCGTAGCCCTCGAGCGGGCGCGCGGCGAACAGGTCGAGGCCGCCCGAGACGAGGTTCGCGCGGCCGCTCGAAGCGTTGTTCGCCCCGCCGCCGGAGCCCTTCAGGCCGAAGTGAAGGCTCGACGGCGCGGCCAGCAGGACGACCGCCGCGATCGCGAGCAGCGCGGCCGATGCGTACACCGTCGCGAGCACGTCCCAGCGGTAGGCGGCGAGCACGGCCAAGCCCAGCAGCAGCGCGGCGATGCTCGACTCCGAGAAGCTCGTCACCAGCCCCGCGAGCAGCCACGCCAGCACGCCCGCGCCGATCAGCACCTCGCGCCGGCGGCGGCTCCACAGCACGACCGTGCTCACCGCGAGCATCACCAGCGCGAGGAACCGCCCGTAGATGCTCGGGTCGAAGAACACAGAGTTGACCCTGAAGTAGTTGTCGTACTGGTTCGCCGCCACAACCTTGGGATTGAGCAGGAGCGACTTGCGGTAGTACTCGACGAAGCCGACGCTCGCAAACAGGATCGCGAGCACGACCGCCACGCCGAGGCACCTGAGCAGCAGCTCGCGCGTCCAGCGCACGTCGCGCAGCAGCAGGAACAGCAGCCCGAACGGCACGTAGAAGAACGCGATGTTCTCCGCCGCCTTCGCATGGTCGGTCGAATAGGTCGCCTGCAGCACATACAGCACGATCGCTGCGAGCAGCAGCCATTCCACCCCGCGCGGGGAAAACCATGTGTGGATTTTGGTGGGAGACACGTGAGCCTCGTTCTCCGTCGTTTCCTGCCGGCGCCGGTCACCACACCCGTCGGCGCTACGAAGGCCTTTTACACCGCGCGCGGCGAGGAGCTGGGGCAGGAGGTGTGTAACCGTGCCCGCCGCCACGACCAGGTAAAGGGGGATCAGCAGGTTCACCGTCCTGCCATCGGCGGAGATCGGCAACCTGAAGGGAAGTGTGAAAATCGCCAGCAGCGGCAGCGCTTCCGGGCTTTTGCGCGTTAACAGTGAGAGTGCCGCGATCACCACCAGCGCCGTGAGCAGCGCGGCGGCGATCACCCCGGCGCTCGGAAGTTTCGTCGCGAGCGCGATCACCACCGCGGCGACCGTGCCGGCGCCGGGCGGCGTCGTTGCAAATGGGGTCACCGTCGCGATCCGATCGGGACGATGCTCATGGGCGCACCAGGGTGAAGCTGCGGGGAGAGAGAACTTCGCGATTCTGCTCGCGCAACCGCACGCGCACGCGATATTCACCTGCGGGCGCCGGCTTGCCGCCGGTGATGGGCGTGACGATCAAGCTGTGCCCGTCGGCGCTGAGCGCGGCGGTGTACGCGCGCGCGGTCCCCTCGTGCCCGTTCCAGCGCAGCGAAAACTGTTTGTAGCGGGGCACCGACCGGTCGCGCACGAGCGTGGCGAGAGTGTCGCCGGCAGCGTCGATCACCGTGACCGTCACCTCGTCAGCGCGCGCGAGCTTGAACGAGATCCGCTCTGATTTGATGTGGCCGGCCGGCGTCGGCGAGAAGAACGGCGTCAGCTTGAAGCTCTGCACGGCGGTCGGCGTGTGCTTGAGCCGCTGTGTGACGAAGAACGCGACGAAGCAGGCGACCACCAGCAGCGCGAAGACGATCTGTCCGGCGCGCTCGGCGCTCGCCCCATCTTCTTCCGAGCCGGCAGCCGCCGCGGCGGTGCTCAATCTCGCCCGTCCGCTCGTGAGTCACCCAGCGCGAAGCGCTCGACCGTGTCCGAGCGCAGCCCCAGCCGGAGCGTCTCCAGCGAGAGCACGTCCGCGGGCGCGATGTTGCCGAGGTTGCACTCCGTGCCGAAGCGGTGCAGCAGCCATACCTGCTGTTCCTTGAGCGGCGCCTCGAAGATCAGCTTGTCGGCGTCGATCGCGTGCACGATCTCATCGATCAACCCCGTGCGAACCTCGCCGTCGGCGCGATAGATACCGGCGGTCCCCGACTCGCGCGCCTCGGCGATCACCTTCCACGCACCGGCCTCGAGATCACGTTCGATCTGCTCGACCCACACGTACGGGGCCATGATGAAGTCGGCGTCCTTGCTGCCCACCTCGGCGAGCACGACGAAACCGTTCGCGACGAGCGAGCGGATCAGGTGGGCCTTGACCTCGCCGTCCAAGGCGATCGTGCCGTCGGAGACCTCCACGTGGCGCAACCCCAGCTCTTGCAGCCAAGCGATCAATCCCTCGACGCGACCCTGCTTGATCGCGAGCTCGGTGAGCGTGCCACCCAGCACGACGGGAATCTCATGCGCGGCGTAGCGCTCGAGCTTGGGCTTCAGGTTGGCGGACACGAGCGCGGTGCCCCAGCCGAGCTTGACGATGTCGACGCTGCCGGGAGCGACCTCCAGCATGGAGTCGACCTCGGCGACCGACAGCCCGCGGTCGATCACATGCGTGATGCCACGCTCGCGCGGCTTGAGCGAGCGGGCGGGAATGTCCAGGAAGCTATCTATCGGACCGCACCCAGACGCGTGCTGTGGCCGGGGTATGAGCCGTGAGGCCCCTCATCGAAGGGCGCCGGTCACGGCGTCGCCCCGGAGGGGGTTGCGGCTTCGCCTCCTCCGCTCACCGGTGTCGCCTTGTCGAGCCCGGCGATCACCACCACCGTGGCCGTGCCGACAAGCGAGGACACCGCCGCTTCCATCGGCCGAGTCCTCGTCACTTCGAGCGCCTGAGCGACGTGCGTGGCATCGGCACGATGGCCGCTCGCATACTCGACGACGGTCGCGGGGTGCGACCCGGGCGGGGTCCCGTCGAGCGCCTGCGACTGCGCGTAGCCGCTCTGCTGCAGGTTCGCCGACAGTTTGTGCGCGAGCCCGGTCGTGTTCGTCCCGTTGAGCACCACCACATGCGTTTCCGCGGGACTCGCCGCGGGCGCCGCGGCTTCGCCGTGGGTCGCGGCGTGGGTCTTCGAAGCAGGGGCGTGCTTCGACGCGCCGGTCGAGGTCGTGCCCGTGCTGGCGGATCCATGACCGCTCGGGGAGCCGCCGCCGAGCGAGGTGAGTGCGACGACGAGCACCGCGACGGCGACGATCACGCCGCCGACGATCAGCATCGTGACCCGCGCGGGCGAGCGCTGCTCGCGCACGGACACGACCGCGGCCGGGGGGGTCGTCGACGGAGTGCGCCGCTGGGCCCCCGACCGCGCCCCCCCATCGCGCGGCGCGGGAGGGCGGCGCGGAGGGGCCGCCGCGCTCGCAGCGGGTGTCGAGCCTCCCGTCGCCGCTGCGGCCGCCTGCCTGGCTGCAGCTGCAGCGGGTGCCACCGCGGATGGGACGGGTGAGATCTCGGACGAGGGGGGCGATGCAGAGGGAGAAGGTGCGGGCGGCGAAGGCGGGACAGGGGCACGCGGGCCTGCGATCGCGCCCGCCGCGGCGGTGGCGGGCGGAGGCGATCCCGTCGACGGTCCGGGCGCCACAGGGGCGAGCGGCGAGGCAGCCGCCCCACGTCCACTAATGGAGAGATCTCCGGGCGCCTTGGCTCGCTCCGAGCCTCCCTGCGGGGCAGGCGCCGTTGCGGCCGCGCGCGCGGTTGGTGTCGCGGCCGCGGGGGTGCCGGCGGCAGGCGCTCCCGGGGCGGCCGCTGTCGCTTCCCCCCCTGGGCGGGTCTGGCGAGCCCCTTCGCGCCGATCGACGCCTCGCCGGAGGGGCCATCCGCACCGTCTCCATCGGTCGTGGCATCCCCTGCGGCCGGGGCGGCGGCAGACTGCGCAGTGAGCGTCGCCCGCCCGACTGGAGCAGCGCTCGTTGCGGGCGGGGCGGCCTGCCCGCTCGCAGGGGCGGCTCCAGGGGCAGGCGGCGACGAAGAGGCGCCCGTGGCGGGCGGGGGGGGGGAGTCCGGCAGCGGTGGCCGCCGCAGAGGCGCCCGTGGCGGGTACAGCCCTAGCTACGGGTACAGCCCCGGCTGCGGGTACAGCTCCTGTCGCGGGTACAGCTCCCGTCGCGGGTACACCTCCAGTCGCGGGTACAGGAGCGCCCGCCACCCGCGTGGCCGGACCGGCGGCGCTCACGGCACGCGCGGCGAGTGGCGTGTCGCGCGGAACCGCACGCACCGGCTGAGCGCCGGCGGACGGCTGTTGCACGCGCGCGGCGGCCTGGGCGCTGACGCGCTGCTCGTGCTCGGCGGCGCGCTCCGGCGCGCGACCGGCCCACTCGCGCAGGCGTTTCAGCTCGCGCGCCTGCGCGAAGACGAGCAGCGACAGCACCGCGATCCCCAGCAGCGCGGCGAAGGCCGCGATTGCCCCGATCTTGGTAACCGAGCTCGATAGTGAGAGCGCGAGAAGCGTTGCCGTCATGAGCTGTAGGAGTGTACGAGGGGCACAGGCGCGGGGTCGGGGCGCGCGGCCGACAGCTCGGACACCTTCGCGGCCAGGCCGGCGGCGTCGCCCTCGAGCACGAGCAGGCCGATCTCGGCGAACATCGACTCGACCGTATCCGCCGCCAGGGGCGCGCGCTCGGCCAGCAGGATCTTCTCGGCGCTCGTCTGGCGGGCGTGCTCGTAGCTGTTGAACAGCTCCTCGTGCAGCTTCTCCCCCCCGCGCCGTCCCACGATCTCGACCTCGACGTCGCGATCGGGGTCGAGCCCGGACAGCTCGATCATCGCGCGGGCGAGCTCGAGGATGCGCACCGGCTCGCCCATGTCGAGCACGAACACCTCGGCTCCGGGGGCGTCCGCGCAGACGAGCGAGCCGGAGCGGATGATCAGCTGCACCGCCTCGGGGATCGTCATGAAGTAGCGCGTCATCCGCTCGTCGGTCACCGTCACCGGGCCGCCGCGCTCGATCTGGCGGCGGAAGATCGGCACGACGGAGCCGGAGGAGCCGAGCACGTTGCCGAAGCGCACCGCGTTGTAGCGAGTGCCCATCCAGCGGGCCGCGGAGGCCTCCAGCGCGAACTCGGCGAGCGCCTTCGACGCCCCCATCACCGTCGCCGGGGCCACCGCCTTGTCGGTCGAGACGAGCACGAAGCGCTTGCACCCGAGCTCGCCGGCGACGTGCGCCACGACGCGCGTGGCGAGCGCGTTGTTGCGCACGGCCTCGACCGGGTTGGCCTCCATCAGCCCGACGTGCTTGTAGGCGGCGGCGTGGAACACGACGGTCGGGCGGTGCTCGGCGAAGACCTCGCGCATGCGCTCCTCCTCCTTGCAGTCGGCGAGCACCGCGGCGAGCATCGTGCCCGGCACGTGGCGCTCGTCCTCGAGCTCGCGCTGGATCGAGAAGAGGTTGTCCTCGGCGTGGTCGAGCAGCACGATCCGGTGGGGCTCGACGCGGGCGATCTGGCGGCACAGCTCCGAGCCGATCGAGCCCCCGGCGCCGGTCACGAGCACGGTCTCTCCCGCCAGGTAGGCGCCGACGCGCTCGAGCTCCATCAGCACCGGCTCGCGCCCGAGCACGTCCTCCACGCGCACCTCGCGCACCTGCCGGGCGATCGCGCCGTGCTCCTGCAGCAGCTCGAACACGGTCGGCAGCGTCCGCACCTGGATGCCACGCTGGCGGCACTCCCGCACGATCCGCGCACGCGTGCTGCCGGGCGCGGAGGGGATCGCGATGATGACTTCGTCCGGCTCGGCCTCCTCGAGGATGCGGGGAAGATCGCCCTCGGTGTTGCCGCGCACGCGCACCCCGTCGACGCGCAGGCCGCGCTTGTGCGGATCGTCGTCGAGAAAGCCCACCGGCGCGAGGCCGAGCTCGCGGTTGCGCGCGATCTCGCGCAGCACCAGCCGCCCGCCATCGCCCGCGCCCGCGATCAGGACGCTGCGTTCGCCCTTGCGCCCACCGCGGAACGCGGCCAGCGGGCGGCGCTCGTACACGCTGCGCGCGATCGCGCGCACGCCCACGAGGAACACGAGCGAGAGCAGCGCGAACAGCACGATCACGCCGTTCGGCAGCGCGATCGTCGAGGTGCCGTGGCTCGTGGGGTGCTGCACCGGACGGACGACGACGACCGCGACGACGGTGAGCAGCACGATCGCCACGATCGCGCGCAGGACCGCCTCGTAGTCGCGCTGGCCGGAGTAGCGCCAGCGGCGCTGGTACACCCGGGAGAAGACCAGCACCGGCAGGCTCCCCGCGAGCACCCACCACAGCGTCCGTTCGCGCAGCTCGGCATAGTGGCCGGTGGGGCCGTGCTCGAAGCGCAGCTGAAACGCGAGGTAGTACGCGAGCGCGACCAACGCGCCGTCCACGGCGAGTTGCGGAATCGAGCGGCGGTGGAGAGGAACTAAGGCCGCCGAGCTGATCCGTCGGCGCATTGTGTGAATTGTAGGCAGGTCAGGGGATGGTCGGTGACAGGAGCCGCTCGAGCAGCGCGCGGGGATCTCGGCGGATGCGGGGGGTCGCGGTCGCGGGCGAGCGCTTGCCCAGGTCGAGCTGCTCGGCGCTCGACAGCTTGCGCAGCCGGTTTTCGGCGATCAGCCCCTCGTCGACGGCGCCGAGCCGGCCCTCGAACGTGGTGTACACGGGCGTGCCGAGCGCGACGGCCTCGCGGTTCATCGTGCCGCCGGCGGAGATCACCAGGTCGGCGTAGGCGATCAGCGACTGTGCGTCGATCGCGTGCGGCGGGACGATGAAGCCGGGGACCTGGCTCAGCTCGGCCCGCTGGGCGTCGGTGCGGGGCAGGAGGACCGGTTGCAGTCCTTCTTTGGTCGTTGCATCGCGCACGCGCGCGAGCACGCGCGCGAACAGGTCGTTCTCGAAGCGGTGATACAGAGACACCTCGGGCGGTGTGCGCACCACCACGATCGCCCGCTTCGGGTCCAACGCCAGCTCCGCCAGCACTGCGGCGTCGGGCGTAAAGTCGGCCAGGTAGTACTCCTCCTTGAGGCCCTCATACGCGCGAATCTTGCCGCTCGCGCCGTACGGCGCCAGACGCTCGATCGGGATCGCATCGGGCACGACGACCGCGCGCGCGAGACGGCAGTTGACGTGGTGCTGCACCGCGGCCCACTCGTAGTCGAACATCGTCGCGCTCGGCACGCGCAACAGCGCCGCGGCGACCGATACGTCGTTCGAGCCGTGCCCCAGCGCGATGTCGAAGCGGGCTCCGCCGGCCGCGCGCCGCTGCGCGCGCGCCCAGCGCACGAGCGCGCCCGAGCGCGAGGCGAGGCCGCCCGCCTTGGCGAGCAGCTGCTCGCCGCGATGGTGGCCGACCGCGGTGTGGTCGATGTCGAAGCGCTCACACAGCTCGAGCGTCTGTGCGAAATCCCGCGCGGTCACCCGCACCTCGTGGCCGTCCGCGAGCAGCAGCTCGATCACCGGTCGCATGACCAGCACATGCGGGCTGTTCGTCAGATCGATCCAGATACGCATCCGCGGCACGGTATCCCCATGGCCGGTCCTGTCCATGGCCGGTCCTGTCCATGGCCGGTCCTCCGGTCCCCATGGCCGGTCCTCCGGTCCCCATGGCCCGTCCTGTCCCCGCTATGGTGCCCAGCCGATGCCGGTTGCAAAGACCCACGACGCACCTCGACCGCGACAGAGCTTGTGATGCTGGTTCTGGCGTCGATCTCCGAAACGCTCGTCAACGAAACCTCGCACTTCGTGCGCGACGCCGGCCTGCCCGGCATCTTCGCGTTGATGGCGATCTCGAGCGCCTGCATTCCGATTCCCTCGGAGGTCGTGATGCTGTTCGCCGGCTTCGCCGTCGCCGACCCCGGCCAGAGCGGCGCCCACCACCACCTGACGATGGTCGGAATCGTGCTCGCCGGGCTGCTCGGCACGATGGTCGGCTCGTGGGTCACCTACGCGATCGGCCGCGGCGGACGGCTGGAGCTGCTCGAACGCCACGGCGGAAAGCTGCACATGGGACCGACCCAGATCGAGCGCGCCGACCGCTGGTTTCGACGCTACGGCCAGCCGGCCGTTCTGTTCGGGCGGATGATCCCCCTGGTGAGGGCGTTCGTCTCGTTGCCCGCCGGCGTGGCGAAGATGCCATTCTGGCGCTTCACCGTGCTCTCGCTCCTCGGCACGATCCCCTGGGTGCTCGCGCTCGCGCTGATCGGCCATGCGGTCGGCGGTGACTGGACGAGCGTGCGCAAGGGCTTCGAGTACGTCGACTACGCGATCGTCGCGATCGTCGTCGTCGGGATCGCCTATCTCGTCGTGCGCAGGCGGGGACGGGCCAAGCCTGCGCCCGACACGGTCGGTTGAGACAGATTCCAAGAACGGCCATGTCAATCCCGCCACTTATTCTGGTGTAGGCCCAAGCGCCCACGCCGGAGGAGGCGCACCCTGCCACACCGTCGATCTCTGCGGCTCCGCACATGGCGAGAACACCCACCAAACCTTGCTCCCTTGCTCAGGCGGTCGCCCTGGGTCTCCTGCAGGGCCCGACCGAGTTGCTCCCGGTCTCCTCCTCCGGCCACACCTCGCTGATCCCGTGGCTCGCGCGCTGGCCCTACGCCGAGGCCGACCCCGAGCTGCGCAAGTCCTTCGAGGTCGCCCTCCACGCCGGCTCGGCGCTTGCGCTGGCGATCGCTCTGCGCGCGCAGCTCGCCGAGGCGCTGCGTGAGCTGAACCGTCGCCAAGTCGCCGTCTTCGCGCTGTCGCTCGCGCCACCCACCATCGCCGGGTATTCGCTCCAGGGCTTCATCGAGCGCCGGCTCGGCGGTCCCCGCACGATCGCCGCCGGTCTCCTCCTCGGCGCCGTGGCGATGTCACTGGCCGACGGTCGGGGCTCGCGAAGGAAAGCGTCGCGCGGGCGTGAGCAGGCCGGCCCGGTCGATGGGCTGGCACTCGGGCTGGCCCAGGCCACGGCGCTGATTCCCGGCGTATCGCGCAGCGGAGCGACGCTCACCGCCGCGCGCGCGTGTGGTTTCGACCGTGGCGCTGCGACCTCCCTCTCGTGGCACACCGCGCTGCCTGTCCTGCTCGGCGCGAGCGCACTCGAGGGCTACCGGCTGGTACGAAAAGGGGCCCCGAGCGAGATCGTGGCGCCGCTGGTCGCGGGCGGCTCGAGCGCCTTCCTCTCCACCCTCGCAACCGCGCGCCTGCTGGGTCGCAACCGTCGCGAGGGCCGGTCCCTGCTTCCCTACGCCCTCTACCGTTGCGTCCTCGCCGCGCTCGTATGCCGACGCCTGCACAGTGACCGAGCTGCGAACCCCGAATAACCAAAAATAGAAATACCCGATCGTGTGACGACGCGCGCCGCCTGGCTTGCACGCACAATAGGGGACGACATGGCCCCTTTGGGAACGCTGCTCGGCGGGCGCTACCGCCTCGATGCCGAGATCGGGCGCGGCGGCATGTCGACGGTCTACCGCGCCTTCGACGTGGTGCTCGAACGGCCGGTCGCGATCAAGCTGATGCACCGCGAGATCGCCGCCGACTCCGACCAGCTCGAGCGCTTTCGCCGCGAGGCGAAGTCGGTAGCGCAGCTCAATCACGCCCACATCGTCACCGTGATCGACGCCGGCGAGGAGCCGACGCACGACCCAGCGCCCGATCCGGGTGCAGCCGTCGGCACCCCCTACATCGTGCTCGAATACGTCGACGGCGAGACCCTCAAGGACCTCATCCGCCGCGACGGCCCGCTCGACATCCCCCAGGCGATCGCCTACGCGATCGAGATCGCGCGCGCTCTCGGCGCTGCTCACGAGCGCCTGATCGTGCACCGTGACGTCAAGCCCCAAAACGTCCTCATCGACCCCGAAGGCGGCGCCAAGATCACCGATTTTGGCATCGCCCGCACGCTCTCAGAGGTTGGGCTGACGATGGCTGGCAGGGTGCTCGGCACGACCGACTATGTCTCCCCCGAGCAGGCCCTCGGCCAGGGGGTCACCGGGCAGTCCGACCTGTACTCGCTCGGCATCGTCCTCTACGAGATGCTCACCGGCGAGGTTCCCTTCAAAGGCTCCTCGCCGGTCGCCGTCGCGATGCGTCACGTCCGCGAGGAAGTGCCCGACGTGCAGCTGCTGCGGCCCCGGGTCTCCGCGGCGACCGCGGCGATCCTCGATCGCGCGACCGCCCACGACCTCGACCGCCGCTATCCCGACGCGCGCTCCATGGTCTCAGACCTCGAGGAGGCGCTCGCGGTCGAGGCCGCGCGCTCCGGCCAGGCTACCGGCGAGGTCACGACCGTCCTGCGCACGCTCCCAGGCGCCGCGCGTCGGCGCCTGCCATGGCGAATGCGTCACCCGGCGCGCTGGGCGATCTCGCTCGCGCTGCTCGTCGCGATCGTCGCGATCGTGCTCGCGATCGCAGCCGGCCGGGCTCACAAAGGCACCGGCGTTCCCCAGGACGTCGTCTCGCGCCCGGGCCTGAGCGCGGTCTCGCTCGGACAGGACGCCGCGCACGACTACAACCCGTTCGGCACCGGACCGGAAAACCGCGACCAGGTGCCGAACGTCATCGACAGCGACCCCAATACGACCTGGAGCACCGAGCAGTACTACGACGGCACGCTGAAGAAGGCCGGCGGCACCGGCGTCGGCCTGTACCTCGACGCCTCGCCTGGCGTGGTCGGCAAGGCGATCGAGATCCAGACGCCCACGCCCGGCTTCGCCGCGCAGATCTACGTCGCCAACCACATCCAGCTCGCGCTGCCCTACGGCGACCCGACCGCGCTCACCGCCCGCGGCTGGCAGGGCCCGGTCGGCAAGAGCGCCTCCGTGCACAACCGCGAACGCATCCAGCTCAACGTCGGCGGCCGGCGTTTCCGCTACTACCTCCTGTGGATCGTCGCGCTGCCGCCCTCCATGCAGTCGGCGTCGCTGGCGGAACTCACGCTGTTCCAGTGACAGTCTCCTCGCCCGCCCATGTCTCGGCGAGGCAGTGCGCGGGCGTCGCTACGCGCGGGACGGGCGCGACCCGGGGCGAGCGACGCTCAGTTGCGGTAGACGCGCCGCTCCCGAAACCGCTCGATGCCCAGGCGGCAGAGGCGGTCGACGAGCTCTGGGTAGGCGATCCCTGAGGCCGCCATCAGCTTTGCGTAGACGCTCGTCGGCGTGAAGCCCGGCATCGTGTTCAGCTCGTTCACCAGCACCCGCTCGCCGTCGACGAAGAAGTCCACCCGCGCCAGCCCTTCGCAGTCGACGCGGGCGAACGTCTGCACCGCGAGCTCCATCACGCGCTCCCGCGCCGTCGCCGAGATGCGGGCGGGCACCCTCAGCTCCATTCCCCCCGCGGCGTACTTCGCCTCGTAGTCGTACCAGTCGCCCGCGAACACGATCTCTCCCGGCTCCGACGCGTACGCGTACGTGCCGGCGGCTTCGCGCTCCGCGCGCGCATGGCCGAGCACGCCGACCTCGACCTCGATCCCGGGCGCCGCCGCCTCCACGATCGCCAGCTCGTCGTGCGCGAAAGCGCTCTCGAGCGCCGCGCCCATCCGCTCCCCCTCGAGGACCCTGACGATGCCGACCGACGAGCCGAGGTGTGACGGCTTGACGAACGCCGGCAGTCCCAGCCTGCCGACCTCGGCGAGCACCTGCTCGCGCGCACGCCTGAAACGCTCCTCGCGCACGCCGACGAAGTCGACCTGCGGCACGGCGCCGCCGGGCGCAGACATCAGCTCTTTGAACAGCACCTTGTCCATGCACACCGCCGACGGGGCCACCCCCGCGCCCACATATGCGACGTCGAGCGCCTCCAGCAACCCCTGGACGGTGCCATCCTCGCCGAACGGGCCATGCAGCGCCGGAAAGACCACGTCCACGCCCTCCGTCAACCCCGCGCCCGGGCTGAAGCTCAAGCGCTGCCCGGCCACGTCACGCCACACCCCGTCCCTGCCGATCTCCACCCACACGACCTCGTGCCCTGCCGCCAGCAGGCCGTCGCGCACAGCCGCCGCCGAGGACAGCGACACCTCGTGCTCGGACGAGCGCCCCCCGGCGAGCACCGCCACCGTCAACGAGCCCGCGGTCGCAGATCCCTTCCGGTCGCTCATCCCGTCGGGGCCGGCGGCGGGGGAGCCGTCGTGGTCGTGGTGGTGGTCGTGGGTGTCGTGGTCGGCGTGGTCGGTGTCGTCGTCTGCGCACCCACCGCGATCGTCACCGTCGCGCCCTTGCGCGCGCGCACACCCGCTGCCGGGCTCTGTTGCAACACAACCCCGACCTGCGCCGCTTCGGTCGTCGTGGCCGGCGCCGTCTTCGGCACGAACCCGGCGGCGCCGAGCGCCGCCGCCGCCTGCGCCTCGTTCTGTCCCACGACCCCCGGCACGGCGATTTCCCTCGGTGCCTTGGCCACCACGAGGTCGACCTTGGCGCCGGCCGCCAGCGATGTGCCGGAGCCTGGCGACTGCGAGAGCACGGTGCCGGGCGTCTGCGAGGCGGAGGCGCGCGAGGTCACCGATCCCACCGTCAGCCCTGCGTTCGCGATCGCCGCTTCTGCCCCTTCCCGCGTCTGCCCCGTCAGATCCGGCACGCGCACCGGCGCCGGCCCGCTGGAGACGAGCACCGTGACGGCGCCGCCCACCTTCAGTTCGCTGCCCGCGGGCGGGTCGGTTGCGACCGCCTGGCCCGCCGCCACGGTCGCGCTCGCCTCGGGCTTCGTAGTGGGTCTGAAGCCCGCCTTGCGCAGCCGCGCCACCGCCTGCGCGGTGCTCAACCCTTCCACGTTCGTCACCGTCGCGCTCCCCGGGCCACTGGAGACCGCGATGCTCACGCTCGCGCCCTTCCCCGCCCGGCTCCCGCCCGGCGGGGATTGGCTCACCACCAGGCCGCTCGCCACCGTCGTGCTGGAGACCTGCGAGGCGGCCACGCTCAGCCCGGCACGCCGCAACGTGGCGCTCGCCACCTGTTCGGCCTGCCCAGTCACGATCGGCACCGTCACCGTGCTTGCCCTGGTTGGGAGCAGCACGAGCGCGAGCACCACCAGGGCGGCGACCAGCACGCCGGCGAGCGCCCACCACAGCCACGCGCTCCCACCGCGACCCCTTTCCCCGGCGAGGAGATCCCCCTCGTCGTCGAATCGTCCACCGGGGGCAAGCAACAGCGGGCCGGCGGGCGGCGGAGCGGCGGAGGCAGGGCGGCGATCCTCGGCTGCGGCCATCGCGCTCGTGCCGGAGTGGACGAGCAGCGCGCCGCGCTCGTGCTGCAACGCCGCGATGAACTCGTCAGCGCTCGCGTAGCGCGCCGCCGGGTCCTTCGCGAGCGCGCGCAACACGATCGCGTCTAGCGACGCGGGCAGCGCCGGGTTCAGCTCACTGGGCGGGCGCGGTTCGGCCGAGACCTGCTTGAAGGCGATCGCCACCGCGGTCTCGCCCTCGAACGGAATCTCCCCGGTGAGCAGCTCGTAGAGAATCACCCCGATCGAGTAGAGATCGGAGGTCGCGCTCACCGGATGCCCCTGTGCCTGCTCCGGCGAGAGGTACTGAGCGGTGCCCATGATCGAGCCCGTCATCGTCATGTCCGATGCGCCCGCCCGCGCGATCCCGAAGTCGGTGACGCGCGCGCGGCCCTCCTCGTCGAGGATCACGTTGTGCGGCTTCAAATCGCGGTGGATCACCCCGCGCTTGTGCGCGAAGCGCGCCGCTCGCAGGATCTGCACCGCGATCTCGATCGCGCTCGACGGCGCGAGCGCGCCCTGTTCGCGCACGATCGTCTTCAGCGAACGGCCCGGCACGTACTCCATCGAGATGTAATACGTCCCATTCCACTCCCCCCGGTCGAAGATGCCGACGATGTTGGGGTGCGACAGCCCCGCCGCGCTCGAAGCCTCGCGGCGGAAGCGCTCGACGAACTCTTGGTCCTCGGCGAAATGGCGGTACAGCACCTTCACCGCCAGCTGTCTCCCGAGCAGCTGATCTTCGGCCAGGTACACCTCGGCCATCCCACCGGAGCCGATGCGCTCGAGCACCTTGTAGCGCCCGTCGATGATCGTCCCCGGCTCGGTCATCGACCCGACCTAAGCAGCTGCTCGATCACTTCTCTGGCGACCGGCGCCGCGAACGCGGCCCCCTGTCCCGGCACGCCCTGCAGTGTGACCGCGATCGCCACCCGCGGGTCGGCCGCCGGGGCGAACGCGATGAACCACACGTTGTTGATCGCCGTGCCGATCTGCGTCTCCGCGGTGCCCGTCTTGCCCGCCACCTGCACCCCGGGGATCTGCGCCTCGGTGCCGGTGCCTTCGTCCACGACCGCTTCCATCATCGACCTGACCGCCGCCGCGGTCGACGGCTTCATCACGACCGACTGCACCCGCGGGGAGATTTGTTGCGCCGTGCGGCCGTCCGGTTCGACGATCTTCTCGGTCAGATGCGGAACCATCAGCGTGCCACGGTTGGCGACCGTCGCCGCGACCTCGGCCATCTGCAGGGGCGTCACCTCGAGCTTGTCCTGGCCGATGCCCATCCGTCCCAGGTCCACTCGCGGGCTGGTCGGCACGAGCACGCGCCCGCCGAGGTACTCGCCGCTGGGCGACATCTCCGCGGCCGGGTAGTCGAGCCGCGGCTCGCGGTCGAAGCCGAAGCGGCTCATGTAGCGAGCAAGCGTGCGCTTGCCCAGACGCTCCGCCACCTGCGCCCACACCGTGTTGACCGATTTGGCCAGCGCCTGCGTCAGCGTGATCTCGCCGTAGCTCTCGTTGTCGTCGTTCTGCAGCGCAATCCCCGAGATCGGCACGTTGTCGCGGCCACTCACGGTCGACTGCGGCGTGAACGCGCCCGTGTCGATCGCGGCGGTGGCCGTCACCACCTTGAACGTCGAGCCGGGCGCGTAGCCGAACTGCGTGGCACGGTTGATCAGCGGCCTGCCCTTCGAGTCCGCGGTCAGCGCTTCGTAGTTGCGCCGCGAGCGCAGCGCGTTCGGGTTGAAGCTCGGCGAGGACGCCATCACCTCGACCGCCCCATCGCGCGGATCGAGCGCCACGACCGCCCCTTCGCGGCCCGCGAGCGCCGAGATCGCCACCCGCTGAGCTGCCGGGTCGAGCGTGGTGAAGACCTCATCGCCCTGGGGCTTCTTGCCCTGCAGCTGATTGAGGATCGTCTGCAGGTTCGTGCCCGTCCAGCCGTTCAGCGCTTCGTTTCGAAAGCCCTCCAACCCCGAGCTGCCGAGATCGATGTAGGAGTAGCCGATCGCGTGGGCGAACTCTTCGCCGGCCGGATAGGTACGCCGATAGACGCCTTCCGCCGCCCGCACGCTGTGCGCGAGCACCGTGCCGTCCGCCGCCAGGATCGGGCCGCGGTCGATGCGCTCCTGTTGCAGCAACGCTCTCGCGTTGAGCGGGTTCTGCCGTAGCGACGAGGCTTCGAAGATCGTCCAGCGCGAGGTGAACGCGACGAGCAGCGCGAACAGCAGGATGACGAGCCCATATAGGCGAACGATCGGCCGGTTCATCGCTGCCTGTCCGTTCTCACTGGCTGACCTGTTCGAGTTCGAGGCTGCGGATCAGCTCGCCCGCATTCGATTCCGAGCGCAGCGAATGGTCGAGCAGCGTGCGACGGCGGGCAGGTGTCAATGTCGAAGCGCTCACCCCCGAGACGTACTGGCTGCTGTACAGCTTGATACCGGCGGGCAGCTGGTAGGGGACGCCCTGGAACAGGGTGATCAGCCCGCGGCCGTTGGTCCCGACGAAGTAGATCGACTGCAGCCCCAGATAGACGCCCGAGGCGAGCAGGCCGAGCACCACGAGCACGCTCGCGAGCACGGCGGCGCGGCGCAGCGACCTGCCGCGCGTAGGACCCGTGGAGCCCGTCGGTGGCGACGGCCGACGGGGCGAGCGCGGGCGTACCTGAGGAGCGAGCGCCTCCACGCCTGTCAGCGTGGGGTGCTCCTGCGCGGTGGGCTGCGTCTCGCCCCACAGGACCTCCTCCAAGCGCAGCAGCAGCACCGTGATGTTGTCGCGCCCCCCGGCCTCGTTTGCGTCGCGCACGAGCGCCTCGCCCGCGTCGCGCAGGCGCGGATGGGCGAGCAGCTCGGCGGCGAGCACGTCCTCGCCCACCATCGTCGTCAGCCCGTCGCTGCACAGCAGATACACGTCGCCGTGGCGCGCGCGATAGGAGCGGGTGTCGATCTCCACCGTCCCCTCCGGTCCCAGCGCGCGCGTGATGACCGAGCGCTGGGGGTGCTCGACGGCTTCCTCCGGAGTCAGCCGCCCCTGGCGGATCAGCTCGTCGACGAGCGAGTGGTCGTCGGTCAGGCGCAGCAGCTCTCCGTCGCGCAGGCAGTAGGCGCGGCTGTCGCCCACGTGTGCGATCGACACCTCCTCCTCACCCACGTACAGCGCCGTGAGCGTCGTGCCCATGCCCGCCTGCTCGACGTTGGCGTGGGAGAGCTCGTGAATGTGCGTGTTCGCGGCAAGCGCGAGCGCCGCCAGCGCGGCCTCGGGCTCGGCGCTGTCGCCCAGGCCCTGCTGAAAAGACTCCACCGCGATCCGCGAGGCGACCTCGCCCGCCTGCGCTCCGCCCATGCCGTCCGCGACCACGAACAGCGGCGCGCGCGCGAGCAGCGAGTCCTCGTTGGCGCGCCGCTGTCGCCCGGTGTCGCTCACGGCATATTGCTCGGCTACGCGCAACATCAGTCCGCGTCCACTTCAAACGCGAATTCGCTGTCGCCGATGCGCACGCGATCCCCCGGGTGCAGCGGCCGGGGTGTCTGCAACAGCTCCTCGTTCAGGTAGGTGCCGTTGGTGGAGCCGAGGTCCTCGATCACGACGATCGAGCCCTGCTCGTAGATACGCGCGTGCCGGGAGGACGCGAACGGGTCCTCCAGACGGATCTCGGCGTGGTCGCCGCGGCCGAGCACCAGGTCGCCATCGAGGTCGTAGATCATCCCAGGGTCGTGCCCGGGGGCGCGCTCGACCACCAGCCGCGGCGCCCGGTGGGCGGTGTCGGGCGGCCCGAGCGTGGAGGCCGAGTACAGGCCCGTCGCATCGGCCGGGATCGTCTCGCCTTCGATCGGAATCCCGCCCGGGTGGGTGGGATTCCGCTCTCCACCTGCGCGGCGCAGGTCTTTCAGCCCGCTGCGCGCCACCCACAGCAGGAACAGGTACAGCACGGCGAGGAAGCCGAACTTCAGCGCCACCGATACTGGCTCGAGCGTCGTCATCCGACTTCGAACACGATCTCCGTGGAGCCGAGCTCGACCCGGTCTCCCGAGCGCAGCGGCTGCACCTCGCGAACCTCGTTGCCGTTGACGCTCACCCCGTTGGTCGAGCCGAGATCGGTGATCGTCCAGTCGACCGAGCCAGGGCGGATCTCGGCGTGGCAGCGAGACACGCCCGCATCGTCCAGCACGATGTCGCAGTCGCGGCTGCGCCCGATCGTCCCGCCGCCGGGCGGCACCAGCAGGCGCCTTCCTCCGACCAGCAGCAGCGCGCGCGGAGCCCGCCGGCGATCGGCCCGGCTCTCCTCCACCGGCCCGCGCACACGCGCCGAGGTGCTGTAGATCATCGTCTGGCCGTGCTCTTCGACCGGCTCCTCCAGCCGGGGGCCCTGATCGTGCCCGCCGGGGCGGACCGATCGTGCCTGGATGCCGAACTCTCCCAACGCCAAGCGCTCGTCGGTGTGAAAAGCGACCTGCGGCGTGGAGGACAGCACCAGCTGCTCGCGGCGGGCGTGCTCCAGCAGGTAGCTGCACAGCTCCTCGGCGATCTCCTCCTCCACCCCCTCGTAGCGCGCGCGATCCTCGGGCGAGAGCCACACCGAGTACTCATTCGGGGCGTACACGCGCGAGAGCGACTCCGTGCGGTGCTCGTCCATCTCGCGGGCGAGCTTGCGTGCCAGCTCCATCGGGCGCACCTCGGAGCGGAAGATGCGTCCGAAAGCGCCCTCGACGAGGCTTGAGATCGTGGTCTCGACGCTCTTCAACAGGTTCATTTTGCTGGCCCGGGCGGGTTGGTCGGCCGTGCTGCTCCATTGGCCATGCTACGTGCTGTGGAGACTGTCAGACAGGACCACGCAGCGCGCGCGCCGCGACAGCGAGAATGCCGCCGACGATCGCGCCGAGCACGGCGCCGCGCGGGTCGGCGTGGAGGACGTGCGCGGAGGAGCCGCTGTCGAGAACCGGCGTGGCCACGGCGAAAGCGCCGGCCCAGACCGCTGCCCCGGCCACGTCGAAGGCCACGCGACGGCCACGGACGATCCATGGCAGCACGACCGCGGCCAGCGCCCACACGCCGACTCCGAGCAGGACGCCAACGTTCAGCACCGGCACGAGCACGTGCGTGGCGGTTGTGCTCACCGAGCCCTCCCATGCCGACCGCGCCGGAGCGCCTGAAGGCTGCCCAAGCCATAGACGCCGGGCCAGCAGCGGCTCGGACAGGATCAGCCACCAGTAGCCGAGCGCCCCAAACGCGGCGCGCGAGCGTGCGCGAGCGCTCTGTCCCGCGAGCGCGGGGAACGCCCCGGCGAGGCTCACTAGGCCGAGCACAGGCGCGAGCGCACATCCGAGCCAACCGGCTCCGACGAGGCGCGAAGCTCTCTGCGCAGGTATCACCGCGATTGGCACGGCGGCGGCAAGCAGCAGCAGCGCGACCCCGGGCTTGCCCACCCATGCCTGCCAGACGATCGCGGCGAGCGCGAACGCAAGCCACAGCGCACGTGGCAACGCCGCGCGGCGAGCGATCCGCGGCGACCCCTCGTCGCCGACGTCTACCTGCGCACGACTCTCGCGGAGGTCGACAGGTAGCGGAGAGGCGGCGTGGAGATCGGCGGTACGCGGCGCACGAGCGATCCGCGTCTTGGATAAGGTCCGCGGCGGAGCCTCCGCCTGCTCGGCGGCGAGACGACCCTCCGACTCAGCCGACGAGACGTCTTCGCCGCCGCGCCGGTCACGACTGCGGCGATGGAAGCGACGATCGCGCGTCTGCAGCGCCTCTTCCAGCGCGAGTCGCAGCTGCTCGAGCGTTCCCCGGTCGGCCGCCTCCGGGGCCAACGCCCGATCGAGCGATCGCGTCAGCCGGCGGGGAAGGTCTCGGCGGCTGTGCTCTAACGGCGTGAGCGGCCGCCCGATGCGCCGGACGGTCGCCGCGGGCGTCGCTCCACGCACCGGGTTGACCCCGCACAGTGCCTCATACAGGACAAGCGCCAGCGAGTAGAGGTCGGCCTCCGCGCCGGCCTCTACTCCCTCGCTTTGCTCAGGCGCCATGTAGGCGAGCGTGCCGAGCACGTCGCCCGTGCGCGTGAGCGCGTCTTCGCCCGCCAAGCGTGCGCCGCCGAAGTCGGTCAGCTTAGCCGCGCACGTCAGGGTCTCCGGCCCCGACCCCTCACCGGTAGGATCGGGCACGAGCACGTTCTGAGGCTTGATGTCGCGGTGGATAACCCCACGCGAATGCGCATGCGCGAGCGCACTGCTAAGCGCTACGCCGATCTCCAGCACCTCCTCGTCCGCGAGCGCGTCCGCGGCGATCAGCTGTGCGAGCGTCTGCCCATGGACCAGCTCGGAGATCAGATAGAACGCTTCCGGCGCCGCGCACGCCTCGTACAGCGCCACGATCGCCGGGTGCGACAGCCGTGCCGCGGCGAGCGCCTCGCGGGCCGCCCGCTCGCTGTCCCCGTCGTGCGGCTGGGAGATCCGCTTGACCGCCACCTCGCGGTGCAGCAGCTCGTCGTGCGCGCGCCACACGACGCCGAATCCGCCCGCTCCCAGACGCTCGTCCAGGCGATAGCGGCCGAGTACCAGGCTGCCCGCCGCCGGTGGGCCGCTACGTTCGCGGGCGGGATGGATGAGGGTGTCGAGCGACTCCACCGACTCCTGCGTTCGCCGCCCGCAGGCACGCTCCCTCCCCGATGGGGCAGGAAAAGACGCATTGAGCGAGAAGTTGCAGGCTCGTCAGGGAGGTGGTCGGCAGTCATACTGGCCCTTCCGGAAATCCCTGCATAGGAGCGCTTGGCTTTTGTCGTTCTTCGACGATGGCGAGGAGACAGAGTCTCGGCCGTCACCCCGGACACCACGAGCACGGCCGCCGGCCGCGGCGGGCTCCCCGCGGGGGCCCAGGCCGCGCCGTCCCCAACACGGGGCCGGCTCTCCGCCGCTGGACCAGCACACGCTGATGGTGCGCCGCCGCGTGGCGGCGGGCATCGGCGTGGTCCTGCTGATCGCCGTCGTCCTGATCGTCAACGGCTGCCTGAAAAGTCAGAAGCAACAGGAACTGAAGGACTACAACCAGAACGTGAGCCGGCTCGCGCACGAATCCGACGAACAGGTCTCCCATCCGTTCTTCTCGGCGCTCTCGAACGCCGCCGCCAAGTCGGCGCTGAACGTGGAGGTGCAGATCGACCAGCTGCGCATCCAGGCGCAAAGCATCGCCGCGCACGCAAAGGGGTTGAACGTGCCCGGCGACATGTCCGCCGCGCAGCGTGACCTGCTGCTGGCGCTCGATCTGCGCGTCGAAGGGCTGACCAAGGTGGCGGCCCTCCTCCGCACCGCGCTGGGCGGCCAGGCCAAACAGACGAGCGCGGCGATCGCGGGCGCCATGGAGATCTTCCTCGCCTCCGACGTGATCTACTCTCAGCGCGTCGCCCCCCTGATCCAGCAGACGCTCGCCGCCGACGGGATCCAGGGCCTCAGCACCGCAACCACCCGCTTCCTTCCCAACATCGGGTGGCTGGAACCGACAACGGTCCTCACGCGCATCACCGGCCAGTCATCGGGCTCGTCTCCGGAAGGGCAGGTTCCCACCGGTCACCATGGCAGCGCGCTCAAGGGAGTGACCGTGGGCGCCAACACGTTGGAAGCGGAACCCGCCCTGAACCACATCGGCGGCGGCGCCAACCCGACCTTCACGGCGCAGGTCGAGGACGCCGGCGAATTCCCCGAGACCAAAGTCACGGTCAACGCGACCGTCACGGCCGGCGGCAAGCAGTTCAAGGCCTCTCATGTGATCGAAAAGACCGAACCGGGGAAGACCGCCAGCGCCAACATCTCCGTCACGGGCGTCCCGCTCGGCGTGGCCTCGAAGATCGAAGTACAGGTCGAGCCGGTGCCGGGCGAAACCAACCACGAAGGCACCAAGAACACCTATCTGGCGATCTTCGGCCAGTAGGGAGGCGCCCCGGCAGGCCTGGCGCGCGGGCGTGGTGGCTGGAGGAGCGGCTAACTTGTGCCGATGGCCGTGACCTCGATAACCGACACCCAGGGGATCGTCGCGATCGCCGCCGCTGCCGTAGCGCTGCTGGCGCTGCTCGCCTGCGGGGCGCTGGCGCTCAAAATGCGCCGATACAGGCACGCTCAGCTGCTGGTGCTCGGCGAGCAGGGCGAGCGCGACGTGGTGGCCCATGCAGCGGACATGCAAGCTGCGTTCGCGGCGCTGCGCGAGTACGTAGAGGACGCTTCGCTGCGTCTCGACGAGCGTCTGCTGAGCGCCGAGACGGCGCTGCGGGGCTCGATCGCGCATCGGTCGCTGGTCCGATATGACGCCTACAACGAGCTCTCCGGGCACCAGTCGATGTCGATCGCGCTGCTCGACGAGGAACGCTCCGGGATCGTCCTCTCGTGCATCCACCATCGCGACCAGGCGCGCGTGTACGCCAAGCAGGTGTACGGCGGGCAGGGAGAGCTCGAGCTCTCCCCGGAGGAGGCCGAGGCGGTGCGCGTCGCGCTTGCCACCCCGCCCGACGACGCCCTCCGGCCCGCCTCCTGAGATGGGGCGCGGCGACGCGGCGGATGACGATGGGCAGGGAAGCCCATCGGACCCGAGGGACTCCGCGACGCCGGCCCCGACATCGCGGGTCGGCTATCTCGGGCCGCAAGGCACCTTCAGCGAGGAGGCGCTGCTGGCGGGCGCCATCCCCGGCGCCGTCGAGCCGGTCCCGTTCAGATCGATCTACGAGACCGTCGCGGCGCTGCGTCGCGGCGAGGTTCGCTTCTCGATCGCCCCGATCGAGAACTCGCTCGACGGGTCGGTCAGCGTCACGCTCGACCTGCTCGCCGGAGAGGATGGCCCGCTCGAGATCGTGGGCGAGGTGCTGCTCACGATCTCCCATTCGCTGATCGCCGCCGAAGCCATCCGCCTGGATGAGATAGAAACGGTGATCTCCCATCCCCAGGTACCCGGGCAGTGTGAGCGGTTCCTGCGCGGCGAGCTGGCCCACGCGCGGGTCCTTGCCTCCGGCTCGACCGCCGAGGCGGTGCGCACCGTCGTCAGCTCGGGCCGGCGTGGGCAGGCTGCGCTCGGCACGGCGCTGGCCGCCAGGATCTATGGCGGCACGGTCATCCGCGACGGTGTACAGGATCGAGACGACAACGAAACGCGCTTCGTCTGGCTCGCGCGCAGCGGAGAGAGGGCCACAGGATCCTCGCCTCCGTTGCGCCCGATGGGGGGCGGGCAGTGGCGGACGTCGATCGTGTTCTGGGGGGCGGGCGCCGAGCGGCCGGGGTGGTTGGTGCGCTGCCTCGACGAGCTCGCCCGGCGCGACATCAACCTCACGAAAATCGAGTCGCGCCCGCGACGGGAGCGCCTTGGGAGCTACATGTTCTTCGCCGATCTCACCGGCCGTGCCGAGGACACACCGATGAGCGACGCGATCGCCGGCATGCGCGAGCTCTCCACAGAGGTGCGCCTGCTCGGCTCCTACCGTGCGGTCACACCGGCCACGCAGAGCGCCTCGTAACCGTCACCTGGCCGGCGGCTCCTCCACCACCTCGCCACGGCGCCTCGACGTCCCGCTACACTGCGGCGCGAAGATGGAAAGCACAGTCCCACCAGAGCCGGTGGGGTCCGTGTCGCCCTCCGAGCACCAGCGGCACGGACCTGACCCATCGCCGACCACGGCGATGGGTGGCCGGGTGCTCGTCCTGAACGCCACATATGAGCCGATCAACGTGTGCACGGTGCGACGCGCGGTGGTGCTGCTGCTCAAGGACAAGGCCGAGCTGCTGGAGCGCGGTCGCTGGGAGTTGCATTCGGAGAGCTCCACGCTCGCGCGGCCCGTGGTGATTCGGCTGATGAGCTATGTCAAGGTCCCCCGCGACGCGCACCGGCGCAAGATCACCAGGCGCGCCGTGTTCGCTCGCGACGCCTGGACCTGCCAGTACTGCGGATCGCGCTCCAACCTCACCGTCGACCACGTGATCCCGCGCTCCAAGGGGGGCACTTCGAACTGGGAGAACATCGTCGCCTCCTGCGCACCGTGCAATCGGCGCAAGGGCGATCGCCTGCCGCGCCAGGCGGGGATGCATCCGCGGCACGTCCCCCGCACCCCGCGCGCGGAGATCTTCATCCACGTGGCGAGCCCCACGATCCCCGCGGCGTGGCGACAGTACCTGCCGCAGGCGGCCTAACAGTCCGCTGGCGCGGCGCCAGGCGGCGTCCTCAGTCGCTCGCCTGCGGAGCAGGCCACGCTCCTTGCGTCCTTGCCTGGCTTGGCCATCGAACTGTTAGGTGGCGCAATTCTGATACGACGATGCAGAGTCCATCCTCAGCGAAAAGCGCGGAGGACGCCGAACGGTGACGTCCTCCGCGCTGTCGATGCCTGACTGGAAAGACCGAGACGGCTGAACTGCGGCCGGAGGGACCAGAGCCGGCGGTCGTCTCGGGGTGTCCCGGGTTGGATTCCGCTAAGCGGTCCAGCCTTCCTGCCCCCGCTGCGGGGGCCCGACCTAGCGGCCGGTCACCTCCAGAGTCCCGTAAACACTGTCAGTCAACGTTAGGACCACCTCCTTTCTCTGGTCTCGCCAGAGTAGCGAATGGAGATGACGCGC
The DNA here is from genome assembly GCA_963723075.1 of uncultured Solirubrobacterales bacterium. Classification (GTDB taxonomy): domain Bacteria; phylum Actinomycetota; class Thermoleophilia; order Solirubrobacterales; family Solirubrobacteraceae; genus Palsa-744. Next base: position 648,387 of record CAVRPD010000007.1, read on the forward strand.
GCGACGACTAATCAGCGGGGTCCGGATCCACGGCTGCCGCGGCGGTCGTGGATCCGGGGGCGGCGCCGTCCGTCGGCGCAACCCCCTCGTCCGGCTCATCGCCGGTGTCGACGACCAGCGCCACGGCGCTGACGAGGTCGTCCTCCTTGAGGTTCATCACGCGCACGCCCGTGGCCGAGCGTCCCTGTTGGGAGATACCGCCGGCGGCGGTCCGCTGGACCATTCCGCCGACGGAGATGAACACGAGCTCTTGGTGATCGCGCACGACGAGCGCTCCGGCGAGACCACCCTTTTTCTCGGTCAGGCCGATCGTCTTGACGCCTTTGGCGCCGCGGTTTGTCTTGCGGTACTGGCTGATCTGGGTGCGCTTGCCGTAGCCGTTCTCGGTCACCACCAGCAGGTCCATGTCGTCGCGGGCGACGTCCATCGCGATCACCTTGCCGCCCTTGCCGACGTCCATGCCGCGCACGCCGGTGGTGTCGCGGCCCATCGAGCGCGCGTCGGACTCGGCGAAGCGCACGGTCAGGCCGGCGCGCGAGACCATGATGATCTCATCCTCGGGATCGACCGCGCGCACGGCCAGCAGCTCGTCGTCGTCGCGGATGTTGATCGCGATGATGCCGTCGGCTTTGATCGGCGTGTTGTACGCCAGCAGCTCCGTCTTCTTGACCGTCCCTTGACGGGTGGCGAACACGAGGTACTTCGTCTCTGAGAAGTCGCGTGTCGAGAGCACCGCCTGGATCCGCTCGCCTTCGGCCAGCGGCAGGATGTTGACGAGCGCGCGGCCCTTGGCGGTGCGCTGCGCCTCGGGCAGCTCGTACACCTTGGAGCGATAGACCTTGCCGCGGTTGGAGAAGAACAGCAGGTAGTCGTGGGAGGAGCAGACGAACAGGTGCTCGATGAAGTCGCCGTCCTTCATGTCCATCCCGGTCACACCGCGCCCGCCGCGCTGCTGCTGGCGGTAGGTGGCGAGCGGCAGCGACTTGATGTAGCCGGTCTGGGTGATCGTGATCACCATCTGCTGGTCGGCGATCAGGTCCTCGATGTCGATCTCGTCCTCGGAGTGGCTGATCTCCGTGCGGCGCTCGTCGCTGAAGCGCTCGGAGATCTCCGCGAGCTCCTCCTTGATGACGGCCAGCACGCGGGACTCGTCGCCGAGGATCGCGCGCAGCTCGGCGATCCGCTCGGTCACATCGGCGTGCTCCTGCCTGATCCCGTCGGCCTCGAGCGCCGTGAGCTGGGAGAGGCGCAGATCGAGGATCGCGGTCGCCTGGATGTGGCTGAGCTCGAAGCGCGCGACGAGCTGCTCGCGGGCGTTGTCGCGGTCGCGCGAGCCACGAATCAGCTCGATGATCGCGTCGAGGTGCTCGAGCGCGATCAGCAACCCCTCGAGGATGTGCGCGCGCGCCTCCTTCTCTGAGAGCTCGTGCTTGGTGCGCCGCACGATCACTTCGCGCTGGTGCGCGACGTAGTTGTGGATCACCGCGCGCAGGTTCAGCGTGCGCGGGACGTTGTCGACGAGCGCCACCATGTTCACGCCGAAGGTGGACTGCATCGGCGTGTGCTTGTAGAGCTTGTTCAACACCACCTTCGGGATCGCGTCGCGCTTGAGCTCGATCACGAGCCGCATGCCGCGCTTGTCGGACTCGTCGCGGAGATCTGAGATCTCGGCGATCTTCTTGTCGTGCACGAGGTCTGCGATCTTCTGGATCAGACCGCCCTCGCCGCCCTTCTTGACCATGAAGGGGAGCTCGGTGACGACGATCGCCTCCTTGCCCTGCTTGAGCGGCTCGATGTGCGCGCGCGCCTGGATGCGCACGCGGCCGCGGCCGGTCTCGTAAGCGTCGCGGATGCCCTGGCGACCGAGGATGATCCCGCCGGTGGGAAAGTCGGGCCCGGAGACGTGCCGCATCAGGCCGTCGAGGTCGAGCTCCGGGTCCTCGATGTAGGCGATCGTGGCGGCGATCACCTCGCGCAGGTTGTGCGGCGGGATGTTCGTCGCCATCCCCACCGCGATGCCCGAGGAGCCGTTGACGAGCAGGTTCGGGAAGCGCGCCGGCAGCACCAGCGGTTCCTGGCGCGAGCCGTCGTAGTTCGGCGTGAAGTCGACCGTGTCCATGTCGAGATCGCGCAGCATCTCGGTGGCGATCCGCGCCAGGCGCGCCTCGGTGTAGCGCATCGCGGCGGCCGGGTCGTCGTCAACCGAGCCGAAGTTGCCCTGACCGTCGACGAGCTCGTTGCGCATCGAGAAGTCCTGCGCCATGCGCACGAGCGCGTCGTAGATCGCCGAGTCGCCGTGCGGGTGATAGTTGCCCATCACCTCGCCGACGATCTTCGCGCACTTCGCGTAGGAGCGGGTCGGGCCGAGGCCGAGCTCGTTCATCGCGTAGAGCACGCGGCGGTGCACCGGCTTCAAGCCGTCGCGCACGTCCGGCAGGGCGCGACCGACGATCACCGACATCGCGTAGTCGAGGTATGCCGTGCGCATCTCCTCCTCGAGCGCGCGCGGTTCGACGTTGCCGCCGTTCAGTGTCTCCGGGGTAGCCATCGTCCTCCTCTACACGTCCAGGTTCGCGACGGCTCTTGCGTTGTCCTCGATGAATGCGCGCCGCGGCTCGACCTGGTCGCCCATCAGCATCGAGAAGATACGGTCGGCGGCGAAGGCGTCCTCGAGCGTGACCTGCGCGAGCGTGCGCGTGGCCGGGGCCATCGTCGTTTCGCCGAGCTGGTCGGCGTTCATCTCGCCGAGGCCCTTGAAGCGCTGGAGTTTGATGCCCTTCTGCGCGACCGTCATCACCGCCAGGTGGAGCGCCTCGAAGGACGGCGCGCTCTCGCGCGCGTCGCCCAAACGCACCTCGAAGGCGGGGGTGCCGGCGAGCTCGATCAGCTGCGCGTGGACACGGGCGAGCTGACGGTACTCCTGGGAGTCGAACAGGGAGCGCTTGATGCGATGGGTGCGGGCAAAGCCGGTGCTCGCCTCGATCGCCTTGACTCGGATCTCGAGCGGGTCCTGCTCGACCATTTCGGTGACATGCGTCTCGCCGTCGAGCCCCGCACGGCTGAGCAACTCGATCGCCGCCTCGCCGTTCATCACCTGCTCGCCGAGCAGGGAAGACTCCTCCAGGAACTGGACCATGTCGTGGCCATGGACCGCCCGCAACGAGGAAGACCATCCTTCGTACTGCTTGAGCAGGCGTGAGAAGCGCTGCCAGCGGGCCTCGGTGAGCTTCAGCTGGGTGCCGTGACGGTCGAAGACGTCGAGCTTCTCCCACTTGTCCGACAGCAGGATGTCCTCGAGCTCGGAGTCCTTTTCGATGTAGCGCTCGCGCGAGCCCTGCTTGAGCTTGTACAGCGGCGGCTTGGCGATGTACACGTAGCCGGCCTCGATCAGCTCCTGCATCTCGCGGAACAGCAGGGTCAGCACGAGCGTACGGATGTGCGCGCCGTCGACGTCGGCGTCGGTCATCAGCACGATCTTGTGGTAGCGGGCGTTCTCGAGGTTGAACTCATCGCGCACACCGGTCCCGATCGCGGTGATCAACGCCTGGATCTCGGTGTTCTGCAGGACCTTGTCGATGCGCGACTTCTCGACGTTGAGGATCTTGCCGCGCAGCGGCAGCACCGCCTGCGTATTGCGGTCGCGGCCCTGCTTGGCCGAGCCGCCGGCGGAGTCGCCCTCGACCACGAACAGCTCCGCCAGCGAAGGGTCCTTGATCGAGCAGTCGGCGAGCTTGCCCGGCAGCGTGGAGTTCTCCAGGGCCGACTTGCGGCGTGTCAGGTCACGGGCCTTGCGGGCCGCCTCGCGGGCGCGCTGGGCCTGGACGGACTTCATGATCACCGCGCGTGCCTCCGAGGGGTTCTCCTCGAGGAACTCACCGAGGCCGGTGTTTACGATCGACTCGACGAAGCCGGTCATCCCGGGGTTGCCGAGCTTGGTCTTGGTCTGACCCTCGAACTGGGGGTCGCGCAGCTTGACCGAGATCACGGCGGTGAGGCCCTCGCGGACGTCCTCGCCGGTGAGGTTGTCCTCTTTCTCCTTCAACAGGCCGTGATCGCGCGCGTACTTGTTCAGTGTGCGCGTGAGCGCCGAGCGGAAGCCTGACATGTGCGAGCCGCCCTCGCGGGTGTTGATGTTGTTGGCAAACGAGTGGATCGACTCCTGGTAGGAGGAGTTCCACTGCATCGCGACCTCGGCCGCCCCCTCGTCAGACTCGCCGGCGAAGAAGACGACCTTGCGGTGGACGGTGTCCTTGTTCTCGTTCAAGAACGAGACGAAGTCCTCGATGCCGCCCTCGTATTGGAACTCCGCCGCATGGCCCTCGCCGCGCTCGTCGACGATCGAGATCTTTAGGCCGCGAGTCAGAAAGGCGGTCTCACGCAGGCGCTCCTCGAGCGTGTGAAAGTCGAAGTCGAGCGACTCGAAGATGTCCGCGTCCGGCAGGAACGTGACGGTCGTACCGGTGACGCCGTCGCCCGGCAGCTTCGCGCCACGCTGGAGCTCGTTCTGGGGGGCGCCGCGCGAATACTCCTGCGAGAACTCGTACCCGTCGCGCCGGATCTCCACGAGCAGTCGCTCGGACAGCGCGTTGACGACCGACACACCCACACCGTGCAGACCACCGGAGACCTTGTAGCCACCCCCATCCCCGAACTTGCCGCCGGAGTGCAGCACGGTCAGCACGACCTCGACCGCGGGGCGGCCCTCTTTCTCGTGCATCGCGACGGGAATGCCCCGGCCGTTGTCGACGACCGTCACCGAGTTGTCGGGGTGGATCGTGACCGCCACCTCGGTGCAGTAGCCGGCGAGCGCCTCGTCCACAGAGTTGTCCACAACCTCGTAGACGAGGTGGTGGAGACCCATGACGCCGGTCGAGCCGATGTACATGCCCGGGCGCTTGCGCACAGCCTCGAGACCCTCGAGGACCGTGATGTCCTGTGCGTCGTAGCCGGCGGATGCGCCCGTCATCGACGGGTCGTTGACTCCGCCCCTGGTGGCGCCCCCCTTGTCAGAGCTGTCGCTGCTTGTGGCCAATGGCCCTCCGATGACGTGAGAACGCCCCGGAATCCCGGGTGCGAAGACCACGGGCCGGGGCGGTTGCGATGTGTACGGAATGATAGCACGATGGGCCCCTCGCCCCGGCTATCGGGGAACCGCTAAATGCCTGCAAATTCCCCGTAAAACCGGGGGAGCTGTGGTAGTTTGCCTCGCTGTCCGCCGGTGACAAGGCGTTGGGCCTCTCAGCCGGTCCTGCAGCGCAGCTCGTGAATGGCATCTTCGCCGAGCGCGGCGTTGAGGCGAGAGACCAGATCGCCGGACATCAAGTCGAGCTCCTGGGCCCACACGGCGGCGTCGCATGTCACGGTCAGGGTTCCCCCGTGCTCGGCTGTGGGATTGGCGGCGGCGGCGATCGCGGGGCCCACGGCGAGCTCCCACACCTTCTGCACGCGGGCGAGCGGCGTGGCCGGCGCGAGCGACGCGGTGAGGTCCTCCAAAGCGCCCGAAAGGGAGCGGGGGGCACGTCTCCTCACGACGCAAGCGCCTCCTGCAAGATCTCACCCGGTGAGACGCGCAGGCGCGTGATCGCCGAGTCGCCCGCGCCAGGCACATGCGCGAGGTCGGTAGTGGCTATCACGCTCTGTCCTCCAAGCAGAAGCTCGTTGGCGAGAAGCTCCCTGCGGTCGGAGTCGAGCTCGCTCATCACGTCGTCGAGCAGCATCAGTGGTGTTCGACGACGCTCTCGAGCGAGTAGGGAGCGCTCCGCCAGCAACAGGGCGAGCAGGGCAATCCGCTGCTCGCCCTGCGAGCCGTAGACGCGCAGCTCGCGACCATCGCGCAGGAGCGCGAGCTCGTCGCGATGCGGCCCGTGAGAAGAGAAGCCACGCTCGAGATCGGAGGACAGACGGGCCTCCAGCTCGGCGACGAAGTCCGCCTCGTCTAGCGCCCGAGAGCGCGGGCGGTACTCGAGCGTCGCCTGGCCATGCAAGCCGAGCTCACGGGCACGCTCCGTGAAGGGCTCGGAGAGCAGGGCACCCGCCGCGGAGCGGTTGGAGCTGAGGGCTACCGCATGGCGGGCAAGCGTCTGATCCCAGGTCGACAGGGACGCGGACGAGGCACGGCCGGCGCGGATGGAGGAGAGCAGGGCGTTGCGCTGTGCGAGCACCCGCGAGTACTCCCGGCGCTCCCCGTCACGCCGCGGCCAAAGAGCCGCTACGACCTGGTCCAGATGAGCGCGGCGTAGGGCGGGCGGTCCCTTCAGGAGCTCGAGCCGATCCGGCTCGAAGACGCTTAGGAGCGGCCTGTGCTCAATGTCGAGCAACCGCTCTACGGGCGCCCCATCGGAGCTCATGCGCTTATCTTGGCCCGGCTCGAAGCCGACAGCCAGCTCGTGCTCTTCCTCCCCGTCGGCGATGCGCACCACGACGCGTGTGGCCTGAGCCCCGAAACGCACGAGCTCCCGCTCGTTGCGGGTACGGGGCGAGCGCCCGGCGCAACCGAAGTAGAGCGCCTCGAGCAGGTTCGACTTCCCCACACCGTTGGGTCCATGAACGACGGTCAAACCGGGGCCGAGGTGGGCTTCGGCGCGAGCGTAGGTACGGAAGTCGCGGAGCGAGACGCTCACGACGCGCACGGTTCTCCTTAGGCGTTAAGTCTAATCGGCATGATCAGATATACGAAATCGCCCGATTCGGGGGATTCGATCAGGCCGGGGCGCAGGGGGCTGATCAGCTTCAGCACGAGCTCGTCGGACTCGACGCTCTCGAGCCCGTCGCGCAAGAACTCGGGGTTGAAGCCGATCTCGAACCTGTCGCCGACGAACGGAACGGGGATCGCCTCGGAGGCCTCGCCGACGTCGGGGGTTTGGGCCGAGACGGTCAGCGAGCCCTCCGCGAAGCTCAGCCGCAATGGGACGTTCTTCTGGGCGAGCAGGCTGATGCGTCGCACAACGTCGGTCAGCTCCGCCGTGGAGAGACGCAGCTCGTGGTCGACCGACTCCGGAAGGAGCTGACGGTAGTTCGGGAACTGACCGTCGATCAGTCGCGAGGAGAGCACGGTGTCGCCGAGCTCGAAAACGACCTGGTTCTGGCCGACGCTCACAGCCAGGGAGTCCGCTTCGTCTGTTTGCGCGATCCGCACCAACTCCTGAAGCGCACGCGCTGGGACGTTCGCCTCGAGACTGCCGAGCAGGGGAGACTCGAGCGTTGTCTCCTTGACGCTGAGACGATAGGAGTCTGTCGCCACCATGCGCAGCTCCTGCCCGGAAGCCGACATGAGGATGCCCGTGAGAACGGGTCTCGTCTCGTCTCTCGAAGCCGACCGCGCGACGCGTGAGACCGTGCTCATGAAGGCGTCCGCAGGAATCGTGATGCGTGTGTCAGGCGATGGGGATGGAAGCGTGGGGAAATCCTCAGAGCGCAGCGTGCGCAGGTGGAAGGTGGCTGATCCCGAGATCAACTCTACGTCCTGCTCCGCGGCGCGGGGCTCGAGGGTGACGGTCGCAGCGGGCAGCGAGCGAGCGACGTCGAGAAGTAGACGAGCGGGGAGAACCGCTGAGCCTGAGCCCGTCGCCTCGGCCCCGAGTGGAACACGCAGGCCTATCTCCATGTCGGTCGCGAGCAACTGCGGAGTCGATCCCTCGGGTACCGAGATCATCACACCCGATAGCGCTTGCACGGCGCTTCGAGTTGAGGCGACACGGGTGACGGTTTGCAGTTGAGCCAGAAGCTCCGCAGTTGACAGGGACAGCTTCATCGATGGATCACTACAAAGGGAACGTAGACGTAGGGGCTGTGGACATGTGTGTTTGGCTTAGATGCTCGGGGTTGGCTTGGCATTGCGGTGGATAAGGCTGTGGGCGGCGCCTCGAAGTGTCTCAGGCTGAGCGGTCGGCCATAGGTGGGGGTGGGTTGACGGGGTGGGGATCGAGGTTCTTGCACAGGCTTTCCACAGCTTGCCGTGAGACCTCGTCATTGGCGACCCGGGCAGCCGTGCGCCGCCACGCGTGCAGAACCGTGGTGTGGTCTCGCCCGCCGAAGTGCCGGCCGATAGCGGGCAGTGATTCATCTGTCAGCTCGCGGGCTAGGTACATGGCCACCTGTCGAGGCCATGCGATCCGCTGGGTACGAGCAGGGGAGAGCAGCTCCTCGGGCGAGAGGCCGAAGTGGTCGCACGCGGCCGCCTGGATCTCCGCGATCGATCGTGGACGGGGCTTGATGGAGGACCGGGCGCGTGGGTAGAGGGTGTCGAGGACTTCGTTCGCCAGCGCGGCGGTGACGGGACGCCCGGTAAGCGAGCTGAAGGCCACGACCCGGATCAATGCCCCCTCCAGCGCACGAACGTTGTTGGTCACCCGCTCGGCGATCGCTACGAGCGCGAGATCGTCGAGCTCGACCCCGTCCTGGTGGGCACGCTTACGCAGGATCGTCATACGGGTCGCCAGCTCCGGTGGCTTGATGTCGGCCACCAGACCAGCCTCGAAGCGCTCCCGCAGCCGATCCTCGAGGGCCTGCAGATCGTGGGGGGGCCTGTCCGAGGTCAGGACGATCTGCCGCCCGGCGTCGTGGAGCGCGTTGAAGGTGTGGAAGAACTCCTCCTCGGTCTTCGTCTTGCGCTCGAGGAACTGGACGTCGTCGAGGAGTAGCACGTCGACACGTCGAAAGCGCTCCTTGAAGTCGTTGGTCTGTCCCCCGCCGAGCGCTTCGAGGAACTCGTTCGTGAAGACCTCGCCCGTGGTGCAGCGCACCGTTGCTCCGGGGCTGTGAGAGAGCAGCAGGCTGGCGATCGAGCTCAGCAAGTGGGTCTTGCCGACGCCGGGCGGGCCGCAGATGAACAGCGGGTTGTATGCCTGAGCAGGCATCTCGGCCACGGTCAGTGCCGCGGCGTGAGCCAAGCGATTGCAGTCGCCGATGACGAACTGATCGAATGTGAGCTTGGGGTTGCCGAGTGGCCCCGCCGTGGAGTGGGAGGCGCTTTGGACGGCGCTCTCCCCGGCCCTGGCGTGCTCGCCACGCTCGCTCGAAGCGCCGCGCTTGCGCAGCGGCTTGTCGCTCGCGCTCTGGCCACGCCGGGCCTTTGGCTCAAAGCCTCCAGGTCCCGTCTCCGCGGAGACGGGACCGCCCAGAAGCTCGACCGCTACGCCTGGACCGACGACGAGGGTTGTGCTGGCCTGGAGAACGCTTCCAAAGCGCTCGTGAACCCATGCCCGCGAGTGTGGGGGGGCTTCGATCGACAGGCGCGTCTCGGAGAGCTCCAGCGCACGCAGCGGCTCGAGCCAGATGCGGTATGTAGGCTCGTCGACTGCCCGTGCAACCTCGGCTTGCACGCGGGACCATATGTGCTCCAGCTCGGCGCTTACGGCAGCGTTCACCCGTGTCTCCCCCGGAGAAAGCGATCGCGATTATTCAAGGAGGGCCCGCTGAGGGCCCGGTCCGGCGACTATACCCAACGCCCACTCCAGCTCGCCACCGGCTGACCGCAATTGGCGGGAAAATTCAGGGTCGGTCGGTCGGTCCTATACTTGTGGACGCGTCACGTCCGCGATCGTTGGAAGTCGCTGTGGCGCGGAGGAAATCGACGGCAGACGGAGAACAGGCACATGAAGCGCACCTACCAGCCAAAGAAGCGCAAGCGGGCCCGAGCCCACGGGTTTCGCGCCCGGATGCAGTCGCGCGCCGGGCGTTTGACGCTCAAGCGCCGCCGTGACAAGGGGCGCAAGCGCCTTTCCACCTGAAGGTGAGCCGCACGCGATGACACCGCGGTCCAGTTCGAGTCGCGGTCGCCTGTCGCGCAGCGCGGAGTTCGAGCGCGTGTACAGGCAGGGACGCTCGACGGCCAACCGTCACCTGGTCCTCTACGCCTTCCCCAACCGGTCGACGGAGAGACCTCGGCTCGGGCTTTCGGTATCGCGCAAGGTCGGCGGGGCGGTGGAGCGCAATCGCGTGAAGCGGCTGCTCCGTGAAGCGTTTGCTCGAGCGCAAGACGGCCTGATCCCCGGCCAGGACCTCGTTGTCGTCGCACGGCCGCAGGCGGGCGAGTTGGCCGAGCGGGAGGGCCTGGCGGGAGTGGACGCCTCCCTCGGTGAGCTGATCGCCAAGGCCGGCCTTGGCCGTACACCGAGCGTGTCTGAGACCGAGGGAGGAACGTGACCGCCCAACCGCCGGTTCCGGACCGTGGTGAGCCGAGCGTGATGACACGCGTCGTTCGCTCCGTTGTGGTTGCACCGATCTTCGTATACCGGCGTGTCGTCTCGCCGGCGATGCCACGCCGCTGCAAGTACGAGCCGACCTGCTCGCGCTATGCGGTGGACGCGATCCGGCGGTACGGCATACTTAAGGGCCTGGTCCTCGCCGGATGGCGCTTGCTCAGGTGTAACCCGTGGAGCTACGGTGGATACGATCCGGTCGAGGCTCAGCGGGTGTTCGGGATCGGCCGCCAGGCCGGCGTCTGAGCGTCCGGGACGGCCTCCGCCCGTAGCCGACGTGCGACGAGTGCCCAAGCCACGCCCCCACCACCCCCACTCCACCCTTTCCGTTCCAGCCGAGAGCCATTGAGTCGCCACACACCATGCTAATCCTCGCCAACGTCATTCAGTCAGCGTTCTCTCCGCTGATCAGCTTGTTCGAATCGATCATGGTGTTCATCCACGCCCATCTCGTGGGCGGCAGCTGGGGGCTGGCGATCGTGGGGCTGACGGTGCTGATCCGGGCGATCCTCGTGCCGGTGACCTACAGGCAGTTGAAGGGGATGCAGGAGATGCAACGCCTGGCGCCGGAGATCAACGCGCTGAAAGAGAAGTACAAGGAGGACAAACAGCGCCAGCAGCAGGAGATCATGAGCTTCTATCGGGAGAACAAAATCAACCCGCTTGCCTCCTGCCTGCCGTTCGCCCTGCAGCTGCCGGTGTTCATCTCGCTCTTCTACATGTTGCGCACAGACCTCAAGAAGAACATCTGCGGGCCGGCGCTGAGGGCTCACTTTCACGTAAGCGAGAACAGCCAGATCCCTTCGAAGGGACTGGAAAAAATCAGTTGTCACCAGCTGACCGGCGCAGAGCACTCCGCGAAGTTCCTGTTCCTCCCCGACATCACCGCCAAGGCCACGGGTGTGGCGCTGGTGGTGCTGATCGCGCTCTACATCGCATCACAGCTCGTTTCGACGCTGATGGCGACCGCCTCGGCCGATCCCAACCAGCGCCGAATGATGCTCTTCTTGCCGTTGATTATCGTCGCATTCCTGTTCAAATATCCGGCCGGACTGCTTGTCTACTGGATAACGACAAACTCGTGGACGATCGTGCAGCAGTACTTCATCCGCCGGCGCATCGGGCCTCCCCCGGCCCGCCCTGATCGCTCGCAAGACACTTCCAAGGGTATGCTGGGCGGCCTGCTGAAGCCGGCGATGGCCCCTGCGGGGGTGGCCGCCGAGGGCACGCCCGCCGTGACCCCGCCCCGCCCGCCACGCAAGAAGAAGAAGCGCTCCGGCAGGCGGCGATGAGGGACGACGGCGAGGAGGGGGTGTCCCTCGACGACGAGCTTCAGCCGGCGGAGGCGCTGGAGGAGCTGCTCGAGGAGGTCGCGGATGGCCTCGGTCTCGACGCGGAGATCGAAGTCGAAGAGGGCGACGGAGTGCTCACCGGTCGTCTGAAGGGCGAGGACGTAGGTCTGTTCATAGGCCGCCACGGGCAGACGATCGATGCCGTGCAGCACCTTGCCCAACGGATCGTATTTCCCGATGGCCCTTCTCCCGTGCGGGTGTCGATCGATGCTGACGATTATCGCGCGCGGCGCGAAAGGACGCTGCACGATGACGCGGAGGGGGCCGCCGAGCAGGCGCTCCGATCCGGTGGCCCGGTCGAACTCGAGCCGATGCCGCCCTCGGAGCGACGGATCGTGCATGAGTATCTGCGCGAGCGTGGTGGGGTCGAGACGCACAGTGAGGGTGACGAGCCGGAGCGCCGGCTGGTGGTCTCACCGCTTGGAGAGTAGGGCCCGTCTCCCATAGTCCGACAGAGCTACTGCGTCACACGGATCGGATCGTCACCGCGTTTCACGTTTTTCTCCCCCGTGAAACAATGGCGTAATGTCTGAGTCGCAGGAGCACGAGATCACAGACATCGAGCGAGGACTCGTCACCGGCCTCCTCGTTGGGGAGGGGCACTTCGGGGGGGACGGGAAGCAGCCGCAGATCACCCTCAGGATGCATGTCAGGCACGAGGCGATCTTCCGATGGCTCCAGGGACTGTTCCCACGTGCCCGCCTGTATGGCCCCTACCACCACGGCGGGCGCTCCTACTACCAGTGGATGGCCCGCGGCCGGGTGTTGGCAGAGGACGTGCTGCCGGTCGTCGAAGGTGTGCTGGCAGACCGGATCGAGACGCATGTCAGCGACCGAATTCGCGATATGCGGGCCAACTACCCCAGTTTCTTCACGCGGCACGAGTCGCCGATTGAACGCCGTGTCCAATTGCTCGCGCGCCTATATGGGCTGGCTCCCCATGCGCATGTGCAGATGACGAGGATGCTCGAGACGCTGGCGGCGGACGAGCGTGCGCCGACGAGCGTGCGCGATCCCGACGGGGCCGTGGACATCCATCTCGCCGACTCGCTGGTGGCGCTCGAGCTCGACCGGATCCGCTCCGCTCGGCGGATGGCCGATATTGGGACGGGGGCCGGCTTCCCCGGCTTGGCGCTGGCCGTGGCGCTGCCGGGGAGCGAGATGCGGCTTGTCGAGAGCCAGGCGAAGAAGTGTCAGTTCGTGCGCCGGATGATCGCCGCCGCTGCAGTCGACAATGCGCGCGTGGTGGAGAGTAGGGCGGAGGAATGGCCTGAGGGTCTGGGCGCCCACGACGCGGTGCTTGCCCGCGCGCTTGCACCCGCCCAGGTGGTGTTGGAGTACGCGGCGCCCCTGCTCCAGCGGGGAGGCATTCTCGTGGACTGGCGCGGGCGCAGGGATGCGGCTCAGGAGATGACGGCCCTCGAGGCGGCCGATCAACTTGGGCTCGAACTTATGGAAGTGCGCAGCGTCAAGCCGTTTCCCGCGGCGAAAGATCGACATCTGCACATCTACGTGAAGGTTGCGGATACGCCGCCAAGGTTCCCTCGGCGTGGGGGGGTGGCCCGCAAGCGGCCGCTCGTCCGATCGGCCGAGAGCGACGTTTCTGAGACCTCCACCGCCGGGCCGTGCTCCGACCGCGATCGGCGCTAGCGTGGCAGCCACCATGGGCACGGTATACGCAATCGCCAACCAGAAGGGCGGGGTCGGAAAGACGACCACGACCGTGAACGTGGCCGCGTGTATCGCCGAGGCCGGCTATGAGACATTGCTGGTGGACGTTGACCCGCAGGCCAATGCGACGGTGGGATTGGGGATCGCGCGGACACAGGCGCCCGGGCTGTATGAGGTGCTGACGGGCGAGGCGATGGCCGTAGATGCGCTGACCGATTCGAGTATCGGTGGGCTGCAGGTGCTCCCGGCGGGGGCGGGTCTAGCCGGCGCGAACATCGAGCTGCCACGGATCGAGGGGTTCGAGCAGCGCTTGCGGGAGACGCTCGAGCCGATGAGGAAGCGCTTCGAGTACATACTGCTCGACTGCCCGCCATCGCTCGGTCCCCTGACGGTCAGCGCGCTGGTCGCCGCCGATCGTGTGATCGTGCCCGTGCAGACCGAGTACTTCGCGCTGGAGGGTCTGGCGGGACTGCTGGAGACGCTGGCGCTCGTCCAGCGCGAGCTGAACCCACGCTTGACGGTGGCCGGGATGCTGTTGACGATGCACGACAATCGCACGCGGCTCGGGCGCGATGTCGAGCGCGAGGTGCGCGAGCACTTCCCCGACCTGGTCTTCGACACGGTGATCCCCCGTAATGTCCGCGTGGGCGAGGCGCCGAGCTATGGGCTGCCCGTGACCCACCACGATCCGCACAGCGCCGGGGCGGAGGCCTATTTCGAGTTGGCAAAGGAGGTGGCGGCCCGTGGCTAAGCCAAAGCCGGGGATGGGAAGGGGACTGGAGGCGATCCTGGCGGTGTCCTCCGTGGGCGCGAAGGCGCGCGATGACGAGCTGCGCGAGCTGCCGGTCGAGCTGATCGCGCCGAGTCCCAAGCAGCCCCGACGCCGGTTCGACGAGGAGGCGCTGCAGGCGCTGGCGGGCTCGCTGGGCGAGCGTGGCGTCCTGCAGCCGGTGCTCGTGAGGCCTAGAGCCGGAGGCACATACGAGCTCGTCGCCGGCGAGCGTCGCTGGCGGGCGGCGCAGATAGCCGGGCTGAAGACGGTCCCCGCGCTCGTGCGCGCCCGCGAGGACGCAGAGGCGCTGGAGCTGGCGCTGATCGAGAACATGGCGCGCGAGGACCTCAGCCCGATCGAGGAGGCACGCGCGTGCGCGGCGCTGGTCGAGGAGCTCGGTCTGACGCGTGAGGAGGTGGGCCGTCGCGTGGGGCGAGGCCGGGTGGCGGTTAGCAACCTGATCCGTCTTTTGGACCTGCCCGACGAGGTGGTCGAGCTGCTGCAGGACGGCTCGCTCAGCGAGGGGCATGGACGTGCATTGCTGCTGGCCGAGGACCACGGCGCCCGACGTAGCCTTGCACGGAGCGCGGTTCAAGACGGGTGGTCGGTGCGGATCATGGAAGCGCGTGCGCGGGAGAGCAACGCTTCGGCTTTCACACCGGGCGAGTCTGGGAAGGCGCGAGGTAAGAGCTCCTCCGGCCGGGCGCATCCCGACCGGGAGGACGCCGCCGCGGAGATCGCCGAGGCGCTCGGAGGGGCGCTGGGGGCCGAGGTGCGCGTGAAGGCGCTGCGCGAGGGTGGATACCGCGCGGAGCTGTTGTTCGCCACGCCCGAGGAGGCGATCGAGCTGGCCCGTCGGTTGCGACCTCGCGCGGTGGCGTAGGCTGGCCCTGGAGCTATGAGAGCCGATGCGAGGCGACCGCTAGAATCGGCCGCCGCGGGCGATTAGCTCAGTTGGTTAGAGCGCTTCTCTGATAAGGAAGAGGTCCCAGGTTCGAGTCCTGGATCGCCCATCGTTCTCTGCTTCGTCTATCGAACATCCGCTGGAGCCTCGCGCCACACCCCGCGGGAGTCTCGCGGAGCTTGTAACACGCTTGTGACATTGGCCTCAACGGGGTGACGGCTCTAGTGTGGAGTATGTGACCCCACGCATCCTGATCGTCGGCGGCGGCTTCGGCGGCTTCTACGCCGCTCGTGAGCTCGAGCGGACCGCGGGCGTGGGCGGCGAGCAGGTGACGCTCGTGAACGACGCCAACTTCATGCTCTACACACCCTTGCTCCCCGGGGTCGCGGGCGCGACGCTCGATCCCCGCCACGTGGTGGTCCCGCTGCGCTCGCAACTGCGCCGCACCGAGCTCGTCATCGGGAGCGTCACGGGCTCCGATCCCGAGCGGCGAGTGGTCGACGTGCGCAGGAGCGACGGCGAGGAGATCGAGCTTTGCTACGACCACCTTCTCGTCGCGCTCGGCTCCGTCTCGCGCACGCTGCCGGTTCCCGGTCTCGCGGATCATGGAATCGGGCTCAAGTCGCTGTCCGACTCCACCGCGCTTCGCAACAGGGTGCTTGATTGCCTGGACATCGCCGAGTCACTCGAAGATCCGGCCCGCCGCACGGAGTATCTCGGCTTCGTCTTCGTCGGCGCCGGCTATGCAGGGCTCGAGGGGCTGGCCGAGCTTCAGGATTTCGCCGCGCAGGCGATCGAGCTCTATCCGCGCTGCCGCGCACAGGGGATGCGCTGGGCGCTGGTCGGGGCACGTGAGCGGATCGTGCCCGAGGTGCCGCCGTCCCTATCCGCGTTTGCCGCGCGCGAGCTGCGCCGGCGCTCCATCGAGATCTACACGTCCACGACGCTCGCGTCGGTCACAGGCCAGGAGGCAATGCTCTCCAACGGAGAGCGCATCCCCGCCCGCACGCTCGTTTGGACCGCCGGGGTGCAGCCCGGCCCAGCCGTCGCCTCGCTCGGCCTGCCGCTGGACGATGGCGGACGGATCCCCACCGACCGAGAGATGCGCGTGCTCGGCCGCGCCGGGGTGTGGGCGGTCGGCGACTGCGCCGCCGTCCCCGATCCCGCGAGGAGCGGGCACGCGTGCCCGCCGACCGCTCAGCACGCCATTCGCCAGGGAAAGCTCGCGGCCCGCAACATCTCCGCTTCGATCGACGGACGGCCAGCCAGCCAGTTCCGTTATCGCACAGCCGGCGTGGTCGTCGAGCTTGGCCACAACCAGGCGGTTGCGATCACTCTCGGCCTGCGCTGGCGCGGCCTGCCGGCATGGCTGATCGCGCGCACCTACCACCTGCTGCTGATGCCCGGGCTGGGGCGCAAGCTGCGGTTGCTTTCAGACTGGAACGTCGCTCTGCTGTTCGGGCGCGACGCCTCCTCGCCCGGCCGTCTCGGCAGCCCGACGCCGCTTCAACCCGCTGACGGCAGTGGGGAGAGATCCTCAACGCCCAGGTATTCGAGCGCCGATCGCGCGGCGTGATATCCGTTCATCCCGTGCGCTCCCGCGCCCGGGGGTGTCGCCGCCGAGCAGATGAAGACGCCGGGGATGCCCGTCGAGTAGGGATCGAGCGCGAAGCGCGGGCGGACCAGGACCTGAAGCGGGGTGTTCGCCCCGGTGATGATGTCACCGCCGATGTAGTTGGCATTGCGGGCGGCGAGCTGCGCGGGCCCGCGCACCGCTTTCGCGACGATCCGCGCACGCACGCCGGGCGCGAACCGTTCCAGCTGATCGAGCAGAGCTGCCTCCCCGTCGCCGCCGTACCCGCTCGGCACGTGCGCGTAAGCCCACACCGGGTGCACGTCGCCGGCGGAGCGGCCGGGGTCGGCGAGGTACTGCTGGGCGACGAGCACGAACGGGCGCGCGGGCATCCGCCCGCGGTTGACGTCGCGCTCAGCTGCCACGAGCTCCTCGAACGAGCCGATCGCGTGCACCGTGCCCGCGCGGCGGCAGGCCTCGTTCGTCCACGGCACGCCGCCCTCCACGGCTAGATCGACCTTGAACGCGCCGGGCCCATGCCGGTAGCGTCGATAGGCTCGCGCGACCCGGCCAGGCAGGCGAGCACCCGCGATCTCGGCGACCGCTCCGGGGGCCAGGTCGAAGACGGTTACGTCTGCGCTTGCCAGCTCGGCCAGCGAGCGTACGCGCACACCCGTCTCGATTCGGCCGCCGTGCTCCGTCAACACCGCCGCGAGCGCATCGCTGATCGCGCGCGATCCGCCCTGCGCAACCGGCCAGCCGAATCGGTGGCATGCCGTGGTCAGCGCCATCCCGACCGCAGAGCTCAGGGGCTGCTCGAGCGGGCTGAACGCGTGCGCCGCGACGCCGCCGAACAGTGCCTTGGCCTGGGGGTCTTTCCAGATTCGGGTGAGGACCGTGGCCGGCAGCGCCGCCGGCAGGCCGAACCGCGCAAGCGCGAACGGATGGCGTGGCACGTGCATCATCGGCCCCAACAGATCGTCGTTGAGAGCGTTGAAGTCGCTCGTCGGCCTTGCGAACAGCCGTCGCCATGCGTCGCCGTCGCGACCCAGCCCGTGCGCCGTCTCCGCCAGCGAGCGCCGCAGCACGCCCGCGCTGCCGTCGTCCAGCGGATGCGCCAGGTCGATCTCGGGCCAGCGCCACTCGAGGCCATGGTCCGCCAGTCCGAGCGACTTCAAGAACGGCGAAGCCATCGCCAGCGGGTGCACGGCCGAGCAGTGGTCGTGGAGCAGGCCCGGGATCGTCAGCTCGCCGCTTCGTGTCCCACCGCCGATCGCGTCCTCGGCCTCGAGCACGGTGACATCGACGCCCGCCCGCGCGAGGGCCACCGCGCAGGCGAGCCCGTTGGGGCCCGATCCGACGACGATCGCGTCGCTCACGGCTCGCTCCGCGCGTGTGTGACGTGCACCGGGAAGTCCCACGACTCTTCGAGCCAGGGCAGCCGCGCGAGCATGTCGGCGATCGCGACCCAACCCTCCTCGATCAGCCCGCTGGCGGCGTCGTAGATCCGGTAGCGCTGGCGCTGCACGTGGGCTGGCTGGGACTCCAGCGTGACGACGCGCAGCTCCCCCTCGGCGTAGCCGCAGCGCTCCTGCACCGCTTCGAGCAGCTGCACGCCATGGAAGTGGCCGTCGCCGAAGTTCCAGCCGTTCACGACGCCGGACACCAGCTCGCCCTCGCGCACGTCGTACGCCTCGACGTCGTCGACCGCGTGTGGGAGCAGCGCGTTCAGCGCGCGGCCGTGCAGGTGCATCGAGCGGAACGCCAGCCCCTTGGCCATCAACAGCTCCGCCGTCTCGCGATCGTAGACCCGGATCAGCTGCTCGACGACGATCGGCGCCGGCTTGCGAATCATGCGGTCGAGCCTCTCCTCGGCGCCGGTGTCCTTCGCGAACAGCCACTGTGTCGCCGCCCAGTTGCCCGCGTAGTAGCGCATCGACGGCAGGAACGAGACCTTGTCCGGGCGCAGGTTGCCGAGCACCGGCACGAGCACGCCGAGCACGATCAGGATCGCGATCAGCCACGGGTCGTTCAGCGTCGAGAACGGCATATCACCGTAGTGCCCGAACAGGAACAGCAGGCCGAAGATCATGAACAGGTTCCACTCCAGCGGCACGGCGAGCGGGAACGTCGAGGTGATGTGGGCGTGAAACAGGATCATCCCGACCAGCGCGATCGTGCCCACGGCGCCGCCACGCGAGAGCAGCAGCACGAGCGGCAGCGAGAGCTCGACGACCGTGCCGAGATGCGCCGCCACGTGGGCCAGACGCGACGGCGTTATGTCGGATGGGTAGTTGCGCCACAGCCTGGCCTTGGCGGTCCGCGACCGATTCCACGGCGTGTTGCTGATCATCACCGACACGACGAACGGGAAGTGCCGGTTCAGCTTCGACGCGGCCGCGCCCCACCAGATGCAGAAGAACACGATCTGCGACGCCACGATCGTGTTGCGGGGAGGAAACAGGAAAACGACAAGCAGGAAGGCATAGACTTCCGGGCGGGACGCCAGGAACGCGACCTTGTCGCGCAGGCCGAGCAGCGCCAGGAACCCAAGCAGTACAGCGATCGCGGTCGGGTCGAGCCTGCCACCGGCGGTTCCCGCGACCCGGTCACCGCCGGACGCGAGCAGGTAGACGGCGGCGGCGAGCACCCCCGCATAGAGCAGCACGTCGATGACCGTCCTGCTCGAGCCGCGCGTGAACGGCACCTTCCCGGGCCACGGCGCCAGCCGCACCGTGCCCGGCCACAGCCAGTAGAGGATGCCGCCGATCGGGGGGATGAAGCGAAACGTGAGCGGCATCGAGCCGCAGCCGAGGCCGACGATCTCCCACAGCAGCACCCACACGGCGACCTTCTCGAACACGATCGGCTCGGTCCACCAGTGGCCGACGTTGCCCAGACCCGCAGCCGTCGGGGTGCTCGCAGAGACGATCAGCAGCGCCGCGAAGACGAACACCACCAGCTTCACGACGTACAGGAGGTAGACGGCGTACGGGGTGCCGACGCCGTTGACCGCCCAGTCCTGCGCCAGCGGCTTGATCCGCGCGAGATGCGGTAACCGTTCCCATTCGGCGACGTCCACCGGAGGCTCGGCCGGCGCGATGAACCCCATGGCTAAGCCCTCCCTCGAAGATAGGCGACCGGCGGTCGCACGGATTCTGCCGGCGACGGTAGCGAATCGCCTGCTCCCGATGCAAGCGAGCGCCCACCGCGATCGTGGTGTCCACCGAGGCTAAGGCAACCGCGAGCCCCTGCCGATGATGGGCTCGTGACCACTCTTCGCCGTTCTTCCTCCCCTGGCGCCCGTCTTCACGCAGCCGCCGCACGTCGATTGACGCTCGCCCTCGGCTCGACAACGGCGCTGCTGGCTGCGCTCCTGCTCGCCGCGGCGCCGGCAGGCGCGGTCGTCACCGAAGTCGGAAGTCTCAAAGTCGGGCTGCAGCCGCGTCAAGCGCAGTCTTTCTTCGAAGGCACGCCGACGGCCGAAAGCTTCAACAACCCGGGAGGCAGCCTGGTGCTGCACAGGAACGAAACGTATGCGATCTATTGGGATCCGACGGATCATTATCACGGGGACTGGCAGGGTCTGATCGACACTTTCTTTCACGGCCTCGGCGCCGACAGCGGCTCCACGGCGACCGTGTTCGCGGTCGACAGCCAGTACACCGACAAGTCGAACCTGCCCGCCTCCTACCTGTCCACCTTCCGCGGCGCCTACACCGATACCGATCCATATCCGGTGGGCGCCGGCAATTGCAAAGATCCACACCCACTGGAAGTCCCTGACCGGATTGGACCCGAAGTGGTGAAAGGATCGAAAGAACACACGGAAGTCTGCCTGACCGACGCCGAGATACGGAGTGAGCTGAAGGCCTTTATCGCGGCGCACTCTCTCCAGAAGGGCGTGGGTTCGATCTTCTACCTGCTCACTCCCCCCGCCGTTACCATCTGCCTCGACACGGGTGGGCCCACGGGTCACTGCTCCGACCATACCGGTTCGATCGAAGCGACGGGGACCGAAAGCTACAAAAACAGCTTCTGCAGTTACCACTCCGATTTCTCCAACCTCACCCTCGAAAACGCGACTACGCCCGATGCGAACACGGTCCTCTACGGCGTGATCCCATGGTCCGCCGGCGGCCTTGGTGACCATCACCTGACTGGCGGCGATGAGACTTCAGCGTATGACTGTCAGGACGGTGGCTGGTATTACAATTCACAGACGTCTGTCGAGGAAAGGGAGAACGCGAAAGTTAACATAAAGGAAGAAGAAGGTAAGCGTAAGGAAGAAGAAGCAAAGAAGCGGGCCACCGCGGAAGCAGAAGAAACTAAGAAGAAGACGACGTATGAAGAAGCGTACAAAAAAGAACTGATCACAAAAGTGGAACTCGAAGAAAAAGAAGCGGAACTAAAGGTAGAAAAGGAAGCACGCATTGAAAGAGAAAAAGAAGAAGAGAAAAGGGCCGAAGCGGCTGAAATAGTGGCGCGAGAAAAGAAGGAAAAGCTCGAAGGCCCTCATCAGCAGGAGCCCAACCAGGGCGGGCTCGGCCCCGACGGCTCATACGACACCGGTCTAGCCGACCTGATCGTCAGTCAGATCGGAGTGCAGCAGCAGAACATCGTCACCAATCCGCTGCTGAACGCCTGGCAGGATTCCGCGCACAATGAGGTCACCGACGAGTGCCGTAATAACTTCCCACTGTATGAGGGGGGCGGTGTAGCCGCCAACCAACTCACCTTCGCCGGGACGCTCTACAACCAGTCGTTCGCCGGTGCCAACGCATATATCAACGAGGCGTTTAATCTGGCCGCCGGAAGACTTCCTTATCCCGGGGTGCCGTGCATGACGGGCATCGACTTGGTCCCCCAGTTTACCGCCCCCAACCCCGTCAACACAGGCGAACTTGTCGGCTTCGACGGCATGGAGTCAGACATCACCCTCAACGACGACATCGGCTATTCGAAAAGCGGCGCCGAGCAGGCCAAGTACGCCAGCTACACGTGGAATTTCGGAGATGAAACGCCTACCGTGACCGGCTTTGCCCCGGGCGCTCCCTCGGCGAACTCGCCTGCGACCTCCCCGTGCGCACTTCCGTGGGAACCCCCGTGCGCGGCGAGCACCTTCCACTCCTACCAATACGGCGGTACGTATGAAGTGACGTTGACCGTCACCGACACCGGTGGCAACAAAGCTACCTTCACGAGCCCGATCACCGTCAACGGCCCGGTGAAGCCCTCCAAAGAAGGGGGGTCAGGCGGGGGATCGGGCGGCCCTGGCGGAACGGGGGGATCAGGTTCCTCTTCGGCCGCGAGCTCGACCTCGGGATCCTCGACCACCACCGGCTCCACTACCCCCGGCGTAGCCGCCAAGCCGCCCGTGCCCAGCCCGGTGGCCGCCGCCGCGTCAGTGTCGAAGTCGCTGTCGCAGGTGCTGCGCGGCGGTCTAATCGTCCGCTACTCGGTCAACGAGCAGGTGGCGGGTCGCTTCGAAGTGCTGCTCGCGTCGTCGATCGCCAAGCGCATCGGCCTGCATGGCGCGCCCGCGACCGGCCTGCCTCAGGGCACGGCGCCCCAGATCGTGATCGCGAAAGCGATCCTCGTGACAACCAAGGGCGGGCGCAACACGATCAAGATCCTGTTCGGCAAGACGACGGCCGCGCGGTTGCGCAAGCTGCGCAAGGTCTCGCTGATGTTGAGGCTGATCGTACGCAACGCCTCCTCCCAGAACCCCATCGGCACGACGGTGATTAGCACCGTCAACCTCGGTCGCTGATCTTTGCGACCGGTGCGGGACCCGTGACTGGCCGCGGTCAGTCCTACGGACCCTTGCGGCGTTTCGCGCGAGCCTTCTCGCGGAATACGAAGTGCCACAGGGCGGCGAGCAGCAGGTAGCCGAACACGATCGACACGGCGGAGACGATCGCGATCGCGGTGCCATTGCCGCCCGCTTCTGCTTCGGCTTCGCCGTCGAGCGCGAGCGGAAGGTGCAGCGCGAGTGTGACAAGCAGATGGGGGCCGGCGAGCAGCGCGACAGGAGCCACTACAGCCCCGGCGGGTGGCGCACCGCGTAGCCCGCAAGCGACGGCGTCGAGACGAGCCAGCGCGACGCGTACGGACCGCTGCGGCCCGCCGTGTCGAACCAGACGCCGTCCACGTCCATGAACGTGTGGCCCGCGTTCGCGTAGATCGTGATCCAGCGCCCCGGGCCGGGTTCTCCCCAGTTGGCCAGGTCGCCCGAGACGAGCGGGGCGTTGAGCAGGCCGCCGGCCGCCAGCGCGTAGCTGACCGAGCCCGAGCAGTCATAGCCGTTGGCGATGAACGAGGCGTGCCCTCCGCCCCAGATGTAGGGGAAGTCGGCGATCGCGTTGCCGCCAGCGACCACGCGCTGCACCGCTTCCGGAACGTTGGCCGGAATCGGGATGGTGCCGTTGCCGCCGACCGAGAAGCCGCCTGCCACCGGCGTGAGCGCCCGCTGCTGAGCGGCTCGTTCTCGCGCTTTGACCTGTTGCTCTTCACCGAGCTCCTTGCGAACTTCGGCGTCCGACGGTGCGCCCGGCGCCACCGCGGCTTCGCCGGCCGCGCTCGGCGAGCCGGCCGCGCGGTGGCGCTGCACCGATGCCGCCGGCAGGGGGAAGCTCTTGGCTTCTTCGGGGTCCGCCACCTCGCGCGCGACCCCGCCCGAACCCCCGTCGGAAGCGGAAAGCCCCTTGCCGCTCTTCGATCTGCCGGCGCTGGTCGTCCCGCCGGGCGGGTCGGGAGGGTCGGCTGCACCGCCGGGCGTGGCCCTGCTGCCCGTTTTGGCTTTGCCGCCTGGCTTGGCGGCGCCGGCGGCCATGGCGGGGCTTCCCGCCGTGCTCCCGGTCGTGCTGCTCGCTTTCGCGAGCGCTGTTGGTCGACCGCTCGTGGGGACCGCCGTTTCCCCGCAGCCCGCGATCGTCGCCGCCGTCAGCAGGCAACCGAGCGCGCCGATGGCTTTCCCCGGGAACGTCATCGCAACAGGCTAGCGTGGGCGTCCGCTTCCGGGTCCACCTCGGGGCGCAAGCTGCTCTGCCACGAACCGGGGGACGTGCCGCTACCCTAGGGCGGATGCGCGAGCAAGTCACCGCGGTCCAGATCCGGCCGCATATGCGCCTGTTGCACGGGATGCGCCGCCCGGCCAACTGGCTCCAGCTGATCCGCTTCGGCCTTGTCGGCGGGGTCGGGTTCGTGGTGAACGTCGGCGTGTATGCGCTGTGTGTGCACGCGCTGAAGCTCGACTATCGCGGCGCCTACGTGATTGCGTGGCTCGTGGCCGTGACGAACAACTTCCTGCTCAACCGCCACTGGACGTTCGACGCCGCCGCGGGCAGCGTGCGCTTCCAGGCGATCCGCTTCTTCTTCGTCAGCCTCCTCGCCGCCGGCTTTGGCTTCCTGCTGCTGACGCTGTTCGTCGAGGATGTCGGGCTCGACAAGGTGGTGGCCGAGGCGCTCGCCGTGGCGGCCTCGACGCCGCTCAACTTCATCGGCAACAAGCTCTGGAGTTTTCGCCTACGCCACTGAGAACGCTCTCGTCTCGGGCCAGGCGGACCGGCCTGCGCGATGGCGCTCGCCCGTGCGTCTCGCGGTGGGCCGTGCGGTCGGGCCCCGGGGGGCACCTATACTTTTGCTTTCCCCTCTCGGAGGATTTCTCGTGCAGGAGATGGTCATCTACGGCGTCAGCTTCGACATGGTTGGCAAGCAGCCGATCGTGTTGTTGAAGACGGTCGACGGCAACAAGTTCCTGCCGATCTGGATCGGCCATCCCGAGGCTGCGTCGATCCTGATGAAGCTGCAGGGCGCCGGCACGCCGCGGCCGATGACACATGACCTGCTGTGCGACATCCTCGGCGAGCTCGACGTCAAGTGCACGCAGGTGTCGGTCACCGAGCTGCGCGAGAACACGTTCTTCGCCTCGATCACCCTCACGGTCGCCGGCCGCGAGCTCGAGATCGACTCCCGCCCGAGCGACGCGATCGCCCTGGCGGTGCGCTCCGGCGCGCCGATCTTCGCGGCGGAGGAGGTCATCTCGGAGTCGGCGATCGAGTTCGAGCACAACATCGACGAGTCCGAGGACGTCGTCGAGAAGTTCAAGGAGTTTCTGGACCACGTCTCGCCGGAGGACTTCGCCGCGGGAGACTCCTAGGCGCGATTTTGGGAGACGCGTTCGCGCACGCTTCGTACAGCCCTGCCGGCGCCGGCCAACACACGTAGTCTCTCCAGACTGAATGCCGAGCGCGTCGTCGTCTAACGAGTGAAGGCGGAGTCGAGGATGCGGCCGATCAGCGCGTCGAAGCCGATCCCGGCGGCGTCGGCCGCCTGCGGGAGCAGGCTCGTGGCGGTCAGGCCCGGCACGACGTTCGTCTCGAGCACCGCCAGCTCGCCGGTCGCCTCGTCGAGCATCAGGTCGACGCGGGCGTAGCCGTGGCAGCCGAGCAGCCGATAGGTCTCGAGCGCGAGCTCGTGCGCGCGCGCGGTCGTCTCCGGGCTCAGCTCCGCGGGGCATACGAACGTCGTGCGGCCGATCTCGTAGCGTGCCTCGAAGTCGTAGAAGTCCTCCTCGCGCGGGACCGCCTCGACCACCGGCAGGGGGGTGGGCGAAGACTCGGACCCGCCACCGGCCGCCGTGTCCCCCTCGCGGGGGCTCTCCGTGGCGGAGGACCCTCCCCTCGGGAGGACAGGCAGGCGGCTCGCCTCACCGGAGCCCTCTGACGGGGGGAGCAGGCAGGCGAGCACCGACACCGCGAGGTCTCGTCCCTGCACGTAGCGCTCGATCAGGACCTTGCGGTCGTAGGAGAAGGCCGCCACGAGCGCGCTCGGCACCTCGGCGGCGGTGCGCGCGAACCTGACACCGAGCGCGGAGCCCTGGCACGCGGGCTTGACGACGAGCGGGAACCCGAGGCGCGCGCCGACGTCCGCCAAGGTGCCCGCGCCGCCGAGCTGCTTGAACGAGGCCTCGCTGAACGCATGGAAATCGGGCGTAGGAATCCCTCCCGCGCGCATCAGGTGCTTGGCGAGCACCTTGTCGGAGCACTGCACGCACGCGGCCGGGCCCGAGCCGGTGTACGGAACGCCGACGGCCTCGAGCAGCTCCTGCACCGTGCCGTCCTCGCCGTCGCCGCCGTGCATCGCGACGAACACCGCGTCGGGCTCGACCGCGCGCAGCTTCGCCACGAGCTCCGGCCCGGCTTCGATCGCCACCGTGTCATGGCCGAGGCGCTGCAAGGCGTCCTGGACCTGCGCCGCGGAGCGCAGCGACACGCCCCGCTCCAGCGAGCGGCCGCCCTGGAGTACGGCGACACGCTTCGCATCCGACCGCTGTGATGCGTCACCGACGTCGCCGACCGCTGCGATCACGGCCCGGTCTCCGCGCTCATCGCTTCTTGGCCCGGCGTGCTCGTCCCTCGTCGCGAGGGGGTAGCTCGAGCACATCCGCGAGGCCGATCCCACTCGGAGAGTCGCCTGCGCCTTTTTCGTCCATGCCGCCGTCTGCGGCGGGAGCGCTCTCGTCCGGCGATGACGATGACGATGACGACGACGGTGATGACGGTGACAATGGCGACTGCGACGCCGACGGCCGTGTCGGCGGAGACGCCGTCGTCAGCGTGCCGAACATCCCGACCTGCTCGCGCACGACCTTGCCGATGCGCCTGATCCCCTCGCGGATCTCGTTGTCAGGGGTCCCGGCGAAGTTCAGCCGCATCGAGGAGCCGCCGCGGCCGTCGACGTATGCCGCGCGGCCCGGCACGAACGCGACGCCCTCGCTCTCGAGCGCGCGCGCGAGCAGGTCGGTCGTGTCGATGTAGTCGGGTAGCGTCGCCCACACGAACATGCCGCCTTGCGGCGCCGTCCAGCCGGCCTCCGAGCCGAAGTGCTCCGCCAGCGCTTCCAGCATCGTGTCGCGACGCCCCCTGTACAGGGTCTTCAGCCGCTCCACGTAAGCGACCCACTCGGATCCCCCCCCGGCGGCGCGCTCTGAGAAGTAGGCGGCGACGAACAGCTGGGTCATCGGCGAACTGCACAGGTCGGCACCCTGTTTGCCGAGGTTCAGCTTCTCGAGCACCGCACGCGGCGCGACCGCCCAGCCGAGGCGCAGGCCGGGAGAGAGGATCTTCGAGAACGTGCCCAGGTAGACCACGAGGTCCGAGGCGCCTTCCGCCCCGGCATTGGCCGCGTCGAGCGAGTACAGCGTCGGCAGCGGCTCACCCTCGTAGCGCAGCAGCCCGTAGGGATTGTCCTCGAGCACGAGCAGCTCGCGCTCGCGCGCGACCTCGACGAGCCGCCGCCGCCGCGCGAGCGACATCGTCACGCCGCCGGGGTTCTGGAAGTTGGGGATCGTGTAGATGAACTTCGGCCGCCGCCCTTCCCGCTGCAGCCGATCGAGTGTCGCCTCGAGCTCGTCGATCGGCATCCCGTCGCCGTCCATCTCGATCTGCACGACATCGGCCTGATACGCGCTGAACGTCGGCACCGCGCCGGGATAGGTGGGCGCCTCGGCGACGATCGCGTCGCCGGGGTCGATCAGCGTCTTTGCGACGAGGTCGATCACCTGCTGGCCGCCGGTCGTCACGATCAGGTCGGCGGGGTCGATATGCGTACCCTCAGCGGCCATCACCTCGACGATGCAATCCGCCGTCACCGCCATCCCCTCCGTCGGGCCGTACTGCAGTGCGCGCGCGGTCGACTCGGCCGCCACTCGGCTCATCAGCTTCGCGTACAGCTCGGGCGCGAACGTGCTCGTGTCGGGCAGGCCGCCCGCGAGCGAGATCACCTCGGGACGCTCGGTCAGCGCCATCATCTCGCGCATCGCCGAGCTTTTCATCCCGCGCGTGCGGGTCGCGAACAGCGCCTCGTAGCGCGCAAGCTCGTGCGCGGCGGGACGGGCCTTGCGCCCGCCGTGAGATCCGCTGGTCGGTCGGTCCATGTGCTCACGCCCTGTCTTCGCCGCCACGCCGCACGAACCTCGCGCCACGCTCGTCTATCGTGCTGCCCGCACGGTAGCGCAGACTCAAAGCCACATTCGCATGCACGGCACCTTCTTCGACATCGGCCTCGGCCTCGGCCTCGCGCTTGCCTGCGGTCTGCGGCCCTACCTGCCGGCGCTGCTAGCCGCTGTGCTCGGCTCATCCGCGGCGCTCGGGGTGGGCTTCGGCGGCGGGGGCCATTTCCACTTCCTAGAGGACGGCTGGTGGCTGATCGCGGTCGCGCTCGTCTTCGTCAACTCCTACCTGCTGCAGCTCCGTCTCGGCCAGGACCGCTTCCAGGCGGTCGTCCAACCGGCGATCGTCGCGCAGGCGGTCGCCGTCGGCGCGCTGCTGTTCGCGGGCACGCTCGCCGCGCACGGCGACATCTGGTGGCCCGGCCTGATCGGCGGCGCGGCCGCGGCCGCGCTCGCCCTGCGCGTGTCCGGCCCCGTGATCGCCCGCGCGCGAACAAGGCTGTCCGATCGCAGCGCGCGCGAAGCGCTGACCGTGTATCTGGACGGGACCGCGCTGCTGCTCGCGGCGCTGGTCGCGCTGCTGCACCCGCTCGGCTACGTCGCGCTCGCGCTGCTCGCCTGGTTCGGCCTCCGCGGCCGCGCGCGCGGGGATGGGAAGTACGCCGGTCTGCGCATCCTGCGTTGATGACCTCTTCGCTCTTTGGGATCCACTACCGGTCGTTGCGAGCTCCTGGCGCCAACAGCTGTGTTGGCCGGCGCCGCCCACGTCGGACGCAGAAACCGGCTCACGTGTCTCCCAAAATGACCGCCTTCGGGCGCGCGCGAACATGAGTGCGAAACCGCCCAAGCTGGTGCTGTGCGTGATCGACGCGATGGCGCCGGCGGCGCTCGAGCAGGCCGTCGCCGCGGGCACGGCGCCCGTGCTCGCGGAGTTGATCGCGCGCGGGCGCTACGTGCCCGACTGCGTCGCCGCGTTCCCGTCGGTCACGCCCGTGTGCGCCGCCTCGATCGTCACCGGCGTCGCGCAGGACGAGCACCTGATTCCGGGCATGAACTGGTTTCACCGCGAGGAGGACCGCTACATCGAGTACGGCTCCTCGTTCCGCGCCGCCCAGCGCTTCGGGATCGCGCGCCAGCTGACCGACACGGTCTACAACATGAACCGCGCCCACCTCTCGCCCGACACCCTCACCGTGTTCGAGACGCTCGACGACGCCGAGGTGCGCACGGCCGGCACCACCTACCTGATGTACCGCGGCCGCCACCGCCACGAGCCCCAGCGCGACACCGCGCTGACGCGCGTCGCCTCGACGCTTATGCGTCACGCGGTGATGGGCCCGCGCGAGCTGTTCTACGCCGACATCTTCGCCTCGCGTCGTACCGGCTGCCGCTCGGGCCTCGGCATGCCGGGCGTGCGCGACCGCCATTCGGGCTGCGTCTCCGCCTACATGGCCGAGCACGACCTGTTCGACTTTCTCCTACTGTCGCTGCCCGACAACGACTGGTACTCGCACAAGCACGGCCCCGACGCGCAGGTGCGCTCGCTTGCCGCCGCCGACCTGCAGCTCGCGCGCGTGATGGACGCCGCGGGCGGCGTCGAGGCGTTTCTTTCAGAGCACGCGGTGATCGCGATGGCCGACCACTCCCAGGCGCCGGTCACGGCAACGATCGCGCTGCAGGACGAGCTCGCCGAGCTCGGCGTCCTGCGCCCGGCCCGCTCGCCCGAGGGCGACGCGCGCGAGACACGCGCGCGCATCGCCGTCTGCCCCTCGCAGCGCGCGGCGATGGTCTACGCGCTGCGCCCGCCCGAGCGTGACGCGATGCGCGCGTCGGTGGCGACGCTCGCGCTCGCGATCGACGGAGTCGATCTTGTCATGTGGCTGGAGCGCGACGCGCACGACGTGCCCCGCGAGGGCGTGATCGCGAGCGCGGCTCACGGCGAGCTGCGCTTTCACCCCGGTGGGGTGGGCGGGACGGTCACCGACCCGCGTGGCATCGTTTGGAGCGTCGCGGGCGAACTCGCCGCGATCGACGGCGCGATCGACGGCGCGGGTCTGCTGACGACGCCCTCCTATCCCGACGCCCTGTCGCGCGCGTGGTCGGCGCTCACGTGTGCGACCTCGGGCGAGGTGCTGCTGTCGGCCGCGCCCGGCTATGAGTTTCTCGACTGGGGCCGTCAAGCCCATGTCGGCGGCGGCAGCCACGGCTCGCTGCACGCCTCGGACTCGCTCGGCGCGCTCGTCCTCTGCGGAGTCGATCTCCCCGTGCGCGAGCCGTCGCAGTGGGCGATCCGCGACGTCGCCGCGCTCGTGCGATCCCACTTCGCCACTCCCTGACGTCGTGATCCCGGGGGATGGTCGCCGGCCTGCGCTGGATCGACCCGCTGCACAGGTCGCCGGCCTGCGCTGGATCGGCCTGCTGCACAATTGTACGGTCACCCCGGGCCGCCGTTACCCTCGGGCGGATGCGCATCCCGGCCGCTGTCGTCTTCCTGCTCGCGCTGACTCTCACCGGCGCTCCCTCCGCAAGCGCGGTCGCCGACGCGTCGCTGCGCCCGCCGTCGTTGACGACGGGCGTGAGCGCGACCCGTCAGGGCACGAGCACCGCAAAGGGCAGAACCGCGGATACGACCACAGCGAGCACCTCCGAAACGCCCGTGCCCGTGGTCGCCTCCGACATTCCGCCGGCCGGGCGCAAGCTGTCCGCGGACCGAGTGCTCACGATCGCGCAGGCCCTGCCGAAGATGAGGGCGGTCCGCCGTCAATACCCCGGCTCCTACGACGGCGCCTACCTGAAGGGCCCGTTCCGCTGGCAGGTCAGCTTCTTCTCGAAGAAGGGCGCCAAAGAGATCGGCCAGGTGATCATCGACGACGCGACCGGGCGCGTGCTCGAACAGTGGACCGGTTTTCAGGTCGCGTGGACGATGGCGCGCGGGTATCCTGGCGCGTTCGGCGAGCACGTCAACGCGCTGTACATCTGGCTGCCGCTGTGCGTCCTGTTCTTCGTCCCATTCTTCGACTGGCGCCGTCCGCTGCGCCTTCTGCACCTCGACCTGCTCGCCCTGCTGTCGTTCTCGGTGTCGCTCGCGTTCTTCAACCACGGCCGCATCTACGCGTCCGTCCCGCTCTCCTACCCGCCGCTGCTGTACCTGCTCGTGCGCATGCTCGCGCTGCTTCGCCGCGGCGCGCGCCCCGCGGCGCCGCGGCTGCTCGTCCCTGCGCCGTGGCTCGCGATCGGCGTCGTCTTCCTGATCGGCTTTCGCATCGGCCTGAACGTCACCGACGGGAACGTGATCGATGTCGGCTACGCCGGTGTGATCGGGGCGGAGCGAATCGTTGACGGCAGGTCGCTCTACGGCTCCTATCCGTCGGACAACGAACACGGCGACACCTACGGTCCGGCCAACTACGAGGCGTACGTGCCGTTCGAGCAGATCTTCGGCTGGAGCGGCACCTGGGACGACCTGCCCGCCGCACATGCCGCCGCGGTCGTGTTCGACCTGCTCGCGGTCGCGCTGCTGTTCCTGATCGGCCGGCGCATCCGCGGTCCTTCGCTGGGGATCGTGCTCGCCTACGCGTGGGTTTCCTACCCGTTCACGCTGTTCGCCCTGGAGAGCGACTCCAACGACACGCTCGTCGCCGTGCTCGTGCTCGCGGCACTGCTGTGCGCCAGCCGTCGATCTGCCGCAACCCGCTCCGGGGCACACAGCCCGAAGGGCTGGGTCGGAGCGTTCGCGGCGTTCGCCGGCCTGACGAAGTTCGCCCCACTCGCGCTCGCTCCGCTGCTGGCCACCCATGGGCTGG
This sequence comes from uncultured Solirubrobacterales bacterium, assembly GCA_963723075.1. Taxonomy (GTDB): domain Bacteria; phylum Actinomycetota; class Thermoleophilia; order Solirubrobacterales; family Solirubrobacteraceae; genus Palsa-744. The sequence goes on from CAVRPD010000007.1 coordinate 679,615, forward strand.
GCGAGCTGCCGCTCAGGCGTCGCTTCCGCGCCGTGGCGCTGTTCGCGGCTGCGTTCCTCGCCGCCGGCGCGCTCGCGTCGATTCCTGTGTTCAGCCACGACACGCTGCGCACGTTCTACGAGCGCACGATCGCCTATCAGGCGAACCGCGGCTCGCCGTTCTCCGTCTGGGGACTGTACGGCGGGCTGCACGGGCTGCAGGCTGCCGTAGAGATCGCCGCCGTGCTGCTCGCCGTCGCGCTCGCCTTTGTCCCCCGTCGCGCGGACATCGTCGGTCTCGCCGGCGCTTGCGCGGCCGTGCTGATCGCGCTGCAGCTGGGGATCGAACACTGGTTCTACCTGTACATCCCGTGGTTCTTCCCGCTCGCGGCGATCGCGCTGCTCAGCGGGCGGGAGGAGCGCCACGATCGTGGCGAGGACGGTGAGGTCGCTACGCCTGAGTGGACGGAGGCGCCGCCGGCCTGGGCATCAGGACCTGCTCGATCGAGTCCGCTCGGCGTGCTACCGAGCAGCTGATGAGGACGCCCATGAGCCAAGGGTCCTCCTCGGAGGTCTCGAAGCGGATCGGCATCTGTGTCAGCAGCGACTCGATCGCCTGCTCGCGCTTGACCCCGATCACGCCACCGCGCGGGCCGGTCATGCCGACGTCGGTGATGTAAGCGGTACCGCCAGGCAGCACGCGCGCGTCCGCCGTCGGCACGTGCGTATGCGTACCCACCACGGCCGTTACGCGCCCGTCGAGGTGCCAGCCCAGTGCGACCTTCTCCGACGTCGCCTCGGCGTGCATGTCGACGAGGATGTGATCGACCCCGCCGAGCTCCCCCAGCGCCGCCTCGATCTCGGTGAAGGCCGAGCGGCCGGCGCGCAGGTAGAGGTTCCCGCTCAGGTTCACCACGCCTAGGCGCACGCCGTCGCGCTCGACCACGCACGCGCCGTGGCCGGGCTGGCTGCGCAGGAAGTTGAACGGCCGCAGGATCCGCGGCTCGGAGTCGAGATACGGGTAGATCTCGCGGCGATGGTAGGTGTGGTTGCCCAACGTGATCGCGTCGACGCCGCCCGCGAGGAGCGCGCCGGCCGCCTTCGGCGTGATCCCGAGGCCGCCGGCGACGTTCTCGCCGTTGACCACGACGAACGTCGGATCGAAGCGCTCGCGCAGGATCGGCAGGCACTCGAGCAGCGTCCGCCGCCCGATCCCGCCGACGAGATCGCCGACGAACAGGATCCGCGTCTCTCCCATCGGCCGCCCGGCGACCGCCTCGCCCTCAGCCATACTTTGGGGATGGCGGTGGGAGGAACGGTGCGAGGGGAATGACGGGACGATCCGAGCCCGGAGTGACCGAGCAGACACCCGAGGCTGCCTCGCCCAGCGAGGAGGAAGCGGCGCCGCCGTCGCAGGAGGAGCAGAAGGTCACCGACTCGAGCCCCTCGCCGGCGGGCGAGCCCCCGCGCGTGGTCGTGCCGCGCTGGGTCCAGCTCGTCTTGCTGCCGATCGCGCTGCTCGCGCTGTGGGCGCTCGCCAGAGCGGCGGGAAAAGTGCTGTTGATCTTCATCGTGGCCGGGGTCATCGCGCTGATCCTCAACCCGGCGGTCTCATTCGTGCAGCGGCCGCGGGTCCCGCGTGGCATCGCGGTGCTGGCAGTGTACGTCGCATTCTTCGTCTCGCTCGTCGGGATCGGCTTTCTGCTCGCCAACCCGATCGCCAACCAGGCGCGCTCGTTCGCCAACGGGCTGCCTCATCTGAGCAACGAAGCAAACAAGACGATCGCCAACTTCCAGAACGAACTCAACCGTCACGGCATCCACGTGCATCTCGTCAAGCAGGGCAAAACGGCGTTGCAGACGCTGCAGGACAAACTGAACAAGAGCTCCAGCAAGATCGCGACGTTCGGCGGAGGGCTCGTCACCGAAGCCGCGTCCGCGGTGTTCGATCTCGTGCTCGTGTTCGTGCTCTCCGTCTACCTGCTGCTCTACGGTCAGAGCATCGGCGGGCTCGTGCGCCGCGCGCTGCCCGACGGGGACGGCACCGACGCCGACGACTACCCCACGCTCGTGCAGCACGCGGTCGCGCGCTACGTCGGCGGCCAGCTGCTGTTCAGCCTCGTGATGGGCGCCACCGCCGGCATCGCGCTGTACCTGTTCGGCGTGCTCGGCATCTTTCCCGACGGGCGCAAGTACGCGGTCGTGCTCGCCGTCTTCTACGGGCTGATGGAGCTCGTCCCCTACATCGGCCCGATCCTCGGCGCGCTCCCCGCCGTGCTGATCGCGCTGTTCACCGACCCGATCACCGCCGCCTGGGTGATCCTGCTGTTCGTCGGCCTGCAGCAGATCGAGGGGCACATCGTCGCGCCGCAGATCTTCTCGCACACGCTGCGCATCAACCCGCTGCTCGTGATCTTCGCGCTGCTGCTCGGACTGCAGCTGCACGGCGTCGTCGGCGCGCTCGTGGCGCTGCCGATCCTCTCGATCCTGCGCGAGACCGCGGTCTATCTCACCCGCCATTTGGCGTTCGAGCCGTGGGACCGCTCGCCCCGCGGCCTGTTGTGAGCGCGGTTCTCAGCGCACGCGGTCTCGCCAAGCGCTACGGCGAGCGCGAGGCGTTGCGAGCGGTCGACTTCGACGTGAGTGCCGGAGAGCTGGTCGCGATCGTCGGGCCGAACGGCGCCGGCAAGACGACGCTGCTGTCGATCCTCGCCGGCGTGCAGCATCCGAGCGCCGGCGCCGTGGGTGGCGTCGGCGCGGCCGTGACGGTCGGCTGGGCGCCACAGCAGCCGGCGCTGTACGCACAGCTGTCGGTCGCCGAGAACCTCAGGCTGTTCGCGCGCCTGGAGCGGGTCGACGATCCCGACGCCGCTGTCGAGCGGATGCTCGAGCAGACCGGACTGCGCGAGCGCGCGGACGAGCGGGTGGGGCGATTGTCGGGAGGCAACCGCCAGCGCGTGAACGTCGCGATCGGCCTGATCGCAGACCCGCCGGTGCTCGCCCTCGACGAGCCCTCCTCGGCGCTCGACCCCGCTCAGCGCGAGCGGCTGTGGCGGTTCGTCGGAACGCTGGCCGAGCGTGGCACGGCCGTGCTGTTCTCCACCCACCATCTCGGCGAGGTCCGCCACCACGCCACACGCGCGCTCGTGCTCGCCGACGGTGAGCTGCTGTTCGACGGCTCCCCGACCGAGCTGATCGCGACCGCCGCCGGCGAGGACGACTTCGAGCGGGCGTTTATAGCCTTCCTCGCCGAGCGCGGCCACTGATGCGCCGGCTGCTGGCCAAGGACCTGCTGATCCTGCGCCGCTCGCGCCTGCTCGCCGGCGTCCTGATCGTCTACCCGATCGCGATCGCGCTGCTGATCGGCCTCGCGATCTCGCGCTCACCCGCCAAGCCGAAGGTCGCGATCGTCGACGAAACCGCGCCCGGACAGACCGTGCAGGTCGGCAGCCGGCGTGTGCAGATCGGCCAGTACGCCGATCAGCTGTTCAGCCAGGTCCAGGCCGTGCACGCGTCCTCGCGCGCGCAGGCGGTGCGCGACGTCAAAAACGGCGCCGTGCTCGCCGCCGTCGTGATCCCGTATGGCATCGCTGCGCGGCTCACCTCGGGCATCAGCCAGGCGCGGCTGGAAGTGCTCTACGACGGCGACGCGCTCGAGCAGTCGCTCGTACAGTCGCAGCTCAACGCCGCGCTCGCACAGGCAAACCTCGGCTTCTCCGAACAGATCCAGCAAGCCGCAGCGCAAGCAATCGCGCTGATCCTGAAGGGAGGCAACCTCGGCGTGCTCGGCGCGCCACCAAACCTGATCGGGTTGAGTGCGACACCGGCGGCGCTGCGTTCGATCGTCGCCCACCAGTCCCCCGGGCCGCAGCGCACCGAGCTCGAACGGATCGAGAGCCTGGCCGGCTTCGCCGCGCAGAACCTGGCCACCAGCAGCAAGCTGCTCGCCACCGTCAGCCAGCCGATCAAGGTGCAGAGCACGCTGTTGCACGGCAGGCGCACGCCGTTGAACACGTTCGCCGTGGTCGTGGCGGTAAGCGTTTCGCTGATGTTCGTGTGCGTGCTGCTCGCCGCGGGCTCCGTCGCGCTCGAGCGCGAAGAGCACACGCTCGCCCGTCTCGCGCGGGGGCCGGCCGGTGGGCGGCGCCGCGGTCGATCCGGCGAAGGGCGGAGCCAGGCCCAGGGGGACGATGCGCGGCAGCCCTCTGCCCGCACCCGCGGGGCGCTGGTCACGCGCGAGGGGCTGCTCGCGGAGAAGCTCCTGCTTGCCGCCGGCTGCGCCTTCGTGCTCGCGTTCGCGATGCTCGCCGGCATCGCCGCGTTCATCACCCTCGACTGGTCGCGCGTCGCCGAGTGGCTGCTCGCGCTCGCCCTCGCCGCGCTCGCGTTCGCGGCGCTGGGGATTGCGATCGGAGCGCTCGCGCGCGAGGTGCGCGCCGCCTCACTGCTCGCGTTCCTGCTCTCCTTGCCGCTGACCTTCCTCGCCCTCGTCCCCTCCGGCTCCGTCGCCCACGGGCTCTACGACGCGATCGCGGCGATCTCCTTCGTCTTTCCCTTCAAGGCCTCCCTCCAAGCGCTCGACGCCGCCGTCAACGGCGCTTCCCCCGCCCTCGCTCCCTCGCTCGGCCATCTCTCTGGTCTGATCGTCGTGTTCTTCGCCCTCGCCCGCATCGGTCTGCGACAGCTAGATTGAGGGGTATCCTGCGGGGATGGCCTTTCCCCAGACGCGCATGCGCAGACTGCGCGCATCCGCCGGCCTGCGCGGGCTCGTGCGCGAGACGGAGCTGCGCGCCGGGCAGCTGATACTGCCCCTGTTCGTCGCCGAGACCGATCGCGCACGCACGCCGATCGCGACGATGCCACAGGTGGACCGCCTGTCGATCTCCGCCGCGGTCGCCGAGGGAGCCGAGGCGGCCGCGCTCGGGGTCGGCGCGGTGATGCTGTTCGGTGTGCCCGCCGAGAAGGACGAGCATGGCTCGGGCGCGTGGGACGAGGAGGGCGTCGTGCAGCTCGCGACGCGCGCGCTCAAGCAAGCCCATCCCGACCTGCTCGTCATCACCGACGTGTGCCTGTGCGAGTACACCACCCATGGCCACTGCGGCGTGCTGCGCGACGACGGCGCCGTCGACAACGACGCGACCGTCGAGCTGCTCGCGCGCGTCGCGGTCAGCCACGCGCGCGCCGGAGCCGACCTGATCGCGCCGTCGGACATGATGGACGGCCGCGTCGGCGCGCTTCGCGCAGAGCTCGACGAGGAGGGCTTCTCCGACACGCCGATCCTCGCCTACTCCGCCAAGTTCGCCTCCGCCTTCTACGGCCCCTTCCGCGACGCCGCCGGCTCGGCCCCCGCGTTCGGCGACCGTCGCGGCTACCAGCTCGACCCCGCCAACGGCTCGGAGGCGGTGCGCGAGGCGCTGCTCGACGCGAGCGAGGGAGCGGACATGGTGATGGTCAAGCCGGCGCTCGCCTACGGCGACCTGATCCGCGCGGTCAAGCGCGCCACGCGCCTGCCCGTCGCGGCGTACAACGTCAGCGGCGAGTATGCGATGGTCAAGGCCGCCGCCGCCGCCGGCTATCTCGACGAGCGCGCGGCGGTGCTCGAGATCCTCACGTCGCTGCGCCGCGCCGGCGCCGAGACGATCGTGACCTACCACGCAAAGGACGCCGCCCGATGGCTAGCAGAGTAGATCTCCCAGACCAGCCCGCCGCAGCCGTGTCTGCAGCCGAGCCCGTGCTCGCGGAGCACGCCTCCGATCCGACGGCCGTCGATCGCGCCGGCGCCGCGATCCCGAAGCTGCGCTCGCGCAAGGACGGCGCGGCGATCGCGCTCGACGACGTCGACCGCCGGCTGCTCAACCTGATGCAGGGCTCCTTCCCGATCGCTCCCCGCCCCTACCGCCACGTGGCCGAGCTCGGCGATGTCACCGAGGCGAAGGTGATGAGTCGCGTGCAGCACCTGCTCGACAAGCGCATCATCCGCCAGGTCACGCCGATCTTCGACACGCGCGCCCTGGGCTACTCCTCGATGCTGGTCGCCGCCAAGGTCGACCCCGAGCACCCCCACCGCGCCGCCCAGGTGATCAACGCCCACCCCGGCGTCTCGCACAACTACCTGCGCAACCACGAGTTCAACCTGTGGTTCACGATCGCCACCGAGCCGGGCTCCAAGCTCGGCCTGCAGGGAACCCTCGACGTGCTCGCGCGCGAGGCCGGGGCCGAGGCGGTGCGCCAGCTGCCGACCCTCAAGCTGTTCAAGATCCGCATGGACCTCGAAATGGAGGGCGACACCAAGGCGCTGTCGAGCGCGGCCGAGGTCAAGGAGCCGATCGAGCTCGAGCCCCAGCCCTACGACGAGCTCGACATCGCCGTGATCCGCGCGCTGCAGGGGGACATGCCCGTCGTCGCAGAGCCCTACGCTCCGGCCGCCGCCGAGCTGGGGATGTCCCAGGAGCGGCTGCTCGACCACCTCGTCGGGATGCAGGAGCGCGGCCTGCTGCGCCGCGTGGCGGCGATCCTCTACCACCGGCGGGCCGGCTTCTCGGCGAACGGGATGGGCGTGTGGAAGGTGCCCGAGGAGCAGATCTTCGAGATCGGCTGTCGCATGGCCGCGGTGCGCGGCGTCTCCCACTGTTACCAGCGCCCCACCTACGAGGACTGGCCCTACTCGGTCTTCACGATGGCCCACGGCCGCTCCAAGGATGAGTGCGACGCCGTGCTCGACGCGATCGCCGAGCAGACCGGCATCCACGAGCGTGCCACCCTCTACTCCTCGACCGAGTTCAAGAAGATCCGCCTGCTCTACTTCACCGAGGACTTCAAGGCCTGGGAGCGCGAGCACGCCGGCATCTGACGTACGCGGGCGCGCGCCCAGGCGTAAGGCCTATGAGCTTCCGCCGCCCGTCCCCGCCGAACCCCTCCCGATGCCCGCCCCCCTCAACGACACGCGCTCGGCCGAGCTATACAGGCGCGCCTTGCAGGTCATCCCGGGCGGGGTCAACTCGCCCGTGCGCGCGATGCGCGCGATCGGGCGCGACCCGCTGTTCGTCGCGCGGGGCGAAGGCGCCGAGCTGATCGACCTCGACGGCAACCGCTACCTCGACTACGTCTGCTCCTGGGGCCCGCTGATCCACGGCCACGCCCACCCTGGGATCCTCGCCGCGATCGACCGCGCCGCGGCGCGGGGAACGAGCTTCGGCGCCCCGACCGCGGGCGAGGTCGAGCTGGCGGGCGAGGTGGCGCGGCGGATGGCGAGCGTCGAGATGCTGCGCATGACCTCCTCCGGCACCGAGGCCGCGATGACGGCGATCCGCCTCGCGCGCGCGGCCACCGGGCGCGAGCACGTGCTCAAGTTCGCCGGCGCCTACCACGGCCACGCCGATCCCCTGCTCGCGCAGGGGGGCTCCGGCCTCGCCACCCAGGCGCTGCCGTCGAGCCCCGGCGTGCCCGCAAGCGCCGCGGCCGCAACCGTTGTGGTTCCGTGGAACGACCCCGACGCGCTCGTGGCGGCCACCGACCGCTATGAGCTCGCGGCGATCCTCGCCGAGCCGCTGCCCGCCAACATGGGCCTTGTGCCGCCCCGTGACGGCTTCCTACAGCTGTTGCGCGAGCGCGCCGACGCGACCGGCGCGCTGCTCGTGCTCGACGAGGTGATCTCCGGCTTCCGCGTCGCGCGCGGCGGCGCGCAAGAGCGCAGCGGCGTGCGCGCCGACCTGACGATCCTCGGCAAGGTGATCGGCGGCGGACTGCCCGCCGCGGCGGTGGGCGGCCCCGCCGAGCTGATGACTATGCTCGCCCCCGCCGGCGAGGTCTACCAGGCGGGCACGCTGTCGGGAAACCCGCTGGCGGTCGCCGCCGGCCTGGCGACACTCGAGCTGCTCGACGAGTCCGCCTACGCGCGCTTGCAAGCGATCACCGAGCGGCTCGCCGGCGGCCTGCGCGAGGCGGCGGACGGGTACCCGGCGCAGGTCGTCTCCGCGCCCGGCCTGCTGACCGTCTTCTTCAGCGACCGTCCCGTAGAGAGCTTCGATAACGCCCGTGACTGTGACCTCGACGCCTACGCGGCATGGTGCCGGGAGCTGCTGTGCCGCGGCGTCTACCCCCCCCCGTCGCAGTTCGAGGCGTGGTTCCCCTCGCTCGCGCACACGCCCGAGCAGATCGACCGCACCGTCGAGGCCGCCGCCGCGGCGTTCGCAAGCCTCCCGGGGTCGGGGTCGGGGTCGGAGCTAGGAGGGGACGGGGGATGACGCGGGCAGGACGTCGAGCATGAGCGCAGAGGCGCTGGCGCGGCTCGCGAGCATGCTGCGCGATGAGGGCGGTCTGATGGCCTCGCTCGTCGAATCCGCCACGTGCGCGGCTCGTGACGGCGCCACCGCCGTTGAGTCCGCGCAGCGAACCGTCCGCGGACCCGAGCGCGACAGCACGATCAGTCCCGGACAGGCCGCGGCCGCGGGCCCCCGCGCGGAGGGTCGTCGCGAGGAGTACGAGCTGTTGGTCGAGGCGATCTACGAGGGCTACCTGCTCCACTACGGCGTGCCTCGCGTGGTGCGTCCGCCCGAGGCGGATCTCGCGCTGCTTGCCGGCGACCGGCTCTACGCGATCGGTCTCTCCCGGCTGGTCGCGCTCGACGACTCCGACGCGGTGGCCGAGTTGGCGGACACGATCACGCTCAGCGCGCTCGCTCACGGAGCCGGCGACGAGGCGCTGGCCGAGGCGGTGTGGGCGGGGGGCGCTCACGCCGTGGGATGGGGCTCGAGCGGCGCGCACAGGCGCGCGAAGGAGCTCGTGCTCGCCGGCGCCCCCGAGGCGATCGAGGCGATGCGCACAAGCGCCGCGGGGCCTTTGACGCCGCCCTGATTGCCGCCTCGATATTGTTCAGTCTCGGTGTCAGACAAGCACGCACAGCACAAGTCCAAGTACACGCTCGATCGCGGCATCCCGGGCGCCTTCGAGGGCGAGACGATCACGCGCCGCCGGTTCATGACCGGAACCGCCCACACCGCGGGCGCAATCTCGGCCGCCGCCTTCGCCCTGCCCGCGCTTGGATTTGCGATCGGGCCGATCTTCAAGAGCACGCCCCACCACTGGGAACCGGTCGGCACGACCGCGATGTTCCCCGACAACAACTACATCCCGGTGGTCGTCACGCTCACCCCCGGCATCGGCGAGGCCGGCAAGGCGACGGTGTACATACGCAAGCACAACCCCGCGCTCGACACCGACGTCTACGACCGCGACACGCCCTACATCGCGATCACCAGCCGCTGCGCCCATCTCGGCTGCCCCGTACGCTGGGTCGACGCCGCGGAGCGCTTCATCTGTCCCTGCCACGGCGGTGTCTACGACCTGCTGGGTCGGCGGGTCGGCGGCCCTCCCGTACGCCCGCTCGACCGCTTCTACACCCGTGTCAGCGGCGAATACGTCGAAGTCGGCCCTCGCTTCTCCGTCAACAGCGAGCTGCGCCGCTTCTCTCCCCGCGACCCCGGCGAGCCGATCGACGGCATCGGCCAGTACCTGTATCCATCGCGCCCCGGCGCTCAGAAACTCTAATCCGACCGAACGAACGTCAACGTGCCCAAGCTGCCAAAGCTCCCCGCCCCGCCGATGCCCTCCGCGCTGCAGGCGCCCCCCCCGCGCCCCGGAGAGAGAAACGGCAAGCCTCATGGACCGATCGCGGAGGCCCAGAACGCTGGGATCACCGTCGTCGACTGGGTCGACGAGCGCACCTCGCTGAGCGGCGCCGGCCGCTGGCTGATGTTCCGCAAGGTGCCGAAGGGCACCAACTGGTTCTACACGCTCGGCTCGGCCACGATGTTCGCCTTCCTCTCCCAAGCCGTCACGGGAGTGTTCCTGGCGATGTACTACCGCCCCGACCCGGCCGGCGGCGCCTACGAATCGATCCGCCACGTGACCAACGAAGTGTTCCTCGGCCAGTTCGTCCGCGGCATGCACAAGTGGGGCTCGAGCGTGATGGTGATCCTCGTGTTCCTGCACATGGGCCGCACGTTCTTCTTCGGCGCCTACAAGTATCCGCGCGAGCTGAACTGGGTGATCGGCGTGGTGCTGCTGATCCTGACGATGGTGATGTCCTTCACCGGCTACCTGCTGCCGTTCGACCAGCGCGCCTACTGGGCGACGATCGTCGGCGTCAACATCAACGGCACCGGCCCCCTGGTCGGTCCGTATCTGAGCGACTTCCTGCGCGGCGGCTCGGAATTCGGCGCGACCACGCTGTCGCGCTTCTACGCGATCCACATGCTGCTCGTGCCGGGGCTGATCGCCGCGCTGATCGGCGCCCACCTCTACCTCGTGGCCAAGCTCGGCACGACCGCCCCGCCGTGGGCCAAAATCGAGAAGCCCGCCGAGCTGCGCGAGTCAGAGATATAGGCCCCATGACACGAACTCGCCACCCCCGGGCCGGCAGGCCTCTCCCCCTCGACGGCGCGCGATGAACCAGCGCGAGAAGGAGGAGTACCTCCGCGAGTACGCGATCCTCAAGGCTCAGGGCAAGCCGTTCTTCCCCTACGCCGTCGCCAAGGACGCGGCGATGGCCTGCGTCGTGATGGCGGTCATCATCACGATGTCGCTCGTGCTCGGCGCCGAGCTCGGGTCCAAGGCGAACCCGACGACCACGACCTACGTGCCGCGCCCGGAGTGGTATTTCTTCTTCCTGTTCGAGGTCCTGCGCGTCGTCAAGCCGCCCAGCCTCGTCCCGCTCGCCACGATCGGCGTGCCCACGCTCGGCATGATCCTGCTGTTCCTGCTGCCGTTCTACGATCGCGGGCCCGAGCGCCGTCCGGAGCGGCGCCCGATCGCGACGCTGACCGGCATCGCCGTGATCGGCGCGATGGCGTTCCTGACCTACTCCGGCGCCAACGCCGGCTCGCCGACGGCGATCGAAATGAAGACGCCACCGGCCGTGCAGAGACAGGGCGGGCAGATCCTCGCCGAATACGAAGCGGGCAAGAAGGTGGTCGCCCAATCGGGCTGCCTTGCCTGCCACAAGATCGGCGACAACGGCAACGACGGGCCGGGTCCGCAGCTGACGAACATCGCCTCGCGCCTGCCGCGCCAGGGGATCGCGCGCACGCTCGTGAACCCGACGGCGCCGATGCCGTCGTTCAAGAACCTGCCGCCGCAGAAGTTCAAGGCGGTCGTCGCCTTCCTGTCGCAGCTGAAGTAGCGCGGTCCATGTCCGCTCAGCAAGGCGCCGGCGCCGGACGGCTGGAGGCGGAGCAGGTGCGGAGCATGTTCGATCGCATCGCGCGGGTCTACGATCCCTTGAACACAGCGATGACCGCGGGCCTGCACCATCGCTGGCGCGAGCGCGCGGCCGACCTCGCTCAGGTTGGCCCCGGCAGTCGCGTGCTCGACGTCGCGACCGGCACGGGCGACCTCGCGCTCGAGCTCGCCCGCCGCGTCGCTCCGGGAGGAGAGGTCGTGGGCAGCGACTTCTCCGAGGGCATGCTCGCGCTCGCCCGTCGCAAGGCGGCGAAGGTCTTCGCCGAGCACGACCGAGCCGAGGTCGGGCCGAACGGCGGCGGCGGGTCTCCTCGCAACGGACGGGCTCACGGAGATGGGCTCGTGCGGCCGCGCTTCGACTGGGGCGACGCCCTCGAGCTGCCCTATCCCGACGACTCGTTCGATGCGGCCACGGTCGGCTTCGGCGCGCGCAACTTCTCCGACCTTCCTCGCGGCCTCGCGGAGATGGCGCGCGTGGTGCGTCCCGGAGGACGGGTGGTGGTGCTCGAGTTCACCACCCCCACGCGGCCTCCGCTGTCGCTGTTCTACCGCCTCTGGTTCGACCGCATCGTGCCGTTGCTGGGCCGCCTCGCCGGAGACGCGGACGCCTACAGCTACCTCCCCAACTCGGTCAAGCGCTGGCCGTCGCCGGCGATGCTCGCGGCGGAGCTCGAGCGCGCCGGCCTCGAAGACATCGGCTACCTGCTCACGGCCGGAGGCATCCTTACGATCCATGTGGGCACGGTTGCCGTAGAGGTGCATAGAGGATGAGCACGATCGGCGGCCCCACAGCCTCGGGCGCCTTGGCGCAGGATGTGGACGCCGTCGAGACGATCATGCGCCGCGGCGGGGAGGACCTGCGCGAGCGCATGATCCGTACCGAGCTCCATCTGGAGCGAGTCACCGCGCAGGCCGGCGCACCGCTCGCGGCCCACGCCAACGCGACGATCGTGGCGGGTGGCAAGCGTTTGCGACCGCTGCTCGTCGTGCTGGCCGCAGCGGCCGCCGGAGGACCCCCGGAGGACAGCGACGGCGAGGAGCGGCTGATACGCGCGGCGGTTGCGGTCGAGCTCGTGCACTCGGCAACGCTCGTACACGACGACGTGATCGACGGCGCCCGCCTGCGACGGGGGCGCCCGACGGTTGCCGCCGCCGCCGGCCGGCGCGTGGCGATCGCCACCGGCGACCTGCTGTTCTCGCGCGCGTTTACCGAGCTCGCGCGCAACCAGGACACGGCCCAGCTGCGCGCCCTCTCGGATGCCAGCTCCGCGCTCGCCGCCGGCGAGCTGCTGCAGCGCGAGGACGCTTATGCCTCGCACGTCGCGGTCGAGCGCTACCTGCGGCGGTGTGAGCTGAAGACGGCGGCGCTGTTCGAGGCCGCGTGCCGTTTGGGAGCGCTCACAGGCGTCGAGCGATCGGACGCCCTGGCCGATGTGCTCGGCGCGTTCGCACGCCGGATCGGTCTCGCCTTCCAGCTGCTCGACGATGTCCTCGACGTGTCCGGCCCGGTCGAGCGCACCGGCAAGTCGCGCGGCACCGACCTGCTCGACGGCACCGTCACGCTGCCGTTCATCCTCGCGCGCGAGCGCGATCCGGCGCTCGCCTCGTTCGCGCTCGCCTCGCTCGACGGCCCGGAGCAGGCGGAGGCGCTGTGCGAGCGCATCGCCGCCACAGGCGCGCTGGAGCAGGCGCGAGAGCAGGCGCTCGCGCTCGTCGCCGAGGCCAAGGCGGCTCTGCCGGCGATCCTTCCGGAAGGACGCGCTGCGCTGCTTGAATTAGTGGCCGACGCGGTCGTCGAGCGCTATCGCTAGAAGTCCGACGGGCCGATCAGCTCGGCGTCGAGCGCGCGCACGAAGAACTCGATCTCGTCGGTCATGTTCGCGTGGGTCATGCGCTTCAGGTCGCTCAGCAACGCCCCCGCCGCACGATCGAGATGGTCGTCGAGGAGCTCGACGGACGCCTGATCGAAGACTCCCTCGCGCCTTGACTCGCACTCGGGGCAGCGCAGGACGATCCGCCAGTGACGCGGGCCCTCCTCAGACCAGTCGAGCGGGTAGACGAGCTCGCCGGCGCAGTGAAAGCAGACGTACAGCGGGTCCCCGGCGGCGGCGTCGCGCGGCGGCGTCTGGCGCTGATGGCGGTAGACCACGTCCAGCCGCTTGCCGTCCGGCAGCTCGACATGGTGGTGGATGTGAGTGTCCTTCTCAGGTGTCATGGCTTGCTCGCCCATGTCATCGACCCGCGGGCCGAACGCCTTTAGCGTGCCTGCTGCGCAGTCCGTCGTTCGCGCATCCGGGGCGCCATGCAGCCACGCTCGACCGCCGATCCGCAGCGACACGCTGATAGGTTCAGAGGATGGCCACCGCGATCCGTCCGATCGGCCACGACGAGCGCCTCAGCCTGGTGGAGCATCTCGACGAGTTGCGCACACGTCTGATCGTCAGCGTGGCGGCATTGGCTGTGGCCTTCGGCCTCTGCCTGTGGCAGAACCACGCGCTGCTGCATCTGATCAACGCGCCGCTGAGCAAGCAGACCGAAAAACAGGTCGCCAAAGGCAACGGACCGCTGGGCCAGACCGCGCTCGCACAGCAGGGGGTGTTGAAGGTCGCCCACGAGACAGAAGCGATCGTGAGGGAGCTGAGCGCCCCCGGCAGCGGCCTCTCGAGCGCGACGCGATCCCAGCTCAGCGCCGCGATCCCGCGGCTGAAAACGGACGTCGCAAAGATCCCGCGCAAGCCCGAAGGCAACAAGCCGGTCACGCTGGGTATCGGCGAGCCGTTCACGACCACGCTCACGGTGACGCTGTTCTTCGCGCTGATCGTCTCCCTGCCCGTGATCTTGTACGAGCTCTACGGCTTCATCCTGCCGGCGCTCAGTCCCAATGAGAGACGCATCGCCGTGCCGCTGCTCGCAGCGATCCCGTTCCTGTTCGTCGTCGGGGTGGCATTTGGATACTTCGTCGTGCTGCCGGCCGCCGTGCGCTTCTTTCAGAACTTCAACAGCGGTGAGTTCAACGTCCTCGTGCAGGCCAACCAGTACTACAAGTTCGCCGCCACCGTGCTGCTCGCGATGGGGCTCGTCTTCCAGGTGCCGGTGGCGATCCTGGCCGCTACGCGCCTCGGAATCGTGACCCCGCGCCAGCTCCGCAAGAACCGCCGCTATGCGGTCCTCGCGTGCGCCGCCGTCGCCGCCTTCCTGCCGGGCGATGCGGTCACGCTGATCCTCGAGACCGTTCCGCTGTATGTGCTGTATGAGGCGAGTATCCTCCTGGCAGCGATCGTCGGGCGGCGTGACGCCGCGCGGGCGATGCAGCAGCAAGAGGGAGTCGGGGCGCCTTCATCGCACGAGAGCCCTTCCACAGATGACGACACACCGGAGCCGAGCGTGCAGCAGATAATCGACCACGTCAACCGAGAGCTGTCGGACTGATGATCCGTCCTGGAGTTTCGTTGAGGGATTGCCGGCTGGACGAGCTTGGTCTGAAGCTCGATGGAACGGACCGCTAGATGCTGTTCGACCTGCGTGGCCGCCACCGCCGGCGAGCCGTCCGGTTCATCTATACGGGCCTCGCTCTGTTGATGGGCGTCGGGCTCGTCGGCTTCGGCATCGGCGGCGGCTTCGGCGGCGGCGGGCTGCTGAATGCCGCCAGCGAAAACGAAGGGGCAAACAGCGCGAGCTTCGCCAGCCAGATCAAGAAGTACAAGAAGCTGACGAAAGAGCAGCCCGGCAACGCGACCGCGTGGGAGGACCTGACAAACGCCCAGCTGCACGAAGCGGGCGGCGAAGCGTATGTCACGCGCACGGGGCTGACCAGCAAAGGCAAAGAACTGTTCTCGCAGGTTGCACAGTCGTGGAACGCCTACGTCGCGCTGAATCCCCCCAAGCCCAACGTCGAACTCGCCCAGCGGATGCTGTCGGTGTTCGGCGAAGAAGGTCTCAACCAGCCAACCGAAGCAGTCAAGGTCCTGCAGATCGTCGTCGCCGCGAAGCCCACCAGCGAGTCGCTGTACGCGGCGCTCGCCGAGTACTCCTACAAGGCCCACAACACGCGCATCGGAGATCTCGCCTCCGAAAAGGCCGTCGCGCTCGCGCCGGCTGCGCAGCGCAAACAACTGAAGACGGAGCTTGCGGCGATCAAGAAGAACCCGTCGGGCACCGCCGAAAGCGCCGCGTCCACGAGCGCCGGAAGCCAGACGACGACCACCACCACCCCGAGCACCTCGACGGGCACGAGCGCGCTTGGCACCGGCGCGAAGACGACGACGGGCTCCAGCTCCACGGGCACGTCCAGCAAGACGAAGTAAGCACATGGGCCAACGGCGGCGGGCCTCAGGCGCGTCCAGGCGCCGGGAGACGCCACCGAACTTATGACTCAGGACACCAGCACCGCCCGCCTGCTGATCGGCTGCGCGGACCGGCCGGGAATCGTCGCGGCGGTCTCGGGCTTCCTGTTCGAGCAGGGCGCCAACATCGTCTCCTCGCACCAGTTCTCCTCCGACCCCACCGGCGGCCGGTTCTTCATGCGCACCGAGCTGTTCCTCGACGGTCTCGACGAGGACGTATCGAGGAAGGCGTTTGAGGAGCGTTTCACATCAGCGGTTGCCCATCGGTTCGAGATGGACTGGAAGATCCGCTGGTGGGACGAGCGCAGACGGATCGCGATCCTGGTCTCACGCCACGATCACTGCCTGCTCGACCTGCTGTGGCGCTCGCGGCGCGGGGAGCTCGACGGGGAGGTGGTCGCGGTGATCTCAAACCACGAGGACCTGCGCCACGCGACCGAGACGACCGGCTCCGGCGAGGTCGCCTTTCACCATGTCCCGGTCGAGCAAGGGCGCAAAGAGCACGCGGAGAAGGCGATGCTTGCGCTGCTCGACGGCAATGCCGACGTGCTGGTGCTGGCGCGCTACATGCAGATCCTCAGCGGCGAGTTCCTCGAGCGGGTGGGGATGCCGGCGATCAACATCCACCACTCCTTCCTGCCGGCCTTCCCAGGCGCCGACCCCTATCGCCGCGCGCACGAGCAGGGGGTCAAGCTGATCGGCGCCACCGCCCACTACGTCACCGCCAAGCTCGACGACGGGCCGATCATCGACCAGGATGTCGGCCGTGTCGACCATCGTCAGGACCCCGCCGCGCTCGAGCGCGTGGGGCGCGACATCGAGCGGCTGGTCCTGGCCCGCGCCGTGTCGCTGCACCTCGACGACCGCGTGATCGTCGACGGCCGCCGCACGATCGTGTTCTGAGCTGCGCTTACGGTAGGCGATCGCGGCCGGCATTCCCAAACGCGCTCGAGGCGGCGTTCACCGCCGCGGCTTGGCTAGAATCGCTCCTCGAGCCGGCCGACCTTCGCCGGTGCGCTCACGGGCCGTTAGCTCAACCGGCAGAGCAGGGGCCTCTTAAGCCCAAGGTTGCAGGTTCGATTCCTGCACGGCCCACTTTTGGAATAGCCTGCAAATCCCCGGTTCAGGAGCGGTTTGCCAGGAGCCGCGCTCGGAGCTGAAGCGTGAGGCCGCTGAGCGCGTAGAGGATGGCGATGGCAATGAGCGTGAACTTGATGGCTGAGCAGACGGCCGCGAACGGTGGGGCGAGGCTGCCGCCGTTGCCGGCGAGCGTCAGCAGCAGGGCTACGTTTTCGGTCGCGTCGAACGTCGCCGCGGCGAGGGCAAAGAACGGGACCGCCACGCCGATGGCCGCGAGGCGCCGCCAGCCGCGTGCTCGCGCGGTGTCGCGGACGGCGAAGCCGGCGAGTGCGAAGAACACGCCGTAGGAGAGCATGTAGCCGTAGTCGAGCAGGAGCGAGAGGTGCGCGGCGCTGCGGCCTTTGGCTCCCCATTCGCCCATGATCTGCGCCGCGCGGGATCGGCTGTGAGCGAACTCGAAGTCGATGATCGTCGGCCCGTGCGAGACATGCGACGGGTCGATAAGTTCAAGGATCACCGTGAACGCGACGGTGGCCACGCCAAACAGGATCAATGCGTGCTTACGATCGAGGGTCAAGAGTGTACTGCTCCGTTGGGATCGGTGGAGTCCTGTCGAAGTTTGGCTGATCGTGAAGCGTGAGCCGGTCCGCGGACTACTGCGCGTGAGTCCCGCCCAGGCAGGGCGTAAGGTCCCAGCGCCCCGATTTTGGTTACGAGCCATCGACATGCGGGTATTTGGCACCGTAACCGATGCGGTCCGAATTGCTGGCCCTATGCGTTTTACCGTGAGCGACGAGAGAGAGCCGATGAGCAGCAGCATCCGTGGTCGAGGCTCTGATGGGCCCGGAGACGCAGGGTCGGAAGGAGGCGGCCGGCCGCGTCGGGACTACCGTCCTGGAGGTGTCGAGCGCAGGGGTTCGGCGTTTGCGACGGTGAGGCGGACCTTCGCCGAGTACAGCGAAGACAACATGAGCGACTGGGCGGCCGCGCTGACCTACTACGGACTGCTCGCCGTGTTTCCCGCGCTGATCGCTCTCGTGGCGATCGTGGGCCTCGTGGGCAATCCCGCGAGCACGACACGTCAGCTGCTGGAAATCGTGGGGAAGCTCGGACCGGCCTCAGCGACGAAGACCTTTGAAGGCCCGATCAAGTCGATCACCGAACATCGCAGCTCCGCGGGGATCCTGCTGATCGTGGGCGCGCTCGGCGCGCTGTACTCGGCCTCGAGCTATGTCAGCGCGTTCACGCGCGCGTGCAACGTGATCTTCGAGACCCCTGAGGGACGGCCGTTCTGGAAGCTCAAGCCCCTGCAGATGCTCGTGACGCTCGTCACCCTGCTGCTGCTGGTCGCGGTGGCGCTCGCGCTCGTTTTGACGGGGCCGATCGTCAGCGCGGTCGCGAGCCCGCTGGGTATCAGCACCGGCGCCGTCTCGATCTGGAATATCGCGAAGTGGCCGGTGCTGCTGGCGTTCATGATCTTGATGTTCACGGTCCTCTACTACGCCTCTCCGAATGTGAAGATGCGCGGCTTTCGCTGGGTCGCGCCGGGAGCGGCGTTCGCGCTGGTGGTGTGGCTTCTGGCTTCGGCCGGGTTCGCTCTCTACGTGGCGAACTTCGGCTCCTACAACAAGACCTACGGCGCCCTCGGCGGGGCGGTCGTGTTCCTCCTTTGGATGTGGCTCACGAATGCCGCCCTGCTGCTGGGAGCGCAGATAAACGCCGAGCGCGAGCGCAGCGCCGAGATCGGGGAGGGGGTCCCGCGCGCGGAGCGCGAGCTGCAGATGGAGCCTCGCGACGAGCCGAAGACACCGAAGACGACCTGAGCAGATGCCGATCACAGCTCCCAACCAAAACGTGACCAACCCTGCGGGAGGAGCGAGCACCATGAGCAAGAAGCCTGTAAGCGCGATGAAGCCCGACCGTCGATGATGACCAAGCTCCTGTTTCTACCGGTCAGCCTCGGCACAGGCATCCTCGCCGGGATCCTCGGCAAGCGGGCATTCGAAACGCTCTGGAGCGCGATCGATGACGAAGAGCCACCCCAGCCAGAGCACCGACGTGCCCAGTTGGGAAAGCTCGCGCTCGCACTTGCAATCGAGGGAGCGCTGTTCCGTCTCCTCAAGGGCCTCGTCGATCACGCTTCACGCCACGGCTTCGCTCGCCTTACCGGCGTGTGGCCCGGCGAGGAGGAACCGGAAACGGAGTGAGGACCGTTCGACTTCGGGGCGATTGTCGAGACTGGAGCAGCTGGCACACCTTGCAGCGGACTACTTGCGCTTGGCCTGGTGCGCTAGCACCTTGCCGAAGGCGTCCTCCAGCTGGGCGGTCATGCGTTGCTTGAAAAGCGCGAGCAGCGCCTCTGAGGCCAGCGGTCGCAGGGAGTTGACGGCCCCGATGACCTCCTCCCAGCGCTCATCCGGCTGGCCGGCCTGCTCGAATGGCTCCCACACCTCTTTTAGGAACAGCCTCGTAAATCCCTTGGAGATCGACTCGCAGTCCCGGCTGGTGCGCTCGACCAAGGACAGCGCGACGTGCAGCGATATCCCGAGCGCCATGACTTCCTCGGCGGCCCGCAGCAGCGCGGGGCTCGGGATCTCAAAGCGGTCGTCGCCGAGCGGCACGAGCAGCTTGAGCTTGCGGATCCTCTCGGCGTCTTTCCTATCCACCTCGCCAAAGCGCTTCAGCAGTTCCTCGCCGGTCACGAGCTCGGGAGTCTCCGCGTCGAACGACGTGACCACTGCCCTGCGCAACCCGAGCAGACGCTCGGCCAAGCCGTCGGATCCACTCAGCAAGCGCTCGATCGCCACGAGATTGAAGCCGTCGGCCTGCAGGTCGAGGATCAGGCGCAGGCGGGCGACATGATCGGCGTTGTAGTAGCCGACGCGTGCCCGCACCTCGGGCGCAGGCAGCAGGCCCCGGGAATGGTGGTTGCGGATGTTCCGCACCGACATCCCCACCTCGCCGGCAAGCTGCTCGATCGTCAGATCGTTGACGGGCGCCTGTGCGCCCGCCCTGCGCGCGGGTTTATCCGCCTGCTCGTCGCGCGCGCTCGTTGCCATGGTTCAAGGCTACCATATTGCATGTAACCTCATTTGAGGTATCATTGCTTCAGGTCGTCATGTCCACCTTCCTTTTCCCACCCATCACAGGCCGGACCTCGTCATCCGGCGCGGCTGCCGACGGTCGCCCGAGATGGGCTGCTCAGTCATCGGCCACGAGCGGTGCCGATGGCTGAGCGAGGCGCGACCCCACGGGTCTCGGACGGCCGCCGCCGGGTGCTCGGTCTGATCAGGTCGTTCACGTCGCCGCTGCTGCCGGATGACTACCTGGAGCTGATCAACCCGCTGTGGTCCACCCGCGAGCTGCGCGGGCGAATCGAACGCATCGAGCGTGAGACGCCCAACGCCGTGACCGTGCTGATCAAGCCCGGCTGGGAGTGGGAAGGTCACCGCCCCGGACAGTATCTGCGGCTCGGTATCGAGGTCGACGGGGTGCACCACTGGCGCGCCTACTCGCTCACCTCCGACCCACAGCGGCCCGACGGCTTCATCTCGATCACACCCAAGCTCGTCGAGGCGGGCAAGGTCTCGCCGTTCCTGTTCCGTAGCGTCCGCCCCGGCACGATCGTGCGGCTCGGAGGAGTGGAAGGAAGCTTCGTGCTGCCCGACCCGTTGCCCGAGCGACTGCTGTTCATCAGCGCCGGCAGCGGGATCACGCCGATCATGAGCATGCTGCGCGGCATCGCTCGCCACGGAGGACTGGACGACGTCGTACACCTGCACAGCGCGCGCGCTGCCGAGGAAGTCATCTTCGCCGAGGAGCTGCACACGCTGGACGCGCGCCACCGCGGCTACCGGCTGCACGAGCGACTCACCGCTGAGCAGGGTCGCCTGACCCCGGCCGCGCTCGACGAGCTGTGCCCCGACTGGCGCGTGCGCGAGACGTTCCTATGCGGTCCGGCGGGGCTGCTCGAGGCGATGAGCGAGCGCTGGCGGCACGACGGTGACCAGGTGCGCCTGCACGTAGAGCATTTCCAGCCCGACACGCGCGTCGGCGACGGCGAGCGCGGCCAGGGCGGCACGATCGATTTCTGCTCGAGCGGGGTCCAGGCGAGCAGCGACGGCGAGCAGCCGATCCTGATCGCCGGCGAGGAAGCTGGAGCAGCGCTGCCCTATGGCTGTCGCATGGGCATCTGCCACACGTGCGTAGGTCGCCTGCGATCCGGACAGGTGCGCGATCTGCGCACAGGCCGCGTGTACGGACAGCCGGGAGAAATGCTGCGCACCTGCATCAACGCGCCCGAGGGCCCGGTCGAGATCGAGCTTTAGAAGCCCCCCGAACAAAGGAATCGAAATGTCTGCGACTCACAGTCAACCCACCGCCATGAGACTCAACGAGGTCGAGGGGCCCCCTCCGCGCACCGCGCCGGCCTCTGGCCAGAGCCCGCGCCCGCGCCCGTCCAGATCGCAGACCTCGTTCGAGGAGAACGAGAGCCCGCTGGCACGTCTCACCCCCGAGCAGATCGAGCAGCTGGGCCGTGAGTTCGACGCGATCCACGACGAGGTCTTCGCCGATCTTGGAGATCGCGACTCGCGCTATATCCGCTCCACGATCAGGCTGCACCGCCGGCTCGTGCTGGCCGCCCGCGCGATGCTTCTCGGCGCACGCTACAAGCCGCTGTGGGCAGGAGGAACGGCGGCGCTGTCGGTGGCAAAGATCCTCGAGAACATGGAGATCGGCCACAACGTCATGCACGGCCAGTGGGACTGGATGAACGATCCGGACATCAACTCCCAGAACTGGGATTGGGACACGGCCTCTCCCGCCGACGCGTGGCGGCATTCACACAATTACGAGCACCACACGTTCACCAACATCCGCGGCAAGGACCGCGACTTGGGCTATGAGATCATGCGGATCGACCCGCACCAAAAATGGCACCCGGTGTACCTGCTGCAGCCGCTGTACAACCTGATCCTGATGGGTTTCTTCGAGTGGGGTGTTGCCCTGCACGACCTGAACTTCGACGCGATCCACGCCGGCGAGAAGTCACAGGCGCAGGTGGTCGGGGAGCTGAAGGCGATCGGCGTGAAGGCGCGCAGGCAGATCGTCAAGGACTACATCGCCTTTCCAATGCTCTCGGCGGCCGTTTCGATCGTGGCGGCCGGGCGGCCGGGCTCGCCCGCCAAGCGGCGCGGGGCTTCTGCCGGACGCAGCTTCAAGGCGACCCTCGCGGCCAATTTCACCGCAAACATCGTTCGCAACATGTGGGCCTACTCGATCATCTTCTGCGGCCACTTCCCCGACCAGACGTACACCTTTAGCCAGGAGGAGGTCGCCGACGAGACGCGTGGTGGCTGGTACATACGCCAGCTGCTGGGGTCGGCGAACATCGACGGCGGGCCCCTCTTTCACCTGCTGGCCGGCAACCTGAGCTTCCAGGTCGAGCACCACCTCTATCCCGACATGCCGTCCAGCCGCTACGCCGAGATCGCGCCACGCGTGCGCGACGTCTGCCGTCGCTACGGCCTTCCCTACAACACAGGACCCCTGCACAAGCAGCTGGGCACGGTGCACCGCACGATTCTGCGTCTCGCCCTCCCGGGCGGCAAGCCCCGCCCGAAGGGCACGCCGTACAAGCCGGAATGCCTCTGAAGCAGAACCGCGCGAGTCATCTTCTTCGGGTGGATGGGCCGATCATGGCCGGCGGCGCCAAGTCTGCCGCGATATGGCTACGGCAGAGCCTCTCAGGCCGGTGACGGGGTGGGCGCCGGTGCGTTGTCGTCACTCACGACCAGCGTCTGCAGGCCGGCCTCGGTCCAAACCACCTGATCGCGTCCCGGCCCCACTCCCACGAGCGTCACCGGCGCCCCGACCTGCTCGGCGATGAACTGCAGGTACTCCCGTGCGCCGTCGGGCAGGTCCGAGAGCGTGCGGCACTCGCCGAGGTCCTCCGTCCACCCGCGCAGCTCGGTCAGCTGGGCCGTCGTGTGGTGAAGGACGGTCTGGTGGTAGGGAAAATCGTCGAACTCCGCTCCCTCGGCTCCGCGATAGCTCGTGCACACCTCGATGCGGTCCAAACCGGAGAGAACGTCGAGCTTTGTGATCACCATCGCCGTGAGCGTGTTCAGACGGGCCGCGTAGCGCAGCGCGACGAGGTCCAGCCAGCCCGTGCGTCGCGGACGCCCCGTGGTCGTCCCGAACTCCCCACCCCGTTTGCGGATCGTCTCGCCCATCTCGTCGTGCAGCTCGCTGGGAAACGGGCCGGCGCCCACGCGCGTCGTGTACGCCTTGGAAACCCCCCAGATCTCGTCGAGGTCCTTTGGCCCCACACCCGTCCCGACGGTCGCCGCGCCGGACAGCGGGTTCGAGGAGGTGACGAACGGGTAGGTGCCGTGGTCGATGTCGAGCATCGCTCCCTGCGCGCCCTCGAAGATCACCTTCCTGCCGTCGTCGAGCATCTCCCACATCAGCTTCGCCGTGTCCGCGATGTGCTGCTCCAGGCGGTGACCGTAGGTCAGGTACTCCTCCGTCATCGCGTGCAGGTCGAGCGTTGGGTCCTTCTCGAACGGACGCAGCGACAGCCGCTTGGGCTCCATCGCGGCGACGATCTTCTTCTTCAAGATCTTCTCGTCGAGCAGATCCTGCACGCGAATGCCGAGACGAGCCGCCTTGTCCGCGTAGCAGGGGCCGATCCCGCGGCGCGTGGTGCCGATCTGGCGGCTTCCCAGTTTGGTCTCACCCGCCGAGTCGAGCAGCAGGTGGTACGGCATGATCAGGTGCGCATTGGCTGATATCCGCAGCCCACTCACGTCGACGCGCCGCGCGCGCAGCGCGTCGAGCTCCTCGATCAGCACCTTCGGGTCGATCACGACGCCGTTGCCAATCACGCAACGCTTGCCCGGGTAGAGGATGCCGGAAGGGATCAGATGGAGCTTCCACTCGACATCGCCGCGCACGATCGTGTGTCCGGCGTTGTTGCCGCCTTGGAACCGCACCACCGCGTCCGCCTTCTCGGCGAGCAGGTCGGTGATCTTTCCCTTTCCCTCGTCGCCCCACTGGGCGCCGACTATCACGATTCCTGGCATGGCTGTAGGAGTGTACGAGGCCGCTCAGGCCGAGCGCGCCTCAGCACGAAACTCGCGCCGCTTGTCCTCTCCGAACAGAGGGATCAGATCCCCGCAGATCTCCACCAATCGCGACACGGTGCGCGGCCCCAGCCGCTCGGAGAGCTCGTCCGGCATCAGGTTCGTCGTCGCCACGATCGCCCGCTCGGCCTCGTAGCGCGCGTTGACGATCGAATAGAGCTGCTCCAGCACCCAGTCCGTGCGGTTCTCGGCGCCGAGATCGTCGATGTGCAGCAGGTCCACAGCTGTGAGTCGGTCCAGGAAGTCGAGCTTGCCCTCGTCTGAGTCCATCGCCTCGCGCAGCAAATTGAGCAGCCGTGGCAGCGAGTAGATCGCAACCGACCTGCCCGCGTCGAGCGCCGCTTTGGAGACGAGCATCGCCAAGGTCGTCTTGCCGGTTCCCACATCGCCCTGGATCCACAGCCCTTTGCCGGTATCGAGGTTCTGCTCGATACCTCGCACGTAGCGGCGAACCGATTGCATCTGATCGGGCGCGCTCCGCGCGATGTCGCTGACCGGGGGTCGATCGAAGGAGACCCCCTCGTATCTGCGCGGTATCCGCCCGGCGAGGCTCTTGGTGCGCGCCGTGGCGATGCGCCCAGCCCGGCAGTGGCAGTCGGCAGCGGTGTTCGTCGCCTCGTCGACCACAAACCCGCTCCCATCGCATTCGCCTAGCGGACAGCTCATTGCCCGTAGCGCTCCCCTGCGTAGTTCATGAACTTCGGGTACTCCTTTTGGAAGGTGAGCGTGACTTTGCCGACCGCGCCGTTGCGGTGCTTGGCGATGATCAGGTCGGCCTCGCCGGGACGCTCGGAGTCCTCGTTGTAGTACTCGTCGCGGTAGATGAACATCACCAGGTCGGAGTCCTGCTCGAGGTTCCCGCTCTCACGCAGATCCGACAGCTGGGGCTTCTTGTCGGGACGTGTCTCCACCGCGCGGCTGAGCTGCGAGAGCGCTATCACCGGCACTCCCAGCTCGCGCGCGAGGATCTTCAGCCCGCGGCTGAGCTCGCCGACGGCGGTCACACGGCTGTCGTAGCGGCTGTCGGTGCGCATCAGCTGCAGGTAGTCGATGATGATCAGCCCCAGCCCACCCTCGCATTGGCTGTGCAGCCTCCTGGCCTTTGCGCGAATCTCGAGCATCCCGACGTCGCTCGAGTCGTCCACCCACAGCGGGGCGGCCGCCAGGCGCTGTGACGCGCCCAGGATCTTCGGCCAGCGCTGCTCGGCCACGCGCCCCTTGCGCAGCTCCTCGCCCTTGATCCGGGCTTGGGAGGCGACGAAGCGCTGGGCCAGCTCGGCCTCCGCCATCTCCAGCGAGAACAGCGCCACCGGCTTGTTGTGCTCCACCGCCGCGTTCTCGGCGATGTTGCATACCAGCGCGCTCTTGCCCATCGCGGGACGGGCGGCGACGATGATCAGATTGCCGGGCTGAAAGCCGCCTGTGATCTCGTCCAGATCCTTGAATCCCGACGGTGTGCCGGTCAGCGATGTGCCTTCGATCGACAGCCGGTGCAGCTTGTCGAGCTCCTCGTGCAGCACCTCCTCGATCGCGCGGAAATCCTGCTGGCGGTCGTCACGCGCGACCTCCAGCATCGCCTTCTCCGCCTGCTCCACCAGCTCGCGTGGTGGCGCCTCGTGGCCGAGCACGCTCTCCTGGATCTCATACGACGCCTTCAGCAGGCGCCGCAGCAGCGCGTTCTCGCGCACGATCTGGGCATACCGGCGGGCGTGCCCGGCGGCCGGCACGACGCCCGTCAGCTCGTCCACCGCCGCAGCCCCGCCGATGTCCTTCAGCTCGCCCGTCTGGCGCAGGCGGTCGGTGACCGTCAGCACGTCCACCGGCTCTGACTCGTTGTACAGCGCGAGCATCGCCGCGTAGATTCGCCCGTGGCGCTCGCGATAGAAGTCCTCCGCGCGCAGGCCCTCTTCGATCACAAGCGCATACAGCGAGCGATCCGACAGCAGGATCGCGCCGAGCACCGACTGCTCGGCGTCGAGATTGTGCGGTGGCGCGATCGCGCCTCCCTGGAGGCCCCCCGCGCCATTGGCAGTCGCAACCGCGCTCATGGCCTGGCCGAGTGTAGATCGGCGATCGTCCTGGCCGGTGCGGTCTCCCCGCTATCTCGGACTAATTCACTCTCCACGAACACATGTTCGCATCGCGAGCGGCGTCCGCGCGACAGGGGGTCGCTGGTCAAGCAGGTCAAGGACGCACCCTGACGGGTACAGGCAGTTCGCGTGGCGTGCTATGCGCGCGAGCTGGTGATTAGTCGATCGCATCTGATCGACAATCGGTAAGGACGCCGACATGCTCCGGCCAGCGACCCCCTGTTATTTCTTGGCCACGATCATCGTCTTGATCGTGGCGGTCACGCCATCGACCACTTCGACGACGACCATGTAAGTGCCGACGTTCTTGATCGGCTCTGGCATGTGCACGTTGCGTTTGTCGAGTTTCAGCCCGCGCGCTTCGCGGATCGCCGTGGTGATGTCCTGTGCGGTCACCGACCCGAACAGGCGGCCGTCCGCGCCGGCCTGCTGGGGGATCGTGAGGACGGTCCGGTTCAGCAGGTTGACGTTCTCCTGGGCTTTCTCGATCGCCTGGCGCGCGGCGCGCTCGGCCGCTTCCTGGCGCTGACGGATCACTTCGATCGCGCCCCTCGTCGCCGGCTGGGCGAGGTGGCGCGGGATCAGGTAGTTGCGCAGGTAGCCCTTCGAGACGTCGATCACCTTGCCCTGCTCGCCGAGCTCCTCGACGTCCTTGAGAAGGATGGCTTCGGGCATCCGTAGCTCCTCTACCGGTCCCGATCGCGGTCGCCGCGTTCACGACGGGGGTTGTCGTCGCGGCCGCCCTCGTTGACGTAGGGCAGGAGGGCCAGCTCGCGGGCGCGCTTGACCGCGCGGGCGATCTGCACCTGATGGCGCCGGCACGAGCCCGTGATCCTCCGTGAGCGGATCTTGCCCTTCTCGGAGATGAACTTCTTCAGCGACGCGACATCCTTGTAGTCGACCTGCTCGACCTTGTCGCGGCAGTGCTGGCACGGCTTGCGCCGGCCGCTGCCGGGACCGCCCTTCTTGTCCCGGCGGCGAACCGGCT
Source organism: uncultured Solirubrobacterales bacterium (assembly GCA_963723075.1). Classification (GTDB taxonomy): domain Bacteria; phylum Actinomycetota; class Thermoleophilia; order Solirubrobacterales; family Solirubrobacteraceae; genus Palsa-744. The sequence goes on from CAVRPD010000007.1 coordinate 706,480, forward strand.
TGCCGCGACCTCTTGCTTTGGCCATCAGAGTCCTCCGCCGCTGGTGCGGTCATGCTGGGATTGAGCTGCGGTGAAGGACACTGATACCTCGCTGTACTGGGACGAAATGGGCTAGAACGGAATGTCGTCGGCGGCGGCGCCACCGACAGGTGCGGGCTGGAAATCCCCTTCGTTGACGGGAATGTCGCCGCCCTTGGAAGCTCCGTTGCCGGCGAATCCACCCCCACCGGAGGGATCCTCGCGCGAACCCAGGAACTGCACCGAGTCGGCAATGATATCGGTTGCCTGGCGCTTTGTCCCGTCCTGCGCTTCCCACTCCCGCCACTCGAGGCGTCCGTCGATCGCCACGGGGCGCCCCTTCGCCAGATAGCGGGCCGCGTTCTCGCCCTGCGCTCCCCATACGGTGACGTTGAAATAGTTGGGCTTGTCGACCCATTCGCCTGTGCTTCCGTCCTTGCGTCGCGTGTTGCATGCGATGCGCAGGCTGCACACCGACATGCCACTGGGCAGCGAACGCAGCTCTGGATCGGCGGTCAGGTTGCCGGTCATTACGACCCTGTTGATGTTCGTAGCGGCCACGGTTGTTCCTTTCGTCTGTATTTCTCGGGGCTCTGTGTGCCCGAGGCCAACGGCGAGTTTAGAGACGGCTGCGGGCGGCATTGCCCGGAGGACGCCAAGGGAGCGACCCGATGCCGCTTATTGCGAAGAAGTCGAGGCTGGCGGCGCTAGCCCTTGCGGCGCGAGGAGGTCCGAAATACCTCGTCCCAGTAGGGCGCGCTGATCCCGAAGCCGCGAGTGTCGTCCTGGAAGTGATGGCGCATGTGCCGCTCACGCAGCATCCTTCCAAGCCGTCCGTGCGGACGGAAGTGATGCAGGTAGTAGTGGAGCATGTCGTAGACCAGATAGCCGGCGAAGAAGCCCGCTCCCAGCGCCGGGGCGTAGCGGTGGCCGAAGATCGCGAACAGCACACCGAACACGATTGCGCCCAAGGGCAGGCTCACAGCCGGGGGCATGACCAGACGCATGGGGTCGTTCGGATGGTCGTGATGGATGCCGTGGATGATCCAATGCAGCCGCGCGCCGAACCCTGCTTGCGGCTCGAAGTGGAACACGATCCGGTGCAGCCAGTACTCGAACAACGTCCACAGTGCGTAGCCGGCGACGATCAGCCCGGCCGCTGCCCCTGTGCTCACGCTCTCCAGCCCCCAAGTTGTCAGCAAGACGATCGCCGGCGCGAAGATCGCGACCGGCACAGCCGGATGCACGCGCGAAAGCGCGTCGAGCAGCCTCGAATCGAACATCGGCGGCGACGCACGCAGCACGTCTGTCCTACTGGTCGTCGAATCGCTCATATCTTCAGCCCAGGCCATCGGACGATTTTATTACCCTTGTGGGCTTCTCGTAACCTTCGGCGGGCTACGCGGGCTCGCCGACCGCGGCAATCTCAACCGCCGGCTCCGCGACCGCGACGTCGGCCGGGGGCTCCTCGACGCGCCGCACGGCGTGCACGTCGGGCGCGTCCGGGACACCCGGGGCCAGCTTGATGATCCGAAAGCGTATGACGCCGTCGGTGATCCGCAGCGTCCGATCGAGGCCACTGAGCAGCTCCGCTGCCGGGGCGTGGAACTGCATCAGGTGGTACTCGGCGGTGGTCTTGCGGTCGATCGGATAGGTCAGCGCTCGACTCCCCCACTCGTCGTGGCGCAGGAACTCGCCCTGTGCCTCGATCGTCGCGCGCGTGTCAGACACGATCTTCGTGCGCGTGTCCTCCTCGACCTGCGGGTCGAGCAGCAGCATCAGATCGTATGTCGGTGCGGGCAGGGTCATCGGCAGCGGCGGATGATAGCGGCTAACCGGCGCGCCCCTTTGCGCGGATGTCCGCCAGCTGCTCGTCGATCCAGTCGCCAGGGTCTCTGGAGGTGACGATCTCACGCAGTCCCTGCGCGCGCCGGCCTCGCTCCGAGGATTCCATCGTCAGCGCCGCGTAGATCGAGTTCGCGAGCTCTTGGATGTCGAATGGGTTGACCGACAGGGCGTACTCGCCGAGCTCCTCGTGCGCACCGGTGTTCTCCGAGAGGATCGAGACGCCCTCGCGCTCGTTGACGATCGGACCCTCCTTGGCGACGAGGTTCATGCCGTCGAACATTGCGTTGACGAGCAGCACGTCGTAGTGCTTGTACGCCGCCATCGCCTCGTCGAGGTCGTCGCGCAACTTCAGCTGGATCGGCATCCAGTCGGGTGTGCCATGACGGTGGTTGACGACCGCCACGAGCGCCTCGATCCGCTCGAGATACTCCGCATACTGGGGCACGTCGGTCCGCGAGGGCATCATCTGGGCGATGAACGTCACTCGCTCGGAGAACTCCGGATGCTGATCGAGGAACAGGTCGAACGCGGAGAAGCCGCGCAGCACGTTCTTGCTCAGATCGGCACGGTCGACGCGCAGGATCAGGAAATCACGGCGCCGGTGCAGCAACTCCTCCTCGAACTCGCTCACTCTTGCGCTCTGTGCGATCAGCCGCGTCGCCTCGTGGTCGATCGGCAGTGGATAGGCGCGCACCCACACCTCGCGTTCGCCATACCGCACGAGCCCGCGCTCGAAATCGACCTCGAGGTCCATCAAATCGCGGCAGCACTGCAGGAAGTTCCGCCGGTAGGAACGGGTGTGGAAGCCGATGATGTCGTTGGCCAGCAGGCCGGCGAAGATCTCCTCACGGATACGTGTCGGCAGCACGCGCCAGGCATCCGATTGCGTCCAAGGGATGTGGACGAAGTGGTGCAGGAACACCTCCGGTCGCGCCCTGCGCACCAGCGCCGGCAACGTGTAGAGGTGGTAGTCGTGCACCATCACGACCGGCTCGCGCATGCCCTCGAGCTCCTCCACCACGGCCCTCGCGAGATCTTCGTTGACGGCGTTGTAGCCGAGCTCGAACGCCTCGATCTCCTCGCGGCGAATGTCCGGCGCGTTGGACAGGTCCCACAGATAGTGCTGAATGAACCACAGCATCGGGTTGGCGAACACGTTGTAAAAACGGTCGTACGCCTGTGGATCGCTCACGACCAGGCGCACCTGGAACTCCCCCCCGGCGGGTGACCTCACCGGGAACGCCCGCCCTCGATGCGCGCGCGAGGCCTCGGCGTCGTGCTCGGACATCGCCGAGGCGATCCAGATCGCTTCGCGGTGGGAGGCCAGCCCGGTGAGCGCCGTCACCAGCCCGCCCGAGCCGCGCTGGACCTCGCCGCCGGCGTGGAACGTGACCGGCCCGCGGTTGCTCACCAGCACCAGCGGAAGCCGCTGCGCCGGCACCTCGCTCATCTCATCCTCTCCCACGTCGTGCACCAACGCACACGGCGCCTGCATGCGCGCCCGCGTCGCGATGCGGGCTCATGTGTCGCGAAGCTCGTTGAAGATGCGCAGATAGTCGCGCAGGTAGCGCGGCGTGAGGAAGTGCGCGCGCACGTGCTCCTTGCCGCGCCTGCCGAGTGCCTTGCCGAGGGCCGGGTCCTTGAGGATGTCGAAGGCGCGCGCGGCGCACTGCTCGGCGCTCGAGACGAGATATCCGGTGACCCCGTTCTCGATCTGCAGGGGAATGCCGCCGACGTTGCCGCCGATGAACGGCTTGGCCTTCCAGATCGCCTCCGAGACAGTCAGGCCGAAGCCCTCGCGCGTGGACTTCTGCACGACCACGTCTGCGTGTGACTGGAACGCGTTGACCTCGATCGCGCCGACGTTGTTGAAGTTGTTGAGGATGTGTATGTCCGGATCCCCGTCCGCGTGGGCGATCGTGGCGTTGAAGAAGTCCCAGCCCTCGGGGTCGTCGCTGGCCATCGAGCCCACCAGCGCGAGCTGCACGTTTGGAATGGACTCCCGGACCAGACGGTAGGCGTCGATCACCCCCAGCGGGTCCTTCCATGGGTCAAAGCGCGAAACCTGGCAGATCAGCGGCCGGTCCACGTCTATCCCGAACTGCCCGCACACAAACGCGGCGTCCTCGGGCGAGAGCGCCATGTTCTTCGGCGTGAGCGGGTCGATCGCGGGCGCCACGACGTTGACTTTGCCCTTCATCCCCGCGGGCACGTACTCGCGCATGTGGAACAGCGACTCGGGATAGTTCTCGATATAGGGCAGCAGCTGGGCGATCGTGTCCGGGTTGGGGGTCGACAGGTCGATGTGGCAACGCCACAGCCAGCCCTTCGCCTTCTCCGGCACCAGCCCATACAGCGCCGCCGGCTGCGGGTCGTGGACGAGGCACACGTCCCAGCCGTCGGACAGCTCACGCGCGTTCATCTCGTTGTACTGCCGCCACGTGGCCCACTGCTCCGCGTCGAGGTCCTGCGGCGCTCCCTGCAGCGCGTTGTGCATGAGCTTGGTCGCGTTGAAGAACTCCTCGCGGCCGTAGATCACCTGCCACTCACAATCCAGCCCGACGTCGCGCATCAGCGGCACGAGCGTGTAGAGGATCTCCGAGACCCCTCCGCCGAAGGCCGTCGCCGAGATGTGCACGACCCGGCGGCCCTGCAACGGCTCCGCCAGCTCGCGAATCTCGTCGATCAGCTCACGCCCACAGATGTGCGTGTAGTCGGCAAGCGTCTTCGTTCCTACGGCCACAGGCTGGAGCACGCGGCCGCACGATACCTAACGTGCGGCCCAACCGAGATACACCCTAAGGTCTCAGGCGGTGCTCAACACACGCCTTTACCGCGCGGCGCTGGTGCCGTTCGTGCTTGTTCTGGCGGTTGCCGCGTTCTCGCTGACCCCGCGCCCGTCCGCGCTCACCTCCAGGCTTGCCCCCGACGCGTTCGAAGGCGGTCAGGCGTTTGCGGAACTGCAGCGCCTGGCCTTCGCGTTCCCCCACCGTCGCCCGGGCAGCGCGGGCGATGAGGCGCTCGCGACGTACGTAGCGCACGCGTTGGAAGCGCTCGGCGGGACCGCCGGCGGGGGCTTCTCGGTGAGTACGAGCCACTTCGACGCCCAGACGATCGACGGCGAGCGCTCGCTGACCAGCGTGGTTGCGCAGCGGCCAGGATCCACCGACTCCCCGCCAATCGTGATCCTCGCCCACCGCGACGCAGCCGGGGCCGGTGGGTCCTCTTCCGAGGCCGAGCTGTCGGCCACGGCGGCCCTGCTCGAGCTCGCGCGCGTGTTCGCCGCGCGCGAGACCCAGCGCAAGATCGTGCTCGTATCGACGAGCGGGGGGAGCGGCGGCGATGCGGGGGCGGCCGAGCTCGCCGCAACCGCCCACGGCCCGTTCGACGCCGCGATCGTGTTGGGTGACGTGGCCGGCACGATCGAGCACACGCCGTTCGTGACGTCTTACTCGGACGGCTTTGGCTCCGCCCCCGATCGTTTGGCGCGTACCGTCGCGGGCGCGATCGCGACGCAGACGGGCTCGAACCCGGGTGCGCCGAGCGTGCTCGGCCAGCTTGCCCACCTCGCGTTTCCCCTAGCCGTGGGCGAGCAGGGACCGCTCGACGCGAGCGGCCTGCCCGCCGTGCTCGTGCAGGGCAGCGGCGAACGCGAGCCTCCCGCCCGCGAGCCGGTGAGCCAGGGACGGCTGGAAGGCTTCGGCCGCGCGGTGCTGAGCGCGGTGGACGCACTCGACACCGCTCCCGACATCTCCTCGAGCATGCAGACGGGCTTGGTGACTCAGCACAAGACGATTCCCGCGTGGACGCTGCGACTGCTCGTGCTGGCGCTGCTGCTGGCGCCCCTGCTGCTCGCCGTCGACGGGCTGGCGCGTGTGCGCCGTCGCCGCGAGCCGCTCGCGCGGTGGCTGCTATGGACGCTCAGCTGTGCGCTTCCGTTCTTCCTCGCCGCGCTGTTCGCATCCCTGCTGGGGTGGACGGGCGTCATCGGCGCGGCTCCGGCCGAGCCTGTCACGCCGGGAGCGCTGCCGTTCGATGGCTTCGCCGCGAGGGTCGTGCTCGCCGTGGCGCTCGTGCTCATGCTCGCATGGCTGCTCTGGCCCGCGCTCGTCAGGCGTCTCGGCTTGGACGTTGGTGTGGTGGACGCCGAGGCGGCCGGCGTTGCGCTGCTGATCGTGCTGCTCGCCGCCTGCTTCGTCGTTTGGGCGTTCAATCCCGTCGCCGCGCTGCTGCTGCTCCCGGCGACGCATCTGTGGCTGCTGACGGCCTCCTCGCCGGCGCGCTCGGAGCAAGGTCGCTCCCCCGGTCGTCTTACGGGACTCGCCGTGGTGGCGCTGGCCCTGCTACCGCCGGCCCTGCTCGTCTCCTTCTACGTCGACCGGCTCGGTCTCGGCCCTGGTGAGACGGCTTGGAGCGCCGTCCTGCTGCTCGCCGGTGGCCACGTCGGGGTGGGCGCGGCACTGGCATGGAGCGTCGCGCTTGGCTGTGCCGCGGCGGGCGTCATGCTTGCGCTGCGCTCCCACCCGGCGCTGCCGCTGGGCTCGGGGCCGGACGGTCGCGATGAGATCACGATTCGCGGTCCGCTCTCATACGCCGGACCCGGATCGCTGGGCGGGACGGAGTCGACGTTGCGGCGGTAACCGACGAAGGGCAGCTGGCCAGGGGCTCCGCTGTGAGCGGCGGTGAGCCGCTCTTTCACCAACGGTGCTCGTAGCCCGCCAGGTGGACGTCCTCGCCGCGGTCGTCCACCAGCGAGAGCCCGGGCCGGCCCGCTACCGCTCGGCCGATCCAGGTGACTCCCACAGCGGAGGCCTCGCGCAGGGCACGCTCGACATGTGTGCGACGCTCCGGCGGAGCGCAGAAGCACAGCTCATAATCATCACCGCCGCCGGCCGCCAACTCCCACGGTGTCACCTCCAGCTCGGCGCAGATCTCTCGCACGCCCTGCTCGATCGGAAGCGCCTGCAGGTCGACCCGCAGATGCACGCCGCTGGCGACAGCGAGATGCGCCGCGTCTGTCGCGAGCCCGTCGGAGAGGTCGATCAGCGCGCTCGCACGCGCGATCGCGAGCGCGCGACCCTCCTTCAGGCGCGGAATGGGTGAACGCACTCGCGCGAGCGCCGCCCGTGCATGCGGCCCACTTGCCGCCTTCCCTTCCAGGACCGCCAGCCCGGCGGCTGCGCCGCCCAGACGGCCGGTCACGCCGAGGAGGTCTCCGGCGCGAGCGCCGTCGCGCCCGAGGAGCTCCTCCTCCCCGTCGGACCAGCCCACGACCGTGACCGCCACCGTCAGCGCCGGCGCCACGATCACATCCCCCCCCGCGATCGTCGTGCCTGTGTCGTCGGCCAGCGCTCGCGCGCCGCGCACGAGCTCGAGCGCCTGCTGCTCGGAGAAGCCCGCAGATATGCCCAGCACCAGGTAGGCCTCGCCTGGGTCGGCGCCCATCGCGGCCAGGTCCGACAGCGCGCCCGCGAGCGCGCGACGGCCCACCTCTGCCGGCGTTGCCCACCCTTCGCGCAGGTGAAAGTGGACACCGTCGATCATCGCGTCCACCGAGGTCACGCACAGCGGACGCGCGCGCACTACAGACGCGTCATCGCCGATCCCGCGTAGCAGCCGCGACCCTGGCTCTGGCGGTGTGGCCGCCAGCTCGGCGGCGATGGATTCGATCAGTGAGCGCTCGGCGATGACGTGCTGGATTGGCGGCCGGGTCGAGTGCTCAGCGGTGGCGGTAGACGATTCGCGCGCGGTCGAGATCGTAGGGCGAGAGCTCGCAGCGGACGCGGTCGCCGGGGAGGATGCGGATGCGAAAGCGCCGCATCTTGCCGGCGACATGGCCCAACACGACGTGATCGTTGTCGAGCTTTACGCGAAACATCGCGTTGGGCAGCGCCTCGATCACCTCGCCCTCGAATTCGACCTTGTCTTCCTTTGCCACGAATCTGCATCCCGTCCGGGCGCCTTCACCTGAGGTGCAGGCGGCCCCTTGTTGTCGAAAAAGCTCGAATCAAACCTACCAGCGTATGGGTTGCGAAGGAGGTGCGAACTACGCGCGCGAGCAGATCAGCCGGGCGCCGCGCCGCCTGTTCCTTTGCCTGGGGCCCCTCCTCCGGGGCCCGGGGACCGGGGACCTCCCCCGCCCGGTGTCGGGGGCGGCGCCGGTTCGGGCGGCGTCTTCGCGCGTGGCGTGGGCGACCCCGTTTCGGTCGGCGCCCCCCCGTTCCCGCCCCCGTTCGACGGCCCGCCGCCGGAGTGGTGCTTGCTCCTGGCCGAAGGTTCGCCGGAGGCGCTCGTTTCCAGCGGGCGGGTCGTTTCCAGGTGACCTGTGCTCGCGTACTTGCCGAAGAACGGCTGATATGAGATCTGTTCCTTCGGTTCGGGGAACGGCACGCACGGTTGGCCTTCGGTGACCGTTGCCATGTAGTCGTGCCAGATTTCCGCGGGTAGGTACCCACCCTGCTGAGGCTCACCGTGAACATCGGTCATCGAGACGCGTTTGTTCGGATAGCCCATCCATACGACCGTCGCATAACGCGGCGTGTACCCGTCCAGCCACGCGTCCACGAGTTCGCTGGTGGTCCCGGTCTTGGCGGCCGTCGTGCAGTCGATCGCCGATTTCGTCGCGGTGCCGCTCTCGACGTTCTGATGGAGGATGCTCGTCTCCTCGGCGGTGACACCTTCTGAGAGCACCTTCACCCGATGAGGCGTGCCCCAGTTGCGATCGACGTGACCGTCGGGGAACACGACCTTGGTGATCGCGATCGGGCTGTTGCGCCAGCCGCCGTCGGCGAGGGTCGCGTAGACATCGGCCATTTCCAGCGGTGTCACCCCGAGGGTCAGGCCGCCGAGCGCTTCCGCGGGGAAGCTCGAGAGATGGGTTTTGACACCCATCTTGTAGGCCATCTGCGTGACCGTCTGCTCGCCGAGGTCGGCCGCTAGCTGGGCGTAGACGGTGTTGTCGGAGGTGAGTGTCGCGTTGACGAGGTTGAGCGACTTGTTCAGCGAGGTGCCCTCGAACGTCTTCACTTCGTAGGTCGGATAGCCGGGCAGCCAGCCGGGGGCCAACGTGTGGGACAGGTAGTAGGTGCTGTTCGGATCGATCCCGCGCGAGAGCGCGTCGGCGAGATCGATCGCCTTGAACGTGGAGCCGGGCTGTCGGTGCCCGTCGGCGGCGAGGTTGAACTGCGACTTCTCGTAGCTCTCCGACTCGGCCATCGCTTCGATGTCGCCGTTGTGCGGATCGATCGTGACGATCGCAGACGCGGGGTCTTCGGGCTCGTCCAGCACCTCGGCGATCGCCTTGCGTGCGAGGCGCTGCTTGTTGAGGTCGATCGTCGTATACACCCTCAGCCCTCCCTGTTCCACGGTTTTGGCGCCGTAGCGGTGGAGCAGCCGTTCGCGGACGTATTCGAAAAAAAACGGTTCGCTGCGCTGGGAGTAGAACGTTCCGAGATGCACCTCCAGCGGCGCGCGCTCGGTCGTGGAGGCCTCTCCGGCCGAGATGTAGTGCAGTTCTGCCATCTTCGCCAGCACCTCGTTGCGTCGTTCCCGGGCCGCCTTGGGATCCCGGAACGGGTTGTATTCCGAGGGCGCCTGCGGCAGGCCGGCGAGCAGCGCCGCCTGCTCGAGGTCCAGCTGCGAGGCGGGCTTGTCGAAGAAGATGCGCGCCGCCGCCTGTACTCCGGTGGCGGTCTGCCCGCCGACGGTCCCGTAGGGAACGCTGTTGAGGTAGCTCGTGAGGATCGAGCGCTTGGAGTGGTGTTCGTTGTAATCGATCGCGAGCTTGGCCTCGACGATCTTCTGTTTGAGGGTGTGTTGATCGCCTCCCAAATACAGGTTGCGCACCAGCTGCATCGTGATCGTCGATCCACCCTGCAGCGCGGCGCCGTGAGTCAGGTCCTTGACGGCCGAGCGGAATATGCCGGTGAGGTCGACGCCGTTGTTCTTGTAGAACCGCTGGTCCTCGATCGCCACCGTCGCGTCCTTCAGATCGGTCGGGATCTCATTCCAGCCGACTGGGCTGCGCAGGTCGTCGGACTGGATGAACCCCAAGCGCGTGCCGTTGGCGGCGAACACCTGCGAGGAGCCGTCCGACAGGATCGGGCGCAGTGTCGCGAGCGCAGGCGCGGTCCCGGCCACGTGCAGGACATAGCCGACCGCCGCGATCGCGCCGACGACGAGCGCACACGCGAGCACCCCTCCACCGACGAGGAGAATTCGAGTGGGTCCGGCGCGGCTGTGCCGCCGCCGACGCTGTCGTGCTTGCCTGGACATAGCGTGAGCCAGCCGAGAGTACCGCGCTCGACGCTTCCCCCGGTCCACTGCAAGTGTGCTTTGCTCTGGCGCTCTACGCGCGCCGTCCGTTCAAGGCGACCCCGCGCATATACCCCCATGAGCCCAGACACAGCCGAGATGGCAATCGTGGACGCCGCGCCCGCCGGGGCGGCTCCGTTGCGAACGCGCGCCCTCGCGCCGGCTTGGGGATGGTGGGCGCGGCTGCGTGCGGATCCGGCGCGGATGGCAGCCGTGCGCGACAGCCGGCGGGCGCTGTGGTCTTCGCGGTTGCTCGTGTGGGCGGCGGGCGCGGGCACGGTCGCGGTGCTCGGCTTCGGGCCCGTACGGGGCGCGTTCAACCCTCCCGGGGTGACGCGCGGCTTCGGCTGGCTCGGGAACCTGCTGGCCGCGCCGGCGGCGCGCTGGGACGCCTCCTGGTATCTGGTGATCGCGCACTACGGCTACCGGCCCGACCTGGGCGTCTATACATCCTCGCGCACCGCGTTCTTCCCGCTCTATCCGCTCGGCCTGCGCGCGATCTCAGACGTGGGGTTTCCGCCGGTGCTCGCGGGTGTGCTCCTGTCACTGGCCGCTTTTGCGCTCGCCCTGTACGGCATCCATCGCCTCACCACGCTCGAGCTCGCTCGGGCCGGACGCCTCGGCTCGGGCGAGGTCGCCCGCCTGGCGGTGCTGGTCATGGCATTCGCCCCGATGGCGTTCTACTTCTCGGCGGTCTACTCCGAGTCGCTCTACCTCGCGCTCTCGGTGGGCGTCTTCTGGTGCGCCCGTCAGGGACGCTGGGCCGGCGCGTGCGCGCTGGCCGCGCTGGCCGGCGCCACGCGCAGCGCCGGCGTCGTGCTCGCGCTCCCTGTGCTGATGCTCTACCTGTATGGACCGCGCGAGGACCGCATGCCCGATTTCGCGCAGGTCCGCCGGTTCGCTCCCCGCTACCGGCTGCGCCGTGATGCCCTGTGGTTGGGGCTGGTGCCGGCGGGCCTCGTGGCCTATATGGCCTATCTGGCGCTATCCGGTGGCGATCCGCTGATGCCGTTTCACGCGCAAGGTGTGTGGGACAGGCGTTTCGCGGGGCCCTATCTGGGCGTGTGGGACGGGATCAAGGCGGCCTGGCAGGGCGCACGCCAGCTGCTGTCCTTCCAGCGCCGGCACGTCTACTTCCCGGTCGCCGGTGGCAGCCCGTTCGTCAACGCGGGGCACAACCTGTTGCTGCTCGCCTTCCTGCTCGCCGCGATCCCGGCGGTCGTGGGTGTCCTTCGCCTGCTCCCGCTCGCATATGGCGCGTACGTGATCGCCGCCCTTGCGCTGCCGCTCTCCTATCCGGTGGCGCCACAACCGCTGATGTCGCTGCCGCGTTTCCTTGTCGTGCTCTTCCCGCTCGGCGTGTGGCTCGCCGCATGGCTGGCCGCACATCCGCGTGTGCAAAGGGGCGCGCTGGTCTTCTCGGCGCTGCTGATGGCCTTCTTCGTGGCCCAGTTCGCCACCTGGCATTGGGTGGCGTAGCGACGACGATGCAGGAGCTCACTCCGATCGACGGTCAGACGGAGAGCGCCCTGACCTCTTTCGGTCAGGGGTCGCCCGAGCGGCCGCCGGAGGACGCTCGGCGAGAGAAGGGATCGGGGGAGGAAGACTCCGCTCACTCTCCCGACACCGGCTGGCCGGCATGGAGCGCGGGACTGGCGTTGTTCGGCGCGCTCGTGCTCGCATCGGTGGCCGGCCTCGTGCTCGACATTCCCGCGGCCCTGATCTTCGGGGTGAAGCTCTCGAGCGAACACTTTCCCCCCGGCCTGTCGATCGCCGACACGGTCGTTCAGGACGTCGTGTTCGTGCTCGTCGCCGTCTACTGTGCGCAGCTCGGTGGGCGGGTCGTGAGCTCGTGGCAATTCGGATTGCGCCGCCCCCCGCCGGCTTGCGCAGAGCCGCCGGTCTGATCGTGCTGCTGCTGGTCGCGTTCGTCGTGTTCAGCGTGATCTGGTCGGCGGCTTTTCACCCCAAGGAAGAGACGCTGCTCACGCAGCTCGGCTCGAACGAAGGCGCCGCGCTGCTGGTTCTCAGTGCGGCGCTGACATGCGTGATTGCGCCGATCTGCGAGGAGCTCCTGTTTCGCGGCTATATCTTCACCGCGCTGCGCAGCTGGCGTGGAACGCTGCCCGCGGCGCTGATCACGGGGTTGGTGTTCGGCGGGGTGCACTACGGGTCGGCGCCCACGCTCGACCTCGTGCCGCTGGCGGGGCTCGGCTTCGGGCTGTGCTTCCTCTATCGCTTCACGGGCTCCCTGTATCCGTGCATGGTCGCTCATTCTCTGAACAACTCCGTGGCGTTCGCGAGTCTCGAGGGCTGGGGTTGGCAGACACCCGTGCTGATCGTGAGCTCGCTGCTCGCGATCGGCACGGTCGCGCTCACAGCCAAACGGATTGGTCTGATCCGCCCCGCGACCGATCTCGCCCGGTTGGACGCATAGGATTGCGCGTATGAGGAGAGGCGTAAGGAGAGCGGGCCGGCTGGCGGCAGTATGCGCTGCGTTTGCCGGGTTTACGGTTGTGCCTCCATCGTCGTTCGCCGCGTCGCCGCCGGCGACGCCTGCGCCCACACCCGCGCCCGCGCCGCAGCCGGCGGCTGCCGGGCGCATCGAGCTGGTGCTGCAAAAGGTGGGTGGCAGCCCCCCGTTTGCGCTTGTCGGGAGCCGTATCGTGGCGCAGGGCATCGTGACGCCATATGTGGGCGGCCAGGCCGTGCGCGTCAGCTTCTATCGCGAAGGGCGCAAGGTTGCAGACAAGACCGTGAGCGTGCGGGCGATCGGCAATGGCGAGGGTCAGTTCCACGTCGATTACCGCGGCGCCTCGCCGGGGCTCGTGGAAGCGCGCGCGGCGCACTCTGTGACGCCGCAGCAGGTCGCGTTCAGCGCGCGCTCGCCGGGCGTGCGCTTCGTCCAGGCCAATCTCGGGCCGGGCGCTCGGGGTCAGTCCGTGCGTCTGCTGCAGTCCGAGCTCGACGAGCTGCATTTCGCGGTCCCGCTCAGCGGGGTGTTCGAAGAAGGCACCGGGCGCGCGCTGGTCGCCTATCGCAAGATGACCGGCCTCGAACGTGTTCCCTACGCGGGCAGGCAGATCTTCCGGTTGCTCTCGCGCGGAGCGGGGAGCTTCCACGTGCGCTACCCCGGCGATGGCCGCCACGTGGAGGCCAACTTGACCAAACAGGTGCTGGCGGAGATCGAACCGGACGGGCGCGTGCGGACGATCTACACGATGAGCTCCGGCAAGCCCTCCACCCCGACGGTGCTCGGGCGCTTTCGCGTCTATGAGAAGACTCCCGGCGTCAACAGCGAGGGCATGGTCGACTCCAACTACTTCATCCGTGGCTATGCGATTCATGGCTATGCCGAAGTGCCGACGTACGCCGCCAGTCACGGCTGCCTACGCGTACCGGTTCCCGATGCGCCGGCGATCTACGCATGGGTGCAGACGGGCACGCCGGTGGACGTCTACGACGAATGATCTGAGTGGGAACACGCCTCACGCGCGGACGCGAACTGCGCGTGCGAGGAAGCCCAGCCCGAAGCCGTAGAGGACCAGGGCTAGCAGCAGGTCGGCGCCGCGAATCGCCCACCGACTGCTCCATCCCGAGCTGATGCCCGAGAAGGGTGAGGTCAGTTCGTTTGAAGCTTCGTCGATCGTTTTGTGCACGGTGCTCTCGTGCGTGGGAGCCTTCCGGGTCGCCACCCGTCCACTGACTTCTTCCTGCTGATGCGTGGACGCGCTACTCGTCTGGTTGACCACGAAGATCGCAAACGACGCGATCACGATCAGGCAGATGACGATCGAGGCCAAACGCATCAGGCCGGCAAGCGCGGAGAGCACATCGCTAGATTAGATCTCCACGTGGACGCCCTGGCCGGATATAGGAGTGACGATGCCGTTCGAGCTCGAGAGCGTCTCGTGGAGGAGTTACGCGAGCATGCGCTCGTGATCGGCGAGGTGACGCTCACAAGCGGCGCACGCGCCTCCTATTACGTGGACGCCAAGCGCGCGATCATGCTGCCACGAACGTTCATGGCACTCGGCCTGCTGGTCGCCGAGCGCGCACGCGAGTGCGGCGCGACCGCGGTGGGGGGCGTGCCGGTGAGCGCGATCCCGGTCGCGTGCGCGGCGCTGGCGGCGCCGGCGCCGCCGGTGAGCGGGTTCATCGTGCGCAAAGAGCGTAAGGAGCACGGCCTGCAACGCTGGATCGAGGGACCGCTGCTGCAGCCTGGCGAGCGCTGTCTGCTCGTCGAGGATGTCGTCACCTCGGGTGGGTCGACGATCGAGGCGGTGGAACGCGTGCGCAGCGAGGGATTGACGGTCGCTGGTGTGGTCAGCGTGCTCGACCGGCTCGCGGGCGGCGGCGAGGCGATCCGCGCCGCGATCGGGGCCGACGCCTCCTACACGGCGCTCGTGACGATCGACGAGGTCTACCCCGACCGTCCGGACCGTCCGACGGGCTGACGGTCGCGTGTCAGGCGCCGAGAGCACCCGTCGCCGAGCTGAGCATCCGCCGGGCCGGCTCGCGCGGGAGAGCAGCGCCGGTAGCCTTCGCTGCGGACCGGCGCGCGGTTTGGTCGGCCATGCCCTCGTAGTCCAATGGATAAGACGACCGCCTCCTAAGCGGTAGATCCAGGTTCGACTCCCGGCGGGGGCACTCGCTTTGAAGCGTTTCGCTGGTTCGTCCGGCTACGCAGGTCGGCGCGCACGATCCACCCAGATGGCGTGGTGGTCCATCTGTCGCCGCCGAGGCGCGAAACAACGCGACTTGACAATAATCGAGTACGCTCTGCAATAGATGTCGAGCCGTGACGATAGTGGCGGGCGAGCGAGGGAGATCACGTCCGTACACATCTGTGATTTCCCCTCCCCCTTGAAGGCACGACGCTGGGCGTCACGGGCCGCGAAGGAGCTCGACGCCACGCCGGGAGTGCGCTTCGCAAAGCCCATGAGGTGCTTTGGGACCCGCAGCTCGGCGGGGTTCAGCCCGCGGGGCATACCCTACCTGCGCCGCGTGATCACTCTGCTGACCTGGCGTGAGGAAGCGGCTCTCGACGAGTTCCTCGACAAGTCGCCGCTGGCACGCGCGTGGGAGGACTGTCGCTGGGCATGGCATCTGCGCGCGGCTCCGCTGCAATTTCGTGGGACCTTCCGTGGCATCGCGCCCTTGGGGGCGATCGCCAAGCAGGCGGATGTCTCGAGCGCACCCGAGCAGAGCGATCAAGCCCCGCAGAAGGAGCCAATCGCCGTCGTCACGCTTGGCCGGACGGCATTGAGATCGACGCACTCCTTCGTCCGTGCCACCCCGCCGACGAAGGCTTTTCTGCAGACCAGCGGGCTGATCACAGCGCTCGCCGCCGGTACGCCGGCGCAGGGAATTTTCACCCTGACTCTCTGGGATTCAGAGGATGACGCGCAGGCATTCGCCTATGGCGAGTCGCCAGGCGCGCACCGCCAGACCATGCGCGAAGATCAGGACCGAGCGATCTTGATCGAGCAGTTCTCCGCGCGCGTCAAGCCGACCGGCATCGAAGGTAGCTGGGATCCCGACAGCACCCCTCACGCTTCGGCTCTCGAGCGGTTTGCAGGCACGTTGCGCGCGACGTCTTAGCTCCCTGCGGGAGTGGCGATCTGGCATAGAGTCACGAGCGAGGACTGACATAGAGCCTGGCGACCCGCCGTGGGAGTGGTCCGCGAGGGACGCCTCGGCACGCTTGGGCCGAGGGCCGTTCGGGCACAGTGCGGAGGTATGAGCGACGATCGCACGGACCGAGCCGGAGCCGGCTCCGCCGCGGAGTTGCCCCGCTCGCGCCGCCGTCTGGTCTTGGCCATCTGTTGCATGAGCCTGCTGATCGTCGGACTGGACAACACGATCGTGAACGTCGCGCTGCCGTCGATCGGGCGCGAGCTGCACGCGCCCGTGTCCGGGCTGCAGTGGACGGTCGACGCTTACACCCTGGTGCTCGCCAGCCTGTTGATGCTGTCCGGGTCGATGGCCGACAGGCTCGGCAGGCGGCGGGTCTTCCTGGTCGGCCTGTGCGTGTTCACGCTTGGCTCGCTGCTGTGCAGCCTCGCGCCGAGCCTTGACTGGCTGATCGCTTTTCGCATGATGCAGGCGGTCGGCGGATCGATGCTCAATCCGGTCGCGATGTCGATCATTCGCAACGTCTTCACCGACGCGCGCGAGCGTGCGCAGGCGATCGGCATGTGGGGCGCGACGGTCGGCCTCAGCCTCGCGTTGGGTCCGGTGGTCGGCGGGGCGCTCGTGCAGTCGGTGGGTTGGCGATCGATCTTCTGGATCAACATTCCCGTCGGCGTGGCCGCGGTGGCGCTGACGATGCGCTTCGTCCCGGAGTCCAAGGCGCCCCGCCCGCGGCGCCTTGATCCGGTGGGCCAGGTGCTGGTGGTCGTGACGCTGGCGGCGCTCACCTACGCGATCATCGAGGGGCCGTCGGCGGGCTGGTCCTCGGCGCAGACCGTCGGCCTGCTGCTGCTCACCGTCGTTGCCCTTGGGGCGCTTCTGCGGTATGAGCCGAGACGAGCCGAGCCGCTGTTGGAGCTGCGCTTCTTTCGCAGCGTCCCCTTCTCGAGCGCGAGCGCGATCGCGGTCTGTGCGTTTGCAGCGCTCGGCGGGTTCCTGTTCCTGAACACCTTGTATCTGCAGGAGGTACGTCACTTCTCAGCCTTGACCGCTGGTCTTTACACCCTGCCAATCGCTGTCATGACGCTTGTCTTCGCTCCTCTCTCGGGACGGCTGACCGGCCGTCGCGGGCCGCGCTCGAGCCTGCTGGTGGGCGGTCTCGGCATCGCCGTCGGTGGCGCGCTGCTCACGGAGCTCACGAAGGGGACCTCGATGGGTCTGTTGTTGGTCGCCTACGTGATCTTCGGGATCGGGTTCGGCATGGTCAACCCGCCAATCACCAACACCGCCGTTGCGGGCATGCCGGCCGCACAGGCCGGAGTCGCCGCGGCTGTCGCCTCGACGTCTCGTCAGGTGGGCCAGACCCTTGGCGTGGCCGTCGTCGGAGCGGTCGCGGCGGCCGGCGTCACCGGCTCGGTTGGCCCAGGCTTCGTCCAGGCGAGCCATACAGGCTGGTGGATCGTCTGCGGCTGCGGCGTCGTTGCCATGGTGCTCGGTCTCACGAGCACCACCGAGCGCGCGAACGACAGCGCCAATCGTGTCGCGGAAGATCTCGGCGAACAGGCCCAGACGGTTCCAGTCGGCGCTTGAAGAGCGGATTCAGGCGATCAGCGACACGCGGTCGCGCCCGGCGGCCTTGGCCTCGTACAGGGCCTCGTCGACCCGTGCCATCAGGGTCTCCGCCGACTCGCCCGGCGCGTGCACGACGATTCCCGCCGAGCACGTCTGCTCGCCCTGTACCCGCCGGCGCAGGCGGTCGACGACCATCAGGGCATCGTCGGGGGCGCATTTGGGGAGCAGCAGCGCGAACTCCTCGCCGCCGATGCGCGCCAGGACATCGCCGGCGCGCAGCTCCTCGCGCCAGCCGGCGGCGCTCTCCTTCAGCAGGCGGTCGCCGGCCGGGTGACCGTGGGTGTCGTTGAAGTCCTTGAAATGGTCGAAGTCGAGCATCGCCAGTACGAACGGCTCCCCGCCGGCGAGCGACTCGGTGAGGCTCACATCCCAGGTGCGGCGGTTGGGCAGTCCCGTCAGCGCGTCGGTGCTCGCCAGGCTGGTCAGTTGCGAGAGCAGCTCGGCCCGCTCACTCGCAGCCTCGGCCTCCTGTTCGATCAGCGTGACCATCGCCGTCTGCGACTCGTCGGCCTTGTAGCGTATCGCCGCGACGAGTTTTTGAGTGGTGAAGCCGATGATCGTGCTCACCGCGACGAACAGCACGCCGGCGCGGTACTGGCTCTGAGGATAGGCCCGCCCCCCCAAGAAGACGAGCGGGGCAAGGAACAGCAGGGTCACTCCGACGGTGACCAGGCACAGCTGCCGGCGATCGCCGTGCAGGGCCGTCCAGAACACCGGCAGCATCGCCATCACCGCGATCCCGGAGCCGGTGCCGCCCGTGGCGCTGCGCAGGAGGGCCACCGCGATCAGGAAGATCAGCGACGGGAGCAGCTCGCGTCCGCCGAGCGCGCGCGGCCATGGCGTGAGCCTGACGAGACCCGCGAGCACGCCCAAGCCGACGGCCGCCGCGTACTGGCCCCAGTCGGGGGTCGTCCCCAATGGCGCGACCACGGCCGCCAGCGCCGCGGCCGCCGCGAACGGGGCGAGGTTCAGCGCGATTCGCTCCGTCGCTTCGCCATCGCCGCCGTCTATGTCGCTAACGCCCCGCATACTTGGGGTATTCGGCAGATGGGTGCCCTCACTTGACCCTACGGCGTTACGGCGAGCCCTCCTCTGCGACCTCTGCCGGATCGTCCCCCTCGTACAGCGACTCGCGCGCGAGCTCCTGGCCCTTTGCCGAGAACAGCTTGATCTCGAGCAGGTCGTGGCGATAGTCGTCGGGCGCGATCAGGGTGAAGCGCTCGTCGATCAGCCCGCACTGGTCGACGGCCAGCCCGGCGAGCTCGGCGGTCGCGATCGCACCGCGAGAGATCAGCGGGCGTCCCCAGATGAGCGTCATCGCCGCCGACGCCTCGCCGTGGCCGCGCCACCTGCCGATCACCTCGTCGCAGATGTCGAGCTTCCAGCCCGGGTTCTTCTCGGCGGTCTCCTCCGTGAAGTCGACGTGTGCGAAGAAGTCGCTCGGGTCGCCCTCCTCGATCGCGGGCACGAACCGGACATAGCCAAACAGCTCGTACCCGTTCGCTGTAAGCGAGGTTCCGGGCACGTAGGTGCGCCCATGCCAGGTACGGTCGGGGTACCACGCGATCTCGCCCGGCTCGCCCAGGCCGCCATGCTCGCTCTCGAGCGGAAGGCAGGCGGCGAGGAACTGCTCGCGCAACCGCTCCCGCCAGCGACCGTATGGCAGCTCCTCGTGCGGCGGCTCCGCGACGAAGCGGGGGACGAAGCGTTCCTCTGGAGGCATGCCGCCAGACTACCGTGGGCCGCTGCACCGCCTCTGGTCGCCGTGGGTGGCTCTGCTCAGGCGTCTCTCAGCAAGGCCGCGGCGTGCTCGGGCGCGACGATGTTCAGGTTCAAATCGGTGGACAGCTCGAGTCCGGCCAGATGGGTGAGGCGGGGAAGGACGTCGATCCGCCAGCAGAAGTGCTCGACGCCGCGCGGGGCCGTGCGCACCCACAGGTTCAGCGGCGGGCTCGCGCCGAGGTGGCGTGCGAGCCGGCGGAGGCCGTCGTGCAGGAGCGCCGCGCCCGTGGGCCCGTCGTCCTCGAAGCGCGCGCGGGGGCGGCGCGGGGCGAGCATCAGCTGGAAGGGCAGGCGTGAGGCGTAGGGGGCCATCAACACGGTGTCATCGTCGATCGCGACGATCCGCTCGCGCAGACGCACCTCCTCGGCGACGAGGTCTCCGAGCAGGCTCTGGCCCATCGTGCGGGTCGTGTACGCGCCGAAGCGCTCGCGCTCGCGCGCGACCGCGGCGGGGACGAAGTCGAGCGCGTACAGCTGGGCGTGCGTGTGCGGCAGCGATGCTCCGGCCTCGCGGCGCTCGTTGACGATCAGCTGCACGTAGGCGCTGTCAGCGTGCGCGCGCATCCGCTCGCGCCACGCGTCCATCGCCGCCGCGACCTGCGCGACGGGAAGCTCGGCGAGCGAGAGCACCGGCTGCGGTCCGTTGACGATCACCTCGTGTGCGCCGCGAGCGGGCAGCGAGCGGAACAGATCTCCGTGCGCGTCGCCACGCAGCGGCGGCCCTCCCGCGCCGGCGCTCCCGGCGGCTTCCTCGGCACGGCTCCCGCCGGCCGCGGGTGTGTCCTCGTCGGCTTCGCTCAGCGCCGGAAACAGGTTCGGCACGACGCGCACCGTCCAGGCCGGCGAGTCGGGAGCGCCGCCGCCCGGTCTGACGGCGTACAGCTCGGGCGGCGTGCGTGTCTCGTTGCCATCCGCAAACGGGTCGTCGGCGGGATCGATCGGCGGCGTGCCGCGCACGCTGTCGGGAAGCCCGGGCGCCCCGCCGGGACGGCGGGAGCGCTCTCCGGCGACGATCGTGCGATGCCCGCTGAGCGGGTCGATGCGGATCTCGGGCAAGGTCGGGTGATTCTAAGGATCTGGGCCTAAGCGCCCATGGCGTAGCGCCGGACGTCCCGTTCGAGCTTGGCCTGGGTCGGATAGGGGCCCTGGTGGATGTACTGGCTGCCGGCACGGTTGTAGAAGACGGTCACGGGCGTGAACGTCGAGTCGGTGATCGCGAGGCCGGCCTGCCCGCTGTGGTCGTAGTAGCTCGGATAGCTCACCGGGAAGGAGCGTAGGAAGTGAAGCGCGTCGGCGCGGGTGTAATCGCCGGAGTCGATCCCGATGAACGCCACTTCGCGGCCGAGGCTCAGCGAGGCGCGCTGAAAGGCGGGCAGCTCCTCACGGCACGGTTCGCACCAGGACGCCCACTTGTTGATCACCACGGGTCGTCCGTGCAATGCGGCCAGGCGGGCGCGCAGAGCGCGCGTCCCCCCGGGCAGGAGCCGATTCGCCTGCGCGTGCAGCGCTTCCAGCGGAGCCGGCGAGCCGGTGAGCTGCTCGCGCATCTGCGCGAGCGTGAGCGGGGAGCGGGGAGTGGGCGCTTGCGAGGAGCCGCCCAGCTGGAGCAGCCCGACGGCGAGCACGGCGAGCAGCGCGGCTGTGCCCAGTGCGAGAAACACGTGCTTTGGCTGCATCGCCGGTAAGGGTGGCAGATGAAGGAGCGCTCTCGGATCGAATCTCGCCATGACGTGCTATACCGTGATGCACACGACAGGGGTCGGATCGCTCTGAGCATCCGGCCAAACGGCGCGAGTTGAGCGCCGGTTTTTCTGAGCCACGTCGGAGCCACCTTCGGCGGTGGCTCCGTCTCGAAGTCCAGAGCCTCCATGGCCGAGCCCACTTCAGTGGCCCTCGCGGCCGCGCCCATTCCAAGTACCGCGGAAATCTCGCGCGCGGAGAAGCTCGTGCGCGAGCGTTTCCTGCACGAAGGGGAGGATCCGGCCGTCGCGCTCGCTCCCGGCTCGCCGCGTCGGCGGGCGCTGGATCGGGCGCTCGAGGAGCTGCGGGCCGACCCCAAGGCGAAACACCCGTCGACCGCCTGGCGCAGGGAGTTCTCGCTGCTGCTCGGATTGGAGCGGCTGCTGTCGGACTCGGAGCCGAAGCTGGTGGACGGCACCGCGCTGTCCGCCCACCAGGTCGATGCGCTGTCGGGCACGCTCGCCGCGCTGCTGGCGGAGGCGCAGCGAGCCACGCCGAGCGGCAACGGCCGCGCGGCCGCTTCGGCTTCGCCGGAGCTGCTGGCATCGGCCGACATCCTCGGGCCCGACGAGCAGGAGGACGCGAACGCGAACGGGGCCGTCGTCGCGGCCCCACCACGAGCTGACTCCACCTCCCCCCACGGGAGCGACAAGCAGGAGGAGGAGGAGGAAGAAGAAGAGGACGGGGAGGAGCTCCCGGAGGAGACCGACGAGGACGACGACGAAGACGACGACGACGACGATCTCGAACCGGTCCAGCGCGCGGCGCCCGAGGAGGACGACGAGGAAGACGACGAGCTGGACGACGAGGGAGAGCCGGCAGCCGACGAGGACGACGCCGAAGAGGAGGAAGAAGAGGAGGAGGCGGAGCGGGAGAGCGAATCCGAGGAGGAGCCGCGCGACTGGGTCGAGGAGGGGGAGGACGAGGAGGAGTCGCTGGCCGACCAGCCGGAGGATCCGAACGCGGCCAAGCGCTTCTGGTTCGAGCACGCCACCGGCGCCGGCAAGACGGTTGCGGCGCTGGGGTTCGTCGAGGCGACGCAGACGGGCGGTGTGCTGATCCTCACGCACAGGCGCAACCTGGTCGACCAGTTCCACGGCGAGCTGCGCGACCGCGGCTACTCCAAGCGCATCAGCCGTCCGCTGCTGAAGGGCGAGGACTCGGTCAAGGGGCCGGTGACGGTCGAGACCTATCAGTGGTTCGTGCGCAACGCGGGGAAGATCTCGAGCGCGTACACGATCGTGATCTGCGACGAGGCGCACACCGCGTTGGGCGAGAAGACGAGCGGGGCGATCCGCGAGTGGACGGGGCCGATCTTCATCGGCATGACCGCCACGGGCGCGCTGATCGCGCGCCATGTGACCGACCTGTTCCCGACGCAGACCTCGCGCTTCGATCTCGCGCAGGCAGCGCGGCGGGGAGTGATCGCGCCGCTTCGCTGTGTGCGCATCTCGCCCGGCGTCGGCGTGCGCACGATCGCGAAGGTGCCGCTGAGAAGGGGCGAGGTCGATACCGAGTTCGACCAGGACGAGCTGGCGAAACTGCTCGACCAGCAGCCGTTCAACGTCGCGGTGGCGAACCTGTACAAAACACGCTTCAACGGCGTTCCCGGCGTGGTGTACGCCGCGGGCGTGCGCCACGCGTACAACCTCGCGGAAGCATTCCGCGCCGAGGGCATCAAGGCGCAGGGGGTCTCCGGCGAGACGCCCAAGCGCGAGCTGGCGGAGATCCTCGCGCGGTACGAGCGCGGCGACATCGACGTGCTGATCAACGCACAGCTGCTCGCCGAGGGCTGGAACAGCCCGCGGGCGACGGTCTGCGTGCACCTGGCGCCGACGGCGTCCAAGCGCATCTACCAGCAGCGCGTCGGGCGCGTCACGCGCCGCCACCCGGGCAAGGAGGCCGGGCTGGTCGTCGACTTCGTGCATCCGGCGACCAAGAACGACGATCCGGTGGTGACGCTGCATTCGCTGCTCGACCGCGACGTGTATCGCGGCGGCGCGATCGTCGTCGGCCCGGTGCGGCGCGGCCGCGGCCGGCGGATGCGAGTGGAGCGGAGGGTGCTGCCGGTGTGTGCGGAGGAGGAGCGGCGGTTCGCGGTGTTCGAGCGCGAGTTGTGGCGAATCGCGGTCGAGCACCTGGACTACGGCGAGCAGCACCTGTGGGCCGCGCTCGCAGGCGCGCGCGTGGCGCCGACCGGCTGGCGCAGGGCGCGGGCGATGCTGCACTTCGATCGCGGCGGCGAGCTGAAGAGCAGGTTCTTGATCACGGCGGTGGAGCGCAACAAGAACCCGCAGCTGCGGATGCGCGCGCTGAGCGACATCGCCGCGCTGCGCGACCCGGACGCGTTCGACACGGCGATCGACATCATCGGCGGCTGGCCGCGGGAGGAGCGCAAGGAGGCGAGCAAGATCATGCTGCGCGCGCTCGTCGAGCGGCGGATGGGCCGCCGCGACCAGGCCACCGCCTGGATCTGGCGGCTGGCGGAGTACACGCGCGACGTGCACGAGGAGTATGCGGTGCAGCGCTGGCCGGAGACCAAGCGGCTGCTCGGCCTGCTCGTCAACTCGGCCGGGGGCGCGCACGCGCGCAACGCGCGCAGGCTGATCCACGCCGCGCGCAAGCAGGATCGCCGGCTGGCGGCCGCGCTGCTGGCCGCGGCGCTCGCGCACACGCCGGAGGCCGAGGAGGCCCTGCGCGGCGCGCGCACGCGCATGGCGCGCAAGCCGCCGGCGCTCGCGCGCGAATTGCTGCGCAACTTCCCGAAGCGCCGCGCGCGCAACGCGCGGCGGCGGCGCAAGGGAGTGAAAGGCACCGCGAACGGCTCGAACGCCGTGTCGAGGACGCAGGCGGCGAAGCGGGTCAAGGCGGCCGAGGCGCCTACGGAGGCGGTGCTGAACGAGGCGCTCGCGAGGGAGGCCCCGCGCGCGGTCGACCACGTCGGCGGGCTCGAGCCGGCGGCGGGGGACAAGCTGGGGCGCGACGTGCGCGAGGCGCTCGACCACGCCGAGCAATGATCCGCGGTCTGCGCGCGCGAGCCTCGACTGTCCCAGCTGTACCGTCTCCGCCGGGCGACCCGGAGGCGCTCAGTCGCACGCGACTTACCCTTTATTCGATCGCCAGGTGAACCTCGCCCGCTTCGAGGGCCGTGCGCCCGCCGCCGGGAAGCGCGACGATCAGGCGGCCCGCCGCGTCGATGCCTTCGGCCTGCCCGTGCCGGGGACCGTCCTGTGGGCCGGGCGTGTTCCAGGCGATCGTGCGTCCGCGCAGCGCATCGCGCGCGCGCCACGCGTCGAGGACCTCGGACATGGGGCTCGCAAGTCCTCGCGCGAGCGCTGAGAGCAGTCGCTCGAGCGCCGGCTCGATCGCGTCGGAGGACTCTCCAAGGGTGGCGGCGGTGGCGCGCAGCTCGGGCGGCAGCTCGTCCAGGCGAACGGCGACGTTCAGCCCGATCCCGAGCACGGACCAGCCCTGCTGGGGCCGGCCTTCGGTGAGGATGCCGGCCAGCTTGGCCAGGGTCGTGGTATCCGTGACGGGCTCTTCTTCCGTGATTGGCCCCTCGGTAACGCGCTCTTCCGCACCGGGCGGTTCGATGCCGGCGCCCGGCTCTGCTTCTGCGCCCGCCGGTGAGCGCACGAGCACGATGTCGTTCGGCCACTTGATCATGGCCGCGTCCCCGGCCACGTCGCAGACCGCGACGGCGGCGATCAGGGGCAGCAGCGGCGGGGGTGAGCGCAGCAGGAGCGACATGAGGAGCGAGCTGTGCGCGGGCGCCGACCAGCGTCGGCCCTGGCGTCCGCGCCCGGCGGACTGCGCGGAGGCGGTGACGAGCGTTCCGTGGGGGGCTCCGGCGATCGCCAGCGCGCGCGCGCGGTCGTTGGTGGAGTCGGTGAGTCGCAGGTGCAGGCGCGGGTGGCCGAGCGCAGCGGGCGATCGACGGTCGTGCGGGGGTCGCCCGGGCGGGGAGGGCGATCCCTGCGCGTGAGTCGGGCCGGAGGAGCCGTTCACGCCGGTCGCAGAAGCAGCTCGTCGTCGCGCCCGACCTGCAGGGTCTCGGCAGCCGAGCCACGGTTGACGGCGAGGGCAGCCATCTGCTGGGCGTCCTCGTAGAGCAGCAGCTCGCCGGCGGCGACATCGGCGAAGGTCGAGACGTAGCGCGCGCGATGGACGCGACCGGCGATCTCCACCGCCAGGGCGCCGCCCAGCAGCGCGCCGACCGCGGCGAGCTGCGTGTGTCCGGCGTCGAGAACGAGGTTGCCGAAGTGATCGGCGCGCAGGACGTGCGCGGTCAGCGACCCGTCGTCGAGCTGAGCCGAGGAGAGCTCGAGCACGCGCAGCTCCTCGACGTCCAGCGGCTCGCCGACGGTCGCGAGCGGCGCGCCATCCGCGAGCGCGGCGGCAACGGGGGCAAAGATGTCGCGACCGTGGAAGGTGGCTGAGACCGGCTCCAGGCGCTCGGAAGAGCGGCCGATGTCGATCGCCTCGACCACGCCGCCGAGGCGCTCGGCGACGAGCATCAGCAGGCCATTGTCCGGCCCGACCAGCAACTGGTCGGGAGCGGCCGCGCGCAAGGCGACGGCTCGGCGCGCGTGGCGGCCGACGGCCCCGACCTCCGGGTCGACGACCGCGAGGTGAACGCCGGGAGGCGTGTAGGCGAGCGAGTCGCGCAGCACGAGCGCGCCGGTGCGCACGTCGTGGCGGGGGATCGCGTGGGTCAGATCGATCACGCGCGCGGAGGGGCACCGATCACCCCGTGACAGACACCGACGAACTCGTCGGCGTAGCCGTAATCGGAGAGGAACGTGATCGTGGGGACGGCCACACCCCGAGTGCTATCAGTTCAAGGCGGGAGAACGGCTTTTGATGAGTGCCTGCCGGCCCGAGACGTTCGCGTGGCGGCGCCGTGAGCCGGTCAAGCACGAAGGGGCCAGGGTATGCCTGGGCTGGACTCGCAGGCGCGCCCGGCGGCGCGCCGCTGTCCCGTGGAATGGACAACGGCGCCGAAGAGGCTAGTCCTCGTCGCGATCCAGCACGTCCTTGGCTTTCTCGGCGAGGCGGTCGACTTTGTCCTTGACAGACGCCTTGGCGCGATCGCCTGTGCCCTCTCTCTTGAGGTCCTCATCACCGGTGAGGCTGCCGGCGGCCTCCTTGAGGCGTCCCTTGCTCTCGTCCGCGTACTTGTCGCTGCTCATCGTGGCTCCCTTCGATCGACGGTCGCAGCCACGCCACTCGAGTGAGTCCGTCGAGCGCGTGGCTCTTTTCATAGGGCTACCCGACCTGCGCGTACATAACCCTCACGGCAGCAGGTGGACCACCGAGATTTCGTGCTCCTCGGCGATCCGTTCGGCGATCAGCGAGCGGTGGCAGGCGGCGGGGTCTCGCTCGACGCACAGCAGCGCGCTCGCGCGATCGAACGGCAGGCTCTCGGCCAAGCCGGAAACGTCGACACGGTTGAGGATCTCGCTGAGGTAACGCTCGCGGTACTCGTCCGCGAGTCGCACGCGCGAGCGCTTGCCGACGCCTTCGCGGGCGTCCTCGCGATATTGCAGCTGGCGTAGCTCGGTTGTGGGCGCGAGCTCGCGGTGGTGCTCGTAGGCGATCCCGGCCCGGGCGAGCGCTGCTTGCAGACGCAGTGAGTTCGCCCACGCGTACTCCCTGCCACGCACGCCACGCCGTTGACGCACGTCGAGCACGACGCCTACGTCGGCCGCGCGCAGTGCGGCGAGAAACGAAGTGATGTCCCACCCATAGACGCCGATCGTCGCGACCCTGCGCATGTTCAGTCGGAGTCGGAGTCGGAGTCGGAGTCGGAGTCGGAGTCGGGGTCGGGTTCGGGGTCGGAGTGGGGGTCGGAGTCGGAGCGGGAGTCGGGGTTGGGGTAGTCGGAGGTCGCCGCCAAGCCGGCGCCCGTCAGCGCGGTCAGCTCGCGCAGCAGCTTGTCCATGCCCGCGATCTCATGCCACCCGCGTTGCCGTCCGGCGCCGCCTCCGGACGAGCACAACGCGAGGAGAGCGTCGAGCTGCTCGGCGCAGTTCAGCTCGCGGGCATGAGCGCGGGCGATCGCGAGGGCGTCGTCGAGCAGCTCGTGGACGGGCCTGAGCCGGCCTTCGGCGTCGGGCAGCCGGGCATCGACGCCGAAGCGCGCCGCGCGGAAAGAGCCCTCCTCGAGCACCTCGCCCGGTGGATCCGGCTCGGGCTCGGCCTCGGCGGCATGTCGAGCGAGGCAGTGCACGAGCGCGACCAGGCCCGCTGTGTCGTGCAGCGAGGCCTGGGCGTCGAGCGCGCGGATCTCCACGGTGCCGAGGCGCGGGTGCGGGCGCAGCTTCCACCAGAACCACGTGTAGTCGGGCACGTCCGCGGCGCGCGCGAGCAGTCGCGCCGCGGAGCAGAAGTCCTCGTAGTCGCGCATCGCCCGGGGGACGCCCGAACGCGGCCAGCCGCGGATCGTCACCTCGCGCGCCGAGGCGAGCCCGGTGTCGCGACCGTGGCGAAACGGCGAGCTCGCGGCGAGCGCCTGCAGCAGTGGCAGGTGACGGCGCAGACCGTTGAACGCACGGATCGCCGTCTCCGAGTCGGGCATGCCGACGTGGATGTGCAGGCCGCCGACGGGCGTGGCGACCGCATCTCCGAGCAGGTCGCGAATCCGCTCGTAGCGCTCCTTGTCGGTGATCTCGGCCTCGCCCTCGCCCGCCGCGGGATGGGTGCCCGAGCCGAGCAGCCCGGCTCCCGTCTGCACGACTGCGCGGCGCAGATCGTCGAGCGTGCCGATCGCATCGCCGGCGCCGGCACAGATGTCGGTGATCAGCTCGACCTGGCAGGCGTGCAGCTCCCGTTCGACCTTCCCGGCGACCTGTCCGGCCCTTCCGACCCGCTCGAGCACGGCCGCCGAGGAGTTGACTTGCCGCCCCGTCACAGGGTCGACGAGGAACAGCTCCTCCTCGACCCCCACCGAGAACGGTCGCTCAGTGCCGAAGGCAGCCTCCATCTGCTCTTCGGAGCTCACACCCCGTATCTGCCCGTCACGTTGTCCAACGAAACGGAGCACTCGCGACCGATCTCGACGGTCTTCGAAGCGAGTGCTCCTTTGCTGCGGGTCAGGGCTGCACGGCGACGTCCGCGAGCAGGGCTCCGATCACCCCGTCGACGTCGTGATCCTCCGCCTCCAGGTGGGGCTTCAGGCCGTGCTCGCGCAACGTTTGGCTCGTGATCGGCCCGATTGACACGATGCGCGTACCGGTGGACAGGCCGGCGTCTCCGCCTGCGGCATCAAGGAAGAAGCGGACGGTGGAGGAGGAGGTGAAGGTGATGTAGTCGGCCGCCCGCGCGTCCGCCAGCGCGGGCGCCGAGAGCGGCTCGGCGACGGTTTCATAGAGCGCCAGCACGTCGACGTCAGCGCCGCGCGCGCGCAACGCATCGGGCAGTACATCGCGAGCCTCCTTCGCGCGGGCGACGAGCGCGCGGGCGACGCGCATCTCGGCGAGCGCTTCCACCAGCGACTCGGCCACGGAGCGCTCGGGAACGATGTCTGCGACGAGGCCGTGCTCCGCTAGCGCACGGGCGGTGCCCGGACCGATCGCCGCCACGCGCATGCCCGCAAACGCGCGCGCGTCGTACGGAGCGTTGTTCGCCGGGCCGTTGCCAGGACGGTCCTCGATCGGGGAGCCGTCGACCGGCTGATTGCCCGGCGACCCTTCCACCTGCGCGAGGCGCGCGAACAGCGCCGCGACCGCGTTGGGGCTGGTGAAGCAGACGAGGTCGTAGTGGCTCAGGTCCGGCGCCGGACCCGGCAGCGGCTCGATGCGGATCACGGGCGCCTGCACGACGGTCGCGCCGAGCTCTTCGAGTTTGCGCGCCAGCCCGCTTGCCTGCGCACGCGCGCGCGTGACCGCGACGGTACGCCCGCGCAACGGGCGCGGCGCGAGCCACTCCAGCCGCTCGGCAAGCCCGGCGACCGGGCCGACCACGGTGATCGACGGCGCGCGGATCTCCTCGCGCTGCGCGACCTCGGCGATGTCTCGCAGTGTCCCCGTCACCGTTCGCTGGCCGGGGAGCGTGCCGCTTTCGACGATCGCCACCGGCTCCGATGCGGGGCGCCCGGCGGCGATCAGTGACTCGGCGATGCGCGGGAGCTGACGCACGCCCATGTAGAAGACGAGCGTTCCCGGAAACGCCGCGAGCGCCGGCCAGTCGAGGTCCGCTTCGGTTCGGCCGTCGCCGGCGGGTATCGAGGCCGTGTCCGAGGCGCCGCTGCCGGTCGCACTCGACTCCCCCATGTCGTCCACGCGCGTGTGCCCGGTCACGAGCGCGACCGCGGTTGCGAGACCGCGGTGGGTGACGGGGATGCCCGCGTACGCGGCCGCTGCCACGCCCGAGGTGACGCCTGGCACCACCTCGTAGGGGATGCCGGCGTCACGCAGCGTCAGCGCCTCCTCGCCGCCGCGGCCGAACACGAACGGGTCGCCGCCCTTCAAACGCACGACCGTCTTACCCTCCCGCGCGCGCGCCACCACCAGCGCTTCGGTCTGCTCCTGCGGCACCGACGCGCCGCCGCCCTGCTTGCCGACGAACAGCAGCTCGGCGTCCGCGCGCGCACCGGCGAGCGCCGTCTGGGGTATCAGGCGGTCGTACAGGATCGTGTCCGCCGCGGCGATCAGCTCGAGCGCGCGCGCGGTCAGCAGGCCCGGATCGCCGGGGCCCGCGCCGACGAGATAGACGCGCCCCGCGCCCCGCGCCCCTTGTGCCGGGTCAGGCATGACCAACGCCCGCCATCTCCTCGGCGCGGCGCAGTAGCTCCCCGGCGCCGGCCGTGAGCATGCGCTCAGCCACTCGCTGCCCGAGCGCCTCGGGGTCGTAGAAGCCTCCAAGCAGCTCGTCGGCGACCCACGCCGACCCGTCGGGCAGCCCGACCCACGCGCGCATGTGCAGGCAGCCGCAGCCGGCGGGCACGGCGTAGGCGCCGAGCGGCGTGTTGCACGTCGCCGACAGCTCACGCGCGAGCGCCCGCTCCGCGCGCAGGCACGCGAACGCGTCGCTGTCGGTGATCTCTGCGACGGTCTCGCTCGTGCGCCCGTCCGCGACGCGGCCCTCCAGCACAAGCGTTCCCTGACCCGGGGCCGGGACGAAGCGCTCGGGGTCGAGCACCGCGCCGATCTCCGCTTCGCGGCCGAGTCGCTGCAGCCCGGCGCGGGCGAGCACGATCGCGTCGAGGCTGATCTCCTCCGCGGCGACGTGTCCGTCTCCCGGCACGCGCTCCCGCGAAGCCCGCGCCGCGGTCGCCAGCTTGCGCAGGCGCGTGTCGACGTTGCCGGAGAGCGTCACGATCTCCAGATCCTCGCGCGCCGCGCGCAGCTGGGCGGCGCGGCGGAGGCTCGACGTGCCCACGCGCGCGCCCGCCGGGAGCGCCTCCAGCGCGGCAGCCCCGCACAGCGCGTCCTCCACGGCCGCGCGCGCGGGCGCGCCGAGCAGCGCCAGTCCCGCCGCCGGCTCGCCGGGTACGTCCTTGGCGGAGTGCACCGCCAGGTCGATGCGCTCGTCGAGCAGCGCGTCCTCGATCGTGTCCACCCAGCGGCTCTTGTCGGCCGGCGCCTGCTCCACCGGGCCTGGCGAGCGGTCCTCGTCGCCGCTCACGCGCAGCACCTCGATCTCGACCTCCGTCTCCGGATGGCGAGCGAGCAGCAGCGTCTTCACATGCTCGGCCTGCACGCGGGCGAGCGCGCTGCCACGGGTGCCGATGCGCAGCGGTCGGTCCATCGCGGCGAGCTACTGTTCCGGCACGTCAGGCGCCGCCGGCGCGGGTGCGTCGCGAGAACGGCCTGACGTTGTCGGGGACCTCGCCGTCCACGGCTGCCGGCGACTGGGGGTGGCTCGGGTCGGTCGCCGTGGGGGCGGGCCGGGAGCGGTCGCTCTCTTGGGGCGCGGCGCCGGAGCCCTCGTCGCGCATGTTGTCCTCGCGCAGCCCGAACAGCTCGCGCACGAGCTCGAGGCTCGCATGACCGCGAGCCTCGGAGAGGGAGCGCAGGCGGATCGTCGGCTCGTGCAGCAGGCGGCTCATGACCGCCTTCGCGACCGCCTCCACGCGCGCGAGGTCGCGCGGCGAGGCGGACTCCCAGCGGCCCTCGTTCTCGCGCAATACCTGTTCCACGAGGGCGTTGCCGTGGGCGCGCAGCGCGCTGACCGTCGGCAACGTGTCGAGCTGGCCGAGCCAGCGCGCGAAGCGCTGGATCTCCTCCTCGACGATCTCCTCCGCGCGCGGGATCTCGCTCGCGCGCGTGTCGAGGTTGCGCGCGACCACCGCCTGCAGATCGTCGATGTCGTACAGGCTCACTTCCTCGAGCTCGCCGCAGCCGGCGTCGATGTCGCGCGGCACCGCGATGTCGATCAGCAGCAGCGGTCGGCCCGCTCGCTCCGCCATTACCAGCTCGAGCTCCTCGCGCCCGACGATCGGATGGGGTGAGGAGGTCGAGGAGAGCACGATGTCGGCACGCAGCAGCTGATCGGGCAGCCCGTCGAGCCCGACGACGGAGCCGCCGAAGCGCTGGGCGAGGCTGAGCGCGCGGTCGGCGTGGCGGTTGGCGACGAAGATCGTGCCGGCGCCCTGCTCGGCGAGCGCGCGCGCGGTCAGCTCGCTGGTTTCGCCCGCGCCGAGGATCACGACGTGGCGCTCCTGCAGGCCGCCGAGCACGCTCAGCGCGAGATCGACCGCGACCGACGGCACGCTGACCCGGCTCGAGCCGATTTCGGTCTCGGTGCGCACGCGCTTGCCGGTCGTTAGCGCCGCCGCGAACAGCCGGTTCGACAGCGGCCCCGTGCAGCCGGCCTCCCTGGCGGCTTCGTGCGCGCGCCTGACCTGCCCCTGGATCTCGGCCTCGCCGACGATCATCGACTCGAGGCCGGCGGTCACGCGGTAGAGCTGGCGCGCGGCGTCGCAGTTGCGCGGCGAGTAGATCTCCTGCGCGAGCTCCGTCGGGCGGATGTGGGCGCGGCGCGCGAGCAGGCCGAGCACGTCTGACTCGGCATTGACAAGAGCCCCACCAACCCCGCCGACGACGAGGTAGACCTCGGTGCGGTTGCAGGTCGAGATCACGACCGCCTCGCGCACCTCGGCCGTGGCGGTGGCCTGCGCGGCGAACTCGCTCGCCTCGCGCTCGGTGAACGCGAGGCGCTCGCGCAGCGCGACCGGCGCGGTCTTGTGCGAGATGCCGAGCGCCAGCAGCTCGCTCATACCGGTTCGCGCTCCCGTACCTCACTCGTGATTCGATCTTCCGGGGGCGTTTCCGCACGCTCGTTCAGCTCGCGCAGGGAGCGCTCGACGCGGGTCAGGCGCAGCGCCATGATCGCGACGTAGATCAGGACGATCGCGAAGAACACGATGTATGCGGCCGCCACATAGCCGTTGTTCGAGCTGCCCGGGATCGCCGTGGCGAGCAGGGTCATCGGAACCCCAGGGTGCGGCTGCGCGCTTTGAGCAGCATGCGCGTGCGCTTGGCCAGCAGCTCGTACGAGCACAGCGTCGCGTACAGCAGCGCGATCGCCGCGAGCGAGACGAGGAACGTGAACGCCATCGGCGCCGGCAGGTTCGAGGAGGAGCCGAGCACGCGCGGGTGCAGGTAGGCGGTCGACAGGCGCACGGCGAGGAAGTTCAGCGGCACGAACGCTCCCGCGACGATCGCGAACACCGACGCGTAGCGCGCCTGGCGCTCGGGGTCCTCGATCGCGAAGCGTAGCGGCTGGTAGGTCGCGTACAGCAGGATCACGATCAGGAACGAGACGAGCGTCGGCTCGCTCCACACCCACCAGTGTCCCCACGACCCGCGCGCCCAGATCGAGCCGGTTATCAGCGTGCCGACGCCGAAGATCAGGCTCATGTGGATCGCGACGTAGGAGCGCAGGTCCCACTTGCGCTCGCGCGTGCGCAGGTGCGCGATCGCGAGCAGCCCACCGATCACGAACCCGCAGAGGGTGACGATCGCGAGCGGCACGTGCAGGTAGAAGATCTTCTGCAGGAACCCTTCTTCGGCTTCGATCGGCGCGTAGAAGAACACGAGCGCGAGCGCGCCGGCCATCGCGGCGATCGTTGCGAGGCTCAGCGTGCGCAGGCCTCGTCCGTTCACCGCGTTGCTCGGAGTGGCAGCGGTCATCCGCCGTATCGCGCGTCGAGGCCGGCGTGCGGGATGCCGGGGTTGGGGGTGGGGATCATCGACACTAGTCCTCCAAAAGGAAGTCGAAAACGGCGTAGGCGATCAGCCCGAACACCAGATCATAGAGCGCGAGCGTGCCCAGCCAGCGCCCCTGCGGGCCGCTCGGATGGGCGAGCACGAGCAGCGGCGAGCTCGCGCGGGCGGCGCCGATCACGATCGGCACGAGCAGCGGCAGCGCGAGCAGCGGCCCGAGCAGGTCGCGCGCGCGCGTCTGCACCGCGAGCGCCGCCACCAGCGTGCCGATCGCGGCGATGCCGATGTCGGCGAGCACGAGCACGACGATCAGGTCGGGCAGCGTCTGGGAGAGCGGCGGGGCGAGCAGCAGCAGCCCAAAGGCCGGCACGGCCACCAGCTCGAGCACCGCAAGGTAGGCGAGCAGCGCGAGCGCCTTCGCGAGGAGCATCGCCGAGCGGTCGACCGGCGCGAGCAGGAATGCGTCGAAGCCGCCCTGGTCCTGGTCGGCGACGAACAGCCGGTTGACGCCGAGCATCGCCGCGAACAGCAGCGTCACCCACAGGATCCCCGCCGCCTCGTCGCCGGAGACGGTGTTCTGGTTGAGCGCGAAGTGGAACACGACGAAGGTCGTCACCGCGAACAGCGACATGCCCGGGACCGACTCGAGCGTGCGCAGCTCGACGAGCAGCTCCTTGCGCAAGAGCGCGCCGACCGTGCGCCTCACCGGTACAGCTCGGCGATCTCTTCGCGGTCGACGTCCGCGGCGCGGCGCAGCAGCGCCGGGCGCCCGTCGCGCAACCCCAGCACGAGGTCGGCCTCGAGCAGACCGCCGCCCGGATCGTGGCTCGAGATCACGCGCGTTCGCTTCGACGCCGCGCCGATCAGCGGCTCGACCAGCTCGCTCGCCGCCGGATCGAGGTTCGCGCGCGGCTCGTCGAGCAGCAGCAGCTCGGGATCATGCAGCACGGCGCGCGCGATCGCCACGCGCTGGACCATCCCGCGCGAGAGCGTCCGCAGCGGCTCGCTCGCGCGGCTGCTCATGTTCACCGCTCGCAGCAGCTCCTCGACGCGCTCCTCGCCGACGCCGTGCAGGCGCGCGTGAAAGCGCAGGTTCTCGCGGGCGGTCAGCTCGCGATACAGCAAAGGCTCGTGCCCGAGCAGCCCCACACGCCCGCGCACCGCCCAGGCCTCCTGCGGGAGGGGCTTGCCGAGCACGTGCACGCTCCCCGCATGCGGGCGCAGCAGCGACGCGAGCACCCTCAGCAGCGTCGTCTTGCCGGCGCCGTTCGGCCCGAACACGACGAGCGTCTGTCCGGCGGCCAGCGACAGCGACACCTCGCTCAGGGCCTCGCGTTCGCCGTAGCGGCGTGTGAGCCCGTCCAACCGCAGCGCCGCCTCGCCCTCGATGTATGCCGGCGAGGGTGGGCCGGGCACGGCTGTGGTGACGCCGCGATCAGTCATCCGCTCGGCTTGCTCAGAGGTGCGCGGCCGCGGGCGTATGCGCCGTCTGCGCCGCCGCGGGCGTGTGCGCCGTCTGCGCCGCCGCGATCAGCTCGCGCACGGCGTCCTCGCCGTCCCCGCGTCGCAGCAGCTCGATCGGATCGGGCGCCCCACCCACCCCGTTGACGATGCCCTCGAAGAACTCCTTGCGATCCTGATACGTCGGCAGCGTGCCCTTCGCCCAGCCGCGCACCTCGTTCAAGAGCACCGCCAGGCGCGCGTACGGCTCGCCGTACTCGGCGGCGATCTGGCGCTTGATCCGCTTCGCGAGCGCCGGCGATGCGCCCGCGGTGGAGATCGCGATCGCGAGCGGCCCGGTGCGCACGATCGCCGGCAGGATGAAGTTGCAAAGCGGCGGCACGTCGACCACGTTCACGAGCATCGCCCGCCGCTCGGCGTCGTCGTAGACGGCGATGTTCACGTCGGTGTCGTTCGTCGCGGCGATCGCGATGAACACGCCCTCGAGATCCTCCGCTCCCGCGTACTCTCGCTGCTCCCAGCGGATCGATCCCTCGCGCGCGTACTCAGCCAGCGCGGGCTCGGCCGCGGGCGCGATCAGCGTGACCTCGCCGTCGCACGCGAGCAGCCCCTCGACCTTCTCAAGCCCGATCTCCCCGCCCCCGACGACCAGACAGCGCCTCCCGGTGAGCTTCAGGCAGGCGATGTAGAAAGGCGTGTCGAGCATCCCCTGCACGCACGACTGGTCGCAGATCCCCCTGCGCAACCGGCAAACGCACTCCTTGCCTGCATAAGCCTGGGCGGGCATGCCCAAAGGGTATCTCTCTTATATAGGGAGGGCCGCATGCGGCCCTCCCGGAGGGGTCGCATGCGACCCCTCCACGGGGACGTGCATGCACGTCCCCGCCTGACGGCGCATGCGCCGTCAGGGACAGCACTCCTACTTCGGCAAATCCCGTCCCAACGCGCGCGTTCCCACCCGCGCGAGCGCCGCCGCGCCGTTGCGCCACGCGTGCTCGCGGTCTGCCTCCCGCCCCGAGCGCAGCTTCGCGACCGCCCGCGCGGCCTGGGTGCTGGCTTCGTCGTACGGGCCCCACCACAGCCCGCGCGTCCCCGGCGGGTCCCACGTGACGAGCTTCTCCTGCGCGCACGCGCGCAGCCCGGCCGCTCCCAGCGTCCGGCCCAGCCCGCTCCCTGCCGCCGCGCCCCACGGGCCGCGCGCGACGGTCGGGCCGGGGAGGTGGTCGTTGATCCACACCATCCCCACGCGCAGCTCGTGCGCGATCCGTCGCCCCCCGTGGCGATCGGCGGTCCACACCGACGCGCCCAGCCCGTAGTCGCTGTCGTTCGCGGCGGAGATCGCCTCCTCGGTCGAGTCGACCGTCGCGACCGCCAGCACCGGCCCGTTCAGCGGCTCGCGCATCACGCGCATCTCCTGCCTCACGCCGGTCAGCACCGCGGGCGCATAGAACGCGCCATCGCAGCCCTCGGGACTGTCCAGCGGCCCACCGCAGCGCAGCTGCGCTCCCTGCGCCACCGCCTCGCTCACGAGCGCGTGCACGTGCTCGACGCGACGAGTCGACGCGAGTGGACCGACCTGTGTGCGGGAATCCGCGGGATCGCCGACCTCAAGCGCGCGCGCTCCGGCCACCAGCCCGGACACGAATCGCTCTGACACCTCCCGGGCCACATACACCCGCTCGATCGCCCCCCGCGCCTGTCCCGCGCCGGCATACCCGGCCCACAGCGCGCCCGCGACCGCGCGCGCGACGTTGGCGTCCGCGAGCACGAGCATCGCGTCCTTGCCGCCCGGCTCGACCGCCACCTCCTGCTCGCGCGAGGCGCACTCCCGCGCCACCGCCCGCCCTGTGTCGGGTGAGCCCGTGAACAGGACCTTCTCGACCGGCGCCCGCGCCAGCGCGACCCCGGCCGCCGCGCCGCCGTGCACGATCCGCACGAGCCCCTCCGGCAGGTCCGCGCGCTGAAGCACCCTGGCGAGCTGCTCGCCCGCCAGGCACGCGCGCGGGGCGGGCTTGAACACGACCCCGTTGCCCGCCAGCAGCGCGCCCGCGATCTGCCCGAGCGGCTGCGCGAACGGCGCGCTTCCGGCCCCGATCACGCCGATCACGCCGTAGGGCTCGTACACGACCCGCGCGCGCTTGGCGAGCGACAGCGAGCGGTTGACGCCCACGCGCTGTCTGCCGAGCACCTCGGCTCCCTCCTCCGCGATCCAGATCAGCGCGTCGATCGCCGCCAGCAGCTCCAGCACGGCGACCTCGGCGCGCGTGCGCCCCTGCTCGCGGGCCAGGCCCCGCACCAGCGCGTCGAAGTCGTCGATCGTCGCCTGCGCCATCCGGCGCATGTAGCGCGCGCGATCCTCGATCCGCAGCAGCGCCCACAGCGGCTGCACCTTGGCGACCTCTCCCACCACCTCCGCGACCTGCTCCGCGGGTGTGACCCGCACGGAGCCGAGCACCGCTCCCGTCGCGGGGTCGCGCGCGTCCATGCTCGCCGGTGTTGAGGGGGTCGCGTCCATGCTCGCCTGTGCAGCCGGTGTCGCGTCCATGCCCGCCGGTGCAGCGGTCGTCGCGCCCGTGCTCGCGGCCGTAGTCCCTGTGCTTGCCGATGTTTCGCTTGCTTGCATGCGTCGAGCGATTATCCATCGCCCAGGCCGCGCGCGCGGCGAATCCGTTGCAGCCGCTCGCCCAGCTCCTTCTCCGCCTCGTCCGGCGTGTAGAAGCGCGCGCCGGCGACCTTCTCCGGCAGCAGCTCCTGCGGGGAGACGTGGCCCGGATGGTCGTGCGGGTAGTCGTAGCCGCCCACCTCCTGTCCCGGCCTCGGACCTGAGCGCAGCTCCCCCGGTACGGGCGCCGCGCCGTGCTCGCGCACGTGGCGCTCGGCGGCTCCGAGCGCGCTGCCGGCCCCGTTCGACTTCGGCGCCAGCGACAGGTAGATGGCCGTCTGTGCGAGCGCGTAGCGCGCCTCCGGCAGACCGACATGCTCGACCGCCTGCGCCGCCGCGGTCGCGATCAGCAGCGCGCCGGGATCGGCGTTGCCGACGTCCTCCGACGCGAAGATCACCATCCGCCTGACGATGAACCGCGGGTCCTCGCCGCCCTCGAGCATCACCGCCAGGTAGTACAGCGAAGCGTCCGGATCGGATCCGCGCGTGGCCTTGATCCACGCCGAGATGTAGTCGTAGTGGCGGTCGCCTCCTTTGTCGTACAGCACCGCGCGGCGCTGCAGCGCGTCCTCGACCCGCGCGAGCGTCACCCGGTGCTCGCCGAGCTCGGAGGCGGTGTCGAGTGCCAGCTCGAGCGCGTTCAGCGCGGTGCGCGCGTCGCCTTCGCTGCGCGCGGCGAGGAACTCGATCGCCTGCTCCTCCACCTCCACCTCCGGCTGCGCCGATCCGTTGCTCGTCACGGCCGTCTGTGCCTGCCCGTCCACCTCCACCTCCACGTGTGCGTCCCTGCCCGTCTGCGTCTCGACCCCCACAGATCCTGCTCGCGCACGTGCGACAGCGCGTTTCAGCACGGTCGCGACCTCCTCTTCGTCGAGCGCTTTCAAGGCGTACACGCGCACGCGCGACAGCAGCGCGCCGTTGACCTCGAACGCGGGGTTCTCGGTCGTCGCGCCGATCAGCGTCAGCAGGCCGTCCTCGACCGCCGGCAGCAGTGCGTCCTGCTGGGCCTTGTTGAACCTGTGGATCTCGTCGAGGAAGAACACCGTCCGCGTGTCGTTCGCGTCGCGGCGGTGCGCGGCGCGCTCGATCACCGCGCGCACCTCGGCCCGTCCCGCCTGCACGGCGCTCAGCTCCTCGAACGCCGCCCGCGAGCGCTCCGCCACCATCCGCGCAAGCGTGGTCTTGCCCGATCCCGGCGGCCCGTACAGCACCATCGAGTGCGGGTTGCCCTGCTCGATCGCCGTCCTCAGCGCCGAGCCCTCGCCGAGCAGATGTGTCTGGCCGACGAACTCCTCCAACCCCCGCGGGCGCATCCTCACCGCGAGTGGGCGGCCCTCCTGCGGCCCTTCGTTTCGTCTCCCGTCGGCGCTCCGCCCGCCGTCGGGGTCCTGCTCGAACAGGGTGTCCATGCCTCCAGTATCCCCATATCCGGCAATTTCTCCCGTTTACACGCATTTAGCTTTCCCGGGAGGTTGCCGACTAGAAGATGTCGAACTTCTACCTCCAGTGTTTTTTACTTTTTCGGCCACTCCCTCTTTTGCGCACAAGCAGGCCTCGGGATGAGCGTCGGCGCAGCCGAGATCCTCCCCGGCGCTCCGGCGAGCCTCGACTTCCTCGAGCTCGGCGGCGGGATCGCCGCGCGCTCTCCTCTACAGCTGTTCTGGCGCCGCTTCCGCCAGGACCGCGTCGCGCTCGTCTCACTCGCCTTCGTCGTCTTCCTGCTCGTGCTCGCGCTCGCGGCGCCGCTCGTCGTCAAGCTGCTCGGCCTGCCCGGTCCCTACGTGCAGAACCCCAACCTGACCAACGCCTTCGGCAGTCCCCTCGGCCCCAGCCTCGCACACCCGTTCGGGGTCGACCAGCTCGGCCAGGACGTGATGTCGCGTGTCATCTACGGCACGCGGGTGGCGCTCGAGGTCGGCATCCTCGGCACGCTCGCGGCGACGCTCATCGGCGTCGCGGTCGGCGTGCTCGCCGGCTTCTATCGCGGCTGGGTGGACATGCTGCTCTCGCGTCTCACCGACGTCGTGCTCTCGATCCCCGTCCTGCTCCTCGGCCTCGGGCTCGGCGCGGCCTGCGCCGTGCGCGGCTGCGTCGGCGGCGTCGTCCAGCCCGGCCTCGCCACGATCGTGTTCATCGTCGCGCTCGTCGGCTGGCCCTACATCGCGCGCATCGTCCGCGGGCTCGTGCTGTCGCTGCGCGAGCGGGAGTTCGTCGCAGCCTCGCGCTCGCTCGGCGCCTCCGACGCGCGCATCATGCTGCGCGAGATCCTCCCCAACCTGCTCGCGCCGGTCGTCGTCTACGCGAGCCTGCTGATCCCGCAGAACATCCTGATCGAGGCGGCGCTCTCGTTCCTCGGCATCGGCATCCGCCCGCCGACCGCGAGCTGGGGTCAGATGATCGCCGCGGCCACCCCGATCTTCAACACCGCCTGGTGGTACATGGCCTTCCCGGGCATTGCGCTGCTGCTGACCGTGCTCGCCTTCAACCTGCTCGGCGACGGTCTGCAGGACGCGCTCAATCCCAGGACCGCGAGGGCCGGCGGATGAGCGGCCGGTCGCGAGCCCTTGCAAGAACGTGCCCGGCGGTCGGCGCTGCTCCGGACATACCGATCTATTCAACGGCGTTCCAAAACGACAACTCACAGGGGGAGCCATGGTCGGGTCAATCAGAACGGTAGTACTGACAGTCCTCGCTGGAGCGTTGGCGCTCGGGCTCGCCGCGTGCGGCTCCAGCGGCACGAGTACTCTTACGGGCGCGAGCGGCATCAAAGTCGCCAAGGGGATCCAGACGCCGTTCTCGGAGCTGCAGTCCAGCGGCAAGCGCGGCGGCACGCTGACCGTGCTCGACCACGAGGACTTCGAAAACCTCGATCCCGGCGGTACCTACTTCGCCCTCGACTACGAGGTCGTCGACGCCGTGCAACGTCCCCTGTACTCATATAAGCCCAATTCGTTCAGCTCGCCCGTCCCCGACATGGCCGCATCGGCGCCGCAGATCTCCGCCGGCGGCAGGACCCTCACCGTCGACATCCGCCACGGCGTTCGCTTCAGCCCGCCCGTCAACCGCGAAGTGACCTCGGCCGACGTCGCCTACGCGATCGAGCGCGGCGCCAACCCGAACGTGGCGAACCCCTACTTCCACACC
This sequence comes from uncultured Solirubrobacterales bacterium, assembly GCA_963723075.1. Classification (GTDB taxonomy): domain Bacteria; phylum Actinomycetota; class Thermoleophilia; order Solirubrobacterales; family Solirubrobacteraceae; genus Palsa-744. Next base: position 746,884 of record CAVRPD010000007.1, read on the forward strand.
TATTTCAGCTCGCTCGTCGGTGCTGACAAGGCCGCAGGCGGCCCGTTCCCCGGCATCGCCACGCCGAGCAGGTACACGATCGTCTTTCACCTCACCGAACCGAAGGCGCAGATCGTCGCCGACGCGCTCGTGCTGCCGCTGAGCGCGGCCGTGCCGGAGGAATACGCCAAGCGCTTCGACGCGAAGAAGCCGAGCGAATACGGCAACTACCAAGTCGCCACCGGCCCGTACATGCTGAAGGCGAACAGCGCCGGCAAGGTGCTCGGGGCCGGCTACCAGCCGGGCAAGTCCGCGACGCTCGTGCGCAACCCCAACTGGAACCCCGCGAGCGACTACCGGCCCGCCTACCTCGACCAGATCGACATCCAGATCGGCGGCGACCCGGCGGTGATCGGCCGGCAGGTGCTCGAAGGGTCGAGCATGGTGCAGAACGACACCCCCGCGCAGCCGATCATCCAGCTCGCCTACGAACGCTTCCGCGGCCAGCTCGAGGTCTCGCCGGGCGCCGGCGACCACTACATCGCGGTCGACAACAAGCACGGCCCGTTCACCAACATCAACCTGCGCAAGGCGTTCTGGGCGGCGCTCGACCGCACCGCGCTGGACAAGGCGCGCGGAGGCGAACTGGTCACGAACGTGATGACCCACTTCCTCCTGCCGGAAATCCCCGGCTTCGAAGCAGCGGGCGGTCTCGCCGGCCCGCAGGTCGACTACAACGCGCACCCCGAAGGCGATGCGCAGGTGGCGGCCAAGTACATGAAGCTCGCCGGCTATCCAAGCGGGAAGTACACCGGCTCTGCGACGCTCCAGATCGTCGGCGCGACCGGCAGCCCCGAAGCCGAAGACGCGGAAATCATCAACCAGACCCTGCGCAACCTCGGGTTCAAAACAAAGCTCAACCTGGTCGACAAATCGGTCATGTATCAGAAGTACTGCACGGTCCCCGCAGAACAGATCGATGTCTGCCCCAGTGTCGGCTGGACCGCCGATTTCGGCGACGGGCAGGCGGTGCTCGACCTCGCGTTCAACGGCAGCCACATCGAACCGGTCGGCAACTCCGACTTCGGCCAGGTCGACGTCGCCAAGATCGACAAGGCGATGGAAGCCGCCGAACTGATCGTCGGCAACTCGGCGCGCGCGCGCGCGTGGGCGAACATCGACCGCGAACTGGTCGCCGACGCCGCCGCGATCCCCTACAGCTGGGAAAAGGCGCCGAACATCGAGTCCAAGAACGTCCTCGGCGTCGGCGACCTGTCGAACGCCGGCTCCTGGGACTACACCTACACGTCGCTGAAGTGAGCTCGAGGCGGTGAGATGACCCGCTATGTCATCCGCCGCATCCTCTGGGGCGTGGTGCTGCTGCTCCTCGTCTCCGCGCTGACGTTCGTCCTGTTCCGCATCCTGCCCACCGCCGAACCGGCGCGCCTGCGCGCCGGTCGCGGCGCGAGCCCGAAGACGATCGCCGCCCTGCGTCGCGACCTCGGCCTGAACAGACCGCTGATCGTGCAGTTCTGGCTGTACATGAAGAACCTCTTCCTGCATTTCGAACTCGGCTACAGCTACCACTCGAACGCGTCCGTGCGCTCCCTGATCTTCGAACGGCTGCCCGCGACGATCTCGCTCACGCTCGGCGCGGCCGTCATCTGGCTCGCGGTAGGCCTGCCGGTCGGGATCGTCTCGGCGCTGCGCCGCCGCTCGCGCCTGGACCGCGCCAGCATGGGCGCCGCGCTGGTGCTGGTCTCCGCGCCCGAATACTGGCTCGGGCTGATCGTCCTCTATCTGTTCGCCGCCGACATCGGCCAGGTGAAGATCTTTCCCGGCTCCGGCAGCTATGTCGGCCTGACGAGCGACCCGTGGAAGTGGCTCACCTCGCTGCTGCTCCCATGGCTCGTGCTCGCCGCGAGCTTCGCCGCGGTGTACGCGCGGCTGATGCGCGGCTCCCTGACCGAGACGATGGGCGAGGACTACATCCGCACCGCCCGCGCCAAGGGGTTGAGCGAGCGCCGCGTGGTCCTGCGCCACGGCGTGCGCGCCGCGATCAACCCGATCATGACGATCTTCGCGCTCGACGTCGGCACGCTGCTGGGCGGCGCGATCCTCGTCGAGACGGTGTTCGACATCCCCGGCATCGGCCGCCTCTCCTACGACGCGATCACCCACGCGGACTTCCCCATCATCCAGGGCACGGTCCTTTTAGTGGCGCTGTTCATCGTCGTCGCGAACATCCTCGTCGACATCGCCTACGCGTTTGTGGACCCCCGCGTGAGGTACTCATGATCGGCACGCCACCGGAGGAGCCGCTTTTGCGGGTGGAAGATCTGCGCGTCGAGTTCCCCACCGAGGACGGCGTCGTGCACGCCGTCGACGGGATCTCCTACGACGTGCGCGCCGGCGGCACGCTCGGGATCGTCGGCGAGTCCGGCTCCGGCAAGACCGTCGCCGCGCTGACCGCAATGGGCCTCACGCGTCGTGCGGGAGCGCGCATCTCGGGACGCATCCTGTTCGAGAGCCGCGACCTGCTCGCGCTCTCGGAGGAGGAGATGCGCAGCCTGCGCGGCAACGAGATTGCGATGGTCTTCCAGGACCCGCTGTCCTCGCTGCACCCGCTGTACACCGTCGGCGCGCAGATCGTCGAGGCGATCCGCGCTCACCGTGATACCTCAAAGGCGCTTTCGCGCGCGCGCGCGATCGAGCTGCTCGAGCTGGTCGGAATGCGCGAGCCGGACCGGCGCGTCGACGAGTATCCGCACGAGCTGTCCGGCGGCATGCGCCAGCGCGCGATGATCGCGATGGCGCTCGCCAACGAGCCGAAGCTGCTGATCGCCGACGAGCCGACGACCGCGCTCGACGTGACCGTGCAGGCGCAGATCATCGCCCTGCTCGAGCGGTTGCAGCGCGAGCTGTCGATGGCGATCGTGATCGTGACGCACGACCTCGGCGTGGTCGCCGAGGTGGCCGAGGACGTCGCCGTCATGTACGCCGGCCGGATCGTCGAGTCGGCTCCGACCGCGCGTCTGCTCGCCGCGCCCGAGCATCCTTACACGTGGGGGCTGCTGCGCTCGATCCCGACGCTCACCGGCCCGCGTACGCGCCGCCTGGAGCCAATCCCCGGCAGCCCGCCGAGCCTGATCGAGCGCCCCTCAGGCTGTCACTTCCATCCGCGCTGCACCTACGCTCAACCGGCCCACGCGCGCGTCGACCCCCGCCTGGAGACCGCACCCGATGAGCCTGGGCACCGTGTCGCCTGCCTGCTCGACCCAGCGACTCGACGAAGGCTGTGGACGGAGACGGCCCGATGAGCGGCGCGACGCCGGCGGCCGAGCCGCTCGTGGAGGTGCGCGACCTCGTCAAGCACTTCCACGCCACCGGCGGGATCTTCTCCCGGCGCAAGCGGGACGTGGTGAGGGCGGTCGACGGCGTCAGCTTCGACGTGCTCCGCGGCGAGACGCTCGGCCTCGTCGGTGAGACCGGTTGCGGCAAGAGCACCACCGCGCGGCTGATCATGCGCCTGCTCGATGCGAGCGGCGGCGAGGTGCGCTTCGACGGGCAGGACCTGCTCGGCCTGTCCGGCGCGCGGCTGAAAGCGGCCAGGCGCGAGCTGCAGATGATCTTCCAAGACCCCTACTCGTCGCTGAACCCGCGCAAGACGGTCGGCGCGATCGTCGCCGAGCCGTTCGCGATCCACAAGCTGCACCGCGATCGGGACGAGCGCAGGAATGCGGTACGCGAGCTGCTGGACACGGTCGGGCTGAATCCCGAGCACTACAACCGCTACCCGCACGAGTTCTCCGGCGGCCAGCGTCAGCGGATCGGGGTCGCGCGCGCGCTCGCGCTGAAGCCGAAGCTGCTGATCGCCGACGAGCCGGTCTCGGCGCTCGACGTCTCGATCCAGGCGCAGGTGCTGAATCTGCTGAGCGAGATGCAGGACCGCTTCGGGCTGACGATCGTGCTGATCTCCCACGATCTCTCCGTCGTGCGCCACATGTGCGACCGCGTCGCGGTCATGCGGCTCGGCAAGATCGTCGAGCTCGCGCCCAACGAGGCGCTCTACTCCTCCCCCGAGCATCCGTATACGCGCGAGCTGCTCGCCGCGGTGCCGGGCGCGCGCGCGTAAGCAGCGATTTGCGTCCCGGAATATGCAACGGAGCCGCCATCGGTTCCGACGCAGGCCCTGGGGTACGATCAGCGGGTGACGAGCACCGATCTCGCCGCCGAGGCGACCGAGCTGCTCCAGGCGCTGGTTCGCTTCGACACGGTCAACCCGCCCGGGAACGAGCGCGCCGCGCAGGAGTACCTCGCTGCTCATCTGGCAGCCGCCGGCTTCGCGTGCGAGCTGCTCGGCGCCGAGCCCGAGCGGCCCAATCTCCTCGCGCGCCTGCACGGGGGCGGGGAGTCCGGCGGGGCCGAGTCGGGAACGCCGAGCGGCGATTCCGGACCCGCCGGCGGGAGTGCACCCAGCCTCGCCGCGACCGGTCCCACCCTCTGCTACCTCGGCCACGTCGACACCGTGCTCGCCGACGCGGATGAGTGGACCGCGCGTGGTCCGTGGTCGGGGGAGGTCGCCGACGGCTTCCTCTGGGGGCGGGGCGCGCTCGACATGAAGTCGCAGGTCGCCGCCGAGGTCGCCGCCGCCGCGTCGCTTGCGCGCTCGGGCTGGCGCCCGGCGCCCGGCCGGGAGCTGCTGGTGGTGGCGGTCGTCGACGAGGAGACCGGCGGCTCGCTGGGCGCGCAGTGGATCACGCAGAACCATCCCGAGAAGGTGCGCTGCGACCTGCTCGTCAACGAGGGCGCCGGCGCGGTGTTCGAGTACGGCGGCAAGCGCCGCTACGGCGTGTGCTGCGCGGAGAAGGGCGTCTTCCGCTTCACCGTCACGACCGACGGCGTCGCCGCCCACGCCTCGATGCCCAGGATGGGCGAGAACGCGCTGCTGAAGATGGGTCCGGTGCTCGACCGCCTCGCGGCGCGCCAGCCCGCCTACCGCTTGACCGCCGAGCCGCGGGCGTTTCTGAGCGGGATCGGCGAGGACCCCTCCGACCCGGAGGGGTCGGTCGCGAGCATGCGCGCGGTCGACGAGCGGCTCGCGACGATGTTCGAGCCGATGCTCGGCGTCACCTTCACCCCCACCCGGATCGAGGCTTCGGAGAAGATCAACGTGATCCCCAGCCGCGCGCAGCTGAAGGTCGACTGCCGCGTGCCGCCGGGGCTCGGCGAGCAGGAGGTGCGCGCCGGCGTCGCCGAAGTGCTCGGCGAGGAGGAGATCGGTCCCGACGCGCCCTGGCGGCTCGACTTCATCGAGCGCACCGTCGGCAATCGCTCGCCGATCGAGTCGCCGCTGATGGACGCGATCTCGGCGTGGGTCTCCGAGCACGATCCCGGCGCTGCGACGGTGCCGACGATCCTGCCGGGGTTCACCGACTCGCGCCACTTCCGCGCCGCCTTTCCCGAGTGCGTCGCCTACGGCTTCTTTCCCCACCGCCACCAGTCGCTGCTCGAGACCGCGCCCCTGATCCACGGGGCCGACGAGCGGATCGACGTGCGCGACCTCGCGTTCGCCGCGGAGTTCTTCCGCGACCTCGCCCAGCGCATTCTCGGCTGAGCGCAACCGCGGCACCGCGCTGCCGGTCGAGGCCTGACGGCGACCGCCGCACCGCGCTCCCGTCTGAGCTCTACTTCCCTGTAGCGCGCCGGTCCCGCCCGCGCGGGGTTCGGGTCGTTGTACAAGCTCGGCAAAAGCCGCATAATGAGTGGATGCCAAGGATGGTGGAAGTGCTGGAGAGGGCGAACTCGGCGGCCGTCACGGTCGTGCGGCGCGTGCTCGAGGGGCCGCCAACCCAGCTCGCGCACGCGCTGCTGGCGCAGACGGCTGCGATTCACGCGGCCGCCGTCGCAACTCCCGCGACGGCGTCTTCCCCGGTGGCGCAGGCATCGATCGCGCAGCAGATCCAGAGCTGGGCGCTCGACTGGCAGCCGGTCCTGATGATCGTGTTCTTCGCGGTGATCGTCTTCGTGCTGTGGCGCACGCTGAAGGTGATGCCGCGGATCAAGCCGCAGCAGATCAAGCCCGCGTCGAACCAGTCGGTGTCGTTCGCGGACATCGCGGGCGCCGACGACGCCAAGGCCGAGCTGCAGGAGCTCGTCGAGTTCCTGCGCGAACCGAAGCCGTTCCAGGCGCTGGGCGCGACGGTGCCGAAGGGCGTCCTCTTGCACGGCCCGCCGGGCACGGGCAAGACGCTGCTGGCAAAGGCGGTCGCGCACGAGTCCGGCGCGCAGTTCTTCGCCCAGTCGGCGGCGTCGTTCGTCGAGATGTTCGCCGGTCTCGGCGCCGCGCGCATCCGCCGCCTGTTCGCGATCGCGCGCAAGCACGAACCGGCGATCATCTTCATCGACGAGCTCGACGCGGTCGGTGGCCGGCGCGGCATGGACATCTCCGGCGAGAAGGACCAGACGCTCAACCAGCTGCTCGTAGAGATGGACGGGTTCGCCGCGAGCGGCCGCGTGGTCGTGATCGCCGCGTCGAACCTGCTGGAGAAGCTCGACCCGGCGCTGCTGCGCCCCGGTCGCTTCGACCGCCAGGTCTTCGTCGTGCCGCCCGACGTCAAGGGCCGCGAAGGGATCCTCGCCGTGCACACGCGCGACAAGCCGCTCGACGGCGTCGACCTGGGGCTGGTCGCGCAGCAGACGAGCGGCCTCACCGGCGCGGACCTCGCGAACATCTGCAACGAGGCCGCGATCTTCGCCGCGCGCCGGGGCTCAGCGACGATCGCCGACGCGGACTTCGACTCCGCCCTGGAGCGGGTGATCGCCGGCGTGCAGTCGCGGCGGGTGCTGAACGCGCACGAGAAGCGCGTCGTCGCGTTTCACGAGGCCGGCCACGCGCTGTGCGGCGAGCTGTTGCCGTCGGTCGACCGTGTGCACCGCATCTCGATCGTCCCGCGCGGGCGCGCGCTCGGCTACACGCTCAACCTGCCAGCCGAGGACCGCTACCTGAAGACGCGCGAGGAGCTGCTCGACTACATGACGGTGCTGCTCGGCGGGCGCGTCTCCGAGCAGATCGTGTTCGGCGCGATCACCACCGGCGCCTCCGACGATCTCAAGCGCGTCGCGGAGATCTCCCATTCGATGGTGCACGACTATGCGATGGTCGGCGGGGGCGTCGGCCGCGCCCCCGACGGCGACGTGCGGCTGTCGGAGACGACGCTCAGGATTCGCGACGAGGAGCGCCAGGACCTGATCGAGGAGGCCCGCCGCGCGGCGCAGAAGCTGATCGTCGCCCACCGCGCGCAGCTCGACGCGCTCGCGCACGAGCTGCTCGAGCACGAGGTGCTCGACCGCGACGCGATCGACCGGATCATGGCGGGCGTGCCGCGGCTCGAGCGTGCTCCCGGCGTCGGCCTGCGCGTCGTCGCGGCGGCCGAGGCACACGATCCGCCGGCCGGCCCGGCGCCGATACGCGTGCCGGAGGCGGTCTCGGACGAGGATGGCGGCGCAGCGTCCGCGTGACACGCCGGACGGCCCTCGACACGCCGGCGGCCCTCCCCCTCTACGCCCTTATAGACTGGCGCCCATGTTCAACCGCATCGACCACATCGGCGTGGCGGTCGAGGAGATCGACTCCTCACTCGAGCTCTACCGCGACCGTTTCGGCCTCGAGATCGCCCACCGCGAGATCGTCGAGTCGCTGGGCGTGGAGGCGGTGCTGCTCGACGTCGGCGAGAACCACGTCGAGCTGCTCGCGCCGCTCGCGTCGGACACCCCCGTCGGCAAGTTCCTGGCCAAGAAGGGTCCCGGCCTGCACCATGTCGCCTACCAGGTGTCGGACATCGACGCAACGCTCGCCATGCTCAGGCAGGCGGGCATGGCCACGATCGACGAGCAGCCGCGAGCCGGCATCCGCTCCTCGCGCGTGGCGTTCCTGCAACTCGCGGGGACAGCGCGCGTGCTGACCGAGATCGTCGAGCCGGCTCACGACCTCGCGGACGCGCACTGATGGCCGCGCTGCGCCACATCTCGATCGGCTTCCAAGGTGGGCAGGTGCTCGCGCTGCGCATGGACGAGGCGCAGCTGAAGAGCCTGTACGCGGCGCTCGGCGAGGGTGGCTGGCACGAGCTGGACAGCGAGGACGGCCACGTGCGCCTGTATCTCGGGCAAGTTGTGTACGTACGCGCGGAGAACGATGACCAGCGCGTCGGCTTCGGTGCGTAGCCGCCTGCGGTTGCTGGACGAGGAGATGCTGCGGTGGGCACGCACGCGGGGGCACAGCTCGCGCGCGGAGCACGCCGTGGCGTTGTTTTCGCGGCTGGGTGAGCACGGGGGGGTGTGGCTCGCGATCGGTGTGGCGGGACAGGCGCTCGACCGCGCGCAGAAGGATCGCTGGCGGCGTATGACGAGGACGATCGCGCTCACCTACGGGCTGAACACCGCGATCAAGCTCGCCGTCCGCCGCCGCCGGCCCGAGCTTGCGGGCCTGCCGCCGCTGACGGGCACGCATACGCGGCTGAGTTTTCCCAGCGCGCACGCGTCCACTTCGTTCGTCGCCGCGCAGCTGTTCCGCCGCGTGGGGCTGCCGGCGCCGCCGCTCTACGCGCTCGCCTCGGGCCTGGCGCTGTCGCGGGTGTACCTGGGCGTGCACTATCCCTCGGACGTGCTCGCCGGCGCGCTGCTCGGCAGCGCGGTCGCCGCCAGCGTCGCGCTCGCCCATCCGCTGCCGGCGGGGCACGGGTCGGAGTCAAACGGCACGATCGATTTTGGCGCGAGCGCAGGGCGCCGGCTGCAGACTCTCACCAGGATCGGCCCCTCGAGGTGAGCACGAGGATCGGGATCGTGGGGATGCCCAACGCGGGCAAGTCCTCGCTGTTCAACGCGCTCACCAAAGCGGGCGCCGAGGCGGCCAACTACCCCTTCACCACGATCGAGCCGAACGTCGCGGTCGTGCCCGTGCGCGACGAGCGCATGGAGGTGGTGGCGAGCACCGTGGGCGCGTCGGAGATCGTGTGGGACACGGTCGACTTCCACGACATCGCGGGTCTGGTCGCGGGGGCGCACGAGGGGGAGGGGCTGGGCAACAAATTCCTTGCGAACATCCGCGAGACGCACGCGATCGTGCACGTGGTGCGGGCGCACAACGACGAAAACGTGATCCATCCCGAGGGTCGCGTGGACCCGCTCGCGGATATCGAGACGATCGAGACCGAGCTCGTGATGGCCGACCTCGAGGCCGCCGAACGACGCGTGGAGAAAGTCGGCAAACAGGCGCGTGGCGGCGACCGCGTGGCGATCGCCGAGGAGGCGTGGCTGCACGAGGTGATCGCCGCGTTGCAGGGGGGTCGCCCGGCGCGCACCGTGCCCGTGCCCGCGGAGGCGCCGAGCGCGGCGCGCGACCTGGGCTCGCTGACGAGCAAGCCGGTGCTGTTCGTGGCCAACGTCGACGAGGGCTCCGAGGAGATCCCCGCCGCGGTCGCCGAGCACGCGCGCGCGCAGGGCGCGCGCGCGGTGGCGGTGTCTTCGCGCATCGAGTCGGAGCTCGCGGAGCTCGACGACGAGGACGCGGCCGCCATGCGAGCGGAGCTCGGTGTGAGTGGAACGGATTCCCACCCACCCATTCAGCGCGTGGTGAGCGAGGCGTTCGCGCTGCTCGAGCAGATCTCGTTCTTCACCGCCGGCGAGGCGACGATCGCGCAGTCGTGGCATCTGCGCCGCGGCCTCACCGCGTGGCATGCGGCCGGCGAGATCCACACCGACATCCAGAAGGGCTTCGTACGCGCGGAGGTGATCGGCTGGAAGGAGCTCATCGACGCGGGCGGCTACGCGGGGGCGCGCGAGCGCGGAACGCTGCGCCTGGAGGGCCGCGACTATGCGATGGCCGATGGTGATGTGATCACCGTGAAGTTCACCCCTTGATAAGGGTCCACGTAGCCGCCCGCTGGTCCACGTAGCCCCCCGCTGGCACGGCGCAAGGCGTGTCCCTGGCTACGCGAGCTTCTCCAGCCGCTCGGCGAGGCGGCTCATGCCCAGCTTGCGCGCGGCGAGCGCGCCGCTTGCGAAGTCGGTTGTGCGGTCCGGCGGGCGCTCGACGTCGATCCGCTGGAGGGTCGCGATCTGCTTGAACGCGCGCAGCAGCTCCGCGTTCTCGCGCAGCGCGGCGACGGTCCGCGGGCGCATCGTGTCGCCGCCGAACAGCGCGTCCTCCGCTTCCGCCGCGAGCAGCGCTGCCTCGAGCGAGCCGTGCGCGCGCAGCAGCTCGGCGGCCGTCTTCGCGCCGATGCCGGGCGCGCCGGGCAGGCCGTCGGAGGGGTCGCCGCGCAGCGCGATGAAGTCGGGCACGAGCTGCGGATCGATCCCGTAGCGCTCGCGCACCTGCGCCGGGCCGAGCTCACCGTGGCCGGCCCCTTTGCGCAGCTCGACCACCGCCACGCGCTCGCTCACCGCCCCGTACAGGTCACGGTCGCCCGTGAGCAGCAGTGCGCTGCCCGCGCTCTCCTCCTCCGTACGCGCGAACGAGAACATCACGTCGTCGGCCTCGAGCTCATCGCTTGAAGGCACCGCCCAGTCGAGGCTCGCGAGCAGCTCCGGCGCGCGCTCCCACTGCCAGGCCAGCTCCGCGGGCATCGGGTCGCGCTGCGCGTGATAGCCCGAGTACAGCCGCACGCGATAGGTCGCCTCCTCCGCGCCCATGCACGCGACCACGCCGCGCGGGCGCCGCTCCGGGCGCACGTCGATCAGAGACAGCAGCGCGTTGACCGTCCCCAGCAGCGCGTTCACCGGTCGCCCCTGCTTGTCGACGATCGATTTGGGCAGGGCGAAGAACGAGCGGTACAGCAGCCATGGCACGTCGGCGATCAGCAGCGGGGCGGCGATCGGTCCAGGATAAGGAGCTATCCGGCCGCGACGCCGCCTGCGGCGGAGCTCGCCGGAGTGTGCGGGGCCTGCGCACCGCCCTGTGGGCTGCTAACCGCGGACGCGCTCGCCGCGGGCAGGCTTCCCGGGGGTGTGGCGGCAGGGGTCGCAGCCGGCGGCGCAGTGGAGACGGGCGCCGACGGTGTCGCGGGCGCGCTCGCCGGGCTCGCCGCGGGCGGCGGTGAGCTACGGTCCGGCTCGGGTTTGACGGTAGTGCCGGTCTTGACGCTGAAGTAAGCCCATGTCGAGTCGAGGCCCAGCCGGGCCTCCAGTTCCGGCCCGCTCACCTGCGTCTCGCCGCCCGAGCCGAGCACCGCGGCGCTGAGGATGCGCGGCGAGAACCCGCGCGAGAGCACTTCGATGCCGCGGAAGCTCCCCTTGACGAGGCCCTTCAGGCGCGCTGCCGCCGTGGCGAAGGGGATGCTCAGCTTCCAGTCGGACTGCGTCGCTTTCGTAGGCGTCGGCAACGCCGCGCAGCCACGGCTGCGGCTGGGCCCCGGGGAATCCGTTCTCGACGTTCTCCGTCCGCCCGCCCGAGCTGGCGAAGAAGTAGGTGATCGCCGGACTGCCTTCATACGTGAGGATCTGCCCGGCCGTGTCCGCGATCGCGGCGTCGGTCTGCGGTGTCTCGGCGGCGACGCCGCGATAGACCTGCGAGCGGGTGTCCGCGTACACGTCGAACTGCTGGCCGATCTTCGATCGCCCGCCCGCGTGCGCGGTCAGCGCGTAGGTGCGGCTCGCGACGGCCTGCGCCTCGAGCGCCGCGAGCGGCCAACCGGCCGGCATCTCGGCGGCGACGACCCCGCGCACGTACGTTTCGAGCGCGAGCGTCTGCACCTTGCTGCCGACCAGCACGCGCACGGTCGCTCCCGCCGGGGCCTGGCCGAGCGCGGTGCCTGTGTAGTAGTGGGCGAGGATCGCCTGATAGGTCCAGCCGTGCTCGGCGTAGCCCAACGCGCCGTCCTGGCTCATGCCGACCCCATGCCCGTCGCCTGCGCCCGCGATCACGAGCGCCGGCGCGGCGCGTGCGACGCCGGCGCCCAGCAGCAGCGTTGCGACGCACGCAGCCAGAGCCGCCCGCAAGGCGTTACGAGCCGAGCTCGAAAGGGTCGCGCCCCTGCGGGGAGAGACCCCGGTGCGGTGGTAGGTTGATCCGATGGTGAGCATCCGTGCGTGTGTCGCTTCCCGCGGGCGAGCGACCTGGCCGCCGGCTCCGCCGATTGGACTTCCTGTCCTTGACATTCCCCCGATCGGCTCACTCGACGCGGGCCGTGAGTCGCACCGGGCGAGGACGGCCATTCGTTTGGCCGGACGTCTCGGCGGGCAATCTCGGTTGCATGAGCTCGCAGATGGCTAGGGAAACCAGCCCGGTGCGCGAAGGCGTCTCGGACGCCGAGGCGGCCGTGCTGGCAAGGGTTCCCACCGAGCTGTACATCGCCGGGCGCTGGCGCGCGGCGTCGGGCGGCGGGAGGCTGAGCATCGAGGATCCCTCGACCGGCGGGCCGCTCGTGGAAGTGGCCGACGCGCAGGCGGAGGATGCGCTGGCGGCGCTCGACCGCCGCCGCGGAGAAGCAAGCGGAGTGGGCCGCCACGGCGCCGCGCGAGCGTGGGGAGATATTGCGTCGGGCGTACGAGGCGATCGTCGCGCAGACCGACGAGCTCGCGCTGCTGATGACGCTCGAGATGGGCAAGGCGCTCGCGGAGTCGCGCGCCGAGATCGCCTATGCGGCCGAGTTCTTCCGCTGGTTCTCCGAGGAGGCCGTGCGCGTGCACGGCCGCTACATGGTCAACACGACCGGCGAGGGGCGCATCCTCACCATGCGCCAGCCGGTCGGGCCGTGCGTGTTCGTGACGCCGTGGAATTTTCCGATGGCGATGGGCACGCGCAAGCTGGCCCCGGCGATCGCCGCCGGCTGCACGATCGTCGTCAAGCCCGCCCAGCAGACGCCGCTGTCGATGCTCGCCCTGGCACAGATCCTCGAGCAGGCCGGGCTGCCGGGGGGCGTGCTGAACGTGATCACGGGCAAGCGCTCGGGCGAGCTGATCGAGCCGCTGTTGAAGGACTCGCGCACGCGCAAGCTGTCGTTCACCGGCTCCACCGAGGTCGGCCGCTCGCTGATCGAGCAGTCGGCCGAGCAGGTGCTTCGCGTGTCGATGGAGCTCGGGGGCAACGCGCCGTTCCTCGTGTTCGAGGACGCCGACCTCGACGCGGCGATCGAGGGCGCGATGCTCGCGAAGATGCGCAACATCGGCGAGGCCTGCACGTCGGCCAACCGCTTCCACGTGCACGAGTCGCTCGCCGCGGAGTTCGCGCGCCGGCTGGTGGAGAAGATGGGCGCGCTGAAGGTCGGCCGCGGCACCGAGCCCGACACCGACGTCGGCCCGCTGATCGACGAGGCCCAGCGCGGCAAGGTGGAGGAGTTGGTCGGCGACGCGGTCGAGCGCGGCGCGCAGACGCTGATCGGCGGCGGACGCGCCTCGACGGTCCCGGCTACTTCTTCGCGCCCACGGTCCTCACCGGCGTGGCCGAGGAGTCGCGGGTACTGCGCGAGGAGATCTTCGGCCCGGTCGCCCCGATCGCGACCTTCTCCACCGAGGAGCAGGCGCTGGCGGCGGCCAACCTGCACCGAGTACGGGCTCGTCGCCTACGTCTACACCCGCGACCTCGCGCGCGCGTTCCGCGTCTGCGAGGGCATCGAGACGGGGATGGTCGGCCTCAACCAGGGCGTGGTCTCGAACGCCGCCGCGCCGTTCGGCGGCGTCAAGCAGTCGGGCTTCGGCCGCGAGGGCGGCTTCGAGGGGATCGGCGAGTATCTGGAGACGAAGTACGTCGCGCTGAGCATTTGAGCGCTCGCGCGAAACCTAAGCCGGTGGTGCCGCGGGCGCGGTCGCAGCAGCCGCCGGGCGGCGCTTCATGCGCAGCAACTCGGCGAAGAACCCCTTGCCGAGCACGCTGATCGTCAGCAGCGAGCCGAACAGCACGATCGCATCGATGCTCTCCCGGCCCTGCTTGGTCCAGTAGTCGTCTTCGAGGTTCAGCCACAGTGCGAACTCGTCCAGCGTCAGCGCCGCCCCGCTGCCGTATGCGGCCGAGGTGATCCGCGATCCGCGCCGTTTCTCGTCGATGCCGACCTCCAGCAGCCACAGATAGCCGACGCTGAGCAGGGCGGTGATCCCGAAGGTCATGTGGTGGATGTGGCGCCCGCCGGGGGTGATGTTCTTGAACGGTCCCCGTTCCGCGCGGATCGCATGGGTGATGGAGCGCACCGTGGCGAACGTCACGAAGAACGCACCGGTCGAGAACAGCTGGCGCTCCTTGCGCCGATCGCCGAAATGCTTGTAATACAGCGAGCGCAGATCGCGCCCGGGCGCGAGCCGGCGGGAGGCTCTGTGACCGTTCGGGGTTGGGTTGTGCGCAGCCATGTCGCACACCCTAGACCGCCGCCGGCAGCCCGGTCGGGCCCACCGGCTAGGCTGCGCGGCCATGCGCAGTCGCCTTCCGTCCTCCCGCCTCCCGCTGCTGGGCCTGGTGCTGAGCGTCTTGGTGCTCGCGGGCTGCGGCTCCTCTTCCGGCAACGGCCTCGCGTCCGGCACGCCGGCCGAGATCCTCGCGCGGGCAAAAACGGCCGCGGACTCTGCGGGCAGTGTTTACATCTCCGGCGCACTCGTGAGCAAAGGCGTTCCCGTCTCGCTCGAGATGGAACTTCTCGCCGGCAAGGGCGGTCGCGGACGAGTTGCGCAGAACGGGCTCAGCTTCGAGTTGGTGCAGGTCGGCGGAATCGTCTACATCGACGGGAGCGCGGCCTTCTATCGACATATCGGCGGCGCCGCCGCGGCCCAGGTCCTGCGGGGCAGGTGGCTGAAGGCGCCCGCCGGAGCTCCGGAGCTCGCCCCGATCGCCGCGCTCACCGATCTCGGCAAGCTGATCGGCTCCGCGCTGGCCAGCCGCGGACCGCTCACGAGCGGAGGGGTCACGACGGTGCAGGGGCAGAAGGTCATCGCGATCGACGACGTCTCGCAGCGGGGGACCGTGTACATCGCGGCGACCGGCAAGCCCTACCCGCTCGAGGTCGTCAAAGACGGCGGCAGGGGAGGTACGGTCGTGTTCGATCGCTGGAACGAACCCGTCACGCTCGTGGCTCCCGCCAACGCGCTCGACGTAACGAAGCTCCGTCCCACTCGCTAGCGCTAGCCTGTGTGGGCAGGTCAACCGGGGTCCGGGATCATCCCGCTCTCTCGGCAATTCGCCTACTGGACTCAGACACGCTCAAGCGGGGGCCCGACCCCGTCGAACGCGGAAATGGAACTGATCGGACACGAGATTCACTGTGAGCGGAATCACCCAAGTCGACCTTCGCATGCCTGTCCAGAGCGGGATGGAGCCGGTGCGGGCGAAAAGGGGGGTTGACCGCCCAGACTATTCGGGTAAGCTCGATTATGTGGATAGTCGACCGGCGCAGCAGACGCTGGGACCTCCGCGGGCCCCCCGCAAGGGATCGCCGCGGCGCGGCGCCGCGCTGCGCTGGGCTCCATGGGCGGCTGTCGGGCTGGCTGCAGCCGCGGGTGCGGTGGCCGCCGGCGCGTTCCTTGCAGCCGCCGGCTGCGTCGTCGTCCTCGCCGGCGTGGCAACGATGCTCGGCTGGCGGCTGGGCGAGGGCGCTCGCGCGGCGCTCGAGCAGGAGATCGACGACCGCTCGACCGAGCTGACCCGCGCGCTATCCGAGCTCGAGATCGCGCAGGCGGAGACCGTGCGGCGGCTGTCGATGGCGGTCGAGTTCAGGGACGAGGACACGGGCGCCCACATCGAGCGGATCGGGCGCTTCTCGACCCTGCTCTCCGAGCAGGTCGGCATGGAGAACGAGTTCTCCGCGCGGCTCAGTCACGCCGCGCCGCTGCACGACGTTGGCAAGGTGGCGATCCCCGACGCGATCCTGCTGAAGCCCGGACCGCTCACGCCCGAGGAGCGCGCGATCGTCGAGACTCATGCCGAGGAGGGTCACCGGCTGCTGCAGGGATCGTCCTCCTCGATCCTCGACATGGCGGCCACGATCGCACTGAGCCACCACGAGAAGTGGGACGGCAGCGGCTATCCGCGCGGGGTCGTCGGCGAGGCGATCCCGATCGAGGGCCGGATCGTGGCGATCGCCGACGTGTTCGACGCGCTCACCTCAGACCGCGTATATCGCGGGGCGTTCGCCGTCGAGGAGGCGGTGCAGATCATGCGCGAGCAGCGCGGGCGCCACTTCGACCCCGTCCTGCTGGACGCGTTCCTCGAGGTGCTGGGCAGCTCCGGGCCCGACGCGCGCGAGCAGGTCCGCGCCGATCCGCTCGCGCTGATGGAGAGCACGCTCGAGATGTTCGTGACCGCGCTCGAGCGCGGTGACGCGGAGACGGCGGAGAGCGCGATCGCCCAGGCGATCGAGGATGGCGTACCGGCGGGGACGTTGCACGACGAGGTGATCGAACCGGCGCTGCGGTGGGTCGGCCAGGCGAAGGCGGCGGGCAAGCTCGAGGAGGACGCCGAGCGGCCCGCGCTGGTGATCCTCAGACGGGTGCTCGCGACGCTCTACAGGTACGTGCTGGGTCGCCACGAGGAACCGGACGCGCTCGAGCGGATCTCGCGGTCCGTGCAGGTCGTCGAGGTACGGCTCGAGTCCGGCGCGCAGGGTGGTGGGGGAGCCGACGGGGTCGTCCCTCGGGGGCCCCACGCCGCCAAGGCGCGCGCCGTCGGATAAATTCCCACGCATGACACCTACCGCGATTGTCACCGGCGGCGCCGGCTTCATCGGCTCGCATCTGGTGGATGCGCTGCTGGCCGACGGCTACGGCGTGACCGTGATCGACGACCTGTCCTCCGGCAAAGCCGAGCGTGTCGCCAAGGACGCCGAGCTGCGAGAGCTCGACATCGTCGACTTCGCGGCGCTCGCCGCAGTCGTGGAGGAGGTGCGCCCGCGAGCGATCTTCCATCTCGCAGCACAGGCGAGCGTGGTCGTCTCGGTGGAGAACCCCGGGCGCGACTGCGAGGTCAACGTGAAGGGCACGCTGAACGTGGTGGAGGCCGCCGGCAGATGCGGCGCGCCCGTCGTGTTCACCTCGACCGGCGGGGCGCTGTACGGGGACGAGGCGCCGATGCCCACCGCCGAGGACCGGATGCCGGCGCCGCTGTCGCCGTACGGAGCGTCGAAGTGGGCGGCCGAGTCATACGTCAAGACGTGGTCGCTCTCCTCGGGCATACCGCACGCGGTCTGCCGGCTCGGGAACGTGTACGGGCCGCGCCAGAGCCCGCACGGCGAGGCGGGGGTGGTGGCGATCTTCGCGCACCGCCTGTACACAGGGCAGACACCTGTCCTCTACGGCCACGGCAAGCCCACGCGCGACTACGTGTACGTGGGAGACGTCGTCAGCGCGCTGCTGGCCGCGTCGGGCAGGTCGGGCACCTACAACGTCGCCACCGGCGTCGAGACCGACGTGAGCACCGTGTGGAGCGAGCTGAGCAAGGTTGCCGGCCAGCAGATCGAGCCCGAGCTGGCGGATCTGCGCCCGGGCGAGCTCGAGCATAGCTGCATCGACGCGAGCCTCGCCGAACGGGAGCTCGGCTGGCGCCCGGAGGTCTCGATCGCGGAAGGGTTGCGCCTGACCTACGAAGCGCTCGTCGAAGAGTTCGCACCCGCCGCTTAGGCTGGGCGCGCTTCGGCGCGGTGTCTCTTCTTGCGCTCCTGCGCGTTTGCCGGCTGGCGGGGCACGACAAAGGGGGACAGGCGCGCACGGCGAAAGTAAACGGCATGAGCTGCGGCCGTGCTCTTCTTGCCGGCTCCGTTGCGATCGTTGCATCGTGCCTCTCGCTGGGCGCCACGCCCGGACGAGCGTGGGCAGAAGCCTCTGGCGCGCAGCAGACGCCGACGGCGCTGCTGGGCGGCAGCGAGTATGGGCCTCCCACGCCGCCGGCCGCCTCGCCGCGCCCGGTCGTGAGCGAGCTGAGCGTCACCACGCCCGCGCCGGCCGGTCATCCCCCGCGGGTGGTGCTGCGGATCACGGAGCCCGGCGTGGCCACGATCGCCGTGCAAGTCGCGGTGACGTCGCTGAGCACGCACGCGCGAGCGATCGCGGTGAGCATGGGCTGGGTGCGCACCGGCCGTGCGGTGAGCGTCACATGGCCGCGTGGCGCGACGCTCGCGCCTGGCGGCTACCAGGTGAGCGTGACCGCTCGCGACCATCATGGCGGCACGCTGCTGCATTCGGCGCACAGCCCGGGTGTGATCGGCCTGACGGTCGAGACTCTCGCGGCCAAGCCGAAGACGACGGCGGCTCCCGTAGTCCCAGCGACTGCTGTGCCGCCGCCGCCCGGCGTGCCGACCCCGGCGCAGACGGCCTCCGCAGGCGCCGTGTTCCCGGCGCAGGGCCCGCACAACTTCGGTGGTCCCGAAAACCTGTTCGGCGCGCCGCGCGACGGGTACCTGCACCAGGGCCAGGACATCCTCACCGCCGAAGGCACGCCCGTGGTCGCGCCGCTGGCGGGAACGATCCTCACGACGAGCTATCAGGCGAGCGGCGCCGGCTACTACGCGGTTGAGCGGACCACCGTTGGCTTCGACTTCATGTTCGCGCACTGCGAGCCCGAATCGCTGCTTGTCGCCACCGGGCAGTCTGTGGCAGCGGGTCAGGGACTGTGCAAGGCCGGCCAGACCGGCGATGCGACCGCGCCGCACCTCGACTTCGAGATCTGGATCGGCGGCTGGCAGGCGGTCGGCGGCGAACCGATCGACCCGCTCCCCTATCTGCAGGCTTGGGAACAGGACGGGGCTGGTTGAGCGCGGCCGCTCGCCGCCACCGGCCTCGGTCGCGCGGCGGTGCGCTCCGGCGCCAGAATGGGCAGCGCGAGTGCGGTGCGGACGGCCCACTTGCCGGCGAGGCGGGCCGGGGCGCTTGTCTCATGTGAGACGGCGGTAGGCGAGGCGCTACGATCACGGGCCGCGGCGAGATAGCTCAGCTGGTAGAGCACACGACTGAAAATCGTGGTGTCGGCGGTTCGAGCCCGCCTCTCGCCATTAAAAGGACCTGTAAATAAGCGTATGCGAGATTACGCTAGGCCGAGAGGTGAGGGTCGAGTGGCGTTTGAGCGACCGTTCGATCGGCTGGCGAGCGCTTGGATCGTCGTTGCGGGATTTACGCTCTTGTCGTGCGGGTATTAGCGAGCCACACATGAGGATGGCGAGAGCGACCTGGTCGCGGTCGAGGAGCCGCTCGAGATCCGCGTCGGCGGCGAGCCAATCGCGGTGACGATGCGCACGCCCGGCCACGACGAGGAACTGGCCGCCGGCTTCCTCTACGGCGAGGGGCTCGTGCTGCAAGCACCGACGATCGGACTGACCGAGGATCTGGCCGCCAACACGATCGAAGTGCGCGGTCCGCTCACGCACGATCCCGGCAAACGGCGCTTCTACACCACCTCCTCGTGCGGGGTTTGTGGCAAGGGGGCGCTGGAGGAGGTGGCCGTCCATGCCGATGCGCTCCCCACCGGTCCCCGGGTGGCGCGCGAGCTGCTGGCCGCTCTGCCCGAGCGGCTCGTGCAGCCCGGGTTCGCGCGCACGGGCGGTCTGCACGCGACGGGCCTGTTCGATGCCGACGGCGAGCTCGTTTGCGTGCGCGAGGACGTCGGGCGCCACAACGCCATGGACAAGGTCGTCGGCTGGGCTCTGTTCAGCGGGCGGCTCCCGCTGCACCGGGCGATCCTCTGCGTGAGCGGCCGTCTCTCCTTCGAGCTGGTGCAAAAGGCCGCGGTGGCCGGGGCTCCGGTCCTCGTCGGGGTGGGCGCTCCCACCTCGCTCGCGGTAGAGCTCGCGCAGGATCGCGGCATCACCCTCGGCGGGTTCGCCCGGCGGGGGAAGATCAACGTGTACAGCCATCCCGAGCGCGCGCAGCCCGCCGGCGAGAAGATCGAGGACTGACCGCGTGGGTGTTCGCTACGTTTGTCGCACCGCCGCCGTTCAGCTCCCGAGCACCGGCAGCTGCTGGCGCAGCGAGGCCACCTCGGCGAACAGGTCTCCGTGCTCGGCGGCGCGGGCGAGCACGTCGCGAACCTCGAACGTGAGCAGGCCCAGATCCCGGGCCTCCCGGCAGGCCGTGACCTCCGACCACCGGACGGGCGTGGAGACGGTCGGGGGCTCCTTGGCGCGCAGCGAGTAGACCGCCACGGTCGTCTTGTGCGGGTCGTTCTGGCTCCAGTCGATCAGCACTCTGCCGGTCCGCTCGGTCTTCGCCATCTCGGAGACGACGAGCTCGGGTCGGCGACGCCGCAGCAGATCGGCGACGGCGTGCGCGAGCGGCTTGGTCTGCTCGTAGGTGACATCCTCCTCGTTCAAGGGCACGTACACCTGCAGCCCCTTGGATCCGGATGTCTTCGCGAACGCGCAGAGCCCGAGCGACTGGAACATGTCGTGCAGCTCGAGCGCGACCTCGCAGCACTCCACGATGCTCGCCGGCGGCCCTGGGTCGAGGTCGAACGCGAGCGTCGTGGGACGCTCGGGTGCGCCCGCGAGCGACAGCGAGGGATGCAGCTCGATGTCGGCGAGGTTCGCCAGCCACACGAGCGTCGGGAGCTCCTGACAGACGATGTAGTGGATCTCGCGTTTGCTGTGCTCGCTCCAGACCGTTGTGGTCTTGACCCACTCGGGCCGGTGCGCGGGTGACTGCTTCTCATAGAAATACTCTCCCCGCACGCCGTTGGGGTAGCGCTTGAGCGTCAGCGGGCGATCGCGCAGATGCGGGAGCAGCACCGGCGCGATCTGTGCGTAGTAGCCGATCAGGTCCCCCTTCGTGAAACCGCTGCTCGGATAGAGGACCTTGTCGAGGTTGGTGAGCTTCAGCGTGCGGCCCTCGATCTCCACCTCGACGCCGCCCCGCACACGATGTCCGCGCTCGAGCAGCGCCTTCCCCTCCGTCGCCTGTTCGGGTGGCGGGGCGGAAATCTCCTCGGGGGCGGCCGGTCGCTCGCGCACGACCTCAATGGCGGGCTTGTCCTCGCGCAGCCCCTTGTAGGAAGCGTGTCTCAGGGTGCCGGCGCGGGTCCACTCGGTGAACTCGACCTCACACACCAGCTTCGGCTTCACGAAGTGCGCGCCTTTCGGCGGCTGGGGCCCGCTGAACGGCGAGCCCTTGCGGGCGAGCGGCTCGAGCAGACCGGCGAGGCGCGCCAGCTCCGGCGCGTCGAAGCCGGTGCCGAGCTTGCCCGCGTAGCGAAGCTTCCCGTCCTCGTAGACGCCTAGGTGCAGCGCGCCGATGCGCTGTGAGCGCGAGCCCTTCCCCTCGGTCCAGCCGCCGACGACGAGCTCCTGGCGCTGCACGTTCTTGATCTTCAGCCAGCCGGCGCCGCGACCGCCCGGCGTGTACGGCGAATCCAATCGCTTGGCGACTACACCCTCGAGCCCCTGCTCCTTGCTCGCCGCCAAGAACGCCGTCCCGTCTCCGGCTTGGTACTCGGGAATGCGCCAATGCTCCCCATCCAACTTCAGCGCCTGCAGCCGGCCGCGACGCTCTGTGTAGGGGAGCTCCACGAGGCTGTGCCCGTCCAGCCACAACAGGTCGAACAGCACGTACGTCACCGGCCGGGCCTGCGCGAGGCGGCGGACGGCTGCCTCGCCGCGCAGATGCATCCGTGGCTGCAACGCTTGAAAGCTTGGACGGCCCTGCTCGTCGAAGGCGACGATCTCCCCGTCGAGGATCGCCTCGTGGGAGCCGAGCGCCCGGTTCAGCGCGCGCAGCTCCGGATAGGCCGCGGTGACGTCGTTGCCATTGCGGCTGATGAAGCTGATGCGGCCCGGCCGGGAGCGCGTGATCGCCCTGACACCGTCCCACTTCACCTCAAACGCCCACCCGGAGTCATCGGCGGGGAGTGTGGAGAGCCTTGCGAGCATCGGCTGGAGGACCTCGGGCATCTCCTGCGCATCGGGATCCGTGGGCGCGTCCATGCGGTGGATCATCCAGTCCTTCTCCCCCTTCCCGGCACGAAACAGCGCATAGCGGCCCTGGAGTCGTTTGCCGTGGAAGACGACGACGACCTTGCCCGGCTCCCACTTCTCGCATTCACAGGTCCCCTTATCCCAGATCGTGACCCGCCCCGCACCGTAGTTACCGGCGGGAATCGTTCCCTCGAAGTCGATGTAGCTGAGGGGGTGGTCCTCGACGTGCACCGCCTTGCGATTGTGCTTGGGGTCCTCGGGAATGCCGTTGGGGATTGCCCAGGAGGCGAGCGCGCCGTCGTGCTCCAGTCGCAGGTCCCAGTGCAGGCGGCTGGCGTGATGCTCGTGAACCACGTAGCGCGCACCGGCCCCCGGCGTGATGTCGGGCTCGGGCTCAGGGGTCCGGTCGAAGCTACGCTTGCGCCGGTACTCGCCGAGCCTCCCCGTCGTCTGCTTCGTGGCGCTCATACACCACGAGATATACCCCGATCCGCCTCCGGGCTAAGCAGCACCTGCGGCTGCGTCACGGCTCGGGTCCTCGCCTCCCCCTCGGCCCTCCAGCTTCACGTCGATGAACTCATTGGCCGCTTTCGGCCCCAGGAATGGCGCCAGGCAGAGATAGGTCGCGTGATACGCGAAGCGCGGCAGCTGACGCGCCTCGGTGCGTTTGCGGAACTGCTGGTAGCCGATCTCGAAGGTGGCGGCGATGACCGCTTCCATGGCCGTGCGACTGCGCGGCTCGGCGGCGTGCTGGTTGCCGTCGTGCAGGAAGATCGTGAAAGCGGTGTGGCTGTCGTCGACACGCTGGATCGCGGGCGCGCCGACCGCGTGCGATTCGACGTGCACCAGGTAGGCGATCGGGTGCGTCGCGATGAACTGGCTGGCCGCGTGGATCCCCTGCCAGACGCGCTCGGGCCACTTCTCGGCGCTGAAGAACCCGCTGGCGGCGACGGCCATCGTCTGCTGGAAGGCGAGCTCGTGCGCCGCGAGGAACGCCTGCTGCTTGTCGCGGAAATGGGTGTAGAACACGCGCTTGTCGACGCGTGCGAGCGCGGCTATGTCCGTGACCGTGGCCGCTGTGTAGCCCTTGAGGGCGGCTGTCTCGGCAGTCGCGAACAGGATGCGCCAGCGCTGGTTCTGTGCGATCTCGCTGCTCGACAGCCGCGTTCGGCCCGACGGTATCGGCGGCGGGGGCCGAGTTGGCAGCTCGGAGACATGGGGAGACGGCTCGGGAGATGGCTCGGGGGTCAGCGCCCACCACCTGCGCTCGCGGGCCGGCTGGTTGTAGCTTTCGATCCATCCCTCCAGCTCGTCCGCGAGATTCGAGAGGTCGTGCTCACCGTGACGCAGGCGCTGTGAGAGCAGCCAGTGGGCGGCGCCGATGATCGAGCGAGTCGGCAGGTCGGGAGTGGACGCGCTCGGCGCGACGTCCACGCGCGCCGTTTCGATGATCCTCTCGATCTCGCCGATCGTGTGGTCACGCGCGTCGAGCGCGCGCGGGCCGCCCGCCATCGCCTCGTTGGCGATGAAGCGGGCTCGGGCGGGCTCTTCTTCGGCACGCTCCAGCAGCCGGCGGATCGCCGCCTGGGGAGCCTGCTCGGGGGGAGCCCGATCGACCGCCACCTGGATGTGCTTCATCAGGCGTTCGGAGATGTCGCGGTGCGTGGCGAGGAAGCAGTCGTCCTTGTCGGCGAAGTAGTCGTAGAACGTGGGCCGCGACACGCCGGCGTGCGCGATCACCGCCGAGACGGTGACGCCGCTGTACCCGTCGCGACAGGCGGCCGCGATCATGCCGGCTATCAACCGTGCCCGCTGAGTGCTCTTGTCCCCCTTGCCAGGGCGCGTGTTTATGTCGAGGACGTTTGTCTCGCGCTGTGCCATGTTGTCGGTACCGTAGCCGAATATACGTGTCAAGAAACGGTTTTTGTGCCCGTTGGCCGTCCCCGGCGAGAGAGCCGCGCCATTGGATCCCGCGGGACGGTAAAGAGGGGCCGTGCAAGGCAATATCCACCCCACCCGTTTATTCTAACTCGTGGATTCGTCCTTTCTTGCGCTGTGTTCGTGGGATCGGTAGGCAACCCATGTCGGCACACGTGGGGGACGGCTTGATTCCCGCAAGATGTCGTGGGAGGGGCGCCATCCACCCAGCTCGGGGGCCAGGGCCGTCGCCGCCGTTTATCGGATCGCGCGATGGGAGGCCTCGCTGGACACGATGTAGCGGCGGGGCCGGGCGGCCACTACATCCTGTCTAGAGTTTGTAAACGGCGCCCATATAGGATCGAGCAGAGTCCCCTTGTCCGCCTCCCTGCGCCTATCGATCCTCGACCAGTCTCCCATCTCTGAAGGCTCCACGGGTGCACAGGCTCTCCAAAACACGCTCGACCTGGCGCGCCTGGCGGATGACCTCGGCTATCACCGCTACTGGGTCGCGGAGCACCACGGCGGCCCGATGCTCGCCGGGCCCTCCCCCGAGGCGTTGATCGGGCCGATCGCCGCCACCACGCGAGGCCTACGGGTCGGCAGCGGTGGCGTGATGCTCCCGCACTACAGCCCGTTCAAGGTGGCCGAGAGCTTCAGCCTGCTCGCCGGCCTGTTCCCCGGTCGGATCGACCTCGGTCTCGGCCGTGCCGCGGGGACCGACCCGACGACCACCTTTGCCCTGCAGCGCGACCGGCGAAGCGCAGCTCCCGACGACTTCCCCCAGCAGCTCTCCGAGCTCCTCGGCTATCTCGACGGCCGTCTCCCGGCCGACCATCCGTTCGCACGACTCGTCGCGACGCTTCCCGGACGACCCGAGCGCCCCGAGCCGTGGCTGCTCGGCTCCTCGCCGCAGAGCGCAATCTGGGCGGCCGAGCTGGGCCTCCCATACGCTTTTGCCGACTTCATCAACGCCGGGGGAGCCGAGATCGCACGCTCCTACCGCGAGCGCTTTCGCCCGGACGAGGCACGCGAGAGCGCTCCACGAGTGGCCGTGGCCGCCTGGACGATCTGTGCCGAGACCGACGAGGAGGCGAGACGGCTCGCCTCCAGCAGCCGGATGTCGTTCAAGCTGCTGCGTCGCGGAGAGCTGATCGCGGTACCGCCCCCCGAGCAGGCGCTCCGCTTCTTGGCGAGCGAGCAGGAGCGCCCCGGGCCCCCGCCCGGGAGCGCTCGGCGCGCGGTGCTCGGGTCTCCGCCGGCGGTGCGCGAGGAGATCGAGCGCCTCGCGATCGAGTACGGCGCCGAGGAGGTCATCCTCGTCACCATCACCTTCGACCATCGGGCGCGCCGGCGCTCATACGAACTGCTGGCTGACGTGTTCGAGCTCGAGCCGAGATCGTCTCCAGGCGAGCGCTAAATGCCACGCGGAAGTGTATTTGCGATCAGCGATCTCCATGTCACTCATCCCGAGAACCGTCGAGTGGTCGAAAACCTTCGGTCACGGTCAGACGACGATTGGCTGCTCGTTTGTGGGGACATAAGTGAGACGATCGAGGATGTCGAGTGGACGCTCGACCTGCTGAAGCAGCGATTTGCGACGGTCGTCTGGGTGCCGGGCAATCACGACCTGTGGACACCGCCGGATGAAAGTCTGAAATTACGCGGCGAGCGCCGCTATCGACACCTTGTCGACCTGTGCCGCCTGACCGGCACGATCACGCCGGAGGACGATTATCCGATCTGGGAAGGCGCGGGCGGTCCGATGACGATCGCACCGCTCTTCCTGTTATATGACTACACGTTTGGTCGCAATATCGCTCCAACCAAGGAGCGGGCGCTGGCGCGCGCCCACGAAGCTGGAGTTGTCTGCAGCGACGAGTTTCTGTTACACCCCGACCCGCATCCGAGCAGAGGGGAGTGGTGTCACGAACGGGTACGCGAATCCGAGGTACGACTCGAAGCGTGTGACACAGAGATCCCAACCGTGCTTGTCAGTCATTTTCCCTTGATCTCAGCGCTGACACGCGCACTGTGGTACCAAGAGTTCGCGCAATGGTGTGGCACGGTACTGACCGCTGACTGGCATCGTCGATTTCGAGCTGCCGTCGTTGTCTACGGTCACCTTCACATTCCTCGTACCACCTTCCATGACGGCGTGAGGTTCGAGGAGGTTTCACTCGGTTATCCGCGCGAGTGGCATCGCCGAGGACGTGCTCGCGACCCGATGCGACGGATATTACCTCTGGAGGGGTCGTGATCGAGGAGATACTACCTGGGTCGGTTATCGTCGTCGAGGCGCGTCGGGACTCGGCGGGCGCCACGTTGTTCGCGGCGGAGGAAGCTGCCGTGGAGCACGCCGTCGAGAAGCGTCGTCGTGAGTTCACCACCGGGCGCGCATGCGCGCACGACGCGCTCGAGCGGCTGGGCCTGCCTCCCTCTCCAATACTCAGCGGCGAGCGCGGCGAGCCACGGTGGCCCGCGGAGGTGGTTGGCAGCATCACGCACTGCGAGGGTTATCGTGCGTGTGCGCTCGCGCACACGCACGACATCGCGACGATCGGCATCGACGCCGAGGTGAACGCCGGGCTTCCGGACGGAGTCGAAGCGGAGATAGCGCGCCCGGAGGAGCGCTCGTGGCTGCGCAAGCTCAAGCTTGAGGCTCCGGCGGTGCACTGGGATCGCCTGCTGTTCAGCGCCAAGGAGTCTGTGTACAAGGCCTGGTTTCCGCTGACCGAACTGTGGCTGGACTTCGAGGAGGCGTCCGTCACCGTCGATCCGTCCGCGGGCGCATTCTCCGCCCGCCTGCTGGTGTCGGGGCCGCTGCTCGACGAGCGGCGGGTGACGGCGTTCTCGGGCAGATGGCTCGTGCGCGACGGGTTGATACTCACCGCGATCGCACTAGCGGCCCCGACCCATCACGATCAATCAACCACCTCCGCTCTGAGGACTGTCTCCGGGCGAGGGGACCGGCCCGGGTGAGTAGGATGGCGATCTTGCGGCGACCGTCACTTCCACCAAATCTCTCTCGTCTTTTCCACCTGCCAGGACTTCGAGGGTGACGAGCCTCGACTCGCAGGCGCAGGACCTGCTCGATGTGATGGAGGCGGCTGGTGCGGCGCCTATTCACACAATGTCGGTAGACGAGGCACGGGAGCGCATGCGCGCCACGCTGATCCCCCGGGGGGCAATGCTTACGCTCGCAAGCGTCGAGGACCTTTCGCTGCCGACCCCGGAGGGTGCGCTGGGTGTGCGGCTGTATCGGCCGAGCGACGGCGTGCTGCCGGCGGCCCTCTTCTTTCACGGCGGCGGCTGGACGCTCAACGACCTCGACACCCACGACGAGCTCTGTCGCCGGCTCGCCAAGCGCTCGGGATGGCTGCTTCTCTCGGTCGACTACCGTCGGGCTCCCGAGCACAAGCACCCGGCCGCGCTCGACGATGCTTACCATGCCTACCGCTGGCTGTTGGACAACGGGGAGCGGCTCGGCTGTGACTCGACCTCTCGGGCAGTCGTGGGTGAAAGCTCGGGTGCCACGATCGCAGCCGCTTTGACACACCGCCTGCGCGACGAGGGCATCCAAATGCCCACCTATCAGGTCATCGCGTATCCGCTGCTCGACATGCCCGATCGCTGGCCGTCATACCGTGAGCGTGGCAACGGTTACCTGCTCGATCGGGCGCAGCTGGAGTGGTATCTGGGTCACTACTTGCCGGCGGGGTGCAATCTCGAAGACCCTTACCTTTTTCCCCTGCAGGCCGGCAGTTTCGCCGGCCTGCCGCCGGCCCTTGTGATGACCGCCGAGTTCGACCCGGTGCGCGACAGCGGAGTGGCCTATGCCGAGAAGCTTGCCCGGCACGGTGTTCCCGTCGAGCACCTGCACATCACAGATCAAATGCACGGTTTTCTCCTGCTGAGCAGGGTAGTTGCAAAAGCTGCAAGCCTGGTCGATCGTACCGCCGACGCGCTGAGCTCACACAGCGCCGCATCCCGCGGCGCCTAGCCACGCTCCCGGGTCAGCGCTCGCACGCTGACGATCGCAATGACTTTTACTGCCAGCCCCCGATTCGGGGGGGGGGGGGGCCTCGGCGGACAGGTCAAAGAATCATCCGATGTGGACAGATGACACATGTGATCGAGCGAGGGACGATCTTGATTAAAAACCCTTGACATACGACTTGCCAACATGTTAGATGCCACAATCATGTTTATAGGAAAAGGGGATCTACATATGCGTGCCGATATCTTGGATCGCTACGCACGTGTGGGGGGGCGGTTGGACGCGTGGGAAGCGCACGCGCATGCGCCCTCGAACGGCTCGTCTCCCCGGTTTGAGCGCAAGCGCGTTCGCTGAGCGTGGACATAAGAGCTGCCCACGCATGAAGACGAGTGAGCCCCCACGCACCCGGCTCGCTCCCGCCCTGAGCGCCGACCCGCCCAGCGGCCGCGTCGATCTCGACCCGGATCCTACGGCGCGCGACATCGAGCCGCTGCCGCGCGAGAGCACGACCAGCGTGCGCCTGCAGGGACTGCTCGACGCCGACACCTTCCGACCGTGGCGCTCGGGCGTCGGCGACGGGGTGATCGCCGGGTCGGGACGGGTGCACGGACGCCCTGTCTGCGTCTGGGCCCAGGACGTCAGCCATCGGGGCGGTTCGTTGGGCTCGGCCGGCGGCGAGACGATCGCACGGACGATCAGGCACGCAAGCCGTGCCGGCGTGCCGGTGATCGGTGTGCCCCATTCCGGCGGGGCGCGCCTGCAGGAGGGCGTCGCCGCACTGGGCGCCTACGGCGCGATCTTCCGCGAGCAGGCGCTCGCGCGAGTGCCGCAGATAATGATGATCCCCGGCCCCTGCGCCGGGGGAGCGGCCTACTCGCCGGCGCTCGGTGACTTCGTCGTGATGGTGAGCTCGGAGTCGCGCCTGTTCTTGACCGGGCCAAAGGTCATCGAGCAGGTCACTCGCGAGCGGATCTCCGCCGACGATCTCGGCGGTCCCCGTGTCCATTCCGCAAACGGCGTCGCACACCTCGTCACCGACGACGATGGGTCGGCGGCCGAGCTCCTGCAGGGGCTGCTGAGCTACATTCCCTCGACGATCGGTGGATCGCTGCCGCTCGTCCCTCCCGTCGATCCACCGCCGGGCAGCCCCGCGGATCGCCTGCCCGCCTCCACCCGTCATGTGTATGACGTACGTGAGGTGATCTCCCTGCTGGTCGACGGAGGACGCCATCTGGAGCTCGCCGGTCGCTGGGCGCGCAACATGGTCACGGCGTTTGCCCATCTCGACGGCCGTCCGGTCGGTGTCATCGCCAACCAGCCGCGCCACCTCGGCGGCACGATCGACAGCGCCGCGTCCGAAAAGGGACGGTGGTTCGTCGACCTCTGCGACCGCTTCACACTTCCCCTCGTCGTCCTCGTGGACACCCCCGGCTTTCTTCCTGGCGCCCACCAGGAGCGCGCCGGCGTCATTCGCCACGGCGCCTCGCTGCTGCGGGCGTTTGCCCGCTGCAGCACGCCCAAGATCACGGTCACCCTGCGCCAGGCCTACGGGGGCGCTCACATCGTGATGAACTCGAGAGATCTGGGAGCGGATCTGACGCTTGCCTGGCCGCGCGCCCAGATCGGGGTGATGGGCGCCTCTCAGGCCGTCGCGATCGCCGAGCACCGCGCGATCGCCGACGGCGCCGATGCCGACAGCTTGGCCGCGGTGTACACGACGGAGCGTTTGGGGGTCGACGTCGCCGCGGCAAGCGGGTTTGTCGACGAGGTTGTCCCGCCGGAGCAGACGCGCGATCGTCTGATCCGAGCGCTCGAGCTGCACGTGTGACCGTGAGCGACGATTCCGCGATCGCCGTAGTCGGAATATCCTGTCGCTTTCCGGGGGCGCCGAATCCTTCGGCCTTCTGGCGGCTTCTGTGCGAGGGCGCCAGTACCGTCGCCGAGGTCCCGCCCGGCCGATGGAGTCTCGAGACGCTGTCCGCGGCCGATCGCTCGCTCCCGGGCGTTCTGCGGGGCGGCTTTCTCGAGTCCGTCGAGGACTTCGATCCCGACTTCTTCGGCATCCCTCGGCGCGAGGCGGCGATCATCGATCCCCAGCAGCGGCTTGTGCTCGAGCTCAGCTGGGAGGCGCTCGAAGACGCGGGAATCGTTCCCGGCGGCCTTCACGGCAGTCAGGCGGGCGTCTTCGTCGGGACGATCGCGAGCGATTACTCACATCTCCTGCAGCAGCACGGAGCGGGAGCGATCACCCGCCACGCGCTGACCGGCACCGCGCGCGGCATCATCGCCAACCGCGTTTCCTATGCGCTGGGCCTGCGCGGTCCGAGTCTGATCGTGGACACCGCCCAATCCTCCGCGTTGGTGGCGATCCATCTGGCCTGCGACAGCCTCCGCAGAGGCGAGTCGACCCTGACTCTCGCCGGCGGTGTGAACCTGAACCTCAGCCCCTCCGGTGCGATCGCCGCTTCGAAGTTCGGCGCGCTGTCTCCGGATGGCGCCTGCTTCGCCTTCGATGCTCGCGCGAACGGCTACGTGCGCGGCGAGGGCGCCGGCGTGGTTGTGCTCAAGACGTTGGCGAGCGCCCTGGCCGACGAAGACCCGATCTATGGCGTGATCCGTGGCAGCGCAGTCAACAACGATGGTTCCGGCGACGGTCTTGCGGCGCCCGACCGGGCGGCCCAGGAAGAGGTTCTGCGACAGGCGTATCGAAACGCGGGAGTCAGCCGAGCTGACGTGCAGTACGTGGAGCTGCACGGTACCGGCACCCGCTTGGGAGATCAGGTGGAGGCGGCCGCGCTCGGGGCGGTGCTCGGCGCCGGTCGAGCGGGCGATGAGCGGCTGCCGGTCGGCTCGGCCAAGACCAACGTCGGGCACCTCGAGGGTGCGGCGGGCATCGTCGGGCTGATCAAGGCCCTGCTGTGCGTGAGCCACGGCGAGCTCCCTCCGAGCCTCAACTTCGAGGCGCCGCCCGCATCGATCCCGCTCGACGAGTTGGGCCTGCGCGTTCAGCAGAGGCTCGCGCCGTGGCCGCAGTCAGAGGGGGAGCGCGTCGCCGGCGTCAGCTCCTTCGGCATGGGTGGGACCAACTGCCACATGGTGCTTTCGCAAGCTCCCGCTCCTGCGCAGAGTGGCAAGCGCGCCGCGCCGGCGAGCGGCGAGCCGGTGCTCGGCACGACGCCGCTGGTGATCTCGGCGAAGAGCGAGGGGGCGTTGCGCGAGCAGGCCCACCGACTGCACCGGTACGTCGAGGACTCGCCAGAGCTCGAGATCGACGACATCGGCTATTCGCTTGCGACCTCACGGTCGCTGTTCGAGCACCGTGCGGTGGTGCTCGGAGACGACAGGCAGATGCTGCTGGAGGGTCTCGCCGCGCTCGCGCGTGGGGAGCGCGTGGCGAGCGTGCTCGAAGGCGTGGCCGACGGCGATATCGGGGTGGCGGCGGCACCCGCCACCGATCCGTCAGGCGCGGAGCGGACGCCTGGCGAGGAGGCGCACGCGGCCGCCGGCAGCGGCTCGCGATCGCGCGATCACGGCGAGACCGAACGCTTCGTCAGATCGCTCGCGAAGGCGCACGTGCGGGGCGAGGAGGTGGATTGGGGCGCGTTCTTCGCCGGCTCGGGCGCCAGGCGCGTCCCGTTGCCGACCTACGCTTTTCAGCGCCGGCGCTACTGGCTCGAGGAGGACGAGCCCGCGCCCGCTCTTGCCGGAGAGGACCTGCCGTTGATCGCGGGGAGCGGAGAGGACCTGCCGTCGATCGCGGGGAGCGGAGAGGACCTGCCGTCGATCGCGGGGAGAGAAGCTCTGTCGGAGTCCGCCGGCCAGGCGGCGGGCGCCGGCGAGACCGTCTCCGGCGAGATCGCCGCCGAGGTGGCGCCCGACGACGGTGCGCGGGTTCCTCGCGCCGGCTCCTCGCCGGGCGCGCCGGCTCCCAAGGGCGCGCTGTCGCGGCTGCTGCTCGACGCGCCGTCCACCGAGCGCGAGCGGATCGCGCTCGACGGGGTCCGTGGGGAGGTGGCGATCATCTTGGGGTACGACTCCGCCGAGGAAGTGCCGGCGAAACAGGCCTTCAAAGACCTCGGGTTCGACTCGCCCGCCGCGCTTGAGCTGCGCAAGCGGCTGAAGAAGCTCACCGGACTGCGCCTGCCGTCCACCATCCTGTTCGATCACTCCACGCCCGTCGCGCTGGCTCGCCACCTGCGCGCGGAGATCTTCGGCGAGCCGAGCGCACCCGCGGCCCCGAGCTCGCCCCCGCGATCGGCTCCCGAGCGGGAGCCGATCGCGATCGTGGGGATGAGCTGCCGCTATCCGGGTGGGGTCTCCTCGCCCGAGGATCTGTGGGAGCTCGTCGCGGCGGGAACCGACGCGATCGGGGAGTTCCCACACGATCGCGGGTGGGACGTCGAGCATCTGTTCGACTCCGATCCCGACAGCTTCGGAACCAGCTACGCGCGCTACGGCGGCTTTCTGTACGACGCCGGCAAGTTCGACGCCGATTTCTTCTCGATCGGCCCGCGCGAGGCGCTGGCGATGGATCCGCAGCAGCGCCTCCTGCTCGAAGGCGCGTGGGAGGTGTTCGAGGACGCCGGCATCGACCCAGGCTCGCTGCGCGGCTCGCAGGCGGGGGTGTTCGTCGGGGCGATGACACAGGACTACGGGCCGCGTCTGCACGAGGCGCGGGACGCGCTCGAGGGCTACACCCTCACCGGCAACACGGGCAGCGTCGTCTCGGGACGCCTGGCCTACGTGTTCGGCTTGGAGGGCCCGGCGGTGACGGTCGACACCGCCTGCTCCTCCTCGCTCGTGGCGCTGCACGCGGCCCGCCAGGCGCTGCTCGGAGGAGAATGCGAACTGGCGCTCGCGGGGGGCGTCGCGGTGATGGCCAACCCCGGCATGTTCGTCGAGTTCTCGCGTCAGCGTGGCCTCGCGGTCGACGGGCGCTGCAAGTCGTTCGGGGCCGGCGCCGACGGGACCGCCTGGTCTGAGGGTGTGGGGCTGCTGCTGCTCGAGCGTCTCTCCGACGCGCGGCGCAACGGCCATCGCGTGCTGGGCTTGGTGCGCGGCTCGGCGGTGAACCAGGACGGCGCCTCGAACGGGCTGACCGCGCCGAACGGGCCTTCACAGGTTCGGGTGATCCGCCAAGCCCTGGCCAACGCGGAGCTGTCCGCCGAGGACGTGGACGTGGTCGAGGCGCATGGCACGGGCACGACGCTCGGCGATCCGATCGAGGCGCAGGCGCTGCTCGCCACGTACGGGCAGCGGGAGGCGGGCGATCCGTTGTGGCTGGGCTCGTTGAAGTCGAACATCGGTCACTCCCAAGCGGCGGCCGGTGTCGGCGGGGTGATCAAGATGGTTCAGGCGATGCGCCACGGCGTGCTGCCGAAGACGCTCCACGCCGAGGAACCCTCCCCCCATGTCGACTGGTCCAGCGGCGGGGTACGGCTATTGAGCGAGCAGGTGCCGTGGCAGCGTAACGGCGTCTCGCGCCGCGCGGCCGTCTCCTCGTTCGGGATCTCCGGCACGAACGCGCATGTGATCTTGGAGGAGGCTCCGCCTGCGGAGCAGGCTGCGCCGGCGGGAGTTGTGGGTGGAGATATTCCGGCCGCGTCCCGTCTCGGCGTCCTGCCGTTCCTGGTCTCGGCTGCGAGCGGCGAGGCGCTGAGGGCGCAGGCAGTCCGCCTCGGCTCGCATCTGAAGGCGGCCTCGGAGGTCGAGCTGCGCGAGGTCGCCGGCGCGCTTGCACTCGACCGGGCGCAGCTTTCTAATCGCGCGGTGGTCGTCGCAGGCGAGCGCGACGCGTTGGTCGCCGCCCTGGAGGCGCTCGAGCGTGGAGTGGTGGCGGACGGCCTGTTCCAGGGTGTGGCGAGGGACGAGGGGGGCGGTCGGACGGCGTTCCTGTTCTCGGGGCAGGGTGCCCAGTGGGCGGGGATGGGAGCCGGGCTAAACGGGGCGTTCCCGGTCTTCGCGGAGGCGCTCGAGGAGGTTTGTGGTGTCTTCGATGGCTTGCTGGGGCGGCCGCTTCAGGATCTTCTGTTTGCGGCGGAGGACTCTGAGGAGTCGGTGCTGTTGGGGCGTACGCAGTTCACGCAGCCGGCGTTGTTCGCTGTCGAGATCGCGCTGTTCCGTCTGATCTCGAGCTTTGGCGTGAGGCCGGACCTCCTGCTGGGCCATTCGATCGGGGAGATCTCCGCGGCGCATGTCGCCGGCGTGCTGTCCTTGCAGGATGCGTGCGCGCTGGTGGCGGCGCGTGGCCGATTGATGGGCGCGCTGCCCGACGGTGGCGGGATGGCTGCGGTGGTGGCCTCCGAGGAGGAGGTCGTGGAGAGCTTGTCGCGGTTCGAGGGCCGTCTGGCGATCGCCGCCGTGAACGGTCCTGAGGCGATTGTCGTCTCCGGTGGCTTGGATGCGCTCGCGGAGTGGGAAGGGGCGTTTGCCGCGGCGCGCAAGGTCACGCGCCTGCGTGTGTCGCACGCGTTTCACTCGCAGCTGATGGACCCGATGCTCGAGGAGCTTGCCGGCCTGGCGCGCGGGCTTTCCTTCAATGCGCCTGAGATCCCGATCGTCTCGAACGTGACGGGCGAGCCGGCCGGCGAGGAGCTGATGAGCGCGGAGTATTGGGCTGAGCATGTGCGCCGGGCGGTGCGTTTCTGTGACGGTGTCCGTACGCTCGAGTCGGCGGGTGTCACGCGCTTCCTGGAGCTGGGCCCCGATGGTGTCCTCAGCGCGATGGCATACGAGTGCCTCGGCGACGGCCTGGCGAGCGAGGCGCTGCTCGTGAGCGCCCTGCGCAGGGGCCGTCCCGAGGCTGTCGAGCTTCTTGGCTTCCTTGCGCAGGCGCACACCCATGGCTTGAATCTCGACTGGGACGCCCTGTTCGGGCGGGAGGCCTCGCACGTCGAGCTGCCCAAGTACGCCTTCCAACGTGAGCACTACTGGCTCTCCGCGCAAACAGGCGTCACCGACGCGAGCTCGCTCGGGCAATCCTCCGCCGAACACCCCCTGCTGGGGGCCGAGATGGCGTTGGCGGGCGAGAACGGCTGGCTGTTCACCGGGCGCCTCTCGCTGAAGAGCCACCCGTGGCTGATCGACCACGCGATCATGGGTCAGGTCCTGATGCCCGGCACCGGCTTCCTCGAGCTGGCTCTGGCGGCAGGCGAGCGGATCGGCGCCGGTTTCGTCGAGGAGCTCACGCTGGAGCGGCCGCTGCTGCTCGAGGATGAGAGCGCGGTCCAGATCCAGCTGTCGGTCTCGGGGCCGGACGAAGCCGGGAGGCGCTCGCTGGACGTCTACTCTCGCCCGCAGAACGCCTCCCGGGAGGAGCCGCAGAGCGGCGAGTGGATCCGGCACGTCTCCGGTGTGCTCGCCCGCCACAGCGAGGCCGAGCTGCTCGGCGAGGAGCGCGCGCCCACCGCGGATCTCGAGGGCGACGCCTTCGAGGTCTGGCCTCCGTCGGGGGCGGAGGAGCTCGACACGGAGCTTCTCTACGACCGCCTGGCGCAGGCCGGCTACAACTACGGACCTTCCTTCCAAGGCCTGGCCAAGGCGTTCAGGCTGAAACACGAGCTGTACGCAGAGGTCGTCCTCGGGCCCGAGCAGGAAAGTCAGGCGCACGGCTTCTGCATCCATCCGGCGCTGCTCGACGCCGCGTTGCACGCGATGCTGCCGGCGGCGTTCGCGAGCGGGGAGACGGGCGAGCTCGACGTGCCCTTCTCCTTCACGGGCGTACGTCTGCTCGGGCAGGGCGCAAGCGTGCTGCGCGTGCGTCTCGACGGAGACTCACAGACGTTCAGCCTGCTGGCGCTCGACGAAGGCGGATCTCCCGTGCTTTCGGTGGACGCGCTCGAGCTGCGCACGATCGATCGAGATCAGTTGAAGCTCGCTGCTAACGCGAGCCACGACGCGCTGTACGAGCTTCGTTGGCTGGAGCTTCCCCCCTCGTTCTCCAACTGCTCGGAGCTGCGCCTGGCGATGCTCGGCGACAGCGAGCGCGTGCAGATCGCCGGCGCCGCGCTCGAGCGCTACCCCGGCCTGGCCGTGCTCGAGGATGTGCTCGAGGAGGGCGTCCCAGCGCCCGAGGTGGTGCTGATCGACGCCGCCGCGATGGGCGAGGACGGAGAGCTGTCCGCCGAGGGCGTCCACCGGCTCGCGTCACGGACGTTGGAGCTGTTGCAGCGGTGGATCGCCTCGGAGCGTCTGGCCGACTCCAAGCTTCTGCTCCTGACGGAGAATGCGCTCGCCGCCCGCGAGGCGGATGCGCCCAACCTCGCGCAGGCGGCGCTCGTGGGTCTGATGCGCTCGGCCCAATCGGAGCATCCCGGCCGGTTTGGTCTCCTCGACAGCGATTGGAGCAAGGACTCCGTGGACTCGCTGCCCGGTGCGCTCGTGGGCGAGGAGCCGGAGCTTGCGCTGCGCGAGGGCTCGCTCTACGCGCCGCGCCTCGCTCGCCGCAAGGCCGAGGACGATCCCGTCCCGGCGCCGTTCGATCCCCAGGGCACCGTGCTGATCACCGGCGGCACAGGTGGGCTGGGAGCGCTTCTCGCGCGTCATCTGGTGGCCGAGCGGGGTGTGAGGCGGCTCCTGCTCGTGAGCCGCAGCGGCCTCGCGGCCGACGGGGCGAGCACGCTGTACGAGGAGCTGCAAGCGCAGGGCTGCGACGTGCGGATCGCCGCCTGCGATGTCTCGCGAGCCGAGCGGCTCGAGGAGCTGCTCGGCTCGGTCGCCCCCGAGCACCCGCTGAGCGTCGCGATCCACACCGCCGGCGTGCTCGACGACGGCGTGATCGAGTCGCTGAGCGGCGAGCGACTCTCACGGGTCATGGCGCCGAAGATCGACGCGGCCCTCAACCTGCACAGGCTGATCGAGCGGGCAGAGCTCGTCTTCTTCTCCTCCGCGGTGGCGGCCGTGGGCAGCCCCGGTCAGGGCAGCTATGCGGCCGCGAACGCGTTCTTGGATGCGCTCGCCGCGCATCGCCACGCGCACGGGCTCCCGGGCATGTCGCTGGCCTGGGGCGCGTGGGAGCAGGCCGCCGGCATGGCGGGGGAGATGGGCGAGGCCGAGCGCGCGCGTTTCGAGCGCCAGGGCATCTCGCTCCTCTCAGACGTCCAGGGGCTCGAGCTGTTCGACATCGCCCGCTCGATCGACGAGCCGCTGCTCGTGCCGATGCGTCTGGACTCCTCCGCCCTGCGCGCCCAGGCGAAGGCGGGCCTGCTGCCGATGATCCTCACCGGTCTGATCCGCGTCCCCACTCGCCGCGCCTCTGAAGCCAAGGGCTCGCTGGCCAGACGGCTGGCCGAGTCCTCCGAGGCGGAGTGGGACGCGATCGTCCTCGAGCTCGTCGTGGGCCACGTGGCCGGTGTGCTCGGGCACGCCTCCGCCGCGGCGGTCGACCCGCAGCGTCCCTTCAAGGAGGCGGGCTTCGACTCGCTGGGCGCCGTCGAGCTGCGCAACCGCCTCGGTCAGGCGAGCGGGCTGAAGCTGTCCTCCACGCTCGTCTTCGACTACCCCACGCCCGCCGCCGTGGCGGGGTATCTGCGCTCGAAGGTCGAAGGCGCAAAGCGCGGCGTGGCGCAGATCCCCAGACACCTGCCGGCGCACACCGACGAGCCGATCGCGATCGTGGGAATGAGCTGCCGCTATCCGGGTGGAGTGACCTCGCCGGAAGAGCTGTGGGAGCTGGTCGCCTCCGGCGCGGATGAGATCGGCGAGTTCCCCGACGACCGTGGCTGGGACGTCGAGGGGCTCTACGATCCGGACCCGGACAGCTCCGGGACGAGCTACAGCCGCCACGGCGGCTTTCTGTACGACGCCGGGGAGTTCGACGCGGACTTCTTCTCGATCGGCCCGCGCGAGGCGCTGGCGATGGATCCCCAGCAGCGGCTGCTGCTGGAGAGCGCGTGGGAGGCGTTCGAGGACGCCGGCGTCGCCCCCGCTTCGCTGCGGGGCACATCGACGGGAGTGTTCACGGGGGTGATGTACCAGGACTATGGGACCAACGTGGGTCCCGTGCCCGCGGAGCTCGAGGGCTATCTTGCGACCGGCAGCCAGGCGAGCGTCGTCTCGGGGCGCCTTGCTTACACGTTCGGCCTCGAGGGGCCGGCGGTGACGCTCGACACGGCCTGCTCCTCCTCGCTGGTGGCGATGCACCTGGCATGTCAGGCGCTGCATTCCGGGGAGTGCGAGCTGGCGCTGGCCGGTGGGGTTACGGTGCTTGCGAACCCCGGCGTGTTCGTCCTCTTCAGTCGTCAGCGAGCGCTCTCCCCCGACGGCCGTTGCAAGTCGTTCGGCGCCGGCGCCGATGGCGTGGGCTGGTCTGAGGGCGTGGGCCTCCTGCTGCTCGAGCGGTTGTCGGTGGCGCGCAAGAACGGCCATCGCGTGCTGGGCCTGGTGCGCGGCTCGGCGGTCAACCAGGACGGCGCTTCGAATGGCCTGACGGCGCCGAACGGTCCTTCCCAGGAACGGGTGATCCGCCAGGCGCTGGCCGGCGCCGGTCTATCGGCGGGTGAGGTGGACGTGGTCGAGGCGCACGGCACGGGCACGACGCTCGGCGACCCGATCGAGGCGCAGGCGCTGCTTGCGACCTACGGTCAGGAGCGCGAGGGCGCGCCGCTGTGGCTCGGCTCGTTGAAGTCGAACATCGGCCACACGCAGGCGGCGGCGGGCGTCGGCGGCGTGATCAAGATGGTTCAGGCGATGCGCCACGGCGTGCTGCCGAAGACGCTTCACGCCGATGAGCCCTCGCCCCATGTGGATTGGTCGGAGGGCGAGGTACGGCTGTTGAAAGAGCAGGTGCCGTGGGAGCGGGGCGGAGTGCCACGTCGTGCGGGCGTCTCCTCGTTCGGGATCTCCGGCACGAACGCGCACGTGATCCTGGAGGAGCCTCCGGTGGAGGAGGAGCCGGCGGCGGAGTCGGAGGGGGTGGATGGCGGGGGTGTGGCGGCTTTTCGGCTTGGGGTGTTGCCGTTTGTGGTGTCGGGTTCGGGTGGGGGCGCGCTGCGGGGGCAGGCGTCTCGTCTCGGCTCGTTTGTGGGTGGGCGTGCGGAGCTTGAGTTGGGTGGTGTTGCGCGTGGGTTGGCGTTGGGTCGTGCGGGGCTGTCGCATCGTGCTGTTGTGGTGGCGGGGGAGCGGGATGGGTTGGTTGCGGGTTTGGGTTCGCTTGAGCGTGGCGAGCGGGCGGATGGTTTGTTCACGGGTGTCGTTGGTGGTGGCAGGACGGCGTTTTTGTTTTCGGGTCAGGGTGCGCAGTGGGCGGGCATGGGTTCTGAGCTGTATGGCGCGTTCCCGGTGTTCGCTGCTGGATTGGATGAGGTGTGCGGGGTTTTGGATGGTCTGTTGGGACGGTCGTTGCAGGATCTCCTGTTTGCGGCGGATGGCTCTGAGGAGGCTCTGCTGTTGGGGCGTACGCAGTTCACCCAGCCGGCGTTGTTCGCGATCGAGGTGGCGCTGTTCAGGCTGGTGTCGAGTTTTGGTGTGAGACCGGATTTCCTGCTGGGCCATTCGGTTGGTGAGATCGTCGCGGCGCACGTCGCCGGTGTTCTGTCTTTGCAGGATGCGTGTGCGCTGGTTGTGGCGCGGGGCCGGTTGATGGGCGCGCTGCCTGATGGTGGCGGGATGGCTGCGGTGATGGCTTCAGAGGAGGAGGTGGTGGAGAGTCTCGCGGGGTTCGGGGATCGGTTGGCTGTCGCTGGCGTGAATGGTCCTGACGCGGTCGTTGTCTCTGGTGAGCTCGACGCTCTCGCGGAGTGGGAGGGCGCGTTCGTGGCGAGGGGTCGTAAGGTCACGCGGCTGCGTGTCTCGCACGCGTTTCATTCGCAGTTGATGGATCCGATGCTCGGGGAGCTCACCGAGATCGTCGAGGGCTTTTCGTTCGCTCCACCGTCGATCCCGATCGTCTCGAATGTGACTGGTGAGCTTGCCGGTGAGGAGCTGCTGACTGCTGAGTATTGGGCTGAGCATGTGCGCAGCGCGGTGCGTTTCTGTGATGGTGTGCGTTGCCTGGAGGGCGCGGGTGTGAGGCGTTTTCTCGAGCTCGGTCCCGATGGTGTGCTGAGCGCGATGGCGTATGAGTGTTTGAGCGAGGAGCTCGAGGACGAGGCGTTGCTGGCGAGCACGTTGCGCCGGGATCGTCCGGAAGCGAGGGAGCTGGTCGGTTTCCTCGCTAAGGCCTACACCCATGGCCTGAGCGTCGACTGGGGCTCCCTGTTCCTCCAGAGCGCTCCGCACGTCGAGTTGCCGACCTATGCTTTTCAGCGCCGGCGCTATTGGCTTGAGGCCGCGCCGGGCGCTGCTGACGCGGGCTCGCTCGGGCTGTCTTCTGCGGAGCATCCTCTGCTGGGGGCGGAGATGGCGTTGGCGGGTGAGCGGGAGGGCTGGCTGTTCACCGGGCGTCTCTCGTTGAAGACCCATCCCTGGCTTGCGGGGCACGCGATCATGGGCCAGGTCCTGTTGCCCGGGACCGCCTTCGTCGAGCTGGCGCTGGCGGCCGGGCAGCGGGTCGGCGCGGAGGTGGTCGAGGAGCTCACGTTCGAGCGGCCGCTACTGCTGAACGACGACGGCGCCGTGCAGATCCAGCTCTCGATCTCAGAGCCCGACGACACCGGACGACGCTCGATCGACATCCACTCCCGCCACGAAAGCCGGTCGCGAAAGGACGCGGAAGAGCTCGGCGGCTGGACCCGCCACGCCGTCGGCGTGCTCACCGCCGACGGGGCGGACGCCGCAGGCGATGGCCGGGGAGCCGACGGCGGGCTGCGCCGCTTCGCGCAGGCGCCATGGCCACCCGAGGGCGCCCGGCTGGACACCGAGTTTCTCTACGACCGCCTGGCGGAGGTCGGCTACAACTACGGGACCTCCTTCCAGGGGCTTCGCTCGGCCTGGCGCGTCGGCGAGGAGCTCTATGGCGAGGTCGCCCTGACGGGAGAGCAGCAGAGCCAGGCGTCCGACTTCTGCGTCCACCCCGCGCTGCTCGACTCGGCCCTGCACATGGCCTTGCTCGGCGCGCTCGACGACGGGCAGGCGAGCGCCCTCGAGATTCCCTTCTCCTGCTCGGGCGTGCGGCTGTCCGGCCACGGCGCGAGCGCGCTGCGCGTAAACCTTGCAAACGCCGGCGGCGCGCAGGAGCTGAGCCTGATGGCGCTCGACGAGAGCGGGGCGCCGGTGCTTTCGATCGAGAGCGTTGCGACCCGGGCGATCGACCAGGAGCAGCTGAAGGCGGCGCGGCCCGCGGGATACGACGCGCTCTACGAGCTCCAGTGGACGCAGCTGCAAGGCGCCTCCCCAAACGGCTCACAGCTACGCGCCGGCGTGCTCGGCCCGAGCGACCCGATCGAGATTCGCGGCGTCGAGCTGGAGCGCCACGACGACCTCGCGGCGCTGGAGGAGACGCTTCGAGACGGCTCTCTCGCGCCCGAGCTCGTGCTTGTCGACGCCAATGCGATCGCCGCTCAGGCCGAACTCTCGCCCAAGGGCGCTGGAGGAGAGGGCGATGGAGGAATGGGCGATGGGAGGGACGGCGCTGGAGGAGCGGGCGCCGTGGGAGCGGGCGACCTCGCCGGCGGGCTCGCCCAAGATGTCCACCGCGCCGCGGCCCGGACGCTCGAGCTGTTGCAGCGATGGATCGCCTCAGAGCGCCTCGCGGAGTCAAAGCTCGTGCTTCTCACAGGCAACGCGGTGGCGGTCACGGAGGGAGAGGCGCCCAACCTCGCTCAGGCAGCGCTTGTCGGCCTGATGCGCTCGGCCCTATCGGAGCACCCCGGCCGTTTTGGCCTGCTCGACCTCGACGCGAGCGAGGCTTCCAGGGGTGCGCTCTACGGCGCCCTGATCAGCGACGAGCCGGAGCTCGCGCTGCGCGCGGGCACGCTCTACGCGCCGCGGCTCGGACGGGTGGCGACGGGGGCCGACACGCCCGCGCCGGCGCCCATCGACCCTCAGGGCACGGTGCTGATCACTGGTGGCACCGGCGGGCTGGGCGCCCTGCTCGCGCGCCATCTGGTGGCCGAGCGCGGCGTCGAGCGGCTGCTGCTCGTGAGTCGCAGCGGCCTCGATGGGGAGGGCGCGGAGCAGCTCAAAGCGGAGTTGGAAGCGCTCGGCTGCGAAGTGCGGATCGCCGCCTGCGACGTCTCCGGCAGGACGCGGCTGAAGGAGCTGCTCGCCTCGGTCCCGGCGGAGCACCCCCTCAGCCTGGCGATCCACACCGCCGGCGTGCTCGACGACGGCACGATCGAATCGCTCGACGGCGAGCAGCTCGCGCGGGTGATGACCCCCAAGATCGACGGGGCGATCAATCTGCACGAGCTCACCGCGGAGGATGGGCCGGTGGAGCTGATCCTGTTCTCCTCCGTGGCGGCTACCGTGGGCAGCCCGGGGCAGGGCAACTACGCGGCCGGGAACGCGTTCCTGGATGCGCTCGCCGCGCGCCGACACGCGCACGGGCTCCCGGGCGTGTCGCTGGCCTGGGGCGCGTGGGATCGCGTGGGCGGTATGGCCGAGACGCTTGGCGAGGTCGACCGCGCGCGTCTTCAGCGGATGGGCATCGCCTCGCTGTCCGACGCGCAGGGACTCGAGCTCCTCGATCTCGCCCGCGCCCTCGACCGGCCGCTGCTCGTGCCGGCGCGCCTGGACATGGCCCCTTTGCGCGCGCAGGCCAGGGCAGGGACGCTGCCCGCGATCATGCGCGGGCTGATCCGCATGGGGGCCCGCCGTGCCTCGGACGCGAAGGGCGCGCTGGCCAGAAGGCTCGCCGATGTGCCCGAGTCGGAGTGGGAGGCGATCGTCTCCGAGCAGGTCACCGACAGTACGGCCGGCGTCCTCGGGCACTCCTCGGCCGAGGCGGTCGAGGAGCAGCGCGCGTTCAAGGAGCTCGGCTTCGACTCGCTCGCGGGCGTCGAGCTCAGAAATCGTCTTGGCCAGGCCACGGGGTTGAAGCTGCCTTCGACGCTCGTCTTCGACTATCCCACCCCCGCCGCGGTGGCGGGCTATCTGCTCGAGCGGCTTGCGCTCGGCGCGCTCGACGGCGATCGCGATCCCCGCGAGGTCGAGATCAGGCGCATGATCGCCTCGGTTCCGATCGCGCGCCTGCAGAGCGCCGGCGTACTCGACATCGTGCTGGCGCTGGCCGACGCCGAAAGCGCTCCGCTGAATGGGACGCCGGCCGAGGCGGCGGGCGGCGATGCGAGCCTGATCGAGGACATGGACGCCGACAGCCTGATCGGCAGGGCGCTTGAAATCGGCAGCTCCACCGGTTGACATATGGCTCCTGAGAACGAACAGCTCGTGGAGGCCCTGCGCACGACCCTGGTGGAGTTGGAGCGCGTCCGCGACGTCAACCGCCAGATCCTCTCGCGCGCGGATGAGCCGATCGCGATCGTCGGGATGAGCTGCCGCTATCCGGGCGGCGTGTCCTCGCCGCAGGAGCTGTGGGAGCTCGTCGCTCGCGGCGAGGACGCGATCGGAGAGCTCCCCGAGGACCGCGGCTGGGATCTGGAGCGTCTGTATGACCCCGATCCCGACCACGCCGGCACGAGCTACTCTCGCCACGGCGGCTTCCTCGATGACGCGGGCGACTTCGACGCGGAGTTCTTCTCGATCGCCCCGCGCGAGGCGCTGGCGATGGATCCCCAGCAGCGGCTGCTGCTCGAGGGAGCGTGGGAGGCCTTCGAGCACGCGGGCCTCGACCCGGCCTCGTTGCAGGGCAGCCAGACGGGCGTGTTCGCGGGCGTCATGTACCAGGACTACGCCACCAACGTCGGTCCTGTGCCGGCGGAGGTCGAGGGCTACATGGGCACCGGCGGCACCGGCAGCGTCGTCTCCGGGCGCCTGGCATACGCGTTCGGCCTGGAGGGCCCGGCGGTGACGGTCGACACGGCCTGCTCCTCCTCGCTCGTGGCGATGCACCTGGCGTGTCAGGCGCTGCGCGCGGGGGAGTGCACCCTCGCGTTGGCCGGCGGGGTGACGGTGCTGTCCTCGCCCAGCGTGTTCATCACCTTCAGCCGCCAGCGCGGCCTGTCGGCGGATGGGCGCTGCAGGTCTTTCGGCGCGGGCGCGGACGGCGTCGGCTGGGCCGAGGGCATGGGCCTGCTCCTGTTGGAGCGACTTTCTGATGCGCGCAAGCACGATCATCGGGTGCTGGGCCTGGTGCGCGGCTCGGCGGTGAACCAGGATGGCGCCTCGAACGGTCTGACCGCGCCGAACGGCCCCTCTCAGGAGCGGGTGATCCGCCGGGCACTCGCCGGCGCCGGCCTGTCCGTCGGTGAGGTGGACGTGGTCGAGGCGCATGGTACGGGCACGACGCTCGGCGATCCGATCGAGGCGCAGGCGCTGCTCGCCACATACGGGCAGCGGGACGCGGGCGACCCGTTGTGGCTGGGATCGTTGAAGTCGAACATCGGCCACTCCCAGGCGGCGGCGGGCGTCGGCGGCGTGATCAAGATGGTCCAGGCGATGCGCCACGGCGTGCTGCCGAAGACGCTCCACGCCGCTGAGCCCTCGCCCCAGATCGATTGGTCGGCGGGCGAGGTGCGCCTGCTGAACGAGGAGCTGCCGTGGCGGGCCAATGGCGCGCCGCGGCGCGCCGGCGTGTCCTCGTTCGGGGTGTCCGGCACGAACGCGCACGTGATCGTGGAGGAGGCTCCGGCGGCTGAGGTCGTGGCCGAGAGCGCCGCTGCCGCCCCTCGGCTCGGCGCCTTGCCATTCCCGGTCGCGGCGGCGAGTCCCGCAGCGGAGCCCGCCCGAACGCCGGCGCTCGACCGGCCGCC
This sequence comes from uncultured Solirubrobacterales bacterium, assembly GCA_963723075.1. Lineage (GTDB taxonomy): Bacteria > Actinomycetota > Thermoleophilia > Solirubrobacterales > Solirubrobacteraceae > Palsa-744. Next base: position 791,394 of record CAVRPD010000007.1, read on the forward strand.
GTTGGGGCGTTCCCCCGTGCCCTTCCTGGTGTCCGCCAAGAGCGCTGAGGCCCTCCGCTCCCAAGCCGAGCGGCTGCGCGCGCATCTCGCCGCGCATCCCGAGCTCGAGCTCGCGGATGTCGCCTCGACGCTCGCCTTCCACCGCTCGCATCTGCGCCATCGCGCGGCGATCCTCGCCGGGGATCGGGAGGAGCTGCTCGACGGCCTGCTCGCGCTGGAGCGCGGCGAGACGGCGCAATGCCTCCTCGAGGGCTCAGCCCGCGGCGACGGCCGGGTGGCGTTCCTGTTCTCCGGTCAGGGCGCGCAGTGGGCCGGCATGGGCCGCGGGCTCTACGAGACGTTCCCGGTGTTCGCCGGCGCGCTCGACGAGGTGTGCGGCGTCTTCGCGTCCCACCTCGAGCAGCCGCTGCGAGAGCTCATGTTCGCTGCCGAGGGCTCGCGGCGGGCGCTGCTGCTCGACCGCACCGAGTACACCCAGCCGGCGCTGTTCGCGCTCGAGGTGGCGCTGTACCGGCTCCTCACGGGCTTCGGCCTGAGACCGGACTTCCTGCTGGGCCACTCGATCGGCGAGCTCGCGGCGGCGCACGTCGCGGGGGTCTTCTCGCTCGAGGATGCGTGCGCGTTCGTCGCGGCGCGCGGGCGGCTGATGGGCGCTCTGCCCGACGGCGGCGCGATGGCGGCGGTCATGGCCTCAGAGCAGGAGGCGCTCGAGAGCCTCTGCGGCTTTGAGGACCGCCTGGCGCTGGCCGCGGTCAACGCCCCCGAAGGGGTGGTCGTCTCCGGAGCCGCGGCGGCCCTGGAGGAATGGGAGGCCGCCTGCGTTGCGGACGGTCGCAAGGTGACGCGTCTGCGCGTCTCACACGCGTTTCACTCGCAGCTGATGGACCCGATGCTCGCGGAGCTGAAGCTCCTCGCCGAGGGTCTGGAGCTCGGTGAGCCGTCGATCCCGATCGTCTCGAACGTGAGCGGTGAGACGCTCACCGCCGAGCAGGCGACCTCGCCCGCGTACTGGGCTGAGCACGTCCGCCGCACGGTGCGCTTCCGCGACGGCGTGTCGTTGCTCGCACAGGAGGGGGTCACACGCTTTCTGGAGCTCGGCCCGCACGGCGTCCTGAGCGCGATGGCGCACCTGTGCGTGGAGCGCGACAGCGCCGGCAGGGCGCTGCTCGCGAGCGCCCTGAGCCGCCGCCGCCCCGAAGCGCGGGAGCTCCTCGGCTTGCTCGCGCAGGCTCACAACCACGGCTTGGAGGTCGACTGGAGCGTCCTGCTGGCGGAGGCTCAAACCGCGCACGTCGAGCTCCCCACCTACGCCTTCCAGCGCCGGCGCTTCTGGCTCGAGCCGATCGCCGTGGACGGCGACGCCTCCGCGCTCGAAGCGCAGGTCGCAGAGCTCGAGCGCGCGCGCTCGATCCCCGACTCCGCCACGGGCTCGTTGGCGAGAAAGCTCTCGGGCTCCCCCGAGTCGGAGTGGGACGCGATCGTCTCGGGGCTCGTCATGGATCACGTGGCCGGCGTGCTCGGACACGCCTCCGCAGCGGAAGTCGATCCCGAGCGCTCCTTCAAGGAGGCCGGCTTTGACTCGATCACGGCTGTCGAGCTCAGAAACCGTCTGAGCGCGGCGAGCGAGCTCGAGCTGCCACCGACGCTCGTCTTCGACTACCCGACTCCGCAGGCGGCGGCCGACTTTCTGCGTCTGGAGGTCGAAGGCGCGAAGCACAGCACGCGGGTGGCCAGGCGCTCTCCCGCGCGCGTCGACGAGCCGATCGCGATCGTCGGGATGAGCTGCCGCTACCCGGGCGGGGTGGCCTCGCCCGAGGACCTGTGGGAGCTCGTCGCCTCCGGCGGCGACGCGATCGGGAAGTTCCCCGAGGATCGTGGTTGGGACGTCGAGCGCCTGTTCGACCCGGACCCGGACAGCCCGGGAGGAAGCTATACGCGACACGGAGGCTTCCTCTACGACGCGGGCGACTTCGACGCGGAGCTCTTCTCGATCTCTCCGCGGGAGGCGCTGGCGATGGATCCCCAGCAGCGGCTGCTGCTCGAGGGCGCCTGGGAGGCGTTCGAAGACGCCGGGGTCGATCCGCTCAGCCTCAAGGGCAGCCAGACGGGAGTATTCGCCGGGATCATCTCCCAGCTCTACGGCCTCGACCTGCATCCGCCCGAGGAGATCGAAGGCCTGCGCCTGACCGGCAGCACCACGAGCGTCGCCTCGGGGCGTCTGGCCTACACGTTCGGCCTCGAGGGGCCGGCGGTATCGGTCGATACGGCCTGCTCCTCCTCGCTCGTGGCGATCCACCTGGCCTGCCAGGCGCTGCGCTCGGGCGAGTGCGAGCTGGCATTGACCGGCGGCGTGACCGTCCTCGCCAACCCCCTCGGCTTCATCGAGTTCTCGCGCCAGCGCGGACTCTCGGCGGACGGGCGTTGCAAGGCCTTCGGCGCGGGCGCCGACGGCACCGGCTGGGCCGAGGGGATGGGTCTGTTGCTGCTCGAGCGGCTCTCCGACGCGCGTCGCAACGGCCGTCGGGTGCTGGGCCTGGTGCGCGGCTCGGCGGTCAATCAGGATGGCGCCTCGAATGGCCTGACGGCGCCGAACGGTCCTTCCCAGGAGCGGGTCATTCACCAGGCCCTCGCCAACGCCGGCCTGTCCGCCGGTGAGGTGCACGCGATCGAGGCGCACGGCACCGGCACGAAGCTCGGCGACCCGATCGAGGCGCGGGCGCTGATCGCGACGTATGGGCGGGAGCGCCCAGCGGGGCCGCTGTGGCTCGGCTCGTTGAAGTCGAACATCGGCCACTCTCAGGCCGCGGCCGGTGTCGGCGGGGTGATCAAGATGATCCAGGCGATGCGCCACGAAGCGCTGCCACGGACCCTGCATTCGCAGGAGCCTTCCCCCCATGTGGATTGGTCGGGAGGCGAGCTGCGGCTGCTCGGCGAGCAGGTCCCGTGGACGGCCAACGGCGCTCCGCGCCGCGCGGGGGTCTCCGCGTTCGGGGTGTCCGGCACGAATGCGCACGTGATCGTCGAGGAGGCCCCTGTCGAGGAGCGCGTTTCCGAGAGTGCCGTGGGCGTCGATGTGGATGGCGGGGGTGTGGCGGCTTTTCGGCTTGGGGTGTTGCCGTTTGTGGTGTCGGGTTCGGGTGGGGGCGCGCTGCGGGGGCAGGCGTCTCGTCTCGGCTCGTTTGTGGGTGGGCGTGCGGAGCTTGAGTTGGGTGGTGTTGCGCGTGGGTTGGCGTTGGGTCGTGCGGGGCTGTCGCATCGTGCTGTTGTGGTGGCGGGGGAGCGGGATGGGTTGGTTGCGGGTTTGGGTTCGCTTGAGCGTGGCGAGCGGGCGGATGGTTTGTTCACGGGTGTCGTTGGTGGTGGCAGGACGGCGTTTTTGTTTTCGGGTCAGGGTGCGCAGTGGGCGGGCATGGGTTCTGAGCTGTATGGCGCGTTCCCGGTGTTCGCTGCTGGATTGGATGAGGTGTGCGGGGTTTTGGATGGTCTGTTGGGACGGTCGTTGCAGGATCTCCTGTTTGCGGCGGATGGCTCTGAGGAGGCTCTGCTGTTGGGGCGTACGCAGTTCACCCAGCCGGCGTTGTTCGCGATCGAGGTGGCGCTGTTCAGGCTGGTGTCGAGTTTTGGTGTGAGACCGGATTTCCTGCTGGGCCATTCGGTTGGTGAGATCGTCGCGGCGCACGTCGCCGGTGTTCTGTCTTTGCAGGATGCGTGTGCGCTGGTTGTGGCGCGGGGCCGGTTGATGGGCGCGCTGCCTGATGGTGGCGGGATGGCTGCGGTGATGGCTTCAGAGGAGGAGGTGGTGGAGAGTCTCGCGGGGTTCGGGGATCGGTTGGCTGTCGCTGGCGTGAATGGTCCTGACGCGGTCGTTGTCTCTGGTGAGCTCGACGCTCTCGCGGAGTGGGAGGGCGCGTTCGTGGCGAGGGGTCGTAAGGTCACGCGGCTGCGTGTCTCGCACGCGTTTCATTCGCAGTTGATGGATCCGATGCTCGGGGAGCTCACCGAGATCGTCGAGGGCTTTTCGTTCGCTCCACCGTCGATCCCGATCGTCTCGAATGTGACTGGTGAGCTTGCCGGTGAGGAGCTGCTGACTGCTGAGTATTGGGCTGAGCATGTGCGCAGCGCGGTGCGTTTCTGTGATGGTGTGCGTTGCCTGGAGGGCGCGGGTGTGAGGCGTTTTCTCGAGCTCGGTCCCGATGGTGTGCTGAGCGCGATGGCGTATGAGTGTTTGAGCGAGGAGCTCGAGGACGAGGCGTTGCTGGCGAGCACGTTGCGCCGGGATCGTCCGGAAGCGAGGGAGCTGGTCGGTTTCCTCGCTAAGGCCTACACCCATGGCCTGAGCGTCGACTGGGGCTCCCTGTTCCTCCAGAGCGCTCCGCACGTCGAGTTGCCGACCTATGCTTTTCAGCGCCGGCGCTATTGGCTTGAGGCCGCGCCGGGCGCTGCTGACGCGGGCTCGCTCGGGCTGTCTTCTGCGGAGCATCCTCTGCTGGGGGCGGAGATGGCGTTGGCGGGTGAGCGGGAGGGCTGGCTGTTCACCGGGCGTCTCTCGTTGAAGACCCATCCCTGGCTTGCGGGGCACGCGATCATGGGCCAGGTCCTGTTGCCCGGGACCGCCTTCGTCGAGCTGGCGCTGGCGGCCGGGCAGCGGGTCGGCGCGGAGGTGGTCGAGGAGCTCACGTTCGAGCGGCCGCTACTGCTGAACGACGACGGCGCCGTGCAGATCCAGCTCTCGATCTCAGAGCCCGACGACACCGGACGACGCTCGATCGACATCCACTCCCGCCACGAGGATGGCGCGGAAGGCGAGCCCGAGTCGGATCTCTGGGTCCGCCACGCCTCGGGCGCGCTCAGCCCGGGCGACGGCGAGGCGTCCAGCGAGAGGGCTTCGCTCGACCCGGAGCTCGCAAGCTTTGCCGACGGCGCCTGGCCGCCCGCGGGAGCGGAGGAGCTCGACGTCGAGTACCTGTATGACCGGCTGGCGGAGATGGGCTACAACTACACACCGCCTTTCCAGGGGCTTGCGAGGGCGTTCAAGCTCGGGGACGAGCTCTACGGCGAAGTGGCGCTGGAACAGGAGCAGGAGCAGGCGAACCTCCCCTCCGACTTTCGAATCCACCCGGCGCTGCTCGACTCCGCCGTGCATACGACCTTCTTGGGCGCGCTCGACGGCGCTCGCACAGACGGGGTCGGAGTGCCCTTCTCCTATTCCGGCGTGCGTCTGCACGGACCGGGCGCAAGCGTGCTGCGGGTCCGGCTCGGCGGGAGCGGTGAGGAGCTGAGCCTGCTGGCGCTCGACGGCGACGGCGCGCCGGTGCTGTCGGTCGCAAGGATTCAAACGCGCACGATCGACCAGAGCCAGCTGCAGGCCGCCGCGCGCTCCCATCACGATGCGCTCTACGAGTTGCGGTGGCTCGAGCTGGGACGCGACGTCTCGCCCAACGGCTCACCGCTGCGTGCGGTGCTGCTGGGCGACGGCGATGGCGGTGGCAACGGCGATGGCGGGGACTCGGGAGCAGGGGCAGTCGGCGGCCTCGAGCTGGAGCGCTACCGCGACCTGCAGGTGCTCGAGCGCGCGCTCGAGGACGGCGCAGCCACGCCCGAGCTGGTCCTCGTCGAGGCCAGGACGCTGGAGGAGGAGGGCGAGCTGCCCGGGGGCGTCCACCGGCTCACCGCGCGGGTGCTCGAGCTGCTGCAAGCGTGGATCGCCTCCGAGCGCCTCTCCGAAGCGAAGCTGCTGCTCGTGACCGAGGGCGCGGTCGCGGTGCTCGACGGTGAGACGCCCAACCTGCTTCAGGCGGCGCTGGTCGGCCTGCTGCGCTCGGCCCAGTCAGAGCACCCCGAGCGCTTCGGCCTGATCGACCTCGACGACGATCGGTCCTCGAAGGATGCGCTCTACGGCGCCCTCGACAGCGATGAGCCCGAGCTCGCGCTGCGTGCGGGCTCGCTGTATGCGCGACGGCTCGGGCGCGTGGCGGCGCCGGGCGGGGCGCCCGCCGCGGATCCTCTCGACCCCGTGGGCACGGTCCTGATCACAGGCGGAACGGGCGGCCTGGGCGCGTTGCTGGCGCGCCATCTCGTGGCCGACCTGGGAGTGCGCCGGCTCCTGCTCGTGAGTCGCAGCGGTCCACAGGCGCAGGGCGCGGCGGCGCTCGAGGCCGAGCTGAGGGAGCTCGGCTGCGAGGTGCGGATCGCCGCATGCGACGTCTCGCGCAAGGAGCAGCTCGACGGGCTGCTCGCCTCGCTCCCGGCCGAGCATCCCCTGAGTCTCGTGATCCACACCGCCGGCGTCATCGATGACGGCGTGATCGAGTCCCAGGATGGTGAGCGTCTCTCGCGGGTGCTGACCCCCAAGGTCGACGCGGCCTTCAATCTGCACGAGTCGATTGGGTCCGCCGAGCTCGTCATGTTCTCCTCCGCCGCCGCGGCGTTCGGCAGCCCGGGACAAAGCAACTACGCGGCCGCGAACTCGTTCATGGACACGCTCGCCGCCTACCGTCACACGCAGGGCCTGCCGGGCAGGTCGCTCGCCTGGGGCCCCTGGGAGCAGGCAACCGGCATGGCCGGCACGCTCTCGGAGGCCGACCGCGTGAGCTTCGAGCGCCAGGGGGTCATCCCGCTCTCAGACGTTCACGGCCTCGAGCTGTTCGACCTCGCCCGGGGCCTCGACAGCCCCCTGCTGCTGCCGATCCGCCTGAACATGACCACCCTGCGCGGGCAGGCGAAAGCGGGGATGCTGCCGGCGATCCTGCGCGGGCTGATCGCCACGCCCGCACGGCGCGCCGCCGATGCGCAGGGATCGCTGAGCAGGAAGCTCGCGGCGGCGCCGGAGTCGGAGTGGGACGCGATCGTCGAGGAGCTCGTCAGCGGACACGTGGCGGGCGTGCTCGGCCACGCCTCCTCCGCCGCGGTCGATCCGCTGCGTCCCTTCAAGGAGGCCGGCTTCGATTCGCTCGCCGCCGTCGAGCTCAGGAACCGCCTGAGCCAGGCCGCCGATCTGAAGCTGCCCTCGACGCTGATCTTCGACCATCCCACCCCGGCGGCGGTGGCGGCCTTGATCCGCTCGAAAGTCGGCCGCGACGGATCCGCACGCCCGGCGATCGACACCCAGCTCGACGGGCTCGAAGCGATGCTCACCGCGATCGCCGATGACGAAGAGGCCCGCAGGCGCTCGGAGGAGCGCCTGCGCATGCTCGGCGCGCGGATCAGGTCGTTCCTCGCCGGTCCCGTAAGCGGAGTCGCGGCCGGCGAGGAGCAGCCGGTCGAGGAGGATCTGGAGTCGGTCTCCGACGACGAGCTGTTCGAGATCATCGAGAAGGAGTTCGGGGGCTCGTGAGCGAGGAAAACGTGCATCTGGGCGATGAGAAGCTCCGCCGCTATCTGCGCAAGGTCACGGCCGACCTGCGCGAGGCCCGTCGCCATATCGACGAGATGGAGCAGCGCGAGCGCGAGCCGATCGCGATCGTCGGGATGGCCTGTCGCTATCCGGGCGGCGTCTCCTCGCCGGCGGAGCTCTGGGACCTCGTCGCTTCGGGGACCGACGCGATCGGCGAGCTCCCCGAGAATCGCGGCTGGGACGTCGAGCGCCTGTATGACCCCGATCCCGACCACACGGGCACGACCTACAGCCGGCATGGCGGCTTCCTCTATGACTGCGGCGATTTCGACGCCGAGTTCTTCTCGATCGGCCCGCGCGAGGCACTGGCGATGGACCCCCAGCAGCGGATCCTGCTGGAGTGCGCTTGGGAGACCGTGGAGAGCGCGGGGATCGACCCGGCGTCGCTCGTGGGCAGCCGCACCGGCGTGTTCGCAGGGGTCATGCACAACGACTACGGCGTGGGCAACGTGCCGAGCGAGCTCGAGGGCTACCGGGCGACGGGCATCGAGGACAGCGTCATCTCCGGGCGCGTCTCCTACACCCTGGGCCTCGAGGGTCCGGCGGTATCGCTCGACACGGCCTGCTCCTCCTCGCTTGTGACCGTTCATCTGGCCTCCCAAGCGCTGCGGCTCGGGGAATGCGACCTGGCGCTGGCCGGCGGAGTGATGGTGTTCGCCACCCCCGACGCGTTCATCGAGTTCTCGCGCCAGCGCGGCCTTTCGGCGGATGGACGCTGCAAGTCTTTCAGCGCCGGCGCCGACGGCATCGGCTGGGCCGAGGGCGTGGGCCTGCTGATGCTCGAGCGTCTCTCCCAGGCGCGTCGCAACGGCCACCGGGTGCTGGCCCTCGTGCGCGGCTCCGCCGTCAACCAGGACGGCGCGTCGAACGGCTTGACCGCCCCCAACGGGCCTTCCCAGGAAAGGGTCATCCGCCAGGCGCTCGCAAGCGCCGGCCTGACACCCTCGGAGATCGACGCGGTCGAGGCGCACGGGACGGGAACACCGCTCGGCGACCCGATCGAGGCCCAGGCGCTGCTTGCGACCTACGGACAGGGGCGCAGCGGCGACCCCGTCTGGCTCGGCGCCTTGAAGTCGAACATCGGCCATTCCGCGGCCGCTTCCGGCGTGGGCGGGATCATCAAGATGGTCCAGGCCCTGCGTCACGGAGAGCTGCCGCGGACGCTTCACGCCGAGGAGCTCTCCCCCCATGTCGACTGGTCCGAGGGCGAGGTGCGGCTGCTCAGCTCGCCGGTGAGCTGGCCCGCGGGCGAGCGCGTGCGCCGCGCCGGCGTCTCCTCGTTCGGGGTCTCCGGCACCAACGCGCACGTGATCCTCGAGGAAGCTCCACCGCTCGAGGCGGCCTCACCTGCGGAGGAGACCGCCGGCGGGGGACAGCCCGCCGAGGCGACCACGACCGCTACGGCCTCCGCACCTGCTGCGGATGAGCCCGCTGTCGGCGCCACTGCCCCTGCGGATGTGTCCGCTGTCGGCGCCACTGCCCCTGCGGATGAGTCCGCTGGCGGCGCTGCCCCCGCCGCATCGGGCCAGCTGCCGTTCCTGGTCTCCGCCGCGACCGGCGAAGCGCTCACCGCGCAGGCCGCGCGGCTCGCCGCACACCTGGAGGACCGGCCGGAGATCGGCTTGGATGGGCTCGCCGCCGCGCTCGCGCTGGGACGTGCGCGCTTGGCGCAGCGGGCCGTCGTCGTCAGCGGCGAGCGCGCGGAGCTGATCCACTCGCTCGAGGCGCTCGCGCGCGGGGAGGCGACCGAGGGGATCGTCCAAGGTCTCGCCGCAGGCGGGCGCAAGGTCGCGTTCCTGTTCTCCGGTCAGGGCTCGCAGTGGGCCGGGATGGGCCGGGAGCTGTGGGACTGCGCTCCCGTCTTCGCGGAGCAGATGCAAGCCTGCGCGGAGGCGCTCGGCGCCCATTGCGAGTGGTCGCTCGAGGAGGTGCTGCGCGGCGAGGACGGCGCTCGAGCGTTCGAGCGCGTCGACGTGGTCCAGCCGGCGCTGTTTGCCGTGATGGTCTCGCTCGCCGCCCTGTGGCGCTCCTTCGGGGTGGAGCCCGCGGTCGTGGTCGGCCATTCCCAGGGCGAGATCGCGGCTGCCTACGTTGCCGGCGGTCTGTCCCTGGACGACGCCGCGCGCGTTGTCGCGCTGCGCAGTAGGGCCCTCGCCGAGGAGCTTTCCGGCCGTGGCGGGATGGTCTCGGTGTCGCTGCCCGCCGCGCAGGTCGAAGAGGACCTGAAGGAGTGGGGGCAGCGAATCTCCCTCGCGGTCGTCAACGGTCCATCCTCGGTCGTCGTCGCCGGTGAGCCCGACGCGTTGCGGGAGCTGCTCTCCCGGTATCAGGCGCGTGAGGTCAGGGCGCGTGAGATCCCGGTCGACTATGCCTCGCACTCGGTCCAGATCGAGACGATCCAGGAGCGGCTCGCGCGCGATCTCGCGACGATCGCCCCGCGCAGCGGCGAGATCCCGTTCCACTCGACCACGACCGGCGGGCTGCTCGACACCTCCGAGCTCGACGCCGCCTACTGGTACACGAACCTGCGCCAGACCGTCCACTTCCACGAGGCGACCCGCGCACTGCTCGAGGGCTCCATCACGACGTTCGTCGAGATGAGTCCCCATCCGGTGCTGACGATGGCGGTGGAAGAGACGATCGAGGCGTACGGCGCCGAGCCTGGCTCCGAGCCCGGCGCGGTGGCGGCGATCGGCTCGCTCAGGCGCGAGCAGGGTGGCCTCGAGCGCTTTCTGCTCTCGCTCGCGGAAGCGTGGGCGCACGGGGTCGAGGTCGACTGGGGCGCGCTGCTCGATCGCGAGCGCGCCAAAGACGTCGAGCTTCCGAGCTATGCATTTCAGCGCAAGCACTACTGGCTCTCCTCCCGGGCCGGGCCGACCGACGCAAATGCCCTTGGGCAGGCATCCGCCGAGCACCCGCTGCTGGGCGCCGCGATGGCCGCGGCGGGCGAGCAGGAGGGCTGGTTCTTCACCGGGCGCATCTCCCTGCAGAGCCATCCCTGGCTCAGAGATCACGCGGCGATGGAATCGGTCCTGCTGCCCGGCACGGCCTTTCTCGAGCTGGCGCTGGCGGCAGGTGAGCGGGCCGCCTCGCCGCTCGTCGATGAGCTCACGCTCGAGCGGCCGCTGCTGATCGCGGAGGACGAGGCGGTGCACCTCCAGCTCTCGATCGCCGAGCCGGACGAGGCGGGCAAGCGCGCGTTTGAGATCTACTCACGTCCGCAGGCCGCCGCCGAAGAGGAGGCGGGCGGCGAGCAGCAGTGGACGCGTCATGCCTCCGGCACGCTCGGCGCAGACGAGGAGCGTTCGCTCCCCGGCAAGGAGCTGCGGGAATTTGCCGAGCGGGCCTGGCCACCCGAGGGAGCGCGGGAGATCGAGACAGATTTCCTCTACGACCGGCTCGCGGAGGTGGGCTACAACTACGGGCCCAGCTTCCAAGGCCTGCGCTCGGCCTGGCGCCTTGGCGAGGAGATCTACGCCGAGATCGCCCTCGACGAGGACAGCGCCTCGCAGGCGGCCGGGTTCGCGCTCCACCCCGCGCTGTCAGACAGCGCGCTGCACACCGCGCTGCTGAGCGCACTCGACGGGAAGCAGGGCGGCGAGGTGGGTGTCCCCTTCTCCTTCGGCGGCGTGCATCTGTACTGCCAGGGGGCGCGCGCCCTGCGGGTGCGCCTGCGCGGGGAGGGGGAGGCGTTCAACGTGTCGGCGCTCGACGAGAGCGGCGCGCCCGTGTTCGAGATCGCGGCGCTGCAGACGCGTGTGATCGACCAGAGCCAGCTGCGCGCCGCCCGCCGTACGAGCCACGAGTCGCTCTTCGAGCTCGGCTGGAGCGAGCTGCAGGGCCAGGCCTCTCCGAACGGCGCCCAGCTGCACGCGTCGATGCTCGGCGAGGGAGAGGGCGTCGATGGAGCCTGGATCGAGCTCGAGCGCCACGCCGATCTGGAGGCGCTCGAGGCGGCCATCGAGGCGGGCGCGGCCGTGCCCGAGCTGGTGCTGCTGGACGCACGCGCAATCGTCGCCGACGCGGCGCTTGAATCCAGCCTCGACGGCGGTCTGTCGATCGACCGTGACCATGATCTTGCGGCAGGGGTCCGCATGGCCACCGCACGCCTGCTCGCGCTCGCGCGGGCGTGGGTCGCATCGACGCCACTCGCGGAAGCAAGGCTCCTGCTGATGACACAAGGCGCGGTGGCCGCGACCGCGGGAGAGGCGCCAAATCTTCTTCAGGCGGCGCTCGTCGGTCTGCTGCGCTCAGCTCAGTCCGAGAACCCGGGCCGCTTCGGCGTCGTCGACCTCGACACGAGCGAGGCATCCAGGGGCGCCGCGCTCTATGGAGCGCTGACGAGCGAGGAACCCGAGCTCGCGCTGCGCGCGGGCGCGCTCCTCGCGCCGCGACTCCAACGCGCCGCCACCCCGCCGCAGAAGCAGGCGCTCGAGCCCTTCGATCCCGACGGCACGGTGCTGATCACGGGCGGCACCGGCGGCCTGGGAGCGCTGCTGGCGACTCACCTCGTGAGCAGCCACGGCGCCAGGCACCTCGTGCTGGCGAGCCGCAGCGGTGAGCGCTCCGACAGCGCAAGAGCCCTCGCGGCCGAGCTGCGCGAGCTGGGCTGTGAGGTGCGGATCGCCGCCTGCGACGTCTCCGACCGGGCGCAGGTCGAGCGTCTGATCGCGGAGATTCCCGCCGAGCATCCGCTGACCACCGCGATCCAGGCCTCGGGCGTGCTCGACGACGGGCTGCTCGAAACGATGGACGAGGAGAGCCTCTTCCGGGTGATGATTCCCAAGGTCGACGCCGCCATCAACCTGCACGAGCTCACCCTGCAGGCGCCGCGGCTGAGGGAGCTGATCCTGTTCTCCTCGGCCTCCTCCGCCGTCGGCAGCCCGGGGCAGAGCAACTACGCCGCGGCCAACGCGTTCCTCGACGCGCTCTCCGCCTACCGTCGCGCGCAGGGACTGCCGTCGCTGGCCCTGGCCTGGGGCACGTGGGAGCAGTCGACCGGCATGACGAGGACGCTCAGCGAGTCCGATCGCGCGCGGATCGCGCGCGTGGGCATCTCCTCGATCTCCGACGAGGAGGGGCTCGAGCTGTTCGATATCTCGCGTGGCCTCGACGAGGCGCTGCTGGTGCCGATGCGCATGGACCCGGCGGGGCTGCGCGGGCAGGCCAAGGCCGGGACGCTGCTGCCGGTCCTGCGCGGGCTGGTCCGCATGCCCGCCCGGCGGGCCGCGGACGCCAAGGGCTCGCTTGCGAGGAAGCTGGCGGACACGCCCGAGGCCGAGTGGGATGCGATCGTCGCAGAGCTCGTCCGGGGCCATGTCGCCGGCGTGCTCGGGCACGACTCGGCCGATTCGGTCGACCCGCGGCGCGCGTTCAAGGAGCTCGGCTTCGACTCGCTGGGGGCCGTCGACCTGCGCAACCGCCTCAACCAGGCGAGCGGGCTGAAGCTGCCCTCGACGCTGATCTTCGACTACCCCACCCCGTCTGCCGTCGCCGGCTTCCTGCGCTCGAAGATCGAAGGGACCACGCGCGCCGCTCCGCGGGCAAAGCGCTCCGCGGTGCGCACCGATGAGCCGATTGCGATCGTGGGGATGAGCTGCCGCTACCCGGGCGGGGTCTCTTCGCCGGATGCGCTGTGGGAGCTAGTCACCTCCGAGGTGGACGCGATCGGCGAGTTCCCCGACGATCGCGGCTGGGACCTCGAGCGCCTGTTCGACCCCGACCCGGACAACCCCGGGACGAGCTACTCGCGCCGCGGCGGCTTCCTGTACGACGCGGGCGATTTCGACGCCGACTTCTTCTCGATCGGCCCGCGCGAGGCGCTGGCGATGGATCCGCAGCAGCGGTTGCTGCTTGAGGCCTCGTGGGAGGCCTTCGAAGACGCGGGCGTCGATCCCCTCAGCCTGCGGGGCAGCCTGACGGGCGTGTTCACGGGGGTCATGTACCAGGACTACGCGACAAACGCCGGCCCGGTGCCCGCGGAGCTCGAGGGCTACCTCGGCACAGGCAGCGCGGGTAGCGTGGTCTCCGGACGCCTGGCCTACACGTACGGCCTCGAGGGCCCCGCGGTATCGGTCGACACCGCGTGCTCATCCTCGCTCGTGGCGATCCACCTGGCGTGCCAGGCGTTGCGCGCGGGCGAGTGCGAGCTGGCGCTCGCCGGCGGCGTTACGGTCCTTTCGAGCCCAGGCCTGTTCGTCGCGTTCTCGCGCCAGCGCGGTCTCGCGGTGGACGGCCGCTGCAAGTCCTTCGGCGCGGGCGCCGACGGCGCGGGATTCTCAGACGGCGCCGGTCTGATCCTGCTCGAGCCGCTCTCCGACGCGCGCCGGCACGGTCATCGGGTGCTCGGGCTGGTGCGCGGCTCGGCGGTGAACCAGGACGGCGCCTCGAACGGCTTGACCGCGCCCAACGGCCCCTCGCAGGAACGGGTGATCCGCCAGGCGCTCGACAGCGCCGGACTGTCGGCCGGCGACGTGCAGGTGGTCGAGGGCCATGGCACCGGCACGACGCTCGGCGATCCGATCGAGGCGCAGGCGCTGCTTGCGACCTACGGGCAGGAGCGGGCGGGCGCTCCGCTGTGGCTCGGGTCGGTCAAGTCGAACATCGGTCACACCCAGGCGGCGGCGGGCGTGGCCGGGGTGATCAAGATGGTGCAGGCGATGCGCCACGGCTTGCTGCCGAAGACGCTTCACGCCGATGAGCCCTCGCCGCTCGTCGACTGGTCTGAAGGCGAGGTGCGGCTGCTGAGCGAGCAGGCGCCGTGGGAGAACGAGAGCGGCCCGCGGCGGGCGGCCGTCTCCTCGTTTGGGATCTCCGGCACGAACGCCCACGTGATTCTCGAGGAGACGCCGCTCGCGCGGGAGGACGCGCCCGCGCAGCAGCCGCGGGCCGCGAACGCGCCGCTGCTCGCCGAGCTCGAGTCCCTGCCGTTCCTCGTCTCGGCCGCAAATGCCGACGCGCTCGCGGCGCAGGCCGCGAGCCTCGCCGCGCACCTGCGCGCACGGCCCGAGCCCGAGCTGGCCGGCGTCGCCGGTGCGCTCGCGCTCGATCGCGCGCGGCTGTCCCATCGTGGGGTCGTTCTCGCCGGGGACGCCCAGACGCTGGCCGCCTCGCTCGACGCGCTCGCTCGCGGCGAGTCGTCCGACGGAATCTTCCGCACCGCGCCCGCCGCAGGGCGGGAGGGCGCCAGGGTGGCATTCCTGTTCTCGGGCCAGGGCTCGCAGTGGCCAGGCATGGGCGCCGGCCTGTACAGGGCGTTTCCCGTGTTCGCAGACGCGCTGGACGAGGTGTGCGCTGCGCTGGACGGCCACCTCGAGCGTTCTCTGAAGGAGCTCATGTTCGCCGTGGAGGACTCCGAGGAGGCGTCGCTGCTGGGACGCACGCAGTTCACCCAGCCCGCGCTGTTCGCGCTCGAGGTCGCGCTGTACAGGCTGGTTTCGAGCTTCGCGCTGAAGCCCGACTTCCTGATGGGCCATTCGATCGGCGAGCTCTCGGCGGCCCACGCGGCCGGTGTGCTCTCGCTCGAGGACGCGTGCACGCTGGTCGCGGCGCGCGGGCGGCTGATGGGCGCCCTGCCCGACGGCGGCGCGATGGCCGCGACGAACGTCACCGAGCAGGAGGCGCTCGAGAGCCTCGCCGGATACGAGGGCCGGCTGGGGCTGGCGGCGGTCAACGGCCCCCGCGCGGTCGTCGTCTCCGGGGAGGAGCAGGCGCTTGCGGAGTGGGAAGGCGCATTCGCGGGCGAGGGCCGCAAGCTCACGCGCCTGCGGGTGAGTCACGCGTTTCATTCCCGGCTGATGGAGCCGATGCTCGAGGAGCTCACCGCCCTCGCGAGCGGGCTTGCCTTCGCCGAGCCCAAGCTGCCGATCGTCTCCAACGTGAGCGGCGCGGCGCTCTCCGTCGAGCAGGCGACCTCGCCCGCGTATTGGGCCGAGCATGTTCGCCGGACGGTGCGTTTCCACGACGGCGTGCGCTTCCTCGCGGAGGCCGGAGTGAGCCGCTTCCTCGAGCTCGGACCCGACGGTGTGCTCAGCGCGATGGCGCACGACTGTCTGGACGATGAGCAGGCGCCGGCCGGACGCTCGCTGCTCGCGAGCAGCCTGCGCGCGCGCCGCCCGGAATCCAGAGAGCTCCTCGGCCTGCTCGCGCAGGCCGACGTCCACGGCGTCGACGTCGACTGGGGAGCGCTGTTCCATGAGGCCGGCGCGAACCGCGTGGAGCTCCCGACCTACGCCTTCCAACGCCGGCGCTACTGGCTCACATCGCGTGCGGGCGCCACCGACGCGGGATCGCTCGGGCAGTCCTCCGCCGAGCATCCCCTGCTGGGCTCGGCGATGGCGCTGGCGGGCGAGGGGGAGGGCTGGCTGTTCACCGGACGCGTGTCTTTGAAGACTCATCCGTGGATCGCCGACCACGCGGTGATGGGGCAGGCCCTGATGCCTGGCACCGGCTTCCTCGAGCTGGCGCTGAGCGCGGGAGAGCGCGTCGGCGCGGCGATCCTCGAGGAGCTGACGCTCGAACAGCCGCTGCTGCTGGGCGAGGAGGGCGCGGTGCAGGTGCAGCTCTCGATCTCGGAGCCGGACGAGGAAGGCCGACGCGCGCTTGCGATCTACGCCCGTCCGGAGGGCTCGCTCGGTGAGGAGGAGCTCGAGCACGAGGCATGGACCCGTCATGCCGCGGGAGCCCTGGTCACGACCGCGGAGGGCGCGTTGGATGAGCACCCGGGCGCGCCCGCCGCCGCCGAGCTCGAGGCGCTCGCGCAGGAGGCCTGGCCCCCGGCCGGCGCGCAGGAGCTCGACACGGAGTTTCTCTATGACCGTCTGGCCGAGGCCGGCTACAACTACGGGCCCGTGTTCCAAGGTCTTCGCGCGGCTTGGAGTCACGGCGAGGATCTCTACGCCGAGGTGGCCGTCGAGCCCGACGAGGACGCGGGACGCGACGGGTTCGCGATCCATCCGGCGCTGCTCGACGCCGCGCTGCACTCGGCGTTTCTGGGGGCGCTGCACGACGGCGAGCTGGGCGAGCTCGAGGTCCCCTTCGCCTTTTCCGGGGTGCGCCTGCTCGGGCGAGGCGCAAGCGCGCTGCGTGTGCGCCTCGCCGTCGCGGCAGGGCGGAGCGAGCCGAGCCTGCTGGCGCTCGACGAGGCGGGCGCTCCGGTGCTCTCCGTCCAGGCGCTGCAGACGCGCGCGATCGACCGTGACCGGCTGAAGGGCGCCCGGCCGGCGAGTCAGGAGGCTCTCTTCGAGCTGCGCTGGGCCGAGCTGCAGAGCGCCTCGCCCAACGGCTCGCGGCTCCACGCGGCGGTGCTCGGCGGGGGCGCGAGTCGCCTGGAGGGGGCGGGAGTCGAGCTGATGCGCTATCAGAGCCTGCAGAGGCTCGAGCTCGCGCTCGAGACGGGCGCCGCCCCGCCCGAGCTGGTGTTGTTGGAAGCCTCCTCGATCGTGGAGCATCCGGACGCCGCGGCCGGCGCCGAGGAGGTCGCCGCCTCGCGGGTCGCGGGCGGCGAGCTCGCCGTCGAGGAGGTCGTCGGCGGGCAGGTCCCCGGCGAGGAGCTCGCCGGGGAGGTGCGGCGGATCGCGGCGCGGGCGCTTGAACTCTTTCAGGCCTGGATCGCCTCCGAGCGTCTGTCGGAGGCTAAGCTCGTGCTCGTCACCGACGGAGCGCTCGCGGTCCGGCGCAGGGAGACGCCCAGCCTGGCGCAGGCGGCGCTCGTCGGCCTCGTGCGCTCGGCCCGCGCCGAGCATCCGACGCGGTTCGGGCTGCTCGATCTCGACACGAGCGAGGCCTCCCGCGATGCGCTTTACGGCGCTCTGAGCAGCGATGAATCGGAGCTGGCCCTGCGCGAGGGCGCCCTGTACGCGCCGCGCATGGGGCGTGCAGCCGCACCCGTCGAGCCGGCGGCGATCCCGCTCGAAGCCGATCGCACGGTGCTGATCACGGGCGGCACCGGCGGGCTGGGAGCACTGCTCGCGCGCCATCTGGCCGCGCAGGGGGCCCGCCGGCTGCTGCTCGCGAGCCGCAGCGGCGAAGCGGCCGCCGGCGCGGGGGAGCTGGCGCTTGAGCTGCGCGAGCTCGGCTGCGAGGTGCGGATCGTGGCCTGCGACGTCTCCCGCCGCGAGCAGCTCGAGGAGCTGCTCGGCTCGGTCGCGGGCGAGCATCCGCTCGGACTCGTGGTCCACACCGCCGGCGTGCTCGATGACGCCACGATCGAAACGCTCGACGGCGAGCGCCTGGCGCGCGTGCTGGCGCCGAAGGTCGACGGGGCGATTCACCTGCACGAGCTGACCGCCCGGGCGGATGGCGTCGAGCTCGTCCTGTTCTCCTCCGCGGCGGCCACCGTGGGCAGCCCGGGGCAGGGCAACTATGCGGCCGCCAACGCGTTCCTCGACGCGCTCGCCGCCCATCGCCGTGCGCTGGGCCTGGCCGGGCTGTCGCTGGCGTGGGGCGCCTGGGATCAGGCCGGCGGCGGCATGACCGAGACGCTCGGGGAGGTCGACCGCGCGCGTCTCGCGCGCGTCGGGATCCTCCCGCTGTCCGCCGAGCAGGGGCTCGACCTGTTCGATCTCGCCCGTACGCTGGAGGAGCCCCTGCTCGTACCGGTGCGGCTGGACACGGCCGCCCTGCGCGCCCAGGCCAAGGCCGGGATGCTGCCGCCGGTTCTGCAGGCGCTTATCCGCATGCCGGCACGCCGGGTCTCCGATACGAAGGGCTCGCTCACGAGCCGGCTGGGCGACGCACCCGAGTCGGAGTGGGACGCGATCCTCGCCGAGCTCGTCCGCGGCCACGTGGCGGGCGTCCTCGGGCACGCCTCGGCCGAGGCGGTCGATCCTCAGCGCGCTTTCAAAGAGCTCGGCTTCGACTCGCTCGCGGCGGTGGAGCTTCGCAACCGTCTGGGCCAGGCGACCGCGCTGAAGCTCCCTTCCACCCTGATCTTCGACTACCCCACCCCGGCGGCGGTGGCTGGGTTCCTGCGCTCGAAGGCGCAGGGCGCGGGCGGCGCCTCGGCTGTGCCGGCGCGGAGAGCCGTGCGTACGGATGAGCCGATCGCGATCGTGGGGATGAGCTGTCGCTTCCCCGGCGGTGTGGCCTCGCCTGAGGATCTGTGGCAGCTGGTGGCCGAGGGCAGGGATGCGATCGGGGACTTCCCGTCCGATCGCGGCTGGGACGTGGAGCGCCTGTACGACCCGGATCCGGACCGCTCGGGAACGACCTACACGCGCAGCGGCGGCTTTCTCTATGACGCCGGCGAGTTCGACGCGGACTTCTTCTCGATCGGCCCGCGCGAGGCGCTGGCGATGGATCCCCAGCAGCGGCTGCTGCTGGAGGTCGCGTGGGAAGCGTTCGAGGACGCAGGCGTCGATCCGGCGTCCCTGAAGGGCAGCCAGACCGGTGTCTTCACGGGGGTGATGTACGGGGACTACGGCACGAACGTCGGGCCCGTGCCCGCCGAGGTCGAGGGCTATCTCGGGATCGGCAGCACCGGCAGCGTGGTCTCCGGGCGCCTGGCCTACATGTTCGGCTTGGAGGGCCCGGCGATGACGATCGACACGGCGTGCTCCTCCTCGCTCGTCGCGATGCACCTCGCCTCGCAGGCGCTCCACTCGGGCGAGTGCGACCTGGCGCTCGCCGGCGGCGTCACGGTGATATCTCACCCGGGCGTGTTCGTCTCCTTCAGCCGCCAGCGGGGGCTCTCGCCGGACGGGCGCTGTAAGTCCTTTGGCGCCGAGGCGGATGGCGTCGGCTGGGGAGAGGGCGTCGGGCTGCTGCTGCTCGAGCGCCTCTCCGATGCGCAACGACACGGTCATCGGGTGCTGGGGCTGGTGCGCGGCTCGGCGGTGAACCAGGACGGCGCCTCCAACGGGCTGACGGCTCCGAACGGTCCTTCACAGGTTCGCGTCATCCGGCAGGCGCTGGCCAGCGCCGGGCTGTCCAGCGGCGACGTGCACGCGGTCGAGGCGCACGGCACCGGCACGACGCTCGGCGACCCGGTCGAGGCCCAGGCGCTGCTTGCGACCTACGGGCAGGAGCGCGACGGCGCCGCTCCGCTGTGGCTCGGCTCGGTCAAGTCGAACATCGGCCACACCCAGGCCGCGGCGGGCGTGGCCGGCGTGATCAAGATGGTCGAGGCGATGCGTCATGGCGTGCTGCCGCGGACGCTCCACGCGGAGGTGCCCTCGGCGCACGTCGACTGGTCCGAGGGCGAGGTGCGGCTGCTGAGCGAGCCGGCGCCGTGGGAGGTCAACGGCACGCCTCGGCGCGCGGGTGTCTCCTCGTTCGGCATCTCCGGAACGAACGCGCACGTGATCTTGGAGGAGCCCCCGCGCGAGCAGGTCCAGCCGGCGCTCCCGCCCGGAGCGGATGGGGACGCCGCCGCTGTCGCGAGCCCGGGCGTCCTGCCGTTCCTCGTGTCGGCCTCGAGCCGCGAGGCGCTCGCGGGACAGGCCGCCCGTCTGGGCGAGTTCGTGAGCGCGGATCCGGAGCTCGATCCGCGGCAGCTCGCCGGTGCGCTGGCGCTCGATCGCGCGCGTCTTTCGCATCGCGCGGTCGTTGTGGCGGAGGAGCGGGAGGAGCTGCTCGCGGGGCTTTCGGCGCTCGAGCGCGAGGGGGGAATTGACAATTTGTTTCGCGGCGTCTCCAACTCGGGCCGGGTCGCGTTCCTGTTCTCGGGTCAGGGCTCGCAGTGGGCCGGAATGGGCAGCGAGCTGCATCGCGCGTTCCCGGTGTTCGCGGACACCCTGGACGAGGTGTGCGGCGTGCTCGACGTTCATTTGCAGCGGCCGCTACAGGAGCTGCTGTTCGCTGCGAAGGGCTCCGAGGAGGAGGTGTTGTTGGGGCGTACGCAGTTCACCCAGCCCGCGCTGTTCGCGATCGAGGTCGCGCTGTTCAAGCTGGTCTCGAGCTTTGGCGTGAAGCCGGACTTCCTGCTGGGCCATTCGATCGGTGAGCTGTCCGCGGCGTTCGTTGCCGGGGTCTTCTCGCTCGAGGATGCATGTGCGCTGGTGGCGGCGCGCGGCCGCCTGATGGGCGCGCTGCCCGACGGCGGCGCGATGGCGGCGGTCATCTCCTCTGAGCGGGAGGTGCTCGCCAGCCTCGACGGGTTCGCAGATCGCCTGTCGGTGGCGGCGGTCAATGCTCCGCAGGGTGTGGTCGTCTCGGGCGATGGCGAGGCGCTCGCGGAGTGGGAGGCTTCGCTCGGCGATCGGAAGGTGACGCGGCTGCGGGTCTCGCACGCGTTTCACTCGCGCCTGATGGATCCGATGCTGGAGGAGCTCGAGGCCGTGATCGACGGGCTTTCGCCGCACGAGCCGTCGATCCCGATCGTCTCGAACGTGACCGGCGAGGTCCTCTCGGCGCAGGACGCGGGCTCGGCCGGGTACTGGGCCGGCCATGTGCGCCGCACGGTGCGGTTCTGCGATGGCGTGCGGTTCTTGCACGCCGCGGGTGTGACGCGGTTTCTCGAGCTCGGACCCGACGGTGTGCTGAGCGCGCTGACGCACCAGTGCCTGGATCACGACGCCGCGGATGGGGTGGCGGATGGGGCGACGGGCGGGGTGGCGGATGGGGCGACGGGCGGGATGGCGGACGGGGCGATGGAGGGGGCAGCGCATGGCGAGATCCTGATCGTGAGCAGCCTGCGCGCGCGCCGTCCCGAGACGCGGGAGCTGCTCGGCTTCCTCGCCCAGGCTCACGTTCACGGCGTCGACGTCGACTGGGGGGCTCTGCTCGGCAGGGCGCAGAGGGCGCGTGTCGAGCTCCCCACCTACGCCTTCCAACGCCGCCACTACTGGCTCGAGGGCGCGACCGGCGCCACCGATGCAGGCTCCCTCGGCATGGGCGCGGGCGAGCATCCGCTGCTGAGCACGGCGCTGCATCTGGCGGGCGATCGGGACGGCTGGCTGTTCACCGGGCGTCTCTCCTTGAAGAGCCATCCGTGGCTGAAGGATCACGCGGTCATGGAGCAGATCCTGATGCCGGGCACCGGCTTCCTGGATTTGGCCCTCGCCGCCGCCGAGCGGGTCGGCGCGAGGCTCGTGGAGGAGCTCACGCTCGAGCGTCCGATGCTGTTCTCAGACGACGGTGCGGTGCAGGTCCAGCTCTCTGTGGCGGAGCCCGACGAAGAGGGCAGGCGCGCGATCGCCATCTACTCCCGCGCGCAGGATTCTCTCGGGGAGCAGCCCGAGATCGAGGAGTGGACCCGCCACGCCTCCGGCATGCTCGGCGAAGGCGAGTCGCCGCCGGAGCTCGACGAGCTCGCGCGCCAGACGTGGCCGCCGACGGGAGCGGAGGAGCTCGACAGCGAGTTTCTCTACGACCGCCTGGCCGAGGCAGGCTACAACTACGGGCCGGCCTTCCAGGGCCTGCGTGCGGCCTGGCGGGTCGGCGAGGAGCTCTACGCCGAGGTCGTGCTGGACTCCGAGCAGACGCTGGACCCCGAGCCGGCGCGGGACTCCCGAGAAGCAGGCTTCGCCGTCCATCCGGCGCTGCTCGACGCCGCGCTGCACACGGCGTTCCTCGGCGCGCTGGACGACGGGCGGACGAGCGCCCTGGAGGTCCCGTTCTCGTTCTCCGGCGTACGCCTGCTCGGACGCGGCGCGAACGTGCTGCGCGTCCGTCTCGCCGGCAAGGAGGCGGATACGCCGAGCCTGCTCGCGCTCGACGGGAGCGGCGCCCCGGTCCTCTCGATCCAGACGCTCGAGACCAGGGCGATCGACGAGAGCCAGCTGCGAGCTTCCAGGTCCCCCGGCCACGACGCGCTCTTCGAGCTGGGGTGGACGCAGCTGCAGGGCGACAGCGCCTCCCCCAACGGCTCGCTGCCGCGCGTGGCGATGCTCGGCGAGGGCAACGACGAGGGCGAAGGCGAGAGCAACGGTGAAGGTGGGGGCGCCGGCCGCGGCGTCGAGGCTGCGGGGATCGAGTTGGAGCGCTACGGCGATCTGGCCGCGCTCGAAGCCGCGCTCGAGGGTGGCGCCGTCGTACCCGAGCAGGTGCTCGTGGACGCGAGGACGCTCGCCGCGATGGCGACGGCCTCTCGGGAGGAGCCTCGCGCGCAGGCTTCCGCGAAGCTGCCTGACGGGCTGGCCGCGAGCGTTCGCCAGGGCGCGACGCGCGCGCTCGAGCTGTTGCAGGCGTGGGTCGCCTCCGAGCGCCTGGCGGAGGCGCGGCTCGTGCTCGTGACCGAGGGCGCGGTCGCGGTGCTCGAGGGCGAGGCGCCCGACCTGGCCCAGGCCGCCCTCGTGGGCCTGATGCGCTCGGCTCAGTCCGAGCACCCTGGGCGCTTCGCGCTGCTCGACCGCGGTGTGGGCGAGCCTCTGGGCGGCACGCTCCACAGCGTCCTGGCGAGCGCTGAGCCGGAGCTCGCCGCGCGCGCGGGCTCGCTGTACGCGCCGCGGCTCGCGCGCGTCGCGGCATCGGCGCAGGAGCTCCCGGTGAGGTCTTTCGACACGGACGGCACGGTGCTGATCACGGGTGGCACCGGCGGGCTGGGCGCGCTGCTCGCGCGCCACCTGGTCGTCGAGCACGGCGTTCTGCGGCTGCTGCTCGTGAGCCGCAGCGGTGAAGCGGCGACGGGCGCTGCGGCCCTTCGCGCGGAGCTGCAAGAGCTCGGCTGTGAGGTGCGGATCGTCCCCTGCGACGTCTCCCAGGCGGAGCCGCTGCGGGAGCTGCTCGCCGCGGTGCCCGCGGAGCATCCGCTGAGCGCGGTTGTACACACGGCGGGCGTGCTCGACGACGGCGTGATCGAGTCTCTGGACAGCGAGCGCCTCGCGCGGACGATGGCCCCCAAGGTCGACGCCGCCGTCAACCTGCACGAGCTGATCGGAGCGACGGAGCTGATTCTCTTCTCCTCCGCCGCGGCGACCGTGGGCAGTCCCGGACAGGGCAACTACGCGGCCGCCAACGCGTTCCTGGACGCGCTCGCCGCTCACCGCCGCGCGCGAGGCCTGCCGGGAACGTCGCTGGCATGGGGCGCGTGGGATCAGGCCACCGGTATGACCGAGACGCTCGGCGATGCCGACCGCGCGCGCTTCGAGCGTCTGGGCATCACTCCCCTGTCCGGCGAGCGTGGGTTGGAGCTGTTCGACCTCGCGCGCTCCGTCGATCGTGCGCTGCTCGTGCCGATGCAGCTCGACACCGCCGCCCTGCGCACGCAGGCCAAGGCGGGAATGCTGCCCGCCGTCCTGCAGGGTCTGATCCGCATGCCGGCTCGCCGCGCCTCCGATGCAGAGGGCGCGCTGAGCGCGCGGCTGGCCGCGGCTCCCGAGCCGGAGTGGGACGCGATCGTGCTCGGGCTCGTCAGGAGCCAGGTCGCAGGCGTGCTCGGGCACGACACCGCCGACGCGGTCGATCCGCAGCGCGCGTTCAAGGATCTCGGCTTCGACTCCCTGGCCGCGGTGGAGCTCAGGAACCGTCTGGGACAGGCGACCGCCATGAAGCTCCCGTCGACCCTGATCTTCGATCATCCGACGCCCGCGGCCGTGGCGAGGCTGATCCGCGCCAAGCTCCCGCGCGAGGGGGCGGCGCGCCCGGCGATCGACGAGGGCCTCGACCGACTCGAAGCGCTGCTGCCGTCGCTCGCGAGCGACAACGACGAGCAGGCGCGCGTCAAGGTGAGGCTGCAGGCGCTGACCCGGCGGGTCGAGACGCTCCTGCTCGACGGCGCGCACGCCGAGGCGGAGGCCGAGGAGGACATGGCCGAGGCCCTCGAGTCCGCCTCCGACGACGAGGTGTTCGCGCTCTTGGACAAACGCCGAGGCGGCCCTGACAACGACACAGACGAGATGGAGGCCCGATGACAGACGACGCGCCCGATCAGGACAGGCTGCGCGTCTATCTGCGCAAGGCGGCCGCCGATCTGAGCAAGGCCGACAGGCGTATAGAAGAGCTCGAGCAGCGCGACCGCGAGCCGATCGCGATCGTCGGGATGAGCTGTCGCTATCCGGGCGAGGTGGCCTCGCCGGAGGATCTGTGGGAGCTCCTCGCCCGGGGCGGGGACGCGATCGGCGAGTTCCCCGACGACCGTGGCTGGAACCTCGAGCGCCTGTTCGACCTCGACCCCGACAGCGCCGGCACGAGCTACTCGCGCCACGGCGGGTTCATGTACGACGCCGGCGACTTCGACGCGGACTTCTTCTCGATCGGCCCGCGCGAGGCGCTGGTGATGGACCCTCAACAGCGGCTGCTGCTGGAGGCTTCGTGGGAGGTGTTCGAGGACGCGGGCATCGACCCGGCCGACCTGCGCGGCAGCCGCACCGGCGTGTTCGCGGGAGTCATGTACCAGGACTACGGCGTGGAGTCCGGTCCCGTGCCGGCGGAGCTCGAGGGCTACCGGGGAACGGGCGCCGGGGGCGGGGTCGTGTCCGGGCGCATCGCCTATACGTTCGGACTCGAGGGCCCGGCGGTGTCGGTGGACACGGCGTGCTCCTCTTCACTGGTGGCGATGCATCTGGCGTGTCAGGCGCTGCGCTCGGGCGAGTGCGACCTGGCGCTCGCGGGTGGCGTTACGGTGCTCTCCACGCCGGTCGTGTTCGTCGCCTTCAGCCGCCAGCGGGGGCTCTCGCCGGACGGCCGCTGCCGCTCCTTCGCCGCGGGCGCCAACGGCACCGGCTTCGGCGAGGGCGTCGGTGTGCTGCTGCTCGAGCGCCTGTCGGTGGCGCGCCGCAACGGGCACAGGATATTGGGGCTGGTGCGCGGCTCGGCGGTGAATCAGGACGGCGCGTCGAACGGCCTGACGGCTCCCAACGGGCCCTCCCAGGAACGCGTCATCCGCGAGGCGCTGGCCAACGCCGGGCTCTCGCCCGGCGACGTCGACGCGGTCGAGGCGCACGGCACGGGCACGACGCTCGGCGACCCGATCGAGGCGCAGGCGCTGCTCGCGACCTACGGGCAGGAGCGTTCAGGCGCTCCGTTGTGGCTCGGCTCGGTCAAGTCGAACATCGGCCACACGCAGGCCGCGGCGGGCGTGGCCGGTGTGATCAAGATGGTCCAGGCGATGCGCCACGGCGTGCTGCCGAAGACGCTCCACTCCGATGAGCCCTCGCCGCACGTCGATTGGTCCGAGGGCGAGGTGCGGCTGCTGAGCGAGCAGTCCCCGTGGGAGGTCAACGGGGCGCCGCGCCGCGCGGGCGTGTCCTCGTTCGGTGTCTCCGGCACGAACGCGCACGTGATCCTCGAGGAAGCTCCGCGCGTGGAGCCGAGCGCGCCGCCGGAGGGAGAGGACCCTCCGCCTGCCGTCGAGCGGCCGAGCGCCTTGCCGTTCCTGCTCTCGGCCGCGAGCCCCGAGGCCCTCAGCGGACAGGCCGCCCGTCTCGGCGAGCTCCTGCGCGCCACTCCCGAGGCGGAGCTCGACGGGGTCGCGGCTGCGCTCGCGCATGGGCGCGCGCGCCTCTCGCATCGGGCCGTCGTGGTCGCCGGGGAGCGCTCGGCGCTCGCCGCCGGCCTTGGAGCGCTCGAGCGCGGCGAGGCGGCGGAGGGGCTGGTCGCGGGCGTCGCCAAGGGTGGGGGCAGGGTGGCGTTCATGTTCTCCGGTCAGGGCTCGCAATGGGTCGGGATGGGCAGGGAGCTGTGGGACTCCGCTCCCGTCTTCGCGGCGGAGATGGCGGCCTGCGCGGAGGCGTTCGCTCCCCACGTGGACTTCTCCCTGGAGGACATCCTGCGGGGCCGGGTCGAGGGCCCGCTGCTCGAGCGGGTCGACGTGATCCAGTCGACGCTGTTCGCGATGATGGTCTCGTTGGCCGCGCTGTGGCGGTCCTACGGGGTCGAGCCGGCCGTCGTGGTGGGCCACTCCCAGGGCGAGATCGCGGCCGCCTACGTCGCCGGCGCCCTGTCCTTGGACGACGCCGCCAAGGTGACGGCGCTGCGGAGCAGGGCGGTCGCGGAGGAGCTCTCCGGTCGCGGAGGCATGGTCTCCGTCGCCCTGCCCGCCGTCCAGGTCGAGGCGGAACTCGAGCAGTGGGAAGGCCGGATCTCGCTGGCCGTCGTCAACGGGCCCTCCTCGGTCGTCGTCTCCGGAGAGTCCGCTGCGCTCGAGGAGCTGCTCTCGCGGTATCAGGAGCAGGGCGTCAGGGCGCGCGCGATCCCGGTCGACTACGCCTCGCACTCGGCCCAGGTCGAGGCGATCAAACCGCGGCTGCTGGAGGAGCTCTCGGCTCTGGCCCCGCGCTCCGCCGAGGTTCCGTTCTACTCGACGACGACCGGCGCGCTGCTGGACACCGCCGAGCTCGACGGCGCGTACTGGTACACGAACCTGCGCCAGACCGTCCACTTCCACGAGGCGACCCGGGCCCTCCTGGAGGGCTCCACCACCACGTTCATCGAGATGAGCCCCCATCCGGTGCTGACGATGGCCGTCGAGGAGACGATCGAGGCCGAGGGCCTGGACCGTGGAGCCGTGAGCGCGATCGGCTCGCTCAGGCGCGAGCAGGGAGGGCTCGAGCGCTTTCAGCTTTCGCTCGCGGAAGCCTACGTACACGGCGTCGAGGTCGACTGGGGCAAGCTCCTGGAGGCAAGCGCCGGTGCGCACGTCGAGCTTCCCAGCTATGCGTTTCAGCGCAGGCGCTACTGGCTCGAGTCCGTCAGCGGCGTGGCGGACGCGAGCGCGCTCGGGCAGGCCTCGGTCGAGCATCCGCTGTTGGGCTCGATGGTGGTGCTCGCCGGCGAGCGGGAAGGGTGGCTGTTCACCGGGCGGGTCTCGCCGCGGACGCATCCGTGGCTGTCCGATCACGCGGTCATGGGTCAGGTGCTGATGCCCGGCACCGGGTTCCTCGAGCTGGCGCTGACCGTTGGCGAGCGGGTGGGCTCAACGATCGTCGAGGAGCTCACGCTGGAGCGCCCGCTGCTGTTCGGCGAGGACGGCGGCGGGGTGCAGGTGCAGATCTCCGTCTCCGAGCCCGGTGAGGACGGCAGGCGCTCGATCGAGATCTACTCCCGCGCGGAGGGCGTCCTCGGAGTGGAGCCGGCATTCGAGCAGGAGTGGGCTCGCCATGCGTCGGGCACGCTCGGCGGGACCGGCGGGGAGTCGGCGGGCAGCGGCCAGTCCGGAGGCCCGGAGCTCCAGGCGCTCGCGGCCGCGGCCTGGCCGCCGTCCGCGGCCGAGGAGCTCGATACGGAGTTCCTCTACGACCGTCTCGCGGAGGCGGGCTACAACTACGGACCGACCTTCCAGGGCCTGCGCGCGGCTTGGCGCGTGGACGGCGATCTCTATGCCGAGGTGGCCCTCGAGCAGGAGGACCGCCCCGGGAAGGGAGCGTTCCCGATTCATCCGGCGCTGCTCGACTCGGCCCTGCACACGGTCTTCCTGGACGCGCTCGAGCCCGACTCGGGCGGCGGCGAGCTGGCGGTGCCGTTCGCTTTCGAAGGGGTGTGTCTGTTCGGGCACGGCGCGGATGTGCTGCGCGTGCGAATCGTCAGGGACGGGGACGCGGGGGCGTTGAGCCTGTACGCCGTCGATGAGACGGGGACGCCCGCGTTCTCGGTGCAGGCGCTGCAGACGCGCGCGATCGATCAGAGCCAGCTGCAGGCCGCACGGCCCGCGGGTCACGACGCGCTCTACGACTTGCAGTGGGCCGAGCTCCCGCTCGCGGCCGCCGGGACGCTGCCCGCGCCGGTGGCGATCGGCGCGTGCGAGCGCGTCCGGGCTGAGGGGGTGGAGCTCGCGAGCCACGGCGATCTGGCTGCGCTCGAGGAGTCGATCCGCAACGGCTCGCCCGCGCCCGAGCTGGTGCTCGTCGACGCCGGCGAGATCGCGGCGGAGGTCGTCGCCGAGGCGCGCGCCGCCGGCGCGGACGGGGAGACGCCGGCCCCGCTCGAGCGCGAGGACGGCGCCACGCCGGGCACGCGCGAGCGCCCGGATGGGAGGGCGCCGGGCACGCTCGATCGCGATCTCCCCGCGCTGGTTCACGCGCTCACCACGCGCGTGCTCGAGCTGCTGCAGGGCTGGATCGCCGCGAAGGATCTGGCGGAGGCGAGGCTCCTGCTGCTGACCGAGGGCGCCGTGGCCGTCGCCGAGGGAGAGGCGCCCAATCTCCTACAGGCCGCGCTCGTCGGCCTCGTCCGCTCGGCTCAGTCGGAGCACCCTGGGCGTTTCGGCGTCGTCGACCTGGATCGCAGCGCCGCCTCCAAGGAGGCGTTCTTCAGTGCGCTGCTCGAGGAAGAGCCGGAGATCGCGTTGCGCGAGGGCGTCGCGCACGGGCCGCGACTCGCCCGCGCGGGAGCGGGCGGCTCGCTGATGCCACCGCCGGGCGAGGCCAGGTGGCATCTGGGCGCCGAGCGGGCGGGCACGCTCGAGAGTCTGATCCTGCGCAAGAGCCCGATGGCGAGCTGGGAGCTCGGCCCGGGACAGGTGCGGATCGCGGTGCGCGCCGCCGGGCTGAACTTTCGCGATGTGCTGATCGCCCTCGGGATGTATCCCGACCAGGCGCCGATCGGCGGCGAGGGCGCCGGCATCGTCGTCGAGGTCGCCCCCGACGTCACCGACCTGGCGGTCGGGGACCGTGTCGTGGGGCTGATCCCGGACGCCTTCGGGCCGGTCGCGCTGGGCGACCGCAGCCTGCTCGTGAAGATGCCCGAGGACTGGACCTTCGCGCAGGCGGCGTCGGTGCCGATCGTGTTCCTGACCGCCTACTTCGGGCTGGTCGATCTCGCGGGGCTGAAGGCCGGAGAGACGCTGCTGCTGCACGGAGCCGCGGGCGGCGTGGGGATGGCGGCGCTGCAATTGGCCGCTCACCTCGGAGCGGAGGTGCTCGCGACGGCCCACCCCGACAAGTGGAAGGTCCTCGAGGCGCTGGGCGTGGAGGAGTCTCACATCGCCAACTCGCGCACGCTGGAGTTCAGGGAGCAGTTCCTCGCCTCGACCGACGGCAGGGGCGTGGACGTGGTGCTCGACTCCCTGGCGGGCGAGTTCGTGGACGCCTCGCTCGATCTGCTGCCGCGAGGCGGGCGGTTCATCGAGATGGGCAAGACCGACATCCGCGACGGGGCCGAGGTCGCGGCCGAGCACGCGGGCGTGAGCTATCGAGCCTTCGACATGCTCGAAGCGGGTCCCGCGCGCATCCATGAGATGCTCGTGGAGATCGTCGAGCTCTTCCAGCGCGGCGTATTCAGCCACCTGCCGGTCGACTCCAGCTGGGACGTGCGTCGCGGCCGCGACGCGTTCCGCTTCCTGCGGGAGTCGCGCCACACCGGCAAGATCGTGCTGAGGGTGCCGCAGCCTCCCGACCCGCAGGGCACCGTCCTGATCACGGGCGGCACCGGCGGGCTGGGCGCCCTCCTGGCCCGCCACCTGGTGCGCGAGCGGGGCGCCAAGCGGCTCCTGCTCGTCAGTCGCAGCGGCGAGCGGGCGGCGGGCGCGCCGGAGCTCGAAGCCGAGCTGCGAGAGCTGGGCTGTGAGGTTCGAATAGCCGCCTGCGACGTCTCGCAGAGGGCGCAACTGGAAGAGCTGCTGGCATCGATCTCCCCCGAGCATCCTCTCACCACGATCGTCCACGCCGCCGGCGTGCTCGACGATGGGACGATCGAGTCGCTCGACGGCGAGCGTCTCGCGCGCGTCATGACTCCGAAGGTCGACGCCGCGTTCAACCTGCACGAGCTCGCTGGGGAGGCGGAGCTGATCCTCTTCTCCTCCGCGGCTTCGCCGCTGGGCAGCCCGGGGCAGGGCAACTACGCGGCCGCCAACGCCTTCCTCGATGCGCTCGCCTCCTACCGGCGCGCGAGCGGGCTTCCCGGGATGTCGATGGCGTGGAGCGCCTGGGAGCAGGCGACCGGCATGACCGAGGAGCTGAGCGAAGCCGATCGCGCGCGCTTCGAGCGCATGGGCGTCTCGCCCCTCTCCGACGGGGAAGGCCTCGAGCTGTTCGACCTCGCGCGTACGCTCGACGAGCCGCTGGTCGTGCCGCTGCGCCTGGATGCGACGCCGCTGCGGGCCCAGGCCAAGGCCGGTCTGCTGCCCGCGATCCTGCGCGGGCTGATCCGCACCACGGCACGTCGCGCGGCGGACGCGAAGGGCTCGCTGGCGAAAAAGCTCGCCGAGGCGCCCGAGTCGGAGTGGGAGACGATCCTCTCCGAGCTGGTCAGGGCGCACGTCGCGAGCACGCTCGGACATACCTCCCCCGCGGCGGTCGACCTCCAGCGCGCTTTCAAGGATCTCGGCTTCGACTCGCTCGCGGCCGTCGAGCTCAGAAACCGCCTCGGCCAGGCGACGGGGGGGCTCAAGCTTCCTTCGACGCTGATCTTCGACCACCCGACACCGGCCGCGGTGGTGGCGCTGCTGCGCTCCAAGCTCGAAGGCGGCAAACGCGCCGCGGCGGTTGCGATCCGCAGGCCCGCACAGGTCGATGAGCCGATCGCGATCGTGGGAATGAGCTGCCGCTTCCCCGGCGGGGTGGCCTCGCCGGAGGACCTGTGGGAGCTGGTCGCCGGCGGCGGGGACGCGATCGGCGAGTTCCCCGAGGATCGCGGCTGGGACGTCGAGCGCCTGTTCGATCCGGACCCGGACAATCCCGGCACCAGCTACACGCGCCACGGCGGGTTTCTGTATGACGCCGGCAGCTTCGACGCCGACTTCTTCTCCGTCTCGCCACGCGAGGCGCTCACGATGGATCCGCAGCAGCGGCTGCTGCTGGAGGGAGCATGGGAGGCGTTCGAGGACGCCGGGATCCCTCCGGCGTCGCTGGCGGGGAGCAGGACGGGAGTGTTCGCGGGGGTCATCTCCTCGGCCTATGGCCTCGACCGCCTCGGCTCTCGCGGGCAGCAGGAGATCGAGGGCTACATGGCCACCGGCAGCATCGCGAGCGTGGTCTCGGGGCGAGTCGCTTACACGTTCGGCCTGGAGGGACCGGCGCTGTCGATCGATACGGCCTGCTCATCCTCGCTCGTGGCGATCCACCTGGCCTGCCAGGCGCTCCGCTCAGGGGAATGCGACCTGGCGCTGGCCGGCGGCGTGACGGTGTTCGCAAGCCCGGGCGTGTTCATCGCCTTCAGCCGGCAGCGGGGATTGTCGCCCGACGGACGGTGCAAGGCGTTCGGGGCGGACGCCGACGGCACCGGCTTCTCCGAGGGCGTGGGCCTGCTGCTGCTCGAGCGTCTGTCGGTGGCGCGGGAGAAGGGCCATCGCGTCGTGGGGCTGGTGCGCTCCTCCGCGGTGAACCAGGATGGCGCGTCCAACGGGCCGACGGCGCCCAACGGCCCGTCCCAGGAACGGGTGATCCGTCAGGCGCTGGCCGGCGCCGGACTGTCCGCCGGCGAGGTCGATGCGGTCGAGGCGCACGGCACGGGCACGACGCTGGGAGATCCGATCGAGGCGCAGGCGCTGCTCGCGACCTACGGGCAGGAGCGCGCCGGGGCGCCCTTGTGGCTCGGCTCGCTGAAGTCGAACATCGGCCACACGCAGGCCGCGGCGGGTGTGGCCGGGGTGATCAAGATGGTGCAGGCGATGCGCCACGACGCGCTGCCGAAGACGCTCCACGCACAGGCGCCGTCGCCGCACATCGACTGGTCCGAGGGCGAGGTGCGGCTGCTGAGCGAGCAGGTGCCGTGGGAGCGCAACGGTGCGCCGCGGCGTGCGGGTATCTCCTCGTTCGGGATCTCCGGCACGAACGCGCATGTGATCTTGGAGGAGGCGCCGAGTGTCGAGGAGGCCCCGCGAGCCGAGGCGGACGGTGTGGATGGGGATGCTCCGGCCCCCTCCGAGCCTGGGGTCCTGCCGTTCTTGGTCTCGGCTTCGAGCAGCGCGGCGCTCGGTGGGCAGGCCGCTCGTCTCGGCTCGTTCTTGAGAGCGGAGCCTGGGGTTGGGCTTGATGGTGTCGCGGAGACGCTCGTGTCGGGTCGCGCGCGGTTGTCGCATCGGGGCGTGGTGGTGGCCGGGGATCGGGGCACGCTGCTTGCCGGGTTGGGGGCGCTCGAACGTGGCGAGGCGATGGATGGTGTGGTCAGCGGTGTCGCCGGTGGCGGCAGTGGTGCTCGGGTCGCGTTCATGTTCTCGGGTCAGGGGTCGCAGTGGGCCGGGATGGGTGGCGCGTTGTGGAGCTCTTCTCGGGTTTTCGCGGAGCGGATGGCGGCGTGTGTGGATACGTTTGAGCCGTATCTGGACTTTGCGCTCGAGGACGTGTTGCGGGGCGGGGAGGACGCCGCGTCGCTTGAGCGGGTGGATGTGGTGCAGCCGGCGCTGTTCACGATCATGGTGTCGATGGCTGCGCTGTGGCGGTCGTTTGGAGTTGAGCCCGGGGTCGTGGTGGGGCATTCCCAGGGTGAGATAGCGGCTGCGCATGTGGCCGGCGGTCTGTCTTTGGACGACGCCGCGAGGGTGGTCGCGTTGCGTGCCAGGGCGGTGGCCGAGGAGCTTTCGGGTCGTGGTGGGATGGTGTCTGTCGCATTGGCGGCCGAGCGGGTCGAGGCGGATCTGGAGAGGTGGGGCGGGCGTATCGGGTTGGCTGTGGTGAACGGTCCCTCGTCGGTGGTGGTCTCGGGTGAGCCGGGGGCGCTCGAGGAGCTGCTCTCCGAATACGAGGCGGGAGGCGTCAGGGCCCGCGCGATCCCGGTTGACTATGCGTCACATTCAGTGCAGGTCGAGGCGATTCGCGAGCGGCTTTTGGACGAGCTCTCCGCGATCGCACCGCGTTCTGGTGAGGTTCCGTTTTATTCGACCACGACCGGTGGGCTGCTCGATACAGCCGAGCTGGATGGCGAGTACTGGTATTCGAATCTGCGCCAGACGGTACGTTTTCACGAGGCGACGCAGGCGTTGCTCGATGACTCCACGAGCGTGTTCGCCGAGATGAGCCCTCATCCGGTGTTGACGATGTCGGTGCAGGAGACCGTCGAGGCGCGCGACGCGCAGGCTCGGGACGGGGCCGCCGAGGGTACGGACGGCAGGAGCGTGCTCGCGATCGGCTCGCTCAGGCGTGGGCAGGGAGGCATCGATCGTTTCCTCGTGTCTCTCGCGGAAGCGTATGTGGGTGGTGTCGGGGTTGATTGGGGTGTGTTGTTTGGTGGTGGTAGTAGTGGGGTGCGTGTTGGGCTTCCCACGTACGCGTTTCAGCGCGAGCGGTTTTGGTTGGAGAGTGTGGCTGGTGGTGGAGATGCGGGTTCGTTGGGGCAGGTTTCTGCGGGGCATCCGTTGTTGGGGTCTGTGGTTGCGTTGGCTGGTGAGGGTGGGGGTTGGTTGTTTACTGGGCGTATGTCTTTGGGGAGTCATCCGTGGTTGAGGGATCATGCGGTGATGGGTCAGGTGTTGATGCCGGGGGTGGGGTTTGTGGAGTTGGCGTTGGCTGCGGGGAAGCGGGTTGGGTCGGGGGTGATTGAGGAGCTTGCGTTGGAGCGGCCGTTGTTGTTTGGTGAGGATGGTGCTGTGCAGGTTCAGTTGTCGGTGTCTGAGCGTGATGAGGCGGGGAAGCGCTCGATCGGTGTTTATTCGCGGGCGCAGGACGTTGTCGATGAGTTCGTCGTCGATGGGCTCGAGCGGGGGACGGGGGGGTGGGTTCGTCATGTCTCGGGTGTGCTTGTCGGGCCCGAGGATGCTGGGGCCGGGGATGTTTCTTTGAATGGTGGGCGGGGTGTGGGTGGTTCGATGTTCGATGGTTTCGCTGGTGAGGTGTGGCCGCCGGTGGGAGCGCGGGAGCTTGATACGGAGTTTCTTTACGATCGTTTGGCGGAGACGGGTTATAACTATGGTCCGACGTTTCAGGGGTTGCGCTCGGCTTGGCTTCTCGGGGAGGAGCTTTATGGTGAGGTGGTGTTGGAGTCTGAGCGGTCGTTGGGCTCGGGGACGACGGAGGGGTTTGGTGTGCATCCGGCGTTGTTTGATGCCACGTTGCATGCTGTGTTCTTGAGAGCGCTTGATGAGCAGGCGAGCGAGATCGAGGTACCGTTCGCTTTCTCGGGTGTGCGTTTGGTTGGGCGCGAGGGCGCGAGTGTGTTGCGGGTGCGCTTGAGCAGGAATGCTGAGAACGCGAAAGCGTTGAGCTTGGTGGCGCTCGACGAGGATGGAGCCCCGGTGCTCTCGATCGATGCGCTCGAGACGCGCGCGATCGACCAGGCCCAGTTGCAGAGCGCCGGTGCTGGGCCCGCTGCTCACGACGCGTTGTTCGAGATCCAATGGGTGGAGCTCCAGGGTGTCTCTCCCGGTGATGCTCCACGGTTGAGCACGATCGTCCTCGGGGAGCGCCTCGAGGTTCCCGGTATCGAGCTGGAGCGCTACCGGGACCTGCGAGCGGTGAAAGACGCGATCCTCAGCGCTGGTGTCGAGCCACCGGGGGTGATCCTGCTCGAGGCCTCCCCGCTCCCGCCACAGGGCGAGCTGGACCTGGACGGGCTGGCGGGGTCTGTTCATGCTCTCGCGGAGCGCACGCTCGATCTGTTGAAGGAAGCGATCGCGGATGACGCTCTCTCGGAGGCGAGGCTGCTGCTCGTGACGCAGGACGCGCTTGCTGTTCTGGATGGTGAGACACCGAGCCTGCTCCAGGGCGCGCTTCTCGGGTTGATGCGCTCGGCGCAGTCTGAGCATCCCGGGCGTTTCGGCGTGATCGATCTCGACGGTACCGATGCCTCACGGGAATCGATCGTTGCCGCGATCGCGAGCGAGGAGCCCGAGATCGCGTTGCGTGACGGTAGGATCCACGCACCCAGACTCGCACGCGTAACAGTGGAAACCCCCGCTCCTTCCCCCGACGAAGAGCCCCTCCTTGACGAGGAGCCTTCCCTTGGCGAGGGGTCTCCCTCCGGTGGGGACGAGGCGCTGGTGTCCGAGCCTCTTGGTGGGGAGGGGACCGTGCTGATCACGGGCGGCACGGGTGGTTTGGGAGCGTTGCTGGCGCGCCATCTGGTGGCCGAGCGTGGTGTCAGGCGGTTGTTGCTGGCGAGCCGTCGCGGTGAGCGGGCCGAGGGAGCGCCAGAGCTCCAGGCCGAGCTGCGGGAAGGGGGTTGTGAGGTGGAGATCGCTGCTTGTGATGTCTCCCACAGCGATCAACTCGAGGGGCTGCTCGCTCGGGTCCCGACCGAGCACCCGCTCAGCGTCGTGATTCACACCGCCGGTGTGCTCGACGACGGCGTGATCGAATCGCTCGACGGTGAGCGACTCGCACGGGTGATGGCGCCGAAGGTCGACGCCGCCATCAACCTGCACCGCCTCGCGTGCTCGGCAGAGCTGATCCTGTTCTCATCCGCCGCGGCCACCATGGGCAGCCCGGGACAGGGCAACTACGCGGCCGCCAACTCGTTCCTCGACACACTCGCGGCATACCGTCGCGCGCAGGGCCTCCCCGGTGTCTCGATGGCGTGGGGCGCGTGGCAGCAGAGCACCGGCATGACAGAGGCGCTCAGCGACACAGACCGAGCCCGAGTCGCCCGCCTCGGAGTGTCCTCCCTCACCAACGAGCAGGGCCTCGCGCTGTTCGACATCGCGCGCACCCTCGACACACCGCTGCTGCTGCCGGTGCGCCTGGACACAAACGCCCTGCGCGCCCAAGCAAAAGCCGGGATCCTCCCCCACCTCCTAACCAGCCTGATACGCACACCCACCCGCAACACAACCGAAACAAAAGGCTCACTCGCAAAAAAACTCGCTCACACCCCCGAAAGCGAGTGGAGCGCCCTCATCGCAGAGCTCGTAGCGAGCCACGTGGCCGGCGTCCTCGGACACGCCACCTCCAGCGCGATCGATCCCCAACGAAACTTCAAAGACCTCGGCTTCGACTCACTCGCCGCCGTAGAGCTCAGAAACCGCCTCACCCAAGCAACAGGACTCAAACTCGCAGCAACACTCATCTTCGACCACCCAACCCCCACAGCGGTCGTAAAGCTTCTGCTGGCCAGGGTTGCCGTCGAGAAGGGGAAGGGGGCAGAGCTCGAGCCCGGCGAGGAGGAGATCCGAAGGGCGCTGTCGACGATCCCGCTCTCCCACCTGCGGCGGGCGGGGCTGATGGAGACGCTGATGGAGCTCGCCGATTCCGACGGCGAGCTGCTGCACGCCGGCGATGAAAACGACAACGCTGAGCAGATAGACACGATGGACGTTGCCGATCTGGTGCAGCGCACGTTTGAACAGCAGGCGGCGTACGAGACAGAGGCCGGCGAACCTATCGAAGGGAGACCGTGATGGACACCTCTCAGGAGCAGGTCGTCAACGCGCTGCGGACATCTCTGAAGGACGCGGAACAGCTGCGCCAGCAGAACCGCCGGCTCCGGGCGGCGTCCAGAGAGCCGATTGCGATCGTGGGGATGAGCTGCCGCTATCCGGGGGATGTTCGCTCGGCCAAGGATCTGTGGGAGCTTGTCGCCGAGGGCACGGACGCGATCGGCGAGTTTCCCGAGGACCGCGATTGGGATGTCGAGCGGCTGTATGACCCGGATCCCGACCATGCGAACACAAGCTACAGTCGCCACGGCGGCTTTCTCTACGACGCCCACGAGTTCGACGCGGAGTTCTTTGGCATCAGTCCGCGTGAGGCGCTCGCGATGGATCCTCAGCAGCGACTGCTGCTGGAAGGCGCCTGGGAGGCTTTCGAGGATGCGGGGATCGCCCCGGCGTCGCTCGCCGGCAGCCAGACAGGGGTTTTCACGGGCGTCATGTATCAGGACTACGGGATGGGCGGCCCCGTGCCCGCCGAGCTTGAGGGTTATATGAACCCGACCGGCAGCGTGGTCTCGGGACGTGTGGCCTATACGTTTGGCTTGGAGGGACCGGCGGTATCGATCGACACCGCCTGCTCATCCTCGCTCGTGGCGATTCATCTGGCGTGTCAGGCGCTCCGGGCCGGTGAATGCGACCTGGCGCTCGCCGGCGGCGTGACGGTCATGGCGACGCCGGGCGTGTTCGTCGTCTTCTCGCGTCAGCGTGGCCTCTCGCCCGACGGGCGTTGCAAGTCGTTCGGCGCCGGCGCCGACGGCGCCGGCTTTTCCGAGGGCTTGGGTCTGCTGTTGCTCGAGCGCCTTTCGGTGGCGCGGCGAAACGGTCATCGGGTGCTGGGGCTGGTGCGCTCCTCGGCTGTGAACCAGGATGGCGCGTCCAACGGGCCGACGGCGCCTAGCGGCCCCTCCCAGGAACGGGTGATTCGCTCGGCGTTGGCCGCAGCCGGGCTGTCTGTGGGCGATGTGGATGTGGTGGAGGCGCACGGCACGGGCACGACGCTGGGAGACCCGATCGAGGCGCAGGCGCTGCTTGCGACGTACGGGCAGGGGCGTGAGGGCGCTCCTTTGTGGCTTGGGTCGGTGAAGTCGAACCTCGGCCACACGCAGGCCGCGGCCGGTGTGGCCGGGGTGATCAAGATGGTGCAGGCGATGCGCCACGGCGTGCTGCCAAAGACGTTGCACGCGGCGGATGCGTCCCCGCATGTGGACTGGTCTGAGGGTGAGGTGCGGCTGCTGAGCGAGCAGGCGCCGTGGGAGCGCAACGGTGCGCCGCGGCGGGCGGGGGTGTCCTCGTTCGGGGTGTCGGGCACGAATGCGCATGTGATCTTGGAGGAGGCTCCCGAGTTGGAGCGTGCCTCGCCGGATGTCGACGGAGACCCTCGGGCGGATGCGCTTGGCGTCGAGGAAGAGGCCCCGCCAGTCGCGGACCTCGGGGTCTTGCCGTTCGTCGTTTCGGGATCGGGGTGGGACGCTTTGCGGGCCCAGGCCGGACGTGTGGCCGAGCTGGTCAGGGGCGAGCCGGGCGTTGAGCTTGGTGGTGTTGCGGGCGCGCTCGCGTTGGATCGTGGGAGGTTGTCGCATCGTGGTGTTGTCGTGGCGGGTGAGCGGGGGGTGCTGCTTGAGGGTTTGGGTGCGCTCGAGCGCGGTGAGGTGTTTGATGGCCTGGTTTCGGGTGTTGCCGGTGGTCGTCGTCGGGTGGCGTTCTTGTTTTCGGGTCAGGGTTCGCAGTGGGTGGGGATGGGGGATGGGTTGTGGGATGTTTTTCCGGTGTTTGCGGAGCAGATGCAGGCTTGTGTCGATGCGTTTGCTCCGTTTTTGGATTTTTCGCTCGAGGACGTTTTGCGGGGTGGGGAGGGCGCTGCGTCGCTCGAGCGGGTGGATGTCGTTCAGCCGGCTTTGTTTTCGATGATGGTTTCGATGGCTGCGCTGTGGCGGTCGTTTGGGGTGGAGCCGTCGGTGGTGGTGGGTCATTCTCAGGGTGAGATAGCGGCGGCGTGTGTGGCTGGCGCTATGTCGTTGGATGATGCTGCGCGGGTGGTCGCGTCGCGTGCGGGGGCGGTGGCTGAGGTGCTGTCTGGTCGCGGTGGGATGGTGTCGGTGTCTTTGTCTGCTGAGCGTGTGGTGGCTGATTTGGAGCGGTGGGGCGGGCGTGTCTCGTTGGCGGTGGTGAATGGGCCTTCGTCGGTTGTGGTGTCGGGTGAGCCGGATGCGCTCGGGGAGTTGCTTGTGGGATATGGGGAGCAGGGTGTCAGGGCGCGTGCGATTCCTGTCGATTACGCGTCGCATTCGGCGCAGGTCGAGATGATTCGAGAGCGGTTGCTGGGAGAGCTTTCCTCGATCGTGCCGCGTTCGGCGGAGGTGCCGTTCTACTCGACGACCACCGGCGGGTTGTTCGATACCGCCGGCGTGGATGGTGAGTATTGGTATGAGAATTTGCGTCGCACGGTCCATTTCCATGAGGCGACGCAGGCGTTGCTGGATGAATCCACGAGCGTGTTCGTGGAGATGAGCCCTCATCCGGTGTTGACGGTCGCTGTGGAGGAGACGTTCGAGGATCGGGGTTTGGATCGTGGCGCTGCCGTGGCGATCGGTTCGCTCAGGCGTGGGGAGGGTGGTCGTGAGCGTTTCCTTGTCTCTCTTTCAGAGGCTTTTGTGAATGGTGTCGATGTTGATTGGGGAGTGTTGTTCGCGGAGCGCTCCGGGGCGCGTGTGGAGCTTCCCACATACGCTTTTCAGCGTAAGTCTTTTTGGCTTTCCTCGCAGGTGGGCGCGATCGATGCGGGTTCGTTGGGGCAGGTTTCTGCGGGGCATCCGTTGTTGGGGTCTGTGGTTGCGTTGGCTGGTGAGGGTGGGGGTTGGTTGTTTACTGGGCGTATGTCTTTGGGGAGTCATCCGTGGTTGAGGGATCATGCGGTGATGGGTCAGGTGTTGATGCCGGGGGTGGGGTTTGTGGAGTTGGCGTTGGCTGCGGGGAAGCGGGTTGGGTCGGGGGTGATTGAGGAGCTTGCGTTGGAGCGGCCGTTGTTGTTTGGTGAGGATGGTGCTGTGCAGGTTCAGTTGTCGGTGTCTGAGCGTGATGAGGCGGGGAAGCGCTCGATCGGTGTTTATTCGCGGGCGCAGGACGTTGTCGATGAGTTCGTCGTCGATGGGCTCGAGCGGGGGACGGGGGGGTGGGTTCGTCATGTCTCGGGTGTGCTTGTCGGGCCCGAGGATGCTGGGGCCGGGGATGTTTCTTTGAATGGTGGGCGGGGTGTGGGTGGTTCGATGTTCGATGGTTTCGCTGGTGAGGTGTGGCCGCCGGTGGGAGCGCGGGAGCTTGATACGGAGTTTCTTTACGATCGTTTGGCGGAGACGGGTTATAACTATGGTCCGACGTTTCAGGGGTTGCGCTCGGCTTGGCTTCTCGGGGAGGAGCTTTATGGTGAGGTGGTGTTGGAGTCTGAGCGGTCGTTGGGCTCGGGGACGACGGAGGGGTTTGGTGTGCATCCGGCGTTGTTTGATGCCACGTTGCATGCTGTGTTCTTGAGAGCGCTTGATGAGCAGGCGAGCGAGATCGAGGTACCGTTCGCTTTCTCGGGTGTGCGTTTGGTTGGGCGCGAGGGCGCGAGTGTGTTGCGGGTGCGCTTGAGCAGGAATGCTGAGAACGCGAAAGCGTTGAGCTTGGTGGCGCTCGACGAGGATGGAGCCCCGGTGCTCTCGATCGATGCGCTCGAGACGCGCGCGATCGACCAGGCCCAGTTGCAGAGCGCCGGTGCTGGGCCCGCTGCTCACGACGCGTTGTTCGAGATCCAATGGGTGGAGCTCCAGGGTGTCTCTCCCGGTGATGCTCCACGGTTGAGCACGATCGTCCTCGGGGAGCGCCTCGAGGTTCCCGGTATCGAGCTGGAGCGCTACCGGGACCTGCGAGCGGTGAAAGACGCGATCCTCAGCGCTGGTGTCGAGCCACCGGGGGTGATCCTGCTCGAGGCCTCCCCGCTCCCGCCACAGGGCGAGCTGGACCTGGACGGGCTGGCGGGGTCTGTTCATGCTCTCGCGGAGCGCACGCTCGATCTGTTGAAGGAAGCGATCGCGGATGACGCTCTCTCGGAGGCGAGGCTGCTGCTCGTGACGCAGGACGCGCTTGCTGTTCTGGATGGTGAGACACCGAGCCTGCTCCAGGGCGCGCTTCTCGGGTTGATGCGCTCGGCGCAGTCTGAGCATCCCGGGCGTTTCGGCGTGATCGATCTCGACGGTACCGATGCCTCACGGGAATCGATCGTTGCCGCGATCGCGAGCGAGGAGCCCGAGATCGCGTTGCGTGACGGTAGGATCCACGCACCCAGACTCGCACGCGTAACAGTGGAAACCCCCGCTCCTTCCCCCGACGAAGAGCCCCTCCTTGACGAGGAGCCTTCCCTTGGCGAGGGGTCTCCCTCCGGTGGGGACGAGGCGCTGGTGTCCGAGCCTCTTGGTGGGGAGGGGACCGTGCTGATCACGGGCGGCACGGGTGGTTTGGGAGCGTTGCTGGCGCGCCATCTGGTGGCCGAGCGTGGTGTCAGGCGGTTGTTGCTGGCGAGCCGTCGCGGTGAGCGGGCCGAGGGAGCGCCAGAGCTCCAGGCCGAGCTGCGGGAAGGGGGTTGTGAGGTGGAGATCGCTGCTTGTGATGTCTCCCACAGCGATCAACTCGAGGGGCTGCTCGCTCGGGTCCCGACCGAGCACCCGCTCAGCGTCGTGATTCACACCGCCGGTGTGCTCGACGACGGCGTGATCGAATCGCTCGACGGTGAGCGACTCGCACGGGTGATGGCGCCGAAGGTCGACGCCGCCATCAACCTGCACCGCCTCGCGTGCTCGGCAGAGCTGATCCTGTTCTCATCCGCCGCGGCCACCATGGGCAGCCCGGGACAGGGCAACTACGCGGCCGCCAACTCGTTCCTCGACACACTCGCGGCATACCGTCGCGCGCAGGGCCTCCCCGGTGTCTCGATGGCGTGGGGCGCGTGGCAGCAGAGCACCGGCATGACAGAGGCGCTCAGCGACACAGACCGAGCCCGAGTCGCCCGCCTCGGAGTGTCCTCCCTCACCAACGAGCAGGGCCTCGCGCTGTTCGACATCGCGCGCACCCTCGACACACCGCTGCTGCTGCCGGTGCGCCTGGACACAAACGCCCTGCGCGCCCAAGCAAAAGCCGGGATCCTCCCCCACCTCCTAACCAGCCTGATACGCACACCCACCCGCAACACAACCGAAACAAAAGGCTCACTCGCAAAAAAACTCGCTCACACCCCCGAAAGCGAGTGGAGCGCCCTCATCGCAGAGCTCGTAGCGAGCCACGTGGCCGGCGTCCTCGGACACGCCACCTCCAGCGCGATCGATCCCCAACGAAACTTCAAAGACCTCGGCTTCGACTCACTCGCCGCCGTAGAGCTCAGAAACCGCCTCACCCAAGCAACAGGACTCAAACTCGCAGCAACACTCATCTTCGACCACCCAACACCCACCGCAGTGACGGAGCTCCTGCGCGGACAGGCGGCTCAGCTCAAATTGGAGACGCGACCCGCGGGGAAGGATGGTGATGGCACGTTCAGTGAGCTGCTCCGACATGCGCGGGATCGGGGAACGCTCGACGAGATCGCTCCCGTGCTGATGATGGCCTCCAGCTTCAGGCCGACGTTTGACTCCATGGAAGGGTCGACCGAGCTGCCCCGCCTGTCTGCGATCGCCAACGGTCCCGAGCAGCCCGAGCTCATCTGCATACCCTCGTTCGTCAACGGGCTGGGCCCGTATCAGTTCCTGCGTCTGGGTAGGGAGTTCGACGGCAGGAGGCCCGCGTCGGTGATCTCGCTGCCCGGCTTCAAAGCGGGAGAGCCACTGCCGTCGTCATGGAGCGTCGCCGTGCAGGCGATCGCGCGGGCGGTTGCACAGGCGATGGGAGACAGGCAATTCGTCCTGATCGGCTACTCGATCGGCGGGGCGCTCGCCTACGGAGCGGCGAAAGCGCTCGAGGACGATGGTGTCACTCCGGCCGGCGTGGTGCTGCTCGACACCTATCTGCCTCAGCCGGACGATCCGCTGGGACTCTTCTCGACCGTCATGGGCGCGCTCTTGGCTCGAGACGACTCGCACGTCCTGATCGACGACAACCATCTCCTGTCGATGGGCGCATATATGCGCATGCTGGCGGAAGGCATGCAGGGCTCGATCACGGCCCCCTCGCTGCTGATCTCAGCCGAGGAGCGTCTGGGCGACGGCGCTCGCAGCGAGGTCTGGCCGGTCCTGGACAGCGTGGCTCATGTGCAGGGCAACCACTTCACGGTCATCGAAGAGCACGTGCAGACGACAGCGGCAGCCATCGATACGTGGCTGTCGGAGATGACTCAGCCCCTGCTGGCAGCTTGAGGAGAAAGGAACGAGCATGACGGAATACGACGTGGCGATTGTCGGAGGGAGCGTCGCGGGATGTGCGACGGCCACGTTCCTCGCCCGGCAGGGGGCGCAGGTCGCGTTGATCGAGAGTCACCGCGATCCCAAGGCGTTCAAGAGCCTATGCACGCACTTCATACAACCAAGCGCGGCCCCCGTGATCGAGCGTCTCGGTCTGCTGGACGCGATCGTCGAGGCCGGCGGACAACCGGCCGAGAGCTGCTCGTGGACGCGCTACGGCTGGTTCTCGTTCTCGCGCGAGGACGTCGGGCCCCCGGAGTCCCGCTACTGCGGATGGAACCTGCGGCGTAAGAAGCTGGATCCGATGATGCGCGCGCTCGCCGCCTCCACCGAGGGCGTCGAGTTGATGCTCGGCCGCACCGCGACATCGCTCC
Organism: uncultured Solirubrobacterales bacterium; assembly: GCA_963723075.1. Taxonomy (GTDB): domain Bacteria; phylum Actinomycetota; class Thermoleophilia; order Solirubrobacterales; family Solirubrobacteraceae; genus Palsa-744. The sequence goes on from CAVRPD010000007.1 coordinate 834,696, forward strand.
TGCGTGACGGTGAGCGCGTGAGCGGCGTCGTGGCGCGCGAGCGCGACGGCAGCGAGCGGGAGCTGCGTGCCAAGGTCCTGGTCGCGGCCGACGGACGTAACTCCGGGATCGCGAAGCTCGCCGGCATCGCCGCGAAGGTGAAGCCGAACAACCGCTTCATCTACTTCGCCTACTACCGGGACACGCCGCTCGTGACCGGAAGCAACACCCAGACCTGGTTCCTGGATCCGGATCTCGCTTATGCGTTTCCCACCGACGACGGGCTGACCCTGCTCGCGTGCATGCCCCACAAGGACAGGCTGGCGGACTTCAAGCGCGATCCAGAGCCGGCGATGCGGCGCATGTTCGAAGGCCTCGCCGATGGCCCCGATCTGGACCCCGCCAGGCGTGAGTCGAAGGTGATCGGCGCGCTCGACCTGCCAAACATCACTCGCACTCCGGCGATCCCCGGCCTCGCCCTCGTCGGAGACGCCGCGATGGCCAGCGATCCCCTGCCCGGCGTCGGCTGCGGCTTTGCGCTCCAAGCCGCGGAGTCGCTCTCAGATGCGTTGGGCCCCCTGCTTGGGAGAGATCGGAAGTCGATCGATGACGGGCTGAAGGAGTACGCTCGCCACCATCGCGCGAGCCTGCGACCACACGCCAAGGCGATCTCCTCCTACTCCGCCGGGCGCAGGTTCGCCCCGCCTTTGAAGCTGGTCCTCCGAGGCGCGGCCAGAGATCAGGTGCTGGCCAGTCGCGTGATGCGCGTGGCCGGTCGTTGGATATCGCCACGGCAGATGATGCTTGGGGAGGGCACGTTCAGACGATGCCTGCGGGCGAACATGCGTCGCGGCGCGCCCGTCCTCGGCCTGGGCGCGCCGACGCCTATCGTCCGGTGATCTGGAAGCCGTTCGCGCCCGGGACACGCGCCGCGAGAGATGCACGCTCCTCCGCGCCCGGCGAGGTTTATCCACTCGCCCTGACCGCCTGAGATCGGCCTCGTCGGGCGGGCGGGCGCCGGTGGCTCCGGGAGGAGACCTCGCGCGGCGGATACGATCACGGCTTGTCCGCGATCCAGACAGGCACGAACGTTCCCGAGCGTCCGACGCTCGACGGGCTCGAGGCCAAGTGGAGCGCGGTATGGGAGCGCGACGGCGCCTATCGCTTCGATCGCTCGACCCCCCGCGAGCGGGTGTTCGCGATCGACACGCCACCGCCGACCGTCAGCGGATCGCTGCACGTGGGGCATGTCTTCTCCTACACCCACACGGACGCGATCGCCCGCTACCAGCGGATGCGCGGCAAAGAGGTGTTCTACCCGATGGGCTGGGACGACAACGGGCTGCCGACCGAGCGACGTGTGCAGAACCACTACGGCGTGCGCTGCGACCCCTCGGTCTCCTATGACCCCGATCTTCTCGACCGCCTCACGGCCGATCTCCCACAGGGATCTGAGTCTGACACCGGGGAGGGGCAGAGCTCAAAGGGCGGACCGGGGATCGGTGGCGGGTCTGGAGTCGGTGGCGGGTCTGGACCCGATGCCGGCGGGAGACCCGACGGGCCGGTGGCGGTGTCGCGGCCGAACTTCGTCGAGTTGTGCCTGGCGCTGACCGAGACAGACGAGCAGGCGTTCGAGGCGCTGTGGCGCACGCTCGGGTTGTCGGTCGACTGGTCGACGACCTACACGACGATCGGTCCGCTCGCGCGCGAGATCTCCCAGCGCTCGTTCCTCGGGCTGCTCGCCCGCGGACAGGCCTATCAGCTGGAGGCGCCCACCCTGTGGGACATCGACTTCCAGACCGCGGTCGCCCAGGCCGAGCTCGAGGATCGCGAGCGGCCGGGGGCGATGCACCGCGTGCGGTTCTCCCTCGCGGGCGCGCAAAGCGACGGCCGTGAGGCGCTGATCGAGACGACCCGCCCCGAGCTGATCGCGGCCTGCGTGGCGCTGCTCGCCCACCCCGATGACGATCGCCAGCGGGGGCTTGTCGGCAAGGAGGTGCTGACGCCCCTGTTCGGCACGCGCGTGCCCGTGCTCACCCACCCGCTGGTCGACCCCGAGAAGGGAACGGGGCTCGTGATGGTGTGCACGTTCGGCGACCTCACCGACGTCGTCTGGTGGCGCGAGCTGGGATTGCCGGTCCGCTCGCTGCTCGGCGCCGACGGCCGGCTGCTCGATGTTCCCTGGGGGCAGGACGGATGGGAGTCCGTGGACGTCGCTCGCGCACGCGCCCGGTATGACGAGTTGAGAGGCAGGACGATCAACCAGGCGCGCCGCCGCATGGTCGAGTTGCTGGCAGAGTCGGGCGACCTCGTCGGCGAGCCCACGCCGGTCACGCGCGCGGTCAAGTTCTTCGAGAAGGGCGATCGACCCGTCGAGATCGTCACGAGCCGCCAGTGGTTCATCCGCACGGTCGACCACCGCGACGCGCTGCTCGCGCGCGGGCGCGAGCTGCAATGGCATCCGCCGTACATGCGCGCGCGCTATGAGGATTGGGTGAACGGGCTTACCGGCGACTGGTGCGTCAGCCGCCAGCGCTTCTTCGGCGTGCCGTTTCCCGTCTGGTACCCGATCGACGCCGCCGGTACGGTTCTGTATGACCGCCCGATCCACGCGCGCGAGGAGCAGCTGCCGGTCGATCCCTCCACCGACGTGCCCGACGGCTACACGCCCGAGCAGCGCGGCGATCAGAACGGGTTCATCGGCGACCCCGATGTGATGGACACGTGGGCGACGTCCTCGCTCACGCCGCAGATCGCGGGGGGGCACACCGCTGGGACTGCCCGGCCGGACGAGGGCACGGGGGAGCGCGCAGCCTCCCAGGAGAGACACCCTGACGGGCCCGAGTCGCTCTTCGAGCGCGTCTTTCCGATGGATCTCCGCCCCCAGGCCCACGACATCATCAGGACCTGGCTGTTCACGACGATCCTCCGCTCCCACCTCGATCACGACGAGCTGCCGTGGCGCAACGCGGCGATCTCCGGGTGGGTGCTCGACCCCGATCGTAAGAAGATGTCGAAGTCCAAGGGCAACGTCGTCACGCCGATGCACCTGCTGGAGGAGCATGGCGCAGACGCCGTGCGCTACTGGGCGGCCAACGGCCGTCCCGGGACGGACACCGCGTTCGACGTCAAGCAGATGAAGGTCGGGCGCAGGCTCGCGGTGAAGCTGCTGAACGCCTCGAAGTTCGCGCTCGCCGACCTGCCCCCGCAAGGCGAGACGCTTACCCACCCACTTGACCGCGCGCTGATCGGTCGCCTGTCGGAGGTGGTGATGGACGCCTCGGGCAGCTTCGAAAGTTACGACTACGCCCGTGCTCTGCAACGCACCGAGGAGTTCTTCTGGTGGTTCTGCGACTTCTACTTGGAGCTGGTCAAGGGCCGTCGCTACGACCACGACCCGGCGGTCAGCGCCTCGGTCAGCCGTGCGCTGCGCCTGTCGCTGTCGACCTTTCAGAGGCTGCTCGCGCCGTTTCTGCCATTTGTGACGGAGGAGGTGTGGTCGTGGTGGCAGGAGGGCTCGATCCACCGGGCGCCCTGGCCCGATGTGGCGGAGTTGGACCGCGAGGCGGCACCCGGTGATGGGATTGGCACAAACGCTCAGGAGGAGCGCGAGCGGCTGGCTCTGGAGATCACCGCCGACGTGTTGCGCGAGGTGCGCAAGACGAAGTCCCAGGCGCAGGTGAAGATGCGCGCGCCGGTGGCGCGCGTCGTGGTGCACGACATGGCCGAGCGGCTGTCCGCGCTCGAGCTGGGCGTGGAGGATCTGCGCCAGGCGGGCTCGATCGAGCGGGTCGAGATGGTCGAGGCGGAGGATCTCACCGTCGAGGTCGAGCTGGGCGAGGAGCCGCCGAATCGTCCGGCTGGATAGGGTCCTAGGCGTGAGGCGAACGTTTACAGAGGACCTGCCGGGCAAGGTCGGCGAGCAGGCGACGGTGCGGGGCTGGGTGCAGGTCGTGCGCGATCAAAAGCGCGTGCAGTTCGTGGTCGTCCGCGACGAAACCGGGCTCGTGCAGGCGGTGCTCGGCAAGGAGGATCCGCCGAGCGCGCTCAACGAGCAGGTCTCCGCGCTGACGAGCGAGTCGGCGGTGACGGTCGGCGGGATGATCGTCGCCGATGAGCGAGTCAAGCTCGGAGGACTCGAGCTGCAGCTCGAGAGCGTCGCAGTCGACTCGCTAGCCGAGCCCGAGACGCCGATCGCGCCCGACTCGGCGCTCGACAAGCGAATCGACTGGCGCTATCTCGACCTGCGCCGCCCCGATCGCCGGTTGATCTTCGAGGTGCAGAGCACCGTCGAGCACGCGATGCGCGAGTTCTGGCGTCGGGAAGGCTTCGTCGAGATCCACACGCCCAAGCTGATGGGCTCGGCCAGCGAGTCCGGCGCCGAGCTGTTCAAGGTCGAGTACTTCGAGCGGCAGGCCTACCTCGCGCAGTCACCCCAGTTCTACAAGCAGATGGCGATGGCCGCGGGCTTCGGCAAGGTGTTCGAGGTCGGTCCCGTGTTCCGCGCAAACCCCTCCTTCACCTCGCGCCACGACACCGAGTTCACCTCCGTCGACGTCGAGCTCTCCTGGATCGACTCGCACGAGGACGTGATGGCGTTCGAGGAGACCTGGCTCGCGCACGTGCTCGGCGCCGTGGCGGCGGCGCACGGCGAGGCGATCGCGGCGACGTTCGACACCGAGGTCGTCGTGCCCACGGTCCCGTTCCCGCGCCTGACGCTCGAGCATGCCAAGGAGTTGCTGCGTGGCGCGGGCCACGAGGCGGTGCCCGGTCCCGAGCACGACCTCGACCCGCCAAGCGAGCGTGCCCTCTCGGCGATCGTCAAGCGCGAGCACGGGCACGAGTTCGCGTTCGTCACCGACTATCCGTCGACGGTGCGACCCTTCTACCACATGCGCCACCCCGACAATCCGGGGCTCACGCGCAGCTTCGACCTGCTCTGGCGTGGCATCGAGCTGACGACGGGCGCCCAGCGCGAGCACCGCTATGAGCAACTGCTAGCCCAAGCGGAGGACAAGCGCGTGGAGACCGGGCCGATCCAGTACTACCTCGACTTCTTCCGCTACGGCGCGCCTCCCCACGGCGGCTTCGGCTTCGGGCTCACCCGTCTGCTGATGCAGTTGCTCGGTCAGGAGAACGTTCGCGAGGTCACGTTCCTGTATCGCGGGCCCAACCGGCTGACGCCGTAGAAGATTTTTGGGAGACGCGCCGGCCAGCCTCCCGAACAGCCTTGCCGGCGCCGGTCACCGCAGCCGCTGACGCTCGCGGATGCTGCGGGAAGTCGTATGCGATGCGCTTTGCACGCGCGCGCGTAGGAGATGCAAGTGAGAGAACGGCCAGAGGGCGGCGGGTCGCCTGCCACGACCGCGCCGCCCCGTGTCCCCCAGTGTGTGTTCTCTCAAGCGATTGCGGGCGCCTCGCTGCGCTTCTTCAGCGTGTCGAGCTCGATCTCGAGCGGCGCGTGGTTGGAAGGCTTCCTGCCTTGCCGGTATGTGTGGTTGACGTCGCAGCGGGTCACGTACGGCGTCAGGTGCTCGCTCGCCAGCGCGAGGTCGATGCGCAGGCCGTAGTCGCGCGCGTAATGGCCGTTGCGCTGGTCCCAGCAGGTGTAGCCCCGCTCTTCCGGGTGCAGGCGGCGGTAGACGTCGACGAGCTCGCCCTCTTCGATGATCTCGCGCACGCTCTTGCGCTCAGCCTCGCCGGTGTGCGAGGAGTCCTCGAGCCAGCCCGGCTCGTACACGTCCTGGTCGGTGGGGGCGACGTTGAAGTCGCCGGTGATCAGCATCGGGCGCTCCTGCTCGCCGTAGACCTGACGGGCGATCGCCTCGAGGAACGCGAGCTTGCCCGCATTGTCGGTCTCCTCCTCAAACGTACCGGCCGGCACGTACACGGAGCTGATCTCGATCCCGTCGACGGTCACCTGCAGCCACCGGCCCTGCGCGATTCCGTGGTCCTCGTCGAGCGCGAGGCTGCGCGATGCCATCTCGTGGTCTGAGCGGACGAGGATCGCGACGCCGGCGCCATTGCAGCCCGAGCTGTGCTGCGCGTCGTAGCCGAGGTCGGCGAGGTCTCCGTAGGGGAAGTAATGGTCGGGGCAGCGCGTCTCCTGCAGGCAGACGACGTCCGGGCGCTGCTCGCGCAGAAGCTCGGCCAGCCGTGGCCAGCGCGCGCGGATGCCGTTCACGTTCCAGCTCACCACCCTGATCCTGTCTGTCGCCATTGCCGCGGTCTCCCCGTCTGTGTCTATGTGGTCGGATGACTTCATGTAATAAGAGGAATGTCTCGGTGTAAAACTCTGTCTTACACCAAACAAGACTAGAGATGACATGGGGACACGCATAGATCCCACAAGGCAAACGTCTTCCCCTCCAGTTAGACGTTTCGGCACAGCGTCTGCTCCAAATGTCATGGACATTCAGCTCGGGCTTCGACGTCAGGACTTGACAAGAGCCCAGACGCAAAGACGGCAGCTGCCGTCGACGGGTTTCCCCTCAGCCGCGCGCACGCGCGGCCGGCGCTGCCTCCGTACACCACATCCCTCCCCATCCGTCCTGTGCAGCGTGCCGTCCGCTGTCGTGTCTACCTTCAGCGCATGCTCTTGAACGAGCTCAGCGACGGCATGGAGATCGACCAGGTGCTGCTGGTCCGCGACGCCGAGCGTCGCCGGCGGCGTGACGGCGGCGAGTACCTGCGCCTGCAGCTGGGCGATCGCACGGGCGCCGTCGTCTGCATGGTGTGGGAGGAGCTCGTAGAGGTCGAGGAGCTCGCTTGTGCCGGCGCGCCCGTCCACGTGAGCGGCCGCTACACGGTGCACCCGCGCTTCGGCCCGCAGATCAACCTGCACGCTCTGGCGCCCGCCCAGCCCGCCAGCTTCGACATGAAGGACCTGCTCGACGGCCCGGTTCGCGAGGTCTCCCAGATGGAAGACGACGTGCGCGAGCTGCTGGCGACGATCCAGGAGCCGCACCTGCGCGTCCTCTTGCAGCGCGTGTTCGGCGAGGGCTCCGAGCTGTGGTCCGGATATCGGGTTGCCCCTGCAGCCAAGCACTACCACCAGGCCTACCGGCACGGGTTGCTCGAGCACTGTCTCGGGGTCGCGCAGGCGGTCAGCGCGATCAGCGCCACGTTCGCGGGCATCGACCGCGACGTGGCGGTCACCGGCGCGCTGCTGCACGACATCGGCAAGCTCGAGGCCTACACCGACATGGACGGCCACGACCGAGCGATCGACCTCACCGACGCCGGCAGGCTGCAGGGAGAGATCGCCCTGGGCTACTACCGCATCAGGCGCCTGATCGAGGACATCGACGGCTTCCCCCCCGAGCTGGCCCAGGCGGTCGGGCACATCATCCTCTCCCACCACGGCTCACTCGAGCACGGCAGCCCCGTCGTGCCGTGCACGCGCGAGGCGACGCTCGTGCACATGATCGACAACCTCGGCGGGCGTCTCGGCAGCTTCGACCGCCTCGAGAAGGAGCTCGCCCCGGGGAGGCGCTGGTCGGGATTCGACCGCGCGATCGGCGGCGGCGCGTTCTTCGCCGCGCGCGGCGAGGAGGAGGCCCAGGCCGAGGAGCCGGTCGTGCCCGCGCGCGAAGCGGCCTGAACTTCCGCAAATAGCGGGGCGATAGCCCCACCCAGCGGTATCCGTCTCCCCGTCGAGTTCTATGGTTCTCACGGTATGGCAAAGGACACCGAGAAGCTGATCCGCCAGCTGTCGCTGATCTCCTACCTGATGGCCGAGCGGCGGCCGGTCACGGCCTTGGAGATTCGGCGCGACGTGGAGGGGTACAGCGGCATGAACGAGGACGCGTTCGCGCGGCGCTTCTACGCGGACCGCTCAGAGCTCGAGTCGCTGCGCATCCAGCTGACCGTGGAGCGGCCCGCGGACGGAGCGGCCGAGCAGGAGAACTACTCGCTGCGGCCCGAGAACTTCCATCTCTCGCCGATCGCGTTCACCGACAAGGAGCTCGCCGCGCTGCAGACAGCGCTGAGCCTGCTCGACGGCGAATTCGCCTATGCCGAGCCGTTGCGCCTGGCCCTGCAGCAGATCACCTGGGGCCGGCCCAGCCCGCTGAGCGCGCCGGAGCAGCGCTCGGTCGCGCTCGGCATCACGGCCTCGGCCGGCGGGCACGAGCTGTCGGCGCGCCTGGCGAAGGTGGAGACCGCGATCTTTCGCAACAAGACGATCGTCTTCGACTACTACACGATGGAGCGCGACGAGGTGGGCTCCCGCCGTGTCGACCCATACCACCTGCTGTTCCAGGGCGGTCAGTTCTACCTGCTCGGCTACGCACACGAGCGCAAGTCGATCCGCGTGTTCCGCCTCACCCGCATCCGCGGCAAGGTCTCCTACGCGACCAAGGCCGAGCACGACTTCCGCCGGCCCGATGATTTCGATCCCCGCTCATACGCAAACCGCGCCGACTGGCAGCTGGGCGAGGAGCGCGACGTGGCCGAGGTGCTGATCTCCGAGCGGATCGCCTGGCAGGTCGAGCGCCACTTCGGCCGCTATGGCGAGATCGAGGAGCAGGGCGAGGAGCGGCTGTTTCGCACCGGCTACTCCAATCCGCGTGGGCTGATCTCGTGGGTGTTAGGACTCGGTGCGCACGCCCGGCTACAGGCGCCGCCGGAGCTGATCGACGAGTTGCAGCGGCGGCTCGAGCTGTTGAGAGAGCGCCACGGAGAGGCGCTTCCCGGCTCCGAGGAGCTCGCCACGGGAGTTTCGCGCGCTCGCACGAGCGCGCCCGCGCGAGCGCGAGGGGGGCGTAGACGTGCCGCGGCGGGAGCCGACGACGACGGAGGACCGGGCCGCGCCGAGGCCGCGATTCGCCCGGAGCGGTTCGCGCGCCTGGTGACGCTTGCGAGCATCCTGATCGAGGCCGGCCGCGCCGGTGGGGGTGCTCACTCCACCGACCCCGGTCAGCAGCCGGAGGGCCTTGGACGCGTGGGGGTCGCGGAGGTCTGCGAGCGGCTGCAGTTGTCGGAGGAGGAGCTGCACGAGGACCTCAACGTGCTGAACGTCGTCAACTTCGGTGGTGGCTCATACGTGCTGTATGCGGAGATCAAGACCGACGAGGACGACGGCAGCGAGTTCATCGAGGTCGACCCCGAGCCCTACAGCGACAACTTCGACCGCCCCGCACGCCTGCTACCGGTCGAGGCCAAGGCGCTCGTCGCCGCGATCGACCTGATCGGCGAGCACATCCCCGAGGGCTCGCTCACGTCCGCGCGCGAGAAGATCGTCGCGGCGCTCGGCCAGGACCCGATGGAGCAGGGCCTGCAGGTCGCACATGCCGGCGGTGACGACGCGGGCGTCGCGCGGCTGGTATCGACCGCGATCGTCGAGCGTCGGATGGTCGAGCTCGAGTACTACAAGGAGAACGAGGACGAGCTGTCGCTGCGCCGGGTCGAGCCATACGCGCTGACGAACGGCCGTGAGGGCTGGTACGTCGCCTCGTTCGATCCCGAGCGCGACGGCATGCGCCACTTCCGTCTGGATCGGATCAAGCGCGCGACGGTCACCGAGCAGACGTTCGAGCCACGCCCTGAGGTCGACCCGGCCGCCGAAGTCGGCGGCTGGCTGCGCACCGGCGAGGTGCAGACCTCGCGCAGCGCGCGTGTGTGGGTCTCGCCCGAGCGCGCGCGCTGGGCGCGCGAGGCGCGGCGCGTCGTGGAGGAGCGCGCAGACGGAGCGGTCGTCGTGGAGCTCAGCTTCGCCGGGGTGGACTGGCTCGTGCGCGAGATCCTGCGCGAAGCGGGCGACGCGGCGGTGCTCGAGCCGCAGGACGCGCGCGAGGCTGTCCGCGCTGCCGTGGTGAAGCTGTGCGAGGCCCAGGCCGCGCCCGCCGGGGTTTAGGTCGGTCGGCGTCCGATCTCAGATGAGCCGGCGCGAGCAGATCAAGATGAGCGACGCTGAGGTCGCGGCGTTCTTGGCGGAGGAGCGGACCGTCACCTGCGCGACGGTTGGCCCGCGCGGGTGGCCGCACCTGATGCCGCTGTGGTACGTGCTGCGCGAGCCTTCGCCGGGTGAGTCCGGTCCGCGCATATGGGCATGGACGTATGGTGTCTCCCAGAAGGTGCGCAACCTGGAGCGAGATCCGCGCGTGAGCCTGCAGGTCGAGGCGGGCGAGCAGTACCAGGAGCTACGGGGCGTGATGCTCGAGTGCGACGCGATCCTCCACCGGGACATCGAGACCGTGAGCGCGCTCGGCGCGGAGATCCTCGCCCGCTATGCCTCCCCCCGCGGCGAGCCGCCCGCGGCGGAGCTGCCCGCGCAGGTGAGCGCGATGGTCGCCGCACAGGCCGCCAAGCGCGTCGGGCTCGAGTTCGTCGAGCACCGTCGCGCCACCTGGGATCACCGCAAGCTCGCCGGGGTGTATTGACCGGAGACGGCGAGACGCAATTGCCGCCATAGAGGTCCTCGCGGGTGGATGGAGCGCCACGCAGGAGCCGAGCCGCGAGGCTCGGCTCGGCCCGAAGGCTCGATGCCGGTTACTCTCCTGCGGCAATGCAACCCCTCAAGGGATTGATCCTCTCCGGGGGCAAGGGCACGCGCCTGCGCCCGATCACGCACACGAGCGCCAAGCAGCTCGTGCCGGTGGCGAACAAGCCGGTGCTGTTCTACGGGATCGAGGCGATGGCGGCGGCGGGGATCGAGCAGGTCGGGATCATCATCGCCCCGGAGACCGGCCAGGAGATTCGCGACGCGGTCGGCGATGGCTCGAAGTTCGGGGTGCAGATCACCTACGTGGTGCAGGACGAGCCGGCGGGGCTCGCCCATGCGGTGCTCACCGCCGAGCCGTTCCTCGGCGAGAGCCCGTTCGTGATGTACCTCGGCGACAACCTGCTGCAGGGCGGAATCTCCGATCTGGTGGCCGCCTTCCGCGAGCACGAGCCGGACGCGCTGATCCTGCTCACGCCCGTGCCCGACCCCGAGAACTTCGGCGTCGCCGAGCTCGCGCCCGCCGCCGCTGGCGATCCCGGGAGCGTGGGGCGGGTCGTGCGCCTCGTCGAGAAGCCCACCGAGCCCGCGACCGACCTGGCGCTCGTCGGCGTGTACATGTTCACCGCCGGGATCCACGACGCCGCGCGCGCGATCGAACCCTCCGCGCGCGGCGAGCTCGAGATCACCGATGCGATCCAGCATCTCCTCGACGGCGGGCTGCGCGTGGAGCCGCACATCGTGCGCGGCTGGTGGAAGGACACGGGGCGCCTCGAGGACATGCTCGAGGCCAACCGCCTCGTGCTCGACAACCTGATCGAGCGCCACGACGGCGAGCTGATCGACTCTCAGGTCGACGGGCGCGTCGTGATCGAGGCGGGCGCGCGCCTGGAGCGCACGACCGTGCGCGGGCCGGCGGTGATCGGCGCCGGGGCACGGCTCGAACGACTGCTACATCGGCCCCTACACGGCGATCGGCGAGAGCTGCTCGATCTCCGGCGCCGAGGTCGAGCACTCGATCCTGCTCGCCGGCTCCTCGGTTCACAACCTCGACGGGCGGATGGAGTCCTCGCTGCTCGGGCGCAACGTGACCGTTCGCCGCGACGACCGCCAGCCCCGCGCATATCGCTTCATGGTGGGGGACAACTCCGACATCTCGATCCTGTGAAGCTGCTCGTGACAGGTGCCGCCGGAATGCTCGGCCACGACGTGCTGCGGGTGGGGAGGCAGGCGGGCCACGAGCTGATCGCGATCGACCTGCCCGAGCTCGACATCACCGACGCCGGCGCCGTGGGGGCGTTCTTCGCAAGGGAGCGTCCCGAGGCGACGATCAACTGCGCCGCCTGGACCGACGTGGACGGCGCGGAGAGCAAGCGCGAGGCTGCTCATGCCGTGAACGCGACCGGCGCCGGCAACCTCGCGCGCGCGGCGGCGGCGATCGGCACGCCACTGCTGCACATCTCGACCGACTACGTGTTCGACGGCGTCGCCCCGCGCGACACCGATGGCAACGAGCGCCCGTACGTGGAGCGAGACCCGACCGGGCCGCGCTCGGTGTACGGCGAGACGAAGCTCGCGGGCGAGCGTGAGGTGCTGACGGCCTCGGCCGCGCACACGGTCGTCCGCACGGCCTGGCTGTATGGCGTGCATGGGAGCAATTTCGTCGAGACGATGCTGCGGCTCGCGGGCGAGCGCGAAGCGGTGCAGGTCGTGACCGATCAGGTCGGCTCGCCGACGTGGTCCGGTCATCTGGCGCCGGCGATCTTGGGCCTGTTGGAACGCAAGGTGCACGGTCTCGTCCACTTGACCGGCGCGGGAGCGGTCTCGTGGAACGGGTTTGCCAAGGAGATCTTTCGCCAGGCCGAAATCGCGTGCCGCGTCGAGCCGGCGAGCAGCGAGCAGATGGCGCGCCCGGCGCCACGCCCGGCCTACTCGGTGCTCGAGTCCGAGCGCGACGATGTCCTGCCGATGCCACCGTGGCAGGACGGCCTGGCGGGGTATCTCGCGGCGAGGGCTGGAGTGACGCGCTCGTGAACACGCAGATCCAGCGCCGCCATGCGGCCTGCTCATGAGATGATGCGCTCGTGAAGCTTCTTGTATGTGGCGGCGCCGGGTTCATCGGCTCGACCTTCGTTCGTCTGCGTGTGGGGGAGCAGGGGGATGAGGTGACGGTGCTCGACAAGCTGACCTATGCGGGTCGTGAGGAGAACCTGCGCGAGGTCTCAGATGCGCCTGGCTTCAGCTTCATCCGCGGCGCGATCGAGGATCCGGACGCGGTCGCGGGCGCGATCGAGACCGGGCAGCCCGACGCGATCGTGAACTTCGCGGCGGAGACGCACGTAGACCGCTCGATCGCCGAGCCGGACGCGTTCGTAAAGACGCATGCGCTCGGCACGCACGTGTTGCTCGAGGCCGCGCGCGCGGCGGGGCTGCGCTACCTGCAGGTCTCGACCGACGAGGTGTATGGCTCGATCGAGGAGGGCTCGTTCACGGAGGAGAGCCCGCTCAGGCCATCCTCGCCGTACTCGGCGACGAAGACCGGCGCCGACCTGCTCGTGCAGAGCTACTTCCACACCTACGGCCTGCCCGCCGTGATCTGCCGCGGCTCGAACAACTACGGCCCCTACCAGTACCCCGAGAAGCTGATCCCGCTGATGATCCTAAACGCGCTGCACGGCGACTCCCTGCCGGTGTACGGCGACGGGATGCAGGTGCGCAACTGGATCCATGCCACCGACTTCGCGCGTGCGATCGGCCACGTGCTCGAGCACGGCGTTTCCGGCGAGGTCTACAACGCGGGCGGCCCCGACGAGTGCGCGAACTTCGACGTCGTCAAGCGCATCATCGCGCTGACGGAGGCGGATGAGTCCCAGATCGAGTACGTCACGGACCGTCCCGGCCACGACCGCCGCTACTCGCTCTCCTCGGAGAAGGTCCGCGCGCTCGGCTGGCTGCCGCGGATACGCTTTGAGGAGGGCCTGGAGGAAACCGTCGCCTGGTATCGCGACAACGCGTGGTGGTGGGAGCCGATCCGCTCCGGCGACTACCGCGCGTACTATGAGCGCCAGTACGGCCGCGCCCTCAGCTGAGGTGGCCAACGGCCGTCGCGGAGCTGCGCCTCAGTAGGTCACTGAAGCTCCGAAGCCTTCCACTTGCCGCCTTCTCTGACCAGTGTGAGCGTGGCGAGCCAGGCCTTGCCGCTTTTGATGCTCCGCACGTTCGCGGTCGCCTTCGCGCCCGTGACCTGGACCGACTCGACGGTCACTTCGAAGCTGTCCACCTCGGTCAGCCGATGTTTGATCGTCGTTTCACAGCCCTTCGTGCCACCCAGACGCGTGACGATCGCAGCGGCGAGGTCCGCGGCGCAGATCTTCTGCTCTTCTCCTGCCGTCGCGTTGCTCTGCAGGTTTGCGACGGCTTGCGCGACCGCTTTGTCTTCGCCTTTGAACGAGCTTGTCGAAACGGTCGCGCTGCCGCATGCGCTGACCACCAGCACGAGCAGCGGAGCGCACAGCAGGGTCAGCGCGCGTTTGTGCGGAGGGATCGTCATCTGGCCGTAGCGTATGCGACGGGGGGTGTAGAGCGGCTTTCAGGCGAGGCCGCCGCCTCACACCTCTCGAGAGGAGTTCTCGAGGGGTGTACACAGGGAAGCCGCCCAATGGGTGGGGCACGGACGTGGGGAGTGCCGTGCCCCACCCATCGGGCGGCTTCGGGTGCGGCCCAAAGCCGCACCATGTGACCTTAGCCTAGCTCTCGTCGTTGCGCCTGTATCCGAGTCGTGCGGAGATGCGGTCGGCGGTCGACACGAGGTGGGGCCCGAGCGCGTCGACGAGCTCCTCGAGGGAGATCATCGAGCTGTGCGCGGCCATGTTGACCGCGGCCACCACATCGCGGGCCTCGTTGCGCACCGGCGCTGAGATCGAGTGCAGCTCGGGGGCGAGCTCTTGGTCGTTGACGGCGAAGCCGGCGTCGCGAACCTCCTCGAGCTCGTCGCGCAGCGCTTTCTTGGATGTGATCGTGTTCGGGCCGCGCTTGGTCAGCTTCATCGTGGTGAACAGGTCGCGCTGCTCTTCGTCGGGCAGGTTCGCCAACAGCAGCTTGCCCATCGAGGTGCAGTACGCCGGCAGCCGCGAGCCGGGGTGCAGGTCGAGATCGATCTTGCTCTGCCCGCGACGGAAGCTGCGCGCACGATCGACGTACAGGATGTCGCCGCCGTCGAGCACTGACAGGTTGACCGTGTAGGAGGTCCGCTGGCGTAGCTCCTCCAGGTAGGAGTGCGCGTGCTCGCGCAGACCGGTCGAGTTCAGCGCCGACATCCCCAGGTCGGTGACGCGCAGCCCAAGCCGGTACTTGCGCGAGGCGCCCTGCTCCAGATAGCCGAGTGCGACGAGCGTGATCACATAGCGATGCGTCGTCGAGCGGCTCATGCCGAGGTCGTCGGCGATGTCTGCGATCCCGAGCACGGGGCGATCGGGCGTGAAACAGCCCAGAATCGCCAACCCACGCTCCAGCGACTGCGAGTAACGCGGCTCACGCAGACTGGGGATCGACCATGCGGGGTCGGGCGTTGTCTTTGAGGATTTAGAAGTATTTGAACTAATTCTGGGCATTTGTACTCGGTTCCTGTCTCTTTGGGAGAACTTTCCCTGTCTGGGAACTTCCCTGTCCGATTATCATCCTACTTCGCTACCGTCAAGCCGGCAATCATAAACAATGAATTTTCAATAAGGATAGCCGGAATCGTGCCCTTCTGTGTCTCTATCTCGAAAGTTCGCGCATGACTCGCAGCCCCGGGATCGAGCCACCCGATCTGCTCGTGGTCGGAGGCGACGTGCGCACGATGGACCCGCGACACGCGCGCGCGCAGGCGCTCGCCGCGCGCGACGGGCGGATCGTGGCGATCGGCTCGACACCGGAGCTGGAAGGGTTGCGCGGCGCGCACACCGAGACGATCGACGCGCACGGCGCCACCGTGCTCCCCGGGCTGATCGACGCGCACGGGCACTTCGGCCATGTCGCGCGCTCGATGGCGGGCGCCGTCGACTGCCGCACGCCGCCGGTGGGCTCGATCGCCGAGATTCTCGACCGTGCCGCCACGCGCGCGCGCGCGGTCCCGTCCGGCACGTGGATCCTCCTGCAGGGCACCACCTTCCAGGACGAGCTGATCGCCGACGGGCGCTTCCCGACGCCCGCCGAGCTGACCGCCGTCTCCAGCGAGCATCCGATCGTCTACCGCTCGAGCCTTCACCATGTCGTCGCCAACCGCCGCGCGCTCTCAGGCGCGGGGATCGACGCGGCCACGGTCGAGCCGCCGGGTGCGCACATCGAGCGCGACCCGGCGAGCGGCGAGCCGACGGGAGTGCTGGCCGAGATGTTCGACCGCCTGCCGATCCCGCCGGCGAGCGAGGCGCAGCTGGCCGGGTCGATTCACGAGCTCGCCTGGGAGCATTATCTCGCCCACGGCGTCACATCGATCCAGGAGATCTGGGACTCGGTCGAGACGATGCGCCTGCTCGCGCGCGCGATCCGCGCCCGTGAGATCCCGCTGCGCGTGCGCGGCCTCGGCTGGGCGCCGCTGGCCGGCACCGTCGCCGAGCTGGCCTCGGGCGCGATCGGCGACGTTCCGCTCGAGCGAGGCTGGTTCGAGGGTGGCGCGGTGAAGCTGTTCGCCGACGGCGGCACCTCCTCGCACACGGCCGCCTTCTACGAGGAGTATCTCGACGCGCCCGGGCGTCGTGGCGCGCTGAACTACGAGCTCGGCGAGCTCGCCGAGCTGATCGCCGAGGCGCAGCAGGCCGGCGCACAGGTGGCCGTGCACGCCGCCGGTGACCTCGCCCAGGACATTACGCTCGCCGCGTTCGAACGCGCCGGCACGACGCCGCAGGCAGACCTGCGCCCACGGATCGAGCACGGCGCCAACACCGCCTGGTCGGCGCGACGCGCCGAGTGGTGCAAGCGGCTGGGGGTGCTGCCCGTGCCGAACATCGGCTTCATCCACAACTACGGCGAGTTCTGGCCGCGCTCGCTGGGCGAGCGGCGCAGCCGTGACTGCGTGCCGCTGCGCTCATTGCTCGACGCGGACTTTCAGGTGCCCGGCACCTCCGACACCACGGGCGGCGATCCGCGGCTGCTCAACCCGTTTCACAACATCTGGTGCGCGGTCACGCGTGAGACGTTCGCCGGGCGCACGATCGACCCGGACCAGCGGATCTCGCGCGCGGAGGGGCTGAGCA
Organism: uncultured Solirubrobacterales bacterium; assembly: GCA_963723075.1. Classification (GTDB taxonomy): domain Bacteria; phylum Actinomycetota; class Thermoleophilia; order Solirubrobacterales; family Solirubrobacteraceae; genus Palsa-744. The sequence goes on from CAVRPD010000007.1 coordinate 851,349, forward strand.
TGTACACGCGCTTCGCCGCGCACGCCGGACACTGGGAGACGTCGCGAGGCATGCTCGCAGCGGGCATGCTCGCCGACCTGATTGTCCTCTCCCAGCCTCTGGATGACGTGCCGGACGAGGAACTGGGCGAGGTGACGGTCGCACAGACGATCGTCGATGGGCGACTTGTCTATGAACGCGGTTGACGTTCGTGCAGCTGACTGACGTAAGCTGACTATATGGACGCGGCCCAGCAATCGATCCGGACGAGCCTGCGAGGCTGAGATGGAGTTCTACCTGTTCCTGCCCGGGCAGTGGTGGGACCGCGCAAAGCCCGCGGCGCAGCTGTACGAGGAGATGGTCGAGCAGGCCGTGCTCGCCGAGCGGCTCGGCTACGACGGGGTGTGGCTGGCCGAGCAGAACCTCGTCAGCTTCCTCGCCGCGCCCGACCCGTTGCAGCTCGCGGCGGCGATCGCCGCGCGGACCTCGCGCCTGCGCATCGGCGTGGCTGTGTTCGTGCTGCCCTTTCACCACCCGCTGCGCCTGGCCGGTCAGATCGCCCAGATCGACCAGCTCTCGGGCGGGCGCTTCGACGTCGCCGCCGGCCGCGGCGCCTCGCCGTATCAGATGCGCCAGTTCCAGACGGAGATGGACGAGGAGGAAAGCCGGGCGTTCTTCGCCGAGCACCTGGGGATCATGCTCGACCATTGGACAGATCACTCCGCGCACGCGCACACAGGGCGCTTTTTCTCCTATCCCAACGCAACCGTCCTGCCGCCGCCGCTGCAGCGCCCCCATCCACCGCTGTGGATCGCGGCGCTGTCGGCGCGCTCGATGCGCTGGGCGGTGGAGCTGGGGTTTGACTCGAACTTCCTGTTCGCCCCCTTCCGCGAGCCGTTCTCGCATGTCGAAGACGTCTACGGCGCTTTCCTGCGGGCGCTCGCCGACGCGGGTCGCGAGCGAGCGCAGGTGAGGTTCGGCCTCAATCGCATGACCTGCGTGGAGGAATCGGAGGAGAGCTGCCGTGAGATCCTGCGCTACGTGCTGATGAACCACCGCGTGATCGACCAGCAGTTGGGCGCCGTGGAGACGGTCCGTCAGGGCGATTACGTGGTCGACCGCGCGATCAAGGAGGACGAGCCGGGGCTCGACGAGATGTACGCGAACATCGCCTACGGCACGGTCGCCGAGGTGCGCTCGAAGCTCGCCCGCTACGCCGAGCTCGGGATCGACCTGTTCTCCGCCTGGCACAACGTGGGCCAGCCCCACGAGCGGGTTTGCGCATCGATGGAGCTGTTCGCCCGCGAGATCATGCCCGCGTTCAGGTGACGGGCAGACTGTTCGACCGCGTGCAGCTGGGCGGCTGCTCCCTGCGCAACCGCATCGTGATGGCTCCGATGAGCCAGCACGCGGCGGGCGAGGACGGCTCGCCGGGCGACTGGCACGTGGAGCACTATGGCGCACGCGCGCGCGGCGGTTGCGGGACGATTCTGCTCGAGGACACCGCTGTGGAGCCCGCGGGGCGCACGAGTCACGCGGCGCTGGGCCTGTACGCGGAGGCGCAGGCACCGGCGTTTCGCCGCGTCGTCGATGTCTGTCACGACCACGGCGCCGCCGTCGGTCTGCAGCTCGCGCACGCAGGGCGCAAGGCGTTCCGTGACGCTCGCGGGCGTGAGGGCGATCGCGCGCCGCTGTCGGCCTCGGCGCTGGCGTTTGCCGACGGCTGGCCGGCCCCTGTGGCCGCCGACGAGGACGCGATCGCGCGCGTGTGCGCGTCGTTCGCCCGGGCGACGAGGCTGGCGGGCGAGGCGGGCTTCGACATCGTCGAGGTGCACGCGGCGCACGGCTACCTGTTGCACCAGTTTCTCTCGCCGCTGACCAATCGCCGCGGCGACTCATACGGCGGCCCGCTCGAGCACCGCGCGCGGCTGCTGCTCGAGGTCGTGAGCACGGTGCGCGCAAACTGGCCGGTCGAGCGACCGCTGCTCGTGCGCCTGCCCGCGGGCGACGGCGCTCGAGACGGCTCCACGTCAGAGGAGATGGCCGACGTCGCTCGTTGGTGCATGCAGCGGGGCGCGACCCTGATCGACGTGGCGGGCGGCACGCCGGTCCTCGACGGCGCGCCGGCCGGGCCGGCCGAGGGGCTTGCCTTCGCCGGGCTCTTGCGCGCGTTCGAGACGCTGCCGTTCGCCCTCGGCGGCGTCACCGACGGCCGCTCCGCCGAGGAGCTTCTGCGCGCGAGCGGGGCGACGCTGGTGACGGTCGGCAGGCCGCTGCTGGCGGATCCCGACTGGACGCTGACGGCTGCCGCGGAGCTGAACGTGGAGATGCCGTCCTTGCGAAGGGTTCGGAGTATCAAATAGTCTGTGCGGCATGGCGGGGTACGGCCAGATCATGAGCGAGGATGGAGGAGCTCTTACGGTGTTCGCGAGGACAAAGGGGATGAACATGAAGAAGGTGAAGAAGGCGTTTGTCGTGGGTATGGTCGCGCTGGTCCTCGCGCTGCTCGGCGCGGGCTGCGGATCTTCGGGCTCGAGCTCGCGCCCGCTCGCCGCCGGGGCGCCGGTCAAGATCGGCTATCTCGCCTCGCTGACGGGGTTCTGCTCGACGTTCTCCCAGGAATATGTGAAGGGCGCGGAACTGGCGGTCAAGCAGATCAACGGGCGCGGCGGCGTGCTCGGCCATCCGCTGCAGCTGATCGTGCGCGACGACAAGGCGACACCGAACGTGGGTGTCAGCCAAGCCCGCGATCTCGTGCTGAGCAACCACGTCAAATATCTTGCGGGCACCTGCTCGAGCGCGGTGGCGAAGAGCGTCACGCAGCTCGTGAGCAACCCCAGCCACGTGCTGTACGCGGTCGGCGTCTCCGACCCCACCGTCTTCTCCGGCGGCTCGCAATCCTACGCGTTCGACACGATCCCCACGGCGACGATCGAGGGCGAGAACGCCGCCGCGTACGTGCGCGCGCATCCGCAGTGGAAGCGCGTGGCGGTGATCTCGGAGGACTACAGCTACGGCTATCAGGTGACGGCCGCGTTCAAGGCGGCGATGGCCGGCAGCGGCCAGCAGATCGTCAGCCAGGACTACGTGCCGAGCGGCGGATCGGATTACAGCTCTTACATCGACAAGCTGATCGCCGAGCGCCCCGACGTGGTCTACTCGACGGTGATCACCGAAGACACGGTCACGCTCGTCAAGCAGGCGATCCCGCTTGGTCTGTTCAAAGACATGAAATACTTTGGCATCCTCGATTACGGCACGATCGACGCGATGGCTCAGTCGCCGGTCGGCTCTTATGGATATACGTACTACCCGTCCGCGTCGATCTACCACACGCCGTTCTCGGCCGCCCTGCAGACGCTCGGCACGGCTGTCGCCAACGGCGGCGCCGCGGGCGATGCCTTCAACCAGGTCCAGATCATCGCGCAGGGGATCGCCGACGCCCACTCGACCGATCCGACGGCGGTGCGAGACGCGCTCGGCGGAGCCACCGTGCAGACGGTGCAGGGGAAGGTGAAGATCCACAGGTGCAACCACCTGATCGCGATGCCGATCGCGATGGGCCCGGTCGTCGGCAAGACGGCCTCGCAGCCGTTCGCGCATTTCGAACCGCTGCACCTTGTCGACACCAACAGCTACTTCAAGTGCTGATGTAGTCGGGCCGTGCTATGAGCTTCGTCACGTTCGTCGATCAGCTCTTCGCGGGGTTGAGCTTGGCGTTCGTGCTGTTCTTCTCCGCCGCCGGGCTCAACCTCGTGTGGGGCGTGCTGGGGGTGATGAACTTCGCCGCCGGCTCGGTGTACATGCTCGGCGCCTACATGGCGACGTCGGTGGTGGGCAGGCTGGGCGCCTCGACGGGCGGCTGGCTCGCGGCGCTGATCGCCGTGCCGCTCGCGCTCGCCGTCGCCGGGGCGGTGGTGGAGGTGGGGCTGCTGCGGCGCACCTATCGCGAGCAGGACGAGAACCGGCAGTTCATGCTCACGCTCGCGCTGTCATACCTCGTGGCGGGACTCGTGCTGCTGGGGTTCGGCACGCATTTTCGCACGGTCTCGCTGCCGGGGTTTCTGAGCGGCGGGCTGAAACTGCTGGGCACGACGCTGCCGGCGTACACGATCGTGACGATCGTGCTCGGCCTGCTCGTCACGGCCGGGATCTGGGCGCTCACGTACGGCACGCGCGTGGGTCTGCTGACGCGTGCGGCGGTCGACGACCGCGAGATGCTCGGCGCGCTGGGCGTGGACGTCAATCGGCTGTACACAGCGGTGTTTGCGTTTGGAATCGGGCTGGGAGCGCTCGGTGGGGTGCTGATCGCTCCGCAGGGCGCGGTCACGACGAACCTCGAAACGACCGCGCTCGTGCCGGCGTTCATCGTCGTGGTGACGGGCGGGCTGGGGAACATGACCGGCGCACTGCTGGCCTCGCTTGCGATCGGCGTGATGCAAAGCTTTGCCACGTTGCAGGACACGACGCTCGCCCAGCTCACCCCGTACGCGGTGATGACCGCGGTGCTGCTCGCGCGTGCGATCGTGGGACGGCGCGGGCTTTCGCTCGTGATCGCGCAGCGTCGCAAAGCCTCCCCGGCGCGCCCGCCGGCGGCGGGGTAGGGCGATGGTGAGGCCGGCCATTGCGCGCCTCGGCGATGGCCTGCCGGCGCTCGTGCTGATCGCGATCGCCGTGCTGCTGCCGGCGGTGGTCTCGACCGAGTACGTATTGCTGGCGGCCTCGATGATCGTGACGATGCTGGTCGCGGTCAGCTTCAACCTGCTGCTCGGCTACACGGGCATGTTCTCGTTTGGTCAAGCCGCGTTCTTTGGCCTCGGCGCGTATGCGACGGCGCTGCTGATGAACCACACCGGCGCCTCCTTCTACCCGGCGCTGGCGGCTGCGATCGCGATCGCCGTGCTCGCCGGTCTGCTGAGTGGGGTGGCGCTCGTGGGGCTCGAGCCGATCGCGTTCATCATGCTCACGTTCGCGCTCGGCGATCTGCTCGAGTTCGTGGCGGAACACGCGCGCGGGCTGACCGGAGGCGACAGCGGGCTGATCGTGAGCCTGCCGAGCTCGCTGAGCGTGGTGGCGGACGTGAACGGCGTCTACTACGCGATGCTGGCGCTCGCCGTCGTCGCGCTGGCGGTGGCGTTCGTGTTCGTGAAGACCACACCCGGCTTGATCGTGAGGGGTATCCGCGAGGACCCGCTGCGTGCGCGCACGCTCGGCATCGCCGTCAATCGCCGCCGTCTCGGTGTGTTCACGCTCTCCGCGGCGATCGCCGCGGTGGGTGGAGGGTGCTCGGTGCTCTCGGCGCAGATCGTCTACCCCGATGTGTTCGACTGGCGGGTGTCGGCGAACGCCCTGATCATCACGCTGATCGGAGGGGTCGGGCTGTTCTCGGGGCCCGTGCTCGGCGCGGTGCTGCTGGGGCTGATCGACTTCTACGTGGGCCGCCTGACCACGGACACGCTGCTGGTCGAAGGGGGCCTGCTGCTGGCGGTGATCCTGATCGCGCCGCGCGGCGTGACCGCGCTCGGACGCGGCGGCGGCGGAGGCACGCCGGCGAGGCTGGTGCGCAGCGTGCGGCGAGGCCGCGCGGCGAGCGACGCGGCGGGCGGCACGGCGCGATGATCGCGCCGATGCTGGAGCTGCGGGGCGTGAGCAAGCGCTTCGACGGCATCCGCGCGCTCGACGATGTCTCGCTGTCGGTGGAGGAGGGTGAGATGCTTGCGATCATCGGGCCGAACGGGGCGGGCAAGAGCACGCTGTTCGCGCTCGTCTCCGGCGAGCTGCGGCCCAGCGAGGGGGCGATCGTGCTCGCCGGCCACGACGTCCGCCGGCTCTCGCCCGAGCGTCGCGCGCGCCTCGGCCTGGGACGGACGTTTCAGAGCGCGAAGCTGTTCGCGGGGCTGACGGTAGGAGAGAACGTGGAGCTCGCGCTCGTGCGTCGCGGTCGGCGCGCGGAGGAGGTGAGGGAGGCGCTCGCGGAGGTGAGGCTGCTCGAGCGGATCGAGCGCCGGGCCGGCGCCCTGGCCCAGGGTGAGCGCAAGCGGCTGGAGCTCGCGATGGTGCTCGCGCAGCGGCCGAAGCTGCTGCTGCTGGACGAGCCGACGGCGGGCATGGGCGTGGAGGAGCGCGTCGCGATCATGGAGCTGATCGTGGCCGCGGTCGGCGGGCGCGGGCTGACGATGGTGTTCTCAGAGCACGACATGGACACGGTGTTCGCGCACGCCGAGCGGATCGTCGTGCTCGATCGTGGCGCGGTCCTCGCCGACGGCCTGCCACAGGATGTGCGAGCGGACGAGCGCGTGCAGGAGATCTATCTGGGGAGCGCACGCGCGTGAACGGCCTTTCGGGAGACACGCAGGCGGGTCCCTCCGTACAGCCCGGCCGGCGCCGGCCGCCACAGCTTGGCGACGCTCGCGAGGGGGAGCGCCACGAGGCGACGTTGCGGGTACGGGGGTTGAACGCGTTCTACGGCACGAGCCATGTGCTGTTCGACGTCGACCTGGACGTGCGCGCGGGCGAGACGGTCGCGCTGATCGGCCGCAACGGCGCGGGCAAGACGACGGCGCTGCACAGCCTGATGGGCATGGTCGCCCGCCGCTCGGGCTCGGTGAGGCTCGACGGGGAGGAGACGATCTCCCTTCAACCGCATCGCATCGCACGCCTCGGCGTGGGGCTCGTGCCCGAGGGCAGGAGGGTGTTCGGTGGGCTGACGGTCGAGGAGAATCTGCAGGTGGCGGTCAGGCCCGGCGCGGCCGCGCGCCGCTGGACGCAGGAGGAGGTGTTCGACGTGTTCCCGCTGCTTGCGAACGTGCGCCGCTCGAAGGGAGCGTGGCTGAGCGGCGGCGAGCAGCAGGTGCTCGCGATCGCCCGCGCGCTCGTGGGCGAGCCGCGGCTGCTGCTGCTGGACGAGCCCACGGAGGGGCTCGCGCCGCGCGTGGTGGAGACACTGGGCGAGCAGCTGCGCCGTGTGCAGCGCACGGGGCCGGCGATGCTGCTGGCCGAGCAGCACCTCGGGCTCGTCGGCGAGTTGGCCACACGGGCGTATGTGATCGACCGGGGCGTCATCCGCTACGAGGGCCCGCCGGCCGAGCTGCTGGGCGACGAGGAGCTCCGCCGTGCGCATCTATCGCTGTAGTGGACGGGTTCGCAGGCGGCTACCGTCGTGGGGTAACCCGCGCGCGAGCGCGGGCAGGGCCGGCGAACGGGAGGGTGGAGCGATCGAGGCGGACATGCCGGATACGGACATGCCTGACATTCCAAGCTCGCGCGAGCTGTACGAGCGCGCGCGTGAGCACATCCCCGGAGGAGGTTCGCGCAGCACGCTGTTCACGCCGCCGTACGCGCCATACGCGCTGCGAGGCGAGGGCTGCAGGCTGATCGACGTCGACGGTCATGAGCTGATCGACCTGCACGGCAACTACAGCGCGCTCGTGCACGGACACGCGTTCGGGCCGGTCGTGCGCGCGGCGAGCGCCGCCCTGGCGGACGGGGCCTGCTTTCCCCTGCCGAGCGCGGCCGAGGTGGAGCTGGCCGAGCAGCTCGCGGCGCGGGTTCCGTGGGCGGGGCGCTGGCGGTTCGCGGGCTCCGGCACCGAGGCGGTGATGGCCGCCGTCAGAGCCGCACGCGCCGCTTGCGGGCGCCCGCTGATCGTGCGCTTCGCGGGCTGCTACCACGGCAGCTCCGACGAGCTGCTGCAGCCGGGCGCGCCCGGAGTGCCGGAGTCGGCCCAGGACGAGGTGCTGACGCTCCCGCTCGGCGAGGAGCGCGGGTTCCGGGCAGCGCTCGAGGAGCACGGCGAGCGCGTGGCGGCGGTGCTGCTCGACCTGATGCCCAATCGCCCGGGATTGCGCCCGGTCACGGGCGAGTTCGCGGCGCTCGTGCGCGCGCAGACCGCCGCCCGCGGGATCGCGTTGATCCTCGACGAGGTGATCACGTTCCGCCTCGCCCCGGGGGGGATGCACACGCTGTATGGGATCGAGGGGGACCTGATCACGCTCGGCAAGACAATCGGGGGCGGCCTGCCGGTGGGCGCGCTCGGCGGGCGGGCGAGCTGGATGGACGTGTTCGATCCCTCACGCGCGGACGCGGTCCCGCTGGCGGGGACGTTCACGGCCAACCCGGTGTCGATGCGTGCCGGCCTCGCGGCGCTCGAGGCGCTCGATGCGGGGGCGATCGAGCGGATCGACGCGCTCGGCGCGCGCCTGCGGGAGGGGCTGCGGGCGCTGCGCTGTGAGACGACCGGTCGCGGCTCGCTGCTGAAGCTGCACGTGCCCGATCGCGCGCGCCTGTGGTGGCGCCTCTACCGCGAGGGCGTGCTGATCGCCGCGGACGGCCTGATGTGTGTGAGCACGGCGATGGACGAGCAGGCGATCGACGAGGCGCTGGCTGCCTTTGCGCGTGCGCGGGCCCGCTGAGGCGTCTGTCTGTCTCGAGAGCGCTTTGCGGAGGTCGCTCTGCGCCGAGCGGCTGGGCGCCAAGGCAACCGTCTCGTGTCGTCTCTATGTGCGGCCGGGCAGCGCGGCGAGGATCCGTTGAGCGAGCCGCTCGTCGCCGGCGAACCGCAGCTTGCCGGGGTCTCGCCGCGGGCCGAGCGCCGCGATCCAGGCGGTCTCGGCGCCTTCGATCCGCGTCCACGGCACTTTCGGCGGAGCGTCGTCGATCGGCTCGAGGCGGCCTTCGCGGATGTCGAACAGCTGGCGCAGCGGCCGCTCGGGTCGCTCTACGGTGAGCTCGACGATGCCTCCCGGCAGCGGCGTATCGCCCATCAGCGCCGGCAGGAGTCGCAGCAGCGCTCCCAGGTCGACCCGCTCGCCCGCGCGCGGCTCCGACCACATGTGGCGCATCCCCCACCGCGCCAGCGAGGAGGCGATCGGCAGCAGCGCGCGTCCGGAGTCGGTCAGCTCGAACTCGACCCGCGGAGGCATCTCGCGGAAGCGCCGGCGCGCGATCAGGCCATCGGCGACCATCTGCTGCAGGTAGCGGTCGAGCACGCCGGTGCTGATCCCCGGCAGGTGCTTGCGCAGCTTGGCGAGTCGTACGGTGCCCGGCGCGAGCTGCAGGGCGATCATCAGCGTCCACTGGTCGCCGGTGGCGGTGAGAGCGTGGGCGAGGGGCGTCCACTGGCGATGGGGGCGGCTGTGCGGCTCGCCATCTACCACGGTGTCGTTCCCTCCCGCCGAGTCGCGTTGACCGTTGTCTATGAGCTGATGGCAGCCACCGCGTCGTGAGCGCCGCCGCGTGAGCCCACGAACGCGCGGCCTCTCGTCACTTGGCTCCCCTTGCACGACGGTGAGTCTAAATCGAACTTCCGGATTTACACACCGTTTCGCATCATTGTTTCCGATGTCTCCGCCGGGTGTGAACGCGGGCGGCGCCTATCGCGGAGAGGCTGGTGGCCGGGAGGCCGATGTGCCCGCTAAAGGGGAGGTGCCGTAGAGGGCGCGGTGCCGCGAAGGGCAGTGCCGCGGAGGGCTCAGTCGGCGGGCGAGTGGGCGATGTCCAAGCCGTGCAGATCGACCAGGTCCCTGGTCCGGCCGGCCGCTCGCTTCATCGCACGGAGGTCTTCCAGCGAGCAGACGGCGACCGTGCCGGTCATCGCCTCGACCTCCACCGCCCGCGCGCGCAGCTCCGCGTAGGAAGGGACTCCCGGATAGCCCTGCACGACGTTGAGCGGCCCCAACGCCGTGTCGATCTCGACGCTCTCTCCGCGCTGGAGCAGCTCCGCGATCGCGGCCTGCGAGCCGGCTCGGGGCGCACGGGTGAGCGTCTTGGCGCGCGCGGCGACCGCCGCGAGGCGGCCGAGGTTCTCGGGGTCGGAGTCGGCGACCACGTCCACATGGGTCGCGCCCCGCACGAGGCCCCACGCGTTGACAGCGAGCCCTCCCACGAGCACGAACCGCACCTCGGCGTTGGCGAGCCAGCGCAGCAGCTTGTCGAAGTCCGGCTGCGGCCCGATCGGATATAGCTCGATCGGCTTCACCGCTGTGGCGTGTCCCGCGCGTAGCGCAACAGCACGTGGCTCAGCGCGATGCCATCGGCGAGGTTCTCGCTCAGCGGGCGTTGCGCGTCCGCGCGCAGGCGTTGCGCCCGCCCGCGATCGATGCGGAGAGGTGGCATAACCGACTCCGGTCGGTCGCCGTCCTGGATCGAGGTCGCCTTGTCCCGGCTGGAGATCGCCTTCTCCCGGCTCGAGGTGGCCTTGTCCCGGCTCGGGTTCGCTCCGTCTCGACCCATCGAGGTCGCCTTGTCCCGGCTGGGGATCGCTCCGCTCTGCTCGGAGCTCGTCAGATCCGGTTGGGAGGCCTTGCGCTGGTCCACGAGTGGGGATGGTAAACGTCGCGGCCCGCGACGGGAACCCCTGTCTTTCTCTCGGCGATATCTCGTGCCGACAGGCGACGGTCTCCGCGAGACACGGGCCGCACGGTCTCCTCGCCGACGGCGCGAGCGGACCTATCCGTGCCTGCGTGAGGTCGACTCGAGCGTCTCCCCGCTGCGCCGCGCAGCGGACTCCGCCGGGGGAGCCGCCCGCTCGGCGAAGTGCTTGCTCAGCATCGTCTCCTGCCCCTGATAGCTGGATCCCACGTCCTCTCCGTACAGCACGTCGGGCTCGTCCGCCATTCGCTCGAACGCGAGCTTGCACACGGGCTGGCGGTGCTCGACCATGAACGACACGTCGCGTGCGCGCACCTCGAGCGCGGCGCGGCTGCCGCGCGCCGCTCCGTCGCGCGAGTAGCCGAAGCCGGGGTCGAAGAATCCCGCGTAGTGCGTGCGCAGCTCGCCCGCGGTCGGGTCGTAGGCGAGCATCTCCGCGGCGTATGACGGCGGGATGGAGACGCCCTCGGCCGACAGCAGCAGGTAGAAGACCTCCGGCTCGAGCACGATCCGTCCGCCTCGCTCGGGGTGGACGGGCTCCCAGTAGTCCTGCCACTTCAACGCTCCCACGCGCGTCAGGTCGATCGGCAGGCTGTTCTTCTTCGCGCGGTAGCCGACGATGCTCTGCTCAGATCCGGACAGGTCGAGGCTGACGAACAGCCCGTCGGCGAGCGAGAGCTCCTCGGGGGGGAGGGGTCGAGAGTCGCGGTACAGCAGTGGCAGGCGCTGGTGGAGCGCGCGCAGCTCGCGGTCGTCGAGCCGCGCGCCGGCCGACATCAGCCGCACCTGGTTCAGCGCGAGCCCCGTCTGCACGCGGATCGCGAACGTGCGCGGCACGATCTCCAGATAGAGCTTGCCGCGATAGCCGGCGGCGATCTCGTCGAAGCGGTTGTTGCGATCGGTCAGCACGCGTGTGAACACGTCGAGGCGCCCGGTGGAGCTCTTTGGGTTCGCCTTCGCGCGGATCTCCGCGGGCAGGCGCAGCTCCTCGATCAGCGGCACCAGGTAGGGACGATCGCGCTCGAGCGTCGCGCCGTCACGCAGGTCGATCCGTTGGAAGGCGATCTCCTCGATCTTCTCCTGCACCGTCGAGTCGCTGTCGGGCAGGAAGCTGCAGCGCAGCGCCCACGCGTGCTCGCCGAGCCGCAGGTCGACGCTCGCGGGCTGGATCGACTCCGGCGGGATCCGCCAGGCGCCGCCGGTCAGCCATTCGTGGAAGACCGCCTCGCGCAGGCGCTGGGACGGCAGCACGCCGGTCCTCTCAGCCGTGCCCGAGGCGGGCTGCGGGTGCTCAGGGGGGGGCATCGATCGGGGGGCGGCGGTCACGTCCGTGCTCGCTTGTGCATGCGCCTGAGTCTATGCGGGCCACGCATACGCAGCGTGGCCCGCCCGGCAGCGAAGTAGGAAACACCTATCGCAGCGATCGTATAGACAGAACTACACTTGATGGCCAACAACCTGCTTCCGGTTCGGCTTCATGGCGAGACGAGACGGAGCAAGCTGGGCATCGTCCACCCTCTCCGGCGATGCTTGGGGAGAGATCAAGGTGTCCCCCCCTGATGCCAGGTCTCCGCGGGCGCCGTTGCCAAGAAGGGCACGGCGCCCGTGAAGGCTTGGGCCGCGGTGCCTGGCCTGAGGACCCGCCGGCTCTGAATGCTCCGCTCGTGGATCAAGCTGAGCCTCGAAGGCTTGCCCGTTTGAGGGGGTTATAGCCTCAGGACGGATGTTGTCACCGCCGGATCCGCTCTCGAGCTTCACCCCGCGCGTGCGCGAGTGGTTCGTGCGGGCCTTTGCCGCGCCCACCCCGGCGCAGGCGCAGGCGTGGCCGGCGATCGCCGCCGGCGAGCACGTGCTGCTGTCGGCGCCGACCGGCTCGGGCAAGACGCTCGCGGCGTTCCTCTGGGCTCTCGATCGCCTCGGTGCGGATGGCGATGCGGAGACCGGCGATGCGGGCGCGGGTGGAGTTGCCGCCACGGCCAGGCGGCGCGGCACGCGCGTCGTCTACGTGAGCCCCCTGAAGGCGCTCGCGTACGACATCGAGCGCAACCTGCGCGTGCCTCTGCGTGGCATCGGCGCCGTGGATGTGACGGTCGGGATCCGCACCGGCGACACACCTCAGCGCGAGCGCGCGGCGATGACGCGTAACCCGCCCGACATCCTGATCACGACCCCTGAGTCGCTCTACCTGATCCTGACCTCGCAGGCGCGCGCGATGCTGTGCGACGTGGAAGCCGTGATCGTCGATGAGATCCACGCGGTCGCGCACTCCAAGCGCGGCTCGCATCTCGCGCTCACGCTGGAGCGTTTGGAGTCGCTTGTCCACCGCGACAGCGGATCGGCGGCGGGGGACCTGCCGGGGACAGGCGCTTCGGGTGGTATGGCGAGCGGGCACCACCGGCGCGAGATCCAGCGGATCGGCCTCTCCGCGACCCAGAGCCCGCTCGCGGAGATCGGCCGCTTTCTCGTCGGCCCGCACCGCGAGGTCACGATTCTCGACGCCGGCGTGCGCAAGCGGCTCGACCTGCGGATCGAAGTGCCCGTCGAGTCGATGGCCGAGCCGAACGGGCCGGTCGACCCCGCGCGCGATCCGCTCGAGCCGCTCGCGGGAGGGGAGTCGACGCGCGGGTCGATCTGGCCCGCGATCTACCCCGAGCTGCTGCGGCTCGTGCGCGAGCACAACTCCACGATCGTGTTCGTCAACAACCGCCGCGCGGCCGAGCGTGTCGCGCTGCGCCTGAACGAGCTCGCCGCCCAGGAGGAGCACGCGGGTGTCCCAAGGCATGCGGGCGACCAAGAGCAGGCGGGCGCCCTGGGGGACGCGGGCACCCAAGAGCAGGCGGACGTCGACGGCGATGAGCAGGCCGCCTCCGGCGGCGGGGCGGGCGTTCGCGTGGAGGGTCCGGGCGCGCCGCCTCTGCGCGAGGTCGCCCGCGCACACCACGGCTCGCTCGCGCGGGAGGAGCGCGCCAAGGTCGAGGAGCTGCTCAAGACCGGCGAGCTTCCCTGCCTCGTCGCCACCTCCTCGTTGGAGCTCGGCATCGACATGGGCGCCGTCGACCTCGTCCTGCAGATCGAGTCGCCCAAGTCGGTCTCTCGCGGCCTGCAGCGCATCGGCCGCGCCGGCCATGGCGTCGATCAGGTCAGCCGCGGGCGGATCTTTCCCAAGTTCCGCGGCGACCTGCTCGAGTGCGCGGTCGTCGCCCACCGCATGCACGAGGGGCTGATCGAGCAGACCGTAGTCCCGCGCAACGCGCTTGACGTCCTCGCTCAGCAGATTGTCGCCATCGCCTCCTCAGCCGAGCCGGCGGCAGCGACCGGGTCGTCGCCGACCGGCCCCTCAAAAAAAGCCTCGCCCTCCGGCGCGCACGACGAAATCGCGCCAGACGCGGGCGTGTCTGTCGATGAGCTCCATGCGCTTGTCACCGCCACCCACTCCTATGCCGAGCTCTCGCGCGAGCTGCTCGAGAACGTGCTCGACATGCTCGACGGCCGCTACCCCTCGAAAGAGTTCGGCGAGCTGCGCGCGCGCATCGTCTGGGACCGTCTCTCAGGCGTCGTTCGCGCGCGCAAGGGCTCGCGCCAGCTCGCGGTCGCCAACGCCGGCACGATCCCCGACCGCGGCCTCTACGCCGTCACGCTCCCCGACGGCCGTCGCGTCGGCGAGCTCGACGAGGAGATGGTCTACGAGGCGCGCCCCGGCCAGGCCTTCCTGCTCGGCGCCTCCACCTGGCGGATCGAGGAGATCGGCCGCGACCGCGTGATCGTCACCCCCGCGCCCGGTGCTCCGGGCGCGGTGCCGTTCTGGAAGGGCGACTCCGTCGGGCGCCCGCGCGAGTTGGGCGAGGCGATCGGCGCGTTCTCGCGCTGGGCCGTCGACCAGGACGCGGAGACGCTGCAGCGCGACTACGACCTCGACGAGCGCGCCGCGCGCAACCTGCTCGCCTACCTGCGCGAGCAGCGCGCCGCCACGCGCGTGCTCCCCTGCGACCGCACGCTCGTGCTCGAGCGCTTCCGCGACGAGATCGGCGACTGGCGCCTGTGCGTCCTCTCCCTCTATGGCCGCCGCGTCCACGCCGCCTGGGCCCTCGCTCTCTCTGCGCGCATTCGCGAGCGCCTCTCCCTCGAGGCCGACGTGATCGCCTCCGACGACGGCATCGTCATGCACCTTCCCGACCTCGACGCCGATGACGCAGAGTCCCTGCCGTCGGCGGCCGAGCTCGTGCTGCTCGAGCCCGACGACGTCGAGCAGGCGATCATGGCCGAGCTCGGCGACTCCGCCCTGTTCGGCGCGCGCTTTCGCGAGAACGCCTCCCGCGCGCTGCTGATCCCCCGCGCCTATCCCGGCCGGCGCACGCCGCTCTGGCAGCAGCGCCTGAAGGCCCAGAACCTGCTCGAGGTCGCCCGCCGCTACGCCGACTTCCCGATCGTGCTCGAGACCTATCGCGAGTGCCTGCGCGACGTCCTCGACGTGCCCGGCCTGCAAGCGCTGCTCCGCGACCTGCACACCCGCGAGATCTCGCTCGTCGAGGTCGAGACCGCGACCGCCTCTCCGTTTGCGTCCTCGCTGCTGTTCGACTACGTCGCCACCTACATGTACGAGGGCGACGCGCCCTCCGCCGAGCGCCGCGCCGCCGCGCTGTCGCTCGATCGCGACCTCCTGCGCGAGCTGCTCGGCCAGGAGGAGCTGCGCGAGCTGATCGACCCCGGCGCCCTGGCCCGCGTCGAAGACGACCTGCAGCACCGCTCGGAGATCACCCGCGCCACCGGCCGCGACGCCCTGCACGACGTGCTCCGCCACGTCGGCGACCTCGACGCGGGCGAGATCTCAGAACGCGTCCTCGCGCCGATCCCCGCCGCGGATCTGCTGGCCGCGCTGCGGCGCGAACGGCGCGCCGTGCCGATCCGTGTGGGCGGCCGCGAGCGCTTCATCGCCGCCGACGAGGCCGGGCTCTACCGCGACGCGCTCGGCGCCGTGCCACCCGGCGGGCTGCCCGACGCGTTCCTCGCCGACGTGCCCGACGCGCTGCGCGCCCTCGTCGCCCGCTACGCCCGCACCCACGGGCCGTTCACAACCGAGGAGCTCTTCGCGCGCTACTCCGTCGACGCATCCGCGGTCCTGCGCGAGCTCGAGCGTGACGGCCTGCTCGTCCGTGGGGAGCTGCGCCCAAACCCCGCCGCCCCTCCGAATGCCGCGGGCGAAGAGGCGACCGCGATGGCGCCCGGCGCGTCTGCCGCTTCCCAGGAGGGCCCTGCCCGGCTCGGCTCGGCCCCGTCGGCGGATGGCCGCGAGTGGTGCGACGTCGAGGTCCTGCGCCGTCTGCGCCGCGCCTCGCTCGCGGCCCTGCGCAAAGAGATCGAGCCGACCGACCAGAGCGCCCTTGCGGCCTTCCTCCCGGCCTGGCAGGGCGTCGACCGTCATTCCTCCGCCGGAGCTTCGATCGACCGCCTGCGCGAGGCTCTCGTCCCGCTGCAGGCCCTCCCGCTGCCGGCGGCCATCTGGGAGCGCGATGTGCTGCCACGCCGCACCGGCGCCTACTCCCAATCCTGGCTCGACTCCCTGTGCGCGAGCGGCGAGCTCGTCTGGGTCGGCGCCGGGCCGATCGGTCGCTCCGGCCGTGTCGCCCTCTACTTCCGCGACGACGCCCCCCTGCTCGGGCCGCCGCCCGCCGGCGGCGCCGGACGGGCCGCCGCGGAGCCGCCGAGCGGGGCCGAGCACGAGCTGCTGCGCGCGCGCCTCGCCCAGGGCCCGTGCTTCTTCACCGACCTGCTCTCCGAGCTGGACCCTCCCGCCGAGGCGCTGCGCGAGGCGCTGTGGGACCTCGTCTGGGCGGGGGAGGCGACCAACGACGCCTGGGCGCCGCTGCGGGCCCCCCATCTCTCGCTCGCCCGCGGCGGGCGCCCTCTCAGGGGAGAGATGCTCGACGGGCCCCCTCGCGCACGCGCGCTCTCCGGGCGCTCGCGCTTCGCGGGCCGGCGCGGTCGCACGCACTCTCAGGTGCAGGGTCGCTGGTCGCTGACCGCGTCCATCTTCGCTTTGCCCGGCTCGGAAGGGTCAGGCGGCGGCTCGGGGGGGCCTGCCGCGCGGGGAGGGCCTGCCGGGCGGGGAGGGCCCGCGGGCGCGCTCACCCTTGCGGGGACAGGCGAGCGCCGGCGCGTGCTCGCCGAACTGCTGCTCGAGCGCTACGGCATCGTCACGCGCGAGCAGATCCTCGCCGAGGGGGTCCGCGGCGGCTTCGCCGGCCTCTACGACACGTTCTCAGGTCTCGAGACCCTCGGCGTCTGCCGCCGCGGCTACTTCGTCGAGGGCATGGGCGGCGCCCAGTTCGCCCTCCCCGGAGCCGTCGAGCGCCTGCGCGCCGTCCGCGGCGCCTCTGGCTCCGGCCCGTCGGGCGAGGATGCCTCCCGCCCGCTCGTGCTCGCGGCCGCGGACCCCGCTCAGCCCTACGGCGCGGCGCTGCCGTGGCCGAAACGTCCCACCGGCGGGTCCCGTCCTGCGCGGGTGGCCGGGGCCTATGTCGTCCTCGTCGCCGACGAGCCCGCCCTCTACGTCGAGCGTGGCGGTCGCGCGCTGCTCACGCTCGCCGCCCCCTCCTCGCGCGGGCATGGCGGATCTCCCGAAGGCGTCCCTCCCGCAGGGCCTCCCGGGAGCGCAGAGAAGGCGGTGGACGGCGGAAAAGGCGCCCGTGCGGCCCAGCCCGTGCGGATCGCGCTCGAGGCGCTCGCGGGCGCGGTCCGCGCCGGGCGCCTCCCCAAGCTCGCGCTCGAGCGGATCGACGGCGATCCGGCGATCGGATCTCCGCTCGAGGGGGAGCTGCTCGAGCTCGGTTTTCACTCCGGGCCGCGCCGGCTCACGCTCAGCGCGTGATCGGAGGCACGCTTCGCCGAAGAATCAGATCTGTCAGAATTCCCTTATCCATCGGGTTTTTCGCGCTTCTGGAGACAGAGCTGGAAACATTCAACCAATCCTGTTATAAAAAACTTGCAATCCGCCGAGTTTTTGCTTATCTTCTAGAACCGTGGGGATGAGCGGAACCAAGAGGGAACTTACACCGATGTACAGGCGGTTGCCTCACGGCCCACATGGTATGGAGCGCGAGGAAGTAGCCCGGCATCAACGCGCCCGCCTATATGGCGGGATGATCGAGTCGATCTCTCAGCATGGCTACGCGGGAACCACGGTGGCTCATGTGATCGGGCTCGCCGGGGTCTCGCGCAGGGCGTTCTACGAGCAGTTCGCCAACAAGGAAGAGTGCTTCCTCGCGACCTACGACATCGTCGTCGCCCGCGCCCGCAAACTGTCGATGGACGCCTGGGCGCAGGAGCGCGGGTGGGCCAACCGCATGCACGCGGCCTGCAAGGCGATGATCGACGACGTCGCCGAGGACCCCCGGGGCGCCCACCTCGTGCTGGTCGACTCGCTCGGCGTCGGCCCCAGGGCGCGCGAACGGATGCTGCTCGCCGCCTGCACCTTCGAGCGCACCGTCAAGACCGGCTATGACTCCTGCCCCGACGGCGTCAAGCTGCAGCCGCTGCTCGCACGCGCGGTCGTCGCGGGCTCGCGCCACGTCGCGTTCAAGCGCCTGCACGACGAGCGCCCCAAGGACCTCTTCTCCGTCACCGACGAACTGCTCGACTGGATCGAGTCCTACCGCACTCCGCTGGCGGCGCGCGTGAGCGCGATCGGCCTGGCACGCCCGCCCCACGTGCCGCCACAGCCGGCCGCCTTCCTCGCCAGTGACGACAAGCGCTCCCGCGTGCTCGGCTCGGTCGTGCACCTGACCCTCGACGAAGGCTATACGGCGCTGACCGACCCCCAGATCGCCCAGTTCGCGGGCATCTCCACCGAGGCCTTCCACAAGCAGTTCCCCTCCAAGGAAGCGTGCTTCCTCGCGGTCCTCGACGAGTTCGCCGGCGAAGCGACCGACACCGTCCACGAGGCGATCCGGGGCGCCGATTCGTGGTCTGAGGCCGTCTGCCTCGGCGTGGCGGCGCTGGTCGAGTACTTCATCTCCCACCCTGGCCTGCTGCGCATGGCGTTCATCGACGTCTTCGAGGTCGGCCCGGGCATGGTCGACCGGGTCGCCGGCCTGATCGACCGCGCCACCAAGCAGCTCGCCGACAGCGCCCCCGACCCGCGCCGCGCGCCGGCGCTC
Organism: uncultured Solirubrobacterales bacterium; assembly: GCA_963723075.1. Taxonomy (GTDB): domain Bacteria; phylum Actinomycetota; class Thermoleophilia; order Solirubrobacterales; family Solirubrobacteraceae; genus Palsa-744. The sequence goes on from CAVRPD010000007.1 coordinate 869,849, forward strand.
GTCAACGAAGCCGTCGCCGGTGCGATCTGGGGGATCGTCTCGAGCTACGCGCCGAACGATCGCCTGCGCTACCTCGCCTGCTTCGTCGACCAGATCTCCTTCGTCGTGATGGCGCCCTACGTCGGGCCGAAGTCGGCGCTCGAGGCGATCGAAGAAGCTCGCAACGGGCCGTCCTCCTCCGAGGAGCCTTCCTCTCAGGTGCCTGCCGTCAAACCGGCGGCGAGCCCGGAGGCGACAGCGGAGGGGACAGCGACGGGGAAGCCGGCTGCTTCGTCTCGGACCGCGAAACCAGCCGCAAAGTCGGCTGCGAACCCGGCAGCGAAACTTGCGGCGAAAGCCGCGAAACCGGCCAAACCGACGAAACCCGCCGCTCCGTCCACGGACTGAGCCACCGGCTCGCGCGTACTGAAACCCGCCGCTCCGTCCACGGACTGAGCCACCGGCTCGCGCGTACTACTACTAGCCGATCACGCAGGTCGCGGCGCTGAACCCGGCTGGATCGGCCCCGGCGAGGCTGAGCTGCCCGGCCGTCGTCGGGCGGGAGACCGTGTGCACGATTGCCGCGCCGCGCCGCCACTGAAAGCTCACGACCCCTCGCAACGTGAACGCGGGCTTGCCCGCGACCGGCACGAGCTGAAAGGAGCGCCCCGCCTGGCGTGCCGACTTGCCGGCGCCGATCGCCACGAACGCCGGCGGCGCGGCGCTTTCCAGGTCGATCCACCTCCCCGTAGCGCTGTCCTCGTACTGCAGGCGAAAGCTCATGTACATCGTGTCCTTCGCCTGCCCGTCCCCCGGCATCGACCCCCTCACGCCGATCGTGTTCAGCTCCTCAGGCGGGCTGCACACGTCGATCGTCGCCCACAGCTCGCGCGAGCGATCGAGCGCGTGCGCCGAGATCGTCTTCGTCGCCGCCCCCTCCGCGACGGATGGGGCGGACGCCGTCAGCAACGCGATCAGCGCGCACAGGGACACATGCGCACGGATCTTCGCCCTCGAGCCACCCATGGGACTGAAGATAGCGCCGCCTGCCGCTCGCGTGTGCCGATACGCCTGCCGCCGTGTGATATGCCTGCGCCATGGCGGGCATGCGCTCAGCGGAGGTCGTCGAGCTGCTCGCCACGCGCGTGCCCGTCTTCTCCACGCTCGTGCCCGCCGATCTCGAGCGGATCGCGGAGCTCGCCGTCCCCCGTACCTTCGAGCCGGGCCAGGTGGTCTTCCGCGAGGGCGACTCCTCCGACACGTGCTACATCGTCCGCACCGGCCACGCGCGCGCGGTTCGCTCCCACGGCGACGGGCGCACGATCACGCTCGCGCGCTTCGGCCCGGGCGACATCTTCGGCGAGCTCGCCATGTTCGAGGACGAGCTCCGCTCGGCCACCGTCGAAGCGGTCGAGCCCACCGAGGTCGTCGCTCTGCTCGGGCCCGACATGCGCCGGCTGATGATCGAGCACCCCGGAATCTCCCAGCGGCTGGTCATCGCGCTCGGGCGGCGCCTGCGCGAGAGCAACGAGCGGCTGTCACGCCAGTCCTTTCAAACCGTGCAAAGCCGCGTCGCCACCGTCCTCTCGGAGCTCGTCGTCCAGGAGCTTGCCGAGGCGGACGCCGAGGCCGGGGGCGCCGGGGAGCATCCGCCAGGCGGCGGCGGGGCCCCCGGCGATGGCGAGGTGCCCGTCAAAGACGTGCTCGTCACCGCCACCCAGGCCGAGGTGGCCCAGCTGGCGGGCTCCTCACGCGAGTCCGCCAGCCGCTTCCTCGCGGTGCTCGAGCGCGCCGGCGTGGTGTCACAGGGAAGAGGGCGTTTGATCGTGCACGACCCGCGGGAGCTACAGCAGTATGTCTTCTGAGCCGAGCCCCGATTCGGGCAGGGCGCGCGACGGCGCTCGAGGGCGTGGCCCGGGCAGGGCGCGCGACGGCGCTGCGGGGCGCGATTCGGGCAAGGGGCGCAGCAGCGAGAAGGGCCGGCGGGCGGCGCGCGGCCGGAAGGGGAAGGGGGGATCCGGGCGCGGGGAGCGAGAGACGTCGGCCGGGGGCGTCGTCGTGCGCGACGTGCGCTCCGGCGGCGATACCCAGGTGATCGTGATCGTCCCCACCCGCCGCGCACCCGACGGCGCGCGCGTGCTGGGCCTTCCCAAGGGACACATCGATCCGGGCGAGAACGCCCTGCAGGCCGCCACGCGCGAGGTTCGCGAGGAGACGGGCGTCGTGGCCGAGCTCGTGCGCGAGCTCGGCGAGGTGCGCTACTGGTACCGGCGCGAAGGACGCACGATCGCGAAGTCGGTGGCCTTCTATCTCTTCTCCTACGTCGACGGCGACACCGCGGATCACGACGACGAGGTCGAGGAGGCCCGCTGGATCGATCTCGAAGATGCCCAGACCGAGCTCAGCCATGCCGGCGAGCGCCAGATGGTGACGCGCGCGCTCGCCTGTTTGCAAGAAGACCGATAGCCTGCCGTCCGTGCAAGTCCTCAACTTCTATTCCACGATCTTCGCCGACGAGCTCATGCGCGGGCGCAAGACGGCCACGATCCGCCTCGGCGACAAGTCGGGCAAGTACCGCAAGAACCAGGCTGTGCTGGTCACCATCGGCTATCAGTACTCCCCGCGCGAGCGGATCTTCGAAGCGGTCATCGACCAGGTCGAGGTCACGAAGGTCTCAGACCTCTCCCCGCGCGACATCAAGCACGACAACCCCGAGTTCCGCCGTCACGAGGAGCTCATCCACTTCCTCGAACAGATCTACGGCCGCGCCGTCGCGATGGACGACACCGTCACCGTCGTGCGCTTCTCCCAGATCCTCGACAAGCCGTCGGGCATGACCGAGGCGATGAAGGGGTTCGGCGGCGCCCAAAACTAGCGCAGGATCGAGACTTCTCTTTTCGGCCGACGCCCGCTGCGCGGGCTTTTCCGGCCGAAAAGAGAAGTTCGACCTGCTTTTGCTGATGTGATGCTGGTGACCCGTGCTCAGTCAGCCGATCTGGGTCGGTTGTGTTCCCTGCTGGTCTCGCCAAACGACCTGAGCAGTGGGTGGGCTCGACCGAAGTAGCGCACGCGACTGGTCAGGCCTGGCGGGGGATGGCCGGTGGCGACCCTTTGGACCGGGATTGCCGAGGCGAGTTTCGCCGTGGTTGCCCATCCCACGCCTACGCGTGGCCCGAACAGGGTCAGGTTGATGCTGCCCGGTAGGCCCGCTGAGGGGGAGAGGATTCCGCGGGCTCCTTCGTCGCTCAACCGGCTCGCCTCGGCTTGGCAGCGCTCGAAGTCGTCGTCGACGAGCGCCGCGGGATCGAAGCCGGCCTGCTCGGCCAAGGCGAAGGAGCTGTAGTCGACGATCATCGCTGCTTCGATCTGCATCTGCCAGATCGTGGAGGAGTAGTGCGACGCGGCCTCCTCCGTCCGCAGGTCCTCGTGACGCAGGATCTCGGCGAACGGCGCCTCGGCATCGAGCGCCAGATATTGAGTGGGCGTCTCGCCCGCGATGTTCCAGCGTCCGCTGCGCCGATTCGGACTGGCCCACAGCGGCACGTCATAGGACGTTGCGCGATATGCGATGCATGTGCAGGTCGTGAATGCCGGTCGCGGCCTACGTGGCCGGCCCCTTCCCCTACGAGGCATACTGGCTTCTACCGGCGCGCGCGGCGCTGATCAGTTCGTCCTCGTAGTTGGGGTCGAGCAGGACCGTCGCGGGACGGCGACCGCCGAGATCGCGGCGCGGGCGATCGAACCAAGCGACTATTCCCTGCTCGTCCCAGTTGTGACGGAGGATCGCCACGAGGCGGGCGAAGATGCGCAGGCCCCGCCGCGGCTCTCCCGCCTGTCCGCGCCACCGAGACAGCGTTCTCCGGTCGACCTCGAGTAGATCGGCGATCGTCCGGTCGGGAATGTTCGGCAGCCACTCGCCCAAGTCGTGCATGACGAGTCCCACATCGTCCGCGACCCCGGTCACGTGCTCGTCGAGAGCATCTCGAACGACGTGACGTATCTGCTCGAGCAGGATCATGAGGTTGCCGCAGACGTCGAGCTTGCCCTCCTCCTCGCGATCGAGCTGGTCTCGAATATCGAGCATCGCCGTGGCCAGGGTGGCGAGCTGGCTCTTGTCATAGTCCCCAGGCTGAATGTCACCTCGCAGGCCCTTCAGCCGCTCTGCGATCTCGACCCAGCGTGCATCGAAGCTGTCGTCGGTCTCAGGAGCCCGGCGAACCTCTTCGATGGCCTCGACGAACATGCGCTGGAGGGCCGAAACCTCTCGGTCGAGCTTCTCGAGCCGCTCTTCATATGTCAGATCAGCCATCGCCATGTCTCCTTGATGTCATCTTGACGGGACATCATAGGACATTAGATCCTACGGAAGCGTTTATCACCCGCCGCAGATTGCAAGATGAACGTTCATCTACGAAGCCGCCGGCCGCATGAGCAGGCCGATCTCCCTGCTGATCCGAGCTGAGCTCCGCTCCCGGTGGCCGGCACTCGGCGTTTAAAAGTGCCGAACAGCCCTTGAAAGCCCGCCGATCTCCTATATATTGGGTGCGGTAAGGCTGGCACTCTCCATTTGAGAGTGCCAAGAGGTGGCTCGCCGAGCCCTGCTGTTGGGGGCGGAAGCGCGCGCCGCCGGTCGCATTCTCGAGACGGAGGTTTTTTCGATATGAAGCTCAAGCCCCTGGGCGATCGTCTGATCGTGCAGGCAATCGAGGAGGAGCAGACCACCGCGAGTGGCCTCGTCCTTCCCGATACTGCCAAGGAGAAGCCGCAGAAGGGCAAGGTCCTCGCCGCCGGCGACGGCCGCCTGGACGATGACGGCAAGCGCATCCCGCTGGACGTGAAGAAGGGCGACGAGGTCCTCTACAGCAAGTACGGCGGGACCGAGATCAAGGTCGACGGGGAGGATCTGCTCGTGTTGCGCGAGTCTGACGTCCTGGCCCGCGTCGAGTCCTAAGAGGAGAACTGACAGATATGGCTCACAAGGAACTGAAGTACGGCTCAGAGGCACGCACGGCGCTGGAGTCCGGCGTCGACGCGGTCGCCAACGCGGTCAAGGTCACGCTCGGCCCCAAGGGTCGCTACGTGGTGCTCGACAAGAAGTTCGGCGCGCCGACGATCACCAACGACGGCGTCACGATCGCTCGGGAGATCGAGGTCGAGGACGTCTTCGAGAACCAGGGCGCGCAGCTCGTCCGCGAGGTTGCCACCGCGACCAACGACGTGGCCGGCGACGGCACGACTACGGCGACGGTCCTCGCCCAGGCGATCGTTCGCCAGGGCCTGAAGAACGTCGCGGCCGGCGCCAACCCGCTGGCGCTCAAGCGCGGCATCGAGAAAGCGGTCGACCAGGTCGTGGCCAACATCGCCACGCAGTCCAAGGCCGTCTCCGGCAAGGACCAGATCGCCCGCGTGGCGACGATCTCCGCCGGCGATGAGGAGATCGGCGACGTCATCGCCGATGCGATCGAGAAGGTCGGCAAGGACGGCGTCGTCAACGTCGAGGAGGGCCAGACGTTCGGCATGGACCTCGAGTTCACCGAGGGCATGCAGTTCGACAAGGGCTACATCTCGCCCTACATGGTCACCGACCAGGACCGCATGGAGGCGACGCTGGAGGACCCCTACATCCTGATCGCCAACCAGAAGATCGGCTCCGTCCGTGACGTGCTTCCGGTGCTCGAGGCAGTGATCCAGAGCGGCAAGTCGCTCTTGATCATCGCCGAGGACGTCGAGGGCGAGTCGCTGGCGACGCTGGTCGTCAACAAGCTGCGCGGCACCTTCACCGGTGTGGCCGTCAAGGCCCCCGGCTTCGGCGACCGTCGCAAGCGCATGCTCGAGGACATCGCGATCCTGACCAACGCCGAGGTGATCACCGAGGAGATGGGCCTGAAGCTCGAGAACACACAGGTCTCTCAGCTCGGGCGCGCCCGTCGCGTGGTCGTGGCCAAGGACACCACCACGATCGTCGACGGCGCCGGTGACGCCGCCGCGATCAAGGGCCGCATCGGTCAGATCAAAGCCGAGATCGAGAACACCGACTCGGACTTCGACCGCGAGAAGCTCCAAGAGCGCCTCGCCAAGCTCTCCGGCGGCGTCGCCGTCGTGAAGGTCGGCGCGGCCACCGAGACGGAGATGAAGGAGAAGAAGCACCGTGTCGAGGACGCCCTCCAGGCAACTCGTGCGGCGCTCGAGGAGGGCATCGTCCCCGGCGGCGGCGTCGCGTTGCTGCAGGCCTCCTCGGCTGTCTCCATCAGCGAGAACGGCGCGTCGGTCGACGGCTCAGACGACGAGCGCACGGGCGCGCGCATCGTGCTCCGCGCGCTGGAGGAGCCGCTGCGCCAGCTCGCCGAGAACGCGGGCCTCGAGGGCTCCGTCGTGGTCAACGACGTGCGCAAGGCCAAGAAAGGCAACGGCCTCAACGCCTCCACGAACGAGATCGTCGATCTCGTCGCGGCCGGCGTGATCGACCCGGCGATGGTCACTCGCTCCGCGCTGCAGAACGCGGCGTCGATCGCCAAGAACATCCTCACCACCGAGGCGATCGTCGCCGAGGTGCCCGAGAAGGAAGGCGCCGGCGGCCCCGGCGGCGGCATGCCTGATATGAGCGGCATGATGTAGCGAGCCGACTGCCGCACGGTTCCTGCTACAGGAACCTGCTCAGTTGCTCGATAGGCAGCGCAGAGGGCCCGGCAGGATGCCGGGCCCTCTGATCGCGGACGTGGCCCGTAGCCCGAGCCGCTTTCGGGCACCAAACTTCGATCAGCTGCGACGGACTTCGCTTCTCCGGTGCAGTCGGAGACAAAGTCGGCCTGAGTCGCAAGAAAACATGGGTGTCGTTGACGGGCACAATCGCTAGAGCTAGAGCCATTCTGCGCGTGTTAGCTCAGGCATATCATCTACCTCAAGCTCGGCTGCTTGACGACCGACGAAGGAAGCTTACTGTGCGATGAGCCGGTTGAGATGGCAAAGCTGGGATAGATTTTACATGTGCAAGAATCGCCGTAAGCCGCTTCTAAATGCAGTCCTCGTCGTATTCCCTGTGCTTGCTCTTGCGGGATGCGCGGGCTTTGAAGGACCGTCCTGGAAGGTCGAAGGGGCTCGGCAGGGGGGTGGCAGTAGGACAAACCAGAAAGTCGACACGCCAGCCAGTGGCTTTACCTTCGAAATAGGCGCCAGCAGCGTGGTTTGTGAAGATGGCTCTGGCGCCGCTCAGGTCGTCGGGAGTGCTGCTAACGCCGTAGGCGGAACCGCAGAAGAAACAACCTTTTCTGCCTGCAAGGTCCTAGGCTCAGCCACTAGCTGTGGCGTATATGGATATGACGGAGAAGAAAAACTACTCCCGAACAAGGGCGAAGCATTTATTGCACTTGAAGGTGAACTGGTATGGCTGGGTAAAACCGGCCAGCGTACCTCCGCAGGTGAGCGCTTCGCGGGCGTACTGACTTTTAAAGGCACAAAAGAAGTGATAACAACATTGAAGTTCAAAGAAGAAGGACTAGAAGGTTGTCCGCCGGAACTCGACGGAAAGACCATCTCAATCACGGGCGCCCAAGTGGCGACTCTTAATAAGGAAACGGCTAAAGAAACCTACGCCGAATTGAAAGTAAATGAAGAATTCTCAACGACGATCCCGAGTCTATCCCTTACATCACGTACGGTTGAAAAATGGAATCTAGCCAAAAATCAGTACGAAATAGTGACCATAGGCCCTCCCACGGCTGGCGCTGAAAACGCAGGCTTGGATGGGTTTATTCATCAAGAAACCACGACAGGCAAAAAGGTCGGATTTATCAACGGCTAGTCCGCCGACATCTTGTTGTGGTGGCGATGCTCTCGGCGGTAGGTCCAGGCAGATCTATATCGGTCAACACTATGCGCAGAGTGTCACTACCAATAGTCACGATTGGTGTAGCAGTTATTATCATTCTTATATACTTTAATAGGCAGACACCGAACCGCAGATACGATGGTTCGTCGCTACGTCGCGAAATTGCGACGGAGATTGCGTCGAGAGCGCCCCAAGGTGTTGCTAGTAGCGATGTAAAATGTGCGCATATCTCCCCCTCCCTTGTGACTTGTACCGCCCATTGGGCGGGCGGCGGGGCTGCTGGCCAGGTCACATACGATGTTGCGCCGGTCCGTAGGACTCATCGTTTTTTTCTTGGCCCTATCGCTGCGATTAAGATCGAACAGCCGTAGCGCGTTTGCCGGTTGTGCTCGATCGAACTTAAGCACACAGCCAGATATACTCCGCAGCGCGGTTTCGCGCGGTCGCGGCGCGATGCTGTCAGGCTGATAACCATCCTCGCGGGTCTAAAGTGCCCCCTACCCTACCGCCCCGACCCCCCGAGCCCCCTCGCCCACATACTTCGCCGTAGGCCGGATCAGCTTCGCCTCGCGCTTCTGCTCGAGCACGTGCGCCGACCACCCCGCCACGCGCGCGCAGGTGAACATCGGCGTGAACAGGTCCGGTGGGACTTCGGCGAGGTCGAGGATCACGGCCGACCAGAACTCGACGTTGGTCGCGAGCACGCGGTCGGGCCGGCGCGCGTGCAGCTCCGCGAGCGCCGCCTTCTCGAGGGCCTCCGCGGCCTGAAAGCGCGGCGAGCCCAGTTCCGAGCACGTCCGGCGCAGCACGCGCGCGCGGGGGTCTTCCGCGCGGTAGATGCGATGGCCGAAGCCCATCAGCCGCTCGCCGCGGTCGAGCGCGTCCGCGACCCAGCGCTCGGCGTCGCCGGTCCGTTCGACTTCCTCGAGCATCTTCAGCACGCGCGACGGTGCGCCACCGTGCAGCGGGCCGGACAGCGCGCCGACCGCGGCCGACAGCGCGGCGGCGACGTCGGCGCCGGTCGAGGCGACCACGCGCGCGGTGAACGTCGATGCGTTCATGCCGTGCTCGGCCGCCGAGATCCAATACGCGTCGATCGCCTTCACGTGGTCCGGGTTGGCCTCGCCGCGCCAGCGGATCAGGAAGCGCTCGGGGATCGTCTTGCCCTGGTCGATCTCCGCCTGCGGCACCGGCGGCTGGCCCGCTTCACGCGCGGACTGCGCGACGAACGACAGTGCCATCACCGATGCGCGCGCGAGGTTGTCGCGGGCCTCCTCCTCGGTGATGTCGATCAGCTGCCCGAACCCCCACTCGGGGGCGAGCATCGCGAGCGCCGACTGCACGTCGACGCGGTGGTCGCCCGAGCGCACCGTCAGCGCGTGCGGTTCGGCCGGGGGCAGGCCCGGCTTGAAGTGGCCGTCGACGAGCAGGCCCCAGACCTGCTCATACGGGACCGCTCCGACCAAATCCTCGATGTTGACGCCGCGGTATCGCAGCGCGCCGCCCGCTTTGTCGGGCTCGGCTATCTCGGTGGCGAAGGCAACGACTCCTTCGAGGCCTGACTGGACCTCCGGTGGTGCTGATTGGACCGCGCTCATGGCACTCGCTTTCTGAGCTGGATGCTTGACGGGGGAGCTGCCTTGTGGGCAGAGCTACATCGTCGCAGGATTGGTCTCGCGAGTAGGCTGCAACCCGTGTCCGACGAGAATCTGATGTTCCGCTCGGCGATCGAGCTCGCCGCGATGGTCCGCGCGGGGGAGGTCTCCGCGCAAGAGCTCGTCGAGTGCTCGCTGTCGCGGATCGAGGCGCTCGACCCGGAGGTGAACGCGTTCGTCGAAGTCGACGACGTCGGCGCGCTTGCAGCCGCCGCGCAGGTGCGCCCCGGCGACGAGCGCCCGTTCGCGGGCGTGCCGATCGCGATCAAGAACAACCGCGCCGTCAAGGACCTGCGCCTGACGTTGGGCTGCTCGGCGATGGAGCACTACGTGGTCCCCTACGACCACAACGTCACGGCCCGTCTGCGCGCGGCCGGGTTCGTGATCGTGGGCACGACCACGCTGCCCGAGTACGGCATCCTGCCGGTCAGCGAGGCGCGCCTGTTCGGCCCCACCTGCAACCCGTGGGATCTCGAGCGCACCCCCGGCGGCTCCTCCGGCGGCTCGGCGGCGGCGGTGGCCGCGGGCATGGTGCCGGTCGCCCACGGCAACGACGGTGGCGGCTCGCTGCGGATCCCCGCCGCGTGCTGTGGCCTCGTCGGGTTGAAGCCCGCGCGCGGAAGAGTCTCCACGGCGCCGGAGCGCGGCGACGGGCTGCTCGACGTCGACGGCGTGCTCACGCGCACGGTCGCCGACACCGCCGCGATCCTCGACGTGCTCGCGGGCTACGAGCGCGGCGACGCGACCTGGGCGCCGCCGCCGCCGGAGCCGTTCGCGCAGGGGGCGCTGCGCTCACCCAAGGGGCTGCGGATCGCCGCGACGACGCTGTCGCCGATTCCCGACGCGCTGATCGAGCCGGTCTGCATCGACGCGGTCGCCGACGCCGCGGAGCTGCTGCGCTCGCTCGGGCACGAGGTCGAGGAGGTCGAGCCGCCGTGGCAGGCGAGCGGCCTGCGGGAGCTGTTCGGCGCCGTCTTCTCGATCCAGATCGCGCTCTCGATCGCCGCCTCCTCGATGATCGCCGGCCGCGAGCTCGAGCCGGCGGACATGGAGCCGATGAGCTGGGAGATCCTCGCGCTCGGCCGCCGGCTGAACGCGATCGAAGGCGCCGGTGCGCTCACGCAGCTGCAGGGGTTCTCGCGGCGCCTGGCCTCCTTTCTCGCCCCCTACGACGCGCTGCTCACCCCGGCGCTGGCCGAGCGCCCGCTGCCGCTCGGCACGCTCGACACGGCGGCGCCCAAGCCGATGTCGACGTTCACCCGCTCGGCGCTGTTCACTCCGTTCACCGCCATGTTCAACGCGGGCGGCGAGCCGGCGATCTCGCTGCCGCTCCTCCATGGCGAGGACGAGCTGCCGCTGGCGGTTCAGATCGTGGGGCGCCCGGCGGGCGAGGGGCCGCTGCTCGCGCTCGCCGCCCAGCTCGAATCGGCGCGGCCGTGGGCCGGCAGGCGCGCATCCGTCGGATCCTGAATCGGGTCCCGCGCCTCGCCGTCGTGGTTCCGCGCCTCGCCGTCGAGCAGCAGCGGCTGGAGCACGCGGTCGGCGAGCAGCCCGAGCGAGCCGAGGTTCGCGAACCCCGGCCCCTGGCTGAGCGCGGCCAGGCCGGGGATGTGCAGGCGCGGGCGCATCCCCTCCAGCTCGAGCGCCCGCCCGATCGCGGCCTCGGCGCCGGCGGACCGGTTCCAGACGGGGCCGGCGCGGCGCTCGATCTCGGCTCGCACCGCCGGCGGGAACAGGGAGCGCAGTTGCTCGAGCAGGTCGAAGCCCGTGCAGTTGACCAGGAAGTCGCAGCGCGCCGCGCCGAGGCCCGCCGCCGAGCTGTAGTTGACGCTCAGCCCGTCTCCGTCGCCGGTCGCCGCCACGTGCGTCACCCGGCCGGTGACGAACCGGCACCGCTCGTCGCCGGCGATGCTCGCGAGCGTGTTCGGGTCGAACACCCCCCGGTCGCAGTGCCTGACGAAGTCGCGCCGCGTGCGCTCATCGAGCGCGCTCCATGCGACCTCGTCGGGGTTCGAGAACACGCGGTTCTCGAGGAAGCTCTCGCCGCGGCTCAGCGGCAGGGTCGGCGTGTACACGGTCAGCCGTGCCTGCGGGCGGAACGAGCGCAGGAAGGCGACGCAGCTGAGCGCGCTCTCGCCGCCGCCGACGATCGCGATCTCGGAGTCTTCGCCCGGCGGTATGCGCGCGAGCTCCGAGCGCCTGCTGTCGCAGTGGAAGATCCTGTCCTCCACCTCGCTGTCGTGTGGGAGCGGGCGGTGCACGCCCGGCCCGGTCAGCACGAGCGCGCGGCAGTCGTAGCGCCGCGTGCCGGTCGGCTCTGAGACCTCGAGCGTCCAGCGCTCCTCCCCGCGCGCCCGTTTGCGCCGGCCGGCGTGCGGCGCCGGCAGCGAGATCCGCGTCACGCGCCCGCTCACGTGCGTGATTCCCTGCGTCGCTCTGGCGAGCACCCATGTCAGATAGCGCCCGTACTCGCGGTGCTCGACCGCGGGCGAGCCGGCGTTCACCCAGCGCGCGTAGCCGCCGCCGTCGATCAGGTAGCGCTGCCAGGTGAACTCCGTGATCGCGTGGTCGACCGCGGCGCCGAGCTCGCCGAGCAGCTCGTGGCTCTGATAGGGGAAGCCGACGTCCTTGATCGGCGGGATCGCGAGCGGCTCCTCGCCGGAGGTCATGCCGTTGCGCCCCGACCACGACGCCGCTCGTTCGGTCGCCTCGACGATCGTCAGCCGGATCGGTTGCTCGCGCGCGCGCGCGTGGAGGCCGTTCAGCACGTGCACCTTCGCGGCGATCGCCGCCGCCTTGGCTCCGGCGCCGACGATCAGCAGGTCGGCGTCCGTCTCCTCGTCTCCGGGTGTCATCGCCGTTCCGGGCTCCCGCCAGGGGTCGCGCGCGCGTGGTGTGCCGCCGCCGATAACGTCTCCGTGCCCGTCCTTGCGCGCGCGTGGCGTGCCATCACGTCACCGGACCCGCGGCGGCCGGCGCCGGTGCACGCCGGCCGGTGACGACCGCGAGCGTGCCGCCGCCCGGCGCAAACGCGATCGAGCTGCGCGTCACGCGCTCGGAGCTCGCGCGCTGCGGCCGCAACTCGACCTCGCTGAGGACTGTGCGCACGACCCGCTTCATCTCCGTCGTCGCGAAGCTCGCGGCCAGGCAGCGGCGCGAGCCGCCGCCGAACGGGATCCAGGTGTAGGTGCCGGGCGTCCTGCCGAGGAACCGCTCCGGCACGAACGCGCGCGGGTTGGGATAGACCTCGGCGCGGCGGTGCATCAGGTACACGCACGGGGCCACGGTCACGCCCGCGGGTATCTCGTATCCGCCGAGCTCGAGCGGAGCGAGCAGCCGGCGCGCGACGACCGCGACCGGGGGGCACAGTCGCATCGCCTCGCGCACGACCGCGTCGAGGTAGACGTCTTCCTCGCCCTCGTCGACCTCGCGGCGCAGCCGCTCGAGCTTGTCGGGGTGGCGCAGCAGGCGCTCGAACGTCCACGCCAGGGAGGTCGACGTGGGGCCGTCGAGCAGCAGCGTGATCGCTTCGTCGCAGAGGTCGCGATCGCTCAGCGGCGAGCCGTCCTCATAGCGCGCGTCTTCGAGCAGTGCGAGCACGTCGTCTCGCTCGTGCTCCCCGTCGACCCCTTGCTCGCCGGCATGTTCGACCTCGCTCGCGCGCATGCCCAAGTGTGCGTCCGCGCTCGCGCGCGCCTCGCGAGCCTCGCGGCGGCGGCGCACCTCGGCGAGCACCGTGCTCGCCATCGCCTGGCGCGTGGTCTGAAAGCGCGGGTCGCGCGCCATCGCGCGGGCGCCGAGCACGGCCGACAGAGCCGACAGGGACGCGAACCGGCCGGGGTCGTTCAGCCACGCGGTCAGCTGCACGAGCAGCTCGCGCAGCCGCCGCACGTGCTCGCTGTCGAGCGACCCGAACACCACGTGCAGGATCACCTCGAGCGTGATCGCCTGCATGCGCGGCCACAGCTCGAACGGCTCGCCGACCGGCCAGCTCTCGATCTCGCGCCGCGTGACCGCGCTCATCGTCTCCGCGTAGGAGTCCATCCGCCGGCCGTGAAACGGCGCGAGCATCAGCCTGCGGCGGGGCATGTGCTCGGGCTCCTCGAGCAGCATCACCGAGCGGCGGCCGAGCAGCGGCCCGAGCAGGGGGTTCGCTTCGCTCACGCCGAGCGTCTCGGGGTCGGCGGTGAACACGCGCTTTACGTCCTGCGGGTCGCACACCACCACCCACGTCTCCCCGCGCGCGAGGTGCAGGGTGAAAGTGTCACCGAAATGTCTCTGACACCTCTCCATGAACGCGAGTGGGCGGCGCGACCAGCCGACCGCCTGCACGAAGCTCGGCATCCGCGGGCCGGGTGGCAACGGGCCGGTAGGAGGCTCCGCGTCGGCGGATGCGCGCAAGTGATTGTCCTGTTCGAGGCTCATGTTTCCAACTTCACACTTTCCGTTTTTGTCTCTCTCTTGTGCTTGCCCCGGCAATCCAGCTTGTCGAAGCGGTTTTCGCTTCTATCAAGCGCTTTTACCCATGAAATAAGGGCTTGCAGGGCGATAATAACTGATAGGTTCGTCCGGTCGGATCGAATTTCTCATACCCGCTTCAGAGTGTCCGCGAAGGACATGAGCAGGCGGTTCCCTGACGAGCACCAGTGCCTTAATCGGTTAAAGGACCGGCCTTAAACGCCGTTGATCCGGGTTCGAGCCCCGGCTGGTGCATGGGTTGCCAGGACCCATTTTCTCACCTGCTCATGACCGCAAATCTGTTTGACTACTTCGAGGAAGCTCCGGCGCTCGCGCAGACGCCGGGACGCTGGGCCGCGCGCGCGCCGCGCCGCCCCCACCGCGACTTCGACCTGAAGCTCGTCCCCCGCGCGCCCGCCTGGTGGGAGGACGCGGACTCGCTTGCGGCGCTGCGCCTGATCGAGCGCGAGCCGTGGGTCAGCGCGATCAAGAGCGGCGAGGGCGGGGTCGAGCTGCGGCTGGAGGACGAGTGGGTCGAGACGACCGGGGCGAGCCTCGAGGCCGGCGGCTCCGTCGAGGCGACGCTCTCGGATCTCGCGCAGGGCGAGCGCTACTCGGTGCAGTTCTGGGACGCGAACGCGACCAAGGCGCTGCACGTCGGGCACCTGCGCAACCTCGCGATCGGCAACGCGCTCGCCGCCGCGCTCGCCCAGGCGGGCGCGCAGGTCGAGCGGCGCTCGCTGATCTCAGACGCCGGGCGCAGCATGGGCGAGGCGATGGCGGGGGTGATGCGCAGCGGCCGCCAGGAGCGCGCGTGGGGGGACGGCGATGAGAAGAGCGATCACTTCGTCGGCGTCTGCTACGCGGACTACGTCGCCGCCGCCGGCTCGTTCGGCGGCGCCGGAGCGGAGCGGGCGGAGGACTCGCTCACGCGCGAGCTGACCCTGCGCGGCGACGCGGCGGACGAGCTGCTCAAACGGGTGCTGTCGGGCGAACCGGAGGCGCTCGAGCTGTGGTACAGGACGCGCGCGTGGGTGATCGCGGGCCAGCGAAAGACGCTCGCGCGGCTCGGCATCGCCTTCGACCGGGTGTTCTTCGAGTCGGACTTCCTCGCGGACGCGGCCGAGCTGACGCGGGCCGGCCTGCTCAGCGGCAAGCTGCGCCGGCGCGGGGACGGGGTGGTCGTCTACGCTACGGACCTGCAGAACTTCGAGGAGTTTCCGCTCGTGCGCGCCGACGGCCTGCCGACTCAGCACATGCGCGCGCTTGCCTACTGGATGGCGGCTCCCGAGCTCGACGGAATGACCTCGATGCAGGTGTGCGGCACGGAGTGGGTCTCGCATGTGACCTGCCGACGACAGCTGATGGACGAGCTGCTGCCGGCGAACGGTGGCGGTGTCGAGGGCGCCGGCGACAGCGGGAATGGCGGCGGCAGCGGCGATGGCGGCAGCGGCGGCCACGCTCGTCCCAACGGCTCCGCCGGCGGCCGGGGACGGATCCACCCGACGCATGACATCTTCAACGGCATGGTCTCCGCGCAGAAGCGCGCGGTCGCGTCGAGCGAAGGCGGCCTGCTGATCGACGATCTGACCGACTGGATCGACGCGCGCCTGAAGGACGATCCCGACCGGCGCGAGGTCCGTAGCACGCATCCTCGCCCGGAACGGATCGCCGCGCAGGTCGCGCTCGGCTGGTTCCTGCCCCATCCGGTGGCGCCGGCGATCGACTTCGACACCGACCGGCTGCTGCGCGCCGAGGAGAGCCTCGGCTGGGACCTCGTCCGTGCGCGCGCAAGGTACAGCTCCGGGGCCGCCAGGCGCCGGCGGCGCGGGCGCCCGGTGGACGATCCCGCCTACCGCTTCGCGGTCGTGCAGTCGGAGCTCTACCGGCGCTACCTGCGCCTGGCGGTGCAGCGCCTGGACGTGCGCCCGCTCGCGCACTACCTCAAGCACCTCGCGCTGTGGCAGCTCGAGCGCGACCACGGCGAGCACGTCGAGCGGGTCGTGCACACGCTGCTCGACCGCTCGGCGCGCGGCCTGGGCTTGGAGACGGCGGTATGACGACGCTGCTCGTCGACAACTACGACTCCTACACTTACAACGTGTTTCACCTGCTCGCGGCCGTGCGCGGGGAGGAGCCGATCGTGATCCACAACGACATGGTCAGCTGGCGGGCGCTGTCGCGGTGGGACTTCGACGCGATCGTGCTCTCGCCGGGGCCGGGGCACCCGCGGCGCTGGCACGACTTCGGGGTGTGCGCGGACATCTTGCGCTTCAGCCAGGTGCCGGTGCTGGGGGTGTGCCTCGGCCATCAGGGGCTCGGGCAGGTGCTCGACGGGCTCATCGACACCGCGCCGGTGGCGATGCACGGGCGCCTGAGCCGGGTGAGGCACGTCGGCGAGGGGCTGTTCGCGGGCATCCCCCAGGACTTCTCGGTCGTGCGCTACCACTCGCTCGCGGTCTCGGGCGCGCTCGGGCCCGAGGGCCGCGTGACGGCGTGGACGGAGGATGGCGTGGTGATGGGGCTCGAGCATCGCACGCGCCCGCTGTGGGGGGTGCAGTTTCATCCGGAGTCGATCGCGACCGAGCACGGCCGGCGGCTGGTCGAGAACTTCTACGAGCTCGCCGACGGTCACATGCGTGCCCGCGCGAGCTCCTCGCGTGGGTTGCCGCCGCCGTCGCGCAGCCCGCGCGCGCCCGGCGTCACCCCGCGCCGCGCAGCTTCCCCGCAGGCGGGCTCGCGTGGAGGGCGGACCGGCGGCCCGGCGGGCGAGGCGCGTGAGCTGCAGCTGCGTGTGCGCACGGTCGCGGGGGAGGTGTCGAGCGAGCTGCTGTTCGCGCGCTTGTTCGGGGAGGAGCGGTTCGCGTTTTGGTTGGATAGCGCTGACGCGCCGTCGCCGCTCGGTCGCCGCTCGTTCCTCGGCACGAGTGGCGGCAGCGAGCGCTGTGTCCTTTCCTATGGAGTACACGACGGGGTCGTGTCGGCGGAACGGGGAAACGGGAGCACGCGGGAGCGGGGCTCGATCTTCGACGTGCTCGACGGTGAGCTCACGGAACGCAGGCTGCGGCTGCCCGCGGGCGTGCCGGAGGGGTTGCTGGGCGGTTTCGTCGGCTATCTCGGCTACGAGTGCAAGGCCGACTGCGGCTCGCCGAACATGCACCGCTCGGATCTGCCCGATGCGGTGATGATGTTCGCGAACCGTGTCGTCGCGGTCGATCACGTGCGCGGCGAGACCCATCTGCTCGCGATCTGCGGCGCGGAGCCGGAAGGGGAGGTGGAGGGATGGCTGGACGGCGCCGAGCGGGCGGTGCGCGAGCTGCTCGCGGCTTCGCCCGAGCCCGTGGCGGGGCCCACCCCGACCGACGCGCCCCCGGTGCGCTTTCGCTGCGGGCGCGGGCGCGAGCAGTACATCGCCGACATCGCGCGCTGCCAGGCGGCGCTCGCCGCGGGCGAGTCGTATGAGATCTGCTTGACCGACCAGATCTCGACGGACGCGAGCCCGGACTCGTTCGAGCTCTACCGGCTGCTGCGCCAAACCAACCCGGCGCCGTTCGCGGCGTATCTGAAGCTCGGCGACTTCGCGGTCGTCAGCTCCTCGCCGGAGCGCTTCCTGTCGGTCGACCGCGACCGCCGTGTGGAGGCGCGCCCGATCAAGGGGACCGCGCCGCGGGCCGCGGACCCGGCCGAGGACGCGGCGCGCCGCGCGGAGCTGGCGGGCGATGAAAAGACGTACGCCGAGCACCTGATGATCGTCGATCTGCTGCGCAACGACCTCGGGCGCGTGTGCGAGGTCGACTCCGTGCACGTCCCGCAGCTGATGGTCGTCGAGCCTTACACGACAGTGCATCAGCTGGTCTCGACGATCGTCGGGCAGCTCGAGCGGGGGCGCCGGCCGGTGGAGTGCGTGCGCGCGTGCTTTCCGGGCGGGTCGATGACGGGGGCGCCGAAGCTGCGCACGATGGAGATCATCGACGACGTCGAGCGCGAGGCCCGCGGCGTCTACTCGGGCGCGCTCGGCTACTTCGGGCTCGACGGCGCGGTCGACCTGTCGATCGTGATCCGCACGATCGTCCTGCGCGCGGGCGCGACCACGATCGGCGCGGGCGGCGCGATCGTGATGCAGTCGGACGCGGAGGAGGAGTTCGACGAGCTGCTGCTGAAGGCGCGCGCGCCGATGGCGGCGATCGCGCGCGCCGTCACCGGGCGCGACGGCGAGGACGCGTGGACGCTCGAGCTCGAGCCCGCGGCGGCGGCGGGGATCGCGAGGGCGGCGGCGTGAGCGAGCCTGCGCCCGGCGGGCGTGTGGTGGCGCCGTCCGCGGCGCCGACGTGGTGCGTGCGCGCGGCCGTGCGCGCGGACAAGAGCGCGGTCGCCGGGGCTGTGCACCAGCTGCTGCGCGAGCTGGGCGGCACGCCGCCGCCATTGATCGAGATGGAAAAGACGGTGCGCGCGCTGGTCGGCGATCCGGCCGCGGGGCTGGTGCTCGTGGCCGAGGAGGACGGCGCGAGCGGAGCCGAGGGGGATGGCGCGAGCGGACCCGAGAGGGATGGCGCGATCGTCGGCGTGCTCGCGGCGAGCTGGCAGAGCGCGATCCACGTGCCGGGCCGCTACGCGCTGATCCAGGACCTGTGGGTCGCCTCCTCCCACCGCGGGCAGGCGATCGGGCGTGCGTTGCTCGGCGCGCTGTTCGCGCTCGCGCGCGAGCAGGGGATGACGCGCGTCGAGGTCGGGCTGCCGCGCGAGAGCTTCTCCGCGATCCGCGCCACCGAGACGTTCTATCTCAACAACGGATTCGCGCCGCTCGGCGCGCGGATGCGGCGGCCGCTGTCATGAGCACGGGCTCGAACGGCGCTCGGCTGCTGGTGGTCGAGCAGCGCGGCGAGCGCGGCGGTGCCGTGCCGTGGATCCTCGACGCGCGCGGGCGCCGAGCTCGCGGCCACGACGACGGGCGGCGGCTGGCCGCGGTGCGCTCGGGTCTGCTGCGCCATCGCGGCGTCAGCGCGCGCACGGCCGATGCGAGCGCGGCGGAGGTCGAGCGGGTGCTGCGGCGGCTGCACGAGCCGGGCTACCTCGACGCGCTCGAGCGTGTCCGCGGGACAGAGCCGGTGCTCGTGGCGGAGCTCGCGCAGCCGGGCCTCGCCCCCGACACGCCGGTCTGCGCGCAGGCGGTCGCGACCGCGCGCGAGGGGGTCGGCGCGGCGATTGCGGCCGCGCGCGGGATCGTTGCGGGGGCGCGCTTCAGCTATGCCCTCTGCCGCCCGCCCGGCCATCACGCCGGCCCCGGCTGGCTCGGCGGCTACTGCTATCTGAACAACGCGGCCGCGGCCGCGCAGACGCTGCACGACGGGGGCATCGCCAGGGTGGGGATCCTCGACCTCGACCTGCACTACCCGAACGGCACCGCGGCGCTGCTCGAGCGGATCGGCGGAACGACGCTTCATTCGCTGCACGGGGCGACCGGCGCGAACCTGCCGTGGGCGCGCGTGCGCGCGCGCAGCGAGCGCGAGCATCTGGTCGCGTTCAGGAGCCCGCCGTCGGCGGAGACCTATCTCGAGGCGCTCGCCACGTCCATTGGAACGCTCGCCGGCGGGACCGACGCGATCGTGCTGTCGCTCGGCTACGACCTCGTCGCGGGCGATCCGCACGGCTCGTGGCGCTTCGACGCGTCGATCTTCGCCCAGATCGGGCGGCTGCTCGCTCGCGCCGGGCTGCCCGTGTGCGTGGTGCAGGAGGGCGGCTATGCGCTGTCCTCGCTCGCGAGCTGCAGCCATGCGTTTGCCGCAGGGCTGCTCGACGCGGCGGCGCAGCCGGTGCCCGCGAGCCGGGAGCGGATGGGCGCTCTCGTGGAGAGCCGGGCATGAGCGCGCGCGAGCCGCAGGCAGGGCCGTCCGCCAGGGCGGCGCGCGGGGCGGGCCTCGAGCCGTTTCGCCACCGTCTCGACGAGATCGATGAGGAGATCGCGAGCCTGCTCGGCGAGCGCTTTCAGATCTGCCGCGAGATCGCCCGTTACAAGCAGTGCCATGCGATCCCGATGATGCAGGCCGACCGCGTCGCCGCGGTGCGCGCGCGCTATCTCGGCCGCGGCGCCGAGGTTGAGCTGCCGCCGGACTTCACCGCGGCGCTGTTCGAGCTGTTGATCGACGCGACCTGCCGGATGGAGGACGAGCTGATCGCCGCGGGGCGCGCGCGGTGAGCGTGCCGCGGTTCATCACGCTCGGGCCGGCGGGCACGTGCCACGAGAACGCGCTGCTGCACTACCTCGAGTTCCAGGGCGTCGAGCGCTTCGAGGTCGTGCTCGTCGAGGACCTGCTCGGCGCTATCGGACAGGTGCGCGAGCGCAAGGACACGTTCCTCGTGCAGTGCAGCGCCCACGTGCAGGTTCACCTCGTGACCGAGATCCACCACACGGAGGTATTCGTGATCGACTCGTTCCTGTATCCCACGAAGGAGCTCGCGCTGCTCGTGCGCTCGGACGTCGAGCGACCCCGCAGCCTGGGGATCGTCTCGGCGACGCGCGGCTACCTCGACCTGTCGCGCTTTGCGACGATCGTCGACGAGCCTTCGAAGCCGGTCGTCGCTCGACACCTGCTCGCGGGCGACTACGACGCCGGTCTCACGCACCTACACCACGCGCGCGAACACCCGGAGGAGCTGCGCGTGCAGGAGGTCTACGGCGCGGTCGACACGACGTGGGTGGTGTACGGCCCGCGCAAGCGCTTTCAGGGCGAGGTGATCGGACTGCGCAACCCGTGGCTGTTCGAGCGGGCGAGGGCCGTATGAGGCGCTCTCCGGGCGTCACGAAGCGCCCTCCACGCGCCACGGCTGTTCGAGCAGAGAAGAGTGGTGTGAGACGCTCACCGTTTCCCCTCGCCGCGCTCGCGCTCGTGGTCGTCGTGGTGGCAGTCGCAGCGGTCGCGCTCGCGACCCAGGGCTCCGGTCCCACCGACCACTCCTACACGCTGACCGGCTCGGGCTACCCGAACGGCGACACCTCGAACACGCGCTACACAGGCGGCCCGATCACGGCTGCGAACGTGTCGAGGCTGCAGACCGCGTGGACGCTGCCGCTGGCGGCGAAAAGCGAGTACGGCAGCTACTCTTCCTCGCCGATCGTCGCAAACGGCGTCGTCTACTCACAGGATCTCGACTCGAACGTGCAGGCGATCTCGCTGAAGACGGGCAAGGCGATCTGGACGAAGAAGTTCGAATCGCCCGACCAGGGGCCGAACGGCCTGGTTGTCGCGGGCGGGCGGGTGTTCGGGGCAACCACGAACGAAGCCTTCGCGCTGGACGAGAAGACTGGCCAGCAGGTGTGGTCGGTGACGCTTGCACGCAACGAACACGAAGGCATCGACATGGCGCCCGGCTACCACGACGGGATCGTGTACGTCTCGACAGTGCCCGGCAACACGAAGGAGTTCTACAAAGGCGAAGGCGTCGGCGTGCTGTGGGCGCTCGAAGCGAGGACCGGCGCGCAGCTGTGGCACTTCGACACCGTGCCACAGAACCTGTGGTCGAGTGAAAACGTGAGCATCAACACGGGCGGCGGCCTGTGGTATGCGCCCGCGTTCGACGAGCACGGCTCGATGTACATCGGCACGGGCAATCCCGGCCCGTTCCCGGGGACGAGCCAGTTCCCGTGGGGGTCGAGCCGGCCGGGACCGGACCTGTACACGGACTCGATCGTCAAGCTGAACGCGAGCACCGGCAAGCTGCAGTGGTACTACCAGCTGACGCCGCACGATCTCTACGACCGCGACCTGCAGGACCCGCCGATCCTCGCGAGCATCGGCGGGCGCCAGGTCGTGCTCGCGGCCGGCAAGGGCGGCTTCGTGCTGGCGCTCGACGCGCAGAGCGGCAAGCTCCTGTGGAAGCGCTCGGTCGGCATCCACAACGGCCACGACGATGACGGGCTGTACGCGATGAAACACGAATACTCCCGGCTGAAGACGCCCGAGACCGTCTATCCGGGCGAGCTCGGGGGCGTGATCGCGCCGATGGCGACGAACGGCCCGACCGTGTTCGTGCCGGTCGTCAACCACTCCGTGACGATCGCCTCACAAAGCGAAACGCAGGAAAACGGACCGCTGACGGGCGAAATCGTCGCGCTCGACACAGCAACCGGTCGAGTGAAGTGGGACCGCAAGCTGCCGTCGGCCGCGTTCGGCGCCGCAACGGCGGTCAACGACCTCGTGTTCACGACCGACTTCGAAGGTGACCTGCTCGCGCTCGACGCGGGCACCGGCAGCGTCGTTTGGGAATCGAAGCTCCCGACCGGTACGAACACGGGTGTGGAGGTGTCAGGCAACACGCTGCTCGCGCCGGCCGGCCTCCCCGAGGGCTCGGGCCAGCAGGCGGCGCTGGTGGCCTATCGGCTGCCGTGATGCCGGGAACCATGAAGCCGTCCCAAGGCTCATATATGCTGCCGCTTATGAGTATCAGCAGTCGACTCAACGGAGAGGGCGAGATTGGCCCTTTCCCTCGCAATACGACGATCTGCGGGGACTGCTCCGAGCTGATCCCGCAGCTGCCCGATGGGTCCGTGGATGTGGTCGTGACGAGCCCCCCGTACTGGGGGCAACGTCTCTCGAACGGGATGGGCGTGGAGGCCGACCCGCGCGAGTATGTAGCCGCGTTGGCCGACTTGTTCGCGGCTCTCCGGCCCAAGCTGAGCCCTTCCGGCTTGCTTTGGATCAACATCGGCGACGCGTATAACACACCCGTTAATTGGCGGCTGGAGGATCGCAGCTACAGCACACTCGGGGAGAACGGCTCGGGCTTGGCCCAAGACAACTCCGCATACGTCAAGCCGCGCGCCAAACGGAAGGCGTTTGTCGAGCGAGACTCGGGCTGGCTCAGCTATGGCAACCTCCTGGCTCTGCCATACCGTCTCGTCATCGGACTTTGCGAGCGCGGCTACCTATTCCGCGGCGAGGTCATCTGGCGCAAGAGCAACCCGATGCCGGAGGGACGCTGTCGGCGCCCCCATCGCCAGCACGAGTCCATATACCTTCTTGCCCCGGCGGAATCCCACGACTTTCGTACGTCCCCGCCTGTCGGGTCGGTTTGGGAGTTCCCGAACGAGCGCATCGCCGGTAAGGCTCACTTCTCGCGCTTTCCAACCGAGTTGCCGAGACGATGCATAGAAGCGTACGGAGTCGCCAGTCCCGACGTGACAGTCCTGGATCCGTTCGCCGGCTCGGGCACCACCGGGCTCGCGGCCGTCGGTCTCGGGTGCTCCTACATCGGTTTCGAGATAGATCCCGAGCAGGCCGAGGCCGCCAACGATCGCTTAGTCGAGGCGCAGGGCTTCCAGCTGGCGTTGACTTAGAGCTGGCCGTCGCGGATGCGCTTCCAGGCGTCGACCACAAACCGCGCGAACGCGTCTCCGGCGGGGTCGCTGAAGTCGCACACGTAGATACGACCACGGGCTGGCTGCTCGGATGGCGTCGGGCGAGTCCGGCGGTTGTAGGAAAAGCAGGCCGAGAAGTAGCCGTCATCCTCGATGTCCTTCCGCTTGGCGCTGCGTTTGTCTACGCCGGAGACCATCGGTTCGCCGAGCTCACCTCGATTCACGGGCTCCTGGCCTGGTGTGCTCTTGCAGTCCATCGTCCATAGAGGCGAGCAGTAGCCGGCGTCCACCAGCGCTTTGCTCATTGGCACGTCGTCGGTCCGGCGCTCGGCGAAGCTCGCCTTGACGTGCACGACCCCGAAGCAGCGGGCTTCCCCTCCCTGATCGCCGAGTAGCAGCACGTCCATCTTGTCCGCCTCGAGTCGGTCTGCGACAGCGAGTTGGGAGATGTAACGCCGTCTTTCGGCGGTGGTGGCTATGACGATCCTGACCCCCTCTTCAGTCAGCGCCGGCCCGTAGTGGCGCACCAGGATCTCCTCCAGCGCCCAGCCACCCGTCCGCTTCCAGCTTTGGCCCAGGTCAAGGCGCGCGTAGTGCGCCGGGTGATTGAACGGGTCGTGATACGCCCGTGACACCACGAACCACCAGATATCCGATGGGTTCGCGTGCGGCCAAAGCTCCATCGCGCGGAGGAACGTCCGGGCGACAGCAGAGGACTTGATCGCGCGCTCGTCAACCGTGCCCTCTCTGGCGAGTGACGCGAGTCCGTCTCGCAACACTCGGATCACATCCTCGAACTCCTCCATCGTCGCGCCCGCCAGGCGATACGTCGCATCGTAGTCGGCGTAGCGAAAGTGGACGATGAGCGTCTCGGAATCTGTCTCTTCCGCTGACAAGAACCGCTCGACAGCCGCCGTGGTCGTCTCTTCCTCGGCGGGAAGGGCGAGGTCGGCGACCAGGTCGTGCAGCTCGTAGCCGAGGGCTGACAGCAACACGACGAGCACATCCAGGGTGGGGATCGTCCGTCCCGACTCAAATCGTCGCACCCACCCTGGCCCGAGGATCAGCCGGGCGTCCAGTTCCTCCGGGGAGATGCCCGCCTGCTCGCGCAACTCCCGCAGACGCGAGAGGAGGACGGCGATCACGGGATCAGTGGTCATCCAGCAGAGTGCTTGGCGCCACGCCGAGCGCGGTAGCGAGCTTATAGATGTTCAGGAGACTGACGTTGCGCTCGCCGCGCTCCACACTCCCCACGTAGGTCCGGTTTAGCCCGCTGAGATCGGCGAGCTCTTCTTGCGAGAGCCCTTGCGCGGCGCGAACCGAGCGCAGGTGCTCGCCGAACCGTTCTCGGGGGTCGTCTCCGTCATGGATCATCGCGTCAATCCAACTCGATTGCTGCTTATGCGTCTACTGCTTTTGAGTAGTAGTCCAGGAAGGAAGCTTGAGGGCATCGTCCTCAGGCGAGCCCCAGCACCGCGGCCATCGGCCGCGGGGTCACGCCCAGGCTTTCGGCGTCCGCGGCGCCGCGGGGGGCGATCATCGAGGTCTCCATCAGCTCGGCCTCGTCCCAGGTCGCGAACGCGCGCTCTTTGCGGACGGCCTCGAGCAGGCGCAGCGTGCGCGAGACGATCGGGGTGGGGATATGGATCAATGGCCGTGAGCGGCCGTCGAGGGCGCGCAGCACGGTGCGCACGATCTCGTCGTGGCTGAGCGTCTCGGGGCCGGCGAGCTCGTAGCGTTCGCGCGTCTGCCCGTCACCGTCCCGCAGGGCGGCGAGCACGCAGGCGGCGACGTCCTGTGCCCAGATCGGCTGGTAGAGGGCGCGGCCGTCGCCCGAGACGGGCGTGAGCGGCAGCGGTGCGAGCCGCTCCAGGCGCGTGAGCCAGCGGTCGCCGGGGGCGTAGACGACCGAGGGGGCGAAGATCGTCGCGGCGAGCGAGGACTCGCGCACCGCGCGCTCGGCGAGCGACTTGGCGCGGAAGAAGCGGGCGCGGTGGTGGCTCGAGGCCCCGAGCGCGGAGAAGAACACGAAGCGGCTCGCGCCCGCGTGTTCGGCGGCGCGCACGAGCCGCCAGGTGGCGATCCCGTTGAGCTCCTCGATCGCGGCGTGCGGCTGGTCGCGGATCGCGGCGGCGAGGTGCACGACCGTGTCGACGCCGCGCAGGGCGTTGCGGAACGAGGGCGGGTCGGCGAGGTCGCCGAGGGCGATCTGCACGCGCACGCGCTCCGAGCCGAGGCGCCGCGGGTCGCGCACGAGGCAGCGCGCGTCGATGTCCTCGGCCAGCAGCCGGGGCAGCAGTGCGGAGCCGATCGGCCCGGTGGCGCCCGTCAGGAGCAGCATCGTTCGTACAATATGCCTCCTCCCGTGAGAAGAGCCCCGCAAAACCGACCAGAAAGAAGCGAATGGCCTACGTGATCGCAGAGCCGTGCATCGGCACGAAGGACAACTCCTGCGTCGAGGTGTGCCCGGTGGACTGCATCCACCCGACCCCCGAGGAGCCCGGGTACGACGCCGCCGAGATGCTCTACATCGACCCCGAGGAGTGCATCGACTGTGACGCCTGCGTCGAGGCCTGCCCGGTCGACGCGTGCTTCGCCGAGGACCAGCTCCCGGACGAGTGGCAGAAGTACACGCAGATCAACGCCGAGTACTTCGCCAACAGCCGGTAGGCACGCTGCGCCTGAAGGGGACCCTGGGCCGAGCCGTCGCCGGCAGACGCCGCGCGAGCGCGGAGGAAACCGATCGCCGGGGTAGGCCTCCGGTGAGCATCGTGGGTCCGTCTGACGCCGCAGGGCGGCCCCTCGAGAGGTCAGAAACATTCTGACCAATAGCTCGTAGAATCTCTACTCTTGGGATAGGCTGCCCGCCTGATCGGGATGCCTTATCGACTAGCTGACAGCGACTTCCCGGGTGGCGACGCCCGGCGACCGGTGGGGATGGCCGCGAAGAGCCCGCGTCGTGCACGCCCAGGGCGTGCACGGGCGCGGCTCTCGCGTCTCTCGGCCGCCGGGGTGGCGATCGCGGCGGGCGCGCTCGGCGGCTGCGGAAGCACGGGGCCTAGCGCTTTCTCCTCGAAGGCGCAGCCGCTTGGGATATCCAGCTCCGCAGTCAACGAAAGCGGGGGCCTGGCAGCGCGCTACACGTGCGCCGGCAAGGACATCTCACCGCCCCTGAAGTGGAGCAACGTCCCTTCCGACACGAGCGAACTCGCCCTCTTCCTGCTCAACCTGGGCCACAGCCAGTCGGCCGGGGGCGGCGCGGTCAAGGCGAAGCTCACCGTCGCTTGGGCGGTCCGCGGCCTGAAGCCGACGCTCCATGGATTGGCCGCCGGCCGGCTGCCGGCCGGGGCGATCGCCGGGCACGGCCGCTACTCCGTCTGTCCCCCGCGCGGCGGGACCGGACAGTACATGTTCCGCCTTTACGCGCTCTCCAAACCGGTCGCGGTCAAGCCGGGTCTGAGCGACCTCGAAGTCTTCAGGCGGATCAACCGCGGAAGCTCTGCGGTCGGGTACTTCCTCTCGACCTACACGCGCAGCTAGGCGCAGCCAGGCTCCAGCACCCGCGGTCTTCGCCGGCGCGATCTTCTCTTCGCACCGACACGGCCTTTCAGTAGTAGTAGCGCGCGATCACCAGCAGCTGGCTGAAGAGGTCGTGCCCCAGGGCCAGCACGACGATCAGTGCACCGAGCGCCGGGCCGAAGCGTCGTCCGCCGGCGCGCGCGGCGAGGGCGAGCGCGGCGGCCAGCAGAGGCAGAAGCGGCAGCAGGTAGCGGGCCTCGCCGTAGGAGTCTCCGTAGGTGGGGAATTCTCCGTAGGAGCGAACACCCAGCAGCGCGAGCAGCCCGAGCACGAGCGCCGCGTAGACCGCGAGCTCGCCGGCGCGGCGGCGCAGCGCCACGCGACCCTGCGCGAGCGCGCGCAGGCAGAGCGCGGCGAGCAGGCCGGCGGGGATCAGCGCCAGCTCGTAGACCCAGGGAGGGAAGGTCGTATCGAGCCAGCCGAAGAGCCCGACGTAGCCGTTGAGCCAGATCTCGCGCGGGGCGAAGCCGTTGTAGAAATCGCGGGCCATGCCCGGCAGCCGCGGCAGGTAGAGCTGCCAGATGTAGACGATCTCACCGAGCAGCGTCCCGTGGTGGCCGACGCTCGAGGCGGCCGTGCCGAAGGCCGGCCCGAGCGCGCGGCGGCCGGAGAGCTCGTCGACGGCGATGGCTATGGCGATCGGGACGGCCATCGCGACGAGCGCCAGGGCGAGCGAGCCGGCGGCACGACGGCGCGAGGAGCGACTGCCCGCCCGAACGGTCAGGACGAGCAGCCCGAGGAGCGCGCCCGGCGCGAGCCCAACGAAGTTGAGCTTGGTCACGAGGCCGATGCCGGCGACGCCTCCGATTGCGAGCGCAACGCGCGGTGTGAAGCCGCGTCGGAACGCGCGCGCCAGGCAGTAGAAGAGAGCGGCCGAGACCGCGAACAGCAGCGCGTCGGGGTTGACTCCTCCCGAGACGAATCCGAGCAGCGGCGCGAACGCGGCGCCGAGCGCTCCGACCGTCCACGCCCAGGCGACGCCGGGGAGCGCCTCGCGCACGAACAGGAACACGAACAGGGCCGTGACGCCGGCCATCAGCGCCGAGAGCAGCCGCATGATCGCGAGGCGTTCGAGCGCCGTGCCGCCGGTCAGGTCGTAGGGGATCGCCTCGAGCGCGTAGTACAGCGGCGGCTCGCCGGTGGCGACGCCGGCATCGCCGCTCAGCTTCTGGGGACCGCGCTCAGCCGCGAGCAGGTCGGCCTGGAGCCTGCGCTGCTCGGCACGGGAGAAAATCGTGTGGTGCTCGGGCTCGAGGCGGACTTCGGTCTGGCGCAGGTCCGTCATCGCGACAGTCTCGGCCCCGGAGTAGCCTTCCCCGCTCGAGGTGGGGAGCCGCCCACTTTCTGCGAGCTGTTGCACGTAGGCGAAGTGATCGGCTTCGTCGGTCACCTGGAATGGAGGAGTGAGAAGCGACCAGGCAACGGCGTTCAGGCAGGCGACGAGCGCGCACGCCAGGGCCGCGGGGGGCATCCGTCCGCACGCCGCAGCCGGAAGGCGCAGCAGCCGCCACACGGCCAGCGCGAGCGCCGCGGCCATCAGCGCGAGCGCGAGCAGCGCGACCCACGTGCCCGCCCATGCGCGGCCGAGCCCGATGTGGCGCGCGATCGAGAGCGCCAGCGACCACCACGATCGCCGGCCCGGACGCAGGTATTCGATGCTCGTCCGCCCGGCAAGAGGCTGGCCGTCATCGATGACTGCGGCGCGCGCCCTGCCCGTAAGCTCGCCGATCAGCTCGACCGATTCGTCCGCGAGCGGAAAGGAGATGCAGATCGTCGCGTGGGAGACGGTCTGGGGCACCCGTGTGACGGGCACGATCACTGCGCCGCCGCTCCAGCCGGGGTCGCGCTCGCCCGAGGCGAAGACACGCGAGCCCGCCAGTGCCTTGACTTCGATTCGCGGGCCGATCAGGGCTTTTACCGTGAAGCGCATCGCAGTCGTGCCGCTCGGCACCGTTTCGTCTCCTTGGCAGACGGTCGAGGCCTGCTCGGCTTCTCCCACGAGCGCCCTGGCCGGTACCGGCCGGCCAGGCGCGACGACGGCCGGCGAGCGCGACAGCGTCAGAGCGAGGGCAAGTGCCAAGAGCGCCAGCCCCGTCGCCAGCGCGATCCGCACGGGGCGCACTACTCGCGGCGGAGCCCGAGGATGGAAAGCAAAAAGGAGGAGAAGACGATCTGGATGCCGAGTACGAGCAGCGTCGCCGCCACGATTGCAACGCGCTCTTGGGAGAGGGAGCCGAAGCCGCGGCTGATCCAGTCGAGCACGATCACGGCGATCATCGCGAGCCCTGCCAGTGTGACTGTCCCGCCGAGCAGCAGTCCGTGCTCGAGTCGCAGGCGCGCGCGCATGCGGTCGAACCAGGCGTCGCGCTCGCCCATGAAGTAGGTCGCATAGGCGTGCGCGCAGAGTCCGAGGCTCACGACCTGCGCGCCGACGATCAACAGCAGCGAGCCGCCGATCAGCGTGTGCAGATCCCAGGTGCGTCCGAGCGCGTCGAGGTGTGCGAGCACAGTGAGCGAGACGAGCGCGCCGAGCAGTGACATCAGCGCGCCCGGCAGGATGAATAGGTGGTTGGGCGCGTGCAGCAGCAGGAAGCGCACGTGGCGCCAGCCGTCGCGAAAGCTCGAGAGCTTCGATTCTCCGCTGCGGGGCCGGTACTCGATCGGGAGCTGTCGGACCTCGAGCTTGGCCTTGGCCGCGCGGATGACCATCTCGGAGGCGAACTCCATGCCGGTCGTGCGCAGCGCGAGCTGCTCGAGGCGGTCGCGGCGAAAGGCGCGCATGCCGCAGTGGGCGTCGCTCACCCCTGTATGGAAGAGGAGGTTCAGCAGGCCGGAGAGCAGCGGGTTGCCGATGTAGCGGTGGTGCCAGGGCATCGCGCCGGGATGGATGTTGCGCATACGGTCGCCGACGACCATGTCGGCGCCATCTTCGAGCCCCGCCAGGAAGCGGGGGATGTCCTCGAAGTCGTAGGTGAGGTCGGCGTCGGCCATCACGATGTAGGCGCCGCGAGCGACGGCGAAGCCGGCCAGGTAGGCGCTCCCGTAGCCGCGCCTGGGCTCGTGTACGACGCGCGCGCCCGCGCGGGCCGCGAGCTCGGCGCTGCCGTCTTCCGAGCCGTTGTCGGCGACGATCACCTCACCCGGGATCGCTTGCAGCGCAAGCGTCCTCAGCGCCACCCTCACACAGCGCTCGATGCTCTCTGCCTCGTTCAAGCAGGGGATGACGACCGAGACCATTCGCGGCGAAGGGCCCGGTTCGTCGACGAGAGCGCCCTCGGCGCCTGCGGTGATGATGCGCATCTGCAGAGGAAGATGGCGATTGCGCGGCATATTGCAACACGACGACCAAAAGCCTCCGAATGGCGCGCTTCCAAAGCGATCTCGCGTCTCTGACCGTCGTTGCGGAAAGTGAGTAGCACCAAAGGCACGTGGTCCGCATCTGTCTCGTTTTTTGCAGGCGATGTCTCCAACCCGGCCCTAAATCTTCCAAAGGCGGAGAAATTATATTCACCGCCCCAAATAGGCCTCTTTCGACCTAGGCCCCGTTCGGGGCGTCGAAGACGGGGGTGCGAGGACTTGACATGGATCTTAGCCGCGTCAACCTTTACAAGGCTGCGCCGAGTAGTCGAGCGTCATAAGCCCGATGACCTTCCCAGCGCCGTACAGTCCCCGTGTAGTTTTCACACGGGACTCGTTAATAAGCA
Organism: uncultured Solirubrobacterales bacterium; assembly: GCA_963723075.1. Taxonomy (GTDB): domain Bacteria; phylum Actinomycetota; class Thermoleophilia; order Solirubrobacterales; family Solirubrobacteraceae; genus Palsa-744. Next base: position 900,401 of record CAVRPD010000007.1, read on the forward strand.
GGCAACTCAGGCAGAGAAATGAACGATACCTAGGGCAGGATTTAGATTGTTGAGCCTATTATTGCCGTTTCCGCTGTTTCGATCTTAGTCCCTTAGATAAAGGAGGTAGTAAGATGTCAAAGCAAAGAATCTTTATGTCGTGTGTCGTTGTAGCGCTGGCCATCGGCGCTGACGTACCGTCGACGCTAGCGATCAGCTTTCAATATCATGTAAACGGCAGTGCTCTGCCGTCGGGCAGCAGCAAGGAATACGACGTCAATACAGACGGCCACGTCACTGAGCTACTCATGACTGTATCTGGGACAAAATCTGAACTCTTAAGCAATAAAATTAAAGTTGTGTCTGGCGCCAAGATATTTGGTGGGGTGCCGGGTACGAATGAAGAGACGGTCGAATTCGAAAGCGTTATCGTGGATAAACCCGCCAAATGCGCGGTAGAAAACGAAAAGGTTACGACGGCACCCCTTAAGAGTGAAATAGTCGAAGGCGCTAGCTCTAAAACAGGCAATGGCGAGGTCGATATTCTTTTCACACCAAAGACCGGCACCGTGTTTGCAACCATCAACTTCGTGAACAAAGGCACGGAAGAATGCATCTTCAAAGGACAAAAACCTGCGTTTACTGGATCAATCCTAGGGTTATCTTTACCGCAGGCCGCAGAAGCAACAAACAATGATCTCGACTACGAAGCAAATACTAAAGAATACAAAAACTCGGCAGGCGCCTTTAACACAGTAGGACTAAAATTCGAGGGTGAACCGGCGACGTTGACCGGTTTAACCTTAAGGTTACTGGTTTCTAAAGAAAAATTTGGAGCGTTCTAGAGGTTATTGGTATAGGACGGGAGTATGTGTTCGCGCGGGGCTCATTCTCGGCCCCGTGCGGCATCGTTGCTCGGGTGTAGGAGCAGATGTCTCTTATTTCGGGCTGTCGATGTTCCGCCGGCGGACTAACGGCGTGTGCGGGGCATATGGCGATACAAGGAAGGTCGGGTCCTGACGCTGGTGGTGTCGCGGGGGGAGCGGTGGTTGACAGACATCTTGGAGGTATGGATAGTGAGCGTGCTGCTTGGCGGGTCTCGGCTGTGGGTCGTGGATCGCTTGCGCCAAGTGGCGATAAGGGCGCCGAGTGATTTTGTGATGTCTGATGGTTTTTGGACAGGGGCTCGGCGCTGGACCGATTGACCTCGGGTTCGAGGCAAGGAGATGTATAGATGTCTAGAGCAAAGCTCGTGTTGTTGGGTGTGATGGCGGCGTTGTCGGTCGTCGCGGTAGCTGCGTCGTCGGCGTCGGCGATCAGCTTTCAATATCATGTAAATGGCGGCCCCCTGGCGTCGGGCACCAGCAAGGAATTCGATGTAAACACTGATGGCGCAGTCAGCAAGCTATTGGGAACGGTGTCCGGCACCAAATCTGAACTCTTAAGCAATAAAATTAAAGTTCAGGCTGGCGCCAAGATATTTGGTGGGGTGCCCGGTACGAATGAAGAGACGGTCGAATTCGAAAGCGTTATCGTGGATAAACCCGCCAAATGCGCGGTAGAAAACGAAAAGGTTACGACGGCCGCCCTTAAGAGTGAAATAGTCGAAGGCGCTAGCTCTAAAACAGGCAATGGCGAGGTCGATATTCTTTTCACACCAAAAACCGGCACCGTGTTTGCAACCATCAACTTCGTGAACAAAGGCACGGAAGAATGCCTCCTCAAAGGACAAAAACCCGCGGTGACAGGAACTATTTTGGCGTTATCCTTACCGCAGGCTGCAGAAGCAACAAATAACGACCTCGACTACGAAGCAAATACCAAAGAATACAAAAATTCGGCAGGCGCCTTTAACACAGCAACCCTAAAATTCGCCGGTGAATCGGCGACGCTAACCGGTTTAACTTTAGTATTATTGGTTTCCAAAGAAAAATTTGGAGCCTTCTAGGGACTTAAGGAGACGACGAGTGCTAAGCGTGAGAGCTGCCACCAAGTGTCGCAGCTCTCACGCTGTATGTGGGCAATAAGCTGCAAGGTACGCCCCGATGCGTCCGGACAGTGAGCCAGCGAGTCAGAAACGGGTCTAGTAGTGGCTGGCAATTGGTTCTAGTCTTGCTCAAGAAGGATTGCTGTGTGGGTTGGGCGGTCAGGGCTTTGCTGGGTCGGAGTTGGGAGCATAGAGCACTAGGAGAGGGCATATGGGGCAACGAGGAATGATGCTTGTGAAGCTTGGGCAATTGTGCGGGCTTACTGCGTTCATCGCTTTGACGTTGACGCTGACTGTACAGGTGGGCTCTGCATCCGCACAGGCAGGTCCCGCATGGCGTATCACCGTGCAGGGTGGACCAACTGATGTTGCTCCGCTTGGAAACGCGTGGTTCCTGCTGCAGCTGGAAAACATCGGTGACGCGCCAAGCGCTCCCGGCGCCCCGATCACTGTTGTCGATCAGCTCCCACCTGGGCTCAAAGCGACTGAAGCAGCTGGCCTTGCGCAACAAGGATTTACGCTCGAACCCTCAGGACTGTGGGGTTCCTGCGCTATCAGCGTCGACGGTCGCGCGGTGACGTGCAAGTACCGGCCTGGCGTCGCGATCGCACCGATCTCGTCGGGGCTGGAGGGCTCGGAACATATCGGTGCAAATGAACTGGCGCCCGTGATCGGGATCAGGGTCGCGGTCGAACCGTTGGCGTCCGGAACGTTGGTTGACGATGCGACCGTGTCCGGAGGGGGGGTTGCGCTCTCTGCAAGCGATACGGCAAGCGTTAGTGTCAGCTCCTCGCCGGCGTCCTTCGGGGTGGCGACGTTCCATCAGTGGTCTACGAACATCGACGGGAGCGCTGCCGTTCAAGCCGGCGAGCACCCGAACGAAACAGCCACAAGTCTGACGCTTAATACTCAACCGGAAGGATCCGCGGCCGCGCCGTCCAAGACCGGCGTGCTCAGGAATGTCGACGTCGAACTGCCGGAAGGTTTCGTAGGGAATCCACGCGCTGTCCCGAAGTGTCCACGTGCCAGCTTCGACCGCCGTCTCAACGGTACGTTCCTTGCGGATTGTCCGCCGGATACTCAGATAGGACAAGCCGTGGTGTATTTCGAACCGGGTTACGTAACTACGCTTCCGCTTTATAATCTGGTGCCGCCAAGTAACGTGCCTGCCCAGTTCGGTGCCGCATTCGGGGGGTTCGTCGGGTTCATCGATGCGACTGTGCGGCCCTCCTCGGGTGGCAGGTATCACGTCGTCGCCGACGCTCGCGATGTGCAATCTGCAGGAGAGCTCGGCATCACGGTCCGGTTGTGGGGCGTCCCTGCATCCTCCTCGCATGACGCACTGCGGATTCCCGAAGGACAAGTTCGTCCCGCCGGGGGAAGCGGGCTTCCCAGCGATGTTGCACCCAAACCGTTCCTGCGGCTGCCCACGTCGTGCGGGGTGCCGCAGACGCTGACGTTGAGCGTGACCTCCTGGGAAGAACCAGTGACGTCGCTCCTCTCCTACCCAGGTCTCGCCGCGTCGACAGACGAGCAGGACCAGCCGGTTGCCATGGAAGGCTGCTCAAAGCTCGACTTCAGTCCGTCGATACAGACAAGGGCCGGCACCTCGGTGGCCGAAAGTCCTTCGGGCCTGGCGGTAGATCTAACGGTGCCGCAGAATGAAGACCCGAACGGTCTGGCGGAGGCGGATTTGAAGAACGTTAGCGTGGCACTGCCGGCAAACATGACGGTATCGCCTTCGGCGGCGAACGGGCTCGAAGCGTGTAGCGAGGAACAGATCGGCGTCACGGGGAGTGGCAGCACGCTGCTGTTCAATGAAAAGCCGGTAGCCTGCCCTTCTGCATCGAAGCTCGGCACGGTCGAAGTGGTTACGCCGCTACTGGAACATCCGTTGACCGGGGCCTTGTATTTGGCCCAGCAGGACGCCAATCCGTTCGGCTCGCTGATCGCGGTGTATCTGGCCGTAGAAGGCAGCGGGGTGCTCGTGAAGCTTCCCGGCGAAGTGCGGCTCAACCAGCAGACAGGGCAGGTCACGGCTTCGTTTTTGAACAATCCCCAGCTTCCCTTCAGTGAAATCAAGGTGAATCTGTTCGAAAACGCGAGATCGTCGCTGATGACGCCGCCGGGCTGTGGGTCTTACACGACGACGACGAGCATGACGGGCTGGAATGGTAGCGCTGCGAACCCGTCCTCGGAACCGTTCTCGCTCTCCAGCAATTGCGGTCAGGGGTTTCAGCCGGCGTTCACGGCGGGGACGACGAATAACCAGGCGGGCGCGTTCAGCCCGTTCTCCGTCGCGTTTTCCCGCCGGGACGGCGAACAGCGAATAGCGGACGCGGCGGTGCTGACCCCGCCGGGCCTATCCGCCATGCTCCGGGGTGTCCAGAAATGCCCGGAACCGCAGGCGTCCAACGCGACATGCGGGCCGGAAAGCCAGATCGGCCACGCAACGGTCGCTGTCGGTCCCGGTCCGGAACCGTTCTATGTGCCCGCCAACGTCTTCCTCACCGCTCCGTACAGAGGCGCACCGCTTGGGCTCAGCATCGTGACCAGGGCCAAAGCGGGACCGTTCGACCTGGGTACGGTGGTCGTGCGTGCGCGGATCGACGTCGACCCCCACACGGCGCAGATAACCGTGACCCCCGACCCGAGCGGACAGTTCGCGATCCCGACGATCCTGCAGGGTATCCCGCTCGATCTGCGCTTGGCCAATGTTGCGATCGACAGGCCCGGGTTCACGTTCAACCCGACGAACTGCGCGCCACTTAACGTGTACGGCGTGCTGACATCGACAAGCGGCACGAACACAGCGGCGTCGAGCCCCTTCAAAACAGCCGGATGCGCCAAGCTGCCGTTCAAACCCGCCTTCTCGGCGTCTTCGCAGGCGGCGACGAGCAAAGCGTACGGCGCATCGTTGATCGTGAAGCTCACGAAGAAGTCCGGCGAAGCCAACCTCCACAAGGTGGACCTGCAACTTCCGATCGCTTTGCCCGCACGTCTGACGACGCTGCAGAAAGCGTGCACGGAAGCGCAGTTCAATGCGAACCCGGCAGGATGTCCCGCAGCATCGGTGATCGGCGTCGCCAAGCTGAACACGCCGGTATTGAGCCTACCCCTGACCGGTCCCGCTTTCCTCGTCTCCCATGGCGGGGCGGCGTTTCCGGATGTCGAGTTCGTGCTCCAGGGCGAAGGCGTCACGGTCATCGTGGACGGCGCCACGGACATCAAGAAAGGGATCACCTACTCGAAATTCGAAACCGCGCCGGACCAGCCCTTCAGCTCGTTTGAAACACGGCTGCCCGAGGGTCCCTACTCCGTGCTCGCGACGGATATCCCGGCAAAGGCCAAGGGCAGTCTCTGCGGACAGGGTCTGACGATGCCGACGACGCTCACGGGGCAGAACGGAGCGGTCCTCACACAGGCTACCAAGATCGCGGTGAGCGGCTGTCCGAAGGCAAAGACGAAACCGAAACCCAAGCGGAAGACCAAACAGAGCAAAGAGAAGACGGCAGGCGGCGCGAAGAGGAGCACAAAGCCATGAGACGCTTCCGTTCAACTTGGCAGAGACTCGTCATATCGCTTGTCCTGATGTCCTTGTTTCTCGGCTTTCTGGCGGTTGGCTCAGCGCTCGCAGCAGGCGACGTCAACGAGACGAGCTGTCCCAACGAAAGCATGGTCGGCTTCAGCGCCAACCTCCCCGACTGCCGCGCATACGAGCAAGTCTCCCCCGCCGAAAAGGATAATGGCAGCGGGGGGGTGCTCTACTTTGGAGCTCCGGAGCAGGAGCAACCCCATGGGGAAAATTATCCTGCTGCACCCGAGCGATCACTGGCCGACGGATCAGAAATAACTTACCTGTCCGAGCCGGTTTTTCACCTCCGAGAAATAGGCAAAAACGAAGAAAAGATCTTTGCACAGTACACTTCGCGCCGACTCGCAAATGGCTGGGAAACCATGAACGGCGATCTTCTCGCTCAGGAAGAAGTCCCTGACCCCGTCCTTCCCAGCGCTGCTGCGACCAGCACACAGTTCGTGGAAGATGCTGTGGTCGTGGAAGAGACCCCCAGTGGGTCAAAGGTCTTTTTCCTCGACACGGCAAACACGTCCATTAGCGAACCCGACCTCTATGAATACGACGTCGTCACCGGACAGCTCACAGACCTCACCGTCGACACCAACCCCGGAGAACGCGCCGACGCGCGAGGAATCATCGGCATCGGCGGCGAAGGCGCCGAAGAAGGAGCCTACGTCTACTTTGTGGCCGGGGGCGACCTCGCCGCACGCGCCCATGCAGGAGACGAATGTAAATCCGAAAATACCGAAATCGGCGCTATCGGAGAAGGATGCAACCTCTATCTGCGCCATAACGGTGTTACTACTTTTATCGCAACCCTTGCGGCGCTCGACGAAGGGGGTTTGAACAATAACGCAGAAGTCAATGATTGGCCCCAATCTCCCTTGAGGCGGACGGCTGAGGTCTCTCCTAACGGGCGCTATCTCGCGTTCAGCTCGCACGCCGGGCTCACTGGCCAGGATCCGGGCATGGCTGAGATCTTTCGCTACGACGCGCAGGCAAGCGAAGTGCACCAGTCGGCGCTCGTGTGCGTCTCATGCAGTCCAGCTGGATCCGCGACACCCACTGTGATTCCCGCGGATGGACGGCGTGGACTCGTCGCGATCAATGGCGCCAACCGGCAACGCTACATACTCAACGACGGGCGTGTGTTTTTCACCACCGAAGCTCAGCTCGTGCCGCAGGACGTCAATCGTCAGGACGACGTCTACGAGTGGGAGGCGGGAGCTCCGCTTCTCATTTCGGGCGGGACGAGCGAATTCGCGGCTTCTCGCTTCACCGACGCCAGCGAGAGCGGAAGCGACGTCTTCTTCACCACGGCCCAGTCGCTCGTTCCTCAAGATGGCGATGAAATCACCGACCTCTACGATGCCAGGGAAGATGGCGGGTTTCCAGCGCCGCTCCCGCCGGGTTGCGCTCTTGGCGCGGCCTGCCCTGCGGCATTGGCGCCCCCCCCTTCTTCACTCGGGGGGACGCCCGCGAGCGCAACTTTCTCCGGTGTGGAAAGCACGCCGGAGAGCCAAGCAATCACTCGGCCTCTCGGCAAACCGGCGCCCGTCACCAAGGCGGAGAAGCTCGCCAAAGCCTTGAAGTCCTGTCACGCCAAACACAACAGGAAGAAGCGCGCGTCCTGTGAAGCGACGGCGAGGAAACGTTACAAGCCGCCGCCGAAGCGCCGGAAACGTGGAAAGCAATAGGGGCCTCCTGCAGCGTCCGTCGGCGTGGAGAGCCGCCTGTCTCGCGGGTGAGAAACAGTGCTTGCGGACTTTGCCGGCGATCGGCTAGGTTCAGTGGGATATCGGTAGATGGGCCGGGGACGGATCGCATCGGGTCATGTGGATCCATAGTCGGGTCACACCTCCTCCGGTCGCGTCGAGCCCGATTGGCGAGATGAAGAAGGACTCACGACAAGCAAAGAAAGTGGGATTCATGACTAAGCACAGTTCACGACGCGTCGCGAGCTTTCGCAAGCGCACGCTGGTGGTCGCGATGGGGGTGATGGCGCCGCTGGCAATTCTGGGCACGGCCTCGCCTGCGCTCGCGGTCGAACATCACCCCAAACCGCCGTTCGCACAGTTCAAAGACTGTCCGTTGGCGAACATGAGCATCAACGACTGTCTCTTCGCCCAGACGAAAAGCGGGGAATTCAAGGTCGGTAAAAAGACGGTGCCGATCGTAAACACGATCACGCTTCAGGGTGGCTTCATCGGCACCGAAGGAGAGCTCAAATTCGTCGCGGCCGAAAACGGCGAAACGCTGTCGAAAACCCCCCAGCCGGTCCCCGGGGGACTGCTCGGGATCGTAGCGCCATCATTCCTGCCAGGGTTTTTGCAGGAACTCTTCAATGAATTCATCAACAAAGGGATCACCGGCGTCACCGCGACGACCGAACTTGCGGCCCCCGCCAGCTCGATCGGCCTGGACACCGAAAATCTGACCGAAGAAACAGGAATCGCCCTGTCGCTGCCGGTGAAGGTCAAACTGAGCAATCCGTTCCTCGGGGAAAACTGCTACATCGGCTCCAACTCACATCCGGTGGTGATCGAATTCACGACCGGGACGACGTCACCGCCGCCGCCGAACAAACCGATCAAAGGCAAAGCGGGCACGTTTGAAGAGGAAGACGAATTCCTGCTGATCAGGTTGAAAAACAACTCGCTGGTCAACAACTCATTCGCAGCGCCAGGCGTCGAAGGCTGCGGTGGGATCTTCTCGTTCCTGATCGACCCGGCCGTCAACGCCGAGCTCGGCACGCCGTCCGCGGCGGGAACCAACACCGCAATCCTCAACGGCACGCTGGAAACGGCAAACGCCAATGCTGTGCGGGAAAGCGAATGATTGAAGCCCGGAGCAGTACGCTCTAGGTCGGAAGCATAAGCAGCACAGCATCGCATCATCACATAGTCACGCGTAGTACAAGAGGGGCCCTCCGCGCACGCGGAGGGCCCCTCCCTTGCGTAGTGCGTGCGAATATGTCTCCCACCATGGGCGTAATCGTCCGCTGCCGGACTAATACGACGTGCAGGTTGAAACGCGTGCGCTTAGCTATTGAGCATCACGCCGGGCTTGTTGTCTTGTTGACGAAGCGCGGCGTCTGAGTAGGCTTTATCAGATATAGGAATTGCTCAGACTAGAGGAGATATGTGATGTTCAAGATAAAGATAGCGATATTGAGCTTGTTGGCTGTCGTCACGGTTATGGCCACGTCTGCATCGTCAGCTTTGGCGGTGATCAGCTTTCAGTACAACGTTAATGGAAGCAAACTCGCGGCTGGCAGCAGCAAGGAATTTATTTCCAGTAGGGATGGTACGGCCGTCCTTACAGGAACGGTATCGGGAACAAAAACGGTACTCTTAAGTACGAAAGGAAAAGTCGCGACCGGCGCAAAGGGTTTTGGCGGTGTGCCGGGCACCAATGAGGAGGTGCTGGAATTAGAAAGCGTTGTTGTAAGTAAACCGGCAAAATGCGCGGTTGCGGGTGAAAAGATCACGACGACCTTGGTCAGGGGTGAAATCGTGGAAGGCGCATCAGGGGGGGTAGGAAATGGAGAGGTTGATGTGCTCATAACTCCTAAAACAGGCACTGTATTTACGACATTTGAATTTGTGAACAAGGGGCCCGAAGAATGTCTGCTTAAAGGTAATAAAGTGGCAGTCACCGGTTCCAAACTCGGGTTAGCTTTACCCCAGAGAGAAGAAGCGGTCCGAGGTGCGGGAGATGAGGAAGCGAGCACTAAAGAATACAAAAACTCTGCCGGCGTGTCTAAAACGGTGGGATTGGTGTTTGCGGGAGAACCGGCGACGATTACGGGATTAGTGTTAATCGAACTTGTAAGTGGTGAAAAAGGCGGCCTCTTTTGATCAGCCCGGATAGTAGCGTGAGATGACGAGCAGCTGGGCGGAGATGTCCTGGGCGAGCACCAGCACCACGATCGCGGCGCCGGCGACGGGTCCCCACCGCCGCCCGGCGCCGCGTGCCGCCAGCGAGAGCGCGGCGCCCCAGAGCGCGAGCAGCGGCAGCAGGTAGCGCGGCTCGGGTTCGATCCCGGCTTCGCTGACGGAGGTCAGGTAGGCGGAGGAGCCGATCAGTGCCAGCATGCCTAGGGCCATCGCGCCGTAGACGCTCCCCTCGGCAAGGCGCCGTCGCAGCGCCGCCCGGCTGAGGAGGAGAGCTCGCGCGAAGAGCGCCGCGAGCAGACCGGCGGGAATCAACGCGGCCGTGTAGACCCAGCCGGGGAAGACGGTGTCGTTCCAGCCGTAGAGCCCTACGAGACCGTCGAACCAGATTTGGCGGGTGGTGGAAACGCCCGGGAAGTCGTGACGCATCCCCGGCAGCGGCGGCAGGTAGAGCTGCCAGACATAGGCGAGCTCGCCGAACAGCGAGCCGTGTGTGGCGGTGAGCGACGACGAGCGTGAAAGGTATCCCAACACCGGATGGTGGGCGAGCAGGTTGCTGAGGACATAGGGGACGAGCGGGCTGAACATGATCGTGATCCCGAACAGGAGGGAGCGGCCGGCGGAGGCGCGGCCGGCGGCTCGTCGCGCGCGGCCGGCGAGGAGGATCAGGCCGAGCAACAGGCCTGGCGCAAGCCCAACGAAGTTGAGCTTGGTGAGAAAGCCGAGTGCGCCGGTCGCGCCGATCGCGACGGCGAGCCGCGGGGTCAGGCCGCGGCGAAACCCTCGCGCCAAAAGGTAGAAGGCGGCGGCGGAGACGGCGTAGAGCAGCGCGTCGGGATTGACGCCACCAGAGATCTCTCCGAACAGCGGCGCGAGCGCCACGGCGAGGCCGCCGACCGTCCACGCCCACCGTGCACCGGGCAGCGTCTCGCGGAGGAAGAGGAAGGCGAACAGCGCGGTGAGACCCGCCAGCGCAGCGCTCAGCAGCCTCATCAGCCGGAGGCGGTCCAGCTCGGACCCGTCCGCGCCCAGGGCGTAGGGAATCGTCTCGAGCGCGTAGTAGAGCGGGGGCTCGGAGGTGGCGACGCCCGCGTCTCCTTCTCCCTGCGAGGACAGCGGTCGGACGAGATCGCTTTCGAGCGTGCGCTGCTCGGTCTCGGTCGAGATCGCACCGTCCTCGGGGAACTGGCGCACCTGGAGGTAGTGAAGGTCGTTCAGCACCGCCGTCTCCTCAGGCGAATAAGCTTTGTGACTGGAGGAGGGAAGGCGCCCGGTCTCGTAGAGTTCCTGCACGTAGGCGAAGTGGTCGGGCTCGTCGAGGACCTCGAACGGCGGTGTGATCAGCGACCAGCACACCGCGTTGAGGATCGCGAGCAGGGCACACGCCCACGCGGCGACCGGGACCCTCCTCACCACCGGAGCTCCCGCGCGGCCAGCCACGAGGCGAGCCCGGCGAGCGTCACCATCAGAGCGAGAACCAGCACTGGAATCCAAGCGCCGCTGCCGGCGTGACCGAGACCCATCTGCCGGGCGATCGAGCCGAGGCGCGACCACCACGACCGACGGCCCGCTCGCAGGTATTCGATCCCCACCCTGCCGAGCATCGTCTGCCCGTCGAAGCGCGCCGCGTGCGCCGGCGGCGTTCTTCTCCCCGTCAGGCCGACGAGCCAGGCGGAATGTTCGAAGGCGAAGCAGACGCTCACTCCTGAGACCGTCTGGAGGGGGAGCGCCCGCAGCGGCACGGTGACAGCGCCCGCCGTCCATCCCGACGCACGGGTGCCGGCGGCGATCACGCGTTCGCCGGCCAGCGCTGCGACCGTCACGCGTGGGCCGACCATCGGGCTGTGGATGAGCAGGCGGATCGCGGATGTGTCCGCCGGCAGCACTTCGCCGGCCTGACACACCTCACCCTTTCCGTAGCTCGATCCCAGCCCGCTGGTGGCGGGCGCCGAGTCGGCTCGAGCGACGGTGGGGGGGCGCCCGGCGCCGACGAGCGCGATCGCGCCGGCCAGGAGCGCCAGGCCGGCCGCGAGCGTGATCCGGGCGGCGCGCATCACCGCGCCCGGAGGTCAAGGGCGCCGGACGAAGGCGGCGGCGAAGCGTGCGATCTCCTCGACATCCAAGGCGAGCATGGCGTCTACGCGGGAGATTGCAACGTGCGCGGGGAAAGGCCGCGGAACAGCGCGGCCGATGCGTCCGTGCGCGTCTCCGACCGCCGTCTCAGCGCGCGGCCGCGCCGGTGGCTCCGTAGGCGGGGTCGAGCACGTCGAGGATTGCCGTGTCCGAGACGGCTGCTCGCAGGAGGGCCTGCAGACGTGCGGAGTCGAGGGTGTGCGACCGGGGCGCCACGGGGTTCACCGTGATCGCCGCGAGCGCGACCGGGCGGGTGACCTCGATGTGGATGTCTTGGCTCGCATACCACTCGAGACTGCGGTCGGTGAGGAAGACCTTCGTGGGGTCGTCTACGACGACGGTCAGCTCCCGGCGCCGGCGGCGCGCTGCGGTCACGAGGGCGCCAAGGAACGCGCCGGGCAGGGCGCCGGCGATCATCATGCGCACCGTGTCAGGGTTGGCGTCGAGCAGGTCGGCGATGGCTCGTTCGTCGGCGCTCAGCGCAAAGTGCGGGGGAAGGGTGACCGATTCGGCCCCGGAGGCCTCCGGGGCCTTGGGCAGGCGCACGAGGTCGACCGCGTCCTTCGTCTTTGCGACGACCACGTCGATGTCCTCGCTGAGGACCGCGCCTGTGGAGATGATCAGCGCGTCGGACACGTCCGGCGAGGAGGCGGCGCGGCGGTCGATCGCGCCATCGATCAACACCTGCTCGGCGCCGTAGCTGAGCATTGCGTCGCTCACGGCGCGCACGTCGGCCGCCGCGCTTGGGCCGGCCACCTCGATCGCGCCGGGCTCCTTCAGGCGCGCGATCAGCACCTGGCCGAGAGGGGTTCGGATCCCCGGCTGCTCGAGCAGCTCGTGGGTCAAGCCGCTTGCGCGGAGGAGAGAGCCGGTTGTGGCTAGGAGGCTGTCGGCGGCCAGCTCGATCCTCGGCTTCTCGATGCGGCGGTCGATCACGTCGCGCGCCTCGCCGTCGCGGCCAACGGAGGTGACGCCGACACGGCGGCCCTGTTCCTCGAGCTCGCGCAGGAGCGCGGCAAGCGCGACGGTCTTGCCGGTGTTCTTCGCCAGGCCCACCAGCGCGACCCGCTTTGCCCTGGCCGTCAGATCCGATAGATGCTCCATTTTCAAGGCTCGTGGTCATGCAGCCCGCGGACAGACCGGGGGGATCGCCCGCCGTGCGGGAGCCGCGCGTGATTGTCTCCCAAAGGTCAACCCGCCGCCGTGCGCGCTGCCAGCTCGCGGACTATGAACGTCGCCAGGTGGTGGGGGTAGGTTCCCTTGGAGAAGCCCGCGTCGAAGCCGAGCTCCTTTGCCAGCTCGTTCGAGACACGCGGGCCGCCGCAGGCGAGGATCGTCTCGCGGCGGCGGCCCTCCGCCTCGACGATCTCCACCAGCTCCGTCAGGTTGTGGACGTGGAGGTTCTGCTGCGTGACCGTCTGGGAGACGAGGATCGCGTCGGCTCCCACCTCGATCGCCTTGGCGACAAGCACGCTGTTGGGGACCTGGCTCCCGAGGTTGTGGGTCTCGAAGCCCCTGTAGCCCTCGAGGCCGTGGTGGCCGTGGTAGCCCTTCAGGTTGAGCATCGCGTCGATCCCCACGCTGTGGGTATCCGAGCCCGTGCTTGCGCCCACGACGACGATCGGGCGGCCGACATGGGCCTCGGCGAAGCGCTCGATCTCCTCCTCGCTCATGTACTCGACATCGCCGCCCTCGCCCTGCAGCAGCGTGAAGTCGATCGTCTCCGTGCACTTCCCGTACATCACAAAGTACGTATAGCCCTCGGTCAGCTGCTCGCAGTGGACGACCTCGGGCTCGTCGAAGCCCAGCTTGCGCGCGAGCTCCAGCGCCGCGATCCTGGCCGCCGAGGAGCACGGGACGGGCAGCGTGAAGCTCATCTGCACCAACCCGTCGTCCAAGTGGTCGGCATACGGTCTCACCCTTGTCAGGTCGGCTGCTCTTCCCCTCGCCTCAGACATACGCCGGCGCCTCGCACATCAGCTCCTCGACCGGGTTGAAGTAGCCCTCCTCGATCTCGACGATCCCCTCGATCCCGCGGCCCTCGCCCACGCCACGGCTGACGTCGCCGAACGTCGCCTCCGCGATCGCCTTGATCAGCCCTGTGTGGGCGATCTGCTCGAGCAGCTCTCTGGCGCCCGCGAGAACCTCCTGGGCGCGGGTCTGGATGATCCCGCCCTCCCTGAACTCGATCTCCTCGCCCAGGTCGTGGGCGGCGTTGAAGACGTAGTCGACGTTCTGCAACCCCAGCACGCGGTCGTGGATGTGGGGGGTGAAGATGCCCTCCGTCGGGACGCCGATCGTCTGGATGCCCTGGCCGGTTGCGATCGTCACGAGGTTGAACAGCGTGTCCGCCGCGTGCGTCCGGAAAAGGTTGCCGTCCATGTGTCGCGTCGGCGGCATGTACTTCACCGGGCAGTCCGGGAACAGCTCGCGCGTGAGCTGCGCCTGGGCCCACTCGTACAGGAGGCCGTTCCTCACGGGCACGTCGATCTCGAACGCGTCGCCGAGCGCGATCTGCTCGTCGGGGACGCCCGAGTCGCGCGCGAGCTGGTGGTTGATGAACTGCGAGGCCGTGACCGTATGGGCCGCCTCGAGCGCGTCGGCGGTCCGCAAGTAGTTGTCCTCGCCCGTGTTGATCGTCACGCCGAACCAGCCGTTGATCAAGCGTGACACGCGCTGGTCGATCAACCCCCTCACCACGTTGATGTCGCGGTAAAGGATCCCGTACAGGGCGTCGTTGACCATGTTGTCGAAGCCCTCCCACGCGCCCATCACCGCGATCTCCGACATGCACAGACCCGAGCAGAAGCTCGACAACCGCACATAGCGGCCGTGTGACTCCGACCACTCGTCGATCGCCTCGCGCATGATCCTGAAGTTCGCCTGCGTCGCGAACGTGCCGCCGTAACCCTCCGTCGTCGGGCCGTACGGCACGTAGTCGAGGAGGCTCTGCGCGGTCGAGCGGATCACCGCGACGATGTCGCCGCCCGCCTCCGCCACCGCCTTGGCGTGGACGACGTCCTCGTGCACGTCGCCCGTGGCGGTCAGCACGTAGCGCAGGGGGGCGGGGGGCTCTCCCAGGCGGGCGCGCATCGCCCTGCGCTCCTCGAAGCGTTGCGAGATCTCCTTCAGCCGCGTTCTGCACTCGGCCGTCACGCGGGCCTGGGCCGCGCCCGGCTCGGTCTGCTCGAGCGCGCACAGGTCGAGCTCGTGCGCGCTGACCGCCTCCGCGAGCTGCTGCGGCGAGCGGCCGGTCTTGATCATCGCGTTCCCCAGCCAGTAGCCGATGCCGCGACCGAGGCCGTCCTGGTCGTGCACGTGGTCGACGAGCACGTTCGGCAGCGGCGCGCCGAGGTCGTCGGCGCCGTCCACCCCCAGCAGCCGTGTCACCGAGCGCTCGACCGAAACGGTGGTGCGGTCTTTGATCTCCTCCGCGACCTGCGCGGCGATCTTCTCCGCCGCTTCGCGGCAGGCCCTGATCACGCCCTTGTCGAGGCCTAGCTTTCCGGGCAGCCGGCGGGGAGAGTCGGCGTCCAACGGGGGGCTCACGGCGTTCCTCGGGGGGCGCCCTCCATGGCGTTGTTGGGCGTCATCGCAGCTCTCTGACTATGGGAAACGGGATCACCTCGCGCAACGTGTCGCGTTCGGTCAGGATCATCACGAGGCGGTCCACCCCCATGCCGCCGCCGGCCGTCGGCGAGTAGCCGTGCTCGATCGCCCTCGCGTACTCCTCGTCGTTCGGGTGGGGGACGTCGGCGTCGTCGATCAGCCTGCGCTTGCGCTGGTCGACGAAGCGCTGCCACTGGTCGACCGGGTCGTTCAGCTCGGTGTCGCCGCTGACGAGCTCGATGCCGCCGATGACCGCGTCGAAGTGCTCGCCCAGCTCAGGGTGGACCGCGTGGCGCTTCGTGATCGGGAACGGCTCGAGCGGGAAATCGAACACGTGCGTCGGCTGGTTGATCGTCGGCTCGATCAGCCTCGAGTAGATGTCGGCGACGAGCTCGGCCCACGTCGCCTGGGGGTCCACCTCGCCGTCGAGGACATCGGCCAGCTGCTGCTTGTCGGACTCCATGAAGTCGACCCCGGTGCGCTCGAGGATGATCTCGCGCATCGTGATCCGCTTCCAAGGCTTCGCCAGGTCGATCTCCTCGCCGTTCCGTTTGATCGTCGTGCGTCCCAGCGCCCTCTGTGCGACATCGCGGAACATCTCTTCCGTCGCGGTCGCCACGTCGTTGTAATCGGCGTAAGCCATCATGAACTCGACGATCGTGAACTCCGGGCTGTGCTTCGGCGAGATGCCCTCGTTGCGGAAAACCTTCCCCATGTCGTACACGTTCTCGAGGCCGCCGACGATGCAGCGATTCAGGAACAGCTCGACGGAGATGCGCAGGTACAGGTCGCGGTTGAGCGCGTTGTGGTGGGTCGTGAACGGGCGCGAGCCCGCGCCGCCCGCGAGCGACTGCAATGCCGGGGTTTCGACTTCGACGAAGTTGCGTTCGTTCAGCCACTCGCGGATCGCCGCGACGATCCTCGCGCGCGTCAGGAACAGCTCGCGCGTGTCCTCGTTGGCGAGCAGGTCGAGCTCACGGTGGCGGTAGCGGGTGCCCGTGTCGCCCAGGCCGTGGTGACGATCCGGAGGAGGGCGCAGCGTCTTCGTCAGCAGGGTGCACTCCTCGATCGCGAGCGCGAGCTGGCCGCGCTGCGTGACATACACGCTTCCCTCGATCCCGACGATGTCTCCGATGTCAAGGCTCATGATCCGGTTGTAACGCTCCTCGCCCAGCATGTCGAATCGGACGACAACCTGGATCTTACCCGAGAGGTCGCGCACGTCGAGGAACGACGTCTTGCCGTGGCCGCGTCTTGAGATCACGCGACCGGCGACGTGGTGGCGCAGATCCGAGTGCTCGCCCGCACCGAGCTCTGCCGGGTCGTGGGCGGCGATCACGTCCCTGATCAGCGTGCGATCGGGCAGGGAGACCGGGGGGTACGGGTCGATCCCTTCGCCGCGCAGCCGCTCCATCTTCGCGCGGCGCTCGTCGATCTCCCCCTCCGGCGACGATGCGACCGCGCCGTCGCCCGCCCCGTCCGCGAGCGCGGCGTCGCCCCTCGCCTTCGCATCCGGGTCCGCCTGCTCCGCTTGATTCTGTACAGGCACAGACCTGATCCTATCCGCAGTCAGCGGATCCGGCGAGCGATGGGAGGATCGGCCCAGCCCCGCGACGAGTCCAGCAGCAGGTCAGGAGTTTCGGCCGCAATGCTTGAAGCCGGCCGTGGTCGCGATCGTGATCAGTTCGCGCTCCTTCTGCTGATCGGTGTGCACGACGCTTTCGACCGCCTTCAGATTGCCCGCTTTCGCGTCGTCGCCGAGCTTGGCGGTGTCGGCGGCCAGCAGCTGGGTGCCGGCGAGGATCTTCCCCCAGGCTTCGGAGAGCGAGGCGGGAGCGGACAGGGCGTTCAACTCGGCGAGCGCTTTCCGCTCATACGCCGCGAGCCCGGGCGCGATCTGCGCGACTTTCGGCAGAGCCGAGCCCGTCACGGCGCCGACCTGCGCGTTGGCCGCCGCACGTCTGGCGTTGAGCGGCTTGCAGATCGCGTCGGCGCTGGCGATCATGCGGGACTTGGGGCTCGTGGACGCGCTGCTGCCGCAGCCGGCAAAGATCAGAGCGGCGAGGACGAGCGCGAGCGTGGGGGAAGGTATGCGGTTCATGTCGGCGACCCTACATCGCGTCTCTGGCGACGCCAACGGAATCGGCCGATTGTCTCGGACTTTTAACCCTTCTCCTATACACCTCATCCATAGAAACGCGAGATCGTGAGCAGCTGGCTGAAGATGTCGTGGGCGAGAAACAGGACGACGATCAGCGTGCCGGCAACCGGACCCCAGCGGCGTCCGGCGCCGCGCGCGCTCAGGACGAGCACGGCCCCGAACAGAGGCAGCAGCGGCAGCAGATAGCGAAACTGCGCATAGCCGCCGCCCGTGAGTTCCAGGTGCGCATAGCTGTCGGCGCCGACGAGCGCCATCACGCCCCCCGCCATGACCCCATAGACGGTCAGCTCGGCCAGCCGGCGCCCGAGCCGCGCTCGCGCCGCCAGCAGCGTGCGAACGCTGAGCAGGAGGATCGCCAACGCCGGGACCAGCGCGAAGTTGTAGACCCAGACCGGAAAGGCGGTGTCGAGCCAGCCGTAGAGCCCCACCCCGCGGTCGAACCAGATCTGGCGCGTGGTCGAGATCCCTGGGAAGTCCTCAGCCATCCCCGGAAGCCGCGGCAGATAGAGCTGCCAGATGTAGGCGACCTCACCCAGCAGCGAGTGATGGGCGTTGTTGGAGCGCACGGTGGAGATCGGGCCGAGCAGAGGATGGTGGGAGAGGGCGTTCACCGACGCATAGACGAGAACCGGGCTGAACGCCGTCGCGAGCGCGGCGGCGAGCATGCGCCAGGGACCCGTTCTTCCCTGCCGGGAGCCGGCCGCCGCCTGCGTGCGACGCGCGCGGACGGCGAGCAGGACCAGTCCGAGGATCGCTCCCGGCGCCAGGCCCACGAAGTTGACCTTCGTCAGGAAGCCGATCGCCGTCGCGGCGCCGATCGCGATCGCGAGCTTGAGTGTCAGGCCGCGCCTGAACCCGCGAGCCAGCAGGTAGAAGAGCGCGGCGGAGACGGCGTAGAGCAGCGCGTCGGGGTTCACGGCTCCTGACATCAGTCCGAACAGCGGCGCGAGCGCGACGCCCAGACCGCCCGCCGCCCACGCCCAGGGTCGCCGGGGAAGCGCCTCGCTGACGAACAGGCAGCTGAACAGCGCCGTGAGGCCGGCCATCAGCGCGCTCAGCAGGCGCATGAGCTCGAGCTGGTCGAGCACCGTCCCCCCCGAGCCCAGGCGGTAGGGGACCGTCGCCAGCGCGTAGTAGAGCGGGGGCTCAGACCAGGCCACGCCCGCCTCGCCCGCTCCTCGCCGGGAGCGCGGAGCGTCCAGTTCCCGCTGCATGCGGCGCTCCTCCGCAGGCGAGGAGATCGTGTGGACTTCCGGGTGCCAGAGAATCGCAAAGTGGCCGAGCGCTCCCAGCGCGCCCTCCTCGGCCGGCGCGTAATTGGTGCCTCGGGAGCTCGGCAGATGCCCGGTTTCCGCCAGCAGCTGCACATAGGCGAAGTGGGCGGGCTCGTCGGTCACCTGAAACGGCGGTGTGATCAGCGACCAGGACGCCGCGCTCAGGATCGCGACCACAGCACAAGCCAGGGCGACCGCCGGAACCTGGCCGGCCCAGGGAAGGCGAAGAAACACCCCTCTCCCCGGCCGGCCAGGGGCGGTGCTCGTCATCTCCCTGAGAGTCAGCCCGGACGCAAGCACAATCGCGCCAAACATGAGCAGGGCGAGGAGGAGCACGCTCCAGACGCCGCTCGGAGCGTGGCCGAAGCCCATGCTCCTGACGACCGACGGCGTCATCGACCACCACGAACGACGCCCGGGCCGGAGATATTCGATCTCGATCTCGATCGCGCTTTGCGCGTCGCCCCCCGATCCTTTCGGATGCTTCGCGCCGTAGACGCCCACGGGTTCGATCGCCGCTCCGATGTTCGTGCAGACGCGCGCGTCGTGGACTGTGCGAGCTACGCGTCGCACCGGCACCGTGACCGTTTCCTCGATTCCCCAGCCGGCGTCTCGCTCGCCCTGCGTGATCAGGCGCGAGCCCGAATATGCCTCCACCGTGATCCGGGGGCCGACGTTCGCCACCAGCGCGAGCCGAAACGCCGAGGTGCCACGCGGGAGCGCTTCGCCTCCCTGGCAGACTCTGCCGCCGCCTCGCGTGGTCGCCAGCAGGCCCCTCCCCTGGATCCTGCTCGTCCCGGCGACGACGAGCGGTGTCTGCGAGAGCACCGCGGCCGCGGCGATCACGACCAGCGACAGCCCGAGCGCGAGCGCGATCCGCACCCGCCAGCGTGTTCCCCGTTCACTTCCACGAATCAGGATGCGCGCAGGATGTACGGCGTCGTCGCAGCCGTCAAACGATGGAGAAGCGGCGCAAGCGCCTGCGGCGGTTGGGCGTTTAGCGTGTCTCCAGCTCTACGCCATCGGCAGCGACATGCCCACCGGCTTCGGGCTCGCCGGCGGCGGCGTCGCGGCGGGTGCGACCTCGACGAGCGGCAGGACCGGGAGCGCCGGCGGGGCGCCGATCGCGATCAGGCCACGCGCCGCCTGGCGGATCGCCTGGGCCGCCGGGTCGTCCGGGTCCTCGACAACCAGCGGCGTGCCGCTGTCCGCGTGGGCGCGCAACGGCATCGTCAGCGGCACGTTCGCGAGCAGCGGCACGTCGAGCTCGTCCGCCAGCTCGCGGCCGCCGCCCTCACCGAAGATCGCATACCGCTCGCCACTCGGCGTCGTGAAGCCCGACATGTTCTCGATCACGCCGCCGATCTCCAGCGAGACCTTGTTCGCCATCTCCGCCGCGCGCCTGGCGACCCTTTGCGCCGTCGCCTGCGGCGTGGTCACGATCACGAACCTTGCCTGTGGCAGCAGCTGCGCGAGCGTCATCGACACGTCGCCCGTGCCCGGGGGCAGGTCGATCAGCAGGTAGTCGAGCGCGCCCCAGTCGACGTCGTTCAGGAACTGCGTCAAGGCCTTGTGCAGCATCGGGCCGCGCCACACGACCGCGGCGTCCTCCTCCACGAAGAAGCCGATCGACATGACCTTCACGCCGTGGGCCTCGAGCGGGACGATCTTGCGCTGCGCCGATACCGGCGGCCTGGTCGAGCCCAGCCCGTACATCCTCGGGATCGAGTAGCCCCAGACGTCCGCGTCGAGCACGCCAACCTTCTTGCCTTCACCCGCGAGCGCGGCCGCGAGGTTCGCCGTCAGCGTCGACTTGCCCACGCCGCCCTTCCCCGAGCCGATGCACAGGACGTTTGCGACCTGAGCCAGGGCGCCCTCCGGGAGGCTTCCCCTACCCAGCTTCTGCTGCAGCGCCGCCTTCTGGCCGTCGTCCAGCACGTCGAAGTAGACGTTCGTGTGCTCGACGCCCTCCAGCGCGTTTGCCGCCTCTTTCACCGCCGTCTGGAAGTGGCCCTTGATCGGGCAGCCCGGTGTCGTCAGCGAGACCGTGATGTCGACCACGCCGTTGGCGCCGATCTCGATCGAGCGGACCATGTCCAGCTCCACGATCGAGCGGTGGAGCTCCGGGTCGATCACGGCCCTCAGGGCCTCTTTGATCTCTTCCTTGGTTGGCATAGGGGCATTGTGGCATGTCCGGTTGTGGCTTCCCTTTGTGCCGGGCTCTTGCGCTTGTGGCATTGGCCGGATTTCTCGGCACGCCTTTCACGAGGAGAACTCGTGAAAGGCGTGGCCGAAAATCCGGCCTTGGAGCACGCCCGTTGGGGGGGTGGGGCTGTCTGTCATGGCATGGTTTGGCTTCGCCTGTCCCCTTGTTGCCATACGCGTCGGTTGAGGTTGTGAGGTGGTCTCTTTTTTGAGGGCATGATCGGAGGTTTTTTTATGCTGATTTCTTTGTGCTTGGACGGATGGTGGGCGCCAACTACATCGTCCCCCCTTTACTATGCATGTGATAAAGTAAAGGACATGGCTAAGATCTCTTCCAAGAATCAGGTCACGCTCCCGGTTGAAGCGATGCGTGCCGCGGGCATTCACGCGGGCGATGAGATCATCGTGCGTCCCGTTGGCGATGGCGAGATCGTTCTCGCTATCAGAGGCTCACGGGTGCGACGCCATGCAGGTATCGCGACAGGTATCTACAAGGCCGGCGAACTCGATCGACTCCGCGACGAGTGGAAGCGCTGACTCTCGACGCCAGCGTCCTGATTGGGCTGCTGGATACCGCAGACGCTCATCACGGCCGTTCGATCGATGACGTGGAAGTCGCGGATCGGGCGGGGCGGCGGCTGCTCTTGCCCGCCAGTGCTTACAGTGAGACGCTCGTGGCGTTCGCGCGTGCCGGGCGCCTGCACGACGCACGTCAAGCAGTCGCCGCGATGGGCATCACCGTCGTGCCGCTCACCGAGACAATCGCCGAGCGGGCAGCCGAGCTCCGCGCCCAGCATGAGCGGTTGCGACTTCCCGATGCGATCGTCCTTGCTACCGCGCGGGAGCGAGGTGGCGAGCTGCTGAGCTATGACCACCGTTTGTCCCAATTAGCCGATTTCGACGCTGCACAGGCGTGGCTAGATGGACTTCCGTCCGAGCTGGAGTAGCACTTGGGTGACCCACAAACCAGGTCATTTCTATGGACCAAGCTGGACGTCGCGGGGCGGTGAAGCGCGTGCTGGTGGCACGTGCTGGCCGATCTTCGATCGGTCGTCACGTGGCGTCCGGCGCCGTGTCCATAGAAATGACCCGCGGGCGGTGGGGGCCGCCCGCGGGTCGAGGGAGGAGAGGGTGCTACTCCTGCCGGCGGGATATGAGGCCGGCAGACTCTCCCGCTGGTTTGCCCGACCCTCTCCGGGCGGGCAAAGCGGGGTAAGGGTGCTCAGACGAGGCTGAGGATGCGCTCCTGCACTCGGTTGGCCAGGTCGGCGCCGTCCTTGACCGCGTTCTCGATCTGCGTCTGAGTCTGCTCCACCTGGGTGGAGAGGCTCTTCGTGCGCTGCTCGAGCTCGCGACGGCGCTGGCGCAGTTCGCGCTCGAAGCGGACGCGGGCTTTGCGGACCTCGCGCTCGAGGCGGTTGCGCGCCGTCGTGCCGCGGCGCTCGAAGCGGCGCAACTGGGCCTGGGCCCTGGTGGTCGAGGAGTAGGTCGTGAGCGTGTCGTTGACGGTGCTCACCACGCGTTCGCGGGCGAGCAGGGCGGCGCCGACGGGGATCAGGATCGCGCGCTCGGCGTAGTCGCCGAAGACGCCCGCGGTGTCGCGGGTCGCGATTTCGGCCTGACGCACGGCCGATTCGGCCTGGTGGGTCGCGCGTGTGCGGGCCGACTTGGCGCGCGTCGCCTTGGCCTGGGTGGCGCCACGCGAGGTGGCGCGAGCGCCGGTGGAGGCTTTGGTGGCCGCGGCCGGTTTACGGGCGGCTTTCGCTCCAGCTTTCGCGCCGGCTTTGGCGCTGCGGGGGGAAGTGGTGTTGACGGTTGCCATGGTGCAGGAGGCTCCTGTTCTTCCGCGCCTCGGCGAGGACGGATACGGGTTTACTTGCTTGGAGGCTCGATGCTGAGCTTAGCACCGAACACCTGTTTGTAACCCGTCTGGCGAAGATCGTTACACACGTATCTGCAGCCCGCGTAAAGACCCTGTGAAGAAGCGGTCTTTGCGAGATTCAGCTTGTAACAGGAGGAACGTGCGTTCGGTCTTCCAAGCCGGGCTTTGGACGCGTGCGCGCGAGCCACTGCATCGGAGCCTCGAGCTCGGCCGTCGTGGGCAGCGCCTCCGGGCCGCTCCACGCGCGGGCGAGGGCCGCCGTTCCGTCCGCATCGACGACCGCGTCGCAGAAGCGCCGCCCGACCTCGTATTGCTTGAGCTTCAGCTCCAGCCCGAGCAGGCGCTCGAGCACGCGCCACGGCAGTCCGCGTGACTCGCGCCTGCGGTTCATCGCCGCGCGCAACCGCGGCAGCGAGGGCAGCACCTCGGCGCCGACCGCGTCCATCGTGTGCTCGGCGTGCCCCTCGATCAGCGACATCGCCGCCTGCACGCGCTCCAGCTGCTCCCAGCGCTCCTCGCCGAGCGTCAGCCGCAGCAGCTCGCCGCGGCGGGCCCGCTCCAGCAGGGAGCGCAGCTCCGTCCCGTCCGGCAACTTGGGCAGCTTCGGCAGGCGCCCGCCGAGCGAGGAGGGGCCGGCGAGCGAGACCTGCAGCCCGTCGATCAGCTCTTTCAGCATCCCCCCGAGGTAGTCGCGCAGCCACGGCGCGCCGGAGAACTGCACGGCGTGGACGATCTCGTGGATCGTCACCCACAGCACCAGCTCGTCGCGATCGACCCCCAGGTTACGGGCCGCCTGCGCCAAGTTGGGCGCGAGCAGCAGCAGCCGCGGGGGAGCAGAGGAGTCGAGCAGCGCGAGGTCGTACTGGCCGAGCACGCGCTGAGACAGCACGCCCGTCAACGCGCCCACCTGAGCGCCGAGCAGGAATCCCGTGGCCGAGCGCAGCGGGCCGGCGAGCGGGCCCGTGCCGCGGCCGACACGCTCGGTCAGTCCTCCCAGGATCGGGCGCATGCTCCGCAGGTTGGCCGCGATCCAGCCCCCCCGGTCGACCGCCTCGAGCGGCGGGAGCTCGGCGGGGAGCCCGAGGCCCGAGTAGTCGCTCACGCGCCGGGCGAAGTCATATGCGAGCGGCTGCACCGCCTCGGCATGCACGCCACCGTACGGCGGTGAGCCCGCGATCAGCTCGCCGATCCGCTGGGCTGTGCTCCAATCGATCGCGTCCACACACTGAGCGTAGACGCACCGAGCCCCCTTGGCGGGGATACGCTCGTATCCTTCGATAGTGCCCGTCTCCAAGATCGCATCCGCCGCCAAGCCGCAGAGCGAGCCTCCTGGTGAGGAACACGGGGCGGCCGAGTTCCTCGAACGGGCCGAGGTGCGCGACGTGCTGGCATGGATGCGCCTGCTCGTCGAACCCCAGGACGCCGCCGCGGTCGTGCGTGCGCTCGCGCGCCCGCCGATCGAGCTGCGCCAGGTCGATCTCGCGCGCGTGATCCAGGTCGCCCGCCGGCGCAAGCTGGACATGGTCTCCGCGCTCACCGCCGCGATCGAGCTGCCACAGGTGCCGCCCGACGCGCGCGAGCGGATCCAGCGCTTTCTGGAGCTGCACCGGGCGGCGGCGAAGGCGCTCGACGCGGGGCGCCCCGACCTGCTCGCGCGCGCGGTCGTCGGGGTCGAGTCCGAGGAGCGCGCGCCCGGCTCGTCGCGGCCCGGCGACGAGGAGGACGCAGACGATGCGTTAGCGCAGACGCTGCGCATGATGCGCGAGGAGGTGCTCGCGAGCGTCGCGCGCATCGGCGGGCGGCTCGGCGAGCTGCGCCTCGACACCGACCTCGACATCTCCCACGGCGTGGTGCGCTACCTGGAGCTCCTGAAGCTCTCCGCGCTCGTCCAGCGTCCCGCCGGGCAGAGCGTGGCCGAGGCGCTCGCGGACGTAAACGCGCGTCTGCTCGCCGCGACCACGGCGCTGCAACGCGAGATCTTCCAGACCTCCTCGCTCGACGAGACGCTGCTCGCGCAAACTTCATCACTCGACGAGACGCTGATCGCGAACAAGCGTGCTCGCGCGCGCGCGATCGCACCGCGCGAAGCGTCCTCGCTCGCACCCTTCCTCCCGCGCAAGGGGGCCGGCCTCGCGCTGTCGGCCTCGGACATCGAGACCTACCGCGGCTGTCCGCTGCGCTACAAGCTCGCCCGCGTACTGCGCATCCCCACCGAGCAGACGCTGCACCAGCGCTTCGGCATCGCCGTCCACCAGGTGCTCGAGCGCTATCACTCCGACGGCGGGCAGACGCTCGAGCAGCTGCTGGAGCTGCTCGACACCGGTTGGCGCAAGGGCGGCTTCGACGACGGCGAGCCCGAGCGCCAGCTGCACGAGAAGGCGCGCGTGGCGCTGCGCCGCTACCACGCGCGGCTGCACGGCCAGGACTCGGAGCCGGTCTGGTTCGAGCGCTCCTTCTCCTTCCGGCTCGGGCCCCATCACCTCCGCGGTCGCGTCGATCGCGTCGACCGGATCGCAAAGGGCGGCGCCGGCTTGGCGGCCGGCGATCGCGCGGCGGCCAGCGCTCGCGCGGCGGATGGCCGGGGCGGCGCAGACGACGAGGGCGCCGAGTACGAGCTGATCGACTACAAGACCTCGCGCCCGAAGACCGCCACGCAGCTGAAGGACGACATCCAGCTCTCGCTCTACGCGCTGGCCGCGCGCGAGGACTGGCGTCTGGAGTCCTCGCGCCAGGCCTACTACTACGTGCTCGACGATCTCAAGGTCCCGGTTCCGCGCGGACCGGCGGATGCCGAGTCGATCGAGGACACCGTGCTCGAGGTCGGCGAGGGCATCCTCGCCCAGGCGTTCGAGCCGACTCCATCGCACGCGGCATGTTCCCTCTGCGACTACCGCATCGTCTGCCCGGCCGCCGAGCGTTGAGAGACCGCCCACGGCTGCGAGCGACGGTCAGATTGGATCGCCTCCTGGCTCATCGCCGCCGTGCTGCTCGTCGTCGCCTTCGTCCTCGTCGGCGTCTGACTGATCGTCCGTGTCCTGCTCGTCCTCGACGTCGCGCTGGCGGCCGAGGCCCAGCTGGTCGCCGAGGCTGAGCGGGCCGTCGAAGCCGAGCTGTCCCTCCGAGCCCCGCTGGCGCAGGAAGCGCTGGAATTCGCGCGCGATGACATCGCCGGAAGGCAGATCCTCGCCGTTCTCCTCTTCTTCGGCGGCCTGCTCGAGCCGTTCCACGAACGCCGCGACGTCGGGGTCGCTCTGCACGGCGATCCCCACCTGGCGCTCGTAATCGGCCGAGGCCGCTTCGAGCTCGGTGACGTCGACGGCGACCCCCACCAGCCCTTCGACCCTGCGCACCAGCGCGAGCGCCGCCTTCGGGCTGGCGGCCGCCGCCACGTAATGGGGGACCCCCGCCCAGATCGAGGCCGACGGCAGCCCCGCCTCCACACAGGCGCCGTGCAACACGCCGACGATGCCGGTCGGCCCCTCGTACGTCGAGGTTTTCATCCCCAGCCGCTGGATCAGCGAAGGGTCGGACGCGTAGCCGACCATCGACACCGGCAACGTGTGCGGCACGTCGCCCAGCAGCGCGCCGAGCGAGACGACCACCTGCACGCCGAGCGCTTCCGCGAGGTCGACCAGGTGCTGGCTGAACGAGCGCCAGCGCAGCGACGGCTCGACGCCCTGGACGAGCACGAGGTCGCGCGTCGCCCGCGGGGCGCGCACCTCGAAGACCTCGACCGTCGGCCACTCGATCTCCCGCTCCCCGGTCTCCGTATAGGACACCGCCGGGCGGTTGGCCTGGTAGTCGTAGAACTGCTCGGAGTCGATCCTGGCAAAGCGACGACCTCCCAGCGCGGTGGCCATGAAGGCGACCGCGGTCGAAGCGGAGTCGCCCGCGTCGTTCCAGCCCTGGAACGCGCACACCATGGCTGGTGCCCTGAGGCCATCAGGTCGGCGGTCCCAAATCAGGGGCTGCATCCGAACCACCGTACATCATGAGAGCGTGTTCGCCTCCCCCAGTTCCCCACTCGCCGAGAATCACGCGATCGCGACCCTGCGCGAGGGGTCCGAGGTGGACGGGATCTTTGCTTGCACACGCAAGGAACGCCAGATCTCGCGCGCCGGCTCTCCGTACCTGACAGTCGAGCTGCGCGACTCCACCGGCACGATCCGCGGGCGCGCCTTCCGCGACGCCGACGTGCTCGCCGGGCGCTTCGAGCGGGGTGAGCTCGTGCACGTGCGCGGGCGCGTGGAGAGCTTCCGCGAGCAGCTCCAGATCGAGATCCGCACGATCGCCCGGGCAGAGGGGGCCGAGGGGGACGATCCCGCGCGCTTCCTCCCGGTCGCCCGCCGCGACCTCGACGAGCTCGAAGGCTTTCTCGAGCACCTCTCCCGCGAGGTCTACGACCCCCCGCTGAAGGCGATGCTGGAACGGATGCTGGGGGCCTCGGAGCTGCGCGCCGAGCTGCGCCGCGCGCCGTGCTCGGTCCCTGTCGCCGGGCCCGCGCCCGTGGGCTCAGGACGATCTCCCTCCAATCATCACGCCTACCTCGGCGGCCTGCTGGAGCACACCGTCGCCGTCGCCACGATGGCGCTCGAGCTGTGCACGCTGCACCCGCGCCTCGACCGCGACCTGCTCCTGAGCGCGGCGATCGTCCACGATCTGGGCAAGACGCGCGAGTTCACCTACGGCGCCGAGATCGCGCGCAGCCAGGAGGGCAGGCTGCTCGGTCACGTCGAGCTCGGCCTGCGCCTGATCGCGCGCTACGCGCCGCGCACGCTCGTCGCCGAGCGCCGGCTCGCGCTCGAGCACTGCGTGCTGCTCCACCACGGCGCCGACGCGGCCGTCGGGCAGCGCTTCGCCTCGCCCGAGGCGCTGGCGCTGTATCGGCTGAACACGCTCGACGCTCAAGTCAAGAGCGCCTTCGAGCACGGCGTCGTGCGCTGAGGGCGGTTCTTCAAGAAGCTCTCCGGTCATCAAGCGCGGCTCGTGGACTGCCGATACGTCCAGTGATGGGCGACAGCGCCACCACAGCCACGTCTCTGCCAGGCGCGCCTCCGCCGGATCAGCCGCCCGCGGGCAAACCTCCGCTGGGCGTCTCGCGCCCGGCCGAGCCCGAGTGGGAGGGGCCGGAGCGGCGCGGCCCCGAGCGCCAGAGCCCGGGCGGCGACGGACACGGCCTGTACCCGCCCCAGCGCTCCGGGCGCTCGACCCGGATGATCGGCGAAGTGGTCGTCGACCTCGGCTTCGCCAGCCGCGAGAAGGTCGAGGAGGCCGTCGCCGTCGCCCGTGCGCAGGGCCGCCCCACCGGCCAGGTGCTGGTCGAGCAGGGCGTCCTGCGCCAGGACCAGCTCGCGCGCGTCGTCGCCGAGCGCTTCGGCCTCGACTACGTCGACCTCGCCGTCTACGAGCTCGACATGGGCGCCGTCAACCTGATCAGCTCCGACTCGGCCAAGCGCTACCAGGCCGTCCCCGTCGGCTTCACCGACGACGGCGCTCTGCTGCTGGCGATGGCCGACCCCACGAACGTCCTCACGATCGACGACGTCGCGATGATGACCGGCCGGCGGATCCGCGCGGCGGCCGCCTCGGTCGAGGACCTCAACCTGCTGCTCGCCCGCCTCGCGCGGATGGACGACTCGATCGAGGACATCGTCGACGACAGCGCCGACGCCGACGCCGAGCCCGACCTCCTGGTCGACGAGGCCGACCGCGACGCGCCGATCATCAAGCTCGTCCACTCGATCGTCGCCCAAGCCGTCCAGCAGGGCGCCTCCGACATCCACGTCAACCCCGAAGAGGGCGACACCCGCGTGCTCTTCCGCGTCGACGGCGTGCTCTTCCCCGCCGCCACCGTCAAGCGCCGGATGGCGATGGGCGTCGTCTCGCGCATCAAGATCATGGCCGACCTCGACATCTCCGAGAAGCGCGTCCCCCAGGACGGCCGCTTCGCGCTGACCGTCGACGGCCGGCGCGTCGACATCCGCGTCGTCACGCTCCCGCTCGTCTACGGCGAGGGCGTCGTCATGCGCATCCTCGACAAGGGCGTCGTCGTGCAAGGTCTCGAGTCGCTGGGTATGCAGGCGGATGAGCTCAAGCGCTTCACCGAGGCGATCCACCGGCCCAACGGCGCCGTGCTCGTGACCGGGCCGACCGGCTCGGGCAAGTCGACGACGCTCTACGGCGCCCTCAACGTCCTCAACGACGGCGAACGCTCGATCCTCACGATCGAGGACCCCGTCGAGCAGCGCATCGCCGGCGTCAAGCAGATGCAGATCGCCCCCAAGGCCGGCGTCACCTTCGACGTCGGCCTGCGCTCGATGCTGCGCGCCGATCCCGACGTGATCATGGTCGGCGAGATCCGCGACGCCGAGACCGCCCACATCGCCGTCGAGGCCGCCCTCACCGGGCACCTCGTCCTCACCACGCTGCACACCCGCGACGCTCCCTCCGCGCTCGGCCGCCTGATCGACATGGGCATCGAGCCGTTCCTCGTCTCCTCCGCGATCGACTGCATCGTGGCCCAGCGCTTGGTCCGCATGCTCTGCAAGCACTGCAAGCGGCCCCAAAAGGTCCCCGACACCGTGCTCGCCGAGCATGGCCTGACCGGCGCCGAGCCGTACGAGCCCGTCGGCTGCTCGCGCTGCGGAGGCTCCGGCTACCGCGGGCGCGTCGGCCTGTACGAGGTGATGTCCGTCTCGGAGGAGATCCGCGCGCTGATCCTCGAGCGCGCCTCGGTCGACGACATGGTCGCCGTCGCCGTGCGTCAAGGCATGCTCCGCCTGCGCGACGACGGCATGCACAAGGTGCGCGAAGGCCTCACCTCGATCGCCGAGATCGAGCGCATGACCAGCAGCCTGCTGTAGGCGCCGGGACCCCGCACGGATGCACGGAGTCCCGGCGTGGCGCCCCGAGCGGCGCTATTTCTTCCTGGGCGCCGCCTTCTTCTTGCCCGCTTTCTTGCCCTTCTTGCCTTTGGTCTTGCCTTTGCTCGCGACAGCCACCGGCTTCGGGTTCAGCCGGTTGAAGCCCGAGTTGGCGTTCGGCGGGCAGCCGGCCGGGCGACCGAGGTCATACGGTCCGGAGATCGCCTGCACGATCGCGCCCTTTTCGAGATACGCGTAGGTGATCGTCAGCAACGGGTCGACGCGCGGCTCCTCACACAGCTTCGCGCCGATCGCGAACTGTCCCGTCACCGTCTCATATCCAGCTTTCGTCGCGCCGACGCAGTTGACCGCATAGCCGGGGACCCCCCCAGAGCAGGAGAACGTGTCCGTCGTCGGGGCCCCTGCCGGGGCGCTCGGCAGCGTGCCGGTCGCGGTCACGAGCGGCGGGCTCTGCACCCCCGTCAACGGAATCTGCGCCTGCAACTGATAGCCGGTGATCGGGCCGTTGCAGTAGAAGCCGTACTTCACCTGCTGTTCGTCGCTGCCCACTTCGGGCGTCCCCGCGGCGAGGCCGCCGAGGCACGAGTAGTTATTCGGGTTCGCTTCTTCCGCGCGGCCGATCGCCGGCGTGGCGAGCAGCAGCGCGAGGGTCAAGCCCACGAGCGCGACGAGCCACCACGTGGCCTGCTTGCGGTGGGCGGGATCTTGTGCGTGCAACGTGGGTCTCCTTGGTTGGTTTGACGAACTGCGGATGTACGGCCTGCGTACGCGCGGACGCGACGTCAGCGCAGCAACCCCGAAAGGCTCTGCTTGGGTGAAGTTGGGCTGAAAGCGGTTGACGGCCGCGAGCCGGCGCGGGCGAACGGCGAAAGCAGCAGCACGCCCCCCGGGGGAAGGCTCGAGAGCGTCGCCGCCGCTGCGCCGGCGGGCAGGCTCGACGCGGTCGCATTGCCGACCTCGCCGAACGTGATCACGATCAGGCCGTGTTCGCGATAGGCGACGCTCGAGGTGAGCGTTGGCACGGTGGCTTTGAGAAATTCATCCGCTGCGCTCAGCGCGCCCGAGCTTTCGGGGGCGCACTGGGCGCCGGCCGCGCCTTCGGGGCACGGCGGCTGGACGATTGTGTCGAGCGTCTGCGGCGGTTCTCCTCCCAGCAGCGCCGCCTCACTCGCCAGCGCGCTGCCCTGCAGCGCGGACCAGTTGCTCAGCAGCGCCCCTGCCGGCACGAGCTGGGAGTCGATGTAGGGCGCGCCGGTGGGCTTGGCCAAGACCTGCGTGAGGGTGGCGCCGGTGAGCTCGATCAGCCACACGTGCGTCACCGGCGCCAGCGTGGCCTGCTTGCTTGCGCCTTTGGGAGCTTTCGTGGTCGGAGACGGCGAGGAGGGACTCGTGGCCGGGGTTGGAGACGTGCCGGCGCTCGAACGTGTTTTCGACTTCGCCGTCTGTGTCGCGGCGCGCGTAGAGGGGGATATGCTCGCGCCGCCGGGCGGCACGGCGGGTGTCGCCTGGGGCGTGATCGGAGGCGGCTCGGCGGCAGTCGTCGCGCTCGCGTGGCCCGCCGTGCCCGCGGTGGCGAGGGCCGCGATCGACGGGAGCAGCAGCGGGATGCGCTCCCCCGCGAACGACGCGCTGGGCGCGGGGCCAATCGCAGCGCCGACGGCCGCGCCGACGGCCAGCATCCCTGCCGCCAGCGCCGCGGTGACGCGCAGCGAAGGCAGTCGCGGAACGCCCGAAGCAGTCGCCGGCCGGGGTGTGGGGGTCTCAGGTGGAGTGCTCATGAGCGCGGTGATGTCGATGCTTGTTCGTGCGGCATCTTCATAAACTAGCTTATCTTGATCAAGCTAATGAGGAATATGGTAGGTTCGTTGCCGCCCCACTGTCAAACATCTGAAACGGAGTCCCTGTCCATGAACAAGCATCGCCCCCTACGACGACTAAGAACGCTTTCCCTCGCCGTGGTGGCGATGGGCGTGCTCGGCGTCGCCGCGCTGCCCGCGGGCGCCCTGGCGACCCCGACGATCTCGATCAGCGGCGCCACCGCGTCATATCCGCTCGTGTCGCTGCTCGCCCAGAAGTACGTCAAGCTCAAACCGCACACGGTCAAGTTCAAGATCGCCCAGGGCGGAGCGCAGATCGGCATCAACGACGTCGCCGCCAGCCGCGTCTCGATCGGCGACGTATCGCGCGATCCGCTGCCGACCGATCCCGCCGGCCTGATCTTCTACCCGATCGCCAAGTACGGGATCTGCGTGGTTACGAACAAAGCCAACACCCTCAGCAACCTCACCCCGGCGCAGGTGGTCTCGATCTTCACCGGCAAGACCCGCAGCTGGAGTGGAGTTCCCGGCGCGAGCGCCTCCGGCACGATCGACCTGATCAGCCGCACCTCGGTCGCGGGCGTGCTGACCAGCTTCCAGACGCTGCTGCTGGAAGGCAAGAAAGTCTCCTCGCTTGCCTCCGAACTGTCCTCCGAGGGCTTGCTCCGCCAGTCGGTCGAAAACGATCCGAACGGGATCGGCTTCCTATCCAACTACCAGGCCGGGCTCGGCTCCCTCAATTCGGTCGCCTACAACGGCGTCGCCTGCAACAAGTCGACCGTGGCCGCCGGGTCCTACGCCGGGATCGCGCGCTTCTACGAGGTGACGCGTGGCGCCGCCCAGGGCTTCGTCGCGTCGTTCATCAACTGGGCCACGAAATCAAAGGCCGCGCGCAAGGTCATCGAAAGCCAGTGGGTGTCGATCACGCCGTAAGGCGTCTCGGATGCTGCCGCGACTCCGCAACCCATGGCCGGACAGCCGCGCCGAGCGTACCCTCGGCGCGGTCTCACTCCTCGTGGGCGCGATCGTGATCGCGATGATCGTGTTCGTCGGCGTTCGCGCCTGGCCGGTCCTCGCGCACAACGGCCTCGGCTGGCTGGGGCCCGGCGGGTCCCTGAAGACGCAGATCGCGA
Source organism: uncultured Solirubrobacterales bacterium (assembly GCA_963723075.1). Classification (GTDB taxonomy): domain Bacteria; phylum Actinomycetota; class Thermoleophilia; order Solirubrobacterales; family Solirubrobacteraceae; genus Palsa-744. The sequence goes on from CAVRPD010000007.1 coordinate 932,938, forward strand.
CGATGCAGGCGACGAGCGTGAACCCGCCGGCGTCGGCGTTTCATCTGAATGCCTGGTCGATCGTCTACGGGACACTGCTGACGACGGGCATCGCGGTTTTGCTGGGCGTCGTGATCGCGGTGCTGTCGTCGATCTTCATCGTCGAGCTCGCGCCCGCGCGACTGCGGCTGCTCGCGATCCCGGTGATCCGGCTGCTCGCCTCGGTGCCGTCGGTCATCTACGGCCTGATCGGGATCCTCGTGCTCGTGCCGTTCGTCGGCAACCACCTGGTCTCCGCGTCGCAGAAGACCGCGGTGCAGAGCACCGTCGAGTTGACCGGCGCCGGTCTGGGGGTCACCGCCGTAATCCTGACCGTGATGATCACGCCGATCATGATCGCGCTGATCTGCGAGGCGCTGATCGCCGCGCCGCGGTCGTGGCGCGAGGGAGCGGTCGCGCTCGGCCTCAACCCGCTGCGCGCGGTGCTCGCGGTGACGCTGCGCGCGATCCGCCCCGCGATCGTCGCCGCCGCGGTGCTCGCGACCGCGCGCGCGCTGGGAGAGGCGGTGATGATCCAGATGGTTTCCGGCGGCAGCTTCTTCACGCCGAACCTCTCCCACGGGCTGCCGACCTTCTTCTACGAGCCGCTGCGCACGCTGGCCTCGACGATCGTCGACTTCCACGAAGGCATCGGCGCTCCGGCGCTGCGCTCGACGCTGTATGCGTTCGGGCTGCTGCTGCTGTTCTCCGCGTTCGTCCTCTCGATCGCGGGCTATCTGATCAAGTTGCCGCTGCGGAAGCACCAGGTCAGAGCGTGAGCGTGTTCGCACCCGAGCTCGAGATGGGAAGTCCGCCGCCGAGCGCCAAAGGTGGGCGGCGCTCGTCGCCCTGGACCTGGCGCTGGGGAGACCGGCTGGTGCTGCTGTTCGCGTGGGCCGCCGGCATCGGCCTGTGCCTGATCGCCGCCGCGATCGTGATCTACATGGGCTATCGCGGGATCGAGTATCTGCGCCCCGGCCTGCTGTTCACGCGGCCCGCGATCAGCACGACCCAGAGCCAGACGGGGGGCATCCTCGATCCCCTGATCGGCACCCTGCTGCTGACCGCGATCGGCATCGCGCTCGCATTCCCGCTGGCCATCTTGAGCGCGATCTGGATCGCCGAGTACGGGCGGCCGAGCTGGCTGGCGCGAGCGGTCGAGTCGAGCATCGAGATCGTCGCCGGCACCCCCGACATCGTGCTCGCGCTGTTCGGCCTTGCGATCTTCCAGCTGGGCGTGTTCGCGCCGCTGTCGTTCCGTGCCGAAAGCGGAGGGTCGGGGGGTGGCGCCGGAGGGGTGTATGGCCGATCGTTCCTCGCCGCCGGGGCGATGATGTCGCTGATCGCGCTGCCGCCGCTGTTCGTCGCGACCCGGGACGGGCTGCAGGCGGTGCCCACGCACATGCGCGAGGCGGCCTTCGCGCTGGGCAAGACGCGGATCGCGACGATCCGCCGGGTGCTGCTGCCGAGCGTGCGCTCGAACATCGCCACCGGCCTGACGCTCGGCGTCAGCCGTATCGTCGGCGACACCGCGATCGTGCTGCTGGTGCTCGGCGAAACCCTGCGCATCGATACGCAGGGCTCCGTCCCCGGGCTGAACGTGCTGCGCGGCACGGGCTCGACCCTGACCAGCTACGTCTACGACAACTCGCCCGCCGGCGAAGGCGCCGCGCCGCAGAAGGCGTACGCCGCCGCGTTCGTGCTGCTGGTGTTCGTGCTCGGCCTCAACCTGCTGGTGGATCGCATCGGCCGTTCTCAGAGTCGCTCGACAGGCGTTGTCGGGCCGAGACAAATCGGCTAACCTCATTGGTTCGATGGAGAAGGTTCTAAATATCGAGACCCCGTGGACGCCGGCGGTGCCGCCGGTGCGCACGATCGTGCTCGATCGCCCGCCCGTCCCCGTCGCGCCGCCCGTGCGTGAGCGCGACCCGCTGCGTGAGCCCGTTCCCGCGACGGCAGGCCCCGAGCGGTTGAGCGTGCGCGACCTCAGCATCGCCTATGCGGGCAAGCCGGCGGTCAAGTCCGTGTCGCTGTCGATCCACCAGGGAGAGGTGCTCGCGCTGATCGGACCCTCCGGCTGCGGCAAGACGACGCTGCTGCGCACGCTCAACCGCCTCACCGAGCTGACCCCTAGCGCCGCGCGCGCGGGCTCGGTGCTGCTCGACGGCGAGGACATCCACGAGCTGGCGGACACGACGCTTCGCACCCGCGTGGCGATGGTCTTCCAGCAGCCCAACCCCTTCCCGATGTCGATCTTCGACAACGTCGCCTTCGCGCTGCGCGAGCAGTCGCGCAAGCGCCCGCGCCGCCGCGAGCTCGAGCCGCTGGTGATCGATGCGCTGCGCCGGGCCGGGCTGTACGAGGAGGTGCGCGACGACCTCGACCGTCCCGCGCTGCGCCTCTCCGGCGGCCAGCAGCAGCGGCTGTGCATCGCGCGCGCGATCGCTCCGCGCCCGGAGGTGCTGCTGATGGACGAGCCGTGCAGCGCGCTTGACCCGATCTCCACCGGCGTGATCGAGGAGCTGATCGGCGAGCTGCGACGCGAGCTGGCGGTCGTGATCGTCACCCACAACCTCGCCCAGGCGCGGCGGGTCGCCGACAAGGTCGCGTTCATGTATCTCGGCGACCTCGTCGAGTACGGCAGCACCGAGGAGGTGTTCAACGCGCCGCGCGCCGCGCGCACGCGCGACTATGTCCGAGGCGCGTTTGGATGAGCCTCGCGCCCGTCCCCTCCGAGCAGCCGGCGGACGCTCAGAGCTGTGCGAACTGCGCGGCGCCGCTCGCCCCCGACCAGCGTTATTGCCTGGCCTGCGGGCATCCCGTCTCGCCCGTGCTGGCCGATCTTGCATCGGTCGCCTTCCTCGACGTGCTCCAAGGGGACCCTCAGCCCTATGGATCCGGCCACAATCCCGCCGCGGGCGTGCTCGCTCCCGGATACGCACCCGCGTATGAGCCGGTGGTATCCGGCCCGTACGCATGGCTGCGTCGCTACTCCGGGCTGTTCGGGCTGCTGTCCGTGCTGCTGCTGGCGATCCTCACCGGCCTGCTCGTCGGTCACTGGGTGACCCAGAGCAAAGCGCCGAGCCGGCAGGTGTTGAAGGTCGAGGGCCTGCCCACCGCGACCGCCGCGGCTGCCGCACCGCTCGCGGCGGCGCCGACCACCACGAGCGCGAGCCCGGCCGCTGCGAGCGCCCCCAAGCCGGCCACGCCGAGCAAGGAAACCGCCAAGACCGAAGCTCATGAAGTCAAGGAAGCCAAGGCGATCGAAAAGGCGCCGCCGCCGAAAGCGGACAAAGTCAGCTCGAGCAAACTCCAGAAACTCGGCAGCTCCTCCGGTCAGAAGCACGAGGAAGAAGTCAACAAGCTCGGCGCCCAGCCGATCGAAACGGGCGGTGGCTGATGCGGGCGCTGCCGGCCGCGGTCGGTGGCTCGCTGGCCGAGCTGCGCCGCCGCCGCCACGAGCTGGCCAGGCGGGTCGCCGAGCTGACGTGGGACCTCGGCGGGCTCACCTACGAGATGGCCGTCCGCGACCACTACCGCCTGGACGTGCTCGCCCGGCGGGCCGCCGAGCTGCAGGAGGCGGACGCCCAGCTCGGCGAGGTGCAACGGCTGCTCGGCTCGACCGAGGCCGGCGTCCACGGGCAGTGCCGCTCCTGCGGCGCGGTCCACAGCCGCGGCGCCGGCTACTGCTGGCACTGCGGGGCCCCGCTGCTGGCGGAGGCGCGTCCGGCGGTGCTGGCAGCCGAGCACACGCACGCCGCGGAGTAGCCTCTGACGCCTTGACCCTCGGTGAAGTGCATCGCAGGCGACGGCTCGCGGGCACCGTCGCAACAGGCTTTGCCTTGGCGGTCGGCGCCGCGTCGCTGTCCCCGGCGCCCGCTGGCGCCGCGTCGCCGTCCCCGGCGCCACCCAGCGCGGCTACATCCATCCGGCGACCCATTTCGCCTCGGGCAGCTCCGATCCCGCCCTTCCGCCGGGCCGCTCCTGCACCGGGGCTGAGCAGCCGCTATTGAGCGGTGGCGTCCAGCTCGAGGTTCGTGGCGAGCAGCCGCAGGCCCGGCACACGCTCTAGCGTCCGGTTGAGCGCCCAGATCGACCCGGCGAGTAACTGCGCCAGCGGGTGAGTGAGCGTGAGCGGCAGCAGATTGCTCCGTCGAAAGGCGTCGACGCGGAAGCTGTGCGCTAACAGCAGAGCGAGCGCCTTGCGACGTGTGTAGACCTGGTCGTTGGCCAGTGCGCCGTGATAGTAGATCCCCATCCTGCGCGCCAGCGCCTCGAGGTAGGAGAAGCGGTTGGGCAGCTTATAGATCAACAGCCGCCCGGCCGGTCGCAGGACGCGGTGCACCTCATCCAGCGAGGCACCCGGTCGCTGCACGTGCTCGAGCACTCCGCAAGAGAGCACGTACTGAAAGCTGTCATCGGGAAAGGGCAGCCGTACCGGGTCGCTGCTGTGATAGGCCCGGATATCGGGATAGTCCGCGAGTCGCACGAGCTCGCCGTCCGCCGGTGCTTTCGGGCTCCAGTCATACGCTGTGACATCCACGTCGTGCTTGCGCAGCAGGTCGGTTATCTGACCGTGCCCGCAGCCCCAGTCGAGCACAGGCCCCGGCGGTTCACACGCCACGCGCGCGGTGATCTCCTCGTACTCGCGCATCTGCGGAGCAGCGCGCAGGTGAACGTCCTCGCCGCGCGGCCGCCGCACGGTGTGCGCCGGCAGTAACACCTATCGGGAGCCGGTGAGGAGGCGAACCATGGCGGCAACCTAACAAGCCACCTTCCGCCGCCGCCACGATTGGCGCGATTTGTTTCCTACGGCTGAGGCTCGACCGGCGGAGCGGAAGCGGCCGGCGGGGAGGCCGGCTGTGCGACCGGCGCCGGGGCGGCGGCCGGGGCCTGGACCGGCTCCTGCGGCTGCTGCATCGCCGGTGTGATCGCCGGCTGCTTCGCCTCGCCGCTGATCGAGTCCTTGAACTCGCGCATGCCGCCTCCCAGGGAGCGACCGATTTCCGGCAGGCGCTTGGCGCCGAAGACCAGCAGCAGGATCACGACCAGGAAAGCGATGTGAAGTGGATTGTCCAGTCCCATCGCTTCAGTCTACGACGTATTCGTGGTACGGGATCATTTTTCTGCTCCACCCAGAGCGCGACGAGCGAGCTGCGCGGCGATCAGCAGGATCAGCGCGGCGAAAGCCGTCCTGAGCGCGGCGCCCGAGAGAGCGTTTGCGAGCGCCACCCCGCCGGCGCATCCGGCGATCGAGAGCACGCCGATCAACAGCGCCTCGTCCCGGCGGACGTTGCCGTAGCGGTTGTGCCTGAGCGCCCCCACCAGCCCCACCGGGACGATCGCCAGCAGCGAGGTTCCCTCGGCCTGATGCTGGCTCAGGCTCAGGAACAGGACCAGCCCCGGCACGAACAGCACACCTCCACCGACGCCCAGCAGCCCGCCGAGCACCCCGGCGGCCAGCCCGATGGCGATCGCGGCGATCATCGCGCAGGCAGCTCGATCGTCGGGTTCCCGCGCACGGACGTCATTGCGCCAGCAGCTCGATCGCCGAAGCCACGAGCACGGCGGCGAACAGCAGCGAGATCGTCCTCACGTTCAATCGCTGCTGCAGCCACGTGCCGATCAGCACGCCGCCGACGGCGGGCACGCCGATCAGCAGCGCGTCGAGCACGCGCACGTTGCCGTAAGCGCCCTGCACGGCCGCCGCGAACCCGGCGATGAACACGATCGCCGCCAGCGAGGTGCCCGTGGCCTCGCGCTCGCCGTAGCCGAGCCAGAACACGAGTAGCGGCACCACCACCGTTCCTCCACCGACTCCGAACAGCCCGCTGAAGAGGCCGGCGACGGTGCCGATCGCCATCAGCTTCAGCCGTCTGTCGTACAGCACAGCCCCCCGCTGCCCGGTGGCCAGACCCATCCCGTCAGTCGCGCTGCGCGTCGCGGGACCGGTCAGCCTCCATGCGCGCCATACTAGTGTTCGTGTTCCCCGCTGCCACGCTCGTGGAGGCGCTCGAGCCGATCCGCTCCGACCCCACCCGCGCCGCGGTACTGCTCGACATCGACGGCACCCTGGCGCCGATCGTCCGGCACGCCGCCGACGCGCACGTGCCCGAGGCCACGCGCACGCTGCTGATCGAGATCGCCAAGCGCTATCGCGTGGTGGGCTGCGTCAGTGGCCGGCGGGCGGCCACCGCCCGGCAGATCGTCTCGATCGGCACCATCGCCTATGTCGGCAACCACGGTGGCGAGCTCCTGCGCCCGGGCGCGACCCGCCCCGAGCTCGACCCCGACGTCGCCGCGTGGACCGCGCGCGTGCGCGCGTTCGCCGCGCGCGTCTACAGCCCCGAGCACCAGCGGCTGCGCGTGCGCAGCGAGGACAAGGACGCGATCGCGGCCTTCCACTGGCGCGGCGCTCCCGACGAGGAGGCTGCCGCGAGCGCGGTGCGGGAGATCGCGCGCCGTGCGCAGGAGGCCGGCTTCGCGGTCCATTGGGGGCGCAAGGTGCTCGAGGTGCGCCCGCCCGTCGGTCTGGACAAGGGGCTCGGCGTGACGGCGCTGCTGCGTCCCTCCTTCGGGGGGCCCGAGCGGCCGGGCGGCGCCGGTGAGGCGGGCGATGGCGCCGGCGGGGGCGAGGGGGGGAGCAGGGGCGATGAGGGGAGCGGCCGGGATCTCGTCGCGGCCGTCTACGTGGGCGACGACACGACCGACCTCGACGCCTTTCGCGGCCTGCGCGCGCTCGTACGGTCCGGGACGCTGCAGAGCGCGCTGTGCGTGGCCGTCAGCTCCGACGAAGCGCCGCCCGAGCTCGCCGCCGAGGCGGACCTGACCGTCGACGGCACAGGTGGCGTGCGTGGCCTGCTCGAGGCACTTCTGTAGGCGCTGTCACAGTGCGCTTCGTCGACTTCCTCAAGAGCACCGTCCTGCTCAGCGCCGCGGCCGCCACCGCGCTGGCCGCCGTCACCGTGCTCGCGGCCGCCAACAGCTCGCAGAAGAACCTCGTCCCGCTCGCCGCCGGCTGGTGGGTGCTGGCCGCTCTGATCGGCCTGCGTCTGGGCAGGCGAGCGGAGACGAACCCGCCGATCGCGCGTCTGCTCTCAGGCGCCAAGGCCAGCACCACCCTGCCCGAGCACCATCCGAGCGCGATCCTGCTCAACCGTCTATGGCCGCTGCTCTCCTCCACGCTGCTTGCGGGCGGTCTCGCCTTCCTGGCGCCCCAGATTCCCGGTATCGCCGCGGGCTTCGCGATCATCTGGGCGCTCGCCTGGCGCCGTCAGGACGCGGCCGTCGCGGCGATCGAGGAGCGCGACGGAGCCTGCTTCTACGTCCTGCGCGCCTCCCCGCTGAAGCCGATGGCGCTCGAGCGTACCCCGGGCTTCAAGGCGCTGCGGCCCGAGCGCGGAAACGGCGCGGTGACCTGATCGTGGTGGATGTGCTGATGGTGTCGCTGGGCGCCACCGGAGGCCTGCGGATGGCCGACGACGAGCTTTACTACGCGTTCAAACGCCTGGGCGTGAGCGTCGCCGTGGCGCGCCCCTTCCGGCCCGAGGACGTGCCCACGATGATGCTCACCGATCTGGTCTGGGCACACGCCACACGTGCCTCCGCCAAGGACATGATCGAGCAGCTGCGCCGCTCTCCGGCGAGAGCCGTGATCTACTCGAGCACGACCGCCGCGCTGCTGTGGCCGCGTGCCGGCGCGATCCGCTTCGACGCTCCCGCCGCGGGCAACCGGCCCGGGCGTCACGGCCTGTGGCAGCGGCCGCTCGAGCGCCGCCGGCTGCACCAGGCGCCGCTGCTGCTGCCCTGGAGCGAGGCGAGCCTGCGGGAGGCGCCCGCCGCCGCTCGCGCCGGCGACCGTGCGCTCGTCCTGCCGGTGCCGGTCGAGCCCTCCGGCCCACCCGACCCCGACCGGGACATAGACGCGATCACCTATGCCGCCAACCCGTCCAAGAAGGGTCTCGATCGAGTGCTTGCCGCGTGGCGCTCGGTGCGCCGCGCCTCCGAGGAGCTGGTCGTGGCGGGCGCATCGGCGAAGGACCTGCAGCGGGCGGGGATCTCGGCGCCCGAGGAGGAGGAGGGTGTGACCGTCGTCGGCCCGATGGCCGCGCCGCACTACCGAGAACTGCTGCGCCGCTCGCGCGTGTTCGTCTGCGCCCCCCGCCGCGAGGATTACGGGATCGCCCAGCTCGAGGCGCTCGCCGACGGCTGCCAGCTCGTGACCACGCCCGCGCCCGGGCCCTATGTGGCATTGCCGCTCGCGCGCGAGCTCGACCCGCGGCTGGTCGGCGAGGACCTCGGCGCGGCCCTGCGCGCCGCGCTCGACGATCCCACGCCCGGCTATGCGGCCCGGGCGCTCGAGCTGATGGCTCCGTTCGCGCGCGACGCGGTCGATCGACTGATCGCCGAGGAGATGTTGCCGCGACTGTTCACAGACACCACGGAGTAGCTCGGCGCCCTCGATTGAGAGGGAGACATTGCCGCCGATATCGGCGATTTTATTAGAACTCGAATGGATCATTGGCTAGGTTCGAGCGGTGTCGGCACGCGGCAGCGCCAGTCCCCCCATAGATCGTGTTCTCCGCGCCGGCCTCGCGCAGCGGGCGACTCCGGCGAGCTCGACGAGGACTTGGAGCGCGCCGCGCTTGAGCATGTCCGCGTGGGGCGCGATCGGAGCGACGTGCGCCTTCGTCGCGCTCACGTGCTGGTGGCTCACCCAGGATCGCAGCATCCCGATATACGACGCCGGCAATCATCTCTGGGAAACGTTTCACTTTTATCAACTCATACAATCCGGCGACATCCTCGGGCCGTTCAATTTCGTATCCGTGTATCCGCCCTTCGGTAAGTTGGTGGGCACGTTCGCGGTGTTCATAGGAGGTGTCAACGTCGCCTCGCCGATCATCGGCGAGAACGTCGTCTTCGTTCCGCTGCTGGCGCTCGGCTGCTACCAGACCGGGCGGCTCCTGTTCGACGCACGGGCCGGCATGCTCGCGGTGATCTTCGTGCTGGGCGCCCCACTGCTCATCGTTCAGTTCCACGTCTTCATGCTCGATGCGCCCGAGACGGCGCTCGTCGCGGTGTCGATTTGGCTGATCCTCGCGAGCAACAACTTCGCGCGCGTCCGTTTCGCTCTGCTCGCGGGAGTGGCCGTCGGGCTCGGCATGCTCATCAAGGTTCAATTCGCCGATTTCGTCATCGGCCTCATATTCGCCTCGCTGGTATTCGGCGGCTGGAGAAACCGCCGCGGGCTCATAGCGTTCCTGTTGGTCTCGTTTGTGATATCGAGCCCGTGGTATTTCGACCATCTGTCACTGCTCGGAGAAATGGCCCACGTCGCGAATGGGATACCGGGGTTCAATAAACCGGAAAATCTGCCTCCGTTCCTGTCGGTGGCGGACATTACCTGGTACTTCTGGGGCATTCTCAACTATCTGCTGCTCGCGCCGCTCTTCATCGTGTTCGTGGGGGGGACGCTGTGGATGATCGTCGCGCAGGTACGTGATCGCGCCGGGCAGAACATGCGGCTGCAACTGCTGATCGGGGGAGCGATCGGCTACATCCTGATCACCCTCACGCCGCTTCACGACATACGCTACTGCCAGCCGCTGATGCCCTATCTCGCCGTCATCGGCACAGGCTGGATCGTCTATCTGTCACGCCCGGCGCGAGCGCTCGCGATCGCGGTGGTCGTGGCGGCGGTCGTCGCCAACACGATCGGCTCGACGTTCGGCGTCGGTGGCAAGGTGGGGTATCCGCTTCCCGCCAAGGAGCCAGACGCGGGCAAGCTCGTCGTCTACACGAACCGAGGCTTCCTGGTCGCGGGCCCGCATCGTGACGGGAACGTTCTCGGCATGTTTCAGGCGCTGCGACGCGACGGCGTTCGGGCGGTCACATGGGACATCGAAGAAAGCAGAGAACCGGATTTCTCCTACGAAGGACTCACTCCGCTGGCGCTCATCGCCAAACTGCAGTCGTCGATTGCCCCTGCCCGAGAATTCAGCAGCTCTCCGCAGATCGCCACGCTCATCCACGCGCCGGTGAACAAGCAGACGCCACCGACGTGCACGCGGGTGACCGACGGCACCGGTGTCTGGGTGGTTCGCTACGACACCGCCGCACGCAAGCCGGCCCTGTTCTGCCCCACGCACCATCCACAGTTCTATGACCCTGGCGGCGTGTGAGACGACCGGCTGTGGGGCGTTGGATACGACGGAAGGCGTGTGTGCGTGTGAGACGACGGAAGGCTTCTGAGCGTCGGTGCGCTCAGCGCCGCCGCCGCGCGCGCTTGCGCAGCAGTTGAAGCTCCGGCCAGGTTCGCGTGTTGGCCACCGCCTCGGCTCCCAGCCATGCGCGCCGTGCGGTTGCGACACCCCAGCGCATGTTCGCGAGCGTGCGCGTGCGATGCGCGTCGGAGTCGATCAACAGCATCGCCCCCGCGCGCGCCGCGGCGCGCGCGTTGACGTCTGACAGGTCGCGCCGGTCCGGGTTGGCGTTGATCTCGAGCATCGTCCCCGTCCGCGCCGCCGCCGTATATACCGCGTCGAGGTCGATCGCATATGGCTCGCGCCGCACGATCATCCTCCCCGTCGGGTGGCCGATCGCGTCCACCAGCGGATGCTCGATCGCGGCGATCATCCGCGCGGTCATCGCCTGCTCGCCGATCGCAAAGGCTGTGTGCACGCTCGCGATCACCCAGTCGAGCTCCCCCAGCAGCTCGTCCTCGTAGTCGAGTGAGCCGTCCGGCAGGATGTTCACCTCGCTGCCCGCCAGCAGCTCGATACCCTCGATCTTCGCGTTCGCCTCGCGCACGCGCTCGATCTGACGGCGCAGCTCCTCGGGCGAGACGTCGTTGCCGAAGCCGTGCGTGGCCGAGTGGTCGGTGATCGCCAGGTACTCATATCCCCGCTCGCGAGCCGCAAGCGCCATCTCCTCGATCGTGTTGTGGCCGTCGGAGGCGATCGTATGGCTGTGCAGGTCGCCGCGAATGTCAGCGAGCTCGATCAGCTCGGGCAGCCCCGAGCGCGCGCCGCGGTCCTTCAGCCGCGCCGCCTGCAGCTCGCCGCGGCTCTCGCGCAGCTCCGGCTCGATGTAGGCGAGCCCGAGCAGCGCGTACACCTCCTGCTCGCTCGCGCACATGTGCGTGGCTCCGGTCGCGTCCTCCAGCACGCCGTACTCCGACACATGCATGCCCCTGCGCACCGCCGCCTCGCGCAGCGCCGCGTTGTGGGCGCCCGAGCCGGTGAAGTGCTGCAGCAGGTTGCCCCGCTGCTCCGGCGGCGCGATCCGCAGGTCGACCGCCAGGCCCGAGTGGGTTCGCGCGCGAGCGCCCGCCCTCCCACTCGAGGACACGCTCTCGATCTGCTCGAGCTCTCCCAGTGCGGCCGCCAGCGCCTCGGGCTCGGCGCTCGTCGCGACCAGGTCGATGTCCTTGACGCTGTCCGCCGCCCGTCGCGCCGAGCCCGCGATCTCGACCTGCGCGTCGGCCGGCCCGCGCTCGCGCAGGCCGGCCACGAGCGCCTCGCCGATCTCGATCGCCTTCGGCAACAGCACGCGCACGCTCGGCCGCTCCGCCACTCCGGACTCGAGCGCCGCGAGCACGCTCGTCTCGAACCTCGGCCCGAACCCGCGTACCGCCCGCAGCCGGTGGGCCTCGGCCGCCGCGCGCAACGCCTCCAGCGAATCGATCCCGAGCTCCTCGTGCAGCCGCCGCGCGCGCTTCGGCCCCAGCCCAGGCAGACGGGTCATCGCGATCAGCCCCGCCGGGAACCTCGCCCGCAGCCGCTCGGCCGCGGGGATCGTGCCGGTTTCGAGCAGGGCGAGGACCTTCTCCTGCAGGGTCTTGCCGATTCCCGGCAGCTCGCTCGCGCGCCCCTCGCGCGCCAGCGCGGCGACCGACACCGACGCGTCGCGCACCGCCCTCGCTGCGTTGCGATACGCCAGCACGCGGTGCACGATCGCCCCGTCGAGCTCGTACAGGTCGCCGAGCTCCTCGAACGCCTCGGCGATTGCGGCGTTGGACAGGTCCACTGCTCTAGGGTACGCCGCCTATGTCCGGCGAGCCCTGGCTGATACTGCCCACATACAACGAGGCCGAGAACATCGAGGCGATTCTCCTCGTCGCCCGCAAGGTGCTGGCGATAGCCGCTCCCGAGGGCTTTCGCGTGCTCGTCGTCGACGACGGCTCGCCTGACGGCACCGGCCAGATCGTCGATCGCCTGGCCGGCGAGCACGCCTGGGTGGAGGTGCTCCATCGCACCGAGAAGAACGGCATCGGGCCCGCGTACCTCGCCGGCTTTCGCCACGCGCTCGATCATGGCGCCGGCTATGTGATGGAGATGGACTCAGACTTCTCCCACGACCCCGAGGACCTGGCGCGCCTGCTGGCGGCCGTCCGCGATGGCGCCGACCTGGCGCTCGGCTCGCGCTACGTGCCCGGCGGCGGCGTCACCGAATGGGGCCTCTTGCGCCGCTTCATCTCCGAGGGCGGCTCCACCTACGCGCGCTGGATCCTCGGCCTGCGCGTGCGCGATCTGACCGGCGGCTTCAAGTGCTTCCGCCGCGAGGTGCTCGAAGAGATCCACTTCGACGGCGTTCGCTCCCAGGGCTACGCCTTCCAGGTCGAGCTCACCTATCGCGCGGCGCGGGCCGGCTTTCGCATCGTCGAGGTGCCGATCGTCTTCAAAGACCGCCAGCACGGCCGGAGCAAGATGTCCTGGCGGATCGCCGCCGAGGCGATGTGGCTCGTGCCGCTGCTGCGCTTGCGGTGATGCGCGCCTGTCGCACGCGCCGCAGGCGATCGCGCTTCAGGTAACGCGCGCCGCGGTCGATGGGAGGGCATGGACGCGTCGGCCTATGCCTTCTCGCATGGCGTGCGCCACACGCGTGCGACGTTGCGCAGCTGGCAGCACGCCCCCGGCGCCACCGTGGGACGGTGGGTCGCCGGCTCGGCCGTCGCGGCCGCGGGGCTGCTGATCGCCGTGCTGATCGTCTCCTCGCTGGACGGCGGCTACCAGCAGGTGATCGCCCTGCAGCCGCCATTCGCGGTCGGCGACGGCGCCAACGTGCTCGAGGTCCTGCGCTCCAACCTGCTCGTGCTCGCCCTGCACGCGATGGCGTGCGTCGCGGGCTTCATCGCGGGCAGCTCGCTGCCGCTGCAGGCCGAGCACCATCACGGCCTCTCGCGCTGGGTGCACGAGCACGGCGGGCGGATCGCAATCGGCTTCGTCGTCTGTGCGACCACCTTCTCTTTGAGCGCGCAGGCCTACATCCTCGGCCACACCCTCGCCGGGGTCTCGCACTTTCTGAAGGTCTCGCCCGGGATTCTCCTACTGGGCGTCCTGCCGCACGCGATCCCCGAGCTGATCGCGCTGTTCCTGCCGCTCGCCGCCTGGATCATCGCCAGCCGCCGCGGCGAGTGGGAGCAGCTGCTCGCCGCCACGTTCGTGACCGTTGCCGTGGCCGTCCCCATGCTGGTCGTCGCCGCGCTGATCGAGGTCTACGTCTCGCCGCACCTGTTCACGCAGCTGACCGGCATCCACGCGCCGATCGTGCGGAATTCCGAAGGGTGGCTCGTGACGGTGCGGTGATCGGCGCCACGCGCCAATCGCGTTCAGGCCGATCCTCGATCGCTCCGAAGGACAGCTCCTCACGGCGCGCCTGAAGCCCGAGGCCGGGCAGCGTCCGACGCCCTTCCTTTACTTTGTATAGTGGTAGGAAATCGCGATCGAGGGAGACGGTCCCATGGCAGGCACACTGAACGAAGTCACCGACACCAACTTTCAAGCCGAGGTCATCGAGTCCGACGGTCCCGTGCTGGTCGACTTCTGGGCGCCCTGGTGCGGCCCCTGCCGGGTCGTCGCGCCCGTGCTGGAGGAGATCGCCGCCGAGCGTCCCGACCTGCGGATCGTCAAGCTCAACATCGACGAGAACCAGCAGACCGCGGCCAGCTTCCAGGTGCTCTCGATCCCGACCATGATCCTCTTCAAAGGCGGCCAGCCGGTCAAGACCGTCGTCGGCGCCTATCCCAAGAAGAAGCTCGAGGCGGAGCTCGAGCCCGCGCTGGCATAGGCGATCTCAGGCTGCGCCCGTGGTGCGCTGCCGCTGGCGCCGGTGGTCGGGTACTCGGCGTCTCGTCGTGAGCCAGTTGGAAACATAGGTACATCCCTGGAACGCCTCGACTTCACATAGAGGCAGTGTCCATGGGGGTGCCTTCGCGCTTCGAGCGAGTTGCAATAGCGCGAACACACCCACAGATACCATTTGGAGATGAGAATCTCTGTTGCGCCGTTCGACCGCTAGCGGTCAGGCGGCATCTGTCATGTACCGCCGTTTCGCGGGTCCGCGGGCCGGCTTCATGGGCATATCGGCATCGGTCGCTCTGATCGGCGCGCTGGCTTGGCCGATGCTGTTCACCAGCTCGAGCTTTGGTGGCGATTGGCTTCATCATCTCTGGTTCATCTGGCACCAGAGCCTCAATATTCGAGAAAACCATGTGCCCAGCCTGTTCTTGGACACATCGTTCTCCGCTTATTACCCGCAGTACGCCTTTTATGGTGGAACCATCTACGCCCTGGCGGGCGCGCTGGCGCTCGTTCCCGGCAGCTCGCCGGCGACGGCCTACGTATTCACATACGCGATCGGACTCATGGCCGCCTACTGGGGCTGGTACTGGATCGGCCGCCTCGCCGGGCTCAGCCGTTGGCTCGCGCACGCCCCCGGCCTCGCGTTCGTCACGTCGGCAGCCTACCTGACGTTGATCTACGGGCGCGGCGACTGGCCGGAATTCTTGGGAGTGTCGACGATCCCCCTCATGCTTGCATCCGCGGCCAGCGTCGTAAAGGCAAATCGACTCCGTGTCGGACCTTCGCTCATGCTCGCGGGAACCAGCACTGTCTTCTTTGGAAGTCACGATCTGACGATCCTCTGGGCTTGCACCCTATTCGTGATCACGGGCCTGATCGTTCTTGCCTGTGTGCCCGACGCGCGCCGCACGATCCGGATCTCCGCGCTCGTCCGTCTCGCGGGCCTCGTCGTCCCTGCGCTGCTGATAAACGCGTGGTACCTGCTTCCTACAGTCGCATACACCTCGCACACTCAAATAGGTCGCGGGGGCTATGACGAAGCCCGCGAGACACTGCGCGCGACGATCGGCATCGTCTCATGGCAGAACCTCTTCACCCTCTCGCGCGCCACCTCCGTATTTGGAGTCCCGGGCCTTGCCCTGTCACTGCCGATCCTGGTGATCTTCTGGGCGCTCGCGAGCATCCCCATCTCGCTCTTCTCGGGGCGCTCGAGCACAGCGGTGCGAATGCTGTTGATCTTCTCCGGCCTAACCGTCGCGATCGCTGTCTTGATGACACACCTCGAACTGCTGCTGGCGCTGCCAAAGCCCTACGAGCTGCTCCAGTTCAGCTATCGGCTGGAGAACTATGTCCTCATAGGCTTGAGCGCGATCGTCCTGACCGCTCTCGTGGTGATGCAAAAAGGCACGCGCCCGGTGCGGGCTTGGAGATGGACGATCGTCCTTGTCTTGGTCGCATCGGCGGTCGGCGCGATTCAGCAGACCGACGCCTATCCGCGCGCCGTTCCGCGCAATTACGTGACGGCGGAGCTCGTTGATCGTGAATTTGCGCAGAAATATCGAGATTACAGCGACCACTCACTCCCCATCGTCGATGGTGGCTCGCTCCCCGATCTGGATTTTCCCCCCGCCGTCGTGCATGGCGAAAAGGCGTCGGTGTCTACGCGGCTTGCTCCCGGTCGTCGTGTATTGACGAACATAGACACCGGCCCATATTTCGTGCATGTCACGGGGGCGACCGTCGTCGGACGCGCGGAGGGCGGCTTCCTCGTGCTGGCGGTGGCTCCGGGCGCATCGCCTCGACGGGCCGCCCGGCAGCCTGTCTCGACTCCCACCGAGACGATCTCCCTGGCCCCCGCGACCGGCTTGCCGATAGAGCTCGGACGGATACTGACAGTGATCGGGATGGCGACCCTGGCGCTTCAGCTCATCCGGCTGTCGCTCACGTGGCGCCGGCGGGTCGCACCGAGATAGTGAGCTTCAGGCCTTCGATCTCCCCCTGCTCACGATGGGCTCCCTCGCCGGGATGTCCGGCATCGCCCATGCGCAGATCGACGGCAAGCGTCTCATGCCGCAGATAGGTCTCGTGGGTGGAGGCGGCCGCGATCAACTCTCGTGCTCCCGCCAGCGCGAGCTCGATCCGGTCCTCGACCTCAAGCCCCGCGCGCTTGCGCGCGTTCTGCACGGCGTGCACTATCTCCCTCGCCCGCCCCTCGTCCCGCAGGTCCTCGTCGATCGCCAGCTCGAGCGCCACCGCGTGGGCGCCCTCGCGCTCGACGCTGTATCCCGCGGGCGCCCTCAGCGTGAGGATCACGTCATCCGCCGACAGCGTGTGCTCGCGTCCTCCAACCGCGATCCCGATGCCCACCTCGCCGTTTTCCCCCTCGCGCACCGCCGCCGCGACGCGCGCCGGGTCGAGCGCGGCGATCGCCTCGGCGGCCCGCGGCATGTCCTTGCCGAACAGCGGCCCCAGCGTGCGGTAGTTGGCCTTCACCTCATACTCGCTCAGCTCCTGCGCCGCCGCGACGAACCGCATCCGCCTGACGTTCAACTCCTCGCGCACGACGTCCGCCAGCCGTTCGATCGCCTCGCGCTCGCGGCCGTCCGCGACCACGACCGCCTCCGCCAGCGGCTGGCGCACCTTGATCTTGGCCTTGCCCCGCGCTCCCAGCCCGAGGCGCACCGTCTCGCGCGCGAGCGCCATCGCCTGCTCCAAGCCCTCGTCGCGTGGGGGCAGGCCGTCTCCCGCCGGGAAGTCGCACAGATGCACGCTCGCGAGCTCGCCGTCGAGGTTGTCGTAGATCTCATCCGCGATGAACGGACAGAACGGCGCCAGCAGCTTCGCCACCGTCAGCAGACAAGTCCGCAACGTCGCAAACGCAGCCGGGTCGCCGTCCCAGAAACGCCTCCTCGAGCGGCGCACGTACCAGTTCGACAGCTCGTCCACCAAACCCGCGATCGCCCGTCCCGCCGAGGTCGCGTCGTAGGCGTCCATCCGCTCGGCCACGAGCTCGGCCGTGCCGGCCGTGCGCGACAGGGCCCAGCGGTCGAGGTCCTCGACATGCTCGGACCCGCTTCCGACCGGGTCCGTCGCGCCGAGCGTCGTGGAGTTGGCTTCGGCGTAGAGAACGTAGAAGAAGTACGTCGACCAGAGCTGCTTGAGGAACAGGCGGACACCTTCCCCGATCGTCGCATCGGAAAAGCGATATCCGTCCCACGGCTGCTTGGAAGTGAAGAAATACCAGCGGAAAGCATCTGCGCCGTAACTGTCGAGCACCCGCCACGGCTCAACAGCGTTGCCCTTCGACTTGCTCATCTTCTGCCCGTCCTCATCGAGGATCAGGCCCAGGCACACCACGTTCCTGTACGGCGCCCGGTGGTCGAAGGGCGTCTCCTGGCCCAACAACGTTGCGACCGCGAGCAGCGAATAGAACCAGCCCCGAGTCTGATCCTGCGCCTCGCAGATGAAGTCCGCGGGAAAGCGCTCCTCCAGTGCCTGCTCGTGCTCGAACGGGAAATGGTGCTGAGCGAACGGCATCGCGCCGGAGTCGAACCACACGTCGATCACCTCCTCCACGCGCCTCATCGGCTCGCCGCATGCCTGCTCTGTGCCGTCCGCCACCCCGTCCGCCACGATTCCCTCCGCCGCCGCTCCCTCCGCGGCAGTCACTCCATCCCTCGGGTGCGGGCACGCGAACGCGATCTCGTCCACATACGGGCGGTGGTGATCATCGAGGCCCGTCCCGGCGCGGGCTTTGAGCTCCGCGAACGAGCCCACCACGTGCACGTGACCCGCCGCACAGCGCCACACCGGCAGCGGCGTGCCCCAGTAGCGCTCGCGCGAGAGCGCCCAGTCGACGTTGTTGCCGAGCCAGTCGCCGAAGCGCCCGTGCTTGACGTGCGGCGGATGCCACTCGACCGTCTCGTTGCCCGCCAGCAGCTCGTCGCGCAGCTTCGTCGTGGCGATGTACCACGACGGTTTCGCGTAGTACAAGAGCGGCGTGCCGCAGCGCCAGCAATGCGGATAGGAATGCTCGTAGGGCTCGACGCGCAGCAGCTCACCGCGCGCGTCGAGATCCTCGATCAGCTCCTGCGTCAGCCCGCCGTCCTTGACGAAGCGCCCCGAGTATGGCTCGCCGTCGCGGCTGCGCGGGCGTTCGTCGTACGTGCCGTCCGCGCGCACCGGGTTGTACAGCGTGCGCGGCTCATCGCCACGGAAGATGCCGGCCGCGGCCGCGACGCGGTAGTCGTCCTCGCCGAACGCCGGCGCGAGGTGCACGATGCCGGTGCCTTCCGACGTCGTCACGAACTCGTCGGCGAGGATCGGCAGCGGCCCCGGCTTGCGATCGCTCGCCGCGAAGATCGGTCCGTCGTAGCTGCCGTAGCGCGCCACCAGTTCCTCGCCCGAGAACTGCTCGACGATCTCGGCCGTCTCACCGAGCACCGGCACGACACGATCCGACACGAGGACGAAGTCATCATCACCAAGACGCGCCTTGGCGTACGTCGCGCTCGGTGAGACGGCGAGCGCGACATTGCCCGGCAGCGTCCACGGCGTCGTCGTCCAGACGAGCAGTTTCTCGCTGCCGCCCGTCACCGGCAGCTGCAGGTAGACGGTCTGATCGACGATGTCGCGATAGCCGAGCGCGACCTCGTGCGAAGAGAGCGTCGTCTCGCAGCGCGGGCAGTACGGGCTGACCTTGTGGCCCTCGTACAACAGCCCGCGTGCGTCGATCTGCGCGAGGGCCCACCACACCGACTCGATGTAGCTCTCATCGAGCGTGCGATACGCGTCGTCGAGGTCGATCCAGAAGCCGATCCGCTCCGTCAGACGGTTCCACTCCTCGAGATAGGTGAACACCGACTCGCGGCACTTCGCGTTGAACTCGGCGATCCCGTACTCCTCGATCTCCGCCTTCGATTTGATTCCCAGCTCCTGTTCGACCGCGATCTCCACCGGCAGGCCGTGACAGTCCCAGCCCCCCTTTCGCTCGACGCGATAGCCCCGCATCGTCTTGTAACGCGGATAGATGTCCTTGAACACCCGCGACAGCACGTGGTGTGAGCCCGGCGGCCCGTTCGCCGTCGGCGGTCCCTCATAGAAGTTCCACCGCTTCGCGTCCGCGCGCCGGCGCAGCGACTGTGCGAACACGTCGCGCTCGCGCCAGCGCTCCAGCACCTCCAGCTCGAGCGCCGGCAGTTCCTGCCCGGGATCGACCTCGCGACGTGGGAGCAGCGAATGGCGGGGGCGGGCGGCGGTCACGTGGCGGCCCATTGTAGGCGGGGCGGGCGGGGAGGACAGAAACATCGCGCCCGTTCGCTCGCGCGCGCAAAAGCGCGTTGTTAGCTTGGCCTGACCGTGGCTACACTCGAGCAGACGGCCGCCTCGGATCTGCTCTCGAGCGATCGGGCCGGGCCGGCCGCCGCGCGGGGCGGGACGATCCGGGTGGCGGCGTTCCTCGCCGGCTCGCTGTTCGTCCTCGGCGCCGCCGCGCTCCTGTTCCGCCACCTCGGCGTCGTCGAAACCGGCCGCTACACGACCGCCTCCTCGCTCGGATCGGTCGTCCTCGGCCTGACCGATCTCGGGCTCACGACGATCGGCGTGCGCGAACTGTCGGTCCTGCACGGAGCTCGGCGCGCCGAGCTCGCCCGCAACCTGCTCGGCATGCGCCTGCTCCTCACGGTGCTCGGAGGCGTGCTCGTCACCGCGTTCGCGTTTGCCGTGTACGGACGGCTGCTGGGCCTCGGCGTGCTGGTCGCCAGCTGTGGCGTGCTCGCGCAGAACGTCCAGGCGACGCTCGCCGTCTCGTTGATCGCGCGCCTGCGCCTCGGCTGGGTGGCGCTGCTCGACTTCGCCCGCTACCTCGCGATCGCCGCGCTGATCGTCCTGTTCGTGCTGGCCGGCGCGCACCTGCTCGCCTTCCTCGCGGTGATCGCGATCGCCGCCCTGATCGTCCTGCCGCCGACCGTCGCGCTCGTGCGCGCGGACATCCCCCTGCGCCCCTCCTTCGACGCGCGCGTCTGGCGCCGGCTGTTCGGCCCGGTGCTCGCCTACTCGGCCGCCACCGCGACCGCGACCCTGTACGTGCGCATCGCGATCGTGCTCGTCTCCGTCATCGCCGACGCCAGGCAGCTCGGCTACTTCGGCGTGTCCTACCGCATGATCGAAGCGCTCCTCACGCTTCCCACCCTGCTCGTGGGCGCCGCCTTTCCGATCTTCGCCCGCGCGGCCCGCGAAGACCCAGCCCGGCTGCGCTATGCGATCTCGCGCGTGTTCGACGTCGCCTTGATCGTCGGCGCCTGGGTCGCGCTCTCGCTGGCGATCGGCTCGCACCTGATCATCGAAGTCGTCGCCGGCTCGCGCTTCATGCCCGCGGCTCCGGTGCTCGCCTTCCAAGGCATCGCCGTCGGAGCCGTCTTCGTCAGCTCGGTCTGGGCGTACTCCCTGCTCAGCCTCGGCCTGCACCGCACGATCCTGATCTTCAACCTCTCGCTGCTCGCCGCGGTGGCCGCCGCGGTCGCGATCCTCGCGGCGCTCGACGGGGCCGTCGGCGCCGCGATCGGCACGGCGGTCGTGGAGATCGCCTCCGCGCTCGTGGGCGCCGCGGTGCTCGTCCACGCACGCCCGCATCTGAGGATGAGCCTGCGAATGCTGCCGAAAGTCGCGCTTGCCGCTTTGATCGGCGCCACTCCCGCGCTGCTCGGCGGCGTTCCCGTCATCGGTCGCGTGTTTCTCTCCACAGCGCTCTACGCGCTCGCGTTGCTCATGCTCGAGGCGCTTCCCCCCGATCTGCCGGCGATGCTGTCGATTTCGCGGATTCGCCGCCGGTGAGTCGCCTTTTCACCTTTTTCACTTTGTCTCTCACTCCTTCGACAGCGAAATTCGCCCCTTCGTTGTCTCTGACAATTTGCCAACCGCCCTCCTCGCTGCTTACGATCGCTCGATGCCTCATGCGTGTGCCACGCCGTCCCGCTCCTCCGCACACGAACGTGCCGGCTGGTGGTCTTCGGTCGACCTGCCCGGCGGCTATATCGCTCCACGGATCGACCGGCCCATCAGCACCCTCGAGGCGCTGCGCCCGCCCGACCTCGCGGGCAAGACGGTCCTCCACGCCGGCGGCGATTGCTACTTCGCCTTTGCCGCCGAGCGGCAGGGCGCCTCCCACGTCACGGTGTTGGACGTCCCGTCGTGGCGCCGTCCGGGGGACAGGGACGGCCTTGAATACGCCAAGCACGCGCTCGCCTCAGACGTGCGGCACGTCGAAATGGAGATATCGAACATCTCCTCCGAGAACATCGGTGAATTCGACGTCGTCCTCTTCCTCGACACCCTCCACCGCCTGCCCCGCGAGTCCCTCTCCGCACTGGAGCGCGTCGCACGAGTTACACGTGAACGGCTGATCGTCGAAACGTCGATCGACACAGAGCTCCCACGTCCGCTCCCCGCGATGCTGCGCGGGCTCGGCTTCGATCGCACGCTCGCCATCCCCCTCCCACGCGTCTCGGGTGAGCGGTTGCGTTCTCTGCCGGCCCAGCTTCGGACCGGCATCGACGTGCTCGCGATGACGCCCCGTTGCGCCCGTCGCGCCGTGCGCAGGGAGCTGGCGAGAAGCCTTGCGGCCCCCGGTCGCCTGGTCGTTCATGGCGTGAGATCGTCGCCGGTGGGCACGGAGGGCCGCCGCCGATGAGCGCGGCCGGCGATCACAGCGCCGAGTACCTCGCAGCAGCGGGCGAGCTCACACGCGCCCTCGACCCGGCCCAGCTGGACGCGATGGCCCACGGGCTGGCCGCCGTGCGCGATCGTGGCGGGCGGCTGTTCATCCTCGGCGTCGGCGGCGGCGCGGGCCATGCCTCTCACGCCGTCAATGACTTCCGCAAGCTCTGCGCGATCGAGAGCTACGCTCCGACCGACAACGTCTCCGAGCTGACCGCGCGCACGAACGACGACGGCTGGGAGACGTCCTTCGTCGCATGGCTCGAGGTCTCGCGGCTGGGCGCGCGCGACGCCCTGCTCGTCTTCTCCGTCGGCGGCGGCTCGCGCGAGCACAACGTCTCATTCAACCTCGTGCGCGCGATGGAGTCCGCGCACGCGCTCGGCGCGCCGATCTACGGCGTCGCCGGTGCGCCCGGGGGCACGCTCGCGCAGCTCGCCGACGTCGCGATCCTGATCGATCCCCCACCACAGCTGTGCACGCCGCTGGTCGAGTCCTTCCAGGCGCTCGTCTGGCACGCACTCGTCTCTCACCCCGCGCTGGCCGTTAAGCGGGGGCATTGGGAGTCCCTTACGTCTCCGCCAGTGGGGTAGGGACGAGCCGTGGCCGGCCGCGCGGCCGTGTTCCTCGATCGGGACGGCGTCCTCAACGAGCTCGTCCCCGATCCGGTCTCCGGCGTGCCCGAGTCGCCGCTTACGGTCGCGGACGTGCGTCTGATCGCGGGCGCCGCCCCGGCGGCGGCCCGTCTCGCCCGGGCTGGCTTCGCCCTGGTGTGTGTCACCAATCAGCCCGCCGCCGCCAAGGGCGCGGTCTCGGTGGAGCGGTTGATGGCTGTCCATGCGCGGGTCGTCGAGCTGCTGCTGGGCGAGGGAGTGACGCTCGCTGGTTCGCGCATCTGCCTGCACCACGAGCGGGGTGTCGTGCCGGAGCTTTCCGGACAGTGCGCCTGTCGCAAGCCGGCACCAGGGATGCTCTTAGACGCCGCTGCCACTCTCGGGCTCGACCTGGACACCTCGTGGATGGTGGGAGACACCGATAGGGATATCGCCGCAGGAAAAGCTGCTGGATGCCGCACGTTGCTGGTTCGCTATACGGGTAGTGTTCACAAGCGTTTATGCGAGGTTCATCCTGACGTGATCGCCGAGAGTCTCGCTGATGGCGTCACAAAGATTGATTCCTAGTGATCAGAGAGAAATTGGAGGAAGCCAATTTCGTGAGCTGGCGAAAATGTAGGCTCCGGACCGAGGCGCGATGCTATATCGTAGGAATATACATACACACGCAACGCTCCGAGCCGATACGCCGCAAGCGGCTTGCCGAGGCCAACTGGACGCGAGTGAAACCCAATACCGTCATTGTCTATCAGCAAGAAGGTATGACGCTTTTGCGGCACATACCATGACGGGACGCTCGCCTGATAAAAGGGGCAGATTTCGGCGCCTGGCGAGTTTTGACATTCTATCAATGGTCGTACCAACAAACGTCCGTCAGTGTTCCAGGTCAAGCTGGATGCCTGCTGGAAGTCAGCGTAGCCGACGGTGACATGATTGGCTTGAGCGATTTCGACGATAGTGGGGACGTAGCTGGGTATCGCCCCCGCAATATCTGTATAGTTCCCCGTAAGTCCGACGAAGCTTGCAACGATGTATACAGATGCGCCCATGACGGCGAGCAGGCTTGTCAACGAGCCGCTCAGAAGGAGCAGCGGCACCACCGCCGCCACCGAAAAAATGGTGGTTGCGTAGTACGATTCGTGTGGAATCGTTCCACCACCCGTTTCGCCGGCAATCCAGAACGCTCCGCAGGCCGTGACAGCAGAGCTGACCCAGTAGACTATATGTAGGGACCGGGCGAGTTGTAACTCCCTTTCGGGGGCGCTCCGATCGAGCGCGGCACGGATGAGCCTGCTGATCGCACAAATGCCAAAGATGAGCAGCACAAATAGGGCCATCGACATAAAGACATCGCTGGCAATTCCAAGCTCGGTATGTAGTGTGCCGGGCGCTCTGGGACCTCCGAGATAGCCGTTGAACAATACTTGCAGACCTTTAAACAAGTACTTCGCGCGTACGGGCAATGCCGACAGCGGAGCGATCACGGCAGGAGTGGGCAGTGTAAAGAAGCCCAAGGAGTGCATGATCTCATTGATGAACCTCGCGGTAGGTATCGCCACAGCTACGGTGGTGAGTGCTGAGAGGGCAAGGAACCTGGAGCGTCGATCGCGCTGCATGCCAGCAAGGATCGCCGCCACGGTGAGTGGAATTACCGCGGTGACAACTACCAGGAGATCTGAGGCGACGCAGGCGCCAACAATTATGCCAAGGAGGACAGGCACGGCAAATGCTACCAGTCGTCGTCGTCTCGCTGCTCGTGCTAGCCAGAGCAGATAGGCGCCGACCAGGGCGGTACACGGGTAGGCGGTGTTATGGGCGACCGCAGCCATAAAAATCAGCAGGGCCAGCGGCGAGGCGATTAGGCCAAGGAGCATCGCCAGGATGGCTGCGCGACGATCTGCTATCCGCGAGACGCACCACCCCACTGTCAGGGAGGTGGCAATATATAGAAGTGTCGGGGCGATCTCCCAGAGCTGGCGGTGAAGAGGGAGCTTCGCGGTGAGCAACCCGAACCACAATGAGACCCACTGGCCGGAAGAAGCGATCACCGTTTTGCCGCCCGTTCCCGTTCTAACGAGTGTTTCTGGCAGCGTAAAGCCCGAGGCGTATTCACCGATCCAAGCGAGCCCGGTGACTATGCCGGAGAGTTGTACCACGAACACGATGCAGTAGGCCGCCGCGATCACGAGCGATATAAGCCACAAATAGGTCGCTACCCGGTCTGTCGCGGTCATCGTCGCTTCGCGAATCTTCCATGGGGCGGACACGACGACGCCGTTCGGGCGCGCTGGATTCACGTTCGGAGTTACGTCGCTATTTGCTAGATCGGGGCGCTTCGACAACCTCATGGCGCCGCCCAGTCTAAGCGTAGTCGTGCGCGGAGAATGCCGGGCCACTGCTTAGGGGTACCGCGAGTGGTTGGAGACATGGACGCCGAGATGCTCGCGGGAAACGCTTCGGGACTGTCGTTCTCGCCGAGTGGATATAAAGGCAGTATTTATAAGGGTTCGGGACCGATTCGCGTCGCCTGCGTTGCCCTTCGGCTTACCGATAGCGGCGCAAAGATCGATCGTATGAGTCAGACACAAATGAGGAAAACTCGTTTCGTTATGGTGATCTCACGGATTAGGTCACACCATGCTCGATCAGATCTCTACACGGATATTCGCCGACGGCGCTGACCTCGACGGCATACTCACACTTGCGAGCGACCCCCGCATCGCCGGGTTCACCACCAACCCGACGCTGATGCGCAAGGTCGGTCTCACCGACTACACCCGCTTCGCCAAGAGCCTGCTCGAGCGCGTGACCGAGCACCCGATCTCCTTCGAGGTGTTCGCCGACGAGGCCGAGGAGATGCGCCGCCAGGCGCACACGATCGCCGCGTGGGGGGAGAACGTCTATGTCAAGATCCCCGTCACCTCGACCGCGGGCCATTCGATGGCCCCGCTCGTGCGCGAGCTGGCCGAGGACGGAGTGAAAGTCAACGTCACCGCGCTGTTCACCACGGCCCAGGTCGAGCTGATCGCCGCCGCGCTCGCCGACGGCGCGCCGTCGTGCATCTCGGTCTTCGCCGGACGGATCGCCGACGCGGGCGTCGATCCGCTGCCGATCATGGCGCGCTCCGTAGAGATCATGGAGCAGGCACCCCGCGCGGAGCTGATCTGGGCCTCGCCGCGCGAGATCCTCAACCTCGTGCAGGCCAACGAGGTCGGCTGCCACATCATCACGATCACCCACGAGCTGCTCAAGAAGCTCGACGGCCTCGGCAAGAGCCTCGAGCAGTTCTCGCTCGAGACGGTGCGCATGTTCCACGACGATGCACGGGCCGCGGGCTTCACTCTGTGAAGCGGGCCTGCATCACCGGTGGGGCGGGGTTCATCGGCAGCAACCTGGCCGGCCGGCTGGCCGATCTCGGCGTCGAGGTCGTGATCGTCGAGGACTTTCGCAGCGGACGGCGCGAGTTCGTCGCCGAGCTCCTCTCCCGGCCCCGCACGCGGCTCGTCGAGGGCGACGTGCTCGACCGAGCCGTGCTTCACGACGCGCTCGAGGGCTGCGACTGGGTCTTCCACCTGCAGGCCAACGCCGACGTCCGCCACGGCCTGCAGCACCCGCGGCGCGACCTCGAGCAGAACACGATCGCCACCGCGAACGTGCTCGAGGCGATGCGGGCACGGGGAGTGAAGCGGATCGCGTTCTCCTCCACCGGATCGGTGTACGGCGAGCCCGCCGTCTTCCCGACGCCGGAGGACGCCCCCTTTCCGCTGCAGACCTCCCTCTACGGAGCCTCCAAGCTCGCCTGCGAGGGGTTGATCTCGGCCTACGCGACCGGCTTCGGCTTCACCGCCGTGATCTGCCGCTTCGTCTCGATCCTCGGCGAGCGCTACACCCACGGGCACGTCTTCGACTTCTACCGCGCGCTGCAGCGCGACCCCACCCGCCTGCGCGTGCTGGGCGACGGCCGCCAGCGCAAGTCCTACCTGCACGTGGGCGACTGCGTCGCCGCGATCTTGACCGCCGCTGAGCGCCATGAGCAGGAGCCCGGCGCCCACGTCTACAACCTCGGCAGCGAAGAAACCGTCGTCGTCGACGAGTCGCTGCGCATCGTCCTCGAACACCTCTCCCTCGCGCCGCAAATCGAATACACGGGCGGCCGCCGCGGCTGGATCGGCGACAGCCCGCTGATCGAGCTCGACGTCACGCGCATCCGCGCGCTCGGCTGGCGGCCGCGGGTCACGATCCGTGAGGCGATCCTGCGCACGCTCGTGTGGCTCGACGCAAACAAGTACGCCTGGCGCGAGCAGGAGCCGGTGCGGGACCGGTCGAGCGCTCGCTCGGGACAGGCGGCCGAAGGCGTGGCTTCGTGAGCGGACGGTGGGTGAGCGGACGGACGGCCCGCGCGGGGAGGACGGGATGAGCGTGATCTTCAGCCGCGCGCCCCTGCGAATCTCACTCGGCGGCGGCGGCACCGACCTGCCCTCCTACTACCGCGAGCACGGCGGCTTCCTGATCGCCGGAGCGATCGACAAGTACGTCTACATGCTCACCCACACGGTCTTCCAGCGCCGCTACCGCATGAAGTACTCAGAGCTCGAGGAGGTCGACGAGATCGCCCAGATCCGCCACCCGATCCTGCGCGAGACGCTGCTGCGCCACTGGTGCGGCAATCCGCTGGAGATCGCCTCCGTCGCGGACGTGCCGTCCGGGACCGGCATGGGCTCCTCCGGCGCCTACACGGTCTGCCTGCTCAAGGGCCTCGTCCGCGCGCGCTGCATCTCGATCACGGCCGGCGCGCTGGCGGAGTCGGCGAGCGAGATCGAGATCGACGTGCTCGGCGAGCCCGTCGGCAAGCAGGACCCCTACGTGGCGGCGCACGGCGGGATCTGCGCCTACACGTTTCACCCCGACGGACGCGTCGACGTCGAGCCGCTCGAGCTCCACGCGTCCGTGCTCGGGCGGCTGCGCGATCACCTGCTGCTGTTCTACACCGGCGAAGCCCGCTCTGCCTCGAGCATGCTGAACGACCAGGACGAGCGCTCCAAAGCCGGCGACACGAAGATGCTCGAGAACCTGCATCGCACCAAGGAGCTCGGTCATCGCAGCCGTGAGCTGCTCGAGGCGGGCGATCTCGCCGGCTACGCCGAGCTGATGCACGAGCACTGGCAGCACAAGCGCCGCCGCTCCCCCGGCATGACCGGTGAGCGCGTCGACCGGCTGTATGCGCTCGCGCGTGCGAACGGGGTCCTGGGCGGCAAGCTCGTCGGCGCCGGCGGCGGGGGCTTCCTGCTCCTCTACACCGAGCGGCCCGAGGACACGCGACGGGCGATGGCGGCCGAACAGGCCTCCGAGCTCGCGTTCGACTTCGAGTTCGGCGGCGCCTACGCGGACGGGTACGCATGAGGCGCCCAGATGGACGGCCGGCGGCGCACGAGCCGGCGCAGTCCGACGGCGGGAACCGCATGAGCCGGCCAGGACTGAGCGTCGGCATCGTCGGCTGCGGGCGCATCGGCGCCACGCGCGCCGCGGCGCTCGGCGCCCAGGACACGCTGCTCGGCTGCTGCGACGTGAACGCTTCGGCCATGGCGACGCTCGCGCGGCGTCATCGCTGCCGGTCCTGCGCCACGCCGCGGGAGCTCCTCGCCCTGCGCCCCGACGTCGTGATCGTCGCCACCGTCCACGACCGCCTCGCCGAGCTCGCCGAGCGGGCGCTGGCCGCCGGGGCGCACGTGCTCGTGGAGAAGCCGGCGGCGATCTCCACCGCGCAGGTCGAACGCCTGATCGAATCTCGCCGCGCCGGCGATCGCCTGGTCAAGGTGGGGTTCAACCATCGCTTCCACCCGGCGATCGCCCGCGCTGTCGCCGAGGTGCGCTCCGGTCGCCACGGCGAGCTGATGCACATCCGCGCCCGCTACGGGCATGGCGGGCGGGTCGGCTACGGAAGCGAGTGGCGCGCGCAGCCGGCGCGCTCGGGCGGCGGCGAGCTGATCGACCAGGGCATGCACCTGCTCGATCTCGCCAACTGGCTCGCCGGCCCGCTGCCGCTGCATTCCGCGCTGCTGCGCACGCAGTTCTGGGACACCGCGGTGGAGGACAACGCCGCCCTGATCCTCGGCGACGCGCGGGCGCGCACCGCTCCGTGGGCGACGCTGCACGTCAGCTGGACCGAGTGGAAGAACCTCTTCTCGCTGGAGCTCTACTGCCGCTCCGCGAAGATCCAGGTCGACGGCCTCGCCCGCTCCTACGGGCCCCAGCGGCTGCGCGTCTACCGGATGGGGCCGGAGCTCGGGCCGCCGCTGTTGGAAGAAGTCGCCTACCCCGACGAGGACGTCTCGTGGACGGCCGAATGGGAGCACTTCGCCGAGGCCGTCACGGCATTGGACGGGCGCCCACTGCTCGGCGACCTGAGCTCCGCGCGCGACGCCTGGAGACAGGTCGAGGCGGCCTACGCGAGCGGTTCCGCCTACGCCCCGATGCGACTCGCCGCCACGGGCGCGGCGGCGAACGAGGCGGGCGCAAACCGGACGGCTACGGGGGAGGTGGAGGCGAACGGGACGGCCACGGGGGAGGCGGGGGCGAACGGGATGGCCGCAGACGAGCCGGCCGCGAACGGGACGGGAGCGGGCGCGGCGGCGAGCGGAATGGGCGTGAACGCCTCGACGGCGGCGACCTCCGAGACCCCCGCCCGGGAGCGGTAGCGATGGGCGCCGCGCAAACGAGTCGGCGTCGGCCGGTCGGGGTGATCGGCCTGTGGCATCTCGGCAGCGTGACCGCCGCCTGCCTGGCCGGCGCCGGCTACCGGGTCCTCGCCTTCGACCCCGACCCCGACATCGTGGCGGGGCTGCGCGAAGGCCGTCCTCCCGTCTCCGAGCCGGGGCTCGCCGCGCTGTTGAGCGGCTGCGCCGATCGTCTCGACTGCACCTGCGAGCCGCGCGCGCTCGCCGGCGCGCGGCGTGCTTGGGTGACCTTCGACACGCCCGTCGACGACGATGACGACGCCGACGTCGAATGGGTGCTCGAGCGCTCCGTTCGGGCCCTGGCGGAGCTGCCCGCAGGCGCGCTTGCGATCGTCTCCTCCCAGCTCCCCGCAGGCAGCGTCGCCGCCCTGCGCGCGCGCTGCGCCGCCCGGCGAGGCGCGGACGACCTGCGTTTCGCATGCGTGCCCGAGAACCTGCGCCTCGGGCGCGCCCTGGACTCCTTCCGCGCGCCGGAGCGGATCGTCGCCGGCGTGAGCAGCGAGCGCGATCGCGCCGAGCTGTCCGAGCTGCTCGCGCCGTTCAGCTCCCGCGTGGAGTGGATGCGGGTGGAGTCGGCCGAGATGACCAAGCACGCGCTCAACGGGTTCCTCGCCACGTCGATCGCCTTCATCAACGAGATCGCCGAGATCTGCGAGTCGGTGGGCGCCGACGCGCGCGAGGTCTCCCGGGGGCTGAAGAGCGAGCGGCGCATCGGGCCGAGCGCCTACCTGGCGCCGGGAGACGCCTTCGCCGGAGGCACGCTCGCACGCGACATCGGCTTCCTGCGCGAGCTCGCAGACGTTCGCGGGCTGCCCGCGCACGTGTTCTCCGGGGTGGCCGACGGCAACGCCGCCCACCGCCACTGGACGCGCCGCAAGCTGCTCGAGCTGCTCGGCCGTGAGGCGGATGAGATCGAAGCGGCCGCAGGGGCCTGCGCGGCGGAGGAGGTCGAAGCGGCCGGGAGAGCTGGGGCGGCCGGGAGAGCTGGGGCGGGCGGGTGGGCAGGCGCGGCCGTGGGGGAGGGTCGGCCGCTCGCGGGTCGCCGCGTGGCGATCTGGGGGCTGACCTACAAGCCCGGCACCGACACGCTGCGCCGCTCGAGCGCGATCGAGCTGTGTCGCTGGCTGGTCGCGGTCGGGGCGAGCGTACGAGCGCACGATCCGGCGATCGACGCGCTGCCACCGGAGCTCGCGGACGAGGTCGAGCTGTGTTCGAGCCCGCTGCAGGCTGCCGACGGAGCCGACACGCTCGTGCTGTGCACCCCCTGGCCGGACTATCTCGCCGAGGAGCCGATCGGCGAGGCCCTCTCGCTGCTTGCTCACCCTCATGTGATCGATCCGGCCGGCGCGCTGCAGAGCGCTCTGGTGTCTCTTCCACACGTCCATCACGTGCGCGTCGGCGCATCCGTCGACGGGGACGCCGGTGCGTCCACCGGCGCATTCGCGGAGGGGCTCGCCGACGAGACCGCGCGCAGCCGGCGGGGCGCGATGGCGACGGAGGCCACGTTCCGATGAGCGGGGAGCTGGTTGGCCGGACCGCGCTGATCACCGGCGCGAGCCGCGGTCTCGGTCTGGAGATCGCGCGCGCCTATCTCGCCGCGGGGGTGGAGGGCGTCTGTGTCTGCGCGCGCGACGCGACCGCGCTCGGCTCCGCGGTCGAGGAGCTGCGCGAGCTCGCTCCGCCCGGCCGGCGGGTGCTCGGCCAGGTCGCCGACGTCTCGCAGCCCGCCGACGTCGAGCGGCTCGTCGAGGTTGCGCTTGCAGGTCTCGGCGGCGAGCTCACGATCCTCGTCTGCAACGCCGGCGTCTACGGCCCGAAGGGCGCGATCGCCGCGTCAGGCGATTGGGTGGAGTGGGTGCGCGCCGTCGAGATCAACCTGTTCGGCTCGGTCCTGCCGATGCGCGCGCTCGCGCCCCACTTCGCCCGCCGCGGCTACGGGAAGATCGTGCAGCTCTCCGGCGGGGGCGCCACCGGCCCGCTGGCCGGGCTCAGCGCCTACGCGGCCTCCAAGGCCGCCGTCGTGCGCTTTGCCGAGACGCTCGCCGAGGAGCTGCGCGAGCACCGCGTCGACGTCAACGCGATCGCCCCCGGCGCGCTCAACACGCGCCTGCTCGAGGAGGTGCTCGGCGCCGGCCCCGAGCGGGTCGGCGCGGACTTCTACGAGCGGGCACTCGCGCAGCGTCGCAGCGGCGGGGTGTCGCTGCGACATGGAGCCGAGCTCGCGGTCTTCCTCGGCTCTTCCGCGAGCGACGGCATCACCGGCAAGCTGCTCAGCGCGATCTGGGACCCCTGGCGCGAGCTGCCCGCGCACCGCTCAGAGCTCGACTCCGACGTCTACACGCTGCGCCGGATCGTGCCCGGTGATCGCGGGCTGGACTGGGGCGACGGCGAGCGTGTGCTGGACCAGGACGATGGCGAGCCTGAGCAAGCTCGGGACGATGGCGAGCGCGTGCTGGGGCGGGACGATGGCGGGCGCGTGCTGGGGCGGGAGGATGGCGAGCGCGTGCCGGAGCGGGGCGATGGCGAGCGGTGAGGGCCGTCCTGGCCTGAGCGTCGTGATCCCGGTCTTCGACGAGGAGCTGAACGTCGAGCCGGCCTACACGCGGATCGCCGCCGCGCTCGCCCCGCTGGATCTGGAGTGGGAGCTCGTGTTCAGCGTCGACCCCTGCACCGACCGCACCGAGGAGCTGATCCTGGCGCTGCGCGAGCGCGACCCGCGGGTGAAGATGCTGCGCTTCTCGCGCCGCTTCGGCCAGCCGATGGCGACGCTCGCGGGCCTGGAGGCGGCGAGCGGGGAGGCGGTCGTGGTGATCGACTGCGATCTGCAGGACCCGCCGGAGCTGATCGTCGAGCTCGTCGCGCGCTGGCGCGAGGGCTATGACGTCGTCTACGCCCAGCGTCGCACGCGAGCGGGCGAGACGCTGCCCAAGCGGATCGTCTCGGCGCTCGGCTATCGCCTGATCGCGCGCGTGGCGGAGGTCGACATCCCTCCCAACACCGGCGACTTCCGCCTGATGAGCCGCCGCGTGGTCGACAACGTGGTGGCGCTCAAGGAGGGTCACGGCTTCCTGCGCGGCCTCGTGGGCCTGGTCGGCTTCCCGCAGACGAGCGTGCTCTACGACCGCCGGCCCCGCGCCGACGGCACGAGCAAGTACAACCGCTTCTGGGGCTCGCTCGCGATCGGCTTCAACGGCATCGTCGGCTTCTCTCGCTACCCGCTGCAGCTGATCTCGCTGTTCGGCATCGTCCTCTCGCTGGTCGCCTTCCTGCTCGCGCTCGTCTACCTCGCGCTGAAGCTCGACGGCGCCAACTTCCCGCTCGGCAACCCGACGATCGTGATCGTCGTCTCGTTCTTCAGCGGCATCCAGATGCTCTCCCTCGGGGTGATGGGGGAGTACGTCGGGCGCATCTACGACGAGACCCGCAGCCGGCCCAAGTACATCGTCGAGTCTCGCCACGGCTGGGATGACTGAGCAGACGAACAGGCAGAGCGCTCCGTTCGACCGCCGGAGCTCGCGTACGGGCGTGCGCGGCGCGAGGACAGACGCGCAGGGAGCGAGCGCTGCTCTGCCACCCGTGTGCATTCTCGCCGGCGGGCTCGGCACCCGTCTCGGCACACGCGTCCGCGACATCCCCAAGCCTCTCGTCGAGGTTGCCGGCGAGCCGTTCCTGTGGCACCAGCTGAGACTGCTCGCGGCCCACGGCGCCCGCGACGTGGTGCTGTGCGTCGGCTATCGAGGCGAGCTGATCGAGCAGCGCGTGGGCGCCACACGCTTTGGGCTGCGCATCGCCTACAGCTACGACGCGCCCGAGCTGGACGGCACGCTCGGAGCCGTCCGCCGCGCGCGCGATCTGCTCGGCGAGCGCTTCCTCGTCCTCTACGGCGACGCCTATCTGCGGATCGACTATCTCGCGGCCGCACGCGCCTGGCGGGCCAGCGGGCTGCCGGCGATGATGAGCGTGCTCCGCAACGACGACCGCTGGGACGTGTCCAACGCGCTCTATGCGGACGGCCGCGTGCTCGCCTACGACAAGCGGGCTCCGCGACCGGAGATGCGCTGGATCGACTATGGCCTGAGCGGGCTCGAGCAGAAAGCGCTCGATCTCCTCTCGCCTGACGTCACGGACCTCGCCCGCCTCTTTGCGCGACTGGCCGAGGAGCGGCTGCTCTGTGGCGTGGAGGCGAGCGAGCGCTTCTACGAGATCGGCACTCCGGCGGCGCTGGCCGAAACCGACGCGTTCCTGCGGTCCGCCGCAATGCCGATCCTGTCCGCCGAGAAGTCGCTGTCGCCTGCCAAGAAGTCGCCGGCGCCCGCCGAAATGCGATCGCCGCCCCCCAGAAGGTCGCCGCCGGGCGGGTTGGGCAGCGGGACCGGCCTGTTCGGTCAGGGGATGCGGTTCGCCCTCGTCGGCGGGTTGGTCGCGCTCATGTACCTGGCCACCACGACGATTCTCTCGGCCGTCGTCGGACTGCCCTTCCAGCTCGCGCTGGTCGTGGGGTTCTGCACCGCGCTCGTCGCACACTTCACCCTGCAGCGCACGTTCGTCTGGGCCCACCACGAGAACGAGTTCGCCCTGCCTCTGCACCATCAGGTGGGTCGCTACCTGATGGTCGCGGGGACTCAGTACGGCGTGACCGCCGCGAGCACCGCGCTGCTGCCCGCGGCGCTCGGGCTGCCGACAGAGGTGGTCTACCTGGCCACCTTCGCCGTGACCGTGGCGAGCAACTTCCTCGTGTTCCGTCACGGCATCTTCCACGCCCGCGGGGCCGTGCTCGACCCTGTCGCGACCGTCGGCGACGCGTGCGAGCCGATCGCGCACGAGCGCTCGCTCGGAGGGATTTCGGCGGATTCCTAGGATGAGAGCGTGTCCCTCCGCATCGCGCGACGATGAGGCTGCGCCTCTACCACCACCCCGACGGTGCGCGCGTGGCCTACCGCGAGCTCGGCGTCGGGCCGCCGCTCGCGCTGCTGCACTCCGGCCTGCTCTCCCACAAGGAGTGGGAGCCCGCGGTCGAGCAGCTCTCAGACCGCTACCGCGTCGTGCTCCCCGACCTGCCGCTGCACGGCGACTCCGAGGACCGTCCCCGCCACCCCTACACGCTCGACTGGTTCGCCGAGGTCTTCGCCGGGTTCGCGGCCGAGGTGCTCGGCCCGCGGCCGCTGCTGGCGGGGCACGACGCCGGCGCGGAGATCCTCCTGCACGCGATCCTCACCGAGCGCGTGCGCCCGTCGCGGCTCGTGCTGATGGGCTGCCGCCTGCACCTCCCGCCCGAGCGCGCGCGCCTGCGCGCGGGCTGGCGCCTGGCCGCACGCGCGGGAGCGGTGCCCGGCCTCGACCGCCTGCTCACATACGGCGCGCGGGCCGTGTTCGCGCCCGCCCGCGCCCCGCGCCTGCTGTCCGCGCGCGGAAACCCCGCCGCGCGCGATCTCGTGCGCCACGCCTTCGCCGACGTCCCCGGCAACTCGAGCCTCGCCCGCTCCTGGGCCAAGTGCGCGCGCGCGTGGCCGCGCGGCGCGCAGACCCAGCTGCTCGACCTCTACCCGCGACTGGACATGCCCGTCTTGCTGCTCTGGGCCGACCGCGACCCGCTGCAC
Source organism: uncultured Solirubrobacterales bacterium (assembly GCA_963723075.1). Classification (GTDB taxonomy): domain Bacteria; phylum Actinomycetota; class Thermoleophilia; order Solirubrobacterales; family Solirubrobacteraceae; genus Palsa-744. The sequence continues at coordinate 967,696 of CAVRPD010000007.1, forward strand.
CCGCTGGCCGCGGCCGAAGAGGCGCTCGCGCTGCTGCCGAACGGGCAGCTGCGCGTGCTCGAGAGCACGGGTTTCCTGATGGCCTACGACGACCCCGTCGGCCTCGCGCGGGAGCTCTCCGCTTTCTGCAAATAGCCTCTGTTCGGAAGAGCGAACGCCTCCCTGCCCCCGGCAGGGGGCCAGGGCTCGTAGGAGAAGAAATTGGGGGTTGAGGGGGTCGGGCCGTGTGTGCCAGACGCCGCACGCGAGCGCAGGCGTGCTGGTGGCACGTCGAGCATCGTGGGTGGTGTCTGGTGCCGCGGAACGGCGACCTCAACCCCCAATTTCTTCTCCTACGAGCCCTAAAAAGTAGACTTCGCGCTTCGTCTACAAGGAGACCTTCATGACCGACAAGCAGCTGTGGGGCGCAGAGACCGCCAAGGCAGTCGAGAACTTCCCGATCTCCGGCGAGACCGTCCCCGTGTCGGTCGTGCGCTGGCTCGCGCGCGTGAAGGGCGCCTCCGCCGCCGTCAACGGCGAGCTCGGCCTGCTGCCCAAGCGCACCGCCGCGCGGATCGAGAAAGCGGCCGGCGAGATCGCCGCCGGCAGGCACGACGCGCAGTTCCCGGTCGACGTCTTCCAGACCGGCTCCGGCACCTCGACGAACATGAACGCCAACGAGGTGATCGCGACGCTCGCCGGCGAGCCGGTGCACGCCAACGACCACGTCAACATGGGCCAGTCCTCAAACGACGTGTTCCCCTCGGCCGTCCACCTCGCCGCACTCGACGTCGCCCAGAACGAGCTGCTCCCCGCGCTCAAGGGCCTCGAGCGCTCCTTCGCGCGCAAGGCGAAGAGCTTCGCGGGCGTCGTCAAGGCCGGGCGGACGCACCTGATGGACGCCGTCCCCGTCACGCTCGGCCAGGAGTTCTCAGGCTACGCCGCCCAGATCGCGCTCGCCCAGGAGCGGATCGCCGCCGCGCTCGTCCACGTCGGGCAGATCCCGCTCGGCGGCACCGCCACCGGCACGGGCCTCAACACCCATCCCCAGTTTGCCGCCAAGGTCCGCGCGCGCCTGAAGAGAGAGTCGGGGCTCAAGCAGATCTCCGCGCCGCTCGACCCGTTCGAGGCGCAGGCCAACCGCGACGCGCTCGTCGAGCTCTCCGGCGCGCTGAAGGTGCTCGCCGTCTCGCTCACCAAGATCGCCGGCGACCTCGCGCTGATGGGCTCCGGCCCCCGCGCCGGGATCGGCGAGCTGTTCCTGCCAGAGCTGCAAAAGGGCTCCTCGATCATGCCCGGCAAGGTCAACCCCGTGCTCCCCGAGGTCGTCCTTCAGATCTGCGCCCAGGTGATCGGCAACGACACCGCGATCACCATCGGCGGCCTCCAAGGCCAGTTCGAGCTGAACGTCCGCATCCCCCTGATCGCGCGCAACCTGCTGCAGTCGCTGCACCTGCTCTCGTCCACCTCGCGCGCGTTTGCCGAGAAGTGCGTCGACGGCATCCGCGCCAACACGGCCGGAACCGACGCCTCGGCGGGCGCCACGCTCGCCGTCGCGACCGCCTTGAACGGCGCGATCGGCTACGACAAGGGAGCCGCGATTGTCAAGAAGGCCACCGCCTCCGGCCGTCCCCTGCGCGAGATCGCGCTCGAGGAGGGAGTTTCCGCGAAGCTCTACGATGAGACGATCGATCTGCGCAAGATCGCGCGCGGCAATCGCTGACGTCGATGAGCGTGGCGGCGCGGGCGCCGGTAGGGCGTCGGTCCGCGCCTGCGTCGGAATAGCGCGCCGGTCGCGCCGACGCGGGGGGCTCAATCCTGCGGCAGCGCGCCGAACAGCCGCGCGACCACGCCGACGGCGAGCTTCGGGGCGCCCGAGTAGGTGAACAGCCCCTTCTGGTTGAGCCCTTCGATCAGCCGCAGGCGGGGAAGCTTGGCGTGGATCGAGCCGCCCTCGAAGGTCGGCACGAGCGGGTAGTCGCGCAGGTCCCAGACGAGCATGCCGGAGAGGTCTTCGTCGGCTGCGTATACGCCGATGTGGCGCGCGAGCAGGTTCGCCTGGAAGGAGTCGCTGCCGGGAGCGCCCGGCGGGTTGAGCGTGTTCGATTCGGCGCCGAACTCGCTGACGACGAGCACCTTGCCCGCGAAGGTGCGCTGCATCGCGGCCAGCCGCGCGCGCATTTCGGAGTCCTGCTGGGCGGGGGTGTATTGGGGGTTGTCATACCAGCCGGTGTAGTCGGTCTCGGCGACCGCGTCGACGCCCTGGTAGAGCGAGCCGGCCTGCGTCGGGGGATGGTCGCCCCAGACGTCGACGGCGACCATCCGGGTGGGATCGTGCGCGTGCAGCCAGCGGGTCATGCTCTCGACGTAGTGGACCTCGTCCGCGTCGTGGCCGTTGTTCGCGATCTCATCGACCAGGTTCCAGGTGACGATCGAGGGATGCAGCCCGGTGGCGAGCACCGCGCCGCGCGCCTGCGCTTCGGCGGCGGCGAGCAGGGAGGGCGTGTCGGAGTACCAGTTGCCGGCCCCTTCGACCGGCCCGATCCCCTGCCAGACGAGGATCCCGGCCGCGTCGAGCTTTTCGAGCAGGCCTGGGTAGAGCGGATGCTGGGAGCGGACCGCGTTCGCGCCGATCGCCTTCAGCTCGGCAACCAGCCTGGCCTCGTCGCCGCCGCTCAGCGCGTCGCCGTGACCGGCCGCATCCTCTTGCAGCGAGGCGCCGTGCAGTCGCAGGCGCGCGCCGTTGAGATAAACGCGCGCGCCGTGCCACGTCAGCTCGCGCAGGCCGACGTGCGCCGTGTAGCTACCTGCTTCCCCGCCGCTTTCGCCGCCGCCGCCCGCTTGCGCGCTGCTTTCGGCCCCGCTCGCGCCGCCTCCTTGCCCGCCGGGCGCGCCCCCGCCGACGGCGGTGAGCTTCAGCGCATACAGGCTGGGCGCGCTCGGCGACCACAGCGCAGGGTGGGGGACGGTCACGGTGGTCGTCATGGTCACGGTCTGCCCATGCGCGACGATCCGTGGGGGGAAGGCGATCGGGACGGTCTCCTCGCCATGGACGAGCGTCCCTTCCGGCGCAAAGGCGCGCGCAGGCCCCTCATCGTTGCGCACCTGCACGCCGATGCGCACGGTCGCCGATTCGGCGTTCGCCGTGTCCGGCAGGAGCGTCGTCTGGACGGTCGGCGCGATCAGCTCGCCGGCGCCGATCGGCCGCACAGTGACTTCCCCGTCGATCCCGCCCCAGTTGAACCACGTGCGGTGGAAGCCCTCCGTCGACTGGCGGGCGGGGTCGCGCCAGTCGACGCGCACGACGACCGTGTGCGTGCCGGTGGCGAGCGTGGCGCGCCCTTCGAACGGAAGGTAGGAGCCCTTGTGCGCGACGAGCGCGTGCCCGTCGACCCAGACGTTCGCCTGGAAGTTGGCCGAGTCGAACGTCAGCGCGTAGACCCCGGCGTGCGGCGCGGTGAAGGTCGTGCGATACCAGGCGACAGACCCTTCGTAGTTGCGTGTGCCGGCGGCGCCTTTGATCGCACCGGGATCGATCGCGCTCGGCACGCTCACCGTGTGGCCCGCGAACCCGCCGCGGGGCCAGCCGCGCGCGAGCCCCCGATCGGACGCGTCGAGGGAGAACGTCCAGCGCGTGAGCGCCACCCGCCCACCGGGACCTTCGCTCGTCACGAGCCGACTCGGCGGCGCCTGCGCGGCGGCAACGGTGCTCGCAAGCGCTATGCAGGTCGCTAGGGCGGCGAGAGCCGCCTTGCTGAAGAGGTCATGCACGAGTCGGTCATTGTGACGGCCGCGGAGAGCATCCGCTCCAGTAACGCCCGGGCGCCGTCCTTCGACAGCGGCTCGTTGAGGTTGCCGCACTTCGGCGACTGCACGCAGGAGGGGCAGCCCGAGGCGCACGGGCACTCGGCGATCAGGCGGTGGGCGTCGCGGCAGAGCTCCTCGAAGCGGGTGAAGGCGGTGCGCGCGATGCCGACGCCGCCGGGGTGGCCGTCGTAGAGGAAGATCGTCGCGGCGCCGGTCTGCGGGTGGTAGTTGGTGGACAGGCCGCCGATGTCCCAGCGGTCGCACATCGCGATCAGGGGCAGGACGGCGATCTGGGCGTGCTCGGTGGCGTGCAGCGCGCCGAGCAGCGCCTCGAGCGGGATCGTGTCGGATAGATCCTCGGCGGAGAGCTCGAACCACAGCGCCTGCGTGGGGAAGCTGACGGGCGGCAGCTCGAGCGCAATCAGGTCGACCGACGCGTGGTCTGAGACGCGGCGGCGCTGGTAGGCGAGCACGGTGTCGGTGACGTGCACCTCGCCGAAGGACAGCGTCACGCCGAGCGCCTCGCGACGGTCGAGCAGGCCGGCGATGTCGGTGTCGGTGGCGCGCTTGGGCTGGGTGTACCAGTCGCCGGAGAACGGCGCGACGAGCGCGCGGCGGCGGTCGAGGTCGAGCTCGCGGACCTCATAGGAGCGCCCGAGGTGCAGGTAGATCGCGCCCTGGTGAACTGTCGAGTGCGCGCGCGCCCCCTCTGTCGTGCCGAGCAGCTCGCCGGAGGAGACGTCGACGATCGCGAAGGTGTCGGGTGAGGCCGAGCGCAGCGAGACCTCGCCGGCGGGGTAGCCGTCCGGTTTGCGCAGGACGTATGTCGTGGCACCCGAGCCGTCGCGCTTGCGCAGCTCACCGGCGCTGAGCAGCAGCTCGGCGTGTCCCTCCCAGCGCGGGCCGAGAAACTCGCCGTCTGCGGATGAGAGCGGGCCCTCGTGGGCGGCGCAGAGCAGGTGGCGGCGAAAGATCAGGGGGCTCTCGTGGTCGAGGATCGCCGCCTCGACGGGACGCCCGAGGAAGTCAGAGGGGTGACGGCAGAAGAACTGGTCGAGCGCGTCAACGCCTGCGATGTAGACGGCGAGCCCGCGGCCGCGGCGTCCCGCCCGGCCCCACATCTGGCGCAGCGAGGCGACGGTGCCGGGGAAGGTGACGACGACGGCGGCGTCGAGCTCGCCGATGTCGATGCCGAGCTCGAGCGCGTCGGTGGTGATCACCGCGCGCAGCTCGCCGTGCGCGAGGCGGCGCTCGAGCTCGCGCCGCTGCTGGGGGGTGTAGCCCGCGCGGTAGGGCGCGACGAGCTCGGCGAGCGCGGGGTCGGTCTGCAGGAGGTCTTCCCTGACGAGCTTCGAGAGCAGCTCGACGCCCTTGCGCGACTTGATGAAGCAGATCGTGCGCGCCCCCTCGCGCACGAGCCGCGCGAGCAGCTCGGCTCCCTCGCCGAGCGCGGAGCGGCGCGTGCCGAGCGCCTCGTCGGTGAGCGGCGGGTTCCAGACCGCGATCCGCCGGCCCGGCGCGGGCGAGCCGTCGGAGTCGATCAGGGAGATGTCCTCGAGCCCCGTGAGGCGCTCGGCCAGCTCTAGCGGGTTGGCGATCGTCGCCGAGGTGAGCAGGAAGCGGGGGGCGGTGCCGTAGGCGGCGGCGATCCGCCGCAGCCGGCGCAGGACGTTGGCGACGTGCGAGCCGAACACGCCGCGGTAGACGTGCGCCTCGTCGATCACGACGATCGCAAGGTTGGCAAACAGATCTCCCCACGCGGGATGGTTGGGGAGGACGCCGAGGTGGAGCATGTCGGGGTTCGTGAGGACGATGTTCGCGTCGCGGCGGATCTGCGCGCGGGCCTCGCGGGGGGTGTCGCCGTCGTAGATCGCGGGCCGCACGCGCTTGGTGAGGCCGAAGGAGCCCAGCGCGCGAGCCTGGTCCTGGGCAAGCGCCTTGGTCGGATACAGGTAGAGCGCACGCGCGCGCGCGTCGCGGCAGAGCACGTCGAGCGTGGGGAGGTTGAAGCACAACGACTTGCCGGAGGCGGTTCCGGTCGTGACGATCGTGGGCCCGGCCCAGGCGGAGTGGAGCGACTGCGCCTGGTGGGAGTAGAGGCGCTCGATTCCGAGCCGGGCGAGCGCCGCGGTCACCTCCGGGTGCAGCTCGGAGGGAACAGGGACCAGCCGCGCCCGGCCCGGCCCTTCGGACGCCTCGCGCACGAGCCGCCCGTCGGCGACGCCCTCGTCGAGCAGCGCGGTCCACGGCTCGATCGCGCGTTCTTTCGCCACCGCCTGAGATAGTAGAGGCCGATCGTGTCCATCAACGTTCCTCACGGTGGCGAAAGCCCCGACGACCGTCTTTCTGCTCGGCGGCCACGATGTATGTACGTCGACCTCGACGGCACGCTGCTCGGCCGCGGCGCCTCGCTGCTGCACGACGGGTCCGGTGCCGTGTCCATCGATGGCGTACGCGCCGTGCAGGCGTGTCTGCGCGCGGGCGTCGAGGTTGTGGTGATGTCGGGGCGCCGCCGCGCGCAGGTATTCGAGGACGCACGGCTCTTGGGGCAGAGCTCGTTCATCTACGAGGCCGGCTCCTGCGTGGTGCTCGACGGTGAGGAGCACTGGCTGACGGGGGAGCTGCTGCCGGGCGAGCTGACGATCGCCGAGCAGATCGAGCGCTCCGGGGCGCCCGCGCTGCTGCTGGAGCGCTATGCGGGACGGCTGGAGTACCACGAGCCGTGGCACGTGCAGCGCGAGGTCTCACACCTGTTCCGCGGCCTCGTGGACGCGTTCGAGGTCGATCGCCTGCTGGTCGAGCACGGCCACGGGGACCTGCGCCTGGTCGACAACGGCGTCGTCAACCGCCGCTCGCCCGCGCTCGCCGAGCTGCCACACGTGCGCGGCTACCACCTGCTGCCGGCGGGCGCGTCGAAGGCGGGCGGCGTCGTCTTTCACCAGCGCGCGCGGGGATACGCGCGCGAGCAGACCTTCGCGGTCGGCGACTCGCGCGAGGACCTCGCCTGCGCCGCGCACGTGGAGACGTTCTGGCTGGTGGCCAACGCGGTCGAGCACGACCCCTCGATCAGGGAGGCGATCGCCGCCCACGACAACGTGCGCGTCACCGAGGCCGGCAACGGGCCAGGGGTCTACGAAGCGGTGCTGCAGACGCTGGTCGCCGAGCGATAACCCTGAGTTGCGCGCGGCCTCGAGCCGAGCCGCACCGAGCGAGCTGCACTGAGTCGCGCCGAATCGCGCCGCGCTCGCTCAGCCCGATGTGCCGGCGAGCCGCCGCCAGGCTCGCCGCCAGAAGCCCGGCTGGGGGCGCCTTCGCCACAGCGCCGGCGGGGGGACGGTGGCGCGGACCAGGGCCACCCAGTCGTCCAGCGGCAGCTCACCCGAGATCAACCGCCCCAGCGCGCCCGTGACCGGCGCGCCCACGCCGGCCCGTGCGAGCGCCCCGGCGAGCAGCGGCACGGACTCGAGCGCCTCGACCGCCTGCCCGACTCGGGCGGGGATCTCGGCCGCGGGGACGCCCGCGGCCAGCAGCTCGCCGGCGCGGCGGTTGCGGCTCTCGCGCGCGAGCGCGGTCGCGACCAGGTCGCCCGCGCCGGCCAGCCCGATCATCGACTCGGGGCGCGCGCCCAGGCCCTCGGCGTAGCGCCACACCTCGGCGAAGATGTGCCCCGCGGCCGCGCCCGCGGCGTTCAATCCCTGCGCCTCGGTCGCCCCCGCCGCGAGCGCCGCCGCGTTCTTCGCCGCGCCCGCCAGCTCGACCCCCACGGGGTCGTTCGACTGCTCGCACACCACCCCCGCGCGGGTGAACACCTGGGCGAGCGCCCGCGCCAGCTCCTCATCGCTCGAGGCCGCCACCAGCGCCGCGCCCGCGTGCACCATCTCCTGCGCGTGGGCGGGACCGCCCACGCACGCGATGCGGTGCGCGCCGAACCGCTCGCTCAGCACGACCGTGGGGGGAGTCCCCGCCGGCGGCACGAGGCCCTTGGCGACCGACACGATCGCGGCGCGCGCGCCCAGGCCGGATGCGCCCAGCGCGTCGATCACCTCGCCGAGGCCGCGCGAGGGCACCGCCAGGAACACGTAATCCGCGCGTGTCACCCCGGCTGTGGAGGGCTCGATCCGCAGCGAGGCGGGCAGCTCGACGCCCGGCAGGTAGGCGCGGTTCTCGCGCTCGTGCTCGAGTTGGGTCGCCTGCGCGGCCGTGCGCGTCTGCAGCGCGGTCCGCAACCCGCCCCGCGCGAGCAGCACCGCGAGCGCCGTCCCGAACGACCCCGCGCCGATCACCGTCGCGCGCCTCGCGCCGGGCGTCGGCAGCGAGCGCGCGCGAGGCGCCCCCGGCTTCGGAGCGGTGGCCGTCTCCGCCGCGGCCGGCTGGGTGAGCCCGGAGTTGCTCATCAGCTGAGGGTGGCCAGCCTGCGGCCCGCCGCGACCAGCCCGCGGGTGTCGCGGGCCTCGATGACGAGCTGCAGGTCGAGGATCCGTGCGTCGAACGGGGCGAGCGCGTTGTGCGCGGTCACCGCGTAGGCGGGCACCCCCGCCTGGCGCGCGCGCGTGGCGAGCTCGAAGACGGGACTGCCCGCGAGCGTCCGCTCCTCCAGGCGCTTCGCGCCGAGGACGACGGCGCGTGCCCTGCGCATGCGCGTGTCGAAGTCGGCCGGGAGCGCGTCCTCGATCGGACACAGGTCGGGCGCGGCCATCCCCGCTGCGCGCACTCCCCTGGCGATCGCGCTCGCGACGCGCGTGGCTTCCAGCTCGCCTCCGAACGGGCACACCGCGAGCAGGAGCGTGTTCGGGATCGCCATGCCTGGCATCCTTTCAGCAATGGCCGAGCGGACCGAGCACGAGGGCAAGAAGGGTGAGCCGGGCCCGGGCGGACGGGGAGAGCGAGGCAACGGGGGAAAGGGCGAGCGAGGCAAGGGGGGAAAGGGCGAGCACGTCGTCGTCGAGGCCTGCGGGCGGGAGCTGCGCGTCAGTAACCCGGGCAAGGTGTTCTTCCCCGAGCGCGGGCTGACGAAGCTCGACCTCGTCAACTACTACCTCGAATGCGAGCAGGCGGTCGTGCGCCACCTGCGCGAGCGGCCGACGGTGATGAAGCGCTGGGTCGACGGGGTCGCGGGCAAGCCGTTCTTCCAGAAGCGCGTGGGGGACAGCGCGCCCGAGTGGCTGCAGACCGCCACCGTCACATTTCCCTCGGGCCGCCACGCGCGCGAGCTCGTGCCAAACGACGCGGCGCACCTCGTGTGGGGTGTGAACCTCGGCGTGGTCGACTGGAACCCATGGCCCGTGCGGCGGGACGACCTCGACCATCCCGACGAGCTGCGGATCGACCTCGACCCCGGTCCCGAGGTCGGGTTCTCCGAGGTGCGCGCGGTCACGCTCGGCGTGCGCGAGGCGCTCGAGGCGCACGGGCTGCACGGGTATCCGAAGACGTCGGGGTCGCGCGGGATCCACGTCTACGTGCGGGTGAAGCCCGAGCAGAGCTTCACCGAAGTGCGTCGGGCCGCGCTCGCGCTCGCGCGGGAGGTCGAGCGCAACATGCCGGGCCGCGCCACGAGCCGCTGGTGGAAGGAGGAGCGCGAGGGCGTGTTCATCGACTACAACCAGAACGCGCGCGACCGCACCGTCGCCTCCGCCTACTCGGTGCGCGCGGTCGCCGACGCGCGCGTGTCGTGCCCGCTCGAGTGGGAGGAGGTCGCCGACGTCGAGCCGGCGGAGCTGCGCCTCGACACGGTCCCCGCGCGGCTGCGCGAGCGGGGCGATCCCTCGGCGTCGATCGACGAGTCCCCCGGCGATCTGCAGGCGCTGCTCGAGCTGGCGGCACGCGACCAGCGCGAGGGGCTCGGCGACGCGCCGTGGCCGCCGCACTTCCGCAAGCAGAAGAACGAGCCGCGGCGGGTGCAGCCGAGCCGCGCGCGGGCGGCGGACGAGGCGACGGAGACGTGACGCTGCCGCTCGAGCCGCCGGTCAAGCCCCAGCTTGCGCTGTCGCGCCGCGAGCTGCCGGTGGGGGAGGACTACGTCTATGAGGTCAAGCTCGACGGCTTTCGCTGCCTTGCGTTCGTCGATACCCCGTCCGGGGCACGCGGCGGCGACGAGGTCTTCCTGCAGTCGCGCAGCGGCAAGGAGCTCGCCCGCTACTTCCCCGAGCTCGTGCTGCCGCCCGGGCGCTACGTGCTCGACGGGGAGATTGTCGTGCGCGGGTCCGACAGGCGCGAGGACTTCGACGCGCTGGGGCAGCGAATCCATCCCGCCGCGTCGCGGATCGAGCGGCTGGCGGTGGAGACGCCCGCGGTGTACGTCGTGTTCGACCTGCTTGCCCGCGACGACGAGTCGTTGCTGGAGCGGCCTCTGTTTGAGCGCCGCGTGGCGCTCGAACGGCTGCTCATGGACGACGTGTTCGCCGACGCGCCGGTCGAGCTGATGGAGACAGTCGCCACGGCCGAGGGTGCCCAGCCCTGGCTCGAGCACGCCGAGGGGGCGATCGCCAAGGAGCTCTCGGCCGCTTACCGGCCCGGGGAGCGCAAGGGGACGTTCAAGGTCAAGCGCGTGCGCACGATCGACGCGGTTGTCGCCGGCTGGCGCCCGGGCAAGGAGGAGGGCACGGTCGGCGCACTGATCCTCGCGCTGTACGACGGGGAGGAGCTGCGTGTGGTCGGGCACTGCTCGGGCCTCTCCGTGCGGGAGAAGCGGCGGCTGGTGGGCTTCCTCGGGGGGTACGAGACGGGCGAGCGGGGGTCGGCCGAGCCAAGCCGCTGGAGCGCGGGCAAGGAGCTCGAGTGGATCGCGCTGCGCCCCGAGCTGGTCGTCGAGATCGACTTCGATCACGTCTCGGCCGGGCGGATCCGCCACGGGGCGAAGCTGCGGCGCTGGCGCGAGGACAAGGACCCACGCGAGTGCACGTTCGACCAGTTGGCGGGATAGAGCTGCAGCCAGGCCGGGCAGAGCTGCAGCCGGTCGAGCAACGAATAGGAGGCGGCCTCGACCGCCCCCATCGAGCTACTTCTTCTTCTTCTTCTTCTTCTTCTTCTTCTTCGTAACCGGGCCATATTTCTTACGCGCCTGACTCTTACAGGCGGCGCGCTGCTTCTTCGGCTTGCGGTTGCACGCGGCCAGTGCTTTGGCGAGATGCTGGGCGCGGGTGAGCGTCTTCACGACCGTCGCTTTCTTGATCGGCACCGGTGCGATGCTCGTGAGGAGCGGGTACCCGGGCGTGCTTGCCGGCGTTTTCGATTCAGGCGCTGCCCCTTCTGGAGCAAGCGTCGACGGCGACGGCGCCGGGCCGCCGGTCGTGAAAGTCTGTTCTTCACCGTGTTCGACGCCGCTTTCTTCGTTTGCCCCGACGATCCAGTAGTGGTAGGTGGTATTCGGGGCAAGGTTGTCTAGGCGGACGGAGACGTGGATTTCTTCATCGCCGGAAAGTGGGACCTGACTTGGTTCGGTCACCACCGTCCCGCATGTTTCTGCGACCCTATCGCACGGGGACGTGCCGTATTCGAAGTAGTATTCGGCCGGTTCTTGACCGCCAGGATTTATTGTGCCTTGCAATGTCTCGATCGGTCCTTTTATCGCGGTGGCGGGTTCAGTTTTCACAGTTACCGGCTTAACATCCAAGAACCTAAAGATCTTTACAGCCCTTTCATTTTCGCTGACATACAGAGCGCGGCTGGTATCGTTTACAGCTACGCCTATCGGATATGCAGAAAAACTTTCAAGCGCAGGATTTTGAATGGGCGGATGGGTTTCCGTAGGCCCATACTCGCGGACCGCGGCAGGCGATTCAACTGAGATAAACACGTCTCCTACCCCGTCAAGAGCCACCGCATTATCCGATTCCCCATTGATAAGTTTGCATGTTTCCGGAGAAGTGCCGGGTTCGGCGCACTTTCCGGCGGGGTTGTACTCAGCTGTCCCACCCTGACACGTGAGGTAGATATTCCCGCTCGGGCTAATCGCAAGACCAATACCCGCGCCAGAAGGGGCGTTGGGTCCTGCTATCAAGTTTTCATGGATGTGCGTGCCTGCGGAAGAGAACTCAGAAACGGTAGCGCTGCCGGAAACGGTGCTTGCGACGTAAATATTACCGCTTGAATCAACTGCTACGCCTTTCGGTTCGCTCAAGGAGCCTTCCCCGATCTTCGGTGTTTCTTTATCAAGTTCGAGCTTGCCTTCGGGGTTTGGGACGAACTTGTACACAACGTTAACCGTGGGGTCAGCGGCATACACATCACCCTGCTGTCCAGGGATGCCGGAGTTGTCGACCGCTATCTGAAATATAATGTTATTGCTGTTCCCAGGGATCGTGACGGTCGATACCGGTTCATTTTTCGCGTTGAGTTGTTCAATTGTGGGCGGTTTTCCGCTTGCATCATTTGCGAAATATGTGTCGCCATTTGCCTGGTTAATGCCTATTCCTACTGGAGAGCTGACTGCCAGTTCTTGTTCGTAAACATATTCTTTCGGCTCGGCCGTGGCCGTTGTGAACGTCATTTCTTCACCGTGGGCCGTTCCGCCCGGGCCGCTCGCCACGAGCCAGTAGTGATAGGTCGTGCCTGGCTTGAGCCTTGTGACCTTTTGCGGTTCGGCTTGGTTAAGAGTTCCAGTGACGGGCCCCCTTACCGGTGTCTTGGTGCCGCAAGTGCCAGCAACGGGTTCGCAGAGGGCAGTATCGTATTCGGCATAATAAACTGTTTCTTCTTGGGCATAGGGAATCACATAGGCTTCTTCGGCGTCTAGAATCGCATTCGCCCGCTTGACTTTGGCTGGCAGGCCGGTGATAACCTGGGGAGGCTTGGGACCCGTCGTGAACACACTCTGTGTCGCCGCCGGGTCTGTCCCCTTTTCGTTGGTGGCGACAAACTCGAAATGGTATTCGGTTTTTGGTTCCAGGCCTTTCAGTTCCACTGTCACGCTCTGCCCTGTGCTGCCGGCCGCGAGTTCCGGACAGGCAACTGGAGTGGCTTCGAGCGCCGCGGTCTTGCCGTACTTCAGCTCGCAGGTGGTCGCCGCCCCATCCGGGTTGATCGTCGCAGAGAAGAACACTGTGCCTTTGGTCGGTTCCGAGGCGGACTGCCCTTCGATCGCCGGCTTGGTCGCTGCTGGGGTCGTGAAGGAGACGGGCGCGCTGATAGTGGTTCCGCTCCCATTGGTCGCGGACAGGCATACCACGTACGCGGTGTTCGCGACGAGGCCGGCGACGGGTTCGGCTGGGACTTCTTCGTGTTCGGCGCCGGCGTATGCAGCTGGCGATGTCGGGGCACGGCTGGCGCCCGCGCTTTCGCATTCGGCGATAGTCGCCGTGTTGGTCGCCTTATAGAGGAACTCATAGGTACCGGCTTCGCTTGGAGCTTTCGCTTTCGGATCCAAGAGACCGTGGAAGGTAGCCGCATTGGTGCTCAGTTCACCGGTCGGCACGGTCACTTCCGGTGTTTCGGGCAGCGCGGCGACTCCCGTTTTGAATGACACGGGCGTGCTCGCGGTCGCGCCTGCGCCGTCTTCGGCCACCAGGCACACGGCGTATTCCGTATTGGCGACCAAGCCCGTGACAGGTTCCGACACCGGTTCGGCCGGTTGACCCGCGGGTATCCCAGGCGACGCCGGAGCCTTGATTTCTCCAGCGCCTTTGCATTCTTTTTTGCTCGACTGCCGGTACACGAACTGGTAGGTGCCCGCTTCGCTCGGAGCCACCGTCGCTTTGGGATTCAGGACACCCTGGAGAGTCGCGGTGGTCGCAAAGAGGGGGGAGGGCGCGAGAGCTTCAGGTTTTTCCGGCGCGGCTGCGAGCGCCAAGCCAGTCGCGAGCGCCAGCACCGCGACGAACGCAACCGAGATTGCCAAGACCAGCGTGCGAATACGCATCGACCACCCCTCCTTGACGCGCAATGGCCGGCCATCGCGGCCTTTCCTCGAAAATCGTGGTTAATCCTCCGAGACCCCTCCCGGCGGATAGTCACTGCGACGCCTGGCAATTATGCCATACGCACGTGCGCAAACCCTCGACTTTGACAACAAAAATAGACGGTGTCTACGCTAAAATTGACTCACAAAAGCCCTGCAAAACGGTCGCTTTTCCTGATCTTACCAGCCGGTACACGGCGGTGGGAAACAGCCCTATCCAGCTGGTCGAAAAACCGCCCCCGCGATTCCTGTTCAGCGGCCGTAGCGCTGCCCGAGCACGAGCTGCTCCGGCAGCGCCGTGCGTGGTGGCGGGGAAGGGTCGGCGATCACCGACACGGTCTCGGCCACGCTGGGGGTGACGGAGCAGCGTCGCCCGTCGGCGGACTCCACTGTCACCTGCTCCGCGTCGCGCGCCACCAAACGCCCCTCCAAGCCCGGCTCAAGACCCGCCGCCTTGAGGTAGTGGAGGAGGTCCTCGGCCTCGTTCTCAAACCGCAGGACGTGTACCGAGGCGCCGAGCTCGACGTCGGCCAGCGGCACGCCGGCGAGGCGCGCGCCGGCGACGATCGGGTGCCCGTGCGGGCACGTCTTCGCGTCGCCGATCGCCGCAAGCATGCGTTCCTCGAGTACGGGTGACATCGCGTGCTCGAGCCGCTCGGCCTCCTCGTGGACCTCGTCCCACGGGATCGCGAGCACGTCCGTGAGGAAGCGCTCGATCAGCCGGTGGCGGCGCACGATCTTCTCGGCGTGGACTGCACCGGTCTCGGTGAACACGATCGTGCGGTCGCGCGCGCGTGTGATGTAGCCATCGCGCTCGAGCCGGCCGACCATCTCGTGGACGGTCGGCGCGGAGAGCTGCATCGCGCGCGCGACGTTCGCGCCGGTCATCGGCAGCCCGGCCTCCTGCAGCCAGAAGAGGCTCTGCAGGTACTCCTCCTCGGCGACCGTCGCCTTGGCGCTCGAGGACGGGGGGCTCGTACCGGACATGCTCCGACGATGCTACCGGCGAGCGTAGTCTTCCGTGCGCCAGGGGGAGTCGCGTCAGCTCAGCGAGCGATAAGCGTCAGCCAAGCGCGCAACGCCTTCGTCGATCTGCGCGCACGTGACGCCCGAGTAGGCGAGGCGCAGCGTGTTCTCGCCGCCATCCAGCAGGAAGTCGGTGCCCTTGACGAACGCCACGCCGCGGTCGCCCGCGCGCTGGTGCAGGGCGCTCACGTCGGTTCCGTGTGGGAGCGTCACCCACATGAAGTAGCCGCCTTCAGGCGTCACGAACTCCGCATCGGGGAGGTCGCGGCGCAGCGCGGCGGCGAGCGCGGCGGAGCGCTCGGCCAGGGCGCTCCTGACCGTCTCGATCGAGCGCTCGATCGCGCCCGAGGCGCAGAACTCGTACACGATCGACTGAGCGACCATGTTCGGCGAGATGTACGTGTTCGTCGCGAGCTTCGCGATCGCGGCGATCGTGTCGGGCGGTCCGACCAGGTAGCCGACGCGGATGCCGGGGCAGACCGTCTTCGAGAACGACGACGCGTACACGACGCGCTCGGGGTCGATCGAGAGCATCGTCGGCAGCCCCTTGCCACTGAAGCGCAGCGCGACGTACGGGTCGTCCTCGAACACGACGAAGCCGTGCGCGGCGGCGAGGCTCAGCAGCGCGTGGCGCTTCTCCAGGGAGAGCGTGTAGCCCGCGGGGTTCTGGAAGTTGGGGATGATGTGGGCGAGCTTCGGGCGCGCGCCGCCCGCGCCCTCGAGCAGGCGCGCGAGCGCGTCGGTGTCGATCCCGTCGTGCTGCAGCTCGACCGCGCGCACACGCGCGCCGCGCCGGCGCAGCGACAGCAGCGTGCGGTCGTACGTCGGGCGCTCGACGACGACCTCGTCACCGCTCTGGACGAGATGGTCGAACAGGAACGCGTCGGCCTGCATCGAGCCGTTCGTGACGAGCACGCGCTCGGGCTCGACGCCATGGCGGTCGGCGATCCAGGCGCGCAGGCGGGGATAGCCGATCGATGTCCCGTACGCGGTCGTGCCGGCCGGGTCGGTGTCGAACGCGCGGGCGGCGGCGTCGCGCAGCCCGTCGACATCGACGATGTCGAGCGACGGGGCGCCGCGCGCGAAGGAGATGGTCGGTCCGGAAGGGGAGGTCACGGCCGTGTAGCTTAGGCGCCCGAGCAGCCGGTCGTAGTCGTGGGTCAGCTCGTGGGCGGAGCGCTCGAGCCGGTCGCGGAAGCGCAAGAGCTCCTCGGTGGGCGGCGGCGGTGGGGCGGCGCGCTCGGCCGTCTCGTCGACGATCCGGGTCGGCGAGGGCGGAGTGGGGACGGGCGGGGGAGGGGCGGTCGCGGCGGGAGGGGGGATCGCGGCAGCGTTGGGGGGAGGCGGCGCGCTCGGCGGCTCCTCACGAATCCCCTCGCCGTTCTGCTCGCCGTGCTCGATCGAGCCCAGCGTGCGCTCGAGCTCGAGCAGCTTGCGCTCCAGCTCGCCCAGCGTCTTTGCGACCTCTTCGTCCACGGCGCCTAGCCTAGCGGGCGAGGGGCGACGGGGTCCGGCCATGTAGGGCGCGCTCCGCGCGCTGCGTGTCGCTCTAGGAGTGCGGAGCGGAGCTGAGGACCTCGACGGCCAGCTCGGCCACCTCGGTCGGGGTGCGTCCCACGCGCACGCCCTGCGCTTCGAGCGCCTGCGCCTTCGCGGCGGCGGTGCCCGAGGAGCCTGAGACGATCGCGCCGGCGTGGCCCATCTGCTTGCCCGCGGGGGCGGTGAAGCCGGCGATGTAGGCGATCACCGGCTTTGTCACGTGCTCGGCGATGTGCTCGGCCGCCTCCTCCTCGGCGGAGCCCCCGATCTCGCCTGAGAGCACGATCAGCTCAGTCTCCTCGTCGTTCTCGAACAGCTCGAGCACGTCGACGAACGAGGAGCCCGGCACCGGGTCGCCGCCGATGCCGACGATCGAGGAGCAGCCGAAGCCGGCCTGGGCGATCTCGTTGCCGATCTGGTAGGTCAGCGTGCCCGAGCGCGACACCACGCCGACGTTGCCGCGTTCGAAGAACGAGGCGGGGATGATCCCGACGTTGGCCTTGCCGGGGGAGAGGATGCCCGGGCAGTTCGGGCCGATCAGCCGCGTCCCGGGGTGATCGCGCTTCAGCGTGTTGTAGACGCGCAGCTCGTCGTGCGCCGGTATTCCCTCGGTGATCGCGATCACGAGCGCGACCCCGGCCGCGGCGGCCTCGAGGATCGAGGAGGCGGCGCCGGCGGGGGGGACGAAGATCATCGCGGTGTTCGCCTGTGACTGCTCGACGCAGTCCTGCCAGGAGCCGAACACGGGGATGCCCTCGACGTCCTGTCCGGCCTTCTTCGGGTTGATCCCGCCGACCACGTTCGTGCCGTAGCGGCGGTTGTTGAGCGTGTGGAACGAGCCCTCGCGGCCGGTGATGCCGGCGACCGCGAGGCGCGTGGTCTCGTCTACCAGGACGCTCATCAGCTCTGCGCTCCTATGGGGTTCCCAGCCGCGAGGGCCACGACCTTCTCCGCCGCCTCGTTCATCGTGCGCGCCGCGTACACGTTCGGCAGCGCCGCCTCCTCGAGCAGTTGGCGGCCCGCGACGTCGTTCGTGCCATCGAGGCGCACGACGAACGGTACGGAAGGCTTGATCGCGTCGAACGCGGCGATCAGCCCTTTTGCGACCTCGTCGCAGCGGGTGATGCCGCCGAAGATGTTGAACAGGACGGCCTTGACCGCGTCGTTGGCGAGGATCAGCGCGACCGCCTGCTCGATCTTGGCGGCGTCCGATCCGCCCCCGGCGTCGAGGAAGTTCGCCGGTGAGCCGCCCGCCCGGGCGACGACGTCGAGCGTCGACATCACGAGGCCGGCGCCGTTGCCGAGGATGCCGATGTCGCCGTCGAGCTTCACATACTGAACGCCTTGCTCCTTGGCGCGGCGCTCGATCGGGTCTTCGTTCTCGCTGTCTGAGAGCGACTGGTTCTCGGGGTGGCGGTAGAGCGCGTTGCCGTCGAGCGAGACCTTCGCGTCGAGCGCCTTGACCTCGCGCTCCGGCGTGACGATCAGCGGGTTGATCTCCGCGAGCGTCGCGTCCTCCTGCAGCCACACCTCATACAGCGCGACGAGCGCGTCGGCGACGCCGTCGATCACGTCCGCGTCGGCCTTGCCGTCGGTCGCGATCTCGAGCGCCTCCTCGCGCGAAAGCCCGTTCAGCGGGTCGACGTGCCGGCGGATCAGCTTCTCCGGCGTGTTCTCGGCGACCTCTTCGATATCGACGCCGCCCTCGACGGAGAACATCACGAGCGGCTTCTTCGCCGAGCGGTCGAGTAGCACCGAAGCGTAGTACTCGGTCGCGATGTCGCTCGCGTGCTCGATCCACAGCGTGCGCACCGTGTGGCCGTGGATGTCCATCCCGAGGATGTTGTCCGCGTGCTCGCGCGCCTCGGTCTCGTCGGCCGCAAGCTTGACGCCGCCCGCCTTGCCGCGGCCGCCGATCAGCACCTGTGCCTTGACGACGACCGGGTAGCCGATCTCGTTGGCCGCGGCGACGGCGTCCTCCACCGCGGTTACAGGCTTGCCGTCCGACACCCGCAGCCCGTGGCGGGCGAACAGCTGCTTGCCTTGGTACTCGAGAAGGTCCATTGGGAAGGTGGTTGTTGGGAGGGGGTACTGGGGGAGGGCCTGCCCTCTCCCAGCCAAGGTCCATTGCGGCGCGGGACTCTAGCCGATAGGGGTGTTTGCCTGCTTCGCCGGACCCGCAGCGCGCACATCCGTCTCCACAGGGCATAATGCCCACCCCATGCCGATCCCTAAAAACATCTCGTTCGTCACGTTCGACGTCTACGGCACCCTGATCGACCGCGACACGGGGATCTACGAGGCATTCGCGAAGGAGGCCGCGCGCGACGGCTTCGAGATCGACCGCTCGGTGCTGCTGCCGCTCGTCAACGAGGTCTCGCGCGAAATCGAGGGAGGCTCCTACGAGCTCTACGCCGAGGTGCTCAGGCGCACGGCGATCGAGGTCGCCAAACGGATGGAGTGGGAGCTCGAGCCGTCGCGCTCGGGCTTCCTGCCCGACTC
Source organism: uncultured Solirubrobacterales bacterium (assembly GCA_963723075.1). Lineage (GTDB taxonomy): Bacteria > Actinomycetota > Thermoleophilia > Solirubrobacterales > Solirubrobacteraceae > Palsa-744. The sequence goes on from CAVRPD010000007.1 coordinate 986,441, forward strand.
CGTGCAGGGATGGAAGCCCTTCAAGGAGACGAACATCCAGCTGGCGAAGCTCGCCAAGAAGTACAAGCTCGGCCTCCTGTCGAACATCGACGACAAGCTGCTCGGGCAGACCCGCCGCCACATCCCGGCCGACTTCGACCTCGTCGTCACCGCCCAGCAGGTCCGCTCCTACAAGCCCGAACTCGCACACTTCAACGAGTGCGCGCGGCGCCAGGGCGGCAAGCGCGGGTGGGTGCACGTGGCCGCCAGCCATTACCACGACGTGGCCCCCTGCATGAAACAGCGCGTCCCCGTGATCTGGGTCAACCGCACGAAGGAGACGCTCGACTCGACCCAGAGAAAGCCGACGGCCGAGGTGCCGAACCTCAAAGAGGCCGCCAAGCTTCTGGGCGTGTCCTAGACCTCGTCCACGCGCGTCCCGCTGGAGGCGAGGGCCGGGATTACGCTAGGCGGCGTTGGCTGAAGTGATCGTTGCGATCGGGGCGCCGGCTTGAATCGGGGCGCCCTCGGAGATCGGCAGCTCTGAGATCGTGCCCGCCTTGTGCGCGGTGATCTCGTTCTCCATCTTCATCGCCTCGATGATGCACAGGAGCTGGCCCTCCGCGACGGCGTCGCCCTGCTTGACGAGCACCTTCCACATGTTTCCCTGTAGCGGCGACTCGAGCGTGTCCGGACCGCCCGCGCTCGTCGACTTGCTGGCCGATCTTCGCTCGGTACCGCGCTTCGGTGCCTTGCGTGCGCCAGCCGCGCCAGCGCCGTTAGCAGCTCCGCCGCCGCCACCCCCGAACGGGGGCCCGACCACGCGGACGTCGAAGCGCTTGCCCGACACCTCGACCGCATAGGTCTGCTCGACCTGCTCCTGCTCCTCCTCGCCCTCGGCGGCCCGTGGCGGGGAGTCGAAGGCGAGCGTCTTCAGCCACTTCCTGTCCTCGAGCAGGTCCCGGCACGTCTCGCCCTTCGCCCACTGCTCGGTCGCGAGCAGCGCCTGGTGGAACGGGATCAGCGTCTTCAAGCCCTCGATCTCGTATTCGCCGAGCGCGCGCAGCATCCGCCGTGTCGCCTGCTCGCGGTCGGCGTCCCACACGATCAGCTTGGCGACCATCGGATCGTACATCGGCGAGACTTCCCCGCCCGCCTCGACACCCGAGTCGACGCGCACACCGGGGCCGCGCGGCTCGAGGTAGGCGCCGATCTTGCCCGGGGCGGGGGCGAAGTTCTTGGAGGCGTCCTCGGCGTTGATGCGGCACTCGATCGCGTGTCCGCGCAGCTCGATGTCCTCCTGCCTGTACGACAGGGGCTCGCCCGCGGCCGCGCGAATGCCCTCCTTGACGATGTCGATCCCCGTCGTCATCTCGGTCACGCAGTGCTCGACCTGCACGCGCGTGTTCATCTCCAGGAAGAAGTACTCGGGCTCGCCGCCGTCGCTCGCCGAGAACAGCCCCTCGATCGTGCCCGCTCCCACGTAGTCGACCGCCTTGGCCGCGTCGACGCCGATCTTGCCGATGCGCGCGCGGATCTCCGGCGTGACCACCCACTCGGGTGCGGGGGACTCCTCGATCACCTTCTGGTGGCGGCGCTGGATCGAGCAGTCGCGCTCGCCCAGGTGGATCGTGTTGCCGTGGCGGTCGGCGAGCACCTGGACCTCGACGTGGCGCGGGTCGTGCAGGTAGCGCTCCAGGTACACCGTCGGGTCGGAGAAGAACTTCTCGCCTTCGCGGCTCGACCCCTCGAACGCCTCCTCCAGCTTGTCCTCGGACAGCGCGACGCGAAAACCCTTGCCGCCGCCGCCGCCCGCGGCCTTGACCGCGACCGGGAAGCCGATCTCCTCCTTGGCGATCCGCAGCGCGTCGGCGACCGTCGCGACCGGCTCGGTCGTGCCCGGCACGATCGGCACGCCCGCCTTCTGCATCAGCTCGCGCGCGCGCGTCTTCGACCCCATCGCCTCGATCGCGCTCGCCGGCGGGCCGATGAACACGATGCCGGCGTCCTCGCACGCTTGCGCGAAGGGGGCGTTCTCGGCCAGGAACCCGTACCCCGGATGGATCGCCTCCGCGCCGGCCTTTTTGGCCGCGTCGAGGATCTTCTCGACGCTCAGGTAGTTCTCCGCCGCCGGGCCGTCGCCGAGGTTGTAGGCCTCGCCCGCGCGCTTGACGTGCGGGGCGTCGCGATCGAGCTCGGAGTAGACGGCGACGCTCGCCACGCCGAGCTCGTCGAGCGCGCGCACGATGCGGACCGCGATCTCGCCGCGGTTGGCGATCAGGACCTTGCTGAACATCGGCGCGGTAGCTTAGTAGAAGCTCACGCGCCAGCGATCATTCCGGCGCCGACCGTCTCGTTCGTCGCCTCGTCGATCAGGATGAAGCTGCCCGTGCGGCGGTTGCTCGCGTAGGTGTCGAACGCGAGCGGGGCGCTCGTGCGCAGGCGCACGCGGCCGATGTCGTTCAGCTCGAGGTCCTCCGGCGGCGGCGTGCGCTCGAGCGTGTGCACGTCGACGATGTCCGCGATCTGCTCGACGATCGCGGTGACGCTGTGCGAGGTGTGCTTGAGCACGTAGCGTCCGCCCGCGCGCAGCGGCCGCTCGGCCATCCAGCACACGTCCGCCTCCAGCTCGCGCGCGACCGTCGGCGCCTCCTCGGCGCGGCAGATCAGCTCACCGCGCGAGACGTCGAGCTCATCCTCGAGGCGCAATGTCAGCGACATCGGCGCCATCGCCTCCTCGAGCTCGCCGTCGTAGGTGTCGATCGCCGCGATCCGCGTGCGGATCCCGCTCGGCAGCACCGTCACCTCCTCGCCCTTGCGCAGCGCGCCGCTCGCGAGCTGGCCGGCGTAGCCGCGGTAGTCCTCTGCGCCCAGGCCCGTTCCGCCGTTCGCGGGGGCGCCGCTTGCGGGGAGGGCGTTCGCGGGGCGGATGACCCACTGCACGGGGAACCGCGCCGGCTTCTCGTTCGGGTGGTCGTAGGCGACCTCGACCTGCTCGAGGTGCTCGAGCAGCACCGGGCCGTCGTACCAGCCCATGTGCGGCGAGCGATCGACGACGTTGTCGCCGTTCAGCGCCGACATCGGAATGTAGGAGGTCAACGTGTGCCGCGGGTTCTTGCCGCCCCGCAGCTTGTTCGCGAACGCCTCGAACTCCTCGCTCAGCTCCTCGAACCGTGCCTGGGAGTAATCCACCAGGTCCATCTTGTTGATCGCCACGACCATCTCCGGGATCCCCAGCAGCGCGCTCAGGAACGCGTGGCGCTTTGACTGCTCGAGCACGCCCCTACGCGCGTCGATCAGCACGACCGCCACGTCCGCCGTGCTCGCGCCCGTGACCATGTTGCGCGTGTACTGCCTGTGTCCCGGGCAGTCGGCGATGATGAACCGCCTGCGCGGCGTCGCGAAATAGCGGTAGGCGACGTCGATCGTGATCCCCTGCTCGCGCTCTGCCCGCAGGCCGTCCGTCAGCAGCGCGAGGTCGAGCGCGCCCTCGCCGCCGCGGCGCTCGCTCGCGGCTTCGACGTGCTCGAGCTGGTCCTCGAAAACCTGCTTGGTGTCGTACAGCAGCCGGCCGATCAGCGTGCTCTTGCCATCATCGACCGAGCCGGCCGTCGTGAAGCGCAACAGATCGAGCGTCATCCACGCGCCCCGGGTGAGCCACTGCGAACGCCGCCAGGCGCGCGGAGCGCGCCCCCCTCAAAAAATCCCTCGCGCACTAAAAATACCCGGCCTTCTTGCGGTCCTCCATCGACGCCTCCGACACCCTGTCGTCCGCGCGCGTCTCGCCGCGCTCGGTGATCCGCGTCGCCGCGATCTCGACCACGACCTCCTCGAGCGTCCCCGCCCGCGAACGCACGCCGCCCGTGCACGTCATGTCGCCCACCGTGCGATAGCGCACCGTCTCGTTGAAGATCTCCTCGCCCTCGATCAGCTCGGTGCCCTCGCGCCACGCGTACAGCATCCCGTCGCGCCTGAACACCTCGCGCTCGTGGGCGAAGTAGATCGAAGGGACCTCCAACCGCTCCTGGTCGATGTACTCCCACACGTCGAGCTCCGTCCAGTTGGAGATCGGAAACACCCTCACGTTCTCGCCCTTGTTGATGCGCCCGTTGTACAGATTCCACAGCTCCGGGCGCTGTTTCTTCGGGTCCCATCCGCCGAAGTCGTCGCGAAAGGAGAACACGCGCTCCTTCGCGCGTGCGCGCTCCTCGTCGCGCCGCGCCCCGCCGAACGCCGCGTCGAAGCCGTGCTCTGAGATCGCATCCAGCAGCGTCACCGTCTGCAGCCGGTTGCGCGACGCCCGTGGCCCCGTCTCCTCGACCGCCCTGCCCCTGTCGATCGACTCCTGCACACTCGCCACGATCAGCCGCTCTCCCAGCTCGGCCACGCGGCGGTCGCGGAACTCGATCACCTCCGGGAAGTTGTGCCCCGTGTCGACGTGCATCAGCGGGAACGGGAACGGCGCCGGGCGGAACGCCTTCTCCGCCAGCCGCAGCAGCACGATCGAGTCCTTGCCCCCGCTGAACAGCAGCACCGGCTTCTCGAATTCGGCCGCGACCTCGCGCATCACGTGGATCGCCTCCGACTCGAGCGCGCGCAGGTGCGACAGCTGGGGCCTCGCGGCGACGCTCATGTCCATGGGATGTGACTCACGCCGATCCAGCGCAGCTATGCGTGCTCATGGATGCCGCACTCCGTCTTCTCTGTGCCCGCCCAGCGGCCTTCGCGGCCGGAGCCGGGCTGCGTGCACGGCGCGCAGCCGATCGACTCGTACCCCTGGTCGTGCAGCGGGTTGTACGGCAGGTCGCGCTCGTTGATCCGTCGCCACAGGTCCTTGTCGGTCCAATGCGCCAGCGGGTTGTACTTCCACAGGGAGCGCTTCTCGTCGCGTTCGATCGGCTCGGTCTGCGCGCGCGTCGGGCCCTGCTCGCGGCGGATGCCTGTGATCCAGCCCTCGGCGCCCGCGAGCGAGCTCTCCAGGGCCGCGACCTTCGCGACCGAGCAGCAGTGCTCGGGGCCGCTCCACGGCGCGCCCGGGCTGCTCGCGTCGACCACCTCGATCTGCACGCCGAAGCGCTGCTCGAACGCGCGCCAGGTCGCGAGCGTCTCCTTGAACAGCACGCCCGTGTCGATCGTCACGATCCTCACGGCCGGGTGGGCGGGGTCCATTTCCTCGGCGGGGTTCATTTCCGCGTTGAGCCGCAGCAGCTCGTCGATCAGGACCGACTCCTCCTTCTGGAACGAGCACAGCAGCACCGCGCGCGCGCCGTGGCGCGCCGCCTCGCGCAGCGTGTGCGTCAGGCTGAGCGACGGGTCGAGCTCGGTCGGGATCTCCGCCGTGTGGGTGTCTCGTAAGTCCATGTGGTCCTCGACAGCTATACCGCACACTCGCCCTCGCCGCGAATCACTTCGAACGGCACGTTGCGGTTCCAGTCGATGAACTGGCTCATCGTCTCCAGCCCGAAGTCGACCGGCATCGACAGGTCCTTCACGAGCGCCTCCAGCTCAGCCGTGCCGACGCGCGCGACGAAGTCGTTCCACTCCTCGCCGTCCTCGCGGCTCGCCTCGTAGTGGTCGATCCAACGCTCGATCGCGTCCGGCACGCGCTTGGACGGCAGCCGCAGCTTCAGCCGCGTCCCGAACTTGACCTCCCCCCCTTCGAACACGCCGCCGACGTGGGGGATGTACGCGGGGATCGTGTGCTCGCCGACTTTGATCGACGCGCCCGTGAAGCCGATGCTCGCGACGTGGTGCTGGCCGCAGCCGTTCGGGCAGCCGCTGATCTTCACGTTCAGCCTGCGTGTGGCCTCGTCGGTGAGCTGCAGCGCTTCGATCCGCTCCTGCACGGCCTGGTTCAGCCCCATCGAGCTCGTGATCCCGAGCTTGCAGCTGTCCGTGCCCGGGCACGAGACGACATCGTCGATCTCCCGCGAGCCGGCCTCGCCGAGGCCGAGCGCCGACAGCGCCCTCCAGACGTCGTACACGGACTCCTCGCGCACCCACCGCAGCACGAAGTTCTGCTGCACCGTCGTGCGCGCGTAGCCGCCCGCGTAGTCGCGCATCGCCTGCGCGAGCCCCCGGAACTGCTCGGGCGTGAGGTCGCCGCGCGTCACTTTCACCTCGACCGTCACGTACCCCTCCTGCTTCTGCGCGCGCACGTTCGCCTTACAGAACCGTTCGAACTCGGACAGGTCGCCGTTCGGGCTGCCGTAGCTCTGCGCCGGCGCGGGTGCGGACTCGCGCTCGTCGTCGAGGAACAGCCGCTCCTCGATCGAGAAGTCGCGTTCGGAGACCCACTCGCCCTTCAGCTCCTCCTCGACCTGGTTGCGCAGCTCGTCGATCCCGTACTTGTCGACGAACACCTTGATCCTTGCGCGTGCGCGATTCGCGCGCAGCCACTCCTGGCGGTCGAAGATGCGCATCACCGCCTCGGTGACCTTCAGGTAGTCGCCGTTGTCGAGCTCCACGAACTCGTACAGCTCCGGCGCCACCCGCGCCATGATCGACGTGCCGCCGCCGGCGAGCATCTGCACACCGCGCACCTCGCCGCGGCCCTCGATCTCGCGCACACGAGCGCGGAACGCGATGTCGTGGATGCCGCTGATCGCGCGGTCGCGCGGGGAGCCGTCGAACGACGTCTTGACCTTGCGCGGCATCATCTGCGTCGTCGGGTGGCGCACGAAATAGCGCACGTACGCGCCCGCGTACGGCGTCAGGTCGAACAGCTCGTCCGGCGCGACGCCCGCCCACGGGTCGCCGGTGACGTTGCGCATCGTGTTGCCACAGCCCTCGCGGCTCGACAGCCCCGACTCGCCCAGCTCGCGGATCAGCTGCTCGGCTTCGACCAGCGGGACGTGGTGCATCTGGATGTTCTGACGCGTCGTGATATGCCCCTTGTTCAGCGGGACGTACTTCTCGACGACCGTCGCAAACGCCTCCATCTGCTCCGGCGTGACCCCGCCGAACGGGAGCTTCACGCGGACCATCTGCACGTCCGCCTGGCGCTGCCCGTATACGCCCTGTTTCAGGCGGAACTTGATGAACTCGTCTTCCTCGGTCTCGCCGGTCAGGAATTTCGTCGCCTCGGTCTTGAAGTCGTCGAACTCCCGCTCCAAGATCGGGATCACGTGCCCGGGCACGTTCTGCAGGACCTCGGGGTCCGCGAGCGTGCCTCTGGGGGCCGCGCCCTGCGGGGCCGGGCCTCCCTTGCCTTGCTCGGCCGGGTCTCGCTGGGCGGGTGCTGAAGCTGGCTCCATCTACTCGAAACCTCCTGATCGGGACGCCTGATCCGGCGTCGGTCGCCGGCGGCGAGCGCCGGCCCGGCGAACGGAAAGGCGATTGCCATGAAAGGCTAGCGTCTTTTAGGGATTTATCCAGGGTCGGTGATCCATGGCTCCGGCAGATCAGGCCCTGCGCCGCTGCTGTCCGCGCGCGTGACGCCTTCGAGGATAGCCGCGCGCAGCCACGGATCCGGGCCGTGCGGAGTAGGCGCTGAACCGAGCGCCGTGGCGCGCCTGAAGCGCTCGATCGCGGCCACGATCGCCGCCCCCTCCTCGGGGGAGGCGGAAGGAGCGATCAGTGGAGGAGGCGAAGCGTCGTTTGGAAGCACCGAGGCATTGTGACTCTTCAGGCTTCCAGAGGTGGACTGGGCTATCCAAACTGCAGATGAGCGCCCGCGATGCTTGTCACATTCCACACGATCGCCATGAACCCGACGTAGGCGATGAGAAGGATGGCCACCGTACGAAAGCGCCGCCACCCCACCTTGCCTGACTCGATGGGGCTTGGCCATCCCGGCGTCAGGACCATGACGTAACTGAGGAGATAGACCGGCAGCAGGTAGCGCGGTTCGATAGCTGTTGGCACCGTCGTCACTACGCACATGAGAAACGCTATGGGGTAGCGCGCCCTGCCTGGGCCGAGGCGGCGCCGAGCGGTGGGCCATGCCACCCGAACGAGCGCGAGGAAGACGAACAGGAAGCCCACGACACGAAGCGCCCAACGCGATCGGGATTCTAGATGTTCGATATACACCGTGCTGTAACGTGAATCCAAGCCGTTGATGATGTGGCGCGCGAACACGCCGGTCATCGCGATCGGATGGCGCATGATCAGCATCATGTACTGGCTCGTGCCGCTGATCAGATTGTTCGGCTCTGTTTCCAAGAGCTTGATGCCGGATGGATCCCTGTAGAACATTTCCGGCGCGCGATCAGGACCGACGTACGTGTCGTACCGCTGATTGACCAGGCCGGGCGTAAGAAACTCGCTTCCTGTTGAGACTGAGGCGCCTGGGACGGGGCTCCACGTGAGGCCATGCCGGTATGACGACAGCGATTGCGGCAGCGACACAGCCACAAAGCCAAGCACCAGAAGGCCGACGCAGGTCGCACGTCGAGAGAGCGACGGATGGCTCCCGCCGCGCTGGTCGAGCCACGCCCACAGAATCAGAACGACGAGCATCGGCTCGAGCGGCAGGTACGAGGGCCGCATGTTCAGGGCCAAGCCGCCTGCGCCCCCAGCGAGGAGCATCCAGCCAGGCCTGTCTTGGTGTGCGATCGCAACGATCGCCAGGAGGGCCATCGTCAGGGCAGGGAAGTCGCTGAGCGGAAAATTCAGGTAGCCGCTCCAAAAGACGAGCAAGAGGGCGACGAGCGACAGGCGGCGTAGGAGTCCCCACGAATGTCGTGGCCACGCGCGTTCCGCCAGTCTAGGAACGAGCGCCATCCCGATAAGCGCAAAGAGCAAGGCGTTGAATAGCTTGACCAACGATGAGGGTTTCCAGGCGAGGCTTTCGGTGAGCGCTTGCATCTCGCGGTAGATCAACGGGAGCGCATAGCCCCGTAGTGGGTCGTGAAAGTTGAGCAGCGAAAAATGCCCGTTGGCCACAAATGTTTGAGCCAACACCCGGTAGTAACCGTCGGAGTCGTAATAAAAAGATTTGGCCCCCTGCAAAAGGGCGATCGCAAGGATGACGACAAAGATCATGCAGATTGTCGCGACTGGGAGCAATCGTCGGCTAAGGCGCATCATCGATTTGCGGCATCTAAGCTTATTTCATAGTCCAGTCAAACTCTAGGCATGTTTTCAACCTCCGCATGTGCGGCTCGTGTGGCATTTGGTCACTAGGGGACCGTGGTTCGCCGTCTCTTTACGCAGAGACAAAATAGAAAGAGACAGCTCGATGTATCTCATTCCTGACAGGCCCAACACGAACGGCAGTGGATAGATCGGCTGGCCCCATTTTTGGGCGATGTACAGGTTTTTCCCTTGCATCACTGCCCGTGCTAAATCTGGGTTAGTCCCAATATTCTGACGCTCTGCCCTGTTTGGTACGTTGCGCTCCCTCTCTCAGTCTCCACGATGAACCCAACGTGCCCTATGGTTAAAAACTCAGCACAACGTATGAGATTTACACTAGATCGTGGACTCAGTATGACAACCCGTACAACGAAGAAGATAACCGTACCCTTCAACGATCTGCGCAGGTCGGCAAATCGGGACGAGGAGATCATCGCGGCCGTCGTCCGAACTGCGGGTAGCGGTTGGTATCTCCTCGGGCGAGAGACGACCGCTTTCGAAAACGAGCTGGCTGATTACCTAGGGACACGTCACGCCATCTGCATGGCCAATGGAACAGACGCCTTGGAGCTCGCACTCGTAGCGCTCGGATGTGCTCCTGGAGACGAGATACTGACCGTGGCAAACGCCGGGGGATACACAACCACAGCCGCCCGGCGGCGCGGTCTGGAGGTTCGTTTCGCCGACGTGGGGGAGAGCGATCTGTTGCTTGCCCCACAAGCGGTCGAGCGATCGCTGACGCCGCGGACGAAGGTGGTCGTGGTTACTCACCTCTACGGCAAGATGGCTCAGGTGGGCGACATCCGTGACCTCTGTCACGCGCGAGGAATTAAATTGCTCGAGGACTGCGCGCAAGCCGCGGGCGCCCGCGCCGACGGCTGTCTGGCAGGGAGCGTCGGAGATGCCGGGGCCTTCAGCTTCTATCCCACAAAGAACCTTGGCGCTCTCGGTGACGGTGGGGCGGTCGTCACGTCTGACGAGGAGGTCGCGCGGCGTGTGAAAAGGCTCCGCCAGTATGGATGGGCCACGAAGTACGAGGTCGCGGAAGACGGCGGCAGGAACTCTCGTATCGACGAGATCCAAGCTGCAGTGCTGCGCGTCCGCCTCCGCCGGCTGGACGACAGTAACAGACGTAGAGGTGAAATTGTCAAGAGTTACGCCGAGGCACTGTCCGCGACCGACGTTCAGGTGGCGCACAACGGTGGTGAGGACAACGTCGCCCACCTCGCCGTGGTCCGGTCTCCGCGTCGCAGCGAGCTGGCCGACCGGTTGCGGGCGCGAGGCATAGAGACCGCCATACACTACCCGATACCTGATCATCGACAGGCGGTGATCGGCGCCGAAAACGTGAGCCTGCCGATCACCGAGGCCGCCGCCACCGAGGTGCTCTCCCTGCCTTGCTTTCCCGAGTTGGAGCCCGAGGAGATCGAGACGGTCTGCTCGGCGCTGTCCGATGTCGCTCTTTCACTGAAGTCATGACCCCGACCGCGGTGGGAACTCCGCCACTCGAGGATGCGGCACACGCGGATATCTCCTCTACGATGACCGTCGTCATTCCTGTCTATCGCAATCGCGAGACACTGCCAGAGCTCGTGCGTCGCCTCGAGATCGCTTCCAGGGATCTGGGCGATCGGTTGGAGGCGATCTTCGTGATCGACGGCTCACCGGACGAGTCGGGAGCGGTCTTGCGCAAGCTGCTCTCCAATAATCGGCTACGATCTCGAGTGGCATGGCATTCGCGTAACTTCGGCTCTTTCGCTGCGGTGAGGACCGGTCTGGCCCTGGCTCACGGAAGCTGCATAGCCGTGATGTCCGCCGATCTTCAGGAGCCAATCGAACTGCTAGGCGAGTTCGCCGAGGTCCTGTCCGACGGAAGCCATGACGTGGCGCTCGGTGTTCGTCGTACCCGGCGGGACCCATGGCTCAACCAACTCGGCTCACGGTGTTTCTGGTGGGTTTACTGTCGCTGGGTGCAACCCCAGATGCCAGGGGGAGGAGTCGATGTATTCGCATGCACGCCCAGGGTGCGCGACGCCCTGCTCAGCCTGGAGGAGTCCAACAGCAGCCTTGTCGGCCTACTGATCTGGTTGGGATATCAGCGTGTGGAGGTGCCCTATGACCGGGCGCCGAGAGAACAGGGTCGCAGTGCCTGGTCCCTACGCAAGAAGCTGCGCTATCTGCTCGACAGCGTCTTCTCCTTCACCGACCTCCCGATCAACCTCCTATTCGCGGTCGGAGCGGGCGGCGTGTTGATTTCTGTGGTCGGAGCGCTGGTGGTATTTATGGCGTGGCTGCTGGCGGGCGTCGGTGTAGCCGGTTACACGCCGCTGATGCTGACCCTGTTGGCGATGGGCTCACTGATTCTCTCCGGACTGGGCCTCGTCGGCTCCTATGTCTGGCGTACATATGAGAACAGCAAGAGTCGGCCGGGCACAGTGCAGACCCTGGTCGAGGACTTCAATAGCCCGTCCTGAGCAAATGAGCGACCTAATACCCACCTACTTTAGACATCCACAGAGCCTGTGCGAAAGCGATTATGTCGGGTTGCGCACTCGCATCTGGGCCTTTGCTCACGTGCTGCCCGGGGCCAGGATCGGAACGGATTGCAACGTCTGTGATCACGTGTTCATCGAGAATGACGTGGTTATCGGCGACCGCGTGACGATCAAGTGCGGGGTATCGATATGGGATGGCCTGAGGATCGAGGACGACGTCTTCGTCGGGCCGAATGCGACGTTCACGAACGATCGATTTCCACGCAGCAAGGCATTCCTGTCGGCGTATCCCCAGACCACGATTCGAAGGGGTGCGTCGCTTGGAGCCAATTGCACAGTGCTTCCAGGGCTCACGATCGGCATGAGAGCGATGGTGGGAGCCGGCAGCGTCTTGACCCGCGACGTTCCTCCGCACGCGATCGTTGTCGGCAATCCTGCTCGCATCGTGGGTTATGCCGACATCAGTCCACAGCGCCACGGTCGCGCAACGCTCGCAAGGCCATCCAAAGCTGAGAGATGGCCGATGAAGCTCGGCGTCGGCGGGGTATCATTGCAGCGGTTGGTCCGCGCCGACGACCTGCGAGGCTCTCTCGTGTCAGGAGAGGTCGACGATCAACTCCCGTTCATACCTCGGCGGTTCTTCAGCGTCATGGAAGTGCCCTCCAAGGATGTTCGTGGAGCGCATGCGCATCATCGCTGTGAGCAGTTCCTCGTTTGCCAGGCCGGCAGCGTCAGAGTCGTAGTCGACGATGGTCATAGCCGGGAGGAGGTGATCTTGGACGATCCGGGCCTCGGTCTCCATCTCCCGGCGATGACCTGGGGCATTCAGTACGGGTACACCCCGGAGGCCCTGCTACTAGTGCTTGCCTCGCGCCCCTACGAGCCGGACGATTACATTCGCGACTATGACGAGTTTCTCGCGCTGGTGCCCTGAGTGAGTCTTGACCCTGCAACCGATGGCATCCATACGTCAAAGGTGACAAACCGCAGGCTGCACTGGCGAGTGCTCGACCGCCACGCGCGGGTTGGGCTTGTAGGCATCACCCTGCTCCTCGCGGGGGCGGTCGCTGTGCGGGTATGGCTCATGTTCGGCTATTCCCCGGCCTTCTGGGGATTTCCCGACTGTGGCGTTTACGCGCAAGCGGCCGAAAAAGGCATCTTCCTCGCGACCGAGCACCCGGCTGGCTACCCATTTTTCCTGCGCGTCGTTCACCATATTAGCCATCATGTGTCGGTTGTGATCGCCGTGCAACACGGGCTCGGCGTGGCGACCGGTTTGCTGCTCTACAAGGCAGTGCGTCAGACCGGCGCTCGTCCCTGGCTGGGACTTTTGCCCGCCGCCGTCGCGTTCTTTGGCGGCACGGGACTGATTCTCGAGCACGCCGTCCTCGCAGACTCACTGTTCACCTTCCTGCAGGCCGCCGGTGTCTATGCGGCGATCCGCGCTCTGTATGACCGGCGCCTGCTTTGGTCCCTGCTCGCCGGGCTGGCGATCGGCCTATCTATCTGGATCAAGCCCGTCGCGGTGTCGAGCGCGCTTCTCGTGCCATTCGTGTTGCTGTGTGCTGCCCCGGGCGATATCCGTCGCAGGCTGCTCAGCGCACTCATTACGGCGATCACCGTGGTTGTGATGGTCTTTGTCTATGTGGGCGCACAATATTATTTCACTGGATATCTCGGGTACGAGCGCGACGGTGCGTGGAACATCTACGGGCAGGTGGCGAGGTTCGTGGACTGCTCAAAGTTCATGCCGCCGAGCGGAACCGGCTTCCTTTGTCCCTCCCAGCCACTTGGACATCGCAACTCCCAGCTGTATTACCAGAACTCACCTGCCTCCCCGGCACGGGAACGCTTTGGCCCCCCCTGGGAAGCATCAGTGCATGCAAACAGTTTGATTGAGCAGTTCAGCGTAGCGGCGATCGAGCACGAGCCCGTAGCTTATGTCGAGGCGATCATGGGCGGACTGGGCCGCTACGTCTTTCCTCGGGTCGGCGAAGGCTATACTCCTCAGGATATCCGCGAAACCCTGATGGCGGAAAATCACGAGCTTGCGTATCAGTTGGAGTTCCCCACCTTCTATTCGGGTGATCGTGCTTACTTCGGCTCGACGGCTGAGGTGCGCCCGCTCGTGAAATATGAAGGTTGGACCCTGGTCCAAGGGCCGCTGCTGATCATCATGCTGGTGGCCGCGATTGTGGGGCCATTCACGCTGTCGCGTGGAATGCGGTGGGCGGCGGTCGTCTTCACGCTCACAGCCCTTCTCAGCATCCTCTTCGCGGTGGCCGCCAACAGCTACGACGCGCGCTATGCCTACCCGACGTTTGGGCCGCTCGCCGCCGGCGCCGCTCTGGGCGCATGGGGAATCGGATTACTCCTCGCCCGAACGATTCGACGTCACCACGAGTGGAGGATCAAGAGCGCTGGCTCACGACTGAACGCCTGAAGAGGGGCACTTATGTACGCACAGGCGTGCGGTCAGGGCGGCGCGTGCGGTCAGGGCGGCGCTAATCAGAGAGGGATGTTGCCGTGCTTGCGTTTCGGCCCTGGCTCACGCTTGGTCTGCAACGTGCGCAGCGCCGCGATCAGCTTCGGGCGCGTCTCGTGCGGCACGATCACGTCGTCGATGTAGCCGCGCTCCGCCGCCGTGTACGGATTGGCGAAGCGCGCCTTGTAGTCGTCCATCAGCTTCTTGCGCCGCTCCTCCGGCGTCGGGCTTTGAGCGAGGTCGCGCCGGTAGATGATGTTGACCGCGCCCTCCGGCCCCATCACCGCGACCTCCGACGTCGGCCACGCGAAGTTGAAGTCCGCGCCGAGATGCTTGGAGGACATCACGTCGTAGGCCCCCCCGTAGGCCTTGCGCGTGATGATCGTCACCTTCGGCACCGTCGCCTCCGCGAACGCGTACAGCAGCTTCGCGCCATGGCGGATGATGCCGCCCCACTCCTGCGCGGTGCCCGGCAGGAAGCCAGGCACGTCGCAGAACGTCAGCAGCGGGATGTTGAACGCGTCGCACGTGCGCACGAAGCGCGCCGCCTTGGCCGAGGCGTCGATGTCGAGCACGCCCGCGAGCTGAGCCGGCTGGTTGCCGACGATCCCGACCGTGTAGCCGTCCAAGCGCGAGAAGCCGCAGATGATGTTCTTGGCGTGGTGCTCGTGCACCTCGAAGAACTCCCCGTCGTCGACGATCAGCTTGACGACGCCCCGCATGTCGTACGGCTTGTTCGGGTTGTCCGGCACGACGTGGTCGAGCTCCGGGTCCATCCGCTCGGGATCGTCGGTCGGCTGCACGCGCGGCACGGTCTGCAGGTTGTTCTGCGGCAGGAAGCCGATCAGGTAGCGGCAGTCCTCCAGGCACGCGTCCTCGTCCTCGGAGGCGAACTGGGCGACGCCCGACTTCGTGTTGTGCGACATCGCGCCGCCGAGCTCCTCGAAGCCGACCTCCTCGCCGGTGACCGTCTTGATCACGTCGGGGCCGGTGATGAACATGTGCGAGGTCTCCTTGACCATGAAGATGAAGTCGGTGATCGCCGGCGAGTACACCGCGCCGCCCGCGCACGGCCCCATGATCAGGGAGATCTGCGGGATCACGCCCGAGGAGCGGACGTTGCGCAGGAACACGTCGCCGTAGGAGCCCAGCGAGACGACGCCCTCCTGGATGCGCGCGCCGCCGGAGTCGTTGATGCCGATCACCGGGCAGCCGATCTTCGCCGCGAGATCCATGATCTTGCACATCTTCTCGCCCATCACCTCGCCCAGCGAGCCGCCGAACACGGTGAAGTCCTGGCTGAACACGCACACCGTGCGGCCGTCGATCGTGCCGTGGCCGGTCACGACCGCATCGCCCCACGGCCGGTTCTCCTGCATGTCGAAGTCATACGTGCGGTGGCGCACGAACGTGTCGAGCTCCTGGAAGGAGCCCGGATCGAGCAGCTTCTCGACACGCTCGCGCGCCGTGTACTTGCCGCGCGCGTGCTGCTTCTCCTCCGCCTCCGGCGAGGAGTGAAGCGCCGCCTCGCGCAGCGTCTGCAGCTGCTCGAGCTTCTCCTCGTAGGTCTCCGGCGCCTTCTGCCGCGGCGGTTTGCGGTGCCCGCTGCGGGAGGCGGCCAGGAGCGCCGCGTCGGTCTGTCGGTCGTGTGCGCTCGAGGCCATCGGACGCGGCATCTTATCCGTGGGCCGGCGCGGAGCGCGCGTCAGGAGCGCGAGAACGGCCGGTGATGCGCCGCGCCGAGGCGATCGAGCACGGTCGTGAGCACGGCCTGCGTCTCCGCGACCAGCGACTCCTCGAGCGCCGCCAGCTCGGCCATGAGGTCCGGCTGAGGCTCCTCCTGGACCTCGGGCTCGGGCACCGGCTCCACCTTCGGACGACGCCCGAAGAGACGGGCGAAGAATCCCCGCCGCGGCTCGGGCTCGGGCTCCTGAGCCGGAGTCGGCTCGGGGATAGGGATCGGCTCGGGCTCGGGTACCTCGCGGCTCACGGTCAGCGTCACCTTCGTGCCCCAGCCCGAGGGCTTCAGCCGCACCGAGCCGGTGGCGTCCGCGGCCTCCCATTCGACGGTCTTCTCCGGCTCGACGCGCGTGATCCGGATCTCGCCGAGCTCGCCCAGGTGCCGGGCGAGCGCCGCGGGGTCGCTCAGCTCGGCCCACAGCTCGGGCGGGGACTTGACGAGGGTGCGTTGCACCTCCGAGGAGACGCTCATCGCCCAGTCTGTTCGCGCGTGGGCACGTGACTCCTGCTCGAAACCCACGCCGGTCGAAAACAAACAGCGGGAAATGGACACCGTCGACGAGCGGGGTAACGGGTACACGCCCAACGCGGTCTTGCCCGCTATTGGCCGCAAAGCGGCCACCTCGCGGAAGCGTGCGCACGCGCGCGCGGACGGTCGACAAACCACATCAAAAGACGAGCGCAAACCGTTGGTACGCTCGCCGCCTGTTGAGCTATTCGAGCCGCTGGGACGAGGGGTCAAGGCCAGGTTCAAGGGGCCCGGTGCGCGCGTGAGGGGGGTGAGGACGACCCTCGCCGTGGGCGTCGCGCTGATCGCGCTCGTCGGCGCCTACGCGCTCACGCGCTCGCCCCCGCGCGTCGTGCGAACGAGCTCGCAGGGGCAAGCCCTGGTGGCGACGACGATCTCCGACATGAGCCTCTGCCAGGCGGGTGAAGCGCTGCCGGCCCATGTGTCCGGGATCCGCCTGTCGATCTGGGCCTTCTTCGGGGCGAACGTCCACGTGACGGTCTCCTCCGGCTCGCGCACGCTCACGGCGGGCAGGCGCGGCCCCGACTGGACGGGCAGCACCGTGACGATCCCGGTCACACCACTGCGGCACGCGGTCTCACCGGTGAAGGTCTGCGTCGACGTCGGGCCGAACAGCGAGGTGCTCTACCTCATGGGCCGGGAAGCTCCACGCTCGCTCGCGGCCGTCACGAGCACGGGCGAAGAGCTCGCCGGCAGGCTCGGCATCGAATACCTCGCCGCCGGCGAGCGCTCGTGGTGGTCGCGCATCCTCGAAGTGGCAAGGCACATGGGGCTTGGCCACGCCCTCACCGGGACGTGGGTCGTGCTGCTGATCGCCGCGCTGATGGCGGCCGTCGGCGGGCTCGCGATCCGGGTCGCGCTGCGGGAGCCGGCATGACCGCCGCCACCGAAGCCGGCGTGATCCCTGGGCGGGATCCGGTATGAGCCCTGCTCGGAGAGCCGGCATGAGTCCTGCTGAGAGAGCCGGCAGACGCCCCGTCGCGAGATCTCGCATTCCCGCGGCTCTCCGGCGCGTGCCGCGAGTCGCGTGGCTGTGCGCGCTGATCGCGTTTCTGAACGCCACGGCCTGGGCGCTGATCGTGCCGCCGTTCCAAGGCAAGGACGAGACCGACCACTTCGCCTACGTCGTGCAACTGGCCGAAAACGGATCGCTGCCCGAAGGCGAAGGCTACACGGGCCGCTGGCCCGTGGCGGAGACGTTCGCGTTGCAGGCGCTCCACTACAACGAAGTGAGGCACTCGCCCGAGACGCCGGCGATCTCCACGTTGCGGGAGCAGGCCACGCTCGAAGAAGCGCTGCACGCGCCGGCCCCCACGCGCGGTGTCGGACAGGCCGGGGTCGCCTCGACCGAGCCGCCGCTCTACTACGCGCTGCAGGCGATTCCCTATTACGTGGGCAGTCCCAACGTGCTCGTCCAGCTGCAGCTGATGCGGCTGCTGGGCGCCGTGTTCGGAGCGTTTACGGCCCTGCTCGCATTCCTGTTCCTGCGCGAGACCCTGCCGCGGACGCCGCGGGCGGCGACCGTCGGCGGTCTGTGCGTGGCGCTGCAGCCGCTGCTGGCGTTCATGTCCGGCAGTGTCAACCCGGACTCGCTGCTCTATACGGTCGCGGCGGCTGTGTTCCTCTGTCTCGCGCGCGCGTTCCGGCGCGGGCTCACGCTCCGTCTCGCGATCGTGCTCGGGCTGCTGATCGCGGCCGGCTTCCTGACCAAGCTGAACTTCATCGGGTTCGCGGCCGGCGTGTATCTCGGGCTGCTGCTGCTGGCGGTGCGCGAGACGAGGTCGAGGGGGCGCAGGGCGCTGGTCTCGCCCGCGCTTGCGGCCTCCATCGGCGCCCTGCCTGCGGTCATCTACGCGCTGGCGAACGTGCTCGCGGGTCGCGCCGCTTTCGGGCTGGCCTCGGGCTTCGGCGGAAAACTATCTTCGCAATCGCAATCGCTGTCTCACGAGCTCAGCTACATCTGGCAGCTGTACCTGCCGCGTCTGCCGGGCATGACGCACTACTTCGCGGGGCTGACGACGTTCAAGGATGTCTGGTTCGACCGCTCGGTCGGCCTGTACGGCTGGTTCGACACGATGTTCGCCCCGTGGGTCGACGACGTCGCCCTGATTCCGGCGGCGATCGTCGTGGTGCTGTGCGGTCGGGAGCTGCTGGCGCGTCGCGGGGCCCTCCGCGGCCGTCTGCCGGAGCTCGCCACCTATGCGGCGATCACGGTCGGGGTTCTGGCGATGGTCGGCGCCTCCTCCTACGTCGGCGACGTCATCGAGCACGAAGCCCCGTTCGGCGAGCCACGCTACCTGCTGCCGATGCTGCCGCTGTTCGGGGCGGTCATGGCGCTGGCGGCCCGCGCCGGCGGGCGGCGGTGGGCGCCCGTGGTCGGCGCCGCGCTCGTGATGCTGATCCTCGGCCACGACGTCTTCAGCCAACTGCAGGTGATCGCTCGCTACTACGGGTGATGAGCCCGCGCTCGCCGAGCAGCTCGGCGATCTGCACCGCGTTGAGGGCTGCCCCCTTGCGCAGGTTGTCGGCGACGATCCACAGGTCCAGGGCGCGCTCGTGGCCGGGATCGCGGCGGATGCGCCCGACGAACACGTCGTCCTTGCCGGAGGCGTCGATCGCGAGCGGATAGCGCGCGGAGGAGGGGTCGTCGATGACGCTCACCCCGGGCGCGGCGGCGAGCAGCTCGCGCGCGCGCTCGGGCGAGAGCTCGCGACGCGTCTGCACGTTGACCGCCTCGGAATGTCCGTTGACGACCGGCACGCGCACGCACGTCGCGCTCACACGGATGGCGGGATCGCCGAGGATCTTGCGCGTCTCGTTGATCAGCTTGCGCTCCTCGTCGGTGTGATCCTCGCCGGGCGCGAACGAGCCGGCGTGGGGGAGCGCGTTGAAGGCGATCTGGTGCGCGTAGGCGCTCGGAGGGGCGATCTCGCGCTCGTGCAGCAGGGCGTGGGACTGCTCGAGCAGCTCCTCCACCGCACGGCGGCCCGTGCCCGAGACGGCCTGAAAGGTGGTGATCACGAGCCGCTCGATCGTGGCCGCGTCGTGGAGCGGCTTCAACGCCACGACCATCTGCATCGTCGAGCAGTTCGGGTTCGCGACGATCCCGCGATGGTCGGCGAGCGCGTCGGGGTTGACCTCGGCGACGACGAGCGGCACGTCGTCGTGCATGCGCCAGCGCGAGGAGTTGTCGACGACGATCGCGCCCGACGCGGCGAAACGCGGCGCCCACTCGCCCGAGGTGTCGCCGCCGGCGGAGAGGAGCGCGAGGTCGAAGCCCTGGATCGAGTCCTCGCCGAGCTCTTGGACGATCAGTCCGCCGTCGAGCTCGCGCCCGACCGAGCGTGAGGAAGCGAAGGGGACGATCTCGCGCGCGGGGAAGCCGCGCTCGTAGAGCAGCTCGAGCATCAGTGTGCCCACTTGCCCGGTGGCGCCTACAACCGCGACTCGGTATCCGTGAGTGCCCATCGGGGCAGGGTATCGCGGGCGGCTCGTGACCCACCAGCCTCCTAGACGTTCGCTGAGCAAGCGAGACAAGGACACAGGGAGCGTGGCGTGCTTCGCACGCGAGCGACCGAGGACGCAGTATCGCGCAGCTCAGCGGGCGTCTAGGTGTGGGCGACCATGAAGTAGATCGTGATCACGACGAGCAGGTCCATCAGCGCGCCGATGCCACCGATCTGCCGCACGAGCGAGTCGTGCTCGGCGCCGAAGCTCACCGGACCGTCGCCCGCGGCCGCCACATCGCGATCGGCGGCCTCGATCAGGCGCGTCTCGCGCGGGCCGAGGTAAGCGCCCTCGACCGCGCCGATCACGATCACGACGCCGAGGCCCCACTGCACGAAGAAGGAGCTCCACAGGTGCAGGTGGGAGGCGAGGTAGATGCCGAAGATCAGAATCGCCGCGACCCCGGGCATGATCACGCGCTGGCTGATCGCATGAATGGCCCGGTAGAGGGCCGGCAGCGCGCGCGCGTCGGCCTTGGTGATCGTGCCGAGCAGGACGGGATAGGCGAACGTCGCGCCGAAGGCGATCACGACGGCGAGGATGTGCAGGGCGAGGATTACTTCGTAGAAGGCGACGGCGGGGGTGGTGAGCATGGGGGGAGCGTATTAGAAAGTAGGCGTGTACTTGCCAAACACGTCCTGCATCGCGCCGCAGACCTCGCCCAGCGAGCAGCGGTCCTTGAGCGCTTGGCGGATCGCGGGGAGGAGGTTGTCGCTGCCACGCGCGACGTCGCGCAGCTCCTCCAGGCGCTGCGCGGCGAGAGCTTGGTCGCGGTTCCCCTTGAACGCGGTCAGGCGGGCGACCTGTTCGCGCTCTGACTCCGGGTCGACGCGCAAGAGGTCGGGGACTTCGAGGCTCTCTTCCTCGTACTTGTTGACGCCGACGACGACGTCCTGGCCGATGCGGTAGCGCTCCTCATAGCCCCAGGCGGACTCGTCGATCTCGCCGGTGATGAACTCGATCGCGTTGACGGAGCCGCCGAGCGCGTCGACCTTCGCGATCAGCTCGCTCGCGCGCAGCTCGATCTCGTCGGTGAGCGACTCGACGAAGTAGGAGCCGGCGAACGGGTCGGCGGTGTCGGCGGCGCCGGACTCGTGCGCGAGGATCTGCTGCGTGCGCAGCGCGATTTTGGCGGCGCGCTCGGTGGGGAGGGCGAGCGCCTCGTCGAAGCCGTTGGTGTGCAGCGACTGGGTGCCGCCGCAGACCGCGGCGAAGCCCTGGAGGGCGACACGCACGATGTTGTTCTCCGGCTGCTGGGCGGTCAGCGTGACACCGCCGGTCTGGGTGTGGAAGCGCAGCATCGTCGCCTTGGGATTGGTCGCGCCGAAGCGCTCTTTCATGATGTGCGCCCACATGCGCCGCGCCGCGCGGAACTTGGCGACCTCTTGGAAGACGTTGTTGTGCCCGTTGAAGAAGAACGCGAGGCGCGGCGCGAACTCGTCGACGGACAGGCCGGCGTCGATCGCGGCCTGCACGTAGGCGATGCCGGAGGAGAGCGTGAAGGCGACCTCCTGCACGGCGGAGGAGCCCTTCTCGCGGAAGTGGTAGCCGGAGATCGAGATCGTGTTCCAGCGCGGCACGCGTTCGTGGCAGTACTGGAACAGGTCGGTCGTCAGGCGCATCGTGGGGATCGGCGGGTAGATGTAGTTGCCGCGCGCGATGTACTCCTTGAGGACGTCGTTCTGGGTGGTGCCGCGCAGCTGCTCGGAGGGCACGCCCTGCTCCTCGCCGACGAGCTCGTACAGCAGCAGAAGGCAGGCGGCGGGGGCGTTGATCGTCATCGACGTCGACACCTGATCGAGCGGGATCGAGTCGAACGCGGTGCGCATGTCGTCGATCGTGTCGATCGCGACGCCCGTGCGGCCGACCTCGCCGAGGCAGCGCGGGTTGTCGGAGTCGAGCCCGAGCTGGGTGGGGAGGTCGAACGCCATCGACAGACCGGTGGAGCCCTTCGACAGCAGGTAGCGGTAGCGCTCGTTCGACTCCTTGGCGGAGGCGTAGCCGGCGTACTGGCGCATCGTCCAGGTCTGCTTGCGGTACATCTCGCGGTGTACGCCGCGCGTGTAGGGGAACGCGCCCGGCTCGCCGAGGTCGAGCTCCGCGGGCAGGTCCGCCTCGGTGTACAGCGGCTCGATCTCGATCCCCGAGTCGGTGAAGCGGCGCGGGTCGTCGGGGCCGACGATCGGGGCGACGGTCAAATGCTCCTCGGTGGTGGCCATTGCTCAGATGATAAGGAACGGCAGGGGATGGAACGCGCGGGCGAGGAGGGGGAGACGCGTGGGCCGGTCCCTCGGACAGCGTTGCCGGCGCCGGTCACGACAGCCGGCGACGGCCGGAGGCCCGCAAAAATGGGCGCGAGCGCCAACGCGGGCGCCGGATGAGGGTATCCTGAGCCCGTGTCCACCTGCCTGGTCACCGGCGGCGCCGGGTTCTTGGGATCGCATCTCTGCGACGAGCTGCTCGCGCGCGGGCACAGGGTGATCTGCGTCGATAACTTCGAGACGGGCTCGCTGGCGAACATCGAGCACATTCGCGACCCCGAGCGGTTCGTGCACTTGGGGATCGACATCATCGAGCCGTATTTCGTCGAGGAGCCGGTCGACTTCGTCTATCACCTCGCCTCGCCCGCCTCGCCGATCGACTACCTGCGCCTGCCGTTGCACACGCTGAAGGTGGGCTCCTACGGCACGCATCACACGCTCGGGCTCGCGAAGGCAAAGCGCGCACGTTTCCTGATCTCTTCGACCAGCGAGGTGTACGGCGACCCGCTCGAACACCCGCAGTCGGAGACCTACTGGGGGCACGTCAATCCGGTCGGCCCGCGCGGGGTGTACGACGAGGCCAAGCGCTACGCGGAGGCGCTGACGATGGCCTATCACCGCCAGCAGGGGGTGGACACGGCGATCATGCGCATCTTCAACACGTACGGCTCGCGGATGCGCCCGCACGACGGGCGCGCGATCCCGACGTTCCTGCGCCAGGCGCTCGCCGACCGGCCGCTCACGGTGTTCGGCGACGGCAGCCAGACCCGCTCGTTCTGCTACGTGTCCGACCTGATTCGCGGCATGATCGCGCTCGCCGAGTCGGGCTATCACGACCCCGTGAACGTCGGCAACCCCGACGAGTTCACGCTGCTCGAGCTGGCAGAGACGGTCAAGGAGCTGACCGGCTCGAAGTCTCAGATCGTGTACGAGGCGCTGCCGGTCGACGACCCCAAGCAGCGCAAGCCCGACATATCGCGTGCGCGCGAGCTGCTCAGCTGGGAGCCGGAGGTGTCGCTGCGCGACGGGCTGCAGCGCACGATCGAGCAGTCCGGCGTCGAGCTGCTCGTCGGTTGACAGGCAGCAAACGCCCTCCTGGGCCGCGTCCCCGGACCGTACTCGTGCCCAGGCGCGCGCTCCGCAGCCCGGCGTATGACAGGCTGTTCCCGCGGATTGACCGCTACATCTGCGAGTCTGAGGCGTTGTGAGCAGAGAGATGGGACCACGAACGTCCGCTCCGCCCGCCTCGCCGATCGTCGGAGATCGGGCGGCACACCAGACGGGGGCGGCCGCGTTGCGGGCCAAGTCGATCGCGGCTCGCGCCGTGCTGTCTGAGACGACCGAGCGGTTGGACTCCTCAGACCGCGACATCCGGCGCAAGCGCCCGCCGGCGCTGTCGTTCCTGCTGCGCCTCGCGACCGCGCGCCGGCTCGCGCGCGTGCTGTCGCTGCTCGCGCTCGACTTCGCAGGCGTGGCGCTCGCGATCTTCACCGCGCTCGTGCTCAAGGCGGCGCTGCTCGGCAGCGTGAAGGCGACCCCGGCGCTGCACGAAACCGAACGGATCCTGCCGTTCGCCTATCTGCTCACCGCGCTGCTGTTCGCGCGCTCCGGGCTGTACGCCGAGCGCGCGGTGCGCCCCGGGCTGTCGCGCATCGTCGGGTCGCTGTTCCAGGTCGCGGGTGTGGCGCTCGTGTTCGCGGTCGTCAGCGGCGAAACGTTCTCCTCCTACTACCTCTTCTACGGCACGCTCGCGTTCGCGCTGCTGTACGTGTCCTCGCTGCGCTACGCATACGAGGGAATGACCGGTGTCGCGCTGCGCGCCGCCGGCTACCGCCGCCGCGCCGTGCTCGTGGGCACCGGCAAGCACATCCGCGATGTCGCGCACGCGCTCTCCGACGCGCAGCACTCGCCGATCGAGGTCGTCGGCTTTCTCTCGCCCAAGGCGCTTCCCGCCAACGGCCTGCGCTCGCTCGGATCGCTCGACGACCTCGACAGCGTGCTCGGCGGCGAACGGATCGACGAGGTGATCATCGCCGACCCGGACTTCCCTCAGGTGGACGCGCTCGAGCTCGTCGACCAGTGCCATCGCCGCGGTGTGCGTGTGCGCCTCGCGCCGTCGACGATGGAGATATTGATCCACCGCGCCGAGTTCGTTCCGGGGCAGTCCGTCCCGCTGTTCGAGCTCGCGCCGCCCGTGTTCGAGGGCGTCGATTTCGCGCTGAAGCGCACCTTCGATCTGATCGGCGCGACCGTGCTGCTCGTGCTGCTCAGCCCGCTGCTGCTCGCGATCGTGATCGCCGTGCGGCTGTCATCGCGCGGCCCGATCGTGTACCGCTCGACCCGTCGCGGGATCGGCCAGCGGCCGTTTGCGTGCTTGAAGTTCCGCACGATGCACTCGGACGCCGAGCAGCGCCAGGCCGACCTCGAAGAGCTCAACGAGGCCTCCGGCGCGCTGTTCAAGATCCGCGACGATCCCCGCCTCACGCGCGTGGGCGGCCTGCTGCGGCGCTTCTCGCTCGACGAGCTGCCTCAGCTCATAAACGTGATCCGCGGTGAGATGTCCCTCGTCGGCCCGCGCCCGCTGCCGGAGCGCGACTACGAGATGCTCGAGGACTGGCACCGCAAGCGTTACCTTGTGCTGCCGGGCATCACCGGCCTGTGGCAGGTCTCGGGCCGCTCGGAGCTCGACTTCGACGATTTGGTCCACCTCGACTTCATCTACCTCGAGCGCTGGTCGCTCGCGCTCGACCTCACGATCCTGCTGAAGACGATCCCAGCGGTGCTCTCCCAGCGAGGGGCTTACTGAGCCGCGGAGCGCAGCGGGAGGATCGGGCCCGTTCCGCCGCTCACCTCGCGGCGAGGTGTCTGCTGGGCCTGCCCACGCACGGACGCTCCGGTCGTGCGAGGGCGCTTTCGTAGACACGCCAGGTTTCGCGTCCGACGTCCTGCCAGGTCCACGCGGGCGGGGCGTGGGGGACCGGCTGGGAGGCGAGCGGGCCCATCCGGTCGGGAGCCATAGGATCGGCCGCCGTCGGTTCGGGCGCCATCGGTTCGGGTGCCATAGGTTCGAGCGCCGTCGGTTCGAGCGCCGTCGGGTCGGGTGCCTCCGGGATCACGATCACGCGCTCGCGCTCGAATCCGAGCTCGGCGATCGCTTCGCGGGCCAGCGCCTCGGTGGGGACGATCACATGGGTGGCGCGCTGCACCGCGAGATGGCGTAAGCGCAAGTGGATGCCGCCGCCGCGCAGTCGCTCGCTCAGGCGGGTGAGCGCGCTGAGCTCGTGGATGGTTACGACCATCGGGCACGGGCTGTGGAGCATCGCGCCCTGCATCCACGGCGCGTGGAACACGTCGGCCCGGCGCGGGCGGTGCGTCTCGACGATCTCTCCGCGGGCGACGCCTGTGTCGCGCAGGGCACGCAGCAGGCAGCGTGCATACCGTCCGACGCCGCGCGGATCGTTGCTCGGGCGGCTGTCGAACGCGACCCTCATCGTGGGTCGTCCTGCGCCTTCGCATCGTCCCCGGGGAGCACGCTCAGAACATAGTCGCTCGGCGGAGGATCGTGCAGGGATGACAGCCCGCCTGCATCTTGTCCACGCTTCGCGCCCGAACCCGTGAGACCCGTAGCCTTGTCCGTCGATCATGAGCGCGCGCGATTACTACGAAGGGTTGTGGCGGAGTGTCCCCGCGGGACTCGTCCCCTCCGATTTGCAGCCGCGGCTGAGCTTCCTGCTCGCGCGCGTGCGAGCGGGCGAGCGTGTCCTCGACGTGGGCTGTGGCGAGGGACGTTTCACGGCGGAGCTCGCCGCTGCGGGAGTGCATGCGGTTGGGATCGACGTGGCGGAGGAGCCGTTGCGGCGCGCGCGAGCCGCCCATCCCGAGGTCGACGTCCAGCTCGTCGGCCCCGACGGGCCCTGGCCGCTCGCCGACGCGAGCTTCGACGCGGTGTGGGCGGGCGAGGTCATCGAGCACGTCGCCGACACCGCCGGGTGGCTGTCGGAGATACGCCGTGTGCTGCGACCCGGCGGGCGTCTGCTGGTGAGCACGCCCAACCACAGCCGGCTCGCGGTGCTCCGTCTGGCGCTGTCCGCGCGCGCGTTCGACGCGCACTTCGACCCGCGCTCCGATCACCTGCGCTTCTATACCCGCCGCACGCTTATTTCGCTGCTCGAGGATTTCGGTTTCCAAGAAGTCTCAACAGCTGCTGCCGCAGGGCCGCCTGGCGCGCGGCGGCTGCTGCTGACCCAGGGGGTGCGCTCGCGCTGGTAGCCCCGCGGGCCGCGAGCGCCTCCAGCGCGCCGAGCCCAGTATGTCGGCCCGTCGTCGCGCCGGGCGTGCCTTTGAGCTTCGTGCCCGGCGTGGTTTTGGGTTTCGCCTCCGGCAAGGTCGTCTTCGGCGTGGCTTTCGTGGTCGCCGTCGCTTCCGTCGCGCGCAGCGCCTGCACGTAGTCGCTCTGAATCGCGAGGGATTCGGGGATGTCATCGGCGATCGCTTCCGGCGAGATCGACTCCGGGTTCAAGTAGATCGCCGCCTGCAGCTCCTTCAGCGCCGCCGCCGGATCCGACGCGAGGTCGTATCGCGCGAGCGCGAGCCACGTCTGCGGGTTCGACGGCTGCAGGTGCACCGCGCGCTGCAGCGTCGCCCGCGCGAGCGCCGGCCGGCCGCGCGCCTGCTCGACGGTGGAGAGCGTGAACAGCGCCTGTGCCGACAGCGGGTCGCGGGAAGCGCCCGCCTGCGCGCTCGCGAGCGCGCCCTTCGGATCGCCGGCGAGCTGTACGAGCGCCTGCTGGGAGGCGTCCGCGGAACGCTGCGGCTGCCATTGCGCCCAGGCTGCGAGCAGCGCCCCGGCGAGCGCCGCCGCGGCCACCGCGCCGCGCACATAGCCGACCTGCCGCAGCGAGCGCGGACGCACCAGGCCCGTGTGCGCGAGCGTCAGCGGCCCGCGGCCGGCCAGCCAGCCGGCGCACAGCAGGGCGACGCACGCATCGCCCGGCACGTACCAAGTCCAGTCGACGAACGAATGCACGCCGAACACGACCACGAGACACAGCATGCTGAGCATCGCCACGCGCTCGGGCGTGTACGCGGCGGGATCGCGCCCGCCCGCACGAGCGGCTTGATCTCGCACGTCCAACCGGCGCCATCCGGGGCGCGCGTCGGCGGCGAGCGCATGCAGCGCCGGGCCCGGCTCGCGCCAGAGGTCGGGATGTGGACTCCTCGACCAGCGGCCCAGGCTGAAGCGGCGGTTGAACGGGTGCGTCGCGCGCCCGGCGGCGACCATCCATGCGAACGTCAGCATGAGCGCCAGCGCGAGGCCGATCGCGCCGAGGTCGGCGAGCGTCTGCACGGCGAACCCGTGCGCGTTTCGCACTTCGAGCGTCGCCACCGTGCGATAGCGCAGCTGTGCCGTCTGAAAACCGGATGCCCCGGCGCCGAGCGCCGGGTGGGCGGAGAACACTTCCAGCGCCTCCTTCCAGTAGCGCGCTCGCACGCTCGCGACGGCCGTCAACCGCCCCGGCGTGTTCGGCGGCGGTTTCGCGTCGGGGTTCGTCAGCGCGTCGACCGCGTGCGAGACGCTGCCCGTCAGCCCGCGCCGGCTGTGGGCGAGCGCGCCGGCGCCCGCGATCGCGGTGAGCAAGATCAACGCCAGCAGGATCGCCCCGACCCGCTGCCGCGTCACGGGCGAAGGTTGGCTGCGGCTCGTGAGAAAACCGAACGCCAGCCCGACCAGCGTGAGCAGGAGCACCATCGCGAGCACGAACGCCCCGAGCTGGTGCCCGGCGGTGGCGCGTTCCGCAAGCGTCACGTCTTCGGCGCTCAGGCCGTGTGTCGCAAACGCCCACGCGACCACCACCCCGGCCAGCGCACCGCCGGCGAGCAGCACCGCGGCGCCGCGCAGCCGCAGGGGCACGATGCAGAACCACAGCACCAGCCCAACCCCCAGGGCGAGCAGCGCGCCGCGCGAGTAGGCGAGCATCAGCGTGCACAGCAGCAGCCCCATCGCCGGATAGGCCAGTGCGCTCAACAGCGCGTGGCCCGATCTGCGCGCGCCCAGCCACATACAGCAGATCGCGCCCATCGCCGCCGTCAGCCCGAGCGCATTCCAATATCCATACGGTTCCTCGAGCCGCGCGTACATGTTCACGGGCCCGATCTTCCCCGGGAAGATCTTCGTCAGCAGCGCATACCCGCACACGACCACGGCCGCCAGCGCCAGCCCGCCGAGGATCGCCGGCCAGCGATCGCTCGCCACGCGCGCGATCGCGACCGCTGCGCCGAACACGCCGCTGTAGGCGAGCATCCTGCCGGCGTCCTTGAAGCTGTCGTCCGGCTGCACCGACCACACGACCGACAGCGCCGTCAGCGCCGTGAACGCGAGCAGCAGCCCGACCGGCCACAGCCCGTACGCGCGCCTGCCCCGCGGCGCGAGCACGACGGCGGCGGCGACGAGCAGGCCCGCGCCGAGTGTCAGGACGATCTCGGTCGTCGTCATTCCCCCTTCGAAGTTCAGGCCGCCTTTGGCGTAGAACGTGATGAAGCACAAGATCCCGGCGGTCAGCAGCGTCGGCCACCACAGCGCCGGGTGCTCTTCGATCGCCCGCGCGGCCGGGGTGCGTGCAGCGCGCCGGTGCTCCTGGGTCAACGGCAGCGCCACCCCCAGCGGGGGTGGGCGCTCAGTCGGCGCCGCGTGCACGGACACGGTTGCGCAGGGCGCCGCCTGCCACCAGCAGCAGGCACGTCAACAGGAAGGCGAGCATCGCCAGCAGCGGTGTGGGCAGCGAGCTGAGCGCGGAGGCGACGTCGACGTGCACCACCCCGGGGTGGATCGCCTGCTCGCCGACCTGTACCGGCGCCGCGCGGGCGTGCCCGGCGCTCGTGAGCGCGCGCTGCTCGGCCGGCGTCGGCACCACGGCAGGCGCGCTCGGTCCGCCGCTCGACCCGCTGCTGCCGCCGCCGCCACCGCCACCGCCGCCGCCGGCTGCGGCGAGCTGGGCTTGACGGATCAGCGAGGAGCAGTCGGTGTACTCTTCCGTGTCCGCATTCAGGTCCTTCAACGCCTGTTTATAGGCGTTCTGACTGAAGCCGCTCAGGGACTGTCCGTGCGTGCACCTGAGGATGATCGCTTCGCCTTGGTCGGCGTTAGCGACCGGCACGGCCGGCTGCAGCGCGATCGCGAGCAGCGCGCCAAGCAGCAGCAGCGAGCTGTGTCCGCGTCTGGCGATTGGGTCGCGCCGGGCGGCCCGGACGTGAATTGGGGCGATCCCTCTCATCGTCAAGCAGGGAACGTTAGCGATCCCTCCGGGAGAGGCCCAGGGTGGACAGCGCCTTGGAGAACCCCTCCGCCCACGCCTCGTAGCTGTATGCGCGCACGTCCTCCGCGCCCGCACGCCCCAAACGCATGCGCAGCTCGGCGTCGGCGGCGAGCCGGGTCATCGCATGCGCCAGTGCGGCGCTGTCGCCCGCGGGCACGATCAAGCCGTTGTGCCCGTCGCGCACGAGCCCGCCGGCCGCCGCGCCGACCGCATCGCTCGCGATCACCGCCAACCCCTGGTTCATCGCCTCGTTCGCCACAAGTCCCCACGGCTCGCGAAACGTGCGCGTGGCGATCGACGGCAGCACCAGCACGTCCCCTTCGGCGTACAGATCGCGCAGCTCCTCGCGCGCGAGCGGCCCAAGGCAGATCGGCTCATGCGCGTCCTTCCCCGCGGGCTCATGCGTGTCGTTCCCCGCGGGCTCATGCGTGTCCTTCCCCGGGGGGGCCGGCTCACGGGCGCTTCCCGCCGCGCCACCGGCGGGGATCCAATGGGGGAGGGATCCCACACCGGCGAGGACGAGCGCGGCGGAGGGCGCTTGAAGACCCGATGCGCGCCAGGCCTCGATCAGCGTCCTCAATCCCTTTTCCCGTGCAGGCCGACCTACAAACAGAAACTTTGCGCGGGCGTCTGCCGGCCATCCGGCGACGCGCGCCGGCGCTGTCGCGGGAGCGCTCCAGAAGTCGTTGTCCACGGCCTGTGGCGCCTCGTGTACGTTGCGCGCGCCCCGTGCCCGCACGTAGGCGCTGACATGCGGCCCGTACGTGACGATCGCCTCAGCGCTCCTATACAGACCCAGCCTGAGCGCCAGATAGCTCGCCGCGTGCGCCGGGCTGCGCGGGTGCGCCCACAGCGACGACCACAAGATCAGCGGCACGCCCCCCCGGCGTGCGCCCGCCCATGTGGCCGGGAGCGCGATACGTCCGCCGGTCGAGCACACGACCGCGCGGTATGAGCCACTCGCCGCGAGCCCCGCCGGCTCGTGCTGGCGCACGTGGCGATGTGGGAACGGCAGCTCGCCGTCCGTGAACGGGTCGCCGCCATGCTTGGACCGTCCGCCGAACATCGCCACCTCGATGCCCTCGCGTTCGTGCAGGCACGCGAACGCGCCCACGCGGTAGGCCGGAGCGTGGCCCGTGACAAACAGGAGCGGCTTCATCGTCCGAGGACCGGCTTCATCGTTCCGGTCGCAGCGCGTCTCGATACGCGGCGAGCGTCTGCGTGCCGCAGCGCTCCCACGTGAAGTGCGCGGCCACCGTCGCGCGCGCGCGCTGCCCGGCCTCGCGCAGCCGCTGCGGGTCCGACAGGAGCTCGTCGATGCGCTGGGTCAGCCGCTCGATGTCTCCGGGCGGCACGAGCACCAAGCCTTCGCCGGCGGCCGCGATCTCCTCCGGCCCGGGCTCGCCGCGACAGCCGATGGCGGGCACGCCTCCCGCCATCGCCTCCACGTAGGCCACCCCGAAGGCCTCCTCGGTCGAGGGCATCGCGAACAGGGAGCATTCCCGAGCGAGATCGACCGCCCGCTCCGGCGCCAGCTGACCGTGGAAGTCGACTCGATCGGCGACCTCCAAGCGCGCGGCGAGCCCTTCCAGCGCGATCCGCTCGGGCCCGTCGCCGACGATCGAGTAGCGCAACGTGGGATGGCGCCCGCCGAGCACCGCCAGCGCTCGCAGCACGTCGGCATGGCGCTTGCGCGCGACCAGATGGGCCACGGTCACGAGCGTCGGCGGACCGTCACGCCGCGCCGCGCGCGGGAGCGGTGGCAGATCGGCGCCGAGGTGCACCACGCGCGTCTCGCCCGCTCCGCGCTCGCGCGCAAGCTCGGCGATGCCGTGGCTGTTGGCCATCACCAGCCGCGCGGCCCCGAGGCCCTGCGCCACCGCCTCGGCGCCGGCGGCGCTGCGCGGAGCCGTGTAGAGCACGTCGCCTCCGTGCACCGACACGACTACGGGGACTCTGCGCGCGCGCGCGTGCAGGATCGCCGCGCGTGAAACCGCGCCCGCCGTCGAAGCGGCCAATGCCCGGCGCACGGCGTCGCCCGCCGGCACCGCGTTGTGCGCGTGCACGAGATCGAAGTCGAACGACCGTCGCAACCGCCGCAGCGCGACGCCCAGCGCAGGCGCCGCCCATCTGCCCCAGCTCGCATACGAACGTGGGCGGGGTGGCGATACGTAGGGCACATAGGCGATCTCCAAGCCGTCGTGCGTCTGCCTGCGCGGCTCGCGCGCGCGCATTGCCAGCTCGCCTATGGCTCCACCCACGCCTTCCCTGAGCGAGGCCTTGGGCGGTAGGAGGCGGCGCAGGACCAGCACGCGCACCTCCGCGCCCGCGTCGCGCGCCGCCAGCGCCTGGCGGTGCGCCCAGATGCCGAGCACCGGATCGCGCTCACTCGGGTAGAACTCGGCTACGACGGCGACCTTCACAGGCGGCGGTGTGTGGCCAGGGTTCGTTGTGCTTCGCGTGCGCTCACATACGCGTGCTCGGCGAGGAACGCGCGCGCCTCGGTGACCGCGGCCTCGCGTGAGTAGGCGCCGGCCGCGGGCGCTGCGCGATGGCCGATCGCGAGCGCATCGAGGACGCCGCAGCGCCAGCCACGCTCGCGGGCCAGCGCGGCCCAATGGAGGTCCAGCCCCCAGCCCATGCGCAGCGAGGGGAACGGCAACAGCGTCGAGAACGTGGAGCGCGCAAACGCGGTCACGGGCCCGATCTCCACGAACGGGGTCTCGCGCACGATGCTGGCCGCCCGCCGGCGCGTGACCTGCCAGGCGGCGTGCGAATTGTGGCGGTGGGCCGGCTGGGCCAGGTCGAGCGCGAAGCGCTCGCACAGGAACAGCATCCGGTCGAGGAAGCCGCGCGGCAGCTCCACGTCGTCGTCGATCACCACCAGCCAGTCGTGCCCGGCGGCGGGATGGGCGTCCAGCAGGCGGTTGAGGTTCTCGAACTTGCCCGCTCCCGCCGGCGCGCACGTGTGCAGCTCGACATCGTGTCGCGAACGCTCGAGCTCGGCCCGGATCGCCGCTGCGCGCGCGCGATGCTCGGGGCGCTCCACCCCCAGCGCTAGCACCTTGCGCAGCGGCGGCTCGTGCCGCGCGGCGAGCCCCAGGCGCAGACGCCGCCCGCTGGCCAGATCCCAGGCGTTCTCGGCCTCGTCGGCGATGGAGCGCCGGATCGCGTCCAGGCCGCCGACGGTGCCGCTTTCGCCGGAGAGGAAGTCGTCGACGGCGCCGTCGCCGGCCGGTCCGTGACCGTTGGCATACGCGTCGGGTCCACGACGGTCGACGGGTAGCACGGCGTCGGATAGGCCCGGTGCGCGTTCGTGCGCGAACGACGCGTGTACGGGCGTACGCGCTCGCGGCTGAGCAGGCTGAGCCGCCCTGCTTTCGCGCAGGCATTCGCGCGCGCGCCCAGCGCTGTGAGCGACCATCGTCAGTCCGGCCGGGCAGCGACGGCGGAGCACGTGCCCGATGCACCCTGCGAGCGTCAGCAGCTCGCGCGCGAGCGACGGCGCCTCGCTCCGATATGCGTCAAAGCGCCGGCTTGCCCGCCCGCGCGCGTAAGCGGCACGCGACAGCGATCGCAGGCGGGCGTCGCTGCCCGTGCGGCGATGGTCGACCGCGGCCGCCGCCACGTACAACACCGACGTGTCAGGCTGCTCGGCTCGCGCGTCGGGCCGCGATGCGCGCAGGCGTTCCTGCCACTCCTGCTCGTCTCCGCCGTGCTCGAGCGCGACGTCGAATGCCCCCACACGCTCGAGCGCGGCTCTGCGGATCGCCATGTTCGCGCCCCACGCGTAGCGCGCCGGCGCATCCTCGGGGCCGAGGTCGAGCGAGGTGATCGGGGGGTCCTCCCGCCCGCAGCTGTGCGGATGCCGACCGTCGAGGCACGGCCTGATCGGGCCCGTGAACACCTCCGCGTCGGGGTGCTCGCGCGCGCCCGCGAGCAATGCCGCGAGCCAGCCGTCGTGGGCGCGGACGTCGTCGTCGACGAACACCACCAGCTCGCCCGTCGAGCGTTCGACCCCGGTGTTGCGCGCGACGTTCAACCCGAGGGGTCGCGGATGGGGCTCATAAAGCGCTCCGTGGCTCTCGACCAGCGCGCGCGCCTGCTCGGAGGGGCCCGCGTCGTCGATCACGATCAACTCGGCGCCGGCGTCCTGCGCCTGCGGCGCGATCGACGCGAGCGCCACCTCCAGGTAGGAGAGTCGTGCTCGGGTTGGGATGATGATGGAGGCGTACGGCGTCATGACATGGAGTATGCGCTCGACTTGGGACGGTTTTCGCGATCGAAGCGAGCTGCCGTGAAGACCTGACGAATCGAGACTCTCGAAACGGGCGGCAGGCCAAGCGCGTCCGGACATTCTAGGTTTGACAAGCCAATGATCCTCTTCCTGCACAACCGCTACCGCACCACCGGCGGCGAGGAGCGCGTGGTGGAGGACCTGCTGTGGCTGGTGCGTGAGCATCTGGGCGAGGATGCCGAGCTGCTCGAGCGCGACTCGGCGACGCTCGGACGGGGAGGCGCGGCGCTCGGGCTGCTGCGTGGGGGTCTTGACCCTGAGGAGGTCGCTCGCGCGGTGCGCCTCACGGGCGCGCGCGTGGTCCACGCGCACAACCTGCACCCGGCGCTCGGCTGGCGCGCGCTCGCCGCGGCACGGGCCGCCGGTGCGCGCGTCGTCCTGCATCTGCACCAGTATCGCCTCGTGTGCGCGATCGGCGTGTGCTTCACGCGCGGCGCGGAATGCACACGCTGCCATGGGCGCGACACGCTGCCGGGGGTGCGCTTGAACTGCCGCGGCAGCCTGCCCGAGGCGGCCGCCTACGGCGCCGCACTGGCGCTGTGGCAGCGTCGCCTCGTGGAACAGGCCGACGCTGTGGTCGTGCCGAGCCTGTTCGCGCGCGAGCGCCTGCGCGCGCTGGGGGCTCCGCTCGAGTGGGAGCGAGTGCACGTGCTCCCCCCGCCGGTGCGGGTGGTGGCCGCCGAGTCGCGGGCGGCGTCGGGGGAGTATGCGCTGGTGGTCTCGCGCTTGGCGCCGGAGAAGGGGATCGACGTTGCGATCGATGCTTGCCGAGCCGCCGGCATGGCGTTGGTGATCGCCGGCGATGGGCCGGAGGGCGCTGTGTTCAAAGCGCGCGCGCGCGAAGGAAAGGGCGAGGTGCGCTTTCTCGGACATGTGGACGACGCACGGCTCGCAGCTCTGCGCGCGGAGGCCGCGATCGCGCTGGTGCCGTCACGCTCCGCCGAGACGTTTGGCCTGGCCGCCGCCGAGGCGATGGCGGCAGGCCTGCCGGTGGCCGCCAGTCGCGTGGGCGCGCTCCCCGAGCTGGTGGACGCGCAGGGATTGGTTCCGGCCGGAGACGTGGGTGCGTTGGCAGCGGCGATCGGCCGTCTGGCCGGCGATCGGATCTCGGGTGAAGACGGTCTCGAGCGAGTACGCGCTCTGTGCGGTCCCGAGGCGGTCGCCCGGGGGCTGGCCGAGGTCTATGACGCCGTCGACTGACCTATAGAGATGCCCAGAGGTCTGCTTCCCCGCTGTCCGCCCACTCATCCCATGCGTTGCGGTAAGCATCTTGGAGATCAAGGAGGCTTCATGTGTTGATCCTAAACCTCTGCTCATGACGGGCTATCGTCGAGCCGTATCCAGCGAAGCTTGAAAACGTAAGCTGCGAGCGTGCACTCGCGCATTCGCACCGCTCTGATCACCGGCATCTCCGGCCAGGACGGATCGTTCCTAGCCGAGCTGCTGCTCGCCGAGGGGTACGAGGTCGTGGGACTGGTGCACGGCTCCTCCGAGCGGTCACTCGGCTGCTCCGAGCATCTGCGCGAGCGGGTGACGCTGCTCCCCGGCGATCTACTCGAACCGGCGAGCCTGCGCGCGGCCGTCGAGCAGGTCCGCCCGCGGGAGATCTACCACCTGGCCGCGCCCTCGTTCGTGCCCGCGTCGTGGGAGCGCCCGCGTGAGACCTCGGCCGCGATCGTGGGCTCCACGGCGGCGATTCTCGAGGCCGTACGCGACATCGACCGCGACATGCGCGTGTTCGTGTCGGCCTCCGGAGCGATCTTCGGCGAGGCGCCGGAGAGCCCCCAGCGGGAGGACACCCCGTGCCGGCCGACCTCGCCCTATTCGATCGCCAAGCTCGCCGCCCACCAGCTCGTGGGCGCGCTGCGCGCCCACGACGGGCTGCACGCCAGCTCCGGCATCCTCTACAACCACGAGTCCGAGCGCCGCCCAGAACGGTTCGTGACGCGCAGGATCACCCATGGCGCGGCCGCGATCTCGCTCGGCCTGCAGGACGAGCTCGCGCTCGGCTCCCTGCAAGCGGTGCGCGACTGGTCGTTCGCGGGCGACATCGTGCGCGGCGCGTGGCTGATGCTCCAGCAGGATCGTCCCGGCGACTACGTCCTGGCCAGCGGCGTGGGGCGCACCGTCGCCGAGCTTGCCCATGTCGCGTTCGCCTGCGTCGGGTTGGACGCCGAGCGCTATCTGCGGGTCGATCCCTCGCTGGTCCGGCCCGCCGAGACGACCCCCAGCGTGGGCGACCCGCGCAAGGCGCACGCGCTGCTGGGCTGGGAGCCGCGCGTCGGGTTCGAGGAGCTGGTAGAGCGCATGGTCCGAGCGGACCTGCGCTCGCTGCAGGATGCCTCGGTGACGCGGCCCGGTGGGTCCTAGGAAGATCGAGCACGGGATTCGGCTCTCTTCGACGGGAGCTCGAACGCGCTCGGCCGTCCCCGGCGGCCGTCCCAAGCAGTCCATACACTGGCCACGACCATGACCAGTGTCGGAATCATCGGACTCGGCTATGTCGGCCTGCCGCTCGCGGTGGCGTTCGCACAGGAGGGCTGCGACGTCGTCGCGGTCGACGTGGACGCGCGCAAGATCGCGGCGATCGAGGCGGGGGAGTCCTACATCGAGGATGTCCCCTCCGCGCGCTTGCGAGAGGTTGCGGAGCGCGTTCACGCGACCACGCACTACGCGCGGCTGGCGAAGACGGACGCCGTCCTCGTGTGCGTGCCCACGCCGCTGACCGCCAACCGCGAGCCCGACCTGGGGCCGCTGATCGACTCCACGCGCGCGCTTTCAGAGGTGCTGCAGGGCGACCAGCTGGTCGTGCTCGAGTCGACCACATATCCGGGCACGACGCGCGAGCGGGTGGCGCCGCTGCTCGAGGAGTCGGGGCTCATCGCCGGGCGAGACTTCCATCTGGCTTTCAGCCCCGAGCGCGTCGACCCGGGGCGAACCGACTTCACGCTGCGCAACACCCCCAAGGTCCTCGGCGGGCTGACCGAGGCCTGCGCCGCGCGCGCCGAAGCCGTGTACGGGCTCGTGTGCGACAACCTCGTGCGCGTCTCCAGCGCCGAGGCGGCGGAGCTGACGAAGCTGCTCGAGAACATCTTCCGCTCGGTCAACATCGCGCTCGTCAACGAGCTGGCGATGCTGACCGACCGCATGGGGATCGACATCTGGGAGGTGGTGGACGCCGCCGCGACCAAGCCGTACGGGTTCATGCGCTTCGAGCCCGGTCCCGGCATGGGCGGCCACTGCCTGCCGGTCGACCCGTTCTACCTGTCCTGGCGTGCGCGCGAGTTCGACATGGCGACCGAGTTCATCGAGCTTTCAGGCAAGGTCAACCAGCAGATGCCCTACCACTGCGTGGCAAAGGCACAGCGCGTGCTGAACGAGGCGGGCAAGTCGGTCAAGGGCGCGCGCGTCGCAGTGCTCGGCGTGAGCTACAAGCAGGGGGTGGGCGACATCCGCGAGTCGCCCGCGCTGAAGATCATCTCGCTGTTGAAAGGCCTCGGCGCGGAAGTCCGCTACCACGACCCGCACGTGCCAGTGCTGAACGAGCACGATCTACACAGCCTGCCGCTCGAGGAGGCGCTCGCCGACGCCGACCTCGCGCTGATCGTCACCGCCCATCCGGGCGTCGACCACTCCCTCGCGGCCGAGCGCGCGGGGGTCGTGCTCGACCTGCGCGGCATCACGCGCTCCGCCGACGCCGAGAACGTCGTAAGGCTGTGAGTCCTTAACATGAGCTCCTCCGCTGGATGGTCGTCCTTGCCGAGTGGTGATGCATGAGCTCCTCCGCTGGATGGGCGTCCTTGCCGAGTGACGATCGCTGGATTCCCGCTCGCCCGGCATGTGTGTGCGGCTCGTGCTGAGCCCCGACGCGCGCGCGCCAGGGTTGTTTCTCGGCGAGAACGTCTCGATCGGCGAGGATGTCGTCTTCGGTGCGCACGTGGTCGTCCACGACGGCACGGTGCTCGGCGACGGCTGCGTGGTCGAAGACCACGCGGTGCTGGGCAAGCGCCCGCGGCTGGCGCGGTCCTCCGCGGCGCCCCGTGGAGACCTCGGCGCGCTGGAGCTCGGCGCAGACGTGACCGTGTGCTCGGGGGCGGTCGTGTTCGCCGGGGCGCGCGTCGCCGCCGAGGCGATCCTCGGTGATCAGTCGTTCGTGCGCGAGCGCTCCTCGATCGGCGCCGGCACTGTGATCGGGCGGGGGAGCGTGGTCGACAACGACGTGGTCGTGGGCGCGCGCGTGAAGGTGCAGACGGGCGTGTACCTGACCGCGTTCACGCTCGTCGAGGACGACGTGTTCGTCGGCCCCGGCGTGGTCACGACGAACGATGACACGATGTCTCGCCACGGCGCCGATACGCCGCTGCGCGGCGCGATCCTCAGGCGCGCCTGTCGCATCGGCGGTGGCGCAGTGCTGACCCCGGGTGTCGAGATCGGCCAGGAGGCCTATGTCGCCGCGGGCGCGGTCGTCACGCGCGACGTGTCGCCTCGCGCCGTCGTCATGGGCGTGCCGGCTCGTGTCGTGCGCGAGGTCGGCGACCGGGACCTGCTCGAGCGCTGGCGGTAGGAGCACGGCCAAAACTGGGATGGTGCGCAGCCAACGCTCCTTTCATGAGCGTTTACGCGCCAGGTTTCGTGTTTATTGGGGTCCGCGGTGAAAAGCCGTGCTAGTTGAAGGGCATGCCGCAGACTCGTGTCGTCTATTTCCGTGACCGTCGGGGCCATCAACCGGTCGAGGAGTTCATCGATGGCCTCCCGCCGAAGCACCAGGTGTCGATCGATCTTGCGATCGATCGACTCAATGATCTTCATCCGAACGAGCCACCGCTGTCATTTCCAGCCACCTCGCAGGTGGATGGCGAGCTGCGAGAGCTGCGCTGCCATCACGGGCCCGCCGGCGATGATGCTCCATAGAGCGCCGCCCAAATGTGATTTATCGATTCTGATAAGATGAGAATGAGGAATCGTGACCAAGGACAGACGTGACAATGGTTAAGCAAGTCGAGACGATCTCGCCGATTGGGAGGTCTCACGGAGAATCCATGCGCAGGCGTGCCCGCGATCCTGAGTATCGCGCCGAGCTGGAGAGGCTGGCGCCTTACGAGGCGCTGGCACGGATCGTCATTCGTCGCAGAGGGCAGATGGGGTTGAGCCAGGCCGAGTTGGCTCGGCGTATGGGCACCAGCCACTCGGCGATCTCCCGCATCGAGAGTGGACGACACCCCACGACTGTGCAGACGCTCCGCAGGCTGGCTGCGGCGCTGCAGACGCATCTCGTGGTCGGTTTCGTCGATGAGATCGCAGGACTGAGCGAGGCCTCTGGCACAGATGCCCGTGTCGCGGACCTCATAGCGGTCGGTTAACGGTTGCTGCCAAGAGGCTGTCTCAAGACGATTTTGAGACAGCCTCTAAGACCTCGTCGACCTGCTCGCGCGTGAGCACCGGGCTCATCGGGATCGCCAGGTGCGTGCGGGCGGCCTCTTCGGTCCCCGGGAGATCTGCCTCGGCGGCGGCCCATGCGCGCATCGCCTCCTGGCGATGGACCGGCCTGCGGTAGTAGGCCTTATGGCCGATCCCGGCCGTCGCGAGCGAGCCTTCCAGACGCTCCACCTGCGGGTGGCTGACCACGTACAGATGCCACGCCGGCGCTGCTCCACCCGTCGGCTTGGGCAGCCCGACCAGCTCACCGAGCCCCGCCTGCTCGTAGTGATCCCCCGCCGTGCGCCGCCCGTCAGCCCAGCCGTCGAGATGGGGGAGCTGTACGCGCAGCACCGCCGCCTGTAGCTCGTCCAAACGCGAGTTGTAGCCCACCTGCTCGTAGGTGACCTTGTCATGGGAGCCGTGAAACCGCAATATTCGCGCCTGCTCGGCGATGCGCGCGTCGGAGGTGACGATCGCGCCGCCGTCGCCGAAGCCGCCCAGGTTCTTGGAGGGAAAGAACGAGAACGTCGCCGCTGTGCCGAGCGCGCCTGGACGTCCGCCGGTCGAGGTCGACCCGGCCGACTGCGCGGCATCCTCGAGCACCGGCACGCCCAGCGCCTCGATCTCGGCGACCGGCGCCACGTTGCCGAACAGGTGCACCGCGATCACCGCCTTCGTGCGCGGCGTCAACGCGGCGCGCACCGTCTCGGCCGTCACACAATA
Organism: uncultured Solirubrobacterales bacterium; assembly: GCA_963723075.1. Lineage (GTDB taxonomy): Bacteria > Actinomycetota > Thermoleophilia > Solirubrobacterales > Solirubrobacteraceae > Palsa-744. The sequence goes on from CAVRPD010000007.1 coordinate 1,026,269, forward strand.
CGTCTCAGGGTCGATGTCGCAGAACACCGGCGTCGCGCCCGTCGCTGGGATCGCCTCGGCGGAGGCATAGAACGTGAACGACGGCACGATCACCTCGTCGCCCGGGCCCACCCCCATCGCGCGCAGCGCGATCGTGATCGCCTCCGTCCCGTTCGCCACACCCACCGCCTGCTCGGCGCCGCAGTACGCGGCGAACTCTTGCTCGAACGCGCTCACCTCCGGACCGAGGATGTAGCGCTCAGAGTCGAGCACGCGATCGATCGCCGCGCGCAACTCGTTCCGCAGCGGCTCGAGCGGTCCGGAAGTGTCGAACAGTGGGACGCTCACGCCGGTCCCGCTCCTTGCAGCGCGTGCGCAAGCGCGAGCGACACAAGCTGTTTTGACCGGCGCCGACAGGGCTGTACGAAGAGGCTGGCTCTCGTGTCTCCCATCAAAACCCGGCCTGGCCTCAACGTGGCTTCAGCAGCTCGAGGTCGGCGCGGGTCATCAAACGGATCAGCTCCTCAAAGCTCGTCCTCGGCTTCCAGCCCAGGTCGCGCTCGGCCTTTGCCGGCGTGCCGATCAGGTGGTCGACCTCGGCCGGGCGCACGAACGCGGGATCGATCGTCACGTACTTCTCGAAGTCGCCCAAACCCGCCTCGTCGAACGCCACCTCACAGCACTCGCGCACCGAGTTCGCCTGTCCCGTCGCGATCACATAATCCTCCGGCGTGTCGCGTTGCAGCATCAGCCACATCGCTTCCACGTAGTCCTTCGCATAGCCCCAATCGCGCTCCGCGTCGAGATTCCCCAAGCGCAGCTCTTTTATCAGACCGTGCTTGATCGCGGCCGCATGCCAGGTGATCTTTCGAGTGACAAACTCCAGACCGCGACGTGGGCTCTCGTGGTTGAAAAGTATTCCACTGGTAGCGTGCAAGTCATATGACTCGCGATAATTAACAGTAATAAAATGGCCGTAAGCCTTCGCCACGCCATAGGGTGAGCGGGGATAAAAAGGCGTCGTCTCGGTCTGCGGGACCTCTAGCACCTTGCCGAACATCTCACTCGAGCTGGCCTGGTAGAAGCGGGCCTCCGGGCAGACTTCGCGCATCGCCTCGAGCATTCTCGTCACGCCCACGCCCGTGAACTCCGCCGTCAGTGTCGGCTGGATCCACGACACCGCCACGAACGACATCGCCGCGAGGTTGTATATCTCGCTCGGGTTCGACGCGCGCAGCGTATCCACCAGCGAGCGCTGGTCGAGCAGGTCGCCCTGGTGCAGCGTGATCCGCTCGCGTAAATGCTCGATCCGCTCGAACTTCTCCGTCGACGCGCGCCGCACCATGCCGTGCACGTCGTACCCCTTCTCCAGCAGCAGCTCGGCCAGATACGACCCGTCCTGGCCGGTTATCCCGGTGATTAGCGCCGATCGTTTTCCGCTCATGGCGCGGACCCTACCGATCCCCGCGCCCGGATCCAGTCAACGGTCGCCGCGATCCCCTCCTCGGCGTCGATCTCCGCCTCCCACCCGAGCAGCCTCCGAGCCTTCTCAACCGACGGCCAGCTTCGCCGCGCCTCGACCGCGTCCGTGGGTGGCGGCTCGTTCGCGAGCGCCCCTTGGCTCTCGCCGCACGTCTCCCACACGATGCGCGCGATCTCGGCTACGGTCAGCTCGCGCGCGGCCGCGATGTTGAAATCCTCGTTGACTCCCTTCGGCGATGCCATCGCCGCGATCACGCCGCTTGCGACATCGTCCACGTGCGTCGGTGTCCTGGTCTGCTCCTCCGAGCCACGCGTCTCAAGCGCCATGCCCAGGCCATAGACGTCACAGGGGCGGCAGATCGTGTACGCCAGCCCATGCTCCTCATACGCCGCGCGGCAACACATCTCGCCGGCCAGCATCGCGAACCCATATGCGGACTCGGGCGTCGGGCATTCCGTAAGGTAGGCCTCGCTCGAAGGGAACTCCGTGGCACGCTCGAACACCGCCGTCGAGGACACATACACGAACCGCTCCACCTCCGCCCCCGGCGCGACAGCCGCAACGATCACGGCACTGCAGGTGGCGCTGTCCCCCTCCATCAGTGTGAAAGGCCTGCGCCCTGCGTCGGCATCGAGCCCTGCCAGGTGGATCACGTGTGTGCAGCCGTTCAGTGCCGCGCGCGCCTCCCTGGCGATGCGCAGATCGCCATCGTGCAACTCGGCTCCCTCTCGCATCCACTGCGGCGCCGCACGCCGATCGGAGACCCTCACCTCGTACGCCGGATCGGCGAGCAGCCGTCTGACGATCGCGCAGCCGATCGGCCCCGCGCCGTTCGTCACCAGCACGCGACTCATGACCGCCGACGACGCCCGCTCAGCCTGTACCGAGCGTACTGGCGTGCGAACCCGGCCACGAAACGAGGGTTGTAGCGCGCGTAGCGCGGCCACAGACGGCGCGGCTCGCGCGAGAGCCGATACGTCCACTCCAGGCCGTTGCGCTGCATCCACGCCGGGGCCTGCGACACCAGGCCCGCGTGGAAATCGAACGCGGCGCCCACGCCCACCAGCAGCGGTGTCCACAGCCGGGGCCGCACGCGGTGCATCCACTGCTCCTGCAGCGGCTGCCCCGTGCCCACCCACACCACCTTCGCGCCCGACGCGTCGATGTCCGCCAGCAGGCGATTGTCCTCCTCCACGGTCAGCGTGCGGAACGGCGGCGAGGCGCCGCCCACGAGCTGAATGCCGGGAAAGCGCTCCCGCAGCCGGCGCTCCAGCAGCTCGCGCGCCTGCGCGTCGCGACCGCCGTACAGATACATCGGTGTCCCGTTCCTTGCCGCGCGCGCGCAAAACATCGCCATCAGATCTGGCCCGTACACGCGGGTGGCCTCCACGTGTCCGAGCGCTCTGAGCGCCCACACCAGCGGCTGGCCGTCGGGGACCGCCAGCGTGGCTCCGAGCGTCGCCTCCCGCGTCGCCGGTTCCTCCTGCGCTTTCATCACCAGATTGACCGCCGCGGCCGTCACGTACCCGCGGCGGTCCTCGGCGATCATCGCCTCCATCCAGTCCAGCACCTCCTCGTAACCCGACACCGCCAACGGAATCCCCAAGATCTCCGCGCGTCTCGGCGGCATCGGTGGAGTCGGCGGGGTGGACGTGGGTGTGAACGAGCTCAAGATGCGACCAACATAGCCATGAGCACGGTTCATCCGGGCGGTAGACCCGGGGGACGACGGCCGATGTCCGCCCGACGTGCGGGCCTGGGCCTCGAAAGGTGGGATCGAGGCGGCCGCGGGCCCATGCGGGCGGGTACGCTACGCGCCGTGCCGATCGACCCCTCCTTCTGGGCTGGCCGGCGAGTGCTCCTCACCGGCCACACCGGCTTCAAGGGCGCGTGGCTCTCGCTCTGGCTGCAATCGCTCGGCGCGCGCGTCACCGGCCTGTCCGCCGGGCCGCCCACACAACCCTCGCTCTACGAGCTGGCCGCGGTCGGCGCGGACATGGACGAACTCGTCTGCGATGTGCGCGACGGCGAGGCGCTGGCCGGCGCACTGCGCTCCGCCCGGCCCGAGATCGTGCTGCACCTGGCAGCCCAGCCCCTTGTCAGGCGCTCGCTTCGCGACCCCGTCCTGACCTACGCGGTCAACGTCCTCGGCACCGTCAACCTGCTCGAGGCGGTGCGCCTGCACGGCGAGCACGTGCGCTCCGTGGTCGTCGTCACCTCGGACAAGTGCTACGCCAATCCTTCGCACGGCGTCGCGCGCGCGCGCGAGCAAGGCCACGAAATGACAGTGCCCCCTGCGCAGCCGCCGGCGCCTGAGCTGGCGGTGGGCCGGCCGTTCGTGGAGGGGGACCCGCTCGGCGGGCACGATCCGTACTCGAGCTCCAAGGCCTGCGCCGAGCTCGTAACCGCGGCCTATCGCGCTTCGTTCTTCGCCGCGAAGGATGGTCCGCGCGTGGCGACCGCGCGCGCGGGCAACGTCATCGGTGGCGGCGACTGGGGCGAAGACCGATTGCTCGCCGACATCGTGCGCGCGGTCGACGCCGATGAGCCCGTGAGCGTGCGCAACCCGGCCGCGGTACGTCCATGGCAGCACGTGCTGAATCCGCTCAGCGGCTATCTGCTGCTTGCGCAAGAGCTTGCGCTCGAGGGCGGCGAGCTGGCGCGAGCATGGAACTTCGGGCCGCGCGCCGCGGACGCGCGCACGGTCGGCTGGATTATCGAGCGTCTCGGCGCGCTCTGGGATGGGGCCCTGCGCTGGGAGCTCGATGAGGCGCCCAACCCGCCCGAGGCCGCCCATCTGGAGCTCGACTCGAGCGCCGCCGAAACGGAGTTGGGTTGGTATCCGGGGTGGAGCCTTGAGGAGGGGCTCGAGCGAGTGGTCGCGTGGCACGAGGCGCACCGCCGCGGCGAGGACATGCGACGCACAAGTTGTGAGCAAATAGCGGAATTCGGCTGAGCCGTAATTCGCCTGGCTCGTAGTCTTCGCGGGCATGAGCCCGCTGACCCTGCGTCGCTACCGCGCCGAGCGTCTGCTGCGCCAGGACTTCGACGGGCTGCGCGGCGAGACGCTCGCGATCGTGCGCGGACGGCTCCGCGCGAGCGGGGTGACCCTCGACGCAAGCGATCTCGATGCGTGCTACTCGCAAGCCTGGCAAGGCCTGTACGCGGCGACGCTCGACGGCGAGACGATCGCGAGTCCGCGCGGCTGGCTGGTGCTCGTGACTTTCCGCCGCGCGCTCGACGAGCACCGCACGCGCCGTCGCGACCATACCGGCGCAGCGGACAGGGTCGGGAGCGCAGTGGACAGGGCGGGGGTCGCCGCAGAGGACATCGAGGGCTACGGCTCGCACATGGCACATGCTCGCGCGCGCGCGTGCGACGTCCCCGGGGAACGCGACATCGCCGACGAGCTGGACGACCGGCATCGGCTGCGCCAGCTGTTCGAGGGCCTGCGCGGCCGGTTGGGCCCGCGTGAGTGCCAGGCCGCGGCGCTGTGCTACCTGCAGGGCCTCTCCCGCGCCGAGGCCGCCGAGCGCATGGGCATCGGCGAGACGCGCATGCGCAAGCTGATGGAGGGCCCGGGTGGGGGCCGGCCCGGGGTGGCGGGCAAGGTCGGCGCGCTGCTCGACACGATCGCCGGCGGGGGCTGGTGCGAGGAGCAGGCGTCGACCATGCGCGGCCTCGCCTTCGGCATCCTCGACCCCTCCGGCGAGCGCTATCTGCTCGCGCTGGCCCACCAGCGCGAGTGCCCCGCCTGTCGCACGTTCGTGCTCAGCCTGCGCGGCCTCGCCGCCGCGCTGCCTCCGATCGCGCTCCCGTGGGCGCTCGTCGGCGTGGGCGGTGCGGCCGCGGGCGCTGGCGCAGGGGCCGGTGCCGGTGCTGGGGCGGGCGCGGGGACAGGCGTCGCAGCGGGCGCAGGGGCGGGTGGCGGCGTAGGTGCGGGCGCGGGGACAGGTGTAGGGGCGGGCGCGGGGACAGGTGTAGGGGCGGGCGCGGGGACAGGTGTAGGGGCGGGCGCGGGGACAGGTGTAGGGGCGGGCGCGGGGACAGGTGTAGGGGCGGGCGCGGGGACAGGTGTAGGGGCGGGGGCAGGGGTAGGCGCTGGCGCAGGGACAGGTACCGGCTTTGCGGCCGGCGCCGGCGCGGGTGGGCTGTCGGCCGCGGGCGTCGCCGGCGCGGGTGGGGCGGCGGGGGGAGTCGCAGGAGGCGGATGGCTGCTGGCCGGGGGCTCGGTGGGGGCAAAGCTCGCTGTCGGCTGCCTGCTCGCGCTGAGCGTCTCCTGTGTGGCGTTGACCGCCGGACCCCTCTCACTCCGCTTGCACCCTTCGCACGAGTCGCACCGTCGGCGCGCTCACAGGGGCGCCCTCGCCGCGAATGCGCGTGCCGGTGAGCCGGGTCCCCCCTACGGCACGACCTCGACGATTGCGTTGGCGGGCACGGCGACGCCCGACGGGCTCACGGCCGGCTCGACCCAGCTCGCGCATCTGAGCTCGTCTCCTGCCTCTGCCACGGGCGGTGCGACGACGCCGGCGGCGCATGCTGCGCGCGAGTTCGGCCCTGAGCAGGCGGTCGTGTCGCGCGCGGCGTCGGGAGCCGGGGCGCCCGCAGCGCCGACTGCTCAGCGGGCCTCCCTCGCGCGGGACGCTTCTTCCTCCGGCTCGCACGCTGCCACCTCGTCCATCCAGCCGGCCTCCTCCGTTGCAGCGGGCCAACCCTCGCCGAGGGGCGGATCGAGCGCTGAGACGAGCTCGGGAGCCGGATCTGGCGGTGGCGGATCAGCCGCCGAGCGTGAGTTCGGGATCGGCGGCTGACCAAGTTATCCGTGCGCCGCCCCTGCCGGCGCTCAACCGCTCGGGAAGGCCTTGCTGAGGTATCGCAGCGCGAGCGGGTTGCCGCGCGGGCGCAGGCGGCCGGTGGCGAGGGCGCGCCGGGGATCGAGGCGCTCGCCGATGATGTCGACCCAGTCCTGATAAGAGGTGCGCAGGCGCAGGTCGGGGCTGAGCGCCTCGCCCGGCTCGGCCGTGCTCGAGCCGTTGTTCACGGTGAGGTGCCAGGTGTCGACGTCGGGGTCGGTGAACTCCCATTGGAACGTGGTCGCCCGGCGCAGCCCGTGGTTGGGGTTGACCTGGCGGCGGATCGTGTCGAACAGCAGGGCGACCGTCTCGGGGTCGCGCTTGGACGGCCCCTCGCGCACGCCGACGATGCCTGCCTGCACAAGCGCGCGCCCGCGCTGGACGACCTCCAGTTGCGTGAGGCCCGGCGGCAGGAACGCCGGTCCCGGCAGCGTCTCGACGGGCATCCCGGCGGAGCGCAGCTTGGTCGTCATCGAGCTGATGCCCTCGACGCCGACCTCGTCGAAGGTGGAGCCGAACGTGGTGATGTAGCGCTCGTCCCAGTTCGGCGGCATCAGCACCTGGCCGGTGTAACGGGTGACTTCGCGCAGTAGACCGGCGACCGCCTTGGGCACCCCGACCGGGTCTTCGCGCTTCAGGTCGGCGAGCAGCTTTACGCCGAAGCCGATGTGACGCTGCTCGTCGACGGCGATGTTGGCCATACCCTCGCGAAACGCGGGCAGCTGCTCGCGCCGTTCGAGGTAGCTGCAGATGAAGTGCTGCCCGGGCTGGGCGAGCGAGGCCTCGATGATGATGTGGTAGAGCGTGACCGCGGCGGCGAGCTTCGCGCGCGAGCGGTCGGCGCGCAGCTCGTCGGCCATCGTGTCGAGACGGTCGAAGATCTTGCGAAAGCCCACGGTCAGCTGGGGCTTGATCGCCTGCAGGCTGCTTGCGGTCGAGCCCGTGCCGATACCGCAGACCTCCTGCATGAAGCGCTTGAAGAACACAGCGTGACGCGCCTCGTCGACCTGTTGAGTCGTGAGGAAGTACTTCTGCTCCTCCAGCGGCGCCGCGTCGATGTAGGGCGAGAGGTTGTCGGCGACCGCGTCCTCGCCCCAGAAGAACAGGCAGTAGTTCCACAGCGCGGCCTGGCGCTCGAACTCGGTGAAGTCCTCGCGCCACTGGCGGGCGTCCTCGGTGAAGTCGAGCTCGGTTGCGCTCCAGTTGCCGCGCTCCCAGCGGGCGTACAGGTCGTCGTAGGAGATCGCGTCGGTCGGCAGGCTCGCCGTCGCCTCGGCGCTCGGTGTGGGGGTGGTCGCTGTCGCCATATCTATCCCTGCTCCTATATCTCTCTTCGCGGGCTCCGCGAACAGGTCTGCCCGGTGAGAAGAGGCCTGCCCGGCGAGGGCCTCCCGGATCGTGGTCGCCGCCGGACCTTTACTCTGCCCAGTTTAGATTAGATAATGGACGTTATCGGAGTAACATGCGCTCTGTCAAGTAGGATGGGAGGCGATGGAGACCGCGCGGATGACACGCGAGCAGAGCAAGGCGCACACGCGCGAGCGCTTGCTGGACGCGGCCCGCAGCGTATTTGCCCGTGGCGGCTTCCACGGCGCCTCGGTCGAGGAGATCGCCTCGGAGGCGGGGTTCTCGACCGGCGCGCTGTACTCGAACTTCGACGGCAAGGAGGACCTGTTCCTCGCGCTGATGGAGCGCGAGATCGCCGCACACGCGCGCGAGATCGCCGAGGCTGTGGGCGCGCGCTCATCGGTCGACGAGCGGGCCAAAGGCGGCGCACGGCAGTGGATGACGATGATCGAGCGCGAGCCGGAGCTGCTGCTGCTGTTCATGGAGTTCTGGGCCTACGGCGTGCGCGACGCGCGCGTGCGCCCGAAGGTGGCGGCGCGGTTCGCACAGGTGCGCGAGCTGCTCACACGGCTGATCGCAGACGGCGTGCGCGAGTTCGACCTCGAGCTCGCGCTGCCTGCCGAGCAGCTCGCGGTCGCGATCGACGCGCTGGCCGATGGCATCGCCCGGCAGAAGCTCGCCGATCCCGGCGCAGTGCCGGACGAGCTGATGGGCAAGGTCCTGTCGATCCTGTTCGCCGGCGCTACGCGGCCCGCGAAGCGATGATCGGCCGCACCGCGCCGCCGCCGGGCACCCGCCGCGCGGCGCCCACCGGCACCGTGCGGGTCAGGCGGGCGTACACGAGCAGCCGTTTGGCGGCGCTGAACAGCGGCGTGCACGCGGACAGGACCAGTCGCGAGTAGCCGACGTCGTCGACGGCGGCGCGCACGTCGGTGGGGGCGACCACCTTCTGGCCGATGACCGTGTAGGTGAAGTGCGCGTAGGGCATGTACAGCAGGATGTGGTTGCCGGGGCGGAGCGCGTCGATGTGGCGAAACGGCGCCAGATAGGTGGTGCGGTGGCCGGCGATCGCGGTCGTGCCGGGGATCCCCGGAAAGCCGGTTTCGGAGTAGATCCCGGGCCCGCTCTCCAGGGCTGAGGTGTCGGTGCCGTGAACGATCACATAGCTTGCGCCGATGCGCGGGATCACGACGCGCCCGACCGGGCTGCCCTCGCCCGAGCGGCGCTGCAGCTCGCGCGCGAGGAACGCGATCCGGCGGCGCTCGTCGGGCAGGCTCGCGAGCGTGCGGCGCTCCGCGGGGGACGGGGCGGCGTGTTCGAGCTTGTGCAGCGCCCCGCGCAGATGGTCCTGTTCGAGCTTGGCGTACAGCGCGGAGAACGGCTCCTGCCAGAGGAGCGTCACCGCGGCGTCGGCCAGCGCGAGCGCGCCGAGCGCGATCAGCAGGACCGCTAGCCCTTTGAACGCGCGGCTCGGTCGCCGGCTGATGCCGGCGACCGTTGGCGCGCTCACTTCATGCTCGATCCGCGTTGCTAACGGCCGCTGTCGCGGCCCTGGCGGCGCTGAACCGTCACGATCGAGAAGCCCATCGCGATCAGCAGCAGGCCACCGCCGACCGTCCAGCTGAGATTGAAGCCGGTGAACGGCAGCGAGCTCGATTTCGCCGGGGCGGTCGTCGTGGTCGGGACGTTGCTCGACGTGGCCGGAGCCGGTTCGTTCGCCGGGCTGCTCGTCGTCGGGGTTTTGCTCGGGGTTTTGCTCGTCGGCGTTTTCGTCGATTTCGACGGCGATGTGCCGCTGGACGGTTTACCGTACCCCGACAGAGCTTCTTTGCTTGTGCTGGTCGCCGCGAGGGTCGGCGCGGCAGGCGCGAGCGCCAGCAAAAGCGCCACTGGGAGGACCATGAGCCTGCGCGCCGCGCGGGACGATCCTCTTCTCTTCGCTTCAGTCCCTGCTGCCTGCGGCTTGCTCGAGGCCTCGACGTGGGTGCGGGTCATGCCAACCTCCCATTGATGGTCTGGTGAGCTGCGTCCTCTAAAAGGTTCGTGCGTCAATTTCCCGGGGATTCTATTGACAAAACGTGATCTTTGATTCGCCGTTTGCCGGCTGGAGCCTGCGTTTCGACTCCTACGTGTATCACCGATCGCGGCTGGTGGCGGTTTTGCACAGCGCGTGGAAGGCCTTCGTGGTGTGGTTGGCGGGCGGTTTTGCGCTGCGCGGGAAGGTTTTATGGTTTGGACGGCGGCGGTCATGCACAGCGCGTGGAGGCCTCAAGGCTTGGTCGGCGGGGATGGGGAGAGGCAGAGGCACGCGTAGTGCACCGTGAACAGGCGTCTGGCGACAGCCGGAGCGAGGCGATGCAGGCCGGCGCGCAGCGCCCACTTCCCGGTCGCTGCGATGCGACCTGGCGGGGTGGCCGCGAAGAAGCGGTAAACCTCCGGCGGCAGCGGATCGTCGAGCTCGCAGGCGGCGTGCAGACCCGCTCGTGCGACGATCTTCCGCACGGCGGTGCGGTCCAGTCGCTGAAGGTGCCCGACCTCGGCGGCATGCTCGCGCTTGGCCGCGCGGCGCGCGGACAGGTTCGCCTCCAGCGGCACCTCGACGAGCACCGCATCGCACGCGCGCGCGACCTCGGCCAGCAGCACCGCGGGGTCGGGCACGTGCTCGAGCACGTGCGAGAGGACGCCCAGGTCATACGCGCCGTCGGGCGCGTGCAGGTGCAGGCCGTCGTAGAGCTCGACCGAGTCGATCTGCGGGCGAGCGCGCGCGATCGCGACAGCGGCATCGGTGATCTCGAGCCCCTGCAGCCGCCCGCCGAAGTCGCGCCGGGCAAGCTCGCAGAGCAGCGCGCCATCGCCGCAGCCGACCTCGAGCGTGCTCTGCGGGAGCAGTCCCGCACGCGTGCACAGAGCGATCACATGGTCGGCCTTGCCGACGGCGCCGAGCGCCCGCCAGCGCGCGTACTTGGCCGCGTCGGCGGGATCCTGCGTGTAGGCGTCGTCGTAAAAGCGGACGAGCTCCGCGGGGTCGGCCATAGCGAGGATTATTGTGACCGCGATGACGAGCAAGCTCAGAGCGTCGCTCAGCGAGGCTCCCGCGACCGTGCCGGCGCTGGTGGCGATCGCGCTGTTCGTCGTGTGGGCGACCAGCCAGGCGGGCTACCCGGTCACCCATTGGGCCCCGGGGGGGCTGCTCGTGCTGGCGCTGCTCGGGATCGCGCTGAGCGTGGTGCCGCTGCGCCTGGGGGAGACGCCGGCGCCGGTGAGGGTCGCGCTGGCGTGTCTGGCCGGGTACACAGTGCTCAGCTTCCTTTCGATCCTGTGGGCGAACGTGCCGGGAGACGCGTGGGAAGGAGCGGATCGCACACTACTGTACCTGCTGGTGTTCGCGCTGTTCGCGCTGTGGCCGCAACGGGGGCGCAGCGCCGTTCTTCTGCTTGGCGTGTGGGCGCTGGGGATGATCGGGCTGGCCGCGTTCGTGGCGCTGCACCTCGATGGGATTGCTCACAGCGCTGCACGTCTGGAAAGTTTGTTCCCCGGCGGTCGCCTCGACTACCCGAGCGGCTATCCGAATGCGAACGCAGCGCAGTGGCTGATGGCGTTCTGGCCGGCGCTGCTGCTGGCGCGCAGCGAGCGTCTGCCGTGGGGTCTGCGAGGAGTGCTGGCCGGTGGCGCGGTGCTGCTGGCGGAGGTGGCGCTGCTCAGCCAGAGCCGGGGGGCGTTGTATGCGACGCCTGTGATGCTCGTGCTGGTGTTCGCGCTGCTGCCGGGACGGGTGCGCACGTTTGCGATGCTCGTGCCGGTGGCGCTCGGAATCGGACTCGCGGCGCCGGCTGTGCTGCGCGTGGGCGAAAGGCTCGAACACGGGCGCAGCGCCACCTCCGCGCTGCACGCCGCCATAGGCGGGACGTTAGCCGCGGCGGTGGCAGTCGGTCTGGTGGGGGCGCTGGGCGCGGCGGTGGAAAGCCGGCGCGCATTCTCGCCGATGACGGCCAGGAGACTGCATCGGGGCATTGCCGCGATTGCGGCCTTGGCCCTGGTGGCGGTGCTGGCGGGGGGTCTTGCGATCGCGGGCAACCCGGTCACGCGGATCAGGCATGGCTGGGACACGTTCAAGGGCGGCTACGCCGCCGACGCCACTTCGGGCAACCGCCTGGTTAGTGGTCTGGGGAGCAACCGCTACGACTTCTATCGGGTGGCGCTCGACGAATTCGTCGCCCATCCGGTGCTCGGGATCGGCGTCGACAATTTCCAGCAGCAGTACCTCAGGCACGGTCGCAGCGAAGAGACGCCGCGCTACCCGCACAGCGTCGAGCTGCGCACGTTGACCGAGACCGGTCTGGTGGGGACGCTGCTCGCGCTGGTCGGCTTGGGCGCCGCGCTGGTGGCCAGCGCGTGGGCGGTGAGCCGGTCCGACCCGCTCGGCCGCGCCGTGGCCGCGGCGGCCTTAGGTGGTTTCGCCTACTGGGCGGTGCACGGCTCGTTCGACTGGTTCTGGGAGTTTGCCGGCCTCGGCGCGCCCGCGTTTGCGCTGCTGGGCATCGCCTGCGCACTTGCGCCGCGCCGCGGCGGCCAGGGCGTGTCGGGCCCGCGAGCAGACAGGCGGCTTGGACGGTTGGCGGTGGCGGCCGGGACCCTGATGATGCTTGCGGCCGCGGCGTCGCTGGCGACTCCGTGGCTGAGTCAGCTGCAAGTGCAGAGCGCGGCACGCGTGTGGCAGAGGTCGCCGCAGGCGGCCTATGGCCGACTCGAGGATGCGGCGCGGTTGAATCCTCTGAGCGATGAGGCCTACCTGGTAGCAGGGAGTATCGCGTTGCGCTTCGGCGAATTCGCGCGGGCGGATCACGAGTTTGCGCTGGCGCTCGGGCGAGCACCCGGAGACGCATACGCCACGCTGGAGCGTGGGGCGATCGCCTCGGCCGAGAACGATCATCATCGGGCTCTCGACCTGCTCGAACGGGCCGCACGTCTGAACCCTCGCGATCAGCTCACCCGCCAGGCCCTGCGGATGGTAAGAGCGGGCAGGCGCGTGAATGTCGACGAACTGAATCGCTCAATCCTGCTCAAAGCTCAGGAACTCTCGTGAAACCTACGTGTTCCTCACAGATGGCAGGTATTGGGCTCGACAGGGCTGTCAACCTTCGCTAGCTTGTGAGAGAACCTGGTCGATGCGCCGAGGATCTGGGCGCGTGGGTTCCAGGTGTTCATAGTCGGCGCAGGGTGATGACAGTAAATGGCACGGACGGTCGGCTCGGCGCGGTGTGCGGGCCACAAGAGAAAACGAAGGCAGGGACGCATGACAGACCATCGCCCGACTCTCTCGCTACTGACCTTTCTGACGGTCCTGGCTGTGATGCCTTCTGTCGCGGTCGCCGGCTCGCTACTCGGTGGCTATGGCGGCCCAGGGGAGGGCAATCAGGCGATTCTCGGCTCTGCGCTGCTGAAAGGGGGAGGTGGCTCCGGCGGCGGGCCCGCAGGTCCGACCGACTCTTCCGCGACAGGCTCGTCTCCCACCGGCTCCTCGGCTGCCACCGAGGTGCGGGGGGGAGTGGGGAGCGCGGCGCCCACCGTCTCGCGCGCACAGGGCTCCGCGGCAGCCGGCGGCGCAAGCTCGACCGCCGGCGAACCGTCGCCCCGCCCCAAAGCCGAAAGGACGACGGGCGGCGGCCGCGGCGCCGCGCATCGAGGGCAGTCTCATGGATTGCCACCGCGGCCAACGCGTGAAGGCTCGGGATACCTGGGCCTCTCCGGCGAGGACTTCCTGTACATCCTCTTGGCGCTTGCCGTGTTGGCTTGCACAGGCGTGCTTACCAGGCGACTGTCGCGTGCACCAGCAGACCCCCATGCGAGTTCGGCTAAAGGTCACGGACGTAGAGTCCGAATCACCGAATAGGGATTGGACTCCCGGCAATGGACCCAGCGACGCACATCACTCAACAGACATCGAGCACATTGCCGCTAGCCGGACAGTTGCCCACGACGCGGGATGCGCCGCACCCGCAATTGCTGCGTGGTGGAACGTTCGGTGGGCCGTTGCAGTGGCTGCTGGACGGCCGCGGTTGGAGTGTGCTGCGTCCGATGGTTGATCTGGTGCTCTTGTGCGCCGCCACGACGCTGGCCATCGGCGGCCTGCACGATGTGCTGTATGTGGCCTCGGTGCGGGCTCCGCTCTTGCTGCTGCCGCCGCTGGTGATGGTGCTGCTGTATCTGCGCGGGCTCTATCGCACGCGTCTACGGGCGCTCGTGCTCGACGGGGTGGCACCCGTCGTGAGCGCCGTGTCGGTGGCGGCGATGACGGTCGCGATGCTTGGCCTGTTCGTCAACGGCCGGGTCCCCAGCCAGCCCGAGTGGGTGAGGTCGTGGCTGTTCGCGTTGCTTGCGGTCGGCGCCGGGCGCGTGACGCTGGTGACGGCGCAACGCTGGGCGCGTGCGCGGCGGCTGGTCGGGAAGCCGGTGCTGATCATGGGCGCCGGCGTAGTCGGCGCCCAGGTCGCCCGACGGTTGGAGAGTCATCCCGAGTACGGGCTCGTGCCGGTTGGCTTTCTGGATGACGAACCTCGCTCGATCGCCGAGGTCGGCGGCCGCGAGATGCCAGTGCTGGGCACGGTGGAGAATCTCGACGAGACCGTGGAGCAGACGGGCGTGCGAAATCTGATCGTGGCCTTCTCGTCGGTCGCCGACGCGCGGGTCAGCCCTTTGATCCAACGTTGCCAAGAGCTCGGCATCGAGGTATCGGTAGTGCCGAGAATGTTCGACACGATCAACAACCGCGTCGGCTACGACACCGTGGGGGGCTTGCCGTTGATGTCTTTCACGACGGTCAATCCCAGAGGGTTTCAGTTCGCGCTCAAGCACGCCCTCGACCGCGCTCTCGCGCTCGTGCTGCTGACGGTGCTCTCGCCGGTGATCTTGTGCACGGCGCTGGCCGTACGCGTCAGCTCTCGCGGTCCCGTGCTCTTCCGCCAGCGCCGCGTCGGTCGCGACGGCAAGGTGTTCGACCTCTATAAGTTCCGATCCATGTGCACGCTCGCGGCAGCGGCGAAGCCGAGCGACGGGGCCGGCACGCTGGAGTTCCTGCTGGGCGGCGACACCGCGCCAGGGGGGGTCGAGGGCAACGACCGCCGCACCCCGATCGGCCGCTTCTTGAGACGCTCCTCGCTGGATGAGCTTCCCCAGCTGCTGAATGTCCTGCGGGGCGAGATGAGCCTCGTCGGTCCCCGTCCAGAGCGCCCGGAGTACGTCGAGCTTTTCAGGCAGGACATCGCTCGCTACGGCGACCGCCACCGTGTCAGGTCCGGGATCACAGGCTGGGCACAGGTGCACGGGTTGCGCGGCCAGACCTCGCTGGCGGAACGAGTTGAGTGGGACAACTACTACATCGCTCATTGGTCGCTCGGCCTCGACTTGAAGATCCTCGCTCTGACCTTCATAGCGTTGCTTCGCGACGCGGAGTGATCTAAGTCGAGTCGCGCCCGGAGTGGGATCGGCTCGGCCCCAAGTCGTTCGCACGTCTGCGAGTCAGATGTCTCGCTCGGCCCCCTCGCTCGGCCCCGTCCACTCCTGATAGACGCGCACCCGCAGCGCGCTCGCGTCGAGCGCAGGCGGCAGCGCGATCGAATAGCGGTTGAAACGGTCAAGCACGAACAGCGCTCGATAGCGCAGCCGATCGCCTTCGAATGCTTCGAGCTGCATATAGTCGCCGACCGGCCCCGAGCCGCTGGCGAGGACATCGCCGTCGCGACGGCCCAGGTTGAGAGTGACGGGGCTCAGAGGGCCGAAGGGTGAGGCGAGGGCGCGAGCGAGAGCGCCGAACGAGGGCTTGTGGGCGCCCGCTTCGTTGAGGACCCCGAAGTCTTCGGTGAGTGAGCCCTGGAGGTCATATAGCGTCTCCGCCGCGACGTATCCGGTGCGCGCCAGGGCGCGAAAGAGGTTGGTGATGTTCACCGCTTGGGTCTTTGGGGTCACGCATGCCTGTTCCTGCTGGATCCTGTACCTCGGCCAGCAGCTGCTCCAACCGAACTCGTCCAGCCACAATGGCTTAGTGTCGCCGTGAGCCAGCTGGACTTCGCGGAACGAGCGCAACGAGGCCAGAGGCAGGTAGTAGAAATGCACGGCCAGCGCGTCGTAGTAGCCCTTGATGCCGGCCGCATACAGTGCTCGCAGAAAGACGCCGTTGGAGCCTACAAGCGATCCTCCGAGCACCGTTACATGCGGATTCGCCTGCTTGATCGCCGGGTAGGCCGCTCGTAGGAGGGCGGCATAGCGCACGGCCTTGTTCGGGCCGGCGAAGTAGAGCTGGTTGGCCTGGTCCGGCTCGTTCCAGATCTCGATCGCGGCCAGGTGTGTTCCGTAGCGCTGGGCCAGATAGGCGACAAAGGTCGCGTAGGAGGCGGGATTGCCGGGCGGCCACGCATTGGCTCTGCTCGCTTCCCCCGGTACGCAGGCGCGCAGGAGGGGCGCTGGCGCGGAGGACGCCCAGCACGGCGAGCTGTCGACGGTTGCGATCACGCGGATGCCGGCTGCCGCAGCGTCAGTCATCAGCCGATCCAGGGAAGCCAGTGCTTCGCGGTCCAGTTGACCGGGGGCAAGCGGCTCCAGCGCCGACCACGAGACGTTGGCGCGCACGATCTTGGCATGAAGGGCACGGGCGACGGCGATGTGGCGATCGACTTCTTCGGGAAGGCCGCCGGCGGGGATGTTGACGCCGCGCAGCGGCGTAACAAAGGGGGGGTGTGCGCTTGTGGTGCGGTCGGCGGCGTTTGACGCGAACGAAATCGATACACAGAGCACTACCAGCGCCACCGCGCAGCCGACTGCAAGCCTGCATAGATGTCGCGCCATCGCTGGAGACCATAGTCGCGGGTCACCCATCCGGCGCCGGCAAGATTCCTTGCAATACATGGGGAGGTCGGCCGAAGTACGCTGTGGCCCCCGTGTCCCCGACCTGGATCTGGATGCAAATCGCGATCGTCGTGTTCGTGCTGATCGGGATGATAATCGCCGTCACAAAGCTTGCGTGAGCGCTCCAGGCGAGATGATCTTCGAGGCTGCTGACTCGCGTATACGGGTCCTCGCGCTCGGTCGCGACGTTGGCACCCTGTTCGGCGGCGCCGAGAAAATCGCCTTCGAGTTGATCGGGCGCCTCGATCCCGTTCGGTTCAAGCGCTACCTGTGCGTCACGCACGCGTGCCTGCCCGAGCAGCGCACGGTCAACGAGCGCGAGCTTCGCCAACTGGAGGAGTCGGGCGTCGAGATCTTGAGGCTGGAGCGTCACTCGGTGCTGTCGAATCTCTCCTGGCTTCGCCTGTACGAGCTGCTCCGGCGCGAGTCGATCGATGTGTTGCACGCCCACATGCCGCGGGCCAGCGTGCCCGGGACGATCCTCGGACGGCTCGCGGGCGTGCCGGTGATCGTCAGCCACGAGCACGGCTGGTCGTTTCAGGGCAAGCCGCTGCGACGCCTCCTCGACAGGCTCCTCGTCGCGCGCGGCAGCGATGTGCTGCTCGCCGTCTCCGAGTGGGACCGGCGACAGATGATCGAGGTGGAGCGCATTTCGGCGGACCGCATCCGAATCCTTCCCAACGGGATCCCGTCTGTACTCGACGAGGTTCCCGACGTGCGCGGTGAGCTCGGCGTGGCGCCCGAGGTCGGGTTGATCGGGGCGGTGGGAAGGCTCTACCCCGAGAAGGGCTATGACGACCTGATCGAGGCGATGGCCTTGCTCAAGCAGCGCGCATCGGGCCCGTTCCGGTGCCTGATCCTGGGATACGGACCGGAGGAGGGGCGCCTGCGAGCGTTGATCGGCGAGCTGGACCTGTTGGAGGAGGTGCGGCTCGTAGGGTTCCGTGAGGACATCCAGGCTGTAACCCGTGCGCTGGACGTAGCGGTGCTCTCTTCCAAGAACGAGGGCAGCCCGCTGGCCGTGATGGAGTACATGGCCTCCGGCGCCCCGATCGTGGCAACCGCTGTGGGCGGGGTCCCCGAGTTGATCGAAGACGGCGTGCACGGGCTGCTCGTCAGGCCCGGCGACCCAGTTGAGCTGGCCGCCGCCATAAGGCGACTGCTGGACGATCGCTCACTCGCGATTCAGCTCGGGCTGGCCGCGCGCGACTGGCAGCGCGCCAACTTCGACATCGACGTGATGGTCAGGCGGCTGGAGAGTCTCTATATCGAGCTGTACGAGCGTGCATGTGCCGCTCGGGCGGGGCATAAGGCATGATCCATGCTGTCCGCGCGATCCTCTCAAATATCGAATAGAGGCATCGTGCGGCGAACGATCGAACGCCAAGTGTAGTGCTCCTCCGCGGCGTGGCGACCGAGGCGCCCAAGCGCGTCGGCCTTCGCGGGATCGAGCAGGGAGGCGATTGCATCGGCCATCGCCTGTGGATCGCCGGACACCGCCACCCCCGCCCCCGTCTCTCGCAAGACCTTCCCGATCCCCGGGACGTCCTTGGCAACGATCGCTCGGCCGCAGGCAAGGTACTCCGCGAGCTTGGTGGGACTGACCCCTATGCGTCCCACGTAGCTCTCATGATGTGAGGCCAGCGTGACGGTGGCGGCACCGATCAGGTCGCGGACGCGCGCGCGGTCGGCGACGAAGCCCGTGATGAGAACGGCGCCGTCGAGCCTAAGTCGGCGTATGTTCTGCTCGATTCGCTCGCGTTCGGCGCCGTCGCCGACGAGGATCAGGCGGGCGTCCGTTCGCCCGCGAGCGACGATCGCAAACGCTTCGAGCAGAATGTCAAAGTCGACCCACGGTTGGAAATTCCCGCAGAAGACGGCGTATCGACAGTTGGGGTCGAGCCCGGCGCGTGCGATCGCCTCGGCGCGAGGCAGGGGATGGAAGAAGTCGACATCGAATTTATAATATGGATGAATTAATTGATCCAAAAATAACGGTTAAAGTAATAGGGCACCAATGATATTGAAGTTACGAATATTCAGATATTACAAAAGAAAGCTTTGCTGATGAAGGAGTTGCTTTTGATAGTTATATGCTACCCAGTGATGATTTAGCGCCAGTAGGAGCGCTACGTCTGTTGGAAGTAGATAACAGGACTGTGTTACCTATTCATACTTCTATACGTTTACTTATTACATCGAGTGATGTTATCCATAGTTGAGCTGTACCTTCTTTAGGTATCAAACTAGATGCTTGCCCGGGCCGGTTAAATCAAATTGGTGTTAATATTAACCGAATTAGCGTTTTCTATGGACAATGTAGTGAAATTTGTGGTGTTAACCATAGTTTTATGCCTATTGCTGTAGAATCTTGTAAATTAGAAGGTTATATTGACTGGCTTAATCGTGCTAAAGAAGAGGCGTAAGATCTTTTTAGATCAAAAATAATTTCTTATGAAAAACCGTTTAATAAATTCACATAATCCTATAGCCAAAGTATTAAGCAACCATATCATAGACTACCCAACACCGGCAAATATTAATTATGCTTGGAGTTTCGGATCTTTAGCAGGAATTTTTTTCGCCCTTCAACTAGCGACAGGGATTTTTTTAGCTATGCATTATACACCTGAAATTACTTTAGCATTTTTTAGTGTTGAACATATTATGCGAGATGTTTTGGTTGGTTTTGGATTACGATATATTCATGCCAATGGGGCGTCTATTTTTTTTATTATTTGTATATTTACATATGTTTCGTGGTTTATATTTTGGATCATATTTTCAACCACGTGCTCATCTATGGTATAGTGGAGTTATAATTTTTTTATTAATGATGGCAACAGCTTTTATGGGATATGTTTTACCTTGGAGGCAAATGAGTTTTTGAGGTGCTACTGTCATCACAAATTTATTTTCTGCTGTACCCTATGTTGGGAGAAAGTATTGCACATTGAGTTTGAGGAGGTTTTTCCGTAGGAAATCCAACTTTAACACGTTTTTACAGCTTGCATTACTTATTACCTTTTTTAGTAACCGGAATTATTTTTTTACATTTAGCTTTATTACACACTTCAGGTTCGTCGAATCCTCTAGGAGTTAATTCGTCTGTGGATAAAATCAGTTTTTATCCTTATTTCTTTTTAAAAGATGCTGTGGGTTTATCTATATCTTTTACATTATATATGATTTTACTTCATTTTTATCCAAATCTATTAGGACATAGCGATAATTATATCCCAGCTAATCCTTTAGTTACACCAACGCATATTGTGCCCGAATGATATTTCTTACCATTTTATGCTATCCTGCGTGCTATTCCAAATAAAATTGGGGGTGTTGTTGCTATGTTAGGTGCAATTCTTGTATTATTTGTTATACCTTTTATAGATCGATCTCCAATCAGAACACCACGCTTCCGTCCTATATTTAATTTCTTTTTCTGATTATCGGTAGCTAATTTCGTATTATTAGGATTTTTAGGAGGCCACCCAGCTGAAGAACCTTATATTACAGCAAGCCGCTTAGCAAGTACTTTTTACTTCGGTTATTTCCTATTCATATTGCCCCTGAATAGTTTGATAGAATATGCATTAGTCCGCTCGCAAGATAAAGCGTAACTAGGACAGATATATAAACCATAGCATTCTTAGAATCGTATCCAGATAAAAAAGGCATCTCGATAGAATTAGACTTCTGTCGTTAAGAATATGTTAATTTATTGGAAAAGTGGCTGAGCGGTTGAAGGCACCTGTCTTGAAAATAGGCGTTAGGCAACTAACCGTGGGTTCGAATCCTACCTTTTCCGATTTTCATATATATTGAATAAAAGTTTAATAACTTTGTGAGTAATAGAACTATGGTTTCCAAAACGAATATAAAACGTTATAATTCACAAGAACATCCATTTCACTTAGTAACACCAAGTCCTTGACCTTTTGTAACATCTTGCTCGGTATTCATAATGGCTATAGGATTAGTTTTTTTAATGCACGTAGATAAACACTCGGTAACAGAAGGAAGTCACACAGGATTAATCCTTCTTCATACCGGATTGGCTTCATTACTATTTACTGTTTATCGCTGATTTACTGATATAGTAACAGAATCGACTTTTGAAGGACATCATACTGTAAAGGTTCAACAAGGGCTTCGTTATGGTATGGTATTATTTATAGTTTCGGAAGTACTATTTTTCTTTGGCTTCTTTTGAGCTTTCTTCCACTCTAGTCTTATCACCAGCCGTTTCTATTGGCTGCGTTTGGCCGCCAAAAGGTATCGAAGTTATAAAACCATTCGAGCTTCCCTTTTTAAATACATTAATTCTTTTATCTTCAGGGGTTAGTATCACATGAGCTCATCGCGCTTTATTAGCGGCTCATCGACAAAACACAATTATTGCTTTAATTATTACCATACTTTTTGGTATAATTTTCACTGCGTGCCAAGCGTTCGAATATTATTCCGCACCGTTTAGTATCAATGATGGTATTTACGGATCAGTTTTCTATTTAACGACTGGATTTCACGGATTTCACGTTCTAATTGGAACTATTTTCCTTATAGTTAGCCTATGGCGCCAAATCAATTACCACTTTACACGGCAACATCATTTCGGTTTCGAAGCTGCTGCCTGATACTGACACTTCGTTGATGTAGTTTGAATATTCCTTTTCACTACTTTATACTGGTGAGGTTCTATAATAAAAAAAAACAAATTTTTTGTTAAGATGATCCTCATTTATAAGTAAACCCATTTGGTGGAATAGTAGACACACTAGTCTCAAAAACTAGCTTTTGACGGTGCAACTCCGTCAATGGGTAGTATGTCCTAAATCTCTAATCATAGCAAAACATAAAAACAAGAAGTTTAATCTAACTCCCACATAATCTTATTTGCTCTTCATTGTTTCAAACTATGTATTAATGGAGGAAGCTTCTTTAATAAAATAATTAACCTATATAGGATTATTATTTTTAGGTGTCAAAGCTGTAAGTAAAATAATGCTTATTAGTTTCCTCGAATTTTTCCTGGAGGATTCTACTTAGTGTTGCGGGAACAATAAACATTTTATATTTTTTAAATTTCGGAAGAAGTGGGATTCGAACCCACGATACAGAAGAACTGTATGTCAGTTTAGCAAACTGGTACCTTAAGCCGCTCGGCCATTCTTCCCAAGCTACTACAAATATTACATTGTTAGTTTATATAATTTCTAGCAGAAACTGGAATCGCACCAATATCTTTGGGTCATGAGCCCAACGGGTTACTATTACCCTATCCTGCTTAACCACTTCTTTAAAACAAGGGAGGCAGGAATCGAACCCACGTTATTGATTTTGAAGACCAAAGTTCTACCACTAAACTACTCCCCTCCTATTCTCCTGTAGTCTGGCTAATAAACAAGATATGCGAAAAATGGGAGGCCTTACCAAACTTCTACCTTTTGTTTATGCTACTATTTGTATCAGTTACTTTTATTTTTTTTGATCTGATATTATTTTAAAGTCTTGTTAAGGACAAATACTTTTTTTTTAATGTATCTACTTGCGTTCGGCCGAATAAGATTGTCCTAACAACGCAATTCAATTTTTAGTGACAAAAATCTTATGTATTATAGCGTTTCCGTAAAATATATTAATAGTAAAAAAGGAGAAAAAAGTTAAGTTGGCCTTTAGTACTACTCAACTCCGTCTTACGACGGCACCCATTTGCAGCCTATCAACGGAGTCATCTACTCCGGCCAACAAAAAAAAAAAGGAAGGTTTCTTACTTATATGCTTTCAGCAATTATCCTATCGAAACGTAGCTACGCAACAATGCCTTAAAGAAAACAACTCCTACACCATAGGTTTATTTTACCCGGTCCTCTCGTACTAGGGATAAAGTCTTTAATTTTTTCAAACTAACAGTAGATAGGGACCGAACTGTTTCACAACGTTCTAAACCCAGCTCATGTACCGCTTTAATTGGCGAACAGCCAAACCCTTGGAACCTTTTTCAGCTCCAGGATGCGATAAGCCGACATCGAGGTGCCAAACAATCCCATCGATAGGGACTCTAAAGGAGAATTAGCCTGTTATCCCCAGCGTACCTTTTATTCGTTGATCGATAATCTTTCCATACAGAATTACCGGGTCATTATGACCGACTTTCGTCTCTGTTCGACTTGTAAGTCTAACAGTCAAGCAAACTTATACCATTACGCTACAACAGAAAACCTATTGTTTTCCTGAATTTACCTTTGTACACCTTCGTTACATTTTAGAAGGCGACCGCCCCAGTCAAACTGACAAGTATAAACTGTCTCTTGATAAAAATCAATTAAGTTCCATCAAGAAGAAAGAGTGGTATTTCACTTGTTATCTTGATAACGACTAGCACATCTCATCATACATTACCACTTATACTACACAATTAAATATAAAACAATATATAAATACAGTAAAGGTGCATAGGGTCTTTCCGTCTAGCTGTAGGAATTCCGCATCTTCACGGAAAATTCAATTTCACTGAGTCAATATTGGAGACAGTGAGGAAGTCGTTATACCATTCATGCAGGACGGAACTTACCCGCCAAGGAATTTCGCTACCTTAGGACCGTCAGAGTTACAGCCGCCGTTTACCAGGGATTCAATTCAATGCTTTCACACCTCCTCTTCACTTACAAGCACCGGGCAGGTCTCAGACCCTATACTTCATCTTACAATTTCGCAGAGTCCTGTGTTTTTACTAAACAGTCGCTTCTTCCTATTTTATGCCACCTATCTTTTTTAAATGGTCCTCCTTTTTCCGAAGTTACAGAGTCAATTTGCCGAGTTCCTTCAATATTGTTATCTCAAACGCCTTAGTATTCTCTACCAATTCACCTGTGTCGGTTATAGGTACGGTTTATTTTTCTCTTATTATTTCCAGCCCTACTTATCAACTAAATCTATTTATCTTTTCAACATAAAACGAATTGTGAATAATAGATGTCACATAAAGATAATACCCATTATGTCATGTCTTAACTACACATCTTAGGGACCGTCTAACTCTACATAGGTTAACTTGAATGTAGAAAACCTTGGATTTTCGGCGACATATTTTAATGTTTATCGTTACTCATATCAGCATTTGCACTTCTGAAATCCAAATCTCAATTCTTTCAATCTATTTACATTATACAAAACGTTCCGCTACCATACCTAAAAATCATATCTAGATATTCATAGCTTCGGTGAATCACATTTAGTTTCACAACATTGTCGACGCAAAATAACTAAACCAATGATTTTTAACGCTTTCTTTAAAGAATGGCTGCTTCCAAGCCTATCTCTTGATTGTCTACATTATTTAACTTTTTTTCACACTTATCTACAACTTAGAAACCTTAGCTAATGATCTGGGCTGTTTCCCTCTTGACTTTTGACCTTAGCACCCAAAGTCTGACTGTTTTTATTTTTCAGTTATAAAAAATTTCGGAAGTAATAGTATTTGGAGTTTTCATAATCTCAGTAAGGCGATAACCCCCATCCAATAGAAAGTGCTCTACCTCTATTCTCAATAATAAAACACTCTACTTAAATAGATTTCGCGGAAAACCAGCTATAACCAAGTTTGATTAGCCTTTCACCCCTAATCGCAATTCATCCCGGTATTTTGCAACAAACACGTGTTCGGTCCTCAAATCTCCAAATCTTCAACCTGATCATGTTTAGATCACTTGGTTTCGGGTTTAAATCTTATAACTATTTGTTCTATTTCAAACCATTTATTTTCATTACGTCTCCACCTAACGTGTTAAGCTTGCTATAAACATTAAGTTGCTGATCCATTATACAAAAGGTACTCATCATATTTAATTTCCATACGACTGATTATTACATTTTCACATTTCAATATCTTTTCACTCCTTTACAGGTACTCTTTCATCTTTCCCTCACTGGTACTTGTTCACTATCGATTACTTATATATTTAAGCTTCGAGGATGGTCCCCCTTTTTTCATTCAAACCTACACGTAGTTCGAATTACTCTATTCAGTAAATTTTTTATTTTCCGGACTTTCACCTTCTATAGTATTTCTTTCCAATATCATCTTAAACTTAATTAATTCACTGATAGGCCTATTCCAATTTCGCTCACCACTACTTTCGAAATCTCTATTGATTTTTTTTCCTTTAGGTACTGAGATGTTTCACTTCCCTAAGTTTATCAATTGTAAATTTCTTTTAGGGAACTTAATATCTACTGTGTTCCTCTAACTAATTTCGTTTTGCTCCGTCCTTCATCTTGAATAGCTAGATTTCCATCTGAAAATTTATTTCTCTTTTTTCTTCTGCGTTCTAAAACCCTACTCCGTACAGGATTTGAACCCGTGTTAATGCCGTGAAAAGGCACAGTCCTAACCACTAGACGAACAGAGCTACTTAATTGAAAAAATTGGAGAAGATTGGATTCAAACCAATGTGGAGGGAATACCTCGATAGATTTACAGTCTATTGCCTTCGATCACTCAGCCACTTCTCCTAATTCTAGCTATACGAACGTATTTCGCAAAGGAAATGATGAAGAGTAACGATTTACATATCTTTTTCTATTAGTATCGACTTTGTTTTCTAACGCTGGTTTGTAATGAGTGACTTAGATCGGAATCTCAAGGGAACGTCACCGATTAAATCTGATTGTTAAACTCATAAATATTAAAGTCGCTTCAGTAATATAGGAGGTTTTGCAGATAGAATAAAAAAACCTTTTTTTAAGTTGCATGTAATCGTTTAATATCTTAATAAGATATTACGGATACAGGAAGCGGAAAAAGTAGGATTCGAACCCACGGTTGGTTGCCCAACGCCCGTTTTCAAGACAGATGCCTTAAACCACTCAGCCATTTTTCCTTATGGGAAAAACGGGACTCGAACCCGCAACCTCCAGCTTGACAAGCTGGCACTCTAACCGATTGAGTTTTTCTCCTTTTATTTCTAAATACTCTTACACATTGTAAGTTCGGACTTTTTAAGCAACGTAATTAATCCATATATCTCAATCGATAACCTCTCTTCGTGATTTCAAATAATCAGTATGAGAGCTTCATGGAACTTTTTCATTGAGCTGGGAATTTCATTATATTAACTAAATGGAGAAAAAAATAGAGATTAAAAAAGAAAACCCAAAAAAGATAAATTAGTGATCAAAGGATTATAGGAAAATAAGTTACTATATCGATTTGTGGCATTGAACTTTTTAAAAGAAAACATTAGGAAAAAGGATAGAGGAGCGAAGATTTCCCAAGAAAAAGAGTATCCCTTTCTTGCATAGAGCGGATTGAAGTCGAGTTCGGAAAGGGATCGGCAATCCTTTAACTTATAAATGGTCTTAAATTGGCAAGGGCGTTAAAATAGCAATTTTTAAAAAAGAGGGGGGGGGGATAAACGGGGTTTATTATTTTAAAAAGGGAAGATTTAGTAAGCTAAGAACTTGAATACGAAAATATATAAAACTTTGTATAAAGGGGACAAGAATCGTTCTGGCAAAAAATATCTATTCTCCAACTGCACGTTCCCGTACAGTTACCTTGTTACGACTTCGTTCCAATCAGTGATCCTACCTACGCAAGTTGTTAACTCTAGTGCTCAAACGGCACATAAACCACTATCCCACTTACAGTAAACCACCTTTCAGACCGTGACGGGCGGTTTGTACAGAACTTCAGTACATATTCACCGCAACTTTGCTGATTTGCGATTACTAGCGATTCCTCCTTCATACTTTCAAGTTGCAGAAAATAATCTGAACTAAGAAAAGTTTTAAGATTTGCTCAAAATTTTATTTTGGCTTCTCATTGTTCTTCCATTGTAGCACATGTGTAGCCCAACTTATAAGGCCATGACGACTTGCCGTGATCCCCTCCTGCTTCCTCGAG
Organism: uncultured Solirubrobacterales bacterium; assembly: GCA_963723075.1. Taxonomy (GTDB): domain Bacteria; phylum Actinomycetota; class Thermoleophilia; order Solirubrobacterales; family Solirubrobacteraceae; genus Palsa-744. The sequence goes on from CAVRPD010000007.1 coordinate 1,052,736, forward strand.
CCATTGTCAGTAATTTCTGACTAATTTCCCCCAAATTAGTCAATTTGTCTATCTAAGTTAGAAAAAAAAAAGAAGGGTTTCGCTCGTTCATAAGGAATTAACCTTCCGTCTCACAACACGAGCTTACGACAGCCATGCAACACTTGTGATTATGTCTGGTATCAATCGATACTATGGAATTCAACAGTCTACTGCAAAGGAGCTAAGGCCGAACCTTAGGCCGTATAGAACTGTAAACATCAGACTCATCTCAAGTTGGTAAGATTTTACGTGGATCATCAAATTAAACCACATACTCCACTGCTTGTAAGAGCTCCCGTCAATTCCTTTGAGTTTCAACCTTGCGATCGTACTCCCCAGGCGGAATATTTAACGCGTTAGCTGTAAGACCCAGTATTACTCGAACCTTTAATATTCATCGTTTACTGCATGGACTACCAGGGTATCAAATCCTGTTTGCTCCCCATGCTTTCGTACCTCAGCGTCAGTAAAAGATGGAAAGATGCCTTCGCCATTTGGTATTCCTTCCAGTATTATGACATTTTACTTCTACCCAAGAAATTCTTCCTACCTCTCTTTTACTCAAAGCCTACATAATTAGCAAACCGGTTGTCTAAGGTTATCATCCCTAGCATTTTTCAGTTAGACTTAATAACCACCTACATACCCTTTACGCCCAATAAATACGAATAACGCTCGCACTGTCTGTATTACCGCGGCTGCTGGCACAGACTTGGCCAGTGCTTCTTCCTAGGTTTGGTAGTCATTATCTTCCCACCTCCGAAAGAGTTTTACAGTCTTAGATTGACCTTCATTCATCTCACGAATTCTCGCTGGGTCAAGCTTTCGCTCATTGCCCAAGATTCCTCACTGCTGCCCCCAGTAGGAGCTCGGACCTTATCTCAGTTCCGATGTGGCTGTACGTTCTCCCAAACCAGCTAAGGATTATCGGCTTGGTAAGCCTTTACCCCACCAACTACCTAAACCTCCAGCGGCCCATCTCTAAGCGATTAATCTTTTCCTTCCTTTATAAGAAAGTTTATCTGGTATTTTATCCTGGTCTTAGAGGCAGGTTCCACCGTATTACTCACCCGTTCGCCACTGCCTACCATTTTCAAAAGGCCGTTCGACTCGCATGTGTAAGGCACGATTCCAGCGTTCATTCGGGGCCAGGATCACACCCAAAGTTTTCCGAACAGAATTTAAATTCTATTTTCTTTTTGATACTTTTCCTTTGTTCTTCTAGAGATTCGTTTGTTGTTCCTTTTTACATGTAAGTTAGCTGAGCAGAGAACATATATCTATATAATAGTACCCATCTTGGCTATCCGTGATTTTGAACGAGTTCAGGGGGATTCGTATTTCCGGCGCTCCTTTATAACTGGATTTTATTCCTCACGATATAATTATTGAAAAAGTTCCTCCGCGAGCGTTCTAGGCTTGAGTGGGATTGAACCACTGACTTCACGTTTATCAAACGTGCACTCTACCACTGAGTTACAAGCCTTGTTATTTATGAGTGTTAGGTGAAGAATTTTAATTTCTATCCTTTTATGGACATAGAAAACGAGGAAGTGAAAGGATTCGAACCTTCGACCATCTGTACCCAAAACAGATACGCTACCACTACGCCACACTTCCTAATAATTACAATTTACCAAGGGAAGTCGGAATCGAACCCACGCAACTGGTTTTGGAGACCGAGTATTCTACCACTAAATTATTCCCCTAGAGAAAAATAATTGGGTAATTAAGTGGATTCGAACCACTGACTTTCCGAACCACAATCGGATACTCTACCATCTGAGTTATAATTACCTAAGTTTAGAAAGCCCGTCATTGGATGAAAAGGGGATCGAACCCTTGACCCTTGGATTAAAAGTCCAACGCTCTACCACTAAGCTATTCATCCGTTAAAACTTTAACATAGCATTCTAGTTGCTGAATCCTTTATAACTGGATTTGATTTCCAGGATATAAATATTATCTACAATTTTAATAATAAAGCCTGGAAACAAGAATTGTCAACTTTCAGGCGAGAAAGGAGCCTTCTTTGCTACCTCCCATTAAATTCCAGGACTAATCGTAAAACTCCATGAGCCGAAGGGCGTTGAGGGCCAAAATTTAAATTAAATGTTTTAAGTTTTTCCATAACGTTAATATTTTTCATCTTATAAGATTATTTTACTACGTCCTCTCAAGGACTTTGGTAATTAAATTGTAGCATTTCTTGACTTAACTCTACGGGTTGATAAACGACTCTTTTTTGCTCATCATTATAGAAGACTTCCATGAATCCCGTTAAAGGAAAATCTTTTCTGAGTGGAAACCCTGAAAATCCGTAATCGGTAAGTATACGGCGTAAATCTCGATGATTAGTAAAGAATATACCAAAAAGGTCTCAACATTCACGCTCCAATCACCCGCACTAGGGTATAACTGAGTCACAGAAGGTACATCTGTTAGTTCATCGACTTGGATTGTTAAAACCAAACGATTATTATATTTTGTACTCAACAAGTTATATAATATAGTAAAACGAAGCGACTTTCCTGGTCGGTCATAAACAGCAATGTCTATTAATTGTTGGTAACTAAAAAAGGTCGATCTATTTAATGAGAATAATAAAGGTAATAATTTTCGTGTAACATATATTATATACGCATCATAGCCCCGTGTAAAAAACGTATTGGTCCCCGCGTTTAATATATTCAGTATATTATGTATCTGTTTTATTATTATTCATAATTGATTTCGCATAATTGTACTTGATAGGTTTGAAGGTGTATATAATTACTGAGTTAAAAATCTTGAGGCAGAAATAGATATAGTACCTATAAATGAGAAAAGGAAAGTAGCAAGAACTTGATAATGTAAGCGATAATTCTAACATATAATCATTGATAACTAAGAAAAATAACAGGAAAAAATAGGTAAGTCCTAAAGTCAAGACAGTAAAAGAATTATCTTGGGTTTTGATAAACGGATTTTTTTGGGTCCTCTTTCGAATCAAAGCAATTTAACTATTCGAAGATAATAATATGCGCTAATTGTGCTTGTAAGTATACCTACAAAGACCGAAAATAAATATCCGCCTTGAAAAGCATTCATAAGAACATAGAACTTTCCAAAAAATCCGGCAAATGGAGGTAGTCCAGCTAAGGAGAAAAATACAAAGGTTCACCAAAGCGCGAAGCTCAATATCCGGATTTTAGTCGATAAAGTCCGTTATATAAGTAATAGAACTACCAGTATCTCGAGTTTTAAGCTGAAAAAATAAGGTAAATAAAGCTATATTGGTTACGATATATATAATAAGGAATAATATAGAACTCTGGAGTCCTTCAACATTAGCTGTAACAAGTCCTAAGAGTAGGAATCATACTTGATTTATAGAACTAAAAGCAATAAAGCGTTTGAATTTTTTCTCTGTGAAAGCCCCTAAAGCTCCTACAATTAAAGAACCAACGGCTATTACTAATACTAATGAGCTTCATAAATCACTTTCAAAGTTGAACAATGAAGTAAGAATTCGTGCAAAAATACCAAACGATGCTACTTTTACCGGCATGATTATAAATGCAGTAACGGGATTTGCACTTCCTTCATAAACTTCCGGAGCTCAATAGTGGGAAGGGAAAGCGGACAACTTAAAAGCGAAACCTATGGTTAATGCTAGGAAAAAGAAAAATAATAAATCTTTCCAATAAACTAAGTAACCTGGGGCAGCATAAGCGGCTTGCGAAAGTCAGAAAGATACTTCTGCGAAATTTAATGTATGTGTTATAGTATAGAGTAATACAATACCTAATAATACAAAAGCGGAACTAAAGGCACTCAGATAAAAATATTTAATACTTGCTTCATGACAAGAATTATATCCTAAGTAAGATCATGTTTTGTTGTATTTAGTAGCAGGGCCTACACCAAACATTGTAATCATAACGTATAGGTTTAAACTAAAACCAACTAACCCAATAAAAACGATCAAAAAATGATTTGCTATTAATAAAATTAAAAGAAACCACACAGCCGTTATTACTAAAAGTGGATATTCAATTAATTGGGTTTTCGGATGTTCCTTTATAAATCGAGTAGAATTATAAAGCACGAATGCTCCAGAAATTAAAACTAGTATTTCCAAAAATACTGTATAAAAATTAGATAAAAAATAAGTATTATATCTTGTATGAACATGCGAATCGAGGATAAAGGTGGAAAGTATCAATAAAACCGTACTTCCTATTAAGCCTAAAGAAAGCCCATTACACATTTTTGGAGCCAAGTTTTTTTTTTCTTCAGGTGCATCTACTGTTCCTATTTTATAAGCTAAATATAAAAGTGCGCCTAAAATTATCATTGCCAGGGTAACCTCTCCCAAAAAACCCTGCACGTAATCAAAAAAGAAGAGCCAGTGATATGTCAGATTTGGGGTATAGCAAATAAATTTTTTGTTAACATACACGGATAATAGAGGGCTCGAACCTCTAGTCCTACGGTTAACAGCCGTATGCTTTACCATTAAGCTAATTATCCATTAATCATAGAAGTTTATTTATCTATTAGTTATATTTAAATCTTTAAAAATATAATTCAATCCGGGAAAAACGGGACTCGAACCCGCAACTTCCAGCTTGACAAGCTGACACTCTAACCGATTGAGTTATTTCCCCCCTCCGCAAACTTATTCTTGGAGTCTACTCCAAGGAACTTGGTATTTTTTAAACAAGGGATGCTCGATGAAAAGAATTTATTCGCGCTACAAAAAATATTATATATATTGTTAGAAATAGCCTATATTTCAAGTAATGGCGTCTTGAAATAAGAATTGTCAGCGTTCTGGCGAGTCAAAATTGTAAGTTTACGGTAGGAGATTTTTCAATGTACCTAGGATTTTGTTCATTTATTAAGTATTTATATCTTTAGTTGGATTTTTATCGCAGCTTATAGGAGTATTCGACAAAGATTAGTATTCAAAAGTGCCCCGAGGGGTTTAGAATTCTCAGAGGATCCTTCATTCTAGCTTTGTAAATCAATAGTTGGATGGGGTCATGATAAAGCACCACGTTGTCATTCATAAATGAAACCTATTGTTAAGATGAGTAGAAATAAAACCATACTTCAAAAACCTGTACTGCCAATTAAACCTAATCCCGCGGCTCATGGAAATAGTAAGGCTACTTCACATCAAAGATCAGGAATAAGATACCGACTATATAGAAATGGACATCAAAGGGCTGCCGAGTAGCACTATCAAATGGGTCGAAACCACATTCATACTCACTTGTTTTTTCATACTCTTTTTTGTTGAAAGAGAAAGGAAGAAAGATACAACGAATAAAAGTAAACATAACAAACTAGCAATCAATACGGCAATAAGTATTTTCGAATAATCTTGATAATAAATATCATAATAAAGAGCGAAGTCCTTAGATTTAAAAGGAATACGTAATGTATCTTCAAGAAGAAAAACATGAATTCCAGGTATAAAGTAAACGCAGCTATATAGCCGTAAATGAGCATTGAGGAAAATTTATTAGATGAGGGTTTGGACATAATGGAATTGGAAATAAACCTATACTATTAATCTGTTAATCGTGTATCTACGGGGACCTCAAAAAGACGTAATAGAAATATAACTTCCGCTATTGTAGAAAATGTTGATTTAATATTAACAGAAATATCAAAAGTCGAATCTAGAATTATATAGTAGGCGAAAAAAAAATCTAAATGCGTTGGGGGCATACAATTTTCGAAAGTTCAATTAATGGAAGTATCCTGCGCAAATTTAACAAAATAATTTTTATGCTCAAACTGATAAGGTATTAGAACATTCATTAATGTATGTAAATTTACTAATAATTGGGGGAAGTGGAAGTTAGATGCATTTGTGTTAATCTATATGCTCGTCCACGCCGAGATTTTGCCCTAGCAAAACCAGGTTTTTGAGTAAATAAGGTATTAGTTGTAAGAAAGCAACTTCAGGATTGCTAGCATTAGGCTTAATTCCCAGAATTAGCCGATTTATTCTTGCTACTTTGTGTCTCGTTTCATATACATATTTTGATAATAATAATTTCTGGGTAACTTTATTCTGATATTCTTCGTAACGATTCATGTGCTATTATACTGTTCGTTTAGAATAAGATATAATTTGTTTATACTTTACTTCGTTTTTTCCACCACGTATTTCCTTACAAATCGGACCATATAAACGAGTACCTAAGAATTTATTCTGATCGGATAACATTAAAACGTTATTTTCAGCAAATTTTACGTAATAGCCTTTTCTTCTACGTTTTTCTTTTCTTGTGCCTACAATGAGGGCTGGGTATAACTTTTTCTTTACTATTTTTTTACGGGGTTTGATTTTTTTTGCTGTAACTAATACAGTTGTTCCTAAACGAGCATAACGTTGTCGAGAACTTCCTTTTACATCAATACATTGCACTTTTTTGGCACCTGAATTATCAATAATAGTTAAATTTGTGTGTTTAGAAATCATTTTCTTTTTTATCCTTTAAGTCGTAAAAACCCGGCGAAGTCAATTCGTTTATCGTAACGAAATATAACAATTAATAATCCTAACCCTACTGCGGCTTCTGCTGCCGCTAAAAGTGTTAATATGAGCCCATATAATTGTCCTGTTGGCTCAAAAAAGTAAACACTATTGATAATAAATATAAAAGTACAGCCTAAATAGGTTAATTCGATACACATCATTGTAACTAAAAAATTTTTCTGGTTAAAGACAATACCATACAACCCAACACTGGAAATTAATACACCTAGGAGAATCAAGTTGCTGCAAGGTAACCATGTTCAATTAGTCGATAAGAACTTTTCCATCTCATTAGGAATATCTCTTAATAAAGACATTATTGCTAGACTTTGGAATCTTTTTTCATGCTTTCTCCTGGCTGAGTTCTTCTTAATATTCCAGGAACTATTTGTTTTTTCTTTTAGTGAATTTTTACTTTAACTTAGTACCTACGGACCATATTTTTACGCGTTTCTCTTCTTTGTCCTTTGCCTTGAAAAAACGACTCAATTTCGCTTATAATAAAAGAATCTTTCTTTTCACTAGTATCTAAAGATGCTTCGGTGGAAAGCTTCTTCATCCTGAAGTTTAATACTATATGTACTAGGAGCTGTAAATAAAAGTAGGTATATTGTCCCGAAGACTGCCCTCTCGACGAAAAAAAATCTCTACCATGAGGTATGTCGGTAAGGTTTATGAACGGTATGTGGAGTTGATCGATTTCATTAATTATAAAGTCACGATCAGCTTCCGCATGGAAACTAATACTACTAAAGTTGGACGTTCCTCTTTATATATAGGATTACTAATCAAGCCAGGATGCCACGGTTCAGAGTAATATTTAACACCAGCCTCTTCAAATATTAATGGAAAATAATCGGTGGAAGCTCCTTCATTGTTAAACACGGCTATGGTACCTCCATTCTCAAGAATATTACATACTATTCGTATAAATTTAGTTAATTGTATTAAAAATTTGACAGGATTTTGTATTAAAGCCTTATTTCCAAAACGAGAAAACTTAGGATTGCTTTGGTAAGAAAATTATAATTATTGTCCATATGTAGGCCTAAATTGAATAAAGTGTTCCACTTTTTATTATGTACAAAAAAACTACGTTCCATAGAACTGCTAAATAGTATTTTCTTCCGTTTATAGCAGGATCCTATTTTAAGGATAAAAAAGGAGAATTATCCCCGCCTGCGAAAAGGGCTTGGGTGGAAAAGTAACGATTAGATTTTTTATTATATTAGTTTACATTGACTGCGAGTGAGAGGAAGCAACAAGATATTATTTAAGGCACGGTAAAAATTTACCGGACCAAATAACGGGAAATTCAGATATTTTGTTCTGAGATGAATCAATTACCTACTACCGGAGTTGAACCGGTACCCGAAGACTAGAGTTTAAGTCTAGCGCGTCTACCATTCCGCCAAGTAGGCGAATACCTCGAGGGGGACTTGAACCCCCAAAACTTAGAGCCTAAATCTAATACGTTTACCAATTCCGTTATCGAGGCCAATTTAATAGATAAGTAAGAAAACCCCTAGGACGAATAAGTAGGCTTGCTTTTTTGGTTTAGTCAGAGATGAATCGGTAAAAAACGTTTTTGTGTTATATTAGTTAGGAAAACACTGCGGTTTCTTTTATAACAAAACAATGCTATAAAAACGTGGTTTCAAACCTTATCCTCAAATCAAAGTTTAATTTGTCTAAGAATTTTCGTCCATTGAAGTCTCTACATTATCAAAGCTTGATTCGACTCAAAAATGTTATAAACTAAAATCCGAAAAGAATTAAGAAAGCCATCATTAATCCAAATAAAGCGATAGCTTCCGTTAAAGCAAATCCAAGGATAGCGTAAACAAATAATTGTTTAACTAATGCTGGATTTCTAGCAATTGATCCAATTAAAGAAGAAAAAACAACACCAATACCCACACCTGATCCTGCTAAAGAGATCGTTGCCAATCCGGCACCTATTAATTTTGCACTTTGTAACATTTAGTAGAATTTATCAAAATAATATTGTCCTTACAACGTAGTTCTGTTCTACGTGATGTAAAAAGAGTTTCCTACTCATTATTTAAGCGGGATCATTTTGTTGTAGAGCGGAATAACATTATGTTTCGATAGTACTCATTGCTAAAACGATCGCTCCTATCATAGATGCTAACAAAATCATACCGCTTAAAAGAAATAATGGAGCGTGTTGGGAATATAACAATTCACTAAATAATAGAACGTCATTTAATCCGTATTGTATATAATATTTTGCATTATTAGCAACTTGGTTTCCAATGGTCATCCTAACTTGACTTAATCCGTATAAGGAGGTTAAATAAATACCGCTTAATAACAAAGTATACAATTTAATGCTCCCTAAGGCGAAGAATGTAAGGAGAGCTAAAGTTTTACTATTCATAACTCAAGCTTGGTACGTTAAGTTTCGCAAGTTTAAAAGCATAATAACAAATAAGAACAAAATAGCAATAGCTCCTATATAAACAATAAGAAGAATCATTGACAAGAATTCTACTCTCATACTTAATAATAATAAAATTACATTTATAAAAACACCAATCAAACAAAATAGAGCGTTGATAGGATTTTTAGCAAAAATGACTCCTCCCGCAAGACCTACAATCGCCGTTGGTACACCGTAATACAGGATTGAGTCTCAAATACTAAAAACAAACGTAACAAAACCTTGTAGTCCCACACTAACAGCTTCAAGTGCACTACACAACAAAAGACCGACTAGCACTAAACGTAAAGAAAATCCCGGTAACCGGTTAATTGACATAATTTTGTAAAAAAATTAAACTAGATTTATTTCTCCTGTAAAAGGCATCGCATTATACGTGTATAGTATACCAGCACAAAGAAAAAAGTAAGCTAAAGTTATAGGCAAGAAGATTTTTCACCCTATATGCATTAATTGATCATAACGATAGCGAGGAAAAGTTGCCCGAACAAGAACAAAAAGGAAACAGAATATTACTACTTTGACGGCAAACCAGATTTGTCCTGGTATGAAATCCAGAACGTCTAAAAGGGGAAGTCAACCTCCAAAGAAAAGAACAGTTATAATAGCAGACATTAAAAGCATATTACTATATTCTCCTAGAAAAAACATAGCGAAAATGATAGACGAATATTCGACATTATAACCGGCAACAAGTTCGGCTTCAGCTTCTGGTAAATCAAAGGGAGCTCGATTAGTTTCCGCTAACATAGAAACAAAAAATATAATTGCAGCAGGTAGTAATGGAAAAACAAATCACAACAGTTCTTTCTTGAGTTAATACAATTTCGGTAAAATTTGATGAACCAGCTAAAAGAATAACGGTAGAATTGTTAGCCCAATTGACACTTCATAAGAAATCATTTGTGCAGCTGAACGTAGAGAACCCAAAAAAGCATATTTCGAATTACTAGCTCAACCAGCAATGATAATTCCATAAACATTTAAAGAAGATATCGCTAAAATAAACAAAATACTTAAATTAAGATCTGCTAATGGATAATAAAAGTTACGAATTGGAACAAACAATCTATCTTTCTGCAGTAGTATTGTTTGATAAATATCATTACCCGCAGTATTTGATAGGACACTCTCATGCTTTATTAAAAAATCTATTCATGATGTCAAAATCGGGAATTCTATAGGAGTTTGAGTCACTGTGGTTAACACCGGAGCTGCACTAAATGGAATAACTATCCAACCAACTAAACTCATAATAATAATAAAAACCGGAGCTATAAGGAATATTGTAGAGCTAGCGTGTGTAGGTACTATCATTTCTTTACATAAAAGCTTTAATCCATCAGCGATGGGTTGAAGTAATCCGAAAATACCTACAATATTAGGACCTCTACGGCGCTGAACTGATGCCATTATTTTCCTTTCAGCCAATGTAAAATAAGCAACACCAATTAAAACTAAAACAATTCGAATTAATCCAAGTAACATATTTTGATGTGTCAATGTTCATGTTATTCAGAAATGCTTCTTACATTCCCTATCATAAAATCAAGAGTATTCATATCATAATTAATTAAAGGCGCTGCAGAAAGTATAATGGGCAGGTTAGCAAACTTACTTACTAAATGTCTTCCCATCACTAAAGAACTTGAGAAAAAGGTAGAGCAAATACGATTACAAATGAGCGGGATTGCGTTTTTTATTAGATTATTTTTTCGCATAGATTTCGTTGATTTAATTGTGTGAAAAGATTATACACAGTTGCTAGTTAAAAAAAAAGAGTTCCTCCTATTATCAGGAAAAAGGCCGAATAAGCACAGAAAGCAAGAAAATCCTCCCACGGGAGCTCGTAACCATGTTCAACTACGGGAATATAATATAACCCTGCGGGCACCACTTTGTGTCACATCAAGATATGTTGAGGTTGCAAAAAGGAACTACTAATGGGTGACCTTGGTAAGTATGAACAGTATGCCATAAATAATGGTAAGTATGAATAGCCGGCACCCCTGTTATACTCGCATGCCTAGTCCGATACATTTCATAGATTTGTAAAAAAGTTGGGTTATTCCCAGGATAAAGACGATCTAGAGTTTCGACAGCATTAAGATCTGGACGCCATGCCCTATTAAGTCCCATTGGTACAACCCCACCATCAGAAGAGGAGTCACTACTTCCAGATGAATCCGAGGAACCTCCCGATGAGTCCGGGGGAGTAGATATAATCGACTTGAATGAATTCATAATTGTTGTATGTAAGCCATATTTGATCCCTATACCACAAACAACTATGACGACTGCTATTCCAGCCACGCATTTAACAACCCTTCTCCAGAATTTTCTGGTTCCTGTATTATCCTCTCCTGAACCCCCTGATTGGTCGCCTCCCGAAGAGGAACCTGCTTGGGAGAACCAAGTTAGGAACTTAACAACTCTTGTAGGGAGTTGCAGGTATAATAAGGTAGGCAGAAACGGATTCGTCCTTCAGACACTATTAAATAAGAATAACCAGAAGAATATAGCTAATAATGATAGAACAATTCCAGAAAAATAACTAAAATCGATATCTATGGATGACCATTCGAAGTCAGTCCATAGTGAATCACATTCATTTAAAGGCACTATAGAAAGTATAATGGGCAGGTTAGCAAACTTATTTGCTAAATGTCTTCCCATCAATAAAGAACCGGAGAATAAGGTGAAGCAAATACGAATACGAATGAGCGAGATTGCGTTTTTTATTAGATTATTTTTTTGCATGGATTAAAGGCCAGTGGAAACAACGACGTAATATTATGGGCCCAGTAGGAATCGAACCTACGACCTTTCCGTTATGAGCAGAACATTCTACCGCTAAATTATAGGCCCTAGGAAGCTGTTGGGGTAATAGGATTCGAACCTATGATCGTGGTATCAAAAACCATTGCCTTACCGCTTGGCTATACCCCAGATAGTTAAAAAGCACAGACCTGCTTAAAAGTGGAATCGAACCACTAACCCTTGGATTTTCAGTCCAATGCTCTACCATTGAGCTACTTAAGCAAAGGATTTTTAGTATTGATTACTGTTAATAAAGGATATAAAACGGAACTATAATTCAAGGGGCCGTTACCAATGCTTTGTTGGATATGTTCTTTAAGAACTGATAACAAACTGTTACCAGCAATATTATCTGCTTTTTTAAGAAATTGAATCCGAGCTTGATCTAGAAATAGATTGCCTGTTTTACAAAAAATTGGACATGTTTTTGTCTCGTCAAATAAGTTAAAAATTTTTACCAGATCATTAATAGAAGGACTCTCCTTAGCAACAACTATGTAATTTGTACTACTAACAGGTATTCATGTCCCTGTTATGGTAAGTGGGGTATTCGCTTTCTTTCAATATCGCATAGGGAAACGCATAAATTTATACCCTGTTTTGTTTAACTCAGTACGCAATGTACGAACTACGTTTTCATTATTTTTGTAAAGCTGAACAAACATTAAACACTTATTAGCCAAAATTAATTTGTGCATTTCGTCTTTTGTATAAAGTTCAAATTCAGTTTGGTTTAAATACATGTATATCCTGTGTGTTATCGATCGACTTCTCCAAATACAATATCTTGTGTACCAATAATTGCTACCACATCAGCAATTAAGTGATTCGTTGACATGAAATCTAGCCCTTGCAGATGTAAAAATCCAGGGGCTTTAATTTTGCAACGATACGGTTTATTAGTCCCATCTGAATTAAATGAACACCGAATTCCCCTTTTGGAGCTTCAGTAGCTACATAAGTTGTACTTGCGGGAACTCGAAAACCCCCTGAATAGTATTTGAAATGATGAATGACTGCTTCCATGGATTGCTTCATTTCGCGGCGAGAAGGAGTAACTAGCTTTAAATCGTTGGCTTTAAAAGGCCCATAAGGAAGATACTTAAACATTGTTCAATTATTCGGAGACTTTGCCGCATTTCTTGGATCCGAAAAAAATAACGATCATAACAATCGCCATTTCGGCCCACCGGAACAGAAAAATCCAATTTAGAATAAACTTCGTAAGGAACTCTTTTACTTAGATCCCAGTTAACGCCAGAACCACGTAACATAACTCCACTAAAGCCTCAATCTAAGGCTTCTTCTTTTGTAACTATCCCCGATACCACGTAACCGATTATTTCAAATTCGATTTTAGTTAATAATTCTTCCATCTCAGCAATCCGATTACTAAATTGTTTAAGAATAAATAAATATCTTTTAACAAACCTATAGGTAAGATCTTGAGCAACACCACCAATCCTAATATAACGCATGCATTCGGGCTCCGGAAACTCGTTCATAAAATTCCATCAACTTTTCTCGTTCTTCAAATCCCCATAAAAAGGGAGTTAAAGCTCCTACATCCATAGCATGAGTGGTCAATGCCATTAAATGATTTAAAATTCGAGTTATTTCATCAAAAAGTACTCTAATATATTGTGCTCGAACAGGAATTACACACCTAAGGCTTTTTCTACCGTTAAGGAATAAGTATGTTCTTGAGCCATCATGGAAACATAATCTAATCGATCAAAATAAGGTAGTGCTTGAAGATAAGTTTTGTGTTCAATTAATTTTTCCGTTCCTCGATGAAGTAAACCAACATGAGGGGTAGCTTTCTTCACTACCTCCCCATTCAATTCTAGGACTAATCGTAGAACTCCATGAGCCGAAGGATGTTGAGGACCAAAATTTAGATTAAAAGTTTTAAATTTTTATAAGAGTATTTTTCATTTTAGCCTGAGATCTGTCTTATTAATTTCATACTCCTATACATAGTATCCAGTATTGCTGTTGATGGTAAACCAAAATAGAGTGTTAAAATGAAAACTAATGTTACTGCTATCGGTCGCAACTCATTCACGTCAGTGAATACATGTATATATTTCGTTTTTAAAGTTCCAAAGATAATTCGATTATACATTCAAATACTATAAACAGCACTCAGAACTATTCCGGGGGTGGCATCACAGCAATAAAAGCGTTCCTATCAAAAATACCGGTATAAATTAAAAATTCCGCTACAAAATTAACTGTTCCAGGGAAACCCATATTCGCTAATGTAAATCCAAATAAAAGACAAGCAAAAATAGGCATAACAGTTACAAGACCTCCGTAATAATGTAATAATCTGGTATGATATCGATCATAAAGAACTCCAATACAAGCGAATAAGGCACCAGAAACTATACCATGTCCTACCATAAGATATACAGCTCCGTCTAAGCCTTGTTGGGTTAGCACAAATAATCCTAATACAGATAGATTCATATGGGCGACGGAGGAATAAGCTACAATACGTTTTAGATCGATTTGACGTATAGTGGTCAGTGACGCATAAACAACTCCTAGAACGGCTAATATATAAACTACATTAATTAATGCTCTATTTCCTTCAACAAATACAGGTAAAGAAAATCGTAGAAAGCCGAAGCCTCCTAATTTTAGTAGTAAAGCGGCTAGAATAATAGAACCTACTGTTGGCGCTTCAACATGAGCTTCTGGTAATCAGATATGAAATGGTAACATAGGAATTTTAGTGGCGAATGTTATAAAGAAAGCGATACATAAATAGGTTTCTTCTTCAAATGAAAAAGGATTATCACTCAAAATAGGATACAAGGTTCCCCCTAGAGTAGAATATATATAAAAAATCGAGGCGAAAATAAACATCGATGTTACTAAAGTATATAAAAAAAAATAATACGCTGCTTTTATTCGTCTTTCACGCGACCCTCATTGTCCTATTAACATGAACATAGGTATCAGAATAGCTTCAAAACAAAAGTAAAAGAAAAACAAGTCCAACAATTGGAAAATGACTAACAAAATAATTTCCATAGCAAAAACAAAACTTAAGAATAGAACAAACAGTTTAAAACCAGAGGTTGCCTCAATAGAGCGACTTAGTATAAAACAAGTAGGAAAAATAAAACTAGTTAGTAAGAGGAATAAAAGAGACAAACCGTCAATTCCAGTTGCCCAATCAGTAATAAAAGAGGCAGGTGTGGAATAATGATGAATTTGTACAAAACCATCCCCAGCTTGATCGTAGTACAAGTATTGATCAAAACACATAATAAGGAGCATACTCCCCAGAACATAAAAAATAACGATAGCGACGAGAGATTTCGACGATTCTAATCTTGGATTATTCAAGGGGATATATTTATTTATATCGAGGTTATTGAAATTCTAACTCTAAGAATCCGGATTTCTGTCTTTGGACAAAAACGCTAGGTACCGGTAATTTTTTACCAGCAGCACTTAATACTTCACGTGCTAAGGGTTCGCTAACATTTTCTACCTCGAAAAGAATTTTTCCTGCTTCTAATCGGTGAACTCAATACTCCACAGCGCCTTTTCCTTTACCCATACGAACTTCTTTAGGTTTTTGGCTAATTGGAATATCCGGAAAGGCACGGATCCATATTTTAGATCTCTTCTTTATTCGACGAGAAATCATACGTCTTGCTGCTTCGATTTGATCCGGTAAAAGACGAACCGATTTTAATACGCGCAACCCGTATGTTCCGAACTTTAATTGACACCCTCCTTTTGAAAAATTTATTTTACCTATTCGCATTTTATGACATTTTCTGTATTTACGCCTACGTGGAGCTTGTAACATACGTGTACTAAATTGATTCTAAATTATGCTGGTACTTGATCATACGAAATTAAATTATAAATTAGTCGACCGCTTTGTATCGAGACAAAAAAGATTAATAAGCAATACGAGTTTTGACCCCCATAACACCAACTTTAGCTAGAGCCTCTCCATAACCTAAATTTACTCGTCCCCTATAAGTTTGTGGAGCAATTGTACCTTCATTCATACGATAAATAAAAGTTCTATTTCTTCCTCTGGGCCGGCCAGCAATTTCAATTAACAGGCCATAAAATTGTCGTCTAATACGACGATGGGCCGGTACCGCTTGCAAAAGACCTTTAAAAGCATAAATTAACTTCCAATGAATCTTTTTCCGCACTTTTTCTAACTCCCGACCAAAATGATTAGAAAATACTGTTGATACTTTATAATAATGTAGGAAAATCACTTGGTGTACAGTATTAATAAAATGTTTCTGTTTCCGCGCGAGATGTAGCTTCTGACCGAATCACGTCATTAGCGATCGGTTCATGAAACGCAGACGTCGGGCGGGTTCACGAAGTCGAAACAATAAACCTAACATATTAGTGGATATATCTGCAAACTCCTGCAGTAACTGTTGAAGTAACGTAGTCTTTTCAAATCTGCGTTCTAATTTGAATTTAGATCTTCTTACTATGAACCTTATACCGTTCTGTCAACGTCTTTTTTTACGGCTTTTTCTGAATCGGTTTTTTCTATATTTGTAGATATTTAAATAACTGTCAATATAGTTGTCCACCGAATTGATTCTATTAGATATTATTTTGGTATATCGGTAATCTAACAAACCTCACGCTGCTAAATTCATATGGTACAACGAAATAAATTGAAGACTCGAGTTAGACTCTTCTGGAAGACATATATTGTTTTGTCAGAGTTTGTTAAACCCTAAGCGCAAAATAATTGGATTCTCACGTAAAGACATTATTTACAATATTACTTCCTTCGTTTTTTTTTTAATCGACACCCATTATAAGGAATAACCGGCTCAAGTATAACTTCCCCAATGCGTACTTTTGCTCGAGCTAACCCGCGCAGTACTGCTTTACGAAACCGACGGCCTCCACGGAATACAAGGGAAACATTTTTCATTTCGAGATCGTTAGCTCGAAAACCCATCTCTTCCGCAGTTGTAATAGTTGCTATAGCAGTGGATTTTTGACTTCCTACAAAACCACAATTACTACAAGAAGTTCAAGTTAACACATCGCCATTGGTTTCCGTTAAAGTGATCATCGTATTATTTTTTGTTAATGTAACATGCATAATTCCATCTGCTGTTCCAGAAATACCTCCATTTTTTAAAGTAAAGTCTTTATTTTGTTTCATTATAACTCTTTAGTATAAAAGAAAACGTTGAAATTCTCGCGCAGTAATTTTATCACGCTTCGGGATTTCTAGTGCTTTAGTAAGTCGCGTCCAGAAACCAAAAGCAAGACTTCCTTTTTGCTGATGAACTGCCCGGAAACGAAGCTTTCTATTTTTAAATGCATAACGATGAAATTGGTTACGCATATACCAATATATAAGGAAACCATCTTGTGAACCGGGAGTAATCTCTATTAAATCTCATAGGTTAACACGGGACGCTGGATTGAGTATTTGTTCTTTATTAACAAAGACGTAACCTTGTTTAATTAAAGCTCGCGCAACAAATAAAGATGGAGCTAGACGAAAGCGACATAAACTAATATCGATTCGACGTTCAAATCAACCCAATACTTGCTGTTTGGGAGTAATTCTATGTGCACGGATCCGTCGGAAGTGTAGAGAACGTTCCCTTAATTGTTTAGGGGAAATTGAACCATAAAAAGAGGAAAATAATTTAAAATGTGCCCCCTGACTTATATAGCGGTTTTTACGCTTTAACGCTAATCGTGGGCGTCTGTTAAATCAGATTCGTCTATAAACTAAATTGCTTTTGATATAACGAGGATTTCTTTTACGAAAAACTTGGTGGGGTTTCCTATATAATCTATATGAAAAAATCTCTCTATTCATTCATGAACCTGGCTGTTTAAAACGATATCGTCAAAATGATCGATAATAGAATCTCCATCTAGGGAAGCGAAACTTTTTCGGTCTATGGCCTCGACGTCGCTTTCTTCATGGACCTTTTCATCTAGGTTTATTAATAACTTTTGATTCATAACGTGAGCTTTTTTTATGTTTTCGAATAAAGCCAAAACGTTTAATCTTCGCTCTTATTTTTTTTTGTCATGCTTTTTGACGAAGTTGTTTCTTAGTGCGGCGCGCTTTCTGTACCTTCCTAAGTTCCTTTCTACGTAGTTTTCTGAGCTTTTTTGGTACAAGGTGAGCTTCCACAGAAAACGAGCGGGCTTTAACATCGACGCTAGTCTGCATCAAATTGCTTAATTTAGTGTTATAACGAGCGCCAACTATATTTAGAATCTTTTGATTTTTATGAGTTCGTAGTTTTAGTTCCAACATATATTTGTCAATTAACAAATTAGATTCGAGTTTTACTTTTTACTTACCTTTTTATACTCTTCTTAACAATTTGTATCCGCTCAGGTTTATTTAGACGGAATTTTTTCTTCTTTAATAAATAATATACTTGAATCCTTGGATTTTGATATAACCTTCGAAAATTTCATTTGTTCCTTTTCTTTTTATTCTGAAATTTACGTATAGTAGTAGCAGCAAACCTTCGTTCTTTTTTTACTTGTTTCCTATTTAAATTTTTAAGGTACTTAATTCCTAATGGATGACGACTAAATTTAAAAGCGGACAAGTTAAGACTTTCCGAAGGATAGAACATAGATTGGAATTTATTAAATAAATTATGATAGTTGTATAAACGTTGAAGTTCCGGCTGCTTTTTTGCATAATTTAAGTTAGTAACATATTTTTTTCTTAGAGTTTTTTTGAGAAAAACCCGTCGTCGGTGTTCATATAAAATATCTCAATCGGATGCAAGACGACGGTTACCAAGAGCGAGTCCTCCGCCTCTTCGCTGTTTTCTTATTTCCTGTAATTCTAATCGTAATCGTCAAGGCCTACCAAAGTCTTTTTTAAGTCCTTTTTTCGTTCGATTTTTAAACCCTTTTTCTAATCGATTTTGGAAAAAATTCTTTCCAACCAGACTTTTTTTACTCCTCCATTTTCGAGGTTTTTTTTGAATTTGATGCCATTCTGGTTTCGGCTTTCCCTTTTTTACAGTATTAATATAAATCTTCTTATTGTCGACAGACTTATTAGTATTCTGCTTTGCCTGGGATTGTAAATATTTATTTGGTGAAGAGGTCATATGAATATTACGTACATTTACTACACTATTCATAGATTTTCTTACAAGAGAGTGTTGTGGTCAGTTCTGTAACTTTTGGGGTACTTGAGTAACAGGTTTATTGAAAATTATTCCTAAACCGATTCCGCTTTGGCGTTTCAATTCCTTAAGTGTTTTACGTTTTAGTAAAAATGCTTTGTGCTGCCTTTTTTTAAACACTCCTTTATTACAACGATAACGCAAATTAGTTTTCACAACGGTACAATCTAGAGACTTACTCCAACGTTCCTTACTTTTTAATTGGTTCCTTAATTTCATTAGAAGTCTCAACCTTCGAAGTCCTGATCGAAAATAAAATGTATCTTTGAAAAGAACACGATTCTTTTTTAAGGTATAGCGCCTTTCCAGTTTAAAAAAAGATCGTAAGTCCGATAAAACTGTAAGGTCGGTCGCAATTAAAGTTTGATTAAAGGATAATGAATCTTTTTTAGAAGATAACTTAGGTCTTTTAGAAATATGAATTTTTTGGTTAATGTTCTTAGACTGCTGTCTAATATTTCTTGTAATATTAATAACCGTGTCTGCTATTTTCATTCTATTTTTGGAACAATTTAGTTGAAATCAACGATAAATCCATCTATAATAATTAACGGCTCTGTAAGAGCTATAACAATATTCTTGGCGGAAGAGGGGGTCGAACCCACGACATCCGGATTATGATTCCGACGTTCTACCAAGCTGAACTATCCCGCCAGAGCGCAGGACTACTTGTTGATTAATATCTTAGATTCATCTGTAATGACTATAAGCTCTATTTCGCACTACAGCATCATACAATTGTTCTTTTTTTCGAATAGTTTCACATTGTTGGTCAAAGACTACTCCGAGAATTTCATTGGCTAAACTATCAGCGGTAGGAACCTCTTTATTTTTTTTCGCAACTTCCGCCAATCAACGTAATGCAATTTTGTATTGTTTCATATCGTACACAGGAACTGGTACTTCGTATATACGGCGGCCTACTCGGCGAAGGACTATGGAAAGTACTGGTTTTAATTTTTCTATAGCGGTGTGGAAAAGAATTAATGCATTACGTTGACTTCGTTGATTTATTCGGGTTAACGCATTTAAAAGAATTTTCTCTGCTTGGCCTTTCTTACCCGATATCATAACCTTATTCATTAAAGTTGTTAGTCACCGTGATTGATAAAATAGATTGTTAGGTCATTTTATATTTAAATCTCTTGTTCTACGTCTATTCACTTTCAGGATTTTCGCGTTGTTAGAGCTACTATTCGGAAAATTTTTACCTGGCGCATAGACTCCCTTTTTATTAAACGATTGTGTCCTGCGAATTTTTTTCGTGCGTTCAGCAACAAGGTTCCGAAATTGAGTACCTTTTTGATAAAAATATTCTTTTTTTAATATAAATTTTTCCCCAATGTTCCGCGAAATATTGGGGCTTTGTTTAGTATTTTGATCTCTTATAACACTTTCCCCCATATTTTGAACGAGCATTCTCTCGACCTTCTAACCGGCGGAAGTCATATTTACCGCGAATCATCGTGTACTTCATTCCCGGTAAATCTTTAACTCGACCTCCTCGAACTAAAACGGAGGAATGTTTTTGTAAGTTATTCTGCCCTATTCCTGGAATATAAGCACTAATTTTTCGCATATTCGACAACAACACACGCGCTACCTTACGTAAAGCCGAGTTAGGCTTTCTGGGCGTCATTTCGAAAACTTTTAAACACATCCCTTTCTTTTGGGGACATTTTTCTAAAGCAATTCTTTTATTTTTATAACGTCAAGGTTGTCTTTTTTTCCGAATTAATTGTACAAATGTTGGCATTGTTATTATATTATTTTAAAAGCCATTGGAAAAGATAAAAAATAAATAAGTCCACATTATACCACATATAAGTTGGTTTTTTTTGTATAATTAGCTTATTTATTTCGTTTTTTTTCCCTCCTTTCAAGGCAGTGGTTGTTTTCAGTAACGGACACCTTTACCTCTATAAATATCTGGTTTCTTAAGCACATGTAAAGCAGCGGCAGTAGTACAAACCCCCGGTAAGCTTGGCCCTTTTAATATCAAGCGATTATTCTTACGCCCAAATTTTGGTCGAATATTCTTATATAATCCTAGAAAATTTTTGTGACTATATCCTAAAACAAGTCTTAACGCTTTTTCTTTTTCTAGAAACGCTTTGTATCCTACTCCTACTATACGTAATTTTTTTCTATAACCCATTGTAACACCAGCGATTGTCCTGTGTATAGAAGCTATATAAGTATTAAAAGCCGGATAATGTCTTGATGATGGACATACAATTGTTATAATATTGTCACTACTAACAGTTAAAGGAATTCTATTTTTTAATAAAAGGTATAAACTTCCGCGAGGTCCTTTAAACAATAAAATATGTTTATTAGAGGTTCGGCTGTATTTGTAATCGATACTTACAGGAATCGAAATCTTATCACTACAAGGGAAAGCATTAATTTTTTTTCCCTCTCTTCAATGTGGGAGCGTATTGTTGGACTCCACCAATAAACGTTCTGCTTCAACTAAATGAATTAAAGCGCGCTGAGATTTAACTTGTTTTATTAATTTATGATCCGGATCCTGCTGATTTATTTTCCCATAGATCATTCTAAAATTTAATGACCAATACGACAAATAAGTATGCCGCCTACTTTTCGTTTAATAGCTTCTTGATCTTCTAATAATCCTAAAGTGGTATATAATAGAAAGAAACTGGTTCAGTTTCGTCGTTTCATATGAACAAGTTTTTCTCATGTCACTGATTGATACCGACTCGGTTTTGATAGTATTTCAATAGTATTAAAAGGGAGCGCTGGCTGCACAGTGCCAGTAAATACAGATAAAGCAATGGAAATATTATCCTTCTGAATATAATAACTTTGTATTAAATGGTATTTGACTAAAATTTCAATTAAGTTTGGAATATGACTGCGGTTTCGGTAGTTAACAATAGGAGCGTTCGCTTTCCTTGCTCGAACCAAATTTTTTAGAAAGTGGTTCAGAATCCATATATTTGATTTCGTACGACGCATTCTATCACGAAGCTTTCCTTATTCCGGGAATGACTCCCCCTCCAGCAAGATGTTTAAACTGCATTCTTGATAACTTTGAGAAATTATAGTACCCTCTGGTACGCCCAGTAAAAGGACAAATATTCATGGATCTTCCTAGTGAAGCACTTCGAGGCATGAAATTGTATAATTCTCGTAGAATATCCTTAACCTCTAAAAAGGTTTCTGGATCATCAGGTAGATGGAGGTTGATAGATTGAATCATCATGTATTTCAAGATGATCTTGTCCAACTCTGTTCGTTCGAAATAAAATCTGGATTGTTTCTCTTTCTTTAATGTTTTATACATCTGGAAATAATCGGAATCGAACCGATGTCTCATGCTTGCAGGGCACACATTCTACCACTAAACTATATTCCCATTTTTTTTATGGTACTCTCGATAATATTTATTCCTTTAATGAACTCGATAATTGCTGGTTTATTTGGTCGTCTTTTAGGACGAAATGGAGCTCGTATGCTTAGTATCATTGGTATGATAGTCAATCTTTTTTTAACCCTATTACTTATTTATAAGTATCTAACAAATCCTGTCGTTTATAATATAAAGATGGGAACCTGAATGGTCTCAGAATTATTAAATGTAACCTGATCTTTTAATTTTGATAATATAACACTTACTATGTTCTTTGTCGTTAATCTAGTATCTTGCTTGGTACATATTTACTCATCTGCTTATATGGCAGAAGATCCCCATATTCCTCGCTTTATGTCCTACTTATCTTTATTTACGTTTTTCATGTTAATTCTTGTTACGGGAGATAATTTAGTTCAATTGTTTTTGGGATGAGAAGGGGTTGGTATCTGTTCATATTTACTGATTAGTTTTTGGTTTACTAGAATACAAGCGAATAAAGCTGCAATCAAAGCTTTAATTGTAAATAGGATAAGTGATATAGCCTTAACTTTAGGTATAATTACAGCTTTCTGTACGTTCCGTGATGTACAATTTCCTATTATTTTCTCGTTGACTCCTTTTTTTTATAATCAAACTGTATCTTTTCTGGGTAGTAATTTAAATATACTTACGATTATTACCGTACTTCTAATGTTAGGAGCTATGGGTAAATCCGCCCAAATCTTCCTTCATACTTGATTACCCGATGCTATGGAAGGTCCGACCCCAGTGTCCGCACTAATTCACGCTGCAACAATGGTAACTGCCGGAGTGTATTTGATTATTAAGTGTTCTCCAATATTTGAATACGCAGGTACTACTTTGATTTTATTATCTTTTGTGGGAGGGTTAACTGCTTTTTTCAGTTCTACTGTTGGTTTAGTCCAATATGATATGAAAAAAGTAATCGCTTATTCTACTTGTAGCCAATTAGGATATATGATTTTCGCTTGCGGATTGTCAGCTTATCACGTAAGTCTATTCCATTTGATGAATCATGCTGTCTTTAAAGCGCTTTTATTTTTAAGTGCTGGAGCCGTCATCCATAGTCTAGCTAATGAACAAGATATGCGAAAAATGGGAGGCCTTACTAAACTTCTACCTTTTGTTTATGCTACTATCTGTATCGGTTCTTTAGCTTTAGCGGGTTTCCCTTTTTTAACCGGATATTATTCTAAGGACGTTATTATTGAAATGGCTTATACTCAATATAATATTCACGGTTCTTTTATTCATTGATTGGGAACAATAACAGCTTTTTTTACGTCGCTCTATTCCTTACGCCTATTATATTTAGGCTTTATTAGTTCTCCTCGACTTCATAAAACAGTTGCCAATCAAGTCCACGAATCGCCCGCCCCTATAACAATCGTTTTAACAATACTTTCGATAGGAAGTATATTTCTCGGTTACTTAACTAAAGATATTTTCGTTGGAGTGGGAAGTCCATTTCTCGATCACATTATGCTAATATTACCGCGTAGAAACACTTTTTTCTTAGCTGAATTTTTACCTTTTTATATAAAAAATCTACCATTTTTCTTTAGCTTGTTAAGTGTTATCCTAGTTATAGGAATTTATACTCTTTTTCGTCATTATGGTATAATGTATCATCCCTTTTTCCGGGATATCCATTATTTCTTAAGTTATAAATGATATTTTGATTTAATTTATAATCGCTATATCAATCAACCACTGTTACAATTCAGTTTTAATGTGCCTTTTTATTTACTTGATAAGGGATTAATTGAATTATTTGGTCCTGAAGGAATTTACCGTGTTATTTATCGTACTAGCTTAGGAAATAAGTGGTTACAAACAGGTATAGTTTATCATTATGCTGCCTATATACTTTCTATCTTTCTTTTTTTACTAATTATTTTAAGTAGTGGCATACTTTAATTCTTTCATAGCTAAAATTACTTGTAGTTCAGTGGTAGGGTATGTGTTTGATTAATGTTAAGTCAGGGGTCCAGAATGTAGTTTTTTTGGATAAGCTCACACTGGAAATTGGAAATCCCTTCTACACTATATTTACGTCCATAATTAACTCGGCGAAATAAAGTCCTATTATAAAGGAGCATTCCTTTTAACTGATATGAGTGAGTGCTAAACCTTATCAATCCTTATGTTTCCATTTACTAAATTATATTTTTATTATCCTGATCCATTAGAACAATTTGATGTATTTCAATTATTACCTTCTGTTTGCTATTCTTTAACTAACCTTACTTTGTTCGCCATAGTAAATATGGGAGTGTTTAGCTTTTTATTATATGCTACCACTTATCCGAATCAAAGCCATAGTGTAACTTCTTCTGTTCTATCAGATATAATCCGTAGTATTCATGAAATGTTAGCTGGATTATCGGAATCAAATATTCGATTAAATAAACAAGTATATTTTCCTATACTGTTTTTTATTTTTATGCTAATATTAGTAAGTAACTTAGTAGGAATGATTCCATATTCTTATACGGTTACTAGTTCCTTTGTTTGAACTTTTTATTTATCACTAGCACTATTCATTGGAATTAATTTATTAGGAATATATCAACACGGTTATTCAGTTTTTGCTTTTGGGGTACCAACTGGATCGCCTTTAATTCTATCACCACTGATTGCTGCAGTAGAATTAATTTCATATTTTTCGCGTATTTTTAGCCTTTCCATTCGGTTATTTGCTAATATGATGGCGGGACATACTTTATTAAAAATTTTAATAGGTTTTAGCTGAGCTATGCTAAATTCTCAAGCAGCTTTAATCGTATTCGCAATCGTTCCTTGAACGGTTGTTACTCTAGTTATGGGGTTAGAATTTGTAATTTCTATGCTACAAGCTTATGTTTTTGTAACTTTAATTAGTTTATACATCAATGACGTTATAGTCCTGCATTAATTCTCTGAAGTATTTACTCAAAATTTCTCAGATTCAAACAAAAAACAAACATGCAAAAAATACACCAATTCACAACACGTTGGTTCTTTTCAACAAACCACAAAGATATAGGAACATTATATTTACTATTCGGTACGTTTTCCGGAGTTATCGGAACATTATTATCCGTTATAATTCGGCTAGAATTATCTACACCAGGAAATCAATTTTTCCTAGGAAATCATCAATTATATAATGTAGTTGTTACTGCCCATGCTTTTTTAATGATTTTTTTTATGGTAATGCCAGTTTTAATTGGTGGTTTTGGAAATTGATTTGTTCCTATTTTTATAGGAGCTCCAGATATGGCATTTCCACGATTAAATAATATAAGTTTTTGGTTATTACCACCTTCTTTAATATTACTATTATTATCAAGTCTTGCTGAAGGTGGTGCTGGAACTGGTTGAACAGTTTATCCTCCTTTAGCAGGTATTCAAGCCATTCAGGTCCGTCAGTAGATTTAGCATTTTTAGTTTACATCTATCAGGAGCATCTTCAATTTTAGGTGCAATTAATTTTATTGTTACTATTATTAATATGCGAGCACGTGGTTTAGAAATGTATACTATCCCATTATTCGTTTGATCTGTTTTTGTTACAGCTTTTTTTTTGTTACTTGTCATTACCTGTTTTAGCTGCTGCAATTACAATGCTATTAACAGATCGAAATTTCAATACTAGTTTTTTTAATCCTAACGGAGGAGGTGATCCTGTATTATATCAACATCTATTTTGATTTTTTGGTCATCCGGAAGTTTATATTTTAATTTTACCTGGGTTTGGAATAATTAGTCAAATTGTTGAAAAATTTTCAGGGAAACCAATATTTGGTTATTTAGGAATGGTTTATGCTATGCTGTCTATTGGATTTTTAGGATTTATTGTTTGAGCGCATCATATGTTTACTGTAGGATTAGATGTGGATACTCGAGCTTATTTTACTGCGGCTACAATGATTATTGCTGTTCCAACAGGAATTAAAATTTTTAGTTGACTAGCGACATTGTGAGGTGGAGCTTACATTTAGTAACTCCATATTATTTTGCTATAGGATTTATTTTTTTATTTACAGTTGGAGGTTTAACTGGAGTGATTTTAGCAAATGCTGGTTTAGATATTGCTTTTCATGATACTTATTATGTGGTAGCTCATTTTCATTATGTTCTTATCTATGGGAGCAGTTTTTGCTATTTTTGCAGGTTTTTATTATTGGATTGAAAAAGTTTTAGGTTTAAAATATAATGAAATATTTGGACAAATTCATTTCTGAACTTTTTTTATAGGTGTTAATATTACTTTTTTCCCAATGCATTTCTTAGGTTTAGCTGGAATGCCTCGTCGAATACCAGATTATCCTGATGCTTATGCACCTTGAAACTTAATAGCTTCTTATGGATCGTTTATATCCGTTATAGCAAGCTTATTATTTTTTTATATAGTATATAACATGTTCTCAGCACATGTTCAAAATAAAGCCCCTAATACTTGGAACATTTAATTTCATCCCATGAACGAAATCCTGATGATATTGAAAAATTTCTTACCGCAAACTTACAAGAAATTTCGACTCGCCAGAACGCTGACAATTCTTATTTCAAGACGCAGCTACTCGGATTATGGACAATATAACTGATCTTCATCATGATATAATGTTCTTCCTAGTAGTGATAAGCACTTTCGTCTTTTATATGTTAGTCCGTATCGTACTCGCTTATCGCATCGAAAACACTACTACCGTTCGGACCTTAACTCTGCAACACCATACCTGAATGGAAGTTATATGAACTCTAGTTCCCGCAGTAATCCTGATGTTTCTCCGTTTGGCAGCACCGAGATCTTATCCGCAGGCGTATGAAACTGCTCTACGAGCAGCGCCTTGATCTGGGGCGTCACAGCCACCACCCCATGCGCCAGACGGCCCATCACCGTGGCCCCCAGACGCTTGACGCGCACAGCCAGGAAAGGCACCTTGGACTCGTCGTCTCGGTCGCCGTGATAGTCGATGTCGTCGACCTGAGTGACGATGCGATAGCGAAGCAGGCGCGCGCCCAACAGGATCGCGACGTTGCTCCACTTGTTACGGACATAGCACCTGTGGGCGGAGCGGCGCGCGATACAGAGCAGGGCCAGCGCACGGACGTTGAGGTAGACGATGCGATACACGTGACCGGTCTCCGAGCCACGCATGCGGTGATGGCGCACGTTCGGCAGGCAGGGATCCGAGCCGCGCGTCACCAGATCCACGTGTAAGCCCTCGGCCACGAAGCCGCGGGCCACCTCGAGGGTATGCGTGCGCGTGGCGTCCGGCAACTCCAGGTCCACGTCGCAGACCATCACCAGGCCGCCGAGTGCCCGCTCAGCCCGATGCTCGGTTCCTCGCATCGGGGCGGGGGTCGCGCTCTGAGGTGCGACATCGGCGGAGACCGTAGTTGGATGACCGTTGCCCACTTTCAGCTTGATTCGACCTCGCATTGCCATTTCTTTCTTATTTGGCTGAATAGCCGGTGCGCGGACCAGGTAGTGGCCGAGCCGGGCCGAGGGCTGAAGTGGCGGCGCTTCTGTACGGCCCGAGCGTATGCGCAGGCCGATCTCCACGTCGCCGCGCAACCAGCCTCGAGCTCATGCCAACTCCCATCCCGCCCCAGATCCACAGCTCCGCGTTGTCCTGGATCGCGCCTGAGAAGAGAGCGTTTACAAAGATCATCGTAAACAGCGTGATCAGCGCCGCCGCCTCGATCTTGTCTCTATCGTAGGTCATTCGCCAGGCTCTGAGCAGCCGGATCGAAAAGCCGGCTATCACGCCTACGATCAGCAGGGCACCTACGGTGCCGAGCTCTACACTCATCTCGAATAGGAGATTGTGGGGATAGAGCAGGGCCGGATTGAGCGATGCGAAACCGCCCGTGCCGATCCCCAGCAGCGGGTGGGAGGCGAACGCCGCATATGCCTGTGTCCAGAGTTCGCTTCGTCCGTTTGAGGAGAGGCCGCCTCCGCTGCCGACGAGCGTCGAGACGGCACGACCGATGGACGAGCTCGGGAGCGCGAGGGGCACGACGATCGCGGCTGCGAGCAGACCTCCTCCAACCAGCAGCAGGCGCCGTCGCGCCCGTCCGCTGGCGGCGATCAGTCCGAGCAGCACGACCAGCCCGACCGCGAAGGCCACGACCGGACCTCGCGAGCCTGCCGCGAGCAGCGCGACGAGCAGGAGGGGGATCACGGCCACGGCCGCCATCCGCGTCCACAGGCGAGCGGCGGCGAGCACTACGTAGATCGCAAGGACGATCCCGTCGGCGCTCTCGCGCCCGAGATAGATCGGATACTCCTCGGTGGAGAGCGAGAAGCGGCTGTCGAATCTGGCCTGCAGGCCGCCGCTGAGCAGCTTGAACATGAGGAGAACCGCCCCGCAGGAAGCGACGATCAGCAGGATCGAGAGAGCCAGCCGCAGGTCGCTTTTGCGGACGCCGACGAAAACGGCCGCGAGCATGAAGATGAGATTGTCCGCGACGTAGAGCTGCACCTTGGTGCTTCCGTACGCCTCGGCCGGAGAAGGACCCAGGCGGAGGATCATGACTCCGAGCAGGGTGAGCGAGAGAAGAACGGGAACCGACAGCAGCGCTCGCATCGCCGGTGCCTGCGTTTTACGTATCACCGTGAACATCACCGCCACCCCGATCCAGGCGGCGAAAAGAAATGTAACTCCGCCTTTCGGCAGGGGGTTATAGCCGACGATCGCTTCGACGAGGGTGGGAATTCCCGCAAGCGCCAGCGGATAGGCAACCGATTTCCAAGCCAGCCAAAAGGCCGCGACAACGGCTACAAGCTCGAGTCCCAACGCCGGTCGCAGGAGCGCCGGCAGGAGCACGAGGACCCCCAGGATCGAGGCCGCCAGCAGTAGAAGTTGGGGGCGTCTGGTGTCTTGAGTCATAGATCCGGCAAACACTGACTGAATTTTGTTCAGTGGAGCATCGCCGGATCATGTGCAGCTGGGGATCTCTCTTCCACGACCGGATAGTAGGATTCGACAGGGCGCTCCTCAAAGACGACCAGGCCGGCGATCGCGGTCTGACTCTGACGCAGGCTGGCGGACGCTGTCGTCAGATCGCTCGGCTTGGTGAGGCCGGCACGGACCACCATCACGACGGCATCGGACAGGGAGGCCAAGATCAGGCCATCGGCCAATCCTGCGATCGGAGGGGAGTCGATCAGCACAAGGTCGAACCGTTCACGCAGTTCGGCGACAAGGGCTCTCATCCGTTCGCCGGAGAGCAAGCTGGGGGGATTGATCGGTGATTGCCGGGTTGGCAGCAGCGAGAGGCCGGACTCCAGGGACACGAGCGCCTCGTCGAGATCGATACCGCCCTGCAAAAGCTCGACCATGCCCACCCGCCGATCGTGTCTCAGGCGAGTCGAGAGGGATCCTGCTCGCATATCACCGTCTACGATCAGGACGTTACGCCCCCCCCGCGTGGCAATCTTGGACAGGCCCTCCACGGCCGATGTCTTTCCCACCCGCGGGTTTGGTCCGATGAAAGTCACGATGCTGAGGTCGTTTTTGCTCATCGCCAGGAAAAGGTTTGTCTGCAGGACGTCATACGCCTCCAAAAGCGCAGGATCGTTGGCGCTCATCCTTGGCCTGAGCGGTATCGAGGAGAGCAGGGGGGCATCTAGCAGGGCCGCGGCCTCCTCGGCCGAGTGCAGCCCGGGCCGTAGCACCTCGTTCAGCCACGCGAGCCCCACTCCCAGCAGTAGGCCCAGCAGCAGGCCGGCCAGCAAGTTCAGGGAGCGCCGCGGGCGGATCGGGCTCGACGAGGCCGCCGGCGGGGCGGAGAGAGTGGCGCTCGTTCCCTGAGCAAGGCCGTTGGCGACGAGCGAGGCGCTTTGGGCGATGAGTGCCTGTCGAGATGCCTGCAACGAGTTGACCTGGGCCGATATAGGCGGGACATCGGCGTTTGGCGATGCTTGCAGCGCGGCGATCCGTGCGCTCAGGGTGGTGAGGTTCTGCTGTATTTCGTTCTGCTCCTGGACCGTGCGCGTCGAAGCTTCGCTCTCAAGATCGACCAGGAATGCGTTTGCCACCTGCTGGCCGAGCGCCTGGGCCGCGTGCGGGGAAGGACCGGTCGAGTGCAGCTCTACGAGGGCTGTTTGGGTCAGGGCGGTCGCGCTGAGCCGAGATTCCAGGTCGGAGGTGCTCAGCCGGCCGCGTTCGATCTTGGATCGGATCTTTTCCAGAAATCCCGGTGAGACCAGCAGCGTGGCGTAATTCTGTGCAAGCCCCTGGTTGGCCGAGGTGGTGTCCGCGTTGATCGACTGATCGGGGATGCTCACCTGGAGGATCGCCGTGGCTTCGTAGACCTTGGCGGAACGAGCCGTGTAGACGGCGGCGAGCAGCAGCATGATCGCCACCGAGCCGAGGATGACGAACTTCCCTCGCCAGAGAATCGGAGCAATCCTTTGGGCATTCCCGGGCTCAAGCTGCTCTTCCACGAACGTAGAATCATGACATACGAGATGGATGGCAAGCCGACCCTCGACGTATGGATGAACTGTGTCTCGGTGTCCTGCAGCGGAGAAGCATCGATCGGCGAGCGAGCAGACGAGTCGTCGAGAATGAGCGTCAGGAGGCGCTGCGTGGGGTGGGCCTGAGCCTCGAGGACACGCGCTGGATGACCTGCCGGTAGCCGGTGAGATCGGCACGAGTCGGAACCACCAGCAGACGCACTGGTATTCCGCTCACCCGCGTCAGGGTGATCAGCGAAGACACTCCGTAGAGCGTGTAGGCGATCACCGAGGCCAGAACGGCGCCGTAGACGCCGAGCGGCGGGATCAACGCGAAATCGAGCAGGACCGTGGCCGCGGCAGCGAAGCCCGCAAGCTTTGAAGACGCGCCGGGCAGGCCCCGGCCGCTGAGGTCGCTTTGAATCACGCCGCCCATGCCGAGGAACCAGACCCCGGGCAGCAACAGCAGCATCGGGATGATCGCGGGCTCGTAACCCGAGCCGAAGGCGAGCAGGATCACCAGTGGGCCGAGGATGGCGTTGCCCACGATCGCCACTCCCGCGAGCAAACCATGGTGGCGAAGCGAGTCGGCTGAGGTGGTCGCCTGGCGCTCGTCACCTTGATAGCTCGACACGAGCGCCATCACGCTTCCCTGAAACGCGCGCGTGAGCTGTAGGACGATCTCTGCAATCGCCTGTGCCACGACGTAATAGCCGACCTGGGACAGAGGGCGAAAGAACTGCAGAATGACGACATCCAGGCGCGCCATCGCGACCTGGAAGATCGACCCCACCTGCACCCGGGACCCGTAGCGCAACATCGCCCCGAGCAGGCGTCGATCGACCCGGGGACGCCCCGTCCCCACTGCGAGGATCGTCTTCGAGGCGCCTAGCACCATGACCATCGCCGTGACGCCCGTAGCGAGCACCCCCGCCGCCACGCCGAGACCGAGAATCCCGAGCAGCACGAGTATCGCCAGGATGTAAGCGATCTTCGCCAGTACGCCGAGCGCGTTGTAGCGCCCGAACAGCAGCATCCCCTGAAGCTGGCTGCCCGTCGTCCATTCCAGGAAGGTGATCGGTACCAGCGCTGCCGCCAGGACCCATGTGAGGCCTCCCCGACCATGACCGAAAGCGTCCGCCAGCTGGCGGTGCAGTACCCAGCTTGCCGGGACCAGCACGATCGTCAGCAAGGCGGCCTGGACGAGACTGTTGCCCAGCAGGGTGTTAGGAGAGGAGTTGCGGCGACTCGAGTAGTAGACGGTCGCCCACGGGATGCCGACACCTCCCAGCAGCAGGGCGAGCGAGCTGATCGAAAGCATCAGCGCGAGCAGGCCGCGGTTGGCCGGTCCAAGCAGGCGGGCGAGCGCGATCGAGCCGGCGAACCCGATCACGCCCGTCACGAGGCTGCCGAGGATGTTGAGGGCGACGAACCGGGCCAGCAGGTTGTCCGTGGGCCTCGCCAGCACGTTGCGAGCGCTGGCGAGGAGTCTGTGCATATACCGAGACTATCCGGGGCGGGCGCGGCTCGACTTCAGGGCTGTGGTGTCCTCGGGCGCCGGGAGGGCCCGAGTCATGAGCGAGCGCAGGCGGCGGCCGGTGGGCGAGACCTTCAGTCGAAAGCGTGCCGCCCCATCCTCGTGGAAGATGCCGATTCGTGGCCAGTCGAGGACCGCGGGCCGATGCAGGCGATGGAAGCGCGGCAGCCCCGCCGCGGCTGTGTACCCGGCAGCGCGTGTCGCCGCCATCACACGGGCGTCGGTGTCGCCGTAGGGGTACGCCACCGAGTGGCAGCGGGCGCCGAGACCGTGCTCGCAGTCCGCGCGCGAGCCCGCGAGCTCCTCGATCAGATGCTCGTCGTCGAGTCGCGTCAACAGTGGATGCGAGCGTGTGTGCGATCCGATCTCCCAGCCAAGAGTGGCGAGGCTGCCCAGCTCCTCCCAGGACATCACCGCGAGCTCGTGCTCGTGGGGCCCCTGGAGATGGACGTCCACGCCAGGCCACGACGCCGCCATCCTCCCGCTCGCGAACCGCGTGGGCACGAATACGGTTCCGGGGAGGCCGAGCCTGTCGAGGATTGGCAGCGCCAGCTCCAGGACCGAGCGATATGCGTCGTCGAAGGTGACCACCACGGTTTTGGAAGTCGGGGGTGCCGTCGTGGCCTCGTGGAAGCGCGCGCCGCGGTAACCCCTTCGGACGAGGTCGGTGAGCTGCTGCTCCAGGGCATCCGGGGTCACCGAGATGTCCGAAGGCCAATCTCTGCTGACGGCGTGGTAACCGAGGACCAGGACGTCAGGCACGAGATCGCGGGTCCGGAAGCGAGCCTCTGCGCCGTTGGTCGGTCATCTGTGTCGACCCTCCCCGATTCGGGGTACGGCCCAGGCAGGGATGTTCATCGTCCAATTGGTATCAGACCGGCGCCGGGCAGGAGCGCCTGAGTCGGTCGCGAAGACCGGACGCCGCCACCGGCAGACCCTCCGCTCGCTGTCCTGCTGTCAGAGAAGGTTGTTTGCTTGTGTTGTGTAGGTGCCGGTGGTTGGGTGGAGGTTCATGTAGGCGCCGGTTGCGGGTTGGATTGTGTTGTGTTCGATGATGAAGCTCTCGCGTGTTTCGCCTCCTTTGTCTGAGGGGGAGACGTAGATTCCGGCTTCGGTGGTGGCGGTGATCGTGTTTTCGCTCCAGTGGCTTGTTCCGCCGGTGGGGTCGTATTGGAACCAGGCGATGCCGATCTCTCCGTTGCTGATGTGGTTGCCGGTGATTACGCTGTTGCGGTAGCGTGCGGAGATCCCGTCGGCGGAGAAGTTCGTGATTGTGTTGTTTGTGACTGTGGCGTTGGCGACCTTGAGGTAGATGCCGTGCTTGCCGTAGGGGATCGAGGTGTCCAGGCCGGTGTTGGTGATTGTGTTTCCGGAGATGGTGAAGTTTTCGCCTTCGAGCAGCATGCCGGAGTTGCCGGCATGGTCGATGGTGTTGTCGTCGATCGTCCAGTTGGTGTTGTTGGCGGTGGCGTTGATGGGCAGGCTGTCGTTGCCGATCGTGCACCACTCGACGGTGATGTTCTCGCCGGTGCCCTGCAGGTTGCCTTCGGCGCCTTCGATCGTGAGGTGCTCGAACGCGAGGCCGTTCTGTCCTCTGAACCAGACGCCTTTGGTGAGGGTTGCGTTGCCCGTCCCGTAGGAGCCGAAGACGATCGGTGACTTTTCGGTGCCGGAGCTGTCTGGCATCAGGGTTTCGTCGGAGAACGTCGCGCCTGCCTGGAACAGGACGCCGTCACCGGGAGCGAGCTTCGCTTCGTTTACTCGCTTGACGGTCCGCCACGCCAAAGCGGGGCTCTCACCGGAGTTAGAGTCAGAGCCCGACGCAGAGACATAGAAAGTCCTACCCGTAACCGCAACGACCGGCGCTTCGCCCGGTGGCAACGAGGGTGCAGCGAGGGGAGGCGCGGTCTGTGTGATCGGGGGAGTGGGTGGTCTCAGGATGGGGGGGGTCGGCACGGTCCCAGAACCGGAGGTGGGAGAGGTCTGGGTGGGAGGCTTGGTCCCGGGCGGGGACGCGCTGGGGAGGCTCCCGGATGGGGAGGAGCTCCTGGATGGCTGGGTACGGTGCGGTTGGCGATGGAGTCGGCTGGTGCGGGAGGTTGCCCTGCCATGAATGGCACGGTGGTGAGCCGAGGTGCAGCCGCGCCGAACCTTCCCGGCGCAGGCGGCGTGTCCTGTCCCGCGCATCCCGGCGGAGCGAGTTGGCTCGTGACGTGTGGAGGAGGGCCTCGCGAGCGCCGTCGCGGGAAGCGTCAGCAGGAGGGCGATCGCGACCGCCCAGGCGCCGTGGGCGGCGTGCATGGATCTGTGCATGACTCATGTCTCGACCGGCGAGGTCCTTTGCTGAGTCTGAGACGTGCCGATGTGGACGGAAGGACCACAGGCCATTGCGAGAGCCCAGGCCTGTGAGATCTCAGGCGGGTAGAGCCCAGGCCCGTGGAAGATCTCAGGCTTGTGGAGATCTCAGGCTTGTGGAGATGTGGAGATCTCAGGCTTGTGTTGTGTAGGTGCCGGTGGTTGGGTGGAGGTTCATGTAGGCGCCGGTTGCGGGTTGGATTGTGTTGTGTTCGATGATGAAGCTCTCGCGTGTTTCGCCTCCTTTGTCTGAGGGGGAGACGTAGATTCCGGCTTCGGTGGTGGCGGTGATCGTGTTTTCGCTCCAGTGGCTTGTTCCGCCGGTGGGGTCGTATTGGAACCAGGCGATGCCGATCTCTCCGTTGCTGATGTGGTTGCCGGTGATTACGCTGTTGCGGTAGCGTGCGGAGATCCCGTCGGCGGAGAAGTTCGTGATTGTGTTGTTTGTGACTGTGGCGTTGGCGACCTTGAGGTAGATGCCGTGCTTGCCGTAGGGGATCGAGGTGTCCAGGCCGGTGTTGGTGATTGTGTTTCCGGAGATGGTGAAGTTTTCGCCTTCGAGCAGCATGCCGGAGTTGCCGGCATGGTCGATGGTGTTGTCGTCGATCGTCCAGTTGGTGTTGTTGGCGGTGGCGTTGATGGGCAGGCTGTCGTTGCCGATCGTGCACCACTCGACGGTGATGTTCTCGCCGGTGCCCTGCAGGTTGCCTTCGGCGCCTTCGATCGTGAGGTGCTCGAACGCGAGGCCGTTCTGTCCTCTGAACCAGACGCCTTTGGTGAGGGTTGCGTTGCCCGTCCCGTAGGAGCCGAAGACGATCGGTGACTTTTCGGTGCCGGAGCTGTCTGGCATCAGGGTTTCGTCGGAGAACGTCGCGCCTGCCTGGAACAGGACGCCGTCACCGGGAGCGAGCTTCGCTTCGTTTACTCGCTTGACGGTCCGCCACGCCAAAGCGGGGCTCTCACCGGAGTTAGAGTCAGAGCCCGACGCAGAGACATAGAAAGTCCTACCCGTAACCGCAACGACCGGCGCGTGCGTGGCGAGGAAGGCGATGGCGGGTGCGACACGCTGCGATCGGTCAAGCTTGCCCACGGCCCGTCGCGACGCCCTCCGAGGGGCTTGGAGTGGCCGATGGCAGTGTCGCCTCCGGTGTTTGGCGCAGGCGGTCGACCCGCGGCAGCGCTCGTACCGGCGCGAATGGCGAGCGCACGGCGCCGGTCGACTGCTCCCGGCGGCGTGACGGGGCCGGTGGTGCGCCGGATCGTGCCTTGCCGAAAGGTGGTCGGGTGCGGGAGACGCCAAGCCTACGAGGGCGGGTGACGCGAGACTCGCGGCGGGAATCGCCAGCGATAGGACGATGGGCGTGAGGAGCGGAAGGGCTTTGACGAGGCGCATACCTCGTCCTCGACCGCATATAGCAGTTCATGACCCTCTGGCGCGTTGCTCTAGACGAAAAGACCAGGGCGGGGGAGGAGCACCTCGTCGTAGACTTGCACGAGGCGCTCGATCATCGCCGAGCGGGTGAAGTACAGCTCCAGGCGACGCTTGGCGGCATCTGCGATGCGCTTTCCGCGGAGCGGGTCCGCGAGCAGGGTATTTAGCGCGCGCGCGAGCGCCTCCTGCTCGCCGGGGGCCACCAGCAATCCACTCTCTCCGTCCACGAGCGCCTCCCCGATGCCGCCGACGTCGCTGGCGACGATCGGCACGCCGGCTGACATGACCTCGAGAATGACGTAAGGAAACGACTCGGCCCACGACGGGTGGACGAAGACCTCCGCACCGCGCATCACGCTGAGCGGATCGGTGCTGGAGCCGAGGAAGTTAATCGCGCCCGCGACGCCCCGCATCCGCGCCCGAGATCGCAGGGCATCGAGGTCGGGTCCATCGCCCACGATCGCAACCTGAGCCCGAGGATGACGGACCAGCACCCGCGGCATGGCGTCGATCAACGTCTCGAGCCCCTTGCCCGGTCGCAGCATGGTCATCGCGCAGATGACCGGTCCACGGATGGACAGCTCGGCCAGACGCGTGTTCACGGGACCGTCGCCGGCCGGATCGACTCCGTTGTAGACGACCCTGATTCGCTCCGCCGGGCCGATCGTGCGCGCCAGCCGCGCCTCCGCCTCGCAGACGCATGCCACCCGCGTGGTCAGGCGGGCCAGGGTGTGCTCGATCTGGCGGTAGGCCGTGCGTTCGAGCTCGCGCGCGAAGTGCCCGGCGAACGCGTAGCCGTGCGGGGTGTAGATCACCGGGACCCGCGGATGAAAGGGCCGTCCCAGGCGCGCGATGGCGCCGGCCTTGGAGCTGTGCGCGTGCACGACATCCGGCCGTACCCTTTGCACGATGCGCGTGAGCTCCGCGAGGGCTCCGAGGTCGGCGCGTGGGGCGATCGCTCGTCGCAGATCGAGCGGCACATGGAGCTGGGCGCCGCGAAACCCTGCCGGCGCCGTGGGCCCGCACAGCACGGCCTCATACCCGTGCTCGGCGAGCCCCGAAGCGAGGTCACTCACATGTCGTGCGACGCCGCCGTCGGTCGGTTGGTAGACGAGTAGAACGCGCTTCACGCGGAGGGTTGCTCGTCGTCGTGACGATGGGATCTGAGCGACTCGCGCACTCGCTTGCTTCCCAGCCGGACAGCACGTACCGGCACGGTTTGGAGCAGGGGCTCGTAGCGATCGGTCAGCTTGAGCAGCACGACCGGGAGCGGGTCGATGGCGCTGATCATCGCGCGCGTAATCTCGTACGGGGCCCAACTTCCCGAGCCGGTGGTCACGGCGGCGAGCAGCCCGGCGTC
This sequence comes from uncultured Solirubrobacterales bacterium, assembly GCA_963723075.1. Lineage (GTDB taxonomy): Bacteria > Actinomycetota > Thermoleophilia > Solirubrobacterales > Solirubrobacteraceae > Palsa-744. The sequence continues at coordinate 1,090,335 of CAVRPD010000007.1, forward strand.
TTTGACCGCCGCCAGCGCCGCGGGTCCGTATCTACCGAACGGGTACGCGAACGTCCGCACCGGCGCGCCGGTGATGCGTTCCAGCGCCTCGCGACTCTCCTGGATCTCCCTCCGGCAGCTGTCGTAGTCCATCCTCGAAAGGTCGGGATGGCTCATCGTATGGGCACCCAGCTCCCAGCCGGCGGCGACCAGCTCGCGAAGCTCTGACTCGCTCATGATCGCCCCATCGCCGCCCGCGCCAATCCACGGGCTGGTGCTGTCGATGAAGCCGATCGTGACATACACGGTGGCCGGGATCTTGTACTCGTCGAGGATTGGCAGCGCGATCGCGTGGTTGTTGCGCAGGCCGTCGTCGAAGGTGATCGCCGCCAAGCCCGGCTCGGGTATGCCTCCGTCGCCACGCCGGGCCAGCTCGGTCATCGTCACGAAGCGAAAGCCGGCGCCCAATAGCAGCTCGACGTGCATTCGAAAGCGATCGGGCGAGACCTGCAGGAAGCTGAGATCATCGCGCAACTGTGACTTCGCCACCCCGTGATAGCCGAGGACGACCGATCGTCGCTCTTGGATATGGGCGAACGCTCGGGCCCACAGCCGGTGTCCGTGCGGGAAGGGTGGGCACCAGGGGGAAATGCTCATGTCCGTCGGATCGCCTCCAGCTCGCGGTCCAAGGCTCGGTCGAGCAGCTCGTGGACGCGCTTCTGGGAGGAGAGGGGACGTAAGGTGTGGTCGCGACCGGGCACCACGGCCAGCTCGAGGTTGGGCCAGCGGTCGTGCTGGCGCAAACGTCCCTCCCGCTCGAGCTCTTCGTGGAGTGGCTCGTTTTCGGAGAAGACAAAAAGGAGATGCTTGCCGGTGTCGCGCAGTCGATCGAGCGCACGGTCCAGCTCGTCCTCGCCGGCACTGCGCGTGCGCCACCGTCTCGCCGCGTGACGTAGAAACGCCGCTGGCGCATTGCGTACAAACGCGCCCATCTCGGCCTGCGAGACCTCTCCTCGCAGGATCCTGCGCCACGAGGAGGGGCGCAGCAGCCCCCTGCGAACGCCTCGCGCGGTCTCGAGCGTAGGATCCCAGATCAGGGCCCGGGGGTTGAGCATGAAGGCCGCGATCACTCGCTCGTCCCGCAGGGCTCCGTGGAAGGACCAGCATGCCCCCGAGCAAAGCCCGACGAGCACGAAGCGGCGTCCCAGGCCGCGGGCCTCAAACGCGTCGAGGGCGTCTCGCACCTGGTCGACCAGCCCGGGGGCATACAGCTCGGCCAGCTCGCCGAAGCGCTCGCCGTCGCCGTCGGCATCTCCGATGCCCTCGACGTCCAGGCGCACCGTGGGTATACCGCGAGCCGCCCAGCGCCGGGCGCTCTCAACCCACATGCGGTTAGGGCCGACGCGCCGGATGGCGCCCGCGTTGAGCATCACGACGCAAAGGCCGTCTGGGTGGATCTCGATCGGCTCCGCGACGATCGCGAACAGATCGCCAAACGACTGTGCGACCGTCAGCGGGCTCTCGCGGATGCGCGTGCCTGCGACGGGGAGGTCGGCCGCGCGCTGGTCGGTGGTGTCCGGATCGGCCATGCTCTGGCTTGCAGTCTCCAGGTCGGCCGTGCACTGGTCGGCGGTGTCCAGATCAGCAGCGCTCTGGCTTGCGAGGTCCAAATCCGAGGAGCTCCGACCCGCAGCGACGGCCTCCATGCTCGCAGGGACGGCGAGCGCTGCTCGTGCGACGTCGGTTGACGGTGCGGCGTCGAGCCAGGCTTGAACCTGGTCGAACGTATCTCTCGGCGCGCGTGCGAGATGAGGCTCGCTCACCATCTGCCCATAGCCGGGCCCGGGGCCGACGGCGACCGTCGCTCCCGTCTCCTCGAAGCCCGCTCGCAGGCGGGGATCCACGGCGATGCCGTCCCGCTCGAGGAGGAGCACCCGGCGTGGGCGGCCCGCTCGGAATGTAAGCGTCGACAGGTCAAGAGCATCCAGGTCCGCTGTCGTCTCGGCGCTAATGAAAAATCCACCCGCGCGTATCTCGCCGGACCGGGTTGGTGACTGCGTGAGATCGGCGGGCGGGGTCGGGTCGAGATCGGGCCCTTTCAGCCCGGCGAACGCCCGTAGCTCGCGCGTAAAGCTGCGGCCGCGTGCAGGAACGCCCCAGAGGACTACGTCGTCGATCGCGGCGCCCTGCGCGATCGCGTTGCACGCCACCAGTCCTCCAAGCCCAATGCCGATCGCCGCGACAGCCTCGCAGGCCGTCCGAGCGCGCAGGTGCTCAGCGGCGTGGGCGACGGCGTCGGTCCAGGCAGAGAGCCGGTCCGGGTCGCGGGGAGCGCCGCCGCTGTCGCCCGTGCCGGGCAGGTCGATTCGCAGCACCGGACAGCCGGAGCCCGCCAGATGCTCGGCCCAAGCTCGGCGGGCGCGGTAGGAGCAGGTGTCCTCCCATCCAAAGGGCGGGCAGATGAGGACGGCGAGCTTGCTCCGCTCGTCGTCGTCCGCGGACATGTGCAGGAAGGCGAAGATCGGATCCTCGACCCCGTCCGCGTCCAGGTAGATCGGGTGGGCCTTGGGCGGTGGCTGGCTCACTGCTCGACTCCCTCTACCGTTCCGGTCCTCGAGTCTGTCTGTGCCGCTTGCACCCTCACGCTTCCTTGGAGGTTCAAAGCGGTCAAGGTCCCGCCCCCGAGGGCCGCGCCGGACTCGCGCGGACGCAGTGGCACGGTCCGTTCCCCTCCGGGCTCTACCGAAAAGGCGTCGTCCACGGCGAGGAAGCCCGGGATGCGCAGGCGAACGCCGTAGGCAAACCGACCCGTTCGCACCCACACCGCCGGAGAGCCGTCGCAGAGAGTCAGCGTGCTCGCCTCGAGACCGATGCAAGTGGCGGACTCCACGGCGGTCGGGCGACCGGCGGGGAACTGTACCGACTGTGAGATCAAGGCTTGTGTCTCCGCACCGACGCGTTCGAGGCTCGCAACGATCAAATTCTGCTGGGGAGGACCGAATCGATAGGCCCAGGACACGTCCGCGAAATGGCCCATGAGCGTCTCGATATCCCAGTCTCGCACGCTGTGTGGAGCCAGCTCGACAAGCTCGTTCACTTCGTCGACGCGGTGCTCAAAATCCCGGTACAACGCCACCCGCAGGCGAGCGTTGAGCGTCGTTGGCCGATCGTTTGCCACGTGCGCGGCGATGCCCCCCAGGCCCTCGTCGGTCATCCAGACCACGACCGGCGCAAGCACGCGACGCAGATGATGGTAGGCCGTCTTGGCCTCGCCGCGATGGTCCACCACTCCCCAGCCGGCCCCTGGTACCAGGTCGCGCAGCCAGAGCACCAGGCCGCCCCCGCACGGGGAGGCCGCACGACGCCACTCGCCGAAGACCTCGGCCATCGCCTCGCCCGTGACCGCGCGTGAGAGCGCCAGGTAGCGCTCGTGGTCGACTCGTCTCAATTCCACCGGGTCGACGTCGAAAAGCAGTCTCAGATAGTGATCGCGCACGTCCTCGAAGTCCCAGCCGCTGCCAACGTCTCGCGGCACGCCCGCCTTCCAGCGCGGATGATGCACGACCATGTCGCCCGGCGTCTCGGGAAGCAGCTCCTCGATCGCGGCCTGCTCAGGTACGTTGGAGAAGGCCAGGCACTCCGCGGCGAAGCGCACCGCTGCTCGGCGAGCGTCGTCCAGGGGACGGCGATAGCCACCGACGCCGTAATAGTTGGCCACCCCGCGATCGGTCCGAAACGGAAGATTGCCTCCGCACGGCGCGGATGGGACGTAGACGGCGTCCGCGCCGCTCTCGCGAGCGAGTGCCGGGAGGCGCTCGCCGAACAGCTCTCCGCGTCCGAGCGACGGGTCGAGCCCCAGCATCGCCACCTGCTGCTCGATCTCGCTGTTTCCACACAGCACGGCCAGGCTCGGCCGGCCGGCGACGCGGTCGAGCTCCTGCCTGGACTCGCTTTCCACCGCCGCGCGAAAGGCCTCCTCGGCAATCGGATAGTCGAGGTTGGCGAACATAAAGTCCTGCCATACGAGGATTCCCAGCTCGTCGCACAGATCGTGGAACCCATCGGTCTCATACGTGCCGGTGCCGGGCAGGCGCAGCATGTTCATGCCTGCATCGCGGACCTGCTCCAGCGCGCCGCGCAGCTCGGTCTCAGAGCACTCAAGCGTCACGAAATTCGGCGGAGTCCATACGCAGCCCCGGGCGAACACCCGCACGCCGTTGATGTGCAGATCGAGGCCATCGCGCAGCACGTCGTGGGCGCTCGTCGGTCCCGCGGCCAACGAGCGGAAGCCGACTCGGCGGGTCGCGACGCTCATCATCTGTGCGCCGGTTGCCGTGATGGCGGTGGGCTTTTCTTGAAGATCACCTTCCGGCGACTGCGCTCCGTCTCTTCCCGCGGATCTCGCAGCGTCTCCGGAGTCCTCTCCCGCTGACCTCGACTCCCAGCCGATCAGCAGTCGCGCCGCGTACAGGTTCGGCTCGCCGTGCGTATGCGGCCACCATCGGGTGACGCCGGGGACGAGGAGCTCGCCATCGGCCGTCAGCTCCTCGCGGGCCGTGCCGTCGGCCGCGGTGCTCGACAAGGTTAGCGATGCCCTATGCGAAGCCTCGCCCGGCGCGCGCGAGAGCTCGATCTCCACCGACATGGGAGGGAGGCCCGCGAGTGTGCGCAAGCGGGCGTGGACGGATAGCACCCCGTCTTCGCCGACCAGCCGCGGACGCAGTGTGAGCTCGTCGATTGCGAGTCGACGGTGGCGCTCCAGGTTCGCTCCTCGCCATGGCCCAACCGCGGCGGGGCCCGGCGCGAAGCCGGGAGCTCGTCCCATGAGCATCGTGCGGAAGAACCGCAAGTTGCCGTCGGCCACGAGCCGGGTGCGCCAGCGCGCGCGGGGGCGGCGGGGCTTGCGCAGCAGGGGTGCGAGCGCGCGACAGCGGATCGCGAGCTCGTTGGCGTCCATGAGCCGCTCGCTCACGTCGATCGTGTGCGCGGCGAACATCGACTCGCTCTCGAGCACGAGCTCGCCGTTGAGATAGATCTCGGCGACGGTCGCGATTCCATCCAGGCGCAGCACGACCTGCTCACCGTGAGTCGCGTGCTCGGCGGCGAAACGTGTGCGAAACCACCAGTCCTCCGCGTCGAAGTCATAGGGCTCGCCCGGCCTCCATAGCCCGGCGTCCGCGAGCACTGAGGCCGCCGTGCCTGGCATCCGCGCCGGCCACCAGCTCAGAGCCTCGAGCTCCGCCGGGCTCTTGCAAGAGTCGGGAGGCGTCGCGGCTGCCTCCCATCCCGACGACAGTCGAGTCACCTCGAGCCCGTCGGGGGGCGCCGGCAGCTTAAGGGAGGTCGATCCCCTCGGGTCAGGCGATGAGTTCATCGAGTTGAGCCACCGCCTCGTCCCAGGCCGCGGCAAGCGCCTCGACCGCCGGCTCGGGCTCAAAGGGACGCCGACGCGCGAGTCTGAATGATAGAACCTTGCACCCGTCGACGATCCGCTCGAGCGCGGCGCCGGCCGTCGCACCGGCGGCTCCGGTCAGCCAGTCGACGTGGGAGGCGGCGGCCTCGAATGCCGAGCCGGCCATACGCACAGTTGCAAACGCGTAGGCGTGGTAGTCGGCCGCGTCCCCCTCGAGCAGTCGCGGGAGGTCTTGCTCGAGCTGTACGCCGAAGCGCAGAAACGGATTGGTGACCGGACGGCGATCGAGGTGGCCGCGCAGCAGAGTCCGCGCGGCGTCGCGCAGCTCCTCGTCCTGCAAGGCCGGTCCGGCGTCGAAGCGCACGAGCTCCGTGTAGGGTGGCAGCACGTCCTCGGAGCAAGGGCGAGCGAGACGAAAGACGCCGCGATAGTCCTCACCTGTGAGCTCGTAGAGCCCGGCGGCGTGAAAATAGCGCAGCCGCTCGCCGACGAGGTCGATCGCCTCTACGGCGACCGAGGTCTTGACGTGCTCGGCGCGGTAGGTCGTGGCGGCCGTGTCGGGCAGGTACCAGGCGTCCAGCTCGACAATCATGCTGCGGTCGCGGGCGATCTGCTCGGCTATCTGCCCGGGCAGCGGTCGGTAGGGCTGCATCTCGTGCACGTCGAGTCCGAACAGCTGCTCGAGGTCCTCGGGAGGAGGCTTCAGGAAAGTCCACTGGTCGCCCTCGAAGTCCATGCGCATAGCACAGCCCATCGCGGCCAGCGGCTCCAGCCCACGGGCGTGCAAGAGCTCGATCAGGATGTCGGTGTAGCAGTTGATTTCCCCGTAGGTTCGCTCGGGGCCGTGCAACAGGTGTGGGCGGTAGCTCGCCGGGTCGAGCTCGAGGAGACTCACGAGCTGGTCGGTCGAGGCGCTCACCAGCTCACGCTCCCCATAGCTCGCGGCGAACCGCGCCCGGCCAATCCTGGACGTCGAACCCGTGTGCGCGGAAGAGCGCAAGGGCGATCCGCTCCAGGCCAAACCCGAGGCAGGCGGTATGCGCGACGGCGCCGTCCCCCAGCGTGAGCCCGTACGCTGAGGCGAAGTGGTCCTGGTGATAGTTGAACGAGGCCACCGCCACGGGCTCGGGTGCGGCGATCGGCACGAGGATCTCGAACTTGAGCTGCTGCTCGCGCTGGCTGGCGGCGAGCATCCGGCCCCTGCGTCCGAAGAACGGATCTGTGGCGATATCCAGCTCGACCTCCAAGGCGAGCCCGCGTAACAGCTTCGTGGCGCGATCACGCCATCCGTCCCGCCAGCTCTGAACGGCCTCGGGCTCGCCGATGCGGACGATCTCCCGCTGATGGAACATCTGCAGCCGGGCCGGGTCTCCGGAAGGCTCGTGGCGAAAGACGTAGGCGCCGCCGGCGTCGATCGTGACTCCCCCCTTGGGCAGATCGCCGCGAGCGGCGATCGCCGGATATACCGGATAGCAAGCCGCGGGGGTGAGCACGAGATCGGTCATCTCCTGGAACTCACTCCAATCCTCGTGGCGGCTCGCCCGGTCGTGCTGCCGAGCTGCCTGAGCCTCGCTGCCGGAAAAGGCGAAGATGCTGCCGGCGAGGTGGGGAAAGGACTTCAGGTAGCCGACGGTCTCGAGATCGCGGCGAGGAAGAATTGGTGGGAAGCACAATTGCTCGGGCGCTTCGGTTGACGCTGCGCGGGTGACAAGCGCGGCGATCCGCTGACGGACGTCCTCGAACGCGCCAGCGCGGCCGTAGACGCCAGGTACGCCTGTCTCGATCAGAAGCCGGCGATCGAAGAGCTCGGCCAGGAAGGTCGACTGCTCGGATGTGCCCGGGCGGAACACCGCCATCACACGTCCTTGGCGATGAGCAGCAGCCTCGCGTTCGTTTCGTGGATCCGCTCGTTGGCGACCATCAGACAGGCCGACATCGTGTCTCTGAGGTGGCGTCCGACGCTGAAGGGCGTGTCGTTCTTAAAGCCCATGATCCCGCACACGTCGAGTGCTCCCCGGCATACGCGCGGCGCCTGCTCGGAGGCGGCGATCTTCAGGTTGTTGAAGCGAAGGGCGCTCGCCATCGTCGATAGACGCTCGCGGCCCGGTTCCCGCGACGCGTCGGTGAACTCGCGTAGCCCGGAACCCACCTCGGCGCGCATCAGGGAGAGCTCGCTCATCAGGTGGGAGAGACGCTGGGCGGCAGGGGGTGGCTGCCCCGGCGTGCGCTTCGCGGCCGCGCGCACGAAAGCACGGGCGCGATCGAAGGCGTCGGTGGCGATCCCAAGCCACAGGTGCGACCAGAGGATGTGCGAGACGGGCACCATCGACTCTGCCGACACGCGTGAAAACGGGGTGGGCAACACCTGCTCGAGGGCGAGCTCGGCGCGTACGACATACCCGGGAGAGCATGTCCCGCGCATACCGAGGGGGTCCCATGTGCCTGTCGGCTCGAGCGCGAGCCGATCTCCGCGCGCCAGGGCAACCACCTGGTCGCTCGGCTCCGCGTCCGGTGTGCGCCGAAGGGTGACGAAGAGGTCGTCGGCGTACTCGCCGTAGCTCACCGTCGGAGCCTGCTTCTCAAATGTGCAGGCGTTCTCGCCGGCGGGCGTGAGCGCGGCCACCGAGCGCCCCATGTCGCCGCCGGTGCCCAACTCGGAGGTCACCGACGCGATCAGGCGCTGCTCGACGGCGAGATCGCCCAGATAGCTCCTGAACCAGGGCGCGTCGTCGCTGTGGCGCACGATTGTGACCACCTGAATCTGGTGCATGGCGAACACCATCGCGGCCGCGCCGCAGTGGCGCCCCAGCTCGAAGCAGCCGGTGGCGATCGCTTCCAAGGAGACGCCGTCCCCTCCGAGCTCGGAGGGGACGAAAGCGGACAGGGCCCGCTCCTCGCGCAGCGCTTGGAGCGTCTCGGCCGGGAAGCGCGCGTTACGATCGACGTCGTCGGCGTTCGGCCCCGCGACATCCCTGGCGATACGTTGCACGGCATCGAGAAAAGCCTGGTCGCTGGCGATCGCGACGCTCACGCGGCCGTCTCCACTTGCAGCTCGTCGAGCGCGGAGGCGATCGCGGCGATGCTCTCAAAGACGCTACGCGTAAGCATCCGATCTGGAAACTCGACGTCGAAGCGATCCTCGAGCGCCAGCATCACGTTGACGCTGGCGTGTGAGGTCATGCCTGCCTGATAGAGATCGGAGTCCGGGGATAGCGTGCTCGCGTCCACCGGCAGGCGGCCGTGCTCTCTGATGATCTGGCGGATCTCCTCGGTCATAGTTCATCATCGGACCAACGCGCTCGTACCTTAAGAACCCGTCTCAAACGGGTGCTAAGAACAACTAGCATTAGCGATGACCACGGCCGTGGCGAATCCACCTTCATGGGCGATGCTCAGTGCGAGCTCGGTGACGCCTGCCTGAGCGGCGAGCTCAGCCGCGGGACCGCTGAGCTCGAGCTCCACCCATCCCGCGGGGTGGCGCCGCACCTCGATCGTGTCCCAGGGGATCCCCACACCGTCCGGGCGCAGCACCTTCAGCGTCGCCTCCTTGGCGGCGAAGCGAGCGGCCAGGCGCTCGGGATCGACACCGGAGGATGTTCTGCAATCCTGAAGCTCACGTTCGGTGTAGATGCGCTGGAGATAGTGCTCGGCGTGCGTTTGGATGGAGTCTCGCACCGAGTCGACGGTCACCAGATCGATTCCCACACGCACCGGCGGTATTTTGGCAGTTCCCATCGTGTCGGGCCTCGTGGCTGCGGTAGATTTATAGTTCGGCCCGCTCTGACGGCATGGTATGCCGCTCTCGGAAGGAGCATCGAAGATGGTCAGCAAGCCACAGTCGGCGGTCATGTATCCGGGCCCCGGATTCCGTATCCGTCGCGGTGTCAATCGACCCGACGCGGAGTTGGTCGCCAGCTTTGGCGCGTTCGATGCGCCGGCGATCTCCGACCGGATGAATCGGCTCTACACGATGGCGCCGGGTATTCGCAACCTCACCGACGAGCGCCTGCGAATTTTAGGTCCGGCATGCACGGTCAAGGTATATCCGGGCGACAACCTGATGGTCCATAAGGCGCTCGACATCGCCCAGCCCGGCGACGTGGTGGTAGTGGACACGAGCGCCTCGACGATGACGGCGGTGCTCGGCGATCTCGTCTCCACCAAGGCTCGCCATCGCGGGCTGGCCGGCTTCGTCGTCGACGGGTTGGTACGTGACCTGCCGGCGATCCAGGCGCTGGGGGACTTTCCCGTGTACGCGCGCGGCGTGACGCCGACCGGCCCCCTGCATCGCGGCCCCGGCGAGATCAACCATCCGGTCTGCGCCGGAGGGATCGTTGTCGAACCGGGCGACATCATCGTGGGGGATCAGAGTGGCGTGGTCGTCGTCCCTCAGGAGATCGCCCGCGAGCTGCTCGATCGACTGCAGGCGTCGGCGGCGAAGGAGTCCGACTACGCGGCGGCCGTCGCGCAGGGCGACTTCTCCAACGACTGGGTCGACGCGCTACTGGGCGAGAGCGGCCTGACGCTAGAAGACTTTTGAGCCGGGACACCGGATGCTCGCGTCGTGCCAGGTGCTGTCATCGGCATCCGCAGAGCCCGACGTCAATCGAACGCGCCTGTCACTGCCGTGCGACGCCCAACCTCGAGCGGGTGCGCTTGCCCCCGCTTTCCGGCGTCCGCTGAGGTGGCGTGGCGATCTTTGCCTTCATCGGGTTTGGTGAGCTGGGCTCGTCCCTGGCCGAGGGACTCGCCCACTCTGGCGCTCATCGCCTCCGGGCCTATGCCCCCGAGCGCTCGCAGCCGGTCGCCGCCGCCGTCGTCGTCGAGGATCGGCTGCGCCGCTCCGGAGTGTCTCGGTGCGCGTCGCTGCAAGAGACGGTCGCTGATGCGAGCGTCGTCCTCTCGGTGGTTCCCGCAAGCGCCTCGCGCTCGGTCGTGGAACGTTGCGCTGCGCTGCTTGATCCCGGCGCATACTACGTCGATCTCGCTCCCGCCCCGCTCGTCGACAAGCAGGCGGGAGCCGCCCTGGTCGCTCAAGCGGGCGCTTTGTACGTCGATGCCGCGGTCCTGGGCACGGTCGCGGTGAGTGGTTTCGAGGTGCCGATTTTGGCCAGCGGCCCAGGGGCGCTCGGTTGGCAGACGCTCGTAAATCCTGAGGGCCTGATGGTCGAGGCGGTGGATGCGCCTGCCGGGCACGCCACGCTGCTGAAGCTCCTCCGCAGCGTCTACATGAAGGGGCGCGATGCGCTGATCGTCGAGATGATGCTCGCCGCTCGTCACTACGGCCTCGAGGACCGGATCCTCGAGAGTATCCAGGGCCCGGGCGAGCAGGTGCCCTTCGCAGCGCTCGCGGAGCGAGTGCTGTGCGCGCTGGCCGTTCACGCCGAGCGTCGTGCCGAGGAGTTGCTTGCCTCGAGCGAGGTGGTCCGCGCGGCGGGGATCGACCCGCTCTCTACACGCGCGAGCGCAGAGGTGCTCCACCGTCTTGCGGCGCTCGAATTGCGCGACGCGTTCGCTCGCCAGCGCCCATCGCGCGGAGAGGATGTGCTCGCGATGATTGATGCCCTGTCAGAGCCTCATTCGAAATGATCGGCCCACCACGTCGCTTGGCGCTCGGCCTTTTGCTAGGCCGACAGATGCTGAGAGAGCTCTGAGACATGCGCTGGGAGATCTGTGCGGGCGCCGGCCCGCGGGGCGCGGCTGAGCAACCGTTCCAGAATCGGGATTGCCACGCGTGTGGCATTCCGGGCGTCGGCAACTAGGTAATGGTGGTGAAGCCCCGGCGTGCCGTTCACCTCTGTGATCACTCCACCCGTCTCGGCAAGCGGCCTGGTCGGATCGGTCGTTATGACATCGAGGCCGGCGAGGCGCAGCCCGACGGCGTCCTGCGCCGATCTCGCCTCGGCGATCAGCTGTGGCGCCAGTGCGCCACGAAAGGTCTCGTTCTCCTCGATGGCGTTGTTGTTGGTGACCGTCCCGATCGCGACGGAGTGACCTGCCGGTAGGACCGAGGATAGGGTTAGCCCCGCGCGCTCGAGTGCGAGCACCATGTCGAGGTTTACGTTCTGCGGTGAGAGGCCCGCGGCGCCCTCGGCTGCCATCCGCCTCTCGTTTTCGGCGGCGATCAGCGACTCGATCGTGGATCGCCCGTCCCCGGTCAGATGGGCCGGCAAGCTGCGCACGACATCCAGCAGCTCACCATCCAGAAAAAGGAGTCGGTAGACGGCCCCGGCCACCTGGCGCTCGATCAGCAGGCGCTTGCTGCTCGCGGCCGCGCGCAGCAGGGCGCGCATGAGCTCGGCGGGTCGCGTCAAGCCCGCCGTGGTGCCGGAGCCACCGCCGGTGCCCGCCGCCGGCTTGACCACGCAGGGTCCGTCCGCTGCCTGCAGGAACTCGAGCGCCGGAGTCGGGTCCCGGACGTTGAATTCGAGATGGTCGGGGATCGAGACGCCCGTCCTGGCGAGAAGCCTGTGTACGAGCGCCTTGTCCAGCGCGATCTTCAGCGTGACGGGATCGTCGAGGTCGACCACCTGCTGGAAGACCCGCGTCGCGTCGTGATCACGGCTGATTTCGAACAGGCCGGGCCCGAGGCGTTCGATCCGGGCGCCCGTGGCACTCGCCGCCTCGCGCCAGATCCGTTCGTACATCGCGTGACGAACCTGATCTCCGAGTCCCGAAAGGCGCCGCTCGGCGAGCAGGCGCCGCCAAGCGTACCCGGGCCCGGTCGAACGGGCGAGGTCGAGGCGGTAGGCGACGGTAAGGCTGCTTCGACCGGTCGGCATCATCTGCCCGACCAGCGCGTGGCGTCCGTTGGCCGAGACGTAGCGACCGGCTCGCGATGCCGAGAGGACAGAGGCGGAAGGACGTCCGATGCCGCGCGCGGCGCGCGCGAGCGCTGGCAGCGGATCGTCGACCCGTGCGCGCGGGAAGTGCTGAGGGTGGGCCAGGCTTGTGAGCCAACGCCCGAGCGAGAGCTCGCCGGCACGCCGATATTCCAAGAATGCCCGCGTGTCGTTGAACGGATCCCACAAGCGAACGTCGTCGCGATAGGAGTCGACCGGCGGCGGCGGTCGTCCCAGGAGGCGGTTGTAGGCGAACAGCGCGAGGTCGATGCCCGCAAGCCGGATGAGCTCGTTGGACATCGTAAAGCGCGCGTTGCACTCGATCAACTTGAGCTGGCCGTCCCGTCCGTCGCGCTTGAACTCCACGTTGCCCAGACCTCGAAGCCCGACGGCTTGGAGAAAGCGCAGCCCGATATCCTCCACCTGCGGGTCGTGCGTCGTGGCATGGTAAGTGCCGACTCCAAAGCGATTGGGGTATTGGCGGATCTTTCGCTTTGTCAGCTGCAGCAGTGGCTCTCCGCCCTCGTCGAGATAGCCGTAGTAGGAGACGTACTCGTCATCCGGCCCGGTGATTACCTCTATCACGAGCATTTCCACGCCGATCGCCGACATTCGCTCAAACTCGGCCTGCAGCTCAGTCGGGCTGTTGGCTGTGAGCACCTTTGCATTTGACTTCATGCGACGGGCGAAGACGTGTGAATGCACCGGCTTCAGAACGCACGGATAGGAAAGATCGCCGCTCACGGCATCGACGTGGGCCTGATCGCGGAGTGCCAGCGCATGGGGTACCGGAATGCCATGCTCACGGGCGAGTGCCTCCGTGCGTGCCTTGTCGAGCATCGCGAGCAACACGTCATCGTCGGCCTCGAGCGGGCGATAGCCCAGCTCGAGGAGCTCGGCGCGGTGACGCGCGATCAGCTCGAGCCCCTCGTCGCTGCAGGCCAGCACGACGGCCCCGCGGGGGCCCGACCGCAACCATTCGAGCATGCGAGGTTGCAGCTCGTCTCCGCCGACGTCGACGAACGCCGCGCGCAGCCTTGAGACTCGAACCGGCGAGTCGTGTTCGTCGAGCACGTGGACCGCCACGCCGGCGGCGGTGAGGCTGCGCGCGACCGAGAGCGCTGTGACTCCTCCACCAAGGATGACCGCAGGTGGGTCGGTGGCGGTTCTTAGAGGCTGTCGCAAAGTCCCGCTGGAGGTGCCGGGTGGTCTGGCGCACTAGGATTCATCGCGATGAGTCTATTCGATCAAAGTAGCAGTGGAGTCGGGTCGTATCCCCCTGTCGACCACTTGTCGGCTCGCACTAGACGGGTGATAATCGGTCGATGAAGATCTTTGACTTCGATCCCAGCGACTACGCCGATATCTATCGCGCCCAGGAATGGGTTCATATTCGCGAGGGCGTTAGTGAGGAGTTCCATCGGATGCTGCTGCAATACGCAGAGAATGAGCTGAACGATCACCTGCTTGGAGACTTTGCCATCAAGGGTAAGAAGGAGCAGTCGCTCTTCGAGTTTCCCAAGGGGGTCGACTACCCAGATGAGTTGTTTGAGATCGTGGCGGAGGTGTGCGGATTGAACCGCGCGGCGATAACACTGTCCGAGCGTCACATCCAGTGTTATAACGTGGATGCGGCACCTAACCCACCCGCCCACAAGGATCGGTTTCCTTCCCAGGTGTCGGTGGGGTTGTCGATCGACATACCTCGGGAGTCCACGCTCGTGCTCTATCCCTATGAGCATCGTGGTGTAAACGCGTTCAACAAGAGCGCGGACTTTCGCGCCAGCCTGCAGCCGGACGAGCTCCCGGAGGTGGTTCTGCGGACTGCACGGGAGGTGGAGATCGACGACCGACCTCGCGACGTCGTCATGTTCGCGGGCTCGAGCACCTGGCATCTTCGGCGCCGCGCCGCGCGATCGCTCAATCTTTACCTCAAGTTCAACGATTTCGGCTGCGATCCGCTCGGTGAGGATCCGCGCACCGCCATGCTGCGTAGTGCCACCTTGTCGGCGCTCGGGAGCTCGAAGGGCGAGAAGCTCGACGAGATGATCCCCCTGCTCTCACGCCAGTTGGACACGATCTCGCGCGTGCACCTGCGCAACGGTCAGGAGACTTTGCAGGCCGAGCTCTTCGGCGAGCAGGCGTTCGGAATCGACGAGCTTCAGTTCGAGGTGCTGCGCTCGATCGACGGCGGCCGGTCTGTCGCCGACACTGCCGCGGAGATGGACGGCTCGGGCGCCGACGAGGTCCGGGCCGCCCTCGTGTATCTCGCCGAGCGGGGCGCTATTGACCTCGCCCGTGGCACAGACGGCAGCTGAGAGGCGGCCTACTTCGATTGTCGAGGGCCTCGATCCTCTGGGCCCGTTTTCCGTTTTCGCACCGACGCTCAAGATATGATCGCGTCGCTGCTCGTAGAGGCTCACTGTGGACGACGACGGGCAAGGAGGATCATGTTCAAATCGATCGTGGTTGGTACGGACGGATCGGAAACGGCAACGCAGGCCGTGCGCCAGGCCGTCGACTTGGCCCGTGCCGTCGGCGCCAAGCTCGAGCTCGTGAGCGCGTATGAGCCCGTGCCGGCTCAGCGCCTGCGCGAGGAACGGCGCGATGCGCCGGAGGATCTACAGTGGGCGATCAGCCCGCGGGAGGACGTCGACGCGACGCTGGAAGCCGCTGCCGCGGTGGCCCGCGAGGCGGGGGTGGCCGTCGATGTGTATCCACGCCAGGGCGATCCCGCCGATGCGATCCTCGACGTAGCCGAGGAGCGCGAGGCCGACCTGGTGATCGTCGGCAATAAGGGCATGACTGGCGCCAAGCGGTTCCTGCTCGGCTCGGTTCCCAACAAGGTGTCCCATCACGCGCCTTGCTCGGTGCTGATCATCCGCACGGTCTGACCGCAGCGTCGGCGAGGGAGTGCTTAAGTCGCCCGCACCCATCTCTACCGCCGCACAGCCCCAGGCCCACCGGGTGCGGTGGCGGCCGCCGCGTTGACCAGCCCCGCCCCGTACAGGCTCGCATCCCCAGGGCCCCCCAGTGGCCGCGCAGTGGCGCGCAGCCGCGCGACGATTTGCGCCGGTGAAGGGTCTCGCCCGAGGACGCCTGAGGCGATGATCAGCGCAGCGGCGGCCGCCACGTGGGGGGAGGCCATCGAGGTGCCCTCATAGCCCGAGGGCATGCCGAAGCGACGGGGGGAGGAGCCGGTGAACGTCACCTGGAAGATGTCCCTGCCGGACGGTTCTTCCGGGCGGCAGTTCGGGTCGCCGGGCAGGTCCGCGTCGGCGCCGCCGCCGGGCGCCACGAGCGTGAGCCCCGACCCGTCGTTGGAGTAGTCGGCCAGGCAGCCGTGTTCGGTGGTCGCGCCGACCGCGATCACCGTCGGCGCGCGCGCGGGATAGGCGATCGCGGCGTGGCCCTCGTTGCCGGCGGCCGCAACCACGGTGACGCCGCGGCGGTTGGCGTAGCGCAGCGCTTCGATCAGCTCGGGAATGTCCGAGGCCGTGACGCCGCTCGAGAACTCGAGGCTCAAGTTGATCACCTGCGCGTGGTGGTTGACCGCGAAGCGCACCCCTTCGGCGATCGTCGAGGCGTCGCCTTCGCCCTCGCTGTCGAGCACGCGCACGGGCATGATCCGAGCCGCGAACGCGAGCCCGGTGAGGCCGTAGCGGTTGTTCGTCGCCTCGGCGATCGTGCTCGCCACGAACGTGCCGTGGCCGTTGCGGTCGTTGGGGTAGCGGTTATGCGCGATGAAGTCATACCCCTGCACGAACCCGTACCGCGAGAGGTCGGGCGAGCGCCGGAACGGCCCGCGATTGGCGTAGGCGACGCCCGTGTCGAGCACCGCCACGATCACGCCTTTGCCGCCGGGCGCGCCCTCGGCGGCGACGTTCGCCCACGCTTCCGGCGCGTTGACGCCGAACGGGCCGGCGAAGTTCCATTGCAGTTCCTGCCAGTCGCCGGGCGCGTGGCCCGTGCCCTCGTCGTTGGGGATCAGCCCCCCGGCGACATGGGCGATGTAGTCAGGCTCCGCCCACGCCACGTCGCGTCGCCCGCGCAGGCGGCGCAGCGCGGCGGCGACAGAGATTCCTCGAGCCAGCCGCAGCAGCCGCGTGTGCGCAGCCACCGCCAGCGGGTCGCTCGCGCCCGCGATACGCGCTGTGGCGGCCCTCGCGGCCGGCAGTGTCGCGTCGACGTACTTGACGAGGACCTGCCCGGGCGCGTATGCGGCCACCGGGGTCGCGTCGGCGGGGGCCGGGGCAGCCGTGAGGACGGCCAGCACGCCGAGGAGGATCGCGAGCGTCGCGCGGGGATGGTGGAGGAATTGCATGGGCGAGCTTTGCGTAATCATGATGCGCCGGCGCGGCTTCGGCGGAACGCACTGTCGCAGAGAGAACACGCGCGCGGCGCGATGAGACCGAGAGATGACCAGCGACGAGCCCCTATCGACACGCGACGGCGATGAGCGCTGCATGCGACTGGCCCTGCGCGCGGCCGAGCGCGCGGCCGAGCACGGGGATGTGCCGATCGGCGCGGTGGTGATCATCGCGGGCGAGGTGGTTGCGCAGGCGCACAACGAGCGCGAGTTGCGTCAGGACCCGACCGCGCACGCGGAGATCCTCGCGCTGCGCGCCGCGGCCGCGGCAGTCGGAAGCTGGCGGGTGCTCGACGCGACCCTGTATGTCACGCTCGAGCCGTGCGCAATGTGCGCGGGCGCGATCGTGCTGGCGCGCGTGCCGCGGGTGGTGTTCGGCGCGAACGATCCCAAGGCGGGAGCGTGCGGCAGCGTGCTCGACGTGCTCGGCGAGCCGCAGCTGAATCATCGTCCCGCGGTGGAGAGCGGGCTGCTGGCCGGGGAGTGCGGCTCCCTGCTCAGCGCGTTCTTCGCGTCGCGGCGATAAGGCGGATGGAACCGGCCCTCCCGGCACGGTCCTTCCACGGCGCACCGGCGTTCGAGGTTGTCGCGGGTCGCGACGGGGCGTGCCTCACCCCACGATGTCGGCGCTCTGGCGGCCGCCGTGCTCGGCCACGCGCGCGGCGGCATGGCGGGCGAGCGCCGCGCGATGACGCTTGGCACCGCCGAGAAGCGCCGTGTCGAGCTGGGCGCGCTTGTACAGCCAGTGCACGTCGGCCTCCCACGTGAAGCCGACGCCGCCGTGCATCTGGATCGCGCTCGCCGTGACCGACTGGCCGCCTTCGGCGGCCGCGGCGGCCGCGAGCGCCGCCGCCTCGGCGAGCAGCGGTGGTTCGGCATCTGCGGTCCAGGCGGCGTGGTAGGCGGTCGCGCGGGCGCTCTCGGTGTGCAGCAGCATCTCGGCGCAGCGGTGGGAGACCCCCTGAAACGAGCCGACCGGGACGGAGAACTGCTTGCGCTCTTTGACATAGGCGAGCGTCATGTCGAGCGCGCGCTGGCAGACGCCGACGACCTCGGCCGCAATCGCCGCGCGGATGCGCGCGGCGGCGCCTGTGGAACCGGGCGGCTCCCGTGCGTCGGAGCCGAGCGGCTCACCCTCACCGGCGACGGTCGCGAACCGCCGGGTGGGGTCGATCGACACGAACGCGGCGGTCTCGGGCGACTCGATCAACTGAACCTCACCGTCTCCGTTGCCGCCCGCGTCCCCGTGTCCGACCCCGGCCCTGCCGTCGTCGTCGATCACCAGCACGATCGCGGCACCGATAGCGTCGGCCGCCAGCTCGCGCGTGCCGATCCCGGCGGTCAGCTCGCCCGAGGCGAGTCCCGGCAGCCAGCGGGCGCGCTGCTCGTCTGAGCCCGTGGCCTGGATGACCGCGGCGGCAGTGGCCGTGGACAGGAACGGGGTCGCCGCGCAGGCGTAGCCGAGCTCCTCGGCGAGCACGGCCAGCTCGACCGCGCCGAGGCCCTGACCGCCGTGCTCCTCGGCGACGGCGATCCCCGGCCAGCCGAGCTCGACCAGCTCGGTCCACAGCGCCGGATCGTATGTGGCGGTCTCGGCCGCCTCGCGCACCTTGGCGAACGGCGAGCGCGCGGCGAGCAGCTCGCGCGCGACGTGCTTGATCTCCTGCTGGTCGCGGCTGAGGTCGAAGTCCACGGAAGGCTCCTAACGTGTCCGGCAGAGGTCGATGTTCACGCAAGGCACCTGACGTGCTCGGTTGACGTTGAGGTCCACGAAGATTCCTCACCGCGCCTTCGGCAGACCGAGCAGGCGCTCGGCGACGATGTTCTTGAGCACCTCTGTCGTGCCCCCCTCGATCGAGTTGCCGCGGGCGCGCAGCAGCTCATACGCCCACGGGTCGCCGGCGCGCAGCGCTCGCGGACCGAGTAGATCCGCCGCGAGCTGGGTGAGGCGCTGGTTGGTGTCCGACCACATCCACTTCGTAAGTGAGCCCTCGGGACCCGGCTGGCCGTACTTCTCGATCGCGGTCAGTCCGCGGTAGGCGGTGAGGCGCACGATCTCGGTGCGCAGGTGCAGCTCGCCGAGGCGGTCGGCGACGACGGGATCCTCGAGCAGGCCCGCACGGCCGGCCTCGTCGATCACGCGGTCGAGCAGCTGGCGCAGGCGCACCTGCAGGAAGAAGCCGAGCCCGGAGCGCTCGTTCATCAGCGTCGTGAGCGCGACCTTCCAGCCATTGCCCTCGCCGCCGAGGATGTTCTCGTGGGGGATGCGCACGCCGTCGAGGAACAGCTCGTTGAACTCGGGCTCTCCGGTGATCTGGCGCAGAGGACGGATCTGCACGCCGGGCTGCTCCATGTCCATCAGGAAGTAGGTCAGCCCCTTGTGCTTGGGCGCATCTGAGTCGGTGCGCGCGACGAGCATGCACCACTTCGAGTATTGCGCGCCGCTCGTCCACACCTTCTGCCCGGTGACGACCCACTCCTCGCCGTCGCGTACCGCGCGAGTCTTCAGGCCGGCCAGGTCCGAGCCGGCGTCGGGCTCGGAGAAGCCCTGGCACCAGATCTCCTCCGCGGTCAGGATCGGCGCCAGGTAGCGGTCCTTCTGCTCGGCCGAGCCCCACGTCATGATCGTCGGCCCGGCGAGCAGCAGGCCGAGCACATTGGCGGGGAGCGGCGCGCCGGAGCGGCCGAGCTCTTCGAAGAAGATCGCCGACTCGGTCAGGCTCGCGCCGCGGCCGCCGTACTCGCGCGGCCAGTGCACCGCCGCCCAGCCGCCGCCGGCGAGGCGCCGCTGGAAGTCGCGCCGCCAGGCGTAGCGCACGTCTTCCTCGCCATCTGGCTCCGCGCCGGGATCGTTGGCTGCGAACCACGCGCGCAGCTCGTCGCGAAACGCGATCTCTCCCTCGCTGAACGTCAGGTCCATCGCTTCTCCTTCGCGGCTGACTGCACAACGGCTCGTCGGACGGATTGCAGCCCCGGCACACTATCCCCGTTCGAGCGCGCCCGCTCCCGAGCGCGACCGCGCGCGAACGTGTGGCCCAGCATAATGGTGTCGACGCGGTCGCCCTGGAGGGGTGGCAGAGTGGTTGAATGCGGCGGTCTCGAAAACCGTTGTGCGTCTGATTGGCGTACCGGGAGTTCGAATCTCCCCCCCTCCGTTTTGCTCATGCCGCGGCGATTGACGTCTTGACGGGTGACCGATCCCTTCGCTCCACTCCCGTGCTCAAGACGCAGGAAAGGGCCTTGTCGGCACGAATGGACTCGAGAGGATCTGGATGAGCGCGAGGAAGTCACATCCGGGATGGGTCGGGGCGACTGCGATCGCCGTGGTGGCGACGGCGCTCGCATGCATGGGGCTGCCGGCGAGCGCGGCGACGGGATTCGGCGAGATCGGCGGGCCCGGGGGGTGCCTGTCCGAACCGGGCGTATCAGGTGGGACGGATTGCAGGGAAGCGGCCGGCGTCTTTCGCCCGAAGGCGATTGCGGTGTCTCCCGACGGCACGAACGTGTACGTCGTGGGTGGCGTATCCGGGAACAACATCGCTGAAAGCTTCGGCACGATCGCGATCCTGCAGCGCAACCCGACAACCGGCGAAATCGCCGACACGGGCTGCCTCAGCGCCGACGGGACCGACGGCCGCGGCACGACGAGCGGGCGCTGTACGCAGACGGACTCGCTGCTCGGGGCCGACGGCGTGACGGTGAGCGCTGACGGTAAGACCGTGTTCGTCAGCTCCCACGCGTCGGCGAGCGTGGTGGCGTTCGCCCGCAACCCGACCACCGGCGCGCTCACGCGACTCGGCTGCTTGCAGGGCTCGCCACGGCCGGACACTCCGTGCACGCCCGCGAACATGTTCCCGGGCTCCGACGACCTGCTCACGAGCGCGGACGACTCGGCGCTGTACGTGGCGTCGCCAGTGGAAGGCACGATCTCGGCCTTCACCGCGCCCGCGCCCCCCGCGCCCGCGACCATCTCTACGCCCGCGCCCCCCGCGCCGGCGACCACCTCTACGCCCGTGCCCCCCGCGCCGGCGACCACCTCTACGCCCGCGCCCGCCGCGCCCGCGACCACCTCCACGCCCGCGACCTCCACGCCGTCCGCCGGAGCCACGACCGGCGCTTCAGGCTCAACCACGGGGCCCGCGGGGCTCGACTCGCTGTTCACGCCCACTCCAGGGGGATTCACCGCCAACCCGTGCATCGCGGTCAACGGATACGAAGGGGAGTGCGCGGTGGGCGTGGCGATGAAGGGCGTGAACGACCTGACGTTGAGCCCTGAAGGCAACCAACTGTATGCGGTCGCGCCGAGCAGTCACGCGATCGACACGTTCACGGCGGCCGGCAAGGAAGGGCTGGCGCAGACCGGCTGTCTGATCACGGGTGTGGCCGCAGGGGGACTGTGCAGCACGAGCAGCCTGCTGCAGTCACCGTCGGCGCTCGCGATCAGTCGCGACGGAAAGAACGCGTATGTGGCCGACGCCTCCTCCGGCGGCGACGGTCGGATCGACATCCTCGCGCGCAACGCCGCCACGGGCCAGCTCAGGGATTCGAGTTGCGTGGACTTCCTGCCACAGCCCCCGAAACCAGAACCGGGCGAAGAACACGAAGAAGAAGAACAGACGGAAAAGCAACCGGAACACGAAGCGCCCGACTCGTGCAAGCGCGTGCCCGGACTGGAAGGCGTGGAGACGATCGCGATCAGCGGCGATGGGTCCACCGTGTACGCGTTCGGCTCGAGTTCGGCGGTCAGCTTCTCGCGCGATCCCGGCACGGGGGATCTCACAGAGATGGCGTGCGCGAGCGACTCGGACTCTCGTTGCGCGCCCTTGCCGGACCTGTCCGGCGTGGAAGCGGCGGCGGTGAGCCCGGACGGGAGCGACGTGTACGTGGTGACGAGCAACGACAAGGCGGTGCTCGCGTTTGGCAGCGGCGCGGCCGTCGCGAGCGCGAGTGCGACGACGACGGACAAGGGGCTCGCGCGAGTGGCGGTCGCCTGTCCTGAGCGCATGTCGCGGCCGTGCGGCGGACGGATCGCCCTCACCCGCGTCGCCGACGTGCGCGTTGCCCATGGCAGGCATCGCCTGCTTCGCAGGATGCGCGTCGCCGCCGGCGGCTCCGGCCCATTCGCGATCGCCCCTGGGCGGCGCGCGCTCGTGGCCGTGCGCTTGGACTCCTCCGCGCGCGAGGCGCTGCGGGCACGCACGCGCCTGCGTGTGACCGCGACCGTTCACGCAAAGCGCGCCGATGGCGGCTCGGGCTTCGGGCGGCGGGTCGCGCTGCGCCTGTCTCGCCGCCGATAGAGGGGCAGTTCACGCTGTATCCCGTTCTTTGAGAGAGAGGGCCGGGACGTGGGTTTCTACGCGGCGCCCACCCCTCCTCCAGAAACTTTTATCATAAGGCCCCATATATGGGGCCTTGCAGCGCATATCCTCGATAAGGACCTCTTTTAGGGGCTTTACTGTGCTACATTTATACCATGGAAAGCACCTGTTATAGGACCTTAAGGGCCTAAACAGGCTATATTGCCCCAAAAGAGGTGCGTTATGAAGATTCAGTCTAAGATGACCGATGAGGCTGTTCTGGACGAGCTCGGCGGACGGCTGGAGCGGACACGGCTCCAGCGCGACCTGTCCCAGCTCGAGCTCGCCGCCGAGGCGGGGGTGGAGCGCAAGTCGGTGCAGCGAATCGAGGGGGGCGAGCCGGTGAGGCTTGTGGGCCTGATTCGTGTGCTGCGCGCGCTCGACCTGCTCGACGGGCTGGAGCGGCTCGTGCCGGAGCCGGGGCCGAGCCCGATCGAGCTGCTGAAGCTGCACGGCAGGCGCCGCCGGCGGGCATCCGGCGAGCGAGGCGGGGACGCCGTCGACGCGGAGGACGAGGCAAGGGAGAGCTGGAGATGGGGAGATGAGAGACCGGGCGAGACGCGATGAGCGCGCTTGCGGAGGTGCGGTCGTGGGGAGATGACGAGAGACCGGGCGAGATGCGATGAGCGCGCTCGCGGAGGTGCGGCTGTGGGGCAGCCGGATCGGGGCGGTGTTCATCGGTGAGGACAGCGATGTCGCCGTGTTTCAGTACAGCGAGGGCTTCCTGTCCAGCAAGATCGAGGTCTCGCCGCTCGCGATGCCCCTGCGCGCCGGCCCGTACTCTTTTGGAGCGCTCAACCGGGAAAGCTTTCACGGCCTGCCGGGCCTGCTGGCGGACAGCCTGCCGGATCGCTACGGTCATGCGCTGATCGACGCCTGGCTGGCGGGGCAGGGGCGCGCGCCGGAGAGCTTCGACGCGGTGGAACGGCTCTGCTATGTCGGGCGGCGCGGCATGGGCGCGCTCGAGTTCTACCCGAGCCGCGGCCCCGCGCCATCGAGGAGCCACGACCTGCAGGTGGACGCGCTGGTGGAGCTCGCATCCGAGGTGCTCGCCCATCGCGAGGAGTTGGTCGCGTCGCTCGCGGCGGGCCGCCAGAAGCAGGCGATGCGCGACATCTTGAGCGTCGGCGCCTCCGCCGGCGGCGCCCGCGCGAAGGCGGTGATCGCCTGGAACCCCACCACTGGCGTTGTGCGCTCCGGTCAGCTGGACGATCTCGGCCCGGGCTTCGAGCATTGGCTCCTGAAGTTCGACGGGGTCGCGAGCAACCGCGACAAGGACACGCTTGCCGACCCGCAGGACTACGGGGCGGTCGAGTACGCCTACTCGCTGATGGCGCGCGACGCCGGGCTTGCGATGGAAGATTGCCGCCTGTTCGAAGAGGGCGGTCGCCGGCATTTCATGACGCGTCGCTTCGACCGGGGGCCGGGCGGCGAGAAGCGCCACATGCAGTCGCTGGGCGCGCTCGCCCATTTCGATTTCAACCGGCCCGGCGCTTACTCCTACGAGCAGGCGTTTCAGATCATCCGCCGGCTGGGGTTGGCGACGGCGGTCGTCGAGCAGATGTTTCGCAGGATGGCGTTCAACATCGTCGCGCGCAACCAGGATGACCATGTGAAGAACATCGCCTTTCTGATGGATCGCGCGGGGCGCTGGCAGCTGGCCCCTGCCTTCGACGTCACCTACGCATACCGGCACGGCAGCCGCTGGACCGAGCAGCACCAGATGAGCATGAACGGCAAGCGCGAGGACTTCACGCCGGCGGACTTCCAGGCGGCCGGTCGCGTCGCCTCGCTGCCACGAGGACGGGCGGTGAAGATCGTGGAGGAGGTGACGCGCGTCGTCGCCGAGTGGCGGATCTACGCCGAGCGGGCGGGCGTCGAGGAGGAGCACGTGCGGCGGATCGAGCCGGCACTCAGGCTGTCGATGCTGCACGGCCATTAGCGCGAACGCGCGCGAGCAGTCCTTACGCGCTTGTGTCACGTGTCGGCGCGATGGCCCTCACGTGCGGTTTGACCCAGCACGGTCGGCCAGGTCGGCGCCGGTCGTCGTTGTCATGACCGCCGCGGCGGAGCCGCCGAGCGCGCGGCGGACGAGCCGCGGGGTGAGGATGCGCAGCGCCGCGGCGAGCGCGTAGGGGCGCGGCACGTAGCGCTCGGCCCGGCGGCCGACTCCCGCCTCGAAGATCGCCTCGGCGGCGCGGTCAGGCGTGGAGACGGCCCAGCGCGTCCACGGCTTGGCGGTGAGCTCCGACTGGGGGAAGCCCTCGGTGGAGATGAACCCGGGGAGGACGAGCCCGACGTGCACGCCATGGGAGCGCTCCTCGGCCCACAGCGCGTCAGACCAGCCGGCGAGCGCGAACTTCGACGCGCTGTATGCGCCCGTGCCGGCGCGCGCGACGCGGGCGGCGGTCGAGGCGACGTTGACGATCGCGCTCGGCGCCGAGTCGCGCAGCACGGGCAGCAGCGCCTCGGTGAGGCGGACTTGGGCGTCGAAGTTGATCGCCATCGTGCGGCGCACGTTGTCATAGCCCCCGTCTGCGAACCGCGCGCGCCAGGACGCGCCCGCGTTGTTGACGAGCAGGTCGAGCCGCCCGTAGCGCTCGCTCACGTGCGCGCGGACTCGCTCGGGCGCGTCGTCGTCGAGCAGGTCGACGGCAACCCGGCTCACACGCGATGAATCGTGCCCGCCGAGCTCGGTCGCGAGCGCACGCAGCCGCTCTTCGCGCCGCGCGACGAGCACGACCGCCCAGCCGGGTTCACGCGCGAGCCGGCGCGCGGCGGCTTCGCCGATGCCGCTCGAGGCGCCGGTGACGAGCGCGACTTGGAGCTGTGATGAGGGGGGTGGGGTCGGGATGACGATGAGGGGTTTGAGGCTTGTCTGTGCGGCCCTTGCGCGGGAGGGGTAGGGACCGTCGTTCAAAACCGGCGTGCCGGTCGTTGGGAGAGGACTGAAGCGGTTAGGGTTTCACATCGGCAGCCAATGAGCTCGAACGTGCCCAGCGACGTCGCGGACGTTGCGTCTCCGCGCAAGCGGCAGGCGCTCGAGCTGTTCCGCGGCCTGCCGCGCCGGTATGACCTGCTGTCGGCGGCGCTCAGCTTCGGGCAGGACCCCCGCTGGCGGCGCGCGCTGGTGGACGCGGTGGCGCCGCGGGACGGCGAGCGCGTGCTCGACGTGGCGACCGGCACCGGCATGGTCGCGGCCGAGCTGCTCGCGCGCGCGGGGGGGTGTCGCGTTGTGGGCATCGATCAGAGCGCCGAGATGCTGTCCGCTGCACGCGCGCGCTTCGACGGCCTCGCACGCATGTCCGGTATCGAGGCGGGGGATGAGGACGCCAGAGTAGGGAATCAGGGTGCCGAGGCGGGGGAGGGCGCCGGGGTAGGGAGTCAGGGCGCCGAGGCGGGGGAGGGCGCCGGGGTAGGGAGTCAGGGCGCCGAGGCGAGACATGAGGGCGTCGAGTCGGGGGAGCAGGGCGCCGAGGCAGAGGGTCTCGAGCGGGGGGCGTCGGTGGAAGGCGCCGGGCAGGTCGAGCTGATCGAGGGGCAGGCCGAGCACCTGCCGTTCGCCGACGGCAGCTTCGACGCGCTCACGTTCACGTATCTGCTGCGCTACGTCGACGATCCCGCGGCCACGATGCGCGAGCTCGCGCGGGTCGTGCGGCCCGGCGGGCGGGTGGCCTCGCTCGAGTTCGGCGTGCCTCCGGGGGCGCCCGCGCGCGCGGCCTGGCGGCTGTACACGAGCGTCGGCCTGCCCACCCTCGGCCGGCTGTTCTCGCGCGAGTGGGCCGACGTCGGCCGCTTCCTCGGCCCGTCGATCACCGGCTTCTACGCGCGCCATCCGCTCGAGCGGATCGTCGCGTACTGGCGCGAGGCGGGCCTCGAGCACGTAGAGGTGCGGCGCATGAGCTTCGGCGGGGGCGTCGTCATGTCCGCGATGAAGGCCGCCACCGCCAACGCGCCCGCGGCGAGCGATGCCGGTTAGTCCTGAGCGCCCCGCCTTCTACGCGCTCGGTCACGGCCGGGCCGGCGACGTGCTGGCGCTGCTGCACCCGCCGTACACCGCCTGGCACCTGAGCTACTTCGCGCTCGGCGCCGCGGCCGCGCCGCACCTGTACGGCGATCGCCTGTTGTGGGGCCTCGTCGCATTCGGTCTGGCGGTCGGGATCGCGGCGCACGCGCTCGACGAGCTGCACGACCGCCCGCTCGCCACCGGCCTGTCCGACCGTACGCTGATCGCGCTGAGCGTCATAAGCCTGCTCGCCGCGCTCGCGATCGGCGTCGACGGCGTGCTCACCGTGTCGGCTTGGCTCACCCCGCTCGTGCTCGCCGGCGGGCTGTTCCTGCCGGCCTACAACCTCGAGCTCGCCGGCGGGCGTTTTCACAGCGACCTGTGGTTCGCCGTCGGCTGGGGAGCGCTCCCCGCCTTCACCGGCTATTTCGTCAACGCCGAGCGGGTCGCCCTGCCGGGGCTGCTGATCGCCGGAGGCTGCCTGGCGATGAGCGTCGCCCAGCGGCGGTTGAGCTCGCCCGCGCGTGGGCTGCGACGCCGCACGAGCGCGATTGACGGCACGCGCACGCTCGCCGACGGGCGCGTCGAGCCGCTGTCGATCGCCGGTCTGCTCGCGCCGCTCGACGGCGCGCTCGCGGCGATGTCGCTGGCGATGGTGGTGAGCGCCTGCGCGCTTGTCGCCGCGCGCCTGTGAAGCTCGTGGCCTGTGTCGGCGAGTGCGAGGTGTGGCTCGTCCACCTGTGCGCGAGCGAGTCGCAGTACGAGTCGGCGCTCGCGCTGCTGTCCGCCGCAGAGCGCGACCGCGCGTGCGCGATCCACGGCGCGCAGGCCCGTCGCCGGTTCGTGCTCGCCCGCGCCGCCCTGCGCACGAGGCTTGCGGACGTGCTTGGGATCTCGCCCGAGCGGGTGGCGCTGCGCCGGGGCGAGCACGGCAAGCCCGAGCTCGTCCCGGCGGCGGTCGGAGGAGCGCCATACCTTCGGGGGCACGGTGAGCCCGAGATCGCTTCTCCCCCCTCACCTCACGCCACGGTGAGAGTTGCGCGTGTAAGCCAGGGGCTGCCGCGGTTTAACCTCGCGCACGGCGACGGCGCAGCTCTCCTCGCAATCAGCCACCGCCGGGACGATGTCGGCGTCGATATCGAGCGGATCGCACCGGAGTCGGAGCGTCCGTGGAGGAAGCTCCTGGAGCGGATCTGCCACCCGTCCGAGGCGCGCGAGGCGCTGGAGGAGGCGCGAACGATCGGCGCGCGCGCTTTCTACGAGCGGTGGGTCGGCAAGGAGGCAGTGCTGAAGGCGCTCGGCCACGGGCTGCGCGTCTCGCCCGCGGAGGTGCCATTGCGGCGCGACGGGTCCGGCGTGCTGCGCGTGGAGGAGCCACCTTGGCGGCGAAAGCCATTGCATGGAGACGATCTGCTCGCGGGCCACGCCGAGGCTGCGGCCCGGGGGGGCTCGGGTCCGAGCAGGTGTCGGCTGGCGACGGTCCCGACACCGGCCGGGCTCGTCGGTGCGGTGGCGCTCGTCGAGCACGCGCGTGCATTTTGACTCTCGAACCGGTAGACGCCGCTCAGCCCGGCGTGGCGGTCGACGCTGGCCCTGCGCCGCGCCCTAGCGGCGGTCGAGCAGGTGTTCTCGGTATTCCTCGTTCTGCCGGCGCTCGCCGCGTATCTGGATCGCGATGTACACGACGATCACGTTCACGACCACGCCGATCCCGCCGAACGTGGCGATCAGACCGACATCCTTCGTAAACGCGGCGCTGGCGGCGAGAAGCACGCGCGAATCCTACCAGCGGCCGACGCGCGAGTGCCGTAGCCTTCATCATCCAGCCGCCGGTCGATCGATCGCCGATCGGGAGCCGTCGCCCGCGGGCGACGGTCGTAAAGCTCGTGGAGAGGTGCCGGAGCGGTTGAACGGGCGCGACTGGAAATCGCGTAACGGGGGAAACCTCGTTCGGGGGTTCGAATCCCCCCCTCTCCGCCATTTGTTCGAAGATCGAAACGGAGGATACTTCGGTCCCGCGCAGCCTGCAATTTTCGCCGGGTGCTCAGAGCCGGTAGAAGAGCGTGCCTGGACAATCTCGCCGCGCACCCGGCAGGAAGATGGGCGGCCGGGCCGATGCGCCGGGTCGGTAAGCTAAGCCCCTCTGCGCCCGTAGCTCAGCTGGATAGAGCGTCGGTCTACGGAACCGAAGGTCAGAGGTTCGAATCCTCTCGGGCGCGTACGAAAAAGCCCAAGAAACAAGGGCTTTTCGCTAAGGTAAGCAGCTATAGAAAAGTAATTATGTCCCAAACATGTCCCGAGAAGTTGCTAGAATGGGCCATATGCCGGGCATCGCAAACGCTCTGAACCAATCCCCCAGCGGCCACGTTTTCCGCGTCGAGCGTAAACGCGGCCCGGCGTGGTACGCCAAGTACCGTCTCCCTGACGGGCATCAGGTGCAGCGCAAGATCGGACCTGCCTGGCCCCAGCGCGGCCGCCCGCCGGCCGGCTACTACACCAAGCGCATGGCCGAGGACTGGCTGCGCGACGTCTTCGAGCAGGCACGCAGGGGCACCCTGCCGGGCATGGTTCGCACCGGCGCGACGTTCGCCGACGCGGCCGCCGAGTTCCTGCGCTACGTCGAGCACGACCGCGCACTGAAGCCCTCAACGCTGCGCGGCTACCGCTCGATCATCGATGCCTACCTGCTGCCCACCTTTGGTTCCAGGCGACTCGAGGACATCTCCACTCGCGAGGTCGAGCTGTGGCGCTCGCAGCTGACCAGCGTGGGCGGCGGCGGGCGCAAGCCCAAGCAGCGAGACAAGGACGAGCAGATCGACGGCGGACAGCCGAAGCCCCCTCGGCCACTGTCGAACAACTCGAAGAACCGAATCGTGACGCTCCTGCACGGTGTGATGGCCCGCGCTTGCAACGCATACGACCTACCAATGAACCCTGTCGCTGGG
This sequence comes from uncultured Solirubrobacterales bacterium, assembly GCA_963723075.1. Classification (GTDB taxonomy): domain Bacteria; phylum Actinomycetota; class Thermoleophilia; order Solirubrobacterales; family Solirubrobacteraceae; genus Palsa-744. Next base: position 1,119,246 of record CAVRPD010000007.1, read on the forward strand.
ATCGAGCGCCATCCGGTACGGCTCGCTGGCGACATCGACGTGTTCAGCCCTGAGGAGGTCTGGGCACTGGTGCGCGCCGCGGCGAGCGAGCAGGACGGCGCGATCTTCCTGACCGCTGCGTTCACCGGCCTGCGTCGTGGCGAGCTGATCGCGCTGCACTGGCGCGACGTGGACTTCACGGGCTCGGGTGTGCGCGTGCGCGCGAGCTACGCGGGTGGAGCGCTGACGACGCCGAAGTCGGGCAAGGTGCGCTCGGTACCGCTCGCGCCCGAGGTCGCCAAAGCGCTGGCAAAGCTCTCCCAGCGCGAGCATTTCACCGGCGACGACGACCCGGTGTTCGCCGGTGAGATCGGCTCCTACCTCGACGGCTCTGCGCTCCGCCGCCGCTACAAGAGTGCGCTCGCAAAGGCGGGGCTGCGACCGTTGCGCTTCCACGATCTGCGTCATACGTTCGGCACGCGCATGATCGCGAAGGCCGACATTCGGCGGGTACAGGAGTGGATGGGCCATGCGGACATCCAGACGACGATGCGCTACCTGCACTATGCGCCCCGTGAGGAGGATGCGCGGCTGGTGGCGGAGGCGTTTCGAGTACAGACGGTGAGAGGGGCCGCTGGCGTGAGTGTGTGAGTCCGCCGGAGACGAGCATTCCTTGGGCGAGGCTCGTGGATCCCGCGGATGGTGACGTCTCAGCCTGCAGAGGTTGGGCACGGCTATAGTGAGCCTACGACAATTGTCTTCATAACGCGCGTTAGGAGATCCTATGCTCACAGTTGGAGAGTTGGAGGGAAAGTTGTTGCTTCTGGGCGAGACGGTTCGAGCGCTCCGCGAGCAGCACGGTCTCAGTGTCGCCGAGCTGTCCGCTGCTACCGACGTTGAGGAGGCCCGGATCGTGGCGCTCGAGGAGGGGCGCCTCGACCCGGACTACGACATGCTGCTCACGCTCGCGGAAGGCATCGGCGTCCCCGACACCGCGTTCTACTTGGGCGCCGAAAGAGCCGAGGGCTCGCGGCAGTCGATTTGACGATCCGCGTCGCTGGCTGATCCGCCTCGGCCGCCCCACTCACAGGTGGCACCTCTCTGGTCACGGTGAAAAACCCGTCGCGGGCGCTTCCGGCTAGGAGGAGGCTATAGTGTTCAGACAATCGTCTTCAGGAATGGTGGGAGGTTTACGTGGTTGAGGCTCCAGCGCAGAAGGAGGATTTGCTGATCGTGGGTGCCGCGTTTCGGGAGATTCGCGAGCAGCACAATCTCAGTATCGGTGAGCTGGCCGGCGCTACGGGCTATAGCGAGGCGCGAATTACGGCGGTTGAGGAGGGGCGCCGCGATCCGGACTACGTAATGGTCGTGAGGCTGGCGAGGGGCATCGGCGTCCCCGCAGGGGCGTTCCTGCGGCGCGCCGAGGAGATGGGAGCGTGGAGCACAGAAGCCGGAGCGTGAGCCGGGCGTCGGGTCGGTGACGCGGGCGGGAACGAGTGCGACGGTCGCGGGCGGGGTCGACGGCGACTTGGGCGGCGAGGAACGTGCTCGAACCTTTGGGGGAGCCGGGGGCAAGAGCGCTGTGCGGGCCCAACGTCAGCGAGAGTCCTCGATTTGGCGCAGGGGTCCCAAGCGCGGGGTAGCGTGATTGTTGTGGGGGGCCAACCCCGGCCAAGGAGCGCAGTGCGATGTCTGAGCGTAGTGGGATCAATCGTGTGGTGTTGAGCGGGCGTCTTGTGAGCGAGCCCGATATGTACGAGCTGGCGGATGGCAGGCGGGTGTGTCTTCTGTGCCTGGCGTGTGCCACTGCGCGCCGTGTCCCCGGCGAGGGGCGCCGACAGGACGCCGTGTTCGACGTTCTGCTCGTTGGCGCGAGCGCGCGGCGGGTCGGGCGGTACCTGTATCCGGGGCGTGGTGTGGTCGTGCAGGGGAGCCTCGAGGTGGAGTGTTGGGAGGCGGGGGAGGGCCCGGAGTGGGAACTTGTGTGGGTTCTCGCCGAGCGCGTCTGCTTCGTTGGGGCCCCGCCGCCAGGGATGCGCAGGACCAGCACGGTGTTGGGCGTATCGGCTGCGGTCGGCTTCAGCGAGCAGATGTGGTCGTGAGCCCGTCAGGCACATCCTGATCGGAAACGGCTCGAGCACGCGGTAATAGTCCGGACAGCAGACTAAAGCAGATTATTGCGCAGATATCAAGCGTCCCGTATGTGAATTCTCGTCGGTATAAAGCGCAAGGCCGTTTGACACAACGAGGTGAGGATGATGCGCAACGGTTTGCCTGTCGTAGCGAGGAGATGGTGCGTGTGCGGGCCGTGTTTTGCACTGCTGTTCTCGTGGGCGTGCGTGGTTTCATCAGCGTCAGCGGGCGGCTATCACGACTTTCTGTGTCGCATCCCCTACGGTCCCGGTGTTGGTCGTCCGGCACCGGCCGCAGATGTGACCTATTCGATCAATGGCGATTTTCTCTATGCGGGGAACACGTGTGCTGAAGGGGGCTCGTTGTACGTGGCGATGGATGGGGGTACGACCCATCCTTATGAAGCCGCCGCGCTCGATACGTTCCTCGCGCCCGCGGGATTGACGATCTCGGGGTTCACCGTGTGGCGCTATGAGGCGGACTTCCCGGGCCAGCCCTACGGGACGCCCGCGTCGAACCTCGCTTATGGTCCCGGCCCGCCGTCCGTTCAGGGGTTGTGCACGGAAGGATGTGCTCGCGGTATCCAGGCCGTTCCGCTGAGCCCGTCGAACGTGGTCAGCGTTCCGGGTCTCAGCGGGGTGACGCAGATCCAGTGGAGCGCCTCCTGCGGCGGCGGCCCGGGCGGTTCGTGCCCATCCTCCGGTTCCGGGACGCTCTCCTCCCAGTACGACGTCTACGCAGCCGATGTCGACCTCGTCGACGACACGCCACCGACCGTCAGCGGCGTGAGTGGCCCGCTCGTCGGCGGCGGTACGCTGACGGGCAGGCAGGCTGTCTCGTTTGACACGAGCGACAGTCAGTCGGGCGTGTATGGCGGCTCGCTGCTCGTGGACGGGCACACCGAAGTCTCGCAAGTGCTTGACACCAACGGCGGCGCCTGCCAATCCTTGGGTAGCACCCCCGACGGGCAGCGATCGTTCGAATACGCCCAGCCCTGTCCGGCGACCGTGAGTGGCGCCTTGACGCTCGAAACGAGCCGGCTCGCCCCCGGCTCGCACTCGCTGGAGCTGATCGTCGAAGACGCCGCGGGCAACCAGACCGTCGCCTATAACGGCACGATCACCATCGGCGGACCCCAGTCAGTAGGCACAGGGATCGGTCCCGGAAGTGCCGCAGCGCTGCGCGGCGCACCGAACGGCACGAACTCCTCCGATCAAGCCAAGCTCACCGCGCGCTGGAATGGGACGGCGAGCGCGACACGCACGAGCCGCTACGGGCAGGCAGACCGGATCACGGGACGCCTGATGACCCCGGTCGGGCAGCCGATCTCCGGTGCGCTGCTCGATATCAGCGAGACACCGGCATACGAGGGCGCAAAGACGCTGCCAGTCCCAGGAGCGCGTACCGAGCCCGATGGAGAATGGACCCTCGCTCTTCCTCGCAGCGTCCCCTCAAGCAAGCTGCGGTTCGCCTATCGAAGTCACGCAAACGACACGATCACCGTCGCGACGGTCAGCCTCGCGTTGCGGGTGCACGCCGGGATCGCGCTGCGTATTGCCCCTCGCGTTACAAGCGTCGGCCATCGGATCATCTTCACGGGCGTGGTGCATGGCACGCCGGTACCGCCGGGCGGCAAGCAACTCGTGCTCGAGGCCAGCTCCGGTGGAGGATGGATCGAGTTCGACACGATCACGACCAGCGCGAACGGCGACTACCGCGCTACCTACCGCTTCAAGTTCCCCGGACCGGCGGCCTACCGCTTCAGGGTCCTCTCCCCGTACGAGGCGGACTTTCCGTTCCTGAACGGCGTCTCGAACGTCGTCGGAGTGCTCGAGCGGTGAAGGTGAGGACGGTACGATTGGCTCTGCAAAGCGGCTTTTTTCGCGGCTTGACAGTTCTGACTTGCATAAGGCGACGGTTTGTGTATATATTTAGGTGTAGAGGTGCTCCCGGGTTTGGGGGCATGGAAATGGACTGGGTTTGGGTTGATCTTCTGGGTTGACGTCAAGCGCTTGTAGCAGGGGATGTAAGGGGAGAGGGGCCGAGTCGGATGATGAGGGGTTGTGCTCGCGTGAGTCCGTTCGGGACAGGTGTGATGGGGGTCGTTGCGCGCCCGTTGGGTGCCGTAGCTAGATGCGTCAGCGTCGCTGACACATTCTCTCTCTCTCTCTCTCTCTCTCTGCTCCGCATCTTCTAGGCCGGGTCCGGCCTGTGGTGCCTGTAATGGCGCCTTTCTCGATCTTCTAGCCGCGTTTTCTCGCCGTGCCCGTGGGCGCGGCTGTTCGCGTTCCCGCACGGCTGGGTTGGTGCTCGTGGGGGGCGTGTCGTGATGGGCGCGGTCGCGGGCGCTGAGCGTGTGCGTGCGCGTAAGGGCGCTGCCGGTCCGCAGGGTGGCGGGGTCTACGTGTCGGTGTTGCAGCGTGCGCGGATGCTGGACGCGACCGTGGGCTTGGTGTGCGAGTTCGGTGCGCGGCAGTTGACGGTACGGCGGGTGACGGTGCGGGCGGGGGTGTCCAGCAAGACGTTCTATGACCTGTTCGCCGATCGCGACGAGTGTCTGCTCGCCGCGTTCGATCATGCGGTTGAGCGGCTCGCGACGGTCGCGCGGTCCGCGTATGCGGTCGAGGGGGAGTGGGTCGCGCGGGTCCGCCGGACGCTTGACGAGCTGCTCGTGTTCTTGGATGGGGAGCCGTCGTTGCGGCGGTTCGTGTTCGTCGAGTCGCTCGCGTGCGGGCCGCTGGTGCTCGAGCGTCGCGCGCGGGTGCTCGCAGCGCTGGCCGGGGCTCTCGATGCAGGGCGTGCAGATACGAAGGCGGGGCGGGAGTTGCCGCCGCTTACCGCGGAGGGGGTGCTCGGGGCGGTATGGGGCGTGATCCATGCCCGCTTGCTGGAGGGAGACCGGGGCCCGCTGGTGGACCTGCTGAACCCGTTGATGGGCATGATCGTGCTGCCCTATCGCGGTCCGGCGGCCGCGACGCGCGAGCTATCGCGCCCGGCGCACAAACCGTCGGAGCATGCGCGTCGGGGCACGGGCGCTGACAGCACCGGCGGTGCGGGCGAAAACCTGTTTGGAGGGTCCTCGGGAGCGGTGGAGTTCCGCCCGACTTTGCGCACGTTCGCGGTGCTATCGGTGATCGCCGAGCGGTCTGGGTTGAACAACCGTGAGGTGGCAGACGCGGCCGGGATCGTCGACCAGGGTCAGATCTCGCGCCTGTTGTGGCGGTTGGAGGATCAGGGCCTTGCACAGAACACCGGCGGCAGCTCCCAGGGCACACCGAAGGCGTGGTCGCTGACACCGCTCGGAGAGCAGGCTTTGCACGCGAGCCGTCCCCTCGGCGCGCACGCGAACCCGACCGATCCCACGAGCGGAGCGGCCTCCAGGTCGGGTCGTGTGAGTGTCGAGGCGTCTGTAGCGAGGGGCGTGTGATGGCTGCCGCGAAGTCTCGTACGGCGAATACCCGTGCGACGCGTGCGGCGCAACGGGGTGACGTGCGCCGTCACAGCGTGAAAACAGGAAGGCTTCCTTCCGAGCGGGGGCAGGTGTATGAGATGCAGCGCACGCGTCTGCTCGCCGCCGCGATCCCGGCCGTCGAGAGGCTCGGCTGGTCGAGTGTCACTGTCGCTGACATCTCCTCCCAAGCGCGGGTCTCGCGGCGCACGTTCTACGACTTGTTCGAGAACCGTGAAGAGTGCCTGCTCGCGATGCTCGAGGACACCGTCGCGCGTGTCGAGCAAGAACTGGCCGGGGCGGGTCTTGGGGATGTGTCGTGGGTTGAGCGTGTCCGTACCGGCCTGTGGCGGATCCTGTGCTTCCTGGACCGTGACCCGGTGCTGGCACGGGTGTGCGTGGTGGAGAGCGCGTGCGGCACACGACGGGTGCTCGAGGCCCGCGAGACGCTGCTGGCACGCGTCGCGGGCGTGCTCGACGAAGGTCGTGCCCAGAGCGCGCGTGCATCACAAACGCCTGTCCTGACAGCCGAGGGCCTCGCGGGCGCGGCGCTCGCGATCCTCTACAAGCGCCTGTTGAACGGTGAGCGAGCACCACTGAGCGATCTGCATGGAGAGCTCGTCGGGATGATCGTGCAGCCCTATCTCGGGTCCCCGGCGGCGAGCAGGGAGCGCAAACGCCCCGCACCCCCCTCCGTCCCGTCCGAGGCTCCTGACGCCTCCTCCTCCTCCTCCTCCTCCTCCTCCGGGCGAACCCGTGTGGATGACCCGTTGCGTGAGATCCCGATGCGCCTCACCTACAGGACCGCACGGGCACTGCAGACCGCGGGAGAACATCCCGGCGCGAGCAACCGCGAGATAGGAGAGCACGCAGATCTGCGCGACCAGGGCCAGATCTCACGGCTCCTCGCACGCCTGCAGCGTCTCGGTTTGCTCCAGAACAACGGTCATGGTCAAGCCCGCGGCGAGTCAAACGCGTGGAGTCTCACACCGCTCGGGGAGCGCGTCACCGAGCAGCTCAGCCTTGGCAATACAGCGCACGGGGATGGCGCGTGATGGGAAACCAGCCTTGCGAGTTTCAGAGGGACAGGGCAGCACGACGCACAGCAGTGGCACATCAACGCCCCCTGGGGGGCATTTCCAGGGAGGCTTCACGGTGAGTATTCGCAAGCTGGGTATCGGGGGTTTGGCGACGGTTCTGTGGATCGCGGTTGCGGGTGTGTTGGCGCTGCCGGCGTTCGCGGCTGCGCCGGAAGAACCTGCGACTCGGGAAGCGGGTTCGGTCACTGGGTCTTCGGTTTTGTTGCGTGGTGAATTGAACCCGCGGGCGACGGGTGCGGATCTCGAAACCGAGGAATACGAGTTTGCTTATGCGCCGGCGCCGGCGGGTTGCGCGGAAGGGCTTGTTGCGCCCGTGCCGCCCGCAACAGCGTTGGGCGATCCTCAGGAACCTGTGTCCGTGCCCGTGAAAGGGCTGGAAGCAAACCGGGAATACAATTTTTGTGTAGTCGCGCTGCACGAAGGCGAAGCGGCGCCTTACGGTCAGCAGAAGCGGTTCAAGACGGCCGTCGTCGCCGAGCCCAAAATCGACAGCGAGAGCGCCACGGCGGTGACCTCGACCGCGGCGATGTTGGAAGCGCAGGTGAACCCGGAGGGGCAGGCGACGAGCTACTCCTTCGAATATTCCACGAAAGGCAAAACGGGGGCGGGGGAAACGCTCGAAGCTCCGATCGTGACGGTCGCGGGTAAAAGCACGCTGCCGGCGGTCTATGAAGATCAGGGCGTGAGCGTCCCCGCCGGGACGAAGAAGCGGGGGAAGCGATGATTCCGGGTGGTATCTCAGTTATGCGCTCCCCGCTTGGGTGTGCGGTCAGTTGCGTTGCTCGCTTTAGAAACGCGCTGATCTCCGCGTCGACCTTGGGTTTGGCGGCCTTGGCGTTGACGGCCTTTGCCCCGGTCTCCGCCCTGGCGGAAACCTGCCCCAACGAACAGTTCCGCACGGGCCCATCGGCCGGTCTCCCCGACTGCCGCGCCTACGAGCTCGTGACGCCGCCGTTCAAGGATGGTGCGCCATTCCGCTTCAAGGTATCTTTTGGGCTCGAAACCTACATTGGTATGTCGACCGCCGGCACGACGCTGGCGGTGTCCACGCTCGGCAACCCCGGCGACGCGCGTCAGAACCTGAGCTATAACAGCTACGATCTGACGCGCGGTGAATCCGGTTGGGTGGAGCACGCCAACGATCTCTCCGACGCGCAGTTTCCGGCCTCCGAGATTGCCGCCGGGTCGCCGGAAGTCGACGCCTTCGCCTACAAGGCACGCTCGACCGATCAGCCGCTGACTGCGGCGAGTATCTGGGTTCACAACGCCGATGGCACGCTCGTCGAACTCGGGCCGTTCCGCCCGCCGGCGGAAACGGTCGGGCCGCCCGGCGCCGGACCCGGGCTCATCGGTGGTAACGTACATGAAGACGAAGCAGTGCGAGGTGCGTCGGCGGATCTCTCGCATGTGGTGTTCGGGAGCCCTGTCTCGTGGCCGGGCGATGAAGCGCTGGCCGACCCATACGGGCAAGGCGATCTGTACGAATATGTCCAGGGGCGTGGCGGCCCGCCGATCCCGGTTGGGGTGGAACCCGACGGTCAGCTTTGTGGCGCTACCTTCCAGGACATCTCCCCGGATGGCTCGCAGGTGCTCTTCAGGTGTCCGAATGGGCTCTTCGACCGGGTCGACGGAACGCATACGGTAGCGATCTCCACGCCGTCGGCCGCCGACTGCTCGGCGTGTCACGCGAGCACGCCCACCCCGTTGGACGGGCCGATCGCCGCGGCGGCGGGCGGCTCGAAGGTCTTCTTCACTACGGAACGGAAACTGCTGAGCGGCGGCCCATTTGGCCTCAACATCTACGAGTACGACTTCGAAGCGCCGGCCGCGAGCCCGCAGAACCCGGACGGCAGGATCAGCGACATCACCGACGGCGAATGGGGAGAAGGAACGCAGTTGCAGCGCGTCGTGAAAGTCTCCGCCGATGGCTCGCATGTCTATTTCTTCGCGCAGGGTGTTCTGCAGGGGGTGACGAACAGTCGGGGAGAAGCGCCGCTCGGGGAAGAAAAAGAGAATCTCTATGTCTACCAGCGCGACGCGCAGTTCCCCACAGGGCACCTCTCGTTCATCGCGAGCTTCCCGGAAGCGGAACTTTATCACTTCTTCACGTGCGCCGGTAAACTCAATAACGGTCAGGCGTGTGGCGCGACGACGACGCCGGATGGGCGGTTCCTTGTCTTCACGAGCGGTCTCGATCTCACTGCGGGTGACACCAGCACTGCGCAGCAGGTCTTCGAGTACGACGCGCAGACGGGCGCCCTGGTGCGCGTCTCGATCGGCCAGGGCGGCTTCAACGACAACGGCAACACCGATGCTTTTAGCGCAGAAATACCCGAACAACAAGGCTCTATTGAAGGAGAAGCCGGCATCGGCGGCGGGCTCTATCCGTTGGCGGTGTCTAATGACGGCTCCTATGTGGTGTTTCAGAGCGCCGACGGCCTGACACCCGGGGCGTTGAACGGCTTTCACGGGGAATTCGCATACGCTCAGAACGTCTACGAGTATCACAACGGCAATGTTTATCTGATCTCCGACGGGCAGGACACTTCGCATCATGAAGAGAAGTCCTCGGTGCAGGTCGTGGGGCTGTCGCCTTCGGGGCAGGATGTTTTCTTCGAAACGGCAGATCAGCTGGTGGGGCAGGATGTCGATTCGCAGCTGGATATTTATGATGCGCGGATCGATGGTGGCTTCGCGGCGCCGGTGTCGTTGCTGCCGAGTTGCTCGGGCGATGCCTGCCAGGGGGAGCTGAGTGCCGCGCCGGTGCTGCTCTCGCCGGGCAGCGAGTTCCAGGCGGGTGGGAATCCGCCGCTCGCGGGCGGGGGGGCGCCTAGTCCCGCGGCGGCGGTAAAACCCAAGCCGAAGTCAAGGCCCGCGGCGTGCAGAAAGGGCTACGTGAAGCGGCACGCTAAATGCGTGAAGAAACCAAAATCTAAGCGGGGCAGCGCCAAGAAGTCCAGCCGCGACCGGAAGGGTAAGTCATGATGATCCCGATTCGTTTAAAGCCGCTCCTCGCCACCGCCACGGTCATCGCCCTTACGGCGCTCGCTTTCGCGTCGTCGGCGTTGGCGCTGGGTACCCCGGCGTGGCACGTGGCGACGCTGCGCAGCCCGAGCGCGTTCTCCTCACATGACCACGAACTGACGACTCATAGCTCCCCAGATCATCTGCTGCTGATCCCCAGCAACGTCGGCGCGGCAGCGTCGAGCGGCGGAGAGGTCACACTCACCGACCATCTCCCTCCAGGACTCACCACGAACGGAGCGAGCGACGGTGAGGAACCGGGAATTTGGAGCTGCTCGGGTGAAAAAAGTCCGCAGGTCCTTACCTGTACGGCGGCTGTCCCGGCTGGTCCGATGCGCCAGCTCGATTCGCTCCTAGTGAAAGTGGAAGTGAGCGCGAGCGTCCCGGCGAACAGCGAGCTCACCAATGTGGTGAGCGTGTCGGGTGGGGGCGCGCCGAGCGCGTCGTTTACCGAAACTATTGAGGTCAACCCGGCGACTGCGCTGCCCTTCGAAGCGCAGGGCTTCACCAACCTCGTCACCAATCTCAACGGGGAACCCGAGTCACAGGCCGGCGATCACCCCAACGGGCTCACGACGAGCTTCGGGGTGACCACCTTCCTTCAGTTCGGTGTCGATGAGGAACCGATCGAATCGTTGCAGCAGTGGAAGGATGTCGTGGTCGATCTCCCACCGGGCTTGGTCGGTAATCCGCAGGTCGCGCCGCAATGCCCGCTGTATGACCTCGTCGCGGCCGGCGGAGGAGGAAGCGTGCCTGACATCTCGGCGTGTCCGCCGGCGTCGCAGATCGCGACGCTCGGCATCATCCGTCACGGGATCCTGGGTGGTGCCGGTGAGCGAATTCCCGTCTACAATATGGTCCCCGAGGGTAACGAGCCGGCGGAGTTCGGGTACAGCTATCTCGGTTTTCCCCAGGCGATCTATCCGACGGTCGTCGGGCAGGGCGCGAGCGCGCACATACAGGTAATGACGACAGGCATCCCAGTTGGGGGATTCTTGAATGTCGAGGATGCGTATCTGGCGTTCTTTGGTGATCCTTCGTCGCAGACGGGTGGTGATCCGCAGTCGCCGAATGCGTTCTTTACGTATCCGAGCGATTGTGCGGGGGGTCGGTTGACGACGTCGTTGCATGTCGATTCATGGGATGTGCCGGGGGCATGGGAAGGCTCGGGTGCCGATACCCCGGAAAACTCTCCGAATCTTAGTGACCCGGCGTGGAAGAGTGAAAGTGTGAGCGCCACGCCGCCGAGTGGCTGTGAGAAACTGCATTTCGCGCCGTCGCTGAGCTTGCAGCCCGATACGACGCAGGCGGATGAGCCGACGGGCTTGGCGGTCGATATCAAGGTACCGCAGAACCCTGATCCGCACGGGCTGGCGACGCCGCCGTTCAAGGATGTGTCGGTGACTTTGCCGGCGGGGATGTCGCTGTCGCCGTCGGCGGGTGATGGCTTGCAGGCGTGCAGTGACGCGCAGTTCGACCTGCAGTCGAACACGGTCAGTTCGTGTCCGAATGGGTCGGTGTTGGGGACTGTGTCTGTCACGACGCCGTTGCTTGGCTCGCCATTGAGTGGGTATGTGTTCCTCGGGACCCCGGAATGTGACCCGTGCAGCAATCAGGATGCCACGGATGGGAAGATGTACCGGCTGTTGATCCAGATCGAGGGGTCGGGGATCGTGCAGAAGGTGCAGGGCACGGTCGATGCGAACACGACGACGGGGCAGCTGACCGCGACATTCCTGAACAACCCGCAGTTCCCCGTCAGCGACCTGCAGCTGGACTTCAAGGGTGGGCTGCGCGCCGGCTTGGCCAACCCGCAGAGCTGCGGGACAGTCACGAGCACGTCTGATATGACGCCGTGGAGCACGCCGTTTACCGCCGATGCGACGCCGTCCTCGTTCTTCAGCGTGGATTGGGATGGGCATGGTGGAGCGTGCCCGGCGAGCCCGCCGTTGACGCCTGCGTTCAGCGCGGGTACCTCGAACCCGAACGCGGGACAGTTCAGCCCGTTGACGTTGACGTTCGCAAGGGAAGATCGCCAGCAGGATCTCTCGGGCATCCAGGTCACGACACCGCCCGGTCTGCTGGGGACGCTCACCGGTGTCCCGCTGTGCGGCGAACCGCAGGCTGCGCAGGGGACCTGCCCGCTGGCCTCACGGATTGGGACGATGACGGTGGCCGCCGGGCCGGGCGGGCATCCGTTCTACACGCAGGGCTCGATCTACCTGACGAGCTCCTATGGTGGCGCGCCGTTCGGGCTCAGCATCGTCGTGCCGACCGTCGCCGGCCCGTTCAATCTCGGTAACGTCGTGGTCCGCTCGCGGATCAATATCGATCAGAACACCGCCGCGTTGACGGTCACGAGCGACCCGCTGCCGCAGATCCTCGACGGCATCCCGTTGCGGCTACGCAGCGCGAACGTGACGATCGAACGGCCCGGGTTCATCTTCAACCCGAGTAGCTGCGCCCAACAACAGATCTCAGCGACGATCGCGGGCGCGCAGGGTGCGACCGCGAAAGTGTCCTCGCCGTTCGCGGTCTCCGGCTGCGCGGGCCTGCACTTCGCGCCGAAGTTCACGGTCTCCACGTCGGGTAGGACCAGTAGAGCGAACGGTGCGAGCCTCGACGCGAAGGTCGCCTTCCCCGCGGGCGCGCAGTCGAACATCCGCACCGTCAAGGTCGACCTCCCCAAGCAGCTTCCCTCGCGGCTGAGCACGCTGCAGAAGGCGTGCACGGCCGCGCAGTTCGAATCCAACCCCGCGGGCTGCCCCGCGGCCTCGGCGATCGGTATGGCCAGGGCGATCACGCCGATCCTGCCCGTCCCGCTGACGGGCCCGGTGTACTTCGTCTCCCACGGCGGTGAAGCGTTCCCAAGCCTCGTCGTCGTGCTGCAGGGCTATGGGGTGCGCGTGGACCTGACCGCGGCGACATTCATCAGTCACGCGGGGATCACCAGCTCAACGTTCAAGACGATTCCCGACGTCCCGGTCTCGAGCTTCGAGCTGTATCTCCCCCAGGGCAAGTTCTCCGCGCTGTCCGCAAACGCGAACCTCTGCACCTCGAAGCTGTTGATGCCGACCCTGTTCACCGCCCAGGACGGCGCGCAGCTCAAACAGAGCACCAAGCTCGCCGTCACAGGCTGCGCAAAAGCCAAGAAGAAGGCCGCAAAGAAGAAGAAACAAGTCACCAAGGCGAGCCAAGGGGGTAAGAAATGAGCATCCGCAAACTAACCCTGCCGGGACTGGTCGTGCTCGGCGCTCTGCTACTCACCGTCACACCAGCCTCCGCGGCAAACAGCGGCTTTGAATACCACTCGAGCTTCAACCTGCCAGAACCCGGGTTCAACGAACCCTACGGAATCGTTGTTGACCAGTCCACCGGCGACGTGCACGTCGAGGATCGAGGCCAGTTTCAACAGTCCTTGTCCACCTTCGACGCTCAGGGTGTCTTTCAGTCGAGCTTTTCCATAGCGGGCAGCGGAGGCAGCGGGCCTGTCACGCCGCTGGCGGGATTCGGATTGGATGAAGCCACTAGCAGGGCGTATGTTGCCGAGGGGGAGGATGCAACACCCTACGACCATGAGGTTTGGGTGTTTAATTCGTCGGGGGGCGTGGAAGGCGAATGGACTGGCTCCAATACACCGCAAAAATTGTTTCCTAGCGGCCAGCTGATGTATGTTGCGGTCGATAACTCGACGAGCCCGGCGGATCCTTCTGCGGGTGACGTGTACGTTGTTGACACGCGAGTAGGCGAGGTCGAGAAGTTCAACACAGGTGGCGACTACCTCGGGCAGGTCACAGGCGCCGAAACACCGCAGAAAGGCTTCCCCATTTCCACCGACGGGACGCAGCAGAGCCTCGATGGCTTGGCTGTGAACGCCAGCGGTGACCTTTATGTGCTCGACAGCTATATCGGGGTGGTCGACGAGTTCGACCCGGAAGGAAAATACCTGCGGCAGCTGCAGGTCGGGCCCGCAGAGAATGGTCTGGCGGTCGACAGGGCGACGGGTGATGTGTATCTCGCGGGCAACGGGGAAGTCGATTGGTATGATTCTTCGGGCAACCTGCTCGGCCAGCTAGCCGGGACCCCCACCGAACCATTTGAACTTAAAGGCCCGACGGCTGTGGCGATCGATGAAGCAAGCGGCGACTTGTACGTCGTGCACGGACAGAGCTACACGGGAGCGACTCCCATGGGCGACGTCTTTGGTCCTGTGTCATTGGCCGCGCCGCCGAAAACGGACCCTGCGACCGCTGCCACGACGACATCGGCAACGCTGCATGGGGATGTGAACCCGAATGGCGTGGCGACCGAAGCGCACTTCACCTACGGCCACGGCGGCACGTGCCTGGGCGCCAAGACACCGCTTGTGGCTGTCGGGTCGGGTAGCAGCGACGTTCTCGAGCAAGCGACGGTGACGGGCCTTGAACCGAACACGCAGTATCTCGCCTGTTTCTTCTCGGTGTTCGGGCAGGAGGCGAGCGCCGGGGCGCCGGTGTCGTTCACGACCGAAAGCGAGGTCCCGACGCTCGAAGGGGTTGGGGCGGATTCGACCGAACCGGTGACGACGGTGAAGGCGAAGATCAATCCGAACAACCAGGACACGACGTGCAAGGTCGAATACGGCGAAAGCGAAGCGTACGGGTCGAGCGTGCCCTGCGAACCGGCCGACCTCGGGTCGGTATATAGCTTCGAGCCCGCGAACGCGCGCCTGACGGGTCTGAGCGTCGGCACGACCTACCACTACCGCGTCGTAGCGACGAACGCGACCGGTGTCGAAACTAGCGCTGATGCGACGTTCGTCTCCGTTGCGCGGCCGGCCGCGAGTACCGGCGCGACGTCGAACTCTGGCGCAAGCAGCGTCGACGTCACCGGGACGGTCAACCCGAATGGCCTTGAAACATATTACTTCTATCAGTACGGTCCGACCACCGAATACGGGCAGAGCACGCCCGAAGCGCCCGGCACGAACGTCGGCGCGGGCGTCGCGCCGGTCCAAGCACCCGCCGCGATGTTCCCCCTGACAGCGGGCTTGACCTACCACTACCGGCTCGTCGCCCGCAACGAAGAAGGCACCACCTATGGCGCGGATGAGGCATTCGCGACACCCGCAGACGCACAACCCCTCGTCACGACCGGCGCCCCGAGCGGGGTCTCCGTAGACGAAGCGACGATCTCCGGCACCGTTGACCCCCGGGGTGTGCTGAGCAGCTATCGCTTCGAATACGGGACGACCACCGGCTACGGCACCCAGACCTTCGGGACCGCATCCCCCGACCAGGGGCCGCAGACCGTGAGCCTGAGCCTGCGCGGCATCCAGCCCGGCACGACCTACCACTACCGGCTCGTCGCGAGCAGCGAGGGCGGCATCAGCTATGGCGAAGACGCCACCTTCACGACGCCGGGAATCGTGGATCCCCTCGTCAACCCCGTGACGACCCCCCTGATCGCGGTCCCGCAGGTCGCGTTCCCGAAGGAAGAACCGGGATCCGGCACGACGGTGAAGACGCTGACGAAGGCGCAGAAGCTCGCCCTGGCGTTGAAGGCTTGTAAGAAGCAGCACGGGAAGCGCAAGCAGGCCAAGTGTGAGAAGCAGGCGCGGGCGAAGTATGGGGCGGCGAAGAAGCGGCCGGCGAAGCGGAAGGTAAAGGGTGAAGGGAAATGATTAGCCAAAGCAGGTCCGGATTTCGGCCCGATTCTCTAGAAAATCCAATCCCCTCCAATACGAGGCGACCGTTTTGGGATCGGGCCGAAACCTCCGGGTCCTGCGCCGGTTCCCGTCAAAACGACAGAAGGAGCATCTGATGTTGCGTATTCGTAGTCTGTCTTTGACGGGCTTGATGACCCTCGGCGCGCTCGGCGCCGCGCTCGCCGCCGGCGCCGCGCTCGGCGCCATCCTCCCGGCCTCCGCGTCCGCGTACGCGACGCCCGCGCCGCCGAACGTCTTCTCCACCGCCCCCGGCCTGCCCGACGGCCGCGTCTACGAACAGGCCTCCCCGGCGAACAAGAACGGCAACCAGGCGGGGGCGAGCACCAACCCCGTGCTCGCTACCGAAGGCCACGAAACTCGCTATTCGGTCGCATCGGGTGACGGTGACTCCGTGCTGTTCGAAGGTACCGGACCGATGGGCGAAACGGCCTCGCCGATCACCCTGTTCTTCGTTGCGAGCAAGAACAAATCGGCTCCCGGGTGGACGACGCGCGCGGTCCTGCCACGACCACAGGAACCCGTAAACGAATTGGGGACACTGGCCGCTATACCGAACTATATATATCCGTCGGCGGACCTTTCGCACGCGATTGTGCAGCCCAGAAAGGGTAGGTACGCGACGACGAGCTCCGTGTGTGGCAGCGGCAGTGGTTACCCTGGCGCCCAGCAACTGTATCTAGCCGGTCCCGATCCGTTCGTTCCCGCGGCATGGCTGGATCAGCCGGAGATTGCGAATCCGCTTGAATTCTGTGGCAAAGGAGGCCTCGCTGGAGCACCCGTCGGGGGCACGCCTGACTTCAGCACCGTGTATTTCACCTATCCCGGCACGCTGCTGCCCGAAGACGCTTCACGGGAGCCGAACATCCACGCCGAAGGTGGAGAAGAACCGTTGTCCCAAGCTTGGGGTTTCTACGAAGACCACGAAGGCGCGCTGCGCGAGGCCGGCGTGCTGCCGGCAGATTCGTCTTACCCTGGCGAACCAGACCCGTTCGGCGCCGTGCCCGCCGCCTCCGGGCACGGCCGCACGCGCAACGGCAATCAGGTCGCAGACGTTGGTAAGCGTGCCTTCTTCGTCAGCCCCGACCCCGCCGCCGTCGGCTTATGCGAAACCACCGAAGCAGGCAAAGGCGACTCTGCCGCACAGGCCGCCGCTGCCTGCGCGCCACAGCTGTACGTGCGCGAAAATGGGGCTAAGACCGTCTTGGTCTCCCGTGACACATTGCTTCCCGCAATCGGCGGCCTGCCAGCTCCCGCGCCCAATGGTGCGTTTCAGATGCCAAGCACTGGAGTAAATAACTATCTGGGGCCGACGGGTTCGGAGGTGTTCGCCTCAACCGACGGTTCGCAGGCGTTCTTTCAGAGCGTGGACAGGCTCACCTCCGCGGCGCCGGAAGGTCCTCCGGGGAACACGAGCCCAAAGACGTACGACTTCGATTTGAACACGGGCGTGTTGACATATCTTCCCGGCGTCACCGGACAGCTGCTCGCGACAGACGCGGATGGATCTTCGTTCGTCTTCCTCGATTCGAGCGTCTCGCCGGCGCAGCTCGACCTGTGGTCCTCCGGCCCTGCCGGCGGCAGCGTGACCCCGGTTACGCAGCTGCCGGAAGGAGGAGGCGAACCGGTGCGGATGTCCAGCGATGGCTCCGCCGTCGTGTTCATGGCGACCGGGCTGCCGGGCTTCAACGACGCCGGCTCGTCGGAGATATTTCGCTATGACGTCGCAGGAAACACGCTCGGCTGTGTCTCCTGCGCGCCGCCTGACGTCACGTCTGGCTATTCGTCGATCTCGCAGATGCAGTCCCAGGAAGCAAACTTGGGATTCCAGAATCCTCCCGGGCTTGTCGATGAGCGTGGGATCTCCGCCGATGGTAGTCGTGTCTTCTTCGAAACGACCGCGGCGCTCGTGCCGCAGGACACGAATACGAGGCTGCCGTACTACAACGAATCCACTGGCAAACTCGAATACTTTGGCACAGACGTATACGAGTGGGAGAACGGCGTCGTCTACCTGATCTCCTCCGGCAAGAGCACCCACAACTCTTACTTCTTCGACAACAGTGAAAACGGCGACGACGTATTCTTCGCGACGACCGAAGGTCTCGTGCCCGGCGACACCGACGGCGGCTACGACGTATACGACGCGCGCGTCCCGCACGAAGGGGATAACCCGCCGCCCGCGGCCGTGCCCTGCCAGGGCGCGGTCTGCCAGGGTCCCCCGCACGTGGAATCTCCCCTCGCCCCGCCCGCCCGAGCGACGCTTCCCGACTCAGACAACCTGGTTCCCGAACCCACCTCGGTGCCTCCAGCAAAGAAGACCACGACCAAGATCGTGAAGTGCAAAAAAGGCTTTACAAAGAAGAACAACAAGTGTGTAAAAAATAAGAAGTCAAAGCGAGCAAAGAAAGCCGGCCACGGCGGGAGGACAAAGTCATGAGGTTCCGTAGCTTAATCGTAACGTGCCTCGTTTCCCTAGTTCCCCTGGGTATCGCGGCAACCTCCGCCCAGGCGGAAACGACCGGTCCCGTGTGGAAGGTCATATCGGTCGCCAACCCGACGAACTTCAAGCCCAGCGGTGAAAACGGCACCGACGCGCTGATGGTGATAGCGACCAACGTCGGTGGCGCCTCGACGGGCTGTACCGCCGAACAGATCGCGGTGGAACCGAGGCCGCTGTGGTCGCCGATCGCCCAGTGCCCGGCCGGCAGTCCCGTCGTGAGCCCGATCACGATCAGCGACGCGTTGCCGGCCGGGCTGACCGCCGTTGAAATTGTGGGTGACAACGCCTACCATGATCCTCAGGGCAAACTGGCATTCGGGAACCCAGAAACTATCTATGGCGGCTTGAATTGTTCGCTTGCACCGGCGCCGCATTGCGTTACCTCTGAACCTGTCGACCCGGGAGACACGCTCGTCATCACGATCCGCGTGGATGTCGACTCGGCTCCGCCGGCCACGTGTTCAGTACCTGCCGAAGCCACTAGTTGCGTCACAAACTCAGCCGCGGTCTCCGGCGGCGGTGCGGCAAATGCTTCGGTGAGCAGTCCCGTCACCATCAGCTCGGCGACGCCCCCATATGGCATCGCGAGCGGAAGCCTGTTCGCTGCGACCTCGACCAGTCAGGCCGGCGCGCACCCAAACGTAACGACGGGCTATTTCCTTAACACGACCAACCCGAGTGGAGAAAAACTCGGAGCGAAAGGCGGCTTGCCGACCGAAGTAATCAATTCTGAACCGGTGACGGATCCAAAGGATGTCGGCTTCGATCTACCACCGGGTCTCGTCGGCACGACTGTCGGGATGGCGCGCTGCACGATGGCGGAAGTCGCCAATTCGGCCAACTGTCCGCGGGATACGATGGTGGGCACCGCAACCCTGATCCTGTCTCCAAATGACGCTCGTTGGACTGTCACAGTACCGGTGTTCAATATCGCGCCGGCGCCCGGTGAGCCGGCGGCGTTCGCGTTCAACGCGGTCTACTTTTCGGTCAGGCTCGATACAAGCGTGCTTTCCGATGGTGACTACGGGGTACGCGTGACGGCCCCGAACCTCACGGTCGGCGGCAAAGACTATGCGAGCTTCATCACGATCTGGGGGGTGCCCGCCGAACACAACGGGCCCGGACCCGACGCGGCGGCCAGAAACGGCCAGGCGGAAGACTTTCTCAGTAGTCGCCATGGTCGGCCGCCTGAGTTTACTTTTGGCGGTCGCGGGGTCGAAGAACGAGAGGAAGAAGTTAACGGCCTCGAAAAAACTGTAACAACGCCCTTCGAGACGCGGGTGCCGCTGTTGACGAACCCGTCGCAGTGCTCGGGACCGCTCAAGGGTGTCCTTGAAACAGATTCGTGGGAAGCGGAGGGTGTGTTCCCGGGCGGCCCGGAAGATGAAGCGTCGATGGGCACGGATACGGGTTGCAACCTGCTGTCGTTCAAGCCATCCGTCTCGATGCTTCCCGATACGCTCGAAGCCGGCGCGCCGGCCGGCTACGCGTTCGATCTGAGCGTCCCTCAGAACACCGAAGCGGAAGGCTTGGCGACGCCGGATCTGAAGCGGACGTCGGTGACGTTGCCGGCGGGTACTGTGATCTCGCCGTCGGCGGCGGACGGGTTGGGTGTCTGCACGAACGAACAGTTCTTTGGGGCCGGTCCGCGTGAAGCGAAGCCGGCGACTCCCGGTGCGTGTCCGCGGGATTCGCAGGTGGGCGAAGTCTCGATCGAAACGCCGGCGCTGGAAAAAGCGTTGACGGGCGATGTGTATCTCGCGGCCCCGGAATGCAGTCCGTGCACCCCGCAGGATGCGGCGACGGGGAAGATGATCCGTCTGTTCGTGCAGGTTGTCGGCAAGGGCGAAGATGGGATCGTCGTCAAGCTCGAAGGAACGGGTCAGATCGACCAGGAGACGGGTCAGCTCACGACTACGTTCGAAAACACCCCGCAGCTACCGTTCAGCAATTTCGAACTGAAGTTGCAGGGTGGTGAGCGCGCGACGCTGGCAAACCCTCGTACCTGCGGCGAAGTCTCCACGACGGCGGATCTGACGCCGTGGAGCTCGCCGTTCACGCCCGACGCGTCGCCGACGAGCAACTTCGACGTCGACGAAAACTGCTTCGGTCCGCAGTTCAACCCGTCGTTCTCAGCGTCGACGACGAGCGTGCGGGCGGGCGAATTCACGCCGTTCACGCTCTCCTTCGGCCGCTCCGACTCCGACGAGTTCCTCAACGGTGGGCAGTTCCAGCTACCGCCGGGCCTGCTGGGGATGATCTCGAAGGTCAAGCTCTGTGAAGAACCGCAGGCCAACGCCGGCACTTGCAGTTCTGAAAGCCAGATCGGCGAAGTGACGGTCCAGACAGGTCCGGGCGCGGATCCGTTCCTCGTGAAGGGCGGCAAAGTCTACATCACCGGCCCGTATAAGGGTGCTCCTTACGGTCTCTCGATTGTGGTTCCGGCGAAGGCGGGTCCCTACACGCTGTCGGGCACGACCGGTAACGGCACGGTCGTCAACCGCTCTGCGATCAGCGTCAACCCGGAAACCTCGGCGCTGACCGTGACCTCCGATCCGTTGCCGACGGAACTCGACGGCATTCCCCTGCAACTGCGGCTCGTGAACGTGACGATCAACCGCCCCGAATTCACGTTCAACCCCACCAACTGCGACAACCCGGCCGTCACCGGCACGTTGACGAGCACCGAAGCGGCGAGCGCGCACGTGTCCTCGTCGCTGCAGATCCTCGACTGCGCGAAGCTCGCGTTCAAGCCGAAGTTCACCGCCTCCACGTCCGGGAAAACCTCCAAAGCCGTCGGCGCGAGCCTCGACGCGAAGGTCTCCTACCCCTACGGCCCGCAGGGTACGTACGCGAACATCGCGAAATTCAAGGTTGATCTCCCCAAGCAGCTGCCGTCGCGCTTGACGACATTGCAGAAGGCATGCCTGGCCAAGGTCTTCGAAGCGAACCCGGCGAACTGCCCGGCGGCGTCGAACATCGGGATCGTCAAGGCGAGCACGCCGGTATTGCCGGTGCCACCTCCAGGCAGGGACGCCAATCTCACGGGCCCGGTGTACTTCGTCAGCCACGGTGGCGAAGCGTTCCCGAGCCTCGTGGTCGTGCTGCAGGGCGACGGTGTCCGCGTCGATCTGACCGCGGCGACGTTCATCAGCAAAAAGGGAATCACGAGCAGCACGTTCAACACGATCCCCGACGTCCCCGTCACGAGCTTCGAGCTGTACCTGCCCGAGGGTAAATACTCCGCGCTCGCGGCCAACGGCAACCTCTGCAAATCGAGCCTCGCGATGCCGACCGCGATCGTCGCCCAGAACGGCGCCCAAATCCACCAGTCGACAAAGATCGCGGTCACTGGTTGTCCCAAACTGAAGGCGGCGGTAAAGAAGAAGAAAGCGAAAGTCAAGAAGGGCAAGAAGGCAAGCGACGCGCGCCTGTCCCCGGTAGGGGGAAAGTCCAGCATCAACAAGGGGGGTCGGTCATGAGGCGCGTTCGTAGGTTGACGACGACGGGTCTGGCAACGCTGGGCGTGCTAGCCGGCGGACTCGTGCTCGCGAGCGCTCCGGCGCTTGCGGCGGCTCCGGAAAAACCGGTGAAGGTGGAATTCGAAAACGTGACCGCTACGACGGCGACACTGAAGGGCGAGCTCAACCCGCTGGCGGCGGGCGAAACGGGCACTTACGAATTCCTCTACAAAGCGTCCGAAGTGTCCGCGCCTGCCACGGTGGAATGCGAAGAAGGCCACGCGCCTGAACCCGCCGGGGCAGCTCTGGGGAACAAGGAAGAAGCGGTCTCTGCCGATCTGACCAACCTCCAGCCGAACGCGAAATACACGTTCTGTCTGCGGGTCCGCAATGAAGCGGGCGGAGAAGCTACAGGCGTGCCCCTGACATCGGGGGGACAGCCGATCACGTTCAATACCCTCCCTGCGCCACCAAAAATCGAAGGCGAGAGCACTTCCGTGACATCGGCCGGGATCCGCTTGGAAGCTCAGATCAACCCGAACAATCAGGAAACGACGTACGTCTTCGAATACGCGCCCGAAGGGACCGAAGGGACTGCGGGGACGCTCGCAGGACCCATCACAAAGGTCGCGGGCGCGAAATCTCTGTCGAACTTTGGCGACCAGGGCGCCAGCGCTACGCCAGGTGCCGTGCTCGCTCCGGACACGAGCTACTACTACCGCGTGGTCGCCGAAAACGGACAGAGTCAAGCTGAAGGCATACCCGTCGTCGGCGAAGTCCTAAAATTCACGACGCCGCCCGCGCCGCTCGTCAGCACCGGGGAAGCACAGAACATCACCGGCACCGCCGCGACGCTGGCGGGCACCGTCAACCCCGAGGGCGCGGAAACGACCTACTACTTCGTGTACATCACCGAAGCGGGCTTCCAGGAAGCGCTCAAGAAAGGCGCCGCCAACCCCTACACGGAAGGTGAAACCACGGCGCCGCTCAGCGCGGGCTCCGGCACCGAACCGCAGGCGATCCTCCCAACCCCGATCAGCGGGCTGCAGCCGGGCCAGACCTATCATTACGCGCTCGTCGCCAAAAGCGCGATCGGCCTCACGATCGGCCCGGACGAGACGTTCGCGACGCCCGCCGGCACGCCCCCGATGGTCAGCACCGGCGGCGCGAGCGGCGTCAGCCAGAACGCGGCGACGGTATCGGGGACGGTCACCACGAACGGCCTGCAGACGAACTACGGCTTTGAAATCGCCACCGAACCCTTCCAGCCCAGCACCCATGTGCCCGCGACGGGCCTCGGCGCCATCGGGGGCGCGGCGGTCGAAGGCGTCGCGTTGACGCTGGGCAGGCTGCAGCCGGGTACGACGTATTACTACCGCGTCACGGCCACCAACGCCGATGGGACCAGCCAGGGCGCGCCCGCGTCATTTACGACGCCCGGGTTTCCCGCCCTGCTGACGGTCCCGGCCTCGCCGCCGCTGATCGCAACCCCGAGCATCGCGTTCCCCAAGGAAGAAAAGGAAAGCGCGACGACGACAAAGACGCTGACGAGGGCGCAGAAGCTCGCGGCGGCGTTGAAGGCGTGTAAGAAGCAGCACGGGAAGCAGAAGCAGGCGAAGTGCGAGCGGCAGGCCCGGGCCAAATATGGGCCCGCGAAGAAGACGGCGAAGAAGGGAAAGTAAACAGGGTCGATCGAAAGGCAGGAGTGAGATGAGCAAAAGTGCTATGGGTCGAGTGCTGTTCGTGACGGCGATGCTGACCGTGTCGGTGGCGGCGCTGGGTGCGTCGTCGGCGAGCGCGCAGCCGAAAGGCGAATACGCGGTGTTCGCCGAATGTCCGCTAAACAACGAAGCGGTCGAAGGCTGTCTCGTGGCGAAAACGATCAGCGGCGAAATCAAGCTCGGCAAAGAGGCGGTGCCGATCGTCGCGACGCAGACGCTGCAGGGCGGCTTTAAAGAAAAAGCGGGCGGTGTGGACACGTTTTACGCCGCGCTGAAAGGCAACACGTTCACAAAAACGCCGCAGAAAGTGCCGGGGGGGCTGCTCGGTCTCGTGAGGTGCAACGAAATCGGTAACTTGCTCGAGCGGATCGCCTGCGAAGTCGTGTTCGAAAACGGTACGACCGGCGTCACCGCGACGACGGAACTGGCGGCCCCGGCGAGCTCGATCGGGCTCAACGAGGACGCGATCCTCGGCGAAGTCGGCACCGGGCTGACGCTGCCGATCAAGGTCAAGCTCGAAAACCCGCTGCTCGGCGGCGAATGCTACGTCGGCTCGAACGCACACCCGATCACGCTGAACCTGACCAGCGGGACGACGAGTCCGCCGGCGCCGAACAAACCGATCAAAGGCAAAAAGGGAACGCTCTCGAGCCGCGCGGAAGGCGGGGTGCTCGTGATCACGGGCAACACGCTGGTCGACAACTCGTTCGCGGCCCCGGCGGCCAGCGGCTGCGGCGGGCTGTTCTCGTTCTTGATCGACCCGATCATCGACGCGAAAATCGGGTTGCCCTCGGCCGCGGGCAACAACACCGCGATCCTCAACAACACGATCGAACAGGCAAGCGCCGAACTGGTCAAGGAAAGCGAAGGTTGAACAACGGCAGCGCGTAGCGCCACATAAACCCACACCGCGGGGCCCGCTGTCGCAATAAGGACGGTGGGCCCTTCGGGTTGGGTTTGTAGTTCAGTTCCGACCGGGTTGTGGCTCGGTCCGGATAGAGCGATGCCGGGGCGTCTTTTTGAAGAGACGGCGCCCCGGCATCGAACCAATGCAACGAAAGGTTTTAGCAAATGGCAGAAGATGGCGACGTGTCACGGCGCGTCCGGCGTGCGGAGGGGCGGGTCGCGGCGTTGCGGCGGGCAAGGCTTCTCGAGGCGATGGTGCAGCTCGTCGACGAGCATGGGTTCGCCGGCGTGTCGGTGGGGTTGCTGGTGGCCCGCGCGAAGGTCTCGACGCGCACGTTCTACGAGTGCTTCGAGGGCCTGGAGGACTGCTTTGGGGCGGTCCTGGACGCGGGCATGGAGCGGATGGCGACGGTGATGCTGCACGCGTTCGCGGGGGAGGAGGACTGGCTCGACGGTTTGCTGGCGGCGGAGGCCGCGGTGCTCACCTGCCTGGACGATGATCTGCAGGCAGCGCGCGTGCTGCTGGTGCAGGCGTTTGGTGCGGGGGCGTGGGTGCTGGAACGCCGTCAGGACAATGTCACGGCGCTGCGCGAGCTGATCGTCGAGCAGTTCAAGGACACCCCCTTGGGGGGAGACTTCCCGCCGCTGGCGGCGAGCGGTGTGATGGCGTCGGTGATCGGGATCATGCACGACCACCTCGTGCGCGGCGCAGGCGCGCCGATGCTCTCGCTGCTGGGCCCCTTGATGGGCGTGATCACCGCGCCCTACCTCGACCCCGAGGGGGTGGCGCGGGAGGTGCGCCGCGGCGAAGATCTCTCCACGGCGATCCTCGACGGCAGAGCCCCACGACCGGAGTATCCCGCCGCGCCGCGCGCGGATGTGGTGCCCGCGGAGTTGCTCGCGCCGGGCGCGCACCGGGCGCGACAGTGCGTGCGCTTCATCGCCGAGCAGGGCCGGCAGGGTCAGGGCCCGTCCAACCGCGAGATCGGCGCCGCGATCGGCATCGCCCACCAAGGCCAGGTCTCGACGCTGCTCAGGCGCCTGGCCGCGCTCGGTCTGCTCGCAAAGCGCCCCGGGGCGGCGGGGCATCCCAACGCCTGGTCGCTCACCGAGGCGGGGAAGCTGGTAGCACACACGCTCACGGATAACAAGTGAACCGTCGCCGGTGCATGTCCTAAAAAAGGTTTTAGGTAATCGTGTGAATCACACGTCAGAAAAGACCCGCGGACTTGGTGTGAATTCTTGACGGAGGCACCGGGCGCTCCTTATGGTGAGCGAGCAGTGATTTGAGACCGGTGGCGGGTCACGGTCCCAGTGGGGGAGCGCCTCGTCATTGAATGAGACGAAAGGCATAAAATGAAATACGCATTGAGAAGCACGCTGCTGGCACTGGTGGCGGTATTCGCGCTTGGCGCGGTCGTGGCCAGCGCGGCATCCGCGGCGGAACCGGAATTCAAGCCGATGCCGGCGAAGAAGAAGTTCACGAGCACCGGCGGAGCCGTGACGTTCAAGGAGGGTGGCAACACGATCACGTGCAGCTCCTCCACGACATCCGGAGAAATCACCGGGGTGAGCACGATCGGGAAACTGGTCGTCACGTACAAGAAATGCGAAGCATTCCTACCGAAAGGGAAATGCTCGTTCCACAGCCCAGGTCGCGTCGCGGGTGAAATCGTCACGAACGCGTTGAAGGGCGAACTCGGGACCGTTTCCACCAAAGAAGCCGCCAGCGGCGTCGGCGTGCTCCTGCTCCCCGAAACGGGTCAAACGTGGGCGATGATCGAAAGCCCCTGCGCCGAACCCGAAAGCACACCGCTCACCGGCCGTCTGGCCGGCGAAGTCACCCCGATCGGCAAAAAGCAGACGAGCATGAACATCGTCTTCTCCGCCCCCGGCGGAGTACAGGGCATCAAAGAAATGACGATCGCCGGCAAAAAGGCGGAAGTGCCGAGTCTGAAAATGTACGGCACCAGCGCCACCGAGGAAATGACCGACGCGCTGACGTTCGAAGAAGCGCTGGAAGTCACCTGAGCCAGCTCGGGTACCGCATGACCCGGCACTGTGTGGGGCCCCGCGGGGCCCCACACAGGTTCGCTTATCGCGTTCGATCGTGCCGCGTCTGTTCAGGTGGGTAACTGGACGCTGGGTCGCTGCCCCGGTAGGCGTTTGGCCAGCAGGAGGTCGGGGAGGCGCTGGATCGTGGCGCGGAGGATGCTGTGGTGCTCGGTCGGTTGGATCGGGTTCTCGAGCTGGCGCTTGCGGTGGACGATCACGCCGGTGATGGGGCGGCCGTCGGTCAGCTTCGGTTCTTTTTGCAGGAGCCTAATTTGAGCCTGCATTTTGTGGAGCTGGTCGTTGGTGGGGTGCGCGTTCTTGGCGTCGATGATCCAGACGGTGCCCTTCGTGTCGTCGGCGAGGATCAGGTCGAGATCGAGGTTGACGTTGGGGGGCTTCCAGCGCTCGGCGATGATGTGCAGCTGGTCGTGCTCGGTGGTGAGTTGCTGGGCGAGGGCCGTGAGGACGCGCTCCCAGGCGATGCCGGCGGCGGTTTTGCGGGCGGCGCTGGTGGGGTTCTCGGGGTTGCGCTGGCGGTCGATCGTCTCCAGCGCGAACTGTTCATCGGCGGGCTGGATCTGCGGAGCGATGGTCTTTGGCAGCTCGTTCTCCAGGTCGGCGAGGGCCTGTCTGAACATGCTCGCGATCGTCTGCTGTCTTGGCTTGTGGCGTTGGGCGCGGGGGCGCAGGCGTTTGAGGTGCAGACGGTCGAGGGCCGCGCTGATCGCGCCGTCGTCGCGGGTCGCGTGCAGGCGCTGACGGGTCGGGTTCGCGCGGCGGTCGAGGACCGCGTCGGGTTCCGAGTGTGCGATCGTGTGGTGGTCGTCGGCGAGGATGGTCATCGGCTGGGCGCGGCGGCGGCTGGGCGCCGGGCTCGTCGTGTACTCGAACGGGGCCTTCTTCGGGACCATGTCGTCCTTGGCGGGCAGAGGACGATCTGCACGTCGCGTTCGTGGGCGTCGCTGAGTGTTTCCTGGAGCCATGTCGGGATGTTGCGCAGGTCGGGGGCGGCGAGGATCAGGCGGGTCTCGGCCTGGCCTGCGGCTTCGCTTACCTGGTCGCGCAGGATGCCGGGGTGGGGTTCGAGGGTTTGCCAGCGGCCGGCGTGCACCGTCGCTGTTGTACGCGCTGAGCACTCCCGCGGTCGCGGAGAAGATGCTGGAGCGCTCCCTGGCGTCTGTGCGCTCGATCCCGACGAGAACGTCGGCGGCGATTCGCGCTGTCAGCGTCGGCGAGGACTTCGATGTGGTGGTCTCGGGATTGTTGGCGATCCACCACATCGAGGATCGGGTCACTCGGCGGATGCGCGCGGGCAGGTAGTGGCGTGCTTAAGGGTCGTGCCGGTCACTGCGGGCAGCGCGCGATGTCCGCTCGATCGGTCAGTATGCGCCGATCATGCCCACCTCCAGGCGTCGTGAGGCGACCCAGTCGCACGGTCAGTCGAGTCGTGTCTACGTGCCGATCCTGCGGGAGATTGTGCGGCGCAAGTACGTGCCTGGAGCGGTGCGGATCGAGTTCACAAAGCAGGATGTTGAGGAGGTCGCGGGGCAGTTGGGCGTGAAGCTCGGCAATGCTGCGGATGTCGTTTACAGGATGCGCTCGCGGACGCGGCTGCCCGACGACATTCTTGACCTCGGCTTCACGGTGTTGCGCGGGGTAGGGCGCGGAAAGTACGCGCTGGAGGTCGGCGGGGAGGCGGTCGTGCATCTGCCCGAGCACGAGGTGTTCGAGCACAACGACCAGACGCCGCTGCCGGTGCGGCGGCTGCTGCCCGAGGACATGGCGGAGCTTGACGAGCAAGGTCTGTTGACGATGGTGAGCTACTGCAAGCTGCTCGACCATTTCACAGGGTTGAAGGTCTACCGGCTGCGCTCGCACGTGCGCAAGTCGGTTCCGAACATCGGGCAGGCCGAGCTGGACGAGATCGATGTTGGCGTGGCGTTGCGCGAGGACGAGGTGCCGGTCGTGTTCCCGCTCGAGGCGAAGGCTGCGGATGAGGTCGTCAACCGCGTGCAGGTAGCGACCGCGGTTGCGTACTGCGAGGCGTACTTCGTGGGGCACGAGATCCGGCCGATTGTCGTGAAGCTGACCTATGACGGGGTGCTGCACTTCTTGGAGTTCCGCGCGACCACCTCGCTTGCCGGGCTGCGGATACTGCACTCGCACGCCTATAGGCTGAACCTTTCGCCCAAGCAGCGCGAGCTGATCCGTGCCTCCAAGGCGACGCTTGATCGTGCGGCTGTCGTGCAGCCGCGGCTGGAGCTCGGTGAGGAATTGTCGTCCGTTGAGGTCGAGGGGGAAGGCGAGGCGGGGTGAGGGCGCCCGTCTGCGTGGATCTGTTCTGCGGTTGCGGGGGTCTCTCGACGGGGCTGCTGGACGCCGGCATCGACGTGCGGGTCGGGGTGGACCTGGACGCGCCGAGCATCGCGACGTTCGCACTCAACCACGCGCCGCGTGGCTCGCGGTCGCTGCAGGCGGATGTGCGCGAGTTGACGGGTGCGCGGCTGGCCGAGCTCGCGGGCACGAAGATCCAGTTGCTCGTCGGCGGCCCGCCGTGCCAGCCGTTCAGCATCGCCGGCAAGCGCCAGGCGCTTGAGGATCGTCGCGGCGATCTTGTGTTCGAGTTCGTGCGTCTGCTCGCCGAGACGAAGGCCGAGGCGTACATATTCGAGAACGTCCCCAACCTCGCGAGTGTCGCGAAAGGCAAGATCCTGACCGACCTGCGCGCCGCGTTTAAGGAGGTGGGATACACGGCTACGTCCTGCGTTCTGCTTGCCGCCGACTACGGTGTCGGGCAGATGCGTAGGCGGCTGTTCATCGTGGGTGCACGCACGCGGGGCGATATCCCAATGCCGCCCCCCGCCACGTACGCGCCTGAGGCGAATGGCCGGCTGCCCTACGTCACCGCAAGAGACGTGCTCTACGATCTGCCCGACGTATCCACTCCGGCAGCGGAGTCGGTCGCCAACCACGAGCCGACCTTCCACTCGCAAGCGATGCTCGCCGCGTTCGCGACGCTCGCGCCCGGCACCCGCGAGCCGAAATCGCGCCACGACCGCCTACGGGCCGACCGGCCCGGCTACACCCTGCGCGCGGGCACCGGCAACTTCTCCCCGCTGCGCCCCGTCCACTACGAGCACGACCGCGTGCTCTCCGTCCGCGAGTGCGCACGCCTGCAGTCCTTCGCCGACGACTTCCGCTGGCCCGACGAACAAGCTCGGCTGCAGCAGTACCGTCAGGTCGGCAATGCCGTCCCCCCGCTGCTCGCGCGCGCCGTGGGCCGCCACGTCGCCGAGCACATGAAATGGAGCCTCGACGAGACACGATTCGCCACCGCGGGACCACCCGACTACCCTCGTCTGACGCTCCAGGAGCGTCTGGAACGCCGCGCAAAATACATGCGCGGCGGCGCCTCCGGCTCACACCCGGTAGAAATCGCACGGTGACCGACACGCGCACCCGCAGCAGCGCTTGCCGGTTGACGTCGAGGAGACACCCGCCGCCCTGATCATCGACCACAGTTTTTCGGCGTTTGAGCCCGTGTTTATGGCCTTTAAGGCCTTCCCGTGGTGCTCGCCGACGAATTGTGTCCCAAGCGCGGCTTAGCTTTTTCGGTCCCCTGTTTTCCCGACCGAAGGAGCATCGCGAATGTCCGCTACAGCCATATCTCTCACCGACCGGCAGGACGCCGCGGTGGCCCGTGAGCTTGCCCTGCGCGGCGCGCTTGACCATCTCGAGCGGGAGTTTGGGAAGGGCACGCTGATGCGGATGGGCGACCCCGGCGCGGTGCGTTGTGAAGCGATCCCGTCGGGCGCGCTGTCGTTGGATCTGGCGCTCGGGATCGGCGGAGTGCCGCGCGGGCGGATCGTCGAGGTCTACGGTCCGGAGTCCTCGGGCAAGACGACGCTCGTCTACCACGTGCTCGCGCAGGCGCAAGCGCTTGGCGGTGTGTGCGCGTTCATCGACGCGGAGCACGCGATGGACCCGCTGTATGCGAAGGAGATCGGGGTCGACATCGACGAGCTGCTCGTCTCCCAGCCCGACTATGGCGAGCAGGCGCTTGAGATCGCGGACGTACTCGTGCGCTCCGGTGCGCTCGACGTGGTCGCGATCGACTCGGTCGCGGCGCTGACGCCGCGCAAGGAGCTTGAAGGGCAGATGAGCGACGTGACGGTCGGCGCGCAGGCGCGGATGATGTCGCTGGCGATGCGCAAGCTCGCGGGCGCGCTGAACCGCACGCAGACGCTGTGCCTGCTGACGAACCAGATTCGCGAAAAGGTCGGGGTTGTGTATGGCTCCCGCGAGACGCAGCCCGGTGGTCGCGCGCTGAAGTTCTACGCCTCCCAGCGCTTGGACATCCGCCGCATACAGACGCTCAAGGGCAGCAATGGCGAGGCTGTCGGTAACCGCGTCCGGGTGAAGGTGGTGAAGAACAAGGTCGCGGCGCCGTTCCGCCAGGCCGAGTTCGACATCGAGTACGGTCGCGGCATCGACACGAGCGGGTGCCTGCTCGACCTCGGCCTGCGCTACGGCGTCCTTGGCAAGTCAGGCGCGCACTACTCCTACGGCCAGCAACGCCTCGGTCATGGCCGCGCGGACGCGGTGACGTTCTTGAGCGGGCACCCGGAGGTCGCGGCGGAGATCGAAGACGGAGTTTACGCGGCGTCCGGGATCGCCGCCGGGCAGGGCGCGGAGCAGACCGATCTGCGCGAGCACGAGCTGGAGGCAGCGTGATGACTATCGACCTACTCACGAGAATTCAGCGGGAGACGCACGAGCGGCTGTGCGAGCTGCGCGGCGCGGTGGACGAGTACGACCGGCTGCAGGGCGAGCTCAGGGCGCTCGACGCGGCGCCCAAGCCGCCCGGCGATCCCGTGGTTCAGGACATCGATCCCGGGCTGCTCACGGCTCCAGAAGGCGCTCCCGAGACGCTGTCCGTGGCGTCGGAGTCGGAGCCGCCCGCAGCCCTAGAGGACGTTCCCGAGCCGTCTGAGAATGTCGTGCGCTTGGGGGTGAGGAGACCGCCGGCACGCACACGCATGGTCTCGCCGAAGGTCGCGCGGCTGATGCGCGCTCCGCGCCGTCCCGCACTCGAACGCGCCGGTGTCGTGCGGGTCGGCGCCGGGCGTGATGGTTCATCCTCGCGCGAGGATCGCTGGCCGCCGGAAGGGGAGGGGATCGACGCGGAGGTGGAGATCTGTTGAGCGTTTGCGCGCCAGGTTTTGCCTGTTTCCTTGACTGTGGGCTGGGTTTGCGCTTAGTGTCGGGTGGTCCTTATAAATGAGGTTTGCCCCCCGCGCAGTTGGTAGCTGCCGGGGGGCGCGGCACCAGGAGGTACAGTCCCGATGCAGGATGATGATAAGCCCGATCTTGGGCGCGCGTTGGACGGGGAAGGGCAGGCTGGAGGTGCGGGCGGGTCGCCGGATGGCGGGTCGCGGTGGGTGATGGTTCCGGCGGGGTCGGTGGGCCGGTTGCGCCAGGGTGCGTTCGTGGCGATCGGAGCGGCGGCGCAGGCGATCGACGCGGTTGTGGTCTCGCGTAAGCGGGGTGCGCATCCGGAGTGGTTTCGTGGTCCCGTCGGGGATCTGCGGGAGCTGTGCGGGCTGTTGGATGTGCTGGGGTGGGAGGGTGCGGTGTCGGAGGTCGATGTGCGGGTCGATCGCGGTGCGGTTCCGCGAGGGTTCTCCAAGGCGCTCCGTGCGGCGGTTGATATCGCCGACGCGGAGCAAGGGGATGCGTGATGGGCGGTCCGGGGCGTGAGGGTTTGCCGTCGGGCCGTGATCTTGGCGCGGCGATTCGGGGGTTGCGCCGGGAGCGGCTGATGACTATCAATGGTTTGGCGTGGGCTGCGGATGTGCACCCGACGTATGTGTCGGGTATCGAACGGGGTCTGCGCAACCCGACGTGGTGGAAGCTGTGTTCGTTGGCTGGCGCGTTGCGTGTCCCGGTCGTTGAGGTGGTGCGGCGCGCGGAAAGTGCCCTGCGGGTGCGCCACGGTCTCGAGCGTGTGCTCGAGGAAGAGGAGGCTCGCTCGTCCATGCTTCCGGGGGGATCGTGCGGGGACGGTGCGGCGTGAGCGTTCCCCTTGCTCACTCGCACTGCACGAGCGTGGTAGTGTCCCGGCGCTCAAAGGCAGGCAGACTATACGCACCATAAGTGCATGGGTACAACTGTCACATAAATTGTTGTTGTGAGTTTGTCACACGAGTTTGTGTGACGTGTTCTCAGGTGTGATGAGTTTCACACCTATTGTGCGCTTGGAAGGACGGGTGTTACGTTCGGGGGTGTGCAGACGACGCATAAGATCGCGGGTCCTTCGGCGGATGGTTTCGCGTCGTACCTGACGTCCGAGTCCGGCCGTGGCGACTACTACGCGGGACACGAGGAAAGCGGGCGCGAGGGTGCGGGTGGGGGCAGTGTGGGGGTTGGTCAGAGTCGCTGGCACGGCGCTTCCGGGTTGCTCGCGGGTCTGGGTCTTGCAGCGGATGGTGCGGTTGAGCGTGGGGATCTGCTCTCGTTGATGCAGGGTGTCTCGCCGGTCGATGGGCGCGAGTTGCGTGCGGCGGGCGGGAACGGTACCCGTGTCGCTGGGATCGATTTGACGTTCAGCGCTCCGAAGTCCGTGTCGGCGTTGTGGGCTGTCAGCGGCTCGGGGGAGCGCGATCTGATCGAGCGGGCTCACGGCGATGCGGTAGCGAGCGCGCTCGGGCGTGTCGAGCGTGATGTCGAGCTGGTCCGCACGCGTGAGGGTGGGGAGCTTCGTTGGGAGCGCGCGCAGAGCATCCTGGCGGCGGAGTTCGTGCATACGTCGAGTCGTTTGACGGTCGATCAGGAGCGTGATGGTGGGGTGCCGGACCCGCAGTTGCATTCCCATGTCGTGGTGCTCGGGGCGGAACGGAATGATGGCCGGTTCGCGGCGGTGGACTCGCGGGAGTTGTTTCGTGCGGCGCGAGCGAACGGTGCGTGGTATCGCTCGGAGCTGGCGGAGGGGCTGGGACGGTTGGGGGTTGAGGTCCAGGGCGGGACTGGTCGTGACGGGCGCTATTTCGAGGTGCAGGGTGTCCCGGAGAAGCTCTCGGAGCGGTGGTCTGCACGCTCGCAAGCGATTCAGCAGGCCGCGTCGAAGTTCCGTGAGCGTTACGGACGCTCGCCGAGAGCGGGCGAGCTGGGATCGTTGACGGTCGGCACGAGGGGCTCGAAGTCGATCGTCCCCGAAGTGAGCGTCGACGCGGTGTGGCGCGCGGTGGGTGAGGAGTACGGTCTCTCCCGCGAGCAGGCACAGAGCCTCTTCACCGGTATCAGCACGGGGTTGCAGCAGAGCTTCTCAGGCGCCCAGGCCCGTGATCTCGCCAGAGACCTCTTGCGGGACGTGACGAAAGACCGCTCGATGGTCGCAGAGCGCGATCTACACGCCCGTGCGTATGAGCTCTCCGCAGGTACCTGTCCCCCCGCGGAGGCTGACAGGGTGCTCGAGGGGCTGGTTCGGTCCGGTGAGCTGCTCGCGCTACAGAACGGGATGTGGACGACAAGAGACCTACGCGAGCGTGAGCAGGCCACGCTGACCCTTGCCGGGTCAAGGACCGAGGAGCGCGCCGTGCCGGTCTCGGAGTCCGTGTTGCGGGAAGCAAGGGAGGGCACGGAGCGCGGGCTCGGTGGACCGTTGAGCATGGAGCAGCGCGAAGCGCTGCAGACGATCGCCGGTACGGGCGGTGTGAGCGTTCTCGTCGGCCAGGCCGGTACCGGGAAGGGAGTAGTCCTCTCGACGGCCGCGGATGCGTGGGATCGAGAGGGATATCACGTGATCGGCACGGCGATAGCCGGCGCGACCGCGGAGCGTCTCGGCACCGACGCGAACCTGCAGCGTTCAGTGAACACGAGCGCGCTGTTGAACAGCGTGCAGAGTGGCTACGCCCATCTCGACCGGGACACGGTCGTGATGATGGACGAGGCGGGAATGGCCGACACGAACCGTCTCGCCGCGCTCGTCGAGCTGACCGCAGAGCACGAAAGCAAGCTGGTGCTGATCGGTGACCAAGCACAGCTCTCAGCGATCGGCGCGGGCGGCATGTTCACAGAGCTGCAGAACCACGTTCCCACTGCCGAGTTGACGGAGGTCCACAGGGCGAACCATGAGTGGGAACGCGACGCGTGGGGACATCTACGCGACGGACAGTCCCACGAGGCTCTCGCGGCGTACGAGCAGCACGAGCAGCTGCACATCGCCGATACCCGCGAGCAGGCAGCAGAGCAGATGGTCACAGACTGGGCCCACGCAAGCCGGGAGCACCCGGGGGAGCGGCTCGTAATGCTCACCGACGCTTCAAACGCCGAGCTTGACCGGATCAACGCGCTCGCCCAAGACCACCGTGCGCAAGCCGAAGAACTCGGCACGGAACGAGCCACGCTGCCGGACAGGCCCTACGGTCTCGCGACAGGGGACCGCGTGATCTTCACGAGCGCCTTCTACCAGCCCGGAGAACCACGAGTCGAGAACGGAACACTCGCCACCGTCACCAATGCAGACAATGAGAACAACCTCACGGTCCAGACCCACGGCGCGCACGAGCGCGAGATCCGCACGAACACAAGCGACTTCCATGACGTCCGTCTCTCCTACGCCCAGCACGTCTACAAGGCCCAGGGAATGACGGTAGACCACGCGTTCGTGCTGATCGGTGGCTGGCAGACCGATCGCGAGCGTGCCTACGTGGCGGTGAGTCGTGCGCAGGAGCGCACCGAGATCTACACCTCTTATGAGGATCTCGGCGAGCAGGGCATGAGCACCGGCGCGATCGACCGTCTCGCACAAGCAGTCTCAGAAAGCAACGCGCAGCAGCCGAGCATCACGACACCACCCGCCGAGCACGCTCAAAACCAGGGCCAGGTGATCGAGTCACCGGGCGGGCTGGGGTCCGGTGTCGGCGCCCTCCCCCCACCCGGCGCCGACACCGGACCAACAAGCGACGTTCGAGTCGACCATGCCAGCGATCTCGAGCATCAAGCCGAAAGCGATCAGGACCGGCTGCAGGAGCGCGAGAGCGAAGCGGGCCGCATCATGCGCGAATCCGTGGAACAGCACGATCGCGATCGGGAACAGAACCGCGACCTCGGCTACGGGATTGAGTAGGCGCCTCGATACCGGCAATGGCCGTCCACGGCCGCGTGCGGTGCCAAGGCGTGAGCCGCAACAGTCCCCATTGAACGCCGTGGAGTAGTAGTCCGTGGCCGGGGGGTAGGCGTGCGATGTCGCCGGGGTTGAGTGTGCGGTGGCGTTGGGTGTGGTAGGTGGTGCTTTCGGAGTGTGTGGGTGGTGTGTTGTGTTCGAAGAAGTGGTTGCGGGTTTCGCTGTGGGTGATGGTGTGGGATACGAGGCGACGGTCGTATTCGCCGAGGGCGAGGGAGATCGCTTCGAGGGTGCGGGTGTCGGCGATCCCGGAGAGCACGAGCTTTGTTTGGAACAGGGAGAGGAACCCGTCCGCGGCATCGGTGCCCCAGCGTGTGCGGCCTTGGGAGAGGTCTTGTAGGCAGGCGAGGATGTGGAGGTGTTGTCCGCCTGCTTCTGAGACGAGCGCGGGGAGGTCGTGGATGGGAGCGATGTTCGCGATCTCATCCAGACAGAAGAACACCGGCGGCCCGGACGGCTGGTCGCGTGCGGCGTGTTTGTAGGTGGCGTGGCGGATCTGCTCGAGTAGGCCGACGACGAGCGGTGCGCAGAGTGCTTGCTTGTGCGCGGGCGCGGTGATGTAGACAGTGTCTGCCGAGCGCACAAACTCGTCCGCGTCGAAGTTGGGGTCTGCTGCTGCTTGGCGGGTGGTGTCGGCGTTGTAGGCGGCGAGGATGCCGGCTGTCGCCGAGAAGATCGAGGAGCGCTCCCGCTCATCCGTTTTCGCGATCCCGACAAGAACATCATTGGCGACGGTATGGCCGCTGGCCTCGAGTGCTTTCCCGGCCGGGTCAAGATCGCCGCGCAACACCCACGTAAGGACGTCCGCGATCGGGCGGTCGGTGAGGTGGGCGGCGAACAGTAGTGGTGCGAGTAGCGCAGCGGAGCGCTCTGACCAGTGATGCTCGTTACGGGTGCCATGCGCCGCGGGCGAGATCGAGGACATCGCACGAGCCATCAGCAACGAGCCATCCCACGAGGTCGCTGCGGCGACCGGGGACCAGCACAAGCGTCGTATCCCTGGTGGCGGGTTGGGGTCCTCACCGGATGGGTCGAACAGCCATACCTGTCCTATTTCTGCTCGTGAGTGCCAGGTAGCGCGCATCACGTCAGGCTTCGTGGAGGTGGACAGTGCGGCGCCGGGAGCAGCGAGCAGGGATGGGATCACGATGCTGCTCGTCTTCCCGGAGCGTGGCGGTCCGAGGACCAGGATCGCGTGCTCAGGATCGGCCGTCACCCAACCTCCTCCCGGGGAGAGCCCGAGGAACGCTCCACCGCCGAGCCTGCGCATGTGCTCCCGCACCGCCCCTCCTGGTTGCTGGGCCTCGGCGAGACGGTCCATCGGGCGCGCGGGGGAGTTCTCCTCCCGCGTGAGGTAGCGCATCAGGAGCACATGGAGGATCAGGACCCCGATCGCGACGCCCGCGAGTTCGAGCAGTAACGAGCGTGGGGTCACCGCGAGCAGGAGCAGGACCATCCCGAACGCGCCAACTTTTCCCCACCCGCGAGGTCCCCGGGGGGTGGCCGGTACTCGTGGGAAGGACCCCACGACCTCTCAACAGGACGTATTGACATCAGACTGACATCATACTAGTCTAGGACGGGATGGCAAGCAAATCAAACTCAAAGACCGGGCCGGGGGAGATAGTCGTGACCGATGAGAAGAGCCCGCGAGGCGTCGGCGCACGGGGCGTCGTGCGTGAGATCGATGAGCAGCTGAACCGCTTGGATAAACAGGAAAGAGCGCTAGCAGCAGAGCGGGGACGCCTACTCGCCGCGAAGGCCGCACTGACCGGGAGGGCGAGTGCCGGTCCGGCGCGGGGGAAGCGCATCTCACAAGATGACATCGCTCTCTTCCTCAGAGACCATCCAGGATCATTACCGGCACGGATCGCGCAGGCGTTGGGGGTGCCTGTGACGAATGTTTCGGCGCACTTGTATC
Source organism: uncultured Solirubrobacterales bacterium (assembly GCA_963723075.1). Taxonomy (GTDB): domain Bacteria; phylum Actinomycetota; class Thermoleophilia; order Solirubrobacterales; family Solirubrobacteraceae; genus Palsa-744. Next base: position 1,156,385 of record CAVRPD010000007.1, read on the forward strand.
GCGCTAAGGGGGAGCGGTTTGAACGCAAGGGCGACGGCTGGCATCTAGTCTCGCGCGCGGGGGGCGACACCCTGCAATAGGAGGCCAATCGATGAGCGCATCGATCAGCACGCCCAACACAACAACAGGAAGCACACCAGTACCGGCATGGGAGACGCCGGGAACCACCGCGAAAGGCGCCGGCGCGTACGTCATCCGTGCGAAGGAGCTGAGCCCGGGATGGGTAACGCTCTACGCCATCACGTTCGCGATCCAAGTGTTCTGCGCATCCGTCAGAGCGACAGTCGCCTACCCGATCCTCTGGGTCGTCTTCAAGCTCGTGATCCACAACACCACACCGGTACACGACCTCGCGTTCGTCGCCGGTTACGGTCCCCTCGCACTGTCCTTCGCGACGCTGATATTGCCGCTCGGGGGATGGTGGTGGGAGCAGCAGTCCGGGGGACGCTCACCCTCAGAACGCGAGCAGCTCGTCGTAGAGGACGCGATCACGACACTACGCCAAACAGACCCCAACCTGCGGCCCCCACGCCGCTGGTGCATCCTCGATCGTCCCGACCTGAACGCCTCCGTCTACGCCGACACCCTCATGGTCACCCGCGGACTCCTGGAAAGCGGCTACCTACAAGGCGTCCTCGCACACGAGCTCGGACACCTCAACAGCAGCGACGCACGACTAACCGCCGCCCTCTACCGCCTCACCACCCCGCCACGCAAACAAGTACGCCGCGGACTACGCACCATCAGCCTCATCGCGACCGGTGGCCTCGCCGTGATGCTCACCCGCGCACCATGGGGCGCGTACTGGCGCGCACGCGAGCACCACGCAGATCACTACGCCGCGAACCTCGGCCAAGCAGAGAACCTCGCCCAATTCCTCGAAACCGAGGCCCTCGACAACGACCTCCCAGTCCCCTTCATCTGGCTCACCGACACAACACACCCCTTCACCGAGCACCGCATCGACAAACTCCAACACCACCACGAATCGGAGCCCACGAGATGAGAACCCTCACCGCAATCCCAGCACTCACAGCCATACCACCACGCCATAACCACCGCAATCCCCGTGGCCTCAACCACCGCTCACATCACACGCTCGGCATCCACCAACACCACGAACCCGGAAGCCCAGACCAGCCCCGCTCCTTTGCACGGCTGATCGACGCTAAAGCGGCCGGCGAGATGCTCGGCGTCCCCCACACCTGGCTCCTCGCACAAGCCCGCAACCGCAACATCCCCCATCACCGCCTCGGCCACTACGTCCGCTTCAATCCCGAGGACCTCCGCGACTGGCTCAAGGAAACCAGGCAGACGCCCTCCGGCAGCCGCTTTCAGGCTCGTCGGTGAGGCCTATGACCACACGTGAGCAGCAAACGCCAAATGACCAGCCTCGGGGCGACTCCCCCGGCGCTCAGTGTAGGCGTGGCCAACACCGCGACCGCCCCGAGAGGGCACTCAGGCATGTCGCGCATGAAGCTCCTTGAACACGCGCGGCAGGCCCGGCGCCGGCGGCGAGGCCAGCGGACAAGTTTTCAGGTGGCGCCGGGTCGGCGCAGTTACGTTCACCGGAGGCGGGCCTACGGCCCTTATTGACGAGCGCTGGCGCCAGGACCAACCTCGTTTCGAGTATTACGAGAAGCTGGTAAGCTTGGGGACGATAACGCAGACACATCCTCACGGAGTCAATCCAGTGCCTAGGACCCGAACAACCCGCAGCATCACAGCCGCCACCATCCTCGCGCCCGCACCGAAGGACGCGCTCGCCTTAGAGCGCAGCGCTCGCGAAATTCTGTCCGACCTGCAGGACGACGCGATGGTCGAGATTCGTATCTCCGCCCCGGCAGCAACCAAGGCCCTGATTCCCGTGGGGCTGTTGCGTCGCTACCTGGAGGCCCAGGAGATCGAGGGGCGTGAGCTGCTGGTGTTCGACTCCGACGAGGAGGTCTCCTCAGAGGTCGCCGCAGGAATGCTCGGAGTCTCGCGGCCACATCTGAACGAGCTGCTCGACATCGAGACGATCCCTTACCGCCGAGTCGGCAACCAGCGCCGCATACGCGTCCTCGACCTCAAGGACTTCCGCGAACGGCGCGACCAAGCAACAGCAGGACTACGGTCGATGGCGGAGATCACAAACGAATCCGCCGACGGCTGGACCCGCTGATACCCACTGCAACGAATGCCTCTGCGCCAGTGCGTCCTCGACGCTTCGGTTCTCTACCAAGAGCTGATCCGCAACCTCTTGCTATGGATCGCCGCCGAAGGAGGCCTCGCCCCCTTCTGGACCGAACGCATCCTCGAGGAGACCCGCAGCAACCTCATCGACGACAGCGTCCTCACAGCAGCGCAATGGGAGCGACTGCGCAAAGCCATGCAGGCAGCCTTCCCCGACGCAATGCTCGACCAGGCCACGGCCGACGCGATCGAGCACGAGATGCCCAACAATGAGAAGGACCGCCACATGCTTGCCGCCGCCGTCGCTGGAGACGTCGAGATCGTCGTCACGAACAACCTTCGACATTTCGCGCAAGCCGACCTCGCGACGGTCGGCAAGCAAGCGCTCTCTCCCGACCAGCTCCTATGCGAGCTGCTCACAACCGAGCCAGCACTGATCCACGCCGCCATGGACCAACTCACGACCGTCATGCGGACACCACGGCCATGGTCACTCGCCGAGATGCTCGGGCGCCTCGCCGGACTCGGTCACGGCGACCCCCTCGCCCCCCAATTCGCCGAAGCCGCCCCAGCGAAGCTTGAAATGAGCGTGACAAAACCGCCAGCCCCGGTGCGCGGCCGTGGCAATCAGACGCCCGTGAACTGATCGCTGACGCCGAGTTTGCCGAGCGTATCGCCAAGGGCGCTCGCATCGGACTCGACCATCAGGACCGGAGCAAAATCCTCGGGCTCCGTCATGATCTCGGGTCGCCGGGGCAACCTATCGGGACTGACAAGCTGGACCCAGCCGCTGTGAACAGCAGCCCAGAGATCCCTGTTATGCGCGGCGATGTCGAACAAAAGCCGCGCCTCGAACGCGGAAGGACCGGCGAAGCGCAAATCCAGACGCGCCAGCGCAAATGGCTCCTCCGCAGTCGGCAGCATCGTCGCCCAGCGCATGAAGTAATCGACACCTTCAAGAACACCGCGCTCATGATCGACTACCAGTCTTGTCAGCTCCACACTCTCGGGCGGGACCGCCGCAATCAACGCGAGCGCCTCAAGCGAGCCGTCCTCTCGAGGCCCGGCCAGCACCCGACTCTCGCCCACGACCACCGCGCCGACGACGAACTCCTGCATCCCGCCGCTGAGAACCCCCGGCTTGGTCGACCACGGTCGCAGATCACCCATGACCGTGCAGGATATTCAACGAGTGAGCCGATTGAAGAGGACGGGATGATGTCGATCAGGGAGCGCTCGGGCGAGTAGATGCCGATCGGGGCGCGGCGCCGAAGTCGGGCGTTTTCGCGTCCAAGCGCGAACGTGTGTGGGAGAACTGGTGCTGGCACGTCGCCCCTGCATCGCAGAGGCGATGCCAACACGCGAAGACCATGTCCCGAAACATGTCCCGAACTGCGCAAATCTGAGGTCATTTCGGGACATATTAGGAAGCTGAATATGGCTCTACAGAGCCAAAAATGGGGGTCAATTGGCCTCTACGGAACCGAAGGTCAGAGGTTCGAATCCTCTCGGGCGCGTTTAATAGGCCATAGGCCATGCTCCCACGCGGCAGTCCCCGTACGTGTTCCGGGTCTCATTGGCGCCGCTATGCTTGCTTCATGGCCACGGTTGTGCTCGACCCGTACGCCTACGAGCTGGATGCTCTCAAGGAGCGTCGGCGAATCTCTGGTCTGGATCGCCTCGACGAGGTGTGGGAGGGTGTGCTGCATATGGTTCCCGCCCCGAACTACGGGCATGCCCGTTTGACTCAGCAGCTGGCCGAGATCCTTGGCTCGCTCGCCCGCGAGGCGGGCTTGGAGGCGGCGATGGGCGAGTTCAACCTCGGCGACTCGATCGACAACTTTCGCGTCCCCGACGGCGGTCTGCACCGTCCCGGCGCCGGCGGCGTCTGGCTGCACACCGCCGCGCTCGTCGTCGAGATCATCTCGCCCGGCGATGAGACCTGGCAGAAGCTTCCGTTCTATGCCGCCCACGAGGTCGACGAGCTGCTGATCCTGGATCCCGAGGAGCGTGCCGTCCACTGGCTGGGGCTCGCCGACGGGGAGTACCGCCCGCTCGAGCACAGTGGCCTGATTGAGCTCGGTGCGGTCGCGCTGGCCGCTCTGATCGACTGGCCGTAGGCCTCGCTCGACGTCGCCGCCTTCCTCGAGCGCGCCAGGCACGTCACGGTGTCTCACAGGGGGGCTTGACCCGACCAACTGCGAACCGCAGTCCTTCTCGGGCACGGCGTCGAGCTATGAAGGCGCGACCGCACCGATCTCGAGTCATTTCCAGGTGGGGTCGTGTCAGAGCTTGAAGTTCGCTCCGAACTTCAAAGTCTCAACCGGCGCGAAGACGAGCAAAGCGGACGGTGCGAGCCTGACCGCGAAGATCGTCTACCCCACCACGCCGCTGGGGGATAACCAGTCGACGAGCCAGGCGAACATCAAGTCCGTGAAGGTCGATCTCCCCAAGCAACTCCCCAGCCGCCTGACGACGTTGCAGAAGGCGTGTGTGGCGAGGGTGTTCGAAGCGAACCCGGCCGGCTGCCCGCCAGAATCGATCGTGGGGCATGCCCGCGCGGTCACGCCGGTGTTGCCGGTCCCGTTGGAAGGCCCGGCATATTTCGTAAGTCACGGCGGCGAAGCGTTCCCGAGCCTGATCATCGTGCTGCAAGGCTACGGCGTGAGCGTCGATCTCATCGGCTCTACGTTCATCAGCAAAGCGGGGATCACGTCGAGCACGTTCAAGACAGTGCCCGACGTGCCCGTGGGAACGTTCGAACTGATCCTTCCGACCGGCAAGTACTCCGCTCTCGCGGCGAACCTGCCTCTGAAGGACAAGTACAGCTTCTGCGGCCAAACACTGGCGATGCCGACCGCGTTCGTCGGCCAGAACGGCGCCGAAATCCACGAGTCGACACCCATCAGCATCACCGGCTGCCCCAAGGCAAAGAAAGCGAGCCGCGCGCAAAAGCTCGCGGCCGCACTGAAGCCATGTCACAAGAACAAGAGCAAGGCCAAGCGCGGTGTCTGTGAAACGAGTGCGCGCAAGCGGTACGGCGCCGTGAAGAAGACCAAGCCCAAGAAGTAGGCGGTTGGTGGAGCTCTCCGCCGCGGGGCTTGCTCTCAACGATCCGCACCGCCGATCCCGGCGGTGCGGATCGAGTGCAAGCCCCACACGAACCTGCTGAAACCAAAGAAGAGCGCTTCAGACCGGCGCGGGCTGGCGCTCCGCAAGCGCGCTCAAAACCATCTCGGTCGCGCTCAGCACGTCGATCTGCGGCGTGAGCACGACCTCCGGCGTGCGCGGCGGCTCATACGGCGCGTCGACGCCCGTCATCCCGCTCAGCTGGCCTCGATGCGCGCGCGCGTACAGCCCCTTCGGGTCGCGCCGCGCGCACTCCGTAGCGGGCGTGTTCACGAACACCTCCACATACGCCAGCCCGTCGTCCTCGTGCAGCCGGCGCACCTTCTCGCGGCAGTCCGCATACGGCGACACCAGCGCGACGAGCGCGACCATGCCGGCGTCGGCGAACAGGCGCGCCATCTCCCCGACCCGGCCCACGTTCGTCTCGCGATCGCTGCGGCTGAAGCCCAAATCGCTGCAGACGCCGTGGCGCAGGTTGTCCCCGTCCAGACGATACGCGCTGCGACCCGCTTCGATCAAGCGCGCCTCGACCGCGCTTGCGATCGTCGTCTTGCCCGCGCCGGGCATGCCCGTGAACCACAGAGTCGCGCCCTGCTGTCCCAACGCCCGCCACCTCTGGGCCCGGTCCACCGTCGCGTCCTGCCATGTCACGTTCGCGCTCATGTCAACCGCATTCTCGCATGGTGCTCTCCTGTAAGCAGTGCGTCATAGGCACATTCAAGGCGATCAACGTAAGAATTTCCGCTGATGAACGTAAGAACGTGTTTGCTGAGAAGATTCGCGCATGCCGAGCGACTCGCCCTCTTCCCTGGTGAAACTGCCGCCTGCTTTGAGCGGGAAGCGCATCCTCGCCTCCGGCCCCGCCGACGGCGATGTCAAGAGCGGTGCAAACGCGCGCTACCTGATGGGGATCGACGGTGGCGCGACCAAGACGCTCGCGGCCGTGCTCGACCTCGAGACCCAAACGCTTCACCTCGCGCACGGAGGTCCCTCCAACGAGGATGCGGTCGGCGCCAAGAGTGCGGTCGACGCGCTGCTCAAAGTCGCCGAGCAGGCGATCGAGCGCGCGGGTATCCAGCGAGGGGATCTCGCCGCCGCGGTGCTCGCAGTCGCCGGCACCGACACCGACGCGATCGCCCACCAGGTGCGGGCCGCCCGCAGCGAGGATTGGATCGTCGTCAACGACGTCGTCGGTGCGTGGGCGACCGCCACCGGCGCGCGGCCCGGGATCGGAGCGATCTCGGGCACCGGCTCGAACGTCTTCGGCGTGGGGCCCGCGGGGCGGCCATGGCGCGCGGGCGGCTGGGGCCACCTGCTCGGCGATGAGGGCTCCGGCTACTGGCTAGGCGTCCAGTCGATCAAGGCCGCGCTGCGCCACCGCGAGGCGTCCGGCCCCGAGACGGCCCTGAGTGACGCGATCGTCGAGTTCTTCTCCGCGCCGTCGGTCGAGGCGCTCGCCGCGCGCGTCTACGCAAAGCCCCTGACCAAGGGCGAGATCGCGGCGTTCGCGACCGAGACAGGCAGGCTCGCCGCGCAGGGAGACGCGGTTGCGCGCGAGCTCTACGCGCGCGGCGCCCGTGAGCTGTCCGAGCAGATCGCCGCGGTGATCGACCAAACCGGGCTCACGGGCGACTTTCCCGTGGGCCTGATCGGCAGCGCCTTCAAGGCCGGGGCAGTTTTCGTCGAGCCGCTGACCGCCGCCGTCCACGAGCACGCCCCCGAGGCGCGCGTCTCGGTGGTGGAGATGGCGCCAGTCGGCGGCTCCCTGCTGCTCGCAGCGCGCGCCTGCGACCGCGGCGACGCGCTCGACCAGGCAGAGCTCTCGCGGCTGATCGACGACGCCCTGGCGGCGTAGCGCCGCCCGCCGAGCGCGCGCCGATTGCGCCGGGCAGGCCGCGCGAGGGCCGAGGCCCCGGCGAGGGAGCCGGCGAGGCAGCTCAGGCCCCGCGAGGGAAGCGGCGACGCGTCGAGCCTCAGCCGGGCGCGGTGGCGCGCAGGCGCGCCTCGACCGCCTCCCTGTCCCCGATCGCATCCGCTCCCGTACCGCTCACCCGCACCGCCGCCGCCGCGTTGGCGAACGCCGCCGACTGTGCCGGCGGCTGTCCCTCGGCCAGCGCGATGAAGAACGCCGCCGCGAACACATCCCCGGCCCCGAGATCCTCGCGCGGGCGCTCGATCGTGGGGACCGCGACTAGAACTTCTCCTCCGTCGGCGGTGAGGATCGAAGTCGGCTGCGCCCCGGCGGTCACCGCCACGATTGCGCCGATCTCACGCGCGGCGGAGATGAGCTCAGCGCAGCTCGCGCGCTCGTGCTCGCTCAGCACCAGCGCGTCGCACCCGCCGGCGAGCGCTCCCGGGTCGGCCGGCGCCGAGCGCATCTCGCGATGCGCGTCATCTGAGGTCGAGCGCGGCTCGCCGCGCTCGTGGTTGCCATGCGCGTCCTCATCCCACGCGCGCGCGAGGCCCTGCGGAGTGATCCCGACGAAGTCCGCACGTCCTCGCCACGCTCGTGGCGTCTCGCGCGCGACCGGAGCGAGGTGGAGAATCGCGGTGTCGACCGTCACCTCCGCGATCTGACCCGCCCACTCGAGCAGCCGCTGCGTGCGCTGCTCGCCCTCGCCGTGAGCGGACGCGGCGAGCTGCACCGACGTGGCGAGGGTCGTCGTCGCGGGGGCGGGGAGGATCCGCAGCTCGACCTCTCCCCGGTAAGGCTCGATCACCCGCTCGATCTCCCTGGAGGATCCCTGCGTGAGGATCAGCGTCCGCTGTCCCAGCCGCGCCGCCTGAAGCGCGCTGTAGAACGCGCTTCCGCCCGGGCGGCGCGAGCCGTCGGCGAGCACGTCGACCGTCACATGCCCCACCGTCGTGTAATCGAATGTGGCCGGCCGTTGCACGATCTATCGCGATCCTGTCCGCTGCCACCTCCGAGTCGCTGCGGCGGTGACGCTTGCTAGGCGGGGCCGGCGCCGTCCGCGCGATCCGAGGCCTGGCTGTCGCCGGCGGCCTCGTCCGGCTTCCCTTCGGCCAGCACCGTCTCGGCCTGCTCGACCGTGTCGAACACGCGCAGATGACGCTCCAGCCCGGTCAGCTTCAACAGCTTGCGCACCGGCTCGGTCGCGCCGAGGATCACCATGCCGCCGCCAGGCTCCTCGGAGAGCTCGCGCTGCACGTGCAGCACCGCCCGCAGCCCACTCGAGTCCATGAACTGCACGGCCGACAGGTCGAGAATCAGGCGGTGCTCGGTGTGCTCGGCGCACGCCGAGACGATCTGCGCCTGCATCGAGGGGGCGCCCGCGAAGTCGATCTCACCGGTGACGATCGCCCGTAGAGGACGTCCGCCGCCGCCCTCGAACTCCAAGGCGAGCGGCGCGGGGCCGGCGGTCGCGGCGGTATGTCCCGGACGATTGCTCAAGCTGTATTTGACACTACCATCGCGCGCTCGTGCGCGACTCCAAGTCAGGCTGCGCCAGGCCGCCAAGGAAATCGCCGATCTTGTCACTGAAGCCTCAGCTCGAAAGATGCGTAACAGCTCCGCAAACCAAATCGATTGTCCCGCTCGACTGTTCTGTGCCTGCTGAATGCCAATGGCGCGCCGTCTCGACCTCGCACATCCGCCCATGCGTCAGCTGACCCCCCTGCGGCGCCCGCTGCGGCTGCTGTACGCCCTGCCGGCGCTCGTCCTGGCCACTCTCGCCCTGGTCGCCCTCGCGTGCGCCGTGTCCGCGCCGGCCGCGCTTGCGACCTCGCCCTACCCCGCCGGCGCCACCCGTCCGGAGATCATCGCCAAGCCCTCCCAGCTCAAGCGCGACGCGTCCTCCTCGTCCAGCGGCCCGGGCGGCGCCTCCTCCTCGTCGGGCGGCCCGGGCGGCGCCTCCTCGACCTCCTCCGGCGTCACATCCACCCTGAGCTCGCACTCCAAGCGCAAGTCGAAGCCCAAGCCCGTGCTGCATGGCGATGCCGCCCGCGCGCTGATTGCGTTCGAAGCGATGCAAAAGGCCTACTACATCTCCGGATCGGGCCTCTACGAGGGTGAACCGTTCTCGTTCCTATGGCCGTTCTCCCAAGCGCTCGCGGCTACCGTCACGCTCTCCCACATCCCGAGCTTCACCACGATCCCCGGGCTGTCGAGCACGTTCGCGCACGAACTGAACGCGCGGTTGATCGGTCTGCGCTCCTACCTGGACACCGCCAACTCGGGCGCGCCGGAAGGGACCTACACGAGCACGCTGCCGGCGTTCGACGGCACCGTCGCGCCCCCGGCCGGACCGGGCGGGGCCAAGTACTACGACGACAACGAGTGGGTCGGGATCGAGCTCGTGCGGGTGTATGAGCTGACCCACAGCGCCTCCGCGCTCGGCGTCGCCGAGGGGATCATGGCGTTCGTGATGGCCGGCTGGCAGACGATCGGCCCGGAAGGCGAGGAGCTCGCCTGTCCCGGCGGCGTGCCGTTCTCCAACGCGATCGAAAACACCGAACGCAACACCGTCACCGACGGCCCCGGCGCGGAGCTCGCGCTGCAGCTCTACCGCATCACCGGCAACGCCACCTACCTGCAGTTCGCCGAACAGGCCTACAACTGGGTGCGCACCTGCCTGCTCGGCGAAAACGGCCTCTACGCCGACCACATCGGCCCGCACGGCGGGGTCGCCGAGACCTATTGGAGCTACAACCAGGGCTCGATGATCGGCGCCGGCGTGCTGCTCTATGAGGCCACCCACAACTCCGCCTACCTCTACCAGGCGCGCCAGACCGCGGCGACCGCGCTCGCCTACTTCACGCCGGAACGGCTCGGCGGCGAAAACCCGTTCTTCGTGTCGGTCTACTTCCGCAACATGCTCTACCTCGACTCGGTCACCCACGACCCGCCCGGGCCGAAGCTGGCCGAGCCCTACGTCGAATACGCCTGGCGGCACCTGCGCCTCTCGAACAACGTATTCGTGTTCGGCTCACCCCCCTCCGGACAGCTGCTCGTGCAGGCCGCGATCGTGCAGATCTACGGTCTGCTCTCCTCCTCGCCGAGCACCTACTTCTGAGCGCGCGCCGCGACCCACGGTCAGCGGTTGGGGCCGAGAGTCGCGGCTCGAAGGAGTAGGCTCAGGAGCGGATGTCCGACGCCTCGAACCTGATGACCGCCGCCGGTCTCGACACCCTCCACGCAGAGCTCGCGGCCCTGGAGGGGGAGGGACGCCGGGAGATCGCCGAGCGGATCAAGACCGCGCGCGAATGGGGGGACCTGAAGGAGAACAGCGAGTATCACGACGCCAAGAACGAGCAGGCCCATCTCGAGACCAAGATCGCGCGCCTGCGCGAGAAGATCGCCGCGGCGGTCGTCGTCGAGGAGGCGCCCGTCGCCGACGGGGTCGTCGGCTTCGGCTCGACCGTGGTCGTGCGCGAAGACGGCGGCGCCGAGCGCACCTGGCGGATCGTGAGCTCCCATGACGCCAACCCCGCCGAGGGCCGCCTCTCGGCCGAATCGCCCGTCGCCGTGGCCCTGCTCGGACGGGGTGCGGGCGAGCAGGCCTCCGTGTCGCTGCCGCGCGGCAAGCGCACGCTCACCGTGCTCAGCGTCGGCTGAGGCTTCGCCGGCGAAGCGCGCTCGCACCGGCTGAGGTCTCGGAGCCGGTGTGCTCAGCGTCGGCTGAGGTGTCGTCCGGCGCGAGGTGCTCGGCGCCGGCTGAGGTCTCGGCAGCCGGCCGTGCTCAGCGTCGGCTGAGCGAGCCCGAGCGGCGATCCACGACCGGCTCGGGCGATCCTGGGATCGAGCCGTTCTCCGCCGGCGCCGGCTCCTGCGCTGGGTATGAGCCGTCGCCGTTGCCATTGGAACGCTGCCCGGACTCTGACAGCGTGGCGATCACCCCCTCGACCACCTCCGCGTTGAGGAGGCCGCCGGCGTACGCGCGCAGCGCCCGAATCGCCTCCGCCGGATCGCGCGTCTGGTCCTTGCGCTCGTACAGGCGCTGATCGGCCAACTGCAAGATCGCCGCCGACTCCGAGCTCTCGCCGGGGATGCTCACCTCCCCGTGCGCCGCGTCGATCGAAAAGCCCGGCCCTTGCTCGGAGAGCGCCTCCACGCTCCTGCGCACGAGCTCTTCCTCCTCCGCGCCGGCGGGCTCTTCCTCCTCCGCGCCGGCGGTGCGGAGGAGCACGCAGAACTCGTCTCCCCCCATGCGGTAGGCCGCACCCCGCGCGAGGACGGTTGCGTGCAGCCTGTCGCTCAGCCTCGTCAGCAGCGCATCGCCCGCCGGATGACCGAAGGTGTCGTTGAAGCGCTTGAAGCCGTTCAGGTCATACAGCACGAGCTTCCACCGCTCGCCGCGGCGGCCGGGACGGCAGGCGAGCTCGAGGTCTTCCATCAGCTGACGGCGGTTGCCCAGCCCCGTGAGCGGGTCGGTCCGCGCCAGGCGCCGCGAGGACACGAGCATCGCGAGGTTCTCCCGCACCGTGAGCATCAGTCGCGCGCTCACCGCGAGCACGGTGGCGGTCGCGAGGATCAGTACCGGCAGGGTGAGCTGATGGTGGAGGTTGCCGTAGACGAACATTCCCAGCGCCGTCAGCAGCGACGCCGCCGGCACCAGCACGAGCCGCCAGTCCTCGATCCGCCGTCGCGCCGGACGCGGCCACGGCGCCCAAGCCGCCAGCGCGAGCAGGATCGCCCCGCCCGGCCACAGCCCTTCGATCCACGTGCCCTCGCGGTAGGTGTCGGTGGCGGTGTGGTAGAGGTAGGTCGAGTCGGCGATCGCGGTCATCAGCATGCTCGCGGCGATCAGCAGCCACACCCGTCCCGGGCGCCATCCGGTCATGCCCAGGGCGCCGATCGCGAAGATCATCAGCAGCAGGTCGCCGATCGGATAGGCCAGCGTGACCGCGACCGAGCCGAAGCTGCCGTGCGCCGTTGCGGCGATCGGTGGCAGCACGACCGCCGCCGCGAGCACCGCCGCGCCGAGACCCCCGATCAGGCCGTCGAGCCACAGGCTGATCCTCAGCTCGCGCAGATGCGAGCCCACGAGCAGCATCAACGCCACGTACATGCACGGGTACATCGCCAGGTAGAACCCGTCCGCGGGGGAGACGCCGCCGCCGCCGAAGCCGCCCGGGCCTTCCACGAACAGCGTGAAATACAGTTCGCCCACGCTCCAGCTGAGCAGGCCCACGCCCATCGCCAGCCAGGCCGCCCGCTGGGCCTTCACCGTGATCCCGCGCGCGATCACCGCGAACGCCGCGCCGAACATCAGCATGTTGTAGACGCCGCCGTCGATCAGCCCATCGGCGCGCGGGCCGCCGAGACCGACGGTCGTGTGCAGCACGAGCACACCTAGCCCTCCCAGCAGGAAGGCGAGATACAGGGTCGATCGTGTAGTGCGGGTGTGTGTGGCCATGCGGCCTCCCCCACCTATCGACCGTCGCTCCCGAGTCCTGGAGTCAATCGCGCTGCTTTACGCGTGTGTTCGTGCGTGCGTGCGTGACGAGTGCTCAGGCGTGCTGCGGCGTTTAGTCGCGCTGCGGCATGTCAGGCGTGCTGCGGCGTTTAGTCGCGCTGCGGCATGTCAGTCGTGCCGCGGCGTTTCAGTCGTGCTGCGGCGGCGTTTCAGTGGTGCTTTGGCGGTTCAGTCGTGCCGCGCCACGCCCACGGGGCGCCCGGTGGACGCGAGACGCTTGTGCGCGCGCTTGGCGAATCGCTTTGGCTTGTGCTTGAACAGGCGTTTGCCTTCGCGCAGCGCCCGCTTGCGCAGGCGCGCGCGCCGGCGGCCGATCAGCTTCAGCACCCGCTTGCGCGTGCGCTTGCGCGCCTTGTCTCCGCCGGCGAGCGGGCTGCCGCAGGCGAGCACCCGTGCCGCCAGCAGCGCCAGGTCGTGCTCATCGCCCAGCCGCTCCTGCAAATCGTCCGCCCGCTCGGCGAGCTCCTCCAGGGAGAGCATCTGCGCGGCGTAGCGCAGGTCCTTGACGCGTTTGCGCCAGCGGTGCAGCGCGCGCGTCTGGCCTCCTCTTGCGCTCCGCGCGCGACGGCGGCCCTGCCGGTACAGGCGCCGCAGGCCGGGCTCGATCAGCTGCGTCCCCGGTCGCTCAGGCAGGCGCCACGCCGCCACCCGCGCCCGCACCGCATACAGCTCGCCAAGGGTCTCATCGCGCGTGGCCGCGTTCCCCTCCTCCTCCGCCACCCGGTCGCGCTCGGCGGCGAGCTGCGCCCGCAGCTCCACGATGGGCCCCCGGCGGCCGAGCCCGCGCCGGTGAGCCTTCAGCAGCCGATCGAGCGTGCTCACCATCACCTCCGCATCGCGCGCTCCGGCCAGGCGCCGGGCGATCTCGCGCAGGGCTCCGTTCTCGCGCGCGAAGGCCTGCTCGCCGAGCTCCTCCCGCAGCAGGCGCGTCAGCGCACGCAACCGCTTGATCGCCTTGCGCGTGTCGTGCACCGCCTCCTCGCTCGACCCGCCCCCTTCGCCTCGCACGAGCTCGATCGCGAGGTCGAGCTGCGCGAGCGCCATGCGCTTCATGCCGTCCTGCGGCCGCTCCCCCTCCAGCAGGGTGAAGCGGCGCTCGCGCGCTCGCCGCGCTCGGTCCAGGCGGCGCTCGCGCTCGCCCTTGGCAAACGCCGCCGCCCCCACCGCCACCGTCGCGAGCATGGTTGCGGCGAGCGGCGCGACAATGGGTCTGTGTCCACGACCCTTCCACCCGCGCGCTGGTGGACGGCGCGCCGCGCGAAGAGCGGCAAGCCGGCGACGTATCGCTGCCCGATCTGCGGTCATCGCCTGCCCGCGCTCAGCGAGCACATGCTGATCGCCCCCGAAGGCGACTCCCGCCGCCGCCGGCACGCGCACACGCAATGCGTCCTCGCCGCGCGCGCGTGCGGCAAGCTCCTCCTCCGCGACGAGTGGCTGCGCACGCAGCCCCGCCCCCCGTCGTGGTGGCGACGGCTGCTCGGCTTCTTCGCACGGGGGTGATGCGTCCCGCGGCTCAGTTTCCCCAGACTTTTACGTCATCCGGCTTGACCTTGATGATCAGCCGCTGTTCGCCGGGCTGGCGCAGCGGATATGAGTCCTTGTCCATGTACTTCTTCGCCATCGCATCGATATGCTCGTCCGCGCCGTCGGTCGTGCGCTCGGCCTCGCGCCCGCGAATCGAGACGTACTCGTAAGGGTTCTCGATGTTCTGCACGGTCAGCGTCACCCGCGGATCGCGCTCCAAGTTGCGCGGCCACGCGCGTCCCTCCGCCGTGTTCAGCACCGCCAGCCCGTCTTTCACGTCGACCCACACCGGCACCCCGTGCACCGACCCGTCGGCGCGCAGCGTGGCGACGTGGCAGAAGTTCTTTCCCTGCAGCAGCTCCTCGCTGCGACCCTCGATCGTTGAGCTCATTTGCGATGACCCTTTCTCGCGATGTTGCGGTGGCCTGAACGCACACCACGATAGGGCCTTCTCCACCTTTTGCCCTGCGGGTGGGGGCGGCGTCCTACTGTCGGCTGAGTCCGGTCGCCGAGCTCGCCGGCGGGATCGGGTCGAGCGGCGTGAGCTTTCCGTTGTTCAGCTGGAACCGCACCGTCGCCTGCCCGCCGCCGGGACAGCAGAGCGGATCGCTCGCTCGATACAGCGGGTAGGCGAGCGTCACTTCGGTGTCGCTCTGCGCAACCACCCTCACCGTCGCCGACGGTTCCTTCGCGTCGGTGCCGATATAGCTGTTGTTCACAAAGAAGAACGCCTGCTGCCCGTGTCCGTCGCTCGAGCCGCTGCGCGTGCCGATCAGCACGCGCAGCGCCTGATCGGAGTGGTAGTCGGAGGTGTCGGTCGCGGTGAAGCCCTTCGCCGCCACCACCGCCTCGGCGCCACCCAGTCCTTCCCCGCCACCCCCCTCCGACTTGGTGAACGCCGGCGCGGGGGCGGTGCGCGCCGGGGGGGAGGTGGGGGCGGAGGCGCCGCCGCTCGTCGTCGTCTGCGCCGGCGCCGTGCTCGCCGGCGGTGGCGTCGCCGTCGCAGCGGTGCTCGTCGTCCTCGTCGCCGGCTGCACGCTCGTGGTCGTCCTCTGCGCCGGCGCCGGCGCGCTTGCCGCCGTGACGGTCCTGGTCCCTCCTCCGCAGCCGCCCAGCAGCAGCCCCACGGCCAGCGCGGTCACGGAAAACGGGATTGCAGAGGGAGCGTGAGATCTCATCGCACCCATGGTATTCGCCGCCCGCCCCGCGCCTCCTCGCCGGTTGCCCCATCGTCCCGGTGCCCGCGACTGCCGTCGGAGACCCGGTGGCCGCACGGTCCCGGTACCCGAGACCGCCGTCGTGAGACCTCCACATACGCCCGCCCGGCGGCCGGTAGGCCGCTCCTCCAAAAGAAGCCTTGCAAAACTTCACGACGCTGCTAACCTGCCACTCTACTTAGCGGTCACTAAGCATAAAGGGGAGCCTGGAGATGAATGGGGTGGAGCGTCGGAATCGTTGGACATTGGGGATCGTATCGGTCGCGCTGTTCATGGTCGTGCTCGACAACCTCGTGGTCAGCGTCGCGCTGCCCACCATCCACCGTGACCTCCACGCCTCCGTCCAGTCGCTGGAGTGGACCGTGAACGCGTACGTGCTCGCCTACGCGGTTTTGCTGCTGACGGGGGCCGCGCTCGGCGACCGCTTCGGGCGCAAGCGCATGTTCCTCGTCGGCATCACCATCTTCACCGTGGCCTCCGCCACCGCCGCGCTCTCGCGCACCACCGACCTGCTGGTCGCCGCGCGCGCCGTGCAGGGCTTGGGCGCCGCGATGGTCACCCCGCTCACGCTGACCCTGCTCGCTGAGGCGTTCCCCAAGGAAAAGCGAGGGATGGCGATCGGCGTGTGGTCGGGCATCAGCGGCATCGCCGTCGCGATCGGCCCGCTGATCGGCGGCGCCGTCGTGCAGGGCATCTCCTGGCACTGGATCTTCTGGATCAACGTCCCCATCGGCCTGGTCATCCTGCCGCTCGCCATGCGCTGGCTGAAGGAGAGCCACGGCCCCTACGGGACCCTCGACCTGCGCGGCCTCCTGCTCGCCTCGACAGGCTCCTTCGGGATCGTCTTCGCGCTCGTGCGCGCCCAGTCGCTGGGCTGGACGAGCGCCACCGTCCTCGTCTCGCTGATCGCCGGGCTCGTGCTGATCGGGGGCTTCGTCGCGTCGCAGCTGCGCACGAGCGAGCCGATGCTGCCGATGTCGTTCTTCGCCAAACGCTCCTTCGCCGTCACCAACGTCGCCTCGCTGACGATGTACTTCGGCATGTTCGGCTCGATCTTCTTCCTCGTCCAGTTCATGCAGAACGTGCTCGGCTACTCCCCCCTCGAGGCCGGCGTGAGGATGCTCGTGTGGACGGGCGCCACGATGCTCGTCGCGCCGTTCGCGGGCGTCTTCTCCGAGCGCTTCGGCAGCCGCCCGTTCATGGCCGGCGGACTCATCCTGCAGGCGGGCGGTCTCGCGTGGTTCGCGCTGCTGACCTCCACTCACACCGTCTACTGGCAGGTGATCGGCGCCTACATCCTGGCCGGCGGGGGCATGGCTCTCGTGTTCGCGCCCGCCGCCAACGCCGTGCTCTCCTCTGTGCGCCCAGAGCAGGCGGGCCAGGCCTCCGGCGCCAACAACACGATCCGCGAGGTCGGCGGCGTGCTGGGCGTGGCGGTGCTCGCCTCGATCTTCACCGGCGCCGGCGGCTATGCCACGCGACAGGCGTTCGTCAACGGCATGATCCCCGCGCTGTGGGTCGGGGCAGCGGTGCTCGCCGCGGGGGGGCTCGTTGTCGTGGCGCTGCCGTTTCAGACGCGCACGGCAGCCGGCCTCGAGGTGGGGGAGGGCGCCCTCGCAGAAGGCGCCCTCGCCGCGGTTGCAGGGGACACGGCGTGATCGAGACGGCCGGACCCGCGCGCCGGCGCGTTCCCGCGGCCGAGCGGCGCGAGGAGCTGATCTCCGCCGCCGTGCACGAGTTCGCGCACGGCGGCCTGCACGGCACCCCGGTCGAGCGGATCGCGCGACGGGTCGGAGTCGCCCAGCCATACGTGTTCTCCCTGTTCCCCACCAAGCGCGAGCTGTTCCTCGCCGCGCTTGACCGCTCCTTCGAGCGGGTCTCCGACACCTTTCGCTCGGCCGCGGCCGACTACGCGGCCGGACGCGCGCCCGCCGAGTGCGAGGACGCGCTCGGGGCGATGGGGCTCGCCTACAGGGATCTGCTCGCCTCCGACCGCGACTATCTGATGCTCCAGCATCAGTGCTACGCCGCCTGCGAGGACGAGCTCGTCCGCACCAGCGTGCGCCATCGCTTCGCCCAGCTGGTCGAGCTGGCACGCGAGCTCTCCGCCGCCGAGCAAGAGCGCCTGGACGACTTCTTCCGCCACGGCATGGCTCTCAACGTCGCCGCCACCCTCGGTGTCGAGGAGCTATCGGTCGGCTGCCCATGGGTGCAGGCCGAGCTGAGCCGTTAGGATCGAGACGATGTCGACACCTGTCCATACACCGTCGGCACGCGCCGCGAAGCGCAGCCGGCGTGAGCTTGCCCGTACCGGCGCGCTCGTCGCGCTCGCTGTGCTGATCACGCTGTTCGCGGTCTTCAACCTCGACAAGGTCAAGGTCCACTGGGTCTTCGGCACCGACGAAGCCCCCCTGATCGTCGTGATCGTCATCTCGCTGCTGGTCGGCATCGTGCTCACGCACTTCGCCGAGCGACGCACCGGCAAACGGCGCTGAGCAGCAGCACGCAAGGCGGCGTGCCGGTGGCGGGCAACCGCCACCGAATCGATGGCTCAGGAGAGGAGATCATCGGTGACGACCTCGGCCGCCGCCTCGGCGCCGATCAGCGGTGCGAGCACGACATAGCTCAGGTAGTCGGCCAGAGCCGGCAGCAGATGGATCTGCCCATTCGTCACCTGGCAGCGGACCGTGTGCCAGATTGCGCCCGCGGCTCCTTCCACCGCCAGCTCGCTCTGGATGATGTCGGGAGCGCCCTCAGTCAGCAGCGTCGCGATGCCGTGCGCCAGCTCGAGATTGCGCTCGACCGTCTCGGGCCCCGCGGCGAACGCCTCCGCGGCGATCGTGTGCGCGTACAGCGGTCGCTCGGCCAGATGGCGCATCAGCTTGTCGATCGTGCGGCGGACCGCCGCCGGCCACTCGGAGGAGACCAGATCGGGATCGGCGACGAGCAGCAGCAGCTCGTCGCTCAGCCGATCGAACGCCGCCAGGTAGCACTCGTCGCGCCCGGGGAACAGCTCGAAGAAATCCTCGATCGGCACGCGCGCCTCCTCGGCGATCTGGGGCGCGGTGAGCTCCTGGTAGTCGTCGACCACCGCAAGCCGCAAGACGCTCCGCAGGAGACGTTCGTGAACGTCTCCGCCAAGCGCTCTCGCCTCGCCCGTCGCGTGTTCCTCGGTCGGGCTCCCATGCACGATCGCCGGCACGCGTGCCGCCAGCTGGGTGGCCATGCGCTCGGTGGCCGAAGCCTGGAACAGCAGCGTCCATTCCAGCATCTCCTCGGTCAGGAGCGGTATGTCCGTGGCATATTGCCGTTCGCGCAGGCGCGTCGAGGTGGCTTCGTGCAGCCCCCCCACGATTCCCCGGATCACCGGGCTCGGCAGCGCGATCGCACCCGGCGAGTGGGCGAAGCTGTTGGACAGCATGCGCTCGAACGTGGCCGTCGCCCGGCGCAGCCGCAGCTGGCCCGCGACTCCGGCCGTCTGCGCTTCGACGATCGTCAGCACGGCGCCCTTCGCGTTCGTTGAGATCTCCTCCCCAAAAGCCGCAAACGCTGCCCTCAAGCGGTCTTCCAAGTCGCCTTCCGCCGCGCGATATGCCTGATTGATGCGCGCCACCCCGCGTGCGGCGATCAGATCGAAGGTCGCCAGAAAGCACTCCTCCTTGTTCGCGAACTGTTCGTAGAACGCCCGCCTCGACACGCCCGCCAGCCCGATCACCTGCTTGACGCTCGTCCTGCCGTAGCCGCTGCTGGCCACCGCCTCGACCATCGCCCCGTGCATGCGGATCCGCTGATGGTGGGCGACCGCCTTCGGTCCCAGCTGATGGGGGCCGCGCGGCAGGCGCTGGTACAGCGGGGCGACCGCTCCGTCGCCCGACATCCCCTTGCGTCGCTCCGACACCGACATTCTACCTCCCCAAACGGATCTATACACCCAGACGCTGTCATGAAATCTGGTAAACAGGATTATTCCATGTCAGCAATTTTTTGTCTACACAAAACCCTAGGGGTTGCGCGTCGAGCCCCTCGGATCGATCGAGTGGATCGGGGTTTTCCCTGCTCTTGCAGGGTTTTCGGGAGTTAGAACTTGTCTGTCGGTCGCTCCGTTTTTCGCGCGCGGCAGACCGTCCTCCCGCCGCGCGCGGCGCGCTCAGGGCTTCCAGGCGGGGGCCGGAACGGCCTTGGGGAGCGCGTCAGCTGGAGGCGCTGCCGGGCTCTGCGGCTGCCGGGCTCTGCTCAGTGCAGCAAGATTTTCAGCGCGAGGATCCCCACGCCCAGCGCGACTCCCACGCACACCTCGAGCGCCAGCTCGCGGCGGGTTGCCCGCGAGCGGACGCCGGCAAGCAGCTCGAACGCGATCAGGCCCGCCACGGTGCTCCACAGCGCCACGTTGACGGCCGCTTCGCGCCCGGCGCCCAGCGCCCAGGCGAGCAGCAGCGCCAGCAGGGGGATCGCCGCTCCCCGCACGATCGCCCATTCGTGCAGCAACGCGCGTCCCAACGCACCCGCAGTGAGACGCTCGTGCGTGACCAGGCGCTGCCCGAGCACGCTCGCGTAAGCGTGCGCGAGCCAGTACAGGCCCACCGCGATCAGGGTCGAGCCGACCGCATCGGCATGGCTCTCGTAGCGCCCACTCTCGGCCGCCAGCAAGGCGCCGATGACGATCATCCCGTAGACCCCTCCCGTGGGGTTCTCCGCCGGCACGAGCCACGCGACGGCCCACTTCGCTCGCGTGCCTACGTGCCCGCGCGAAGCGGTGTCCGGCGATCGATCGGCGGAGGCCCCATCGCCGGCGTCGTCTGTCGGGGGAATCGCCTCGATCGGTGGCTCCTACGGTTGCAGGGCAAGCGGCGGCAAGGCCACGCCCACGAGCAAGCTTCCAGTGACTTCGCAGGGCTTGTAAATGACCACGGACGCTACCCCGCGCGCGGTAGGTGTGCTCTGGACCTTCGGGGGGTATAGACCGCTGCGATGGACACCAAGCTGCTTGCAATCTACCTCAACGACCATCTCGCGGGTGCGACCGCGGGAGCGGCGGTCGCGCAGCGGGCAGCGGGCTCCAACCGCGAGAACGACGCCTACCATCCTGCGCTCAGCGCCCTCGCTGTAGAGATCCGCGAGGATCGCGCGACACTGCTCGACATCATGAGCGCGCTCGAGATCGGGACCGATACCGTGAAGCAGCTCCTGGCGTGGGGTGCGGAGAAGGCCGGGCGCCTGAAGCTGAATGGGCATCTGCTCAGCTACTCGCCGCTCAGCCGTCTCGATGAGCTCGAGCTCCTCGCGCTCGCCGCCGCCGGCAAGCGGGCATTGTGGCGCAGCCTGGAGCTGCTCGCTCCTCAGGAGCCACGCCTGCGTCCCGCCCAGCTCGCGGAGCTGATCGCACGAGCAGAGCGCCAGCTCGAGCAGATCGAGACGTGCCGCCGCCGAGCGGCGAGCGACGCGTTTCTCGCGTGAGCGGCAGGCTCCTCACGACCATGTCTGCGCCGGGACTCCGAGCGGCGTGTCCGTGAACCCGACGGCGCGCTGTTCCTGTTCCTGCTGCTCTTGAACGCGACGTATAGTCGCTACCGAGTGGGCGGCCGTGGGAATCACCTCCCTGCCGTAGCGAACGCCTCCAAAGCGCAGGCGCTGAACGACGGCGAGCCACGCGCAGACGCCTCGCTCGAGCACCCAGAAGGGCGCGAGCAGCGAGGAGCTCGCTGGAAAGACCGCCGAGCCGCCCGCACGCCGGCGACCGCGCTCTGCCAGGAGCGTGAGCGACGCGGCCATGAGAGCGCCGGCCGTTGGACGTCGCTTCAGGATCGTCGTGAGCAAGAGCGGAACGACCGCCAGCCAGCAGGCCATCCGCGGTGGCAGGGCAAAGTCGTCATAGGCCTGACGGGTCCGCTGGCCCCAGAAATGCGAAGCGCTCGGCGGCAGGCGGCGCACATAGAGGTCCAGCGGCGAGATCGTGCTACCGCCGTTCGCCCGCACCGAGCGGATCAGCTCGAGGTTCTCGAAGATCACGTCTCCGTCATAGCCGCCCATTTTCAGGAATCGCGATCGACGGATCCCAAGCGTGCCCGGATAGTCGGCCCCGAGCGCTCGGTTGAGCAGCGTTCGCGCCGTATCCCAGCGAGCGTGCCAGGGAAGTGGGTCGAAGAAGTTCTGTGGCCGCACGAGGTCGTGATCGTGTAGATAGCTCGAGAGCGCTCGTAGGTCTGCCGGCTCGTAGCGAACGTCGTCGTCCGCGATCACGACCGCCTCGCGGCTCGCATGCCGTACTCCCGTCCTCACGCCTGCGACCTTGCCCATCTTGCAGTGCGTGTCCGGGTCCGGGGGCACGTGCACGGTCCACGATCCCCAAGCCTCGGCGTTGGCGGCGAAGACGTCCGGTGGGGAGCCGTCAACGACGAGAATCTCCGCGCACAGCTGCCGCAGCGAGCGCAGGTACTCGGTCAGCTCCCGGCGCCCGGCGCCGTCGCTCCAACGCAGAGGCAGCAGGTAGGAGAGCTCGAGGATCTCACTCACACGCTCTGCGCCCCGGCGAGGAGGTCGAGGACGCCGAGCTCGAGGCTCCGCCCGCGGCCGGCGCCCCGAGCGAGGTGTCATCGCCCTCTCCGAGCGAGCTTTCGCTCTTGTCCCAGGCGTCCATCAGATGCCGGGCCCAGCGAGCCTCGAGCGCCAGCAGAGCACGGGCGCCCATCAGGATGTCGGGCGCGAGCCGAGGCTCGATCCGGGCCAGACCGTGCGCGAGATCCCAGGCCGCGATGTTCTCGTGAACAGCGTCCGCCTCGACGTGCTCGTCGTAGAAGTCCGTCGCCGGCGAGCCGTAGCCGAGACGCCGTAACCCGTTGCCATAGCGCCGGTTGGGGATCGAGGAAGTCATCTCAAACGCGGCCAGGTGACCGACCAATGCGCCGCGGAGCCGCCGGTGAAGCCCGAAGTAGGACATCAGGTTCACGGTCGCGAGCGTGATGCCGGGCAGTCGAGATGTGTAGCGGCCGTAGCGCGGGTCGAGGCCCAGCGCGTGCATCGTGTTCGCGAACAACACGGAATGCATGCGCTCGACGCTCCCCCCTCCGTACTCGTCGGACTGGACCTCGAGCAGGGCGACCTTCGGGGCGCCTGTGAGGCGGGGGATCGCCCATGAATGCGGGTCGGCCTCCTTCAGCTGATAGGCGGAGCGATGGACGACCAGCTCGAGCAGCTGCTCCCGGGAGGCCTGGGTCTCCACGTAGCGCGACAGCGAGGGGCCGGAGTCCTCGCCGACGATCTGCTGCAACGATCCGCCGACGTCGAGGCTTTCCGCGGGCGTGCACCGCGAGACCAGCGCATCGAGCCCGGCCTGGAAGTTTGCCTCTAGCGTCGCGCGAAAGCCCAGCAGCGACGGCGCCCACTCCCAGCGTTGATCGACGCCGTCCAGCTCCGCGTAGTGAAGCTCGTAGCAGACGTACAGCGCGAGTTGGAGATCGTCGTCGGCGAGTGGATCCCTCACGGGCGGTCCCGAGTCGCTTGCCGGCGACTGCCCGGGGCCGCTTGCCAGCGGCGCCCCGGGCGCCTCCCGCAACGCTGTGAACAGGCTCCTCGTGAGCGGTCCGCGCGGCGCTGGTAGAGCGAGACGGCGCACCTCGGCGGACTCTTCGGGAAGCACTTCTGCGCCTGTAGTCATGCCGCGTCGCCCGCCGCCGG
Organism: uncultured Solirubrobacterales bacterium; assembly: GCA_963723075.1. GTDB lineage: Bacteria > Actinomycetota > Thermoleophilia > Solirubrobacterales > Solirubrobacteraceae > Palsa-744. The sequence continues at coordinate 1,179,537 of CAVRPD010000007.1, forward strand.
GGGAATGTCCAGGGGGTGCTCGGGGCTGCTCGGCGCGCGAAAGTCGACGAGCCGGTGCGTGCCGTCGCAAAATGGGCGGGTTCGCGACTTGCCACAGCGACACAGGGCGACCACGCGGCGGGCGTTGGGAATCTCCGCGCCGTCCTGATCTCTCAAGACGAACGGACCGCGAAGCAGGTAGGGGCCGTCGCGATAGGGCGTGATCGTCACCTCGGCCTGCGCCTTGACCGCGGGTGCGATGCGGGGAGCGTCCACTCGGTTATCTGGCGGGCGAATTACTCAGCGACCTCGTGTGGGTCTTCGCGTCCGGCGAGGTCGAGGGCGCTTTTCAGGGCGATCCCGAGGTGCTCTTCCTGGCCGAGCACCTCGCCGAGCTTGCTCTCCAGATTCGTGAGTTCAGCCATTGCTTCTCCTGTGTCGTTGTTCTTCGCTAGAGATCGATCGCCCGGCGCCGATGCCGGCGCCGGGGCGTGTTCTCCAGTCGTCACCGTGCTGCCACATCCATCCGGATCGCTCTCATCGGCCGGGGCGGGCAGCTGCCGTGTGGAACTAGCTTATGGCGTCTTTCACCTTGTCCATCACGCCGCCGCCGTTGGCATTGCCGTCTGAGCCGGCGTTTTGTGCCACCGCGCCGGTCGGCTCCTTGGACAGCCCGGCGGCCTCGCGGAGTTTGGCCGCGATCTGCTCGATTTCCTCGGGAGCCGGCCCCGGGGCGAACACCGCCGGCTGGGAGGGCAGGTCGAACGCCGGCGCGCCCTCGGGATGGATCTCCTCGGCGATCGTGAGGGGCTCGCCCGTTTCCGGGTGCGGACCGTTGAACACGGCCGCAAGCTCCTGGAAGTCGCTCGGCGAGAAGCGGTAGAGCTTGAGGTGCTCGCCGCGCTCGATGTGCGGCCGGCACTCTGGGATCTTCTCGGTCGGGATGCGCGGCGAGGGGAACAGCTTCGTCATGTCCGCGCCGGTCAGGTTCTCCAGGGCTCGTGCGTAGGCGACCTGGTGGACGCCGCCGCGGACGAGCAGGTAGCCGGTCAGCGCTCGTGCCGCCGGGTGGTCGACCATCTCGTAGACCTTCAGCTTGTTGTTGCGCGCCCCGGTCTCCAGGAAGAAGTTGTGCGTGAGGTCGCCGATCAGATCGCCGGTGGCGTTGACGTAGTCACCGCTCCAGGGCTTGCCCATCGAGTCCTGCACGAGCGCAGCGGCGCCGCCGGCGAGGAACTGCTGCGTGTTGCGCGTGCCCTTGACGTCCTCGAGCGAGCCGCTCTCGCCCGGAGCGCCGTCGGCCGCCGGCGTGAGCATCGTGTTGATCGCGGTCGCGACGAGCTCGATGTGACCGAACTCCTCGGCGGCGATGCTCGCGAGCAGATCGTAGAACGGGCGCGCGCCCTGGCGGTTGCGGAAGTTGAACGACTGATAGGTGTAGTTCATGAACGTCGACATCTCGCCGAACTTCCCGCCGAGAAGCTCCTGTACGGCGGAAGCGCCGATCGGGTCCGGGTCCGATGGCGGAGGCATCGCGGTCTGCAGGCGGTCGATACGTATAATCATGTTGGACGATCTCCTTATTAGGACGGTGTCCGGATAATACACACCTCGTCCGCACCATGTCCACGCCCGCCGTGGACCGGGCTCCGATCCGAGAGAATGAGAAGCGATGCCACAGACCGAGGAAACGATCCGCCAGACCCTGCGCGGCCACGGCCTGCGCAGCACGCCTCAGCGTCACGCGATCCTCAAAGCATTCGAGCACGACAGTGGAGAGCACCTCTCCGCCGAAGAGATCCACGGCCGCGCGTCGAGCTCGCTCACCAGCCTCAGCCGCGGAACGGTCTATGCCGCGCTCGCCGAGCTGACCGAGCTCGGCCTGCTGAGCGCCGTCGGGCTGCCCGAACCTGTCCGCTACGAGCTCAACACCGCGCGCCACGATCACTTCCGCTGCCGTCTGTGCCTGCGCCTGTTCGACCTCGACAGCGACCCGGACGCGGCTGGGCTGGGGCCCCCACGCTCCGTCGTCGAGCGTGTGGACGTGCGCTCTGAAGGCATCTGCGCGGACTGCATCGACTACAAGACGGGTCTCGAGGACGGAGTGCGCTCGATCGAGGGTCGCTCGAGTGACCCCCTGCCTTGGGGGGGCGTCTTGGAGAGCACGGAGGTCGCCTGCGTGGCACGCGACGGGCCGTTGGGCAGGGTTCTGCTCGCCGCCTCCCCGGCCGGCGTGATCAGGCTGGCGTTCGAGAGCCACTTCGACATCCGCGAGCTCGAAGCGAGGGCCGCGACCCGCAGGGGCGCTCACGCCGCACGCCGGCATCTGAAGACGGCGATGGATGCGCTCGAGCGGTTTCTCGCGGGCGAAAGCCAAGACGTCGAGTGCACGGTCGATCCCAGCGGCCTCGCATCCGCCGCCAAGGCTCTCTGCGCGACGCGCACGATCCCCTACGCGGGGCATGACTCCTACATCAAGCTCCCAGGCGAGCTGCCCCCGCTCGAGCTTGGCCGCTGGATGGGAGCCAACCCAATGCCGCTCATCTTCCCCTGCCACCGCGTATCGCGCGGCAAGGAAGTGCCCGACGTCTTCGTCGGCGGCATCGAGCGGCGACGCTGGCTGGAAGGCCACGAACGCGAATACGCCTCGCTGCTGCCGAATATGCGCAGTCGGGCGCGCTCGGCGTAGACGCCTAGTGCCCAGTCGTCGCTGCGCTCGGGGGACGCGTGGTGGTTTGGCGCTGATGAGGGACGCTTTTTGGCGCCTCAAATCACCGCTCTAGAGCCGAAGTTGGCTATCTCCGGGCTATAATGGCCGCCGTCTCAGCCTTTCCCCCAGGGGTCTGAGGCGCTGAGGACACGGGGTGAGCCGGACCTTCACGAGGGGTGTCGGACCGGATTCCTCGCACGACGATTCTTGTGTGAGCTCGCGTGTCGGTCCTTGGAAGTGGGCGTCGCACGCAAACCACAAATTTGCGGAGGTCGTTATGTCGAGCCCACTAATGCGGCGGCCACCCTCGAAACACTGCGGGGTTCAGGACGTCGTGAGCGGCAATCGCCACACGTTGATCCTGAGCGGTGAACTGGACCTTGCTTCAGCCGCCGATCTGGAGCCTGTGATCCTTCGGATTTGCGGAGACGTCAGCGCGCTGGTGCTGGACCTGAGCCGCCTGACGTTCATGGACTCGACCGGCCTACGGCTGATCCTGCTTGCCGGAAGCCTGTGCCGCGAGCGGGGGTGCGAGTTCTCGATCGTTCCCGGGCGCCAAGACATTTCGCACCCCCTCGAAATCTTGGGACAGCGGCAGTAGCAGCTCCGTCAACAGCGGCTATGGTATTACTTGCTAGTCTTACTGGATGCGGGTCACGCAGAAGGGACAGGTCACGATTCCCCTGCCCGTGCGCCGCGCGCTCGGCATCCAGCCGGGTAGCGACGTCGAGTTCGAGCTCGACGCGCACGGCGCGCGGCTGCTCGTCGACTCTGACCGAGCGGCCGAGGAGATCAATCGCATGCGTGGCGCAGGCGAAGGGGAGATGAGCACCGAGGAGATCCTCGCCCTGACCCGCGGGTGAGCGGGCGAACTTGGAGACGTTCGTCGACAGCAGCGTCCTGCTGGACCTATTCACCGAGGATCCGCGCTGGCTATCCTGGTCGCAGGAGCAGCTCATTCAGGCGGCCCAGCGAGGCGCGATTATCCTCGATGCTGTCGTCCTTGCCGAGATCGCCCCACGGTTCCCTCGCATCGAGACACTGCGCGCGGCGCTGCCATCGATGGCGGTTATCGAGGAGATCCCACCCGCGGCTGCATTCCTAGCCGGCCACGCCCATGCCGACTACCGCCGTGCAGGAGGAACGCGACAGGCTGTTCTGCCCGACTTTCTGATCGGCGCGCACGCGGCCGTCACGGACCGCCCGCTGCTCACGCGCGACCCACGCCGTGTCGCCACCTACATCCCCGGCGCAACGCTTGTAGCGCCGAAGATGTCTGGTTTGCAATGGTGGAACGAGCCACGATTCCTGTAGTGCGCTACGCGGAGTCGGCGCAGTACGGCGCCAGTAGACCGCGATGGTGGTCTGGAACGCCAACCTCAGGAGTGTTTGAGAGTGTTTTTGGGGCGCTTTCCAAGGCGTTTTGTCGCGCGTCCAGCTCTTGCGAAACTCGCTAGGAGGCCCAAAAAGCGCTTAGCTATTGCGGATTCGAGAGTAAGCCGACGCGGGGACTCGAACCCCGGACCCCCTCCTTACCATGGAGGTGCTCTACCAGCTGAGCTACGTCGGCGCGAGCAGCGAATCCTACCGTGACCGCCGCCGGTCGCCGTGTGCTCCGAGCACGAAACGCGCCGTGTGCTCCGAGCACGAAATGACCACGAGCGTCGTGGCAGTCCTGAAGCGGGGCCTACCTAGAGAAAGGGCGCTCTTAGATCCCGCGCGGTAAGGAGGGGCCGGGGGTTCGACTCCGCGTCGGCCTCGCGGTTCGCAGAGCTCTTATTCGATGCCCTCGAGCAGCTCGCCCGCCGTGGGCAGGTCGAGGCCGCGAGCGAGGATCGCGATCGTCTCCAAGCGCGGCGAGCGCTTGCAGCGCTCCAGCAGGCTGATCTCGGTGCGATGCAGGTCGCAGATCTCCGCCAGCGCCTCCTGCGAGAGCCCCACCCGTTCGCGATGATGGCGAAGGTTGATGGCGAACTGCTTGCGTACTTGCTCCACGTTGTCCACGCCCCCAACTTTCGCGATGCGCAGACGGAAGGTCTACAGACGACTCGCCGCCAGACAGATGTCTATCCGACGGCTACCCGCTCCTCCCGGTGGATTGGGCTCCCGCACGGTCGCGATCTTAGATAGAAACATTAGCTTATCTCTTGTCAATAAGCGGCTCGTCCTCGGATGGGGTTACGGTCGTGACGGGCAGTCCCAGGCCGGACACCTTGCTCGGCAGATCGAGCTTCAACCACCGCGAGACGCGGGTGGGGAGCGTAGAGACGATCACCTCGTCAAAGCCTTGCAGGTTGATCGCATCCTGTACCGCGACGCTCGGGTCGGAGGAGCCCACGATCGCGTTCACGGGCGCGCCGGCCGCGTCGCTCAACAGCGGCACCGCGTGGTCGATCACCCCCTGCGCCTCGCCCGCACCCTGATCCTCGGGGTCGACGACCTTGTGCAGGCCGTGCGCCGGATTGGGCACGAGCAGCGTAAACACGCATCGTCCCCGTCTCGCTCGCGCCGCCACGGCGTCGAGCAGGGGCTGAGTCGCGGCGGTCTTGTGCGCCACGACAAGCACGCGCGTGGGGGCCTCGGCAGACTCCATGACCCGACCTCCCTTTCTGGCTGATTGAACCCTCGCCTCGATGATCCCACTCACAGGGGGGGAATGCCAGTCGAATATCCTTCCCCCATGCGCGTTCGTCTAACCGAGGACTCGGTCGAAGTGCTGCTCGCCCCGTGGGAGAAAGCGCTCGGGCTGCTCGGCAACATCGTCTTGGCACGCGAGGACGTGAGCGAGGTCCGGGTCGTGGAGGACCCGGTACGCGAGGCGATGACGGCCGGCCTCAAGGCCGGACTGCGCCTGCCGTGGCTCTACTACGTGTGCCGCACGATCCGCCTCGACCAGGCGTTCGTCGTGCGGCGCGGCGTGCCGGGGCTGTCGTTCGCGGTGCGCAATCGCCGAGCACTGCGCCGCGTGCTGGTCAGCACGCCTGAAGCGAAGTCGCTCGCGCGCGCGCTGGGAGGGGCCTGAGCGGGCAGCGATGGGCCTGCCGTAGTAGTCGTTACGCAAACGGCTTGCCATGCGCGGGCGCGCGGGCGCGCGCGATGAAGCGGCGCGAAGAAGAGATGGTGGGGGCAGGATTCGAACCTGCGTAGGCAGAGCCAACGGGTTTACAGCCCGTCTCCTTTAACCACTCGGACACCCCACCGGGAACGGCCGTCAGTCTAGAGCCTCCTGTCCCACGGAGGCTGCGCTCAGCGGTTGGAGAGGCTGCGCTCAGCGGTCGGGCAGGCCCTGCCGAGGGACTATGAAGCCTCGCGCAGCTGCTGGGCTTCGGGCAGCGTTTGCAGCTTCTTGAGCGTGCGGTTCTCGATCTGGCGGACGCGCTCGCGCGTGATGTTGAACGCGCGGCCGACCTCCTCGAGCGTGCGCGAGCGCCCGCCGACGATGCCGTAGCGCATCTCGATCACCTCGCGCTCACGCCGCGGCAGGCAGGCGAGCACGCGGGTGATGTTCTCGCGGCGGAGCGCCTCCGAGGCGATCTCGAACGGGGACTCGGCGGAGACGTCCTCGATGAAGTCGGCGAGCGCCGAGTCGTCCTCCTCGCCGACGGGCTTCTCGAGCGACACCGGCTGCTGGGCCATGCGCATGACGTCGCGCACCTCGCGCACCTCGCATTCGAGCTCTGAGGCGATCTCGGCGGCGGTCGGCTCACGGCCGAGTTGCTGGATCAGCGCCCGTTCCGCGTGGAGCAGCTTGTTCAGCCGCTCGACCATGTGCACGGGAATCCGGATCGTGCGGCCCTTGTCGGCGATCGAGCGAGTCACCGCCTGGCGAATCCACCAGGTTGCGTAGGTCGAGAACTTGTAGCCGCGCCGGTAGTCGAACTTCTCGACCGCTCGGATCAGGCCGAGCGATCCCTCTTGGATCAGGTCCAGGAAGGTCAGCCCGCGGCCGATGTAGCCCTTGGCGATCGATACCACGAGGCGCAGGTTCGCCTCGACCATGTGCTGCTTGGCGAGGATGTCGCCGCGCTCGATCCGCTTGGCCAGGGTCACCTCCTCCTCGGCGCTCAGCAGCGGGACGCGGCCGATCGATCCCAGGTACAGGCGCAGCGAGTCGAGGCTCGGCTCGACGGTCAGGTCGACCTCTGTGCGCTTCAGCCCCTCTAGGCGTGCGCGTAGGGCTCGAGACTGGCCCACGCCTTCCTCGTCCTCCTCGGCGTCCTCGAGCGGAGCTTCCTCACCGCGGGCGACGATCGCGTCGTCCTCGTGCGTTGCGACGGGCCTCGCCCGGCCGTCCGCCTGCAGCGGCGGCTCTCCCTCGATCACCGCGGAGCTGACGACATCGACGCCGTGCTCCTCGAGGTAGCTGAGAAGGTCGCCGGCCTGCTCGTCGCCCAGCCCGGCCTCCTCCAGCGCCGCGGCGATCGTCTCGGCGGCCAGGAAGCCACGCTCCTGACCTTCGGCGATCATGCCCTGCAGCTCCTCGATCTCGACCACGGCTGTATCCGTGGCGACCGACAGACCTTTCAGCTTTGCGCTCAACTCTGGACCCCCGCGATCCATCCGACTTCCCCGTCGGAGCGACCCGCTCCGACCTCCCCTGCCTTACGCCGCGCCTCCCTGTGCGTTTCAGTTGTCCATTTGGCAGTTCCGCCGTGTGTCGGCTACCCCGAGCCTTTCGTTCCCTTTGACCAACCCGGCCCGACCGGCTAAGTGCGAAGTGATACCAGAATCGGCGGCTCAGGGATGTCGGTCGGTCGCCCCACCGAATTTCCAGCCACGTGTACTAGGCTTGATCGCGGTGCAGGCGACAAGTACCACCGATTCCCTGTCTCCGACAATCGACGACGTGCAGGCGCGCGCTCCGGGTGTTCCTGTGGCGCTCACGCGGGTGGGGGTGACGGGGGTCGAGAAGGTCGTGCGCATCCGCGACGAGCTGTTCTTCGCGCGGTTGGAGTGCTTCGTCGACCTCAGCCGGGCGCAGAAGGGCGCACACATGTCCCGCTTCGAGGAGGTCGTCAACGAGGCGATCGGCGAGGTCGTGCTCTCGGAGGCGCCGTTTCGAGCGGAGACGCTCGCCAAGCACATCGCCGAGCTCGTGCGCGAGCGTCAGGGCGCGGAGCGCGCCGAGGTGACGATCGCGGCGCGCTACCCCGAGCACAAGCCGGCGCCGGTGTCGGGCGTGCAGACCCAGGAGATCTACACGCTGCACGGTCGTGCTGTGGCGTTCGCGCACGGCACCCGTCGCACCGTCGGCGTGTCGGCGACCGGCATGACCGCTTGTCCCTGCGCGCAGGAGCTGGTGGCCGCGCGTGCGCGCGAGCGGCTCGCGGTAGAGGACTTCTCCGCCGAGCAGATCGAGCTGATCCTGCGGAGCGTCCCGGTGGCCACCCACAACCAGCGCGGGCTGGCGACGCTGCAGGTCGGCTTCACGGAGGAGTCGAGCGCCGAGATCGAGGCCACGACGCTGCTGGGGATCGCCGAGGCGAGCATGTCCTCGGAGATCTACGAGCTGATGAAGCGCAGCGACGAGGTGGAGGTGGTCGAAAAGGCCCATCGCCGGCCGCGCTTCGTCGAGGACTGCGTGCGTGAGATGATCGCCGGCGTCGTGCGCGCCTTTCCGCAGCTCGACGGTGGGAGCTTCGTGTCGGCGCGGCAGGAGAACCTCGAGACGATCCATCAGCACAACGTCATCGCCGAGCGTCACAGCCTGCTCTCGGAGCTGCGCGCGGAGATCGACTCGGGCCGTCCCGCCGCGCGGCAGACGAGCCTCGAGGAGTGGCTCGACGCGGGCGCTCAGATACGCCCTCAGCCGCTGGCTTGAGTCTCGGCCTGCTGGATGCGGCGGCGCAGCCCGAAGAAGTAGTCCAAGCCGGATAGCACGGTGACGAGGACCGCGAGATAGAGCAGCGCCGACACCCACGCCGGCTGACCGTGGACGGCGATGACGACGAGGATCGCGGCGATCTGCAGGCAGGTCTTGACCTTGCCGAACATGCTCGCGGCCATCACCACCCCCGCCTGGGTCGCGCCCATGCGCAGCACGGTGACCGCAAGCTCGCGTGTGATGATCACCATCGCGATCCAGGCGGCGAGACGGTGCAGCGAGACGAGCGAGATCAGCGCGGCGACGATCAGCAGCTTGTCGGCGAGCGGATCCATCAGCTTGCCGAAGGTGGTGATCGAGCCGCGCGCACGCGCGAGGTAGCCGTCGACGAAGTCGGTGAGCGAGGCCAGCGCGAACACGACCGCCGCGAGCACGTCGCCGGCGGGCGTGTTGCCGAGCAGCGCGACGACCAGCACGGGCACGAGCATGATCCGCAGCACGGTCAGGACATTGGGCAGGTTCAGCGGAAACACGACGCGCCCATTATGCCTTCCTGGTAGCGGTTCGCTTCTAGTATCGGTTCGAAGTCCTGTCGCAATCGAGCGAACGAGGAGCAGACCATGGACAAGCGCAGGCTGGGAGCGGACGGGCCGGAGGTTTCGGCGATCGGGCTGGGCTGCATGGGAATGTCGGCCTTCTACGGCTCCGCCGACGAGAGTGAGGCGATCGCCACGATCCACCGCGCGCTCGAGCTCGGGTGCAACTTTCTCGACACGGCGCAGCTGTACGGCCCGATGACCAACGAGCAGCTCGTCGGCCGCGCGGTCGAGGGGCGTCGCGAGGAGTATGTGATCGCGACGAAGTTCGCCCGTCGCACCGACGGGGCGACGCCCGGCGAGATGTCGACGCTCGGCCCGCTCGACGGTTCCGCCGAGCACGTACACATATCGGTCGAGGGCTCGCTCAAGCGGCTGAAAACCGACCACATCGACCTCTACTATCAGCACCGCGTCGACCCGAATGTCGAGATCGAGGAGACCGTCGGTGCGATGGCGGAGCTCGTCGAGCAGGGCAAGATCCTGCACATCGGGCTGAGCGAGGCCGCGCCCGAGACGATCCGCCGCGCGCACGCCGTGCACCCGATCGCCGCGGTGCAGACGGAGTACTCGCTGTGGACGCGCGATCCGGCCGAGTCGGAGATCCTGCCGGTCTGCCGCGAGCTCGGGATCGGCTTCGTCTCCTACTCGCCGCTCGGACGCGGCTTCCTCTCGGGCCGCTTCAAGTCGCCGGAGGAGCTCGACGCGAACGACTTCCGTCGCCACGGCCCGCGCTTCACGGGCGAGAACCTCGACCAGAACCTGAAGCTCGCGGGGAAGGTGCAGGAGATCGCGAACGACAGGGGCGTCACGCCGGCGCAGCTGGCGCTCGCGTGGGTGCTGGCGCAGGGGGAGGACGTCGTCCCGATTCCAGGCACCAAGTGTCGCAACTACCTCGAGCAGAACATCGCCGCGGCGAACGTCCAGCTGACCGACGAGGAGCTCGCCCGGATCGACGCCGAGCTGCCGCAGGCGGCCGGCGAGCGCTACGACGAGCAGGGAATGCGCGCGGTGAACATCTGAGAGGAGGTTGGCGCCGGTGCGCGAGCGAGCGAGGGTCAGCCACGTCCATCCACGCACCACGTCCATCCACGCACCAACTCCCCACAGAGCTTCCGCACGCGTGTACTAGGGTGGGGCCATGCCGCTGATCCCGATGGTCATAGAGCGCACGGCGCGAGGCGAGCGCGAGTTCGACATCTACTCGCGCCTGCTGAACGAGCGCATCATCTTCCTCGGCACGCCGATCGACGACCAGGTCGCGAACCTGGTGGTGGCCCAGCTGCTGCACCTCGAGAGCCAGGACCCGGACAAGGACATCTCGATCTACATCAACTCGCCGGGGGGCTCGATCTACTCGGGGTTGGCGATCTACGACACGATGAACTTCGTCAAGCCCGACATCCACACGATGTGCGTGGGCGTGGCGATGTCGATGGGCTCGCTGCTGCTGGCGGGGGGGACGAAGGGCAAGCGGGCGGCGTTGCCGAACTCGCGCATCCTGATCCACCAGCCGTCGGCCGGGTTCGAAGGGCAGTCGACCGACATCGAGATCCACGCGCGCGAGATCCTGAAGGTGCGCGAGCGGATCGACGAGATCTACGCGTCGCACACCGGCCTGTCGAAGGAGCAGGTGCGCGAGGACATGGAGCGCGACCGCTTCTTCAACGCCGAGCAGGCGCTCGAGTACGGGCTGATCGATCGGGTGCTCGAGAGTCACTGATCGCGCCGCAGGACGGAGGCGGCTTGAATTTTGATGGGCGGCCTACCGGCCGCTCGCGGAGTTCGCGTGGCGGACCCGGGGTTGGCGGGCCGGCCGTTTGGTGTGACGAACCCCGGGTGGGGGGGCCGGTGGCCCGTAGGTCGCTCCGCTCGGTCAGGCGATCGAGTGCTCGATCGCGCCGAGACGCTCGATCTCGATACGGATCACGTCGCCGGAGGCGAGGAACGCTGGAGGGGTCTGCCCGACGCCGACGCCGGCGGGGGTGCCGGTGAGGATTAGGTCGCCCGGTGCCAGCGTGCAGGTCTCGGAGACGAACTCGATCAGCTCGGGCACGGAGAAGATCAGGTTGGAGGTGTTGGAGTCCTGGCGCAGCTCGCCGTTGACCCAAGTGCGCAGCGTGAGCGCGTGCGGGTCGGGAATCTCATCGGCGGTGGTGATCCACGGGCCATACGGGCAGAAGCCGTCGGCGCCCTTGGCCCTGGTCCATTGCGGCTCGCGGCCCTGCAGGTCGCGGCCGGTGACGTCGTCGGCCACGGCGTAGCCGGCCACCGACCGCCCAGGCCCCATGACCACCGCCAGCTCGCCCTCGTAGTCGAGGCGCCTGACGACGCGCGGGCAGTGCACCGGCGCGTTGGGCGGCGCGGCTGAGGAGGGCAGCTTCATGAACACGAGCGGCTGCTCGGGGGTCTCGCCGCCGGTCTCGCGTACATGGTCGGCGTAGTTCAAGCCGATCCCGAAGATCGCTCGAGGCCGCGGCACGGGCGCGAGCAAGGTCACCTCCTCGAGCGTCCACGACTGTCCCTCCACAGGGCTCGCCTCCGGGTCGGCGAGACGATCGAGCACGGTCAGCTCCTCGACCGCGTGCGCGAACACGCGCTCGCGGCCGGTCTCGCCGCGCACCTCGCCCGCACGGGGGGTGGCCGAGCCGGGGGGTAGGAAGGTGGCCAGGCGCATGTCGCGGTCAGGGTATCGACGGTGCGCCTCGCGCGCGATCGACGCCAGGCTCAGGGGTAGACGCCAGGCTCAGGACCTATCCCGAGGGGCCCTTATCGCAATCGGGCATGGCCTCGACTGCCGTGGGAGACACGGCTCGACGGTCGCGGGCGCGGTCGTGCCTCGATGTGCGCGCAGGCTATTGTCGGGAGCGCGCCCATGGCCGGCACCACTCCCCTCGAGCGCATAGCCCTGCCGGCGATCGCCGTGCTCACAGCGCTTGCCGGCGTGGCCAACTACGAGGTGTGGGCCGCCGTCCCCCGCTTCGCCGTGGCTACGCTCGCGCTGGCAGGCCTGGCGTGGGTGGTGTCGTTCGCGACCGAGCAACTCGGCGAGCGCTTCGGGCCGGGGGTGACGGGGATGATGCAGTCGACACTCGGCAACCTGCCGGAGCTGTTCGTCGTGATCTTCGCCCTGCAAAAGGGCGAGCTGGTGGTCGCGCAGACCGCGATCGTCGGATCGATCCTCGCCAACGCGCTGCTCGTGCTGGGGCTCGTGATCGTGGTCGGCGCGCGACGCGCACCCGACGGCATGATGCGCTTCTCGAAGCGGCTGCCGCGCGACACCGCGACGCTGCTGCAGGTGACGGTGTTCATCATCGTCCTGCTGGGACTGTCGCTCGGCGCGCACGACCCGGCGAGCCATCACGTCAAGGCGATCTCCGCGGTCGGGGCCGTGTGTCTGCTGGTCGTGTACATGGCCTGGGTCGTGCCCTACCTGCGCTCCGACTCCGCGCCGGGAGACACGGCGCCGGGAGACACGGCGCCGGCGGACGCTACGGCCGGAGGCAAGGGGGAGCGCCCATCCGGCGACAGGACCCAGCATCCGCCGGCGGATAGGGGGGAGCGTCCGGACGAGGGTGGGGCCGGGCATCCCGCAGGCCAGGGGCGACATCCAGCCGACGACGGCGCCGAGGGTCAGGCCGGGGACGGGGTCCGCACCGGCCCGTGTCTATCGCTCGGCCTGACGCTCGTGCTGCTGATCGTCGCGGGGGCGGCCTCGGCGTTCGTCTCGGACTGGTTCGTCAACGGCCTGCAGCCGGCGATCTCGATCCTGCACATCTCCCAAGCGTTTGCGGGCCTCGTGATCGTCGCGATCGCCGGCAACGCGGTCGAGAACACCGCCGGGCTGGTGCTCTCCTACAAGGGCCGCTCGGACCTTGCGATCTCGGTGGTCAAAAACTCGGTCGCCCAGATCGCCGCGTTTCTGTTCCCGCTGCTCGTGCTCGTCTCGCTGCTGCTCGCGACCACGCTGACCTTCGCGCTCGCCCCGGTCTACATCGGCGCGCTGGCGCTGACGGCGCTGGCGCTGTGGCAGGTGACCGGCGACGGGGAGGCCGCCGAATTCGAGGGCTGGGCGCTGGTCGCGCTGTACGTGATCCTGGGGACGCTCACGTTGTACGAGTAGGCCTCACGCCGCGGCGGGAGGGTCCGGCGCCGGAGTCTGCGCACGGCCCGCATGCTCCGGCGTGGAAAGCGCGCTAGACTGCGGGGACCTCGCGCCTGGGCGGGGTTTTTCTTCGCCCAAGGCCGCTTCAACACGACCACGCAGGGAAACTTTTCACATGGCCCGCGGAGACGTTCGAATCGCTATCGCCCTCGCATGCGAGGACTGCAAGCATCGCAACTACCAGACGAACAAGAGCAAGCGCAACAACCCCGACCGGGTGACCTTGCGCAAGTACTGTCGCTGGTGTCGCAAGCACACCAGCCATCGGGAGACGCGCTAGCGCGGGAGCGCTGCTGTGGCCCGTGACCGCAAACGTGCAAAGCAACGCCGCGACCGTCGAGCCGCCGCGGCCGCCGGGCGTGCCCAGTCGCCGCCCACCCAGCCCGTCCGTACGGACGTGCCGGGCTCACTCGACCACGCTTCAGGCGACGCCGACGAGTTCGACGCCGCGCTCGTGCGCGGCGCCGCCGGCGCTCCAGTCACGCCCCAGAGTGAGCCGGACGAGGCCGGTTTGTCGGCGGCCGAGGACGAGCTTCAGCTCCCAGCCATACGCCCCTCCGGCGGTGCCGGCGGTGGGGTTGGAGACGCCGGGGGCGGGGATGGCTCCGGCGGGAATGGCGACGGCTCAGGGCTCGGCCCTCCGGCAGCAGGGCCGCCGGCGCCCGGCGCGCCCCTGCGCGGCGGCAACCGTGCGATCGCGTTCCTGCGCGCCAGCTGGGCCGAGCTGCAGCGTGTGCAGTGGCCCGACCGCCAGCAGGTCTTCCAAGCCACAGCCGTCGTCCTGGGCTTCGTGGCGATCGCCGGCGCCTACCTTGGCCTGGCCGACTACGTCGCGAAGGAAATCGTCGAATTCATCCTCTAGCGCCGGTGGGCCAGGCGATCGGGGCTCGTGCAGGATGGAGCCCCGAGAGAGCTCCATCCGCCATCATCTGCCCGCTCGCCGTCCCGTCATTGAACCCAGCAAGGAACCCTGAATGTTTCGTTGGTATGTAGTCAACACGTATTCCGGTCACGAGAACAAGGTCAAGCACAACCTTGAGCACCGGGTCGTCTCGCTCGGCCAGCAGCGCGCCGTGCGCAACGTGGTCGTCCCGACCGAGTCGGTCTCGGAGATGAAGGACAACCAGAAGATCACCGTCGAGAAGCGCACGATGCCGGGATACGTGCTGGTGAACATGGAGCTCAACGAGGACTCCTGGGGGGTCGTCAAGGGCACCCCCGGCGTAACGGGCTTCGTGGGAGCCTCGCAAGAGCCGGTGCCGCTCACCCAGGGCGAGGTCGACCGGCTGCTGCACAAGGAGGTCGCGACCGCGCCGCGCACCCGCGCGCAGTTCACGATCGGCGAGTCCGTCAAGGTGGTCTCCGGGCCGCTGTCGGACTTCTCCGGAGAGATCTCCGAGATCAACGACGACGCGGCCAAGCTCAAGGTGCTGGTATCAATCTTCGGTCGCGAGACTCCCGTGGAGGTAGGCTTCGACCAGGTTAAAAAGTTGTAGGTGGGAGAAAAATGGCCAAGAAGGTTCTGACGACGATCAAGCTGCAGGCGAACGCCGGGCAGGCGAGCCCCGCCCCGCCGGTCGGTCCTGCGCTGGGCCAGCACGGGATCAACATCATGGAGTTCTGCAAGGCGTTCAACGCGCAGACGCAGGGGGAAACGGGGACCGTGATCCCGGTTGTGATCACGGTGTACGAGGACCGCTCGTTCACGTTCGTCACGAAGACGCCGCCCGCGGCCGTGCTGATCAAGCAGGCGCTGCGCATCGGCAAGGGGTCGGGCGAGCCCAACCGCACGAAGGTCGGCACGATCACCCGGGCGCAGCTGCGCGAGATCGCCGAGCGCAAGCTCGACGACCTGAACGCGCACGACGTCGATCAGGCGGCCAAGATCATCGCCGGAACGGCCAGGTCGATGGGTGTGGAGGTGGCGTCGTGAGCAGCCACCACGGCAAGCGCTACTCCGACGGCCTGACAAAGGTCGATCGTGAGCGCGAGTACGAGCCCGCCGAGGCGGTTGCGCTCGTGCGCAGCCTCGCGAGCGCGAAGTTCGACGAGTCGATCGAGGTTCACGTGCGCACGGGGTTGAACGTGCGCCACGCCGACGAGCAGCTGCGCGGCACGATCGCGCTGCCGAACGGCCTGGGCAAAGACGTGAAGATCGCCGTCTTCGCCCAGGGGCCGAAGGTCGCGGAGGCCGAAGCGGCCGGCGCCGACGTGGTCGGCGGCGAGGATCTCGCCAAGCGCATCGAGGAGGGCTTCGACGACTTCGACGTGGCGATCGCCACGCCCGACATGATGTCCGTCGTCGGGCGCCTAGGCCGCGTGCTCGGACCCTCCGGCAAGATGCCCAACCCGAAGGTCGGCACGGTGACGATGGACGTCGCCAAAGCGGTCGAAGAGTCCAAGTCGGGGAAGGTCGAGTACCGCACCGACCGCACCGCGATCGTGCATCTCGTGATCGGCAAGGCGAGCTTTGAAGAGCGACAGCTGTTGGAGAACTACGCGGCCGTGATCGAAGAGATCATCCGCGCCAAGCCGACCGTCGCGAAGGGACGCTATCTGCGCTCGATCGCGATGACTTCCACAATGGGCCCGGGCGTGAAGGTCGACCCGAGCCGGACACGCGACATCCTCGAGGAGGCGCCGTCCGCGACAGCCGTCGCCGCCTAGCGCTTTTCCCACCGGCAACCAGAGACCCCCGGCGTGCTGGCCGATCTTCGATCGGCGCGCAGATAAGACCGGGACAGGAGCCACACCAATGAACCGAGACCAGAAGGCCGTGGCGATCGCCGAGATCGCCGCCCAGATAGACGAGTCCGACGCGATCTTCGCCGTTGACTACCGAGGCATCTCCGTGCCCCAAGCGGCCGAGCTGCGCTCCAAGCTGCGCGAGGCCGACGCGTCGTTCAAGGTCGTCAAGAACTCGCTCACCGAGCGCGCCGCCGACCAGGCCGGGGCCGAGACGCTGAAGGACTTCCTGGCCGGGCCGACGGCGCTGACGTTCGTGCGCGGCGACGTCGCGACGGCGGCCAAAGCAATCGCCGACTACGCGCGCGCCACGCAGCTGCTGCCGTTCAAGGGCGGTCTGATGGACGGCGCTGCGCTCGACCCGGACCAGATCCGCTCGATCTCGCGCCTGCCCTCCCGCGAAGCGCTCTACGGCCAGTTGGTCGGGGTCGTGGCCTCGCCCGTGAGCGGGCTGGTCCGCACGCTGGGCGCGCTCGTCGGCGGCTTGGCGGTGGCGCTGGGCCAGGTGCGCGAGAAGAAGGAGTCCGGAGAGATCCCCGCGGGCGAGGCGCCCGCTGCCGAGGCGGCGTCCGAGGCAGCCGAGGAGCCGGCGGCCGCCGCGACGCCAGAGCCCGATGAGGCGCAGGCGGAGGAGCCCGCTTCCGAGGTGACCACAGAGACCGAGGCTGCACCGCAGGACCAAGCTGAGCCGGCTGCGCAGGATGAGCCGGCGCAAGAAGACGACAACCAGGCGGACGCTTCGGCTGAAACACAGCCCGATGACGCCGACGCGAATCCCACCAAGGAGGACTGACTCACATGGCTACCAGCACACAGGATTGGATCGAGGAGCTGAAGGGCATCTCGGTGCTCGAGCTCGCCGAGCGGATCAAGGCGCTCGAGGAGGAGTTCGGCGTATCGGCGGCCGCCGTGGCGGCCCCGGTGGCCGCCGCCGCCGGCGGCGGTGGAGGAGACGGCGCGGGCGCGCAGGAGGAAGAGCAGAGCACCTTCGACGTGATCCTCGCGGGCGCGGGCGACAAGAAGATCCAGGTGATCAAGGTCGTACGCGCCGCCACCGGCCTCGGGCTCAAAGAGGCCAAGGCGCTCGTCGACGAGGCCCCCAAGCCGGTCAAGGAGGGCGTCGACAAGGAGGAGGCCGACAAGCTCAAGCAGGAACTGGAGGAGGCCGGCGCCTCGGTCGAGGTCAAATAGCGCTTCGCTGGTTCGTCTTTACGGCTGCGCTACGCGACAGCCGTAAAGACGAACAGCTTCGCTTGGCTGTATGGATGGGAAGGACCCCGCCATGGCGGGGTCCTTCTTTATGTATGGCTAACAATTCATGGCGTTTTCCGGTAAAGTGCCCACCGCTGGCCGATAGCCGCAGCCGCCCGAGAGGCACGACGCCGCGCCACATACGCGGATTGTCAGGGGCGGGGTCCGTGAGCGCTGGCTGCCCACTTAAGGGCGTCGATGGCCTGTGCTATCTTTGCAAGTCGCGCTTTCGTCGCGCTCCTCTGCCCGTTTCTCGCCCTCCGAAGGAGTCGTTTCTTGGCCGCTGTAGATGCTCTCCGGACGCGCCGAAGCTTCGCGCGCCTCAACAAGACCGTTGACGTACCCAACCTGATCGACATTCAGCGCCGCTCGTTCGCGTGGCTGACCGACCCCGCCAAGGGCGGCCTGCGCGAGACGATCGACGACATCTCCCCGATCGAGGACTACACCGGCAACCTCGCCGTGCAGTTCGGCGAGTTCGTCTTCGACGAGCCGGTCGCCTCGCTCGAGCAGTGTCGCGAGAAGGACCTGACCTTCGCCCGTCCGCTGACCGTGACCGTCGCGTTCATAAACCGCGAGACGGGCGAGATCCGCGAGCAGTCCGTGTTCATGGGCGACTTCCCGTGGATGACCGAGCGCGGCACGTTCGTGATCAACGGCACCGAGCGCGTCGTCGTCACCCAGCTCGTGCGCTCCCCCGGCGCCTACCTGATGGAGCCGAAGGACCGTGAGAAGCAGGTGTTCATCGCCAACCTGATGCCCGCGCGCGGGTCCTGGCTGGAGCTCGAGATCGACAAGAAGGGCAAGGTCTTCGTCCGCATCGACCGCAAGCGCAAGCTGCCGGTGACCGTGCTGCTGCGCGCGATGGGCTACGACACCGACGAGGAGATCCTGCGGCTGTTCGAGAACTCGCTGTACATCCGCAACACGATCGAATCCGACACGGAGATAACCCGCACCGAAGAGGGCGCGCTGATCGAGCTGTTCAAGAAGCAGCGCCCCGGCGAGCCGCCGAGCGTCGACAACGCCAAGGGTCTGCTCAACCAGCTGTTCTTCGACCCCAAGCGCTATGACCTCACGCGCGTCGGGCGCTACAAGCTCAACTCGCGGCTCGGTCTCGACGTCGACATCGACACGCGCACGCTCACCCACGACGACATCCTCGCGCTCGTGCGCGAGCTGGTCTCGCTGCCCAAGCGCCTCGGCCTGCCCGAGGACGGGGAGATCGAGATCAAGGACTACGCGGCCGAGGCGATGAGCATGCCGCGCGAGCCGGTCGCCGAGCACCTCGACGAGTACGAGCACTTCGGCAACCGCCGCCTGCGCACGGTCGGCGAGCTGATCCAGGAGGCCTTCCGCATCGGGCTCTACCGGATGGAGCGCGTCGTGCGCGAGCGCTTGACGACCGAGGACGCCGACACGATCACGCCGCAGACGATCATCAACATCCGCCCGGTCGTGGCGGCGCTGAAGGAGTTCTTCGGATCTTCACAGCTCTCGCAGTTCATGGACCAGACAAACTCGCTGGCGGGGCTCACCCACCGCCGCCGGCTCTCCGCTCTGGGAGCCGGGGGACTGACGCGCGAGCGCGCGCCGATCGAGGTCCGCGACGTGCACCCGACCCACTACGGGCGCATGTGCCCGATCGAGACGCCGGAGGGGCCGAACATCGGGCTGATCGGCTCGCTGTCGTCGTTCGCCGAGGTCTCCGAGTACGGCTTCGTGACGACCCCCTACCGCGTCGTCAAGGACGGGACGGTGACCGAGGAGGTCGTGCGCCTCGACGCGACGCAGGAAGAGGAGCTGGTGATCGCCCAGGCGAACACGCCGGTCGACGCGAAGACGGGCAAGCTCAAGGGCGCGGAGATCCTCTGCCGCACGCAGGCCGGCCAGTACGTGACGGTCGGGCCGAAAGACGTCGACCTCGTCGATGTCTCGCCCGAGCAGATCTGGTCGGTCGCGACCGCGATGATCCCGTTCCTCGAGCACGACGACGCCAACCGCGCGCTGATGGGCTCGAACATGCAGCGCCAGGCCGTGCCGCTCTTGAAGGCGGACGCGCCGCTCGTCGGCACCGGCATGGAGCGCCGCGCGGCGCTCGACACCGGCGACGTGCTGTTGACCAAGAACGCGGGCACGATCGAGTACGTCGACGCCGACCAGATCGTCGTGCAGGGCAGCGACGGCGGCAAGGACGAGTACGAGTTGCAGAAGTACATGCGCTCGAACCAGGGCACGCTGATCCACCACAAGCCGCGCGTGAAGTCGGGTCAGAAGGTCAAGGCGGGCGACGTGCTCGCCGACGGCTCCTCGACCGACAAGGGCGAAATGGCGCTCGGCAAGAACCTGATGGTCGCGTTCATGTCCTGGGAGGGCTACAACTTCGAGGACGCGATCATCCTGTCCAAGCGCCTCGTGCAGGACGACGAGCTCACCTCGATCCACATCGAGGAGTACGAGATCGACGCGCGCACGACCAAGCTCGGCGAGGAGGAGATCACGCGCGACATCCCCAACCGCTCGGAGGAGTCGCTGCGCAACCTCGACGACCGCGGCATCGTCCGCGTCGGCGCCGAGGTCATCTCCGGCGACCTGCTCGTCGGCAAGGTCACGCCCAAGGGCGAGACCGAGCTGACGGCCGAGGAGAAGCTGATCCGTGCGATCTTCAAGGAGAAGGCGCGTGAGGTCAGGGACACCTCGCTGAAGGTGCCCCACGGCGAGGGCGGCGTCGTGATCGACGTGATGACGTTCAGCCGCGACGCCGGCGACGACCTGCCGCCGGGCGTGAACGACCTCGTGCGCGTGTTCGTCGCCAAGAAGCGCAAGATCTCCGAGGGCGACAAGCTCGCGGGCCGCCACGGCAACAAGGGTGTCATCTCGAAGATCGTCGACCAGCAGGACATGCCGTTCCTGGAGGACGGCACTCCGGTCGACGTGATCCTCAACCCGCTGGGCGTGCCGAGCCGCATGAACGTCGGGCAGATCCTCGAGACCCACCTCGGCTGGGCCGCGGCGCAGGGCTGGTACGACGACGGCACCGAGGCCTACCAGGAAGCCCACTCGAACGGCGGCAACGGCCGCGTGTACGTCTCGACGCCGGTGTTCGACGGCGCGACGGTCGCGGACGTCGACCACGCGTTGGTCAAGTGGCAGGACGCCCACACGGGCCGCATTCGCATGGACATCGACAAGTCCCGCCGCGACGGCGAGCAGGCCACCGGCAAGATGACGCTGTTCAACGGCCGCACGGGCGAGCCGTTCGCCGAACAGGTGACGGTCGGCTACATGTACATCCTGAAGCTCCTGCACCTCGTCGACGACAAGATCCACGCCCGCTCGACCGGTCCCTACTCGCTCGTCACCCAGCAGCCGCTGGGCGGCAAGGCGCAGTTCGGCGGCCAGCGCTTCGGCGAGATGGAGGTGTGGGCGCTGGAGGCGTTCGGCGCCGCCTACACGCTGCAGGAGATGCTGACGATCAAGTCCGACGACACGGTCGGGCGCGTCAAGGCGTACGAGGCGATCGTCAAGGGCGAGAACATCGCCGAGCCGTCGATCCCCGAGTCGTTCAAGGTGCTGCTCAAGGAGATGCAGTCGCTGGCGCTCGACGTCAACGTCGTCTCCGAGGAGGGGCAGCGCGCGGAGATGCGCGACGAAGACGACGACCTGCTGCGCGCCGCCGAGGAGCTCGGCATCGATCTCTCGGGCGTGCGCGCCGCGGCTCCCGAGGCAAGTGGGGAGGAGGC
The DNA here is from genome assembly GCA_963723075.1 of uncultured Solirubrobacterales bacterium. Lineage (GTDB taxonomy): Bacteria > Actinomycetota > Thermoleophilia > Solirubrobacterales > Solirubrobacteraceae > Palsa-744. The sequence continues at coordinate 1,200,550 of CAVRPD010000007.1, forward strand.
GGTTGCCGAGGGCGAGCAGAGCGCTGCGACCAACGGCGCAGCCCCCGATGCGGTCGAGGGGCTCGACGATGGGGCGGACGTGGAGGTGGAGGACGACGCGCCGGCCGTCGTCGAGGCGATCGACGTCGAGGAGTTGCTCGACGAGGTGGCCGATCTCGAGGAGATCGAGGACGGCCTGCCCGAGACGGCGCCCTTGGAGGGCCTGGCCGAGGAGACCGAGACGTAAGCCCGCCGGCGGCCGGGCGGTGGTCAGCGCCCCCGGGTTGAGTCGTGTGCTCAAGCCACCTGATCGATCGGCAGCAGTGCCAAATTCTGATTCACCCGCGAGCGAAAGCCAAAACAGATGATCGACATCAATAACTTCGACGCCATCGAGATCAGCCTCGCCTCCTCCAAGCAGATCCGCAGCTGGAGCTCCGGTGAGGTGATCAAGCCGGAGACCATCAACTACCGTACGCTCAAGCCCGAGAAGGACGGCCTGTTCTGCGAGCGCATCTTCGGCCCGACCAAGGACTGGGAGTGCTACTGCGGCAAGTACAAGCGCGTCCGCTACAAGGGCATCGTGTGCGAGCGCTGCGGCGTCGAGGTCACGCGCTCGAAGGTCCGTCGCGAGCGCATGGGCCACGTCGACCTGGCCGCCCCGGTCAGCCACATCTGGTTCTTCAAGGGCGTCCCCAGCCGCATCGGCTACCTGCTGGACATGGCGCCGAAGGAACTCGAGAAGGTCCTGTACTTCGCCGCGTCGATCGTCACGTGGGTCGACGACGAGGCGCGCACCAAGGACCTGGAGACGCTCGAGAAGGAGGTCAACAAGGTCCTCGACGGCTATGCGGCCGAGCGCGAGGAGCGGGTGCTGGAGCTGCGCGAGTCGCTCAAGCGCCGTGAGAAGTACCTGCAGAGCGGCAAGCAGACGCACTTCAACGACGAAGACCACCTGTGGGCGGACTCGCTCGACATCAACCTCGCGAAGATCGCCGAGGAGGAGCGCGAGAAGCTCGTCAAGGAGCTGCGCAAGACCTTCGACGCGGACATCGCCGACACCGAGGCCTACATCGAAGACGCGGCCGAGCGGATGCGCAGCGTGTGGGAGCTGTTCAAGACGATGGAGCCCAAGCAGATCGAGCACGACGAGACGACCTTCCGCGAGCTTAAGGAACGCTTCGGCTCCTCCTACGGCTTCGGCGAGTACTTCCGCGGCGGCATGGGCGCGGAAGCGATTCGCGACCTGCTCCAGCAGGTCGATCTCGAGGCCGAACGCGTCGAGCTCGAGGACCAGGTGAAGACGGGCAAAGGCCAGAAGCAGGCCCGCGCGGTCAAGCGCCTGAAGGTCGTCTCGGCCTTCCTGCAGTCCGGCAACAAGCCCGAGATGATGGTCCTCGACGCCGTCCCGGTGATCCCGCCGGAGCTGCGCCCGATGGTCCAGCTCGACGGCGGTCGCTTTGCGACGTCCGACCTCAACGACCTCTATCGCCGGGTGATCAACCGCAACAACCGCCTCAAGCGGCTGCTCGACCTCGGCGCGCCCGAGATCATCGTCAACAACGAGAAGCGCATGCTGCAGGAGGCCGTCGACGCGTTGTTCGACAACGGCCGCCGCGGGCGTCCCGTCACCGGTCCGGGCAACCGGCCGCTGAAGAGCCTGTCGGACATGCTCAAGGGCAAGCAGGGACGATTCCGTCAGAACCTGCTCGGCAAGCGCGTCGACTACTCCGGACGCTCGGTGATCGTCGCCGGCCCCTACCTGAAACTGCACCAGTGCGGCCTGCCGAAGATCATGGCGCTCGAGCTGTTCAAGCCGTTCATCATGGCCCGCCTCGTCGAGCGCAAGTCCGCGCAGAACATCAAGGCGGCCAAGAAGATGGTCGACTCGATGATCGGCGAGGTCTGGGACGTGCTCGAGGAGGTCATCCACGAGCATCCCGTGCTGCTCAACCGCGCGCCGACGCTGCACCGCCTCGGCATCCAGGCGTTCGAGCCGCTGCTCGTCGAGGGCAAGGCGATCCAGGTGCACCCGCTCGTCTGTCACGCGTTCAACGCGGACTTCGACGGCGACCAGATGGCCGTGCACCTGCCGCTGTCGGCCGAGGCCCAGGCGGAGGCGCGCATCCTGATGCTCTCCTCCAACAACATCCTCTCCCCGGCGCACGGGGCGCCGCTGGCGACCCCGACGCAGGACATGATCCTCGGCGCCTACTACCTCACCTACGGGCCCGAGGCGGACGAGCTGGCGGGCAAGCGCGAGCTGCTGACCAGCGGCAAATGGCCGTCGACAGAGCCGCGCCCGCACGTGTTCCGCACCGCGCAGGAGGCCGAGCTCTCCTACGAGGCCGGCGTCGTCACGCTGCACGACATCGCCGAGTTCCGTGCCTTCGGGCGCGAGGGCGGCCACGTGCTGAGCACGGTCGGGCGGATCATCTACAACGACCGCATCGAGCGGGCGTTGGCCGAGGCGCTGGGCGGCGAGTTCGACGAGTCCAAGTACGTGTTCGTCAACCAGTCGATGAAGAAGCGCGACACCACCCGTCTGATCGACGCGCTCGTGCAGACCTACGGCGCGAGCACGATCTCGCTGGTGCTCGACGCGTTCAAGGACCTCGGCTTCAAGTACGCCACCCAGGCCGGGATCACGATCTCAAAGAACGACGTCGTCGTCCCGCCGGAGAAGCAGGAAATCCTCGACAAGTACGACAAGCTGGTCGGCGACATCACCGACCAGTACGACGACGGGCTGATCACCCAGGAGGAGCGCCACGAGGCCGTGGTCGAGAAGTGGAACGCGGCCACCGACGAGGTCGCCGAGGCGATGGTCGCGAACCTCGACACGCTGAACCCGATCTTCATGATGGCCAACTCGGGCGCTCGCGGCTCCTTCAAGCAGATCCGCCAACTGGCCGGCATGCGCGGGCTGATGGCCAACCCGAAGGGCGAAATCATCGAGCGCCCGATCAAGGCCAACTTCATGGAGGGCCTGTCGGTGCTCGAGTACTTCATCTCCACGCACGGCGCGCGCAAGGGCCTGGCCGACACCGCGCTGCGCACCGCCGACTCCGGCTACCTGACACGGCGTCTGGTCGACGTCGCCCAGGACGTGATCATCCGCGAGCCCGACTGCGGCACCGAGGAGCACATCGAGATGGCGGTGTTCAAGGACGGCGGCGAGCCCAACGACGGTCTCGTCGGACGGGTCGCCGCGCTGCCGATCACGACCAAGCGGGGCCGCATGCTCACCGAGCAAGGGGTCGAGATCGGTCGCGCAGAGCTCGCCGAGATCGTGCAGGCGTTTGGCGACGACAACGAGAAGAACGGCGCCGGCGAGATCACCGTGCCGGTGCGCTCGGTGCTCAAGTGCGAGGCGCCCAGCGGAGTCTGCCAGGCGTGCTACGGACGGGCGATGGCCACCGGCGCGCTCGCGCAGATCGGCGATGCCGTCGGCATCGTCGCGGCCCAGTCGATCGGCGAGCCCGGCACGCAGCTGACGATGCGCACGTTCCACACCGGCGGCGTCGCCGGCGCGGACATCACGCACGGCCTGCCGCGCGTCGTCGAGCTGTTCGAGGCGCGCAAGCCGAAGGGCCTTGCGAAAATCGCCGAGCAGGACGGCGCCGTATCGATCGAGGAGACCGACAAAGCCCTGACCGTGGTCATCACCGACGACGCCGGCGAGGAGCACCGTCACGCCTTCCCGCGGCGCACGCGCCTGTTCGTCTCCGACGGCGAGAAGATCAAGGCCGGCAGGCAGCTCAACGAGGGCTCGGTCTACCCGCACGAGCTGCTCGCGATCCGCGGCCGGACCGAGACCGAGCAGTACCTGGTCAAGGAGGTCCAGGAGGTCTACAAGTCCCAGGGCGTGGACATCAACGACAAGCACATCGAGCTGATCGTGCGCCAGATGCTCAAGAAGGTGCGGGTCGACCAGAAGGGCGACACCGACTACCTGCCCGGCCAGTTCGTCGACCGCTTCGAGTTCGCCAAAATCAACGATGCGATCGCCGAGAAGGGCGACGAGGCGGCGCAGTTCGAGGACATCATCCTCGGGATCACCAAGGCGTCGTTGAACACCGACTCGTTCCTGTCGGCGGCCTCCTTCCAGGAGACCACGAAGGTGCTGACCGACGCGGCGCTGGAGGGCAAGACCGACCGTCTGAACGGGCTGAAGGAGAACGTGATCATCGGCAAGCTGATCCCGGCCGCCACCGGCCTGAAGCGCTACCGGCGGATCGAGATCGAACCCTCGGAGCCGCTGCCCCGCGCGATCGACGACGTCGGCCTGCTCGACCAGGACGAGATCGCCGCCGAGCTCGGGCTGTCCGGCAGCGGCGGCTTCAACGGCGGCTACGGGCAGGAGTTCGACGCCGATCTGGCATCGCTCGAGAAGATCGGCGCCGGTAGCACGGATCCCGGCTTCGTCGAGGAGCTCGCCGATCTCGAGGTTCCCGAGGAGCCGTCGGGGAAGTAGCTCTCGCGGGAGCAGAAGATGTTCAAGGCGGTCGGGCACTTTGCTCGGCCGCCTTTTATTTGGTGAGAACCGGGCGCGGCCCCCGGCGGGGATCGCGTCCGCTCGACCGGCGAGATCTGCCGTGTAGGGCTCTTACGCTGCTCAGGGCGCCGCCGGTCGATCGAACGCGACGCCCGCCGGCGACCTTTTGGACGCCCACGCGCTTAGCTGCTCTGCCTCCTTCCCCGTCAGACCGACCGCTGGATCGGTCTGCACGAGCAGCGTCGGTGTCGCTCGCGCCGCCGCCCATGCGTGGCAGGCGTCGTTGAACGCGTCGTCGATCCACGCCAGCGGGCGCGATCCCGCGTAGCTCTCGATTGCCTCCAGCTTCCAATGCGCGTTGGCCTTGCCCGGCGCGCGGGCGAAGCTCAGGAACGGCAGCGCATCGGGCAGGCCGAGGAGGTGGGGGAGGTACTCGTTCGCCTTCTCCTCCCACCCGCTGCACCACACGAGGTCGAATGTCGCAGCCAACGCGAGCAGGTGCGTGGCGGCGTTGGACGAAAGAAAATGGAAGATGCCGTCGATCGAATGGAACGAGCCCTCCGGGCGGTCTTCCGGTGGGAAGCCGAACAGCGAGATGACGCCGTCGATGTCGACCATCAGCAGGGGCTTGTAACTCATGTCTCGATTGCCCTCCGCTGCACATTTGCGGTCTTTAGCTCGCGCACAGGTTGCCACGGGTAACCTGCCTGGACGGTCGATCCGCCGAGGTGGCTTCTGCGCAGTAAAGCATCCGGCGCTCG